>JAIEOQ010000013.1 GCA_019750335.1 Candidatus Obscuribacterales bacterium
GATAACAAGAAGTTGCGTCACAATCTTGTCATAGTCTTTCGGTCTTAGCCGCCCGTCCATAGAAGCAGCTTTTAATTCACCACGCAATTTGTCCAAGTCATCAGCCAAGGTCATGCTATTTTCAGTCCACGAATTCTGCGAACGGAAAAACGAATCAGCAATCTTTTTGACCACAGCCGGATCATAATCTTTAGAAGCATCGGCATAGAGACTACCGGTCTGCACTTCACCTGCTTCCACAGCCTTGTCGATCTTCATATCGGCTACGGGATTTTGCTCAGGATTTAAAGGCACCGGTAACCTGGGCTCAAATGGCGGTGGCAGCTCTTTCTTTTCAGGATTATTAGCGCTCTCTTGCAGAGCGTCAAGCATGTCGCTATAGTTGCGCGGCATCCCCTTTTCGTCATGATCGCCGTCCAAATATAGTTTTTGCGAATTTAAGTCCTCAAGCATTTTTTTTGCTTGTTTACCAATTTGCTCAACAACTTCTTGTCCTTGATCTGAGCCAATAGAGTCTTCAAGTGCTTTCTCCATACCTCTTGAAAAAGCAGTTTCGACATTCAGCGGCTTAATACCACGCATAGTATCAACAGCTTGCCTGACCACATCAACAAATCCTGTCGGCTTATTTGTTTTAAAACCGGACATGAAGTCGGGCACTTTACTAAAAGATGGCGGCGTTTCACTGATAAGCGGTGTGCCTACATTTTCGCTTATGGACGCCAAATATCTATTTCGATAGTCTTTCACATAATCGCTACCGGAAGGAAGTTGAGCTAACTTATCCGCATTAGAGCCAAAGTAAGCAGAAGCGGCATCCTTAGATGATTCGCTTTTCGACCAACCTTCCATAGACAGAGCCGGACCAATCGAAGACTTCTCTCCTTGGTTGTTGGAGCTATTTTCCAAAGCGTTGTTACTGGTCTCCGTATTTGAATTTGCGGCACCGGTTTTATCGCTTATAGACATGGTCTGGTCTCCTAGTTACACACACTTGTATATAAGCTTAATTGCGCGACTCTAGACAGTCGATTCGTAGGTTTACCAAGCTTTTCGTGTTTTCCCTAATGAACCTGGAAACTATTTACCGGCGGCTTTCTTGGCGTTTTGCTTAGCGACGTATTTGCGCACGTCATCTAAATTTTTAGATTGCTCAGCTGCCGTAGTCGGATGCTTGGGTAAATCAGCCTGGGTTATGTTATTCATAATTTTATTGACGCCGACAACAGCTTCAACAGGTTTTACGCCATTATCCATAAGCATGGGCGTGGCGAGTCCAGCCGCTAAGGTTTTATCAAAAATACTGTAGCCTTTTAGGTCAAAGTTTACTTTATCTGAGCCCTTAATTGCGGCTTGAGCCATGGCTTGAGCTAGCTTATGTGACTTGCTGAATTCCACAACGATATCAGGCATTAAGTCACCGAAAGTTCCCTTACCCTCAGGTAGCGGTACTTGAAATTGTGCCTTTGCCAGTCCCGGTAAAGCATCAATGATATAGTGCATGGGCATGTCAAAACCAACCATGGGCTGGGGAGCGACCGTCGG
>JAIEOQ010000014.1 GCA_019750335.1 Candidatus Obscuribacterales bacterium
ACTTAGCTCTCTCCGCTTTTCCGACCACCTTCTCTAATGGCGGATTAATAACAGTTGCTATGGCATCCTCTATGATGTCCGGCTCAGAAGCGGCAGAACTGGTCACTTATACAGAAATTACGACAGGTCGGCTTCTTGAAGCAACAAATAGAACGTTTACCCAAATGCCATCTTGGAAACATGCAGATCGTAACCGTTCCAGAGGCGGTCACTTTTTGAAATAAGCTCGGTGAGCGCCTGTCCGATAAATGGCAAAATGCCCGAGATCAGCCGGTTTTCGCATACCCCAAAATTGCTTTTTGTTTTTTTCTGCGGAGAGAGTAAAAAATCGAGGTCTGAAGACTGAAGCGCTGTAAGCCTTTTCAGCCTCGACCAGGGCGAATGAAACATACTCTTTATTATCAGATCCGCTCTAAGACACTCTCAAAAAAGTCAAACCTTTCGCCGCAAGAAAGCTCCTTAACTCTATTGCGAAATATGGCGGAATAGTAACTGGCGCGAGCCTTACTACCCTCTTTGAATCTTGCGGAAAATAAAGTGTTTGTTGAGGCTGGCTACTCAAATGCATTATCAAAGCCATTTTGACCGTTTCATTTAGTCACATAACTGGCGACCAGAGCCTAGGAAGCCTGAGGTTGATGGCTCCCTATCTCATCTCCCAATCCAGCCAGTCGAACCCAAAACCATTACCAGTGAACCAACCTGTGACTTTTCATCAATGCAATTCAGCATTGAGCAGTGGTGTCGCTTGCAATATTTCGGGATGGATAGGGCAATTCAACCAACCAAGGAAACACAAAATGAAACGAACAATATCAAAAATGCTGGGCATCGCTGCTCTAGCAATCGCTGGCATAGCCGGTAGCTTTATGCTCGCAACGCCAGCCCAAGCAGTAACTACAACTATCACATGCACATCCTATCTGCCAAATACGAACAACTATCCTCGGGATCAAGCTGGTCATGCCCAACTCTGTAGTAGAACCGTTGTAAACGGAAGCAACACGACGGTTACTACGCCCACCACATCACGCGCAAATATACTGTTTGGAGCAGTCTCTGGGGCTTATGCCGTAAATCACAGCTTGCCTGCGGTAGTTAAAAATCGGCTTATTGCCGACAACGTCAAGTATTTCTTCTTCAACAGCCGCGATGATGCGGATCTTTATTTCAATGGGGTGGCGCCTTACAACCAGATTGCGATACCAGTTCACTCGTTTAAAGGCGGCCCTGGTCATGCCCGCTGCGCAAACACTGGGTACGGTTATCTTGGCATTGGTAAAGTCATAGCCGTAGCTGTAGCGACCTGCAATCATCCGACGCCGGACCTGCAATCATAAATTCGGGATCGCAAACATCGGCCGGCTCGGGCGCGAATTAATTGCGACTATCCGTGGTGCCGGGTGCAAATTAATTGAGAATGGGCGCAAATTAAGTGCGACTGGACTGCAATCATCCGGAGTCGGGCGCACTTTATTTGCGAATGGAGAAAGTGCCACCACGTCCAGAAAACGGAGATTTAGTAGACAAGTGGTTTTCTGGACCTCCAACGCGCACAAACCGCATTCCTTCAGCCCAAAAACTCGTGCTAAAAACTGTTTTTCTTAGAACGGTGCAAAACCTGTTATCAGACCAATCCGGCTCATTGTCGTGGCTTAGTCTTCGATGCTTCCCATAGCATCTTTCAGCTCTTTCTCAAGATTCTCTATAGTCGGCAAACTCTTCCGCAGCTCTTCTGGCAGCGGCTGGGCAAGACGATATTCGGAGACGCCGATCGGGCTTTGGCTGTTTCGCAATGTGTATTCCGCAATCAAGCTGTTCTTGGTTTTACAAAGCACAAGCCCGAT
>JAIEOQ010000011.1 GCA_019750335.1 Candidatus Obscuribacterales bacterium
TACGGGCTATTAGCTCAGGTGGCTAGAGCGCACCCCTGATAAGGGTGAGGTCCCTGGTTCGAGTCCAGGATGGCCCATATCTTTAATATTTATCATTATCTTTTTTACGATACCTCGTAATTGTCCGGGTTCGAGGTATTCTACTGTTTGCGTCTTTTGAACATTAATATGATTTCTTCAACCGGCCAAGAATTTAAAACCAGGATTACAAGCGATAGTAAGTTTTTCAAGCGTCTGATTCCGCAGCTTGTTGAACTCTGGGAATATCGTGAATTGATATTTTTCTTGGGCTGGAAAGATGTCATGTCCAGATATGGGCGAACTTCTCTTGGCTTTATTTGGGTAATAGTTCAGCCTCTGTCTTCTTTGGTAGTACTGAGTCTGGTGATGGGCAAATTGATGAAAGTGTCCTCTGATGGCTTTCCCTACCCGGTATTTGCTTTTATCGGCATACTTTGCTGGCAATATCTGATGTCGACAGCTTCCGCGACCCAACTGCCCGGGCTTGCTGCCGGTAGACTTTTGACTAAAGTATATTTTCCTCCCTTAACGATTCCGATCTCCATCTTGGTGCTTCCTTTCGTTGATTTTCTTTTTGGATCGATTGTTCTTGTTGGAATGATGGTTTTATGGCATTGTCAATTGTCGGTCAATATCGTTTGGTTGCCCTTGTTCCTCGGCCTGGAAATTTTGATTGCGCTTGTTATCTCCTTATGGTTTATGGCATTGACTATTGCCTTCCATGACATGCGGCATGTTTTGCCGATTTTGATGCAATTGCTTTATTTAGCTTCGCCAGTCTTTTATTCGAGTAGTGTTGTGCCGAAAAATTTTGCGGTGCTATATGATCTGAATCCAATTGCCTGCGTAATTCAAGGATTTCGCTGGAGCATTCTTGGTGCCGGGCAACCACCGTTTGCTGCCATGATTCCTGGAACGTGCGTGCTTATTGTTTTGCTTTGTTTAGGTTTCACTTTGTATGATTTTGTTTCTCGAAAAGTCGCCGATATTATCTGATTAATCATGTCTATAGCTATTGATGCACAAAATTTAGGTAAGTCTTACCGGCTCAATGGGCGGTTTTTTAACAAGTTTCGGGATTTCATACCGATGCTTATTGCCGGCTTGGGTTCGAAGCAGGAGCAGGCTCGTAATTTTTGGGCCCTTAGCGAAGTTAGCTTTCAGCAGGAGCAGGGCGAAGTATTGGGGATTGTCGGGCGTAATGGGGCCGGTAAAAGTACGCTTTTGAAAATTCTTTCGCGTGTGACCCAGCCGACGACAGGAGAAGTCCTCTTGAACGGGCGCGTTGGTTCTTTGCTGGAAGTCGGAGTCGGCTTTCATGATGAGCTAACTGGGCGGGACAATATTTATTTGAGTGGCGCCGTTCTTGGTTTGAAACACAGTGAAATCAAAAAAAGATTTGATGAGATTGTGGCATTTGCTGAAATAGATCGCTATCTCGATATGCCAATCAAGCGCTATTCGACCGGAATGTGCGTTCGGCTCGGTTTTTCGATTGCTGCCAATCTGCAGCAAGAGATATTGCTTATTGATGAAGTATTAGCTGTAGGAGATATCGGCTTTCAAAGGCGCTGCCTGGAAAAATTGCGGGCTTTAGCAAAATCCGGGCGAACCGTTTTATTGGTCAGCCACAATATGATGTCTATTCGCGAACTGTGTCATAAAGCCATATATTTGAAAAACGGGCAGCTTGTTGCACAAGGACAAGTAAGTGATGTTTGCGATCGCTACTTACGAGACATGACATTGATTTCGGATGACGATCTTACCCGCTTGCGTGCTGATGAAGGTAATGGCGGAATGAAAAAAACAGTTGCGAAATTTGAACAGATCAAGTTGCAATCGCCTTTTGGTATTGTTATTCCCTATGGTGCACCGCTCGCTTATGATCTTTTGCTTAGCGCTAATGAAGACGTTGAAAATTTACAGATTGGATTCTCGCTTTACGATCAAGGCAGTAACTGTATCGGCACCAGCTATAACACTGCTGCATTTTCCTTGCGTGCCGGAGAACATAAATCATTACGGATGACGACTAATGAAATAAGGTTGGCGCCAGGCGTCTATTCTATTTGTTTCAGCCTCTATTCCGGTGATGGAAAATTTGGCATTCGCGAATTTGATCGGGTTTCTTTAAAACCCGGTTTTGAAGTCTCGGTTACTGAGGAGTGCGGACCGCTCTTGTGGGAGCCGCGCATGGGCTCTATTGTTCTAGAGCGAGTCGAAATCGATCTGCAGCCGGTTCCTGCTGATGGAACATAAGCCTAAAATTTTGTTTCTCGGACATTCTGCTCAATTTGGCGGAGCGGAGTTAAGTCTCGTTGATTTAGTACGCCCTTATGCTGCTTCTGCTGCCGTTCTTTTATTTGAGGATGGACCTCTAAAAGATGCTCTCGAGGCAGAGCACATTCTTGTGCGAACGGAGCATTTAAGTCTTGGTCATATTCGCCGTAAGTCAGGATTGTTGCCCTTGTTTGTGGCTGCGTGCGGATTGATTAAACTAATTGTCAAAACGAGTAAAATTGCTGCTGATTTCGATCTTCTCTATGCCAATACTTTGAAATCGGCTTTAGTAGCTATGTTTGCTGGTGTGCTTGCTCGCCGTCCTGTCATTATCCATTTGCGTGACATCCTTTCGTTGGAGCATTTTAGCCGATTCAACATAGTCTCTTTTGTTTTCCTATCAAATTGGTTGTCGCGGTATGTGATTGCTAATTCCAATGCGACTGCTCAAGCGTATATCGATCATGGTGGCAGAGCAAATAAAGTTGTGACGGTATACAACGGTTTTGACTTTTCGGTAGATCCGATGGCGAAGTCCGAACGGCTGTCTATCTTGCGTGAGCAAATGGAGCTATCGAGTACCGGTAAAGTGATTGGTTGCTTTAGTCGTATCTCTTCATGGAAAGGACAAGATATATTGTTGCGTTCGGTAGAGCAACTTAAAATACCGGTAACAGTATTGTTTGTCGGTGGACCTTTATTTGGTGAGAGTGAATTTTTTGAACGTTTGAAAAATTTGGCTTGTGAACTTGGTATTGAGGAGAGAATTAAATTTCTCGGCTTTCGTCGCGATGTTGCGGATTTAATGCTGATTTGTGATGTCGTAGTGCATCCGTCGGTTTTGCCTGAACCGTTTGGTCGAGCTGTTGTAGAAGCAATGTTACTCGGTCGTCCAGTTGTGGCTAGTGCGGCTGGTGGTGTCTTGGAAATTTTGGATGATCAGACCGGTTTTCTCTTTCCGCCTGCGGATGTTGCAGCTTTGACTAAAACCTTGGGACATTGTTTGGAAAATTTGGAAGAGGCGAAAGCGATTGCCTTGAAAGCTCAGGAAGCAGCCCTTAATCGTTTTAGTTTAGAAAAGATGCAGCAATCGATATCTTCTGTTTTGAGAAAAATCTAGTCATATCTGGATTGAGTACGCCAATCCAGATACGCCTGCCAACGTCCTTCCCAGCTGGCGATCATTCGTTGCCATGAAAGTTTCCTTTGGGCTGGAAGCAGTCGGAAAAATTGCGTTAGGCCTGGTAAAGCACGGGTGCCGACTAAAAATGCCCAGACTAAGTACACGGTACGACGGAGCGGGGGAAGATATTCAAGTAAGCAAACAGCGTCATTGTAAGCTATGTTGGATAAAGCTGTTTTGTTGAATTGATCGCGTTGATCTTCATCAAAGCGCATGGCAGGGTAATGATCTACCGTGACCGCCGGATCGTATATTAAACTCAGCCCACGACTTCTGATCCGCAAGCCGATTGACATGTCGTTGTGTATTTGCGATCCGTTGCCACGCAAGCGTTCGTCGAAGCCGATTTCGGCAACGATTGATCTGCGGTAAGAGCAATTTGCTCCTTTTAAAACATCGACAAGCCTTGGTCCACCTACCCCAAGATGATGATTGCCGATTACTTTGCCATGCCATAAAACTTTTCCGACGACAGCCTTGGCTCCTGATTCTATCTCTTCTCCATGATGAACAACGTCGCGCCCGCCGACACCGACAACTTGCGGACCACCTTGAACAAAGTGTTCCTCAATGCGTTCGAGCCAGTTGGGGCGAGGAACTGCGTCATCATCTGTAATTGCTATGATATCGCCAGTGGCGGACATTATACCGGCGTTGAGCTGTTGCACCTGTCCGCGTCTGTTCAAATAGACTGTTTTCAGCGGAAGGTGCTTCCATCTTTGTGTTTGCATCAAGGCAATCGTCGCAATGTCTTCGTTGTTGCCTACAACAATTATTTCGTCCGGCTGACGTGTTTGTTTTGATAATCCTTCCAGGCAGGAAGTCAAAGTCTCAGTTCTTTTATATGTCGGTACCAGAACTGTTATTTTCATTGTCGCTAAAGAATACCCTTGTATATGTCTGTGGTTGCTGTAATAAAGTTTTCAATCGAAAAATCTTGCTTAACTCTGATTTGAGCTCTTTGTCCAAAAGTTTTTCGAAGCGCTGGATCGGAAACCAGTTGATTAAGCGCTTGTGTCAGAGCGGAGACGTCACCGGGAGGTACGGTCAGTCCGGATTCTCCATGTTTGCTTACCCATGGCACGCCTGTCGCCAAAGCAGTGTTAATCACCGGTGTACTGGCCGCCATAGCCTCCATTTGCACTATGCCGAAGCATTCGGTGGCTAAAGTGGAGGGTAATACGAAAATGTCGCTGGCTTGATAATAAGCGGTCAATTCGTCGTCCGGGATGTTGCCGATAAAGAAAACCCTATTTTGTAGCCCTAATTCGCGGCTAAGTTCTTCGAACTCATGGCGTAGAGGACCTTCACCTACCACGATCAGAGAAGCTGAGATACCTTGCATGGCCCGGATCAGGATGTCGCAACCTTTGTAGTAAACCAAGCGTCCGACAAATAAAACAATCGGGCCCGGGTAACGGTTTGTAATTGCTGAAACGGCCTTATGGTCGATTGTCTGAAAGCGTGATAAATGGACGCCGAACGGCACTACATGGCACTTGTCACGAATCTTGCTCAGTGCCGGAGTGGAGTCAATTAGGGCTGGCGATGAAACCATGATCGCGTCAAGCTGTTCTAAAAAAGCTTGCTGATAAGGCTTCCATAAAGTGTTGAACCAGGGATAGCGGACTAGATCGTGATGCCAAGTTGCTACTGCTTTTGCTTTTGGTTTGACTAGAAGGTGTGAGGCGGCCGCTAATGGAAAAGGCAAATGATAGTGAAGGATGTCGGAGGATGTTTTGGCCAGCTCTGCAGGAAAGTTTAATGCAAGGGGGCGTCCGGCGATGGAGACGCATCCGCCTACAGATCTGATTTTATTGCCGTCGATGATCTCTTCCGTCGTTTTGCAACCATGCTTTGAGCAAAGAACATCGACCGTGTAATCGGACCGCAAGCCTGAGACTAAGTCCAGCACCACTCTTTCCAATCCGCCACCTTTGCCGTAAAAGGTACAGATTTGTGTGATTGATATTGGTTTGTTTGCTGTCATTATTCTCCCGAAAACGGAGATTGATTCTCCGCATATAATCATAACTATTGTAGGATCTTTCTTGTTAATCTTCTTGCTGAAATTACCTTTCTTGAAAATTGCTCTTTTTCACAATCTCAATCAATTTCCAAGCCTGAGCATGAGTCGCTATGCTGGCGAGTTGTCGAGGGGGCTGGGCGATGCGGCTCCCGCAGATTGTCAGTTTGAAAATGTATTTTGCGAACAAAGCAAATTAGTTTCCGATTTAATTCCCGGACAAATTGGCAGTCGCTGGGCGGAGAGAGCAGGGCGCCTGCTCAAATATCCACTCATGTCGTCAAGAATCAATGCCGATATTTTTCATATTCTTGATCACAGTCACGCCCATCTTATTTTATCTTTGCCAAAAGAACGAACCGTTATTACTTGTCACGATATCATTCCGTTGTTGGCAAAGTCCGGAAAAATCGGCATGAAAGCTGAAGGTATGGGCAAGCATACTTTTGCGCTTCGTCTGTTCTTCTTGTGGCAAGCTGCTCACATCATTGCTATTTCCGAGTCGACCAGACAGGGACTTATTCATGAAGTGGGTATTCCAGAGGAGCGCGTTACTACGGTACATTACGGACTTAATAGTTGTTTTCGTCCCGCTCTCAATAAAGAAGAGCAAGAAATGGTAAGACGTACTGTCCGAGCGCAGTACGGCTTACTAGACGATACAGCCATTGTCTTGCAAGTGGCGACAAAAAACAGATATAAAAACACGCCAACTTTGCTCAAGGCAGTTGCCGCCGTGAATAAAGCAGGCAATCGCAAAGAGCCGGTCCGGCTTTTGCGTCTCGGTGCCGATATGTTTCCTGACGAGTGCGAACTTGCTCGTTCGCTCGGAATAGAGAATTTAATTATCCAGCAAAAGCCAATTTTGAATAACGATGGCATAGTCAGTCTTTATCAGGCGGCGGATCTTTTGTCCTTTCCCTCTCTTTGGGAAGGATTCGGTTGGCCGCCGTTAGAGGCGATGGGGTGTGGCTTGCCGGTGATCGCTTCTAACGTTGCCTCCATGCCAGAGGTTGTTGGGGATGCCGGCATTTTATTGGACCCGTACGACATAATCGGATTGGCGCAGTCCATTGAGCGTTTGCTTGATGACAAAAATTTACGTCAGGAGCAAGTCCAAAAAGGATTGATCCAAGCTAAAAAATTCTCTTGGGCCAGTACCGCAACCAATACTATCTCCGTTTATAGGAATATATTTGCTTCAGTGCCGGTGAGCGGCGCGTAATGCCAAGTGTGAAGAATATCGTCGAATTGATTGCCTCGTAGCGGAATGAATCGAATGCAGAACCAAGGCGCAAAACTAAATAATTTTTCCGTGTCAGTTTTGATTTGTACTCGTAATCGGGCTGATGTTATATTGCGCGCCATCGACTCTATTGAAGAATCTACGGTTCGAGTTAAAGAGATTGTCGTTTCGGATGACAGTACCAATGATCAAACGAAGGAGCTTTTGTCCGGGCGCGCAATTAAATATGTCGAAGGTCCGAGGCGAGGCTTATCAGCCAATCGCAATAATGCGTTGCGTTATTGCGAAGGTAATTTCATACTTTTTATTGATGACGACGCTGTGCTGGGCAAATCGTTTCTTGAGGAGATTCGCTCCGTTTTTGAGCGCTGCTCCCCGAAAACTCTGCCAAAAACCATAGTAACCGGAGTTGAAGAAAATTTCGGAAGGATTGTTGCGCCTAACGATCAAGATTTTCTTGGATTTCAGCAAAAACCTTACAATAGCGATGAAGGGCTGAACACAATTGTAATCAACAGTACTGTTTTTCCGGCATCGCTATTCTCTGAAATTTCTTTTGATGAACGTTTGATTTATGGTTGCGATGAGGTGGATTTGACTACGCGAGCGGTGGCAAGGGGCTACAACATAAAGTTATGTCGGAAGGCAATCAATCAGCACTACCCTGCCCCGTCCAATCGCGACTACTATCTTCCTTATGCCAACGCCTCTCGGATGTATGTTACCGCTAAAAGATATTTTGCCACTGAAAATTCTCTGATTAAAGGGCTTGTTTTTGTTGTATTGGCTTCGCTACATCACATTGGTAGCAATCTGAAAAAGCAGGGACCGCGCGGTTTCATGACGGCGTTAGCAACTTTAAAATTGAGTTGGCAATATTGGTGTTCGTTTTTGCTTGAACAAAGGAGAGACCATGCTTAAATCTTCGCTTGTTTCAAGCGGCATAGGCGTGATCGTTTTATGCCTTGGTATTTTTTGTTTTTCCGCGATTTCCTGTTCTGCGGCGCCCCTTACTTGTCTCAACGCTCCTCCCGAGCAATTGAAATCCTTAACCAGCGCCGGAACCGCGCTCGGCTTGGAGATTGAATCCGGAGAGGCGACTTTGAGCAAATTGAACGGACCAGTTTTGCTTTTAGAGGCAACCGAGCGTGTCAATTTGACAAACGATCAACAGAAATTGATCGGTGAATATGTCCGCCGGGGCGGCAACCTGATTCTATCTTTAGGAACGTATCCTGGCGTATCTCCCAGACAGCTGGCTTTTATGTTACCTACTACAGCTTGGCAAACACAGATACATTTTGACCGTAGCCGGCCTGAGGCAAACAGCATTTCCGTCAAAAATTTTGATAACGAAATTTTTGCGGACAAGAAAATTGAATTACGACTGCCATACTGCTTTCCGCTTAGAACGGTAGCGCAAGCTGAACGCGGTGAAGGAAGATATGAACGATTTGAGCGAGATCTTGTCGATGGCGTGGCGAAAGCCAAAGCTGGTGAACCATCTTGGACGCGACCGCTAAATAACCGGAATTGGTCCGTGCGTGCTTGGGCTGATGATAATACAACTCCTTTTTTGCTTACAGGAAGTTATGGCGCTGGTCGTGTAGCCGTCTTAGGCAGTTCGGCGCTCTCTGTGGAAAAATCTCCTCAAGCTGCCGACTTTTGGCGAGATTTATTGACTTGGCTGATCAAAAATAATCGTCGTTCGGCCGATAATGTCAAAATGCCGGTCTTAGGCAATCCGTCTGTCCATGTCGATCGGGATAAACGTTTATTACATGTCACAGTCAACAATCCAAGCGCAAGCCCTCTCTCATTAAAGGTAATCGCACGTCTACTGACCTGGGAGCATGCTTTTATTGGTGACGCTGAGAAAAGCATGACGATCGGACCTAAAAGTAGTGCTTCTGTTGATTTCCCGCTGTCCAAGCTTGATTCATCTAGCTATCAAGCCTTGGCGGTTCGCGATATTTATCATATACGGCTAGGATTGTTGTCCGAAGACGGGGCTGATCTTTTGAAAGAATTACCGGTAACGGTGGATTTGCGATCACCAATTATATTGTCGGCGCAAACCGATGATTTGAACTCAATGCGCTATCCTTTTGCGGCGCCAGGACCGCAAGGTAACCTCTTTGGTGCCCGTATGGGCTTCCCGATCTCAGCCTACGTTTACCAACCCGGGGGAACAGTTAATGTTCGCGGTACTATCGCCAATGATTGTTCCAATATTGCTCATTTAGCCTCGGTTTTTGATGAGGTGCAACCGGACAATCCTTCTTTGCCGATGCTGACTGATGGAGCTGCTAGTGCGGAAAAAATTCCTGCGGATGGAATTAAAGCTTACGGTACTTGGGTTGGTTCCGAAAAAGGTAATGTGTTGCGTTTTCTTTTCCCGCATCCGGTTACGATCAACGCAGTTACATTGTTCGGCTCTTCAAATAATTACCGGAACTATCCTCTCCATAATCCGCAAGCGGCAATGATTGAGCTCGACGGGAAAGAAGTGTCATCATGCATGAATTTGGGCCAGCGTTTTCTTGGTGAATTGGGACATGTGCGTATAGCTTTTCCTGCGCAGAAGGCTCAAGAAGTAAGAGTCCGTTTGCCCTATGCCAAGCAGGAGCCCTGGCTTGGTGAAATTGAAATCGAAGGAAATGTCGGTGAGCCGACCGCCGACGTTAAAGGGCAGCTTGCGGTAAAGATTACTGACTTGCTTGATGATAAAGCGGTCACATCCCTGCAGGAGCTTTCCATACCGGCCGGCACGGTTGAGCAATTTGATATTCCGGTGGCAGTTCCGCAACGAGAGCAGCCAACTTTTTATCGAATTGATTTAAGCTTTGCTGGTCAATCGATTTCAATACCTTTTTTATCCATGAAGCCCAAGCAAACCTTGCGGCCGATTACAGATATTTTTCCAAGCAATGCTGCCGGACTTGGTTTTATTGTTACTCAGGGCTTTCGCAATGTTTTTGATTTAGGAACTGGTACGCAAGAAAAAGTTGGCGGTTGGTCGACTCCCGATGATCTGATTTGGGCCTACAGCCGGCAGATGAAACAAATTCGACCGGCTGCTAAAACAGAGGCGAATCGTCTTTACTTGACCGAAAGCGATATGCGTCATTATTCAACTCCTTGGAGAGCTTTTGGTAATGGTGAGCTTTTTTACGATATTGCAGCACCACTTTTATTGCGAAAAGTTCGTCAAGATCGAAAATGGAACAATTCACAGATTGTTATTTTTGATCACTCTGATCGTTGGGATACCGGTCCGTCTCTTGATGCCTTGCATGGTTGGCAGGATTTTGAGCAATTCGATTCATATCTGCGAGCTAAAGGTGGTTCCGGCTTGCAGGGGCAAACTCGCAGTCAGATTACGGACGAAATTCATGAACGGCACGAAAGTGAATGGCAAAAATTTCAACTTGATCGTTATCGGCATTCCACGGGATTGTTGCGCGATACCTTTAGCGGTGCTGGCAAAAAATTAGTGATCAAAGCTCAAGGAATGCCTTTGTTGCCGCTTGATTTTCAGAAAGAACTGTCCGAAACCATTCAAGGAATGAACCAAGATTCGACCTGGGGCATGCAGCAAGAAAATGTTCCTTTAACTACCGGATGGCAGTTGGGTCCTTTGGCTCTGAATCCGGACTGGAAGATTTCGACACTCCTGCAGTGGGGATATAATTCCGCGATTTTGGAAAATCAGCACTGGCATTCACCAGTGGGTACCACTGAACCCTCGCGAAGGCACTATTATGATCGGGCTTGGCGTGGTGCGGTTGATTCTGATGGAAAGTATCATTCAATCTATACGTATGGCTATAGCACTAATGCCGGCTCCTCTTATTCAATGTCCGCAAACGATTGGCAAGAATGGTGGAAGCTTGAAGAGAGGCATAGTTTGATCTCCCCGACGGAGCCATACGGTGTTGGCTTGGTTGTTAGCACGTCCCGATTAGCCGATCCTCAAACCTTAAGCTTTTCTGGAACCGGAGAGCTGAACTCGCGCTTAACTGATGTGAGTGCGGTCGCTTACAGCGCGGCTCAATTGCAAAAGAACGGAATTTCAGTTTCATTCGTAGCTAACATTGCTTATTTAGATAAATGGCAGGGTGATGCACCTTTAATTCTGATCAATATCAATCATTTCAATTCGGCTGAGATCGAAATCCTCAAAGCTTTGCACGCACGCCATGTTCGTCTCGTTGCTATTGCCGGAGACGGTCCAATAAGCAAAGCTGTTGCCGATTTATTTTCTGTACGAACCGACGGCACAGCTTTGAATGTCGTTAACAGCAAAAAAATTGGGGGGCGCACTGTAACTGTCCAAAATGAAACAGTGATGATCACCGGTCCGGCAGATACACTTACTTGGGAGGAGCTTCAATCGCTCGGGCCAGTAATTCATAAAGGTTTGAACAATCCGATTAAATTTCCTGCTGGTACAAGCGGCTATGGTTTCTATCTGAACAATATAATTTGTGTCGTTGTAGAAGACTGGCTTGAGCAAGGGCGTGAAGTTGTTGTCCGATTAAAGGCTAGTCCAAGTGCCAAGACAGCAAAAGCTTGCGACCTTAACGACCATCAAAGTTTGCTCGTTAGCAAGGAAGGGCAGTACTGGTCGGTTGCTTTACCTTTGCGACCCGGAGATGGAAATGTTATTTGTTTGCAGGAGAGCTTTTAAGATGTTTGTTATGCGATTATTGCTCCTGCTTACGGCTGTCATACAATTCTTCGCTGGCATCGTTGCTTACGGCCAGGGGGCAGAACCGCGACGCGGTTTGAAAATATGTGTGGCAAATGATGCTCCTCCGGAAATACAGGCAGCGGCAAAGTCGCTACTGGCGGCCGTGTCCAAGCACAGTCTGTTACGTGTAATGTCCGGTGATGCACCGCCGACGAGTCTAACTGATAGCCGAATGTTGTTTTCTGCCTCTCCTTTTGAGCGGGCTTATAATCATCTGATTCTTGTCGGGCTGGCCGATGATCCTTTGATTAAAACGGCTTGGCAAAGAGAAGCTTCGCTCACCGCAAATTCGGCGTTAGTATTTGGTTATGGTAACTTTCAAGGTTCGCTTGGTTATATCGAAAGTGATCGCAATCTTTTTCTACACAGTGCCCAAATCAACTCGACACCATTTGAAACAGAGATTGTCACTTTGACCGGTACGACTCCGGAAGGCGTTGCTTTATCCGTAAAGACGTTTCTCAATCAAAGACTTGTTGCTGGACTTGTTGCTGGAGCCGAATGGAAACGGAGTAGTCATTCCTTGCTTAAGCGAGAGCCGTTAGCGGCTAACTTTTCGCTGCCAGGCTGGATCCCGGAACACATTGGTGAAGCAAGTTTGATTGGTGTGATTCAGGCAAGCGATGACGAGTATAGAGGCGTGCTCGCTGATACGGGAACAACGCCTTTAGAGATCTGGCGCTTGAAATATTATTTACCTGGCTCTTGGGATGGGGCTGGTGCTGCTCACACTTTTGATCAATATTCGACTGGATTACATCGCCGGGCATATGGCAATACTTTATGGTTGGCTCGCTTTGCCGGGGCGGGACAAGCTGCTCAGGCAGCGCCTAAAATTGCTGCTGCTGCACAATTGCATAAGCAAGGTGCTGTTTGGCGTGGAGAGCAGCCGCCGTATGCTTGGGGCACCCAAAGTGCTGGCCCGCTTAAGTTATGGCAAAAGGGTGATTGGGTCTTAATGAGTACTTTGCCGGGAGAGCCGTTTTAGTGACTGAGTGCCCGTTGAATATAGCCATCTTTAGCGTTTCGCTTGCTAACGGCAAACATAAGGTCGGTGGTGTGGATATTGCCGTACATAGATTGGCAAACGCCTTGTGTGCTGTAGATAACGTGACCGTACTGAGTCTGGACAATTGTCCTGATCAAGCAATTTATAAACATAAATTGCTATTTGGTGGATTAGCCTTTCTCAAGTCCAGGTTAGGACGAATCCTGCTCTTACCTTTTTTGCTTAATGTTGTTGATTTCAGCCAGTTTGACGTAGTCCATTTTCACGGTGATGATTGGTTTTATTTGTTTCGCCAAACGCCCACTGTCCGAACTATGCATGGGTCATCATTGATGGAAGCACAGTTCGCAACTTCATTTAAACGGAAGTTGTTTTGTCTACTTACATATTGGTTTGAAAAGCTGTCGATACTCTTGGCTGATCGAACTGTAGCAGTTGGTAAAAGTACAGCTCAAATCTATGGCATAGATAAAGTAATCGGCTGGGGAGTTGACACTGATATTTATTATCCTGGAGAAAAAAACGTCGAACCATTGATTCTTTTTGTTGGGACTTGGTCTGGACGTAAGCGCGGGCAATTCCTCTATGATTTATTCGTCAATAAAGTGCTTAAGCAATTTCCTTCGGCAAGATTATGTATGGTCTCTGACTATTGTCCGGAGCATCCTAGTGTGACTTGGGAAAAATTCCCGAGCGATGAACAATTAGCGGCACTTTATCGAAAAGCTTGGGTTTTTGCCTATCCAAGCGTATATGAAGGATTCGGCATTACCTATTTGGAGTCTTTAGCTAGCGGCACGGCTATTCTCTGTTCTCCCAATGCCAGCGTTTCCGAGATACTTGATCATGGACAATTGGGTCTTATTGTTCAGGACGAAAAGTTTTCCGATCAATTGTTGCGGCTGCTTACGGATGACTCGCTGCGATTACAGTTGGAAAAAGAAGGCTTAAAAAAGGCAAGCAAGTTGACTTGGAAAGATATTGCATCCGCGTACAAGGCGGTTTATTTGGACTCCATCGATAAAAATGTAAGCAAAAACGCGATATGATTTAGTTGGCAACAAGAAGTGGTGTCCGTGGGTATCGAAGCAAAATACAAAAATGTTTTTGCCGATCGTTTAATCAAGCAAAGATTAAGCATAGCTCGGGCTTTGATTGTTTTGCTACTTTTAACAATCATATTTCAAGGTGCGGTGCGCAAGTGGCTTTTCCCCCAGCTTGCATGGCTATTTTTCTTCTCTTCTGATGCTGTGGTGTTGCCGATTTTATTTTTGACTTGGCGGCTCCGGCTCTTTCCGATCAAATCGCCACTCTTTATATCTTTTGCTATATTGTCCGTTGTTACTCTGATCTGGGGAATTATTCAGTCAATCGCGCTGAATATGAATTCACTGATTATTTTTTTTGGATGGCGAAATTACTTCTATTATGGCTATCTTGCTTTTGCTATCGGCTCATTGCTGAATGGAAAAACTATTTTACGCTTAGCGCAAATTTCGATCTGGTTGAATATTCCCATGGCATTTCTCAGTATGGCGCAATATTATTCGCCGGCTGACGCTTTCGTAAATAAGCTGCATATTGCCAGTGTTTCCGCTGTAACATTTGACCAAGAACATACGCGATGTACTCTGACTTTCACAGATCGTGGTGCCCCCCCGTTTTATATTGCGTGGATGGTGGCAATCTTGATCTCGGCTTTATTGATAAAAAGAGGGAAAGGTCCGGCACCGTTTCCGATA
The DNA here is from genome assembly GCA_019750335.1 of Candidatus Obscuribacterales bacterium. GTDB lineage: Bacteria > Cyanobacteriota > Vampirovibrionia > Obscuribacterales > Obscuribacteraceae > JAIEPM01. The sequence continues at coordinate 14,267 of JAIEOQ010000011.1, forward strand.
ATTGTTGCTAGTGGCATGGGTTTGGTAGCTATTCTTATGCAGAATGGCTCGCGGATGTCTTTTGCCTATTCTGTGATCGTTTGTTTTTATGCCATTATGACCATGTTCGCCATAATGAAGAAAGAGTATATCTTGCGGTGTGTGGTCGGCATAGTAACGCTTGTGGTGCTCTTTGTTGTGTCGTCTACTTACGTTTTTAAGGACGCGACTGAATCCATGGTCAATCGGCAAGAAACGGTGGGAGCTGTTGAGGGTTCGTTAATGAATCGTGTTATTCGACAAAGTACTTCTTTTATGGGCGAACGCTTTAACGGAATTACTGTCTTAGGGGCCGGTCTTGGTTTGGGATCCGGCGGCGGCGGCGCGTTATATCACGGTAATACTGAGCATGCGACAAAATGGTTGCTTGCCGAAGACGAATGGTTGCGAATTTTACAAGAGCTTGGTGGTATGGGATTCCTGTATTTGTTGTGGCGCATTTGCGCGGCCGCAAATATAACGATTCAAGCTTTCGCGGCTACAAAAAGATCTCAAAACCCCCTGGTACTAACCTTGGCCGGCTATGCTGCAGTCAGTTTGTTTAATGGTTATATGACCTGCGGAAATTCTTTGATTATGTGGTACTGTTTTGGTGTTTGTATGGCACTTAATAATCTCGGCAAGAAAGATCGACCGGTAGCGTTACTTGAAGAGAAACTAAGCCATTAGTGGTTTGCAATGTGCGTTTCAATTAGGTTTAGAAGCGTTGTGACTGACGCGCGCCAATTTAGATCTGTCGTATAACGATCAAAAGATGATAAACAAAGTTGTTCATACTTCTTTTGATCTTGCATCATCGCCATGACATAATTCGAGCACTCTTCGATGAATGTCGATCTTTGGCAAGGAAAGAGTTTGCCGTTTTGTCCGTCGGCTACAGCCGCCGAAACACCGCCGATTTGTGTAGATAGTGATGGTGTGCCGCATGCGCTTGCTTCGCAAAAGACGATGCCGAAAGTGTCGGCTTTTGTGGGTAAAATTAGAAAATGGGAGTTAAGCAGTAATTGCATAAGCTCGTCTTTTCCTGATTCGGTAGATTTGTCTATGAAGCCGTGATACTTGACGAATTGTGGTAGCGGGTCAGGACTTGTTGGCCTGGCGCCGACGACAGTGAGTTCGATGGGTAGTCCACGCCGTGTTAGCTCCTCGGCCGTAGCCACAGCCCAATCGCCTTGCTTTCGTTTCCAATCAAGTCCGATAAAGAGTAGTCGACAGCGATTGTGCGGACGTTGCCGAATGAACTGGCTAATTTCGTCTCGAGACAGATTCGGTACGGTATTCGCGCCGAAGGGGATGACAGCTAAGCGCTCGTTGTCGGTGTCGTAGCGGGAAATTGCTGTTTGGACAAAGAGCGGTGCGCAATAAATGGTGCGAGTTGTATTCGTAAGTTGTTCTTTTTGGCTTTGCTGACCAAAAAAAATCGTCCGCTGGCAAAAATTAGTGAATTCATCGTACCAATTCAGCAAATCCTCAAAAGTGCCATCACCCCACACAAATACCGGTATGCCGCATTTTAAATAAGTAGTGGCAATCGGCAAAGAGCCGGGTACGACGATTGCATCTACCGGACCGCTCTCTTGTAAGCGGCGTTGAATCTGTTTGGCACAGTGCCTTAAAACGTTCGTTTCAAAAGCTGCGGAATATTTTTTACCGAATAAGTGAGAATATATTTTTCGTAAAAGTTTTTGAGTGAGATTGGTGCGAAATTGGAGCGGAAAAATCGGAACCAAGTCTACACCGGCGTCAGCAAGTGCTTTGTACATGTGGAAAGCGATTCCCGACCATTTATTTATATCGGAAGAATCATAGGTTGAGACAAAGGCAATTCTCATGGGCTAACGCTCTGAAAAGCTAGTGTGTTTGTCTGTTCTTCTGTTAGCTGGTAGCCATGCTCTTTAAGATAATGAAGGCAGGCTTTTTGATCTTGTGTTTTTAAGTGTTTATGTTCGTAAATTATGATTTTCGGTTTGCAGAAGGAGAAGTCGATTTGTTTGATGATCTCGAAATCATAACCTTCGGTATCGATTAACAGTACGTCAAATTTGGTTATTTTGTTTCTTTTCAGCAAGGATGAAAGAGATATGCAAGGCAATGAAACCCTGTCAATCATCTTATCCAGATCGGGAATCGCATCGGCATGTTTCAGAATAACGTCGCGCGAAAAAGAGCCAAGTTGGTAAAACCATTCCGGTTGTCCATTAATATTTTGCGGAAACCAAAAATCCCTAATTTCTTCTTTGTTGGAGATGGCGACGTTTTCGAAAATAAGATCGGTGCAGTCCGCATAATTGTGCTGGAGCTTATCGTAGAGATAAGGGACCGGTTCAACTAGTATACCTTTCCATTTTTTTGTTTTGATCAAGTGAAACAGCGGGTCGTTGCTAATGCCGTCTGCCGCACCGATCTGTACAAAATATACCTGATCTTGCACGTTGGCAAAACCGGCTAAAATTGCTTCGATTTCGGATCTGGTTTGGAAAAACTTCTTGAGAGGAGCTAAGCTTCGCGCAAGCGAATTATCCTGACCAATAACAGTTCTGGCCAGACCTTTCATCTTGTTCAAAATTCTGATCAGATAACGTTCCGCGCAAGCCGGCTCATTTTTCCACATGATTTCAAATGATACCTCGTTCGTCGGCTAGTCTTCAGTTCTTTGGGTTGCTGCAAGTGATGATTTGTCTGTAGGAATACTGTTTAACAAAAGGAAGATGTTCATCTACGAAAAAATCAAACGCATGACATAGTCGATTTGCGGTCTTGTTCTTATAGTGGAATAATTTGGCGTCCAAATAATGCAAAAATATAAACGGATACTCAATCTGTGCTTTCTCGAAATACTGAGTAAAGTTGCGGACGGCGGAGCGGGTCAAAGGATATTCGTCATCGGAGCTCCATTTCGCAATGCCGAAGCGACCGCAAATTTGATTGCGAGCAAACATCAAAAGTGGATTATTTGCGCTATTCTCGCTGAAAACGATTCTTCCCGAAGGGGCGAGCACTCGTGCAACCTCTTTGCCCAATAGAGCGCTGTCTAGATGGTGAATAATGTCGTATCCTTGCACAAGGTCAAAAAAATCATCGGCGAATTTGAGGTTAAGAGCAGAGTTTACCGAGAATTCGATGCGATCGGCTAAACCGGCTTGAACACTATTTTTTTTTGCCACTTCTATGCTGCCAGGCGAAATATCGATGCTCCACACTTGCGCTCCTCTCTTAGCCATGTAGAGGCTCCAAAAGCCGACACCACAGCCGACATCAAGGACTTTCTTTCCGTTGAGATCTCCCAGCTGCTGTGCATGCTTGGCGTATAGCGTGGACAAGGGTTTGTCTATATCGAGAGTAGCAGTTTCTTTCGTTGCTTGATCCCAAAATGACGCTTCGCGCAGGTCTTTGTCGCTTAGTTTTTTCGGGTCGTTTTGCATAGTCTGAAATGATACCACGTGGACGCTTTTCAAGCGCCGGATCTACTTCTTGGGCTGGCTCTCAGTACTTTTTCAACCGCCTGTCTAAAATCGCTTGCATAGCGTTCCAGAGAAAAATAGTCGGCCCGTTCGCGAGCGGCATTAGCAACTTTGTTAGCAAATGCGGGGTCGTTTAAGTATGCCAGTATATTCTCCGCTAATTTTTCGCAGTCGCCGTAAGCGGAAAGCAATCCGTCTATACCCGGTGTGATGATTTCTTGCGGACCGCCGTGACTGCCGGCAATTACTGGTTTTCCCAAAGCCATTGCTTCTACAACTACCATGCCAAAAGGCTCATCTTTGGAAGCGTGTATGACTATATCCATGGCTTGCATCCATTCAAGCGGATTTTTTTTAAAGCCGAGAATCTTAGTCTGTGCTTCTATGCCTAAGGCGCGAATACGCTCTTGTAAAAAGAGTAAATATTCTTTTTCTGAATAATGTTCGCCGCCGATAATCGGAAAAAGAGCCGTTGGGTATTTCTCAAGAACCTTAGGTATAGCGTCAATAAAAACATGAACTCCTTTCCACTGTTGCAGGCGAGCTACCATGCCAATAATCGGACCTTCTTCACTGATTCCAAGTTTTTGTCGCATCGCTTTTGCGGAGATTGTGCTTATTTCTTTTGCTTGAGAAAGGTCGACGCCCGGATAGACTGTGCATACCGGATAGCGTGGATAAAATGAAGATTGCAATGCGGCTTGATATTGTGAGCAAGCCAGTATGGATTGAGTCGGTAATAGTAATACAAGTTGGGTTAGCGGATCGCAGCTTGTGCTTGCGCAATGCTGATACCACATTGCTGGTATCCCGGTAATCAAGGCGGCAGTGCCGCCATACAAATGTGCTTTTGTCATCCAGCTAAATATGACATCGGCCTTTTCGGAGCGAGCGATTTCAGCAATTCTTTTGCTGGTATGCACGAACTTGTTTAGGTCTCTCAAGCGTCCGGTTTCAAGAACCAGGGCTTGTATACCTAATGCCTGAACTTGCTTGACTAGAGGTCCGTCCTCTAAAAATACGACTGTGCAATTTAGTTGTATTTCGTGCGATTTGCCGAGTAACTGCAGCAGGGCTAATTCAGCTCCGCCCTGTTGTTTGGCTAATGGCATGACAATCAATAGTTTCATATCGGTTCCGTCAAACAAAAATCAAAACAGTATCAGATTCTCTGCTTCCGACTCTACCTTATATATGTACAAGTGGACGTACCGGTTGTTTGGATCCTTGTCACCTGCTTAACCTTCAGCGCATTGCTCATAAACAAATGATAGAATGTCGTCTATTGGTTCTCGCTCGGCATCTTTAACTGGCTCTAAAGAAGAGCTGTTGATAGCAGGAGTTGAGGGGGCTTGGCTCAGTTGGTAGAGCGTCTCGTTTGCACCGAGAAGGTCAGGAGTTCGAATCTCCTAGCCTCCACCAATTCAAAATAAGCGATCGATAATGGTGTTCCGTTATCGATCGCTTTGCTTTTTGCGAGTTATCTCGTTCATCTATTCGTTCATTTATATAGATGCAATTTTCGGACTTCAATTTATGCGCCTTTAAGAAAGGGTTGAGTTCAGGGCTTTTCCTGACACTTTTTTCGTTCATTCTTTTGAACTCTGAAGAGAACCTTAAGCCCGGAAAGATTCTCGGCGAAGAATGCCGAAGCCCTGTTTCCTTGACGGGGTGATGTTTTCCGAGCTAAGAACCGAGAAATGTGCGCCTCTTTATCTAAGAGGGCTTCTCTCGCAAACCCCACCAGGGCTACCTCTTCATTAGTTGTGACAATTCAGAAACGAATTTGGCAAAGCCGAATCGAATCTGGTAGTATTGAAATTCCGCTCGAGACAGAAGTAACAACTAAGTCGAGGGCGACGGCAAACTAAGAGCCGTTAATCTTGGTCCCGTACCCTGAAAACTACATATTGAGAAAGTAAGTAGGCGCTAAGGCGCTTGCTTATCTATGAATGTCTGTATCTATCAGCTTAGGCGATGATCAACATCAGCTTACTTTGAAGCCGGTCCTGGCCCAAAGAAGTCTTGAGTTAGGAGCCTAAAGCTGGTCAAGCTACTAAGTGCGCACGGAGGATACCTAGGCGCTAGCAGCCGAAGAAGGACGCAATAAACTGCGATAAGCCGTGGGGAGCCGTTATGGGCTACGATCCGCGGGTTTCCGAATGGGGCAACCCTACAAGAGTAATGTCTTGTAACCCATGACTGAATAAATAGGTCATAGGGAGGTAAGTCGGGGAACTGAAACATCTTAGTACCCGGAAGAAAATAAAACAAAACAGTGATTCCCTCAGTAGCGGCGAGTGAACGGGGAAGAGCCCAAACCAATTAGACGCAAGTCTAGTCGGGGTAGCGGGACTCCATAAGAGATGGGATGACGTTAGCTGAAGCCACCTGGAAAGGTGCACCATAGACGGTGACAGTCCGGTAAGCGACAATGTCTGAACCTCGGGAGTATCCCAAGTAATACGGAGCACGTGAAACTCTGTATGAATCCGCCGGGACCATCCGGTAAGGCTAAATACTGTCTAGCGACCGATAGCGAACAAGTACCGCGAGGGAAAGGTGAAAAGAACCCCTGTTAGGGGAGTGAAATAGAACATGAAAC
>JAIEOQ010000009.1 GCA_019750335.1 Candidatus Obscuribacterales bacterium
GGTTTAGTTGTAGCGGCCGGAGAAGCAGGTTTGACGGTCTCGACCGGTTTAGTTGTAGCGGCCGGAGAAGCAGGTTTAGCCGGAACTTCGACGCGAGTCGGTGTTGGTCTGACCGGCTCAGCTGTCTTTGTTTTTGGCAGAGTAATTGCATCGATATGAGGCGTGCCGGGCTTAGCTGGACCTGACCTTGGCGCTTTAGCATCAATTGATATTGTCCGTGGATTTAGAGAGTCCGGAACGGTAGTCACTGTTCTCGGAGCTTCGATCACCGGTGGTTTATATAAGGAAGCTGGTTCACCCAGCTTGGCTTTTGTTCCTGGTAGCTGTGGCACATCCAAGCTAAAAGGAGCACCTGGGGGTCGGCTCAATTGTGTACCGGTTTTACCGATTGGAGTTAATGTTGCTCCGTCTGTACCGGCCTTTAAGAATTGAGTGCTAAGTGGAGGTGGCGCCGGGCGTGTGGTTAAGCCATCAACTGTTGTTGCTAGGGATCGTCCTTCGACAGTTAAGCTTTGCAAGCGCCCGCCCAACCTGCCTTCTTGGGTTGTGGCAAGTTTGGCTGTTTGCGCGGCGATAGATTCGGTTTTGGCAATTCTGGAAAGAATGGCGGCTTCTTTTGCTTCAGAGCCGACCATTTTTCCAATCTGTTTTAATCCAGGGCTTTTTTTGAGCAGCAGGCTGCCACCAAGCACAGCCGCTGTACCTAATGTAAGTTTTGTTCCGAAATTATCCGAATCGGCGCTAATCAGCTCGTCGGCTAATTTGTGCGGATTTAAGGCTCGATCGGTAATACCGCCGACGATTGATTCTTTGGCTGCGACAGGGGTTATTTCAAGAGTGGTTGGAGCCAAAGTCCCGGGCAGGGTTGTCAATGTTCCGGGGGGTGCAAAAACCTGCTGGGGGTTAGCCTCCCCCAAGACTGTACCGGGTGAACTTAATTGAGCGTCCGAAATCAGCTTGGTTTTAGCGCCGGTGGCATCTGTGTTTTCTGCGACGGCACCGGTTGCCTGGTCAGACGGAGTCTGGCCATTCTTTTTCTTTTCGATTTCGGGTTGGTCTTTAGTTGCCATTTCTGAGTGTTGAACAAAAAAGCTGATTTGCTTTGCGTATGATTAATGCCATACACATATATCCGGCTTGGACAAAAATCGGACAATTTTGGATATTAAATGAGGATATACCTGAAATGGCTCAAATGCTCACTAAACATGGGACTCCTACGAATTACGCTTGAGAGCTAATTCTCTGTAAATATTGGTCAGTTCAGGCTTTTGCCTATTGTATTTAATTCCCTTTTGGCTCAAGATTTAACATAGGAGCCAATTTGAAGACATTGCATGCACTTTCAGCTAATGTATTAATTGTCGAATTAATCTAAAAAAGCATCTGAAAAATGAGCATTCGGGACGATATAAACAATATTTTGCAGAAAGACCCGGCGGCACGCAGCTGGCTGGAAGTTTGTCTTTGTTATCCTGGTTTTCATGCCATTTTGATTTATCGTGTTGCCCACAGGCTCTGGATTGGTAAGTTTTACACTCTGGCTCGTTTTATTTCACATATCGGCAGAATGCTGACCGGTATTGAGATCCACCCCGGCGCTCTTATCGGCGAGCGGGTCTTGATTGACCATGGTATGGGGGTGGTCATTGGTGAAACTGCTGAAGTGGGTGATGATTCGGTGTTATACCAGGGCATTACTCTTGGCGCTGGCAAAGAAGCTCGGGAAGGTTCTTTGACGCGCGGAGTTAAGCGTCATCCAACTTTAGGCAAAGGCGTTATTGTAGGTAGTGGCGCTGAAATTCAGGGTGCGCTTACAATTGGCGATAACGTTCGAGTTGCTTCCGGTTCAATCGTTTTGAGAGATGTTCCGCCGGATTCCATAGTTGTTGGGGTACCCGGGCGAGTTATTTATAGAGCCGGGCAGCGAGTGGAAGATAAAGTCCCCGATATCGAAGCCGAAGCTCTTAAAAGTATGAAACAGAAAGTTGATGAACTTGAGCGAAAGCTTGAATTCTTGACCAATAGGCTTGGGATGCAGGAGCATAAATCTACAGAAAGTTGTGCGAACGCTAGTTTATCTGACGCTAGTCAGTCAGATAATCAAGACCCTGTAGATGTCTTTTTGCATGGTGCCGGTATTTAACGGCATTCTCGCTGGGTAGAATAATTAAGTGGTGTTTTGGATGTGGAGTAAGAAAGGATAGGAATTAATGGCAGAGAGTGAGCTTGAAAAAGCATTTGGGACTTTAGCTCAGGCTTTTAGTCTTACTGAGAGCGAAATCGGTGAAGAGATAAGTGTTGTTCAGCAACAAATCGATCAGCTCAAAGAACGAATTGTTGAGCTGAATACTCGGCAACAAACTTTAGTGCATGATCGTGATTCTATAAGTGAAATGTATCAACGCTATTGTGATACAGCTGGACAAGCTGTCGAATTTTAGACATAGCAATAACGAGTAACTCGAATTATGTCCTCATTAAAGTGTCCGTATTGCGGGATGGACCTCAACAGTTCTTCTTTGAGGTTTTGCATACATTGCCGGCATTCAATTACGTCTGCGCAAATGCAAGCGATCAGTGAAAATTTGCGGGGCGCTGAAGATAATCCTGTGCAATTGTCTCGGCGTACTAAGCAGTCATATGGCGGCTTTCGCAAAATGCGGATAATTTCTTATACGCTTACGACTTTAATGTCGATTCTTCTGATTTATATCATTACGATGAAATACGTCTTGCACCAACCTGTTCGCGGTTTACAAAAAGTTCGCAATTTTGTGCGAGAAGTTATACGCCCGGGCGAGTAATTCAGTCGCTTTCGGTGGATCAGTTGTTTTTCGGTTTACCTAGCTTCTCTAGATCGGCTTGTTCGGCAAATCGAATCATTCCCGATTCGAACAGCATGGATAGATCCGTAAGCGACCAATGTTTTTTTACTTTTGGCGAGCGATAAAGGTTGGCGCGCAAAACTTTGTCGCCGGCACCGCTTATTTCATACAGATATTCGGTGTTATAAAAAGGCGGTGTTTTAACCACCAATAATTGCCCTTTCTTTAAGCGTTCGCTATCCAAAGCCTCGCGCTTTTTTTTGAATGGCATTAGGCTATGGATCCTACAAGTTCTTTGCCAACATTGATTTTGTCTTGCAGCCCGGCTGAATAAAATTGCTGCATAACTTTAGCGTCGCGCATCAATTTTTCTACCGGATATTCACGTGAATATCCGTAACCCCCGTAAATTTGTACGGCGTTAGTTGCGGCTGACATGGCGCTTTGAGTAGCAAAAGACAATGCGCTTTGCGCAAGCAGTCGATCGAATTGACTGCGGTCTGCTAATGATGCCGCATTCCATGTTAGAAGACGAGCTGACTGGCAGTTCTTTGCCATGTCGGCTAGCATAAAGCTGATGCCTTGATAATTGGCAATCGGTTGACCGAAAGCAAACCGTTCTTTGGAATAAGTTACTGCATTGCTGCAAGCGGCACGACTGATGCCAACGGCATGGGCTGCGGCAATCGGTGCGAAGAGACAAAATTGTTGTTGGGCATAAGCAGGCCAATTGCCTTCTTTCCCAAGAAGTTTGTCTTCGCCAACTTCAATTTCACTTAAACTCAATGTGCCGATGTCGGCGCATTTTCTACCTAATTTATAGGCAAATTCATTGCTTTCCAGTCCAGTCGTTTCAGCATCCAATATAAATGCCGATTGTTTGTTCGTGTCCGAATCATTACCAATTAAAATGTGGAAGCTGGCTTTAGTGGCGTTCAAAGACGGAATGTTCTGTCCATTCAAAACATAACCTTTGGTTGTTTTTTTGTATGTGATTTGATTCTCTTCTATCGCGTGACCGGCAAAAGAGCATTCGGCTGTAAGACGACCTAAATAAAGTTCCTTTTGCGCGGTTGTGCCGGCGGAAAGCACTGCGGCAATTGCCCAAATGTTTGCTTCAAGAGCTGCGGCAACGCCACTGCAGGCGGTGCTTAGTTCTTCGCTAATTACGCAAGCGTCCCACAATGAAAGCCCAAGCCCGCCGTAGTTCTCCGGGACAAGCGCCGTGAGCAGTCCAAGCTCCCAGGCGGCGGCATAAATTTCTTCCGGAAATTGTCCGGTTTTGTCCAGGTGTTCGACCTTGGGTGCGATTTCGTTTTTGGCGAAATCCAAGGCAAGCTGCTTGTATTGTTGGCTATCTTCGTTTAAGACTAAATCAGTCATATCGCCCTTTCTTTAACTGAAAGCTCCGAACCTTGGAAAGATTGTATGCAGAAACTGCTAACAATATTCTCAGAACAAAAAAATGATTTTGCGCTTCGTTCTTCTAAAAGCACTGCCAAGCAGGCTTTAGCGCTTTTATCGCCGGCGAAATAAATTCTGTTTCACGAAAAACAACGGTCTCTCTCCGGGGTACACTTGACCTGTACCGCCACAACTCTGCAGGTATTGCATGGCTCTTTTGGTAGCGCCCTCGATCTTGTCTGCTGATTTCGCTAACTTGGGTAGCGAAATCAGGCGTGCTGTCGACGGAAAAGCTGATTACATTCATGTTGATGTAATGGATGGACATTTTGTGCCTAATTTAACTATCGGTGCGCCGGTGGTTAAAGGCATTCGTAAAAGCAGCCCGATTCCGCTCGATGTTCACTTAATGATTGAGGAGCCGGATCGTTATTTTTCTGATTATGCTGAAGCCGGCGCTAATTATTTGACTGTTCATGCTGAGGCTTGCGTTCATTTGCAGCGCTCTTTGGCTGAAATAAGAAAGTTAGGAATGAAGGCCGGTGTCGCTCTTAATCCGGCAACACCGGAAGAGCATATTCGTTATGTTCTGCAAGATTTGGATCTGGTACTAGTGATGTCGGTAAATCCCGGTTTTGGCGGGCAGAAATTTATTCCTGCTGTTCTGCCTAAAATTCGAGCAATTCGAAAAATGCTTGATCAAGCCGGTCGTAAAGATGCCATTGTTTCAGTTGACGGCGGTATCAATGTGGATACTGCGCGCTTGGTTGCCGAAGCCGGAGCTAACTTAGTTGTAGCCGGTAAAAGTGTTTATGGAGCTCCGGATTTAGCCGGAGCTATTCGCGATTTGAAAGCCTGTTAAGCAAGGAGATGTTGATGCTAAGCAAATTTCTTATGAGTATTTCTGCCGCTCTTTTAGTAGCTATGCCAGCTCTACCTGTTTTGGCTGCCGAAGAAGCTGAAGAAAAGCCGGAAGACTGGATTATGGATACCTCCGGAATCGGACAAGATCGCAACGGCGTAATCCGTAACGATCAGATTTTAGAAATGGGTGTACCGACAGCGAGCGCTCTGCAAATGGAAGGCGAAAGCTCTTTGCGCATGGGTAATGTAGACCGGGCTTTGGTTGCTATTCAACGTTCAATTGAATTGGCGCCGATGGATGCCGATAAGCGTATTCTTTATGCTGAAACGCTGGAAAAGAAGTTGATGGCGCAAAAGTCGAAAGAACGCGACCCTCGCCTTTACAACTTCTTGATTAAGCAATGGCTCTTTGTTGCCATGAAATCGGATTTTCCTGATCAACAAATGCAAGGACGCGCTCATTTAGGAAGTTTGACCGGAACGGCGCCAAAAATGTTTGAAAAACCCCACAAATTCCTGGCGCGAGTATTGATACCGGAAGATGGTTCTATGCCGGTTAAGATGGGCGGCGATGCGGTGAAAAAGCGTGTAGCCGTAAAGAGCAAAGATGAGCGCGAGATGGAAAAGCTTGACTAATTAGTCAGGAGTTTTTAGGGCTATTGTTGAAAGCGGGATTCTGAGATAATTGACTCAGACCCCGCTTTTTACTTGAGAAACAAAATGTACTTCAAACAATACTTTCTTGGTTGTCTGGCCCATGCGTCTTACATGGTTGCTGACGAGGGCAGTAAAACTGCTTGCGTTATCGACCCGCAACGTGATATCGAGCAGTATCTGGCTGACGCCGAAAAAGAAGGTTTCCAAATCAAGCATGTGATTCTTACTCATTTTCATGCTGATTTTCTTTCCGGTCATTTGGAGTTTCAAGAGCGTTTAGGGGCAACTATTTATTTAGGCGCCAAAGGTCAGGCTGAATATGCTTTCCAGCCCTTGAAAGAAGGGGATACCCTTGATCTGGGCAGCGTACGTTTGCGTATTTTGGAAACACCGGGCCATACCCCGGAAGCAATTTCAATTTTGGTATTTGATGCTAATCAGAGCAGCGATAAACCGCACAGCGTTTTAACCGGCGATACGCTCTTTGTCGGTGATGTTGGCCGTCCGGATCTACTTGCCTCCTCTGGCGTTACCGAGCGGGAATTAGCCGGGATGCTCTATGATTCTTTGCGTAATAAATTGATGGTTCTACCTGATGAAACCTTGGTCTATCCGGCTCACGGTGCCGGATCCATGTGCGGAAAGAAAATGGGCAAGGAAACTTTCAGTACAATCGGACAGCAAAAAATGTTTAACTACGCCTTGCAGCCGATGTCCAAAGAAGATTTTATTCGCGAAGTTACGGCCGATCAGCCTGAGGCGCCGCTGTACTTCGCCTATAATGCATCCCTCAATAAACAGATGCATAAAACCTTGCAAGCGCAGATGGATCAATCCTTGAAATCGATGAGCTTGCCGGAATTTCTTTCTGCCCAAAAAGCAGGAGCGCTGATTCTTGATGCGCGCAATCCCGGAGATTTTTGCAAATCACATCTAAAGGGCAGTCTCAATATTGGTTTGAGCGGTAATTATGCTTCTTGGGCTGGAGCTCTATTAGACCCGAAGGAAAAACTTTTGCTTGTTGCTCCGCCTGGAAAAGAAGAAGAGGCTGTGATGCGCTTAGGCCGCATCGGCTACGACAATATATTGGGTTATTTGTCCGGCGGCGCAGCGGCTTTTGCCGAGAATGGTGAAGCCGTGAATCTACCTCGTGTTACAGCAGTCCAATTGAAAGATAAGCTGGACAGTAAAGCCCCGCCTTTAGTACTTGATGTACGGGCTGTTTCCGAATGGCAGGACAAGCATTTAAACGGAAGCGTCAATATTCCCTTGAATCAATTGTCCGCTCGCGTCGGTGAGCTGCCGAAAGATCGCGAGATTGTCGTTCATTGTTTGGGCGGTTATCGTTCCACTATTGCTGCAAGCATTCTTTCGGGCAAAGGCTTCAAGCAAATTTCAGATGTGGTCGGTGGAATTAACGCTTGGCTGGAGTCCTCTCTGCCGGTGGTTTGCGGGCAAGAGAAGATTGGCGGAGCCTGCTCCTGATTATTTGCTTTTGATTTTTTGCCAAAGTAAGATGCTGATGTTAACTAGCGCTTGCACGATACCGTATATGGTGCAAAGTGTACCGATAATCATCCACGACCATGAGGGATGATAGTCTTTAAGATGATGTTTGGCGACCACCAACTCCGGGGGAAGCGGAAGATCGGGAGGAGGCGGTACGTCTGGCATTACTTCAATGGTCAGCAAAAGGAAGCCGATCCCTATATTTAAAATGCCGAAAATGATCCATGTCCAACTCCAACGCTTGAGGAAAAGCAACGGTAAAAAGCCAGCTAATAGTACGGAATCGGGTATCCAGATCAGAGGCGAGTGTGGTGGAATAGCAAAACTAAGGATGATGCTCAATACCCAAAGAGCGCAAGCGATAATCGTAGCTATGCGTCCTTTGCCGAGTTTCTCTTTCATGTTGTTTTTGATTTTAGCTCTTTAATAGCTTGAGTCAGGGAGCGAATTTCGTCCGGGATCTCTGTTGCTGTCTGGCAGCTGGCTTTAATGAATTCAGCAAAACCAACTTTGTCGAATTTGCCCAACGCTCTGTTTTTCCAAATCCGATCAAGAGCAAAAGTTCTCCGTTCTTCTGGTAAAAAATCTTGCCCCGAAATTAAGCCGCCAGAGGCTAAAGTTTGTAGATAGGAGTTCAAGAGTTTAACCAGAAAGTTTATTTCAAAAGTATCTTCTATCTCTCCGGTTCGCCAGACGAAGAGGCGATCGTGTGGACGAAGTATGTCTTTGATTGTATTGATTTTTTCTTCAGCGTCGTTATCCAACACAAGCAAGACCGGAATTCGACAAATATCGCGTAAGATCAAATAGCGGCGTTCTAGTTGGTTAGTGCCTCCGCAAGGAATTACTAAAATTCCGCTGGCTGTGAAATCAAATCTGTCGAGTTGAGCAAAATGAGGCAATAAAATTGCTTCGGTCGGACCTTCAACCAGAATCACCATCTCCGGCTGGAAGCTGGCAGGTAATTTCGCTCGTGATTTGGTTAGCAGCTGGTCCAAGGTTGTGCAGCATTTCATGAAATCATCGGCCGTAAGGGAATCGGGCATTTCACTGCAAACGCGTAAAGCGCGCCCGGCAAAAACTGCTAAGGGATCCTTGTCCCAAGGCCCGTTCATGCTCAGGCAAGACCAATTCGGGCAAGCACGCCAAGAGTGTTCTAGCCAAGCTTGTTGCGAGCTAGTCAACTCCATTCTTTGTACGATCTGATTTAAGAAACCGGCATCGTCTTCGTTGACTATTTCTGAGCTGTATTCCGGCGGCAGAGAAAGGTACCAAGTGTCGAAGGCGGCTGGCTCATAAGTGCGAAAATCTCGTAAAGCGAGAAAAAGATTGAAAATTCTCGACTGCTTTAGTGACTGTTCGTTGTTTGGACCAAAACGCTGACAAAAAATCTTTTCTTGTTCTGAAAGTGGCGCTTCTAAAAAATCTTTTGGTTTTAATTTATCGCTCTTAAATTGCTTGAGCAGCAGATTAACGAGTTTGTCCCAGCGATTATCCGGACTGTCAAAAACCAAATAGCGTTGCAGGCAGGACCAAAGCTGTTCATGGCTGGGAGCCTGAGGCTGACCCGAGCGAGCAGTGGTTTCCTTTTTGGTGTTCAAACTCGGAATTTACCTGGAACTGGAAGCAGAGACATCCTACCATGGACTGTTAAGTTCGTAACGGTGTGCCGGTCTCTCGTGAAAATCCCCTATGCCTTTTAGATTAAAACAGGCAAAATAACTGTTTCAGTAGGAAATCTTATGAGCGGGTCGTCAATATCTGAGCCGGAAACTTTTCAGGAGGAAGTTAAGCTTTCACCAGAAGACGAACTTATTACGAAAGGTTCGTTATATAAAGCCATTTGGCAGCTTTCTTGGCCTTTGTACATAAACATGATGACCATTGCCCTGACCGGCTTTTCGGAAGTTTGGGTAGGTGGGCAATTAGGTTCAAGCGCTCAAGCGGCAATTGGTCTTGGCGGTCAGATTTGGTTCTTTACTGTAATTTTGGTTGTCGCTTTATCTTCCGGGACAAATGCGCTTGTCAGCCGTTTCTGGGGCGCTGGCGATCGGGGTCAAGCGATAGTTGCTGCGCGGCAATCACTTTTCTTTTCTGTTTTATTCGGTTTATTTGTGATGACTTGCGGACTTTTATGGTGCCGCCCGCTTTTGCGTGCTTTAGGAGCCAGCCCGGAAGTGGAAGCTCTTGGTTGGGAATTTCTTAAATATGACATGCTCGGGCAGCCTTTAATCACTATTCATTGGGTTTCCAACTCAATCTTTCGTGCTCGCGGTGATACGCGCACGCCGATGATTACCATGGCTCTTGTCGTAGCTATGGTGATTGCCCTGAATATGACTTTGTGTATCTATCCTTTCCATTACGGAATTACTGGTTTGGGATTGTCTTGGCCGATTGCCAGCTGTTTTGGTGTGGCCTTATCGCTCTATCTTTTGCGACGCGGACCATTAGGATCCTGCATGGATTTGCGCGGTCCAGGGCTATCTTACGAATGGCTTGTTCGTTTGATGAAGATTGGTATTCCGGCTTGCATACAAGACTTGGCTTGGGTTGGAGGCAATATGGTTTTGCTTCTGATTCTGGCTAAAACGGCTAATCCGACTGCCGGTGAAGCTGCCTGGTCCATTGGTTTGCGTTTGGAAGAGATGCTTGGTGGGTTGCCGATGTGTGCTTTGGGCACCGCCGTCGGTACTATTGTCGGGCAAAACCTTGGCGCCAAAAATCCGGATCGGGCCGAGCTGGCGGGCTGGAAAGTGGCCGGGATTGCTGCTTTATATAATTGTCTTGTGGGCTGTGTGCTTTTCTTCGGCGCTAGTACTATCGCTGGTATCATGAGCCGCGACCCGCTGGTGATCAAATATTCGATTGAATATATGCAAGTAGTTGGCTTATCCCAACCGTTCGTCGCCGTATGGATTGCTTTGGTAGGCGCTATGCACGGAGCCGGTTATACCAAAGAGCCGATGATTTTCACGGTTCTGTTATTGGTCGGTTTTCGTTTACCTTTTGCCTGGTATCTTACGGTCAACCAAAATTTAGGACCGCTCGGTACTTGGATTAGCTTGGCCGTAAGCTCGTTTTTTGTCGGGTTGGCCATGTGCTGGCTCTTTAAGAGTAAGCGTTGGCAGTTGCAAAAAGTTTGATTTCAATTTGAACTCATGGCAAGCAGATGACGTTTAAAACAATGTCGGCTGCTTCAAGCTTCTCTGTCGGGAGATTTGTCATGACCAAAATGAAATCAAGCTTTCGTAACCTGCTCAAATACAATCTGCCGAAATTTAAGCTCTGTCTGGTTAAAGAAGGCGCGGACAATTTTAAGCCCTTTCCGATTCGGACGCCGCAAGATGCTGCTTGTTATCTTGAACCGCTACAGCACGCTTCCGAAGAGCATTTTGTCAGCTTGCATTTGAATGCCAGGCATGAAGTTATCGGCTTGCATGAAGTATCTCACGGTACTGTTTCTGCCAGTCTTGTTCATCCGCGCGAAGTTTTTAAATGTGCGATTTTATCCAACAGTTACGCCCTTTTGGTCTGTCATAACCATCCTTCCGGTTCGCGGATAACAGCCAGTCGTGAAGACTTGGAAACGACCGAGCAATTAGTAAAAGCCGCGGATTTGTTAGGGATCAATTTAGTCGATCACTTGATTGTCGGACCTTCAAGACAGGTGTACAGCCTGCGCGAAAATTATCCCGAGATTTGGCAAAAAACGGCTATTGATTTTCGTCCTCCCGGATAAGGCTGTATTATTACGGGGTAAATTATTTGGGTAAGCTCCGTTCTTTAGTGAATATGGCCAAAATTCTCGTTGTTGAAGACGATGCCGACATTCTTGATGGAATCAAGAAAATGCTCAATTTTGAACATCATGCGGTTGAAAGCTGTAGTGATGGCGATGCCGGCTGGCACATGGTTAAGAATTACGATTTTGAATTGTTGATCTTGGACTGGGAGCTGCCAGTAAAATCCGGGGTGGAAATTTGTCGCGCTTTTCGTGCTGGCGGCGGTAAAACTCCGATCTTAATGCTGACCGGTAAAGGCAAAATTAGCGATAAGGAAGAAGGGTTGGATGCCGGTGCGGACGACTATTTAACCAAGCCTTTTGATTTGCGCGAATTGGCCGCGCGAGTGCGAGCTCTTTTGCGGCGGGCGTCCGGTTCGTCCGATAACGTTTTGCAAGCTGGCAACATCAAGCTTGATCCGGTCAAATATGAAGTGACCAAAGATGGAATGCCAGTAACTCTCTTACCGAAAGAGTTTCAATTGCTTGAATATTTTATGCGACATTGTGACGAAGTAATTGATCCACAGCTATTGCTCAATAGAGTTTGGCCTTCTGAATCCGAATCGACGATTGATGCTTTAAGAACCAGCATTAAACGGCTGCGTAAAAAGATTGATCCTGAAGGTGCGCGCATTCACACTGTACACAGTGTTGGCTACATCTTCAAAAAATAGTTGTCAGGCGTCCGGCGCCGCTGTATTCCGGGCATATAGAGTTAGCCCGGTAGGGCTATGCAGGATATTTCGACGATGTTTGCTCGTTTGAAAATTACACAAAAAGCGCTGCTGCTCGTTTTGATACCGCTAATCTTTGAGATTGGTTTTGGTGTCACGGTAGGAGCCATGCTTCAAGAAACTGAGGCTGAAGTTCAACGTGAGCTTTGGGCTAAACGACTAATGGCTTCATACATGGTGATCAATTACTGTATCTCCGATGCAATGAAAAGCGTCATGGGTATAGTTGCTGGCGGTGGTTTGGATTTTGTGCCCGATTACAGGCGTTCTCTGCGTCCCTTGGATGAATCTTTTCGTAAAGCAAAAGAGATTGCTAAAACTGATCCCCATGCCTTGCGCCAACTTGAAGAGATTGAAGTAACGACTGACCGTTTTCATGCGCAGATGGACCAGGTAATCGAAGCTCAAGAAAACGGCGATCAACGTAACGCTTTTGTGCAGTTTCATCATCTGAAGCCTGAGTTACGGCAGTTTACTGAACAAATTTCCGAATTGCGGGATTATGTAAGCTCTCTACAACAAATGAGTCCTGACATTCAAAAACGGCAAAGAGAAAAGCTGAAAATAGTTCTAGTTTGCGGATTGATTTTTAATATAGTGCTAGCCATTGCGCTTACTGTTTTATTTAACAGAGATATTGCTCGGCGTTTGAATATTCTATTGGACAACACTGCTCGTTTAGCTAACGGCCAGCCCTTGCGCCCAATGCTTGGCGGAGTTGATGAGCTTGGACTGCTGGATAAAGTTTTTCATGACATGGTCATTGCTCTTGAAGAAGCGAATGAGCGAGAGCGAGCGGTAGTTAAAAATGCGCAGGACGTTATTTTTTCCATCGATCATGATGGCATGTTCCGGGCGGCTAACCCGGCTAGCCAGCAAGTTTTTGGCTACAGTGCCGAAGAGCTTATCGGGAAAAACATTTTGCATTTGATCGTGCAAGCAGACAGAGAAAAAACTTTGCAGTTTTTTCATGATATGCAAAATGGTGTCACGGTACCGACTTTTGAGAATCGTTTTGTACGCAATGACGGCAAAGAAGTTTTCTTGCTTTGGTCTGCTCATTGGTCACAGAAAGATAGGCTGATGTTTTGTGTGGTTCATGATTTAAGTGAGCGAAAAGAATACGAAACCAAGCTTGTTGCCAGCGAAGCGCGCGTCCGAGCAATTATTGAGAATATGCCTTTAGGCATAATCAGCTTGGATCCACAGGGACGTATTGAATCTGTAAATCCATCTACTGAAAATATATTTGAATTCAAATTTGATGAGCTTGAAGGAAAAAATCTTTCGATTTTGTTTACTGATCCGGCTTTGCAGACAAGCGAAGGCTTAAGTGAATGGCTGGAGAAAACAGCGGCCGGACCACAGCTTGAAATGAAAATGTCCAAAAAGGATTCTTCAGAATTTCCGGCTGATGTATCGCTTACTGTTTTGCATTCTGCTGAAGGCAAGAAGCTGCTTTTTACAGTTCAAGATGTCAGTGCGCGGCACGAGCTTCAAAGGATTAAGCAAGAATTTTATGCCATGGTTACTCATGATTTACGCACGCCGTTGCAATCAATCGGCGGGTCTCTGACATTACTTTCAGCTGGTGCTGCCGGACAGTTGCCAGCTAAGGCTGCCGAAATGCTTTCAGTAGCTGAGCGTAATAGTCGTCGTCTGAATGAACTGATTAATGACTTACTTGATTTAGAAAAGTTGGAATCGGGCAAATTCGATATGCTTTTTGATGACGTTGAGCTGCAAACGGTTTTTTCCAATGCGCGTGAATCGGTTGAAGCTCTGGCTAAATCTTACGAAGTGACGATTGCGATTTCTCCCGAGCCGCAAACTGTTTATGCTGATGATGATCGCTTAGTGCAAGTCCTTGTTAATTTGCTTTCTAATGCGATCAAATATTCGCCTAAAGGCAGCACCGTCAATATCGGTATGGAAAAAAATGCCGATGAAGTGAAAGTGATGGTCACGGATCAAGGTTCGGGTATTCCAGCCGCGTATCAAGACGGACTTTTTGAGCGCTTCAAGCAGGTCAATCGTCGAGAAGCTAGGCGTAAGGGCAGCACCGGCTTAGGTTTGGCTATTTGCAAAATGATGATTGAACAGCATGGCGGCAAAATTGGTGTTCAAAGCGAAGAAGGAAAAGGTAGCACTTTCTGGTTTACGCTGCCGTTCCATCATAGCGCGACTTAGAAGAAGTTAATCGCCGCGTCTCTTGAAGTCCTACTTTACAGTAGGGCTTGATCTGCGGAAAAGGCAGTTACAATAAGCAAGTCTACGATGGGGAGTTTAGCTGGCGTGTCACTAAAAGAGCGGCGCAAAACCCATAGCGTGCAGGTCGGCAATAAGTTTGTCGGATCGGCTTGGCCGATTTTGGTTCAGTCTATGACCAATACGCCGACGGAAGATCCACAAAGCACAGCCGAACAAGTAAAAGAGCTTTGTCAGACCGGCTCTGAAATTGTGCGAATAACAGTAAATACTCCTGAGGCAGCAAAATGCGTCCCGGAAATAGTTCGACTATTGGAACGTGACGGTGTCGAATGTCCGTTGGTCGGTGATTTTCATTACAACGGACATTCATTGCTCACGGACTTTCCTGATTGTGCCAAGCTTCTGGCTAAATACCGGATTAATCCCGGTAACGTCGGCCGAGGTAATCGCCATGACGAAAATTTCCGGCGCATGATCGATGTTGCCTTGAAATATGATAAGCCGGTTCGGATTGGTGTAAATTGGGGTTCTCTCGATCAAGATTTATTAGCCCGCTTGATGGATGAGAATGCGGCGCGTACTGTGCCGGAAGATGCGCATTCGGTGCTGATGGAGGCTATTGTTACCAGCGCTCTGGAATCAGCTAGGCTTGCCGAGTCATACGGTATGGCTTCGGATCGTATTATTCTCAGCGCAAAAGTTTCCGAAGTGCCTGATTTAATTACGGTCTATCGTAAGCTTGCCGCATCTTGCCAGTATGCCTTGCATTTAGGTTTGACCGAAGCTGGGATGGGAAGCAAAGGCATTGTCGCTTCGGCTTCTGCTTTATCGGTGCTTCTAGCCGAAGGTATCGGTGACACGATTCGAGTCAGTTTGACGCCGGAGCCCGGAGCTAGCCGTTCTTTGGAAGTGACAGTCTGCCAACAAATTTTGCAATCTTTGGGATTGCGAGCTTTTGCTCCTCAAGTAACAGCTTGTCCTGGTTGCGGTCGTACGACCAGCACTTTATTTCAAGAGCTGGCCCAGCAAATTCAAGCTTATCTAGTCAAACAAAAACTGTCTTGGCAGGAGCAGTATGAGGGCTTTGAGGATCTAAAAGTGGCCGTAATGGGTTGTATCGTTAACGGTCCCGGTGAGTCGAAACATGCTGATATCGGTATCTCCTTGCCTGGCACAGGAGAAGATCCACGGGCGCCGGTTTTCATTGACGGCGAACATGTGACAACACTTTCCGGCGGTACTCTTGTGCCAGACTTTATCGACATACTGAATAAATATGTCGATAAGCGTTATGGCAAAAAGACAGCAGCCAAAATTTAGTTGTTAGTTTTGCGTAGCTCTTCGGTCAATTTAGGCACGACTTCGAACATGTCACCGACAATACCGTAAGTGGCGTGTTTGAAGATCGGTGCTTCCGGATCTTTATTGATTGCCACGATCACTTTGGAGGAGTTCATACCGGCTAGATGCTGGATCGCTCCTGAGATGCCGCAGGCAATATAAAGTTGCGGGCTGACTACTTTTCCGGTTTGTCCGACTTGTTGTTGGTGATCGATCCAGCCGGCATCGACTACGGCTCTTGATGCGCCGAGTGCGGCGCCAAGTACGTCACAAAGATTTTGCAACAGTCCCCAGTTTTCCGGTCCTTTGATCCCGCGTCCGCCGGAAACGATAACACTGGCTTCGGACAACTCAATTTTTTGTCCGGCTGCTGCATGAGTATCGACTACTTTAGCGCGAATATTGCCGGTGCTGACAGCCAGATCTTCGACCGGTGCGTGATGTCCGTTCTCGACTTCGGTAAGGGCAAATACGTTCGGGCGCAAAGTAATGAAGGACACAGCTGAGTTGAGCTCAAATAGTCCGCGTGTTTTTCCGGAATACATCGGATGGACGACTTGCATTTTGTCGCCATTCATTTTTATTTCGGAAACGTCTGTGACGCAAGCCGCATCGAAACGTGCCGCTACCCGTGGTATCAAATCTTTGCCCATGGAAGTGTTGGCGCAAAGTACCAGGCGCGCGTCCGTTTGTTTGATTGCAGCGCTGAGAGCGGCAGCGTAGCCTTCGGTGGAATAGTTGGCGAATTCAGCTTGGTCGGCAACTAAAATTTTGTCCGGCTTACATTTGTTGACTGTTGCCGAAAGCTCTTTGATGTTATGTCCGACTAACAAAGCGCTCACCGGTTCTTTGCCGGCCGCTAAGCTGCGGGCTTCGGAAAGAGCCTCAAGGCTTGATTTTCTAATTTGGCCGTTGCGTTGCTCAATAAATACAAGTATGCCGCTCGCCATTTTTATTTCTCCTGGATGAAAATGCTTGAAACTAGATCACTTGCGCTTCAGTTTTCAGCAAGTTGACTAAAGTTTTGACTTGGCTGTCCGGATCGCCTTCGATCAAACGTCCTTGCGGGCGATCGGGCGGGGCGGCCATTTCGGCTAACTTAAGCGGTGCAACGCCATTGCCGACTTTGCCTGCAAGACCAAGAGCTTCCGCATTTTTTACGGTAATCTCTTTGCGGCGAGCAGCCATAACACCTTTAATTGAAGGATATCTTGGCTCGTTCAAACCTTTCTGGGCGCTGAACACGGCAGGAAGAGTGCCTTCGACAAGCTCATGTGCACCTTCGATCTCTCTTTCAGCTTTGAAATTGGTGCCTTCCACTTCCAGTTTGACGGTCATGGTGCATTGCGGAAGATCGAGAAGCTCGGCAAGCATGCCCGGCACTTGGCTATTGTCTCCGCCAACGCCTTGCTGACCAAGGAAAACCATGTCGTATCCGCCGTCTTTGATTGCTGCGGCCAATACTTTGGCGATGCTCAATGAGTCTAAGTTAGTGAACGCCGGATCTTGTAAATGTACGGCGCTATCGATGCCGCGAGCTAAAGAATCACGAAGAACATCGGTAGTTTCGGCTCCGCCTACGGAGAGAACGACGGTCTCGCCGCCGAGCTTCTCTTTGATTCGGAGAGCCTCTTCAATAGCAAACTCGTCATATGGACTGGTGATGAAGCGTAGTCCGGTGAAATCAATGTTGGATTTGTCGGCTGCGACGACAATCTTTGATTCAGTGTCCGGCACAGCTTTTACGCAAACAGCTATTTTCAAGGGACGTACCTCCTCAAAAGGCATGAAGATCCTTTACGAAAGTCTTCAATTTAATCCATATTTTGCTTGTTCGCCAAATTTTTACCAGATTCCTTAATCAGAGGAAGTAAAGGGATTCGGCATGCCAAGATGTTTTAGCCTTCATCGCCGGGAAGCGAGTCGTGAGGTGATTCTTGTTTAAGCAAGGCGCGAATGCCTTCCGGAGTTAAATAGCATTTTTCTTTTTCGCACCAGGTGATCTGTCTGACAAGCTCGTCTGGATCGTCGATGATTGTGAGCAAATCAAGTTCGTTTTCAAAAAGTAAGCCGCGCTCGACAACGGTATTACGTAACCATTCGATCAGCGGATTCCAAAATTTTGAACCAACCAGATATACCGGAAAACGTTTGATTTTGCTGGTTTGAATTAAATTGAGTGCTTCAAAAAGTTCGTCGATTGTGCCGAAACCGCCGGGCAAAATGATGAAAGCCATGGAATATTTTACGAACATCATTTTGCGGATGAAAAAATAGCGGAACTCTAAAGTCATTGTTTGATAAGGATTAGGTCCGTGCTCTTCCGGCAATTTAATTGCCACGCCGACAGAAGTGCCGCCGCCGGCTTTAGCGCCTTTGTTGCCGGCCTCCATAATTCCCGGTCCGCCTCCGGTTAGAACGGCGAATCCGCATTGAGCAAGTTTGTATGAAATAGTTTCGGCAAGTTGGTATTCTGCATCTTCAGGGCGGCAGCGCTTTGAACCGAAGATGCTAACTGCGGGGCCGATGCGGGCCAGTTGATCGAAACCTTCGACAAGTTCGGACATAATCCGAAAAATTCGCCAAGTATCTTTCGCTGTTATTTCATTGACGACGAATTGGCTTTCATTCATGAGCTGCTTGACTCCGCATTTTAATTCGTGAAAAACAAAGAGAGCGCGTGAAACTCTTTTATTTGTCCTGATTTCACCATATCTTCCAGGCGCGTTAATTCAGACTTTTTGTTGATCAGACTTTCCAGTGTCAGTTTTGAAAGTCGTTCCAACTCAAGTTTCAGAACCCAAGGATTGATTCCGAGGTCCGGCAATTTTTTTGCCATCTCGGCTGCCGGTAGTTCACGCCGCTGAATCCCTCTTCCGGCTGGCATGGTTGAAAGCACGCGCTCGGACGCTGTTTTAATATTGATCCATTTGCTGAAGGTAGTTTGCAGTACGGCAAAAATCGGAATTGCAGATTGTTGTTTGCCTAGAATCTCTTCGATATTTTCAATCACTTTGTTTTGCCGGCCAGCGATCCAATGATCGAGTAAAGCAAAAACATTCGAGTAGTGAGGGCTTAGTTGAGCCACGTGCTCAAGGGTTATGCGCTTCTCCGGATAAATGTATGTAGCTGTTTTTTCAATCTCCATGGCGATCATACGCAAGTTGCCTTCGCTGCTTTCGGCCAGATAATCGATCGCTTGATCGTCGATTACGGCGCCATGTTTGTGTGCGCGTTTGCGTCCCCAGTTGAGCATGTCCGGATTGTTTGAGCCGCTCCAAAACTTGATCTTAGGGAAATGCTCAATCTCACCGTGTTTTTCCATAACTTTTGAAGTTTTCAAAGTTTTGTCGAAATTCGCATTGCAGCGAAAGATCAAATAAGTGTTTGGCGCGATAGCAGCAAGTGCCTGATCCAAATCTTCAAGCAATTTATCTTTGCCGGCTTTTTTGCCGGTCGGAGCTTCGTCGTCGGATTTACCGCGTTTTTTCGTGAAAAAATCGCAGCGATCCAAAAGCACAATTTTGTTGCCTAAACCGAAAGGCACTGTTGCTGCGGCGTCGATTGCTTGTTTTAAATCCGGATTCTCGATGCAACTGAAATTGAAGTTTGACCAAGCCGGATCCAAAAGTTCTGCTTTCAGAGTGTCGAGACGCTCTGCTATCAGTAGCTCTTCTTCTCCGGCTAAAACTATGGCTGGCATGGCTTGCTCTCTTCTTCCGCATCGATGCGTTTGCCGGTTACCATAAAGTATGTACGCTTGGCGATTGAAGTGCAGTAATCGCCCATGCGTTCCAGATAGCGCGTGCAAAATAAAAGTTGCGTACTGCGCTGGGCATCGGTTTGTCCTTGCTGTCCAAGATCGGACAACAGTTTTTTGGAAAGAAGATCGTGTAAATAATCCACGCCGCTGTCGCGTTGAAGTATTTCCGGTACTTTATCAACGGCATCGGTGAGAAAAACCAAAAGCACTTCGTCGACCATGCGATTAACTATGTTAGCCATTTCAGCTAATTGCGGTGGGATTGGCACTGAATCGGAAGCCACCCAGCTGACTAGTTTCGCGATCCGTAAAGCATGATCGGCAAGTCGTTCGAATTTGGCAGCAATTAAAGTACTGCCCACAAGAGTGCGAATCTCTTGGGCTGTAAAATCCTGGCGGTCAGCTAAAAGATCCAAACATTTTTCTTCGATTCTTTGACAGAATTTGTTGATCTCTTCTTCTTGTTGCTCAATGGCCTCAAAATTTGCCTTGGGATCTTTAGTCAAAATCAAAGTCAATCCCTGCAACGTTTTGCCAACAAGCCGTCCCATGGTCAGGACGTCCTCTTTCATTAGCGTTACAGATCGAGTCTTCATTTCTGTACCTCTACATTACTTGGGCTGTTCAAGCGGTAACCGAGTCGGTGCACGGTTTCCAAAAGAGTGGGGTTTTTCGGATCTTCTTCCAGTTTTTGTCTGAGCCAGCGAATATGCACGGCAACAGTTTTCGCATCACCGGCAAAATCATATCCCCAGACTTGATTTAAAAGTACTTCGGTAGACATGGTTTTTTCCACGTTGAGCATAAGCACGCGTAGAAGCGTAAACTCTTTTGGCGAAAGGTCTAATATTTTTCCTCTGTTTGTTACCCGGCGTGCTTCGTCATCGAGAACCAGCTCTCCGACAGTAAGCTTGCTTGATTTGCCGTCTTTTTTGCTGCGGCGCAAAAGAGCTTGAACCCGGGCCAAGAGTTCAACCGAATTGAACGGCTTAGCTAGATAATCGTCAGCGCCGGCAGTTAAACCTTCGGCAATATCGTTTGGTGCCGAACGTCCGGTGAGCATCAAGATCGGTACTTCGACTGAACGACTGCGCAAAATCTTGCAAATTTCCGGACCGATCATATCCGGCAGAGTCCAATCAAGAATAATCAAATCCGGGCTTGTGGCATCCAGTCCGGAGAGAGCGCTGCTACCGTTGTTGAAAGATTTGGTTTCGTAACCTTGTCGCTTGAGATTGAAACTCAAAGTTTCGATGATTGTTTCATCATCATCAACGAGCATAATGCGGCGGGTGGTTTTTTGATTATTCGCTTTCATTGAAAACATTCTCTGGATAAATCAAGGTTCCGGAAACTCAAGTCGAAAACAGGAGCCGGAACCCTCTTGCGATTGTACTTGTATCTTAGCATCGTGCAGGTCGAGTACTTGTTTGACTATTGATAAGCCAAGCCCGGTTCCGGCCCGTGAACTGCTTTTATCGATGCGATAAAAACGTGAAAAAATCTTCGGTATTTCTTGCTCGGCCATACCGATTCCTTCGTCTTGGATTGAGAATGTACCGCGCTCAGGTCCGGCCTTAATTTTGACACAGCCGCCCGGCTCGGAGAATTTGACTGCATTCTCGAGAAGGTTGACCAACACTTGGTCGAACTGTTGAGAGTTAGCATAAATGCGGAAATCGGAAGCCACTTCAACGACAATCCTTAGATCTTTTTCTTTCGACAGTCTTGAAACTGATTCAATGGCATATTCGATCTTTTCCGCTAGAGATAACCACTTACATTTTAGAGTTTGGCGGCGAGCAGCAACCGGCTCCAAGCAGAGCATGTCCTGAACGAGCACTTGCAAGCGATCCGCCTCTTGATAGGCTCTTTTCAGCATACGCCGACTGGTATCTTTATCTTCAAGAGCGCCATCTAAAAGAGTTTCAAGCAAAAGTTTGATATTCGCTATTGGCAACCGCAGCTCATGGGCCGCTTCTGCCACTTGTATGGAAGCATCTTTGTTTGCTTGCTCTTTCATCGATACCGTTCGGGAAACTTACTGAAAAGATACTCTTTGCTTACAGTTTTCGTTGAACTTGTTAAGATGATTTTTTCTGTAACATAGATATTTTGCCGGGAGGGATTGTCTTGGGTCCGCTAACACTTTTGATTTTGGATGGTTGGGGCGTCAGTTCCGAGCAAAAGGGTAACGCAATTCTTGCCGCAAAAACACCGAATTATGACTATATGCGTTCGCACTTTGCCAACAGTCTGCTCGATGCCTCGGGCGCTTATGTCGGTTTGCCGCCAGGGCTGATGGGCAACTCGGAAGTCGGGCACTTGAATATCGGTGCCGGTCGTGTTGTTATTCAAAAATTAACGCAAATAAGTCAAACCATTATTGATGGCTCATTTTTCAAAAACCCGGCTTTACTGGCTGCTTGCCAGGCAGCAAAAGCTAAGCGTGGCGCTTTGCACATAATCGGTCTTGTTAGTGACGGTTGTGTTCATTCCAGCCCCGATCATTTAGATGGTTTGTTGCAGCTTGCATATCGTGAAGGGATCTCCGAAATAATCGTTCACCCGATTTTGGATGGACGTGACACGCCGCCTAGATCTGCGCTTAGATTCATGCGCGAGCTTGAAGCCAAGTTGCAAGCAAATGGAGGCAAGATTGGCGTAGTTTGTGGGCGATACTATGCTATGGATCGCGACAATCGTTGGGAGCGCGTTGAGAGATATTGGCGAGCCTTGGTGCTTTCCGAAGGTCTGCCTGCCGGATCGGCTGTTGAAGCGGTAAACGTGGCTTACGATCGCGATGAGAACGATGAGTTCATTCTGCCGGCTATTGTCACTGCCAGGCCGATCAAAGATGGCGATAGTGTCATCTGTTTCAACTTTCGTCCGGATCGAGTCAGACAGATCAGTCGTTGTCTGACGACGGTGGATTTTGCCGAGTTTGCGCGTCCGCTGGTGCCGGACATTTATTATGCTTGCATGACCGAATATGATTCGAGCTTGAAGCTACCTGTGGCTTTTTCACCGGAGCAGCTGCCTTCTCAAGATATGGAAATGACTTTACCTGAGCTTTTAGCTTGTCACAAAGTCCATCAGCTACATCTTGCTGAAACGGAAAAATACGCTCATGTCACTTACTTCTTTAACGGTGGAAAAGAGGCGGAGAATGAGCTTGAAGAGCGAGTTTTGGTGCCTTCTCTTAAAGTAGCCACTTATGACAAAGCTCCGGCAATGCAAACTCCCTTGGTCTGCGATATGGCTTGTCAGGCTATCGAATCTGGGAAGTATCCATTTCTGGTTGTGAATTTTGCCAATCCGGATATGGTCGGACATACCGGCTTCATGGAACCGGCTGTAGATGCGGTTATGTCGGTGGATCAGGCTTTTGGCAAGCTTTTAGAATCGACAAAAAAAGCCGGTGGTACTTTAATGATTACAGCCGATCATGGAAATATAGAACAAATGATCGATTTAAGAACTGGTGAGCCGCATACTGCCCATACCACTAATCCGGTACCATTTATAGTGGCAGATTTCAGCGGGAAAATGAATGGGCATAAGCTGGAGAATGGTGCTCTTGAAGATGTAGCGCCGACTATGCTGCAAATTATGGGTATTGCTAAACCGGGCGCCATGACGGGCAAATCGTTAATCGTCGGTTGACAATTGTCTTTTCGGTTTGTAAACAGACAAAGCCTTATCGAATCGATAATCTCTATATATTTAAAACGCATCCAATCAAGGTCATTGCTAGTCGCTGATATTCGGTGTTATCATGGCGGCCGCTTTGAATTGGCTACAATTACTATCTTGTCAACATGCAAGTGGTCTAAGCCAAATGATGGTTAAACCATTTAATAGAGGCGTAAACAGTCAGAAGGAGACGAACAAGGTTTATGGCTAAACTTCAAACATTAGCACTTGCCACAGCAAGTTTTGCATTGGCAGCTGCGCTTACCGCTTGCGGTGGCTCAACACCGGAAAGCACCACCACCACTTCAACAAGTGACGGTGCTACCACCACTGAAACCACCACAACAACCGGTGCGGATACCGCAACCAGCACAACAACAACAACCGATGCTGGCACACTGGCTGCTGGTGATACCACCACCACCACCACCGAAACCACAACAACAACCGGACAGTAATTGCTGAAATCCTTCGGGATTTAGCTTCTGCCGAGTGGTAGTAGATAAGATTTAAGCCGCATTTGAGTTCGCTCATTTGCGGCTTTTGTCATTCAGAAGTTAAACCGATATCGGTTTAACTTCTGAATGAAGCAGGTCAAGAGGGGGCGTTTGCGGACCGCCCATTTTCTGCTACTCTGAGCAGACGGCTGGATTTGGAATTGGGAATGTTGTTAAATTAGCTTAATTCGAAATGCGGCAACTTAAAAGTATCAGCGAAGAAAGCGAGCAAGAATGATTCGCCGACGTGATAACCGGCAATGGGACCAACTTAGGCCCGTTAAATTCACGAGAAATTTCACTAAAAATGCCGATGGCTCGGTTTTGGTTGAATTTGGTGATACGAAAGTATTGACCACAGCCAAAATAGAAGAACGTGTTCCGGCGTTTTTGATCGGTAAAGGCGAGGGCTGGATTACCGCCGAGTATTCTCTTTTGCCTGGTTCAACTCACGTACGTAGCACTCGCGAGGTAACGCGCGGGCAACCCTCAGGTCGGACTTTGGAAATACAAAGGTTAATTGGCCGCTGTTTACGCGCTGTCGTTGACAGGCGCCATCTAGGAGAGCGCACAATCACTCTTGATTGCGATGTGCTCCAAGCCGATGGCGGCACACGCGTGGCAAGTATTAACGGGGCTTACATCGCTCTTTATGATGCGCTCTTAAAGCTGCAAAAATCTTGTTTCTGGGACAGCTTGCCCATCGTTGAGGCCATGGCCGCTGTAAGCATTTGTGATATCAATGGACAGCTTCTGCTTGATCCTAATTATCAGGAAGATTCTCAGGCCGCTCTTGATAGTAATGTGGTCCTAACTGAATCTGGGCGAGTCCTGGAGATTCAAATGACGGCCGAAGATAAACCTTATGATTCGGCAAAAGTCTTTGATCTGCTCAAGCTGGCGGAAAAAGGCGTAAAAGAAGTTATTGAGCTTCAATCGCAAACTTTAGGCGGACGATTTTAAGTAAAGTCCAGCTTAATTTTATGTCTCAAATTGTCTGTGGATCGGATCTATCAACGTAAGATAGAGGTCAAGAGATTTGAGCGCTTTGCTTAGTTGGAATAAATTTTGGACTTATCCGAACAGCTTTACGATCCAATCAAAGAAACTTTCCGAGACGTTACAGCCTGGAAACTTTTTTGCTCTTGCTGGCGAATTTTTTGGCGCATCTATTCCAGTCAAGGTTTTGCTGGGGCAAAGCGTGTAATTCCGATTGTCTGGACGATCATTTTTAGTGTTAGAGGATTTGCGCGTTATCACGCTTTGGAATTCGAGCAGATGCTCGAGGAGCAGGATTCGGATAAAGATCCCGAAGAACGAGTTCTTGAAGAAGCGGAATATGAGGAATATCGCCGACTTGGTCGCTGGTTGCGAGAACGACTTTATAATCTTGGCCCAACTTTTATAAAGATTGGTCAAACTCTGTCTACGCGAGCCGATCTTGTCCCTTTGCCGACAATGCTTGAATTGACGACTTTGCAAGAGTCTGTTCAGCCCTTTGCTTGGTCCATAGCGCGTGCAGCCATTGTGCGCGACTTAGGCGCGGAGCCGAAAAATTTGTTTGCCGATTTTGATGAAGAACCGCTGGCGGCCGCCAGCTTGAGCCAGGCTTATAAAGCTGTTTTGCGGGACGGACGTGATGTTGTGGTTAAAGTACAGCGTCCAAACCTGACAAAGATTATTTCAGCTGATGTAGAGACCCTTGCCGCTGTTGCTCAAGAAGTGATGCGTTATCCTAGCCTTTGTCGCCATACCGATTGGCCGGGGATCGTCGAAGAGTTTGCTCGCACCATTTTTGAAGAGATTGATTATATTAAAGAAGGGCGAAATGCCGATACTTTCCGCCATAACTTTCGC
Organism: Candidatus Obscuribacterales bacterium; assembly: GCA_019750335.1. GTDB lineage: Bacteria > Cyanobacteriota > Vampirovibrionia > Obscuribacterales > Obscuribacteraceae > JAIEPM01. The sequence goes on from JAIEOQ010000009.1 coordinate 25,149, forward strand.
GGTAACGAACAAATATTTATTCCGCGTATTATCTGGCGTTTGACCGGACGGCGAGTGCTGACCATTGAGTATGTTCCCGGTGTGCGGATCGATAACGGGCAAGCTCTTGATGCAATGGGTGTTGACCGTCGTGAGCTTACTGCTACCGGTGTGAACTTTTATTTGCGCCAACTTTTGGAAGACGGCTTCTTTCATGCCGATCCCCATCCGGGCAATATGCGGATTATGGCTGATGGGCGGGTCGGAGTATTTGATTTTGGCATGGTCGGGCGGGTAAAACCGGAGCTTAAGCAAGCCATGGTCAATACTTTTATGCATGTCGTAAAACGAGAATATGCTTCGGTTGTTGATGATTTTGTCGCCATGGGTTTTTTGGATCCCACTGCTGACCGACAGTCTTTGTGTGAAGAGCTAACACCGATTCTGGAATCGCGCTTTAATGAAGGCATCAGTCGCGTTCGTTTTCGCAAGCTGCTTTTTGATTTTTCTGATGTCGTTTATCGCTATCCTTTCCGTTTACCCTCGGAGTTCACCTACATAATGCGTGCGCTTTTGACTCTGGAAGGCATTGCTTTATCAATCAATCCGGAATTCAACTTTGTCGATGCTGCTATGCCCTTTGCGCAAAAGCTTATTTGGAGAGAATCCGGCGCAACATTTCGCCATGTAATTATCAAAGAGGTTTTTAACGACGGGCGTTTCAATCCTCAAGCCGCTCTCAATCTGGTGAAAACGGCCTATAAACTTACCCGTAGCTAACCGCTACATTGGGTAAAATACGCTTGATTTATTAATTTATTTGTTATATTTATAGTGTTCTACTGTCTTATTGAGGCTCCATGTCCTATTCCAGTACAACTATGCCAATGGTGACGGGCATCTTCGGATGCTCGAACTGTTCGGATATATTGGAGCCGGAAGCTAAGTTCTGTGGTGGTTGCGGTTTTATTGTCGCGCCCACTACTTTCAACATCAATCAATATCCGGAATATCAAGAGACGCTCTCGGAAAGTTCTGGGCCGCCTCCGGTCAGTCTTCCCGGTTTTGCTACAGCCGGTATTCCGGTTGACAATCAACGTAATAAACAGTTGATTGAAGAAGCGAATAAACTGATGGTTCTCTTAGCCAGAGAAAGGCTTTTTCTGTATATGCATTGGCTATTTTTTATCGCAGTAAATCTGTTTGGGATATGGGTGGCTTGGAAATCTTATTTTGATTTCGTCGGTGACGAAATGTCCAAGATGATGGTTGCCTCTACTCCTTTCCTTTTCATCAATTCCATGGCACTGATGTCTTTAGTGCCGATTAAAGGAACTCGCAGCGAAATAGCCAGATTGAATGAACGTTTGAGCTATGTTCGTTTCAATATTGAATTTGGTCATTTGAACCTTTAAGTATCCGCTCCGGAAGCTCGTCCCGCGCTTCCTCCGCTGTATACACGCTCCACTACGCACGGCTCCTCGCCGCGCTACGTTACGCTGTACCTCGTAAAACCGGTTAGGGCTTTTTCCAGCGTAAGTTTGGTTTGCGGGCGGCGAGCGCTTCATCAAGGCGTCCGACTGGGGTTTTATGCGGTGCGTTTAAAACCACTTCCGGTGTTTCTTTGGTTTCGCGATCGATAGTGCGCATTATCTCGATGAATTCATCGAGAGTTTCTTTCGATTCTGTTTCGGTCGGTTCAATCATCATTGCTTCCGGCACTACAAGTGGGAAGTAGACGGTCGGTGCATGAACGCCGTAATCGAGCATGCGTTTGGCCACGTTAGTGGTGCTGCAGCCTCTTTCTTTTTGCCAAATGCCCGAAGCGACAAATTCGTGCATACAAGGTTGTTTGAAAGGCATATTGTAGTTAGCGCTCAAATTAGCTTTTATGTAATTGGCACTCAAAATGGCGTCGCGTGAAACTTGGGTTAGTCCTTCTTTGCCGTGGGCAAAGATATAGCTTAGCGCTCTTACTAAAATACCGAAATTGCCGTAAAAGCCTTTTACTTTACCCACTGATTGCGGGCGATCCCAATCCAGGAAATAGCCGTCTTTGCCTTTGCTAACAACCGGCTTAGGCAAGAACGCCTCCAGATCTTTGCGGCAAGCGACAGCGCAACCGCCAGGTCCGCCGCCACCATGAGGAGTGGAGAACGATTTGTGCAAGTTCAAATGACAAACATCGAAGCCCATGTCTCCCGGTCTAACCAAGCCCATAATTGCGTTGAGGTTGGCGCCGTCGTAATAGAGCAGGCCGCCAACTTCGTGGACGAGTTTTTGCACTTGCATAATATCTTCTTCGAAAAGTCCCAAAGTGTTGGGATTCGTCAGCATGATTGCTGCTACGTCTGGTCCGAGTGCCGCTTTCAGTGCGTCAAGATCGACCAGCCCACGTTTGTTTGAACCGATTTCCACAACCTCGTAACCGGCCATTGCCGCCGAGGCGGGATTGGTACCATGGGCGGTGTCAGGTACGATTACTTTCGTTCTGTTGCGATCACCTTTGCTCTCAAAATAAGCTTTGATTAGCATCAAGCCCAGTAGTTCACCTTGCGCTCCGGCGGCTGGTTGCAGAGTGACGACAGGTAAGCCGACAATTTCAGCGATACTTTCCTGCAAGGTATGTATCAGTTCCAGTGCACCTTGGGTTTGATCTTTAGGTTGGTGCGGATGCAGTTCGCGAAAGCCCTCAAGAGACGCCATTAAGTCGTTTACTTTTGGGTTGTATTTCATTGTGCAGGAACCAAGCGGATAGAATCCGGTTTCTATTGAATGGTTGAGCTGCGAGAGTTGCACAAAATGGCGTAGAGCCTCCAGTTCGCTTACTTCAGGCAGTGCCGCCAGTGATTGGCGAATGAAACGCTCAGGCAAAAGGCTCTCAAGCTTTTCTTCGGGAACTCCGGGTGAAGGCAGCAGTTCGGCTCTGCGACCCGGGCTTGATTTATCATAAATTAGTTTGCTCATTTTGTTTATCCTGAGTGTGCTTGCTTGATTTAATGCTCGAACATATCCTTGAATCCGGCAAGATCCAATTCGCAAAGATAAGGCAAAAACTTGAACATGCTGACGGCTAACTCTTTACGATGCTCTCTTTCCAGGAGCGCATCTAGCTTTTCTTGAAGATTGATCAAATAGCGAACATCGTTTGCCGCGTATTCAAGCTGTGCGTCAGTCAAATCATCTTTAGCCCAATCGCTGGTTTGGCTTGATTTATCCATTTCCAAGCCTAACAATTCGCGGCTCAAATCTTTAAGGCTATGCCTGTCGGTATATGTTCGTACCAATTTTGAGGCGATTTTAGTGCACCAAATTGGGTCGGCTGATACCCCAAGAGAATGTTTAAGTACAGCGATATCAAATCGTCCGTAATGAAAAAGTTTAGTTACTTTTTTGTCGGACAACAACGTACACATATTCGGTGCTGGCTTGCCGTGATAACGAACGAAGCTGACTACACCTTCATTGTCGCAAAGTTGAATCAAGCATAACCGGTCGCGCGGAATGACCAAGCCGCGAGTTTCAGTATCAATTGCGATGACACTTTTTTTCAGGTAGTGCTGTAACCGATCGTTGGACAGATCGTCCTCGAATAAATCGGGTTTCAATGCGCCGCCTCCCTATGGAACAGAATCAAATTATATTGTGCTTGACGCGGTCAATTTGTTATATCATTTAAGATTAGAGCGATCCAATCGGTTCGGCTCTAGAACAGCCGATTCGGAGCAATAGATGTTGAAGTGTTTTAAACGGATTGTTCCTCTTTCTCTGGCTTCTGTTGTCAGTATTGCTTGCGGCTTGAATCACTATGCTTTGAGCTTGCCAGGTACCGGTGCTCCTGTTGCGGCTAGTCATAAAGTGGCTATTGATGACAAGGATGCGGGTAATCCTTTTGTTTGTCCTTTCTTTCTTGACTTGGTACGTTCTTTGGCTCGCAACGGTCTGCCCCCTGGTTTCTTTTTAGGCGGGGAGGGAAAACCTGCTGCCTCCGGACTTGATTTGAGAGCGATTCTTTTATATGAGGCTGGGGTGCTTAAAGCTCCCGTACGTTTATTGATGCCAGGCAGATCTGGTCAGGAAGTTCGTTTCAGCTTGTCAATGCCGGCTCTGCCGGAGACTGAACCGACAAAATTGGGCCAAAGCTCCGAGCAAACAAAGCCTGCGCTTGGCAAAGGTGAGCAGTCGACAGTGCAGAAGCTGTCAACTCCTTCGGCTTTGGGTCCGGCTCTTTCTCTTGATCTAAGTAAGTTTCATGAACCGTCGTTAGAACAAACAAAAGACAAGGGCGAAAGTTCTTTACCGGTTATCGCTTCCGCGCAATCTCCTCTTGGCGATAAAAATGTACCGTCACCCTTGCTAAATTCTTTTCGACTCTGGACTGTGAGCGAAGATACAGAACGCTATGAGAAACCCCGGTCCGACCAAGCTCTTGCTGTTAGAAAAGAACCTTTTCAAGGTTCTTTTCTGGTCGTTGTTCCCGGCGCAATAAATTCGGTGGAAGGGCGTACTTTCTCAGTCAAAAAAGGTCCGCTTCTAGCTTTCGCCAAAGGGAAGCTCTTGAACGTGGAAACCCCCCAGGGACGGATCGGTCTTTTGCCCGGTACTTGCTGTTTGGTTGATTTTACAGAAGCCGATGCTTTGCGGATACGCGTGATTGAATCAAGCGAAAGCACCTTCGGTGCTGGCGTTAAATTTGAAGTCGACGGTAAAATGGAAGAAGTTCGTTTATCAAAAGGTGATCAATTCGTTTTGTCCAGCGCGCAGAACGGCGGGCGTTGGACGAAAACGCAGTTCTCTCCAGCTGCCTTATTAGCCAATGAAGCTTTTGTGCAAAGCGGCAAATTCAAGGGCGATCCCGAGCTGCAAGCTGTTATTGATCAGTTGAGAATGCGATTGAAATAGTTGGTTTTATTCTTTTGTGTAAGCTTTATCCAGCAGTTCAACCAGGTGATAAACCTTAATCGGTAATTCTTGAGCATCGATACCTGATTGCAGTTGCAGCAAGCATCCGGGGTTGGTTGTTACTACGGCGGTGGCCGTACTTTCTTTGATGAAGTTGATTTTTCTTTCCAGTACTTGCAAGCTCATTTCAGTTTCCAAAAGGTTGTAGATGCCGGCGCTTCCGCAGCAATGTTCGGGCTCTTGCAAAGGCACCAGCTCCAATCCGGCAATTGAGTTAAGTAAGCGTACCGGCGCTTCGCGTACTTTTTGCACATGGCTGAGATGGCAGGCCGCATGATAAGCAATCTTGCCTTCAAGCGGAGCTGGAGCTTGAGAGAAAGTGCCAGAATCAAGGGCTTCTGTAATGTCTTTTACTCGATGTGAGAATTCTTCGGCTCGTTCTTTCCATTCCGGATCGTCATGCAAAAGTTCGCCGTAATTCTTTAGCATCGCACCGCAGCCGGCTGAAGTAACCACAATGTCGCCTTTGAGATTTTCGAAAAGTTCGATATTCTTTTTTGCTAAATCTTTCGCGATATCGCTTTCGCCTGAGTGTTGCGCCAGAGCACCGCAGCATGTTTGTTCGGGCACGCTGACTATTTGGCGTTGTTTAGTTAGTAATCTAATTGATGCATGATTAACCTGATTGTAAAAAATATCCATTACGCATCCGGAAAAGAGCTGTATCTCACCGTCTTTTTTACCCGATTGCCATGACTGCTTAGGCAGAGGTGTAAACTCAGGCACTGGCGGTAAGAATTTTTCCCAATCAATAAGCCGTTTTTTCAGCTTAGCCGGTAGCGGTACAAGCGGTACGAAACGATTCATTCGTGATTGCTGCCAGAGGCGCAAAAGCTTGCCGAGCATGTGTAGGCGTTTGTAGTTTGGCAAAATCTGACTGAAAGCTAATCTCATTAAGCGACGTTTGCGGCGATCTTGTCGTTTGCTGAAAAATGGACGAGCTTGATCAAGAATCTTTTCGTAATCCACTCCGGATGGGCAAGCGGTCTGGCAACCCATGCAGCCTAAACAAGAATTGATATGTTCGGCGGCACGTTTATCCGGTTCGATCTGACCTTTTGCGAGGAGAGAAAGCAGATAGATTCGACCGCGTGGCGATTCTGTTTCGCGGCCGGTTGCTAAATAAGTAGGACAAGCGGGGAGGCACAATCCGCAATGGATACAAGATTGGAGCAGCTTTTCGTCGATCAGTGATATGGCGGCTGCTTTTTCTTTCTCTACCGTCATCGAACCTCCAAGCATAAATTACAGTTGCGAGAGCGTGTTCAAAAGCATTCTCGGGTCGTACTCTTTTTTTATTCTTTCTTTTAACTCTTTGAGTACTTCATTCTCGGGCGGATCTTGCACCAGGCGCATAATATGATCTTGATCGCGATAGATCATCGTGAACGCTGATTTGCTATTTTGGCTCAAGCGCGTGATCGTTTCAGCGATCAGCGGCTGTTGTTCGAAGGATAGCAGTTTCAAACGATTCTTGCCCGGGCGGCAGGTCCACTGCCACGTGTTAGTAGAATCAGAAAGCAAAAGCTCTTGAATAAAAGCGTTAGTTGAAGCAAGATTGAAAACGTTTTCTTGCGTTGCCGGTTCGGAAATAATATTCCAGAAGCTGGCTTCGACCGCAGTCGGCAGGTCGTAACATGAATGTCTGGCGCCGGCAATCTGTCGCACTGAATCTTGAAGTTCGGATATTACCGAAGTCAATCCGTGCAATTGCACAAATAAATAACAAGCAAATCGATTGTTATCACGGGCAACTGGTTCGTTTTGAAGAAGCTGCAGCTGCGGTTCTTGGCATATTTTGGCAAAGAGTTTGCTTTCGGCAATTTCCAGGCATGAAACAGGTATGCCTGATTGGCGTAAACTGATTGCCGCCGTAAAACATTCTTTGACTGTAGGATAAGCTAAGATCAAAGTCTTTGACGATTCAGGTTTAGCAAAAAGGCGTAAGTGCGCTTGAAGAATGATTCCCAGCGCTCCTCTGGAGCCGATAAAAAGTTTGGTCAAATCATAGCCGCTGACGTTTTTTACCACTCTGCCACCACATTTGATGACAGCTCCGGATGGTTGCATTACGGTAAGCCCGAGGACGATATCACGTAAGCTGCCATAACCATGCTCGATTGGACCGTTCTCGCCTTCATTCAAAAGATCAAGAATAGTGGTCGACGGATCTTTTCTATACGCCGGAAAAAATTGATTTGTTTTTTCGGTGATTTCAGCGAGCTGCTTCAAGCTCATTCCTGATTCAACACAGATCACTTGGTCGGCGACGCTATGTTCAACTATGGAACTCATGTTTTCCAGGGAAAGTTGTCTACCGACATCATTTTTGTATTCGGGCGGAAGAAAAGACAAGTGTCCGGGATAAACGGAGTAGCCTCGATCGCTGGCTTCCGCCAACATTTTTGTCAGCTCTTCGCTGTTTTTCGGAACCAATCGCTCAATCGTCATAATGAATAGGCTAAACTAAAGCCGGGGATCAAACTAAGTCTATTACTATGCCAGATTTGCGTTCTAAAGTACTAATCTCAGGTTATTACGGTTTTGATAACTTGGGCGATGAGGCAATTCTCGAAGAGCTCTGCGCAGAGCTCAAAGGTTTATGCTCTGTCCAAGATATATATGTCTTATCTGCCAATCCGCAAAAAACTAGACGCTTGTATGGAGTTAATGCTATTGACCGGCAAGACTTCCCTGAAATTTGGCGTCACTTATGCTCTGCCAAATTGCTTGTCAGCGGTGGTGGTGGTCTATTCCAAAATACGCGCAGCATTGCTTCAATTATTTTTTACGGATTACATGTTTTTCTGGCCAAAGCCGCCGGAGCAAAAGTAGTCGTATATGCGCAAGGGATTGGCCCTTTGCGTGGTTTTTTAGCTAAAGCCTTAAGCCAAAGTATCTTTCGTTTGGCCGATAATATTACGATCCGCGATCAAGCGTCTTTCCAACTTTTGCAGTCATGGAAAATCGAGGCGCTACGTACTGCCGATCCGGTTTGGAGCCTGGCGGCCTCAGCGTTGCCTGAGGTTGTAGAGTCTGAGCTTATAGCTAATGCCAGGCTTCCGCTTAGAGAACGACCTTTCTTTGCTGTTTCTTTGCGACCCAGCCCTGATTTTTCCGAAACTCATCTGATCGGGCTAGCGGATTTATTAGTGCGCACAGTGCCGGAAAAACTCGATATTTTGCTTTTGCCTTTGCAAGAAGCGCAAGATCTCCCGCTTTTAACAAGATTCAAAAATCTACTCTCTGAACGTGGTCGGGCTTCGCATCTTCTTGATTGCAAGCTGTTGGAAAAACCGAGCCAGTGGCTTTCGCTTTTTGCCTTATGTCGAGGGCTGGTTGCTATGCGTTTGCATGCTTTGATTATGGCCATAAAGGCCGGCGTGCCGGTAGCTGGCATCGGTTACGATCCAAAAGTGAGTCAGTTATTAACTGATTTCCATAAACCGATCTTAATCCTGAGCAAAGATTGGAACCCTAAGCAGTGGGAACAAGAGATGTTGTCCTTGCTCCCTAATTTGGATCGCGAAGCCGAGAAGGGCAATGGTGAATTGATCCAGGCTCAAAGCCAGTCGCTCAAGAATAGCGAAATGCTGGCTAAAATTTTGCAAATGCCAAGGGAGGGTGGCTCCCGGGCAGTCTAGTCGGGCGGGCCGTTTTCCGTTACTATCTTGCATAAGATCCCAATTGAGGTAGCCGTGCTGTTCGCGGCACCACCAGTGATGTCAACCTTGTCAGCAACAAACAGATCCAGACAAAAAGTTCTTGGCTATCCGGTCGATGTTGTCGACGAGGAGCAAGCGATTGCTGTTGTTGAATCAGCCTGGAATCTGCGCCGCGGGCTGCAAATAGTAACTTTAAACGCCGAGATGATTGTCGCTGCTCAGCAAGATGCCGAACTTGACCGCATCATCAGGCATGCTCATCTGATTGTTCCTGACGGAGCCGGAGTGGTATGGGCGGTTAAATTGAATGGACAGCCGATCAATCGTTTGCCCGGTATTGAACTCTCGGCGGCGTTGCTTGGACGAGCGGCACTTAACGGGCGAAAAGTTGCTCTGCTTGGTGGTAAACCGGAAGTAGTAGAAAACTTGCAAGCAGTATTACTGCAAAAATTTCCTGGTCTCAAAATTGTTGCTGCGCGACACGGTTATTTCTCTCTTGATGATGAGGAGAGAATTGTTGATGAGTTGGCGAAATATGAGCCGGAGTTAATTTTGGTTGCTCTTGGCGTGCCGAAACAGGAATATTTTATTGACCGTTGGCATTCGAGTTTCCCTAGCTCCGTAATGGTCGGCGTTGGCGGCAGTTTCGATGTCTGGACCGGACAGGTCAAGAGAGCGCCGGCATACATGCGTCAGCTTAATTTGGAATGGCTATACAGGCTTGTTTCTGAGCCGTGGCGTTATAAGAGAATTCTCTCCTGCTTACCTAATTTTTTCTTTCAAGTCCTTCAGGATGCACTAAAAGGGTTTCCCAGCTCCAAAAACAAAAATCCAGGGCAGCAGCATCCGGAAGCGGCGGAAATTGACGATTCTCAGAACGATGGTTCCACTAAAGAAGCTTGATTAACTCGACTTATTTTTCAGAACAAAATCTTACGCCTAAAGCGGCTGGCTTAATAGCGCCGCGAATCCTTGCTCATTTAGGGGATGCGGTTTTTGCTCTTTTTGAAAGAGAGCGCGAAACCCTGCAGGCTCAATCCGTTCAGCAAATGCACGAACGTGTAGCCAGCCGCGCTTCCGCTGTCTATCAGTCTGAACTGTTGGAAAAAATCATGCCGGCTTTAACTGAAGCCGAACAAGAAATAGTCCGTAGAGCGAGGAATGTTAAAGCTTTAGGGAAACGGAGCGCCGGCCAGGCGCAATATCGGCGTTCCACGGCTTTTGAGGCTTTGCTCGGTTATCTATATTTGTCAGATGCCGGACGCCTGCGTGAAATCTTAAATCTGACCATTGATGAGTGAAATCCTTAAGAGTAAGTTGTTATGCGCTTGTCTTGCTTGTCCTGATGTTAACTTAGGCTTAGAGCTTTTCTGCCCTTTGATGGCCATCTTGCATGAACTACGGACCGCTTTTTCGAACCTTATTCGACTCCAGCGCTGACGGCTTTCTGGTTAGTGACCGTAATGGGCGGATTCTTGACTGTAATCCCTCCATGGCCAAACTTATTGGTTGTTCGGCTTCGGAGATTGCCAAACGGCAGCTTGGGGAAGTTATCGATGTCGGCTCGGGCAAAGATGTCGATACGCCCTCTACTGTTTTTCTCAATAACGGATTGAGCGTTTTAGTGCCGGCAACCCATTTGGCTATTGAAGAGGGCGCTGATGCCGGCGTATTCCTCACAGTCGTATATATAGTTCAAGCAAGCTCGGTGCAACAAGCGCAAACTGAATTTGTCAGCACCGTTAGCCATGAACTGCGGACGCCGCTAACCAGCATCAAGGGTTTTGCCGATACTATTTTGCGTGCCGGGGACAGGCTGGATGCTTCTCAACAAAGACGTTATATCGGAATTATCAAAGATCAGGCGGATCGTCTGACCCGTCTGGTTGAGGATTTGCTTGCTGTTTCGCGACTTGAATCGCGCAAAATGCAACTGACTATCAGAGCCTTAAATTTTGAAGAAGCGGTACAAAGGGTCTGCCAGAATTTAACTGATAAAACCGTAGGACATCAGTTGGCAATTAAAGTGCCGCCCGGCTTGCCTGCTGTATGGGCTGATGCCGATAGGCTCGAGCAAATCCTCACCAACTTAATCGATAATGCGATTAAATATTCACCGGCCAACACTACCGTCACTATCTCTGCACGCAGTGTCAATCAAGATCAAGAGATGGTTGAATTCTCGGTAACTGATGAAGGTGGTGGCATTGCTCCTGAACATCTTCCGCAGATTTTCAGCAAGTTCAGTCGGTTAGATAATCCGTTGACCAGACAAACCGAAGGTACCGGACTCGGGCTTTATATTACGAAGTCATTGGTTGTTGCTTTGGACGGCAATATAAATGTAAGCAGCAATCCCGGCTCAACTACTTTCACCGTTCAGATTCCGGCAGCCACCCTTGAGCAACAAGCGGCAAGAGGGAGAAGTGCCTTATGATGATGCCTACTCCGACAATTCTGATCATTCATAATCCGCGTGAAGCAGCGCAGTATTCTGCATTATTGGAAAAAACAGGGGCGAAAGTTCACGCCATTACTTCATTTGAAGAGGCGAACGAAGTGCTCTCCTTCGTACATCCTGATTTGATCCTTTTGCCTTCGCAAATGGAAGAAGGAGATGGACGGCTTTATTGCCAGCAGATTAGAGCCACTCTCACTCATCCGCGCCCGGTGCTTGTTTTATTGCATGACTCCGAAGATGTCGCTGAAAGAATTAGTCTGTTCCGTTATGGAGCTGATGACGTTTTAGGCGGTAATATCGATCGTAGTGAGTTGGCGATCCGGATTCTTGCTCACTTACGCCGCCGGCAAGAAGAGCTTTGTAATCCGCTTACACAAATGCCCGGGACAATTATGATTCGACGTATGCTTGAGCAAGTTCTGCTGCAAGACAGACCTTGGGCGGCTTTATCTATCGACTTAAATAATTTACGGATTTACAATGAAACTTATGGCGACTTAGCCGGCGATCAATTGATCAAGGCTTTAGGAGCTGTTTGTGCTTCTACGGTTGGTGAAAATGAATTTGCTGGACATCTTGAAGCCGATGATTTCCTCGTGATTACGACACCGGAAAGACGTATTCATTGTGCTGAGTTGATCACGCAACAATTCAACGAAATGAGCAAACGATTTTATCCGCCTGAAATAATTGAGCGCGGTTACTTAATCTCTACCGGGCGTGGTGGCATCAGGCGTCGTGTTCCCCTTGTCTCCATCGCTATTGGTATCGTCTGTAGTAGCAGTCGCCGATTCCAAAGTTATGTTGATGTTTTGACCAGCTCGCGGGATAGTCGTTATTTGGCTAAATCTGAACTTGAGCGTTCTTGGGTTGAGGACGGAGAATCAACTCCGGAGCGAAGTCGTACCGAGCACACTTCACGCTCGTCGATTTTAGTTGTAGAACCTGATGGTGCAATGGCCTGCTTGCTGCAGGAAATTCTTTCACTTGAAGGTTATATCGTTGAAGTTACGAGTTCGGCCAATGACGCTTTAAGTAAGGCGCGCGCCAGCCAACCTGATCTTATTCTTTTGGAATCTAATTTGGCTGACCGGCGCATGGATGGCTGGGGACTTTGTCGCACCATAAAAGAAGATGCCATGTTCAGCCGTTGTTCGGTAGTGATGGTTACTTCTCACCCGGATCAAGTATTAGCCTTGGATTCCGGCGCTGATCTTTATATGCCGAAACCTTTTGATATGCCTTCTTTGCTCTTAGAGTTAAGCCAGCTTTTGCGCACCAGACCGAGAGTCTAAGTGGCTGCTTGAACGTTCAAATCTTTGAGAATCCAATCGATAGCATTAACGATGTTGATTGCCGCGTAATCCGGTTCAACTCGCCACTGATAATTACCGTCACTGACGGCTTGTCCGTAACCGGTGCGTACCAAAATGCCTTTAGCGCCGCAGTTGCGCGCTAATTCAACGTCGCTTGCTTTATCACCGATAACATAAGCTCTGTTTTTATCCAGATCCGGATGTTCTTTATAAGCTTGTTCAACCATGCCTGGCTCAGGTTTGCGGCAACGGCATTTAATTGCCAGCTCAGCGACGCTGGCTTTTTCAAGATGTGGACAGTAATAAACACCGTCTAAATGAGCACCTTTATCAGCAAGTAGATCGATCAGTCTTTGATTGAGCCTACCGATATGCGCTTCGTCATAATAACCGCGAGCAGCACCGGTTTGATTGCTGACTAAAATTGCCGCTATGTTGGCATCGTTCAGTTTCTTTACCGATTCAGCAGCACCGGAGATCAAATTGAGAAATGAGAGTTCGCGAATATAACCAATCTCTTCATTGAGGGTGCCGTCTCGGTCTAAGAAAACAACGGGGCGCATAAGTAATATCCTGTTTACAAGTGCTTGAGCAGCCACCTGCCCAATTCCTTCTATAATACTATCCATCCTCAATTGTTCGTGCTAGCATGTTATTTGAGGTAGTACTATTGTTGCGGTGAATAGATGAGACTTGACGACATAAATGCGTCTTTCCGCTTCAATCAAAAAGGGCTCCGTAAATTTCTCGGAGACCTTGAAGTCGATATTATGGAATTGGTTTGGAAAAGCACCAATGCCAATAACTCAACCGTCAAAGTTCGCGAAATATACGAACTGCTCAGGCGGCAAAGAGATATCGCTTACACCACAGTGATGACGACGATGGTTCGTCTTGCTGAAAAAGGCATTTTACGGATTGTTGATAAAGCCGGTCTGGCTAATTGCTATGCTCCGGAAAAAAGCAAAGAAGAGTTTATCGCCGGAGTGGTGGATAAAGTCCTGGGAATCTTCCTAGATGAATTTCCCAATGAGTCCAATGAGTTTCTATCCAGCTATAAACCGCGTGCGCCTAAGAAATCTAGCGGTAGCAAAAAACGCTAGTCTGAGCACCGCGCAACTGTTTTTTTTGAAAGCAACTTCCTGCTAAGAAGTTGTACGCTCAATCGTTTGTTCTTTATCGGAACCGAAGGGTTTTAACCAACGGTCCTAGGTGACGTGGACAAAATTGTGCCGATCTCAATTTAATCTGTTCAGCTAAAGTAGCCACAAATACGGCTTTTAGCGTCAAGTTACATTTTCACTTTGACCATAAATTGTCCACGTCACCTAGGACCGTGGAGCTAGATAGCCAAAAGAGAGGGGAGGCATTGCCTCCCCTCTCTCAGTATTTCAAGCGATCAGATTCTTACTTACCGCTGTCTGGAATTGGAGCTCCAGCTGGCAGTGTGTTAGGAATTTGGAAGCTCTTCTCGACCATACCGCTGCGGTATTGTCCTTCGTCAAGTACGCTAGGTTCAACTTGAAGCATGTTGACGTCTCTAACAGCTTCCATTTTGTTGAGCTCAGCAGGGATCTTGAGCTGTCCAGGTGTTCCAGGCAGAATCACTTCCGGACGTACCGATACGATCAACTCGCTTTCGTTTTTGGCAAATGCTTTGGAACGATAGAGAGCGCCGAGTACCGGAACTTCACCGATGATCGGAGTCTTTTGCAAGCTACGACCGCTGTTTTGCGAAACCAAACCGGAAATGAACAGTTCTTGTCCGGGCTTCATTTCAACAGTAGTTTGGGTCTTTCTTGTCGTGAACGCTGGGATCGAAGATCCAGCACCGCCGCCAGGTACAACGAAGGCGTTGGCTCTGTCGAGCAATCTTTCTTCCGGTGAAACCTGAAGGTTGATTGCGCCATTTTCCATTAATACTGGAATCATGTTCAGTCTCAAGCCGTAAGGTTCGAAGACGATCGACTGAGCTGCAGTACCAGCGGTGGCAATAGATTGCAGAATTGGGATTTCACCACCGGCTAGGAACGAGGCACGCTCTCCGGAAAGAGTGACCAATGTCGGTTCGGCGAGAATACGAGCTCTCGAATAACCGATTGTTCCTTGAATGGTCGGGTTGATAGACCATCTGGAAGCATTACCGCTAGCAAAGTTCGAAATGGCGTTGAACATGTTGGCCAAATCTGTCGGAACAAGAGTTGCACCGCCAGGTTGACCGAACAAAGCTTGACCGCCAAGCAATGAAGGCAAACCGTTGATTACACCTTGACCTAAGTTGGTCGTGCTACCTGGAGTTTGTCCGCCGTAGAAGTTAACCGGAGCGGAGGTGGCACCGAAGTAAGGTGTGGTACCAGGTCTGGTGATGAACGCCGGTAGAAGAGCTCCGCCGTAGGTTGCTGCACCAGGAGCGATACCCAACAGTGAGTCAAGACCGATTGGCGATGTAGCGCCAGTCAATGTGCTCAACAAACCGTTGACGTTAGCCAAGTTGGTGTTGGTTGCAGTGTAAGGGTTGATACCCGCGTTCACTCCGGTACCGATAGTACCGTTAACACCGGAAGCTGAAGTCAGGTAACCGTTACCAGCTGACAATTGGTTGTTACCACCGATGCTGAAGCCGAAGCTTTGGCTGGTGAAACCGATACCGAGCTGGACGCCCAACTCACGTACTGCCGAGGAGTTCATTTCCATGAACGTGCAATGCAGAACGACGAGTGGTGTTTTGCGAACTTGAATCAAGCTGGTGACTCGACCGCCATCGCTAAGCATGGTTTGAGCTTTGCTGATGTTGTTGTTTTGGTTACCGAAGAAGGTATAACGATCAACTTGGCTGATTGCCGAAAGTTGTCCGCTTTGACCAGCTGCAACACCGGAACCACCACCTTGCTCGCCCAATCTCTGTCCGAGAATGCGGCTGCCGGATACGGTGATGTTCATACCGCGGTCATCCATAAATGCGTTTGCTACAGCAAATGCGCGGATTACCGATTCAGGATGATCAACGTCGCCCATGAGAACGACACGATCAGCTCCACCGACGGAGAAAGGCTTGACGATGATACGCGGATCGATTTCACGCAACATTGTTTGCAATGCGGTGTAGTCACGATTTACGCGGACATCGATAGCGACTGAATTGCCGGCGTCATCCCAGATGACCAAAGTGGCGCCACCAGGAGCCTTGCCGAGAAGAACCATTTGGTTCTCGGCAACAACAACCGGTTCGGCAACAGCCGGATCGCTAATAGAAGTTCTGATGATCTTGTTGCGCAGTTTGAATGTTCTTGACTGCGATACTTTTAGATCAATTGTATTGCTCGGTTTGAACTCTTCGAGATCAACCGTTCCGGAAACAACCGGAGGAATCGGGTTTACGGCTGTGTCGGCTTGGGCAAGAATTTGATCCGGAGCCAATTGAGCCAAAAGCTGTTTTGATTCGGAGCTTGCGATTACCGGTTTAGCAGCGGCAACAACCGGAGCGGCGTCGCTTGTGCTTTGGCTATCCATCGCCAGCAACTTTGGTTGCTCAACATTTTGCTTTTCAGACATTGACGAGTGAATCGTCAGTGCTGCTGCTGGAGCGCTAGCTGCTGCGTTGGCATCTTTGCCAAAGAATAAAAGTACTTGTCCAGCAGTGCTATTAGCAACGCCGGAGTTTACGCGATTCACTTGCTTTGAGCGAGCTATCTTCTGAGCAGGCTTTGTACTCCGCTTGGTAGCTGGAGCTGCGTTGGCCTGTAGTAAATTAGCCTGCAGAAGTGCAAGTGAAAGCGTAAGGGATAAGCACAACTGGGGCTTGTTCATAGACCTTCCTCTTTCCTACCTCTGATGCCTGACGAGCAGATCACAACCATTCTGTTCAGCCACAAACTTTAGCATGACTGTTCGGAACGAAACAATTTCTTTTTAATACAAAAGCCACTGTTTTTGGGGATTCCAGGCGATCGGAGAATCTACTATCGATGGCTGTTGGTATTCCATCGCGTATGTTTTCGATCGCTAGTATGTATCTAAAGGCTATCTTCAATGCTCGCTCTCGCGTTTTTTATTTTCGCCATTTTATTTTCGTCATATAACGGAAGTCTTGAATGACAACCGCATATGGTGCAAACAAAAAACGGTTGGACTTTGTCAAGTCCGCTGTTTTCTGCCACGCAACGGGAGGATTCTAACAAGATTTGCTTTGCTAAGGTAGTGCTAAAGCCCATTTTATCGACTGAGTTTCATGAAAAAAATCCTCATGTCAAAGGGTAGGTGTTGCCGGTGGTATCAAGAGATAAGTTGTTTTTGAGCTAAGCTAGTTTAAGCAAACCCTTGCTTGCCAATCGAAAGCGGGATTTTCCATCCAGTGGGGACTGCCAACTGTTGACATGCTCTCGTTTTTGATAATCCTTATATATTGATCTGAAGGATATGTCAGCAGTTCTTGGGCCAATTGTGATACATATAAAGCTGAGGAACAGGAGATTTTTGCCAAGTGGTTGAGAGTCAAAGCAGTCAAGAAAAAGTTCTGGTCGTCGACGATGAAGCTTCAATTCGTCGCATTCTTGAAACTCGCCTGAAAATGGCTGGTTACAATGTTGCTACGGCCGCTGATGGTCAGGAGGCGCTCGATCAGTTCAACGCTTTTCAACCAGATCTGGTTATTTTGGACGTAATGCTGCCGAAGCTGGACGGCTATGAAGTCTGTCGCGAAATTCGTAAGACTTCGGATACTCCGATTATTATGCTTACCGCTGTAGCTGATGTTTCCAATCGTATACAAGGATTGGAAATCGGAGCCGATGACTATGTGGTCAAGCCTTTTAGTCCAAGTGAATTAGAAGCTCGTATTAAAGCTGTTTTACGTCGTACTGTGGAGCGTACTCAAGATGCGACCACAAGTAAAACGACTAATGTTATTAGTATCGGCAATCTGAAAATAGATTTGAATAAACGCCAAGTAGCCAAGAAAAATGAAAGAATTCGGCTAACGGGTATGGAATTCAGTTTGCTGGAGCTTTTGGTTACTAATTCTGGCAAGCCTTTTTCGCGTAGCGAAATATTGCAGCAAGTGTGGGCTTATCCGCCGGATCACCGGATTGATACTCGGGTGGTTGATGTGCACATCAGCCGTTTGCGTTCCAAGCTTGAAGACGACTCTTCAAATCCGGATTTGATTCTTACGGCTCGCGGCATCGGTTATATGTTCCAAAAAATCAATTGATAAAGAAAGGAGCTCGGGTTAACCGAGCTCCTTTCTTTTGTATCTGTTTTGGTCCGTCTTTAAGTTCCGGATCTCCAGGAGTTCATGTACTCAAGCATTTCCGGAGTCAAGCGATCGATTTTGACGCCCATTGATTGGAGCTTAAGAGCGGCGATCTCTTGATCGACTGATTCAGGCAAGGTGTGCAAAGCGTTAGCAAGCTTGCCCTTGTTCTTTACCAAGTATTCCAAGGAAAGCGCTTGATTGGCGAAACTCATGTCCATAACCGATGCCGGGTGTCCTTCGGCGCAAGCCAAGTTGACGAGGCGTCCTTGTGCCAGCACATGGACGCGGTTGCCGTTTTTCAAGGTGTACTCTTCGACCAAATGGCGAGAATCGCGTTTGTTAGTTGAGAGTTTTTCCAGCGCTTCTAGGTTCAATTCGAGATCGAAGTGTCCGGAGTTGCAGACGATGGCGCCGTCGCGCATCTTAGCGAAATGCGGGCCGTCGATAACGTGTCTGTTGCCGGTGACTGTAATGAATACGTCCC
The DNA here is from genome assembly GCA_019750335.1 of Candidatus Obscuribacterales bacterium. Taxonomy (GTDB): domain Bacteria; phylum Cyanobacteriota; class Vampirovibrionia; order Obscuribacterales; family Obscuribacteraceae; genus JAIEPM01. The sequence continues at coordinate 43,270 of JAIEOQ010000009.1, forward strand.
CAAGCGGCGCGGCTTCTTCGATAGGCATTACGCGGAAGCCATCCATAACAGCTTCAATCGCCTTGACCGGATTGATTTCGGTAACGATGACGTTAGCCCCCATCCCGCGAGCGCGCATGGCGGTTCCTTTACCGCACCAACCGTAACCGAGCACGACGACGTTGCGTCCGGCTAAAAGACGATTGGTGGCGCGGATGATACCATCCAATGTGGACTGTCCGGTGCCGTAACGATTGTCGAATAAATGCTTGGTTTGAGCGTCGTTGACGGCCATCGCCGGAAAAGGCAACTGCCCGTCGCGAGCCATTGCATGCAGACGAGTTATGCCGGTGGTGGTCTCTTCGGTTGAACCGAATACTTCTTTGGCTTGAGATGGACGTTCTTGAATCAAGGTGGCGACCAGATCCGAACCGTCATCGATAATCAATTGTGGTTTGTGATCGAGAGCGACGTTGATATGTTTGTGATAAGTCGGAATGTCTTCGCCTTTGATTGCGTAAACACTCATTTGATAGTCGTGGACTAAGGACGCAGCCACGTCATCTTGAGTGGAAAGAGGATTGGAGGCGATCAGAACGCAATCTGCGCCGCCGGCTTTTAAGGTAATGGCCAGGTTAGCTGTTTCCGTTGTGACGTGAGCGCAGGCCGAAACCCGATAGCCTTTGAAAGGCAACTCTTTGCTAAAACGTTCGCGAATCGCTTTCAGCACCGGCATGTCTACCGCGGCCCATTCAATTCTTTCTTTGCCGAGCTTTGCCAGTTCTATATCTTTGATTTCGCATGCCAATGCGGTTTTGTTGCCCACGCTAAAATTCCTCTTGGTTAAGATGCTGCCGACGCTTGTGGCGCATCGGGAGCTTATGCATGACCTTATTATATAAGCTCCCAAGTCGCGGAGTCACTCGCGGCCTGAGAGCTTTTACGACACTTCACCAGGCAGATGAGAAGGAAATAACCAAGCCTATTTGGCGGCGGCTGTTTCCTTATTTGTAGTTTTTCTCAGCTGTTTGAAGCTTTGCGCTCCGCGAAAAACGGCCGTGCGTCCGAGATCTTGCTCAATGCGCAATAACTGGTTGTATTTTGCGGTTCTTTCCGAGCGGCAGGGGGCGCCGGTCTTAATTTGTCCGACATTAGTGGCGACGGCAAGGTCGGCAATAGTGAAATCTTCCGTTTCTCCGGAACGATGGCTCATTACGCAGGCGTAGCCGTTTTCTTTAGCCAGGTTTATCGCATCAAGGGTTTCGGTCAATGTGCCGATTTGATTTGGCTTGATCAAAATGGCGTTAGCGACTTTTTCGTCTATGCCTCGTTGCAAGCGATTCGTGTTGGTGACGAAAAGATCGTCGCCGACAAGCTGAATGCGATGTCCTAGTTTTTCGCTGATTAATTTCCAGGCTGCCCAATCGTCTTCGGCGATACCGTCTTCGATGCTAACGATGGGGTATTTGTCGCAGAGAGAGACATAGTAGTCCACCATCTCTTCACGGCTAAGTTTGCGACCTTCTTTGGCGAGATCGTATTTTGATTGAGAATAGAATTCGCTGGAAGCCGGATCTAATGCTAAGGCAATCTCTTTGCCGGGCTTGAAGCCTGCTTTTTCAATTGCTCCGACAATCAATTCAAGCGCTTCCTCGTTTGATTTAAGTGAAGGGGCAAATCCGCCTTCATCGCCGACACCGGTATTCAATCCGCGGATGTGCAAAACTGATTTTAATGAGTGATAAATTTCTGTGCCCCAGCGAATGCAGTCTGAGAAGGATGGAGCGCCGAGCGGCACAATCATGAATTCTTGAAAGTCGACACCGTCTTCGGCATGTTTGCCGCCGTTGAGAATGTTCATCATCGGTACCGGCAATACGCAGGCGCTGATTCCGCCAAGATAACGGAAAAGTGGCATGCCTACCGAAGCGGCTGCGGCTTTGGCGATAGCTAAGCTTACGGCTAAAGTGGCGTTTGCTCCAAGATTCTCCTTGTTGTCACTTCCATCCAATGCCAGAAGGGCATGATCGATGGATGTTTGATCGAGGGCGTTAGCTCCGACGAGCGCTTGGGCTATTTTTTCGTTGACGTTATGGACTGCTTTAAGCACCCCTTTTCCTTGGTAACGAGCTTTATCTTTGTCGCGTAATTCAACCGCTTCGTGAGTTCCGGTTGATGCGCCTGAAGGAGAGGCGGCCCGCCCGGCAGCTCCGCTTGTCAACATGACGGTGACTTCGACTGTCGGATTTCCTCTGGAGTCGAGAATTTCAAGAGCAGATATTTCTTCAATTTGAGACATTTTGAAGCGATTCCTTTATTACATGACCACTTGACTAGCTTGGCGGAACTTGTTGTTCCGTCGCTAAAGTTACGTTGGAAGATCTTATACCATATAAAGATATAGGTTTCGTTCTGTCGTACCGTTTTGTAAGGTGCCGGATTTCGGTCCTGCAGATCGATTTGGCGATTTCTTCCGGCGGCGAGATTCTAAGCCGTGGAGGAGAAGATATTTGCACTGGATCTGCGATGGATCTCTGATGGCTATAGTTGCACCGATGGTGGCATCAGGATGCAATGATCTTGACACCAGTATTAGTGCTGTTTTTTTTGTGCTGAAAATTCTTTTTTGCTCAATATGCTGAACTGGCTTGGTATAGGCGGATTGTGGATACGATGTCTTTAAAGCAGATATGCTCGAAATATTTGCCATCATATTTGATATTGCCTAAGATCCAAAAATTGGCCGAAGAAAAGGCCTTTTCAGTTACCTTAGTTCAAGTATAATAATTTTGCTCTTAGGGACACGGCTTAAGTTTCGGCTTACGACCCAAACCAAAAAATGAAACTAATAGCGGTGTCAACCTGATCGATTTACTAGAAGTGGCGGTTCGGAATGCTTGAATCATGCGGTGGCAATTTCCATGAAGGAAGTTACCGAAGCAACGGTTTTTACCTGATACAAGAATATTTCCAACAAAGAACGTGCAAGCATTGTTGCCGTAATTATGCCGCTGAAGGCATTGAATTGGTCCGCGAAGAGCCCGGTCTATTAGTGGTGAAAGTCGCCTGTCTCTATTGCCGACAACCACTAGGTATAGCGTTAGTCGGTGTAAGCGGTAACGCGAAGGTAAACGCCATGCGTTCCGGAGCGTTAACTGAGGTGCCAGATCCTGCGCCCCGTGATTGGAGCAAAGGGGACGTGAAACGTCTGTCCGGTTTGTCACGCATAACTTACAATGACGTGCTGGACGCTCATGAATTCTTCTCTTCCCTTGATGCCGATTGGCAAAAACACCTGCCGAAAAGAGGGCGAGTCGCCAGACGTCAAGATGCCTGCTAAACTTAAGCAGTGTCCATAGCTTTCGATCAGGAAAAATCTCTTGTTCCCCGTTTGCCAAAAACGGAGACGGAGTTTAGCGTTTCTTGGGCTTACCCGAATTCCTATGCCGTCGGCATGACTGGCTTGGGCTATCAGCTAATTTGGTGGCTTCTTGAGCAGAACCGCGACATAAAAGTGCGTCGCGTTTTTACCGATCTCCAGGAAGAAGGCTGGCAAAACTCGGAACTGTTTGGTTTTACATTGTCCTGGGAGCTGGATTATGTAAATGTGTTGAAGCTTTTGAAGCTGTCCGGTTGCGCCCTGCGTTCGGCGGAGAGGTCTTCGGCGGAGCCTCTCGTGTTTGGCGGCGGACCGGTGTTGGCGGCTAACCCGGAACCATTTGCCGACTTTTTTGATCTGATTTTGATTGGTGATGCCGAAATCATGCTGCCCAGGCTTCTTGAAGCCTGGCGGGAAGCCAGACGTTTGCCGGACAAAAAGGAGCGTCTTGCGTATCTCAGTCAAATCGAAGGTATTTATGTGCCTTCACTATATAGTGTTGATTATGTCAGTGATGTGGGTCCGATTAAAGCGATCAATCATGCAATAATAGCGCCGGCAATAATAAAGAAGCAGGCATTTGTCGCTCCGGCGGATTATGTAGCGCATTCGGTAATTCTGACCGAGGAAGGAAGTTGGGGAGACAAGTTTCTCATTGAGTTGGCCCGTAGCTGTCCGCAAGAATGTCGCTTTTGTCTAGCCAGCTATTTGACTCGCCCGTTCCGCGCTGCCAATATCGACACTGTTTTGGCTAAGATCGACATGGCTTTGCCTTACACTAAAAAGATTGGTTTGCTTGGTCCTTCGGTCACGGAACATCCGAATTTTTCTGAGCTTGCTCAGGCGTTAATTGCTAAAAAACAAACAGACTTGGAAATTTCTGTTTCCTCGATTCGCATGGATACTGTTGATCCCTTAATTTTGAAAATGCTTGTTACCCTTGGCCAGCGTTCGGTTACTATCGCCTTGGAATCAGGCTCTGAACGATTGCGCTCAATTATGAAAAAGAATCTGAGCGAAAAAGAGATCTGGCAAGGTATGGAGGCTATCGCCGCAAGCGGGCTTGAGTCGGTGAAGTTTTACGGCATTGTCGGATTGCCCGGCGAAACGCAGCATGATCTTGAAGAAACGGTACGTTTATTGTCCGAGTTGAAAAAAGCATACAAGCGCTTGCGCCTCGTATTTGGTATCAGTTCTTTTGTACAGAAAGCGCAAACTCCTTTTCAATGGGCGTCGCGTGATCGAGAGTCGGCAAAAAAAATCGAATATTTACGCAGTCGTTTAGCAAAACAAGGAATAGACATAAGAGCAGAGAGCCATAATTGGAGTGAAGTGCAGGCGTTTCTTTCACGAGCCGACAGACGCGCCACGCCTTTACTTTTACAAATGGCGGAAGGCGAGCATACTGTTGGTGCTTGGCGGCGAGGGATGCGCAAACCTCCGATTGCTAGCCCCGATCTTGATTCGGTGGTTTATCGCCAGATTCCTTATACTGAAATTCTGCCTTGGTCGCACCTGGTTGATGAAGCTAAATTTGCTATGCTGCAGAAACATGCCCAGGTCGCCGAGGAGCTTGCTGCGGCTTGTCAAAATGAATTACAATAATCGGCATCAAGTTTGCTTGGGTCGTTATCATTGATTTTACGGGCGAATTTAAAGAATAATCTTTGGCGGCAGCTGTCTATTCAAGCTAAAGCAGTAGTTATTGCTTTGGATGATCGTCGGTTGCCTAAAATTGTTCGTCTATTGTTTTGGTTTGCCCTGATTTATTTTATTTGTCCTTATGATATTAAGTCGGATTTCCTGCCAGGCGGATTTATTGACGATTCAATTATTGCGCCAGTACTGCTTCTTTTGGCAGTTGTTAATATCCCAGGCAATTTATTTCGAGAATCAAAAAGTTTGGCGCGTAGCGCAACGGCCGGAATGCTCTGTCTTGTGCTTTTAAGCTCGACACAGTTTCTTGGTGATGAAAATGAGCTTTTTTCAAATGCGGATACGACTTCTGCGGCATGCGCAGGCTCATTGAAAAATCAGCAGGTTGAAAGTGGCAAAGAGTATAAATTCTCCTCTCAAGCTGATTTGAAAAATAAGGCTATTGAATCTTTACTGATTACGCGGAATTTCAGCGCAGATTTTGCTGTAGCGAATTTCCCGGGACAATCGACTTTCTTGTTTGATGGCTTATGGAAAGCCGTTCATGGACAGCAATTGCAAGTTTATGATTCAGAGGACGATCCGGATTCGACGTCGGATGACGAACCTTCCAGCATTTCTTTAAGACCGCCATTCCTGCGTAAGGGCGGTCTTCTTCATACCTGTACTCCGGCATTCCAAATAATTGGATTTCTCCGCCCTCTTCATGAACTATGTCTTGTCAAAGCGCTTGTTTCTCAATTCTCTCCACCGCTTAAGCTTTGGTTGTTGAATCAGATCTTGTTATCTTAAAATCCTGCCAATTTATCTATATTTTTCAATTCACTAAATACGGCTGTTTAGCTGGTTTTGGCAGGTGATTTATGATTGATTTTTTGATTAAGTTCGCGCTTACGCAGCGCACCATTACTTTGATGTTGATTATTGGGTTAATCAGCGCCGGCATATATTCCGTACTTACCATATCGGCAGATTCATTTCCGGATGTAAGCAATGTGCAGGTTCAAATCATTACTGAACCGGAAAGTATGGCCACTGAAGAGGTGGAATCTCTTGTTACCGTGCCGATTGAATATGCTCTTAACGGGTTGCCTTTTATTCACAAAATCCGTTCCGGTTCGGAATTCGGATTGTCAGTCGTAACTGCAATATTTGATGAAGGCTGTGATGTCTATTTTGCCAGGCAGCTAGTACAGCAACGTTTAACGGCCATGAGTTTTCCTCCCGGGGTACCACGTCCCCAGCTCGGTCCGGTCGTATCCAGCTTTAGCCAGGTCTTTATGTATTATGTGACAAGCGACAAGCATAATCTTATCGATTTGCGCACAATACAAGATTGGACAATCGCCAAACGCTTGTTGTCGGTTAGAGGTGTCGGCAATGTAGTTACTTATGGCGGTTGGATCAAACAATATCAAGTTGTTGTTGATCAATTCAAGCTTCGTGCTTACAACCTGACAATCAAAGATGTGTTGGACGCCATTTCGGCAAGCAATATAAATGCCGGTGGTAATTTTATTGAGTCCGGCGACGAAGAAGTGATTATTAGAGGAATCGGGCGAATCCAGAAGTTGGAAGATATCTCTAATGCCGTGCTCAAAGAAGTTAACGGAACACCTGTGTTAGTAAGCAATGTGGCTAGGGTAGAGATCGGACCGGCCTTCAGAAGAGGTTCGGCTTCAATGAATGGCGAAGGTGAATCGATCATCGGTATTGTGATGACACGCAAAGGTGCCAATACAAAAGAAGTTGTGCAATCTGTAGAAAAACAGTTGAAAGAGATCGAAAAAACTTTGCCCAAAGGCGTGAAAATCACTCCGTTTTACAACCAAAAAGAGTTGGTCGATAAAACGATGGAAACAGTCAAAGAGATCCTTCTCTTGAGCGGATCTCTTGTAATTATCGTGTTGGCTGCAATTTTGATGAATATACGTGTATCACTGATCGTTGCCCTGATAATTCCGCTGTCACTGCTTTTCAGTTTTCTGATGATGAGATTCACCGGGCTCTCATCAAATCTAATGACGCTGGGTGCCGTTGATTTTGGAGTTGTTGTTGATGCCGGCGTTGTGATGGCCGAAAATATTTTTCGTAAACTTTCTCTTGCCTGGGAGCAAGAAAAAGTACGTTCGGTGGATTTGTTAGGCGTAATTTTGAATGCGGCTCAAGAAGTAGGTAAGCCAATTACCTTTGCCATATTTATAATTATCGCCGTTTATTTGCCACTTTTCACTCTTGAAGGTGTCGAAGGCAAAATGTTTCATCCTCTTGCTCTAACCTTCATTTACGCCTTGCTCGGAGCGCTTCTTGTTGCATTGTTGATCATTCCGGTTTGCTGTTACTGGTTTCTGAAAAAACCAATTATTGAAAAACATAATCCTGTCCTGGAAAAACTAAAAAGTATATATTGTCGCGCTCTGGACAAAACGTTGACCAGGCCAAGGTTGATTTTTTTGATATCGATCGGTCTACTCTTGTGCAGTTTTATTTTGGTACCTTTCTTAGGATCGGAGTTTATTCCCAGTCTTGATGAGGGCTCAATCTGGCTGCGTCTGAGAATGCCACCAAGCGTTTCACACAAAACAACAATTCGTTTTACTGCTGCAGTTGAAAAGATTATTCGCAAATTTCCGGAAGTATCAATAGTCGTAACTCGTGTTGGTCGTTCCGGAATGGGCTCTGATATTGAGGGTGTAGATGCTGCTGATATGTACATTGGTTTGAACCCCAGGCATACTTGGAAAGATCAAAATAAAGAGCATCTTGTCGAACGTATGGCTAAAGAAGTTGGGGTTATCCCCGGCTTAATGCATAGCTTTTCGCAACCGATTGCCGATATGATCGATGATCTGATAACCGGTATTAAAGCCGATGTCGGCATAAAAATATTTGGTGATGATCTTGTTCAAGTAGATCAATTGGCGGATCGAATCAAAAGTTCGATCAGAACAATTCGTGGCACGGGAGATGTAAGCCGAGAGCCGATCTTAGGAGCACCACAGTTAATGATTCGTTTAAACAGGTATGAACTCAGTCGCTTTGGCTTGCTGGTAGATGATGTTCAAGACACGATTCAAACGGCAATGGCCGGTAAAATTGTGTCAGAAGTAATCGAAGGTAATAAGCGTTTTGGTGTGCTTGTGCGATTTGAACCTAATCAAAGGGGTAGCGAAGAAGACGTTGGCAACATTCTAATACCGACTCCTAATAGCTCGAGCATACCGCTTAAACGTCTGGCGGAAATATCCGTTGAGCGTGGCGCCTTGCTCATTAGCCGAGAATCTGGACAAAGAAGATCCGCTGTGATGGTAAATATTCGGGGACGTGATTTAGGTGGCTGGGTGAAAGAAGCGCAAGCGAAAATAGCTAAAGAAGTGCCAATGCCTCAAGGTTATTCAATTGTTTGGGGTGGACAATTTGAAAATCAAGAACGGGCAATGTCAAGATTAGCTGTCGTTGTACCGATCGTTTTATTGCTTATATTTTTGCTATTGTTCTTCACTTTCAACTCAATAAAGAATGCGGCTTTAATCATGCTAAATGTACCATTTGCTACTATTGGCGGCATTATTGCCCTGTTTCTTTCCCGGCAACCAATATCGGTGCCGGCCCTTATTGGCTTCATTGCATTATTTGGCGTTGCTGTGCAGAACGGCGTTATCTTAATTAGCTATATAATGCAGCTTGAGCGAGAAGATAAATCCATTATTGATGCGATACGAGAGGGCGCATCGGTCAGGTTTCGTCCTGTAGTAATGACAGCGATGGTAGCAATGATGGGACTTCTACCTAAGTTATTTTCAGAAGGAACTGGAGCTGAAATACAAAGACCGTTGGCTACAGTTGTTTTTGGCGGCTTGTTGACAGCTACGGCAATGACTTTGCTTGTACTGCCGACGTTGTATCTGACCATTAACAGACTGAGAAAGCCAAAGAGTGAATCTCGCTGATTGGAGCTTGAATAATGCCCTCGATGACCACTGAAATAGCGATAATAATCGTTCTGATTGCTATAAACGGCATCTTTACCATGTCTGAAATGGCAATTGTTTCGGCGCGTCGGACTCGCTTGCAGGAATGGTCCGCTAAAGGAAGCAAGGCGGCTCAAGCTGCCCTTGATATAGTCGAAGCACCAAACGATTTTCTCTCTACGGTTCAAATCGGAATTACTTTGATCGGCATTTTGACTGGTACCTTTGGTGGCGCGACCATAGCCGAGCAGCTATCCGATCAATTTATGCTCGTCCCGACAATTAAGCCCTATGCGGACACTCTGGCTATAGCCGTTGTTGTCAGTGTTATTACTTATTTGACGCTGATTCTCGGCGAGCTCGTTCCTAAACGTTTGGCTTTGCATTCACCGGAAGTGGTGGCAAAGAACGTTGCCGTTCTTATGCGCTTTATTTCAATTGCGACAAAGCCTTTAGTTTGGTTTGTTAGCAGTTCAACTGATTTTGTTTTGCGTTTGCTGAATCTGGAAAGCTCCGCACAAATCAATATCACGGAAGCGGAAATCCATCATTTGGTTGACGAGGCGTCGAAAGCCGGTATCGTCGAAGAATCCGAACAAGAGATGGTAACTAAGGTTCTACGTTTAGGAGTGCAAAGAGTTACGGCGGTAATGACGCCGCGTACCGAAGTGGTTTGGCTTGATAGTGAAAGCGCTCTTGACGGCATTCTTACGCAAATCGATGGGGCAAAACATGATTGGTTTCCCGTCGCTCAAGGAACGCTAGATTCAGTCTTAGGGGTAGTAAATTCGAAGACGATCTTGAGCTTTGCTTTGCAGGGACAGCCGATTAGGCTTGACCAATTAGCGGTTAAGCCGCTTTATGTTCCGGAAAATATTACGGCATTACAATTGCTCGAGCGCTTCAGAGCGGAGCGGGAGCAAATGGCATTTGTTATTGATGAGTATGGTGGGTTTCAAGGGCTGATTACTTCGGAAGATATTTTTCAAGCCATTGTTGGCGATCTTTCAGTAAAAGGCGTGATGCCGAAATGGGAAATTGAGCGACGGGATGACCGGACTTGGATTTTTGACGGGCAAGTTCCGATTGAAGAGTTTAGAAAAACGTTCTCTCTCGAAATCCTGCCGGACGAAGAGGAGATTGAATATGAAACCCTTGCTGGATTCGTGATTAATTACTTGCAAAGAATTCCTGATTCGGGAGAACTATTTGAATGGCAGGGCTTGAGTTTTGAAATTCTGGATTTGAAATGGCACAAAATCAATAAAATTGTTGTGCGTAAAACGAATTAGGTTGAAAAGCCTATATAGTTAGAATGACAAGCGCCGAGGATGCAAATGGACGTCTCACAAGAGCTCATGATGTCCGAAATCGCCAATGATTTAACGTCAGGGGCGGCAGAGCTTGCCTTACGTTCAATCAATATTTTTCGTAATGAACTTGCAGCCTCTGAAGATTTTGTTCTTGTTCGTGAAAGCTTGCAAAGCATTGCTCAAAAACTATTTAAATCACAGCCGGCTATGGCTCCGCTTTTTAATCTCGGCAATGTAGTTTTATTTGCTGCCGACAAAGCAAACAATATTGAGCAGTTGCGAACTTTGGTTGATGAAGCGCTGACCGGATTCGAGAGTCGGCTTTGCGACAGTGCTGCCAAAATCGCCGATACGGCTTATGAGTTAATTCCGCCCGGTGCCATGGTTTTTGCTTATTCTTTTAGTTCGACTGTAGTTTCGGCGTTGCTTAATGCTCGTTCGAAAAAGAAATTTTTTCGAGTAGTTTGTACTGAATCCAGGCCGAGCGAAGAGGGTAGAAAGCTTGCGAACATGCTCGATTCGGCCGGGCTTGAAGTTGTGCATACTTTTGATTCGGCGATGGGCCTGGTGCTGCCAACTTGCAGTGTGGCTTTTATGGGCGTAGATTGTGTTGCTCGCCCGGGAATAGTGAACAAAGTCGGGTCCTGGCTTTTAGCGCTTGCTTGCCGTGAATTGAATATTCCGTTATATGCTCTTGCCGGAACGGAAAAGTTTGTCACAGATGATCTTCTCTTCTCTTTTGAAGATCATGAGCGTCCAGGCTCAGAAGTTTGGTCTGATCCACCGGCGGGCACCAAGGTGCTTAACCGCCAATTTGAGCTTATTCCTTTTCCTTGGATTAGCGGATTGGTTACTGAGCAAGGGATTTTGAAAGGCGAGCAAATCGAAGCCTATGTAGACGAAGTTGAGGTACATAGAGTTTTTGAGTAAGGAGCAATCTAAGCTAAAAACTTGTTTTGCACTGTTGCGAGTAAAGCAATGGACTAAAAATCTAATTGCATATGCGCCGCTTCTCTTTGCCATGAAGATTCATGAGCTGCCGCTTTTGCTTGCCGCTAGTGAGTGTGTGATCGCTTTCTGTCTGGTTTCAAGCGCAATCTACATTGTTAACGATGTTGTGGATCGCGAAGCGGATAAGCTTCATCCGAAAAAGTGCAAGCGTCCGATTGCTTCCGGTCAAGTATCGGTAAGTCAGGCTTTGATTCTTGCTGCTATTTTGGCTCCTTGCGGCTTGGCTCTCAGTTTTTATGTGCGACCGACATTGTTACTTATTCTGTTGGGCTACGTTTTTCTTACTCTTTCTTATTCCTTTTGTTTGAAGCGCTATCCGATTGTGGATGTTTTTGCCATTGCTGCCGGTTTTGTTCTTCGGGCAGTGGCCGGTGCTGTTGCAATCAAGGTTCCTTCCTCCGGATGGTTTTTGCTTTGCACTTCTTTAGGCGCACTTTTTCTCGCTTGTGAAAAGCGACGACAAGAGCTTAAGTTGCTTGAATCCGAGGCAACAGAGCATCGGCGGAGCTTAAGCAGTTATTCTTCGCAACTTGTAGATCGGATGGAAGCAGTTATCTTGCCTAGTTTATTAACTTGCTACATTTTTTATAGCTTTCAATCCAAGCACGGTGAATGGATGATGCTGACGGTGCCCTTCGTTCTTTTCGGTTTATTGCGCTATCAAATGTTGTCATTGTCTAAAGCTGAATCGCCAGTTGGCAGCCCTGAGGAAGTCTTACTGAAAGACCGCCCGATCCAGGTGACAATCGTCTTATGGCTTTTAACGGCAGCCGCTGTCGTCTACGGTTATGCGGACAAATTGGATAGTTTTTGGCGTTAAGGATAGAGTCCGCGTAGCTTTCGTGCTTCGAAAAGTCTTTGCACGGCCAAGGATATGGCTGCTGTTCGCAAATCGCATTTCTTCTCTTCTGCCTGCTGGAACATTCGATTGCAGGCTTGATCGATCAGTTTTTCCAAGCGTTGATATACTTCTTGCTCAGTCCAAAAAAGATGCATGATCCCTTGCACCCATTCAAAATAACCGGCGGTTACGCTTGAAGCGTTGGCAACGATATCAGGTACTATAATCACGCCTTTTGCGTTGAGAATTTGATCCGCTTCCGGTGTGGTCGGAGCGTTGGCTCCTTCAACTAAAATTTTGCAATTGAGCTTGCCGGCATTTTCTTTATTGATTACTTCGGAAACGGCGCAAGGTACGAGAATGTCGCATTCAAGTTCCAGCAGTTCGGCATTGCTTAAGCTCTTTGCTCCGGCAAAACCGGATATAGTGCCTTTTCCCGCAATGTGAGCTTCGAGTTTATTTAAATCAAGCCCGTTTTTGTCGTACACACCGCCGGAGCTGTCCGAAATGCCGATTACATTGAAACCGGCTTTGTTTAAGCTGTGCGCTACCACTGCGCCGACTTGTCCCATACCTTGAATAACAACCGACGGTGTTTTTCCGCCGATTTTATAATGTTCGGCGGCGCGACGAGCGCAATGAGCGACGCCATAGCCGGTAGCTTCCAGCATGCCGAGCGAACCGCCGATTGACTTCGGCTTACCGGTGACGACGGAGGGAACGGTGTGCCCTACGTTCATGCTGTAGGTATCCATGACCCAGGCCATGATTTGCGCGTTAGTATTAAGGTCGGGTCCTGGTACGTCATAATCAGGACCAATCAAACTGATGATCTCTGCTGTATACCTGCGAGTTAATTTCTCCAATTCATTGTCGCTGACCGTTGAAGCATCGACGGCTATGCCACCGTGGGCGCCACCAAATGGCAGATCCATTAGAGCGCATTTCCAAGTCATCAGCATGGCCATGGCAGCGACTTCACCGAGATTGACAGACTTGTGAAAGCGAATACCGCCTTTGCCTGGTCCGAGCGATATATCGTGATGTACGCGGTATCCGGCAAAGGCTCTAATCGAGCCGTTATCCATCCGAACCGGCACTACCACATTGAAGCAACGTTTCGGATGGCGCATCGGCTCATAAAGCCCGGTGTCAAGTTTTAAAAGAGCTGCTGCTTTATCCAGGCGGTTTTGCATCATACAAAACTGCTCGGTTTCCCACTCGTTGCGCAGAGGCGGGTGTTCCGATCTCTTGTCAATCGCTTTGCTCATAGGAATCCTTTTCTTGCCTGAATCTATAGCTTATCACTTCAGTTTTGCCAGAATCTCATTATGAAGTTGCCGGCTTAGTTCGCGTAACGTGTTTATCTTGGCTTCAGCTTTAGCGTGCAAATCTTTTTTGAAATTCTGGTCGCTAATTTCGCGCAAGTTAATCAGTACATTGTAAAAAGCCCCTTCTCCGGCCGCTCTGGCCGTAAGTCCGGCAACACCGGCGTCACTTAAAGTATTCGGGTTGCCTTTCGTGCTTACTTTCGCTGCCAGTTGCAAGGATTCGTAACTTAAATCAAGAACCGAATAGGGAATTAAAGTGGCAGTTTTGTTTGCGTCGTCAATGGCTTGATTACGTAAAGCGGCGGCTTGTTCCGAATCTTTAGATAGTCGTCTTGCCTCGGCAATTTTATTGAAAGCGTCCGTGTCGGCGTCAATCGCCTGTAAGAATTTAGCCTTTAGAGCTTGAGCTTCAGCGGCAATTGCTGACATTTCATCATTGAGATTGGTGAACCCTTTTTTCCCGTGAGTGAGATTGGCGACCATTGAAGCTAAGGCCGCCGAAAGAGCGCCGCAAAGTGCGGCTACGCTACCGCCGCCCGGCGCCGGAGATTCAGAGGAAAGTTCGTCGACAAAATCACAAACAGGCATGGTACGAAGCAGTTTGCCTGTGCTGGCAATGGCATATTCGATGATCTTCTTTTGCGGATCAAAAGGAGCAATATCGGCAAGACCTAAAGAAAGAATCGCCGCTTGCACAAGCTCGGATTCTGGAACACCTATAGACCGCCCTTGTTTCAACAAATAATACTTTCCGGCTTGCAGCATCGGCGCAAGCGGAATCATGCCGACGACTTCACTGCCGGTCACTCTTAGCCCAAGCTTATCGGCTTGTTGCACACATTCGTCAAAAGCTTGTTCGATTGAAGTTTGAGCATAATCAACCAAATTGATCGAAATTTGCGCTTGTTTATACTCTTCCACATACCAGCCGACAGCTTTGCATGCTTTTAACGTACCGGGGACTTTTAAGCTTACTCCTTGCGCATCCTTCATGATATTGCCGCCGCTGTCTCGTTTAGCCCGTCCGGCTTCGCGAATATTCAAGGCGATTTCATTGGCCAGCTTTTGCGATTTCGTATTCAGATTCACGTTGTATGCGATCAAAAAAGGCCTTGCACCAATTACGGTGGCACCGGACTGCGGGTTGAATTCATGCGGGCCAAAATCGGGAATGAAGCCTTTCTTCATTCGCTCGGCAAGAGCCTCATATTCACCTTGCCTGATATCGGCTAAATTATGTCGTTCTTTTTTTGTCGCAGCTTCGGCGTATAGATAAATCGGAATCTTCAGTTCTTCACCGACGCGTTTAGCAAGCCGGTGAGCAAGATCGGCGCATTCTTCCATGGTTATATTCGCAACCGGAATGAAAGGACAAACATCTGTCGCGCCGATTCGTGAATGGGCGCCTTTATGTTGGCGCATATCGATTAAGGCGGCGGCTTTAGCTATGCCTGCATAGGCCGCTTCCAATACCGATTCCGGTTCGCCGACAAAAGTAATAACTGTGCGATTGGTTGATTGTCCAGGATCTACATCCAGCAGTGTGACACCTTCCACTTGGCGTATAGCCTCGGCGATGGCATCTATCGTTCTTTTATTTCTGCCCTCGCTGAAATTAGGAACACACTCGACAAGGGGCATAAACTATCCTCGACAACCGGTATCGCAGCTGCCCATTATAGATCGAGACGGCGCTGTTTTCTCTGGTCGAGCTTGTAAGTAAGAAAAAAGGTGCCGCCAAGCACGGCTAGAGAAGCGAGAGACCAGAAAAATCCCCAAATAAAGGACGGTATTCCGGTTAGCTGCTGCATATTAGTGGCGTCGGACCAAGTGCCGGGAAAAAATCCGAAAGATTGCAAGAGCAAAGTCCACATACCGGAAAGTGAATTAAGGGTCGATTGGACGGCGACAAACAATAACAATAGATAGGCTTGTTTATCCGAAAGCTTTTTGCCGGCATAGAAAAATCCGGCGGCCATGGACAATCCCCAAGCTAAGCTGCCCAAACCTTGCTGCCATTGCCACTGACTAAAAATGACGCCGGGCATAAAATAAAAACTGCACAAAGCGATACTTGTTCCTAAAAAACAAAGCAAAGCTCGCGAGCAGGTTGGAAAACGAGCTAAAAGAATCAGCGCGCCGCCAAAAAAAGCTTCACCGAGATAACCGGTTTGACCGTATATAAATGGGTTGCCGCCATGGCAGAAAGTCAGACCGCCGTGTCCGGCACCATCGCTAACGATCGAGAGTCCGGAAACGGAGCCGCCTGTCATCAGACAAGCGAAAGCGTGTCCCAGTTCGTGTACGATAGTTTCAAATTGATTTAACGGAGCTAAAATTGTGTTGAACAGCGGCATTTCACCTAAAAGCAGTGAAATAACGGCAAAAAATAAGAGCAGCCAAAAGGTCTTTTGGTTAACGGGCTTACTGCTGATAGACTTAATAGCGGTCATTAATTGAAGATATCATGAAACCGCAAAATTCAAGCCAACATACAAGCTATCAAAAAGACTATTTTGATGCCAACGTTGATTTCTTCCGACAACCGATTCCGCTTGAAATTCAAGAGCGCACTGTAGAAATAGTAAATTCCGCAGCTCTGCGTAAATCTATGCAAGTGCTGGACGTGGCAACCGGCGTTGGCGTTTTAATTCCTTATTTCTTAAAAGCCGGTATTGAACCGAGCTCCATCTTGGGTGTTGATTTAAGCGCTGAAATGTTGAGCGAAGCTAAAAAAAATTATCCTGATGTGGGTTTTTGGCAAGGTGATATTCTCGAATATCCTTTATCGGGTAGTCCTTTTGATGCTGTATTTCTCAACGCATGCTTCGGTAATTTTTTTGATCAATTTGCTGTTTTAAAACATTGTCGTGCTCTCTTGTCGGCGACGGGCAAAATAGTGATTAGCCATCCGCTGGGAAACAGTTTTGTGCTTAGGCTGAAAGAGCAGGACCCGCGTTTAGTGTTGGCGCTGCTTCCGGATAAAACAAAATTAGAAGCTTGGGCAGGCGAGTTGAATCTTGTTTTACAACAGTATCGAGA
Organism: Candidatus Obscuribacterales bacterium; assembly: GCA_019750335.1. GTDB lineage: Bacteria > Cyanobacteriota > Vampirovibrionia > Obscuribacterales > Obscuribacteraceae > JAIEPM01. Next base: position 59,793 of record JAIEOQ010000009.1, read on the forward strand.
CGAGGAGGAGCTGTATTTAGCTCTTCTGGAAGTAGATAGAAATTGATAAGGTGCTTGAGCTTAACGTACTAGTTTTAATCAGTCTTTTCTGTTGGGGATTTTGGGGAATCTCGGACAAAAAAGCTCTGGCTCACGGTAGCCAGTTTGAAGTAATGCTCTGTTTGTATTTCTTGTCGCTGTTGTTGATACCGCCTGTAGTTCTGTCCCTTAACATTGTGCATCCCGGTTGGTCGTTACCAGCAGATTTACTTTTTTGGACCGGATTAGCTTCTTTAGCTTATACCGGAGCAATTTTTAGTTATTTGAGCGCGATGTCTAAAACTGAAGCCAGTTTCGTTTTAGGCATTACTGCTTCATATCCCCTGGTATTGCAAATATTAGCGGCGGTTTTTCTTGGTGAGGCATTGGTCTGGCAACGTCTACTCGGCGGACTGGTTATTGGTGCCGGTATTGGCATGATTGGCGGTTCTCAAACAAAAAGAGAAGAAAAGCTGCCGCCTGAGCAAAAAATACAACTTGTGCTCAGTGTTGTTATGGCAACTTTGTGTTGGGGTGTTTGGGGTTTGTTCGACAAAAAAGCTTTGGCTTCAGGCGGACCGCTTGAAGTGTATTTAGCGCAAAGACTTTGGGATCTGTTTTTTCTGTTGTTGTTTCTTTGCGTGCTTTTTTGGCGCAAGATCAAGTTCAATTGGCGCAATAAAAAATTGTGGCTTTTCTCAGCTGGTTCAGAAGGTGCGGTTGCCGCAGGTGGACTGGCTTATTTAGGAGCGCTGTCCCAAGCTTCGGCATCTTATGTGATAACGATTACCGGCTGTTATCCCTTGGTTATGTATATTCTTGCTTTGTTTTTATTGAAAGAAAAGTTCAATGCCATCCGTTTTGCCGGCATTGTTCTTGTAGTTTGCGGCGGACTTTTAGTGCAACTCACTCAAAGTCAGATCTGAATTATTTAGTTAGAAAAATCGGAGAGGGAGAGATTCGAACTCTCGGTACAGCTTTTGACCATACAACTTCTTAGCAGGAAGCCGCTTTCGACCACTCAGCCACCTCTCCATAGAGGTTTCCTTGTTCAGGAATAGATAGAAATATAGCACACCTGACATCTCGGTGTATTTGAAGAAGCGTTACTACAGAATGCCAAGAACTACTAGGCAGACCCAGTAGTAGCTGATTGCCCCACCGAATATCAAACCGTCGCCGCGATCGAGCATACCGCCATGTCCTGGAATTAAATTACCTGAGTCTTTTAATCCGGCGTCACGTTTCAATAATGATTCGCAAAGATCTCCTAATTGAGCGCCGATACTGACGAATAATCCCATTAAAGGAGCTTGCCAAAGATTATTACGGAAAGGGTGTTCGGTAAAGAAATAGTGATCAGCGCAATAAACAACAATCGTGGCCCAGAAGACCGAAGCAAGCAACCCGCCGATTGCCCCTTCAACAGTTTTTTTCGGGCTTATTTGCGGATAAAGTAAATGTTTGCCGAAATGTTTGCCGCAGTAATAAGCAAACACGTCTGTAGCCCAGATGATGAATAAACTTGCCCAAACGTAAGCTAAGCCAGGTTGTTGAAGTGGGTTAACCGATTCGGTCATTCCCTGCGGGACAAGATTGCGTAAAAGCACAAGATGGCTGGGCATCCAACCAACATAAATGAAGCCGAGAATAGTCGTAGCGATATCGGCAATCGTGGCCGGCGGATTTTCTTGTCTCAATAACAGTCGAAAGAAAGAGAGGCAAACTCCGATTGTAAGAACGATTGGAAAATGTTGTAGAGGAAAGTTCGCGGCAATATTTAAGCCGGGAATCTCCGGTAAAGTGGCAATCACAAAGAAAGCGATAATCATATTGCGTATGATACGCGGCGACGGATTGATTCCTTTCGCTTTGGTCATGGTGATGAATTCGTTGCCGGCTATATAACATGCTGAGCCTAAGGCTAATGACCAAATTAAACCGCCTGCCACCAAGGCGACGATCGCTATGAAAAAAAGTGAGAATCCGTAAATGACTCGTTTTGACAAGATCAGTTCTCACTCCTCATTAGGCGCGCGGCTGCCAGGGCGGTCAGAGGAATCGTGCAAACTAAGCCAAGGCTGCCGGTCAATGCCGAAGCGATTTCGGTAGCAACCAGATCCAAGTTGAGCAGTTTGATTGAAGGCATGTGAGCCATCAGCAGCAATAAAGGTAGCGCGGAGCCGGCATAAGCTAGAACGAGGGTCGTAGTCATGCTACCCATAATGTCTCGCCCGACGTTCATGCCGCGGCGGTAAAGTTCTTTGCTGTCCAGCTCCGGATTCGCTTCTTTGATTTCAAATACGGCAGAAGCAATGGAGATGGCGACATCCATGATTACTCCTAACGCTCCAATCAGCATGGATGCCGCGAGCAAGCCGGCAAAAAATTCCGGTGGTTGAGAGAGTACGGAGCCGCGTAAAATTTGTGCCTCTTCTGAAGAAAGCCCGGTCAACGGCGCCGAGTCTATGATGGCTTGTGAAGCGATTCCGGCGATGATTACACCGCCAGCGGTGCCAAGAATCGCCGCTGCCGATTTTTTCGAGAATCCGCCGACGCAGAGTACGGTAACCAGAGCGGCGGCCACGCAAATAAGCGTTGAGCTTATTAGCGGGTTAAAACCCTGGAGGCTTAGAGGCAGCAGCACCAAGCCGATCAAGGCGATGGCTGTGAGCAGCCCGGCAAGAGATTTTAAGCCGTTTTTGCCGCCAAAAATAAGATAGGCTGCTAAAAATACGCCAGCTAAGGCGAATAGTGCCGGCGCACGATGATAGTCGGCAATGTTCAATTCTGCTGGTGATTTGTCCGATTGCACTACAGAGAGTACGACTTCCTTGCCGGGAATAGCATTAACGTTGAAGGACGGATTATCGGTGATTTCGTTGGTGATCCCGAAAATCTGACCTTTGAGCGGTCCTTCCAGAATCTCAACTTGCACCAGTTGTTGTTTGCTGGTGATGCCGGCGTTAGTAAGCAAGCTGGCGTTTATTTGTGGTTGAGAGATGCTTTTTACCCGGCCCACAACAAAATCCTCACGGATTTTTTCCGGACTTTGTTGTGCGGATGCCACCGCTGGTAGTACTAGCGGAAATAAGAAAATAAGGAGAGCTACGCGTGATCTCATTAAGCTTCAGTACCGGAATTGAGATTGAGGCTAAGTTGAGCGCTTGGAGCTGTTCTACCCAGATGAGCGTAGGCGCCGGCTGTGGCAACCCGACCGCGGGGAGTACGTTGAATAAATCCGCATTGGATCAGGAAAGGCTCGTAAACGTCTTCAATCGTTTCGCTATCTTCGCCAAGGGTGGCGGCTAAAGTTTCCAGCCCGACCGGGCCGCCGCCGTAAGTATCAACTAGGACGGTGAGTAGACGTCTGTCTGTCGGATCCAATCCATGAATATCCACTTGATACATTTCCAGCGCTGCGTGTGCGGTTTGCTCGTCGACAAGACTATGTCCTTTAAATTGCGCGTAATCGCGGACTAAGCGAACCAAGCGGTTGACGATACGTGGTGTGCCCCTAGCCCTTCCGGCAATAGCGGCAATTGCTTGATCGTTCATATTTACCGCTAATATGCCGGCGGTTCGGCGAACTATTTTTCCGAGCTCTTCTGGTGTGTAAAATTCAAGACGGCAGATGAAGCCGAAACGATCGCGCAAAGCATTGGACAGCATAGACACTTTAGTCGTGGCACCAATTAAGGTGAATCGCGGTAAGGGTAAGCGCATAGTTCTTGTCGCTTGTCCTTTGCCTGCGGTCAGATCGATCACATAATCTTCCATTGCCGGATAAAGTAACTCTTCGGCGATCCGGCTTAAGCGGTGAATTTCGTCGATAAAAAGTACGTCTCCGGCTTCCAGCTGATGTAAAAGACCGATGATGTCGCGCGGTCTTTCAAGGCTTGGACCGGAAGCAAGATGAATTTTGGCGTTCATCTCTTTGGCGATTAAATAGGCTAAAGAAGTTTTGCCTAATCCGGGCGGTCCGTAAAAAAGAATATGGTCCAAGGCGTCTTTGCGAGTTGACGCTGCGGCAATGGACATTTCGAGCATAGAGCGAATTCGACTTTGCCCGATATATTCATCGAGTGTTTTTGGCCGCAAATTTAAGTCTGATTTGCGGTCCGAAACACTTTCCTTTGTCGACAGCACGTCAGAGCGGCGAGTTTTGCCGCTCTGTTTTTCCGTTTGTCCGGCAGTTTCTTCCGGACCCGCGGTTCCGCCGATTGAACTAGGAACGATGGTCATAATTGTCTATTAGAACATGTCTGATACTTTATCTGGCTCCGGATTTTATTAAAAACCCTGCTCTCCCAGGCGCTGCTGGCTTTTGGCATATTAATTGATGTAACCTTGGGTAATGAGCTGAGAGGAAATCAAGGTATGAAATAATTGCTAACCATATAATTCACATTTATGAAAAACGTATTAATTCCACGCATGACAAATTTCTCCCCAAACGCTACATATGCTACCGATGGCAGCGAGCCGGGTCCGGCTCCTGAATTATCGGTATTGATTCCTGTTTATAACGAGGAAGAGAGTTTGCCGCATCTTTATCAAAAGTTGCGCAGCGAGCTTGACGCACTTCAGCGGAGCTGGGAGCTGATCATGGTGGATGATGGTTCCAAAGATTCTTCCTGGTCTATTTTGCAGAAGATTGCTGCTGAAGATAAGCGTGTTCGTTGCGTAAGATTTGTGCGTAATTTTGGGCAGACGGCAGCCTTGTCTGCCGGAATAGACTATGCCTCTGGCGAAATTATTATTCCGATGGATGCTGATTTACAGAACGATCCGGCTGATTTGAATCTTTTGCTCTCTAAATTGGATGAAGGGTTCGATGTTGTCAGCGGCTGGCGTAAAGACCGCCAGGATGAATTCTTTACTCGCCTGATCCCTTCTTGGACGGCAAACAAAATCATTTCAGTGATCAGCGGGGTTAGGCTGCACGATTACGGTTGCTCCCTTAAAGCTTACCGTCATGAAGTAATTAAAAACGTGCGTTTGTATGGTGAAATGCACCGTTTTGTTCCAATCTACGCCAGCTGGATGGGCGCCCGCGTTACCGAAATTCCGGTTACCCATCATGCTCGTAAATTTGGAACTTCCAAATATGGTTTGTCGCGAACTTTTAAAGTAGTGCTTGACCTGATCCTGGTTAAGTTTTTGTCTTCTTACGCTACTAAGCCGATTCACATATTCGGTTCAATGGGATTGCTTTCCATTGTTGGCTCAATTGTGGCATTCAGTTGGATGGTGATTCTAAAACTGTTTTATGCAACCTCGTTTATTTCGACACCTTTGCCGATTCTTGTAGCAGTGCTGGCATTGTTAGGGGTGCAGTTCATATTCATGGGACTTTTGGCTGAAATCATTATGCGTACCTATCATGAGTCTCAGGGTAAAGCGATTTACTGCGTTAAGGCAGTTCTAAATGCACGAACAGAAGCGGAAGCCTCGAAATAAGGTAAGATCTTCTTGTCACCACAAGTGAGCGATTTATCCAGCTCATGCCAGAGAATCAGACTTTAATGCTTAAGCCAAGCACCGGGCAGTCGGTGGTTGGAGTAGCCGGTTGGCTGCTTGTTGTTTTGAGTACTTTTGTTATTCTCTGGGGCGTACTTGCCGGACCGCATTTTTTTGCTAAGCAAATCAAAGCTGGTGATCTAGCTGAATATGATTTGCTCGCCCCAAAAAAAATGATGATTCTGGACCAAGACAAGAATCGCCAAGCTTTGGAGCAAGCCAAGCGGAGCGTGGCTCCGGTTATGACAAAAGATGCGACAGCAACGGCCGATAATCTGAAGCGCTGTCGTAATTTGCTTGATACTGTCAGTCGCATTCAAAATGAAGCGATCGTGCCTGTGACTGAGGACAAAGTTCTGGATCAAGAGTTGCTGGCTTTAGCAGCTGACGTGCCGGCGAAAAACTGGAATTCGATCAAAAAGGAAGCCGAATCATCTTTGGAGCGTTTTTTCAAAAATGTCGGCTTGTATCCTTATACAAGTAAGCAGCAATGGCAATCGCAAATATTTGAATTTTTGAGTGACAAGCTGGATTCCGGCTTAAGGCAGCGCTTGTCACGAATTTTGGCTTCACAACTTCGTCCGGATATGCAAATTGACCTGACTGCCACCGGGCAAGAAACGGATAAATTGGCGGCTTCTCTGGCACCGGTGCTAAAAGAAGTTGAGGCCGGAGCTATAATCGTAAGCAAAGACAAAAGAATCACGGCTGATGAAGTAAAAACGCTTAACGCCGCCGGCATCACTGAATTTCGCGATCCGAATTTCGCTTACGGCATGGCGATCGCACTGTTTGCTGCTTTTGTGCTTTTTGCCGTATTCCTTTATACATATGAACCGAAAGTGCTTTTTTCTCCGTCTTCGCTTGCGCTGATGGGAACTGTGATCATAATCACTTCGGCGGTGGCCCTTTTTGTCGGCGGACAATATCCGCAATTCGTACCCTTGCCGGCGGCGGCTCTGATCTTTGCCGTTATTTTCGGCAGGCGGGTGACGGCAGTCCTGATTGTGCTAATGGTGATTTTTCTTGCCCTTGGCGAATCTTTGCCGCCTTTGCATTTAACTGCTTTAGCCGTGGCTGCTTTGATCGCTTTGGGTACCAATATTGCTAAGCGAACTGACTTGATGTTTACCGGATTTTTGATCGGTTTGATGCAAATGTTTGGCTATCTGATTGCCATGGCTTTTTTCGGCGCTGAGCAACCGATTAGTTTAGAGCGAGAACTGCCGCTGCAAATGTTGGGCGGTTTGTCTTCTTCGATTGTTGCTATCGGCAGCTTGCCTTTCTTGGAAGATATTTTCGGCATATTGACACCGTACAGAATTGCCGAGTTGAGTGAGCCGAATCAGCCTTTGATGCGACAGTTGGAAGAGAACGCTCCTGGAACTTATCAGCACAGTCTTGCTGTGGCTAACTTAGCTGAAGGCGGTGCCCGAGCCATCGGTGCCGATGTTAATTTGGTGCGTGCCGGTGCCATGTATCACGATATAGGCAAGATGGTGACGCCGAGATATTTTATTGAAAATCAGCTCGGGGATAAAAATCCCCATGATTTCATTCCGCCTGAAGAATCCAGGGCTCGAGTGCTTGCTCATGTGACGAACGGCTTAGCTCTGGCGCAGAAGCATGGATTGCCTAAAGCGGTGCAAGCGTTCATTCCCGAACACCAAGGCACCACGATCATGGCTTATTTTTATCATAAAGCTTGCTTGCGTGATGGCGCGGACAATGTTGATCCGAAATATTATCGTTATCCCGGACCGAAGCCGCAAACGCGAGAAAGCGCCATCGTGATGCTGGCTGATGTTTCGGAAGCTGTGACGCACAGCATGCGTGATCCCGGACAGGAAGAAGTGGAAGCTGCGATTGCAAACGTATTTAAAGCTCGTTGGGAAGACGGTCAATTCAGCGAATCTGGTTTAACTTTTGAAGAGTTGGAAAAAGTGAAAAGAGGCTTTGTTCGTGTCTGGCGTACGCTCCACCACGAACGCCTAAAATATCCTTCGACAACCACCGGGCGGATGCCGGTGCCACCGAATGCGGTGCAAGAAGAATCGTTGCCGCCAGCCGATGATACCGAGCTTGGTCCGAGTACCGGTAGCTGTTGTTGATGAATATGAGAACGGTGCTGATTATATTGTTTGCTGTCAGCCTGGTTACGGCTGCCATTGAGGCTTATGCCGATAGCGGCTACACTCAAGGACTGATTTTTTATAAGGCAAAAAACTATCGAGCTGCGGCCGAACAATTTGAGAAGCAACTGCGAGCCGGTCCGACAGATATAAACTGTTTATATTATTGCGCGCTCTCTCAGCAGTTGAGCAACAATCGTGCTCGCGCCAGGCAGCTTTACGAATATTTGGTCGTTAATTATCCAAATTCGGCAGTAGCCAAAAATGCCAATCTAGCCCTTGAGCAATTAGCGCTGTTGAATCTCTCGCCGACTTCGACAGGAGCAACGCAACCGATTTCATCGCCGGCTGCGACTCTTGCCGGCGTACCGGATGAGGTGCGCATTCCTTTTGAACGAAAAGGTACCCACGCTTATGTTGATGTTTTGTTGAACAATCATCCTGTGCAAATGATCTTTGATACCGGCGCAGAAATAACGGCAATTGGAGATAACCATTTGCAAGAGATTGGTTTGTCTCGTCCTGAGACTACGGAAAAAATGCTGCTGGTAGGCGTTGGCGACAATACTAAAATACGCGGTTGGGTGCAAAAGTTCGATTTAAAAGTCGGACCGATCTACAGGCGTGATTTCTCAATTACGGTGCAGTCTGATATGCCGACGCCACCGCTTTTAGGACAGACTTTTTTCAAAGATTTTCAAGTCACGCTTGATGATGCCGCCAAACAAATTATATTTCGCAAAAAATATAGTATGGCAGCCAAAGATGCTCGGAGAGGGCAAAAGCCAGGGGTTAAGGTTGTGCCTTTTGTGCGCTCAGCCGGAGGCAGCATGTATGTAAACGCTATTGTTAACGGCAAGCCTTATCCGATGATTTTTGATACCGGCGCCCATGGAACTTTGTTTACGCTGGGTGATTTTAAGGCTCTAGGCTTTACTGTGCCGGCTGATGCGGAGGAAAGTCAGGTTAAAGGAATCGGTGGCTTTACTAAATCTTGGACTTTTAACTTACGTTCCTTGCAAGTCGGTCCTTTAATGGCTGAAAACATGCCAATTGCGGTCTCGGATTCGCAAGAAGTAGGCGTACCGCTTTTAGGTCAAACTTTTTTTGGCCGGTTTAAATACGAAATTGATAACGATAAAAACGTGATTTATTTCAGCGAGCAATAGTCTCTGCCTTTTGATAAAAATAGAGAACTGTCTGTCCGTATGGACGAGTCTCTTTGAGCTCAAGTTTGGTTGCCGGCTCACAACCAGGCAAATAACGTGCGCCTTCAATTATGAGCAGACCTTCATCGGCTAAAAGGTCATATTCTTCTACAAGAGAGAGCACGGAAGCGCCCAAGCCGCTGGCATAGGGTGGATCGGCAAATACGATGTCGAAAGAGCCGGCTTTTAGTTTGGGGATGACTTTGCGCAGATCGCCGCAAATGACATCGGCTTTGTATCCTAATTTAGTCAGATTTTCTTGCAAAATTTTTACTAAACGCGGGTTTTCCTCAACGGAGGTTAAGCTTTGTGCGCCACGGCTCAGGGCTTCCAATCCGATTAAACCGGAACCGGCGCAAAGGTCCAAAAAGCGGCAAGCGTTAACCTTTGCTGCAAGAATATTAAAGAAAGCCTGTCTTACTTTTGAGGCTGTCGGTCGGACCGATAGTCCTTCGGGAGCGCTTATTAACCTGCCGCGGGATTCTCCGCCTGTAATACGCATACCGATTCTCGTTCTAGGGCTACGCTAGACCATGGTAACATGAGGGATTACTGCTTATCCATAAGGACAGGACAAGCCATGAGCGCTCGCCGCATAGCCAGAGAAATTGCTGTTGTCGTTCTTCCACAATTGCCGAAAGACAAAGATCGTCTGGAGAAGATGGAATTTGACGTCTTAATTGCCAAGTCTGTGCAGATGCTTGTTGATCATGCCAAGCAATGTTTGTCCGAAGCGAACGGCTTCATTCTCAAAGGACAGCAACAGCTACTCGATACCGAGCTGTATCATGAAAAAAACTCATTGAGAACGGATACCTTGTCTGCCGTGCCGCTAACTTCTGGACAGCTAAAGGAGCAGTTAGAGCTTTTGGAGATTGCTCTCCATCTGATTTCTGAGGCACTTGATCTTCCGGAAATGGCTCTTGCTTCCGACGTCAGCTTGGTTCATAAAGAGTGCACTAAATGTGGGCATAAGCAAAGCGGTGTCGCAAAGAAACCGGCTACTCTGGAAGTAAAAGATTTCGTGCAACGTTTGGTTGGTGTTTATCTTGAGCACCGACAAGAGATAGACGATTTGATTGCCAACATCAAAACAAAATGGCGAATTGAACGCATGGTCAGCATCGATCGCGATATTCTTCGTCTGGCCTGTGCTGAAGCTTTCTATATGCCTGACGTTCCGATAAATGTGGTGGTTAGTGAGGCGGTTGAGCTGTGTCATCGTTTTGCCGATCAGCGGGCTGCTAAATTCGTAAATGGCGTGCTTTCCGATTTAGTTGAGCAAGCCGAACAATATCGACAATCGCCGGGCGCCGCACCGAATATAGTGCAAGAAGACGGCGCTTCAACCGTATCTTAGGAGACGGTCTTATGTCAGATCAAGGCAAAGCAGGTTTTTGGGGCAGCACGCTGTCGCGATTGAAGTCGGCTCTCAGTCGTACAAAAGAAGCTCTGGTTGATGAAATAATCGACGCGCCGCAAGAGTCCGTAACCGTACCGGCAGAGCAAGCAACGCTGCCGCGTCCGGCTCGTTTGGTTGATGCTGATTATCTTGACGAATTGGAAGAGAAATTGATCAAGGCTGATCTTGGCGTTGCTACGGCTGAAACTTTGGTCAAGCATATGCGTAACGAAGCTCTAGCCAAAAACTGGACGTCTGAGGACGTTGAGAGCTTTCTCAAGCGTGAATTCAGTGAGATCCTGCAATCATCGGCCGCTTCTCGTTTACAGATTGATCCGCAAGGTCTTTCCATAATTCTCGTAGTCGGTGTGAACGGAACAGGCAAAACTACCAGTATCGGTAAACTTTGTTGGCGTTTGCGTCAAGAAGGAAAAAAAGTATTACTGGCTGCCGGCGATACTTTTCGCGCCGCTGCCGAAACGCAGCTTGAAATTTGGTCCGAGCGAGCTGGCGTAGATATAGTGCGCTTGCCGGACGGAGCGGATCCCGGCGCTGTGGTTTTCAAAGCAATCGAAAGAGCGCAAAGCGAATCTTACGACATATTGATTATTGATACAGCCGGACGTTTGCATAATAAAGTCAATTTGATGGCCGAGCTGAAAAAAATTCGGTCGGTAATCGACAAAAAATCAAGCGGTTGCCGGCTTGAGTCTTTGCTTGTTATTGATGCGTCCGTCGGGCAAAACGGTTTGCAGCAAGCGAGAGTTTTTGCCGAAGCCTGTCCTTTAACCGGCGTCATTTTGACAAAATTGGACGGTAGCGCAAAAGGTGGCATCGTATTCAGTATTGCTCGTGACTTGAAGTTGCCGGTCAAGCTTGTCGGATTAGGCGAACAGATAGATGATTTGCGCGACTTCGAACCGGAACTTTTTGTTGACGCTCTTTTCGCTCGCTGATCACAGTATAAAGAGGAAAGAAAAATGCCGACAGTTGCGATCAAAGATCCTTTGTTGAATGTCAGCGACGATTTTCTGCGCAATCCATATCCTTATTACAGTGAATTGCGTGAGAATGCTCCCCTCTACTGGAGTGAGTCCGGTAAATATTGGATTGTTACACGGTTTGAAGATGCTGATGCGATCTTGCGCGATTTGCGTTTCGGTAAGCGCTCACCGAGTTGGGCTATGGAAAATAATATTGTCGGTAAAACGGCGGCGAAGTTTGTCCGCACTTTGGTCGGTCATGATCCGCAAAAAACGCAATCTATGCTCAATGCCAATCCGCCGGATCATACACGTTTGCGTGGGCTGGTGAACAAAGCCTTCACGCCAAAAATGGTCGAGCAGATGAGAGTGCATATTGAGCAGATAGCCGATGATTTGCTCGATAAAGTTCAGGCTGCCGGTCGAATGGATCTGGTTGCTGATTTTGCGTTTCCGCTGCCGGTTACGGTAATTGCCGAAATGCTTGGTGTGCCAGCCAAAGACCAAGAAACTTTCAAAAGTTGGTCTAATTCGGTTACCGGTGTTTTAGAGCCCGGAGCAAGTATTCCGGCGCTTTTATGTGCCGCGGTGGCAAAACGATCTTTAGAGTCTTATTTGCGTCCGCTTATTGCCGAACGCCGAAAAAATCCGCAAGACGATTTGATCAGCGTTCTAGTGCAAGCCGAAGAAGCGGGTAACCGTCTGACCGCCGAGGAGCTTTTAGCTAATGTGATACTGCTATTGGTGGCGGGACACGAAACGACAGTCAATTTAATTGCCGGTTCGGCTTTGGGGCTTTTAACTAATCCGGAGCAGCGCCAGTTGCTCGAAAACCGACCGGAACTTTTAAGTAACGCTGTTGAAGAATTTCTTCGTTGGGTAAGTCCGGTGCAAATTACGCGCCGAATTGCCACTGAAGATATAGAATTCGGCGGCAAAACAATTAAAAGCGGAGATTGGGTAATCGTTTGCAACGGTGCCGCTAATCACGATCCGGAAAAATTCCCTGATCCGGATAAGCTTGATATCACTCGTGGTAACGTCAAACATCTGGCTTTCGGAATTGGCATTCATCATTGTTTAGGCTGGGCTGTGGCTACGGCTGAGGGACAGATTGCCGTGGATAAGTTGCTCCGTCGCCTGCCTAACTTGAAGCTGGCCATTGAACCGGAACAAATCGAATGGAAAAGACCGTTCTCTTTGCGCGGGCCGAAAAAACTTCCTGTCACTTTTTAGCTCAGCTAAGATGGCAGGAGGCTATACTTTGAGTCGGTAAGAGATCGGCGAGAGGTTAATTTGCAGGTAGGCCTGGGCTGTTTGCTTATATTTCTGGTGATGGCTGGGCTGATGTACAGTCGCCGGATTTCCGCTTTGCTGGCTTTGCCCTTAATGGCTATTGCCATTGCTTTAATCGGTGGTATACCCGGTACGACAATCTTAAAAGATGTCATTAATGCCGGCTCCATGAAGCTGCATAACGCTTATACGACAACAATGATTGGGGCAATCCTTGCCGAGCTGGTTAACAAGCATGGTATTGCCAAGCAAATGGTGCGTTTCGTCGCCGAATTCTCCGGTGATAATCCTTTTTTGCTCGGACTATTGATGACGCTGGTTACGGCGCTATTATTCTCCTCTCTTGGCGGACTCGGCGCCGTGATCATGGTTGGAACGGTAGTATTACCGGTGATGCTCTCTTTGGGTATTCCGGCAATTACGGCCGGTGGGCTGTACTTGTTCGGCATTAGCATCGGCGGTATGTTCAATCTGGCCAATTGGACTCTATATATCGATATTTTGCATGTAGCTCAAAATCAAATTGTCGCTTATGTAGTTCCTTTTGCTGCCAGTCTAACGCTGATTCTGATTGCTTTTCTCACTTTTGAATTAAAGAAGCTGAGCAATTTGAAATATGCGCTTTTGAGCAGTTTTATTCTTATCGCTTCCGTATTTGCTTACTGGCAATATGCGCAGTCTTTACCGCAAAGCAAAGCGGCAGCTGAACCGAATCAACTTTCTTTGCTGCTTGCTGCTGCTTGTTTTATTGTTTTAGCTTGTTACGCTGTTTTCCGCCAGAAACGTCGCTTGGTTGATCTACCTGCTGCTGCTTTCTTAACGCCGGTGATACCGCTTTTGCTGGTGCTTTGTTGTGGCTGGGATATCATTTCCGCATTTTTTGCCGGAATAAGTTTTTGCACTTTGATTACGTGGCGTATCGATTCAATCAATATATTGACGCGCTCAATTATTGAAGGGGCGCAATCGGTGATGCCGGCCGTACTTTTGATGATCGGGATCGGTATGTTGCTTAACGCCGTAATGGATCCTCATGTCGCCGCTTCAATCGCTCCGTTGCTCCAGGCGATTATCCCGACAAAAGCAATCCCATTTATATTCGCTTTTACGTTGATGGCTCCGCTTGCTCTTTATCGCGGACCGTTAAGTCTTTGGGGAATGGGCAGCGGCATTGTCGTTTTAATTCAAAAATCGACAAGCCTCGGGGGTCAGGCGGTGATGTCCATGCTGATGTCCGTCGGGCAGCTGCAAGGAATTTGCGACCCGACCAACACTCATAACGTTTGGATTGCTACATATTTAGGCACGGATACTCAAGCGCTTTTGCGAAAAACAATTCCTTATGCTTGGTCGGCTGTGATTGCCGGACTAGTTCTGGCAGTAATGTTCGGCTATGTGAGTTGGTAAATGAAAAGAACCGTGCGAATCGGAATAGACGTTGGCGGCACTTTCACCCATGCCGTAGCTCTTGACGGGGATACGCTTCAGCTTTGCGGTAAAACTAAAGTGCCAACTACCCACAACGCCAAAGATGGTGTTGCCCGCGGTATCATTGATGCTTTGCACGCGCTTTTGCAAAAAGAAAATATACCGCCTGAAGCGGTAACCTTTATTGCCCATAGCACTACCCAAGCGACAAACGCATTGCTGGAAGGTGATGTGGCCGAAGTTGGCATTCTCGCCCTCGGTAAAGGAGCCAGTGCTTGGCTTACGCGTTGGTCATGCGATATTGGTGCGATTGAACTTGCTAAAGACAAGTTTCTCAAAACTCATTTTGAGTTTGTCGACAGCGGCGCTGGACTTGATCAATCAAAGCTGCAATCCGCGATGGAGAAACTTGTAGCAAAAGGTGCTCAAGTGATCGCCATTAGTGACGCTTTTAGCGTGGATAATCCGCTTCATGAAGAAACGGCTCTTGCCGTCGCTCAAAAGCTTGGTTTGATGGCGACAGCCGGATCTCAGGTCAGCAAACTTTACGGTTTGCGGGTACGTACTTTGACTGCTGTAATCAATGCTGCCATGCTGCCTAAAATGATTGAAACAGCCAATATGACCGAATCAAGCGTTCGCGCGGCCGGTATTACAGCGCCGATTATGATCATGCGCTCGGACGGTGGCGTCATGGATATTGAAGCCATGCGGCAGCGACCGATTTTGACCAGGCTTTCCGGTCCGGCTGCCGGTGTGGCTGCTGCGATGATGTATCTACGCATTTCAGACGGCATTTTTCTGGAAGTCGGTGGTACAAGCACTGATATTTCGGTGATTAAAAACGGCAAAGCGCTGGTTAAAGATGCTGAAATTGGCGGGCATAGAGTGTATCTGCGTTCGCTTGACGTGCACACTTTAGGTGTGGCCGGCGGATCGATGATTCGTCTTAAAGGGCGGAACGTAACTCATGTTGGTCCACGTAGCGCTCATATTGCCGGTTTGAATTATGTGTCTTTTGCTCCTGATTTATCCGGAGCAACTCTGGAGCATATAAGTCCTAAAGCCGGTGATCCGGCTGACTATATTGCTATTGCAACTTCTGCTGAACAAAAAAAAGCAACGATTACGCCGACTTGCGCCGCTAATCTTTTGCATTTTGTACCTCCTGCTGATTGTGCTTTTGCTAACCAGTCAAGTCTCAAGCAAGGCTTTGCCGTTCTTGAAAAAGCAACTGGGGCAAAATCCGAGGAGATTGCCGAGCAGATTCTTAATCATGCTTATGAAACTTGCTTGCCGACAATTAAACGACTGATTGCCGAATACAAGCTTGATCCGGAGAATCTGACTCTGGTTGGCGGTGGCGGTGGTGCTGCGGCGATCGTGCCTTATATAGCAAAGCGCATGGGTGCGGAACATTTGCTTGCCCAGGAGGCTGACGTAATCTCGGCTATTGGTGTAGCTTTAGCTCTTTTGCGTGAAACGGTTGAACGTCAGGTGATCCAGCCGAAACAGGAAGATCTGGTGCGCATACGCGAAGAAGCCTTTAATGCTGTTTCTAAAATGGGTGCGGATCCGGCAAGTATTGAAGTACATGTTGAAGTTGATCCGCGGGCCAATATTTTGCGTGCTACGGCATACGGTGCCACCGCTTTGCATAAGACAGCCAGTGCTGTCCCGCCCAATCCTGAAGAGAAGCTGGCGATTGTTGCTACTTCATTTAAAAGAGAGCCGGCCACAGTCAAATTGCTTGTGCAAAGCGACCATTTTCAAGTTTACGGTTGCGAAGGTAAAGAGAGTAAGCTTTTCGGTTTACTGTCCTCTTCGCGTCTTAGTTTGCGAGTGATGGACAATAAAGGCGTGATTCGCTCTAAAATCAAGCACGGTGCTTGGCGTCAAAGTAAAGCACTGGAGGCGGAAAATGCGATTATGGAGTTGGCTGATACCTATTCGGTTTATGGTGATGCAGGCAAAATAATTCCTGATTTTATGCTTGTTGCCGGTGCCCGAATCATTGATTTGTCCGGACTGCTTGATACCTGGCAAGTGCAGGCTTTGGCTCGCTCCGAGCTGTCGCAAATAGCTCCTGATTCCGAGATTATCATTCTTGCTTCATTGCCATAAAAGGATAAGGTTTGCTCGCTCACGATTCTTTGTTCCTTCACGGTTGCCAGCTTTTTAACAAGCGAGAATTTTTTGCTTGCCATGAAGTTCTGGAAGAGCTATGGAACCAAGAAGAGGGTGCGGAAAAAGAATTCATCCAAGGATTAATCCAAATTGCTGTCGCTTATCATCATTTGCTAAAAAACAATCCGGTCGGCGCAAATAAGCTTTTTTTGCGAGGCAGCCAGCGGCTTGAACCTTTCCGACCTTGTCATCGTCGGATTAAAGTGGATTTGTTGCTTGAGGCTGTCAAAGACAGTCAGAAAGGCAAGAGCGATATCCCGCTGCTTATATTTGAAGCTTGATCTCGTTCTGTAATTATTCCTTGCGTCTATATTGTTCAAAGTCTTCAATCTCGTTATCATCAATAACAGAAGCACCTTTAACATTGGTTGTCCCGTTGACAAATACGAACACCAACATACTTGTAGTCGATGATGAATCGACCAACGTGGATTTTATCGTCGGCGCTCTCAAAGCCGCTGGCTACGGAGCGGCGGCAGCAACAGATGGCTTTAAAGCCATTGCTGCTTGCAAGGTGCATATGCCAGATTTGATTTTGCTTGATTTGCAAATGCCGTTAATGAGTGGCATCGATGTTTTCAAGCGTTTGCGAGCTGATGAAAAGACTCGTGACATACCGGTTGTTTTCATGCGGCGTAAAGGTGAAAAACCGAGCCAGCTTGCCGAGGATGATGACGAGCACTGGGTTGTTTCCAAACCGGTAGCTGCCGATGAGCTTCTTGGCCGGGTTAAAACCGCCCTTGCCGAACATTCCTTAAAAATGGAATTGAGAAAAAAAGATGTGGAGTTGAGAGAGCTCTCTCTTGCCGATCCGCTTACGTCTTTTCGCAGTTTGCGCTATTTAGCTGAGTTTTTGCGTTGCGAAATCAACCAATGTCGTCGTTATGGAGTGCCGCTTAGTCTTGTTCTTCTGGAAATAGACGATGCGCAAAAAATCCGGCAGGAGAAAGGGCAAGCTGAATATAATGACCTGGTTTCGGAGATTGCCTTTTTTGTCGGGCAGCAGTATCGCCAATCAGATATTGTCGTGCGTCTTTCTGAATCGGAACTTGGCTTGTTTCTTACCCACACTGATATGGACGGAGCGGTTGAAGTGGCTGAACGGATCAGAGAATCCATGGCTCAGGCGGCTTTCTTGGCTGAAAGCCGGCGAGTAACCGTAAGTATTGGTGTAGCCTTGTGGATGATCGGTATGGATGAAGATGGGCAAATGCTGATCTCTTATGCTCGGGCAGCGGTAAATCAAGCCAAAGCTGCCGGCGGCAATATGACTTTAACGGCTCAGTAGGTAATAGATGAAAGATTCTCCCTGCATCCTGATAGTTGATGATGAGCAAGGCGAAGTGGCGCTCTTGGCTGAGTTTATGAAAAAAAGCGGCTACAAGGTTAGTTTAGCCGGCGACGGGTTTAAGGCTCTGGCTGCTTGCAAAGTGAGAGTGCCTGATGTGATTTTGCTTGATTTGCAAATGCCGTTGATGAAAGGCATTGACGTTTGCAACAAATTGCAGGCTGATGAAAAAACAAAAAATATCCCGGTGATTTTTTTGCGAACGGTTGAGGAAAGCGGAATTATTCAGCCGGCATTCAGTGAATATCCTGTACTTGTAAAACCGCTGGAAGCGCAAGATGCTTTATCTCTTGTCAAAACGGTGCTGCGAGAACGTGCTCTGAAAGAAGAGCTGCGCAAAAAAGAGCGTCAAGTAAAAGAGCTGACTTTAACCGATGCCCTGACTTCTTGTCGTAACATGCATTATTTAAACGAGTTTCTTAAAACAGAGCTTACACAAGCCTCGCGTTATGTCAGCGATTTTTCGTTACTGGTGCTTGAGCCAGATCAGCATAAAGATCTGCTTAAAAAGTATGGTCAAAAAGGGGTCGATTCGCTCTTGGTTCAGCTAGTGGCGATTCTGGTACGCAACAGCCGAAAAGCGGATCTTCTGGCGCGCAGCGGGAATGTTGAATTTGTCTTAGCTATGCCTTTTACAAAAGCCGAAGGTGCAATTGAAGTGGCTGAACGTATACGCGAAGACGTTGCTCAAAGTAGCTTTACGTTTGACGAACAAAATGTTCCGCTAAGCATCAGCATAGGCATTGCGCAATTTCGCGGTGGTATGGACAGTGGTGGTGAGCTGCTTCTTTCTTATGCTCGCCAAGCTCTGGCGCAGGCTCGTAGTGCCGGCGGTAACCGAAGTTTTATGGCTGAATAGCAATCTTTAAACTGATGTTTTCAAGAGTCTTGGTCATGCTAACATAACGGTTATCGGGGCGTAGCGCAGCTTGGTAGCGTGTCCGTTTCGGGTGCGGAAGGCCGGAGGTTCAAATCCTCTCGCCCCGA
>JAIEOQ010000007.1 GCA_019750335.1 Candidatus Obscuribacterales bacterium
GCCATACGCAATCCAGCTCCAAGCCCAATCAGCGAATCGGCAAAGCTGTGTCCAACCCCACACGATCCAGCCTCTCAGCCAGGTACCAAATTGGCAAAGCTTGGTCCACGACCAGCTCAGGAAACGTCGTACTTGTTTGCGTGCGTACCGGTAAACGTGAGCAATGCCACGACCGACCCAGCGCACAAACTTGACGAACTGATTCCAGCCATACGCAATCCAGCCACCAAGCCAGTCGGCAAACAAGCAGAGCTGTGTCCAGCCCCACACGATCCAAGCCCAAGCCCAGTTGGCAAATCGGCACACCTGTGCCCACGACCAGCTCAGGAAACGTCGGAGCTGTGTTCGCACGTATCGATAAGCATGGGCAATGCCACGACCGACCCAGCGCACAAACCTGACGAACTGATTCCAACCGTAGGCAATCCAGCCACCAAGCCAATCGGCAAACAAGCAGAGCTGTGTCCAGCCCCACGAGATCCAATCGACTACCCAGCTCAAGAAATCGAGCGACCGCTCCCAAACCCTGTTATGAACACGGTCAAGCAAACTCAAAGTGCCTTCAGCTTGACCAAGCAGTTGCAAGGTCTTGATTAGAGCAGCGCAAACAACCGGGTAGACCACGAGATAAGTTGCTATACCAGCAGCAATACCGCCAAGCACTGCCCAAGTCGAATCAGCTACCTGGAGCTGCCTATGAGCAACATAACCGGCAGCAACCGCCAGAGCAAAACCGACGAAGCGGTTTTTCAAAGCAAGCAGGATCGAGCCTAACACCAAATACAGTACCAGCCCAACAAGCACTGATGCTACCATCGCCAAAACAACCAACAACTGGCTGTTAAGCGAGAAGGCAAACCAGATACCTCCAGCAACAGCTACGATGGCGATGCCTAGATTGACTCCATGCACAGGAATGCCTTGCCAGTTCTCATGGTAAGCAGCACGATAAACATCGAGCCACTTATTGCCGAACCATTCGACCACGCTCATCAAGCGCGTCCAGATTCGTTCAACCACATTCCAGAAGCCGGTCCAAAGCCAGCGAATCGCTCGCCAAAACGAGCTCAAAAGATTGCCTAGCGTTCGCCAGGCCCAGACGTGCAAGGCAATCAAAGCCCTTTCCAAAGGTTCATACAAACCGATTGCTTGGAGCGACTTCCGCAAAGCTTCGCAGCAAAGCGGGTAAATCACTCCGAAGACGGCAATGCCAAGGCCGATTGAAACACCGATTGCCCAAGAAGATGGCAGTAGCGTTTGCAGGTAATGATGTGCCAGGAAACCGCTGCCCACACCAACCGAGGCACCAACAAACCAGTTCCCAACAAGCAACAACAGGCTACCGGCAACCAGATAGCTGGCACCAGCTGCCAAAACTGCCCCAGCAATATACAGCGAACTCAGCCAAGTTAGCGACTGAGTCGAACCGTACCAAATGCCGCCCAGCAAAATAGCTAGAGCACAGACTAGGTTGACTTGATGTAAAACCAAGCGTGAATGGTGCAGGTTATAGGCGTTTTCAAACACGACCGCCCAGGAATCCCAGAACCAACGAAGCAAGCTTCCCAGCTTGCGGAAGAACCAGCGAATTACTCGCCAGATTCCACGAAGCACAGTAGAAACAAGATTCCAGATTGCCGTGAAAAGCTGGTCGAAGTATGGGCGCGCAAACTCGTACACGCTTTCCAAAATCCCGAAAACAATCGGGAAAGCGTAGAAATAAACGCTTGCCGCAATCGCCAGTCCGACCGGATACCACCAGAAACCAAAGCTAGAATAAACAGCATTCGGAGCCAACCCCAAGTAATAGGCGGCACCGGCGCCCAGCAAAACACCAAAAGCAGCACCGCAAATGCGCCGACGAATCGGATGCTTCTTGTCATAAACATGTTCTTTGAGGAACTTGGCGCTTTCCCGGAAAGGGATTGCCAGAATGACCGGCACGCCAATCAAAATCCTAAAGAACCATATCAAAGCCCATTTGAACCAAGACTCCCCGTTTCCGGGAGATGGATTTGGCATAGTGATTCTCTTTCGAATGAATCGTGAAATTTAGCGTCAAACTCAAGCGCTACACACGCTCAAGCTGCAAACGCTTCAGGCTGGTTTAAAACCGGAATTAAGAATTTTGAGCAGGGTTTAAGGGTGGGCTGCAGCAGAAGATAGGTAAATCCGCTACACCGCAATGGTTTTAATTGGAAATAAGCTAATGTGCTGTTTCTTAGGAGATCTCAAACAGATTGATCAGAGACCTTTTCAACTTACAGATCTAGAAGCTCTTTTAAAAAGCACTTTTGCCAAAAATGTACTCTTGGAATCTAACAAGATGCTCATCAGCTGGGACTTAAACCAGCAAAAGCCTTGTCCATCTTGGCATTGGACAAGCACTGCCAATTACAGGACAATATCAAGTATCGTTAGCAGAGCTTGCGACAAGCAGGCAAAGCCGCCTATCCTGACAGCAAGTTAATATCATTGATTCGAATAATCGAACGATTGATTTATCCGATTTTCTTTCTGACTGTAGTTGTCGGACTGGCTTATTGGTATTGGACAACAACACCGTCTTACGCTCTGTCTCAAATAGTCGCTTCTGTCAAAAATCGAGATCCCGAGACTTTTCAAAGATATGTCGATATCGACAGCATTACAGACAGAGCAATCGACGAGCTGCTACACGGACCTGCCCGAGAATCAGGTATTTTTAATAACTTAGGCAACCCTCTCGGGGTCGGCATTATCGGATTTTTCAAGCCAGAAATTGCTGATATCGCTCGCAGCCAAATTTCCAATTACATAGCTAAAGGCAACTTAAGCAACGAAGAGCTTACGCAAAAAACAGTAGTGGTTCCAGCCATCAGCAACACGATAAGCGCTCCGGTACAACCAAGCGCCATACAAACTGCACCCACGGCTACTATCCAGCCGGTTACTACGCCTGCTCCTCTCCAACCGGAAAGCCCTTCTGTCAACCGTTATTCCAAGCAATTCAAAATCAAAGAACAATTGCGTCAATACGGTCTTTCACGCGATGGATTTCGCGGTATCGATTATCTAAAAACAACTGGACCGGTAACTCTGGTCGGACTCAAATTTTTCAGCCCTAAGCTTAACCACGATTTTGTAATTGAGCTAAAAATGGAAGACGCCGGTGGTTATTGGCGAATCACTGAAATATCCAATTTAAGCGCTCTGGTAAGCCTTTATCTTGAAACTAAAGATAGCTAGCGGCTCTCCGTTTTTTTGTCAAAATTTCTACTTATGAATATAGTTAGTACTCAAACAAAATAAGCGAAGGAGAAGTTGGTTTTGGCCGGCTTCTCCCTCGCTCAAGAACAGAAATCAACTAGGCGGTCGCGAGCAACACCGGCTTACAACCTGATTTCGACCGGTTTTTCCAAGACAGTGATCGTAATGCCATAGAACGGTTTGTAGTCCTTGCCATCGATCTTGAACACCAACTCGTCGTTCACGATTCGCACGTCAGAGACCACACCAACGGTCTCACCGTCAACTCCGCCTTCTTCGATGGAGACTCGCAAGCCTTCGTCTTGAGCACGGAGAAGCGTCTCCAAGTCTTCACGCAAATGCTCTGGCACAAGCTTTAGAGCCTCGCTTCGATCTTTGGACATTACAGTCTCGCTTTCAACTTTACCAGAGGATCAACCAACCAAACGCAGTCCGAGACTCACTTCCAAACTCTCGACCATGGTGTTGCGCATAAATTCGGCAAGCCCAGTCGGGTTGGCGACGTTGTGGTTGGTCGCCGAAACACCGATCACAAGGTGCTCGACGCCATGCACTTCCACTACGCTTGGCGCAAAGAAATGCTCGCGCAAGTTTGGAATGGCAGCCACAAGCGTTGCCGGATCGTACAGATTGAAGTTCTGCACGATATCCCAAATGCTGTCTTCCGGCTTACGATCGTGTCCTTGGTCTGCGCAGAAAGTTTTGCAGAACCAAGTCTTATCGCAACGCCCAGGCAAACCGTTACGACCCTTGTTGTCGTCAGCCGGCATACAGGCACGTTGCCAGAGCTCTTCAATCGCCGCCTTTTGCGCCTTAAGCAAACGAATACCGACCGGATGCCCAGTGGCAGCCATATCATCGTAGATCGAACGCGGCACTTTCGCGGCAGTAGCCGCATGCCGTGTCACTACCGTAATCGGAATGCCGAGGTCTTGCAAATGGCGGTACAAATCTCTTGTCGACTCTTTGTCGAAAGAGTGATTCTGAGCCGACATATCCGGAATCAGGCGACCTTCGCCGTCCAGCTCCGGCAGATCGGTAGCTTTGTCGACCTGCACACCGCCCATGATCACCACGCGACGCACCGCTGTTTCGAACAGACGCGTATACTCACGTAAAATCGTAGCCGCGTCGGTCAACTGCGAAATCAAAACCAGAACAAGCGACTTCGGCTTAGCCGCACGCATAGTCTTGATCATCAGCTCTTTGCCGTCAACAATCGCATCAGCAGGCGAAAGATAAGTGACGTCGAACTGATATTCCAACCCGTCGTCTTCAGTAATTTCGTGACCGCTGCCGAAGCCAACCGGCATTTTGTCCAAGCCAAGAATATCGAGCGTGCCTTTGGCCAGGCGCGCCCGTTTCACACTCGGCTTGAGATTGGCAACAACGCCAAGCATGTTGAGGATTTGAGTACGAATGAACCGATTGAGCATAACCAGAACGTCTTCGTCGTCTTGGTCACGCCCGGGATCGGTAATCAGAAGAATGTCGCGAAACAATGCCAGTCGCACCGGCATTTCCGAAACTTTTGGTTTCGTTAGTGTTTCTGCTGTCATGATGCCTTCTTGTTTGAACCTAATGGTTCCTTGTTGTTAGCATTGGCATTAGCGGAGCAGCCACTGTGGTTGCCCCGCTAATGCTATGTGAATTCAGTGGTTAATAACTCAGCTTACGCCGAAAGCTTGTCCTTGAGCTTCGTGTAGAGCAGCGAAGCCATGCCGCTCTTGCTGTCGGGCAGCTTCCACAGATCATCCAGCTCGATGATCTTGAGGGTGATCTGTTCGCTTTCGCTCAAGCAGCCGGTGAGACGACCGCTCATCTCGGCCAGCTCTTCGGCAGTCACATCCTTCTCGTAGTAGAAGATGCGAATGGTTTCGTCCGAACCGCCGGCAGAGGGATAATATCCGCCCTTGTAACCGGCAAGTTCGGTCAGGTCGACCAAGTCAGCTTCATTAATGGTGAGTTTAAGCTCTTCTTGAAGCTCTTTAGCTGCAACGCCGGCAAAATTGCCCGAGCCGTCGAGCATACCAGCCGGAATCTCCTCGAAATCGAAGCGACCGGTGGCAACGCGAGGTTGGACCGTAAGCGGCACATACTTCTTGCCGTTGCATTTGAGAACGACAAGCATCGCCACCGAGCCGCCGCGCATGAACAAAATACCCGGCACGAACTTACCGCTGGCGTCGACGATATCCGCCTTGAACTTGATGAAACCAATCTTCGGTCCGAACATGTCGACCGATTGGAAATGCACGCCACGAATATTGAAACGCTGGCGATCGACGCTGGTAAGCCAGTTCGTAAACTGAGCCGAGGTCTTGATTTTCTCGATGTCGATTCCGGCTTCGGCGGTGTACTTGATTTCAGTCGTAGAAGTCGTAGTCACAGAAAGTTCCTTCTATCAGGGTGCTGTTGAATGAAGCCGGAACTCCCCGGCTCCACCATGATATAGCAGATAAATTTTAAGCAGCAACCAAAGCTCTTGGTCGAGCTTCTCGGTAAGCCTTTAAACGCGCCAAACGCGCACGTTTCTTGTCACGATCATAATAAGCTCCCTGCCATGGCATTGAAAGGTCCCAGCGGTTGAAGAGTTGACCGGCAAGCGCCCGATTCTCACCCAGCTTATCGAGCAGATAATCCGGCTCATTGGCGATCAAGCATTGTCCCGCCCACCAAAGCGAATTATCCAGTGTATGTCGCAGACATTTATACCGGTTTAGCTTTCCTTGCCGCTCTCCGGCAAAGTATTGGCGGGCAATCTGCAATTCGATTTTGCTTTTGCGCAGATATTCACGATAGTCGTTGCGCAACAGAACAAACCGTTCTGCCGCTTGGATTAGCTCGTCAGCCAAAGAAATATCCGCTTCCGCTTGTTGCCAGAGCGTACGGCGCCAGAGCAAAACCGCCGAGACAACTAGAGCAGAAACAATCAACCAGAGTAAAACGGTTAACATGACTCCCTTTCCGCTTAAGCAAGCCTTGTTTGAGCTTGTGTTTTGTAGCTTTCTAAAAGTGCGATGTGCGATTCGGGCAAGCCGTAAGCTTTCGCTCCGGCAATCATCAAGTCGAAATATTCAGGCTTCGGCCATACCGGAGCCGGTTTGATTTTTTGCGGATTGACGCTGTAAACATAACCTTCCACTTCCTCGCCGTGCGCAAGCTTGAAACGGACAGACTTGCGCACATAGGACTTGGGATGACCTTCTTGAGCATCGATACCGGCAAGTTCAGTTGTTTTGAATGCGACACCGGGGAGCTCTGCACCGGCAGAATACTCGATGTTGGCCGCACCGGCTTTCCAGGCGACAGCGCTGTAATAGTTCCAAATCAGCCGGTGATCGGGCAATATGGCACAGACCGGATCCGAAATCACGTCCGGGTTATAGCCCTTTTCACGCAATCGATTCTGCAAGCGGCTGACGTTCATGTTCGAGCCGTAAGCGAACACCCAAACAAACTTAAGCATGATTGGGCTTGTCCTGCTTGAAGCATTGCTCCAGATGCAATAAGCAAGCATCAAGATTGCTGCGCACCAAGTCATAGTAGCCTCCGTGCTCGGCATGTTCAATGATGCAATGCTGAGTACGATTAAGAGACTCCCTGGCCTGCCGCAAACAGGCCAGACGTTCCGCACCCCACTTATCGGTGCTTGAATCCCTCTCACCTTTGCTCACCATTGCTTCAGCAGTTTCGAGATCCCGCCCAATCAGCTTCCAGTTTCGCAGAGAGAAAAGCTTAAAAATAACAGCCAAAATTGCAACCGCTAGGGCTGCATACAAGCCACAAAGAACAAACTGCATGGTCATTTTCTCCGGCTATTGCTGAGGCGGAACGACAGGATGATTGGTCCGGCGGCGGCGAGCTCGGCGGCGGCTGTTTCTCCGCTCCTGATCACGCGCGGCTAGAGCAACAACAAACATCCCCGCAAGGGTCGATAAACACTTTCCGGTGGACAAAAGGATCAAGCTGGTAATGACACCGGTAATTGCCATGGTGCAGCAAAACACCAACAGCAAATACAGAGGCTCGGCTTCGGGGAGCGCCCCCGAAGTGATAAAGGCAAAGAAGCCACAAACCAGGGAACAGATCAAGCAAAACGACAACAGATCTTCGCCTTCTTTTGCGACTCTTCCTTCCAGCAAACAGGGCAGATGAATATAACAGCAGATCAAAACCGGGAGGAGAACAGCAAGAAGAGAGAAACCAAAGGAAAGACCTAACATGTTTTTGTGCCTCTTTTATTGCCTCACTTTTGCAAAAAAGACAGCTCGTAACTCTCGAATTAAAGCGGGCGCAAGCGGAAACTTGCTTGCGCCCGCTTTAAAAAGCAATTTACTTGCGCCGCGGACGAGTTACTTCCAGACCTTGAGTTTCATCTGGTTTGGAGTCCTGTACCTTAGCTCCCCAGCCCTTGCTACGTAAAAGCTTAGCTACGCCAAAAGCAGTACTTTCGCGATTAGCCATTGAAAAGCAAATACGATTGGAACCAGGAGTATTTCGGAAAGAGGTGATTACTTCAGACAACATCAAAGCTGCTTCTTTGCCGCTTTTATCATCACCTTCCGGCAAAAGCGGGATATCACCGGCAAAAGCCAAGGCTTCTTGAGCCGAGCGATGAACAAGTTGGGCCAGCCACGCTTCAAGAGTGGCATCACCAATTTCGAAATCTGACTTGGCATAAACAGCTAGGGACCGCTGCAAAAATGAAGCAGCAGTGGTGATATTCAGATTGAGCTGCATCCAGGTCGGATAACCGCGCTGCAAATTCTCAACCGTATTGTATCGGCGCGCGTTGTTTAGGACTTCAACCAAAGCATTGATTTTCGGTCTAATTTCGGAAGCAGCAGCACGCAAGCGAATAACCCAGCCGTAAAACTCAAGACCGCGTCGTTCTTTTTCCTCGACAGACCGTTTCGATTTGTCGTCGAGCAATTCGCTACGCCGTTGAACAGCAGCTCGTAAGGTAGTTTCCATTTCCAAAACTAGCGAATTGATCTCAAGGTAGGCTTCGACTAACTGAGTAAGAATCGGATGGGCGTAGGAGAGAACGAAATGCGGCGTTTGCTCGGTGTTTTTTGCGGACATAATGTTTTGTCACTTTCAACCTGAGTAGAGTTAGAGACACAGGACATTGCCCTCAGGCTTAGCTCGTCCCATGCCAAAGCAAGCTGGTCGTCCGGACAAACAGACGCCCAACCGGCTGTGCTTGATTGCTACAGAACTTTCTGCAGAGCAACAAGCGGAATAAGGCGGATTGCTTTTAGTTCAGGAACTAAATTCCATGAGATAGAGATCAGAAGGACTGCTTATTTTGATCTAGATCTATAGGTAATAAGTAGAGAGCGCTTTACGCAAAGCAAAAAAGCCGGTTACGGCAACTATTGCCGCTATCGTCCTGTTGATAACCGGTTCAGCAAATTATTACCGCCAATCGCCACTTGATTATTAACCAGCAATTACCGCTTGATAACCACAAGGTTGCTAAGCGGTGCTAGCGCTAACCCCTCTTGACACCTTAACTTTGGCTAAGCGTAGAAAGATAGTTTTTGCTCGTCCATGGTCTGCAAAAGAGAGCAAGGTTCATAACGAAAGCCTTGAACTTGAGCAAGCAAGGATAATTTTTGCACGATTATTTTGATTCCGACCGAATCGGCATAACGTAAAATGCCGCCTTCAAAAGGCGGGAATCCTGTACCGAAAATCATCGCTAAATCTAATTGGCTTGGGTCTTTAACTATGCCTTCTTCCAAACAACGAGCGGCTTCATTGACCATGAGCAAAACCAGACGATCGCGAATTTCGCCCTGCTGTTTTTTTGCTTGCTTTTTAACACAAGCCTGAACATCAGGGTTTATGCCGGCGGGTTTTTCTTTTTCATCGTACAAATAAACACCTTTACCGCCTTTTTTGCCAAGCAGTTTCAGGTTTTTTATTTGAGTCAAAATCTCCGGTTCACTAAAACGCTCGCCTAAAGCAGCGTGCATCACATGAATTACTTTGGTGGCAATATCCAAACCGATTTCATCCAGCAGTAAAAACGGTCCCATCGGCATACCGAAAGATTTCATCGCTTTATCTATGTCTTCAACCGGAACGCCTTCTTCCATGAGGACTGCCGCTTCACGCAAATAAGGAGCCAATATTCGATTGACGACAAAGCCCGGCGAGTCCGCCGTAACAACCGTAGTTTTATCAAGCGACATCGCAAAATCGAGGGCTATAGCTAGCGTTTCTTCAGTAGTTTTTGGTCCGCGGACGATTTCAACCAGGGGCATTTTATGCACCGGATTGAAGAAATGGATACCGACTACACGAGCCGGCTCACGCGCATCAGCACCAATTTCGGCCAGGGACAACGAAGAAGTGTTGCTACCGAAAATAAACGGTTTTTTATTGACCTTTTCCAGTTCGGCCAGTACCGCTTTTTTCACTTTTATATCTTCCAGAACAGCTTCAATGACTAAATCGCAGCCTTTAAGCGGCTCGTACTCGGTTGTAAAAATCATATCGCCAATTGTTTTATCGGCTTCTTCACGCGACATTTTGCGTTTTGTCACAAGGGAATCAAACAATTCGACAATGTGCGCTTTGCCTTTATCGACAAATTCTTGATTTACATCTTTGAGAATAACCTTACAACCAGCTTTAGCTGCAGCTTGAGCGATACCGCTACCCATTACACCCGCACCAAGCACACCGATTATTTTTGGTTTTTGTTCTTTTTCCACTTCAACCGGAAGACGCTTGGATTCTTGCTGGGCAAAGAAAATATTGACTAAGTTCCGCGATTCTTTAGTCATTGCCAACTTAGCAAAAGCTCTCGATTCAAGTTCAAAAGCCTTATCCTCAGGCATACTGAAACCTTGAATAATAAGTGGCAAGGCTTCTTTCGGCGCCGGATATTTTCCTTTAGTCTGGCGCATCATCGCTTTGTACGCCGTATTTCTAATCAGATCGCGACCGATGCTATTATGCTCCAACAACAAAGCAAGAATCTCTTCCTGCAACGGACGTGGTGCATATTTTACATTTCCGTCTCTAGCTACTTGTATCGCTCGGGCCAATAGCTCTTTGTCTTCGACTACTTCAGAAACAAGCCCGATTTTCCAAGCTTTACTAGCATTCAAAACTTTGCCGCTCATGATTAAATCAAGAGATTTTGCCAATCCGACAAGTTTAGGCAAACGAATACAACCGCCCCATCCAGGCACAAAGCCGAGCTTTATTTCAGGCAAACCAATTTTGGCTTTTTTAGCTGCGATACGATATTTACAAGAGAGAGCCAATTCAGCTCCGCCACCAAGACAAACACCGTTAATGGCAGCTACTGTATTTATCGGCAAAACGGC
The DNA here is from genome assembly GCA_019750335.1 of Candidatus Obscuribacterales bacterium. Taxonomy (GTDB): domain Bacteria; phylum Cyanobacteriota; class Vampirovibrionia; order Obscuribacterales; family Obscuribacteraceae; genus JAIEPM01. The sequence goes on from JAIEOQ010000007.1 coordinate 10,602, forward strand.
AATTTTGGCAAAAATATCTTTGCCCATTTGTGCCGCTTCAAAAGCAGCATACTGAGACTGTCCTTGCAGTTTTTGAATTTCGTTGACATCAGCTCCAGCAATAAAGCTTTCATGTTTACCCGAGGAAAAAACCAAGCCTTTAATCGAAGAATCTGCTTTGATTTTTTCAATCAATTCATTAAGCTCAGACATTGTCTCCAAGCCTAATGTATTCACTTTGCTATGACGCAAATCAAAAGTGATGAAAGCGATTCCGTGATCAAGAAGATCAAGTTGCATTGCTGAATTGCTCAATTTTCAACCTCCACAAGGGTGGCAATTCCCATGCCGCCGCCGATGCATAAAGAAGCGATACCACGGCGCAAGCCTCGCCGCCTCAATTCGTGAGCCAAGGTCAGAATAAGTCGAGCCCCGCTCATACCGATTGGATGACCAAGAGCGATCGCTCCGCCGTTAACATTCACTTTGGCTCGATCCAAGCCAAGTAACTTTTCGCAAGCTACATATTGAGCAGCAAAAGCTTCGTTGATTTCAAACAGATCTATATCATCAAGCTTCAAACTTTGTCTTTCTAAAAGAGCTCTGATTGCCATAACCGGGCCCAAACCCATCTGTTCCGGATCGCCGCCGGTAACAACACTATCGACAAGTGCAGCCAGCGGAATAGCCTCAAGCTCGGCTAAGCGCGCTTTTGAACAAATAGCCAGAACACAAGCACCGTCGTTTATTCCTGAACTGTTGCCGGCAGTAATATCACGCGTTTTCAAAACCGATTTAAGTGAAGAAAGTTTTTCCAAAGATGTTTCACGCGGATGTTCGTCTTTTCTAAACAGTCCACGATTTTTCACATCAATCGCTTCAATTTCAATATCAAACAAACCGTTTTTTATTGCCGCAGCAGCCAGAGTTTGTGAGCGGAAAGCATACTCGTCCGCTTCCGATCTGCTCACCGCGTAAGTATCGGCAAGACGTTGAGCCGTACCAGCCATATAAGTTGTTTTTGGATCCCAGAGCAGCTGTTTCGGCACCAATCCGTCATCGGCTAAACCGGCAACAACAGGACGCGGACCGAATGGGAAATACTTTGCTAAGGGACCTTTGTAGCGCAGATTAGCCGGCAGCAAGTACGGCACTCCGGACATGGATTCAGTACCGCCCGCTAAATAAATGTCTCCGTTTCCTAAAAAGATCTCTTTCATGGACAGATTCACGGCTTCCATTCCTGAACCGCACTGACGTTGCACAGTCATTGCCGGTACCGAAGCCGGAAGCCCGGCAGCTAGAGCCGCACAACGAGCCGTATTTGGCGCATAAGAGCTTTGATAACCATGTCCGAGAATCACACCGTCTATTTGCTGGTTGGATAAATTTGCTCGCCGAATCAAAGCAGCAATTACGTGCTCGGCAAGTTTTTCCGGCGGCACATTACGCAAGGTTCTTTTGAAGCTGCCGATCGGTGTACGACAACCGTTGAGTAAATATGCTTTTTTCTCGTTTTTGTGCCCGGCCATTTTCACCCCAAATAGTGTTTATTTTTTCATTTTCAATTTTGCCGAAAGTACTTTACTCACAGCTTTAAGCTTTGCCAACCAATTTTTTTGATGCAACAAATCGACACCACCTTCGATATATTTTTGCCCCCAAATCGAATAGGGATAATGCCAGTCTCGTTTGCCCTGAGCACTAACGCCAATGTTTTTACAAGAAATCATATCCAGCAGCTCTTGTTCGGCGTGTGCCTTACCGAAGCCACTGTATTTAATACCACCCCAGGGAGCGTCAGGACAGACATGAGAATACAAAGCGTCGTTTACCCAAACAACACCGGCATCCAAACTGCGGGAAAGTTCAGCGCCACGCTTTTCATCAGCAGTCCAAATCGATGCAGCCAAACCAAAATCGGTTTTATTTGCTTCTTGAATCGCTTCTTCCACAGAGTCGACAAAAAACAGCGGTAAAATCGGACCAAATATCTCCTCTTTGGCAAGACGCATATCCGGCTGTAGATCACTAATCAAACATGGTTCAAAAAAAAGTTCTCCAACATCAGTACGTTTTTTTCCGCCAGCTAAAATCGTTGCTCCACCGGCCACAGCTTCTTGCACAAGCGATTCCATTCTTTTTAATTGCTGCGAATCAACCAGCGGTCCAACGTCCGTGTCAGAATTACTACCGTTTCCAATACGAATATTTTTTGTTTTTTCAATCAAAGCCGGCAACAGTTTTTCTGGCACTGGCTTAACCAAATAAAGCCGGTCCAGAGAGGCGCAAGCTTGACCGCAGTTGGTAAAAGCAGACCAAACAAGCGCTGTCGCTATTTTGTCCGGATCGACATCAGGAAGAACAATTCCCGGATGTTTACCACCAAGCTCCAGAGTGACCGGAACTAATTTTTGCGAGGCGATTTGCATGATCGCCTGTCCACCGCGAACCGAGCCGGTGAACACCACACGACTGACACCGGAAAGAATAAGCGCTTCCGCTTGTTCATTTCCACCTTGAACCAAGCCAATAAGCCCTTCAGGAAAGCCACTTTCAGAAAAGAGCTTGACCAACGTTTGGGCAACAAGCGGTGTTTTAGGCGACGGCTTTAAAACAACAGCGTTGCCGGCGACCAAAGCTAAAAGCATTGATGTAGCCGGAATGGAAAAGGGATAGTTCCAAGGCGAAATGACAGCTATGACACCAAGCGATTCAAAAACATTGTAAGAAGTTTTATCGCCAAAAAACACCGGATTTAAATCAATCTGCTTATCAGCCAAAATTGTTTCTGCTTTGTCTTGCAGCCAAGCACAAGCTTCAAGCACGGCAAATACTTCAGAAACCAAAGCTTCAACCAACGGCTTGCCTGCTTCATCAGTGATCGATTGGCTGATCTCGGCTTTTTTTTCGGTCAAAATTTCATGAAAGCGACGAATGTATAAAAGCCGTTCTGACACTTTTTTTTGACGCCACAACTTAAAAGCAGCTTTGGCATCAGCAACAGTTGCTTCAACTTCAGCCTTGCTGCTGATTTTTATCTGGGCAAGCGCAACACCGGTAGCCGGATTTACCGACGTTAAAAAGGCGATGCTTGTCAGCTCAGGTGACATTAAATCAAGTCCTCGTCTCATAACACTAACACATAGCGGTAAACAATTCGTGCTGCTTATTGTCAGGTAGTTTAAACTAACAAAATAACCAGTCGTAAAGGAGTCAATATGCGTAAACTGTTTGCGGCATCCATTGCGTTATCCATACTGTGTGTTGCTACTACATGCGGTGCGCAAGCCGAAAAAACCGACAAAAACAATCAAGCCAAAGATGCCAAACAAGAAAAGAAGTCGCATGACGGCATGATGAACAAAGAGTGCGTTTTAGGCATCTCATCTCTCAGCGATCAACAAAAAACAAACATTCAATCAGCTTACGATCAACTGCAGCAAGACTTGAAACCGATTCAAGTACAGATTCGCGACAAAAAAGAAGCAGCTTGGAGCAAGATCGAAGCTTTGCTCAACGAAGCTCAATTAGCCGAACTTGACAAAATGAGAGCTGATATCAGAGCTAAACGCTTGAAAGATCATCCCCATCCAGCAAAAAAGCAGACAGCCAAAGATACAGCTGACGACGACAAAGATTCCGACTAAACAAAAGACACAACCTCATTACAAGCCTGCCGAAACGTGCTTTCGGCAGGCTTGTTTTCAAGATAAATAATCTGGAAAATGATAAAAATCAGGTGAAAGCCGCGCTAACAACCTTTGCAAGTTAATCGCACTTTACATCAGAATCCGTTCTCTATTTCACGCAATAAAGGCTGATTGTCATTCAGACAATTTGCTAGGTTTATCTGTACTTTTTTACCCTTAGAAGAAACCTGTAAAGCAGCACTGTTACTCATTTACTGAATATTTCAACATCTCAATCCTGGAGCATTCCATGTCAGGAGATGCTACACGGCCAATTCAGAACTACCTGGAAACAAAATGATGCTTCGTCCCATACCCTCGGATAGCTTGGACGACTTCGAACCTTCAAAGTTGGGTGAATTTAAGATCTTGCCAGGTAAACCACTAATTCTTGAGGCGGAAAATGGCGGTGACAGCAAATTTAAACTCGAAATCAACGCCACTGGCATCGTCTCAATAATCCAGTGCTCTGAAACAAGCTGCTATCCCCCAATGATGCTGCATGTCGCGGAACTTCAGAATGCTCCGCAACCAGCTCATCCCGAACGGGGAAGCATCTGTTACGTCCACGAAGAAAAACCTGTATTCCGCATCAGCGGAGCAAGCATTAACGGTCCTTGGCTCAGCATCACCCCAGACAAAAACTGGAAGTTTCCTAGGCAATAAATAGCCTGACTTGGAACCTGTTTTCATTTTCTTCTGCCATTCGTAATCTTGAACAATCCCAAAACCGTGCAGGTTGACTCTGTAGTCCCTGCCTAAAAGCGTGTAATACCTATGACCAAAAACAGCAAGTCGTCCAAGAAATCCGCCACCGCCCCCAAGAAAATCACCAAGCTGCCGGCAACCGGGAAAGTGCATTCGATCGTGCGCGAGCTCGATAAGGGCTCCACGAGTGCCGCCGGGAAACAGCGCAGTGTCGTCGCTCTGAACAACAAGGAGGAATGGGAGAAGCTGTGGACAAGCCACGGCTCGAACCATCGGCCGGCGCCGCAGTGTCCCAAAATTGACTTCCGCAAACACACCGTACTCGCTGCTTTCATGGGACACAAGAGCTCGGGTGGCTACGGCATCAAGATCGAAAGCGTCCGCGACGACGGCACGAACTTGGTCGTGAGCGTCAAGGAAAGCTTTCCGAGCGGCATGTCGACCATGGCGATCACCAGCCCTTACCACCTAATCGTCACCGAAAAGAGCAACAAGCCGCTCAAGATTGAGTGGACTCAATAAAGGACAAGCTGTCATGTTCATTCTTGTTTGTCTTTGCCTCTGGCTGACAAACAGCTTGCTGGCCGTGCGCACGCCAAATGGGCTGCGCCGGCCGGCTGGTTTTGTTTGGCCAGCCTTAATATCGTTGCTGCTTGTCTGGCAAGCTGATCTGCTGCTGCCCTGGCAGCGTCTTCTGACCACTTCGGTCGGTCTTTTGTTTGTAATTAAAGCGGTCGTGCTATTGAGCAAATTCAGCAAGGATGAGCTGGCACAAACCCCAAAACTTGGCTTGCTCCTCTATCTGAGCCTTTGGCCAGGCGTGGATCCGCTGCCGCTTCTGTCCTCAACCGCTCCCGTGGTTGAGGACGGGCGACGCTTTGCTCGCGGTCTGCACTATATGCTTGGCGGGTTAATAACAGCCGTATCAACTGCCGCTTTTCTGCCCTTTTTCGGCACAATAGCCGGCTGGCTTGGTTTAGCCTCGTTGCTGATGATCGTGCATTTCGGTTATGCCGATATGCTGACTACATTGATGAGACTTGCCGGCTGGAACGTCAATCCGCTTTTCAATGAACCGCTCAAAAGTACGTCTTTGCGCGATTTCTGGAGCAAACGTTGGAATTTGGCTTTTGTCGAAATGGACAAAATCCTCTTTTTCGACTGGCTTAAAAAGCGATTCGGCGCCAAAGGAGCCGTATTCGGCGTTTTTGTTGTTTCAGGGATTTTGCACGACTTTTGTATCAGCTATTCGGCTGGCGGCGGTTGGGGTTGGCCGACTCTGTACTTCATCGTCCAAGGGCTGGCCGTTCTTTTGGAAAGTCGCTTTATCAAAAGAAGTACGCCAAAAATAATCAGCCGGCTTTGGACTTGGGCTTGGCTGCTTCTGCCTTTGCCCTGGCTCTTTACCCCTCAATTTAGAGGCATATTTATTGTGCCTCTATTCCAGAGCTTGCATGGCATTTTTGCTATCAACGATTTAAGCTGGTATTTAAGCTCGGCCTTGTGGGTTGCTGCCGCCGGCCATTTTGGCACTACCGCAGCGGGCTTACAGGTGCCTTATAGGCTTAATTGGAAAGACGAACTCAGTCGTGTTTCGCCTTTTAATCGCAAAATCTTTCTCAATTATGCCGCTTATGTCGGCTTAATCATTCTTGCTTTCGGCGGCGGCAGCCTCTGGTTGCACGACGAAATAATGCGTGGCGAAAAAGCAGCCCTTTTTCTTTGCGGCTTAATAAGCTGTTTTTGGGCTTTACGCTTAGCGGTGGATTATTTCTGGTTTGGTGAGGAAGACTGGCCTAAAGGTCCATTGTTTGTAATCGGGCACGCCTGCCTGAACATGCTCTTTCTTTTTATGACTACTGTGTATACCGCCATAGTGTTTTGGCATTGGCTTAGCTAAACAAAGAAAGGAGAGGGCTTGCCGAACAATCCCTCTCCTTTTTACAAAAATCAACCATATAATATAGTAATTGACAAAAACAGAAAAAGCATCCTGATTTGCAAAACGCTTTTTCTGTCAATTCGGCCTTTGTTCAGACTAGGGAGGATACTTACTTATCCCGGGCGCAATTGAGTTGCGGCATGGTAACTTTCCTCTCTACTCAAGCACTTGTATGAGCAATGTGACGCCGGCTTGAATCGACACCGTATTGTCTTTTTAGCCCAAGGATTAATCTTGGAACCAAAGCAATTCGCAACCAGAGGGCACATTTTTCGGCTTAATCAAGCTTTTATTGCAGCGTTCGACTCTCAGCAGAGTCAGGCTGTTGGGCAACGCCGGCAAGCTTTTCAAACCAGCCATTCCAAACAAACGCAAGTCCTTTAATCCAGAAGGAAGAACCGGCAATCCCGTCACTTTGTCACCGCCCCATAAGTAGAGGTACTCTAGACTTCCAGACAAAGCCGGCAAAGCAACCTGATTTTTTTGTACACTCAAGCTCAAGTATTCAAGCTTGCTTGGCAGTGTTGATGGCAGAGCAAAAGCGTACCCTCCATGACAGGTAAGCGTTCGCAGATTTGCAGGCAACGGTGGCAGGACAGTGACTTTGCTTAGGTCACCACCGATCGTCAGGATCTGCAAGCTTGCTGGCCACGATGGCAAAGCAGTAAGATTGGCACAGCTTTCAATGCGCACCGCGGACATATCGTTTGGAAGCGCCGGCAAAGCAGTCAAAGCCGGCATATAATTAAGATGGAGAAAGTCTATTCTGTTGGGAAGGACAGGCAGCGCCGTAATCTTCTCGCAGGATACGATTGCCAGAGTAATCAAATTGAGCGGCAAAGTTGGCAAGCTTGTGAGGTTATCACAGTCGGATACCAAAAGCACTTCCAAACTGTCCGGTAAGGCCGGCAACTGCGCGAACTGATGACCCCAGAGTATGCGCAGTTCTTTGAGTTTTTTCGGAAAAGCCGGCAACGCATTCAGGCTTTTGCAGCCAGCAAGTTCCAGGGTTTCCAAATTACCCGGCAACACCGGCAATGACACCAGATCGTCGCACAACGACAAATCAAGCACTTTAAGACTCTTCGGCAAAGCCGGCAAGCTCTTTATCTTAGAAGAGGTTAAGTCGATGAGCTCGACGCCTTCAGGCACAGGCGGCAAGCTGCTGATACCGACTTCATTGAGCAAAAGCTTTTTGGCGCCTTGGGGAATGTACGGCAGACTCGTGATCTCGCTCCTGAATTTGAGATTGAGCGTGCCGTCAGCCTTAAGTTTCAAATCTTCGGCATTGGCTTCCCGTGCCTGAGAAGGCGCATAGCAAAAAACCAACAGAATAAACAGCGCAACAAACATGGACTTAGTTCGCATGAGTAACTCTAAACTTTTTCAAGGGAAGAATAGACAGTACTTAACGCCGGGAAAAAATTTTCCGACTTAAGAACTGACTCTCCCCTCTCGAACCTGACGTCTTCACCAGCCTAACAATTAGCTGCTTGAGTTGTGAATACGCCTGTATCTCTCCTGCAAGAGACGAAAAATGCAATTAAACTAGATAAAAGAAACAACCAAAAGCGTGGAATCTTGATTATCATCATCTTGCTTCATAAAAGATGCGGCGCTGGCTTGAGTCAACGCCGCAGTGCCTCTAAAGACTGCTCTTAATCCTGCAGCAACCAGAGCACTTCGCAACGCGGCGGGGTCTGCGGCCGCATGGTCAACCCTTTGCAGTCGTACATTCTCAGCTCGATCAAACTGGACGGCATCGCCGGCAAATTTGTCAATCCGCCTAGCCCGGCTAAATTGAGACGCTCCAGACCAGCCGGAAGAGCCGGCAAAGCCGTGATGCCATTGCACTGATAGACAGTCAACATTTTTAAACTGCCGGGTAGTACTGGCAGGGTTTGCAAATTTTTCAAGTTATACAAACTCAAATTCACAAGTTTGCTTGGCAGTGCCGGTAAAGCAAAAGAGCAGTCATCGATAATCAATGATCGCAGACCAGCCGGTAAGGCCGGCAAAGCCGTAAACCTGCCTTTATGCACATACAGCGTTTCCACACTGGGCGGCATTGGCGGCAAAGCGGTTAACTTGGTACAGCTCAAAAGGCGTACCGTAGTGATACCATTCGGCAGCGCAGGCACGGCTGTCAAAGTCGGCATGTCGTCCAAGTTGAGATATTTGAGCTTCCCGTGGAAACCCGGCAAGACCGTGAGTTTATAACAACTGTCAATTCCCAGAGTGTCCAAATTTGCCGGAAAAGCTGACAAACCGCTGAGATTGGGACAGCGATCGATCAACAGCCCTTCTATATTGTCTGGCAAAACAGGGAATTGCGTAAATTCACACTCCCTAATATCCAACTGTTTAAGTTTGTTCGGCAATGCCGGCAAAGTTTTCAGCTTTTTGCAAGCTAAAAGGTACAGATGACTCAAGTTAGGCGGCAGCGCCGGCAATGAAACAAGATCTTTGCAAGGCTGCAAATAAAGCTGTTTCAGACTGTTCGGCAATGCCGGCAAAGTTTTCACGTCGGAAAAACTCAGCTCAATGAACTCGATCCCTTCAGGCAGCGCCGGCAAAGTTGTAATACCAACTCTGTAAAGCACAAGTCTTTTCGTACCTTTTGGGACATACGGCAGGTTGGTGATATCACTCTTGTAGCTGAGATCGAGGGTGCCGTCGGCCGTAAGTTTCAAGTCATTGTCATCGGCGTCTCGAGCCAAAGCCGGTGTCGGACCGCTAATCATAAAAACAAGAAGTAACGCGACAATCAGGATGAAGGATTTCATTGTTTATTTCCTGATTCAGATTTCATTCCAACCTACTTCTCGTTCAGAGTCGCAAGAATGAAATTACTTATCCTTGATTTCTCGGCTCATGGAATTCCTTACTTTCTATCCAAACTCTGGGACTGGCGACAGCGCGCCGGTTTTGGATCAACGCACTGTCGCCTCAAAATTGGCATCCTAGTCTTGATACCACAATAATTCGCAACGCGGCTGGACTTGCGGCCGCACAGCCAAACTTTGACAGCGTTCAATCTCCTTTATTGTTTATTGAGCGGTGTCGGAATCGCCGATACCACGCACCGGAAAAGGAACCTCTTGGTTGAAGATTGTCATCAGACCTTGCATTGAGCGGCTTTCGCCAATGATATTGCCAATGCGTTTCAAAAGAACTACCGCTTTACGGTTCAGAATCTCAGCAAAAATAAAGTTGTTGGTCAAAATGTTGACCGATTTTTTGTCGCTTTCAGCTGGCTGTCTTTCTTTCGCTCCAGCGAAATGCCACTGTTTTGTGTACAAGTCTTTGGACGCCGCCTGGATTTCCGGCTCCATGAGCACGAGCTCCAGCTCAAGAGAAGCAATGTTGCTTTGAGCCACAGACAGCTCGCTCAACAAGCGATAATAAACTTCATCATCGTTTGTTTTACGAGCCTCATCCATCCGCGGCCAATATTTACGTCGATCGAGGCTCTGAGTGAGCTGCTGAATATCCGTCGATTGACTGAAAAATTTATTGAGCAACGTTTGCATCGCTTTTACTGACTCGCTCAACTTTCGGCCATCCGGAGTGTTCATCGTCCAGTGCCCGTTAATCGAAGGCAGATAAGCGAGCTCGTATTGAAGCTGATTTGCATCAGCTTCTCTCACTGCTCCTTCCAGCGCCTCACAGCGTAAAACCGAAAAATATTTGCCGAGATTGATGATGCCTAAGCCGTTGGTAACATCTTCCTCAACCGTGGAGCGCACACGCGCCTGCAAAGAATGTAGTTGACGGTACAAGGCTTCCAGCAGAATCCAATTGTTCATACCGACATTTCGCCTGGAAGCCAGACGAATACCCGGTATATTACGTCCTAAAGCGTCGCGCGACAAAGCAAGACTACTGAGATGTTCCGCTGCCTGGCTATCAGCTTCTTGCAAAGCCAAACGCACGCTTGTTAAGGCCAAGGAAACATAATTCCGTTCATTGGCGCCTGCATTTCCTCTTTGCGCCTCTTGAATCTGCCAGTATTGCTTGTCATTAAAGCGCGCTTTATGACTGCAATACAGCTGCAAAAGCCTATTGCATTCTTGAACGAAAGCTTGCGTTCGGCTATATGCCTCCTCCGCCGGTTGAAATACTCCGCCGTCTTCGTACGAGCCGTCTTTGATGATCTGAAATTTCATACTTTTTTCTCATCGCTCAAGCAGTTGATTGAGATACAAACGCCAGGCTTGAGCAGCGGCGCAGGTATCTTTGCCGTGGCAAGCGCCGACAGATGTAGGCTGAGTAACCTACAAAGCGACGCATGCCACGGGTTTGTGAAGTCGGTTCTTGATTTTTTAGGCCACCAAGGCTTACTCGACAGCCAGCACGATGCCGTTGTCGTAACGCTTGCGGCCTAAGTAGAGGTGTTCACGCTTGCCGATAAACTCTTTGGCCTTGTCCGTCCATGGGAACCAGTCGGCGACCATGTAGAAGCTGCCGTAGCGCCCTTGATGCAAGGGACCGCAAGGAGTGTGTCCGGGACCGCGCAGGATACCAGGCGATTCCTTAGGATAGCTCTGCAGCCAGTCCAAGAAATTCTGGTGCCAGTTCAGTCTAATCGGGCCAAAGCTGGTAACGGCATTAAGCGCTTTCGGGTCCGGCGCTGCCGGCATCATAGCCATCACCGCTTGGTCCTCGCCAAAGGCTGGTCCAAGGAAGTAATAGTTACGCCCGCCAGCCAACGATTGAGCGGCAGCGGTATCATCGGTCCAAGCATGGGGCACGGCCCAAAATTCGAACATGTCGGAGGTCAAAGTCAGAGGGGAAATGGCTTCAAAATGAGCATGCAGCCAAGCCACGAAATCTTCGGGCATGACACTCTTGCTCGTACCAAGGAATCTAGGCATATGAATACCTGTTGTTTTGGCTTGTTGTGTCGGTCGAAAAAAGCAGGTTACTTACGGCTTTCGGCAAGCCTTTCGGTCAAAAGGGCGATACAACCGACCACCAGCTCACCGGCCATTTTATTCAAACGCAAAGAATCAGAAGCACCTATACCCAAATGATCCCAAACACAGTACAACTCAGTGTGCGGACGACCTGCCACCGGGCAAAACACGCGCAGAAGGCAGGCAAACGCAAAAGAGACCGGCTCTCCGTTTGCATAAGTCGCCGTGGGCATAATTGAAAGCTCGCACGCCAAAATAGCGTCGACATTCTTTTGCGGATCGTCAGGAGCCGCAAAATTGCTTTTCGCCAAAACCCCAGAGATCTTTTCTTTCAAGTCTTCAAGGTTGAAAGCATCGGCATGACGCGAGATTTTAAGCTGTATACGAAAGGAGTTGAGCGTTTTAAGAACATCTAGCGGCGGATAGGATTGAGACGCAGACATAACGACACTCCGGACCAGACAGTTAACCAGTCGCAAAAAGAAATCCTACATCGGCTCCTTCACCACGTGCCAATGCGGGAAAATCGCTTGAACAAGCGCGGCGGCGGCATCAGCATCAGCTTCTTCGGGACGGTAAGTCCCCGAATTCCGGTTCAGATAAACCGTGGAGCTGACCATCTTCCAAGCTTCTCCGGCAAAGAAAACATAATAGTCGTACCCGGACATAAGCACATGCTTGCTCATGATCCAGTCGACAAGCTTAAGCCCGACAGTCGTGCGCGCCAGGATAATCCGCGTACCAACGCATTGTCCGTTCTTGTACAAACCGGCAATCACCATGTTGTACTTGTTCGGATTTTCTTCGCTATGGGTGCGCATCATGTCGTAGATGTCACGCTCACTGCGCGTACCTAGATTATCGTAACGCGGAGCAAGCACACGACGGATCAGCCAGATTACCGGGCGCGAAAAAAGAATCCATTTTTTCAAACGCGTAGCTACGCTCGGATTAGCTTGTGGAAATGGCTGCAGCGTCTTACTGAAATAGTCCGTAGCTTTGATCCCTTCAACTTGCGCTTCAAACAAGGTGTGGGGTCCCCAGAACAAGCGCAAGAACATGCCGGTGAACGAGGCCGCCGAAACACGAACATTGATGTCTGCGCAATAATCCAGCTCTTCAGGCAGCGCCGGAGCTACCGGTGCATTGCGACGTTCTTCCCGGGCGGGAGACAAACTGCTTTTGACAGCTCCATACAAACGTCCTGGGGCATTGAGAACGGCGCCAAGCACTGACCAGAACTTGCTCTTCTTTGCTTTTTCCTGCACAGCCCGATCACCATGGCGGCAGAAGGTGAAAAGCTCAGCTTTGATGATGCCCCAGGTGTAGTTTTCCGTGCGCACAGGCGAAGTACGCAGCACTTCGAACTCTACCGGTTTGCCCTCGAAAAGCAAACCGCCGTAAAGCAGCACTTTCATCATGGTGTAAGGCAAATAAACACTGTCCAACGATTTCGTGCTGTTGGCGAAAGTGAAGCCGGCATCTTTCATGACGCTCAGGACAGCGTTAACGCATGTCCAATATTTATTGCCATGATGGATTTTCATTGCTTCGCGGATCTTTTCGGCAGCGTGGGGCGGCAGATTCTTGAAACGAACAAGAATGCCCGACTGCACGAAATCGCGGGTTTCCTCAATTACCGACGGCGCGCGACGCAAAGACTTACCGGCAAACTTCTGGTAACCGCCTTCGCCGTTAGGCACCACCAAATAAGCGTTAGGAGTGCCGAAACCCACAAAGATTTCGTCGCGTCCTGTGAAAACATCAGGGATGCGAAAAACTTTCAAATCCTTGACCGCCCGCTCACGCACCGTCGCGTCGATCACCTGAACATGCAGGTTACGGAACAATGGCTCCGGGCGGCATTCGAAACGTGAGGTATAACCGGCATCAGCACTCATACGCGGAGCGACAGGGCGAGCGGCAGCTTGAGTTGTCATCAATTCTCTCCGTAGTAAACAACGATGATCATTAACGGTTGTGAGAAGGGTTGTAACCGTCGCCAATTAAGTAGGTCTTGCCCAGCAAAGCCAGAGCAAAAATAACCGCCCCAACAAGCGGTGCCCCTTCAAACGCAGGATAAAGAAGTCCGGCTGCGGCTAAGCCACCAGCAGCAACAAAGTCGACAAAAGAAAAAATCAGCCAACAAAAGTAGGCTCGCCGCAAATTGCTTTCAGCGTAATAAGCCAGAGCGTAGCGCGCAAGCGGATAAATGACGACACCAAAAAAGGGACCGCCATCGAAGTCCGGACGCATAAAGCCAAGAGCGAGCAAAGACGCTAGGACAACAGCGTCGATAGCGTGAAAGACCCAGTTCATCGGTGAAACTTCCTAGGAACTTCAGACAAGAACGAGAAAAACGGAGTAAACCCTCAACTCTCAAAGCAAGAGCGGGGTGGAAAGGCTGAAACCTAACTAGCTGACTTATTTAGTTGCTGAACTATGCCTAAGAATCAAAGAGAAGGGAATAACAGAAAGACTTTAACAGGAAGTCATGATGTCAAATCAATGCTCTGGTGGCTATTAAGACCGTATGTGTTGCTAAATCAGTGCTAAAGAGAAATCTTTTGGGGGCAGAAGAAGCCCTAAGCAGACTCTTTCTGCTTAGTAATAGTTTTATTTAAAGACATGAGGAGAGGTTTAGTTTGCTTTGCCCAGCTCGCGCTAGCGCAATTTGAGGCAAAAAAAAGGGCGGTTACCCGCCCTTTTTCTTTTAGCTTTTAGTTCTTATCCGAACCGCTGTCGGAGGAAGAAGAGGCAGATGCCGCTTCGGCTTTCTCTTTTTCCTTCTTGCTTGTTTTGGTTTCTTTCTCAGGCTTTGTTGAAGCCTTATCGAAAACAATGGTTTCACCATCAAGCTTGGTTAGGATCGTGTCGCCTTCTTTGAAGCGTCCTTGCAAGACTTGCTCAGCAAGGGCATCTTCCAAAAGGCGCTGGATTGATCTGCGCAAGGGGCGAGCACCGTAAGTCGGATTGTATCCGTCTTTGGCAATCAAATCCTTGCACTCGTCTGAGATAACCATATCCATGCCTTGAGCTTTGATCCGGTTTTGCAGATCGGCAGACATGATATCGACGATGTGTCGGATCTCTTCTTTGGTCAACTGTTGGAAAACGATGATTTCATCAATCCGGTTGAGGAACTCAGGACGGAAGGATTTCTTCATTGAATCCATGACTAAATCACGAATCTTCTTGTAGCGCTCGGCATGTTCCTCCGCCTTATCTGCGACTTGGAAGCCGACAGCCAAGGATGATTTATCGATGAATTGAGCACCGACGTTGGAGGTCATGATGATGATCGTGTTCTTGAAGTCAACAGTGCGTCCCTTACTGTCCGACAGACGTCCGTCATCCAAAATCTGCAATAGAACGTTGAAGACGTCCGGATGGGCTTTTTCGATTTCGTCGAAAAGAACAACCGAATACGGCTTGCGGCGCACAGCTTCTGTCAGTTGACCGCCTTCCTGATAGCCGACATAGCCCGGAGGAGAACCAATCAACTTGGATGTTGTGTGATGCTCCATGAATTCGGACATGTCGATGCGGATCATATTGTCTTCGGAACCGAAGAAGTAGCCAGCAAGAGCTTTCGCAAGCTCGGTTTTGCCGACGCCGGTCGGTCCGGAGAAGATGAAGCTGCCAATCGGACGATTCGGATTTTTCAAACCGACTCGAGCTCGTCTGATTGCTTTGCAAACTGCTTCTACAGCTTGATTTTGACCGATTACACGTTGGTGCAATACATCAGCCATATGCAACAGTTTTTCTGATTCGCCTTCAGTCAGCTTAAGCAACGGAATGCCTGTCCAGGTGCTCACGATATGAGCAACTTCTTCGCCAGTAACGATTGGTTTTTCCGTTTCTTGTTGAGCTTTCCATTGAGTTTGGATATCGCGAATCTTTTCCGAAAGCTTGGTTTCTTGCTCACGCAAAGAAGCCGCTTTTTCGAACTCTTGATTGCGGATAGCCATCTCTTTGTCACGGCGAACTTTTCTCAACTCACGTTCCACTTCTTTGCCTTCCGGCGGCAAAGAGCTTGCGCGCAGACGGACACGAGAAGAGGCTTCGTCAACGATATCAATCGCTTTATCCGGCAAGAAGCGATCGCTGATGTAGCGATCCGAAAGCTTTGTTGCATGCTCGATTGCTTCATCCGAAATAATCAAACGATGGTGTTCTTCATATTTAGCACGCAGACCGCGCAAAATTTCGATTGTTTCTTCCACGTTTGGCGGATCGATGATTACCGGTTGGAAACGTCGTTCCAGAGCAGCATCACGTTCGATGTGCTTACGATACTCGTCCATGGTGGTAGCGCCGATACATTGCAACTCACCACGTGAAAGAGCCGGCTTCAAAATATTTGCGGCATCGATAGCGCCTTCGGCAGCACCAGCGCCGATCAAAGTATGAAGTTCGTCGATAACCAGCATGACGTTGCCGGCACCGCGAATTTCATCCATGATTTTTTTCAAGCGTTCTTCAAATTCGCCGCGATATTTAGTTCCGGCAACCAAAAGCCCGATATCCAACTGAACAATTTTCTTGTCCATAAGAATGTCCGGCACGTCAGCATTCGAGATGCGAATTGCCAAACCTTCGGCAATAGCTGTTTTACCAACCCCTGGCTCACCGATAAGAACAGGGTTGTTCTTACTGCGACGACCGAGGATCTGGATTACACGTTCAATCTCTTTTTCACGCCCGACCACCGGATCAAGACGTCCTTCTTGAGCCGATTGTGTCAAATTGACGCCGAATTCATCGAGAGTCGGTGTTTTTGAACGTCCGGTTCCAGCTGAAGTTGTTGCACCGCCAGCAGTGGCAGCTCCGCTTTCACCCAACAAGCGAATGACGTGACTTCTTACTTTAGTCAGATCAACGCCTAAATTTTCCAGCACTCTGGCTGCTACACCCTCACCTTCGCGAATGAGACCCAAAAGCAAATGTTCGGTGCCGATGTAATTGTGTCCCAGCTGTCTGGCTTCATCCCAGGACAACTCAAGTACCCGCTTAGCTCGCGGAGTAAAAGGTATCTCTACGGCAACGAAGCCGGAGCCGCGACCAATTATCTTTTCAACTTCGACCCGAGCGTCTTTCAAATTGACACCCATAGATTTCAAAGTTTTCGCTGCAATACCCGTGCCTTCGCCGATAAGACCCAGCAGGATTTGCTCAGTGCCCACGAAGTTATGCCCGAGACGTCGGGCCTCCTCCTGAGCCAGCATGATTACTTTAATCGCCTTTTCCGTGAAACGCTCAAACATGGCGGTTTAAGCCTCCCTAGCAGCCTAATGTGATTATATTCTAACACCATAAGCCAGCTAGAAAGTCTGCCTTACCCAGGAGAAATCAGTGTCTTTTCCGAAAATATTTTTCCGGAATTCACTTGTTGATAGTTATTTTGCAGGCACCAGCGGTTCTTAAACGCTGTTATCAAGCATGAACTTCTTTGCCGTCGGCCAGTTGCGAAAAATCACATTCTTTATTGGAGCAGGCAATTTGGTCACCACGCTTTAGCGTCTTGTAAACCAGCATGGTCTCGCACTTAGGACATTTATTGCTGCCCTTCGGTCCACCTGACAGCAACGGCGGATACCAATATGCCGAAGTGCAGGCTTTTTGACTGTAGTGACTGCAACCGTAGAACATTTTGCCGCGACGAGATTTTTTCTCGATGATGTCGCCGCCACAGCCTTCGCGGGGGCAGGACACACCGGTCAACTTCAAAATCGGGCGCTGCTCTTTACACTCTTCAGCAGCACAGGCAAGATAATCACCATATCTTCCATAGCGGATTAACATCGGTCCGCCGCAAGTACGGCAGATTTCTGTTGACGGACGATCCGGAGGAACCGGTAAACCTTCTTTGGTTAAGGCAATGGTTGTCTTACATTCCGGATAACCGGTGCAACCAAGGAATTGTCCGAACCGTGATGATTTAACCGCCATTTGCAAACTGCAAACCGGACAGTGTTGGTCAGAGAGGACAACTATCTTGTCCATACTCTCTTCGGCTTTCTTTAAAGTTTCGCCAAAAGGTTTATAGAACTCTTTGAGCATGCCGTGCCAATCGACCTTATCGTCTTCAATTTGGTCCAGCTTGGATTCCATTTCAGCCGTAAAGCCAACATCGACAATATTGCCGAAGTGCTCAACAAGCATTTCGTTTACGGCTCGACCAAGCTTGGTCGGGATCAGCATCTTATTGGTACGTTCAACATATTTACGGTCAACAATGGTGGCCACTGTAGCTACGTAAGTTGAAGGACGTCCAATCCCTAGTTCTTCTAAAGTTTTAACTAGGCTGGCTTCATTAAAGCGCGGCGGCGGTTGAGTGAAGTGTTGCTTGGAGTCAAGATCTTTCAGTTTGACTTCTTCACCTTTGCTCAATTCAGGCAAATGGCCGGTGTCAGCATCTTCACTTTCAGGCTCATCACCGTTTGAATTTTTCAATTCGCGGTTTAGGACGATTGTGAAACCAGGAAAAGTAAATTCGGAAGCAGAAGCACGGAAAACAGCTTTAGCGGCGGTTATTTCCACAGTTCTGGTCGTCAGCTCGGCTGCTGCCATTTGGCTAGCTAAAAAGCGTTCCCAGATTAGTTTGTAGACCTTAAACTGATCGTTGTTCAAGAAAGGCTTAATCGATTCAGGAGTACGCCAAGCGCTGGTCGGACGAATCGCTTCGTGGGCGTCCTGAACTGTTTTGCCTTTACGTTCGTAAATTCGCGGTTTATCCGGATAATAGGGCTTTTTAAAGCGATCAAGAATATATTCTTTCGCTTCATCCTGGGCTTGTTGCGCAACCCGGGTTGAATCGGTACGCATATAAGTGATAAGACCTGACGGTCCCTGAGTTCCCAGCTCAACCCCTTCATATAAGGATTGGGCGACTTGCATGGTTTTCTTGACGGTAAAACCTAAAACAGTAGCCGCTTCTCTTTGCAGAGTCGAGGTTATGTAAGGCGGTTGCGGTTGGCGCTGACTGGTTTTTTGCGTAACTGAAGTTACTTTGAAGTCTTCAGACTGCACGCTTTTAATTATCGCTTTCGCTTCTTTTTCCGATTCAATGATCATCGTACCGGTTCCGGCTTTATCCGAAGCGGCGATCACACGCTTACCATCATATTTGACTAAATTTGTTTGGAAGCTTTGCTTAGAACGAGCTTTGTTCAATTCGGCTTTCAAAGACCAGTATTCTTTGGGGTCGAATTTTTCAATTTCAGCTTCTCTTTCGCAAATAATACGTACAGCCACGCTTTGTACACGACCGGCTGAACGACCGTTGACTTTGCGCCAAAGAAGCGGGCTTATTTTATAACCGACCAAACGATCCAAAAGACGACGGGCTTGTTGAGCATCAACTAAGCGACTGTCGATTTGACGGGGCTTTTTCATAGCCGCCATAACAGCTTCTTTGGTGATTTCGTTAAATTCAACTCTGTGCAGTTTTTTTGGCGAAATGTCGAGTATCTCCGACAAGTGCCAAGCAATAGCTTCACCTTCGCGGTCAGGGTCGGGCGCCAGATAGACTTTGTCTGCTTTCTCTGCGGCTTCTTGCAACTCTTTGACTATCGGTTCCTTGTCGCGCAGAATTTCATATAGCGGCTCGAAATTCTTTCGTACGTTCACTCCCAATTTATTTTTCGGCAAGTCACGGACGTGACCGATGCTCGCTTTTACCTGATAATCCTGTCCAAGAATCTTACTTATAGTCTTGGCTTTTGCCGGGGACTCAACGATCACGAGGGATTTAGTCATGGGGATTTATGGCAACCTATTTTTAGAGCACACACAAAACACATTCAATATAAATGAATAACCGAGAATTCAAGCCGACCTGTCAAGAACTGCTTGTGAGGGCTGAGTATAACACGCTAAGTCAACCCCCTTTTCTTATCTATTTTGTTAATCCGCCCTTTTATGACTCTGAGGGGGCAGCAAAAATTGTCTTTGCTAAGGAAATTTTTGGACGGTTAATCCGCCAGCTGAAGCCACTTTAAGCTTCGGCTTTGATTTTTTTATCCATGTGCAACTTTACAAAGCCAGGGGTGTCACCTTGTAAAGACCTTCTCTTTCTAAATGTAGACAGAAGGTGTCAAGCCAGTGAGAAGTACTTGGACCGTGCGCTTCGATTGAAATCGTGCGTCCATCCGGCAGCCCAGACTCCTTATATTCCCCGCTTTGTAGATAGTTAAAAGAGACAAACAGACAATCTCGATCTTGGAAAAGCTCTTTTCCCAGCTCAGCCCATTCAATAAATACAATCCCCGGAGCAGCAAGAAATTCTTCAAACTCTTCTTGGAGTAAGGAATGTACGGACTCGGCCCCCGATTTACCGCCTTGAAAATCTTCCTGCAGGCGGTACAAATCTAGATGGTAGAAGGGCAAACGCCCGGTCTGGTACTCATTGAGCATAGTAAAAGTCGGGCTAGTAACCTCTTCTTCAAGGTTTAAGCCGGCACCAAGACCTTGAGCGAAAGTGGTTTTACCGGCTCCCAGCTGACCGGAAGCCAAAACTAAAAGCCGATCTTGGGTATGGAGCGCAAAATCCTCACCCAAATTCCGGGTTGATTGCGCATCAGGCAAATAAATACGTACTGCATTCATAAACTCGAGTCTCAGCCGTGGAGCAGCCGCAGTTTTTTGACCCGGAAATCATCCAGGTGGGAGCCCTCCTTAGCAGACTCCGTTTCCTAATCCTTCTGACGAAGATTCATAGGTATACTTCATCGCTTCGAGCCGGATTCCCTTGTTGTTTAAGCTGTAGGACAAAACTTGCTCAGCCTCATCCTACGACCGAGACTATGGTGGATCATAGCAGATTGTTAGCGCTGTACAAGCTATTTGCGAAGTAGTTTTCCGTGCACATAGCGCGGGTCCAAGATCGGCTTGGCTAGCACACCTTCAAGCGAATTGTCATTGTCGTCGACAACGGTCATATCGTGAGAAACAATCCGTACAACCGCCTGGCGTGTATCCGGTGTTTTGCTGTTTGCCTGACTGTAATTACGTACATATAGATCGGTACCTTTGGCTTGCAGTTTGACACCACTTCTGCCAACCGGCTGCTCCATCTGAGTTTCCAGATTGGAAGCCACTTCGTCAAGAGCGCTCTCTTTGCCTTTCTGCCAGCTATTGTAGGTTTCAGTGCGTTCATCGGCCTGACGCAAAATGTATTCTTTTTCTTCTGCAGCCGCTTTTTTTATCGCGTCTTCTCTGCGGCGCAAAGCTTCCGGATCGCTCAAAAGCGGGTTTGCTCGCGGTTCCGGCGTAAAGATCAAAGGATCGGAAAGACGTTGAATATCATATTCTGCTTTTTGTTCAATCCGGCGGATCTCTGCCAAAGCAATGCTACGTGATGTTTTTTGCCGTTCCGAAGACTGGCTGCGATGCTTGCTTTTCTCGATATTAGCTTGGCGACGAATGATATTTCGCGCTTTTTCCAATTCCGGTGGATAGGAAAATGTTTCGGCTGAAGCTACTTTTGCCGGTTGAATGTAGGTTTTAATAAAATCAGGATCGTTAGGCGAAGGCAGCGGTTTTTTATAACCTAAAATGGCTTGCCTGCTGTACTCTCCAGCAGGACTATCCGGGTTTATCTGATAGCTGATTTTATACTCTTCCAAAGCACGAGCATGCTCTTTTAAGCGCACCAGCGCATTGGCTAAGTAATAGTGCGGAATTTGTTTGCCAGGTTCCCGTGCTGCTGCCGCTGAAAAAGAAACCACAGCCAGAGTGTATCGTCCGGCTTTATATTCGGCCAGCCCTTCTTCCATCAGTGTTTTAGCCGTGGCAATTTGAATGCTCGAAAGCATTGCCATCAGTAAAAACAGTGGAGTGTATTGCTTCACAAAGATTCAGGCAGCCTAGACTAACTCTAGTTATAGTCTAGCAATACTTCCTAAATTTCACTATTCTTTGCCGATTTAGCCAATCTGGACATTGATTCTTGAGCAAATTGACTGTTCGGCTCAAGCTCCAAAGCTGTTTCTAACTCGCTTTTCGCTTGGCTAACATTGCCTTTCAACTCATAAACCATAGCCAAGCCGGAATGAGCAGCAGCAGCTGTTTTGTCCAATTCCATTGCTTTTTTGAATTGGGTTTGGGCGCCATTCAAATCGTTCTTTTTAACCAAACAAAGAGCCAAACCAACTCTTGCTTGCCAATCAGCCGGATTTTTCTCAACCAATTGCTCAAAAAGTTCAGCGGCTTGAACATGCTTTTCTGTCTCTAAAAGAGCAGCAGCTAGTCTTTGTTTTGTTTCGTGATTGTTAGGAGCAAGCTTGAAAGCTTCTTGGAGATTTTCCACAGCTTCATCGTTTCGGCCAAGAGAAAGATAAGCTGAACCAAGAGCGGTATAGCCGGCTGCATAATCAGAATTTTGTCTGGTTATTTCTTTGAGCATAGCAATTCCAGCTTCACTACGACCGGAGCGTATTAAAACAAGACCTTGACCAACAGCACCTTCCAACAAAAGCGGGTTTAATTCAAGGGATTTTTGATAAGACTGGAGCGCTGCGCTAAAGTCTCCTTTTTGAGCTAAAGCCCAAGCCAGGTTAGCTCTGTAAATAGCAGCTTTGCTATCAAGTTCGACAGCCCGGCGTTCTTCACGAATTTGACCATCATAATCGCCCAGACTACCAAGAACGACACCCAAACCGGCATGTCCGGACGGCGAAAGCGGATTGCTGGCAATAGCCTGCTCAAACAAGTGCTGCGCCAGGTCTAATTTCCCCTGACGGTACATCTTATTCGCTCTGGCTGTTAAGGCTTTGCTGACTTCATTCTCACCACCAACGGGCTGAGCAAGATCTGTCTCATTTTGCACTTTGGCTCCAGGGCTGCTTAAAGCAAAAAGCTTGCTGCGCGGGATTGCCAGGTCTTCGGCTTGAACCTGAGAGGCTGAAAGCGCAAAAATTCCTAACAAGACTGACACCGGTTTAAGACAAGCAAGACTCTTCTTCATATAATCTCCCTGCTGGAGGGCTTATTGCCCTGGAAAGAAATGTATGACGCTAAATAGGACACGGATGCCTCTCAATTATCTTCTACTGACAACATCCTTTTTGCTTGTTTCATTCTCAGCTTTGTTTGATCAGGCACGGGCGCAAACCCAAGATTCGCTACCGCCGCTTGCGCCAGACATCGGTTTGACCCCCTTAAACACACCGTCTCCATTGTTGCCCCAACGAGGGAGCCTCCCTCCGGGAGCCAATATTTCTTTGCCCGCTATCTTAAATGAAGAAAAAGCAAAAGTTCCTTTAGCTTGGCGGGCGAAAATCAACCGCTTAAGTCAGGAAAGCCAAAAAAGCGGTAAAACAACAAACTGTCTATCTCGGGCTTACGATAAGCCTTTTGCTGATTGTCTTCTCGCTTTGATCAATGCTTGTTCAAAAAGCGGTTTTCAAATCGAATCCTTAAACAGCAATGCCGGCGAGCTTCTGGTCAGCCAGACAGAAATGGTGCGTCAACGTTTGCTTTTTCTGGTTTGCGAAATGCCAGCCGGTCGCTCAACGATTTTTTGCGCTCCCGATGAAGGAACTAGCCTTAACGAGGTATCGAATCAGATTCAAAAAATATTCGACAACACAACAACCGTATTGAACAAAAGAGGGCGTATTTAACTATTTTTCCAGAAGCTTAAGAAACTTGATCATCCATCCCGGCTTATCTTGCCTGGGCGAAGCAGTCAGGGTTGTTACCGAAGTTCCGCACTCACCACAAAATTTGGAATTGGCTTCCAGAGCAGCACTACAAACAAGACAGTTTTGTTGCTGAGACAAACTCAAGCCTTGCCCACAAGAACCGCAAAAACGAGCATTAATTTCAACCGGCTCGGCACAAGTCGGACAAACTGTTCCTTGTTCAGCAAGTGACTGTTCATGCCCGAATAAAAGCGGATTGAGATAGGGACCGTTTTGTTTTAAAGCCCGGAGCGCCGCTGCCGACATATTGTTAATGCGGAAATAACGTCCGCTCTCTTGAGACTGCGCTTCTGCTTTTGCCGCTGCCATTTGACTTGGGGAGAAGTCGCTTAAAGTTGTTTCTTGCTCCGGTTCAGGCTGTGGTGCCGCCTGTTTTGACGGCGGCAAATATTGCGGCCGTTGGGGTGGTTGTTCAACATCTCCGACATAGGGACGCAACCCATGGCTTGCTGAACGATCGACATACTGAGGCATCGAAGCAGGCTTAGGCTCAGTAAAATCCGGATACAAAGGTTGTTGTTTTTCCGGCTCTGGCTGTTGTACAGGAGC
This sequence comes from Candidatus Obscuribacterales bacterium, assembly GCA_019750335.1. Taxonomy (GTDB): domain Bacteria; phylum Cyanobacteriota; class Vampirovibrionia; order Obscuribacterales; family Obscuribacteraceae; genus JAIEPM01. Next base: position 34,102 of record JAIEOQ010000007.1, read on the forward strand.
CGGCGGTGCTACTGGCGGAGGCACAACAGGTGGTGGCACAAAGGCTTTTTTAGCCGGTGCTTCCACAGGCGCTGGGGTCGGTGGCGGTGGCGGCAACGATGGTGCTGATGATGGTGGAAGCTGCGGTTCTACTACCGCGGTCGGCTCAGCTCCACCAGGCATAGGCAGACCAAGATCCGTAAGAAAAGCGGACGGACGACTGTTTTTGTTTTTTACTTGACGCGGATAAGAGAGATACAGAGCCTCTCTTGCTCTTGTAAAAGCCGAATAAAAAATCCTTCTTTCTTCTTCCGGATCCGGACTGTTTTCGGGCGGGAAAATACCTTCCGCCAAGCCAATTAAAAATACAACCGGGAATTCGCGCCCTTTAGTATCAAATACCGATTTGACGTGAACTACTTGATCTTCACTGCTGTCCTCGCTTTGCGAACGAGATTCCAAATATTTGACAAAATCAGTTACTGACCCATATTTACGCGCTTCATCCTCAAGTTGATTGAGTTTTTTCAGAGGCTCATAGTTTACTCCTGGCGGTACTTTAGCCGATTTGTAATATTCGTTGAGCCGTCTTGCCCGGCGCAAATAACTGATTGATTCTGAAGCCGGCAACTTATCTTGATTCATCGCTCTGATGATCTTGACCAACTGTTCAAGCTCTCGGCAAGACTGATCGGCAGTAGCTTCCGCATAGATTTCCACACCCTTCAAATAAGAAAGTGTGTTCGCATCGGCAAAGCTAGCTATAGTAGCCGACAGCTTCGGATCTATCTCTTTGGTGCCGAGCTGACAAATTTTTTCAAAAGCTTCTCTGGCTTTTGGTCCGTCAGGATCATTGACCAACTTTAGAAAAGCCAGTATATCGCCAACTTCGTCCGGCACTAAAGAATTATCTGTATGAGTCGCTCTAAAAGCAATTCCGGCTTTGGCTAACTCGTCTTCCAAAAGACCTTCATAAAGATTGTTGCGATAGAGAATGGCTATTTCACCGGCATTCCTGCCGCTGGAAACAAGCGCTTTTACTTCACTTGCCACTTTTGCGCATTCATCTTGTTCGTTGGCTAAGGCATGGGGTCCTGATATTGCCGTATTCGGAGCTTGTCCCCAAGCCGATACCAGGTCTTTATCTACACGCCGCCGCGTAAATCCGCTGATAAGTTTCCTGGCATGCTCAACAATCATCGGGTGACAACGCCAGTTCTTTTCCAGAACCACGCACAAACCGTAAGGATAACGAATTGAATTTTCACTCAATAAATCAGGGCAGGCATTTTTTTGTTCGCTAATAGTTTCGTCTTCGTCACCGGCAAAAAATATATTGTCTTGGGGCGAAGCCAGAAGTCTGGCCAGCATATCTTGAGCGACTGTTGCTTCTTGGCACTCATCGATAAAAACAAATTCGTATGCGCTTTGATACTTGTTTCTGATCTCTAGATTCTCAAGCAAAGCCTGGACAGACAAGAAATAAAGATCGTCCCTATCCACTCTGTTTGCTTTTTGCAGCTGTTCTTCATAAGCCAAATAAAGCTTTGCAATCAACTCTTCGCTCGATGTTTGAGCTTCTTCCTTAGCTTGTACAGCTGAAATCAAATGTGCTTTATACATTGATATGACGGCTGCGATATAGAATTCATCAAGCTCACCGTTCATCTCAAGCTTTAACGGATCCAAATCCTTTTTTGATTTGGAAAGAAGTCTTTGCAGAATTTTTTGCGGACTAGGTTCAATTTTTAAAGGCGGTTTGCGTTTAATTGCCGGTAAGTTCTCACGCAATATTTTCAAACCAAGTTCATGCCAGGAAAGGATATTTACTCTCTGGCTTTCTTGTTTACCTAAAATCGGCTCAAGCGCCGAACGCACTTGTCTGGCTGTATCAGCTGAATAGCTAATCACTAAAATAGTTTCCGGGCTGATCCCTTGCGAATGCAAATAAGCGACACGTTGAACAAGACAAGCTGTTTTTCCTGTGCCCGGACCACCAAGAACAGAAATCGGACCGCCACCATGACTGATGGCTTGTTTTTGTGCGGCATCTTCAACCGGTAATTCGGATATAGCCGGTATTGTCGTTCCTGTTTGCAAACGACCGAAATAAGAACGTTTACGCCCGGAACGCCAAATATCTTCAATTACGTCAGCACAACCGGAAGCGTTATTAAAGAGCTCCGAGCAGCTGAATTTGACAATTTGCCAACCGTCCGACAATAAAACAAAATCACGCTGAGCCGCATTAATCTGCATGTTATGACCAGCCAAAGCTGAAATCAGATCACACTCCACATTTAAGCGACGCTCTTTATCCAGCAAAGCAAAATCAAGCAGATAATCCCCGAGCACATGCTGGGGAATCATCTCTACACCACGTTCTTTCAAAGTCTTATAAAGATTGTATTCCGCCTGAAGCATGGGCGGCACACCACTCTCACGAGCTTGACGAAAAAGATCTTGGCTGATTGTTGTTGCTTCAATAAACCAAAAAAGTTTTTCCCAATTAATCGGCCGTCCCCAAAAATCTTGATCGTTACAACTTTTGCCGTAGCGAACAAACTCATCATAAGAAAGCGGGGTGGTAAATATATTTGTTTTGCCAGCTAAGGCTCGCGGAAAAAGCACATAGTTAAAGAGATACCAGAGATGGGAAGCTCTTTCCGGAGCTTCCAAGCCTTCGATGATCACCAACTGATTGCCTGTCAGTTCAAGCTCCAGCTTGCTGACAATCGGCCGGCCAAAACTGCTGTTTTGTTTAGCTTCTTCAAAAACATAATCAGCTTGTTTGTATAAAGTTTCACCGTTGATAACAAGTGGATTAAATCCGCGACTTTTTAAATTGACAACTGCCGATTCCAAACTGACCGCTTGCTCGTCTGACCAATCAGACAAGAAGAGCCCTCTTGGCGAGCCAACATAGAGCCCGAAATTGTTGACGAACCAGTGCAGTACCTCTCGACAATCTGCCGGCGCCTGTCCACTATTTGGATTAGTTTTTGAACTGTTGGTCAATTTAAATCCGAATTCCTTACCGCTTTACCTGCAAGCGTCTGATATTTCTTTGTTAAAGATTACCTGTTATAGGTTTACCCAGAGACAGCTGTGTCTTAAGCCTGTACCCGCCGTGCGGTATCCCTGCGAAAAGATTCTACTTGAAAACGAGAGATTTGTATTATCTAACGGGTACATTTACAATGCAAACTTGACATATTCAGTATCCTGTACACAGTAGTACAATGGCACTGATTGATTGAGCCAAACTGTCAAGGGTTAGTATGTCGGGCAACCGACTCAGTTAAAAAAGAAAAGGAGAGGACTTCAAATGAAAAAGGCGCTAGTTTTCCTGGCCGCTTTGTCCACAATGTCCTTACCAGCTTTCAGCCAAGCCTGTGGTGATGAGGGGCGCTATTTCCATCTTCAGCCTCCCGATTATTCAATTTCTAGCCACAGACGCCACGCCATTCACAGAATGGCTAAGGCTCTTCGTTGGTACAAGGAACATAACGGCGACAAACAACTTTGCATTAACGGCAAACCACAGTAGTCGTTAGTTAGTAGCCGTAAAAGAATATTGATCCCATGCGCAGCTTGCTGTCCATGGGATTTATTCTATGTAGACCAATAAACAATAAAAACCCGTCTTGTTAGCAAGACGGGTTTTTATTGTTTATTACTTGTCTTAGCTTTAGAGCCCGCCGGTTCTATAGCTGAAATAGTAGAAGCAGGACATCATAACCATCATTGAAGATGTAACGCCCAGCCAGAAAGAAGCGATTACAATCTGCCAAACAATCAAAGCTTGTCTAGCCGTCAAACTGATGATGATCCCGAGCCGGTTAATCATATAAATTACAACGGCACCGATGGTTAAAAGAAGCGGTAATAGCTTCAACCCAGGTGCCAATGGCAAGCCTACAGCTGCAACCAAACTTAAAATGCAAACCACCACCAAAAGGATGGTTACATAATCGGACATTCTTTGTTTTACGGAGTCGGTTACCGAAGCTTCATTGATATGCTTGAACGCAGCAAAGACGTTCCTAAAACCGGCACGGCGCGGACCGCCAAAATCACCTTCCGGAGTTCGTTTAGCAGGCTCTTCACCCGAATTATCCGCTTTTTGAATATCAGACTCTGCCACGAAGCGCCTCCCCAAAACATTCTGGTATTATCAGTCAGACGATGAAAAACTAGACCCAGTCGAATTAATCATGCCCATCTGGGCAAAAGAATAACCCCTATATTCTACAAGGATAGACATGGACAGCCCTAGCTTAAAACCAAATGTTTGGCTTGCTGTCCTTCATTATCAGAGTCAAGAGAAGACAAAGGCTTGCCTGAAGTCACTTTTGGCAACCGACTATCCGGATAAAAATATAGTCGTTCTAGATAATTGTTCGCCTGAAGGCTCGATTGAAGATTTAGCCCAAGAGTTTCCCGGCTGTAAATTCATCAGTGTGCCGGAAAATCTTGGTTTTGCCGGCGGCGCAAATGAAGCTGTCAGCTATTGCATCACTCAAGGAGCCGATTGGGTTTGGCTTTTAAATAACGACACTACCGTTGCACCTGATTCCTTGTCTCTATTGATGGCTGCCGCTCTTAAAAATGAAAAGGCAGCACTGCTGGGAGCATCTATTTACAGTCCAAAGGGAAAAGAGATGCACCGAGCCGGTGCCGGTGAAATTGATTTTGTTAAAGCGAAAACTTACGAACGAAAAGCAATCGACGACAGTCGAGAAACAAACGAGTGTGATTGGTTGTCCGGCTGCAATTTACTAATTAGAGCCCAAGCTTTTAGAGAGTGCGATGGCTTTGACGAAGATTTCTTTCTTTATTTCGAAGATACGGATCTTTCTTTGCGCCTGCGTAAACTTGGTTGGCAATGTCTTCTGGTACCTAAAGCTCGGATCGAACACGAGGGCAACGCTTCAACAACCGGTGATTTAAGCATTTGGCGTTCTTATTACCACACACGTAACCGTCTTTTGTTTTTCAACAAACATCAAGCCGAGCTGCCTGCCGTGCTTGCTGTCGGCGGACATATTTTAAGACATTGTCTGGTTCTGCCTTTCCGCGGTGAGGCCGGTCATCGTCAACTAAAAGCTGAGTTCCTCGGAATGCGCGACTATTTCTCGTATAAAACCGGCAAGGCTGATTGTCTGGATTTTTAGGCCTGGATTGTTTTGACAGCTTGATTTTCTATGTGTAGAATCTTACACATAGAGGTGTGTGAATATGGCTACTAATTTGAACATCGACGAAAAGCTCCTAAATGAAGCATTGTCTTTAAGCGGCAAACGCACAAAACGCGAAACCGTCAATGAAGCTTTGAGCGAATATATTCAGCATCGTAAACAGAGCAAGATTGTGCAGTTTTTTGGCAAGATTGATTTCGACCCAACTTACGATTACAAAAAACAACGCAAAAGCAGATGAAAGTACTAGTAGATACTTCGGTCTGGTCGCTGGTCTTAAGGCGCGGAGCGACTGTCACTGAGCCGGAAGCGTTGCAACTTCGTCATTTTATTTCAAGCGGTGAATCCATATTTCTTATTGGCGTAATCTTGCAGGAGATTTTGCAAGGAATACGCAACCATAATCAATTCGTCAAATTAGGCGAGTTCTTAAGCCCTTTCCCTCTACTTGAACTTGATCGCGACGACTATACTTTTGCAGCTGAAATTTATGGATTATGCCGAAACAAAGGCATACAGGCAAGCACTATCGATTTTTTGATTGCCGCTGCGGCTATCCGTCATGAGTGTCTATTGCTCACCACCGATAAAGATTTCAAATTAATGGCATCATTGCTACCCCTACAGATTTGGCATTAGACAAAGTTTTTCTCAAAAACAACGATAACATATAGTTATTGTACAAAAAATGTGGAGTTGAATAAAAAAATCAAACCGGTTGGACTCGCTCCCCGATTGGAGCGAGTCCACAGCCCAACCCTAGTCCAAGGCTTACACCTTGAAGTCCTGACAAAGTTTCGGCCATTGCTGAACAAAGGCCTGTTGAGCGCGACCACCGCTCACATCATTTCTCATCTCTTCGTGCATGCGATTCCAAAAGCTATAGCACTCACGCATTTTGTAGTCCGCCACCAAACAATCCCAAATCGGCATCAAACAATCGTTTGAACCGGATTCATAATGTCTGGTATCTTCGAGCGCTTCGACCAAAAATGGTACCGTGCCTTCCGTAAATTCACGGATAACAGAAGTGGCCTGAGCTAAGGCCAAGTGATTGCTGTAATAAGCGCAACGGCGCTTGTCTTGTTCGGCGAGCTGTTGCGCCTCAAAGGTGGCCGGCTTACCGCTTTCGGTTCTATACAAAATCTCCACCACGCGGGCAGCATGTTGTTTTTCGTTCACAACTCCTTTGCCATGATCTAGGTAGGCACGATGGGCTCGCTCCGCTATCGCTTTCACTTTCTCAAGTTGTTCAATCCGCTCGCGAAGCGCAAGACAAGCTGGCGAAACAGTCCTCGTTTCTATTTCAATGAATCCTGGGCAGTACTCAGAGCCTGAGCGAGGCGTGATACGCAAAGAGTTTTTGCCTAAAACCGAAAGGAATTGAAGCTTGTTAATCTTATCGCTGCAAGATCGTCCAACCTCTAGAAGTTCCTGAAACGACTCTTGGAAAACGACAATCATCGTCGCCCCAAATTGGCGGCGATCAAAGCCGAAGTCGTGTAACACTTTTCCCATTCCACAACTAATAACCTGTGCTTTTTCGTGCAGCTCAGCAGCCACCAGACAATTATTTACCTGGATTTCATCGTTCCGACTCCTCGAAACTTGTCCAATCGCAGCCTGCAAAGCTTTCTTCATGCGTTCGACCGCAGCCGCCAACTGTTCGCCAGCACTCCAAAGAGCAAAGCCAGCCGCTTCTTGAATGATTCGTGTTCTTTTGTGTTGGCTACGTATTTCGTCAAGGGCCACAGGATCGTTTAGCGCTTTTTCAATTCGCGCGGACCAGCGTGTCGGCTCCAAAAAGCCTGAATTTTTATTTGAGTATTCTATCGTGCATCCGGTGTCGAAATGAACTTTATACAAGTGGGCATAGGCTGCTTCCAGCTCGACCATTGCTGGTGTTTGTTTTTCGGTCGGAAGTGGTATCAATTGCATTTTTCTATATCCATGCCTGAAAAGTTTTTGAGCGAGGCACCTACTCAGGCGCGTGCCTGCACCCTAGTACTCTCGGAGAGCAGAAAGCCCGGTCTCCTGTGTTTTATGAGTACAAAAATACAGTGGGTAAAAACTGACAAACCAACTTTCTTTACTTGCTTAGCCTTATGACAAAACCAACACCGGCGGACAGACTGCAACCTTTCTCCGGCAGTTAAGACAGAGAAGTTTTTGTGGTTGCAGCTTATGTGCACACGGTTTTACGGCTTTTCTATAGACTTAGTAAATACAGTCAGCTGGCAAAATACAGTTATTTTTTCTCGGTCAATTCGATGTAACCTTGGACTTCGAGGGTGAGCAGTTCCAGTTCGCGAGTTTCTTTGTTTTCGCGAACTTGTCCGGAAATCACGGTCCCAGGCTTCAGAGCTTGAACCGAAGGGAATAGCGTTTGGTTGCGCACTGATAGCGTGTAGCCATCGGTTTTACCAGGACTGCCGATGACAATGGCAATGGCAGTCGGTGCCGATTCCCCCGAAATAACAATCGGTGCCGACACGCTTTTAATCGTGCCGCGCACAGTGCCATAACGATAAGGTTCGTTTGCGCTCTGCAAAGCAAACACAAGTACCACAATCGCCGCAACACCGACAACCGCGACAAAAAGCCTTTCCCAATGTTTAGGGGTCATATTCTAAGTCCTCTTTCTCAAGAGAAAAACTTGCACAAAAGGTGTAATTGAGAATCGTTGCTCGATTTCAAGTCCGCCAAGAGCAGCTAAACGTAACCACTCGCCCTTGGGGAGGAAATGAAAGAAGGCTGGTCCAAAGACAGTAAAATTGGCCAAATCACGATGATGCTCAACCAAAAGCGCTTTACCGCCAGGTTTCAAAACACGCCTGATTTCCTGGAAGAAAGCGTCCCGTTTTACTTTTTGCCTAATTTCATGGGCTGAGAGAATCATGAACACGTTGTCCAGCTCTCCATCAGCGAAAGGCAAAGCCGCCGGATCTACTTTCGGAACAGTGGTGATTTGGCTGGATGCATTGGCTCTTTGGGCTTGAGCTGTCATTCCCAGAGCATCATAAATATCCAAAGAGATAATGACGCTGCCAGGAAACGTTTGCTGCAAAGGCAAATCACTCTCGTAAAGCCCACTGCAAATATTGGCTGTTTTGCCGGCACCATTTGGGAAAAGTGGCTTCAGCCAAGTCCATTTGTTCAGGACAGAGCGATCGTAAACCCAGTGCGCTGCCAGAGTTGAAGCCAGATTGAGCCAAAGCAAAAGCCCGATGAAGCCGACAATAACGTATTGCACGATAGCCGGCATCGGCACTAGCAAAAGTCCGGCAGTTGCAGCCAGGCACAGGGCAAGTGAAATGACGAACATCGGCCAATTGTATGAGATTACTTGCAACAGTCCTTGATATGGTGTCCTCATGATTGCAGCACCATTCTTAGGAAAGCAACGAAAAGACAGGCAAGCAGAAAAAGCACAATCAAACATCCGGAAGTAAACTCTCGCGGCGTCATAACTCTCCTTAAGTCAATTTATGAGCAATACCGCGCTCCCACTGATAGGGGCTGGCTTGCACATAAAAAGCACTGGCTAAGATCGGTCTGACACCCTGGAACACCGGATGTCGAATGAAGGAACTGTATACCGAGTTGGCAAAAACAGGTTTGCGCTGCCATTGGTCATGAAGACCGGCAACTGTAATTACCGAATGCGTCTCTTTTTCATAGTCGAAAGTGTATTGCAATGGTCCGGCGAAGCGTTCCGCTTCAAGCCAGGACGAGAATGGTGATCGTGACGGCAAATCAATTTGACCGGGCGGAATTTCAACTCGCCAGTTTATATCGCCGTGGCGATCCGAGCTTCGCGCCGAAATACCTATTTTATCGGCATCGCGCTTAAGCTCGATTTTTGACTTATGAAATTGATACCGTGTCAACAAATTACCGGCTGCGGTCATGATGCTGCCATCGGTATCGCTGCGCAGAACAAATAAGCCGCGTTCAGTCTTGTTATCAGGAAATGTGAAACGGGCAAAAATGCGGTAGCCGATTAAGTAAAAGGCTTGTCCACAAAATGCAGGTAAAAAACTCGGTCTGAGCTCTTTAGTTTTTCCCGCACCAGCCGCAAGAAAGCCAAAGCCGTTGTGCGTATCAAGCTCAAGCCCTGGTGGCAGAAGCGGAGCTAGAATTTCCTCCGGAAAGGCGTAAGTAACCATCAATGAGTGTTCAAAAAACACTTTAATCGGCACTTGATGCCGTTTTAACAGATGTAACATAACAGCTCCTTCCAGCACCAAGCAGGAAAAAATAGCCACTCCCCGCAAAAGAAAATTTCCACGGGGAGTGGCAAAGTTTACTTACGCAGCCCGTTAACGTAGAAGTTGGCGTCGCGGCTGGCGATGTAAGTGTCGAACCAACAAGTGGAGTAGTAGCCGAAACGAAGAGACATCTCCTCCTGCCGGCGGGCGGCAAGAGCGATAGTTTCCTCGGTAATGGCCAACAACTTGCGGGTACGCCCGTCGCGAACACGAACATCACGACGCAAGGTACGGCTGACTTCAGCCGTGCTCTTGTCGTAGGACTTGCCGTCCTTGCTCATGTCCCAGGGGTTGCTTACATCACGAACCAGGGGCAGGATAAGAGAATCGCAATCGTCACCGCGGACAGCCGCCACCAGTGCGGTACGCACTGCACGACGAAGACGGCGGTTGTAAATGCGCTTGTCCTGTTTTTCGCTATCGCCACCATTGCCACGAATCGGAGTGTGTCGGTAAGAACGGCTCATATAAAGGCTCCCGTCAGGGAGCGCTCGCTATCGACTGCCCGTCAGCCGATCAGTTTGCGCTCACCTAACAGAGAGCCGGGTTGTAGCTACCCATCCCTCCTCCTTTCACTAGATGGTAAGAAACAGACACCTGGATTACATGAAGATCAGAGCAAGAGCACCAATCACGACAAGCGCGATGATCAGTTCCATAAACTTACTTTCCTTTCTCCGGTATAAACCGGAAATAGCGACAAAACCCTACCCCTGTTGTTCAGAATTTTGGCAGGCCCTTAGAGGCCAGAGTGCCAATGATGCTGCAACAAAAAGCCAAAACAAAAGCCAATAACCGGTAGCAAAACCGCTGATCAAAGACAACACCAAAGCTATTATTTCAAAAATTCCAGCGAGCTCATCACAGCCAAAAGCACCCAACAAAAAGTAGGCAACAACACAAACCAAAAACATAAATGTCATTTCTAAACTCCTTTAACCAGCTGCCTCACACAAAGAGAATTACTTGCGGCAGCGGTAAAACTGAAGAACAGAGATCATCAGCCCAGGCAGCAGAAACACTGCTAACAGAGGCCACCATAGTCCTGTTTTCGCAAGAACGATCATGCTGAGCAGGGTCGTGACAAGAGACGTCGCCATCCAAGCCAACTGAGTACGGTTAGCTGCTTTGCCTTTAGCAAGAATAGTACGAACCTCTTCATCGGTGATGTGCTCGCCGGCCGGTTTAAACGAAGCAAACTCTTTCATCTCACGCAAAAGACGCCAGGAGAGATAGAGCAGCAACGTAAAAGCAGCAGCAAGCAAAAGATTTGAAATCATGATGATTTCTCAAAGTGCTTGTTTATCTATTCGTCGGAAGAAGAAAAGAAAACTAATTACAGCCGCTCGCTCACAGAGAAAGTACCGGCGTAAATCAACATGCAAACGCAGATCACGCCCAAAGTACCAAGCGGCAACCAATTGCCATTGTCGACACCGGCAACCAGACCAAGAATCAGAGATAAAACAAAACCGCTGCCAAAACCAATTTCAGAACGGAAGACCGCATCGCTCCCGCAAGGAGTAATGCTTAAAAGGTGATAAAAGCGAATGGTAAAGAACACAACCACAGCCAGGCTTAAGCAAACCAGAATGTTGAGCAGCATAAGTTTTCTTTCTATTTCGAATTGCGGGATCGTAACTCGCTTGCTTCAAACAACATCTATCGACGGCAATATGTGTGCCAATGTCCGTAAACCAATAGGCCGATAGCGACAGGCAACAAGCACAAAGCCAAAGTTAAGGGGTAAATCCCCTGCCACCAGCTTAGTCCTAGAGCAGCCGTATGGAAGAAAGCCCAAAGCACCACGTTTCTTTGCATTCGGATTTTATACGCCAGAATTGAGCGAATATCTTCATCGCTTATCTGCGCACCCTTGAAGGCAAGGGTAAAGATTGTCGTTAAACCGTGGTACAAACACATGGTGAAAAACAAGACCGCCAGTACAGCAAACGGAAGAAGAATGTTGAGAATCATCGCTTATGCCCCAGCAGACGCGGTGGAAAGTTCAGATTATTTTGGACAAAACAAAAGCGCTAATCACAATGCCGATTAGAACCAAGAGCGGCAGCCAGTAACCGGCAGAGAATCCTTGAACCAGACAAAATACAAGGGCAAAAAGTCCGTAAACCGTAGCACTGGTATTAGCACTGTTTATTGAGACTTCAATGGACCGCAGAATCGGGTGTCTCTCAGCGCCTGGTCTGGTGAAATCCAGAGCGATGAGTGAACCTTTGTGCCAGAGGTAATAATACCGTGCCACAAAAAACGCTACCGCGGTAAGGCTTATCCACGTGAGAGTATCAAGCATGTTGTCTCTTTTCTGTGATGGGTGTGAGGCTTCCGATCGCTTAGTAGCGACAAAAACAGATTGATCTGACAGCTCTAACCCTGACTGGCTTTGCTTATTACCTGGTTTTTCAAATTGACTTGATACTGACAAAACATAGCAAGCTGCCAAGCGCAAAACAAGCAAACGCCGCTTCTTGCGCTCTTTTGTTGCTCAAAATTAGTGCAAACAGCCAATATGCGCTTAAACCAGATTGGTGTGGCTCGCGCTAACAATGCTTTGAAATGAGCTCAGACTAAGCTTCTTCGGCTACGCCTTCTTCATTTGATTCGTGATCGCTTTCACCGACATAGCTAATGACGATGTGTCTGTCTTGTCCATCACCATGGCTTGTAGACGAAAGCTCAGGGAAATGTTCTTGCAAGAATTTGTGGACGATCCGACGTTCAAACGCATTCATCGGTGACAAAGCGGCATCTTCGGACTCACCGTTGAGAACGGCAACAGCACCTTCTTTAGCGCGCTCGACAATGGTTTCGCGGCGGCGTTGGCGATAATTAGCTACGTCGAGCAAGAAATGCGATTGCTCGATACGACCGCCTTTGCACATTTGTCTTAAAAGAAATTGGAAGGCTTCAAGAGTTTGTCCTTGTCTGCCAATCAGAAGCTTGGCGTCTGCCGGTTTGCAATCAATGCGATAACAGATTGTCGATTCGTCCATCTCTTCTTCATGAACGACGGCATCGATATCGAGGATGGCCAGCATTTTTTCAAGATAGCTACGGGCGTTTTCTTCTGTGTAATTCATGGTGATTACTTCTTCTTCCCTTGTTTTTTCTTGGCGTCGGTGATTTTAACAGTATTGTCTCCGCTGCCGTTTTCTTTTCCTTTCGGAACGACAGTAACGGTGGCATTGGCTGCATCTTCAGTTACATCAACCAGATCGGGAGCCGGTGACTTCATAAGCAACCAGGTTTGCAAACTTTGTACTACGTTGGAAAAGACCATATAAAGATAAACGCCTGCCGGCAAAGGAATGAAAAAGAACATTCCGGTTACGGTAAGTGGCATCATTTGTTGTGTTTGTTTTTGGATTGCCGCTTGATCAGGATCAGCAGGTGGTGCGGTAACCATGAGTTTTTGTGACAAATACATGGTGACACCGAAAAGAATGATCATAACTAAAACATCCCAGTTAGCCGGTTGGAACAGATCCATACCTTTAGCTACTTTACCGATGTTGTTTATAAAGAGGAACGAATCATTCTTTGCTTCGCCTGGAATTACGGCATCAACAAGGATTTCACCTGAATGTCTGAAAACAGCTTTGCCGTTTTCATCAATCGTTGAAGCGTTAGGATCAGAAAGTATTTTCCAATCGACTTTCAGTCCTTCGGGCAATTCTCCGGCTTTTGCTTTTAATTTGAATTGAATCTCTTTGCCGGCAACTAAAGTAAGATCTCCCGGTTCAACAGCTACTTCGACTGTTTTACCGCCCACATCAACTTGTGCTGAGGTTGTTGAAAGTTCTTTCTTTTCTTTAGTAGCTTCTTCGCCCGGTCCACCGAGACCAAGTATCGGCGCGCCACCTTCGCCTTCTTTAGCCGGCATGACTTTCACAGTCACCGGTATTGTTTCGCTGTCGCCATTAGCATTTTTAGTGACTACAGCAGCAATTTGAATCTGTCCGTCAGCCGGAAACTTAGCTTGTCCGCTCGGACTCATCGTCGCGCGATTAGGATCCGAACCGATACGCCAAACCGGTTTGAAATCAGCCGGCGCTTCGCCTTGAGCAGCGCTGACAGTAAAATCGATATCGTTATATCCGTCTTTTGTTGCTTGTCCGTCAGCACTTTGTCCTAAAAGAAGTGTGCTATCTCCGGGATGTACAACAAACTTGCAAAGCTTGCCATCTTTTGAAACATAGGGGCTATCGCCGCCGGATGTGGCATTGCGACTGACGGTAGCTTTATTAGCGCTTTCCGGAGCAAGTATTTTTACTTTGACTGGAATCGCTTTCTCTTGGAAAGGCGGTCCGGTAAATGTACCGAACAAAGCAAACAAAATTGGCAACTGAACAAGCATCGGCAGGCAGCCGCCCAAGGGATTTACTTTGTTCTTCATATAGAATTCAGCCATTTTCTTTTGGAAAACTTCGGGCTGATCTTTATAACGATTTTGCATCTCCTTCAGCTTGGGCTGAAGTTGGGACATTTTTTGCATTGATTTTGTGGAAGCGGCCACTAAAGGCCAAACCAAAATGCGTACTGCCAGAGTCAAACCGATAATCGCCCAGCCGTAGCTTCCAAGCGCTTTGGCTAGAAACTCAAGTACGGGCAGCATTATCGTGTAAGTGATGTCCACAGTTACATTTATCCCTTTCTTGGATTGGAGTTAAAATCATCGCAGTTAAAGCAAAAGAAACCAAGGTGGACTTTCTCAGGAACTTCATCCACACCGCCCGGATTGAAAGGATGACAACGAAGCAACCTGAAAACGGTCAAATAAAACCCTTTGAAAAGCCCGTGTTTGTCAATGGATCCGTAAGAATAATCGGAACAAGACGGATAAAAACGGCAAGAAGCCGGCAAAACAAAGCGGCTCAGCTGATAAAGTTTGATTGTTGCAAGTATTAGTTGCTTCATTTCACTATCTAAGAAGTCTTTCTCGCACCAAATTTCTGATTTGCTTTTAGTAAGCTGGTGCGCAAGCTTTCTACAATTTGATCCCAGCCGGCTTCCAATATTTCGGCTTTAATCACGAAGACTAAGGCATACCATTGCCCTAAATTCAGATCTTCGTCCTGATTTTGCCGACATAGAAGGCGGTAAGCTTCTCTGACTCGGCGTTTGGCTCGATTTCTTTTACAAGCGTCGTTATGAACTTTTTTGCCAACAACAAATCCAACAAGGGGATTTCTTGCTGAGCTTCTTGGTTGCCGCGGCAGCACATTCAATGTGAAATATTCCGAGGAAACGACTTTTCTTGCCGTATACACACGCTGAAATAGCCCGGTTTTCCTCAGCCTTTCAGCCGACGGCAGCACAAGCAGTTACCTTAAAGGCTAATGCGGTAGCGGCCTTTTGCCCGACGTGCTTTAAGAACTTTGCGGCCGGCAGGAGTAGACATACGTGCCATAAATCCGCTACTTCTTTTGGCTTTGCGGATTGAACCCCGTAACGTGCGTTTCATGACTCTTCGAACTCCGTACGTAAATAATGCTAAGGCACCAAAACCAGACTTCTCTTGAAGCAGCAAAAAAACCGCTTCGCTTTCAAAAATCTAAGAGGTGCACACGTAATTGGTTATGCTATCATCTCGTCCAATGTCTTAGCGCCTGCCGTAACAAGCGGTATGGTTAAAATTTTACGATTCGAGCCAATATTATGGGCTCTTATTCACTATCTCTTTGCTTGCCTGCAGGCATTCGCGATTTTGAAGCCCAGCCTAAATTTAGGCTAAGAATCGTGTTTTTGTTACAGTCCGTTCATCTCGTATCCTTTGCTTGATCTCAAGCCCTTGAAGACAATGACAGTAGAACAACCCGAAGATGTCCGTCTTGACCCCCCTGTTTCGGAAATCTGGACCAAAACTCTGGTCATACTTTCCAAACAGCTTTCGCAACCAAGTTTTGACAGTTGGATTAGACCGATACAGCTTTCCGGTTTAACCGGTGATCAAGCGGTAATAACTGTTGCCAACGAGTTTCATAAAAGTTGGATCGTCAACAAACATTTAAATGAGATTGAGGAAGCTCTTTCTCAAGTGATCGGGCGCCCGATAAATGTGACTCTGAATGTTGATTCTTCTGCTCTTGTCGAATATACGCCTTCTATCGCCTCCATCGCTGTGATTCCGCAACGAGCAAATCCAAGCGAAGCCAAAGAGAATCAGGCGCAAGTAGCGGCTGATTTGGCGGCTAGACAAGGTAATAGCGGGCTAAATCCAAAATATGTTTTTGACACTTTTGTTGTCGGCGGAAGCAATCTTTTTTGTCATTCAGCCGCTTTGGCTGTCGCCGATCGCCCGGGGCAAGCTTACAATCCGCTCTTCATTTATGGTGATGTTGGCTTAGGCAAAACTCACTTATTACAAGCGATCGGTAATCAAGTTTTGAAAAAGTCACCAAATATGGTGATTCGTTACATGACCTGTGAACGCTTTACCAACGACGTAATCAATTCTATTCGCGACGATCGAATGATTGAATTCCGTAAACGTTATCGGCAAGTTGACGTACTTTTAGTGGACGACATCCAGTTCATTGAACGCAAAGAATCAACTCAGGAAGAGTTTTTTCACACATTTAACGCTTTGCGTGAAAGCGGTAAACAGATTGTTCTCTCCAGCGACCGCCCGCCAAAATCCTTATCTCACCTTGAAGAACGGCTGCGTAGCCGCTTTGAATGGGGATTGATTGCGGACATTCAAGCACCAAATTATGAGATGCGTCTGGCTATTCTTCAACGTAAAGCTACTGAAGAAAATTTGGACGTGCCGGCAAGCGTTCTTGAATATATTGCCAATTTATTCAACAGTAATATTCGTGAATTAGAAGGCGCTCTGCTTCGCGCCTGCGCTTTTTCCAAGCTGACCGGAGCACCGCTAACACCGGCTGCTATTTGCGAAGTTCTACAACCCGGCGGGCCGAAAAAAGATAAACGCAACCTCACAATTGAAAGACTAATTGATACCGTTGCTTCTTATTATCATCTAGAGCCGGCGGAACTGAAATCAGCCAAGCGTTCTCAGGATCTTACTGTGCCTAGACACATGGCAATGTATTTGGCCCATGAAGTTCTCTCTTTAAGCTTCCCAAGAGTCGGACAAAGTTTTGGTAATCGCAAACATACATCGGCTCTATATGCATACGATAAGGTTAAGACAGCGATCCCCGAAGACCCCGAAATTGCTAAGGCTGTTCGTGAAATAACCCGTCTTTTGGGCGATTGAGTGCCTTTAAAAAAGCTGTAGAAAAACTGTTCGCCGCTTGTTTGTTTGCTGAAGACAGAAATTCTCCGCCGGATCACAAGCAGATTTGTTTTAACAGTTGCACAACAGTTTTTCTACAGGCTAGATCCAGGCTGTTGCCCATATTTTTCAGTTTTCTACAGAAAAACAGCTTGCTTACTACTTCTATATTAGTTACTTCTAGGAATAAAACCAATAACAGCCGAATAAAGGAAAGTTGGCTTGATGCCTTGAAATTAGAGTGTCATGAGGATAACCTTATGCAATCTGTTCTACCGAAGGTTAGCCGCCATGCACTTTGCCATCCAGAAAGAAGTTCTGACAAAAGCGCTCAGAGACGTTAGTAATGCAATCGCTACACGCGTTGTACAACCGGTACTCAGTAACGTACTGATTGAGTCCCTTGATGGCGTCACCTTAAAGTTCACCGGAACTGATCTTGATTTAAGCATTTGTACAACTTGCCCCGGGGTTGTTTATAAGCCAGGCGCTATAACCGTACCGGGCAAAAAATTGTTGGAAGTAGTCTCCAAACTGCCTAACGAGCTTGTTGTTTTTCAAGTTGATCCTGAAACTTTTGAAGCGTCAGTAACCTGTCAAAAATCCAAATTTAGTTTGTCCGGCTTGTCTCCGGAAGATTTTCCAAAAATCACAAACACCAGCAATAAAGAAGGTTTTGTCATGCCGACAGACCTCTTGCGTCGGGCGATTGTGCAAACCTCTTTTGCTGCAGCCACATACGATTTAAGCAGTATCTTAGGCGGTGTTTATTTCTTGGTTCAAGACGGCATTTTTGAATCAACAGCTACCGATGGTAGCCGTTTGGCTCACCGTCGCGAAGAGCTTACAGTAACTGCGCCTAGCGCACGTAAAGCCGATGGCGATAAAGAAACCGAAAATAAAGCCGGAACAGCCACACTGGAAAAACCGCTTGAACTTAAAGCAATTGTGCCAGCTCGTGCTTGCACTGAGTTACTTAAAGTTCTTGACGCTAAAGGCAACGCCACACAAATTCGTATTGCAATGATTGACGGTCAAATTACTTTTGAAACCGACAATCACTTCATTTGTACACGTTTGATTGGTGGAGAGTATCCGCGCTATCAGGAGCTTTTCCCCACGGACTACACTTATCTTTGCCGCTTCAAGCGCGCTGAGTTATTGGCTGCTGTAGAACGTGTGGCAGTAATGTCAGACGAAAGAACTAATCTGGTTAAGTTCCATTTTGAAGGCGATACGCTGCAAGTATCATCCAACACGCCAGACGTTGGTCGCGCTCAAGAAGAAGTCTCGATGAATTTTGAAGGACAAGTTCTTGACGTTGCTGTTAACGTCCGTTACGTCCTTGATGTCTTGCAAAAATTCACCTCAGAAGAAGTAAGGCTGGAGATGACCGGAGCTTTGAAGCCTTTAATCTTTAAAGGTGAGAGCGAAGATAATTACAAATATCTATTGATGCCAGTACAGGCTAGATAGCCCTATGATATACTTTTGAACCTGGTTCACAGTGGTGGGCCTGGTTCGAGTGACAACATAATAGTGGGATCGTAGCTCAGTTGGTTAGAGCGCCTGCCTGTCACGCAGGAGGTCGCGGGTTCGAGCCCCGTCGGTCCCGCCATTTTTTAGAACCGATTTAACTATATAGATGAGTAGAAAACGAACAAGAAAAACGGGGGTGGTTCTTTGATCATCGTCCCGTTTTTCTTGACCCTACTATTCGAGTTTGGTCTCCATGGAGAACAGATCGCGTCCCTTGGGTGACGGCGGTAGCTTGTACTTTTCTACAAGTTTGAAAGTCTTGCCATCGTAGTTGTAGGACGTGATCGAAGCTGTTGGTGCACCGAGCCGACCAAGCTCGTCGCAGTCTCCATTTTCCCAGCGCCAACGAAAAACGTTGGTCACAACTTCATGACAGGAGAGTAACACCACGGACTCTAAAGGCAGAGTGGCAATGCATTCGGCAGTGAAAGCATCAAGACGTTTGCCGACGTCTTCCCAGTTTTCACCTTCTGCCGGCCGGTAATTAACTTTGCCGACACGTCGCCGCTCTTCCCACTCTGTGGGATATTTGGCAGCGCGTCCTTTTTTGGTCAGACCGGCAAAAATACCGAAATCGATTTCACGCAAGCGTTTGTCGATTAGAGGCGTAATTTGCTTGGGCAGCTTAGAAAGAGACTTTTCACCAGTTTGAATCGCCCGTTGATAGGGCGAAAAAAAGGCGTGAGTCGGTTGCTCGTTTGCACCAAGCCCGGCAAAATACAAAGCTAAAGCATCGCCTTGCTCGTTGCCGAGCTCTGAAAGAACCACATCGCTATCCGGGATGAACTGAGGGTCAATCACCTCAGCATCGGGATTGTCCATGCGCCAGCGCATGACAGCGCTTTCGCAATGGCGCATTACGTAGATAAGCATCCGTAGGGCTCCGGTGCGACAAAGTAGGCGTATTCCAGCTCGAAACGCCGACCACGCCGTACGTAAGAAGTAACAGAGCAGTTGGGAATCGGGCAAGTGTTGTGGATATCCAAAGCTTCGGCTTCGCTCATGCCTTCGAAAAGTTTTCGCAAACAGATCACCACATCGGTGTGAGTGACCATCAGCAAATTTTGCTCTTCGTTAGCGGCAAATAGATCCGGCAAACCAGGCAGCAAGCGATTGTTGATGATATCACGTCGGCTTTCACCACCTGCCGGTCGATAAGAAAAAGAGCCGCGATGAGCAGCAGCTTCACGCGGAAAACGCTTCTTCATGCCGATGTCGGTAAGCCCGGTAAAAACACCCCAGTCGCGCTCGTTGAGACACTCGAAGTGATCGATACGCGGCAAAGGAAGCTTGGAATGCTTCTTAGCCCCGAAGCCGGTTTGGCGGGCACGGCGAAACTTGGAGGTAATGATTTTGGTCGGTTGCAGCTCTTTAGGCAGATGTCCAAGCCACCAACCTAAATTGGTGATTTGTTTTAAACCAATCTCAGAAACCGATGCTTGTTTCTCTTTGACACCGGGAATATGGAAGGTTTCTTTGCCGGTGGCAATTGCTTGAGCCAGAGATTCGTTAAGAACACTGCGAGCGTGTCTGACGACACTAACCCGCTTCGGAAGTCGGAATCCGAAATTCATTTTTCACCCCAGTTGTTCATCTAGGCAAAAAGATTGCTTGATTCAAGGTTTATTAATCATGGAAGAAGTTTGTGAAAGTGTGCTTTTATTCGTCCAGACTGAAAAAAGAGATATCCCTAACAGTAGTAAAAGAAGAGATAGCGAGCACAATCAGTGTGAAGCTCGCTATCTCTCTTAAACCACGTACTTATCCCACTTGCTGCGAGAAAAAATAGAATTAGCTGGCGCTAGGGGCCAGCTTCTTTTCGTAGTACTCGCGCACTTTGGTTGCTACTGCCAGAGCCATCTCTTTAACGGCGGCTTCGTCCGTGTTCGCTTCGGCAGTTGGCTTGAGCTCTTTTATGTGGCGATAAGGATTTTCGCTGATGGTGCCGGTGACAACTTTGCTGGTGTAAGTGTGTGTATCGGTCCACTTCTTTCGGTCATTGTCGGTTTTATCAAATTCGTGAGTGTAATCGACATACAGACCCTTATCACCAATCATGAAAATGTACCTTCCATGATACTTTCCTTGGAAGGCTCCACCACCGCTGCCGTCAGATAGCAGAGTCACTCCGGCTTGTTCAACCAACTTATGAAAGAGCGGATCAGCGGCCACATAACTACTGTTGGAAAGATCCTTGGGAGCATAAGAACACAACTGCCCCAAGTAAGCGATGTTGCCATCAAGAAGAGCGTTCCAGGCGGCAACCAATTCCTGTCCTTCTTTTGTTTGCAGAAAAAATTCTGGCAAACCCTCACCTAAAGAAAGTTGGCAAAGCTTTCTTTGTGCTTCGGCTAAAGCAGCGATTTTTTGCGGTACAAGAAGCATGAATCCATTCAATTTTTCTTGAAATTTGCTGGCCTGGAAAGGCCCCTTCCAGGCGTCATCGCTTAAAATCAATGCAGTCGCGTTAGCTTGGTGCTTGATGCAGGCATCAAGCACCAGAGCTAGATCTTTTTCGTCAAAAAGGCGGAATAAGTCACGCACGGAATCATTTTCCGTAGTCGTAGCCATAAATAAGAACTTTCTATGTAAATCGTTTTTGGTTTAACCGCGGAGCAAAGCGTTGAAGTTTGCCTGCTCTCGCTTGGCGATAGCATTGGCAATCTCCAACATTTCCAGATATTGTGACACGGCTTTCTCGCTGCCTTTAATCGCATGTGTTTTGAAGAAGTTCTTGATTGGTTCATCCAAACCAAGCCCACTCAAAGCAGTGATGCCTTCGCACAAGCGAATGATTCCCTGTAGAGGATAGGCAGCTACCAGTTTGTCCCAGTTGTTATGGACAAAGCTCCAGGTAATATCGCCACCTTCGCGGTTGAAAAACAGATTGCGCAAAATTGCTGGAGCATCTTGCACACGAATCTGTCCGTTCAGTGTACCGGCTAAAGTTTTAGCGACCAGGTTCGCAACAGGGAAAGAAGCCAGGGCCATGAGTAAGCGTGCTTCCTCCTGAGGCGTGACCGCCTTTTCTTTCAAAGAAACAAACTCAGCATAAAGCGCAGCATCGCCATTGCTGGCTAAGCTTTCGATCATAGCCGGCACCAAGTTGGCGTCGACCGAAGCGCGGTCTTTTTTGTAATCGTTGAAAAGCTTGCGGCAATGAGCGAGCACAGCCGGATCAGCGAAAACGCCTAAAGAACCAAGCAACAAAGAACGAACTTGAGCTGTTTGAGTGGTTTCACCAGCAGTGGCTGACCAACCAATTTTATTCAGTTTAGGCAGCATCAAACTGTTGGTCAAAGCAAGGAATCCCTGCAAAACAGCGGCATCAGATTTGTTTAGAAGCCGGCGCAAATTGCGCAGGGAACCGGCAATCATCGACCAAACATTCGGATCACTTTCGTCCTTTTCGATGCAAACCACTTTCAGGCTTTCCAGATAGTCAGCCAAAGAGAGCTGCCCGCATTGGACCAAAGCCCAAAGATCGCTAACAAAATTGAACCGTTCGGAGACGGTCAGTTTGTGCAAATTTTGCAGAAGTTTGCGCCGCAAAGCGCCATCATACAAAACACGGAAAAAGCCGTTGCCGTTGACATTAGCAACGACAAAATCCAGATTGTCAGCCAGATAAACTGTGCTCGTACCTTCAGCAAGAGAAAGAGTTTTTTCTTCAGTCCCTTCGTTTGTATGAGCTTTCAACGAAATTGGAATATGCCAGAGCGGAGCGGCAGCTCCAGCTTTAGGCAAGTAGTAGAAGCGGCTTTGGCTAAGCTCGATCGAGCCGGGCACAGCGCCTGCTTTTACCGATAAAACAGGATAGCCTGGTTGGAAAACCCAACCGTTCATCAACTCGCGCACCGGTATATCAAGACCGTTTGCCCGAACCGAATCTTCAAGCGCTTGCCAGAGATCTTCGGTTTGGGTGTTGGCGTAAGCATGCTTGCGCATATAAGCGGCACAGCCTTGACGGAATATTTCTTCGCCGATAAATAGCTCCAGCATGCGCAACACGCTGCAACCTTTATCGTAAGTAAGCACGTCAAACATGGAGCGAGCATCCTCTGGCGTTACTACCGGAAACTCGATGCTGCGCGTGCTGTGCAAGCCGTCGACGCGGAAAGCAGCTTCTTTGTCGGCGTTGAAGCTGTCCCAGAATTTCCATTCAGCCATGAATGAATCGACTGCTTTTCCAGCCATGAAAGTGGCGAAAGCTTCGTTCAACCAAAGCCCGTTCCACCAATCCATAGTAACCAGATCACCAAACCACATGTGAGCATTTTCGTGAGACACTGTGTCGGCGACACGAACAAGCTCGGCATGGCTGGCTGTTTTTTCATCGAGAAGCAGAGCTGTTTCACGATAAGTGATAGCGCCGAAATTTTCCATAGCGCCGCTGGCAAAGTCCGGGATGGCAATCAAATCTAACTTTTTAGTCGGATAAGCGATGCCGAAATATTTGCTGAAATAATCCAACGAATATTTGGCTACCTTGCGCGCGAAGCTATGCAAGTGCTTCTTGCCGGGGATGCTCCAGATGCGGATTTCACAATCACCGGAAAGAGCCGGCTCCGAAGCTTCGAACTCACCGACCATGTAAGCGACAAGATAGCTGGACATTTTGATTGAAGGCTCGAAAACAACAAGTTTCTTGCCTTCAGGCAAAGCTGTTTGCGACGCGATTGCCGAGTTTGAGATTGCCGTTAAATCTTTATCGATGACCAAAGACACTTTAAAAACGGCTTTGAAGCAAGGTTCGTCCCAGCAAGGAAAAGCGCGGCGAGCGTCGCTCGGTTCGAATTTAGTAACAGCAATTACCTTTTCGGCACCACAAGCATCTTTATATGTGCTGCGATAAAAGCCACGCAGTTTATTGTTGAGGATGCCTGTAAAATTCAGCTCGAGAAGCCATTTGCCGGTGCCGACAGTACCGTCGAAACTAATGGTCGCTCTTTGCGTTTCCGCATCGTGCTTAACGGTGCCGACCAATTCGGAACCGTCTTGATGGCGAATTATTGCTTTGCCGATCTCTAGCTCAATTGCATTCAACTGAATTTGATTTGTCGGCTCGGCAACAGTAAGTGTGATTCTTTCCTCTCCCTTGAAACTGGCATTAGCCAGGTCGGGAGTAACGACAAGATCGTAAAACTCAGGGAAGACTGTTTGTGGCAGTCTTCCCTGGTTTTCAGTAGGATCGACCTTGGTGTTTTTTGTGCACATAGATCAGTTTCCTTTGGGGAATTTGCTGTTGCAGCAATTATTGCTCATTCCTGTTGTCAGGATAGAGTCATTTTTGACAAAAGCGGGAGGCCAAGGGAGTCTTTTCTTTGGCACTGAAGCGAGCCTTAACTTGCAACTGTTCCAACGACTGACCAACGCTTTGTTTGGCGCTCTTCAAGTCGCGTTCGCTTAGAAATGAGCGGACATCCTCTTCCCAGTCGCCGGGAAGCAACTTGACCGACTCACACATGACTGCCCAATTGCTTTCCGGATAAAGATCTGCCAGCTTATCCCAGTGTTCTTTGATGAAAGACCAGGCGCTTTGGGCGGCGCCGGGATTGCCGAGTAATCCGCCTAAAACAGAGGGAGAGTCTTGAGTACGAACTACGGTCGGATCAGCCAAATAGCCAAGAGTACGTGAAACAAGAGCAGGCTCTTGGAAGTGAGCAAGCGCTTGCAAATAGAGCTCATACTCTTGCGGTGTTTTTGCCTTTTGGAAAAGCTGGAAAAGTTCTTCGTAAAGAGTGACATCACCGAAATAGGCACAGCTGTTTAGCACCGGTTCGACCAGATTAGGCTGAATCGATTTTGGATCAGCTTTATAAGCCGAATAAACAGCCCGCGCTTTGTTAAGCGTGTCGCTGTCTTTGCCGATTACAGCCAAAGTTTGGATGATTGAACCGCGCAGTTCCGAATATTTGATTGATTCGTTGCTGTTTGGCGTCCAGCCAAGACGTTCATGACAGGGTCGAAGCAGATCGCGGACAAAAGCTTCGAATGGTGGTTTATCAGCTTCTGAAAGAATGCCATGAAGTGTTTTCAATCCTTCAAACACCCGGCCCCAGACATTCGGATCAGTCTCTTCTTTGAGCAGTGTTGCCAGATCGACGAAAGCAAAAACGCTTTGATCGCCGGCCATCACCTGTGCCCATGTATCGGCAACCAAGTTGAATCGTTCAGTGACACTCAATTCAGGAAGAGCTTTTTGGGTGAGGTTTTCTTGCAACGCGCCGGAATAGCTGACACGTACAAAACTATGACCGCCCGAGTTAAGCAAAACCCATTCCAGACCTTCACCGAGATAAATCGATGTTTCGGCATTGTCGAGCAAAACCCGGTTTTCGATTATGCCGGCAGCTGTTTTTGCCCGGATGAAGATCGGCACAGTCCAAAGCTTGCTTTCGTCGATAGCTTCACGCAGCAACTTGAAAGGTTTTTGCTTGATCGTGATACTACCTCCGGTATCACCTTCTTGCAGTGTAAGCTGCGGAAAACCTGGAGTGTGAATCCAGTTGTGCATGATTTTGCCGACATCAATACCGGTAGACGTCTGCAAAGCGTTCCAGAGATCAGCGCCTTCGGTATTGGCGTAAGCGTGACGCTCCATGTACAAAGCGATGCCCTGGCGGAAAGGCTCTTCACCGACATATTGCTCAAGCATACGCATGAGCCAACAGCCCTTTTCGTAAGTAAGGGTGTCGAACATAGCGGCTGCTTCGCTTGGGTCGTTGACAGTGAATTCAACCGAACGGGTGGATCGCAGCGCATCCACAGCCATGGCTTTGCTGCGATTGACACAGAATCGTTCCCAGACACCCCAATGCCTTTTCCAAGCGTGCATCGCTTTAGCCGACATGAAAGTGGCGAAAGCTTCGTTAAGCCAGCTGCCATGCCACCAGCGCATGGTGACCAGATCGCCGAACCACATGTGAGCGATTTCGTGAGCGACTACTTCGGCTACCCACTCCAACTCGGCCTGAGAAGCGTGTTCGTGATCGACAAGCAAAGCCGTTTCGCGGAAAATGATGCAACCCAGGTTCTCCATGGCGCCCATGGAAAAATCAGGGATGGCGACTAAATCCAGCTTTTTGCCGCCCGGATAAGGGCGACCGAAATATTTGTTGAAATAATTCAAACTGAAAGCAGCCATTTCCAGAGCGAAACGTGCCAAATGTTCTTTGCCAGGAACGCAATGAACCCGCACGTCTACCCCATCGACGCTCAAAGCTTTAGTCGAGGTCATCTTGCCGACAATAAAAGCGACGAGGTAGGTGGACATTTTCATCGTGGTGGCAAAATTGACTTGTTTCTTGCCGCCGCCCAGATCCACCACTTCTTGTACTGCGGCGTTGGAAAGAGCAACAAGCTCTTCGTCCACCCCTAAGGACACAGTGAAAGTGGCTTTGAAATCAGGTTCGTCGAAGCAAGGAAAAGCGCGCCGAGCATCAGTGGCTTGCAGCTGTGTGCTGGCGATCACTTCTTCTTTGCCGTCGGCGTCTTTGTAGAGACTGCGATAAAAACCGCGCAATTTATCGTTGAGAATACCGCTGAAACTCAAAGACAAACGCCATTTGCCCTTGCCGATCTTGCCGTTGACTTTGAGGCAGGCACGTTCAAGCTTTTCATCGAGACTGACGGCAGCTTGAAAGCTTGTGCCGCGATCATTGCTCACCTGAGCGCTGTGTATGACCAGCTCGGCGGCGTTGAGCAAAATAACGTCCGTTGGTTCAAAAACTTCCACTTCGATTGAAACAGAGCCAGCAAAGCTTGCTTTGGCGATGTCCGGGATGAGCTTGAGTTCATACGAGGCGGGGATAACATTGCGTGGCAAACGATATTGACTGACGCTGCAACTGCCGCCGCCAGTGCGATGGTGCATGCACATAGATTTGTCCTTTCAGAGCTGTTGCTCAAGACAAAAGGTGTTTAAGGCAATAAAAACAATCTGGTTTGAAGCTCTAAAGATCTCTAACTTACTTATTTGATAAATGCACTGAACAACCTAAAGAGATAGACAAGCTAAAGGCAACCGAGACAAGCCGCTTGGAATCTGTTTCTTATGCTGCTCTAATCACGGTCTCTGCTCTGCGACATAGCGCGGCTGAGTGAGGCGGCAAAAAGCAACCAGACGGGGGCTGTAAAGGGGTTGTTTCTTTGAAATTAGAGCATTTTGATTTGCTATTGCTTATGAAAAATAGATACGTTCAGGTCCTCTATAGATATTTATCCGCGAAATAGAAAAAGAACCAAAAAGTTCACACCGTAATTGTAAAACCAAGGCTTTAGGAATCCAGCTGATTCTTTAGCCTTAAACAGCCTTTTTTGCTTCAACAGCGACCACCTTTGCTGTTGGGGCTTGTTTTGTCGCGTTCATTTATCTCTAGGCGGGTTTCCTGCCGCAATCATGAGGAATCACCCATGAAGTTCGAGCGTAGCCATCACGGCATTCTTCCCCCGTTTATGCTTCTTGAGCTGGATCGCCGTTACGGCGCCACCACCGAATTTATCGATACCCTGGCCACAACCAAACGTTTGTTTGCTGACTCGCCTCGCCGCGGCAACCATCACTACCACTTCTTGCCGACGGCCTCCGGCTCGAGCAACGGTGAGCGCGAAACTTACGACTGCCAAGGTAAGACCACTCGCCCGGGCAAAAAGTATCGTTTTGAAAGCGATAAGCCGGGTAGCGATACCGAGGGCAATAACGCTCACGATTTCACGGCCATGGTGCGTGAGTTTTATCTGAAGATTCACGGTCGCAACTCCATCGATGCTCACGGCATGCCGATGGTAAGTTGCTTCAATTTCGATCGCGACTACAACAATGCATTCTGGGACGGCGCCATGATGACTTATGGCCGTCCGCAGAACAACATTTTCAAGTCCTTCGTGCTCCTCGACGTATGCGGTCACGAAATCTCCCACGGTGTCACCGAATTTGTCGCCAACATCGAATACTACGGTCAGCCCGGTGCCCTCAACGAGCACTTGTCCGACGTTTTCGGTGAGCTGATCGAACAGTACGCCAACGGTATTACCGTTGACAAAGCGGACTGGGTGATCGGCAACGGCATCTTCCAGCCCGGCATCAAGGGCACGGGCATTCGCAATATGCTCAACCCCGGTACGGCCTACAACGACCCGTCGCTTGGTAAGGATCCGCAACCCGGTCACATGCGTGACTACGTCAAGATGTCCGGTGACAACGGCGGTGTGCACTACAACAGCGGCATTCCGAACCGCGCTTTCGCTCTCTTCGCTCAGGGCGTTGGTGGCAATGCTTGGGAAAAGGCCGGCAAAATCTGGTATGCGGCCCGCACCACTTGCGGTGCGCGGCCGAGCTTCGGCCGTTTCGCTTACGAAACCGTTGAAGCCTGCAAGCAACTCGGCATGACCAACTTGGTTTCCACTCTCGACAAGGCTTGGAAGGACGTTGGTATTACCCCGTCGAAGACGGCGGTCGATACCGATACTCCGGCCCCGGGCGGTGCCGACGAGCATGGTCACATCAATCTGCTCGACGCTGTTGCTTAAGCAGCGGCGGTTTTTGTTCTGTCAGTAACAAGTTCACAAAGGCGCCCGGCAACTTCGCCGGGCGCTTCTTTTCTTCAGCTCAGAAGGAACACACAACTATGACGACCAAGCAACAAGCTGGTGATGAAGCTTCTTTGTCTTTGATGGAAGGCGCTGCTTTGCTGGCAAGCGCCAATCCGTACTATTATGGCCGCTTGACCGGTGAAGATCACACCAGTCCGCACTGCCGCCGTCCTTTGATTCAGTTGCCCGGTACCGGCAAGCCGCGCTTCGAACTGCCGCCTTCCAACGAGGTGATTCAAGCTTGCGTCGATGCCATCGCTCAGATTGCTCAAGTTCAACGTGAACGGGCACGGCAGCAGGGCAGTACCGGCGGTGATGAAGATCGGGCTTTGGGTGGTCAGGAAATCCAATCGGTGATCGACGGCGAATGTTGCCGCCAGCTTTTGGCTGCAGCACAGAAAGCGCTTTCCGAGCCTGCCCAAGCTTCGCCGAGTCCGCTTGAGTTGATGCAGGCTAACCAACCGGGTACGGCGCCGGTCGGGCGAACCAATGCCACTCTTTGGGTGGTGATTGGCGGCATCAACAACGTGATGTGGAAGGGTCGCTACGAAGCGCATATCGCTAACCTTTTCGATCCGCTTTCCGGCGTGGTCGAATGGGCGCGCAAGAATGCGCCGGAAAACCACCAGTTTGTGGTGGAGAGCCTGGACGAACACTGCAAGAACCTGATCGAGCTCACTCGTGAAGTTCTGCCCAGCGTTGTCCATGCCGTGGCTGCTCAGTATCCGAAAGCTTCGGAAGAGCAGTGGATCAACGCTGCCGTTCAGCTTCTCAGTCAGCAGCTTGCTGAGCCGCTCTACATTCTGGACATCTGTCTGGATTCGTGGCGCCAACAGCGAGACGGCAAGTACGATCAGCTGCCTTTGCTCGAGTTCGTCCTCAGCCAGAACCTGAAGCTCTTCAACGCGCGCAAGACGCAAACCCTGCATACGGGTGACGTTTTCTTGCCGCACTTCAGCCCGGATGGTCCTTCCACCATCCCCGGTGCGAAGGGTCCGATTGCGGCTCACGTCGTGCAGGTGCCTCATGACGAGCGGGCCATTCTCGTTCTGATGATGCTTATCTACCTGCACGAATTCCGCCACAATTATTTCGCCGACGTGGAAGGTCTGCCGGAACAGATGGCCGCGGCGTTGGTGAAAGCCATTGATCGCGACTATGCTGCCGGTAAGTTTAAGTTCACCTCGGAGACGATCAACATCGGTAAGAAGAAGGTGCGCACGATTGATCTGCTCCGGCAGATTTGCGTGCAAACTCTTTCCGAAAACGATGCTGACGTTGCCGCGATTCTGCTTGGCGGTCCGGCTTTCTCGAAGTATTCGATGATTCCGGTCTTTGGCGCTTTCAACTGTCGTAGCACCGGTGTTTTCGACACCAACACTTTCTTGCGTAACCGGAACTACTTCCAGGTTACGAAGAAGGGCGAGCTGGTTTTCGCTCCGCATATGCCCGACTTCCCGCGGGCTTATGTGGTTGGTGCCGCGGCAATCAAAGCTCTCGGCTTTGCCGATCAAGCTCAAGAGTGCCGGGATCTGGCGGTGCAAGCCGCCGGTGAGCCGGTGCCGAAGAAGGTGATTTGGTTGTCCGCCGATCGCGAAGGACCGTTCAAGGATCTGGTGATCGAAGTTCCTCTTGCGGACTTGGATCAGCTCGGTGATACGGTCGCCGACGCGATCATCAACAGTGTGCTTGATTGCTTGGGTGGGATGAGCACCCGGGATCAAGTGAACTGGACGGTGAAGGACGAAGAGTTGGTCAAGAAGTTGGCTGAGGTCATCGTCAAGGGCGGTACCGAGATCCCGGCGGACATCCTTCCCGAGGTGCACTGCAATCACGTGAGTTCCGGCGTCGCTATGGCGAACTGGAATCTCTGTGAGAAGGGCGTGCGCGCGGTGCGGGCTGCCATGCAAGCCGAGGCTGGCGGTCGCAAGATGCTTGGTCAGCTGCGTAAGCTGGTTGCGGAGAAAGAGGCAGCAGCGGTTGCAGCGGTAGCCGCTGCCGTTGCCAGCACTCCTCCGTCGACCGCCGGCGAAGCTGCGAAGTAGTCTTGTGTGAGAGTGATGACGTGAGCTTGAAATACTCACGTCATCACTCGTTTTTAACCGGTTCGGAGCGGACACAGATAAGAGGGGAGATCTTTCTGTGTCCGCTTTTTTTTTTTGAACGATATCAACTATATGTATTAATAGGAAAAAACAACAAAAACAAGTGGCGCCGCACACACCATGACAACTGTTACCAGAGTTATCTGTAAGCCCCGCTAATGAATTATTACCAGGAATACAGATTAGTCCTACCTCAGACCGCTTGAGATGCATATATAAACCCTAGTAGGTTTACCTATATCGTTTTGATCTTAGTTTTAAAGGCAAATCTCTCACTACTGCGCGCATACAGCATTTAAGTCTTATTCAGTTTGCCTTCAGGCGAGCAAGGTTTAAGCTGGTTTGCGCCTATTGAACTTAAGGAGTTCATGCAATGGTTGCCATCGTTGAAGTTATGGCGGCGAATTCTGCTTCGGCTGTGGAAGTCTTTCGGGCGTTATCCGGTTTTACTCCGGATGAAGGTCGCTTACCGGAAGCCACCAATGAGAACACGTTCATGTTGAGCGGTGTTGTCACTGCTGAATTGCGCCATCCAAGCCTACTGGGTGTTTTCCCGGTTAGCGGCTGTTTGGTCTAAGTCTTTGTAGTAACAGGCTAGCACTAGGCTCGCCACTTGTTGCTATCCGGCTTTTTCTTTACGACTGAAGGTCCAAGAAGCTTCTGTTGAAAGTTTGCGGTCATGAAAAATTACACACTGGTTGTTGTCGACATGCAACCGCACTTTGTGGCAAGCAATAACAGGCTCACCCAAAGCTACGTTGCAATAGAGATTGAGCGTGCCAAAGCAAATGGCATGGCAATTGTGTTTTTGGAAATTCCGTACTTAAGTCCTTTGGATGAAGTTGGCTATAAGCCCACCCATCAATCTCTTTTGAAGCTGGTAAGAGGCTATGACAAAGCCAAAGTATGGACCAAGTCTGACAATGGCGGACAGCGGCTTCTTGATGCTTGCCAGCATCATGGTTTCACTAAAAAGCGATTTCGCATCTGTGGAGTAAACACCGAACTCTGTGTACTCTCTCTTGTTCGCGACTTACTTGTGAAAAGTCCGAGCTCAAAACTCAAAGTTGTTGCTCGTGCTTGCAACACCTGTTATCCGCAGAAAGATCCTTTTGCCCACTATCCGAAGAACGAAAAATTGCGCATTGTTCATCGCCGGAAATAACTGGTTTTTCTACGAAGGAGCTGAAAGTGAGTAATTCCGATAACAAGGCTCAGACGGCACAAACTGCCGAGACACCGGCGCCTGGAGCTGGGCTTGCCCTGTGGCTTTTGTTGGCGATCAACTTGTTCAACTACATCGACCGCCAAATTCTTTCGGCAGTGGTGCCACAGATTCGCGAAGAGTTTTTCAAGCCGGATACGGTCAACGGTCCGGTCGTGACTTGGATCCTCTCGCTCTTGCAATCGATTCTCGGCTCCAATCCGCAGAATGCGCTCATTGGCTTGCTGGCTATGGCATTCATGGTCACTTACATGTTGGCTGCTCCGGTGCTGGCCGGAATCAAGCTGCCGAAGTGGTCGGTGATTGCCATCGGCGTAATTCTTTGGAGTTTGGCTAGCGGTGCCACAGGTTTGGCTACCGGCTTCGGTGCTCTTCTGCTCACGCGCTGTTTCCTTGGTCTAGGTGAAGCGGCTTTCGGTCCGGTTGCCCCTTCTCTTTTGTCGGATCTTTATCCGCTGAAGATGCGCGGGCGAGTGATGTCTTGGTTTTACTTAGCGATCCCGGTCGGCAGTGCTTTAGGCTTTGTCCTTGGCGGTACTATTGCTGCCTCGGCCCTTGGCTGGCGCTGGGCTTTTTACTTGGTTGTGCCGCCGGGAATTCTGCTTGGGCTTTTGTGTCTGGTTATGCGCTGGAGAGAAGGCTCGCGTCGAGAGACCAAAGCTGCCGTTGTTGAACAGAAAACCGTTTCGATCTGGAAAAGCTACGGCATTTTCTTGCGCACGCCTACTTATGTGCTAAACACGTTGGCAATGGCGGCTATGACTTTTGCTGTGGGCGGCATCGGTTTTTGGATGCCGTCATACATCCACGAATATCGCGGGCAAGCTAACCTGGCTCAAGTGAACATGATCTTCGGGGGCATTCTCGTTGTTTCCGGTTTGGCTGCCACCGTATGTGGTGGTTGGCTCGCCGACAAACTACGTGATCGTCATCCCGGTTCTTATCTGCTTGTGTCTGGCATCGGCATGCTTGTCGGCTTTCCTTGTAGCTTGGCGATTCTCTGGTTGCCGTTCCCTTACGCTTGGATTGCCGTTTTTGCCGCTTGCTTCTGTTTGTTCTTCAACACCGGTCCGGCTAACACGGCCATGGCCAATGTTGTGCATCCGAGCTTGCGACCAAGCGCCTTTGCTTTGAACATTCTGGTAATCCATGCTCTTGGCGATGTGATCTCTCCTCTGATTGTCGGCGCTGTTGCCGATGCTTTCGGCGGTAACATGAACATCGCCTTCATGGTGGTGTCGGTCACCGTTTTGATTGGCGGTGTACTCTGGCTATGGGGAGCGCGTTATCTTGCTGCGGATACAGCCAAAGCGGAAACAAACATTCCCAACTGAGAGGTGAACTATGCTCGATAAACTGGCTGAAATAACGGCTCAACTGCCAGGTATGCTGGAGCAAGCCGAGATTTGGAAAAGCCTGAATATCGATTATCATCCTCCTGTCGTCGAGCGTCTTTATACCCAAGTCGGCGACTTGCGTGTTTCTCTGCATTGCATCCATCCATGTCAGAGCAGCGAAGCGTTGTTTCATCCTCATCCTTGGCCTTCAGCTGTTTTGATCCTGAACGGTGGTTATGAAATGGGGATGGCTTACGGAAAAGGTTTGGTAGTTCCGCCTTGTCCGGGAAAGCTTATTCTCGGCGCCGGCAGTCGTTATGAAATGACTGACCCGGATGGCTGGCACTATGTCCGTCCGTTGGCTGAACCATCGTATAGTGTCATGATCAGCGGTAAACCTTGGGATCGGGAGATGCCGGCCAGCCCGGAACATCCGCTTAAGCCCCTGTCGGACGAACGCATTGCTGAACTATTGGCTCAGTTCAAAAAACTGCTAAAAGGCATCAATCATGGTGGTTAAAGCTGTTGCTTTTGATGCGTTCGGCACAGCCTGCCGAATTGCCGATCCACGCAACCCTTATGGCAAACTTTTTCGCATCCTCGGCATTGATAAAGATGAGGCAAAAATCCGGGCGCTTACTCAAGCGCTCGGATTCTCGGAATTAGCCGTGGCTCTTTCCGGTGGTGAGCCACCAAGCGAACTCCTGGAAGATCTTGCCTGTGAAATTGCTTCAATTGAGCTCTTTTCTGAAACCAGAGAAGTCTTGGCTGAGCTCAAGCAGAGAGGGCTGAAAATAGCTGTGGTCAGTAACTTAGCGCAGCCTTTCGGCGAGCCGGTTCAAAGTTTGCTTGGCGATTTGGTCGATCATTTTGTTTTCTCTTTTGTTACCGGTGTGGCTAAGCCTAATCCGGAAATATTTGAGGAGGTTTGTCGCAAGCTGGAATTATCCGCGCCGGAAATTCTTTTTGTTGGCGATAACAAACAAAATGATTATGAGGGTGCTTTAGCCTTCGGCATGAGTGCCCTACATTTGCAGCGCAGTAGCCAGAGCGTCATTTTTCCGATTATCAATAACCTGCAAGGCGTGACTGAATATTTGAGCAGGTGATTCATGCATGAAATGCACTTTCTGCAAGATTTATTGATCCTTTTTGGATTGGGCATTGTTGCTGTGGTTGCTTTCCACCGCTTCAATTTGCCGCCGGTACTCGGGTTCCTCGTTACCGGTGTTATCTGCGGTCCATACGGTTTCGGACTTGTGGATAAGGATCTGGCGATCGACACTTTTGCCGAAATTGGACTGGTTCTACTCCTGTTCACAATCGGCATTGAGTTTTCGGTAAAAACTTTTTTGCGTTTGAAAAAGTTTCTCTTAATCGCCGGTGGTCTTCAGATAGCATTGACCATCGGCGCCGGTGCTTTAATCACTCACTTTACCGGAGTTGCTTGGACAAGCGCGATCTTTCTGGGCATGCTCGGCTCTTTGAGCAGTACAGCAATCGTCATTCGCATTCTTGAATATCGAGGCGAAATTGACGGCACGCATGGACGCTCAGCGTTGAGTATTTTGATCTTCCAAGATTTGTGCATTGTGCCGATGGTTTTGATGGCACCGTTTCTTGGCGGACAGGAAGGTAGTTTATGGGATGTGGCGCTTCTTGGTGCTAAAGCGCTTCTCTTCTTGCTGCTTGCCGGGACAGTGGCTAGATTTCTGGTTCCCTGGCTTTTGAACCAGGTGGCGCGTACTAAAAAGCGCGAAGCATTCGTGCTCAGCATCATTCTTTTGTGTTTAGGCACAGCGACGGCTACATCGCACTTCGGGCTTTCCATGGCTCTTGGTGCTTTTATTGCCGGCTTGATTGTATCCGAATCAAAATACAGTCACCAGGCGCTCGGAGAAGTGATTCCTTTCCGAGAAGTCTTCAACTGTTTGGTTTTTGTTTCAATCGGCATGTTGTTTGACGTGCGCGTTTTGCTTAGCAACCCGCTTCTGGTTTTGCAAGTGCTCTTGCTGGTGATTGTCGTCAAAACATTGGTTGCGGCTTTTGCCACAGCGGTGATGGGACACTCTTTGCGAGTAGCCTTACTCACTGGTTTTGCTCTTGCGCAAATCAGCGAATTCTCTTTCGTGCTAGCTAAAATCGGTCTTGAAGTCGGCTTGCTTGACGAACGCATGAACCAGTTGTTTCTGGCTGTTGCCATTCTTTCCATGTTTATGACCCCGGCTTCCTTGTCCATCGGCACTAAGTTTTGCGCTTTCCTGGAGCGATTTTTGCCGAGACTTTTTAGTCGTGGGAAACAGGAAGAACTGTTTGGCGAAGAGAAGTTGAAAAGCCATGTGATTATCGTCGGTTACGGCTTCGTTGGGCGTAACTTAGCTCGTGTGCTCAAAGAGATGAGAATCCCTTTTTGCATCATCGAACATGACCCACATGTTGTAAAAAGCGAAAAAGCAAAAGGCTTGCCAATTCTTTACGGAGAGACATCGCGCCAAGAAGTGTTGCAGCACGCTGGGGTACATGATGCCAGTGTTCTGGCGTTGACTGTGTCGGATCAAGACACTGTTTTGCGCAGTATCGAATTGGCTAAACGTCTGAATCCGGAGCTGCATGTAATTGCGCGGACTCGCTATCAAGAAGAAGTGAAACCGCTTCTGGCTGTTGGTGCTGAAGAAGTAATCCCGGAAGAGATGATCGGCTCAATGGAAATGTCCACTTTGGTATTGAACAAATACCGAATTGCGGCAGAAACCATTGAAGCCTATCTTGAAAGACAACGACTAGAGCTCAATTGATCTTTAGAAGAGCCGGTGCGAGTTTGCTCCTGCCGGCTCTTCTAAAATCTTTTATTTACTATAAAATATGGTATTTACTTGAAAAATAGAGAAGCCGGCTCTTTGGCAAGTAGAAAGAGCCGGCTTCCAATTCATGGAATCAAAACAACTATTCAGTTATTCAGTCGCGGCCTTTGCTGATCCCTTCCCAGAGTGCCAGAAACACAGCTTGACCGTAGAAGAAGACAACAGAGAGCACCACGGTCAAGACCATGGCTACGATGACGCCAAGCAGCGGATGCAGCAGCGAAGCAAGAGCGGCCGCACTGCCGGCGCCGAGCATGATCGGATAGCGAAAACCGGTTGTTTTAACCGTGCGCTTGCTCATGAAGATGGCGGTCAAGAGAGTGATGCTGCCGGCGGCAACCCCGGTCCAGAGCGGACCCCAGCTGCTTCCGAAAATACCGACTAACGCACCGATGCCTAAAAGAACGACAACTGCCAATCCGGTGAAATCCCCGACTTTGCCCCAGCCGTAGCTGCTCATGGTAAGTTCCTTGACGTAAGATTTGAGTGATGTTTGTTTGTGTTCGCTACGTGAATCAAATCAGACATAACGCACGTGCTAAATGCGGTTTAATCGTCCTGGCAACGTCCGGACCATTTGCATTTGCCCTTAAGCGGGCAGTTACGACCGCAAAACTCAATTCGCCACTTAAGCCAATTCCATTGCTGGTATCGACCGGAGCGATTCATCAGCGCTCTTTCGGGCAACAAGAAGAATCGTTTGATGTAACCGAAATTACGGAATCCACGCTCAGCCCAGGCGCGAGAAAATTCTGCGACTTTTGGGTTCGTCCGCCAGATGCGAAAGATCGGAATCAACATAACCAGTGGCAAAAGCCGCCAGACAAGCCAGACTATGAAAAGCCCGGACAAAGCCAGACAAATGGTGGTAAGCATGGCTGTTCCTACTTCTTTCTTTTCTTCTTGTACAACAGGTGCTTAGCGATCACTTGCTGCACAGACCAGGAGGTCGTGTACCAGATTGACTTACCAGCGGCAACACGCTTACGAATCATTTCCGAAGTTACCGAAGGAATCGGTGCATCAGTCATGAATTCAACTCGGGCTTGTGGATGCGCTTTGATAACCGCGTCCACCCAGCCTTGACCGAGAGCATGTTCTTGTTTGTTTGCCGGATAAACGAGAAACCGGCACATCTCAAAGAGCTTGGGCATACCCATCCATTGAGGCAGGTAATGCTTATGAGCCGGATTGAGATATTCCGAGCTGACCATCCAGTCGATCTGCACGCCCTGTCCGTACTTCTTTTGCATCTCTTCGACAGTAAGAAGGGTGTAAGACGTCGTCTTGCGATCGATGTCCACACGCGAACTGTCGAAGTACGGATTGTCGGCAACGGCAACGACCACCATTTCATGCCGGGCTTCGGCGCTAACCACTGCGTCACGGTTGTTGGGAGGGCTGGCGCTGGTGACAAAAATCACTCGGTCATGATCATAATGTTGACGTGTCCATTCGGCACGCCACAAATCGCCGTAACTAATCGGATCGAACTGACCTCCAAAAATGCAGATCCGGCGCAAATTCTGATCACAAAGAGGTACATTCGCTTTGAGCGGCGGCGTGTTGTCGTCGCGATAGTGTCCTTTCTTTTCCACCATTTGCCGGACTACAGTCGGCGTGGTGTAGCGAATCGAAAGACCTTGACGAACCCAGCTGCGAATGTCTGTGCTGGAGATATTCGGGTTGGGAAATTCAGTGGGTAAAATTCGTGCTTGAGGTACAAGCTTTGCCCATTCACGAATCTGCTGAGTTGTGTGGTCGCCGCGGGGAAAGATGATGAAGCTTGAGAGCTTGAACATCTCTTTGGCACCGACCCAATTGCCGATAAACCACTTGTGCTCAGGATCCAAGTATTCCGAGCTGGTCATATAGAACAGCTCGGCGTCGGGATATTGTTTTTGCACGGCTTCGAGCAGCACCAACGAAAGTCCGTGGCTGCCGCACTCCAAGGCGATACGCGATGCCATGAAATACGGATTGTCGACCACGCCGGAAACAGTCATTTCATAACGATCTTCGTCACCAAGCACACCGCTTTTGTGTTGCTGGTTAGCGTTGGTGACGAAAAGCACGCGATCCAAATTGAATTCATCCCGCGACCATTCGGCACCAAATAGGTGCCCATAGTGCAGCGGGCTATAAGTGCCGTCGAAGACACCTATGCGCAATTTCTTTTTCGGCATATCAATTCCTTTCCAAAGTCGCTTAGCGACAAAAGAATAGTGCTCTATGGCACTGTTGTCCGCGCGATAGTCAGCGCCAATTGCTCGGCGTGCCAGCGACAGATGAATGACATCGGAGTATGCAGCTCAAAACCGACATAAAGCATGATCTGCTGGAAAGCCGGATCAGCTTCTTGAAGCAAAATTGACGGTTTGACGTTGTTGAAAAATCTTTCGTTGAAGCGCCAGATCTCTTGCGAAAACTCAAGCTCTTGCGAGATTGGAACACTGGCTCGATCCGCTGGTGAACAATAAGGCAGGCAGTAGGGTACGCGAGCCAGGCTGCCGTCCGGCATCTTTACCACGAGCCCGCCTTCACGTGATCCGGCAAGAAAATCGCGGCAATCGAGAATATCAAGGAAGCTGACCTTTTTATCTCCCTGCAGTACAGTCAGCGCAAACTGACGTTTAACTTTCACTCTCTTCGGAAGGAGCTTTCGAACCTCATTCATTGTTGTGCCGGTAGCAATGTCGTCGTCAAAGAGAATATACTCCCCTGGCGGGATTTTTGAGACCTGCTCGATAAGTGGGGGACTGAAAGGACTTGCGCCAATCTCTGCTTTTACAGAGGGTGCACAAAGAGAGAATAGACGCGAAATCGAAAGGTCAAATGTTCCGTGGATGCAGCCGTCTAGGCTGATCACTTTGTGTTTACCGAGGGATTCGGCCGCCTGTTTTTTCTGCTTAGACAAACGAGATATTCGGAAGCTGATTTTACGTGGAGAATCAGGTTGTTTGGCGTTTATGTGAGCTGATTTCAAAGCTTTTGATAATTCGTGAAGCCACTTGTCGGCTTCGGCTTGTAGTTCTTTCAGTTTATGCCTGGTAAGCCAAGGAGATAGTGACCAACTTTCTTCATTACGCAAAGAATATTTGCTAGCCAAAACTACTTCTGACGCTTTTGCGGAATTCTGTTGCATTAGCCACTGTTGAAATGTTTCTCCGGCTTTTTCCTCCATCATGTGAAAGTCGCCATGCAGAACGCTGAAAGAAGAAACAATCTTGCGTTCCTGCCTAGCGAAGATGATGTTCGGATTACCTTGAACATGCGGATCATTGGCATACTGTTCGAAAGTGACGCGATGATCCGGACGCAAAGTACAGACGCAACCGCCACGCCCGATAAAGGCATGGCTGAAACGGGCATGATCGCTGCTGAATACGTAGAACAATTCAATCGGCAAGCTGCTTTGGACATGCTTTGCCAAATACTGCTCAAGCCGGAAAAGTACGTCGCTAAAGTTGATCGCCCGATCGACACCTAATGCTTCCCAACCGTCAGCCATCAACCAATCGCTTGGGGCAACGGTCAAATTGCAGAGATGCAGGCGGTGCATGGCGCTGAGGGCAAACTCCTTGCACTTCACCGAAACATAGCGATCGTGAGAAGGCGAGAAATATCCACCGAGAACGGCAAATCCTCGTGATTCCAGCTCTTTCTTCGCGATCTCCATCGACTCGACATGCCCGATATGAATCGGGCAGAAGGCGCCGGTCATCACCAGCACAGCTAAGCGCTGCCCAGGCTGAACGATTTTTGGATCGTCCAGCCGTTTGCAGATTTTATGTACCGGTGTCATCAACCAATCAATTCCTGCCCGAGGCAGTTCCATGTCGCCGATTAGCTCGCCGTCGTCGAAATAGCCGGCGTTGAACATGGCTTCAATGGTGCCCAGCTTTTCGTAAGCAGGACCGTAGTACGGATCGCGCTGAATTTTTGCAATCAACCTTTGCCGAGCACGCTCGGCTGCAACATCTTCTTCAACCGGTTTCATAGGAACCCCGTTCTAGCCTTTTACCTCCGGCATTCCCAGAGGTTTGGCGACAGAAGCTTTGTTTCTGACCTGCAAACCGCCACGCCGGAACGTGATGTCGGTGCGCATGATCACTTTTTGAACATCTCCAACAATCGATTCGGAATCGTGCAGAATGCGGTGATCGAAAATCAAAATCGACCCTTGTTGCGGTGCAATTGAATGCAGGATTTCGTCCGGTTTAGCCAGA
This sequence comes from Candidatus Obscuribacterales bacterium, assembly GCA_019750335.1. Classification (GTDB taxonomy): domain Bacteria; phylum Cyanobacteriota; class Vampirovibrionia; order Obscuribacterales; family Obscuribacteraceae; genus JAIEPM01. Next base: position 73,704 of record JAIEOQ010000007.1, read on the forward strand.
CGTTCCCAGTCTTTCAAATCACGCTTAGGCACAGGTACCGTCGCTTGCGGATCTTTGATGAACCGCGTGGCGCCGCCACTTGCACTGGCGTTGTTGGTCAAATAAAGAACAGCGCTCATCAAAGTGCGCTTGTTCTCGTTTTGCACGTGAGTCGAGTCGTAATGCGGCACCAAAAGTCCGTGCTCGGTATAGCGGATGAAACGCATAACCGGAGCGACGCCCGTAGCTCGCCAAACACGTTCGTCTTCAAAGTCGGTTTGGGTCAAATCATCCATGATACGCAAATGGGGGAAATGCGGTTGAATGCGCTGCCAGATCACTTCGGCGAGAACGTCGTTGACGTTGGTCGCACGCCAAGAGCCAATCGGGTCCTTGGCCGGATCGAAATCTTTTTGCATACCGTTGATGCTAGCCGGAACCCAGTTTTGGCTCAGCAGCTCGGCAAGCATAGCTTCGCATTCGCTAGCCGACAAAACGTTGTGCAACAAGAATGCCGAGTCACCGAAATTGCCGATATTCTCACGACGGATATCAGGCGAACCAGGTTTGTTGTTTTGCGCAAAAGCGTTGTTTGACGGAGTCTCCAGTTTCACCACGTTGACAAAACGCGGCGCCGGTTTGCGAATACCCGGCTCAAATTCTGTAGTCTCTAAGCGCCAACCGCCCGGAACCGGACGCTCGTAAACATCGAAATGTGCCGATGTTCCGCCACCGTAGTACTTGTGAGCATTCTGGCGATTCAGCTTCTGGACTTGGGCGCTCATTTCGTTGAACTGAACACGAGCATCAGCGCCGAGCTGATCGGTAAACTTCTTCATCTGCTCTTCGTCGCGCAAGCAAAGATAGAGCGAATAAAGCTCAAGGAAATCGTAAGGCACGCCAATCAGATCGAAATCGGTGCGACCGTCGTAGATGTCGCCGGTCGGTGTGGCTTCGATCACGCTTTGCGGGACGGCGAGTAGTTTCGCCAGAGCGTAAACTTCGCTTTTGTGAATGTCCGAGATCAGTTGGATATCGACCATGGCGTCGGCAGCTTTGCCGAAATAGCCGATATAGCCGCCTTCGTCGCGATTGGTGGTACCGACGAAAACAGCGGGCTTGTTGTCGTGCGCAAGCAGCGCCGTCATGTAATAAAAAGCCGGCGTGCGCAAGTAAGAAACCAGTTGACCGGAAGCCCAAGCGTCGCTGGTTACGCCGCAGGCTTTGTCGATCACTTGTTGCATAGTGGAATGGCTTGAAGTAAGGTCGACAACCACTTCTTGCCCGCCGAAGACTTTCACCACATCTTGCCCGCGTGTGGTGGCCACATCTTGGTTGGTGGTACCGTTGCACTTGAGGTAAGGCAACAAGGCGCAAAGAATATGCTTGAGTGGCGAGCCGGGCTGCTTGGCGGCGTGAGCAAGCATACCGAGAACCACTGCCGAATCGATGCCACCGCTAACACCGACTACAGCAGCGCTCAAGCTTGAGCGTGTGAAGTGGGTGTTGATCAAGAGCGTTTTGGCATCGAGATATTTCTGGGCATCAAATCCGCGCATAGCGCGCAACAACAACAGCATCTGCTTCAGCTCAGGATGGAGCGTAGTCATACAGTCAGTCTCCCTAGGAAGAATGCCTTTGACAGGCGAAATTAGCCGTCAATAAGTTTTGACAGTTGCAACTTCAATGCATCCAATTCGGCGGAACGACCTTGTTGAGTGAGTAGTAAGCCGTAGTCCCTAATCGTTTTTTCAGCCATATGTTTGCGATAACTGCCGCCATCATCGCTTTTCAGCTCGCCCTGCAGTGCAACAGCGACCTCTTTGAACAAGGGTTCGGCTAGCTCCGGCTTGTTGTTTTCCAAATAAAAGCGGGCCATGTATTCCTGATTTTTCACGTAAGACATTTCATGCTTACCGTACTCAGCCATGATTACAGCCAGAGTCTCTTTGTAAGCCGCTTCCGCTTCCTCGAAGCGACCGAACTTATTCAATGTCGCCGCGTAGTTAGGCAAGACACAGCTGAGATACCAGGGATCGGCCTTGTCGCCTTCTTGATGCAAACGGCTCACTTCGGCGCTGAGGATCTTTTCGGCTTCGACGTACTCGCCCTTGAAGTAATGCTGCATGGCGCGATTATTCTCGCTATCCATGTTGATCGGGATATCGATGCTGTAGAGCACGCCTTGTGCGGAAGATTCATTTCGCTCGATTTGCCAGATGGCAATGCCGGCGAGGGCGATGATAAATCCAAAGATTTGGAGCTGGTACTTATTGCAGAGTTGTTCTAATTTGTTGGCAAACAATTCAAGCTTTTTCATGTGGTAACCGTTTTGATGAGGTTGTTCGTTGAATAAAAATTTCAGCTGCCGAAAATCAGTTGTCCAGCTTTCTTGCCGAATACCAGACCACCCAACAGTCCGGCACTGACTAAAACGATTGTGCCGACAAGGCCGAGTTGATCGTTGGGCTTTTGAACCGGAGGCAGCGGTGCGGTCGGCTTATACTGGGCAATACGCTCTGCTTCGTAAAACTTTCCTTGCTTGTCGAGGCAGCGGCACCAACCGGTTTGCGCCGCAAGCTGCTGCTTGACACTGCTTGTCGGATCTTTCCAAACTGTCTTAAAGTACTCGAGTGCGGGAGCAAATTCGCTGGCACTTAGGTGTTCGTCAGCCATGCGCAACAATGCTTGTGGACTCATAATCGTATCCTTATGAGTTAGACAAATAAGAATCTGCCAAGAGCAACTGTTAGACAGTTGCTCTTGAACGACGAACCATTTTGTAAATGATGAAAGCGCCGAGCAATCCTGCCAGGCATAATATCGGGATCTGGAAGGCGCGCCACAAGGCAGGAATGAAAATGACGAATGTGGCCGGGACACAGAGCCAGAGCCCGATTTCGACGGTAATAAAGGACCAGGTGTCACTGTCGCCGTAAATCGCACCGTAGCACATAAGTGCAAGCCCAACGAAAAAACACGAGAAAAGTATGGTGTTCATAGTAGTGGTTCCCTTCGCTATCAAGTTTAAGATGTCGAGGCTGTATAGCTGAGGTAACTCACGATCAATTGTTGTCAGTTGAGACGCTAGAGAATTGGTTCGTCCGGTATTTGGCAAGAAGCCCTGTAGCGCTGTAGCGCAAGCGAATCATCAAACTCGCCGGATGGCGGCACGTACAGCGTTTTATCAATTTTGTTGAGATGGTTTTGTATCACTCGTTGCAGGAGTTGGCCCAGAGGAGCCAAAAACCAGCAAGCAAATCGTGTCAACTTTTGCATAATCAGGCACCTTTCGTTCGGAAAGATCGACAACTAAACAGCCGGAACCGCTTGTTCGTGGGTCCGTTTCCAGAAACGCCAGGTGCGCTTCGTGGGAATAGCCTTGCCGGTTTCTTTATCGGCAAATTCACGCTCCAAAAGGCTGCGCAAAAGATTTTCCATGGCTTCGGTATTCGGTGCCGGAATCCGCGTCAGCGTTTCCCAGGCTTTGCTGACCGTCGAAGCAGCGAGTTGATACTCGCGCAAAGCTTCTTTTGCGTACCAGTCAATGGCGGCGTCAATGCCCTCATCACGTTTCTTTGAGGCTTCGCGGATGCGCTTGCCTTGCCACCAACCGCGAAAGCCGGCAGTAAGCAAGCCGAAACCACCGGCAAAAGCCAATGAAACGTACTGCGGATCAATCAAAGTTTTCTTTTCGGTAGCAACCGTTCCTTGAATCAAATCGCTCATGCCGACAAACTTCAGCACGAAAAAGCTGATAAGAAAGGCAACACCGCCGGCAAAAAACACTTTGAAGGCGCCAAGAACAGCAGCTGTAACCCATTGACCTTGCGAGAAGGCGCAGAGAAAGCGATCGTACTCTTCTTTGGCGGCAGTGATTCGATCGTCGGCAATTCTTTTGCGACGTTCAAGACCAGCAGCAAAAGCGTTTGCCGCCATCATCAGCTGGTTGACATAGCCGCCGGTTGGACTGGTCGGGTTGAAAAATTCGCAATATGCCGTTTGTCGTGCTACCGCTTTGATCGCTGTCTCCCGAATGGTCGAACCCTTGGGTGCGATCATGGTGAGAAGGATGTTGTAGCCGTAATCCAAGACTGTGTTCGGACCAACCATCATGATCCTGGGATCGAGAGATGATTTACGGCACAGCGTGTAGTAATCCGGCAGTTCAATCTCCGCTTCCGGGACGCTGGTTTGCGAACCCGAAACGGAACCATCGTTTGCAGAACTCATTTTTGTCTCCTGCGGAAACTTGTTTTCAAAAGGCAACACCGGAAAGCCGTGTTTTGCTCCAGGCTTTCGTCAAAAATTGAAGTAAATCGCTTCAGTAACCGGGCTGTATTAGAACCTAAAGAGAAAGAGATGTAGTCAAGGACAAGAATTACTCTCTCAATTAGATCTCTTGATAAGCAATAAGTGGTTAAGAATGAGATCGCAATAAGGCTTTAAAAAGCCACCAATGACCAACTTCTTGAAACAAGCGTGTTGTCAATGGGTTTTATTTAACTTGGGTTGTAAGCCAAATTGTTAGCGCGAACATGCGCTAATGAAGTCAGCACAAAACAAATGAGACCGGCTTAACAAGCCGGTCTCATTTGTTTTGTTATTGCTTGAAGATCAATAGCTACGATATTGACCTGCTGAATTGGCAATTCCTGGTGCCAAGGACATTGGCTGATCCAGAGCAAATTGCAGTCTGGTACCGCTAGGAATTTTTACATCCTTGCCTTTTCTCCAGACGTTGCTGCCTAAGCCGACGGCGCCACCTGTAGCTACACCGGCGATAGCGCCAGCTCCTACAGATCCGGCTACGATCGGAGCAAACATAATGCCGAGCAGCGTGCCGCCGGCGGTCCAAGCTGCGGTTCTTACAACACCTGAGCCAACGCTGGCTTTGGTGCTTCGTCCGCGCAGATTGCCTTGTTTGTCTTCATGAAGCTTGGTAGCGTTGTTTTCAGGTTGATTGGCGGTGATTAGCGCTGAAAGCGGATAGCGTGTGCCATCCGGTGTAACGGCGCTCATCAAACGCAGAGTGGTCATACCGTTTTTACCGGCGATACCGGATTTCTCCGCGTCTGCGACCTGTCCCTCTAAAGCAGTGTTAGCGGGCAGAACCAAATCATTTCCGAGATACATAGGTGCGTATAGCTTCGCGCTAAATAGGTCTCCGGGCTTGGTGACAGCGCTATCAATTGCGCTGGTCAGCACCGCATCTAATGCAGTCCCTGAGGGAACGTAAGTTACCCTACCTTGCAGTTGTTGGCCGTTATAAGTCTGCGCCACCGCAGGTAGCATTGTTCCTAGTGTCACAATACCCGCGACCACCATGTTAAAGGGTGATCTTTTCATCAATTGCTCCTTACTAGAAATGCCGTATTTACAAAGGAGAGAATAACATAAACTTCTGATAAGGTGAATTAAAGTTGTTGTCAACAGGAATCACCAATGGTATCAACTAATTTGTCGGTAGCACATATGGTGTCACTGCCGGAAAAAACGATGCGAAACAAAACTTAGGCTTAGACCTTTAGGGCTGCTCTTCTATGAGCTCGTGAAGCTTCGCTACGTCATAACAGCGATATTTGATATCAAACAAAAATCAGAATTTTACGAAGAGCAAGCAAACAACAGCCCCTTGGCAGGCTTGTTTTTGTGTGCAGGCTTAGTACAGCAAAGCTTGTCCGGATATCAATTCGCCTCTTGGCTTGTATGACCCAGGTTGCTTAAAAGAAGCTCTGCGTGTTGCTTGAGAGCGGCATAAAACAATAACATTCATCCGGCTCTCTTTTTGTTCGTCTCGGAATCTACAAGTCCAGAAACACTTATTTTTTTAGTTCTTCCATTTCACATTGCTGCAATTTAGCGGCAATGGCTTCTGTGGCGAGTTTCATTTCTGCGCCAGGAAAGGGCTGACCATGAATCAAAGAACGACATACTTCCTGGTTTTTCTAGGAAGTATTGCAATAGCTTTTGGTTTGCTTCGCTTTATTAGTGCTGCCCGCATTATCAACGCTTTGTACACACCTTCAACCGCAATAGTTGAAGTCACCAAAAAGAATTTTGATCAGGAAGTGGGACGCTCTCCCGTTCCGGTCTTAATCGAGTTCTACGTAACCGAAGACTGTGAAGAATGTCGGCAGCAAATACCGGTGGTCAACAAAGTTTTGCCCGACTACGCTGGTAAATTGAAAGTTGTTCGGGTTCACGCTGAGAGAAACCCGACAATCAGCCGCTTCTTTGCGATCGAGGTTGTGCCGACTCACGCCATACTTCACGTGGATAGCGGTTTCGCCTCCGTTCGGGAAGGCTATTTGGACGAAGCTTCTTTGCGCGAATTTATCGACTCGGAGCTTGCTCCGCCCCCTGCTCCTCCTGAGCCGCCGCCGGTTGATCCTGTGCCGACTAATGTTACTCCTACCGTCCCGACGAAGGAGGACCCTGTTCCGACAAACGTGCCGCCAGCAACGACCCCGGTTCGCGATCCGGACCAAGGAGTAAAGCCTCTGCCGCCCCCAGTAGATCCTGTGCCGGAGCCGACACCTCCGACACCGACGCCGAGCCCGACTGTGCCGGAGCCGACACCTCCGACACCGACGCCGAGCCCGACTGTGCCGGAGCCGACACCTCCGACACCGACGCCG
>JAIEOQ010000012.1 GCA_019750335.1 Candidatus Obscuribacterales bacterium
GCAGCCGCCGATGCAAAGGCAGCTGACGAGAAGAGAATAGCTGATGAGAAAGCAGCCGCCGATGCAAAGGCAGCTGAGCCGGTACAGACTGAACCGAAAGTTACAAAGGCAGAGATGGATGCATCTTTAATGGCTCCATCAAGACAGAGTGCTTTGAAAAAGTTGCTTGATCCTTCCTTATCGGTTCCGCCTGTAATTATTGATACGGATAAAGCGCAGCCAGCAAAATCCAACGCTAGGTCAGCTGTGCCGGCCGATCAGTCTGCTGGAGCGAAAACTGATGCGGCTCCTGCTGATAAACCGGTAGAAGTACAACAGCCTATTAATCAACCAGACCCGGACGCAGAAGCTGCCTTAAGAGCACAAGAAAGAGAGGCTGCACGTGAGAGAGCCGCATCTGAACCTGCGCTCTCGGACTACCAACGCTTCAAGCAGAAAGCAAGTGAAACTTTAGAACGTGTATATGTAGCTTCGCAGATTCTTGCTCATCCTCCTAATATGCAACCATTAGAGCAACAGCCAGTACCGAAGTCGGTTCTTTCATCAAATTCGGCTTTGCGAATCTCTGATGGTGGTAGTGAACGCTCAGCACAATCAGACAAGCCGACGATTAAAAAGATTGATATCAGCGGTTTAAGGCAAAATCCTTATGAGCAAAAATCTGGTCAGTCCGATGAGTCTGAGTCCCAAAATAGTATTGTTCCAAGAATTGCTAAAACGGTTTTGACGGCGCAAGATGTTCAAGCCGCTGCTGACTTAGCTAAAAAACGAGGCGTACCTTTAGTTGTTGATCGGATGACTGAAATCTGTTCAGAAAACAGTTGTACGCCGGCGAGCCTTCCTGCGGCAAAAGCGGAAGAAATTGCTGACAGAGCAGTTGTAATCCAGCTTAGCCGGAACGGTATAAAAGATTTTGATCCGAGCAAAGCTGCTGAATATCCTGATGCGGCTAAAATTCATGAATTCTTCCCTAAGCCGCCAAGCTGGGAGGAAAAGGAGAAGTTAAGAAAACAAGCTGAACTTGAGGGTAAGGAATTACCTCATCGCACTACATTGGATCTTGAAGTATTTACATTCTCCAATGGAGAAATCAAGCACGTAAAAGAGGATTCTCTTCAGGTAGAAGTACAACCAACGGCTGATGCGCCGACTGGTAGCGTTTCTCAACCGAAGGCAAATCAAAGACCGCTTGATCAAGCTATTGTTGAAATGAACAGCAAAATTAAAACTGACATGCAGCAGACGCAAGAGAAGATAGCGCTTGAGAAGGCTGCTGCCGAGAAAGCTGAAGCTGAGCGGGTAGCTCAAGAAGCGGCAAAACAAAAAAGAATAGAAGTGCAGCTTAATGATTTGGAGTTCGGTGAAGCTGCAAGAGCTGAACAACGTCAGCGCCAGCTTGAAAGTGAACGTGCAAAACTTCCGACTGTCGAAAATAATCCTGATGCTGCTATAGCTAATTCGGATAAGTTTAACATCCCGATATTATTAAATCGAGGCGATACAAGTTTTTGTCCTCCTTGTGTGAGGATGGAAAGTGATTTCTACGGACATAGCTCTCAAGCGCAAGCATTCCAAAGAAGTGTCCAAGGTAAGGTGCAGATTGTGGATGCTGATCAAAGCGGTACTGCATATAATGCCATTGCGAATAGTGAGCTCGGTCAATTTCTGCCCAGCGGCAGCATTCCGAGGTCTGTTATGGTTCAGCGTGGTGCTGATGGTAAGTTACACGAAATACCCAATTCTCTGAGAGTAGGCTATCATAATCCGGGATCACGCATTAGAAGCGCTTTTGAAGCAGCGCAAGCGGAGGGAAGCAACGTTGTGTCTGTAAGCGGCACTACCGATATTGGTACTGTTTACGATACCGTTAAGGCTGCCAGAGTAAGTAAAACGCCGATATTAGCTTATTCTGATAACGGCAGAAAAATGGATCCGGCTGTGGTTGCCGCCTTCAAAGCTGTGCAGATCATGAGACCGGATGCACCAGTGTTAATTGTAGACCGAGATAAATTAGGTGCTTTTGTCAAAGACAAGAGCAATCCGCCGGAAAAACGTTATGCGGCAATCACCGCTTCCGGTTCTACATTCTCTGACGGCGGGAAGACTTATCGGGAGAAAACCGGACCTCATTTTGATACATTTAATCCTGAATTTTTCACCACTACCCCGACAGAAAATATCGGTTATTCGGTAAGAGATTCAAAAGAACTATTGGATTTGGTTGCTCAAGCAAAAATTCAACTTAGTGACGCTGAAAAAGCTCGAGTCACAAGAATCTATACTTCATTCAAGCGTAAATAGGCAGTGTTAATTATTTAGCTTTGCCGTCACTTTGGCAACTTGAGCGCCGATATTTTCGATGCTTGCTTGTTGTTTGGCGTCTTTCAAGCTGCCGTCTTCGGCAAAGGCTTGATTGGCTTGAGGCACTGCTACTTGTTGCGGCAAAACAATCATATTGATGTTACCGAGAATCGAGCGCACGGTGACAAGACCACGCAAGCCGCCTAAGGCTCCCGGTGATGCTGCCATTAGTCCGGCTGTTTTGCCGTTAAAACATTCAAGATTCTTTTCGCCAGGTTCCGGTCGTGAAGCCCAGTCAATAACATTTTTCAAAACAGCTGTAATTGAGCTGTTATATTCTGGGCAAGCAATTAAAAAGCCCTGGTGTAGTTTCATCAATGCTTTGATTTTTTTTGCATTTTCCGGAATACCTTGTTCGGCTTCGATGTCGCCGTCATAAATTGGCATCGGATAATCTTTGAGATCGATATAAGTTACTTCGGCACCGGCGGCCTCAGCGCCTTTCATCGCTATTTTGACAAGTTTCTTGTTAAAAGAATCGCGTCTTAGACTGCCTGCAAAACAAAGTATTCTTGGTTTGTCCGCCACTTTATTTACCTCCGGTTGTGATTGCGCCCATGCGCCCTTCTTGATAGTCAGTTACAGCTTGCATTATTTCTTCTCTAGTGTTCATAACAAATGGTCCCCAGCGAGCGACCGGCTCATTAAGCGGTTGTCCGGCAAGCAAAAGTAAGTCAAGCGACTCGTGATCGCTTGCTTTAATTGTTGCGTTTTGACCTTCGTCGCTGAAAATAACTAATTGATCGTCACTTGCTTTGCGTTCGTCTGAGCCGAATGTGCCTGTACCGTTTATGACATAAGCAAAAGAATTATGACCTTCGGTAATAGGCTGTGTGATTGTCGCTCCGGGAGCAAGCAAAATATGCAAATAAGTAATCGGCGTACGTGTTTGAATAATCGCTTCTTTATCCATACATTTGCCGGCAATTATTTTGACTGTAATTTGTCCGTCGGCACTTTGCCAGACAGGTATTTTTGCTGTCGGCGTATCTTGATAGCGTGGCGGTAGCATTTTGTCTTTAGCTTGCAAGTTGACCCAGACTTGAAAGCCATGTAAGCGGCCGCCTTTGTGCAATAAATTTTTGCCTGGCATTTCGGAATGAACAACACCGCCTCCGGCTGTCATCCACTGTACGTCGCCCGGACGCAGTATGCCATGATTACCGGCGGAGTCACGATGCTCCATTTCGCCTTCAAGCAGATAAGTGACTGTTTCAAATCCGCGATGAGGATGATCCGGAGCGCCTTTAGCTTGTCCCGGTGCAAGCTCGACCGGTTCCATATGATCAAGCAAAAGAAATGGATCGATTAAATTCAAATCGCCGGTCGGAAAAGGACGACGAATGGAAAAGCCGGCACCCTCGCGAGTTTGAATGGAAGTAATTATTTTTTTGACTGTTTTATTCATAACGATACCTCATCAGCGCCTTGTCCGAGTTTTTTTAAGAGCGACAATAAATTTCGTTGCTCTTCTTTATTCAAATGAGACATGGCTTTTTCCAAATGTTTTTGATGCTGCATAAAAGCAGCTTTAATCAATTTTGTGCCGCTTGCCGTCAGGCGCACTAAACGCACGCGCCGATCGGAAGCGTCATCAATACGTTCGACCAAGCCTCTCTCTTCAAGACGATCGACAGCAGTTGTAATCGAGCCGCTTGTTAGCAGAATCTTTTTGCCGATTGTGTTTACCGGCAGTGGACCCTTGTGTAATAAGGCCTCGAGAATGCCGAAATCAGTCCCGCTCATATCCAAGCTGGCTATGCTCCGGTGGGCGTGAGCTTCAATTGAACGTGAAGCTTTCCAGAGACTTAACCAGAGTTTGGTGCTTAAAGCGGAGGTGTCTAGAGATTCGGGCATGACTGTTAATTTCTTTGTAGAATATCTTGACGAGAAGTATCTTGATATAAAGATATCATGTTGCTGTCAGAAAGATCAACTTGAGAACTGGCGACAGATTAAACACATTACTAAGGTTGGATATTAGCTATACTAAGCCGAGCTTGGGAGAAATTTATGATGTCACGCAAAGGTCTTTGGCAAACGGCAGCTTTAGGTTTAATAGCTGCTGTACAAATGTTCAATACTTGTTTTGCTGCCGATGGATTCTTGCTGACGACAGCAGCGGATCCCACAGAAGCGCAACAGTTCAAAAAACCTGTCATACAAGGGCGTCCAAAAATCGGTTTAGCTCTGGGCGGCGGCGGCGCCAGAGGTGGCGCCCATATCGGCGTGCTTAAAGTGTTTGAGCGTGAAGGACTGAAGTTCGATTATGTAGTCGGTACAAGTATCGGTGCTGTTGCCGGTGCTTATTATTGTGCTGGAGTGCCGCCTGCGCAGATGCAAGAATCTTTTCAGAAAGGCAAGGTCATGAAACATTTCATGACCGTACCGCTGTGGGTTCGGATTGTGTTAGCGCCGGTGCTTTTTATACCGCGTTTAATCGGCTTCAATGATTATGATGGATTGTATAAAGGTAGTTCGTTCCGTAAGTTCCTGATTAACGGCTTGCCAGCTGATGAGCATACTGTTGAAAACTTGAAAATTCCTTTTGGCGCTGTTTCTCTAAATTTGCTTGATGGTAATTGCTATATCATCACAAAAGGTAATTTAGGTCCGATTTTGCAAGCTACTTGTGCTGTGCCTACTTTGCGAAAGCCGGTTGAGCTTGGTGACGGGTTGTTTTGTGACGGCGGTGTGGAGTGCAACTTGCCTGTAAAACAATGTCGACAGCTAGGTGCAGATTTTGTTATTGCCGTAAATATTGATGGGCAATTCAAAACTGAAGAACGTCATGTCTTTCGTAAGCCGGGAAGCGTAACTAGAAGAATGATCAAATGGGCTTTATATGAAACTGATATGCCTCAGGAAGGTCTTGCTGACATTGTTATTCGTCCGCACACGACAGGAATTTCTTTGATTTCGACCAAAAAACATGATGCACGAATATCGATACAGGCCGGAGAAGAAGCAGCCATCGCCGCTATGCCTGAAATTAAGGCTAAGCTTGCTGAGCTGGGAGTTAAATAAGCTATTTCAAAAGCTTTTTGATGTTTTCGGTCGGACGTCCAAGTATTGCTTTGGCGCCGCGTTCAACAATCGGACGCTGCATCAAATCAGGATGCTTGACCATTAAGCTGATGAGCTCTTTGTCCGAAAGGTCGGCTTTAGCAAGCTTTAGTTCGCGATAAATCGGCTCGGTTGTTCTTAAAAGCTCCCGCGCCGGAATATCCATTTTGTTCACCAGATCTTGCAGTTTAGCTACGGTCAAAGGATCGGTGTAATAGTTTACTTTCTCGAAATCGTAACCGCCTTCGGCCAGAAGTTTGTTCATTTCACGACATTTTGAGCAGGTCGGTCTTTCGTAGACAGTAATCTTGTCTTTCATTGTTAATCTCCCGGGAATTTGCCAGTGATTTTAGCACTGGCGGACGTTTTTGTGTGCTAGGATCTCGCTTTGCTTAACCGACTACGAGGCTATGACTCAATGGAAACTATGCTGAACAATGTAGTGGATAGTTTGAAATGGCGTTACGCAACAAAGAAATTTGATTGTAAGCGCAAAATAGATGATGCTACGTGGAATCAGATTGAAGAAGCGCTTATTCTAACGCCTTCAAGTTTCGGCTTACAGCCTTGGAAGTTTATTGTGATTACAGATCAAAGCGTTAAAGATCAGCTGCCGCCTTTATCTTGGAACCAAAACCAACCGGCGGATTGTTCACATTATGTAGTGCTTTGCCGTTTGGAAAATATGACTGTCGATCATGTAAAAGCGTTTGTTGAGCATACGGCTAAAACCAGAAGTATTCCGGTTGACTCTCTTGCTGCCTACGGCAAAATGATGACTGATTTCATTAGCGCTAAGTCCGAAGCCGAGCTTAATGACTGGATGGCACGTCAATGTTATATCGCTCTTGGTAATTTGATGACTGCCGCTTCCATGTACGGTGTGGATAATTGTCCGATGGAAGGTATCGATCAAGCTGCTTACGACAAGCTTTTGCGATTGCCTGAAAAAGGCTGCCGCTCGCTTATGTCTTGTGCTTTAGGCTATCGTGCTGCCGACGATAAATATGCAAACGCAGCTAAAGTACGTTTTGCTAAAGCAGACACGCTTATTCATATATAAGCAGATTGAGTTATTGAACCGGCTCGTTGTCCATTTGGCAGTGTTCGTGGCTGCACGGGCATTCCATCATGTCGGTTGCCGTGCGACATTCTTCCGAGCAATATTCATCGCCATCCGTTACTGGGCAACGGCAGGGAGAATGTTTGCAAGCTAGTTCTTGATCTGCTTTTTCCAAGGTTGTACTCATATCACTACGCTTCCTGGTATATCTACGACTTGAACGTCATGTGCTTTGATATATTGAACAATTTTTTCTTCAGCCTTCGGACCGAAAGACCAGAGCGGAATTTCAAGGTCGGCTGTTTTTCCATGCAAAACCATGTTTGAAGTATCGGCGGCCGGATAATATTCGGCAGAGGATACTTCGCTAAGAGACAGCTCTTGTTTGACATGGGTGCTGTCATCTTTATTTAGTCGAGAAAGACTAAGTAGATTACCGTTGATATAAAGCTCATGCTCTTCCTGTATTTCAGAGATGAAGCGATGAGTGATAAATGTCATCAAAAAGCCCAAACAAAATACTGCAAGCATCATCAGTGCGCCAGTCAATCTATAGTATTGAAGGGCGTAACAAGCTGATATAAAACCCAGGGCAGTAATCACCCAGCCAAGTACGATTGAAATTGTGGTTGGGATAAGCCCTATTCTTTGTTGATACGGGCGAGAAAAAAAGCGCAAGGGCGGCTGAGTTGGTTGCTGAGTTAATGTAGCCATAATTCTGCTCCTTTTGCTTGGCATGACAGTCTGAAACGGCATTTGTTCCCTGGGAAGTTTAAGTGTGAAAGGAACTCCTGGCAGCGTCGCGCGTCGGATTCATCAAAGCTTGTGGAGGAGAATCGCATGAATCGTCTAAACGGTCCTTTTATAGATGGAGCAGGAGCCTTTGGGCTTTTGGTAATTAGATTGGTCTGCGGGCTTGGGCTGATGTTGCATGGCTGGCCTAAAATCCAAGAACCGTTTGCTTGGATGGGAACCCATGCTACAGTGCCGGGATTTTTTCAGGCTTTGTCTGCCCTTGCTGAATTTGGCGGCGGTTTAGCTTTAATTCTCGGACTTTTAACGCCGCTTGCTTGTTTGGGCATTTTGGCCAATATGGCAGTGGCAATGGTTTTAGTTCATCTGCCCAAAGGCGATCCTTTTGTCGGACAGCCAGGCGGACCGAGCTACGAGCTTGCTCTAATTTATTTTGCTGTAGCTTGCCAGCTTTTATTTACCGGTCCGGGAACCCTTTCTCTCGACTTTAAATTATTTCCACGGTCGATTATTCGTCGTGCCCGGCTCGACAGAACGACTGTTTCGGTATAACTAACGAAGCATATTGCTAACATTTAAGCTTGTGAGGCAGCCGGTGAAGTCGGCTGCCTCACTTTAATTTCACGAATTTGCCATGTTTTGCCCAAGAAATTTAGCCAAATACGGGAGATCTACGTAGTCGGGTGGGATTCCCACGTACGGTCAAAAGCTTGTCTTCAAGCTAATATCTTTGCAAGTTTGCATAGGTCTGACGGGTTAATCCCACGGAGAATAAGTCGTGAACCGGGCATTTGTAATTTTATTAGCGGTATCGCTGGTTCTGAATCCTTTTATACAGAGTTCAGTTCTGGCTCAAGAATTAGTTGGTCAAGTCGCGCCAGTAGCGTCGCCTCTCTATGGCGGTGTTGAGGTTAAGACTTCCGCTGGGGCAAGTGTCGTGCGCGACCTACACCGTCGTGTCCGGTATGTTTCTCACCGGTCAACGTCCCGACCTCGGGTACGAACAGTTCGACGTTACTATGTCGTCAAACCGATACGTCATGCTAGCAAGCCTAGCGTCCATCATGGTGCGTCGATTGCTGGCTCAGCTCATGAGCGTATTACTCTGCCATCGTTAGTGGCTCCGCTGATTATTCGCGGCGCGCAAAACCTTGTACCTGGCAGACGCTATATTGAAGTTGTTGAAAATCCGGATGGTACTTTCAACATTAAACAATCGGGTGACATCAATCCCGATGGCAAATTCCTTGAAGTCGTCAAAATTGGCGATAAATGGTACATCAAAGGCACCGATATCGAAATCGATTTCGATAAAACTTTCGATGTCGCACCTGTACCGCGAACAGTAATCAAATATATAAACCCGGCAACGGATTCAATATCACCCCAAGGCAATTATGTGCAATATACCGAATCTAACGGTCGCCCATTGCCGATTAACACTGATACGATTCCGCCTGTCGGCAGTCAATATAACGTAGAAGTACATGATGTGCCAGTAGGCGGTAACCTGACCGGTTCGCCTAAAGTCGAGTACCAGAAAGTCGAAGGCGGAGCGCTTGTAGCGCCTGGCGGTACGACTTATGAACCCGGCGGCACTACTTATGGTCCAGGTGGAACTCCTACCGCCTACGGACCGGGTGGCACTACTTACGGTCCAGGTGGAACTACCTACGGACCGGGTGGCACTGTAGAAACTGTTGGCGGGGCCTCTGTGCCCGTTGGTGGGGCCACTGTGCCCGTCGGTGGTACCGTTACGGCAGGTGGTGTTCCCACCGCCGGCGGCCCGCTGGTTGGCGGCGCCCCAGGCTATCCTCGTGGAACGGTAAACGTAACACCTGGTGGCTACGGAGTTGGTCCTGGTGGAACTGTAGTTGCTGGTGGCGTTCCGTCCGGCGGCGGCTATGTTGCACCACCACCTCCACCCCCTCCGCCGCCGATCATTATTAACACGCCTCCTACCGGTGGTTTAGTTACCGGCGGCGGCATGTATCCTCCGTTCATCCCACCTACCGGTGGCGGCGGACTTAATCTTGGTGGACTCTGGCCGCTCTTAGGTGGTGGTCTTGGTCTCGGTACCCTTGGTGGTATGACGGCTCTCGGCTTATATGGTGGTGGTTATAGAGGAGGCGGTTACTACTATCAACCGCCGCCGTACTACCCACCGCCGCCGCCTCCGCCTCCGCCGCCGCCGCCGCCGCCGCCTCCGCCTCCGCCTCCGCTCCCTCCGCCCCCTCCTCCGCTCCCTCCACCTCATCCTCCGCTCCCTCCTACTGGTGGCGGCTTCAGTAACTTCAATCTAGGGCTCGGATTCGGTGGATCCTACAACAGTGGCTTCGGTGGCGGCATGAACGTCATGGGAAGCGGATTCTCCGGAGAGTGTAACAATCCTTATAAACAACAATGGAGACAACAGCACGGTGCAGTAACCGACAATACTGGTGATGCTTACAGAATGGAATGGTGGGGTGAAAGCGGATGCCCACCGCCAAGCAGCTTAACCGGTGGACCGCAAAGCGGTACTGGTTCCGGACCGCAAACCGGAGGCTAACCAAAAGCAAAGTAAAAGCCAAGATCAACTACAATAGTGACGTCAGTCGCTGGATGATAAAAATGATTGATCTTGGCTTTTTACTACGCACCGCTTACGAACTGCTGACCAAAGTCGCAAATAAAACTCAAATCTTACTGCTACTCTTCTTTCGCTTGAACTGGGGGTGGCAGTTTTTTATTTCAGGCAAAGGAAAACTTTTAGATCATCCAAGCGTGGTCGAATTTTTTACTAGTTTGCACTTGCCTTTTCCTGATTTCACCGCCTGGTTTGTCAGCGGTGTGGAATGTATCGGCGGTATTTTGCTTATACTCGGATTGGCAACCAGACCGGTTGGTTTAGTGCTTTCAATCAATATGATTGTTGCTTATCTCAGCGTTGAGGAAGATCGACTGAAAGTGCTCAATTTTTTCCAAGATCAAGATCCTTTCTTTGCTGCCGATCCCTTTTTCTTTTTGTTGACCGCACTTTTGGCTTTTGCTTTTGGCGGCGGTCCGTTATCTCTTGATGCTCTTTTAGGCAAGTATGTCTTTAACAAAAAAGAGCAAAAAAGCTAGCTCTGATTTTGGCGCGATTCTAAATCTTCCCAGCGCGCATAAAGCTTGTTCACTTGCTTTTGTGCTTCTTCCACTTCTTTCATACATTCATTGAGTTTGACATGATTTGAAGCGATAGTCGGATCTTCCAGGCGGCGTTGAATCTCCAGAACATGATTTTCGGCTGTCTCAATTTTGCTTTCCATATTTTGCAGCTCTTTCTTTTCAGCTGTGGAAAGAGATTTTCGCTCGACAGTTTTTGTTGTTTTAGTCTCCGGAGCTTTTTCGATTTTTGGTTCTTGTTTAGCAGTCGGCTTATTTTGAGCATCTTCCCATTGTGAATAATCGGCAAAAAATTCAACGTTACCTTGACCGTCAAGCGACAAAAGCTGATTAGAAACCGAATCGAGCATGAAGCGATCGTGGCTGACCAGTATGACGGCGCCGGGAAAATCTTCCAGGCTTTCTTCAAGAACTTCAAGAGAGGGAATGTCCAGATCGTTTGTCGGTTCATCCAAAATCAGTATGTCGGCCGGCATGAGCATTAAACGTGCAATTAAAATGCGTGCTTGCTCGCCGCCCGAAAGATAACTGACAGGCATGTTCAGTTGATCCGGGCGAAAAAGAAAGCGACGGGACCAGCTAGCCACATGCATCGAGCGATCGCGATAAACTACCGAGTCGCCGCTCGGGCAGAGAGCCTCTTTTAAGGAGATATTGCGATCGAGCTGCTGCCGATTTTGATCGAAAAATACCACTTTTAGATTGTCGGCTTTTTTCAAAGTGCCGCTGTCGGCTTCAAGAGATCCGGAAAGCAGCTTTAATAGAGTTGTTTTGCCTGAGCCGTTTTTACCCAGCACACCAAGCTTTGCTTTTGGTGTCAAAATCAAATCGAGATCTTTGAAAAGTGTTTTGCCGCCAAGGGACTTGCTTATTTTTTTACAGACAAGCAGCTCTTTGGTTTGGCGATTTGAGCCTGTAAAATCTACGTCGATGGAGCCGGTTTGTGAATTACGAAAACGAACTTCTTCCAAAGATTCGATCAGTTTGCCGGCTTCGCGAATACGTTCGCGTGATTTGGTTTGGCGAGCGCGGGCGCCCCGTGAAAGCCAAGCGATCTCACGTCGAACTTGGCTTGATAAAGCTTGCTCTTCATGAGCTTGAGCGGTCAAGTATTCTTTTCGAGCAACCAGAAAGTCGCTATAAGATCCGTTGACGCTTAAAAAACCTTCGGCGTAAGTTTTATTCAGCTCGATGATACGACCGGCCACATTCTGTAGAAATCCACGATCGTGGCTGATTACGGCATAAGCGAAAGGCGAACTTAAAAGCAGTTTTTCCAACCAAAGTACACCGGCTAAATCCAAATGGTTGGTTGGCTCATCAAGTAAAAGCAAGTCTGGACCTTTTGCCAGAGCTTCAGCCAATGCCAGTCGCTTACGCCAACCACCGGATAAAGAACCGGCTTTCATTTCGAAATTTTCAAAACCAACTTTACTTAAAGCGATACTGCAACGTGCTTTAATTTCAGCTTCGTTTAGACCTTCGTCTTTGAGACCGTCGGAAACTACTTCTAAAAGATCGGCATTTTCAGGATAGATATTTTCTTGGGCTAAATAAGCAACCTTGAGAAATTTGCGAGTTGTGATATTACCTTCGTCCGGTTGCACAAGTCCGGCCATGATTTTAAGCAAAGTTGATTTACCCGAACCGTTCGGTCCGATCAAACCAAGCTTTTCGTTCTCTTCAAGAGAAAAAGATATGTTCTTGAACAGCGGGCGAGCGCTGTACGACTTGAAAAGCGATTGGCAGCTAAGAATTACAGCCATCTAAAAAATCGATTTTACTCGAGTACGCAACAAACGATTGATCTCAGCTTGAATTTCGCCCTCAATGGTTCTAGCTGTAGTGATCGCGGTTTCGTAATTCTCGTTTCGTGTTTCGCTATGCTCAAAATCAGCTTTGCCCATAAGATGCATTTTCCAGTTGCCTGGAAAAGACATGAGACAAGCGGGGAAAGGCAGTAAGGGCATAAAAGGTGTTACCGGAAAAGCCGGCACTTCAAGCAGCTTGGCTATTTGATCCAGGTTGCCTAGAATCGGAAAAGATTCATCGCAGCCAAGTGTAGCCATGGGATAAACATGTACATCGTCTTCAATTGCCGGTAAAATTTTAGTCCAGTCGAAATCGCGTAAGCGGTTGCGCTCCGAGAATGGTTTTACCGCTCCTTGAGCGCCTTCCGGAAATACGGCAACCAGCTCACCGGCGGCAAAAAGTTTTTTAGCGTTGTCAGCTGACCATTGGACAAAGCCTAATTCGTCGGCTAAGCTGCGCATTTTTTTGTCTTTGATCCAATCAAGCTCGCAAAGTATGTTCAAGCGACGTGGCGCTTCGGGGCAGTTCATCAATGCGTACATCAGCATCAATCCCGGCCAAGGTAAAATCCCGCCGGTATTGCCGACGATTAAAGCTGCACCCTTTTGTGGAAGTTTATTCAGCCCTTTGGGCTCGACTTTCCACCAGTTCTTATAAAGAAAAGCTAGACCAGGCTCGACTCTGGCGATTGTTTTTAGAGAAAACCCAAATTGGTTTCCTGTGCGGGCTTGTTTGATGTAAGTACGGTATGTTTTAGCGAAACTCAATATGAATCACCGTCCCAACCTGAGAAAACAGATTTGCGTTCGCGCAAAAGCTCATTCAAATCTTTTTGAATTTGATATTGAATATCACGGGCAATTTTAAGTACCAATTTGCGATCCGAGGCTTTTTCCGGTGGATAATCAAGCACTATCGGTTTGTGCACTTTAATCAACCAGCGTACCGGCAAAGGTACAAAAGGCATTGGGAAAGGCAACCAAGGAAAAGTCAAAGTCAAAGGGAAGAAGGGCATACGCAATAAACGAGCCATACTTTTAGCGTTAGCGAAATTAGGAAAGATTTCGTCACCGCCGACAGTGGCAATTGGAATAAGCGGCGTTTGTGTGGAAATGGCCAGTTGGACAAAACCAGGATGAAAATCGTGCACACGATAACGCTCACGGAATGTTTTGCCGACTCCGCGAATACCTTCCGGATAAATCCCGACTATTTCATCATTATTCAAAAGTGAGATGGCGTTCTCTTTGGTGGCTCTTACTTGGCCGGTTTCCATGGACCATTCTCTGAGCCCGGGAACGCTAAAAAACCAATCTGTAGCCAAATAACGCACTCGGCGCGGAGCCGGATGTCCATTACACATGGCAATTGTCAGCAGAGCTCCGTCCATCGGCAACAGCCCGGAGTGATTGCCAACTAAAAGCACTCGCCCTTCAGAAGGAATATTCTCAATGCCTGTAACTTTGGCTTTGAAATAGTCTTCAAATAAGAAACGAAAAAAGCGTTCCCAGAGAGCAAAAGTTTCCAAGCTGAAACCAAACTCATCTTCCTTATTTGCGTAACGTTCGCAAAATGAAGGATTGTTTTTTGCCAGGCTTTCAAGCACCTGGTCTGGCTTTAGCGTTTGAAAATACGACCAAAAATCCACAGTACGCCTAGCACTCCCGGTCCGAAACAAACAAAAGTGACGATCTTTTTGAGCATATTACGGACGATGTCTTCTGCAGTGCCCTTCTTGCCATTTTCAAGAACATCGGCATCGTCATTGTCAGTCTGGTAATCGTGCATGCCTACCTGCCTTGTGTGCATTTAATAGAACAGCTAAATTAATTGTAGGTCCTTAATCCCGATATATGCAGTTGGCTACTGATGATTTAACAAAGTTTAAACGCAAGAGGCTTTTTGATGCCTGTGGCATCAATGCCCGTGGCATAATTTGTCCTGTGGCAAGGAGTTTTTAAGATGACCCAAGATTTTGGAAAGATGATGAGAGATGCTCAAAAGTCTCTGCAAAAAATGCAGCAAGATATGGCTAAGATGCAAACCGAATTGGCTGCAGTAATAGTCGAAGGCACTGCTGGTGGTGGCGCTGTGGTAATTACTTGTAACGGCAATCAAGAGTTCAAATCGGTAAAGATCAAGCCGGAAGCTGTGGATCCTAACGATGTGGAAACTCTTGAAGATCTGGTTTTGGCTGCTGTCAAAGATGCGGCAACCAAATCTCAAGCCCTATTGCAACAAAGAGCAGGCAGTTTGACCGCTGGTCTGAATCTCCCGCCGGGAATGGGTTTCTAAGCTAAATGTTTTTTACGCGCCCTCTGGCTCGCCTGATCGAGGAGTTTCAAAAATTCCCCGGTGTTGGGCCGAAGTCGGCTCAGCGCATGGCTTTTCATGTTCTGGATTTGAGTGCTGAAGATGCGCAAGCTTTGACTGAGGCAATAACTGAAGCCAAAGAAAAAGTGAAGCATTGCAATACATGCTTTCATTTATCAGCCCAGGATCCTTGCGAGATTTGCGTTGATTCTAGGCGTGATCAACAAGTAGTTTGTGTTGTTGCTGATCCAAAAGATGTAATCGCTTTTGAGCGCACTCGCGAATATCGCGGTCAATATCACGTGCTGACCGGGCTAATCTCGCCTCTTGATGGTAAAGGCCCGGATAAGCTGAGCATACGCCAGCTTTTGGCTCGTTTGCAGAACGAAACGATTAAAGAAGTGATTATGGCCATTAATCCTACAGTTGAAGGCGATGCCACGGTGCTTTATTTAAGCCAGCTGATTAAGCCTGCGGGCATCAAGCTTAGTCGTATCGCTTTTGGTTTGCCGATGGGCTCGGACTTGGAATATGCCGATGATATGACTTTGTCTAAGTCTCTTGAAGGGCGGCGCGAGATTTAAGAGAGAGCATCTGTTGCGCTTCCTCGACTATAAGAGTGGGTGGAAGCTCTTCGGTTAGGCATTGACGATTGTCGCAAGTTTTATTGTAATGGCAGGGACGGCAGGTAAGCTCTTTAGCGTAAATCGCTTTGTGAGCCGCACCCCAAGGACGCCAGCGTACAGGATCTGTCGGACCGAAGATTGCTAAAGTTGGTGTGCCAA
This sequence comes from Candidatus Obscuribacterales bacterium, assembly GCA_019750335.1. Classification (GTDB taxonomy): domain Bacteria; phylum Cyanobacteriota; class Vampirovibrionia; order Obscuribacterales; family Obscuribacteraceae; genus JAIEPM01. The sequence continues at coordinate 15,304 of JAIEOQ010000012.1, forward strand.
CAGCAGCGGCCAGGTGGGCTGGTCCGGAGTCGGTGCAAATTGCCAAATCAAGTTCTCCAAGCAAAGCCATGCTCTGGCGTAAGCTAAGCTTGCCGGCGGTGCAAACACCTTTAATCCCGCTTAGCTCCTCTAGCTCGTCGTATAGTTTTATGTCTTCTTGAGCACCGATGAAAAAAGGAACAATCTCTTTTTTTGCTGCAAGCTCTTTTAAGACTTGTGCCCATGATTCAAGAGGATAAAGCTTGTCCGGATGAGCGGCCGGAGCGTGAAAAAGCACTTTGGTTTTATTGGTGCCAAGCTCAGGCACCAACTCTAAAATATTGCGGCGTTCTTCAGGCGAAATCCAGGACTCTAATTCACTGTTGGTTATTTCGGCTCCGGCTGCTTGCAATACGTCGAGAGTGGATTCAACTTCGTGTTTGTTTTTATCCCAGGTGACAGGATGAGTAAGCAAAAAATTTCGTCCTTCGGTTCCATAACCGATGCGATAACGCGCGCCAATTAAAAAAGCAAGGAGTGCCGAAGATAAAGAACGCTTGAGCAGAAAAACAGAGTCATATTTTTGTTTGCGCAATTGGCGGACATATGACCAAAAAGATTTAGCTTGACCTTCGCCGCGATCGTATTTATGAAAGCGAGTAGTATCGTAAACGAGAAGTTCATCTATATAAGGGCAACCTTCCAAAACTAAGCCGCTTTGCGGTCCGACAAGCACATCAATTTTTGCTTCCGGATATGCTTGGCGCAGATTGCGTAAAAAAGGTACGGTCAAAATCGTGTCGCCGATAAAACGATAGCGCACTACAAGAATACGTTTAAGTGGCAGCTTGCAAGCTTTGTTCATGGCTGCCTCCTGTCAGTGTTGGTACCGGACCGAGCCAAGAACATTCAAGTATTAGCTCGGCCATCGGTAACTCGTTAAATAATTCGGACGGTAGGCGAACGCGATCTTTTTGTGTGGTGACAACGATCTCGGCTTGTGATTGAGCGAAGTCGCTTTTTAATGACTGCAAATCTTTGTCGTCAAGCCAGTGATGGTCAGGAAAGCTTTTCGAACCAGTGATTATGGCACCTAAATCGGTAATTGTTTCATAGAAACTTTCCGGTCTGGCGATAGCGGATAAAGCAAATACTCTGGTTCCGGCAAGCGGCAGATTAACGTCAACATTTTTGTTTGAATAAAGACGTTTAGCTTGTACGCTGGGAAAGCTGACAAAAGTTACTAGGGCTTGAGGCGCTAATTTATTTATTTGTTGGCGCATATGATCCAGCCGTTCCAAATCCGGATTCTTCGGTACTTTGCTTATTACCACCCAGTTAGCGCTGGCAAGGGCTGTTAGCGGTTCACGTAAGTCGCCGGCTGGCAATAAATGTTTGTTGTTCAGATCATCTTGGTAGTCGATAAGTACGATGTCGCAATCGCGTACCAAAGATATATGCTGGAAGCCGTCATCCAAAATAAGCACGTTGCAGTTGAAATCTTTGATGGCGGCAAACCCGCTTTTGGCTCGGCGAGAGCCGACAATAACTACGGCTTCCGGTACCGACTGCGCAATTAAATACGGCTCGTCACCGGCATCTTCCGGACTGCACAAAAGAGTCTTGCCATCAGAAACAATAACAAGCGGTTTGTTTGATTTGCGTTTATAACCACGGCTTAAAATGCCGACTTTATGTCCGGCAGCTGTCAGTCTTTTTGCTAAATCAATAACAACCGGTGTTTTACCGGTGCCACCGACAGTTAAATTGCCGACGCTGATTACAGGCACCGGTAATCGTATCTGTTTGCACAAGCCGGTTCTGTAAGCGGTAAGACGTAAACAAACACCGGCAAAATATAGTGCTGAAAGCGGTTGCAAAAGTGCTGCTCTCAGTTTTTCGCCAGCTGTTTTCGGTGCGCGCCAGGACATTCGGGTCTCCTTAAAGACAGCAAGAAGTTTTGTCTTCTTGCAAGGTGCGCTCAAGCACGGCTAAAGTACGATTGCAAGCTCCCTGGCTGGCTTTTAACCAGCGCCAGCCGGCTTGACCGGCAGCCGATCTTTTTGTTTGGTTGCCAGCAAGATCGGCAACTAGTTTTTTTAACTCGTCTTTGTTTTGAACCATAAAAAGCGCTTTGTCAGCAAGCAAAGCTTGAGCGACATCTTTTGTTTTGTGAATATGAGGACCGCAAATGACAGGTAGCTCGTAAGCGTAAGGTTCAGTCAAGTTATGACCACCAATAGGGGCTAGTGTGCCGCCGACAAAAGCGATTGTGCCCAGTGAATAAAAACGATTCAACTGTCCGATTACATCAAGCAGATAAACATCGCTTTCGGTTTCGAGGATCTGATTCTGTGAAAAACGGCGAGGGCGAAAACCGTTTTGTTCTATCAAATGAGCGACACGTTCGAAACGTTCGGGATGTCTTGGGGCTAAGATCAAACGAACCTTTGTCTCTTTGATGGCGGCAAGCAAAGCTTGCTCCTCACCTTCATGAGTGGAGCCGGCAACAAGTACTTGTTCTTCTTTTTGTAATCCAATATTTGGAGCGGATAGTTTTTTGATACCGTCAAATTTGATGTTGCCGCAAACCGAAATTTTTAGTTCATCGCCGGCTAAGAGACGGAAACGGGCAGCTTCTTGTTCTGACTGTACGGCAACGGCAGCAAAGCGATTGATTACTTTTCCGAAAAACCAGCGCCAGCGCATATAAGACTTAAATGAGCGTGGTGAGAGACGACCGTTGATCAAAACCACAGGAATGTTTCTTTGCCGACATTGGTTCATAAAACCAGGCCAAATCTCGGTCTCGACAATAGAGACTAGATCCGGTTTGATCGCGTTTAAAAAATTGCTTGTGGCCCAGGGAAAATCCAAAGGGAAATGAAAAATACTGGCATAAGTACCGGCTTTAGCCTTAGCTAGCTGTTGTCCGGTTGCTGTCGTTGTTGAAACAAAAAGTTCGTGATCCGGATGAAGTTGGTGATAACTTTCTAGCACCGGTAAAAGGGCGTTGAATTCACCGACTGATACTGCATGAAACCAAAGACGTTTGTTCTTCTTACTCTTTGTTTTCAATGTTGCCGGTACGAAGCCAAGTTTATGCCCAAGCCCGGCCCGTGCCTTTTTTGAAAGCAGAAGAAAGGGTCCGGCCAAGGCCAGAACCAAAATAACAAGTATGTAATATACGCCAATCACGCGGTCAGTTTACAAGGGAGCGGGCTTATTTGCCAGAGAACTTCGTTTATTTGAGACAGTCTTAAATCAAATCTAGCGGGTCGATGTCAATTGTTATGCGGACACCGTTTTTGCTTGATTTGCTTTTGAGAAAGTCTGTAACTGCTTCGCGTCCTTCGTCGCCGGCAAGATTCTTAATCAGTATGTGGTGGCGGAACTGTCCTTTTAAACGTTCGATTAAACAAGGTGCCGGCCCCAACAAAGTAATCGCCTCGGCAGTGGCAAAAGTCTCCAGGCGGTTGCTCAGCTCTTCGGCAAGAGCGTCGGCTTCGGCTTGGACGGCATTATCCTCCGGTCCGGAAAGCACAATACGCATCAGTTGGCTGAAAGGGGGATAGCCGAAATTTTTACGACTTTCAAGCTCGCTTTTGACAAAAGAATCGTAATCTTGATCTCGCGCTAGAAGTAAAGCCGGCAGCTCGTCGTTGAAAGTTTGTAAAACAACCCGACCGGGATGGTGCCCGCGTCCGGCTCGTCCCGATACTTGAGTTAAAAGCTGAAAGCCTCTCTCTAAAGACCTGTAATCGGGCAAATTAAAAGCTGCGTCGGCAGCCAGCACGCCAACGAAAGTAACTTTGGCGATATCTATGCCTTTGGCGACTATTTGTGTGCCGATTAAAATATCGGCTTCGCCTTCGGAGAATTTTTTGAAGATCTCCTCATAAGCCCCTTTTCTGGCTGTGATATCGCTGTCTAAGCGTAAAGTGCGAGCTTGGGGATAAATGTCCCGGATGTCCTCCTCCACTCTTTGTGTGCCTAGTCCGAAATGGCGTAAAAATGGACTTTGGCAGCTAGGGCAAATGACGCTTGCTTCTTTGGTGAAGCCGCAGTGGTGGCAAGTAAATCTGCCTTCGGGATAAGCCGAACAAGCGTTGTGATAAACGAGCGAAACGCTGCAGTTGTGGCATTTGATCACAAAGCCGCAGCTGCGACAAAAAATATGATTGGCGTAGCCTCTTCTATTTATAAGAAGAATGGCTTGCTCTTGCCGCTCCAGGCAAGCGTCCAACTCTTCAAGCAATGGCAGAGAAAAAATACCACGGTTTCCTTGTTGGAAGCCTTTGCGCATATCGACAATTACTGATTCAGGTAAACGTTGTTTATGTACACGTTCGGCAAGACGCAAGATCCGATTTGCAGACGAAGCTTGATGGTAGGTGGCTGTATCCGGAGTGGCGCTGCCTAAAAGGACCATCGCTCCTTCGCGTTTACCACGTTCGACAGCCAGATGTTTAGCTGAATAACGTGGATTCGGGCTGCTTTGTTTGTAGCTGCCGTCGTGTTCCTCATCAAGGATGATCAAGGCAAGCTTAGGCACTGCCGCTAGAATAGCTGAGCGGGCGCCGAGCAAGACTTTTAGTTCGCCTGATTGTAGGCGGCGCCAGGTGTCGTATCTTTCGCCTGGCGAAAGAGCGCTATGCCAAACGGCAACTTGATCGCCGAAACGACTGAGCAGCCTTTGGGCCAGCTGCGGCGTCAAGCTGATCTCGGGCACCAAAAGCAATGCCGTGCGCTCTTGTTTTAGGCATTCGGCAATCAAGCGTAAATAAATTTCGGTTTTGCCTGAACCGGTAACACCGTGTAAAAGCCAGGGTTGATCATCGGTTTCGTTTGTTTTAGCTGTCAAAAAACGGCCAAGAGTTTCGTTCAAAGCACCGACAACATAGGCTTGGTCTGGCGTTAACTCCGGTGGCGGTGTTGCTTTTCCGGCTGCCGATTCAGCCAGGCTTCTTAATGGATCGCGCACTACCTCGCTCTGTTTGATGTTGACCATACCCAGCGCTTCCATCCGTTTAATGGTATTGCTAGTGGTATTGCATGCTTTGGTCAACTCGCTCAGGGCTAAGTGTCCATCGTGTTCTTGTAGGTAGGCGATTATCTCTTTTTGACGTTCGCTTTTACCTTCCCTGCCGGTCCAAATTACTTGATTGATCAATTTTGGTCCGGCGCCGTCAGTTTCTTGGACTATTTCTATAAGATCGTTTTGGCGCAAGCGGGTGAATGCCGCATAAAAAATCCGTAGAGGCAATCCGCAGCGGGATTTAAGAGTTTTCAGCGAAAGTCCGTCTTTGCTTGGCTTGAGAATGCGCAAAAGCAGCGTTTCTTCACTTGTAAGAGTGGACGAGAGCAGAGGGTTCTCTTTGCCTGATAAACGCACAAGACGTTTGAGGCGGGTGCCGATATCGGCTGGAATTGCAGCTGCCAGTACATCGAGAATGCTGCAAGCGTAATAATCGGCGATCCAATAAAGGAATTTGATATAAGGACCATCGAATAAAGGTTCACCGTCTAAGACCTCGGAAATATCTTTTGTTTTGTCCGGCGCTTCGCAGGTGTTTTTCAGCGAGATCACATAACCGCTGACGGCTTCCTGATGACCAAAGGGCACGAGCACATGGGTGCCGATAAAAACGTCGCCGGCAAGTGCGGCAGGTATTTTATAAGTAAATAAGCGGCTGGCGATGTTTTTTACGTTTACGTCAATGGCGACGTCCGCATAAACTCCCGAATCTGTGGCCACTATCCGCCTCAATAAATCTAATTAGCCTTGCTGCTGACAACAGCAAGGTCTGTTTGCTTATAACGCTAACACGCTTTAAGTTAAGCGCCGATCAGATATTTATTCCAGGTGCTTTCGCCGGAGATGGCATGCTTAGAGATCTCAAATGAAACATGGCTGGATGGCCGCCGTGGAACTGATAAGAGAGGCATGCTCGCCTCTCTTGGTGTACGGTCGCCTTTTTTGACGTTGCATTTTAGGCAGGCAGCAACGACGTTATCCCAGCTATCGTTGCCTCCCCTCGAGCGAGGCATTATGTGATCGATGGTCAAATCGTGCCGACGGTCCAAGCAGTACTGGCAGGTGTAATTGTCGCGGTGCAAAACGTTGCGGCGTGACAGGCTTATCTCTTTGTAAGGAATTTTCACATAAGAACGTAGTCGAATCACAAGGGGTAAAGGCAAATCTTGAGCGAGCATCTTGCCGTTGTGCTCAATCTGTTCGGCTTTTCCTTTAATAAGCAAAATCACGGCCCGGCGCCAGCTCGTTATGTTTAATGGCTCGTAAGATGCGTTCAGCACCAAAACTTTAGACAACTGGGACCTCTTTATATGCGTTGCGAGAAGGTTCGATCTTTGGAATTAACCGGGTTTTTGGTCGATCGCCGCTTCCTCTTGGATACTAGTTGCTGCCGTCCGGCTTGCTTCTTAACTAAATCTTTACGATTCCCATTATAACGACGGTTGCGGTCCTTTGTCCAGGAATCGCGCCAGCAGACGCTCTTGTGTTACAATGTTCCTTCTGCCCCCAGATAGCAGTGAGCTCTTCAAGCTCATGGTTCCTTTCGGGTAGTTCATCGGGCTTGTGCCCACATTTTGTATTGAGTTAATCGGAGGATATAGACAGCCTTGCCAGTAGCATCAATGAGACAATTGTTGGAGGCTGGGGTTCATTTTGGGCACCAGACACGACGCTGGAACCCGAAAATGCGTCCTTATATCTATGGAGAGCGTAACGGCATCTACATCATAGATTTAGAACAAACCTCCCGGAAGCTCGATATAGCTTGCGAATATTTGAGAAAAGCCGCATCCGAAAAGAAAAACATCGTTTTTGTCGGCACTAAAAAGCAAGCTGCTGAAATTGTGCAAGAAGAAGCTGTTCGTTGTGGCGCGCACTTTGTGAACCGTCGCTGGCTCGGCGGCATGCTCACCAATTTCGAAACTATCCGTTTGCGCATTAACAGACTTAAAGAACTGGAAGATATGCGTGATAACGGCGAATTTTATCGTCGCCCCAAGAAAGAAGTAGCGGTTCTCAATCGTGAACTTTCCAAATTGGAAAAATCCTTGGGCGGCATCAAGACTATGCGTGGACGCCCGGATATTCTTTTCGTAATCGACCAAAAACGCGAATTGAATGCCGTAGCTGAAGCTAAAAAAATCGGCATCAATGTCGTCGGTATAATCGATACCAACTGCGATCCGGATGGCATTGATTATGTAATTCCAGGCAATGACGATTCGATCCGCGCAATCAAGCTTATTTGTTCCAAAGTTGCCGACTACATACTAGAAGGCAAACAAGGACAAGTGGTGCCGGCGGTGAAAACCTTGGGCACTGAAGCAGAAGAGTGGAAATCTGATAAGGCCGTAGTTGCAGTCGGTGCTTCTGAAGAAGCAGCAACTGCCCCTGAACTTTCAGAAACCGGCGCTTAAGCAAGATCACGATTTATTGTTGAGCTAAGCGCGTAACGGACTGTGAAGCGATAATCTTTCTTCACAAATTAATAAACGGATAAGTAGAGCAGTGAAGATTGCCAAGAGCAATCTGGCAGTTTAGCGGAGGAGAGCTATGCAGATGGTTGAGATTTCGGCCTCAATGGTTAAGGATCTGAGAGAAAAGTCCGGTGCCGCCATGATGGATTGCAAAAAAGCCCTGGTTGAAAGCCAAGGTGATTTTGAAAAAGCATTTGAGCTGCTCAGACAAAAAGGCATAGCTGCCGCTACTAAAAAAGCTACTCGTAGCGCTTCCGAAGGCTTGGTCGTCGGTAAAGTAAGTGAAGACGGCAAACGTGCTGCTTTGATCGAAGTTAATTGCGAAACTGATTTCGTGGCTCGTAACGAGCAGTTCCAAGCTTTTACCCAGAAACTTGTCGACATTGTTTTGAACAACAAAGTTAGTGACGTTGAAGCTTTGCTCAAGCAAAAGAACGGCTCAGGCACTGTTGCTGATCTGCTTACTGAAAATATAGCTACTATCGGTGAGAACCTGGTTATTCGTCGCGCCAGCTACCTAGAAAATACAGGCAACGGCTGCATCGGGCTTTATGTTCATGCACTCGGTGGCAAGATGGGTGCTTTGGTTTCGCTTTCGAGCAACAAAGAAGTTAACCCGGCTGATGTTTCTGCTCTGGCACGAGATATTGCCATGCATGTAGTTTCAGCTAAACCTCAATTCATCGATCGTAGCCAAATTCCAGCTGAAATTGTTGAAAACGAGCGTCGTATTGAATCCGGAAAAGAAGATTTGGCTAAGAAGCCGGCTGAAATCCGCGAGAAAATTGTTACCGGACGAGTCGACAAAATATTTGCCGAGCGTTGTTTGGTTGAACAACCATTCGTCAAAGATCCATCACAAAATGTCGGTCAGGTGCTTACGCTTAAAGATAAAGGTCTTGAGCTTAAGCCGGTTGCCTATACTCTCTTTATTCTTGGTGAAGCTGACGGCGAACCTGCCGCCAATTAAACCGGGTTTAAGACTGAGATATAGATCCAAATCCTTACCTGGACTTATATGTCCTTAACGCCTGAAGAGACAAGAAGGCGCTATTATTCTCGTGGATAGATTAATAAGTAGCCGGAAACCATGGTTGAGAATCTGAAATACCCGCGAATACTCTTGAAGTTAAGCGGCGAAGCGTTAATGGGTCGTGAGAAGTTTGGTATCGACCCTGATGTTATCGGCGGTATCGCCGATGAGATATGCAAAGCTCATAAACTCGGAGTGCAAATCGCTATCGTAGTTGGTGGCGGCAACATATTCCGTGGCGTTCAAGGGGCAAATTGGGGCATGGATAAAGCGGCTGCCGATTATGTCGGAATGACAGCCACGATCATGAACGCTCTTATTTTGCAGGAAGTGCTCACGCAAAAAGGTGTGCCAACCAGAGTACAAACAGCCATTGCCATGCCGGCGGTAGCTGAACCTTTTATTCGCTTGCGTGCCAAAAGACATTTGGACAAAGGACGCGTAGTAATTTTTGGCGGTGGTACAGGCAATCCTTACGTAACAACGGATACGGCAGCAGCGCTTAGAGCAGCTGAGATTGAAGCCAGCGCTATTTTGATGGCTAAAAATAAGGTCGACGGTATATATGATGCCGATCCACGTACTAATCCGGCTGCTAAAAGAATCGACCAGATTACTTTTGCTTCGTTAATGCAGCAAGGACTGAAAGTAATGGATCCGGCCGCTGTATCTTTGTGCGAGCAGAACGATATTCCAATTATTGTTTTTGATTTTGCACGGGCTGGAAGTATTGAAAGAATAATCACCGGCGAAAAAGTCGGAACACTTGTAGGCGCAGCTTTTGGGGGTTAAGTATGTCCGGTACTGAGCTTATGTCCACAGCAGAAGATAAGATGAAAAAAGCGCTTGAAGCATTGAAGCGCGAATTTCAAACTGTTCGCACCGGTCGTGCTAATCCCGGCGCCCTGGATCGGGTGGAAGCTGAATATTACGGAACAATGACGCCGCTTAAGAGTCTTGCCAATATCACCGTACCGGATGCTCGCACTCTTCTAATCTCGCCCTATGACAAAACGTCCTTGAAAGAGATCGAAAAAGCAATCACCAGTTGCGGTTTAGGCTTCACTCCTAACAATGACGGCAACGTCATTCGGATCATCATTCCGGCTTTGACCGAAGAACGGCGTAAAGAGATGACCAAGATCGTTCGTAAATATGGCGAAGAGGCGCGGGTGGCAATTCGAAACATCCGTCGCGACGCTATGGATGAACTGAAAAAGCTCAAAGGTGCAGCGCTCTCCGAAGATGATTTCAAACGGCAGGAAGATTCTTTGCAGAAGCTTACCGATAAATATGTAAAAGAGGTCGACAAAATGACCAGCGATAAAGAAGCTGAAGTCATGGAGGTTTAGTTCTATGTGCGGAATTGTCGGATATCTTGGTCTTTCCAAAGCAGCACCGGTTCTACTTTCCGAGTTGCGTTGTTTGGAGTATCGCGGTTATGATTCGGCCGGCGTTGCTGTAATTGAAGACGGGCGCTTAGCTGTGATGAAAGCAGCCGGTAAGCTGGCCAATTTGGAAAGCTTGCTCAAAGATGTAGAACCGAAAGCAACCGTCGGTATCGGTCATACACGTTGGGCCACTCACGGTGTTCCTAACGATCAAAATGCTCATCCGCATACCGATTGCAGTTCGACTTTAGCGATCGTGCACAACGGTATCATCGAGAACTATCAAGATCTGCGCAGTGAATTGATCGCTGCCGGACACGAATTCGCCTCCGAAACCGATACCGAAGTTGTCGCCCATTTAATTGAAGATGAACTGAAAAAGCACGGCGAAGATCTGCTGACGGCTATTCGTTTTGCCGTGCAACGTTTAAGAGGCGCTTACGCACTGGGAATAGTTAGCCAGAAGCATCCGGAAAAAATATTTGCCGTCAACCATCATTATTCACTGGCTGTTGGCCTTGGTGATGACGAAAGTTTCCTTGCTTCTGACAGTATTGCCGTATGCCAATACACGAATAAAGTGTTGCGTCTTGAACAAAGCGAAATAGCCGAAATCACCCAGAAAGGTGTTCGTTTGTTCTCCTTTGCCGGTGATGAAGTTACTCGTTTGCCGATCTCCATGGACAGCGTGCAGTTTGTGATCGACAAACAAGGGCACAAACACTTTTTGATGAAAGAGATTCACGAGCAGCCGCTAGTGTTGCGCCAAACCATCGGCAAATATTTGCTTGATCCGCGCAAGCCGATTGATTTTTCTACAGCTCATCGTGCCTCAACAAGTAAGAACGGTGTCTCTTATGGTGTTAACTTAACACCAGCTGAAATAGCCAAAGTCGAGCGGATCAAAGTGGTGGCATGTGGCACCTCCTATCATGCCGGCTTAGTCGGAAAATATGTCATTGAAGAACTTTGTGGCATTCCGGTTGATGTAGAAACCGCATCAGAAGCCAGAAGCCGTCGTTTGCTCGTTGACGATCGCACTTTGACAATTGCCGTCAGTCAATCAGGTGAAACTGCCGATACACTTGCTGCTGTCGAAGAAGCTAAAGCTAAAGGTTCCATCGCTCTTGGTATAACCAACCGTCCTGATTCACATCTCGGACTTGTTTGCCCGCATTTAGTTGTCACCGAATGTGGTATTGAAGTTTCGGTGGCGGCCACTAAGACTTTCACTGCCCAAGTCACCTGTTTCTATTTATTGGCTCTCTATCTTGCCGAACAAAAGAAACTTTTGAGCGCCGAAAAACTGTTTGAACTGAAGGCGGAATTACTTAAGTGTCCGGCTTTGATTGAACGTGTACTGTCCAATCAAGAAGACATCCGTCTGAAGTCGGTTCGTTATGCCGAATCTCCGGATATGATGTTCATGGGGCGAGGTTTGCATTTCCCGGTTGCACTTGAGGGTGCGCTCAAGCTCAAAGAATTGAGCTATATTCACGCCTCAGGTTACGCTGCCGGCGAACTGAAACACGGACCGATTGCCGTGCTTGACTCAAGAGTACCGGTTGTAACCATGCTTGTGCCTGGTTCGGTCTATGAAAAAACAATCTCCAACGCTCAAGAAGTAAGGGCAAGACACGCCAAAATGATTGCCGTTGCTTGCGAAGGCGATGAGCTGGCTAAAAAGACTTTCGAGACGATATTCTTTATTCCGCCTGTAAGCGAGTTCTTCAGCCCGATAGTTAGCGTTGTGCCTCTGCAGCTGATGTCTTATTACATCGCCGATTATCTTGGCAAAGATGTGGACCAGCCGCGTAATCTGGCTAAATCAGTTACAGTCGAATAAATTACATTGCCGCCGGCTGCGGTGTGCTATCAGCTAATGGTGAACTGCCCGGTTGTTCTTCGACAATCTTCGGTGTAATCATCAAGATTAGCTCAGTTCTGGTTCGACCTTTGACCGTGCTGCGGAAAAGCGCGCCAAATAGTGGCGTTTCAGCTAGATAAGGCACTTTACTTATTTGTGATACTTCTTGCTCGGTAAACAAGCCGCCTAAGGACAAAGTCTGCCCGTCTTTGACTCTTATCTCTTGAGCCATGATTTCACGGATATTCAAAAGGGTAACGATTACTTGTTCGTTGGCAAATGTTTGACGTGGACCTGCCGGCGCTGAAACTTGCGGACGGATGCGTAAAGTGATGAAGCCGTCTTCGGTAATGCGCGGCATTACGTCAAGGAAAATACCGGCCTTAGTTAACTCGACGTTGACGTTAGTGACACCCAAGCTGACTGTTGATGTTACTTTGTGAATAACTTCAGTAGCTAATGTAACCAAGGCTTCCGTATTGTCGCTGACGACTACACTCGGATTGGCCAGCAGTTTTGCTTTATCGGTTTGCAGAAGCAGATCGACTGAAAGGTTGAGACCGGCCGGCACTGTGGCGATGTTTGCCCGACCGCCGGCGCTCTTGCCTAAGGTCAAGAAATTGAAAGCGCTCCGTGAGTTTTGTACCGGGGCTATTCCAGCTACGTTAGGTAAAACTGAAGCCGGGAAAAAATTACCAAGCAAACCGTTAAAGCCGGTGGATGGTGCAATGGCTGTGTTAGGCGTCGGTAAGTTGTTGGTCGTGGTACCGGTTCTGGTAAATGAGGTCAGAGCCGGCGGCAAAATCGAACCGGCGAACTCCTGAACGATAGTTTGAGTGGTTTGGGTACCGTCGCTGCCTAAACCAGGGAGCATATTGATCAGCGGTGCGCCGCTACCACCAAGGACAGTACCGGACATGCCTTGTCCTTGCAAATTAAGGTGGGCTCCGAGTTGACGAATACCGGAGTTGGTCAACTCCACAAGCGAAACTTGGATATGCACTTGTCGGGGGCGTCTATCTAAAAGACGGATACATTCTTCGGCAACTTGTAAATCATCCGGGGTGCCGATTACGATTACTTGGCGATTGCGCGCGTCAGGTACGGCAATAGCACCGCCGCCGTTTTGTTCGACGATATAGTCCGTATTGATGTCCTGGTAGGCACGAATTTGTTGAGTACCAGGATCTTGGGCGGCATTGTTGAAGCCGGTTCCTTCCTGAACCTGTGTACGTTGGGTTCCTTTTAAATTACGCTGAGTGTCTATGCGTGTAGAGAAAGAATAGTCAGTGCCGGTATCAACTTCTTCTTTTGATTCTCTAACTAAAGATCTCTCTTCGCGAGCATCGGCCTTAACACCGGCTGCATCTTTTTCTACACGTTCCTGAGTCCCGATTTTAGGATTTTCCATTGAATTGTTTGAGCTGCGAGTTTTAACTGAGCTTTGGAAATCAGGAAGAATGCCGCGGTTAAAAACAGATGTATGGAGCAGATTGGCTACTTCAAAAGCCGAAGCATAGCTAAGCTTAAAAACGCGAGCCATCTGTCTGTTCAGACCAAGAGAGGTCATGGCGTTAGGGGTGCCGACGATGACAGTGTTGTTGTCGAGGACACGACTTTGCAGTCCGGCCGAAGCAAGAATGCTATCCATCGCTTCGTTTAAAGTGACATCATGAAGATCGCCTGTCACTTTGCCGACAACCGATTTGTCAAGCAAAATATTCAAATTGCCGCGGCGGGCCAACTCACCGATAACTTCGCGTACATTTGTATCGCGGAAACTCAAATTATGAATAAGCTCTTCGCGAGCGAACAGTTTGAATTGCTTGCGGATATTGACGGTACCGCGAGTAATCGGCAGTTTATTGTAAGCCGGATCGAGACGCTTCATCACCGAGCCGCCCTGAGCTTGGGCTATGGCTGTCGGATCCGTCGGTTCGGATTCAAGATTGCTTGGTGTCGCTTCTTCACTTGCCGGTGAAACTTGGGCAAGTTTTTTGCTGTCATCGGCACCTTGGTTAGGCGTAAACTTTAAGTTAGCAGTGCCATCGCTCGTGGTGTTAGTATCAGCGGCGGAGGCAGTGGCTTGCTCAGGCGCCGGGCTCGTATCTTGGCACCAGGCCGCTGTTTGCCCGGATATAAAGAGGGTAAGAGCAAGCAAGGCGGAGATCTTTTCTCTTACAAAAACGCTCGGTTTTGAGCGTGTCATCCGCGGTCCCTCTTTCATTTGAATAATTGATTAACCGAATTTATTTTACACTCTTCGTCTTAAATTGCAATTATCTGGACACTAGAAACCTTGTCAGCATGCACTAAAGCTATATCGAAAAGACATATCTGCTGGATCGAAAATATATTGATACTGCTGATGGTGTTCTTATTTACCGCTGTACAATCGGTGGATTGCTACTTCAAGATTGTTTCGCGCTTCTGTCGAATTCGGATTCAATCTGAGTGAGAAACGATATTCGCTGACGGCGCCGACAATCTCTCCTGAAGTGTAGAGGGCAAAACCAAGATCGTTATGGGCGTTTGAGTTAAGCGGGTCGAGTAAAACCGCCTGCTTAAACTCCTGTGTCGCCTTTGTTAATTCGCCGCTTTGAAACAGGCAGCGACCGAGGATCAGATGGCTGTCGGGCGAATTTGGACTTAAGAGCGCGGCCTGACGAGCGGTACGCATGGCCGTTTGTTTATCGCCTGCTCTCAAAAGAGCGTTGCTTAAGGCAATTTGCGCTCTTGAAAGTCCGGCATCAAGAGATACGGCTTGTCGTGCCGCTTGCATCGCTCCAAGCGGATCTCCTGCAGCTAGAAGAGATTCGGAAAGTGATGACAATGCTTCGGCTGATTGATTGAGAGCAATGGAGCGTCGGTATTCATTGATCGCTTCGTTCAAGTTGCCCCCGTGAACCAAAGATTCTCCGAAAATAAAATGAATATCGGCCGAGTTAGGATTGAGTTCGAGCGCTCTTCTGAAATGCTGGAGCGCTTCCATGTGCATACCGTTAAATTCCAGCACTTTGCCGAGCTGGGTATGAATGGCCGGGCTTTGCGGATTAAGGTTGAGAGCGGTATTTAGTTCTCCGGCAGCACCTTTTAAATCGCCGAGCATATACAAATAAGTTCCGCACTTATAACGTAAAAAAGCATCTTGCGGCGAATCAGTAATTTGACGCCGCGTTTTGATAATCATTTCGCCCAGTTGCTTTAAATCACAAGGTTGCTTGTCCAGCAAAAGGAGTTTTATGTATTCCTGATCATGGGTGGTATTGCCAACGGTGCTGACAGCGGTGGTTGTCGTTTCCGCGTCTTTGACAAAGCTGGTCTTGGAAACCTGCGGTGTTGCTCTCTTGACCTCCGGCGCTTTGCTTTTGCCCGAGACAGTCGTACCGGCAAAGACCGGACAGGTATATGATAAGTACAATCCTAAAGCCAGTGCTTTTAGACGACGATAGTTGAACATGCCGGCATAAACTCCAAGCGTGAACGCGAGAAAAGATGGCTGAATCCGCCTACATACATATACCATTTTGCGCCCATAAGTGCGATTTCTGTGATTTCGCCGCTTTTGCCGGACTGGATGATTTGGCTCTTGAATATTGCCAAGTTGTTGCTGCTGAGATTAAGGAACGGAACCGGAGCAAGCCTAACGCCGCCCCTTTGCGTACTTTGTTTTATGGCGGCGGTACTCCCGGCTATATCGCACCTTCTACCTTGAAAGTTGTTCATGATGCTGTCCGTGAGGAGATCGGATTAATTGACGGGGCTGAAGTTACTCTGGAAACTACGCCTAAAAGCGTCACTGCTGAAAAAGCCGAACAATGGCTTTCTATGGGAATTAATCGTATTTCTATCGGCGTTGAGTCCATGCAGGATCATGAACTCCAGGCTATGGGTCGAGAGCACAAACGTGAGGAATGTATTGCTGGTATTAATGCCGCCAGATTAGGCGGTTATGAAAATATCGCTTTTGATCTGATGTACGGCTTGCCGGAGCAAACTTTGGAATCTTGGCAGGAAACTCTGGAATCTTTGCTTGCGCTTAAGCCCAAACATTTATCGGCTTATGGGCTGACGATCGCCCAAAATTCACCTTTGCTTTTGCGTTATCCCAAAGATTCACCAAGTTACCCCAATGAAGATACTTTTGTTCAGATGTATGAAACTCTGGTTAGCACATGTGCAGCTTACGGTTTAGAGCAATACGAAATAGCTAACTTTGCCATTCCCGGTTATGAAAGCCGGCACAATTTGACTTATTGGCGTAATCATCCGTATTTAGCTTTCGGTGTCAGTGCTCATCGTTATGTGGATGGTGTGCGCAGCTCCAACTTTCGTTCCTTGAAGCATTACATGCGCGATTATTTAGGCGATGAAACTCGGGAAGAGATAGATCACTTGTTGCGAATGAAAGAAGGGATTATGCTCGGTTTAAGATTGAGAAAAGGGATCGATCTTGAGGAGTTTACGCGTACTTACAATGTAAACATTGAAGAGCGATACGCTCAGCAGTTGCATGAACTTTCAGCTGGAAATTTCATTGAGCTTGAGGGTAAATTTCTGCGCTTAAGTCAAAAGGGCGTGCTCGTAAGCAATACTGTGCTTACGGAATTCATTTGAAGTTTGAGCGGAGACGGTTAAGGGTATTGTTTAGCAATGGATGATAACGATCTAGAGATGAGGATTGAGGCCGATCCCCTGATCGGTCAGACACTTGCTGGTTGTTATCAAATAATTTCGGTGCTCGGACGCGGCGGTATGGGCGTTGTTTATCATGCTAAACATACCGAGCATGAACGATCCGTCGCCGTAAAAACTTTGCTCTTAAATAAAGCTGCCGACCACGAAGTGATTAAACGCTTCCAGTTGGAGGCAAAAGCCGTATCGGCTGTGCGAAATCAACACACGGTCAATCTTTACGATTTCGGTGTCAACCAAGATGGTCAGCCTTTTCTGGTGATGGAGCTTTTGGAAGGTACGAGCTTACGTCAAATCCTCAATGAAGAAAAAGCGTTTAGTCTCGCGCGCTTCAGTAACATTTTTCAGCAAATAGCTGAAGCGTTGGCTTGCGCTCATGAAGCCGGAGTTAACCATCGAGATTTGAAGCCCGAGAATATAATGCTGACAAAGCAATCCGGTTATTCTGATTGGGTATATGTGCTTGATTTCGGCATTGCTAGCATGGTCGATACTGCCGGCACTGATTTCGGGGGCAATGAAAAATTACGTTTGCAGATTGCCGGTAGCCCGCCGTACATGAGCCCTGAGCAATGTACGCGTCAAGCTTGCGATCACCGAAGCGACATCTATTCACTTGCTGTTCTCTCTTTTGAAGCGCTCTCCGGACGGTTTCCTTTTAAAGCTAAGACAGCTTTTGAAATAATCGATTGCCATATTTCCAAGCCCCCATTCTTATTAAAGGATATGGGCGGTAACTGCGGCACTTATGAATCGGTAAGCCAAGTTTTAAGCCGAGCTTTGGCAAAAAACCCGGAAAAACGCTATCAATCGATTAGTGAATTTGCCGGTGAATTTAGTGCTGCTGTTGCTCGCGATAATATGCGCGCACCGGCTTTGAAAGACAGGCTTGATTTTGAACCCCAAGGAACAGCAAGCAAGTATCAAGTCGCTGTTTGTCCCCATTGTGACGCACTGACGAAAGAGAATGTTTCTCTCTGCTTAAGTTGCGGCCGAAGTTTGGCTTCAATCAATGATTTCAGTAAAATCAGAGCAGCTAAAGGTGATTTTAGTTTACCGCGCTATCAAGAACGCGGTAATACAACAAACAAGGGTTTCAATCAGAAAACACGTGCGGCAATGGTCGGCTCCGGACGAATAGGAAACCGAGTTTCCGCCCTGGTGGTTATTTGTCTGGTTCTATTGATTTGCGTTTTCTTCGCTGCCGGCGGTTTGCAAATTCTAAAAAATCTATTTGCCGCGCACTGAATATGGTGCTAGCTGGCTTTCCACTTGGAGCCCATTGACTGACCAATGCGGAAACCTTGGATCAAATTTGTCCGTGAAAGTTGATACAGCTCATTTAAAGCGGCCATATCTTCAATGCCGTACTTGGCGGCGATAGCGTTAATTTGTTGCATGGCGATAGCCGAGAAATAGACGAGGACCTCTTCTCTTACTTCGCCTCGTCCTTGATTCGGTAGACGTAATATATCTCTGCCGAAGTCGTTGGAAACGGCTTCTTTGATCTCTTGATCGAGAATTTCATCAAAGAACGAATCTATTTTTCTGCCCATGATCTACCGGTTTTCTGAGATTTTGTTTAAGCAAGTTCGTCCAATGCGCGACGAATCTCTTTGATGTCCTGCCACATAAGCCATTTTGGGCTTCCTGCTGCTCGTGAGTCGTTTCTAAGCAAGTAGGATGGGTGGAAGACCGGCATTACTTTAGCACCGCTTTGATGATCAAACCACTTTCCACGCAATTTACTAATCGGATCCTTTACTTTCATTACTGCATGCACCGCTGTACTGCCAGCAAGGACAATCAATTGTGGCTTTATGAAATTGATCTGAGCATCAAGAAAAGGACGGCAAGCTTCCATCTCTTGTGGCGAAGGTACTCGATTGCCCGGTGGGCGGCATTTGACTATATTGCAGATATAAGTGTCTTTTTGACGATCGATATTGACCGAGGAAAGAATCTTATCTAAAAGCTGACCGGCTTTACCGACAAAAGGCACACCGGTCATATCTTCTTGTTGTCCGGGTCCTTCGCCGATAATCATTAGCTTGGCTTCAGGGTTGCCGTCGGAGAATACAACATTGTTTCGTGCCGAACAAAGTCCGCAACGCTGGCAGGTAGAAGCAATTTCGGCTGCTTGAGCTAATGTGGTGAAGGACGTATCGAGTTTAGTTGGCGTTACTTCTTCGTTTCTCTGGTTGTCCAGAAAAGAAAGCTGTTTCTGCGGCATAAATAATCGTTCTCCACCGCCTCAAACAAGAATATTCAAAGTGCCGGTTGATGATTGTAGGGCATTCTCGGCTGTTTGCAGCTCAGTTAAGGATACATGCTGAACTGTGTTTTTCAAAAAACCGGAGGGTAGATTCAAGCAACGTTCGGCTGCTAGAGCGAAGCTCTCCGGATTCCCCGTGCAATAAAAGAGGCTCTGCTCATAAATCGATAAAAGGTGAGAATTGTCTGTTGGCGAATCGTTTGTTTTGCCAAAAATTTCTTGGCTCAAGTGCTGTGCCGGATCGATAAAAGCGACGTTCTTGTTCATCGAAGAGCGAAAAACATTTTCTAAAAAAGGAAAGTGAGTGCAGCCGAATATAAGCGCTTCAACGCCGGCTGCGTTAAGGCTACGAGCATATTTGTCGACAGCTTGCTCTACTTCTGCCCCGGACAGATGACCGGCTTCTATTAAAGGAACAAGGTCCGGGCAAGAAATTTCCAGTACTTCAGCTTCGGCTTTCAACTTGTTTATCGCTTGTGAGAAGGCCCGACTTTTGCAGGTGGTGCTGGTGGCAATTACGCCTATTTTTTTGTAATTAGCGGCAGCATAGCTGGCAGTAGCGCTGATTAGATCGTGAACCGGCAAAGTTGTCGATTTGCGGGCGGCGGCACCGGAAACAGCTGCCGACGTATTGCAAGCCATCACTACTCGCTCGGCTTTTGCCACCCCGAGCCATTTGGTAATTTGTCGGACATAGCTTGTAATTTCTTCGCTGCTTTTATCACCATAGGGGCAACGTGCCGTATCGCCAAGATAGATGAAACGTACTTCTGATTCCAAACTGGCGCAGGTAGCGGCTAAAGCGCGAAGAATCGACAGACCGCCAACACCTGAATCGAATAATCCGATCTTCTTTTCTGTTTTTTTGGTCTTCATGGTCGTCGTATTTAGTAGATGTTTCTCAGCCAGGCAAAGCGTTTTTTCGGTTTTTTTGAAATGCTTGGCGCTGTCGGAATTTGGCTTGGCGGTGGGGTAATGATTTTAGTTGGCGGTGGAGCGGTCCAGATTAGGCTGGTGCTTTTTACCGATTTGATGCTTTGCATTTCCGGTTTGTAGGAAGAAGCTGGAACTTCGTTCCCCGGAATGGCTGCTTGTACCGGCTTAACTGCCAGATAGAGCATAACACCTTGTCCGATAGCTTCGGCAATTCTCTCTTGATAATCAGACGAGATTAACTTATTTCGTTCATCTTTATTTGAGATAAAACCTACCTCAGCAAGTACTGCCGGGATCGGTGTGTGATTGACCACATAAAAACGAGCTTTACGTACCGAACGATTTGGTACCCCCAGTTCGCTGACTAAAGATTGATGTATTTTGTCGGCCAAAGGGCGACTTTGCTCGGTTTGATAATAAGTTTCGATGCCTTGAATTGCTGAATTGGTTTCCAATGAATTGATATGTACACTGACGAAAGCATCCGGTGCGCTGCTGTTTGTTATGCGTACCCGTTCTTCCAGCGAAATGAAAGTATCGTCGTTTCTGGTCATGATTGTTTTCATGCCGCGCGATTGCAAATATCTTTCTAGCTTTTTCGTAATCGCCAATGTGAGTTCTTTCTCTTGAACTGAGCCTCTTTGCGCTCCCGGATCAGAGCCGCCGTGACCGGCATCGAGAACGACAACTTTGCCTGCCGCCGTTGTAGTATTAGGACGCGGTAAAGCCGCTGTGCCAAAAGTAAGATGTAACCAGCCATTGCTGCGATCAAAGCTTTCATTGATACTCAATTTGTTTTGAGCTAAATCCAAAACAACTCTGGTTATATTGCCTTCTGCTTCCGGCTTACCGATTCGTACGGAACTTAAGCGCGAGCTGGTTTCTAGATCCGTCTGCTCAATATCCCATTCGGTCGGACCGTTGTTAACATCAATTACGTATCGCGGCGGATCTTCAAGACGAAAGGCACGATAAGTTGAATAGTTGGGGTTAAAACGGACGATTACTTCTTGAGGTTCTTTGCCGATGATGCTGACAAAAGGTTCTTTATTGTGTAATCCGCCAAGCAAACCTGGTTCGTTGCCGTTGCTTGGTCCCATCAGCTGACCGGCTGCCAAAAGAGCTCCCGGTGCGCTTTGTCCTACGGGCAATGGGGTTAAGTTCGGTAAGTTAGCCAGCCCGCTTGTGCCGTTATTATTGATTGGCAGTTGAGCAGGAATTGTTGGGGCTTGGGGCGGCATATTCTGCGCGATTCCGGTTGGCGCGTTAGGGGTGGTGGACTTGCCGCGGGGCCAAGTGCCGGCGGCAATTAAGCCGGCTCCAGTGCCGAGTGCCGCTGCGCCGAGTATCGGTCCGAGCGACGATGATTGTTTGCCCGGGTTATTAGCCACGTAGTAAATATTGTTGTTGCCGGAGCTTGTTGGTGGATTATTTGACGGATAAATTTGACCGCCTGAAACTACGGCAGGAGCGCTAAATACCGGTGTTGTAACAGGCGCTGCGCTTGGTGGCGGTGCCGCTGCGCTAGAGACTGGTGGTGCTGCCGGTGGTGTGCTGTTGCCGGATGGTAACGAGACAAGTTTGTTTGTTCCCGCTACTGTGGACCGACCAAGAAACGCCGCGGTAGCCCCAGCTGCTACAAATGGTATGCCTAGAGCGGCAAGCCAGGGTGAACTGCCGCCGCCGGTGCTACCGGAGGCGCTTTGTGGCTGATATTGCGGCCGGTACTGAGGCGGTGGCGGCGGGTAATTCGGCATCATCTGCGGTGCAGTGAGCGTACCCCCGGATCTGGCGATATTTGGGCCCGGCACCGGGGCTTGACCGATCACATAAGGCTGCCCGTTATAACCGCCGACAAGCGGATGTTGTTGGGGAAAGTTATGAGGAGCAGCAAAAGGAGTTTGATTATTTGCCATTGGCGGTGGTGCCTGCACCGGTAATTTGCCGCCGTATGTTCGCGGCTTAGGTGCAAGTCCGTGAGCTACGGCTGGCGCTGTTTGCACCAAGGGAAACTGGCGTCCCTGCGTATCCCAAAAAAGCCCACCGCCGGTGTTTATTGCAGGACTGTTGGTTTTGGTATAAGCGATACTTGATGAGCTTCCGGCTGACAAATATTCGTCTTTTTGCGCGGACAAAGGGATTAAAGTGCCGTTTTTAGTCGCTGCCGGCGGAAAGCGCAGATAAAGGCTCCCGCCTTGTGTTTCAACTGAAATCTTTTTGAGTATGGCCGGATTAAAAGCGGTGATTGAAATACGGAAGATGATCGGGTCACATTGAAACTGACCGATTCGGATAGATTCGATTTCGCTATTGGGAGGATGTATCAGTTGCGATGGCTTGTCCCAGACAATTCCGGGAAAATCCATAGTCATGATTGTCTGACCCTGAGGACCAGGAAAATATTGAGTAATCGGCGACAAAATAAATTGTTGTGTGTTCAGACGCAATGAGTTGTTGCTGACTTCTGGGCTGCTTGACACGACACGCAAGCCGGATTTAGTCAGACATTTTGTGCATTTGCTACTTTGTGCATCCGCTGCATATTGAAAAGATAGCAAGGGGTTAGCGATCAGGATTGCAACGGCTATCCATCTCGTACCTACCCACATGAGACCACCTTAACTTTCTAGTTCGACTCATTTTAACACAGACTGGTAGCAGTTCTTGAGATGTCGAGAGATTTCTTGGCTGTCTGGCTGCCACCACTGGCGAAGCTAGTTAAAAAATGTTCGGGGCAACAATTTTTTAGATCTGTTACCCTTCTATCGCTTTCATCAATAGTAGTCAGTGAGACTTTTGATGCGCCGAGGATGTTCCCTCAGGATGCTTACTAGATTTGCTCACTTGATGAGATCTGAAAGCCTGAATGTCCGTTGGACATTTTGAAGTGAGAGGCTGAGTTGGGTCCAATTTTGATTTGGCGGAGGAACTTGCGGCAATGACAGGCCAGGGAGTTGTAGACGGAGCGCTCCAATATGCACCGATTGCTTGTGCGATTGGTGCAATTTTGTACGGAGCAATCGCAGGATATTGGGTTGTAAAGCTTCCCGCGGGCAACGAACGTATGCAAGAAATTGCAGCGGCGATCCAAGAAGGCGCTAATGCATATATGAAGCGTCAATATACGTCGGTTGCTGTTGTCGGCGTTGTTCTTTTCGGAATTATTTGGGCGGCTCTTGGCATGATTACGGCTTTAGGTTTTGCCGTTGGTGCCGTATTTAGCGCCCTTGCCGGATTTATCGGGATGTATGTTTCAGTGAGAGCTAACGTCAGAACAGCGGAAGCTGCTCGCGGCGGACTTGCTAAAGCTCTTGATGTCGCCTTCAAAGGTGGTTCGGTTACCGGTTTGCTGGTAGTCGGTCTCGGTCTTTTAGGCGTCGCTGGATTTTATGCCATATTCAATGATGTAAATGCACTGATCGGATTGGGATTCGGCGCCAGCTTAATTTCAGTCTTCGCCCGTCTGGGCGGCGGTATTTATACCAAAGCTGCTGACGTCGGTGCTGACCTTGTCGGTAAAGTTGAAGCTGGAATTCCGGAAGATGATCCGCGTAACCCGGCTGTTATTGCTGATAACGTCGGCGATAACGTAGGTGATTGTGCCGGTATGGCTGCCGACTTGTTCGAAACTTATGCTGTAACAGCAGTTGCCACTATGTTGCTTGCCAACATCGTATTTGCCGAGCAAATTGCCGGCGGCAACAATGCCATTCTGCTATATCCTTTGATGCTCGGCGGCGTATCGATTATCGCTTCGATTATCGGTACTTTCTTTGTGCGCTTGGGCAACAACGACACTCAAATTATGGGTGCTCTTTATAAAGGTTTGATCGTAGCTGGAGTTCTGGCTGCCGGTGCCTTCTATTGGGTAACCGAACAGTTCATGGGCGGTTTGCCGATTTCAACTATGAATTGCTGGCTTGCCTCTTTGGTCGGTTTAGTTGTTACTGCGGCAATCGTTTGGATTACCGAGTACTACA
The DNA here is from genome assembly GCA_019750335.1 of Candidatus Obscuribacterales bacterium. Lineage (GTDB taxonomy): Bacteria > Cyanobacteriota > Vampirovibrionia > Obscuribacterales > Obscuribacteraceae > JAIEPM01. The sequence continues at coordinate 38,975 of JAIEOQ010000012.1, forward strand.
CCTCGACTGCTTTTGCGCCTGTTAAATACATCGCTAAAGCGTCGGAAACCGGGCATGCAACCAACATCATCGCCGGTCTGGCTGTCTCGATGAAATCAACAGCTTGGCCTGTGATTGTAATCATTGCCGGTATTCTTGTTTCGTTCGCTCTAGCTGGCATCTTCGGTGTTGCCCTTGCTGCTATGTCCATGCTCAGTATGGCTGGCATCATTGTCGCTATCGACTCTTACGGGCCGATTACCGATAACGCCGGCGGTATCGCTGAAATGTCCGAGTTGCCGAAAGAAGTTCGCGCGGTTACCGATCCGCTTGATGCCGTAGGCAATACCACTAAAGCAGTGACCAAAGGCTACGCTATTTGCTCTGCAGGACTTGCTGCCATCGTGCTTTTCAGTTCATATACTCAAGAGCTGCTTAATCACGCTAAACTCCATAACCTGGATACTACTAACCTGACCTTCCAGTTGGACAATCCTTATGTCCTTGCTGGGCTCTTCTTGGGCGGTTTGATTCCGTACTTGTTTGCTGCCTTCGCCATGGAAGCTGTCGGCGCTGCCGGCGGTATGGTGGTTGAAGAAGTTCGCCGCCAGTTCAAGGCTATTCCGGGAATTATGGAAGGCACAGCTAAGCCTGATTACGGCGCTTGCGTCGATATCGTAACCAAAGCTGCTATTGCTAAAATGGTTGTTCCGGCTCTTTTGCCGGTAATGACACCAATCGTAATTGCCGCCCTTGGCTATTTCTGGTTGAATGCGGCTGCCCCCGGTCAATTCGCTGCGGCGAAGATTCTCGGTGGCGTGCTTGTCGGTTCGATCATCACCGGTATCTTCGTTGCTATCTCCATGACTTCAGGTGGTGGTGCTTGGGATAACGCCAAGAAATACATCGAAGAAGGCCATCATGGTGGTAAGGGTTCTGAAGCCCATAAAGCAGCCGTCACTGGTGATACCGTCGGCGATCCTTATAAGGATACTGCCGGTCCGGCGATCAACCCGATGATCAAGATTCTGAACATCGTGGCACTGCTTTTGGTGGCATACTTAATTCAGTAATCGGTAAGCCATGCAAATTCGTGCCGGCAACAGGCAAGATGAAACGGCAATTCGAGCTTTAGTCTCGGAAAGTCTTGATCTTGAAGGTAAGGATCGCGATCTGCGAAATATCGAAAGCAGTTATTTCTGGTTTGACGGTCTTTGTCTGGTTGCCGAAAAGGATGGCGAAATCATAGGATTCGTAGCCGCCAGGCCGCGTGAACAAGAAGAGATTCTTGAGCTCTCGCGCCTGGCGGTTGCTCCTTCTTATATGGAGCAAGGCGTTGCCGCTAAGCTTGTTGATCGAGTCAATTTTTTTGCCGGCAATATGGATTACGAAAAAATTGTCGCAGCTAGGTCTTTAGCTGTTGAACGTCCCCTACTTTTGAAGTTAGGATTCACGGATAATTTGGAATTGCCCGTAAAGAAGAAGGACGGTTAGCATTCTAACCGTCCTTCTTCTTTTAGATTCGTTATTCTCGGCTGGTTATTTGCCTTGACGTGCGCGCAGAAATTCCGGAATATCCAGAATATCGCTTGCCAGCTTTTTCAGCTCGCCGCTTGTCGGCTTAGACTCAGCCGTTTGTGACTTTGGGGAAGCGGCCACAGCCTTTGCCTTAGGCGGGTTGGCTTGGTGGGCCATGTCGAATCCGGTGGCGATTACAGTGATTAACACTTCGCCATGGAGTTTTTCGTCGATGACGGCACCAAAGATGATATTGGCTTCGTCTGAGACGCTTGAATAAACGACATTAGCTGCTTCTTGAACTTCATGCAGGGTGAGGTCTGGTCCGCCGGTGACGGTGAAGATAACACCGGAAGCACCGTCGATAGTCGACTCGAGCAAGGGGCTGTTGATAGCGTTGCGTGCTGCTTCCATGGCGCGACCTTCGCCTGTGGCTTTACCGACGCCCATCAAGGCTGAGCCGGCTGTTTGCATAATTGCTTTGACATCGGCAAAGTCCACGTTGATTAAGCCGGGGACGGTAATGATGTCGGAGATCGCTTGTACACCTTGCATCAATACTTTGTCAGCTTCGACGAAAGCATCTTGCATAGAAGCTCTGTGGTCGACTACTTCAAGCAATCTTTGGTTCGGAATAACAATTAGAGTATCGACTCGTTCTTTGATTTGTTCGATGCCTAATTCGGCTTGATTGCCACGGCGCTTTCCTTCAAAGAGAAAAGGCTTGGTGACGACGCCGACAGTGAGAGCGCCCATATCTTTGGCAACTTCAGCGACGATTGGTGCAGCACCGGTACCGGTACCGCCGCCCATGCCGGCTGCGATGAAGACCATATCGGCGCCAGTTAAGGCGGCCGCTATCTCTTCACGGCTTTCTTCGGCTGCTTTTTCGCCGATGGACGGATTGCCGCCAGCGCCAAGACCGCGAGTCAGCTTGGTTCCGATTTGAATTCTGTTTTTGGCTGCGGCCAGTTCCAGGGCTTGAGCGTCCGTGTTGCAGGACCAAAACTCAATGCCGTTGAGACCGGCGGCGATCATTCGGTTGACCGCGTTGGAGCCAGCACCGCCAACACCCAGCACCTTAATGTTGGCTTTGTTCATGTCTTTTAATGACTTGTCGTTCTTTTCGCGCTCCGTCACGGTTCAAAACCTCGTGGAAGTGGATGATAAGTAGTTTATGGCGGCTGAAGACAGCCATGATAACGCGAACTCAGCCGCGTCTTGAGTTCCAACAGCGATATCGTATGTCCTCTTGGAAGCATTTGCAAGGGCGTTAAGCTTTGAGGTTGTTAAGAATCGATTTCGGAATCACTTACCCCGGTGGGGTTTGCTCTCTCGATCTCCCTCTTGACTGCCGTTTGCGGATGATCTTGAAAAGTGGCTGCTAGCAAAAATTAGAAATAGTAAATTTGTAACTACTTCTTATCGCTTGGGAGATCCCGGGCTTTTGTTGCGCAGTTTTTTCATCGTTGCCTTGAATTGAGCGTTGTCCGGTTCCAGGGCAAGAGCGTTTTCTTCCGATCTGATTGCTTGAGCGAATTTGTCTTGGGCGGCAAGGACCCCGGCTAAATAATGGAAAGCACGAGCATGTTTGGGATCGAGGCTGACTGCTTTTTCCAAAGCCTTTTGTGCTTCCTCAGTTTTTCCCATTCCTATATATGCATAACCAAGTTGAAATTGAATTTCAGCGTCAGTAGGTGAAAGCTCGGCGGCCTTAAGCTCCTCGTTAAGCTGGGCTTGCAGGTCACCTTTAATCCCTAAAAGAATGCCTAGCTCTTTATGAGCCTGGCCGCTTGTTGGATCAAGTTTAATTGCTTGGCGAAACTCGCTTAAAGCTTCAGCGTCCTGTTCTTTCCAGGCTAAAACTTGGCCTAGACGTAAATGGTAGCCGGCGTTATTCGGCTCTTTTTTGCAAGCATCTTTCATGGCACTAATGGCGCCGTTTAGATTGCGTTGGCGCAAATAACAACGTGAAAGTTCGAAATCCGGTGTCCCGTCTGAGCCGGACAGATCTTTGGCAATCCGCAGCTCTTTAATTGCGGCCTCCAAGTCGCCTTTCATCAAATAAGCTTGGCCAAGCTTTAAGCGTGTTTCCGGATTTTTGCCGTTGACGCTTACAGCCGCCTGGTAGCGCAAAATAGTATTCTGGATATCCTCTTTGCTGTTGTTTTTTGCCGGGGCGCCAAAGGCGTTTACCGGAATAAGTAGAAGAAGACATATAAAGGAAGCGATTGATTTAGTCATATCTTTCATTCTTTAGTAGTTATTTTGACAGTGTATTTCTCAATGAGGCGATATCTTTGGCGTTGCCTTGTTCGATCATGCGTCTAAGCAAGCTTGCGGTTAAACTGTCTTTGGGGTTGATTTGAGCGGCTTTAGTGCAAGCCTCAATCGCTTCGCGCTTGTTGCCCATCTTCTCGTATATTTTAGCTAAGGCAAGATAAGCGTAATAGTTTCGCGGCGCAAGCTCAAGAGCATGTTTTTCTAGAACAATGGCTGACTTGTACTCTTTTTTAATAGCCAAACATTTGCCGATGCCGACAAAAGCCATGGAATGTTTGGGATCGAGCTCAATGACCCTTTTGTATTGAGCGGCGGCATCGTCAATCAATCCTTTTGTTTCGTAAGCTCCGCCGAGATTGTAGAGCGCTTCGATATTTTTCGGATTGCTTTGGCTTATGTATTTGTATTGGACGATGGCGGCGTCAATATGACCTTCCTGTTGTAAGCAAAGGGCAAGATTTCCGCGAGCGGCATGATTCTCCGGCTGCAATTTCAATACTTGCAGATATTGAGCGCCGGCTTCATCCCAGCGACTGTCTTTCATGAGCAAAGTGCCGAGATCAAAGCGCGCTTCTGCCATATCCGGATTCATACGTAAGGCTTCAAACAGATGGAACATGGCGTCTTTATCGGCGTTTTGGCTGGTAAGACATGTTGCTAGCGCGACTTGAGCCTGAGGATGATTTGGATTGATGTTTGTGCACTGTTCAAAGCACATACGCGCCAGAGCAAAATTCTTTTGGCTTAAGTAGGCGTTACCGTTCTTGAATGCTTGGGCGAACTCAAGCTCCTTCTCTTTTGTCAATTTGCTAGCCGGCACCGCATCCGGTGCGTCGTCCTTCTTGGCGAAGCCAGGAAAAGCAAAAGCAATGCTTGTCGCTAAAAAACTAGCAAGAGCAAAAGTAAGGATCGCTGAGAGCAACTTGATCATTTGAGTCGAGCCTCAATATCACTTTACAAGATGGAACCGCAAAGATAAGTCTACGATCTTATTGACATTAAAGTGATTAAGCGACTTTGATATAGTTTGTCTTATCAACTTTTTAAGCGTTAAGGACTTGCCGAGGCTTTTGTGGATTTAGATTTTACGCTTGCCTTTTTCCTGAAATATATATTTCCGCCGCTCTTTTATGCCTTTCATGGCTGGGCGGCAACCTGGATGGCCATTGCTGCGCTTTTCCGACCTTATGAAGCCTGGTATTTTCCGTTTACAAAGGTGCAAATCCCTTGTACGCCGGGTATTTTCCCTAAGCGTCGCCATAAACTGGCAACGGCTGTTGCCGGCACTATTACCGAAACACTGCTGACTACCGAGGATGTTAAGAGGCAGGTTGAAACCCTGGTCACGGAGCAGAATATTTATCTGGCTGTCGACGGTTTCGTTGAAGCTGTGCTCAAAGAGTTTCGTGACACGGAAAAACTGCATCGCCTGGCAAGAGATCTTTCTGAGCTTAGCCCGGCTCTTTTGCAGCAGTATGTGGTGTCGATTATCGACGGATTGGAAAGTCGGCGAGACCACCGTGTCGGCGGTATGCTTGAAAAACTTTTTGATCAAATCGTGCTTTCGGCAAGAATATCCAAAGAACAGGCCGATGAGTTTGCCGAGCGGATTATGGAAAATATGGTTAATCCGGGGCAAATCCGTCAGATCTTAATCAATTTACTTACGCCGCAAAACATCGGAGCTCTGGATGATTCAATTCAAGCTCATGCCACGCCGCCGATGAAAATATTGGCCAAGATAATCAATGTGCGCAATGTCTGCAATGAGTCTCGGCGCTTCATGGAGAACGATCCGGAAAAAGCGAATAAAGTAATCTTCGATTTGATCCGTAGATTTGAGTTGAAAGAACAGATTTCGCAAAAAATTGCCAATTTCGATATGCGCTCCATGCCTTTGCAGAGTATCGCTAATTTGCGCGCCAGCCTAATAAGCTTCATCGAATCATTTATGGTTGAGCATCGGACGGATATTCTACTTGGTGTTGAACGCATTCAAGGTGAAGCGATGGGCACCGTTCAGCAAGCGATCATCCGTTTCAATCCAGGCTCTCTTGCGCCGCAATGGCTGGAAAAGGTTAAGCGTGAGATCTCGATTTTTATGTATTCATATCTAAAGCGCGAGCTTGGCGCGTTGCTTGAAAGAGCAATCCCGGCAATCGGCGCTTATGGCATGATTGCTAAGAAAATCGAACAGTTTTCATCCCGTCAACTGGAAGTCTTAATTAAGCGCATTTGCCACACCGAGCTTCAATGGTTGGAGTTTTTGGGCGGATTCATCGGCTTTTGGCTCGGTTTGGTTCAGGTCTTTATCAACATATCGATTCATTAGTGTTTTTTTTTGTCCATTTGACATTACCTGTATAATTACCCTTGTTGGATCAATCCGGCTTTCAGCCGGCGGCTCGCAAGGGTATAGTTTTGGCTTCTCATAAAAACAACGGTTCACTTTCCGATTCCATAGTTGTGCGTGGCGCGCGCCAGCACAATCTAAAGAATGTAACTGTTTCCATTCCGCGCAATAAACTGGTTGTGATTACCGGCGTCAGCGGTTCGGGCAAATCATCTCTGGCTTTCGACACGGTTTTTGCCGAAGGACAAAGACGTTATGTTGAGTCGCTATCGGCTTATGCCAGGCAGTTTCTCGGTCAACTTGATAAACCGGATGTTGAAGCGATTGAAGGTTTGAGCCCGGCTATTTCAATCGATCAAAAATCGACCAGTCACAACCCGCGCTCGACTGTCGGAACGGTCACCGAAATTTATGACTATTTGCGTTTGCTTTATGCACGGATCGGCATTCCACATTGTCCGCAGTGCGCTCAAAGAATCAACCCGCAAACAATCGATCAAATTGTCGATCAAGTTTTGTCCTTGACTGAAGGCACCAAAATTCAAGTTATGGCACCGCTGGTGGTAGGACGCAAAGGCGAATATCAGGCGCTTTTCCAGGAACTGCGCAAAGAAGGCTTCGCCAGAGTGAGAGTTGACGGCGAAGTACTCTTATTGGAAGACGAGATCAAGCTCGATAAAAATCGCAAGCATTCAATTGACTTGGTAATCGATCGTCTTGTAGTTAAAACCAATATCCGTTCGCGTTTGGCTGATAGTGTGTCGCTCGGATTGAAATGGGGCAAGTCGAACATCCTTATTGATGTGATTGGCGAAAAGGAACTGCTCTTTTCCGAGAATTTCGCTTGTGCCGCTTGTAACTTAAGCTTCTCTGAAATAGCACCGCGAACTTTCAGCTTCAATAGTCCTTACGGCGCTTGTGATGCTTGTCACGGTTTAGGTTGTACTTTCGAGATTGATCCGGCTCTGGTTGTACCCGACGCTAAAAAAAGTTTGAGCGACGGAGCGATTTATCCCTGGTCGAAAACGGGCAACTCTTATTACGAGCAAATTTTGTCCTCGGTGGCAAAGCATTATAAATTCAGTATGGATACGCCTTTCAATAAGCTGTCCAAAGCGCATCAAGATGTGATTTTTTACGGTTCAGGCGAAGAAAATCTCAAACTTACCCACGACTCTTTCGACGGCAAAGAGGTCTGGCAATATCATAAACCGTTTGAAGGAGTGCTGACCAATTTAAAGCGCCGTCATGAAGAATCGCAATCGGATCGTGTGCGCGGCGACATCGAAAATTATATGAAAGAGATGTTCTGCGCTTCTTGCGGTGGTGCACGTTTGAAGCCGGAAGCGCTTTCGGTAAAAGTCGGCGAACTTTCAATCGCTCAATTTTGCTCGATGCCTGTTGATCAAGCTTTGGCAAAAGTGCATTCACTACCCGCTAAATTCAGCGAACGTGAAAAAATGATTTCACACCAAGTGCTGAAAGAGATTGAAGCGCGCTTGCGCTTTTTAGTTGATGTCGGACTAAACTATTTGACCCTCGATCGCCGGGCAACCACTTTATCCGGTGGTGAAGCGCAACGGATCAGGCTGGCCACTCAAATCGGCTCTGGACTTTCCGGTGTACTGTATGTGCTTGATGAACCTTCAATCGGTTTGCACCAACGCGATAATCATCGCTTAATCGCTACACTGAAACGTTTGCGTGATTTAGGTAATACGTTACTTGTTGTCGAACATGATGAAGACACTATTGCTGAAGCGGATTGGATAATTGATATTGGCCCGGGCGCCGGTTTGCATGGTGGACACTTAGTTGCCGAAGGCAGCTTTGAAGATATTTGTGCCGCTAAAGAATCTTTGACCGGTGCGTATCTTTCTAAACGCAAAGAGATTCCGGTTCCGAAAACCAGACGCAAAGGCAACGGCGAAGCAATTAAAGTTACAGGCGCCAGCTTGAACAACCTGAAAAATATTGCCCTTGAAATTCCTTTGGGTAAATTTGTCGCTGTTACCGGTGTTAGCGGTTCAGGTAAAAGCACTTTAGTTAATGACTTGATTTATACCTATTTGCGTCATGCGCTGCACGGAACGGTCGCCGCGCCGGCGGGGCTGAAAAGTCTTGAAGGAATCGAGCATATCGATAAAGTAATCGATATCGATCAATCGCCAATCGGACGGACTCCACGTTCAAATCCGGCGACTTATACCGGTCTTTTCGATGTTATTCGCGAAGTCTTTTCTATGACTATTGAAGCTAAAGCGCGCGGTTATATGCCCGGACGTTTTTCGTTCAATGTTAAAGGTGGGCGTTGTGAGGCTTGTCGCGGCGAAGGTATGAATGAAATTGAAATGAATTTCTTGCCTTCGGTTTTTGTTACTTGTGATGTTTGTAAGGGTGCTCGTTATAATCGTGAAACTTTAGAAGTTAAATTCAAAGGACGTTCCATCGCCGACGTGCTTGAAATGACAGTTGAAGAAGCGCTTGAATTTTTCAACAGTATTCCTAAAGCTGAATCGAAGCTGCAAACTTTGCACAGTGTCGGTTTGGACTATATAAAACTGGGGCAACCGGCAACAACTTTATCAGGCGGCGAAGCCCAAAGAGTAAAGCTTGCCGAACAGTTATCCAAGCGTTCAACCGGACGTACGATTTATATCCTGGATGAGCCGACAACCGGACTTTCATTCCATGATGTGGACAAACTGCTTTCGGTGCTTAATCGTCTTGTCGATTCAGGCAATACGGTTCTTATAATCGAGCACAATCTTGATGTGATTAAGCAAGCTGATTGGATTATCGATTTAGGACCGGAAGGCGGAGATAAGGGTGGGCAGATAGTTGCTCTTGGCAGTCCGGAAACAATCGTAAGTGTTGGCGAATCATATACTGGGCAATATCTTAAAGATTATTTGGCGACGCCGCAAATTGCCGGACAGCGCTTCAGGTGAACTTTATCTGGGTATGCTTCTCTTGGTGCTCATGGTCTGCTAAATTTGTCATGACTTAAAACCGTAGGTTTTCACTAGTGCCAGCTCGGAACGGTAAAGTAAAAGACAAAACACCGGAAAAGCCGCCGGAGACGGAAGCTCACCTTGAACCGGTATATGAGAGCCTGCGTAAAAAAGGTCACCGCATAACCGCTCAGCGTGAGACCATTCTTGAAATCTTTCGCCAGCAGGATCATGGTACCCATCTTTCTGCCGAAGAGCTTTACACCATTCTTTCCTCCCGTGGCTTGAATGTCAGTCTGGCAACTACATATCGAACCCTGAAGCTTTTATCTCAGCTCGGTCTTTTGCGCGAGTTGGATTTTGCTGAAGGGCATAAGCACTACGAGCTTAAACAAGACAAACAACCGCACCAGCACATTATTTGTCTGGGTTGCAATACGGCACTGGAGTTTGAAGACCATTTTTTGGAAGAAGCCGGGCAAAAGATAGGCGCCCGCTATAATTTTGAGGTTATTGACGCTCAATTCAAAATCTTTGGCATGTGCCCCAATTGTCGTGAGACGCAAAAGCCAGGTGGGCGTCCGAACAAAATGTCCAAATAAAGGTTGCCTGATGACTCTTGCTGAAGCCAAGGATGGGCAACATTTGATTATTCTGGAAACAGGCTCGAAAGAGATTATGGTTCAAGCTTTACGTTTTGGCTTGGATAGCGGCAGCCGGATTGTGATTGAAAAAAATATCCGTGGCGGCCCGGTTATTGTTTCTAAAAATCAGCTGGAAATTGCTATCGGCAGAGAAATTGCCGAAAAAATAAAAGTACAATCTTTGTAGAGGCTCGATTATGACTACAAAGAAGAACGCTTGCTCTCAATGTCATTTTATATTGCCGGTTTCAGCCGGGAATCTTTGCCCGCGCTGTAATGCGCCAATTGAGCTGGAACCGTCTTGCAACAGTGGCTGTCTTTCTTGTTATGTGAAAAAAGACAAGGGACAAAACAGTTGTTCTTCTGGGAGTGCAGCCTTTGAAATTCCAGGCATAGCCAGTCTAAAGGCGCTGTGGCAAAGGGTTTTTCATGTATGATCATAGTTGGACGTTTCAAACCCAGGCTAATTGAGGTATCTAGTAAGTAGGGTCCCAGACCATCTTTAAGCTAAGCTCGGAGAATATGTCAGATTGATGAACAGACCGCTTAACCCATGGAAAGTAACCGGCTATAAGGCTGGGCAGTTGGTTAGCTGCAAAGTGGTGGCGTCCGAACCGGGCGGCTATTCGGTCGTTATCGTCAAAGACAATCTGCCAGGATTTTTACCGATTGAAGCTAGGCTGAAGATTGGTGAAGAAGTGCTGGCTCAATTTGTTTGTGTACACAACAATCGTGTTTTGCTTTCGGCGCGCATGGCTGGAAGTGCTAATTCGGCTCCGACCGCTCAGCCGCAAACTGATTGGCGCAAAGAGCTTGAAGGTGGGCTCGGCAAAGGCGGTGCACCGGCTCAGGCTGAAGGCGATCTTGCTTTTGAAGTTTGGGCTCACGACCGTCCGGTAAATTTTCGCTTGCGGCGAGCGATTGATTTAATCCTGCCACCGATAGATCCGAACATTAAGCCTCAAGAAAAGATTATTACCGGTAGCGAAGATTTGATGTGGCTGATAACAGATCTGGAAGGTGGCATGCGTACCGGTTGCGTCAAAGCTTATTGCGAAGGACGCAAATCAAGGTCAGCAGTCCTGCTTTATAAAGGGCGGGCTGTTGGTTGTATATATGGCAATAAAGAGCTGAAAGAGCCATTGCCCACTGAAAATTCTTTGCAAATGATGCTCACTGATTGTCAGACTCCGGAAACCCAGCTTGTAATGTATGGGCTGCCTGAGGACGTATCTTTATCCATGTCGGCGCTGTTCCTTGGTTATCCCGTAGAACGTAGCGATGATCTTGATGCTCGCGCTTATATGGACTACATCATGGACTGGTTTGTGCAAAAAGAGCAGACGGCTTGTTTGGCTTTTACCTTGCCGGCAAGCGGTGGAACGCTTTTAGCTTTTATCCATCGCGGACAGTTTTCCGGAGCGTTTTATGTGGAGAATCAAGAATTCTCGCGTGATATCAGCTTCGTGCACAATTTGATCGCACAGGATGCCAATGCCGGCGTTGAAGCCTCAATTCTGCCGCCAGAGCTTACTTCAAGCTCGGTGCGTTTCGGTTATAGCTTAAGTATGGCTATGCCTCGGTCTTAAAGATTATGCCGAAAATTTGGCGAATATTGTCCATTGACGGTGGTGGCACCCGGGGGATCGTTGCGGCGACAATTCTTGCTTCCATCGAAAAGCAGACTGGAAAACCAATCTCGCAGCTATTTGATTTGATTGCCGGTACGTCAACCGGCGGCATTCTTGCTTTAGGGCTGACCAAGCCGAATAAGCATGGTCAGCCTGAATTTAGCGCTCAAGATCTTTGTGATTTGTATAAGCGCGAAATCCCGAAAATTTTTAGCAACCCGCAATCTTGGTGGGGAAATTTGATCGGGCCGAAATATAGATCTTTTGCTTTTCAGCAGGTTTTGGAAGAGGCATTCGGCAACTATTATCTTCATAGTGCTCTTTGTGATCTCTTGATTCCTTGCTATGACATTGAGAATCGTTCGCCGTATATTTTTCGCAGCCGCTTGGCCAAAGATCATGTTGATCACGATTTTCATATGCGTGATGTAGCGCTTGCTGCTTGCGCTTCACCGACTTTGTTTTATCCGGTGCGCTTTCCTCGTCCGCGAGGCGGCAAGTCTATTTGTTTGGTTGACGGTGGCGTATTTGCCAATAATCCGGCGATCAATGCTCTAGCTGAAGTCAGATCTCTGAATGCTGATGAAAGTCCCAAATGTTTTATGGTCTCTTTAGGTACCGGCAAATCAACTCTGGCTTTGTCCAACGAGTGGATAAGCCTGTGGGGATATGTGCAATGGTCTCGACCGATGCTTGAACTTGTGATGGAAAGTATAAGTGAGTCAGTGCATGAACAAATTCAGCACTTACTTTCAGCTGCTGACGCTCATCATTACTATCGTTTGCAAATGGATTTTCCGGCAGGTACGAATCCGGCCATAGACAATGCTTCTCAAAGCAATATGCAGTCTCTTGATCTGGCTGCTCAAGCTTATTGTGAGGATAGTGAAAAAGGACAAGAACTGAGCAAAATCTGCGAAATTTTGCTCAGTTTAAATCGAGAGAGTAAAGACTAGTCGTAATCTTTAGGCGACCAAGCCGGTTCCAGTCTTGTTGAATCTTTTTCTTCTTCTTTGTCTTCTTTAGGCTCGCTGGAAAGCGGAAGCTCAAGTTGACCGCCGAAACTGTTTTGTTCAGGCTCGGCCTCGCCGAAAAATCCACGATAAGCAGGTTGGGTCAGCGGTTCAGATTGCAGTTGGAAAAAATTATTCTCCCTTGCTTCTGTCTCTTCGTTCTTTTCTTTTACTTTTAGCCTATAAATGCCGGTTACCGGATCAAGTTCGGTTTCGTTATCGCTTTCTTCAGGCACGCTTACTGTTTGTGGAGCTTCAATCTTAAAAACAGGTGCTGGCGTTACTTCAACTTCCGTTTCTTTGTCGAACTCTTCACTTGTCTCTTCGGCTGCTACAAACTCATGAGAAGCGCTTTCCAGCTCTATTTCATGTTGCTCGGGCAGTTTATTCTCTAGAAGATCTTCAGGCATTTGCGCAAGAATCTCCTCCGAAACTTCGGCGGATTCTTCATCCGCATCGGCTTCCGGCTCTTGAATGTTCGGCTGTAAACGGTTAGCTGAAGCTGACATGCCGCGCAACATTTGGTTGTTGCGTCCGCCGCTTGGTCGTTTACCGCCTTGGCGCGAACGTCCGCCAGATTCTTCTTCTTTGTTGGACATAGAGATTACTTTTTTGTTGTCACCGCTGCCCAAGGACAGAGTAGGCATTACGCCTGTGCCGGTACAATGAGGGCAGGTCATGGCGAAAAGTTCGCGCAAACTTTGTCCTTGACGCCGTCTTGTCAGCTCTACCAGTCCGAGATCCGACATCTGTCCGACCTGCGGCTTAGCACGGTCGTCTTCTAATGCACGGTTAAATAGCTCAAGCACTTGTTGCTGGTCGCGGCGGCTTTCCATATCGATAAAATCGACAATCACCATCCCGCCGATATTACGTAAGCGCAGTTGGCGTGGGATCTCTTGAGCAGCTTCCATATTAGTGCGGCGGACTGTCTCAGCTTGGGTTCGCGAACTTGTGAAACGTCCGGAGTTGACGTCAATAACCGTTAGCGCTTCGGTCGGCTGAATGTTCAAATGACCGCCTGAAGGCAGATCTGCTCTATCCGAAAGGACGCTTTCAATATCTTTGTCGATGCCTTTGGCCAGCAAAAGCGCTTCCGGTTCGGTGTGGTGCAACACTTTTGTTGCCCGTCCGGCCCAGCCGGACATGAACTCTTGAGCGCGGCGCTGCCCGTCGGCGCTGTCGACGATGATTTCGCTGACTTCAGTTGAATAAGCATCACGAATGACACGATAAAGAAGATCTTGATCGCGATAGACCAATTTCGGACCGATTGAAGCTTCGCCTTCCGAAACGATTGTTTGCCAACGGTCCCAGAGCAATTCGAAATCTTCAAACAATGAAGCTTCATTCTGTCCTTTAGCTTCGGTACGGATGATTACGCCGACGCCCGGCGGTTTCATCAAAGTGACCACCGATTTTAAGCGTGCTCTCTCTTTGGCTTCGCTTATCCGTCGCGAGATTGAGATGCCCCGTTCTTCCGGAACCAGAACCAAAAAACGTCCGGGTAAGCTAACAGCTGTCGATACGCGCGGTCCTTTGTGTCCGGTTGGTTCTTTGGTTATTTGGACAAGCAGTTTTTGTTTCGGTACTAAACGCTCGCGCAAAGCGCCTTCGCCTGGAATGTCATTGGCGTGCAAAAAACCCATTTTGTCTTTGCCTAAATTGACGAAAGCAGCGTCAATGCCGGGCAGAATATTTTCGACGATGGCAACATAAATATCGCCTAAAAGCAGCTCACCGCGATTGACGAAGAATTCGACCACACGGTCGTTTTCTATAAGGGCGGCAATATTATCGGCTTCGGATATTACAAGTGACTTTTTCATAACAGTATTTCTAATTTCTCCGTGTTAATTCTAAGGAGGGCGATGCTTTCCCCGCATCGAGCAAGGTCCGCCCGTCATCCGCCAGAAGCGCGGTGCGGGTGAGTTTCCAGGGGGCTTCAGCACAAATAAGCTTCAGGAGATCCATCGGCTTGAGATGGTGCTTCGGGCCATGGGAAATGCAAAAATCGACTGTAATCGGCTCTTGTCCGCTTACCGCCAAATTGAATATATGTGGTCTTATATCTTTGTTTTTCGGCTTTTCTTCTGTGCCGTGTTTTTTGCCGCCGCGTTTTGTTTTTTTTGCGGTGGCGCTTTCTTCAACGACAATAGTTGTTTGAGAAAGAATATGGTCGACTGCTGCTTTCAAAACGGTTGGGTCCGTTTTGTTGCAAACAGGCAAAGTTGCCGTGTAGCAAGCTTTGCTTAAAAAGGTGGTTAATGCCGGCAGTGTCTTATCGACTTTGACGGCGGCGCTTATTTGCGCTTCGGCTGGCAATTGGCTGTTCATTCTTGCGATAAAATCAGCTGGCGCCAAATCTTCTGTTAGTTCCAGCTCGGCAAGCTCAGCTAAAGCTTCGACATGCAGAGGCAAAGAGAGAGCAATGGACAGTTTCGGACCGGGATTGAAACCTTCGCTGTAAGCCATGGGGATTTCAGCGCGGCGAGCGGCGCGAATAAAAAGATTTTGCAGATCCAAGTGCGAAATGAATTTAAGATCGCCTGTTTTGTTGAATTGAAAACGAATCCTGGTTGATACCATTTGCGGTGCTGGTTCTTTTACTGCTTCGAAATAAAGCGAAGGATGGGTTTCCTCCTTCTTCTCGATTGTTACCGGAATCTCTTTGACGAAAGGATTTTTCTTCATCACTTCCGGATTGGGATCGGCCAGCTGGTGCGTGGCGTCAAGCTCGGTGCAAATGCCGCAAGCGTGGCAAGTGTGCTCGGTGCAAGTGGCGGTTTCGCTTTCGTTTTCGGATTTTTCCCATTCCTTTTTCAGCCACCAATCAGCAAGACCGACATGGACTATGTCCCAGGGTTGTTTGCTGCCGACTTCTTTCGAGGTAGTGGCCATTGAAACAAGATCCATTCCTAGATCAGCTGCTGCTTCATGCCAGCGTTGCGAAACGAAACGATCGTCCCAAGCATCAAAAGTGCAGCCCTTGCGCCAGGCGGACAGGATTAAGTCGCCGACGCGGCGATCGCCGCGTGAAATGACCGATTCTAAAAGACTTATTTCCACGCCGGTGCAGTTGAGCATGACATTGCGGAACAAGCGCGACTCTTTCAGTTTTTCTCGAAGATACTGCTGTTTGCGCGAAAATTCAGCCGGGCTTACCTGGCCAAACCATTGGAAAGGCGTGAAAGGCTTAGGTACGAAATTGGAGATGGTGCAAGTGAATTCCACGTCGCGTTTGTGCTTCTGCGGATCCTTGCGACGTACGGCTCGGCAGCGCTCGCTTGCTTCAAGTAACGTGTCGAGAATACCCTGCAAATCCTCGTCGCGCTCTGTTGGTAAACCAATCATGTAATAAAGTTTGATCGACGTCCAGCCGGACGCATAGGCTGATTCGATGGCGTTGAGAATTTGTTCGTGGCTTAAGCCTTTGTTTATTACTTTGCGCAGCCGTTCACTGCCAGCTTCCGGCGCTAAAGTAATTCCGGACTTACGCACCGCTTTCAGCTCTTCGGCCAAATCCAAATTCATGCGATCGGCACGCTGGCTTGGGAAAGACATTGATGTACGTTTATCGGTATGTTCACGATTGAGGGCGCGCACCGATTCATGCAAGCTTGTGTAATCGCTGACACAAAGCGAAAGCATGGAGTATTCTTCATAACCGGT
Organism: Candidatus Obscuribacterales bacterium; assembly: GCA_019750335.1. Taxonomy (GTDB): domain Bacteria; phylum Cyanobacteriota; class Vampirovibrionia; order Obscuribacterales; family Obscuribacteraceae; genus JAIEPM01. Next base: position 55,022 of record JAIEOQ010000012.1, read on the forward strand.
ATTGGCTATGGCCTCTTTGCTTAAGCGCACAAGATCTTCGGCCGAACGCTCGCGCACAGGTAAAAAAGTGTAGCCTGGTTGGCAGAAGCGGCAGCCGCGATCACAGCCGCGGCGAACTTCCAACACCTGACGATCATGAACAAGAGCCAAATAAGGGACAAGACCGCCTGAAGGTTGATTATCGTCAGTGAGCGGTTGTACTTGTCTTAGGACGCGCAAAGGAATGTCAGTGAGCCTGGGAGCGACAGGATGAACACCGGGGCGAACTTCATACAAAGAAGGGACATAAATACCGTGGACTTTACGAGCAAGCTCGTGCAGCAGCTCGGCTTTCAATTGTTTTTGATCGACATCTTGCCAGTTTGGATGCTGCTTTTTGAAGTCACGGACAATCTCCATTACTTTTGGCACCGATTCCTCGCCGTCGCCGATGACGAAGAAATCCATGAAGAGCGACATCGGCTCGGGGTTGACCGCTGAAGGTCCGCCGCCGAAAACCAGAGGAAAAAGCGCGGTGCGTTTTGCTGCTTCGACTTCCATTCCGGCTAAGTCGAGCATATTCAAAAGATTAGTAAAGGTAAGCTCATATTGAAGCGAAAAACCGAGCAATTCAAAGTCAGCAAGCTGATGCCGGCTTTCCCAAGCCCAAAGCGGCAATGCCCGGGCGCGCAAAAGGGTTTCCATATCTTGATCCGGAGCGTAAGTCCGGTCAGCCATGAAACCCTTTTGACGATTGACTATTTGATAAAGAATCCGCTGGCCGAAGTTGGACATGCCAAGTTCGTAAAGATCGGGAAACGCCAGGCATAAATGCACATCGCAAGAAGTAAATTCTTTGCGGCAAGCGCCCCATTCGTTACCCAGATATTGACCGGGACGAACTACTTGATAAAGCAGGTCATCGCTTAGCATGTGGCTAAGCTCGACTGCTTTTGGACTTTCGCTAGATCGGCCTGCATCGCCTGAAGCGGACAGGCTGCTTACTGCGTGACTGATAGTTATGCTCCGACACGATTATTCAAAAATCGGTAATCCCAATAGCTTCCGAACTGCGGAAAACGCTCAAGTACGATTAAGCTTTCTATTTTGGCTAAAGGGTTTGATCTCCGAGAAGATCATGTTGAACATTATACATTATGTGTGGGCTAGTTCCCCCTTGGAATGCTGGTAGAAAAGTAGTTAATATTTCGGCAGCAAGGGCATAAAACGATGTTTTTTGCATATTGCCGGATGAGCGTTTGATCGCGTAAGCTGGTGGCAGAAGAGTGAAAGGTTATACCCGTGATACTTGAGGCTTTTGCCACTTATTTGCAAGCTGCCGACCCGAAAGTACCGGCGAAAGAGGTGCTGACCCGTTGGCTATGGGAACGATTAACCTTGCCGGCACAAAATAATGTGGATAGAGTCGTAAGATCTGAGCTCACGGTTGTACGTGACTCAGACTCCACGGAGTATTCAAATCAAGCTCATTACTATTTCAATCCGATTTCAGATAGCGGTCGCCGCCTTTTAGCTACTCTTTACGAATATTCTATGAGTTACGAACAGCAAAAATGGTCGCGTTGGGTGCATAGTCTAAAAGCTAGCGATTTTAATCCGGAGCCGGGAAAGAACAAATCATGATTCTGTTGTTGTTTATCTGTTTGTTTTTATGTTCAAATCAAGCTTTGGCTGCTGAAAATCTAAAGTTGAGAGAAGGGATCTCTTATGTACACGATCTCGACAAAGGATTTCCAATCTTAGGAGATAAGCTCGAAGATGTGAGGATTGAGTCCGGTCGTCCTTGTTTTATTTTTTTTGGTGCTGCCGGTGATTTGAATACAAATCGTCAATCCAAACGTGTAATCGATCTCTATAAAAAATATCGCGATACCAATCTCAAATTTATCGTCATTGATGTGGATCATGCACCGACGCCTGACGCTAAGCAGCTGATAAAGCGTCATTACCAGGGTTATATACCGGAAGTTGTTGTATTGGACAAAGCTGGGCGCTCGATTTGGAGCCATGTCGGTGAAGTGGACAACAAAATCACCATGACCCAGCTAGATAAAGTCGTTGATTAATTAGACTTCTTCGCAATACCTAATACGTTCGATTGCCAGCGCTTTGCCGCTTGTACAGTCAATCTCCACAAGCACTGCGTTTACAGCAGCCGGACCATCGGCAACTTCCAATCGTGAAGGCAGCTGTTGAATAAGCCGGCGAAAAACCCCTTCAAGACTCATGCCGATTACACTGTTAACCGGACCGCATGCGCCGGTATCGGTTAGATAAGCTGTGCCTTTAGGCAAAATGCGCTCATCGGCGGTTTGAACATGAGTATGAGTGCCGACCACAGCTGAGACGCGCCCGTCCAGATACCAGCCTAACGCCATCTTTTCGGCTGTGGCTTCGGCATGCATGTCGACAAAAATAATTCTGGTTTGGCTTTCAATTTCGGCAAGAATTTTGTCCGCTACTGTAAACGGGGACAAGAGCGGTTCCATGAACACTCGTCCGTGTAAATTAAGGACGGCAATTTTCACGCCCGCAGCTTCAAAGATGGCATAACCCTTGCCGGGAGTACCTTCCGGATAGTTAGCCGGACGCAGCAAATTTTCTTTGCTGTCGATAAAATCAAAAATTTCTTTGCGATCAAAAGTATGATTGCCGCCGGTAAAAACTTGAATGCCGGCTGCTTCCAGCTCGCTTAAATGCTGCTCTTGAACGCCGAAACCATGAGCCGCGTTTTCCACATTGGCAATGATTAGATCGGCTTTTGTTGTTTGTGTTTTGAGAAAGCTGCATAAACCCCGGCGTCCGGGCTTGCCGATGATATCGCCGAAAAAGAGAATCTTTACAGAGGAGCTCATCACACAAGCATACCGTACAATTAAGGTATATATGTTGCGTGCCGTCACACCTGTTTTCTTGTCTTTAGTTTTGTTGGCTCTTGCAGTCAAGCAAAGCGAAGCGGCTCAGCCTGCCAAGAAGAAGGCTCCTGCGCCGAAGCAGGCAATGCTGGTACCGCCTCCGCCGCCTTCGATACCGACGACTTTGTTAGGTCAAGCGCCAATTATTCTTGGTGGCGAAATAATCGAATATATGAATAAGGACAGTTTGACTGCCCTTAAAGCAAAAATGGAAGTGCAGCTTGCGCGGCAGAAAAAGCATTTAGATGAAGACCGCCAGAGTACCGCTGAAAAGAAAAAACGTCTGGAGAATTTTGAGCAACTGCTTGCCGAAGGTGTAGTCAGCAAAAAAGAAGTAGCGGCAGTTAGAGATGAAGCCGAAAAAATCGAAGAAAATTTGCCTCAACTAGAAGACACGGTTAAAGAACTTGAGTCAAGAATGGCGCGGATCAATAAACGTCTAAATAGTTTGAATACGGCAAAAAATAAAAATCCGGAAAAACAAAAAACAGCACGTGCCGAGAATCGTTCTACTCCGCACTAGAGCTGATGCGCCCTTTGTCGGTTGTCAGGCGAAAAGAAGATCATATTCTGAAGTTCGGCTAATAGGAAATTTCTTTAAGCTAGGATAGTTGTATTCGAATCCGCAACGCACGGTTAAGTGCCTGAAGAACCGCTCTTTTGGCGCATCTTCCGTGCGCTTATACACACCATCTGGAGGACTGCTAAATGTTCTACAACAGAATTGCACGTGAATTTTCATCCGAAAACGGTTTCTTTCGCGGCTTTAGCCATGAAATGCCGCTGACCAACCGCCTGGAAGGAACTTGCGTTCCGGCCGACATTTTGGAAACAGACGAGCAATTCATCATCGAATTGGCTTTGCCCGGTGTTGTTGTTGACGATGTTCAAATAAAAATGGAAGGCAGCTTGCTTCATATTGAAGCTAAACGCACTCCGGTTTTATTTGAAGAAAGAGCTACTTTTCTGAAAAAAGAATTGCCTGCTCATTTTATGTATCGTAGCTTTGAATTTGAATGCCCGATAATCGCCGAACAAATTGAAGCTCGTTTGGAGCGCGGTATTTTGTATATCAGCATTCCTAAAGTTGAAGCTGCTTTTCGCATTCCGGTTACAGGCGGCATGATTGAAAGTCACATGTCCAATACGGTCAAAACTCGTGTTGCCAGCAAACATGATGTAGCCGTTAAATAAATCGATAAAACCATCATTTATATAGAAAGGGGGAGAGGTAATACTTCTCCCCCTTTTAATGTTGCCAAGATTAAAAGATTATGTGATCGAGTTAATTTAAGGGGCTTTATATTATTAAACGGGGATAATATTCAGGGTATGTTTTTTATCAAATAAATCGGGCTTGAAGCGAAGAACGTTCCGTTTTGTTTTGCCGAGGATTCAACCATATATGATCAATTCCAAGAATAGGTTCTTAAGAAGCATGACCGGGGGCTCCCTGGTACTTGTTGCTTTTGTCGGGATCGGTATAGTTTTTACCGTCTTTGCAATCGTATATATCTACAATCAACTCTTTACGCATCAAAGGGAAGCTCAAACAGCAATTGATGCGGCAGCGCTTGCTGTATCGAAAGAGATTTCTCAAGTGACTACTCAAGATCCCTATCTTGGTTGGGTTGGAGTTTGTGATGGCTTCCAGCCGAACATTCTTCAGCAGCAACCGGTGTACGGTATTAACACCGTAATCGGACGGGCGCGGCTAGATAATGTTATTTCTAGAGCGTTAAATAATAACGATATGACTCTGCTGGCAAACCGTGATTCGTTGCAATCGGCGGCAGTGGCTAATTCCTTACGGACAATTTTAACCACTGCTTCGGCTAATGGCGTATTGCGTTATGCAAAACCAGGACCTAATAACGCACCGCAACAAGTGGTGCGCAATTTAGCTCAAGTTGCCGCCGATGCTTATAATGCTAACAACCTAAGGGCTGTTGGTAATACGCGCATAACTCCGGCTCAGGTGAGAGTGGAGCTTGGCTATGTGCAAGGTGATTCCAATGGCTTGACTGATATTCCGATTCCTAACCCGAACAATATGTCCGGCGGTGCTGAAACCGGAACCTTCTCCGCTCAAATAAATGGAGTTCGTTTTTATAAAGCCGGTATCAATATTCCGGTCCCCGGTTCAGCTAATCAATACGTATTCTCGTGCGTGACTGCACAGCCACACTTAGCTGATAGGCAGTCTTTCACGACAACCGCCCCCAGCCCGTTGCTGGTTCCAACTGTGGTTAAAGTGACAATCAACCAACAAGTGGATCGTCCTAATCCGCAAGGCGGTCAAATGGCTTCCAACAAAATGGAAGTTGCTTGTGCGGCAGCCGGTGGACAACGAGTACCGACAACAGCCGGTATTTTACGTCTTGAATTTCCTCAGGGAATTCCTCAGGACGAAAGAAAAGGCAATCATTTTGCCAGCATTCGTTCCGTTTTGGATGCCGGAGCTGCACCATGGTCCGGGCGCGGTAATTTCTTTACCGCTCAAGGTGGTGCTTTTCCTGGACGTGGCGTAATCCGCCCATCCTCGTATCCTTCAAGCGTTCCACCTGCTGTTCCCGGTATGCCGGGCGTTACGCCGGCTACCTCGGCAACGCCAAGCCAGCTCACAGCATATTATGTTTATGATTGGTTGCGTAATGATTGCTTGCGTCCCAACGTGCAATCGGTTGTTAATGCTTTGAGTACGCAACTGCGCACCACCACTGGTGCTACGGCTACAAGCAATGCCATTCAAATCGGTGATGCGTCCAAAATGATGTTTACCGAATTCGGTAACTTCTTCATTCAAAAAGCTTGGGCACAAGGAGTTGGCGGTCAACGCTGCACCAATATTTGGGGCGGTTTGTTCGACTTAATTCCGGACAGCACGACAGCTATGACTCGTGGGCGGGATCCTCGTTCACTGAACAATTTTGATGACGAACCAAATGCTTTCGTCGATCAAGCTTACGTATTCCGCATGCAAGCTTCCACTCCCCAGCAATTGGCTTGGGCTCCGCGCACGACAATGGCAACCGGTTTGGATCTTGAAACCGGGTGTCCGACGACTGCAGGACCAAATCCCCAGCCAGCATATATTCTGATTGATCTGCGTGAGGACTTAGCGGCTGCGCAAAATAATGCTTTGCGCAACTACGACGTCGCGAAGCAAACATATGATGCAAGCTTGGTGCTCATGAATCAGTACAACGTTCAGTTGAATACTCTTTCAAGACAAATGAGCGCTTTGTCGGCGCTGATGAGCCAGACACTTCCCGGCACGGCTTACAACGCCCTGGCCGCTCAATACAGAGTACTCTTGGCTCAGTTCAATTCAGTCAAAGCGCTCTTTGACGAAGAGAACCGCAAATTCACAAGAGCAACTGTCGTCATGAACAACGCCATCGAAACTATCGATTCCGTGAACGGCGTGATCGACAACATGCTTGCCATTTCGTCTTTAGGCATCAACCGTACGGATCCGGCAGCGGCTTCCAGCACGGCTAGACCGAGACGTTATTTATTGGCCGGTAATGCTATTGCTTTTGCTCCGGCAGAAACAGTGGTGACCAGAGCTCAAATTGAGGGCACTGTCGCTTCCATTCCAACCGGACAAGCAAATAACGCTCCCGGTGATCGTAATTGGATCGGCAATGTCGTTGCTTTGTCTGGAAATCCTGGTGCGATTCAAAATCCGAATTGTCCTGTTTCAGTTCATCCTTCTTCTCAAGCCAGAAACTTCGAGCTTGTTACGATTGGTGATTCTAGTAACGGTACAAGTGGTGGTGGAAGCGTACAGTTGACAGTCAGTGGTGAAGCACCAAGTAACGATGGTACGCACCAGACCTACAACCAAGCTAACGCTGCCAATTATCGTGCTCAAGCCAATAGCTTTGACTCGATAACCGGAGTATCAGCATTGCTTGAAGGACAAAGCCAATACCAGGCACTCAATATTTATCGTGTAGGTAGCGAGTGCGATCGTGATCCGGCAAATCCGCGTTTCCGTGTGGACTGGTCGATAATGGCACAAAACAATGTGACCAATTTCTCTAATCCAACAGTGGACGTGCGTGATGAAAATACGCCTGGGAACAGGTTGGATTGTGCTAACGCCCAGCAGACCGGTAATCCGAATGAACGGGCTTGCCGTCATGAAGCTGTAAGAATTCAAGTAACCTCACCTTTGCTTGAAGTGCCACCGCTTCTGACAGTGACACCGCCGCCGCCTCCGGTTGCGGCACCGGTACCGCCGACACCTCCGCCGCCGATGCCCCCGCCGCCACGCCGTAGCCACTAAGCATGTGGTGATTGATTGAAACTCAAGGCTCTCGGATTCCTCCGAGAGCCTTGAGCAAAATTAGAAAGCTAAGGCCTTACATATACATATAAAAGGATTCAGTTAATGGCTAAAAATGACACGATGTTTGCTCTTCTTCTTTCTTTGCTTGCTTTTACGCCTGTCGCTTATGCCGATACCCAAGCTGAGCTTATTAAGAAAGTAGAGCAGTTGCGCAACAGTGCTTTTGATTCGCAGAGCTCGGGCAATAATTCCGGAGCTTTAGCAGCCATATCTCAAGCTGGCGATCTGGTTTTAAGCCGCGAATTTACCGATCCGAGCAAACCGGTTGTAGAAACTATGGTGATTACTCAACTTACTACTATTCATGGCTCGGCTTTTCAGAAACGTGATTGGGCAGTTGCTGAAGCAGCTTTGCGCAAAAAAATAAGTTTCATGGAAGCTTGTCATAAAGACAACACGGATGATTATCAGGCATCCTTGCGCTCTTTAAATATGGTTTTGCGCGCACAAAAAAAATCTACCGAAGCCTCAGTCATAAAACCAAAGATGAAACCACTAAGCTTCCGTAAGGAAGACAAAATACAGGTTAATCTTCAAGCCGAGGCGTCGCGAGAAAATAACAAGAAGTAACCTCTGCTTGGCTTTCGGGAATCACGTACACGGTTTAGATTAAATCATTATGTGATGGAGCTAATTTTTGTGGCTTTCTTACATTAAATGGGGATAATATTCCTAAGCTGTTCTTTGTACTCATAGAACTTCGGGTTTTTGGAGCGGGAAAAACGTTCCGATTTTGTATTGCTGAGGAATCAACCATTTATGATCACTCCCAAAAATAAGTTCATAAGAAGCATGACCGGGGGCTCCCTGGTACTTGTTGCTTTTGTAGGGATAGGCATAGTCTTTGCTGTTTTTGCGATCGTATACATCTATAACCAGTTGTTTACGCATCAAAGAGAAGCTCAGACGGCAATTGATGCTGCCGCTTTAGCAGTATCAAAAGAAATCTCTCAAGTTACTACTCAAGATCCTTTCTTAGGTTGGGTCGGTGTAACTGACGGTTTTCAGCCGAACCTTCTTCAACAGCAACCGGTTTATGGTATCAATACCGTGATTGGGCGTGCCCGTTTGGATAATGTTATTTGTCGTGCTCTCAACAACAATGACATGACCTTATTGGCTAATCGTGATTCGCTCCAATCTGTTGCTGTGGCCAACTCCTTAAGAACGATTCTTAATAGTGTTGACACCAATGGTGGTACGTTGCGTTATACAAGACCTGGTCCGAATAACGCACCGCAGCAGATAGTGCGTAATTTGGCTCAAATTGCTGCCGATGCATACAACAGTAATAATCTGCGAGCTGTCGGTAATGCGCGCGTTACCCCGGCGCAAGTCCGAGTGGAGCTTGGTTATATCCAAGGTGATTCAAACGGTCTAACCGATATTCCGATTCCTAGCCCGAACAATATGTCCGGCGGAGCTGAAAATGCCAACTTCTCAGCTCAAGTAAACGGAGTTCGTTTTTATCGTGCCGGCGTGAATGTGCCGGTAACTGGTTCACCTAATCAATATGTATTCTCTTGTGTCACTACACAACCACATTTGGTGGACAGGCAGTCTTTCGTTAACGCTGCCCCCAATCCCATGCTTGTTCCGACTGTGGTAAAAGTGACGATCAATCAACAAGTGGATCGTCCTAATCCAACTGGTGGTGGCGATATGGCCGCCAACAAAATGGAAGTTGCTTGCGCCAGCGCCGGCGGTCAACGTGTACCGACCACGGCTGGTATTTTGCGTCTTGAGTTTCCGCAAGGAATTCCTCAAGATCAAAATCGTGGCAATCGCTTCGCTAGCATTCGTGCGATCTTGGATGCCGGAAATAGTGCTTGGGCCGGAAGAGGTAATTTCTTTACCGCTCAGGGCGGAGCATTTCCCGGCAACGGTCGCATAGTAGCAGCTGCATATCCGCCAAGCATTCCGGCTGCAGGAGCTGGAGACCCGACGGCAACAGCAGCATCTGCGGCTACACCCAGCCAGTTGACGGCATATTATGTCTATGACTGGTTGAGAAACGATTGTTTGCGTCCTAACGTTCAATCAGTAATTAATGCTCTGAATGCTAATCTGCGCACCACTACCGGTGCGACGGCCAACAGTCGCTCAGTGCAAATTGGTGATGCTTCCAAAATGATGTTCACCCAATTCGGTGATTTCTTCATTCAAAAAGCATGGGCACAAGGTGTCGGTGGCGTGCAGTGCAACAACATCTGGGGTGGTCTCTTCGACCTTATTCCGGACAGCACTTCTGCCATGGCTCGCGGGCGCGATCCTCGTTCATTGAATAATTTCGATGACGAACCAAATGCTTTCGTCGATCAAGCTTACGTTTTCCGTATGCAAGCTTCGACACCACAGCAGTTGGCTTGGGCTCCGCGCAATACCATGGCTACTGGTTTGGATTTGAACACCGGTTGTCCTACAACTGCCGGTCCTAATCCGCAGCCAGCATACATCTTGCTCGATTTGCGTGAAGACCTTGCTGCAGCGCAAAACAATGCGATGCAGACATACGACAATGCCAGATTGGTTTATGACTCAAGCTTGGCCTTGATGAACCAGTACACTGCTGAGATGAACTCATATTCGTCTCAAATGAGCAGCATCACGGCTCAAATGGCAGCGCTGAATAACGGTAGTATCGTTTATTTGGCTCAAGCCAGTGGTCAGTATGCCGCCGGTTGGTACTCAATTCAACTTGTACCTTTTGGTGGTGGCGGATTCTGGACCGGATGGGGTTTCTCCATTCAAATCATTCCTTTGCCAGGCTTTAACGGTCTGACACCAGGAGCGAATCTGCAAACCCTGACCGCTCAATATAACGAACTCTTGGCAAAATACAATGCTACTAAAGCTTTGTACGATCAAGAGAATCGTAAATATGCCAGAGCTTCGGTGGTCATGTTGAACGGTATTCGAGTGATTGATTCGGCTAACGCCATCATCGACAATATGCTTGCCATATCGTCCTTAGGCATAAATCGTACCAATCCGCCGGCACCATCAAGCACTGCTCGTCCGAGACGCTATGTGCTTGGCGGTAATGCCATTGTCTTCTCACCCCCGGAAAATGTAATGACAAAAGCGCAGGTTGAAGGAACCGTCGCTCTTGTTTCGACCGGACAAATTGACAATGCACCAGGCGATCGTAACTGGCTTGGCAACGTACTTGTTTCCACAGGTAATCCCGGTGCCATCCAAACTCCAAACTGCCCGATTTCAGTTCGCCCATCGTCGCAAGCTCGTAACTTCGAGTTGGTTACGGTTGGCGATGCAAGCAACACCACCTCCGGTGGCGCAGTGCAATTGACCGTTAGTGGCGATGCTCCAACAAATGATGGTTCAGCGCCGACATACGATCAAGGGCAAGCAGCCAATTATCGTGCTCAAGCCAACAGCTTCGACTCGATAACCGGTGTTTCAGCATTGCTTGAAGGACAGAGCCAATATCAAGCGCTTAATGTCTATCGGGTTGCTAGCGATTGCGACCGTGATCCGGCTAATTCTCGTTTCGGAGTGGATTGGTCGGTCATGGCTCAAAATAACGTGACCAATTTCTCCAATCCAACGGTCGACGTGCGTGCTGAAAATACACCTGGCAACAGGTTGGATTGCGCCAGCGCGGCTCAGACCAATAATCCGAATGAGCGGGCTTGCCGCCATGAAGCTGTAAGAATTCAAGTTACCTCACCGTTGCTTGAAGTACCGCCTTTGTTGGTAGTTACTCCGCCACCTCCGCCAGTGGCAGCGCCGCCGGTACCACCAATACCGCCGCCGCCACCACCGCCGCCACCGCGTCGCAGCCACTAAACGGCCGGTGAATTGCTGAAAAGCTTAAGGCTCTCGGATTAATCATGATCCGAGAGCCTTTTAGCAAAAGTCTGTTGTATGATTTTTCAAGCTATCGATGAAAGCTGTTGACAAAGGATTTCAAATGAATCATTCACCGTCTTTGAAGCTTAATCTGCCGGTCTTATTCTCACTTTCAGTTGTGATGCTTTCTGGCTGTGCTGCCAACAAGCATCAGCTTACTGACGCGGATTTGAATGATCCGGCCAAAGTTCTTGGCAAGCCGATTGATGGACTGAATTCAAGCCAGTTGAATAAATATTGGCAAGGCGAAGCCTTATTCAAAAAAGAGTTTACTCCTGAGGAAGGTCTTGGACCTTTATTCAACGGCAAAAGCTGTTTTGAATGTCATGGGCAACCGCTGGTGGTTGGTGGCGAAGGTCGTGATAACTCAAGCACAAGTATTATGAACTATGCTCGCAGAGTGCCCGGTTCGGAAAAAGCAAAAAAACCTTTGAAAGAAGTGATTCAAGGGTTGAGAAAAATCGATGTTGATTTTTTCCTGACCCAGGGTGGTCCAAGCTTGCAGAAGCGAACGATCACAACCGAATTTCCGGCTAAGTTTCCGTTTGAATGTCAAATTGATGCCGAGCGAATGCCAATTGATGCTGAGTTGCAATCGAATCGGCATTCGCCGCCTTTATTTGGCGACGGTTTAATCGATCAAATTCCGGACGGACTGATTGCTCAACAAGCACTTGAAGAAAGAGCAACTAATCCGGCGCTTGCCGGTACGCCGATTTCAGCTGTGGACCGTTATTTTGAATCAGCTCGTGCCGGACGTTTCGGTTGGAAAAATCAGCATGTGAATATGTTCAATTTCACTACCGGTGCTTTAAATATCGAAGTCGGGTTGACCACTTATGCTAATAACACTGAAAACTCTAGCGATCCGTTAGGCGATAATCCGACTTGTATCCGTGCCTTCAATAAAGTCGGCAATCCTAATGACAAAGGTAAAATACTGCTTGCTCTAACTTATTTCCAATCGCTTTTGGCACCGCCACCGCGCGGACCGATTAACGATCAAGTTAAAGCAGGCGAAAAAATATTTGAAAAATTGGATTGTGCTTTTTGTCACAGACCAACTTGGAAAACCGGGCCGAAAGTCATGCTGCCGGATCCGGACAGTCCTTTGCCTTTAATCAACTATATTGAAATTAAGCCGATGGAGAATGTGGAGTTTCATCCGTATACCGATTTTCTTGTGCATGATATGGGACCGGAATTGGCCGACGGTATACCGCAGGAAGGGGCTCGTGGCGGTGAATGGCGAACTGTGCCATTATGGGGATTGCGTTTCAAAAAATTCCTCTTGCATGACGGACGGACAAGAGACATCCATGAGGCGATTTTGATGCATGGCGGCCAAGGGGAAGATTCAGCCAAACGTTATCAGGAATTGAATAGCAAAGATAAAGAAGCACTGCTTGCTTTCTTGAAGAGTTTGTAAAAGGAGAATTTGATGAGCAAAATCGGCAAACCAACAACGGCGTTTTTACTGATGCTTGCTTGCAGTGGTGTGCTGTCTGCCGCCTTTGCCGAAGGCGAAACAACATTGCAAATGATCAAAAGAGTGGAGCGTCTACGTTCGGAAGCATTTAGTGCACAAAAAAACGGTGATAGCGCCCATGCTTTAGCACTACTTGAAGAAGCTTCTGATGCGGTACTCGATGACAAATACCGTGATCCGAACAAAGCTTTTGTCATTAACACAATGACCGCTCAGTTGACCGCTATTCAAGGATCCGCTTTTCAGAAGCGCGATTGGCGGACATCTGAGGCTGCTTTGCGTAAAAAAATAAGCTTCATGGAAAAAACCAACCAAGCTGATAGCAATGATTATCAATCGGCTTTGCGCTTTTTGGATATCACTTTGCGCGCCCAGAAAAAATCAACTGAAACGACAACTTTGCAAGCTAAGATGAAACCTTTGAATGCTGAAGAGAAGCATCATAACGTGATGCCGGTTGCTTTCAAGAAAGATGCGGAAGATAAAGAAGCTGAGAAAAAGAGTCAGGCAAAAGGGCAGAATAAAGGCAGGTAAAATCTGAAACTGCTCAAGTTTTTGGCTTCTGTTTGTTTGTGCTTATTGCCGGTCCTGCAGCTGTCAATAATTATTTGTGCTTGGTTTTTTCTGACCATAGCTAAATCAAATTGCAACTGTCTTTCCGAAAAGATTGTTTTAGCACGCATGGCCTTTGAGCAAAATATTCATGCCACCGAGGTCTTTTTTGTTTTGCTCTTGCTTTTGGCAAGTTATATGGTTTGGCGGTTAAAATGGACAGCCTACGGCTTTATCTGTCTTGTCTTGTCACTGCTTGTCGGTTGTTTCGTCTGGCAAAGCTATACCAGTTATGTACTGGTTGATGCTGATTCGGTACGTTGGTTGTCCATGCCGGTAACGACCCTGACGGCGGCTCCCTATTCCGAAATCTGCCGGGTTTGGGTCTCTCCTGTGGGCACTTGGCGCTATGCTCAAGCTTTTATGTCCGGACTCGTTTTTTTTGCCCTACTGCAGTTGGTTGGTTGGCTATGGCGTAAACGACGTCTGGCCCTTAGTGGTTGCCCGACTGAATAGTTTCATTTGTATTAAATTTGGGGAATAACGATAATAGTGTTTGTTTCCCGCTCTTTGAGCACAAGTACGGTTATGTTAAACGAACGCTTACTAAGACTAAGACGCAATAAAAAAGGCACGCTGATGGAGCTGGGACCAGCTCTGATCATTGCGCTCATAGTTTTATTCGCCATGCTCAGTCTGGCTTTTCTTTTTGCCGGTGTGGCTACGGCTAACTATGCCTGCCAGCTTGCTGCTCGTGAAGGTGCTTCCGGGGGGTCGCGCACTAACATTGATCGTTTAGCACGTACGGCAATAGTAAATGTGGTTAACGGACCTTTTGGGCAATTTGCCAGTCTGCAGTTTACTAATTTGCAAGTCAACATTTTCGAAGTCGGTCCGGGTGGTACTGAATTAGGAGTACCGGCGCCTACTGCCATTGATACTACTCGTACCTATCTGGTGCGAGTCCAATCGCCATATACAATTGGCGTTCCTTTCTGGGGGACTGTCAATGCGACCGCTACTAGCGAATGCTTTGTCGATAATCCGGAAGCTTTAGCCATACCATAGGAAAAAATTGTGCGTAAGAAATCAGGACAGCAGTTAGTTGAAGTAGCCATCGGCTTGATGGCTTTGGTCCCGATTTTTCTTTTCCTATACGATATTTGTGTTGTTTTTCTAGTAACTAATCTCAATGACGGTGTTGCCCGTGATGCAGCTCGCGCCGCATCGGCTACTGAGCCTGTCGGATTGCCTGGCGTTGGTACTTTTGCCTTAACGGCGGCAGCGCAAAATTTTGATCGAGCTAATCGAGTGGTTGGTCTTGCCCAACGTCGAGCTGGTGGCTATATCACAAACATTCGCATTGACCCCAATGTAAATTGGAGTTCAATCAATGTGCTAAATGCACCGGACCCTTTCATGGGCGGACTTTATAACGGAGATGTGCGAGTGCGTACTATTGTCACTTTCAATATACCTGTGACATTTGGTTTTTTACCGGCACAGCAAACTTTCAATGCTGATGCACGTTTTCCGCTTACGGCTCAACGCACAGGTACGGCTCGCCAATCGGTTAACTAAAGCTTGTTGCGCATAATAGTGAGACCTTGTGTCTTGTTTTTATGCGTATGTGATTTTTGCTCGACTTCGCTAAAGCCTAGTGTTTGCCAGAAGCGCAAAGCACGAGGATTGCCTTCAAGAACGCCTAAGCCCAGATGAAGCGCTCCATTTTCTTTGCACCAGGAAGCAAGGGCATCATATATTTCTTTGCCTAATCCTTTTTGACGTGAGCTTGGTTTGATCATCATTAGCCCGATAATCCATTCGTCTTGAACCGGATAATCACGGATTATATCGACTACAGCCAATAAATCTTGTGTTTGCGAATCAAAAGCACCAAACACATGTTTATCGCTGTATGCTTTTTTCTCAGGCAACATGGTCAATATATCTCGCCCTTCATTGGGCTGTGCTGGCGCATCTTGGACGATCATGAAATAGTCCGAACAGAGTAGGCAAAGAGCTTGCAAAATTGTTTCATCACAAGCTTCAAGCAAACGAATATTTGTGTTCTTAGTTTTAATCGCTAAAGGCGGCATTCTAATTCATTGCTGCGTAACGTGTCATGCGCCATTCGATATCGCTTAAATCTTTGTCCGTATTATCAATCTCTCGTTTAATACGATCAAGACGATTTTCCATGTCATTGATATATCCTGTGATTCTGTATCTTTGATCAAGAATGAGATTGCTGTTAGGCGGATTGCCGATTAAAGCGCGATCCAAATCTTTTCGTACTTGCAAAAGACGAACTATTTGGCGTTCGGTATCGTCACGCCGATTGAGATAGTCGTTACGACGCCCCAGCAAATAATTGTATGAATAGCGCAAGTCACTGGGGATATTGTTGCTGGCGGCAAAAACTGGTGCCAGCAATGTCAATTCCACGCAAATCAATAAAATCAGGGATGCCTGTTTTTTCACAGCAACTCCGCACAAAACTAGAGTGCCTGATAGTAATCAAAGTGCAAGGATGATGTCAAGATTGTGTGAAGCTCAAGGCATGGGCAGCGTGGGAATTATACGAATCAAGCTAAAGCTGCTTTAATTCGGTTAATTTGATACTGCAAATGGTGCTTACCGTACTCTATTCTTTAATTGATTCGATTGCAAAACCGAGTTTGATATAAAGACGTAGGGCATTTTCGTTCAGCTCGGTGACTACCAGCCTTAACTGTTTGATGCCGGCTTTAGCTAAGCCGTTCAAAGTCAGCTCAATCAATTTTGTCCCTAAGCCGCGTTTTTGATATGACGGGCTGGTCAGAACAAATGCCAGCAAAGGTCCGGTTTTAACATAGTCGGTAACTACAGTAGCCGCTGCCGCTATCTCTTTGTCCATAGCAATAAACGATGCTGGCCAAATTATCTTGCCGTATTTGCCCTTAAGCGTATCGCCAGCTTCAACCAGGGATTCTTCTAAAGTCTGACCCTCATCATCAATCGTGCCTTTATAAGCCTCAAACATAAGCGGTCCGAGCAAGCTTGTGTCTTCGCTAGTTAAATTCCTAAAGACGAAGTCGGTTCTTGTTGGAGACAGATTTATGCCTGTTTGGCGGACCAGGATTAAACGTTTTAATTTGGCGGTCATGGCTATAAGTTTACTCTTTTGCTTAACGTAGTTTCCCCATTGTTGATTAAGTTCAATTTGGTTAATTTATTCTCCTCTTTACAATTTCGGAATGCTGAAATGCTGGGCAATACGGCTTTATTAGCTGATACTGAAAAACAATCGATTCCTTTAGCCCTTGAGCTGGAATTTGCCGGCGTAAGTAAAAGCTTTGCCTCGGTTTTAGCTTGTGATTCTATCGATTTAAAGATTAAAGGAGGCGGTATTCATGCCCTTGTCGGTGAAAATGGCGCCGGCAAGTCTACTCTGACAAAAATGCTTGCTGGCTTTTACCAGCCGACATCAGGTTCGCTTTATCTTTCCGGAAAGGAGGTAGTGTTCAACTCGGCTGCTGATGCTAGAAAGCATGGTATCGGCATGGTCCATCAACAATTAGCTTTAGTACCGTCTTTTACCGGTTACGAAAATGTACTGCTTGGTGATGAACGTCTCTCTTTTGCTTTAAACAAAAAAGTGCTTGAAAAAAAGGTAGCGGCAAAAGCCAGTGAGCTTGGTTTCAATTTGAACTTAGCTCTGCCGGTTTCAGCAATGAGTATTGCTGACCGTCAAAAACTGGAAATCTTTAAGTTGCTATGGCGGGACGCTAAAGTATTGATTCTTGACGAGCCGACCTCCCAGCTTGCTCCGCTTGAAGCTGAGGAGATTTTACGTTTAGCTTCCGACCTGGCTGCTACAGGCAGAATAGTAATACTGATTACACATCATCTCAATGAAGTGATTAGTTTTGCCCGTTCCATATCTGTATTGCGCAAAGGACAGCTTGTGGCAAATGTTGTAGCCGATGAATTGAGCCGCGAAGAACTTGCCGGACGGATGCTTGAGTTCGATCAAACGCTCCCGGTTAAATCGCAATATGTTCAGTCGGATATTTCTTTGCTCAAGCTTGTCGATATTAATACTGAAGCTACGCCTGGGCGGCGCAGCCTAAAAGAGATAAATCTTGAACTTAAAGCAGGCGAAGTGGTCGGAGTTGCCGGTGTGACCGGAGCCGGACAAATTGAGTTGGCTGAAATTGTAGCTGGTTTGTTGAAGCCTGAAAGCGGTAAATTCTATTTTGAAAACGAAGATCTTAAAACACTAAAGAAAGTATCTGTGGGTTATGTACCAAGCGAGCAAAAACAAGCTTGTGCTTTTGAACTTTCGCTTGCTTCCAACTGTTTTCTTAAAGCAGTTGACGGCTCGGGCTCCTTTGGTTTTCTCAATCAGTCCTTATTGAAAAAACAAGCTCGTGAAATAATCAGTTATTTTAAGGTGACACCGGCTTTGCCTGAAGTCTCTGGGCAGGCGCTTTCCGGCGGTAATCTTCAACGCTTGATTATCGGCAGAGAGCTTAAATCCGAAGCGAAAATTATTGTTGCCGATAATCCTAGCGCCGGGCTTGATGCTTTTACTTCTAAAAGAGTTCGTCAAGAATTTGCTGCATTTGCCAAAGAAGGAAAAACTGTTCTTTTTATTTCGCCGGATGTGGATGAACTAATTACTGTTTGTGACCGCATATTAGTAATGTTCAAAGGCAAAATCGTTGGTGAACAACGAGCTGGCGAATATGATTCGCAAGCATTAGCCTTGCTCATGGGTGGTGTAGAAAATAACTCTTGCTTGAAGATGAAGGTGGGCAATGCTTAGTAAAGCAGCCGGAGCAATGATTGCTTTTTCCGGCTCTATCGCTTCCATGCTTTTTGGTTTTGTTGCTGTCGGTATTTTTTTACTTCTTTCCGGACGTAATCCGGCGACAATTTATACAGGCATTTTTACTGGAGCTTTTGGCGATACATTTTGTCTTTCCGAAACTTTGGTAGCTGCTACGCCGATTATGTTTTGTGCTTTAGCTGTGGCTATTGCCGCGCGTCTTGGTCTAATGAATATTGGTGTTGAAGGACAACTTCTTTTCGGAGCTATTGGTAGTACCTATGTTGCTTTAACTATGCCTGAAACAACTCCAAGTTGGCTTATGCTTTTACTGATGGCTTTAAGCGCTTGTGTTTGCGGTGCATTATTTGCTTTGATCCCAGCTTTAATGCGCGTTTTCATGGATATAAATGAAACAATCGTCAGTCTTTTGCTAAATTATGTGGCTGCCTTAACAGTTGAATATCTGATTCATGGACCCTGGCAAGATCCGACAACCACAAGTTGGCCGCAAACAATGGCTTTTCCTCCTTGCGCTGAAATGCCTCATCTTGAAGGTTCGCGGGTGCATCTTGGTTTGCTTGTCGCTTTAATTATCGGTTTTCTGCTTATGCTTGTATTGCATAGCACCAAATTCGGCTTCAAGGCTAAAGTAATTGGCAGTAATCCCCAAGCTGCGTTATATGCTAAATATCCTTTGAAACGTTATTTGATTGTCGCCATGCTTTTGTCCGGAGCGGTTGCTGCTCTTGCCGGCTTCAGTCAGGTCTCGGCTATTGAAGGACGTTTGCGTTCAGGGCTTTCGCCGGGATACGGTTACACCGGATTTTTAGTTTGCTTTTTAGCCAAGCATAATCCTATAACTATAATTGTTGTTTCAATTCTACTTGGCGGATTTCTTTCCGGGGCAGATAGCCTGCAGCTTTCCGAAAAACTTCCTTTTGCTACAGTGAATATTTTGCAAGGAATGATTTTCATCTTTCTTCTCGCTTCTGAAAACGCGCTTAAATCCTGGTCTGAAAAATTACGACTTAAGCTACAAGCAGCGGAGGCAAGCTAATGGACGATCTTGCTTTTATTACAGCTGTTGCTGCCGGTATGGTTAGAAGCGGTACCCCGGTACTTTTAGCCGCTGTAGGCGAATGTTTAACTGAACGATCCGGGATTCTTAACTTAGGTATGGAAGGAATAATGCTTGCCGGTGCTTTAACGGCTGTTATCGTGTCCTATTTAACCGGTAATATTTTTTTTGCGATTATTGCTGCTCTAGCTATTGGTGCGCTAATCGGACTTTTGCATGCGTTCTTATGTTTGTACTTTCATGTCAATCAAGTAGCAACCGGTATTGCTGTCACAATCCTTTTAAGCGGTATCACCGCTTTTTGCGGAATAGATTATGTCGGCAAATCAATTCATTCAATTTCAGCATACAAAGTGCCATGGCTCTCTGAGCTGCCTTTTTTCGGTAGTGTCTTTTTTAATCAGGACATACTGGTTTATTTAAGTTATGCCATTGTTCCCTTGACCTATTTTTTGATTAATGGCACGCGCTTTGGCTTATCTTTAAAAGCTGTCGGTGAAGAACCACGAGCAGCAGCGGCAGCCGGTGTATCTGTTTTTCGTACCCGTTGTATTGCCACCGCTTTAGGGGCCATGCTTGCTGCTTTAGGTGGTGCATATCTTTCTCTTGTTTATGCTCAAGGCTGGACTGAGAATATCACTGCCGGTCGAGGTTGGATTGCCGTTGGCTTAGTGATGTTTGCTTCCTGGAACCCTTGGAAAGCAGTGCTCGGTGCTTATTTATTTGGGCTGGCTATATCTTTGCAGTTAAGATTGCAAGCAGCCGGAGCCGATGTCTCTCCTTATTTGTTAGGTATGGCTCCCTATTTACTTGTAATCTTAGTATTGGCAGTGAGCAAATTGCGTCAGAAAAAAATTCCGGCTGCCGGTCCGACAGCCTTGTCCATACCCTATCTGCCCCAAGTTTGAGGAGCACGAATGCCGCACATTCTGTTTGTATTTTTAGTTATATGCTTTACCGTATTGCCGGTTTATTCGGCTAACGAGCAAAAAACAGTTAAAGCCGGTTTTCTTTTTGTCGGGCCGATTAATGATTATGGCTGGAACTGTGCGCAAAACGAAGGACGTCTTTTTGTTGAAAAAAAGCTTGCCGGAAAAATACAAACTGTGGCGGTTGAGAATGTACCTGAAAGTGCGGAAGCCGAGCGTGTAATGGAACGTATGATCGCTCAAGGGGCTAAAATTATTTTTGCTACTTCATTTGGTTATCTTGAGCCGGTACTAAAAGTAGCTCGCCGCCATCCGGATGTTAAGTTCATGCAGTTGAGCCGGTTTGACAAACGTCCTAATCTGAGAACATATTTTTATTTGCATTATCAAGGTTCGTATCTTGCCGGTGTTGTTGCCGGACGGATGAGCAAAAAAAATAAAATTGGTTTTGTTGCTGCTCATCCGGTACCACCGCTTCTGCAAAGTATCAATGCTTTTGCTTTAGGCGTTAGATCTGTGAATGCCAAAGCAACTGTTAAAGTAGTTTGGACTAACAAATGGGTAGATCCCGCAGTTGAAGCTGAAGCAGCTAAAGGATTGATTGATAACGGTATTGATGTTTTAGCCTTTGATCAAAGCGCGCCTGTAACCATTGTTAAAACGGCAGAAAGCAATAAGACTTACGTAATCGGTTGTTATACCGACGATTGCCAGTTTGCGCCAAATTACTGGCTGACCGGAGTCTCTTTTGATTGGGGTCCTTATTACGCGCGTATCTGTCAATCAGTTCTTGATGGTACCTGGCAAGAAGGTACGGATGTGTGCGATATAAAAACAGGCAACGTAAAACTTTCAAGTTTTGGTAAAGCTGTTCCTGAGCCTTTGCGCAAAGAAGTAGCTGCGGCAAAAGAAAAGATTGCCAATGGTTCTTTAGTTGTTTTTGCCGGACCCTTGAAAGATCGTGAAGGACGTGAGCGCTTATCTGCCGGAGCTAAGCCGAATATAAAATGGCTTGCCGGTATGAATTTTTTCGTACCTGGTGTTGAAGGCACTTTGCCGAAAAACTAAAAGGAGTGAACATGGGTTTTAGTTTAGTCTTGTTTTTGTTCCTTTGTCTTACCCTCGGAGCGGCAAGAGCGGAAGCACCGTTAAAAATCGGCTTTATTACAACTGGACCGGTGAATGATCTAGGCTGGAATTATGCACATGAGCAAGGACGTTTGTTTTTGCAAAAAACTTTAGGCGGGCAAGTTGAAACAACAGTAATGGAGAGTGTGCCAGAGAGTGCCGAGGCTGAACGAGTCTTGGAAAAAATGATTGCTAAAGGCAATAAGCTTATATTCACCACTTCTTACGGTTATCTTGAACCGGCTTCAAGAGTGGCAAAGAGGCATCCTGATGTAGTAATTATGCAATGTCAACGTTCTGTGCCTGCCAGTTGGAAGAATATGGGTACTTATTTTGCTAACCAGTATGAGCTTATGTATGTCACCGGCTTTGTTGCCGGCAAAATGACTAAGTCGGCTAAGCTTGGTTATGTTTCGGCGCATCCGGTGCCGGTGTTAATCAACTGTATAAACTCTTTTGCCCTAGGGGCAAAAGCAGCCAATCCAAAAGTAAAAGTACAAGTAGTTTGGACAAACAGCTGGTCTGATCCGGCTTTAGAAGCAGAAGCCAGCAAAGGGCTTATTGAAAGTGGTGTCGATGTAGTGGTCGGTCAGGCTAATGCTCTGCCGGTTGTGAAAACAGCAGAAAAAATCGGAGCTTATGCTATCGGTTGTAATGCTGATTTTGCTAAGTTGGCGCCTAAAGCTTGGCTTGTCGGTAGCCGTTTCAATTGGGGACCACTTTATGTGAAGATGGCAAAAGCTGTTCAAGATCATACTTGGAAGCCGGGCAATTATTTTTATGAAACAAAAGACGGCTATTATGTGCTTTCTGATTTTGGCACAAGCGTCCCAGCAAAAATACGCACCGAAGCTATTGCCTTAAAAAGCAAAATCGAACAAGGCAAACTTATGGTTTTTGCCGGACCGCTAAAAGATCGTGAAGGCAAAGAAAGAGTGAGCGCCGGTAAAAAAGCCAGTCAGCAACAAATTGATAATATGGAGTGGTTTGTGCCTGGTGTTGAAGGGGCTTTGCCTAAAAAATAGGAGCATAAAATGAGAGCTGTATTGCTGCTAATTTCTTTTTTTGCTTTAAGCACAATTTGTCATGCAGAAAACACGACGTTAAAAGCTGGATTTTTGTGTGTCGGTCCGACTAGTGATTGGGGCTGGAATTATGCTCATAATAACGGGCGGATGCAATTGGAAAAACGGCTTGCCGGACAGGTGCAAACAACTATTGCTGAAAAAATACCTGAAAGTGCCGAAGCTGAACGAGTATTGGAAAAGATGATTGCTCAAGGCAATAAGCTGATATTCACTACGTCATACGGCTATCTTGAGCCTGCTTTGCGCGTGGCAAAACGTCATCCCGATGTTGTGTTTATGCAAGTAAACCGCTTCGAGACTGCTAAAAATCTCGGCACTTATTTTTCTCATCAATATCAACCGATGTATTTAGCTGGAATAGCCGCTGGTCGTATGAGTAAGAGTAATAAGCTTGGTTTTATTGCGGCACATCCGGTACCCCCTTTATTGCAAGCAATCAATGCTTTTACTTTAGGTGCTCGCTCAGTCAACAACAAAATTCAAACCAAAGTTGTTTTTATCAATAGCTGGTCGGACCCAGGTCTTGAAGCCGAAGCTGTAAAAGGCCTTGCGGAGGCCGGTTGTGATGTTGTTGCTCATGCACAAGATAACCAGAACACGATTTTGCCAACATGCGACAAGCTCGGTATTTATTCAGTTGGCTTTTATACAGACGCCGGCAAGCTGGCTCCTAAAGGTTGGCTGACCGGTGCTTGTCTTGATTGGGGACCATTTTATGAACAAATCGCCAAGGCGGTAAAAGACCGCACCTGGAAATCAGGCTCTTATACTGCCGGTATGGAAGCTGGTTACATCAAGCTATCTTCTTTCGGTCAAGCTGTGCCGGAGGCAGTCAGAAAAGAGATTCTGGACAAAGAAAAACTGATCGAAAATGGAAAGTTTTACGTTTTTGCCGGACCCTTAAAAGACAGAGACGGTGTAGAAAGAATAGCGGTCGGGAGCAAACCGGATTTGAAACAACTTTCCCAGATGAACTGGTTTGTTTCTGGTGTGCAAGGGGCGTTGCCCAAGAAGTAAGATACAACTTTTCGAATTAATTCAGCCTACGTATTTACCCTGCTGACTCTTCATCGCCTCTGACGGAGAATGGCACAACTATGGAAATGAGGCAAATATTATGGTGAACGGTTCTTCTGAT
Source organism: Candidatus Obscuribacterales bacterium (assembly GCA_019750335.1). Classification (GTDB taxonomy): domain Bacteria; phylum Cyanobacteriota; class Vampirovibrionia; order Obscuribacterales; family Obscuribacteraceae; genus JAIEPM01. The sequence continues at coordinate 78,391 of JAIEOQ010000012.1, forward strand.
GCGAATCTAGCTGCCCAGGCGGAAAAAAATGATATTAGCTCCGGTGCTCAATCGGAGCGAGATAGCAGTCAGGTTCTCTTGGAAGGATCCGGAGCTTGGGCGAAAGCAAAAGCTGATCAAACCAATAAAGTGGATGTAATGGAAGGGGTGGCTCAGGCTCCTGCTGTGGATCTTGCTACAAATAATGACTCGATTTTTGATAAGGCATTCGAAGCTGATGAAAATGATGAATCTTATATTGAGCAGATTGGGAAGGTAAATTCACCCCAAGAGAAATCGCAGTTATATCATCAAAAGGCGGATAGTCATCGTCAGGGAGCAATGGAAATCTCTTCTTTCCTTCAGGCGAAAGATGCCAAATTACATCCCAAATACGATGAACGAAAAACTGTTTATCGTGATCAGATGCAAAAAGCGATAAATGATTATCAATCGGCTTTAACTGTAATGGATTCGCAAAATGCCAATATCGATATGGCTACCAAAGCGATGCTAAATGGCGATATGGGTTTGGCGGAGCTTCTGCGAGCTGATTCGGTAAGTGACAATGATGCTAAAAACGCCGGAGCCCACTTTCAGAAAGCTGTTCATTTTTGGGGTGAGTTTGATCCAAATAAAGAACAAAACTCTGACAAATTGAGCGCTCTTAAGAATGAAGCATTGAAAGTAGTGCTGGAGCAGTCTAAGTTCCTTTATAGCCGTACAGGAAATGTTGATGATTATAATCGGGCTGAAGAAAAATTAGCAAAGTTGCAAAACAGACAAGCCCAGTTCGTGAATCAATAAATTTATTTTTGAGCGATATCGGCTGAAACAACTTCAAGCAAAGTTTGCATCAAACCGGTTTTTTTCAGCTCGGAGAAAGGTTTATAAGTAACCGTCGGGCTGAAACCGGCTTGGAGATTTTGCAAAGAATTGGTTGCTTCTTGGTCTTGTCCGATTTGCAAGAAAACAACATTTATTGAAGTTGATATTTTTGCGGCATTGTTTATTGCTTTTTGAATCGGTAAAGAGTTTTCAAAACATCCGTCAGTGATAATAGCTATTAGAAGCGGGCGTCCGCTTTGTCGATTAATATAATGCTCAAGCTGTCCTTCTAGGGCGGGTGCAATTTTAGTCTTGCCGGAAGGTTTGTTGGCCAAAAATATGTCAGCCACGTTGCTGACTTTTACATTGTCATAAATTTTTTGTTCGACCGAAAAAACTACAACACGTATGCCGTGTTGCAAAATACTTTTAGTTTGATCTGCTAAATAGGAAGTTTCCTGACAGCACCATTTCCAACGACTTTGTTTACGACTTAGATTCTCTCCTCTAGGGCAGTCGGCTCTTCTCATTGAAGCGGAGCGATCGATCAATAAGACTAGATCGTAAGAACCCAATTTTTTTGCTCTGTTGGCAAAAGGCGATAGTTCAGAGCTCCACTGTACTGGCATGGCTGTAAGTGTGCCAGCCTGAGCTGGTACCATCATTGATACGATAATGAGTGCCAGAATCGCTGATAAAATCGAAGACAATTTATACATCGATAGATCTTTGCTAGGAGTTTGGGCATAGACGCAAGTTATAAGAATTGGTTCCGTCTATTGTCATGTGGAAGCCGGATAATTCGTTGCAGCCAATTATATGCTTTCTTCAGATCCTCGCCAGGTACAAATACGATCAAAGAAGCAATCATCAGCGATTCAAAAATTGGTAGATTCATAGTGTATTCAATACCGAGATGAAGCAAAAGTGCACCGCCAATCACGTAATAGCGTGTTTCTTTGAACCAGATGAGTGACCACATAGCACCTTCGATAATCAGCGTGCCCCAGGTAAGGCTTTGGCATAACCAAAGATTATTTGCTATCCATGCTACTGGAAAGCGCAGAAATTCCTGCTCTCGCAAAACATAATAAATAGCGCTTCCGTCCAACCATGTTTTATCTTCAAGTTTGGACCAAAATGATTGAAAGTAGATTAGGGCAATCAAAAATCGATAAAGCCGTAATGACCAACCGCTCGGGCGGTCTTGAACAAGCGACTTGTCAGTCACGGCATGTCTATGCTTCAGGAGTCTATCCAATGAGAAGTAGTAACCGGCAGGTGCGAATATCAAATAAAAGGCCGTCATCTTTAACAGTATGTCGCCACCATTGATAATCAAGCTGTTTTGCTGTTGAAAAGATGCCAATCCAACATAGACGAAGATGGTGCTTACTCTAGTAAATAATCCCAAGGTAAGAAAAAATGAGGCAATGGTCAATAACCAAAACATGATAATAACAGTGGTGTCACTGAACGGCAACCAATTGAAAATATTCAATCCGGGTGGACCAAGAACGGCAAGAACATTTTGTGAAGTTTCGACGGAGCAAACAGCGTGAGTACCCAACCAGTTAAGTAAATCTGGATAAAGTAATAAGCAATATTCAAGCATGATTATGCCGTATAAGATGCGAAATATGCTGATGCTAATTGCTGATTCAGATCTGAACCAAAACCTTTTCCAATATGTCCAGAGATCAAAAATACTCATCTTAAATCCTCTGGTCTTACGTTATATGTGAAAAATGCATATTCAAATTCACCGGATGGAAGAGGCTCTCCTAATCCTGGCGGTGGCTGGATCCACGTCCAATGACGAACCAGTTGTACTGACACTGGCTGGGCGTTAGCATTTTGTATATTTCTGGCGATGAACCGAGAAGCTTCAGGACAGATCGTCTTATATTCGTTCTGATTAACATATTCATGAGCCCATTCTCTATAACGTTCCTTCTGCGCACGTGTCATGTAGGGCAAATTCTCCATTCGTGGGAAATCCCATTTGAGAATTTGTCCGTCTTGCAAAGTTACATTAGCGGTTAGATAAAGCGTCCAATTCTTTGGATGAGAGAACATCTTCCATTGGTTCCAAAATCCAAAATAACAAACATAAGGACGGATCAATGGAACGATTGACCAATACAAAGGAAACGGCGGTGATGTCCACAGAAGCAAAGCAAAAGTATGAAACAAGATAAACAACGAAATTAGAGGCACTCGAATTGCCTGCCATGTATTTTCAACGTGGGTATATAGCGGTTGCACACTCTTCTCCTTACATTCCGAAATCCATCGTTGCTGTTGCTGCAGCTGTTTTAAGAAGAGATTCAATTAGCTCTTTATCTGTTTCGTTGGATGACTTTCTCAGTTTTTGTAGCAATGGATGATATGTCAACAAATCTCCCATGGAGAATTCGCCTGTTACCATGCCGTGATCGCTGCCAACTCTTACCATTCCCATATTCTTGTGTCCGATGTTATCGTTCAAGACCACTCGTGTAATGCCTGCTTCACTCCTATTCATTAGAGCTACTTCGCGGCCAGGAGCCAGGTCTAAAGACCTATTTTCAGCAATCGCTACTACACTTTTTCTATGACGATCGTGGAGATTGAACACTCTGGTCATTGTGGCTTGGCTGCTAATCAGCACTACAGTATCTGGTTTTAATGCGATTGAGCCATAAGGAGTATCGATTACGAGTGGTTCTTTAGAGTGCGTCAATACACTTCCGGAAGCAAGATAGTAATGATTATTCTTAATTGCAGATATAACAGCATGCTCACTCATCCAGGTATTTGGAATGTTTGGTTGAATATAGGCAATAGGAATTAGTGGTTCTTGAGACATTGTTACGGTGCCCTTCCGCGGCGTCGATGCGGCAAAAGCATTACGATATGCCAACCCATAACGCTGTTCCAGTGTTTTGTAGGGCCACGGATTAGCAAGACGCATATAGTGACAATTCAATAGCATATGCCGAGACAGCAAAGGTTCCATGTTCGCTTTCGCTCTGCGTGATGTATAACCCTGCGTGATTACCATCCCTATTCTCTTTGAATTACTGTTAGAGGCGGGACCATCTGGAACAATAACTAACTCTTCGGTTGGCTTTAGTCCGATTCTGGTTTTGTAAGCTACAGCGACAAAGACGCTAGCTGCATTTCCGCTAGTCAATAAAGTTATACGTGTCTCCTTATTTCGCTTTACGTTGACCAAGGCTAGGGCTCTTGGCGGGAGTGCCATACTCATTCCTGGTGCTTGGAAATTAACTACTGTATCGCCGGCTCCGACAAAAAATTGACCAGCTTTAAGTGTAATGACATTGTTGTTTTTTTGAACTCTTAAAGTGCTGCCTTTCTCTGCTTGAACATAACTGTTAGGAAGCCTGTCGAAGGTCATTCCGGAGCATGTGTTATTGGCAATGATTGTGCTGTTATTCAAAAGAGCGATGTTATATGTTTGAATTGCTGCCAGGCGTAAGGGTGCAATTGGTGCTTGCGTAGTCGGACCAGTTGGTGTAGTCGGACCAGTTGGTGTAGTCGGACCAGTTGGTGTAGTCGGACCAGTTGGTGTAGTCGGACCAGTTGGTGTAGT
>JAIEOQ010000010.1 GCA_019750335.1 Candidatus Obscuribacterales bacterium
ATGAGCCTGATTATGCTCGTTGGCGGAATTGGTCTTACGCAATTTCTCATGAGCGCATTTCCAGGACTTGGCTGGGCGCCAGACGGCGGCGGCATGAAGGACAACGTCAAATCCTACCAGCCATATCGGTCTCAGACATCGCTCTATCCATACTTTGCCGTGGTAGCTTTGCTGTTTCTCTTTCAGACTGTATTTGGTGTCGTAACTGCGCACTATATCGTTGAACAGGGATTTTACGGGTTTGACATACGTAATATCTTCCCTTACAGCATCACTCGCAGTTGGCATTTACAGCTTTCGATATTTTGGATCGCAACGGCATGGCTAGCTGCCGGTATGTTTCTGGCGCCGATGTTGTCTAAACACGAGCCGAAGGGCCAGCACTGGCTAGTCAAAATCTTATTCGTTGCGATTCTAATTGTCGCTGTAGGAAGCATCGGCGGCGAGTGGCTTGGCATCAAGAACATGCTCGGCAATCTTTGGTTTTGGTTTGGACACCAAGGCTGGGAATATCTTGAGTTAGGGCGCTTTTGGCAGGCACTGCTGACGATAGGAATGGTCCTCTGGGCCTTCATCGTCTTTCGTAGCATCGCTCCGCTGCTTAAAGGAAAGGATCACGGAAGCCTTCCGTACATGCTCCTTTATGGCGTTATGGCCATCCCTCTGTTTTTTAGTTTCGGCATGATGTATAACCCTGGCACAAATTTTACCGTTGCAGATTTCTGGCGCTGGTGGGTCGTTCATCTCTGGGTTGAAGGCATATTCGAGCTTTACACAACTATCATCGTTGCCTACTTTTTCTGCAGCCTGGGCATGGTTTCTGAGAAGTCGGCCTTATCTGTAATATATGTGGATATCTTGCTCTATCTTGGTAGTGGCATCGTCGGCATTGGGCACCATTATTACTGGACAGCTCAACCTGCGATCAACATGGCGCTCGGTTCTATGATCTCGGCCCTTGAAGTGGTGCCACTGACCTTGCTTACGATGGAAGCTTGGAAATTTGTGCATCTAGCCAAAGTAGAAGGTTCAATCAAAAACTTCTCGCACTACTGGGCAATGATGTTCCTTATTGCCGTGGGGTTTTGGAACTTTCTCGGAGCTGGTGTTTTTGGATTTTTGATCAATACTCCGATTGTCAGTTATTATGAGCACGCCACGTACCTAACATCAAACCACGGTCATGCAGCTTTGATGGGAGTCTACGGTATGCTCGCTGTGGCGGCGATTCTTTTTTGTACCAGGTATCTGATGGAAGAGAGTGCCTGGAGTAATCGACTGGCGGCCATATCGTTCTGGGGTCTGAACATTGGATTGTTGCTCATGATCGTCTTGAACATATTTCCTGCCGGCATCATTCAAATGATCGCAAGCTACGAGCATGGATTTTGGTATGCCCGCAGCCCGGAATTTACACACTCGCATTTATTCCAATTGTTTACCTGGCTGCGCGTTGCAGGAGATCTGACGTTTGTACTGGCAGGCGTGTTACCCCTGGTGTTTCTGGTTGTTAGGGGTATGTTCCACTTGCGGAAGGCTGCTGCTGCTCCTGGGACGGTACAGGTCTAATTGTGCAGACCGCGGAACCGAAAACCTAATCCCACGTCACAATCATCCTCAAGGATGATCTTGCCTTGGCGGCCATTATGCTATTATGGATATAAAGGTCCAGATATCTAAAACGGAGGAGGAGGTAGTTATGTCAACGGCGAAAACAATCTGCACGGTGTGCAATTACATTTACGACGAGGCGCTGGGCGAGCCCAGGCTGGAAATATCTCCAGAGCTGAAATTTGAGGATCTGCCGGATGAATGGCCGTGCCCGGAGTGCGGCTCCGCCAAGGACATGTTCCAACCATGCTCATGTGTAAGCCTACCTATCTATGAACAAACATGCGCGCTTCATCAGCAGGATACTAATCCCAACCATACCCTGGCTGCCACAGCGGAAAGTTCTATCAGCAAAGCCACGTCCGTGGGTCAGCTGGTAGCACAGCGCCCATTGCGCGCCTGCGTCCTGGAGCAGTACGGTATCGATTATTGCTGCGGCGGCAAAGCTACCCTGGAAGAAGCTTGCCGAAAAAAAGGATTAGAGGTTGAAGAAATCTTGGAAAAACTTCTTGCAGCGGATCGCAAAACAGTGCAGTCATTCGATACTGACTGGACGACAGCCAGTCTGAAGGACTTGATTGATCATATTGTAAGCACATACCATCAACCCTTGCGGCAAGAGTTGTCGCGTGTTGCGCAGCTTGCGGAGAAGGTGGCCCGAGTTCATGGTGACAATCACCCTGAAATGGTTGAGGTGATGAATATTTTCAATCGCTTTAAAGCACAGTTAGAGCTACACATGCAAAAAGAAGAGATGGTCTTGTTCCCTGGCATCGCCAGCATGGAAGCTACCGGTACTCCGCAAATTTTTGGTTGCGGTGGCGGAATCGAACATCCGATTGATGTGATGAATCAGGAGCATGACGAAGCCGGAGAGGCGTTATGCGCCATGCGCCGCCTGACCCACGATTACACACCACCGGAGGATGCTTGCAGCTCTTTCAAGGTTCTGCTCTCTTCGCTAGCGCTGATTGAATCGGAAATGCACCAGCACGTCCACAAAGAAAACAATATCTTGTTTCCTCGTGCTCTTGAATTGCGCAATCCAGCGCTAATATCCCGGTAAGCAAAGCACGACCAGCACAGGAGTGTACTAAATGATATCTCAAACAGCCGAGTATGCTTTGCGAGCAATCGTTTATCTTGCCATGAACCCAGGCAACGCATTCACAACGCAACAAATATCTCTAACGACTAAAGTACCGGCTGCATATCTGTCTAAGGTCTTGCAATCACTGGTAAGAGCACGACTGGTGCAATCCCAGAGAGGACTCGGAGGCGGTTTTGTTTTGACAAAAGCGCCAGACAAGATAAACATTTTAGAAGTGCTCGATGCTGTCGATCCAATTCAGCGCATCCGAACTTGCCCACTGGGGCTCAAGGCGCATGGTACTACGCTGTGCGCACTTCATAAGAAGCTGGACGATGCAACTGCGATCATCGAGAAGACCTTTGCTGATACAACGATCGCAGAAATACTCGCTCGTCCAACAGCTTCTACTCCGTTGTGCGAGTTCCCGTCTCAAGAAGGACGCACCGCTTGCGCGTGCGAATAGTTCACCGTATTTACAACGACTTGATCGAAATTACATTTGTGGTAGAGGAGGATAAATCATGGAAAAGTCATTACTTAAGAGACACGTCAGTCTCCAGCCGTTATCCAGAGATCACGGCATAGGGCTTGTTTGCGCGCAACGATTGCATAAAGCTGTGCGTGCTTCTGAAAACGATCGGCTGAGACTGTCGGAACAGATCCGCGTCGTCTTCGAAAATCTGATCGGCTCATATCTTGAAGATGAACAAAGGGTTTTGTCACCGGTTATTCACGACAACGCTCTCAGGGAAGAGTTTCAGCAACGACATAATAACGTGCGCAGCTTGACGAAATCGTTAGACCAACTCGATCCAGCTCAAGATCCCGGGCTTGGCTTGTTATCTAGAATCGCTGACGCCTTGGATGAATATGTCCGGTGGGAAGAACATTCGCTCTTCCCGACGATAGAACAATCGCTCGACGCTGAGCAAATGCAACAACTTTCTGAAGCTACGGCGTCAATTGAAGCATTACGATCGCGTCCCACGCAAGAGCTTCATGCGTCAATAGCGCTCAACAAGCAATCCGGTCTGGCAGAAACCTGCGGTTGTGCGACAGCGAGTAAGGAGGCATCATGAATACGACTATGACTGCGCAATCACCTGAGCCTTTGTCGATGTATGAAGCACAAGCCTTAGAAAGCCGTGCTGGCAAGGCCGCCGATAAAGGTGATTGGAGCCAAGCCAGTCAACTGTTGTTGTTGGGATTGGAAAACAGAAAGGCAGCAGCAGGAACAACGGACCCGGGCTACGCTCGGGTCCTGGACAGGCTTGCCGAAACATACATCCGGCAAGATAAAGTTTCCGAGGCCCAAACAACGTTATCTGAAGCCTGCCAAATTTTAGAATCTGCCTATTACCCGGAACATGGGCTGCTGGCGCCAGTGTTGGAACATCAAGCCGATTGTCTGATCAAGGAAGGAAACTATGCGGAAGCAGAACCAATCTTGAAGCGTGCGAAGGAAATCTATGCCAAAACAGCCACTATGGAAAACAGGATGACACTTGGGAGCATTAACAAGCTTGTGAAGCTCTACTTGACACTGAATAAGCCGGCAGAAGCCAAAGCTGAATTGCAAAAGGCGATGAAACACGTTGATACACCGCTTGGACCAATTGCAGAATTTCACTACCAGCTGGCATTGGCAGATATACAAACGCACGACATAGCGGAAGCCCGCCAGCTCCTTCAAAGTGCCATCGCTGATTTCAAACAACGTCATAATTACTCACGAGTCGCTGATTGCTTGGAGACATATGCAAAGATTTGCCGCGAATCGGGAGACATCATCGAGGCAGATGAGTCGGTGGAACAAGCTGAAAAGTACAGACGACGCGGAATCCAAGCCCCGTATCCTGAGGACATCTTCTTAGCAACGCTTTTGCGTGCATAGCACGATAGACCGCTACAAGCGAGCTAATAGAACAAGGAGGATAGCAAAATGATTATTACTCGGAATACAACCGTTAAGGAAATCCTGGCAGCCCGCCCGGATGCAATTGAGATATTTTTGCAGCACGGTGTGGATGTACCGTCAGAATGTGATGAGAGCATCCACGAATGTGAATTGGAACTGTGCGATAGCATGTGTCACATTGACGACATTGATGGACTGATTCGAGATCTGCAAACATTCTTTGATGCAGGATCAGTCGTTGGAGCATCTTAAAATGATCCTGACGAAACGCGCATACGACCCATCACAACCACGCGATGGTCTGAGAATTTTAGTTGATAGGCTCTGGCCGCGCGGTATCAAAAAAGAAGATCTCTTGCTAGACGATTGGATTAAAGACATCAGTCCAAGCAATGAGCTTCGGCAATGGTTTGCACACGACCCTGCAAAGTGGGCACACTTCGTCGAAAAATACTCTAAGGAATTGAACGATAACAAAGCGTGCTGGGAACCGCTGTTGAAGAAAGCTAAGCGCCATCGGGTGACCTTGCTTTACGGTGCCAAGGACGAGGAACACAATAATGCGGTGGCGCTGAAACAATATCTGGAATCCAAACTGTAAGCGCCTGCATCGGACACAATGACAATGGAATCAGAAAGTGTTAAACCGAACGTACCTATTAGCATAGCGAGAGAGCAACAGCTAATAAGGCTTCTCATGGCGTATCTGATAGCTGGTCTTTTGTTCATGGTGCTTCCTGGAACTTTCCTTGGGGTCTGGAACCTGTTTGCCATCAGCAATGCTCAGTCAGCGACTTCAGTGCCGGCAGCCTGGATTCAGGCGCACGGACATGCACAGCTGTTTGGCTGGATCGGCAGCTTTATATTAGGCATTGGCTTTTACTCTATCCCAAACCTACGCCGGGTATCAGCCTGGTCCTTCTGGGAGGGCTGGCTCACCTGGACTCTCTGGACAGCCGGGGTTACGCTACGCTGGCTCACTGACGTTTATCTCTGGCAGTGGAGAATATTGCTTCCTCTGTCAGCAGTGTTTGAAGTTCTTGCTGTCGTGCTCTTTCTCGCGCAGTCAATTCAGGGACACCGCATGCAGAACAAGCTAAAGAATGGCCTAGAGCCGTGGGCTCTATTGGTGGTTTCAGGAACTGTCGGACTACTTATCACTATGATCTTCAACGCATTCGAGAGCTTCAGTCTTGCTGTTGCCGGCATTTCGCCGGCGTTTCCTGCTGAATTCGACGGTCGCTTTCTCATCTTGTCGATCTGGGCTTTCCCGGTGCTGATCGCATGGGGCTTTACGGCCAGCTGGATGCCTGTGTTCTTAGGGTTGAAGCCATTAAAATCCAAGTTGATTCTTGCCGCGCTTGCAATCAACGTCCTGGGAATTATTGCCGCACTCGCAAAACCGCTGCTGGCAAGCTCAATTCTTCTTTTAGTGGGCGCGATCTGTATGGTGTGTGCACTGCGAATGTTCGAACGCACAGAGAAGCCGGCGAAAACTCAGGGTGTGCATAAGACCTTTCCTCTGTTTATCCGAATCGCGTATGCGTGGTTGCTAATTGCCAGTCTGTTTGCTGTCTGGGCGGCCATTGAGCCAGCTGCGGCCGGTGTTGCCGGGGCTGGCCGACATGCTATCACTGTCGGTTTTCTTATGACGATGGTATTTTCTGTGGCACCACGGATGCTACCAGCATTCTTGGGCAGGAAAAAACTCTTTAGCGAGCACCTAATGTTTCTGGCTCTTCTGTTGACTAATATCGGCTGTCTGATGCGAGTATCGTCCGAGACACTCGCTTATCAGCATTACGCTTCATGGGCGTGGTCACTGTTGCCAATTTCGGCGACATTGGAATTATCAGGCGTAGTTGTGTTCACAACAAATATGGTCGGAACGTTCTTTCAGCCTCCACTGCTGGCCCCAATAGCCAACAAAGCAGCCAAAGAAGGATACGTGAAATGACTAGGAAGCAAGGAATTGAAAGCGAGCCTGTAATCATGACAATTGGTCATTCTACGCGCTCCTTGGAGCAACTTGTTGAGCTGCTACACAGCAATGGTGTGACGATGCTGGTTGACGTTCGCACCATTCCAAAATCGAGAACCAATCCGCAATTCAACAGTGACACTCTTGCCGAAATGCTTTCGAACGAAGGCATCAAATATAAGCACATGCCTGACCTTGGCGGATTGCGCCATGCCAAAGCAAGCTCTCCAAATACGATCTGGCAGAATGCTTCATTTCGTGGCTATGCGGATTATATGGAAACTGATCCGTTCCGAAAAGCCATGCATAAGCTTTTGCAGTTAACCCAGAGGAACAGCGTAGCTATTATGTGCTCAGAAGCGGTCTGGTGGCGCTGTCATAGATCAATGGTGGCTGATGAGCTGGTCGCTGAAGGCGTTCCTGTCGAACATATCATGGGTGGCAAAGATCGCCAACCCCATAAGATACGGTCATTCGCTCACGTAGAAGATGGTCACGTCTCATATAGGTAGTCGCCATGACGCCGCGCTCTGATTGGAGCTGTGTATCGCGGCAATCCTTGAGCAAGACTATGCCGAGTAATCCGGAAAACGGCAGTTAACCAATTTAGTGTGGAACAGCACTTGCAACCTGGCCTTTGTTGCCAGTCGGAATAGTCCTAAACTCGGGATAGTCCCTGAAAGCATGCAAAGAGCCATGGCTCGACAAGCCGAGGCCGAGCGCGAAAGAAGAGCTAAAGTAGTGGCAGCCGAAGGCGAACATCAAGCCGCCGAAAAACTGGCCATGGCAGCAAAAGTAATCGCCAGTGAACCCGGCGCCATGCAGTTGCGTCAACTACAAACAATGGTCGAAGTTTCAGCTGAAAAAAATAGCACTTTGATATTTCCAATTCCAATCGAGCTTTTGCATTTCGCAAAAAAAACTCTCGGACAAGAAGAGGGCACCACCATCCAGCTCGATAAGAAAGAAAAAGTGCAGTAAATCTTAAAGCGCTTAGGATAAAGATTGCAGATAACGTTCCAAAGTCAAATGTTTGGGTCTTTTTACAATCCAAGAACAAGCTTCAACAATGGCTTCATTTAATTCTGCATGAGGGTCAGTCTCCAGATCGCCAGCCAAAATCAAACGATAAGGTGCAAAATTTTCACCATACCACAAAAAAACCCGGCATGAATCTTGCTCTTGCCCGAAATTGATCAAAAGATGATCTAAGTCTTGCGGCGGTGCAATATCGAATCCACGCTTATATTCACTAATTGAATCAATACCGAACGGAACATCCAGACCAGCAGCATAGCTTTCAGTGCCACCATGTTTGAAGGCACGCCCGCGCAAAATTACCAGTGAATTTTTTGCTCGCCGGTAAGAAAGCCATCCTCTCCAGTCCGAGAGCACTTTGGACGCTAACTTAATTACCAGCTGATTTTCTATAAACTCAAGTAAAGCAAGACTCTCCGGCAAAAAATTCTGGCTGCCATTCTTTATCTGTTCTTTGGCAAGCAGCTCAGCTTCCAACTCAAGGAGCTTGTGATGCAACATAGCTTATCCTCAGACCAGCTCACGATAGAAAAAATAAAACGAAAGTAGAATTAAAATGCTACCAAAGATCATCTTCAAATATTTGTCTTTAGTCTTCAAAGAAAAATAACTGCCAAGCCAAGCTCCGGGAATCGAACCACCAAGCATCGGCAACACTACATTCAAATCAACATGCCCGTGCCAAGCATGGACTGCAATGCCTGGTACGGCAACAATAGCTACCACAGCCAGAGAAGTACCGAAAGCTATTTTTAGCGGTAAACCAATAAAGTAGCAGTAACAGGGCACCAGCAAGAAACCGCCGCCAATACCGAGAAAACCTGAGACTAAGCCAACCAGATAGCCGCAAATCAAGGCAATATAATAACTCTTACGTCCAAGCTGAATTTCGGCCGCATCATCGCTTTGTTTAACCAAGCGGCTACGAACACTGAATAGAATATCCAGGCCGATAAGCATCATTAATCCGCAAAGGATCAGCATCAAATGCTGCCCTTGTACATAATGGGACAGATATGAAGCGATTATGGTACCGATTACAGCCGGTACACCAGTTACGCAAGCAAGCATCGGCAATATTTTGCCTGCTTTCACATAATTAAAAACGCCAACTATCGAAGTCGGAAAAATCACGGCAAGAGTACTGCCAATAGCCACATGAGGCACTATGCCTAACAAATGACGAATAAGCGGAGTAGATACGATACCGCCGCCAATGCCAAAAGCGCCGGATAAGGCTCCTGAGACTAAGCCGATCGAAAGAATTTCAGCAAAACGGGCAATGGCATCGGAAAAGATCATTCTCTTATTTCATATGCTTTTGCACATTACGAACAACATCAGGCTCATTAATTGCTAAGTTATTGAATATGTTCTGCTTAACCAGTACTCGTGCATATTCCGGTTTGCGATTAATGGCAAAATAAATGCCTTCCGGATCAAGTGCGACAACTTTATCGACATAAGGGTTACGACAAAGCTTTTGTGTAGCGCCTTCCCAGCGGGTCAAACGACGGCAAAGATAATGATCGGCTTCAGCAATTTTATCCAAATGACGATGTTGAGCCAATACTTTTGCCGGTCCGGAATGTTCGGTTATAGCCTCGACAATACGCGGATCAGCTTCAGCTATTTTGTCCAACCAGGGATTTTTTGCTAAGCGATAAGCAATCCAGCTATCCAGCCGAATATGTTCGGATTTAACCGCTGTCGTTTCGCTTTTGTCTTCAGTTTTAATCGGCTCGTGTAGTTGAGGCGTCGCGGTATCCTGCGCCCAGACAGGCTGAATCAAAGCGAGAAAAGTGAAAGCGAGAAGCGAAGCAAGTCGGCAGTTCCTTCGAGTCAGCACAGTCCTATCCCCCATCAACCAAATACGGTGCCTAAATCCATCTCATCTTAACATAAGTCATTATTCAGATCTTAATTATAGAATAGGCATAGATAGCGCCGGGGTGGCCAAGATGAGTGAACCATTCAAGCCTGATGTGCCTCAAGATAAGCCAGAAAATACGGCAGAACAAAATACTGCCAACTTAAAACCCGAAGTAGGTAGCCGACAAGCTGCCAAGAGGGGTCCTGAGGAAGAGAAAGGCAGCGGTTTAACCAAGCTTGATCTCCAGCTTTCTCAGTCTGCAGGCAGGTTTTTAGCTTATTCCACCGGTCAAGCGGCCCCTTTTATCATCAAACAATCCGAATTTTTAAAACCGCAAACAGATAGCGCTCATTTGGATCTCAAACCAATCATTAGCAATTTCTTGAATGACACAAAGCTATCCGATGAGCATAAATTATCTGTTGCTGAGCTCAAAGAGCTAAGCAAAAACAGAGAAGCATTGTCCGGCGCCCAAAACCTTTCCGAGGCTGTCGCACATGCACTGCAATTGACCAAGCTTTATCAGCAGCTGAAGTATATTGAAGAAGAGAAAAAAGCTCGCGATCTTCTACTTGGTCTTGATCCTCACAATCAATTGAGCCGAGAGCTATTCAAGGAACTTGAACGCATGCATTCACCCGATATTAGCGTCGCCACACCGAAAACAGTCCCCGCCGGGATGAAACTACTGAATAAGCAGTCTTTGCGTAAGCGCATCGCCAATTTAAGCGGCGGCAAAGTAATTGTATTAGGTGACTTATTAATCGATGAACTTTTGGAAGGCAAGCCGGAGCGGATCTCACGTGAAGCACCGGTTCTCATTCTTGAACATGTCAGCACTGAATTGATCCTAGGCGGCGCTGCCAATACGGCTTCAAACTTAGCGGCTCTCGGCGGGCTTTGTCATGCCATCGGCATTTGCGGACAAGATGAATATGCTAAAAAATTAGCTCGTTTATTTGAAAAGTCAGGCATTACTCATGCTCTTGTAGAAGATCCGGCCCGGCCAACTACAGTTAAAACAAGAATTCTTTCCAGCGCTCATGCTTTGCGCCAGCAACTGTTACGCATGGATCGTATCTCCCATGAAATTGTTTCGCCAGCTATTGAAGAACGTGTTCTGGAAAAATTAAAAGCAGCCTCAACACATTTCAGCGCGGTGATTCTCTCTGATTATCGCAGCGGCTTAATTACAGACACTATCGTCGCTGGTTGTCGCAAGATTGCTCAAAATACCGGCATCAAAGTAATAGTCGACGCACAAGACAACTTTGCTCGTTTTCAAAACGCTTGCCTGATTACACCGAATCAACCGGATACAGAAGCCGCCGTAGGTTTCCGTATCAATTCCAAAGAAGATCTTGAAAAAGCAGGAAGCGACATGCTCGAACTCAGTGGAGCCGATGCCGTTTTATTGACTCGCGGCAGTGAAGGCATGGCTTTATTTCGTAAAGATGAACCGTACTTCGAGCTTCCGGTCTTCAATAAGAGTGAAATATTTGATGTTACCGGAGCTGGTGACACTGTAGTTGCAACGATGACACTAGCAATGGTGACTGGCGCAACAATGCCTGAAGCCATGGCTCTAGGTAATTTAGCTGCAGGAATTGTGGTCAAAAAACCAGGAACCGACGTCACCAATCAGAAAGAGCTTCTTGAAGCACTCGATGCACTTATGCTTGATGAAAACTAAGCATTCTGCTTAAAAGACGGAGCAAAATAATCGTCAATGACAGCCGTCAATTTATCGGCTGGTAAACCTTCAGGACAGTTGAATACTTGCTTTGCTAAAGCCGTAATTTTTTTTACAGCCTCGGCTATCTCCATTTCATTTATTCGCAATGCATCGTCAAGCTTTCCCGATTCTAAATAGTAAGAGGAAGCCGGCTTTAATAGACTGACCAAATCCAAATCATTTGTTTCACCATTCTTGACATTAATATCAACAATCTCTGGTGCTTCACCTTTATCACTCATGGACATCTCTCCGCTTTAATTGCCAGTTGTAATTGCATATACCGCAAACTGAAAATTCTTCGACACAGCTCTACGTAGTTTCCGCAAAGGCAAATAAGAAGCGTGATAGACTTGAGCGGCAAGAATCTTCCTATTCTCATTGATGGTTATATGAAAATACTTAAGCGTTTCAACCTACTGGATCTAGCCCTTTTAGTAACTATTCTGGTATCAGCTTTAGGCCTGTTTATGGCTAAAGCCGGATATGCCGGAGTGGATAAAGTTATTGAAGGCTCGGCCCGAGTTAATATTGACGTTTATTTGGCCGGCTTTAAGACTAAAGACCCCGAACTCTTTAAGATTGGCGAAAAGACTGCGCTGACAATCCGCAACCAGCCAGTTGAACCACCGATGACCATTGTCGGAGTTAAGCATTGCCCGAAACAAGTGGCATTTCTAGCTGCTGACGGCAAAAAAGCTGTGGCGTTTGCCGATCCTTCCCAACCTTTAGCTCATGATTTTGTGATTACAGTCGCCGACGAAGCCGAAAGAACCAAAGACGGTTATGTAATTCGCGGCAACAAAATCAAAGTCGGCAATCAAGTTGAGCTTGAAGGCTTTCAATATAGAGTGCAAGGCGTTGTAGTTGGTATCAGCGCTCAGCCTTAAATGAACACTTTAGTCACAACAATAAACGCAAAACTCATCCCGTTGCTTGCCCTCGCTCACCAAGACCGAGCCTGGGAAAATGTTGTATCAGGCTCCTTTGCAGGAAAGATTTGTCTGGCTCTAAAAAGCTGGACAAACAAATTGTTTGCTCCATTGTCTGCAGTTGGTTCTTGGCTGCAGAGCGCCAGTTTTCTGACGGTCGTTTTACTTTTTTTTGTATTGGCCGCTCAACAGTTCACTAATGACAAAGGCATCTTAGCTTTGATTGTGCTGGCTGCCACCGGACTGCGTCTGCTCGGTACGTTCTTAGGTGGCAAAGAAAAATGGAATTTTAAAGCACAAGATATTTTTGTTTTGCTCTTTTTTGCCGCTAATATCATCGCTGCTTGTTCTTCCCATTATTTAGCCGCAAGCATCAAAGGCTTGTCTAAACTTGCTGTTTATATTTGCGCCTATTTTCTTTTTACTGCTACTTTAGGTCGCAATCAAAAAAAACGCGGATTGTTTATTCTCTCGGCATTACTGGCCGCCGGCTTTGCCCAAGCGGTTTACGGAGTCTATCAATATAAAATCGGCGTAGCGCCGCTTGCTACCTGGGAAGATCCGAACATCGAAGAGAAAACCACACGCATTTACGGGACTTTGTTAAACCCAAATCTACTTGCCGGTTATTTTGTGCCCCTTGTCCCCATAAGCTTGAGCATGGCTTTTTATGCTTTCTTTGCAGGAAAATGGCGACGCCTATTATCCTTCCCGCTGCTCCTGCTTTGTTTGCTTTTAGTCGTGGCTTGTTTTATGACCGGTAGCCGCGGTGGCTATATCGGTATGGGGGCAGGTATCGGCAGCTTAAGCGTCATTCTTTTGAGTTCATTATGGATTGCCAAACCAAAAGTGCGAGCTTGGCTCATTGCTTTATTCACCATAATGCCAATTGCCCTTTTAGCTGTTTTACACCAGTTTCCAGCCTATGAACAACGTATTTTTTCCATATTTGCCGGACGCGAACATAGCTCAAACTCTTACCGCCTGAATGTTTACGCTTCCTCCTGGCGCATGTTTCTTGATAGCTGGTGGCTTGGTATCGGCCCGGGCAATACCACTTTTGTCCTGGCTTACGGTCTTTATATGACCAGCGGTTTTGATGCTCTAGGCACTTACAGCGTACCCTTAGAGATCGCTGTAGAGAGCGGCATCATCGGGCTGCTTACCTTCGCCGCATTAATCCTTTGTCTTTTGTGCCGAGCGCATATAACTTTCTGGCAAAAGGATAGCGGTGGAACACGCTGGCTTGTTGCCGGCGCTGCTGCTGCCATAGTTGCTTTAATGGCGCACGGCTTAGTTGATACGGTCTTTTATCGCCCACAGATTCAACTTATTTTCTGGCTTTTAGCAGCAGTTATTGTTGCTTTAAGACCGGAAGGTGAATCGTAACAGCCACGATAGTCAAGAAACAAAACCAGGGAAAACCCTGTGTTTAATTCCCCGCTCAAACTTTATTCTTTTAGTAGAAGCCGCTGGCCTTTTGTACAGCCAAGCGAAAGATTAACCAACCCAGCGGCTCCGAATTTTATTCTATAAAAGCAACAACACGAGCCGGTGCAGCACTAGCACCGACGATGTTGAGTGGGAAGAAAGCCACTTTGAAACCGCATGCCGGCAGCAAATGTAGATTGGTCAACTGTTGCACCACATAAAACTCTTGCTCTCGATGAGCAAAATGAGCATCCCAAATATGTTCTTTGTTTTTTGTCCGTAAATAATCAGCGATCATCACAGGAAAAGGACGATCCCAACCTGTAGCATCAGTTCCGCCAACACGGGCACCTTGGCAGGCCAGCCATTTTGCCGATTCGCCGATCATGCCCGGATAGTTATAGCGCTTGGGATCGTTCAATTCATATTCGTCATGACCGGTACGAATAAGAACTGCGTCCCCTTCTTTTATTTTGTAATTGATCCTTTTCAGCTCGCCCTCTAAGCAAGCAACAGTAATTGCTTCACCGCTGTTTTTTTTACTGGAAAAATCAAGAACCACACCATCGCAATATAAGTCTTCAAGCTTGATTTGGTCGATTGTTTTAGCAGGCGCATCACCACAGCGACTACCGTAATGCCAAGGCGCATCAACATGAGTACCAAGATGGCTGGAAAGACTGATGTTGTCCTCAGCCCAACCTTCACCATCAGGTAGATGGTCTTGTGGACAAGAGAACAAAGATTGCATAATTTGCGCCCCTTGAGCATGATCTATATGCTCAATTTCCGGCGAAATAATTCTATATAAAGGCATTAGCTGCTGTGGAAAGCTCTTCTTATCCACCACTTTAATTGGTCTTGTCAGATCGATTAATCGAGTCATTTAGATCTCCAAGCATGATTTTTCAAACCGCGGTATATTTTACTATCAGGTTCAGCCTGGGCTCGGCATGCCGGGATTCACGGTTGACAACAGTGTATAATTTTGCCGTTTGCTGGCAACTAGCAGGTACAGAAATGAACTTAAAGAGATTAAGCACAGCTATCGCCTTATTGGCATTTACTACATCGTCGGCTTTTGCCGCTACAGCATCGCCTGTGTCGGTCAAAATTGGTTATCTAAATTTGCAACTTGTAAAAGCTTCTTTCCCTGAAGCAGCCGGTTCTGAAACCTTGAGAGTGCAAGCTGAAAATCAGCTTCGTCGCGATGTTGAAGAAGGCAACAAAGTTTTGCAAAAATTGCAAACAGACAATAAGCCTAAAGAAGAGATTGAAAAAAAGGCTCGCGATTTGCAAACCGAAATCAACGCTAAACAACAAGCTTTGATTCAATTGGTGCAAACTCAACAAGCAATCGCTAACCAAACTATCTCTCAAGCCGTAGCCCAAGTAGCAAAAGACAAAGGTCTTGACTTGGTGATTGACGGTTCTGGTGTTTTTGTCGGCGGCGACAAAATCGTCAACAACGGCGAAGATATCACCGATGCAATCGTAAAAAGACTGGCCCCGGCCACACTTAAATCCGGCGGTGGCGAAAAACCAGCAGCGAAGCCGGCAGCTCCTGCTGCACCAGCAGCCAAATAACAAGAAACTAGGCAGTCGAGCGAGAGCGCTCAGGGCATACTTCTTGGACAAGTTCTTGGATTTTATCCATCAGCCGTCCAAGCCCTGTGCGCTCTCTTGCTGATACGACTACCGGATTAGGCAATTGACTGGAAAGCCACATCAAATCTTCGTGCCTTGCCGCATCGGCTTTGTTGAGGACAGTAATCATCGGTCTGTCCACCGCTTGCAGCTCGCTCAAAGCATCATGAACACTCTCAATCTGTTCCATGACATTGGGATGAGAGGCATCAACCACGTGCACTAAAATGTCGGCCACCACTACTTCTTCCAAGGTGGCACCAAAGGCGGTGACAAGCGAAGGCGGTAATTTACGAATGAATCCGACCGTATCGGTAATTAAGATCGGGCTATGATCCGGAAGCACCGTTCTTCTTGTCGACGGATCAAGGGTGGCAAAAAGCTTGTCTTCAACCAATGAGGCCGATTTTGTTAAAGCATTAAGCAAAGTCGATTTTCCCGAATTGGTATAGCCGGTCAAAGCAACCACCGGAAGCTTTTCTGTAATCCGCCGGCGTCTTTGCGTATCACGATAGCTACGAATGCGTAGGGTTTCTTTGGCAAGAAGATTGATCCGATCGCGTATACGGCGTCTGTCAACTTCCAGTTTCGTTTCTCCGGGACCTCTGGTACCAATACCACCACCCAACCTGCTTAAGGTCGGTCCTTGTCCGACTAGACGCGGATAGAGATACTGCAGTTGCGCCAGCTCAATCTGTAATTTTCCTTCTTTTGTATTCGCTCTTTGGGCAAAAATATCCAAAATAAGCTCTGTACGATCGATCACTTTTACACCAAGCGCTTCTTCTAAGTTACGTTGTTGATTCGCGCTCAGTTCATGATCGATGACTACTAAATTGGCTCCAAGCTCTTGTATTTGCAGCGCCAATTCTTGCACTTTACCTGAACCAAGAAAAAACTTCGGATCCGGTTGCAACCGCGCTTGAGTCAAGCGCCCGCGCACCGTAGCACCGGCTGTGCGGGCTAATTGCGACAACTCATCAAGTTCGTCTTCAATTTGCCACGAATCCTGTCCTTCTTGAATTAAACCAACCAGAACAGCTCGCTCTTCTCCATCGGCAATGGGAAAGCGCGGCGCCACCCGCTTGAATTCATCTTCAAGAGCCGAAATAACTTTATCGAACTCTTCATTTTCCGCTTCTCTAACCGTACAAGGAGGCAAAACTTTCCAAATTTGTCCATTCCCGTCACGAACCGGAAGCAGATGAGCACGAAAAATGGCGTCAACCGGTCGCGTCTGTTCTCCGCGACTACGACTGAACTCACCTTGAGGATCAACAAGAATTTGCACTAAAAAATCAAGACGATTGCGCGCTAAACATTGCAAGTCTTCTTTATTCGGACCATTGGCATTTTTAGCCAATGAACCGTTATGGGTATAAATCAGTCGATGTCCGCTTAATCTGCCCGGTCCATGTCGTAATCCTCTAAGTTCAGGAATTACAACATCACGCGGATGGCCGACTGTAACATTGACTATTTGACCACGCCGGTTAACTACTAAACAAAGTGACAAACCTGTCTCATTGGAAAAAGCTGCCATACTTTCAGCTAAAGTAGCGCTAAGCACACTTCTTTCCGGGATGCGTTCTTGCATCATCCGCTGTAACTGCTTAATCTCTGACTTTTTTAGTCCTTTGGCTTTAGCCAGGTCCAGTTTTGCTTGCAACTATGGGCAACTCCTTTAGGCTCTCTTTTTGGATCATACTCCTTCCTGAGCAAGCCGGTCCGGAAATTAATCTTCCTGCTCAGCAGGCCGAAAGTTGGTGGCGAAGTAAGGATCGCGAGCCGGATTCACCACAATGTTTTAAGTTAGGAATCACCTTTCCCGGATTACAAATCAACTGTGGATCAAAGCTGTTTTTCAAGGAAGTCATTGCCGCCAATGAAGCCTGATCGAAAGCTAAAGGCATTTCTTGGATTTTCTCCACCCCGATCCCGTGCTCTCCGGATAAAGTTCCACCCAAACGCACACAAAGCTCTAAAATTTCTTTAGCAGCCCGCAAAACAGCTTGTACTTCAGCTTCCCGCTCGCGATCGTACAAAAGCGCCGGATGCAAATTACCGTCTCCAGCATGATATATGTTTGAGATGGGTAATCGATATTTCTTACCAATCTCAGCGATAGCAATAATTGCTTCTCTAAGTTTGGAACGCGGAATTACTCCATCAAGTACATAGCCGTGGGGAGCAATTCTACCCAAAGAAGCAAAAGCTGATTTACGCGCTTTCCAAATTGACGCGCGCGAACTTGCGTCCTCTGCCCAATGCACTTCAAGCAAATTATTTGCTTTGGCAATCGCTTCCACTTTACGGCAGATAATATCAATTCCGGCTTTTGGTCCATCAAGCTCAACGATCAATAAGGCACCGGCCGACAGATTTAAACCCAAATGCAAAGACTGCTCCACACAGCCAAGAGAAAGGGCATCGATCATCTCCATGGCGCAAGGAATGATACCGGCAGCGATGATATCCGAAACCGCCTGCCCACCTGATTCAAGATCAGGAAAATAAGCAAGCATTGTTTCTACTTGTTCGGCGTTCGGCGTCAAGCGTAAATAAGCTTCGGTAACTACACCTAAGGTTCCTTCCGAACCGACAATTACACCGAGCAAATCCAAAGAGAGCGAATCGCGATACGCACCGCCGACGGTGACAATCTCACCGTCTGGCAAAACCATTTTCATACCGACAACATTATTGCCGGTCATTCCATACTTCAAAGTATGAGCACCACCGGCATTCTCTGCTATATTTCCGCCGATTGTTGACGCTGCTTGGCTAGACGGATCGGGAGCGAAGTTCAAACCGTAATGCTTTGCCGACTGGCTCACCGAAATGTTTGTGACACCGACTTGCACATGTGCAACCATTTCAGCCGGATCAATATTGATTATCCGTGTCAAGCGAGTGAGAACCAGACTGACTCCACCGCATACGGCAGTAGCACCGCCGGAGAGTCCTGTACCGGCGCCGCGCGGCGTAAAAGGCACCGCATAACGCTGACAAAGACGAACAACTGCGCTCACTTCCTCTGTGCTGCCGGGAAGAACGACCAGATCCGGGCTAGCCAGATCAAGCGTTTCGGCATCGCATTCATACAAAGCCAGATCCACTGCTGACGACAAAACATAATAGTCGCCAACTATCTGCTTCAGTGCTGTTTCAAATTCACTACTTAATTTCAATTCAATCAACGATTCGGCAAAGTTTCTCGATCACCCATAGTATAGCGAAAACCATCGCCGCCGTAATTTTGAGTGAACGTACCGTTTTTCGGTACCATCATTCGTTTGGAGCCCGGGGGAAACTGCAGCAAATTGACATCGCCATCGAGTGATTTTACGGTTTGAAAAACAATGACATTAAAGAGGATATTCGCACTTTTTTCTTGTATTTGCGGATTTTGAATATGTCCGTCTCTGGTCACGACATAACTAATCCGGCAAAGCAAAGGCGGGCTGTGACGGAAGGCCACTTTTGCCAAGAAGTTAAAACGAGCATAAATAGCTTCAGCCACTTGTTTATGCCAAGCATCCCAAAGGAGCTGCATTTCAGGAGTGCTGTCCGGATCTTGGGGATCAATTACCGGTCTTCCTTGCTGCAACGGGGGTTCGGGCATATTGTCACCCTGTCCGTCAAAAGGGTTAAAATTACCGGGCATCGGCTGCATAGCTTGCACCGGTGCGCGTCTTTGCTCTTGGGCCTGCAAGTTAAACGGTTTGACCGGTTTGCCTGGTTTGTCCATCTTAAAAGCTTCTTTCGGCGCTTCTAAAATCAAGTCTTTATCATTGTCACCAGCGAAAGGATCGGCAAGCGGATCGACATCGCTTCGTCTCAAACCGGCAGCATCATCTCTTTTCCCTTGTTCTTGAACCGAACCTTTTAAGACTTCAGCCTGAGCTTGAGGAAAACAAGCCGATAGCAACAAGACTAAAAGCAGTTGGCTACATAGAATTTGATTCATTAAGAAGAGTTCTCAAGCGGCGTTATTTTACTGTAAACCGAAGATGAGCAAAAGTAAATGAGAATTTCCCGAAATCCAACCGGTGGCACCCGATATGGCACATAATCTTAACCGACACAGCTTGGATAAACCATGAACAGATCAATTATCGATAGTCACGCTCACCTGGGCTGGGATTCCTTCAAGGAGGATCAAGCCGAAGTCATAAAACGAGCTCAAGAAAGCGGCGTCTGCCAAATTGTGCAAGCCGGAGTAGATTTTGCCGGCACGGAAAGCATGCTCAAACTAGCCGAGAGCCATGACTGGATTTTTAACGGAGTTGGTCTTCATCCTCACGAAGCCAAACATTGGTCGGCTAATTCGGCTGATTTCATCCGCCAGACTTGTAAACACCCTTCAATAGTCGCCATTGGCGAATGCGGTCTGGATTTTTATTACGAGCACAGCGATAAAGAATCGCAAATTCAGGTTTTTATCGAACAAGTTCGCTTGGCCGTTGAATTAAATATGCCTTTGATTATTCATACTCGCGACGCCTGGTCTGAGACTTTCGAGATTTTAAGAAAAGAAGGGGGCGGTAGATTAAAAGGTGTTTTTCACTGTTTTACCGGCGGGCCGGAGCATTTAGAAGAGATTAGCGACCTTGATTTTTATGTTTCTTTCTCCGGGATATTAACTTTCAAAAATGCGCAAAACATTCAAGCAGCCGCCCCTTTAATCAAGCCAGAGCGTTATTTAGTGGAAACCGATTGCCCTTATCTGGCACCGGAAGGCAAACGCGGCAAAAGAAACGAACCTAGCTTTATCTGGTTTACAGCCAAAAAATTAGCCGAATTGCGGGGATGCTCCCTCGAGCTGGTGGCTAGCGAGAGCTCTAACAATGCCAGACGCCTATTTTCGCTACCTCAGCTTCAATAAACATTTAGCCCTTTCCAATAGGCCTAATCCGCCAAACATGACATAATGGCACGGTGGCCTCCACGGAGGCTCACTCTGGAATCTCTTAATTCTGGATAGTAGTTCAAACAAATTGGATAGTAAAAGTACATGAATAAGAAGATATTTGTCGGCAACCTTTCATTTAAGCTCACCGAAGCAGACGTAGAACGGCTCTTTGCAGAGTCTGGTCAAGTAGTCTCTGTTGTCATCCCAACGGATGCCGAAACAGGTAGAAAGAGAGGTTTTGCGTTCGTTGAGATGGGTACCACAGCTGAAGCCGAAGCCGCTATTCAAGCGCTTAACGGTCAAGAAGTGGAAGGCCGTCAAATTGCCGTAAGCATGTCCAAGCCGCGTGAAAACAGACCGCGCACTGGCAGCGGTTCCGGCGGTGGACGTCGCTACTAAGAATTAAGAGCCACAAGCTTTTAAATTAAAAGGAAAGGGGTCGAGCATTAAGCTCGACCCCTTTCCTTTTACTGTCACCGCCCGCAATACCAATTGCGATCACTTTTCGATTACAATCACTCATCACTATAGGTTGGTGCCCAAGCTGATTATGTGTATGATGAAATCATGGCCAAAATTCTTTTAGTCGAAGACGAGCAAGACTTAGCACACTTAATCCGCAACTGGCTGGAGCGAGAGCACCATCTTGTTGAACTCTCAGAGAACGGACATGATGCTTTGTGCAGCATGGAATTGAATAAATATGATGTGATCATTCTTGATATCATGCTGCCCGGCATGAACGGCCTTGAAGTTTGCCGCAAATATAGACAAGCCAAGGGTAATACGCCGATTTTGATGATTACAGCCAAAAACAGCATCGATGACAAAGAGAGCGGACTGGACGCCGGTGCCGACGATTATTTGACCAAACCTTTTCATTTAAAGGAAGTGGCCGCCAGAGTACGAGCATTATTACGCCGCGGGATAAGCTTACCGAGCAACGTTCTTAAAATTCGCGACATCACAATCGACCCGGTCGATTACAAAGTCACTAAAGCCGGTCTGGAAATTCATCTTTTACCGCAAGAATTTCGTCTGCTTGAATTTTTAGCTCGTCACCCCAATCAAGTATTCAGCGCCGAGGATCTTCTAAGCAGTGTCTGGGAATCGGATACCCCTGCCATGATCGACACGGTGCGTGGACATATTAAAAGGATTCGAAAAAAGCTGGACACTCCTGGCGCTTCATCAATAATCTCCAACGTATATGGCTTGGGTTACAAAATAGAAAGTTCTCGATGTTAAAAAGCCTGCGCCGAAAGTTAACTTTATGGTTCATCGGACTATTCCTGGTGATCTACGGCTGTGGCGGTGCAACAGCAATTTTTGTTTTTGAATCAGGATTGTCGGCAGCTATTGATGACGAAGTGGAAGCTTTAGCCGAAGAGATAATGCCTTCCATTCGTGTAATTAACGAACGCCCGAGCTTGAAACTTTGGGCCGCACACGCCGGACACTTGAAGATGCCGGCCAGCATTCAACTTTTTGATGCTGAGGGCAACCTATATGAAGCTTACGGACCGCCAGGCGTTCCCCGCTTAACTGAAGGACCGCTAAGCGGAATGATTAACGGCAAGAGTCTCTCATTGCGTTCGAATTACGAACGCTTGGATTTACCGAGTAAATATCCCGGTTATTTGCAAATTCAAATTTCAACCGGTCATCGTGACTCAGCGATTAATCAGTTGATTTTTACCATGCTTGTACTTGTTCCTTTTTTAGTAATAGCAGTCGGCTTAACCGGCTATATTTTTGCCGGGCAAGCCGTAGCGCCGGTAGCCAAATCAATGGATATTCTCAAACGTTTTGTCGCTGACGCCGGACACGAATTCAACACGCCGGTAGCAGTTATTGAAGCCAGCATTCAAACTTTGGAAGAGTCTTTAAAAGAACACAATTTGC
The DNA here is from genome assembly GCA_019750335.1 of Candidatus Obscuribacterales bacterium. GTDB lineage: Bacteria > Cyanobacteriota > Vampirovibrionia > Obscuribacterales > Obscuribacteraceae > JAIEPM01. The sequence continues at coordinate 22,080 of JAIEOQ010000010.1, forward strand.
CCACGGACATCCTTGAAATTATTGCTCGAGCCAGCACTGGTATGAAGGAGTTGGCAGCCGATCTGATCTTGTTGGCCAGTATCGATAGCCCGCAAGTGGAGCTGCCAAAAGACACTTTAACTCTGGACGAAATAATTCAACCGTCATTTGAAGCAATGACTGAATTAGCTAAAAACAAGTCAATAAGCCTGACTCACTCACAGATCCCCGAAGCGACAATTTTCGGCAACGAACATGCGCTTAAAATCATGCTTTCAAACATACTTTCCAACGCCTTGAAATACACCGATAACAACGGTTCGGTACATCTGTCCGTCGATAAGAACGAGAACAGTATCAGCATCAGCGTTAAAGATAGCGGTATCGGTATTCCGAAAGAACATATTGAAAATATTTTTGACCGTTTTTATCGCGTCGAAAAATCACGCTCTCGCTCAGCCGGTGGCTCCGGCTTAGGTTTATCTATCGTCAAAGCGATTATCGAAGTTCATAACGGCAATATAAAAGTTGAAAGTACTCCCGGCAAGGGCAGCGTTTTTATAATTACGCTGCCGACAAGCGGGCGTTCTTCATTTACGGGCTGATACGATTGCCATCACGGGGAAAGAGTGAAGCTTGACGGACATTGCTCAAACCAAGAAGCTGTTTTGTCAAACGTTCAAGACCAATGGCCAAGCCGCCGTGAGGGGGCATACCATAACGGAAGCATTGCAAATAATCGGCAAAATGCTCGGCTTTCATTCCTCTTGTTTCTAAAGACCAGAGCAACTGATCATATTCATGAATACGTTGTCCCCCCGTTGTTATTTCCAAACCGCGAAAAAGTAAATCGAAACTGTGACTTGCTTTTCCTGCTTTTGCGGGCATGGCATAAAAGGGACGTACAGCCCACGGATAATCAGTGACATAGACTAAATCACAGCCTTCTTCTTGGGCAAAATATGAACACAACAATCTTTCTGCTTCCGGATCCAAATCCTCGCTTTCCGCCTCACGCGGCTGCCAACCTAGTTTATTGCGCAAAAGCAGATGGGCGTCAGCCAGTTTAATCTGGGGGATTTGTGTCAGAGTCGGAACTTTACAGCCATACAAAGCCAGCTCAAAAGCACAATTTTCTTGCAGTTGCGCAAAAATATGAGCCAGCAATTTAGTTTGCAAATTAATCAATGTTTGTTCATTTTCAATAAAACCCATCTCTATATCCATACTCAAATATTCGTTCAAATGTCTGGGCGTATTATGTTCTTCAGCACGATAAACCGGACCGATTTCATATACCCGCTCAAAAACAGCCACCATCATCTGTTTATAAAACTGCGGACTCTGAGCTAAATAAGCTTGCCGGCCAAAATAATCAAGAGCAAAAAGCTGGGCACCACCTTCAGTACCAGTTGCCACGATTTTCGGCGTGTGGATTTCAGTGAATTCTTCTTGGACCAGAAACTCTCTGAAAGCACGACAAATCTCTGCCTCAATTTTGAAAATAGCTCGCACAGCACGATTGCGTAAGGTCAAAGGACGATAGTCTAAAAGCGCCGGCAAACCGAGCCCCTCCATACGCTTCTCTTTGCTAATCTCTACAGGCAAAGCGGCACAAGCTTGAGACAAAGGAGTAATCTCTTCGGCATGCAATTCCCACTCACCTGGTTTTGTTTTATGTGCCTGTAAAAGCCCGCTTACTACAACTGGAAGCTCTGGTCTAAGCACAACGGCAGAACTATTGACAACGACCTGCAAAAATCCGTTTCGATCGCGCAAAATAATAAAAGCAAGAGCACCCAAGCTTCTTACAGCATGAATATGTCCGTGGATTTTTATTCTTTGCCCCGCATAAGTAGAAGCAGTAGCAGTCGTTACCTTTTTCATCATTCACCTCATAAAACAAAAGACCGCCGGCTTTTGAACCGGCGGTCTTTCTCATTTGCGATATTTTTTATTTAAAGCAGATAAGTATCAGACCACCAGTCGGAGGACGGATCATTATCATTATTGTTGGCAACAGCGGCTGGCTGAGCGTTAGGTCTCTCAGACGACAATATTTCAAGTTCTAGAAATAACGAACTCACCGCAGTTCCTCTTGCGCTTTAAGTTCATACTAAGTTGGTGCTCTGTCCCAGTCAAGATATTATTTCTTTATCTGTACGGCTTATTCAGGCAAAATCGGCTCAGCATTAGACAAAAGACTGGAACGATAAAGAACATACCAGTCGCCCGGCAAACGATTCACCACTCCGGCAAGCTCGAGCATAGTCAAAGTCGCCGACATCTCTCCGGCTGCCATGCCAGTTTTTTGACAAAGGACATCAAAATGAATCGGTTCGGCTGAAAGCAATTCATAGACTTCTTTTTCACGCCCGTATAATTCAACCATTGTCGTCACATTCCGCCCATCGTCAACCTGCACCCACTCTAGCTCATCCATAACTTGTTGCGGTTTGCGCAAGATATGAGCCATGTTCCTGGCGATTAAATCGTTCGGTCCTTCGGACATAACGCTGTCAATTCTTCCTGGAACAGCGAACACTTCACGATTCTGCTCAAAAGCAAGACGTGCTGTAATCAAAGAACCGGAATTGAGATTACCCTCAATTACTAATACAGCTCTGGAAAGCCCGCTAACGATACGATTACGTTCCGGAAAGCGAAACTTATCCGGTTTAGTGCCCGGAAAATATTCCGAAACAACAATTCCTTTTCCTTCCTCAATCATCGTTTTGAACAAACGTTTATTGGTGGAAGGATAACAATTATCCGCGCCGCAAGGCAAAACAGCAATCGTTTTGCTACCGCCCTCAATTGCGCCCCAATGAGATAAAGAGTCAATACCTAAGGCCATGCCGCTGGCTATATGGACCCCTTGTTCGCTTAAATAACGACTGAATTCCTTAGCGATTCGTTGCCCGTAATTTGTCGGATTACGGGTACCGACAATGCCTATAACCCAATTAAAATCGGCTTCGGAAAAAGCCCCATTAATATAAAGTACAGCCGGCGGATCATGAATTTGACGCAAACGGAAAGGATAGCGCTCGTCGATAAATGGCACAGCACTGATCCCACTTTTGCGTAGCTCTTCCAGAAGCGCTTGTGGTTCTATTTCATTGCGTTTAGCCATAAATTTTTCAAGCAAGTGCTCATTGAACCCAGCCATACGCATAAGCACTTCTTTTGAGGCATTCCAGGCAGTTTTCAAACTCTCAAGGCGTTCATAAAGATAACGAATTTTAGCGGTGCCAATGCCGCAGCCTTTCACCTGATCGAAAGCCAGCCAATAGGCCAGCTCCTCTTCGTTCAATTGCCCATCCTCGTCAGCCATGGTCTCTCCGGATTTATGGAAACTAACTCGACCTTCGTAATTTCACCACAGACAGCCAATTTGATCATCAAATATATTGAATTAGCATTCTTGACTTCCGCATATTCTATTCATGACAATCATAAAATCGGCATTGGGGAAAACCGTAAGCATGGCAGTTGCCTGGAGCTTTTTCTTTGGCTCGGCACAAGCCAAAGAAAACTTATTTGAAACCGCTCCCACCAAATTTGTTTTATCAGTAAGTCATCAAGAAAATGCCTCTTTTCAAACTAGTCAGCCCTGCCTCCTTCCTGGCGGCTCTCTTTACGAAGAGAAGGAAGACCTTTCTTATGAAGAATATCAAGCAGATTGGGCTTCTTGGCTAAGCACATTCTCTTCCCGCTGGTATCGCAATTTACGCAAAACCCAAGATCAATTCGGTTTACAGTTTCAAACCCAAAGAGCTGCGCTGATTCGATTCACCTGCTATGCTGATGGTCATATAGATAATGTGAGCCTTACACAAAGCTCCGGAATCACCGCTTACGATAAACTTCAGATAGCCGCCCTAGTTCATTCCCAACCGCTCCCCTTATTTCCTAGAAATACGCAACGAGCTTCAGTGACTTTCACACAGGGATGGGAATCTCACTGCAAAAGACCGGGCGAAGAGGAATTCCATCCATGGAACTTCGCAGCCAAATATCCCAAAGAAAAAACCAGCCGCGCTCGTACTATGTAGAAGCCGGCATTATTTTTCTTCTTTCAATCTTTGCTCCAACCGCATCCTATTCTCAAGACCCAGAAAGCGCTCGCTTGGCTGTACAAGCTGCTCGCGAACAAGAGATCCAAGTGCTGCTTGAGGAAGGAACAGCGCTTTGGCGCGCTAAACGCGGACAAGAAGCCTTAGAAAGATTCGAACAAGCTCTACGCTTAGATAGCAAAAACGCCGAAGCTCATTTCAGCATGGGCGTAATTGAAGAATCGCAAGGCAACTATACTGAAGCCGAATCAAGCTACAGACAGGCAAATCACTACGCTCCTGATGTTCCGGATTATGCAAAAGCAGTTCAGGATATCAGTAAAAAATTACAATCCAACAAAGGTCAAAACGTAAACTCTGCGGACAAACGGCGGCTAACAGAAGAAGCTGCCGCCGCCTTCAAACGCGGCGAATATTATTCTGCTCTCGATCTTTACAAGCAGCTTGACGGTAAGTTTCCGAATCAAGCAGCGACAAAACATAACATCGGCACCGTTTATTTACTGCTTAAAGACCACTACAATGCCCTTGAATATTTCAAACAGGCAAATAAATTAGACCCTAAAGAAGCTCGCTACAGCAAAGCCTACAAAGATCTGGCAGCTGAAATTAAAAGCCACAGCAAAGAAATGAAAACAGAAAGCACAGCGCCACTGCAGGTAGCGCCGATTGCCCGTCCGACTCCGCCGGCACAAGCAAAAGCCGACATACTTTCTCAGTATGGCATCGTTTCCGGCCGTTCGACAAACGGAGAAGGCGTTCTTATGGATCGTCTCATGATCGGTAGTCGAATCGCTCAAGCCGGTCTTGTACCTGGTGATTATATACGTGCAGTGGAAGGCACTGAAATTAACAACGTCAATCAGCTAAGGCAAGTTTTTTTGCAATATCAGCCCAGCCAAAAATTACAAATGATGATTATGCACGAAGGCAACTTGAACGTAGTAATGTTTTAAGCTAGGAAATCCAGACTGATGCCGAAGAAGCCCAATCGCATCCTTTTACTGCTCGCAAGTTTGCTCGTTCTCTTTCTTGTCGGTATGTCCATTTTCGCTCAAGAACTGCTCGGACTCGAAAGAATATATGACACTAAATATGATACTAAACAAGTTTTATTTTTCGCGGAAGAACTTAGATCAGAGTTCTTAAAAGAGTTAGTCGTTAATCCAGGACCACACTCAAACAAAAATCGTTCAGCCGAACTCTATGCCGCATTGAAAGAAATTTTTGCTTTAGATCAAGCCCAGCTCAAGGCCTTGAATCGTCTTCAAGAAACACAAGCCCAAGTTCTTTTACTGAAAAACAAAACCGGGTCAGAAAATCTAAATCCCGAAGAGATTCAAATCTTAACTAAAGGCTGGCTTGCCGATTTAGATCTATTTCTCGAACCGGAAAGAGGACTTTTAGAAGAAATATCGGCAACGTCGCCGGCAAAGCGCGCAATCATCGTCGCTTCATTTCTTTTCGGGCTGATCTTTTTTACTCTTTTCATAGTCCTGATCATTTTTTCGATACACAAAATTATTGATCTACGAATAAAAACAATCAAAACAAATGCTCAAAGTTTGTATGAGCACAACAAACTGCCACCGATAATGCCCGGCAACGACGAAATAGCGGATATCGATCGTATTCTACATGAAACAGAGAATTGGCTTTCTGAGGCGCACCGTCAAGAACGAGCAATGATCGATAACGCCGTCGATGTAATCTGCACCATTGATGCCGGCGAAAGATTCGAAACCGTAAGCCGATCATCGATAAAAGTTCTCGGTTATACACCGGAAGAGCTGATCGGTAAAAGAATGCAAGATTTTTCGGCTGACAATAAATCTTTAGCCACCGCTCTTTTGGACGACAAAAGCAAGGATCATTTGAATTTTGAAAGTAAATGGCTAAAACCAAACAAGCAGGTTATCGATTTACGTTGGTCCGCTCATTGGTCGGTCAATCAGAAAGCCTTATTTTGCATAGCTCACGATATATCCGATCGCAAACAAGCGGAGCGCCTTCTTAAAGAAAGCGAAGAGCGAATCAGACAGATTATGGAAAGTATGCCCGTCGGTGTGCTCCTTTTGAATGAAAAAGGAAGCATTGAATTTGCTAATGCTACTTTTAAATCCATGGTTCTGATTGACAATGATTTAGCCAGCTACGGAACAATCGAACCTTTCACCGTTAATGGCGAATTATCGACCCGCGAAGCGTTGCTACAGCGCACCAACGGAGAAAGCTTTCCGGCAGAATTATCCATTCGAGAAATAAATACTGTTTACGGACGTCGTTTTTTGGCAACTGTAATCGATATTGCCGAACGCCAAGAAGTGGATCGTCTAAAACGTGAATTCATGGCCATGATTACCCATGATTTGAAAACACCGCTTACAGCCTTAAAAGGAACTCTGGCTCTTTTTGTCTCCGGCGCTTTCGGTAATGTAGACAGCAACGGCATAACTACAGGTAAACGCGCTGACAATCAAATAGCCCGCCTGCTCAATTTAGTAAACGATTTACTTGATTTGGAAAAAATGAAGTCCGGTAAATTTGAATTGGAATTAGCTTTAACCAGCTTGGACGAAGTAATTCTTACTTCAATTGAAGCCGTAAAAGGCTTAGCCGAGCTCAGACATATAAAAATTGAATTTAAGACAAGCGACATACACTGCCTAGCCGACAACGCTCGCTTGATCCAAGTTCTAATCAATCTTCTATCTAACGCAATTAAATTTTCGGAAAATGACGGCACGATTACTATTCAAGCTTACGCGGATGACGAGGGCATCCACGTAAGCGTCATAGACTACGGTCGTGGCATTCCCAAAGAACATCTTTTGACAGTCTTTGAAAAATTCGAACAGGTGGAAAAAGCGGACAGCGCTCAAAAGGGCGGCAGCGGGCTGGGTCTGGCCATTGCCCGTCAAATAATTGAACAACACGGCGGAAAAATCGGAGTCGAAAGCGAACTCGGAAAAGGTACTACTTTTTGGTTTACTTTACCGAAGCCGGTTTAACGTAATATAAAAGTACATTCATTACAAAAGGCTTTGGCAAAATGGAAAGGTCTGTCTTCAATGTCAAAGGCATTTTCCACAGTACAAACAAGTAGTCCAGCGCATTGCGGGCAAGCCAACTTGGTTTTACCGGATAAAATTTCTTGCCTGAGCAGCTTTTCTTTACTGCCAATTTCATCAAAATCAGACAGCCCGGAGCGCGTTTCAACCTCTTTTAAAAGTGCCGGCTCAATAGCTAGCGCTTTAGCAATTATTTGTCTGTCGGCAGCCGAAAGCCAAGTCTCCAATCCGGATTCAAGCTCTTCTACACGTTGCACTTTGAAGCGACAAAGCTTGGCAACTTCCCAGACGCTCATCTCTCTGAATTCTCTTATTTGTCTAATACGACTGGAGAGCGTATCATCCAGCCGTAGCTCCACCGGCAAAGGTCGATATCTGCGCACTTAAAATTACCCGGGTTGTGATGCGATCAGTATAAACTGAGTACAAGAAGAAAAATGCTTGATTTTCAAAAACTGATTCCGCAGATACAACAGCTGGCCAATGTCGACCAAACGACGAACGCCGAACAGATTGAGCTGTTTGCTTTAGCCCTTGAGACTTGGAGCGAAGCAAAGGATGAGCAAGAAAAGTTTAAGCTCAAGCTCTTGGAAAATAGCGCCAATACATTTTGGCCACTTTCAATTCCTCTTGAGCCGTTCGCTTACAAAGAATCAATTACCGAATTCTCAGAGCCCTATGTCGTAATAGCCGGAGACGGCTCTCAAATCATGCCGACTCAGCATGAAATATACAGCTGCTATTTGCTTAATATCGGCATCACAGTGCTCTCCTATCGGTCAAGCGTCGAGCCGATTCTCCTATCTTTACCGAAACTTTTTTATGGCGAAAATATCTATCCGCTCATAGATAAACGACGCATTCATGTGGACGAATCGGTGGTTTCTCTGGAAAGAGCTTTACTGGAGCTGGAAACCATTTTCGCCTACGCCCTGGAAGCGAAAAGACAGGCACTGCCGGTAGTGGCACTTGCCGACGGCTCGCTTATTCCCTGGAACATAGATAAGATGCCGGTTTCATATCGCAAAGAGTATTTGAATCGCCTCGAATTAATTCTTGAGAATTTCCGCAAAGAAGAACTGCCTTTACTTGGCTATATCAGCCACAGTCGCAGCTCCGACCTGGTAAACGGCTTACGCGTATGGCGCTGTCCTTATCCGACAAGCAACTGTCAAACATTCTGCGGCAGCATAAATGAAGAAGAATTTCCTTGTTCTAAAATTTGGCCGCTCTCGGACCGCCAGCTTTTGGCAGCAAAATTAAAAATAGGTGAGCGCAGCTCTGTCTATCTTTCCGAGGCTACCTGGTCCAAAGCTCTAAACACAAACCAGCGCGTTGCTTTTTGTTATTTCAATAACGGCTCGGAAGTAGCTCGCCTGGAATTTCCAGCATGGCTTTATGAAAAGAAAGATCTATTCAATTTCACCATGCAAGTCATGTTTTCCCAAAATAAGAAAGGTTTTGGTTATCCGATTGCACTGGCAGAAGCACATAATTTAGCGGTCATCCGCCAAAAAGACCGCAATGCATTTTTCGAACTGTTAAGACAAAAGCTGCTTGAGTCAGGACAGAGCGCTCTTAATGTCAGCCCAAAAGAGTTTCATAAAAGGCAGGGAATCCTATAGCCATGCTAGGATCTTAGCGCTGCCAATTCTTAGCCCACAGGTTGCAAGGAGCTCGTAAGTGTCAACAGTTCTTGAACAAGTTCTCTCGGCGTCCCATCCTTTATCCGATATTGCCCAAAAGGTAGTTGAAGGAAAAAGACTGAGCCGGGAAGACGGGGCACGTCTTTATGGCAGCAACGACATGCTTGCTTTGGCCGCTCTTGCCGAACAAGCTCGCATACGCAAAGCCGGACCGGGGCGCGAAAAGTATGTTTATTACAACCACAACATGCACCTGAATCCGACCAATTTTTGTGTCGAAACTTGTCGTTTTTGTTCTTATGCAAATCCCGGCTTGAGTGGCAATACAAGTTATACATGGACTGTTGATCGTGTCTTGGCTGAAGCGGAAAAAGGGGTAAACCTGGGCATTAAAGAGATCCATATGGTCGGCGGTCTTAATCCGGCTTGCGATCTCAGTTATTACGAAGAAGTGATGAGTTCGCTTAAAGCCAAATTTCCTCACGTACATCTTAAAGCGATGACTGCAGTTGAAATAGAGTATTTAGCCAACCTAGAAGGCATAAGCTACAAAGAAGCACTAGAACGTTTAATCGCTGCCGGATTAGGTTCAATGCCCGGCGGCGGCGCCGAAATATTCGATGATGCCGTGCGCGAACGTATGGCTGTTAAAAAAACACCCGCTGCAACCTGGTTGGAGATTCATGGCATCGCTCATAGCTTGGGAATACATAGCAACGCAACCATGCTTACCGGTATCGGCGAAAACGATTTGAATAAAGTCGATCACTTGATTTTAGTACGCGAACAACAAGATCGCAGCGGCGGTTTTCAATGTTTTATTCCGCTTAAATGTTATTACGAAGGCACCGATATCGCTTCTGAAGTTAAAGAGCCGACAGCCCACGATTTGCTAAAAGACGTAGCAATCTCAAGACTCCTGCTCGATAATTTCGATCATATCAAAGCCTACTGGATTCAACTTGGCGAAACCCTCGCCCAGACAGCTTTTGCTTTCGGTGCTGACGATATGGACGGCACTGTGCTTGAGGAAAAAATCACTCATGCCGCCGGCGCAAAAACTCCGCTGCAATTAGCCAAAGAAAAGATTGAAGACTTAATCGCTCAAGCCGGTTATGTACCGGTCGAGCGCAATACCGTATACGATATTTTGCAAGTCAAAGAAAATGCCGTCTCAAACTCGTCCGGTAACTTACTCCCGCTTAAAGAACGCGTTTTAGAGTTAGCCGCTAGTCGTTAAACTTAAGCCGATACGAACGCTTTCGTACAGCACTGTTTGAAAGTGTCGCGCAGACGTTTTTCCAATTTTTTGAAACGCTCTGAAATCTCCAAGCGCCGTTTTTGCAAATTCAACATTTGTTTGCGGCGATGATCATCGAGCGCTTCATCAAATACTTCATTAAGCGCAATCTCTTCGCTGTGAGTCCACCAAAGATCTTCGATTACGCTGCCAATCAAGTCATAATCAGCTTCATCCGGTAGCTTTTTCAAAAGGCGCAGCTCGTTGCCCCAAATATATTCAATTGTAGTGCGCACTTCTTGGCGCAAATTTTGCGCGCTTGCTGAGATAGTACTGGCTGAGAATTCAGGATCTAAAGTTCCGGCGCGCTTGCGCAACAAACCTAAAGTTTCATCGAGCAAATAGCGCTGGTAACCGGCTTGCATAAAAAGAAAATCGGGCATGTAGGCCGTAAAAACTAAGCGCGCAACTTCATTTTTTTGTGGCATCATCGAAAGACGATTTTCATTTCTTTCGGAAAGTGCCTCAATATCATCCAGCACCGAACAATAGGAAGCGATCAGAGCCGATATGCCATCCACAACCGTACGGCGAAAAGAAGGAATATCCGCTTTTAATGAATCCTGCTCAGCCACCAAATTGATTACAAGGCGGCGCATATAAGTGCAGTTAGCCGCAACTTCGTCGAGCAATTTCATCGCTGCATCATCAGCGGTATCAATAATCGCCAGAAGCAAATGTTCCGGTTCAACGCGCTTATGTCCAAGGAACAAAGACAACTCATAAGCTCTTCTTAAAACAAGCTTAGCGCCGTCGGCAAATCTCAATTCATCCAACCAAAGATAATCAATATCTCCGGCAAGCGGTGCGATATCTTTTTTCTTGCCGACAAGCAACAAACGCTCCAGCTCAGTTCTCATTTGCTCGGACGAAACATTCATCGCTCTCAGAGCAACAGCCGCTAAGTTATCTTTTTCGGAAGCTAAAGCCAAAAGAATATGCGCCGAAGAGATTTCGTCCGCTTTAAACTGCTTAGAATTACTGTAAGCAGTGAAAAGAATATCGCCAGCGGATTCGCTATATTTTTCGAACATTTATTCGCTCCCAAAGATCACAGCTTCCTGAAATATAGTTCATCCATATTTCTGCTTTAAGCAAAGACCAAGGCATACTACTTTCTTCAGCTTTTTTACGCAACCATTAGCCTGCCCTACGTGTACAATTTTGGCAGGTATTTTTGCCAGCACTGGGAGCCGCCTTGAAGATCTTAATTAGTAACGACGACGGTATTTTTGCCAAGGGAATACGTACACTCGCCCTCAGGCTTTCCCAAGACAGCGAAAACGAAGTTTATGTAGTCGCTCCCGACCGCGAGCGTAGCGCTACTGGTCATGCTTTGACTTTACACAAACCTTTACGAGTTGAACCAGCCGAGATGGAAGGCAACTTAAAAGGCTCCTGGTGGACAACCGGAACGCCAAGTGATTGCGTCAAATTAGCCGTCGGCTGTCTTCTACCTGAACCGGTTGATCTGGTCGTTTCAGGCATAAACAACGGCGCCAATCTTGGCGGTGACGTATTGTATTCAGGTACTGTCTCTGCCGCTCGTGAAGGCGCCTTGCTTGACATTCCGAGTATTGCCGTCAGCGTTGCCGGTCATGGACACAGACATTACGAAGTGGCAGCCGAGTTCGTCAGCCAGATGATTAAAGATATGCCGCCACGCCAACCAGGCAAAAAACTCTTTCTCAATGTCAACGTACCGAATGTACCAATGAATAAAATTGCCGGGGTGCGCTTAAGCAGCCTAGGAATACATGCTTATAGCGAGCATTTTGAAAAACGTGTCGACCCGCGCGGCAAAGTTTATTATTGGCTTGCCGGTGAAGCCACCGAAGAAAATGAGGAAGAAGGCACCGACTGCTGGTGCATTCATAACAATCTCATTTCGGTGACACCAATCTCTTTCCATATGACTGACAGTCTTTTACTAAAAGAACTCTCCGGTTGGTCCGGTATAGAAAAAGCACTGAAAGGAAGTCTGGTCAACCAGGCCAGACATTAGACAAACAATGAACATCAACGAAAGCTTGCGCTTGCTTTTTTCTGATGAAAACCGGATGTTCAAAACCGGTATGGGCGGGATATTTATAGCTTCCAGTATCGTCGTTTTGCTATATACCTTAGCCAGCATCCCGTTTGTTGCCGCCTGCCATGCTGTAAACACAGGCTACAACTTGCGTCTGATGCGCCAACAAACTGTTCCTTCCGAAACAAAATTACCGGAATGGAACGAATGGGGCGATTTATTTATCTCCGGTCTCACTTGGATTGCTTTGCAAACTTGTGTCTGGCTTTTAGGAATGTTTGCCTGTGTCGCTTTCATGCTTTTCTGCAGCGCCCAAGCTTATGTGCAAGCCACACTCTGGATAAGCTCAATCTGGCTTAGCTGCGGTGTTTTAGCCAGCATCTTACTGATCTTAAGCTTAAGCTTCATCTCTTCTTTTTTGATGGTGCATTTTGCTCAAGAAGAGAACACCCGTGCCGGATTGGCTTATATATACGTGATCCATAAGCTGGCCCGAAAGCCGAGACACTACCTCTCCATATATCTAGTTAGCCTTGGCATCCAAATAGCTTCTCTTTTGCTGCCAATTTTGAGCATAATTGGCATCTTTTTGATCCCAACCAGTATTTTTGCCGGTCAGTTGGCAAGCTCCACCCTTTTAGCTAAGGCCTGGGCTCTTGATAGCAGTAAAGATTAACGACCGACTGCGAGCTTGAAACGTTTTTCTTTGTCTCGGCTGGTTTTATTTAAGTCAGCAGTATTGAAAGTCTGCTCCCAATCACGATCGCTCCATTTGGGTGATTCAAAAGGAGTAATTGCCGGTAATCCGGAAAGAGGCTCCAACATTTCTGAAATCCGACCGATAATCAAGGTTGCCGGCCAGCAATAAGTTTGCGCCACACGTTTTGCTACTACCAAACAATCATCAAGCATATCTTGCAGATCATCCGACAGATATACCGGAGGCGGCGCCGGATTACCGGACCGTAATTTAGTCGGCTCTATATTTAAGCTAGATTCAGGCTGGGGAAGAGTTTCAGTTGGATTTAGCAAAATGACAGGCTGAGCTTTTGCCGGCAGAGGTAAAACCATAGCTAAGCGCTTACCTGAACTGTTGCGCGGCGATTCAGCTTGAGCGACTGCTGTTGTTAAAAACAACAGAGCTAGACAGGTATACGTTTGCCAGCAGGGCTTAAGCAAAGACATCATGCTCTCCAGGGACTAATGCGGGCAAATTATCGCATGCCGCCTCTTTTCATTGCCCAAGAAACAAATGATATCTTGATAATTGCTAGCCATTGACTCTGCCTAATGGTAGGATAGGTGTTTGGCGGGCTAGCTATTGCTCTCCATGAAAGTTATTTTAAAGAGAATGGAAGACTCGCACAGTAGAAGCGACTCAATTTTTAGAAGCAGCCTTTGCCAAGGTTGCTTTGTCTTGTCATATCAAAGTAACCGGCTTATCCCAGCCGGTTTTTTCTTTTTACTATAAAACCCCGAACAAAGGAGCAAAGCACTATTAACGGTGCCTGTTAGATCCCATAGAGAACTTGCATTTGGACACCTTATCTCAAATAATCCTCCTCTGTGTGCTTATTGGCGCAAATGCTTTTTTTGTTGCCGCTGAGATGGCTTTAGTCCGTATCAGGCGTACACGGATTGACGAATTGGCTGAGAATGGCAACAAAACAGCAAAATTAATTCAAGCAGAGCTAAATAGCCCGGACCGCTTCATCTCTGCCTGTCAGCTAGGGATAACCATGGCCACTTTGGCTTTAGGTGCCACCGGTGAACAAGCTTTTGCCGTCGATCTTTCCAGAACCGTCGAGCGAGCAGGTTTAATCCCCGACTATGCTTTGCATGTCGCTAAGGTCGGCGTATTCATCATTGCTTTTTCAATTACAGCCTTTTTTCAAACCGTTTTTGGTGAGCTACTACCGAAAATCACTACTCTTTCACGAGCCGAGCCAGTCTTAATGTCTCTTATCTGGCCGATGCGAGCCTGGTGCTGGATTACAGCCCCCTTTCTCAATATACTGAGCAGCTTCACCGCTCTTGTTTTGAGAGTATTGCGCATCCCAGAACCACCCAAGCACCATATCGTGCACTCCAACCATGAACTGAAAATGCTGGTTACGGCCAGCCAGGAAGAAGGAGTACTCGAAGAAAAAGAAGAAGAGATGCTGCACTGTGTCTTTGATTTTTCAGACACAGTGGTTCACGAAATCATGACCCCGCGCACCGACATGATTTGTGTACAAGCCGAAGCTAAAGTAAAAGATTTTGTCGACTTAGCTCTTAAACATGGTTTCTCGCGGATACCGGTCTTTGAGCAAGACATCGATAGCATTTTTGGTGCAGTACATATACGCGACGCTTTGCGCGCTCTGATTGAACATAAAGAGAATAGCCACCTGCGCGAACTTGCTCGCAAAATATTGATCGTTCCCGAGAATAAACTTGGCGCAGACTTGCTCACCGACTTCAAAAAAACCAAGACACACATGTCTATCGTGGTCGATGAATACGGCGGTACACTCGGTCTTGTCACCATGGAAGACTTAATTGAAGAATTAGTCGGTGATATCGCCGATGAACATGAAATCGTCGAAGAATATTTCTCGCCGCAAGAAGACGGAACCATACTAATCGACGCTAAACTCTCTCTGGAAGAAGCGTCCGAACATTTGAACGTCCCCTTGGAAGATGAGGAGTTCAATACTTTAGGCGGACACGTTTTTGGTGAACTAGGAAGAGAACCACAAGTCGGCGATGAGATTCAAGGTGAAGGTTATATTCTGCGTGTCGAAGAAGCGGACCGTCATCGCATCCTCAAGCTTAGATTCATCAAAATAGAGCCGGAAGGCACGGCAGAAGCTCAAACCGCTGAAGACGGGCAAGCAGGAAACGGCGATTCAAGCAAAGGCAACGGATCGACTAAAACTGTAGAGACAAGCAAGTGAACGTCGACCCTAACTCCGAACAACTGTTAAAAAGCGCCCGAACGTTTCAAACAAAAAAAAGACTCGGTCAAAATTTTTTAGTTGACGCTTCGGTACTCGATCTTATCGTCGAAAGTCTCGATTTAAAGCCCGGCGATCAGGTTGTTGAAATCGGACCGGGAATTGGTTTTCTCACAAGACTGCTCAGCAATAAACAAGCTGAAATACGCGCTGTCGATCTTGATCGTCAATGCATTCAAGAGTTGGAAAGCCTTCGCTTGCCCGGAGTAGTTACTCATCATGGCGATTTTTTACAGTACGATCTGCTTCAATCCGGCTTTAGCGATAAATTCAAAGCTGTGGGCAACGTTCCATATCAAATTACCGGACTGATTCTTCATCATCTCTTGGGTGAAATTGGTGAACCTTCCAACTGGATAGCCAATCTTAAAACCATCGTGCTTACGGTTCAAAGAGAAGTGGCTTGGCGCATGGTTGCTCCGGCCGGCAGCGAACACTATTCACAAGTATCGCTTTTAGTACAATATTTTTGTCAATCCGAGCTGATTACAACGATTAAGCCCGAATCTTTCTATCCTCGTCCGGCAGTTAACTCCGCCATAGTAAAACTAACTCCTCACCAACATTGCCCGATAGAATGCAACGACAAACGTTTTCTACGCAGAGTGATTAAAGCCGGCTTTGCCCAACGCCGAAAAATGTTACGCAAAGCACTGACTTCATTGAACTTACAGTCAATCGACATTGATGCTGTTTTTCGCGAGAATAAAATTGATCCGCAAGCTCGAGCCGAGAATCTTTCTCTTGCTCAGTTTGCTAAATTAACCGATGCTTTAAGTGACCAAATGAAATGCAAACCCTAAAAGTAAGCGCTCCGGCTAAGCTCAATCTTTCTTTTGATATTACCGGTACGCGTCCTGATGGTTATCACGACGTGGAATCTTTGTTTCAAGCTGTAGATTTACAAGACGAACTTGAATTTTCTATTTGTGAATCAGAACAATTTTTTTTCAATATCCATTGCGACAACCCATATTTGAAGCAAGCCATGCCTCTGGACGACAAGAATTTAATTGGTCTTGCTTGCAAATATTTTTTGAAAAAACTGGATACAAAAAAACAATACGCGATCAATGTACATTTAGAAAAACAGATTCCAATCGGTGCCGGTTTAGCCGGAGGCAGCAGCAACGCTGCAGCTACACTGATTGCTTTAAATCATTTTTTCAGCGAGCCATTTAGCCTATTTGATCTTAAGACTATGGCTGCTGAAATCGGCTCCGATGTTGCTTTTTGCCTAGAAGGCGGTTGCGCTCTCGGCAAGGGACGCGGCGAGATTTTGTCACCTGTAAAAAATTCACTCTCATTGACTTTCTGCCTGGTCAAACCAAGAGCCTTAAGCGTCTCAACACCCTGGGCTTTTGCTGCTTTTGATCGCAGCAAGCTGCAAATCAAAAAACCTGATTTAGCCAATTCAATCAAAGCTGTGACTTCAGGTGATCTCTCTTTGGCTTTTCAGT
The DNA here is from genome assembly GCA_019750335.1 of Candidatus Obscuribacterales bacterium. Lineage (GTDB taxonomy): Bacteria > Cyanobacteriota > Vampirovibrionia > Obscuribacterales > Obscuribacteraceae > JAIEPM01. The sequence goes on from JAIEOQ010000010.1 coordinate 38,646, forward strand.
CTTTCGGCAATGTTTTCGAACCGGTGCTTTTTGAAGCTCATCCTGAACTTAAAGAACTAAAACAAACACTTTTAGATCAAGGTGCTTGGTTTTGCCAAATGACCGGCTCCGGGCCAACGCTTTTTGCCGTTACCGCCAATCGGGAAAAAGCGCAAGAAATCAGGCGCCATTTATTGAAAGACGACGAACTTGGTTTTTCTTATTGGACCAAAGAAATAATGCATGAGGCGCTACCACCTTTAGACATACATATTGCCACAAGCATCGATTATGGTGCGCGGGTAATTGCTTGAGGAGTAACCGATGCCAGTATCAAAAACCAGCAAAGAAAAATCAGTCCCAAAAGCAACAGCAGCCAAAGCTCATGAGATGATGCAACTGCTATGCCGGCAATATCCAGATGCCGACTGCGAATTGACATTCAAAAATGATTTTGAGCTCTTAATTTCAGTGATTTTATCGGCACAAACTACTGACGTTCAAGTAAACAAAGTAACACCGGCACTTTTTGCTAACTTTCCCGGCGCCAAAGCTTTAGCCCAGGCCGATCCCGAAGCAGTAAAAAAGCTCATTCGACCAACCGGCTATTTCAACAGTAAGGCAAAATCAATTCAAAGTTGCGCTCAGGAACTGCTTGTTAAATTCAAAGGTCAAGTTCCGAACACTTTGGAAGAGCTAGTTACTTTACCTGGTGTCGGTCGTAAAACAGCCAATGTAGTGCTGGGAGTTGTGCACAACATACCTGGTTGGACAGTGGATACGCATGTTCAACGCTTGTCCAAAAGACTGGGTTTTACTAAAAATGACGACCCACACAAAATTGAACTTGATTTACAAAAACTTTTTCCGGGACAAGATTGGTCCAAACTCTCAATTACGCTTATCTGGCATGGCAGACGACAATGTTATGCCCGCAATCCGGATTGCCCATCCTGCCCGCTTAAACATTTATGCCCGAGCTCTCTGGCGCTTTAGTTGCTGCTAAATCCGCGGCTCCCGCCCCGAGGACGATTTCCATAATAACGACTGAGCACTGAGCTGTCGTTGCCATAGCGCGGCGCCGAAATGGCCGGTGCCCCGGATCCCCAATTCACCGAGCTGCCGCCACCAAAACCACCGCCAAGACCTAAACCGCCGCCGCCAAAGCCGCCAAGACCACCCCAGATAAAGCCTTGACTGTTATAAGCACCACCGGAAAGAACCATCTGTTCTTGAGTGTTTTGAAAGGCTTGTTGAGCAGCTTGGGTTGTGTCTTGGTTAGCTTGCATATTCGTTAAATTACGGTTGGAAGCAGCCTGCTGGCTAGCGTCATAACTTTGGCGCATATCACTGGCTGTCGAATCCAAAGAGGAGCTAAAATTTGCCGAATTTTGTTGAAAGGACGCGTCAGCGCCGCCCATATCATCGTCAATAAATTGAGCGTAAACGGCAGGAATTTGCACCAGACTCAACAATCCAGCAGCAAGAGCAAAAGCTTTAAGATTAACCATGACCATCATCTCCAGCATTCCTATTTCTTTATGCCACAAAAAGCGGATTAAAACTGAGAATAAATGACAGTTCTTTACAGCTTAAAGACTTGTGCTGCAGGCGGCAATGAATTATCTTCTATGTGGTCTTTTGCTATAACTGCCTAGAAAGAAATCAGCTTTGTTGGGCTTTTCTTCTCAAAACACAGTGCCACCGACAAGCGAAGAGTTAAAAGAGGACACTTTTGTTCCTTCGACCGAGGAAAAAAGTCCCCTTGCCGATCTTTGCTTTCGTTATCCTTTACGGAAATACCAGAAAGAGATTCTGGAGCTAACTCAACTTAAATTAGAAAGAGGCGAGCGTCAGCTTCATATTGTGGCACCGCCTGGTGCTGGCAAAACTATTATCGGACTGCAGCTAGTCAGTCAACTTCAACACAACAGCTTAATTATTTCGCCGACGACTACTATTCAATCTCAGTGGGCGCAAAAACTAGAACATTTTTTACCGATTGAAGGCACAAGTCAGGACATTCAGGAAATAATCGGCACCGACGAGCACAAACCGCTCAAGCCAATTACTCTTTTAACTTATCAAGTTCTTTCTACTCCCAGTCGCGAACAAGAATATTTAGAAAAGCTCGCTCATGAAGGCTGGGTCAATGAATTAGTCTCAAGCGGTAACTCCAAAGGTGATGCCGAGCTGCGCGTTCTTGATCTGCTGCAAAATAATAAGAATGCCCATGGCAAAGAAATGTCACGCCATATCACCAGATTGCGTCGCAAATTAGCTGAAGTGATGGATGTAAATGAAGTTCTTCATCCTAACGCCATCGACCTGATTCAATTTTTACGTCGTCAGAAATTCAAACTGATTATTTTTGATGAATGCCACCATCTTACCGATTACTGGGCGGCAATCATGTCTCACGTGATCAAACAGTTGGATAATCCGATTGTTGTCGGCTTAACCGGAACACCACCGGAAGGTAAGTCAGCCAAACAAGAGAATCGCTACCTTTCTCTTGTCGGCGACATTGATTATCAGGTGCCGACACCGGCTCTTGTACGCGAAGGCGGCTTGGCTCCTTTTCAGGATCTAGTTCTTTTCACGACGCCAACAGAACACGAAGAAAAGTTTCTTGCCGAACAACATGATTCTTTTCACGAGCTTCTGGACGAACTGGTTAAAACCGAACCTTCATTGCTTGGCGGCTGGATTACCGAACGTATAGTGCAAACAAGCAAAAAGGGCTGGGGCGCTTTTGCCTCAAATAATCCTGAGCTTTCAGCCGCCATGTGTCGTTATGTTTGGACTCATGGTACTCCAACTTCTTTCAATATGGTCTTTGCCGATCATTTACGCCAACCACCTTTCATTGAAGACTGGATGCTTCTTTTGGAAGATTTCACTCTCAATTATTTGAAAGTGAGTGCCTCGACGGATAATCACGCTTTATATGAGCGTATCCGTCACGCGGTCAGCAAGCTGGGTTATGGGTTGACCGAAAGAGGTTTACGCAAGCAAGCTTCGCCCGTGGATCGAGTGCTGGCTTTCAGCCGCAATAAAGGTCGAGCTGTAGCCGACATTCTTTCAGTTGAGTACAAAAGCTTGGAAGATCGTCTGCGTGCCGTTGTCGTCACTGACTTTGAAAAGATGTCGGCAATCGCCACCAAACAAGCGAAAGGTGTACTTAGTGAAGAATCCGGCGGAGCAATCGCTGTTTTACGCGAACTTTTAGCTTCTGAAATAAGCAATTTTATCAATCCTTGTTTAGTAACCGGCTCTTTAATTCTTGTCGATAAGCGCATCGCTGAAGCTTTTCTTGAAGGCATGCAAGAGTGTGTTGAAGAGCAAGAGTTATCCATAGACTTGAGCTTAAGAGATATGGACAACGAGCTTTTTGCTGAAATCGTCTCCAACTCCTCTGACTGGGAAGCGCGCTTATATGTAGGCATGGCTACTCGAATGCTTGAGCGCGGTATCACCAAAACTTTAATTGGTACACGCGGCTTATTCGGTGAAGGCTGGGATTGCCAGGCTCTTAACACTCTTATCGACTTAACGACAACAACTACGCCAATGTCGGTCAAACAACTCCGCGGGCGTTCAATCCGTATCGACACTTCGGATCCTTTAGGCGCCAGAAAAGTGGCTAATAACTGGGACGTAGTGTGCATTGCACCACATTTGGAAAAAGGTCTCAACGACTATCAACGCTTTGCCCGCAAGCATGAGGGCTATTTTGGTATCTGCGATGACGGACAGATCGAATGCGGTGTCGGTCATGTTCATCCTTCTTTTTCCGAATTGACGCCGGCAGATGTTTTTGCCAGTCTCGAAGACTTCAATCAAGAGATGCGCATGCGGGCTTTGGCTCGTGAAGGCATCTACGAACTTTGGAAAGTAGGACAACCTTACGGCAATAAAACTCTCGGCTGCATTGAGATATCACGCTTGCGCAAACAAGCTTTAACACCGCCCCACATTCGTAAAAACGTGCCTTACAAAGAGCACGCAAAAATAATGCAAGCCAATCTAAACGGTGTTTGGCTCGACCATCTAGCGCTGGGCGGTATGCTCACAGGAGCGATGACTATTGCTTTTTCGGGCATGACTTTACCCCTTTACGGCGCAGCTTTGCCCCTTGTAGCAAGCGCAATCTTTGCCGGTAAAAAATATTCCGGATTATATAAAAAGCTGAAAAACGAGATTTGTCAGACAAACACCCAAGAGTCAGCAATTAACGATCTAGCTTTTGCTTTGCTTTCTGCTTTGCAAAAAACAAAGTTTCTGCCTCATCACATCAGCAAAGAGTCAATTAAAATAAGCCGCCGTTCGGACGGTAGCCTGCGGGTTTTTCTCGATGGTGCTGCCGACGAACATGCCGCTTTGTATATGAAATGTCTGAGAGAGTTGCTTGAACCTGTAGGTAAGCAACCGTATTTAATACCAAAATACGAATATACCGCCGCCGGAGAGGATGGCGAAGACAAGTTTTTCAAAAACTATCTGCGCGGACGTGCCGAATCGCGCATCGGTAATTATCATCCGGTTCCCAGCCTGCTTGCTCGCTCAGAAAGAGGGAGAGAGGCTTTCCAAGCCGCCTGGAATAAGTATGTTAGCCCGGGATTCATTGTCGCAACCGAAACAAACCCGGAGCTAGTAAACCGCTATTTCGGCATGGCTCCCAGCTTAGCGCAAAGACTTTTATGGGAATAAGCTGGCTGTATTTGAGCTGCTTTTGCTAACTGTATTTGAGCTCTTCGCGCAAAAGCAGGCGTGAAAGCATTTCATGGGCTTGTGAGTCAAATACATTGTCCAGCAATGCTCGTTCCAGAAAAAGCACTTCTTCGTTTGAGATTTTACCGTCAGCCAAAATCAACTCTTTAACCGCTTTGGCGTCGTATTTCGATATTTTGCCATCATCATGCAGAATATCTTTGAGCGCTTGTTCCAAAGTTTTTATGCTTGCCACAATAAAACTCCTAAAGGATACGAAGGGATAAGACGACTATACTGTGTAGGCTATGTATACGAGGTAATCATGAGCTCTCACAATCTTCTGGCAGAAATCTCTCCACCGGCATTAAAAGCAAAATTGGACGCCGGAGATAAGCCTTTCCTTTTGGATGTGCGCGAACCCCATGAAATCAAAATCTGCCAACTGGAGCATAGCTTTAATATACCCCTTGGCGACCTGCGCTTTCGGATTACTGAGCTTGCTGAACATAAAGACAAAGAAATTGTCGTTATCTGCCGTTCGGGCAAAAGAAGCGCCATGGCAGCTCAATTTTTGCAAGAAAACGGCTTCGCTAACGTATTAAATCTGTCCGGCGGAATGCTCGGCTGGTCCGATCAAGTCGATCCGAGCTGCACAAAATATTAAAAGCCGGCACAATTACATCGGAACGATGTCTGGTCCGCCAAGGATAAGCGCTTTATTGAAGCGTGGGCTCTGTGGTTCGCTGCCCAGCGGGTTATCTTGTCTGTTAGGCGACATTTTGCCTTCACGCGACTTCGGTGGCTGTTTAATCAAAAGCTCAAGTGCTTTCTGTACAGCCGGGTCGCTAATTGCAACATGGGCAGACTGATTGCCTAATACAGCGATAGTTTGATCAAAGCCGAGAGCATTTGCTTCAGGAGCAGAAATCAAACCGGCAAACAAGCCAAGGGCCAATAAAAACTGGGGGTTTCTTGTATTCATGCCGCAAGTATAGTTGCCCGAAAATAGATTGCAAGGATATTTTGTCTTCCCTTAACTATCTACGGAAGCATATGCAATATATATTCAATCAATATACAAAATGGGCGTTTTTAATATGCTAGAGCTATATTTTAGGCTAGCGCTGCAGCAAGGGGACCGGGAGCCTTAATTTTGACTCGTTCTGATTCTTCAACCGCTTCAGCTTCAACCACCCAAACATATAAGCAGGTATAAAAGGCTGCTCTAATGTAGATAGACATGGCTGTGGTGACCACAATTGCTGCCACCCAAATCAGTCCGCCAATAATTACCGGAGCAGAGAGCATGTTGATTTGAGCATAAAAAGCGCCACCTAAAAGCATGCCGCCGCCCAAATAAACTAATCCACTTACCCAATTACAAATTGTATTAACGCCAACTTCACCAATACCGATGGTAAGTAAGCTACCCTGGGCAACTTTGTCAGCTCGTTTCAGACCACCCCAGAAAGAGCAGCCTTCGATAATAATGATCGGCAAGATTAAATGCCCGGCTAAAGTCCAAAAGACTTCCACAATACCAGCCAAGAAACTGGCGCTCAAACCTAAAACTCCAGCTCCGCCTTTATTTCGGAACAAACCAGCTATTTTTTTGACGATTAAAGTAGCCATGCCGAGCATGACGATAGCTGGCAAACTTTGCAAAACGGCAGTACAAGCATCGGAGAATTTACCCGAGCCTTTGCCTTCGGTCAGATGGCTATAAACCATTGCCGTAGTTACGCCTTCAAGAAAACGATTAGTCAACCACCAGATCATCATCAATGAAGTGACCACAACTAAGTTATCGGTTGTGAAAAGACCACTTAAATGATTCCAGTTCATGCCGCCGATGCCGTTAGGATCGCCAGGACCGTTTAGCTGAGTCATGTTGACCATAGAGCTTAAGCTGCCACTATTCGGCAGTCCACCAAGCAGACCATGAGTAGGCATGGAGGCGCCATGATGAACGGTTGCCGCCGTGCCATGTCCTTGTTTTGCCACTTGAGCAACCATGCCGCCGGCTTGTTTGCCCATCTGCTTAATGCCATCGAGAAAGAAGATGCAACCAAAAAGAACGTTAGTAAAAACAGTCAAAATGGATGGCAACAAAAGACGTTTATCTTGCCAGCCCATTTTAATGCTGGCCCAGATCATCCGAAAGCCTCTGGCAAAAGACTCAAACATAACAATAACCCTCAAGGGCGGGGATGGAATACAAAAACGCCGGGTAGTAAAGTGTGAACATATTAGATGCTAAGCCCTAATTGGCCAAGTGGCTTCTGATAATCCCCTACATTCTACGCAGTTGCCAAGGTAATGTAAAGCAGTTTTTATCAAGACCGGGCTTTTTCTGGCTCAGAATCATCGCCGTCATAAAGACTGTCCAGCTGTACTTTGTACTTTTCGCTAACAAATTTACGCTTGAGCTTTAGTGTAGGCGTCAATTCGTTAGCTTCAACAGTGAAGTCTTCCGACAGGATCAGAAAGCGCTTAATCTGCTCAAAACTGGCAAGTTGGAGGTTGACTGCTTTTACAGCTTTATCCACCTCGGCGATTACTTCTTTGTTTTCAGCCAGTTTTTCCGGCTTACTTGAATCAAGCCCGCGTTTTTTTGCGTAAGACTCCAGCTCGTCTTTATTCAGAGTAATCAGAGCCGAAATATATTTGCGCCGGTCACCATAAACTAAGACTTTACTGATGATGCCTTGCCCGGCAAGAAGACTTTCAATCACTTGCGGGGCAACGTGCTTGCCGCCTGCCGTTATGATCAAATCTTTTTTGCGATCTTTAATACGCAAATAGCCTTGCTCATCAATTTCACCGATATCGCCAGTACTGAACCAACCATCGGACAAGGCTTCCGCAGTGGCTTCCGGATTTTTATAATAGCCGGAGAAGATACTTGGTCCTTTCACCAAAATCTCGCCGTCTTTGGCAATCTTAATCTTGATGCCATCCAATGGTTTGCCAACCGTGCCCGGCTTGTTATCCTCAAGACGGTTACAAGAAACCGGAGCCGTTGTTTCAGTTAGACCGTACCCCTCAAGTATCGGCAAGCCAATACTGCAAAAAAACTGATGTACATCTTGAGAGAGCGGAGCGGCTCCTGAAGCTAAGAAGCGCAAGCGTCCACCAAAACGTTCGCGAATTTTTTTAAATACAAAACGATCAGCTATTTTCAGCTCAGTACGATAAATTTTGTCAGACAGTTCTTCTTCTTTGCTCTTCTTTTGAGCTTGTAATGCCCTTTTACCGATAGATAAAGCCCAACGAGAAAAATATTGTTGAGCTGTAGGTAAATGTCTAATTTGGCTTTGAATACGTCCGTAAGCTTTTTCATAAAAACGAGGAACCGCATTCATCATAGTCGGCTTCACCTCAGCAATGTCGGCAGCAACCGTATCCATCGACTCAGCATAAGCCATGGGAAAGCCTTGATAGATAGAAAGAAATTGACCGCCCACTCGCTCAAAAATATGAGAAAGCGGCAAAAAAGATAATGCTAGATCGTCTTCGTTGAAGCCAATAGCCTTTTGCAAGCTTTCACAAATAAAAGCAATGTTGCTATGGTTGAGCATTACTCCTTTGGGTACCCCTGTAGTACCGGAGGTATAAACGATTGTTGCCAATTCGTCAGCTTTAATTGAACAGGCTTTTTCACTAATGTTTATTTGTTTAGTGTCAGTTTTTTTCTTGGCTGTATCAGTCTGTTTAGCAGTTGTTTCTTTAGCGTTAGCTTTTTGAAAAGCGTCATGATCCAGCATTTTTTCAAAAGCAAAAATCTGCAAATCTTCTGGTGCTTTCGCTCTATCTTTATTGAAAAGGATGACAAATCGCAGACCGGTTGGAATTTTTTTCAAAGAAAGCAGTTTTTTCAACTGTTCTTTGCCGTCAATAAATAATCCAACCGCTTCGCTATGCTTCAATAGATATTCCATTTCATTGTCATTCAAAGACGGGTAGATCGGTACTGTTACGCAACCAAGAGACAATATCGCAAGATCCGCCCATGTCCATTCCGGACAACTCAAGGACATAATTGCTATTTTGTCTTCTTCTTTTACGCCTAAATCCAAAAGACTCAAACTAACATTTTCAACAATTTTAGCCTCTTCTTGCCAGGTTACAGGCTCAAATTTTCCATTGACTTTTCGTAAAATTGCTGTTTTTTCGGGGCAGTTTTTCGCCCGTTCCCAAAACACCTGAAGCACGGTTTTTGGTACCACTGTTAGTCATTTCCTTTCTTAGCGCTGTGAATATGTTTTGAAGCAAGAACGCTTGATTGAATCCAGTCTAAATACGGCCCGTATCCACAAACGACAGGAATTGCGATTATTTCCGGCACTGTGTATGAGTGCAATTCTTTAACTCGTCGTTGAAACTGTTCCCACACTTCTTTAGTGGTTTTAGCAATCAGCAGCTCTTCCTGTTCATTTTGCAGCTCTCCTTGCCAAAAATAAAGAGAGTTAATAGCAGGGAGAATATTCACACAAGCAGCAAGCTTTTCTTCAAGTAATGCTTTCGCCAAAGCTTGCCCGGCAGAAGGTGGGCAAGTGATAAAAGCCACCAATTCATCAGACATCAACTGGCGCTCCTCAAAAGCTCAACTCCTATTTCTTGAGCAAAATCGCTAAGAACATCATTCAATAAGATAAAAGCTTCCGGTTGTAAGCGTGGCATCCGAAACCGACGATGCACACGCAATCCAATCACCGGCACCGATAAATTATTTGCTATAAAGTTGAGCAATTGCAAATCTTCTTCATTCTCACGCGAAGCCACATCTCCGAGAACGGATAGCTTAAGTTTCAGACGATTAGCTAAATCAGAAACCACATCGGCATCCGGACCGGCAGCTTCAAGAACGAAACCATTGGCCTCATGCCAGCTCATACCGAGCACTAACATTACAAAACCAATTTGTCCTGATTTAACTACATCGGCTAAAGCACGTATCATCGGTGTTTCTAAATATCGACAAGGATCGGCAGCCAAACAATATGATGAAATCAGACTGTGACATCCAGCAGCACGATGGATACCGGCAGCAAGCGCACCGGTAAAAATTTCCGGCTCACAAAATTCACCTTCGCGGAAATATCCAGTAGCATGGGGTGCAAATATCAATACCGGTAATTCAGCACCAAAGAACTGATAATCGGGTTCACCGGAGGGCGGATATTGCTCATAGCGCTCGGTCAATTGCGATTCAAACTGTAAGGTCCAATTTAAAACATCGGTTCTTAGTCCTTCAGCGATCAAATAATTCAAAGCAGGATCGACATCAGCAAATCGAGCTTGCGAGTGCGAAACGACCCAGGGACTAAAAGGTGAGTTGCCGACGACCGTAACCATTTTGCCCCGCCGATGCGCATAGAATATTTCCATTGCCGTCCCGTGGTTGGAACGATGTAAGTTAGCTAAAAGCGCATCACATTGATCGATAAGATCCAAAGCTCTCCGCACTCGTTTTTCGACGCCCTCCGGCTCTTCACCCAGAGGGATCGCCCAGTCAATCGGATTAACTACGCGCAAACCGTAACGTTGTAATTTAGAGATAGCTTGCGCTCGCCAGTCCGGTTCTTGTCCGATCGGGGGGAGATCGGACATTTCGACAACTTCGTGAGTAATGTAAATTGATGACATCATAAGCTAACCGCTAAAAGCCTTATCTTTATATACCACAGAACTGCCCGCTAGAGGCACTTTTAACAGTTTCATTCAGTACAAGCTATGATTGAAAGCCAAATACGATTGAAAATAGAATTTGACGTCTGATCTGATAGGTACAAATAGTGAAAAAAGCTCATTTTCGATATAAGAATGTCTATACATTGACAATTGGTTGTTTTATCATCTTGCTATTACCAGTTTTAAGCTCTTGCGCAACTAATCGAATTTCGCAAATACCAGGCAATGATCTAGCTGCCCGCGCACAATCTGGTCTCGATCAAACTCAAGTTTTATCTGCTCAAGCTTCCGGATTAAGTAAGGTAGAAGTGCTTTTTGCCGCCCGCGTAAAGAAACTCCTCCCCGATGATACCCAAGGACTGCCCCATCAACGTTTTCTTCTCGAACTTAATAACGGCACCACCGTGCTCGTGGCTCACGACATCAAGTACGCACCAAAAGTTCCAATTCAACCAGGCGATATTGTCACCATTCAAGGTGAATATGTCTGGAACAAAAAAGGCGGTCTCGTACACTGGACCCATCATAGTGATAGTCCGCGCCATCGTGGCGGGTATATTGACTTCAACGGACAGCGTTATCAATAGGAATTGCTGTTGACGTTTTTTCGTTCAAGCAAAAAAAAGACAATCAATATGGACAATCAAAATAAACTTGTCCCAGAGTGTGTACCCGGCGATTTTTTTGTCGACCAAACATGTATTAACTGCGACACTTGCAGACAACTTGCGCCTTCGGTATTTGCCGATCAGGGCAATTATTCCTATGTCAAAAAGCAGCCTGCTTCATCTATTGAAATTGAGCAAGCCAATCAAGCTTTGCTTTGTTGCCCAACAGCATCCATAGGCAACAAACAAGAAAAAATAAGCCCCGAATATATTGACGATTTTCCACTGAAATTAGTTGATCACATTTTTTATTGTGGTTTTAATTCCAGAAAATCATATGGTGCCAATAGCTATTTTATAGAACATGCCAATGGAAACTGGCTAGTCGATTCGCCTCGTTATACCAAACATCTGCAAAATAAGTTCGAGCAACTTGGTGGAATCAAATACATATTTTTGACTCATCGTGATGATGTAGCTGATTCAGAAAACTATGCTCATTACTTTGGAGCGACAAGAATCATACATAAAGACGACCTTTCCGCAGCGCCAAACGCTGAGCTAATCATTGAAGGACAAAACGAATATACGGATAACGAGAGCTTCTCTTCCGACTTCAAAATAATTCCCGTACCTGGGCATACTCAAGGTCACATGGTCTTACTCTTTAAAGATCGCTTTTTATTCACTGGCGATCATTTGGCTTACAATCCAGAAAGTGATGAGTTAATCGCATTTGAAGATGCTTGCTGGTACTCCTGGAACGAACAACGTAAATCAATGAAGAAGCTATTAAATTATAGTTTTGATTGGATTTTAACAGGTCACGGCAGCCGAGCTAACATAGAAAAAGAAAGAATGAAAAAGAAGCTTTTAGAACTGATTCACCGCATGAAATAAGCCCCAGACACCATCCTCCAGATGAAGGGAGAGAGGCTCAACCGTTAACGGTTGAGCCTCTCTCCCTTCATCTGGAGTTAAAAAAAAGTCTGTGAATTTGAACTTTTTGCGACAAAGCTACGTTAACAAAATAGCGTACCGGAGACAGCACATGCCAGATGACAATTTTTCAAGACCAGCGAAGAAGCAGCTTTCCCTAGCAATGAACGAAAAACAAGCCCGCATTTTGATACGCCAATTTGACAAAAAATTTCCTCATGAAAGAGATTGCGTAGAAGAGCTTTATCGGCGAATTCAAAAGGAACAACATCTCAAATGCTTTAACTGCAGAAACAAAATCAAAAAAGAATACGGAAAACGAATGACAAAATGCGAGCATTGCCACAAAGAAATCTGGTTTACTGCCGGAACATTTTTTAACCGAATCAAATTGGCCAGACCATGGTTGATTGCTTTTTGGCTCATTGAAAGAGGTCTACTATTAAGTTCATCTGGATTTCATCGACTCATTGGCATCGCACAGTCTACTGCCCTTAACATTTTTAAGAAGATAATGACCGTCGTTCAGCAAACAATGTCCGAAGACTCTCTCCCGGTTTCTTCATCAGAATTCTCACCAATATACTGCAAAAGGAGTTACGAGACTCAGGCTCGTAATCACCCACGGACAGAGGAAGAGACGAAAGAAGAAGAAGAAGAAGAAGATGGAGATAATGACGAAAATGGAGATGAGGATAATAGGGATAGAAAAAACAAAAACATAATTTCATTGAATACAGACAATATTGATGCAACCCAGCAACTATCTGAGTTCGAGAGAAAAGTGTACGCCTTGCTTTCGACAGAAAGTGTACCTTTTGAGAAATTAGTCTTCATCACCAAAGCATCAGTCGGCACTGTATCTGCGGCAATTACAATGCTTGAGCTTAACGGATTGGTCACAAGAATGGCCGGCGATCGCTACATACTCAACAACAAAAGAACCGATTCACGCAACAAGAGTAAATCAGAATTCTCACTTCTACCTCATGCACACAAAGTAGTTTCAGCAAACATAAATTTCATTCGTTTATATTTTCACGGTATCAGCAGAAAATATATTCAAAATTATCTTGCAGCAGTTTATTGCGCTTACAAGACAACACAAGGACAAAACCAGTCACTTTTCAACAAATGTCTGCAATTTGGGCCCTTGCAGTATCATCAACTATTTAATTATGTGTCACCATCAATAGTATCAGCCTATACAAAGCATTTATGAAGATGACTCAAGCAACTAACTACGTGCAGCAAGTTTAGCTATTTTTGGTGTAATAAACCACTTCAACACCCCAGGCATCGTGGGCGGGATATCGGCAACATCAATCCGGCAAACACCGGATTTTTTAAAAGGTATTTCTAACTCTGGGCTGGACCAAAGTAAAGTTTGCGCGAAGCGCATCATATCCGGTTCATGTCCAAAAAACATATATTCATTAGCTGATTGATATACTTTGGCCATTTTATAGATATCACTTATAGATCCGCCCGGTGCTAGTGCCTCACAGATCAAGGGCTCATTCTTATAATTCAATACTTCGGCAAAAACTTCACATGTTTGTCTGGCTCGTACCAACGGACTCGTTATTAATACGTCAGGCTTTACCCCAAGTTTTTTCAATCCGCTAGCAACCAATTCGCTTTCATGACGACCATCTGGCGTCAATGGCCGCTGAAAATCATTTTTAATATCACCGTCGATTCGGTCAACCGCGACACCATGCCTAACCAAATAGAATCTCATTCCTACCTTCTTGCTCTATATTAACCATCAAAATCAGTCGCTACGAATCGCTCGAGAATATCATCTTATTTGCGCAAGTTATCCTTGACTACGACAGCTGTCCGCAAAATCAAATCAATAGTATGATTGGTATTCCAATTTAACTTCGGGTTTATAGATAAATATGAGCACTCGACCACGTTGCCTTGGTCTTGATGTCGGCGATAAAAGAATCGGCATAGCCTTATCCGATCAGCTTGGTCTGACCGCGGCCGGACTCGAGACTTTGCACCGTACTAATATTCAAGATGATGTACGCAAAATTTTTGAAATTGCCAAACGCCATTGTGCCGTGGAAATAGTCATCGGTTTACCCGCCAACATGGACGGCAGCTTGGGCGAACAAGCTCAAAAAGTCCAATCTTTAGGAAAGAAGCTGGCTCGAGCCACTAATTTGCCAATCATATACGAAGACGAACGCCTAAGCACTTTCACCGCTATTCAGACACTAACCGTACTCGGAGTAAAAACCGGACACAACCGAGATCTGGTTGATAAGCAGGCCGCCGCTGTTATTTTGCAAAAATATTTAGACCGTACCTATCATTCGCAACCGCCAAGCGCCTAAACTTTAGCTATTCTGCCGTATGAATAGCCCCTCAGCTACTAAAAAAAGTATCGCTGGATCTATTGAACAATCTTTGTTTGAACTAAGCCGTTTTGCACAAGTAGCTGCGCCGCCCGCCAAAGAACATGGGTAGGCGTACCATCAAGACTGCGGAAAATATTTTGCAAAGTTGTATTTCCATCGGCTTTTTGCACAATATTGGACATCACATTATATTCATCAGGCAAAGGCGGTTCCGGAATTTCACCTAGCTGCTTCCAACGAGCAGCAAACTCAGCAGGAGAAACCGGGCGAATAAGCATATTCAAAGTAGGCAAAGCTTTTTTAGCCACTGTGAAATTATCTTGAGCCAGAGCTGCATCCATTAGTAATCTTTCTAAAGCCCGCCCGATATTAAAGCTTTCATCCAAACGCGGTAGCTTGCTCATAGTCTCACGCCCAGACATATTCTTTTCCTGAAAGTTGAAGTTACCTTCTTCAAAAGTAGATACGAATTCAACAACAGCAGCCGCGCCAGCATATTTACCCATTCGCGCTTGAATAGGCTTACCTGATTCGAAAAGCATCCAAAACTGTCTTCCATCGGCTCCCTGCACGGTCAATATACCTGTCTTCTGAGCCGTTCCTAAAGATTGCAAAAGCGCTGCTGGATCAAATACACCCAGTTCTCCACCAATGGCCGCAGCGCTCTTAGACGATTTATAGCTTTTCGGTACTTGCTGCGAGTGGCAAGATTTATTTCGCCCAAGCTCTTCCTTGACATAATACAAGGCAGTATCAGCTTTGGTTAGTAAATCGTCAGCTGTTTTACCATCAACCGGGAAAGTAGCTACTCCAATTGAAACAGTCCACTTAACGATACCGGCAGGCCAATCGCTTTTAGCTTCGATTTGCTGCCTGATCCGTTCGGCAACGGACAAAGCTCTCTTAGCCTCAGTATTTTCCATGACAATGATGAATTCTTCACCGCCAAATCGAATCAAATAATCACCAGAATTATTTCGTTCGTTACCTTCTTGTGTCCGTACACAAGTTCTGATCAACTTGGACAGCTCTTGGAGCATCTGATCCCCAACCTGGTGTCCATATGTATCGTTAATCGATTTAAAATGGTCACCATCCATAATCATCAGAGAGAGTGGATGCTGCTCAGGATTTACAGCAGCACGATCCATCACTTGCGGCATAATTTCATAAAAGAATTTTTTGTTACGCAAACCAGTAAGCGGATCCGTACGAGCTGCTTCTTGTTCTTCCTCATATTGAACGTTTTGATGAACAACTCTTGAAGCCAGCTCAACAACATTGCGAAGAACACGCAATCGATCTTGTACGACCTGACCTTCAGCATTGAAATAAATGGCAAGCACGCCTAAATTACGATTTTGAAAAACAATCGGTAAGAACACGACAGTTTTAATTCCGTTCGGCTGCGTAACTTGAGTTAATCCATATTCGCGAATTCCGTCCGGACCAAGAGTCAAATGTTTGCCGGAAGAAAAAACTTCTCGAGCAATTTTTGTATGATCGATTTTTTTCAGCGGCTGCACACTACGATCATCAAACCCAAGCCAAGCATCCGGAACTAAGCGCTGAAAGCGATCGGCCTTGAAGAACACCCCGTGCATGATGCTGGTCGGAAACTTATCATTGAGCTTGTCCAGAATGCGTTGACAAACTTGATGACTGGAACGCAAATGATCAAGCTCTTTGCCTAAAGCATTGATGAATTCTTCTTCTGCTTCACGAGTATAAAGTTCAGAAATTTTTGCTTGGGTTTGAGTGATTTGATCTTCAAATTCTTTGGACAGACTTTTCTTATCGGTCTCAAACTGCAAAGTACGCTTGCGCAGCTCTTCTTCTTTTTGCACTCGCGCAGCCACAATCTCATCATATTGGCGTCTGACATCTTTCAAGCCTTGCGCTACTTTACTTACTTCAGTAACCGCTCCTGAAACATTCAATCCGCCGCCTGTCACTCCGGAATAAGCATCTCGAGCAAGCAATAAAGAACCTGTCGCTCTGGTTATTAAATTCAACGGTTTTACGACAAACAAAAACATTACAGCGATAAGCAGTAAACAAAGTCCACCAATTACCAGAAAGACATAGCCCATGGGCGCCGCAAGAAGCCACAAGCCGGAGCCTGATTTGACTGCATTGCCAACAATCGGACCTTGATAAAAACCGATATGAAGAAGCTTACCCTCACCAATCACCGAAACAGCTTCATAATATTTTTGCTCTTTCCACTCTAAGTTGCGCGACAGAATGTCATAACGCGGCATCTCTGGAGCATAAGGCTTTGTCGCCAAATCAAGCTTGCCGTCGGCACTGGTAACGTAATACCAGGCAAGGTTGTATTTGTTGATTGATTGCAGAATTTTTGTAGCAGACGGAGTACGGTCTTTCGTCTCGTCCGCTAACTGACTGGCTACCTGAGCATAATGAGCATTTACAACTGCCGGATACAGAGCGTCGCCGATAAAAAGCAGCGCTGCGCCGCCAAAAATAAATACGGCGAGCAATCGGATCACCAACGAGCCGAAAAAGTCTTGAACGCCGGCAATCGCTCCTTGCAATACGTTCGGTTTTGTAACCGGTTCGCCCGACACATCAAAAGACGCTTGGTACGTCACTGGGCAGCCTCCACTTGTGCAAGCTCGATTTTAAAAGGAATTGATTCACCTTTATACCAATCAGGTAAAGGTGCAAATTCAGTTGCTTCAATTGCATCGACAGCTTCTCGGTCTGCTTTCTTATTACCTGAGCTGCCAATTAGCTCAGCACGCAAAAGCTTTCCGTCATGGCCTATTTCAGCTAAAACAACTATATTGTCGAAACGCTTTTTCGGGTGCCAATTTTGAGCAATGCGCTTTAGAAGGTCTTTGCGGTACGGACCAATATTACCTTTGGCTCTTTGGATATTTGGTAAAACCGTCGCAATCTGACCACCTTCTTTGGGACCACTTCCTGTGCCTTGTTCGCTGCCTGGACCAGTACCTTGCCCAGCAACCCCTTCATTTTTGTTACCAGTGCCAACATTATTAGAACCCGGCGCTCCG
The DNA here is from genome assembly GCA_019750335.1 of Candidatus Obscuribacterales bacterium. Taxonomy (GTDB): domain Bacteria; phylum Cyanobacteriota; class Vampirovibrionia; order Obscuribacterales; family Obscuribacteraceae; genus JAIEPM01. The sequence goes on from JAIEOQ010000010.1 coordinate 55,998, forward strand.
GCATTCTGAAGCGAACCAGATGCTGTACTGGTCGATAACTGTCCCGTAACAGGGTTAGGAATAGGCGGTGAGGGTAGCTTTGCAATTGGAATAGGCGCGGCCTTAATAGTATTTGTCGGCGTAACCATTACCGGCGGCGCTACGGTGGTCTTGTGTGATACAGCCGGTCTTGCTACTTGTGTTGCGGGCGGCGTTAAAGCTTCGGGAGCTTTAACCGTAGGCAAAGTAAGCTTAGAAGCTTCTTGAGGCTTAGCTGCCGCCGAACCGGGATTAGGATTATCACCTTCAGTCAAACTTATCGGTTTCGGTACTTCTCCGACCTTAAAAGACGGTACTGGCGGCGGCGCCTGAAAAACAAACTGTACGTCAACGTCATGAATGATGCGCGGGTGCTTGCGTTCAAGCTCTTCCAACTTCAAAAAAGCAATCAGCATCAAAGCATGCACAATAAAAACTACGACCAAAACACTGGCTAATTGCCCAGGGCGGTCAATAGAATCCGGGTCTCGGCGATCCATAAAGCGATCGCTTATCCGAATTACTTCTTGCATCATTGCTATATTCATAAATGCTGCCGCTTAAATTAGCCCTAAATTGTGCCTGCCCGGAAAAAGGCCGCCTAAAACCTTCGGGGAAAGATTTATCGGAGGAGACATTACTTATATGCCACGTAAAAAGATATTTTTATAAACATCAAGCTTCAGTTTGGAAAGAAACCAGTGCCAGCTTTTCTGGGCTATAATGTGCCCCTATCTACCGGCTAAACGCCTCTCTGAGGTAATTCATGAGCGTTCTCTATATTTCATTGCTTGTTTTAGAAGTAATTTTTGCCCTGGGCCTAATTCTTCTGGTTCTACTGCACGCCCCCAAAGGCGACGGGTTAGGCGGAATCGGCGGTTCGGCAACACTCTTTTCAGGCAAACGTGGCGCTGAGGCTGGTTTAGACAAAGTAACCTGGTTCTTTGTTTTTGGTTTTATGTTTATTTGCGTTCTGCTTGGTTTTGGATTTATCGTACCTTGACAGCTTACAAGCTTCCGCCAACTGACGAAAAAGCGGATTATGTTCTACAGCAGTTCAATCGCATTGCTAAAGGTTATGACTTAACCAACGACGCGATTAGCTTGGGCATGCATCGTGCCTGGAAACATAAAGCTATAAAGAGTTTAGCGATAAAACCTCAGGGAAAATATTTGGATGTTTGCACCGGAACCGGTGACTTAGCCATGCTCATGGCTAAACAGCCAAATTTTAACGGCGAAATAACCGGTCTTGACTTCTCTCCGGGTATGCTGGCTGTCGCTAAAGAACGTGAGAACCAAACGCGCAAAACCTCAACCCTATTGGCAAATTTAAGTTGGGTTGAAGGCAACGCCGAAACTCTGCCTTTTGCTGACAACTATTTTGATGGCGCAATTATTAGTTTTGGCTTGCGTAATTTAGTCGATCTACAAGCCGGATTGAATGAAATGGCGCGAGTAGTAAAACCGGGCGGCAAAGTGATCAATCTGGATCTCGGCCAACCGACAACCCCTTTGTTCACACCGCTATTTTTCTTCTTTTTTGACCGGATCGTCCCCTTAATCGGACTAGCGCTTCAGCAAGATAAACAAGCCTATACATATTTGCCGGAATCAAGAAAAAAATATCCGCCCCCGGAAAAGCTCACTCAAATGTTCAAACAAGCAGGAATGACCGATGTGCAGTGGCAGCCTTTAGCCATTGGCTCCGTAGCTATGCACATAGGTAGCGCTCCGTGAGCCAGACCAAATCTCTTTTTATTTGTGTGGGCGACCTTTCAGCTGATCGCCACGCCGCAAAGCTCATTGAGAATTTGAAAAAAATTGCTCCAAATCTGGAGATTTGGGGCGTCGGCGGAGCACAAATGGAAGCTGCCGGCGTGCGCTTACTTTACAACCGCGAATCTTTAGCCGTTATCGGTTTAGTTGAAGTAATTCGTTATTTGCCAAAGCTTATTTCGATGCGCAATGACTTAATCAAGCAAATCTGCCAAAAGAAACCAGACGCTGTATTACTCATGGACTTTGGCGGTTTCAACTTACGCTTAGCTCAAGATTTGCATCGCAAAAGCAAAGATACGCCGATTATTTACTTTATTTCGCCTCAAGTTTGGGGTTCAAGACCTTGGCGTATCAACATCATCAAAAAAACCATTCACAAAATGCTTGTGATTTTTCCTTTTGAAGAAGCGCTCTACCATTCCCATGGCATGGACGCCAAATTTGTCGGACATCCGGTCACCTTAAAGATCAAGCCTGAATCAGAACGTAGCTCTAAAGAAGATTTTTGCCAGCAAAATAATCTGGATCCTGCAAAGCCGATTATTGGTATTTTTCCAGGCAGTCGAAACCAGGAGATTAGACAACACGCACCGATAATATTTCAGGCTATCGGTTGGTTACAAAAGGAACGTCCGGATTTTCAGTTTGTCATTTCTGCCACAAACCAAAACTTTGCCGATGCTTTATATAGCGAAATGGACCGCCTTAGTTATAACCATCTTCTTTCAGGCAAACTGAGAATTCTTTCATCCGAATTCAACGAGGAATTGATGGCTCATGCTGATTTGCTCTGGACTAAGTCCGGAACAATCAGTCTTGAAGCAGCCGTAATCGGCACGCCAACCCTGATTTTTTATCATGGCAGCTGGATTACTTTAATAATTTTCGTCTTCCTAAAAACTGTTAAATGGGTCGGTTGGCCGAACCTACTTGCCGGCTATGAACTGGTTCCTGAATTAATTCAACTGGATTGCCGAGCCGAGCAGCTCGTAAGATATACACTCGACTGGATGAATGTGCCTGCTTTGCGTAAAGAAGTAGCACTGAAGCTTAAGTCTTTGCGGGATCGTCTTGGCAAAGAAGATTTTACCGAAACCGCAGCCCAAGAAGTATTGAAGATGCTTGGCTTACAGGAATTTAGCCGTGAATGACGCTCAATCTAAATCAGCCGAGCAATCGAAATCGGCACGCCCAACAGGCAGCTCTGCCGAGCTAAAAACACCACCATCTTCGATTTCACAAGCACAGCTCTATCTGCGTCTTGTCACTTATATTCGTCCTTATTGGAAACATTTTGCTGCCGGCGTAGCCGCCGCCATTCCTTCCGGAAGCATGGATGCAGCAATTGCATGGCTTGCCGGACAAGGTCTGCAAAAGATTCTGGTTGATGGACAAGAAAAACTTTTATATGTTGTGCCACTTGCTGTACTTGCCGTAGCAGCCTTGCAAGGCATATTTCGCTTCTTAGAAGCTTTCACTATCCGTTATGTCGGTGCCGCAGCCATTCGCGACTTGCGCAACGAACTTTTTTGTCATTTGCAGTCACAACCCTTGCTTTATTTTCAGGGGCAATCTTCCGGTGTTTTAATCGGGCGCATCACTAATGATGTAGCGATTATCGAAAACGCTATCTCGCAATCATTTCAATCCATGATTAGCCGCACCACAACTTTGCTGTCATTGATTACTGTGCTGCTTCTGCAAAGCTGGCAGCTGAGCTTAATCGCTCTCTCCATTCTTTCTTGCATAGTTCTGCCGGTCAGCATTTTAAGCCGCAAAATCAGAAAGTCCAGCCGCATGGGACAAGAAGATATCGGAGACCTTGTTTCGGTTGTTTCCGAATCGATTCAAGGTGCCAAAATCGTGCAATCTTTCAATCTTGAGCATTATCAAATCTCAAAATTCATGGGCACTAACCAAAGCTTTTTCACCAATGCGACAAAGGCCGCAAGAGCCGAAGCAATGATGTCGCCAATTTTAGCCATGATCGGTGCAATCGGTATCGCTTGTGTCATGTGGGTTGCCGGCTGGCAAGTCGTCCACAAATTTATGACTATCGGTTCTTTGACTTCCTTTATTATTGCTCTGCTCTTGCTTTATTCACCGATTAAAAATCTTGGGCGCATTAACGGTATTATTCAGCCGGCTTTAGCTGCAGCCGCTCGTGTGTTCGAAGTATTAGATCGCAAACCAGAGCTGCAAGACAAGAGCGAAGCAAAAACACTTGCTCCAGGCAAACATAACATTCAATTTTCAGAAGTCTTTTTCCAGTATCCGACCAATTCTTTCGAAAAACCATCGCAGTTGGTATTGCATGATATCAATTTGGAAATCCCTGCCGGTAAACTGTACGCGCTGGTTGGCTTATCCGGTTCGGGTAAATCCACTCTAGCTAATTTAGTGCCGCGCTTTTTTGACGCCACAGCCGGCAACATCTTAATCGATGGCGAACCAATTCAAAATTACACACTTGCTTCTTTACGTTCGCAAATCGCTATCGTCACTCAAGACAATTTCTTATTCAACACTTCAGTTGCCGAAAACATTCGTCTTGGTCGCTTGGACGCCAGCGACGAAGAACTGGAATATGCAGCTAAAGCAGCTTATTGCCACGACTTTATCAAAGAGCTCCCCGATGGCTACAAAACTAAAATCGGTGAGCGCGGAGTACGTCTTTCCGGCGGGCAGCAACAACGTCTTTCCATTGCTCGCGCATTTTTGAAAAACGCACCGATTTTGATTTTGGATGAAGCAACAAGCTCCCTAGATAACGAATCGGAAAAGATGGTACAAGCCGCTCTAAACAACCTAATGCGCGGACGAACCGTAATTGTTATCGCCCATCGACTCTCCACTATTCGCCATGCCGATGTTATCGTCGTACTTGATGGCGGCAGAATAGCTGAAACAGGCAACCATGAAACTTTATCAACTGCAGGCGGACTTTATGCCCGTCTGGAAAAAGTTCAATTTGAAAAACCGGAAAGCTGGTCTTAAACTAAGCTTCCTCTTCTTTGCCAGCTGTTGCAATATGTAGCCCGACAAGCCTAGCTACCATAACAGTTAAATAAAGCTGCCCAATAATTGCTTCCAACCAAGAGAATGTACGCGCCACTCTTCCTACAGGCGTCACATCACCGTATCCGACCGTGCTTAAAGTAGCAAAGCTGTAATAAACAAAAATAGAGAAACGTTCGCTGGCAGTATAGATGGAAAAATCTTTGCTCGGTATTCCGGTCAACAAGCTCATCCGATAAGCATCGGGATGCAAAGTCGAGATCAGCATTGAAAGAAGAGCAAAAATCAAACCGATAAGCAAATAGACGCATATCGACGCGCACAAACGATTAAAATCAACTTTTCCGGAAAAAATGTCAGTGATAATCACCATTGAAACAACAAGCAGAAAAGTCAAACTAGCAAGACAGCTAGCGACTTGGAAGGCAATCCAATCAAAAGCCGGCAGATGGAAAGCATTACCTAATCCCCATAAAGAAGAAGCAAGAATAGCCAAAGCTATGGCGATTATACGACCGCGTTTTTTATGAGCGATGGTAAAACTTGAGGCAACCATTACTGCGGCCAACAAAGCCGACAAACAAACTCTTTCCCAATGGCTGTCTTGCAGGAATGAAGCAGCAACCGGCAGCACAATCAAGCTTATAAGCAAGGTCAAATAGTTGTTTTTTCGTCTGCGTTTTCTTCTGTATGCCATATTGCCATCTCTGTTATTTCAGTTACTTGCGATAAGGTGCCAAATATTGCCGGCGCGGCTTCAAGAGCTTCTCTTTATCTTCATCACTTAAAAACAGGCAAGAATCAGCAAAAGAATCAAGCTCGGTATAAAGTGCCCTAGCTTTCGAGAATTCTTTTTGACGGTACAAAAAATCTACTAAACACAAAGCATTCCCAAGCACATCAAAATAAGGATGGGCTTTCAAATACGCAAATAGATTCGTTTTGCTTCGCTCATATTCTGGCCAATCTTTTTTAAGCAGATAAGCATAAGCTTGCAAAACATAATTATAGGACCACTGGTCCGGTCTTGTTTTACTGCGTTTAGCATAATAATCGCTTTGCTTAAGGCAGGACAAAGCTTGTTCCGGGTTGTTATTTTCACAAGCGATGAAAGTAAGTTTTGAATATATTTGACAGTAAGTTTGTTCACTTACGTTATATTTCACTGCCATTTTGAAATAATGATTTGCTTCTTTATAATTTTGCGCAGCCAGATAAGCATCACCGATCGTACGATAAGAATAACCATATAGATGCGATTGTTTCTCTGGATATTTATGCAAACTATCAAGCAATAATTGGCTCTCAATGAGCGCTTCCTTAATCCGTCCAAGCTTGCTCAAATTACCGACAAGGAGCATTCGCGCTCGCACTATATCGCCTAAATACTGTGACTGATTTTTGTCGGCAGCGGCAAGGGCGCGCTGAGCGAAATCAATCGCTTCAGCTGGTTTGAGTTGCCGTGATGCTTCTTCGCCTTTTTTCACATAAAAGGTAGGGCTGACATTTGCGCTTTTGTATAAAGCACGAATGTCCGAAGGTTTATTTCCTGGTATCGCCACTACACCCGACAACGGCTCCGGCTTGTGCCACAGTTGAATGAATTCAGAAACAACTGTAATTAAAAGCAAACCAAGGACAATACTCAACGAAACAAAAGATCTTCGTTTGCGTAATTGAGGAATTAGCTCTGAACCATATTCAACTTTATCGAGATCTGCCAAAAGCGCTTTGATATTTTGATAACGGTTATCCGGAGATTTAGCCAAACATTTTTCAGTTATTTTTTTCAGCTCTTTGGAGATGATCAATTTTGCCGGGAAACGCGGTGTTTCACGAAGCTGTTTGGACATGGTTTCATATTCGCTGATACCGACTATAGGCGGCTTTCCGTATAGCAACTCATACAGAACACAACCAAAAGAATAAATATCGGAGCGAATGTCCAGATTTTTTTGCATACACTGCTCCGGACTCATATAAGCCGGACTGCCGATTACAGTTTTGGTCTGAGTTAAAGTTTGACTGGAATTATGTTCTTGATCGACTATTTTAGCCAAACCAAAATCAAGAATTTTAATTGCTGGCTCAGGATCATCGGGATTTAAGACGAATATGTTAGCCGGCTTCAAATCACGATGAATTATATTCATCGTCTCTGCCGTTTTTAAAGCCTTGGCTATTTGTTTGCTGATCAAAAGAACAGTGGAAAGACTGGTAATTGATTCTTGTTCAATACATTGAGCAAGAGATTTGCCTTGCAAATACTCCATCACCAAATAAAAAACACCGTCATCAGTAACACTAAAACTGTTGATCCGAACAATATATGGATCAAGAAGCTGACTGGTAATCATCGCTTCTCTCTTAAAGCGAATCTGACTGGTTTTATCTTGGAGCAGATGCCGGTGCAAAATTTTAATCGCCACAAAACTGTCCATAGTCAGGTGACGCGCTTTATACACTGTCCCTTTGGCACCACTGCCTAAAATAGACAAGATCAAATATTTGCCATCTAGAATCTGGTCAATGAATGAATCAGGCTGCAAAAGGCCCTCGTTCAATTTATCCCCCCAGACTCTTTACCTCTAGCTCAGAGCCTTGTCCGCGAAAGACACAAAAATGACTATAACCTTGAGCTAGAAGTGTGTCCAGCTGTTTTTTCATGTCTTTTTTACGCGGTTGGATACAAACTATATTGCCGCCGCTGCGTAGTTCCTGGGCAGCATTCAAAACGGCAAGACCGGAATCACGTTCCGGATCAACAATCAAAACAATCGATCTCTCTTCCGTTTGGGGCTTGAATTCCTTTTCGGTCAAAATATCGATTACACGTTCAAAACCGATTGAAAATCCGCAAGCCGGTACATCTCGACCGGAGAATTTGCCGACCATGTTGTCGTAACGTCCACCGCCGCCAACTGAGCTGGTATAACCCGGTACTTTTACTTCAAAAATCGGTCCGGTGTAATAACCCATGCCGCGAACCAAAGTCGGGTCAAATTCAATACTGAATCGTCCCTTACTGATTTCGCTCACAGTCGAAATTATTTTTTCAAGACCGCTCATTGCTTGCTCGTCAAGAACAGGCAAAGCAGCTTTTAGATCAACATAGCTTGTTTGTCCGGATTTTTTTGCTGCTGCCAATACGGTCAATACTTGTATAAGCTTGGCTGTAGCTTGGGGATCTAAGGCTTCCCCAGCCAACTCTTTGCTTACTCCATCGAGCCCGATTTTTTCCAATTTATCCAGAGCAATAAATACAAGGGCTGCTTTTTCTTGGACAAAACCGCAGTGCAAAGCTAAAGCCGAAAGTAAACGGCGGTCGTTGATCAAAATTTTGAAATTGCTGAAGCCTAAAGCAATAAGCGCTTCGGAAGTCGCTTGAATAAGCTCCATTTCGGCAAGTTCCGATTTAACACCGATAATATCGATATCGCATTGAGTGAACTGTCGGAAACGTCCTTTTTGCGGACTTTCAGCACGAAAAACAGAACCAACTTGAATTGACTTCAAAGGGTTCGGCAGTTGTGATTGATTGTGCGAATAATAACGTACCAAAGGCACCGTTAAATCAAAACGCAAACCAAGATCCGCCAGCTCGTCTTTTGCAGCTCCTTCGCTCAAAGCCTTTTCCAGCTTCTCGCCCCGCTTCAAGACTTCATATATGAGCTGTAAATTTTCGCCGCCATCACCACCGCGCAGCGAAGCGATATTCTCTAAAACCGGAGTTTCAATACGCGTGAAACCAAAGCGTTTATAAGTAGAAAGGATAGCCGCCGTCGCCCAATCCCTAAGCGCAACCTGGGAAGGCAAGAAATCGCGCATACCGCGAGGCGGAGCTACGCTTATTGCATTGTCTTTGCTCATCTGCCTATCTTTAGAATTCAGCGACCAAGCCGAAAGAGGCAATCAACAGAATGCAGACAAAATAAAGAATGAAAAACCACGTCCAGCGGTTGATCATTTGAATTTCGCTTGGCTTATTTTCCTTGGTGGCCATTTCGCCTTTTCCCCTTTAATGCGCAGTTCTATTTTTTATCAGCAGCAGCGGCAGCCGGACCAAGCTTTTCCAGCTCGCCAGCAAACTCTTTCACGTCCGAAAGTAGTTTTTTCGGCTGCACTTTTGAAAGCCACAAGCCAAGAACGCGGCGACGATCAACATTCTTTTTCAGACCAGGCGGACGTTCGCCTAACAAACGTTCACGAAGCATTTTATTGCCTTCACGATAATAGCAATCACCGATTTGACAGCCGGTAACGACAACACCGTCAGCACCGTTTTTCAAAGCACCTTCAATCATCAAAGGTTGAATCATTCCCGAGCAGGGGAATTTGACCACGTAGCACCCAGGCATGTCTTTGAGCTGACTTTTTTCGTCGACATACTGATCCAGGTCGCAGGAACGTTCACATATTAATGTCATTACTTTGGTCATAACAAATTCCTTGTTTAGATCTCCAAATTCCTACGACTGAGCAAGCAACGCTTTGATCTTGTTATTGACCTCAGCATCTTGGTTGTTGGGCAAATCAATGGCGTCGAAAGCGCAAGCACCGACACAAAGACCGCAGCTTGAGCAACGATGCGGAAGCACTGTCGCTAGAAGCTTGAATCTGGAACCTGCTGGAGCCGGTACCATTTCAATTGCTTCATAGGGACAATCTTTGTCGCACAAAGAGCAACCGGTGCACTTGGTGAGCACGACTTCGGCTGCTTCCACAGGCGGAAGCTCGGTTCCCGAAGCGCCACGCACCAAGAAGGGCAGAGGCAATATCGAGAAGAATATGGTCACTGCAGCCATAACCAACCAGAAAGTCATCGGTGGCCATTGCAAGAGCAAAGCGTAAGGCCAGAGGAAGAACCAATCGATCTCAAACTGAGTAGGCTGAGAAGTAAGTACAGCCATCTGTCCCATATCGATTGGATTCATGAACACAACGGCCAACAAAATAGCCATCAAGGCATAGTTGATTACAGGCGGCGGTGTAAGAACCGGACGAGCCATTCTCACATAGTGCATCCAGAGACCAAACAAGAGTCCGAATGAAAGACCGATATGGATAAACAAATAGTTGGATAAAGTCAGGTTGCTGATTGTTTCACCATTGATGAACCAGGCTTTCAAAGCCGGCCCTACGCCTGGAATCGCTTCCAAAGCTGTAACCGTCATCCGGGTGAGAACCAGGGACCGCTCATCCCAAACCAAGTAGTAACCGGTTTGACCGATGAAGAAAACAACCAACAAAAGTACGATACCGCTAAACCATTGAACCCAACGATACTGGCGATAACGATCTGTGAACCATACACGCAAAGCGTGCAAAATGATTGTCAAAACCATGGCGTCACCGGCATAACGGTGAATACCACGAATGACCACACCAAACGGAATGACGTTGGTTATATAGTCGACCGAAGTAAAGGCGTTAATTGCTTCTTTCGAAGAATACGCATTGTCGATGGTCGGAATGTAATAAGCGAAAAGAAGCAGTCCGGAAAGAAAGAGCACCCAGAGAAAGAACTGGGGCAGAGCACCGTGATAATAAAACGGGTTGTACTTGCTGGTAAGCATTGCGTTTACCGCATTTTCCAGCGGCAATGTCACATATTTTGTGACCGCATCTGTGTAGACTTTGTGTTGCGCCATTTGGACGACCCCTATCCTTGCTTCCTTACCAAACTATTTCTTTACCGGGAGAACCGTTTTTTCTTCCGCATCATATCTGCCTATCGCTTGGATAGCCAGGGCTGCGGCAAACATTGCCAAACCTAAGAAAAGCGCATAAGCGTAGTAGACGAAATTTTTGTTTGTCTGTACCAGCTGCACTACATATTCAACGTTATCGCGACCACCTAAAGACTGCTCAATACTATTGATCAGCTGTTGTCCGTAATCTTTGCCGTTTTCTTTGATGATTTTTGCTTCCCACTGATCGACAATTGCTTTTTTGTCGAGCGGTGCGGCAGCTTCGCTAGCAAATTCTTTTTCACCGGTAGCTTCTTCCTGACGAGGAAGCATTTGCAACATTTGCAAACCGACTTTTGCCAGCTCACTCATAGCAATTTCACTGCGCACCGGTGACTCACCGGATGTTCTCGGCGCCGGCATCACTTGGGCCGGTATCAGTTCGGCAACCGGCATAAAAAATGTCAAAGCCAATGTGGCAAGAATACCGACAAATAGCAACGCCATACTGATTGGACCAACTGCTTTGCTGGCAGAACTCATGCTTGCCTCTCCTTTGTCTCATCACTGGACACAAGCGCCAGATTTTTTTGCTTGTAGAACTCGTACATTTTTTCGTAGAGAGCTATACGCTTGGTCAAACGTCCTTTGGCTTTCTCATCGCAATAAATCCAAAAGCCTTGCACCATAACCAAAAGAATCGTCGTTAGAGTTCCTGCGGCAAGCAGTCCCCAATCTTCAATTCTTCCTTCAGCGTTGACTTGTCTCCAGCCGGCAAAAAACCAGGACAGACTTACTGTCGATGCCAGAAAGGCGCCCCATTTTATTGCTCGGTGGATCTTCATTAGCAAAGAACCCTCAGGAAGAAGCCGAAGCTGTCGTTGCCGGTGCGGCAGTTTTAGCCGGTTCAGCAGGAGCAGCTTTCATCTTATTCATTACGATGAAACAAGCCACTGCCGTTACGGCGCCACCTACCATCCAGCCCCAATCAAGAGTTGGAACCGACAATGGATAGAATTCACCGCTTACAGCTTTAACTACATTCGGTGTCATCCGATCGCAGAAGGTCAGATAATCGAAGCACCAACGATTTGAAATCAAATAATCGACAGTGCCTTGATAAACGATTGGATGCGGAATACCTGCTTTATCAACATATACGGTGAAAGACGGAATTATTTGGAAAAGACCGTCAATCATCGTTGGCGATGATTTAGTTACCTGATCTATCTGTTTGATCAGTTCTGCACCAGGAGCGCCGGCATCAAAAGCCATATTATGGTAGTCCCAATAATTTGGATTAGCAGCCATCGCTTTGCGTACAAGCGCTTCAGTCTCATCAGCTTTTGACATGAAGGGACGGCAGAGCCAGTAAGCAAAAGCTTGACTCAATGGTGAGAAGAACATTTCGGTCAAAGCCATATAGTAGTAGACAACAGCCCAGAAGGTCTGAACAATCATCACTGCGCCCATAGCGATACAGCCTTTGACTGCTTGTGCTTTTTCTTGAACTGTTTTGTGGTTCTTAATATAGGACCACAGCTGTAAAGCTACGCCGATATCAATCATCAAGTACAAGAAATCACGCCAGTAGGGTGGATCGTTATGGATGTTGGCAATGTTGGCGATAATCAAAAGGGAGAAGATTACCCAACACCAGAAACCCATAAGTGATATGTAGAAAACCATCGGCCGTTTCTTGATGTCTTTTTCCGGACCGGTGGCCCAAACATCGATGAATGGCAAAAGCACAACCGACAAAGGAATAACCATTGTGATTTCGGTTGCTACGACCGGCTCCAGATATTTATACATCTGATATAAGCCGAGGAAGTACCAGTCGGAAAGAATCGGCAATGGCGTAACGTCCGGATTGGAACGATGTCCTAAAGCTGCCGGCATAATTACGGCAACGATAACGAGCATAGCGATTACAATCAAACGTTTCGTCCAATCAAGCGGAATGCGCTTGTAACCGGTTTTGTAGAAATAAAGTTCTACAAACATCAACGGGATGGCCGAGAAAGCCAAGTGCAAAGAGAAGAAACGAGTAATTGTTTCTTGAGTGATGGCACCACCGGCTCCAAGTAGGAACTCAGCTGTATTCCAACCTAAGTGCACCGACTTGACCAAAGGCAGATAGAAATCGCCCATGATTGGAAACTGGTCCATATAAGTCGGGAAGGTGGCAAATACTTTTGTCGCCCAAAATGCGCGTTGATTCCAGATCAACAGATAGCCTGTCAGCCCGGAATACATTGAAAGTAAAAGAGTGACAAGAGCAATAGCAATGTTGAACTCTCGCCCCGGCTTATAGTCGGCGCAGAGGAACATACGATAAAGACGCAAAGTCGCGGCGATAATCATGGCATCAGCGCCATATTTATGCATACCGCGCCAGAGATTGCCCAAAGGAATGTCGTGCTGGATGCGCAGAATCGAATCAAAAGCGCCGGCTTTGGTTGGGATGTACCACATAATGAGCACACAACCGGTGAGCATTACAACAAACCAAACCAGGTAAAAAATTCCGCCTAAGCTATAGAACGGATTTGTTTTAGCCTCGACATGAAAGTGCTCATCGAATATATCGATGTTTTTGATGCGGGTATTAAGCCAATCGGTGGCTTTATTAAGAGCTCCGGCAAAAGTCTCTTTGGAGCTTGCTGCATTTGCTGAACTAGGCAATTCCCCCGGCCTCCAGTGAAACGATACTGATCTTCTCTCCCTCGGTCTTAACCGTGAACTGTCTAGGTGGACGTGGCGCAGGACCGCTCACGACTTTACCGCCTTGAGCGATGTCATAAACGCTCAAGTGACATGGGCAAGCAAAAACCGGACCTTCCGGCTTGAAGTTGTAGCCTTTCAAGCACTCTTCCGGATCTTTGACGAAATTGAAAATACAACCCAAGTGCGGACAGATACGGCTGTAAGCAACAATTTCGTCGTTAGGCAAGCGCACGACGAAACCTGGAATCTTACGAACTTCCATACCTTCCGGATTGTATTCCTTATATGTCTGCGAAAACATAAAAGGAAGGCAAGTCCAAGCTTCGGGAAAATCGCCTTTAGTAAAGCTGACATCCTCAAGCGGCTTTGGTTGATCCGAAGGACCAAGAATATCAAGGGGTTTAATTGTCGGGCGCAAGTAGCGCATCAAAGGCGAGACTAAAAGCCCGAACGTAGCTGCCAGCGGTATCGCTGCCACCACTTTCAATACTGTCCTGCGTCCTGTTCCCTCTGTCATCTCACACCCTCATTTGCACCCTGGCAAAAACTGATAACTTATTTTAGCTCTTTATCGGCAGCATCCTTGGCTTTTTCAGCAGCCGGCGCAACCGTTTCGCTAGCAGCAACGATAGTCGGCTCATTACTTACGTGGAAGTTGCGTACAAATTGAACCAAACGCTTGATATAAGCATGGTCGAATTTAACACCTTTTTTCTTGTCTTCTTTGCCAAGGAAGTTCGGCATGCCTTCCCACTTAATGCCGTTGGCAATATGATCGAACAGAGTGTTGTCAGTACGATCATAAAAACGTCTGAAAGTTTGGAAATTGGCTGGCCAAGGCTCAAGGTTACGAGCTAACGGTCCATCGCCATCACCTTTAGTACCGTGGCAGACAGCGCAATTGGCACCGAATACCGGCAGGATTTCATCCAGGTCAGCTTGAGTAGACGGCTTAATTGCCAGGGAGCGCGTATAAAAAACCACGTTCCATATTTCGCGATTGCTCAGCTTAGTCTGTAAAGCCAAGTGATGATTCGGTCCGCCATAAGTAAGGAACTTATACATGTCGACCGGTTTCTTCTCCGACATCCACGCCGTATCATTCAAATGTACGGGGCTTGAAGTACCGGCACCATCAACACCGTGGCACTGAGCGCAATTCATTTTCTCCCAGACGACTTTGCCATCAGGAATTGACGGTCTATCATCGGGGAATTGCACGTAATCAGTTGGTGCATTGGTCTGAGATTCGCTAACCATCGACTGATCGTCAGACGGCAATTTTACTTCCGTCTGAGCACAAGAGGTCAACAGAGCGATAATCGGTATAGTCGGCAGAAGCTTGGTAAGTTTCATTTTTCTCTCAGATCTCAATAACCGAAAAAGGGAATCCAGGACGTCATCGCCCAGCTAACGATCAGAATAAAAAACACTATCAATGCAAGCGGTGGAGCTCCTTCGCCCACACGATATTCAGCCACTTCTTCGTAATGTTCAGTGGCAGCATTATCGGCGGCAGCAGCTGCTGCTGATGCTGAGGAGCTGGTTTTCGTTTCATCGGCCACGATCTTTTTACTCCTTGGAATCAACCGTTCAACTTAGCTTGAGCACGAGCACGAGCAACTTCAATTCTGGCTTTGGCCAGGGAAGCATTCCCCGAATCCTCACCGTCATCGAGCATTTCAAATTTGGTGCCTTCCATATCTTCAAACTCACCGTTACGGAAAGCCCACCACATAGCCGCCAAAGCGACGACGAAGAACAGCATACATATGCCGTAAGCTACGTAAACGCCTGGCGCCAATCCTGCTTGATTGAGAATACAGTTAGGACACATTGCTTATTCCTCGCCTGCTCCGCCGGTCTTCGGTTCATAAACCTGATTGGACAATCTTGGCAATTCCACTGGTGTGATCTTGTTCAATTGATCAATTCGGCTTACGACTTCTTCTTGATCCTTCGGTAAGGTTCTCAGATAGGCAACCAAATACCACATCTGCTCTTCAGAAAGAGTTTCGCCCCATTTAGGCATACGCGTTCCGGCTACACCTTCACGCACTCTGTAGAACCAGAAATCATCCGGATATTGTTTATAGAATGCCCGAGTGAAGTTAGCTGGTTTTTTCTCTAAAGAGATTGAATTCGGTCCGTTGCCCAGTCCTTCCAAGCCGTGGCATACAGCGCAGTTTTGCGTGTAGATACCACGTCCGGCGTTGGCTGCCGCATCGGATTCCGTATCAACTTTTTTGCGCGCTAAGAAAGATTTGTACTCTTCCGGCGCTTCGACATAATGCTCAACTTTACGGCTGTTGCCTAAAGTTTGTAGATAAGCAACTAAGTCAGCCATATCGTTGTGAGAAAGATAGCTGAAGCTCGGCATGATCGAACCAGGTTTGACAGCTCTTGGTTCAACCAAGTGTGCTTTCTGCCATTCAGACGACATTCTGCCGCCTTCATTAGTCAAATCCGGTCCGGTACGAGCGGTACCGAGTTGGTGCGGAGTTTCGTCCACATAGTCACCGGCATGAACCAACGGTCCATAACCGCGATCTTGCAAACGAGTAAATTGAGTATGGCAATATACGCAACCTTCACGAACATAGATTTTTCTGCCGCGATCAGGATCAGCGTCAGTGACCAAAGAAGGCTCGGTATAGTTATTTGCCTGTACCGTCTTGGTCGGATTGAAGAGCACCATCGGCAAAAGCACTGTCGCGGTGATAATCGTGAAGAAGGTAATGATAATGCCTGTTGCGCCCAGACGATAGCCGTTCATTATGCGCCAACCTCCTGAGCTTTAACTTTTGCCGCAGCGCTGGCAGCGGATTCCTTACCATAGAGAGATTTCCAGGCGTTATAAGCGAAGAACACTTGTCCGAGAACAATCATGATGCCGCTTATTGCCCGCAAGATCCAATAGGGCTTGAGTTCAATACTCCACAAATCAATCGGCACTCCGTGGTGCCAACCGGCAGACTGAATCAAACCGGCAATGGTCAATGAACTCATCATCAACATGAAGCCCAGAGTCTTCAGCCAATAGTGAGCTCTAATCAAACCTTGGCTGTGCCATTCACGTCCGGTAATCCGCGGCAATCCATAATATATGGATGCGGTCAGGATGAAAGAGAAAGTACCGAGCAACGCCAAGTGAGCGTGCCCAACTACCCATTGTGTGAAGTGCAAATACCAGTTAACCCAACGAGTCGCTTGGAACGGACCTTGGGTACAGGTGATCATATAAAAGATCGAAGAAGTGATAGTGAAACGCAGGGCCAGATCGGTAACAGCCATTTGCCACTTACCCTTCATCGTCATGAAGAAGTTAGTCAATACGGTGAATACCGGAACCAAAAGGAAAACCGATGAAATAACGGCGATTGCTTTCAACCATTCCGGCACCGGCGATTGCAAAATGTGGTGAGTACCGGTCGGTGCATAGAACAGAGCTATACCCCAAAAACCAAGCATTGAAAGCCCGTGGCTGTAAAGCGGGTTGTTGGTGATCCGTGGCAAGAGGTAGTACATCATGCCGACACCGACGGTGGTGAACCACATACCTAAGATGTTGTGTCCGTAGAACCAACCGATAATCGCATCATTCAAACCGGGCAGAGCGACGAAAGTACGTTGACCGATGATATATACGAGGGGGAACCAAAACAAAGCACCAAGGAAATACCAGAGCGAGACATAAAGCTTTTTGACTTTGCGGTTGACCACAGTCATATATACGTTCATGGCGACGCAGATCAGAGCGACTACAGCCATCACATCAAGAACCGCACCTAATTCGGCGTATTCACGTCCTTCAGTAAAGCCGTTGAGCAAACTACAAAAGGCACCGACCATCAGCAAGTTCCATGACCACATGGTGAAGTTGCCTAGTTTTTCACTCCAGAGTTTTGACTTGGTCAAGGAAGGAACCATGTAGAACATGGAACCGATATAACCCATGGAGAGCCAGCCGATTGCCACGCCGTTGACATGCCACATTCGTAAATGAGGCATTGAGAGTTGCGGCACATTGTGGACTAAATCCGGGAATGAGAATTCAAGACCCGCTAACAATCCCGCGCCCATTCCGAATATCGACCAGAAAATTGCGGAGAGGAGAAAATTCCGAGCCGCACTTCCTTCTCTGTCGCTTAAGAGCCTGTCAACTAACATGAACCAACCTCGAAGTTTCCTAACAAGAATAACTCAGCAGGCTTAGAGTACCACTCTGACCCGCAAACTGAATTTGAGAGAAAATAGAAAAAACTTGTCTTTGTCCTACTGACATTGTCGATGGATACCGCACTGGATTGAATTCCGTGGCTTAGCTAATTCCTACTAAATGTTTGTTCAGTCATGACAACAAGAAAACGTTTCTTATGTCATTCGCAAATTATGGCAGTGTCCGAAATACAGTTTAATGCTACGCCAAATTTTTCTACACAATGCGTAACGCTCCGAAATAGTGATTTTATGGCACTTTAGAGCGATTGGGTTGTCATACAAAATGTAATTCTAGATATTTTTCGTTTAATGGCGTCAAGAATTATTTCTCTTCAATCGTTGCTTCTTCAGCTGCTGGAGCCAGGTTCAACCCATTGAATCGATTCATAGTCGGACCTATTCCTTCCGACAACCAGACATCAATAGCCTGCACGGAAAGATCGATCACTTTTTGAATCAATATTTCTTGGTCCTCGGGAAAATTGGCCAACACATAATTGGCGCGCAGAGCTCCGCCCGGATCGGGCCCGACGCCAATCTTCAAGCGCTCAAAATCTTTGGAACCGGCAAAACATTCGATGATTGATTCGATACCATGCTGCCCGCCCGCTCCGCCGCCTTTCTGCAAACGCAGTTGACCAAGGGGTAAAGATACGTCGTCGTGAGCAACAAGAATATCTTTCGTATCTATTTTGTACCATCTGCATATAGCAGCGGCAGCTCTTCCTGAAAGATTCATGTAAGTCAAAGGCTTGACTATAAGTAGATCTTGTCCAAGAGCTTTTGTTTTGGAGAGCTCACAAAACAGCTCTTGCTTGCGGGCAAATGTCGCACCATATTTAATGGCTAACCGATCGGCCAGCCTAAAACCGGCATTATGACGAGTGCGTTCATAACGTGATTCCGGATTACCAAGTCCGATGACAACTTTCAAAGTCATGAAAACTTACCTTATGTAAGCCAAAATTTATTCTAGCTTGGTTAGAGCCTCATACATGATCGCTCGCCTTTACCCCGTCACATGATAAAGTTCCAGAATTCTAGCGAGAATTATAGGCGAGCTTAAGCCATGTCACAAAACACCAAGAAAAACTTATTCCCATATCTCCCGCATACCAGCCAAGATCGCCAAGAGATGCTCAAGAGCATCGGCGTCAAAACTTTTGAAGAGTTGGTAGCGCATATACCGACAGAAATACGGATCAAAGAACTGAACTTACCAAGCGGGTTAACCGAACTTGAGCTAACCGAAAAGATCAGTGCCCTGGCCGAAAAAAACGTGCCAGCTTCAAAACAAATGTCATTTTTAGGCGGCGGCTCATATAGAAGATTTGTGCCAGCGGCTGTTTCCTCAATTTTATCCCGTTCTGAATTTGCCACGGCTTACACTCCATATCAGCCGGAAGTCAGTCAAGGAACGCTGCAAGCAATTTACGAATTCCAAACAGCGATTTGTCTGCTCACCGATATGGACGTAGCAAACGCTTCCATCTATGACGGACCGACCGCTTGCGCCGAAGCAGCATTGATGTCCAGCCGTCTGACCGGACGCAATAAGTTTTTGCTCTCCGACTCCGTCAATCCGGAATACAAAATGGTGACACAAACTTATGTCGAAACCTGCGGATTGTCCTTGTCCACCGTCCCGAACAAAGAAGGGATTACCGCAATAGACGAGCTTGCCATCGACGATCAAACAGCCTGCTTAATCGTTCAATATCCAAATTATTTTGGTTGTTTGGAAGATCTACAAGCACTGGCCGATACCGTTCATAAAGCCGGCGCTTTGCTTGTTGTAGTGACAGATCCAATCTCACTAGGACTTTTAACTGCCCCGGGAAGCACCGGTGCAGACATCGTCGTTGGTGACGCGCAGCAGTGCGGAAATAATCTTTCTTTCGGCGGACCGTCAGCCGGTTTCATGGCTTCCAAAAACGAGTTCGTACGCCAAATGCCAGGACGGCTTGTCGGCATGACTGTCGATAACCGCAATCAAACTGCTTTCACTCTTACTTTGCAAACACGCGAACAACACATTCGCCGTGCTAAAGCCACCTCGAATATCTGCACAAATCAATCCTTAAACGCCCTGGCAATGCTGCTTTATTTAGCAATGCTCGGACCGCAAGGCTTAAAAGAAGTAGCTGATATCAGCTTGCGTCGCGCTCACAAGTTAGCCGACTTGCTCGCTCAAATACCCGGTGTCAAATTGAAATTCAAGCAACCTTTCTTCAATGAATTTATCATTGAAACCGAACTGCCGGCAGCAAAATTGCTTACCGCTCTTCAAGCTGAAGGTGTGCTTGGTGGGCTGGAGCTGACTCGATTCTATCCGGATATGCCAAATGCGATTCTTGTCGCCGTAACTGAGATGAATTCAGTCAATGATTTAGAACGCTATGCCGATACTTTAAAAACTTGCCTGGCCAACCGCCTGGGGGAGCCTAAATCGGCAGCTTCCAAAATGACCGCCGGACGTTGTTGAGCAAACACTGGAATAACAGGCTTTGAGTCAAGACAACAATAAAGCAACACCGGTGGACGGAAAAGACAATACGAATCCGCTCCTACTTTTTATTCGTGAAGTCGCCGAACTGATAGTCATTACTTTGGTTCTATTGATCGTAATTCGCTGGGGATTTGCCGAAGCGAGATATATTCCATCAAGCTCCATGGAACCAACTTTGCAAATTGAAGACCGTATCCTGGTTGAAAAGATATCGGGCCATTTGCACCGCCCGATCCAGCGCGGCGAAATTCTTGTTTTTTATCCACCGCCTTCCGAAATGGGCGGCAAGGATTTGAGCAACAACCCGCTTCATGTGCTTGGCCGGCTAACCGGATTGCCGATTTTGCCTTTTGAACCGGCTTTTATCAAACGAGCGATCGGTTTGCCTGGCGATACGATACGCATTGTCAAAGGTGTCGGCGTATATATCAATGGCCAATTGCTCGACGAAAGTTATGTAAAAGAAGCGCCTAATTATGATCTGTCGATTATGGACAACATCGGCATGACCGGGCGAAATCCTTACTCGCACAGACCGGTATTGACAGCGGAAGCTGCCGCTCAGCCCATAATTGTTCCGCCTGACTCTCTTTTTATGATGGGTGACAATCGTAATTGCAGCCAAGATAGTCATGTTTGGGGCTTTCTCAAGCAAGATCGCGTAATCGGCAGAGCTTGTCTGGTTTTTTGGCGACGTCTTCTGCCCCCACCTTATTCATCAATAAGTTTGCCCAGAACATAAAAGCAGAGCAAACATCCGTTCTGTATAATGATGATTTTCCATAAATTGCACTAAAAGAGAAATTGCCCCCATATGAATCGTGAAGATCCAGCTGTCCTATCCACTGCTGACCTTGAAACCGAAAAATTGGAAAAGCCGAAAAGCTCTCCACCTAAAGCAACAAAAACCCCTGGGCAACAAGCTGCCAGCTGGGTCAAAGAGATAGTTGAACTTGTGGTCGTTACTCTAGTGCTGCTTATTGTCATTCGTTGGGGTCTAGCCGAGGCACGCTATATTCCATCAAGCTCCATGGAGCCTACTCTGCAAATCAACGATCGCATCCTGGTCGAAAAAGTATCAGGACATCTCGGACAACCGATTAAACGCGGCGACATACTTGTTTTTTATCCACCGCCTTCTGAAATGGACGGCAAAGATTTAAGCAATTCGCCTCAAGCCATACTTGGTCGTTTAACCGGATTGCCTTTTTTGCCCATGGAACCGGCTTTCAT
Organism: Candidatus Obscuribacterales bacterium; assembly: GCA_019750335.1. Taxonomy (GTDB): domain Bacteria; phylum Cyanobacteriota; class Vampirovibrionia; order Obscuribacterales; family Obscuribacteraceae; genus JAIEPM01. The sequence continues at coordinate 77,199 of JAIEOQ010000010.1, forward strand.
CAAACGAGTCGTCGGTCTGCCCGGTGATAAATTACGTATTCAAAAAGGCGTTGGCGTTTTTATAAACGATCAGCTACTGCGTGAAAGCGATTATGTAAAAGAACGCCCTCATTATGATTTGAATGTTTTAGGTGATATAGGCGGGCGAAGTGTTTCGGGCAATTTTCTTAAGCCTTACGGCGATAGCAACGACCCGATTATCGTGCCGGCCGGACACCTATTTATGATGGGTGACAATCGAAATAATAGCGAAGACAGTCATGTTTGGGGCTTTTTGGATCAAAAACGGGTAATCGGTCGCACTTGCTTAATTTTCTGGCGCTGGTTGTCGCCGCAGCCTTATCCTTCAGCTTTGGACCACGCATCATAATTTATATTGGCCGATTGTGAATTGGCACTTATATGGGTATAACTATCTGAGATATGGCTGGCTGCACAAGCAACACAGGAACTTCTCATGGAAAAAGGCAACCTTGACAAGGCTTCTAAACCGACGCTTCAGCCTGATCCAACTATTGCTAAACAAAAACGCCCGGGCAAAGATTTACTGGACACTATTTCCAGTCATGAGCATTCCATTGCCGAAAGCAATGACTCCTTGCGCAAGCTCGAATCTGACTTGAACAAAAAAGAAGTTGAGTTGATTGAAAAAGAACTCAAACTTCTCAGCATGCAACAGGAACTGGAAAATGTAAGACCGCTTTCCGGCTTATATCGTGTCGTTAAAGCTATGGCGACCGAAAGAAAGCTGGAATCCATTCTTGATGTAATCACTCGCGAAACATCAAGCATGTTGCAATGCGATCGCTGTAGCGTTTTTGTTCTAGATAGTGCTCAAGGTGAGCTCTGGACACAAATGGCTCAAGGTCTGAATGGGCAACATACAATCCGCTTACCCTTATCTTGTACAAGCGTAGTCACACTTTGCGCTCGTTCCGGTAATTCAATCAATATTCCTGATGCCTATAGCGATTCGCGCTTCGATCCGGAGGTGGATAAATCCACCGGCTATCAAACCAAAAATATTCTTTGCGTACCAATGCATAACCGCAACGGCTCGGTCATTGGTGTCTTTGAAGTAATGAACAAAGAAAAAGGCAGCTTCAACGCCGATGACGAAGAATGGCTCGAAGCCTTAGCTCAAGTCGCCGCCGGTTTAATCGAGCAAGCGCAAGCTTATGCCGAGATCGAACATTTCGTTGATAAAACTGTGGAAACTCTGGCTCAAACCATTGACAAACGAGATCCGCTCACCGCCGGACATTCCATACGTGTCACTAAATACAGTTTAGCCATCGGTGAAGCTATGGCTGTTAGTGAAAATGAAAGAGATATTCTTCGCTATGCAGCCATGATGCATGATTACGGCAAAATAGGCGTTCCGGAATCAATCCTCTGGAAAAACGGTCGTTTGACTCCGGAAGAGTATGCTTGCGTACAAACACACGCCAAGCTCACTTACGAACTACTCTCCAATCTGCCTTTTACAAATCGCTTAGCTCAAGTTCCTTTCGTCGCCTCCTGCCATCATGAAAAGCTTGACGGCACAGGCTATTATCGCGGCTTGAAAGGTGACGAAATTCCTTTTCTTGCTCGAGTAATTACCGTATCCGATGTGTTCGACGCTCTTACTTCAGTGCGTCATTATCGGAATCGGATGAACATCGTAAAAGTGTACGAAATCATGGAATCAGGACGAGATAATCATTTCGACCCTGAAGTAATCGATTCTTTTTATCGCTTACCTGGCTCTCAGGTATTGCAAGTTATGGAATCGGAAAGAGGCATGCAAATCCCGGACAGCGTACGTAACTTTGACAGCATCAGTTGGCTCCGCTTAGTGGAACTTTGCCAAGGGGCAAAAGCAAAACGACATGAAGAAGGTATGAAAGAGCTTTTTTATTCCATCTATAATGCCAACCTGCCTGCGGATTACCAGGAACTCGACTAACAAGAGGCTTTCTTGGCAGATTTTCAAACGACTTTTCAGTCCTTGGACGAACTTCTACGGTCCGCCACAGCCGGCTTCATGTCTAAGATCGATCAAGTTACTTTTCGCATGTTGGTGGACTGTCTAAAAAATCCTGATTATCAAGTCGTCGTTGATTCTCTCGAGCAGCTGGAAAGAGAGAATCGACTAATCTCTATCCCGCCGGTATATTTTCTTGCCCAAGCTCATCCTGATCCGCGCATACGCCGCCGGGCAACACAAGTTCTAGCCAAGCTTGATCCTGAAGACGCAGTCAAGAATCTTGTGCAAGACAAAGAGACTAACGAAGCGATCAAAGCCTTGATCCTGCATTACGGAAACTTTCGCAAATAGAAGTTAACTATCAAAAAGCTCATGCCATGGGCTTTTTGTCTTAAATGAAGGAATTCTACAACTTGAGATCCGTAAAGGACTTAAAATGTAGAGTCATGAATTATCAATCCACTATTTCCACGGCCACATTGCTCTGCCTGTTTATCTCAGGCAGTATTTTCGCTAGCGTCTTTGCTCAAGAAACAACCGACGCTCCAGCGCCAAAAACTGTGGAAGACAATACTCTGATTCACTCGGCAATTCCATTGCCCGCAGTAACTCAACCAGCAAAGCCGCCAGCCAAGCCGGCCCAGCCCATTGATTTAAGCGTGAGACACCGAGAGATTCCAACCATCACTTACGGTGTGCCACCATGGGCGATGGCAAGACCGACACGGAAATTAGCGACCACCACACCGACCCCGGCAACGCCGAACCAGGTCCAACCGCTAATTCCAAAGGCCGAGGTCAAAGGAGTTGAGCTTGAGCAACGTCCAGCCGAGCCCCAGACCGTTCTCAACTTTCGTATAGTCGTCCCCCATAATACAAACGCTGTCGACGTTGTTTACGTATACCCTTATCCGGTTAAGTTACCGCCTTTAAGTGGTCAAATGAATCCCTTACCGACCAATCCCGGTGAATTAAAAGGGATGATCCTTGGTGCCGGTTATTCGGATCGGATCGACTTCAATCGTCCTTATCCAGCTTACGGCTGGCGTTGGGTTCATTCTTTTTATCGCGCTCATGCCAAAAGCGGTCTCGGTTGGCCCCACACAATGCTAACCATGTACCCCTGGGTCGATAAAATGCTGCCTTATGTTATGGCTGAAGTAAAACACAGCAATAGCGAAGAGAGCGAGCGTTTAGGACGTTATGTCAAAGCCGGCGAAGAATACGAAAGTACTCACGTAGAAAGAGAAAATGAAGCCACCCTTAAAGGTCTGGTGCCAATCGCAGTAAAAATGAACAGTCGCGGCATCGGACAAACCAAACTGTTTCCCGGTAATTGGTGGGTAACCGCTACGCGCAAAGTTCCCGGCTTGAAGATGTTCTGGGAGATTCCGATTACCTGTCGCCCGGATCAAACAATCAATGTCCAATTCACCGAAGCCAACGCTTTAACTATCCAAGGCGGTTGGTAGAAAGCTCGTGCACCACGATTTGCACTGAGGGCTTGGAACCGAGGCGTGAGCGTACCGATTTGGAGACCAAATCACGTACAACACCACGCACAAGCGACATTTGCCCAGACTCTTCTGCTTTTTGTTTTTGCACCAGTTCTTGAATTTGCACTTCAAGTTCAGCTTTCAAGGTTGCCCATTCCGAACTGTGCAAAAATCCCAGCGCCGCCCCATGAAAAATCGGCGCCTCTAAAAGCTCACCTTGAGCCGAAAGCAAAAGAACTACATTCAACACGCCTTCCATACTCAAACTTCTTCTTTCATTGACTGAGAAAGCAGTTACACTCTCAGCCTGACTGCGATTATAAAAAACAGATTGGGCTTCCACCGAACCAATAACCGAAGCAGATCCGGAATCTAATTCCAATATTTCACCGTTCTTCAACGGAAAAATATTTTCCGAAGCCATGCCAAACTCAGAAGCCAGCTGCGCGTGGTGCATGATATGACGTCCTTCGCCAAGCATCGGTATGAAATAACGCGGCTTCACCAATGAAAGCATCAATTTAAGTTCTTCACGACCGGCATGATTGGAAACATGAACACCGGCGCGACTACTGATTGCTGCCGTAATACCGGTAGAAAGAAATTGATCGAGAATCATCGCTATTTTGCGTGATTCTCCCGGATAAATCTCCGAGCTGAAAATAACCGTATCGCCTTTTTTCAGGCTTAAGCTAGCGTTCTGATTATAAGCAAGCTCAGTCAAAAGAGCCATAGCATCGCCATCTTCACCGCTTGCGATGATCAAAACTTCTTGATCTTTCAACTTAGCCAGGTCGGCCATTGTTGCTTCAATCCGTCTGTCATAAGAAAGATTGCCGGTAATTGCCGCGGCAACTGCAGTTTGAATCAGACTTTCGCCAAAAAGAATTACTCGCCGTCCTAAACGTTTAGCCAAATCAAAAAGCAACTGCAAGCGTAAAGTGTTGCTGTCCGGCAGCACTACAATTACACGTTCTCGTGCATTGCCGATATGTTTCTCAAAGCCTTTGGCGACCGATTTTTCCGAAGGAGTGTAAGCTGCATTCTCGACTCCGGCCGAATCGCTTAAAAGAAGCAGTGCTCCTTGATCGCCAATTTCAGCTAAGCGGGCAATATCCATTTGCCGCCCGTCGATCGGTGTTTGATCAAGTTTGAAACTGGAAGTGTAAACAACGCTACCGGTTGCTGTGCTGATTCTTAAGGCACAAGCATCGGCGATGGCATCATTGACTTGAATCCATTCCACTTCAAAAGCACCGATTTGATAGGTTTTTCTCGTTTCGACCGTATCGATTACCGGCGAGTCTTCTCCTTTCATCAAACGTTGTGATAAAAGCGAAGCAACAAATTTTGGTGCCATGATCCGCGGTATCTTCAGATGTTCAAGCAGATAAGCTACAGCACCACAATGTTCTTCATGTCCGTTAGTGAGAACAAGAGCCGAGATCCGTTCTTTATTCGCTTCTAAAAAACTAGTATTAGGCAGGAGCAGATCCACTCCCGGCATATCGGTGCCCGGATAGCTGGCTCCGGCATCGACAAGTAAAATTTCGCCAGCATAACTGAGCACCCAGAGACAACGTCCAATCTCGCTTTGCCCGCCCAGAGGCACAAGACAAAGACGATCGTATTTAAGCTCCACTCCTTCGGCGACAAACGTCATTAACGAATAATCCTTCTCTATCCTTTAGGGAATACGCGCATCTACTTTATTTTTCAAATATTCAATTGTCTTTTTGATTTCAGCGGCTGATTGATGGTTTGGCTTCAAAACAAGAGCCTTTTGATATTCGCTTACCGCTTCCTTGTCTTTGCCTCTTGCTTTCAAAACATTGGCCAAAGCCAAATGCGCTTCGGCAATTTTAGCTCCGTATTTAACTGCAGCACGCGCTTCAGTTTCTGCCTCAGCAGTCTTTTTTGCTTCTAAAAAAGTACGGCTAAGCAGTACGTAAGCATCCACATCATTCGGCTTGCGTTTAAGCCATTGTTTAAGCTCAGGCATATAGTCTTTATTTTGAGCCTTAAGACACAAAGCCAAATTATTATGATAATCACTAGTACCGGGAGCAAGTTTCAACGCCTGACGATAATATTTTTCAGCCTGAGCGTATTTTTTACCGGACATATAAATGTTGGCTAAATTCTCCACACTTTTGGCGTCATTAGGCGCATATTTTATCGCTGCCTCACCTTCGCTTGCTGCTCCTTCAAGATTACTGACACTTTGATACACCGCACTTAAATTGCGATGATAATCAGCATTCTTCGGATCAAGGGCAATCGCTTGCTTAAACTCAGCAACAGCTTCCGGAACTTTGCCCTGGTTATACAAAGCAATTCCTTTTTTAGTATGAGCTTTGGATTCGGCAGTAACAGCCAGACAAGAGCTGCCGATAATCCACAGACAAAATACGGCAATGAACGTTTTATCCATGCCTATATAACAGCCGGCTCGCGATAGGCACCCCAAACATCACGCATTACATTGGCGATTTCACCAAGAGTGGCATAAGCTTTAACTGCGTTAAGAATGAGCGGGAAACTGTTTTCTCCGGTTTGCAAACCTTTCTTCAGTTGGCTCAAAGTCTCGGCAACTTTCTGATTGTCACGACGCTCGCGCAGACTCTTTAAACGTTCTTCCTGACGCGATTGATATTCCATACCAATCTTCAAGATTTCAATCTTTTGTCCTGGCGCTTCTTCTCTATAAGCATTCAAGCCGATGAACTTAAACTCGTCCGAATCAAGCTTTTGCTGGAAGCGATAAGCAGCATCGGCAATCTCTTTGATGAAAAAGCCTTTTTCAATACCAGCCATAACGCCGCCAACTTCTTCGATTTTACGGAAATATTCATTGGCGCCTTCTTCCATTTGATTGGTCAGCCACTCAACGAAATAAGAACCAGCAAGCGGATCGACTACATTAGCGACACCGGTTTCGCAAGCGATAATCTGTTGCGTCCGCAAAGCGATGTGCGCTGCTTTTTCAGTCGGCAAACCGAGCACTTCATCCATCGAGTTAGTGTGCAAGGATTGAGTGCCGCCAAGAACACCGGCAAGAGCTTCAATGGCTGTACGAATGATGTTGTTTTCCGGTTGCGGCGCAGTCAAGCTGCAGCCTGCCGTTTGAGTATGAAAACGCAATTTCAGCGAACGTTCATCTTTAGCGCCGTAATGGTCGCGCATCCGTCTGGCCCAGATCCGTCTGGCAGCGCGATATTTGGCAATCTCTTCAAAGAAGTCGATATGCGCATTGAAGAAGAAAGAGAGACGCGGCACGAAATCATCAATATTCAATCCGGCTTCAATACCGGCATCGACATAAGCAAAACCGTCAGCCAGAGTAAATGCCAACTCTTGAACGGCAGTAGCACCGGCTTCGCGAATATGATAACCGCTTACTGAAATGGTGTTCCAACGCGGCACTTCGCTTGTGCAAAAAACCATCATATCTTGAATCAGCTTCAAAGCCGGGCGCGGCGGCAAGAGATAAGTTTTTTGCGCAATATACTCTTTGAAAATATCATTCTGCAAAGTACCGTTCAGCTTTTTCAAATCAAAACCGCGGTTTTGCGCATTAGCCAGGAACATGCAAAAAACAATGATTGCCGGACCGTTAATGGTCATCGAAGTAGAAATTTTATCCAGAGGTAGATCTTTGTAGAGAAGCTCTACATCTTCCAAGCTGTCTATAGCTACGCCGCAAACACCAACTTCACCATAAGACTTCGGATCATCCGAGTTATAACCCATCAGTGTCGGCAAGTCGAAAGCTGTGGAAAGCCCTGTTTGCCCCTGGGAAAGCAGATACCTAAAGCGAGCGTTTGTTTCTTCCGGTCCGCCGTAACCAGCAAATTGCCGCATGGTCCAGAGTTTGCCGCGATACATATTGGTATGAATGCCGCGCGTATAAGGAAATTCTCCGGGGGCAGCCAAATCACGCTCCGGTTCCCAACCAGCCAAATCTTCCTTGGTATAAACTCTTTTTAGGGGAATATCGGAAAGGCTATATACGATTTCATCAGCAGGCGAACTTCCCTCGGAAGGCGATTTCTTTTGCGCTTTCGGTTTGTTCATCTCCTGGACCATCTTTTCTATCCCCTGTACTTAGAGTATTGGCAACGATCAGGTTGGCTCTATAAATAAGCCGACTCGGGTATGATCTCCTCTGCCAGTCTACAACAGATTTCCAAATTGCTTACAAATATGCGGAGTAAGTCATGACAACAGCTACAAAAGCGTCGAGCGGCAAAGCCTTGATTCAAGAAATATTGGCAAGCAAAGATGTTATTGCCGTTAAAGCGCCAACCGGAGCCAACTTAAACGCCAAAGGCTGGATTCAAGAAGCAGCCTTGCGCATGCTTTTGAACAATCTCGATCCGGAAGTAGCCGAGAATCCAAGCGAACTTGTAGTTTACGGTGGTTCAGGCAAAGCAGCACGCAATTGGGATTGCTTGAAAGCAATCGTCAAAGCGCTATTAGAGCTTGAGAATGATGAAACTTTGCTTGTTTCCTCCGGAAAGCCCGTCGGTCGGTTCAAAAGTCATAACGATGCGCCGCGAGTTCTCATCGCCAACTCCAACCTTGTCGGCGCGTGGGCTAACTGGCCATACTTTCGCGAGCTGGAGAAGAAAGGCTTAATCATGTTCGGGCAGATGACAGCCGGTTCATGGATATATATAGGTACACAAGGGATTCTGCAAGGCACTTATGAAACATTCGCCAGCTTGGCCCGCAAACATTACAGCGGCAGCCTGAAAGGACGGATAGTCCTCACCGCTGGTCTAGGCGGTATGGGCGGTGCTCAGCCTTTATCGATCACCATGAATGAAGGCGTTGCTTTGTGCGTTGAAGTTGATGAAACAAGAATAAAACGTCGTCTAGAAACTAAATACCTCGATGTGCAAGCTAAAGATTTAGCTGATGCAATCAAAATGGCTTTAGAAGCTAAAGAAAAAGGACAAGCAATTTCCATAGGCGTACTGGGTAACGCCGCCGAAGTTCTACCTGAGCTGATCGCCCGTGGGTTTAAGCCTGACGTAGTCACGGATCAAACTTCAGCACACGACCCTCTCAACGGCTATGTGCCGGAAGGTTATTCTCTTGAAGCCGCAAACAATCTGAGAAAAAGCGACCCGGACCGCTATTTGAGCTTGTCGGTGGCATCAATCAGCAAACATGTGGAAACTATGCTCAAGTTTCAAGAATTAGGCGCGGTTGTTTTTGATTACGGCAACAACATACGTCAGGTCGCTAAAGACGCCGGTGTAACTAAAGCTTTTAACTTTCCTGGTTTTGTCCCGGCATTTATCCGCCCGCTTTTTTGCGAAGGAAAAGGACCTTTCCGCTGGGCAGCTCTGTCGGGTGATCCGGCAGATATTGCCGCTATTGACCAAGCCATTTTAGAAAACTTTCCAGAAAATGAATCACTTGCTCGCTGGATTCGTTTAGCCTCGGAACAAGTTAAATTCCAAGGTCTACCAGCCCGAATTTGCTGGCTAGGCTACGGAGATCGAGCCAAACTTGGCTTAATCATTAATGAGCTGGTTGCCCAAAAGAAATTAAAAGCGCCGATTGTAATCGGACGCGACCACCTAGACTGCGGCTCAGTCGCTTCACCTAATCGCGAAACCGAATCAATGAAAGACGGCTCCGACGCTATTGCCGACTGGGTTTATCTGAACGCGATGATTAATGCCGTGGGCGGCGCCAGTTGGGTATCGCTCCATCACGGCGGTGGTGTCGGTATCGGCTATTCTTTACATGCCGGTCAGGTGATTGTCGCCGACGGCAGCAAAGAAGCTGCAGCCAGATTAAAGAGAGTTTTGACCACAGACCCGGGTATGGGCGTAATTCGTCATGCCGATGCCGGTTATGAAGAGGCAATTTCTTTTGCTGAAGCTCAGCAAATAGCCATTCCAATGAATCAGAACAGCCAAACATAAAAACTAACTCGATCTAAGGTTTGGCTCAATCAAATCGAGGCATATATAAATTGGTTAAGGCAAAAAAACCAAAAACGCTGTTGATATTGGGGGAAGGTGTCAGCAGCGTTTTATTTATGTGCATTAAAGGAGATTAGACTCAGCCATAAATAACCGCTGACAAGCTATGATTATTCAGCGCTGGTGATAATCCGTTGACTGAATAAATGCCGAGATTAGTTCAAAAATTTGGCGGCAGCTCCGTAAAAGATGCCGAACACATTTTACGAGTAGCCAAGATAGTAGCCGACACGGCTCGTGAAGGCAAAGAACTTGTTGTCGTTGTTTCGGCCATGGGCGATACCACCGACGAGTTAATAAAATTAGCAGCTGAGATTTCGGACAATCCGGATCGTCGCGAAATGGATATGTTGCTTGCCACAGGTGAACAGATATCTATCGCCTTGCTGACCCTGGCTTTGCAAAAATTTGGTCTTAAAGCACGCTCTTTCACCGGTCCGCAAGCAGGCATTCTTACCGATGAGACTCACAGTTTCGCTCGAATTAAAACAGTGCACACCACTCGTTTGGAAGCTTCGCTAAGACGCGGCGAAATAGCCGTTGTTGCCGGTTTCCAAGGCATGACCCGCACCAGCGAAGTGACTACTTTAGGACGAGGCGGTTCGGATACTACCGCCGTCGCCTTAGCCGCGGCTCTTAAGGCCGAATGTTGCGATATTTACACCGATGTCGATGGCGTTTACACCACAGATCCACGTTCATGCGAAGCAGCTCGCCGCCTGCATGCCGTCTCTTATGAAGAGATGCTTGAACTAGCTTTTTCCGGCGCTCAAGTTCTGAACGCTCGTTCAGTCGAGCTTGCCATGAAAAATCGTGTGCCAATCCGCCTGCGTTCAACTTTTAAACCGACAGACACCGGTACTTTGGTTACCAGCCGCGAATTCACGCCTAATTACAAAATTTGCGGTTTAGCTTGCGATGTGGATAACGTCTCGTTCAAATTGATTATCGGTGAAGATTTTTCCACTGAAAAGAATGAAAGCAAACATCAAGAACGTCTGAAGAAATTAATAGACGATCTCCACTCATCAGGAGTAGATGGGCTTGATTCAAACGCGAAAAATACAAGCGAGCTATCCAATCTGGAATTTCTTTGTCAGAAACGTATCTCTCAAGACATCCAATCATTGCTCAAAGAATTTGTATCCGAGCTACCCGGTTCCGAATTTTTTCAAGACAATGAAATCGCCAAACTGTCACTGGTTGGAAGCGGCATCGGCACCGACATCGCTCTAGCCTCCGAATTCCAATCCATACTTAACGGAGCGTCCATTCCCACCCGTTTTGTCACCACCAGCGATATCAGTATTTCAGCGATCATTCCGCAATCTTATCGCAACAGCGCGCTGAACAAGCTACATCAAAAATTTTGCGCACAGAATCTCGAACAACCGCTTGAAGCCACAAAATAGGGAACAGCAATGACTTCTTCACCTTTCGGCAATTTCCTGGATAAATTCAAGTCAACAACAAAACAGGCCGCCGAATCGATGAAGCTCGCCGGGCGCATAGCCGGCTTAAAAGTTGAGCGCTCAACCCAAAAAGCAGAAAAAGAACGATTGTTGAAAGACATCGGCAGCAAAATCTATTCCATTTATAGCAAAACAAAAACACTTGATTCAGCAAGCCTGAACCAAGAAATCACCAGTGAAATACAGCAAATCGAACGGATCGACAAACGTTTGGAAGAGCTTGAAGCCGAAATCGTCCAACTGCAACAAGAGCTGATGCACAGCGAAACTGTTGTTGATGCCAGCGAAGTTAAAGAAGTAGACAAGAAAACAAGCAAGGAATAACCTATGCAATCAAAAACTTTATTTACCAACACCAGTGTTTTATTGGCTAACTTACTTTTAGCAGCTCCTGTCGCTTTTGCTGACAGCCTCTCGCCAGGGATTAAAGACCAAGGCAAAAAATATTCCTATGAAAAACCACGAGTTGATTTTTACGGTACCGGTCAATCCGGACGCATGAGCGAAGCTTCCGACTTGCGCTTTGAAGTCGAAGGCTTGCTTGATGAAGGTGAATTTTTAGCCGCAATCCCAAAAGCAAAAAAAGCAGTTCAACTGGACCCCGGTTACCCGGAAGGACACATTCTCTTAGCTCGCGCTCTTACAGCCAAGTTTTATCAGCAAAAAGGGCAAGTAGATGAAAAACTATTGGCTGAGTGTTTACGTGAATGGCAGTTGATTCGTTACCATGACGCCGACCTTTCCGACCAGATAGAAGCCGGCGGTCAAGCTAAGCGTTTATTGAAAATTGCCAAAATGCTGGAAAAAGATCGCCAAACCAAACTCAAAGAAAAAGCCGAACAGGCACGTATAGCTCAGAAAGAAAAAGGCGCACAATCCGAAACTGTTGAAGAAGACGAGAATGATTCGGCCGATCGACAAGTTTCCGGCAAATTGGCTTTAAAAAAGAAGCGTTTCCTGGTTTTCTAAAGCTAAACCCCAAGCAACATATATCTTAGTAACCAAATCTTACTTAAAAAGAGCTCGATCCCTTGACATCATTAAGGGTGCGGTGCAATGGTAAAGAAAGGTCGATGGCTAAATAAGCACCGCTTTCCCCTGACTGTCGGATAAATCCGACTGACCAGTGCTGATTCAAGGAATAATTCCTATGAGCAGCAAGGGATATTGCGTCATGATTGCTAAACGAACAAGAGTCAAAATACGCAATGAGGAAGGGTTCCAGTTAGTCGAACTCCTAGTGGCCGTTGGCATAACCACAATATTGTCTACTGCTTTACTCAGCACTTTAGCCTCCATGTATCAGCTCAATACTTCAAGCCATAACCAGGCGATGACAACCATGATCATCCAAGAAGTGATGGACAATGCTCGTAACATGTCTTGGTCTACCCTTACCGACGACACAATCTTTCCAAAAGAGACCTGGATCAATCTAGTCGTCAACCAAACTTCAAGCAACCCAAGCTTGCCCAGCTCTTTTCCCCGCCCGCTGCTACTCGATACGCACAACAAAACTTATTCGAGCGTCGCTCAGAACAAACTTTTTCGCGGCACTGTCCGGCAAAGACTACAAGATTTAGGCAGCAACCAGCTTAAACTCACGGTTGAAGTAACTTATCCCGTAGAAAATTCGGGTAAAGCAAAAACAGTTTCTGCTTCGACTAATATTTCACAATACGGACTTCACAACTAAAACCTGCATGCAGGCACCTGAGGAACGGACTATGTTTATCAAGTTAAAAATCAAAAAACACTTGCTACCGCCTCAGGGACAGAAAACTATCCGACGCAAACGCGGCAGCGCCTTAATCTCCGGCATGTTGGTCGGCATGGTGAGCTTATTATGGATAACTTCTATCTGCGGCTCAATGCTTGCCGTTTATCAAGCCAACACAAAAGATAGAGCGCAAGGCGCTTTACGCAACGCCACTGAAACAGCATTGGAATGGTCCTTGACTCAACTAAATAATGACACCGGCACCATTACCGACCCTGGCGACAATCAGACCAGTATCGTATCCATTCCGGCAGACATCATCAGCGCTGTTAGCCCCGGCATATCACTAAGCGCTTCAGCTACATTAGCTAATGTGGCCGCATCGGTAGATTCTTATTTATATAATCCAAGTCCGGTAGTAACTGTAGATACCAGCAACGGCACTCAAACTACGGCAAACCAATGGCGGGTTCTCACAGTAACCGCTACTACAGGCGGTATGTTTCCAAAGACCAAGTCAATTCGTGTCGTACTCAAACCACGCACAGCTATGACCACAATTGAAATACCGCAATCAGTCACTACTTATGAGCAGCAAGAGGTAAATACACCGACCACAACTACCGTCACTACAACAAGCTATCCGCTATCCATTGTGCCAAACAAAATGTTGATTGCCAATTCAGTTGGGGTCGGCGGTTCGGGCAGAGTTAATGGCGACGTACACTCCAACGGTAACTTAAGCTTAAGCGGCAGCAACATAATTAACGGCAATATCACAACTGCCGGCAATTTCAGTATCAGCGGCTCGGGTAATATCACCGGCGGCATTCAGTCCCTGGGCAACATAACTCTAAATTCCCAAGTAACCGGACCGGTAACCAGCAAAGGAAGTATTTCCACAGGTGGTTCCAGCTCAGTCACCGGTGATATTAACGCACTCGGAAACGTAAACTTAACTTCTTCTATGACCGCCAACGGCAATGTAAGAACAGGAGGTAGCTTAACAACAAGCGGTAGTTACACCATGTCAGGCGGCGATGTATTTGCTGCCGGCTCTCAATCAGCCAGCGGCAGCTTCAGCATGTCCGGTGGCAATATGGTTACCGGTTCCAATTTCAACCTTGGTTGGGGCTCAATGAGCAACGGCGGTAACGTCAACAAAGGAAAAGTTTATTACGGCGGCTCAAACCAATCGCCGGCTTGGTCCAACGGCGCCAATATGAGCACTAACGGTACAGCAATTAAAATTGTTTCCACTGACGGCAACTACGCTAACAATTACACGCCGGCAAACAATGCCTTGAATGCCGCTTTAGCTACGGCAACAACAGCAGCGGCACCAGTAACAATACCGGCAGCACCGGATCGTCCGTCCGGAGCCACTCTTTTGTCGGCAACAGCTTTGACTAAAAGCGGAGCTAACAATGTGACAATTGCTGCCGGGGATTATTACATCAACGGACCGATTGATTTCAGCGGCTCAACCAATCTCACAGTAACCGGTCCGGTTAGATTATGGCTTGAAGGTTCTAACGCTTATATAAAATTTGCCGGCAGCAATAATATTACTTTGCCGAATGGCAACGATCCATCCAACCTGCAAATTTATACCAATTCATCCAAACCGATTACATTCAGTGGTTCAACTAACGTTGCACTGGGCTATATTTATGCGCCAAATGCGACAGTGACAATGAGCGGCTCCAACAACGCCAATGTTGGCGGAATAGTTGCCAGTTCGATTAACTTCAGCGGCTCCTCCGGCTTAGTCCGCACATCCACAAGCGCTCCTTGGGGCTCTACAAGCTCGGGCTATACCACCACAAGCACATCAACTACAACTACTTACACAACTACTTACATTACGACGCCGGTAACGACTACCACCGTGGTACCAGTTACGGTAAACTCTTTTCAAAACAGCTGGCAGGTAGCAAGCTACCAAGAAATGTAGAGCGATGACAACCAAGTTCCACCAACAACTAAAGCAGGCTCAGAAAAGAGATAGACAATCCGGTGCCACTCTTATTGAGATGGTTGTTGTAATAGCCGTCATGGCTATCGTAAGCACGGCCATATTCAGTATTCTGGTCACTACATTATCGTCATATCGCAAACTGGATAACGAAACAAGTTCGGTTCAAGTAGTAAGAAACGCAATCGAGCGCATCGGTAAAGACGTGCGCATGGCTCGTTCTCTTGGCGATATATTCGGCACCACCGACCGCACAATCTATCCTGATGATACTAACAACCCGATGACTGTCGGCTATATTTGGCCAACTTGGAGCGATGGCAGCGCTCCAAGCTCATTCACACTAAGCAGCGATACGCTTATCATTCAAGTACCGATTTTTGATACTAATGGTTTTCCACTTCAAGTCAACGATTTGGCTGCCGAGCCGCAATCAAATGTAGAAACCCATATTTATCGGGTGTTACATCGGGCAAGTGATCCTGCTGGTGAATATGTGCTTGAGTATATGGCTGTGCCAGGCACAACGATGAGCACCTATGACGCCACCACCGCCGAGCGCAAACCGCGCATTATCGCAACCGGTATCATTGGTCCCCTTGTCTCAGGCAATCCGGTTCCACGCGTTTTTCAATATATCGACATCAACCAAAACACGGTTGACAACGTTTTTCCGACCCCCGGCAATTTAAACGATTTCACCACTATCGGTATCAACTTGGAAGTGCGCAAACACGAAGCCACGCAACAAGTAGGCGGACAATGGAGAGATGCCGGTATCTGGGCCGTCAAGCAAGAAGTTTATATGCGCAACAACGTGTATGCTACTCCGAGCAACAACGGCAGTTAATCCCGTTTATTCACCGGATAAACACAAGCGTAAGCACTTGGTTTTACCGCCGGCTGCCATGGTTTAGGCGTTAAATCAAGAATCGGTTGCCCTTGAAAATCGGCTGTGCTGACATTTCCTTTTTTTACTAAATAAGCAGCCAGTAAATCAACTTGCGAAAGTTCGATTTTTTGCGCATTTACAAAAGTACGTGCTTCTTCTTTAGCAAGCGGCCGGTTAAAAACCCAATTGCCCGGCTTGTGATACAAAGGGTTCTCTTTGTCGCTTGTAAGCAAACCTTTTTTACCCCACTTCTCCACCGGATGAAATAAAGTAAGAACATCGTATGTTTGCTTATTCTCCAGCGGTTTAAAATCACCTGTATGTTGATCAAAAACTTCAACTTTAGTCACTCTGGCACCAGCAGGTAATGTACGATCGAAACCATATTTAATACCTTCAACATGTAAAAAATTACCTGAATGATCGTGTAGTTCAGCATTATTTTCCGGTAGATCATGCACCGCAAATTCAAAAGCTTTTCTCAATTGCTCACCCGACATTTTTACAGCAGCTAATTCACCCAGTTCGCGTTTACGGCTGCCGGTGTTGAGAAAAACATTAGAGAGTTGCAAATGATTAACCGCACCGGCAGCGATACCATCTCTTATATCACCGCTATGCTTAAGCATTATCGATATCGGTTTATGATTATCGGCTCGCGCCAAATTCACTCCGTCTAGAAGCGCTTTACAAACAAGCGTGCCCAGCGGCGTTTGCTGCCCTTGCTCACCGCGTATACCATAGCTTTGAAATTCATGCGCAATCTTAGTTGCATATACACGCGAAGCCAAGGCACCGACTTGACCGACCTCGGAGTCAATAAAAGCTTTGATTTTCGGCTCCGGTTTAATACCTTGATGTATTTCATGAACTCGACCTCCGCTTCTGTATTTGTCCGCTAAACCGTCATGCCGAAATGCCAGATTCAGCTCACCTAAATAACGTGCTTTTTCTCCGGCTTGAACGATCGCTACATCCGCTTTCGTTTTTGCATTGCGCACCCACAAAGGTCGCGGTTCAAGATCATGGGAATGTCCGCCGATTATTGCGGCGATGCCCGGAACATTTTGCGCAAGGGCAATATCTTCCTGCCGCCCTAGATGAGAAAGTACAATAATTTTGTTTACTCCTTGCGCATGGAGCTTGGCTATGGAACGCAAAGCGCAATCTTCGGCTTTCTTGTAAACAACGGAGCTACCGGCTGTCGCTTCCAACTCTTGAGTGACAAGACCAATCAGTCCAAGTTTTTCACCCTGAACATCGAGAATTTTTTCCGGTTTATATTTTCCTTGCTCAGCAATAAAACCTTTAAAAGTCGGCAGCTCAAGATTCGTAGCCAAACCAGGAAACTCAAATCCCGATTCTTTTTCAATGCGTACTACGTTTTTAACCCAAGCTCTGATATCAACATTGCCATGACCGGCATCAGCCACATGATTGCCCGGAATCACCGCATCGGGCTTAAGCATATTTATCGCTTTAGTTTCAACATAACCAGTGCCCGTATGTCCTGAAACAACGTTGCCCGAATAATTATCACCAAGCTCAAACAGAAGTGATTGTCTGCCTTTGAGTTGTGCCGCCTTTCGTAAGTCTTGAACTACAGTAGCCAATTGAGGCAAAGTTGCTTTTTCGCCTAACAAGGCGCTGTGCATATCGTTAAAATGCAAAATATCCACACGACTATTTTTAGCTGGCAAAAGAGCTAAACCATAACGAAAGATCTCTTTGGCATTGGCTAAAGCCGAGAAGCTACCGCCAATAAAACCACCGGCAAGTGCCGATAGACCACAAGCGCTTACCACTTCTCCGGCAGTCTTAAACGCTCCTTCCTTAGTATTTATCTGTTCTCGATTGTCATAAAGCGAATGGGGTAAGCTCCAGGCCAACCCACCAGCTCCGGCAGCACTGATACCTTTTAAGCCCTGCAGCTTAACTCGGGCAGCGACTGAGCTCTGCAAAGCTTTTGTTCCTGTAACTTCAGCAAAAGTTTCAGCTACATTTTTACCGGCAAGTTTATAGCCCAAATGTTTAGTAAAGAGCTTTGTCGCCGCACTTTCAGCCAACCCGCAACTAACGCCGGAGATACCGTCCACTGCGCCCCAAGTTAAGTCAGCTACCGGAGCTGGCTTATGGCCAACAGCTTGTTTTAGACCAAGCTTGCTTACTCCTCCGGCTAATGCCGCTCCAACAAGCCCGGCGGCCAAACCGTATTTAGTTTTAGCTAACCGTCCCCAAGCAAGCGTGCCGGCAACACCAGCCAAACACGAGCTACCATAATCAACCGCTTCTTCTGCGGCTTGACGCTTGTCAAACTTTTCCATGCTTCAATTCCTATCTTTGAAATTGCGTTCAAAGATAGGTAATTTAATGAACAACCGGCACGGGATTTGTACGCACAAAGATTAAATGGGGGTATATAGCCTTTAATGCTGTTTATTAGGAACTGAATATGGCTTTCACAAAGAACGCAAAAAACCAAGTACAAAAGAGCGACGCGGTAGCGCTACTAAATCGTTTTATCCTCGTCAGTGACAAAAAGCAGCATTTACCCAGCGTCAAAATAACAATTGACGGCAACATCAAAAAGACGGCTATATATCCTGAAGGTGAGCTGCCTACTGAAATTGATTACAACGGCGATATATATTATCTCGAATATGACGAACATGGACGGCCAACCAAATTGGATGCAAAAACACATCAATGGCATACGGACATTCGTTATAACGATAAAAGTAGAACCATAGAGTTGCAGCAATATGCTCAAGTACGTAACGGCACCAGAGCTTTAATCTCTCAAGCCACTCGTCGTTTTGACGCTACAGGCAAGCCGATTAATGAAGAGATAATCCAAACCGACGCCACGATTTTTAACGAATTCAATCCAAGCGGTGAAATCATCCGCCGAGTAATTGCCGGCAGAGACGGAATCGTCTCCGAAATAACCAATTTCAATCAGGGCAAGAATACGGTTGAACAAGCTTTGGAGCGAAATGAGAATTTCCAGGTAACGGTGCAAAGTTTTACCATTTTCAACGCTAATGGCAGTATCAAATCCGGTTACGTAGAAGATTTAGGTGTTGATTCCGGTCATAAAATTACCACCGAAATGAATGTGCGCGGGCGTGGCACCGCTATGACCACCACAATTTATAATCTCGAAGGAAAGCCTGAGCGAATAATCGAATCCACTTTCAGTAAAAATGATCCTTTTATCTCAGGGCTGTCAATCAGCGACGCAAACGGTGAAGCTATCTATAAAGACCAGAAAGAAAGACCGCTTCAAAGCATAAGCAAAATAGTGCGTGATAAAAACGATTTGGAAGAGATACTCTCCATTACTTTTAAAGACTCAGACGGGAACGAACACTTACTGAAAGGCTCAAATTCGGAAAACACGAAATTATTCATGCTTTTAAGAGTGGAAATGGCCAATGTTCCCCATCCTTTCGAATTTCGTTCACGCATGAGAGACGGTTCTCCCATAGAAGGCATGTTGAGCTTCGGCGCAGTCTGGCCTACACCGGCAACTTAAGCGTTCCGGCTTGTTCAAGCTCACTTGAATCAAGAGAAATCGTATCAAAACTTACCGAGAATGCCTTTTCGAATCCGGTTTTGAACGCAGCCTCCAGCTCGGCAAACGATATTTCACGTCCTGCAAGCTCGAACAAATTGGCATGGCGGGCTAAAGCCTGATCTGAGATTTTTTCGCCTAAAAGTTCGGGCATCAATGATTGTTCAAGTGAAAGCGGAATCGAGCCGTGTTGCAAAACGGCAGTCCGTCGTCTTAGCTGGGCGCTGCCGGCAAGCTTTAAGCCATTGACTTGCAAATCGGCCGGTGTAGTCGCTAAAAAACAATCGCTTAAGTTACGATAAGCCGAGCCTGATTCACCAAGCACGGCATTCAAGTCAAACTGGGCAAAAGCCTCTTGCAGACCGGCACAAATTTGTTTATAAGCACCGATTACGCTAGGTTTTAAAACACCGAATTCACTGGTGCCAATTTCAGAGCCGACAAAAGAATAAGTAATGTCTTTGTAGTGCAATACAGCACGCCCACCTGTCGGGCGACTCGCAACCTGAAAGCCTTTAGCAAGAATACGCTCAAAAGCTGCCGGATCAAGATCTTGGTTGCGTCCGAGTGTCACTGCCGGCGGTGCGAAGCCGTAAAGGCGCAAAACCGGCGGCAACTTTCCGGCTAAATGGGTCTCAAGCAGATACTCATCAACAGCCATATTGGTGGCAGCATCATAAGTTGCATAAGGAATAAAACGCCAATTCATTAGGAGATCCTGGCTTTAATTACAGTCGGTTTTTCTACTGCACTGTCGCTGAAAGTAATCGCTTCACGCAGCTTAGTTTCCGCTTGAGCGGCTTGTTCTTGCGAATCGGCATGAATAGTGGCAATAGTATCACCAGGATTCAATTTGCTTCCGATTTTGGCAGCCATCACTACACCGACAGCCATATTAATCGGATCACCTTTTTTAGTCCGGCTGGCACCCATGAACTGACAAACAGCGGCAACCAGCTTTCCATCAAGTCCGGCAATCCATTGAGTTTTACTGCCACTGAGTTTTACCACATGCTTTACTTTGCTTTGGGGCATCAAAGTGTAATCCTCGATTACTTTCGAATTACCGCCTTGGCGCTCAATCAGCTCTTTAAACTTAGCAAGAGCTTTGCCCGATGTAATAATCTCTTTGAGCAGCTTGCGTGCTTGCTCTTCATCAGGAGCTTTGCCAGCGGCGACTACCGCAAGCGCCCCCAAAGAATAACAAAGCTCTTGTAGATCTTCCGGACCGTTACCTTTAAGTGTTTCTATGGCTTCAATTACTTCCACTGTGTGCCCAACAGCGTTGCCTAGAGGCTGCTCCATGTCGGTAACGACAGCACTAACAGGACGCTTCAATCTTTTGCCGACCTCAGCCATAGTCGTAGCCAAAACAATGGCTCTTTCCTCATTTTCCATAAGCGCACCGCGCCCGCATTTAACATCGAGAATAATGAAGTTAGCCCCGGAAACAATCTTTTTAGACATTACCGAAGCAGCAACTAAAGGCACCGATTCAACCGTGGCCGTGACATCGCGCAAGGCGTAAAGGATGCCGTCGGCCGGCGCCAGGTCGGCTGTTTGCCCGCCGATTGCCGCGCCGATATCACGAACTTGAGCAATGAATTGCTCCATGGATAGATTGACGTTGAATCCGGGAATGGCTTCAAGTTTATCCAAAGTGCCGCCTGTATGACCGAGACCGCGACCGGATAATTTGGCCATTGGAATACCGGCAGCCGCAAGCATCGGCACAAAAACCAGGGTGGTTTTATCGCCGACACCGCCGGTGCTGTGCTTATCCCCGACAATAGAGCCGATGGCCGAAAGATCGAGCATTTGACCGGAGCGGGCCAGGGCATCGGTTAAATAAGCAGTTTCATCCATATTCAGACCTTGCCAACACACCGCCATTAGCCAAGCAGCCAGTTGGTAATCGCGGTAAGTCTCTTTGTTCATCACAAAATCGACGATGAACTGCACTTCCTCTTTGGAGTGGACTTTTCCCTGCCTCTTTTTGCTAATCAGGTCGACCATTGCCATCGGCTGTTCTCCTGGATCTTGACCTAGAAATTCTACATTCTTAAAATCATCAGCTTATGCCCAAAAACCTCTTGACAATATAAATGTAAATATGATTTATAAAGTAATGGAGAGAGGCCCCGTGAAGCTTACCAAGAAGTTATTCAGGCCTCCTCCTTTTTTATTGTCAATTTTCAGTTTTTTGTCGGACCAGACAAGCTTATGACGGTCTAAATTGCTGTATCCTGAAATGATCACCGCAATTATTCAGGCCATGCTAAAACAAAGGCAGTCAGTCAAAGTCGGACAAATCTCGTTTCTAAATGTTCTACCTGTTACTTTGCCTTTGCAAAGAGCTTATATCAAGCTGGATGCTGAACTGTCCTTCGGCACGCCAAACCAATTAAATAAGCTTTTCGAAAGCGGCAACTTAAAACTTGGCGCTATGAGCGCTTTTTATTTTTTGCAAAAGGGCAATTTTGATCTTTTCCCCGAGCTCTCCATCTCGGCAAAAGGCTCCGTCGCCAGCGTACTTTTATTCAGCAAACTTCCCTGCTCCGAGCTTGGCGGAAAAACAATTACAGTGCCTGAATCTTCTGCCACATCGATTAATCTTTTGCATGTGTTGCTCAAAGAAGAGTTCGGCGTTACAAGCAGATTCAAGCAACAAACTACCGCCGAACTATCTAATCCGGAAGTGGACGCTGCTCTTTTAATTGGCGATGACGCTTTGAGCAAACGTGCAGATCTCGAAAAAGACTATTTGTGCTTCGACCTCGGTCAATGGTGGCACCGTCTTTACGCGTTACCTATGGTTTTTGGTGTTTGGGCTGCCGACAAAGTCTGGAAAAATCAAAATCAAGAAGAATTTTCAGAGATTGCCGGCTCATTTAAGGCTGCTCTGGAACTTGGTCTTGGTAAATATTTTCCGGAAGTGATTGCTGAAGCAAAAAAACTAAGCAATCTTCCTTCCGATCTACTCAAAAAATACTATCTTGAGAATCTAAATTTTGAACTTAGCGATAGCCACCGGCAAGGACTATCGCATTATGCCGCTCTTTGCCGTAAGCACGGATTAATTTAAAGAGACAACATGAAAAAAAATGTGAGCAAACAGAATTTTTGGCTAGCTGCCGTGATCTTTCCTTTACTGGTAAACAACCAGGCTTGTTTAGGCAGCATCACAGTTAAACCCGATGCCAAAGTAGAAAAAACAACAGACAAGAACGATCGTATCGCTCAAATAATGAACGACGGCGACAAAGCAATTAAAGAAGGTGACATCAACCGCGCCGAACGCATCTTCAAGCACGGACAAACTCTGGCTCCGGCAGATCCGCGTCCGCAATTGGGAATCGCCCGCATTTTGTTTATCGAGAACAAACTCGACCAGGCCGAAAAGCTTCTTTTACAATTGAAAGAAAAACATCCGAATAACGCTCCTCTTTATTATCTGCTTGGTTCAATCTATCTTTCGGCACAACAAACCGATAAAGCAAAGCAGCAATTTGAAAAAGCAGTACTCTTAAATCCAGATGACGCCGAATCTCATCTACGCCTGGCACAGTTAGCTCAGCTGCAGGGCTGGCGTCAACGAGCCGGTGAAGAATCAAGCAAAACTTTGCGTCTTAATCCGCAAAACGTTTCAGCACGAATGATTTTAAGTAACGAACTAAGTTTAAGCGGGCGGCTCGATGAAGCAATCGAACAATTGAAGGCAGCCCTAAAGATCGATCCGAACAATATAGATTTGATCTTTCAGCTAGGTTCTTTATTTGCTCAATCAGGAGAAGTACAAGAAGCGATTACGCAACTTAAGCACGCTTATTCTCTTGATCCTAAAAATCCGGCACCGTTACGCCGACTTTGTCAGTTGTACGCCACAACTAACGATTGGCCAAATGCCGTCCATTACGGTCAAATCTGGACCAAAATTGAACCGGACAATCCTTCTGCTTATTTTACACTTGGTTGGTCTTTAATCTCCAATCGCGAAACCACAGAGGCAGCTGAAGCCCTCAGCTACGGACTTACCCTTGATCCTACCAACCTGCAAATGCGCAATACTTACGGATTGGTTTTACTTGATTTAAGAAAAGCAGATGATGCTTTACTTCAATTTCAAAAAATTCTCGAATACGAACCGGATAATCTGCCAGCTTCTTTAAATGTCGGCACAGTTTATATTGCCGGCAACCACTGGGCGGCAGCTATCGATTGGTTGCGAAAGCTTGCGCTTGCCAAACCGGATTCTTTGCAAACTCAAGCTTTATTGGCTTACGCTCTGGCTAAAAGCGGACAATTGCAAGAAAGCGCTAAATTATCCACAGCCGTTTTGGATAAAAACCCAAAAGAGCTGATGGCTCTTTTAGCTAAAGGAACCGTTGATATACAAAATAAGAATAACGAATCCGGCTTGAATTTATTTCGTCAAGCAGTGGAGCTAGCTCCAAACAGCGCTTTTGCTCTCACCGAGCTAGCAACCGCTCTTTTAAAATCAGGTAAAGCAGGCGAAGCTGTAGAAGCAACGCAACAAGCGTTGCAAATTGCTCCGGGTAATCTGGACGCTAAAGGAGCTTTAGCTATCGCTTTAAAACTACAAGGCAATAATGAAGGTGCCGCACACTTACTTAAAGAGTATGTGGCGCGCAACCCCGATAACGGCGAATTAAGAACAGCGCTGGCTCAAGCTTTAGAAAATATCGGCGATCTTGAAAGCGCCAAAAGAAACTATCGGACAGCTAAACAAAATCTGCCCGGAAAAGCGGCACCCTTACTTGGGCTTTATCGTATTGCTTTAAGTGAAAAACAAACAGCTCAAGCCGAAGAGTATGCTAACGCCGCTCTTTTAATCGAGCCGCAAAATAACGAGGCAAAACTGGCACTGGCTCAAAGCAAATATTTCAAAGGAAAGTATGACGAGGCCAAAGCATTATGCCAAGAATTACTTGCTGCCGATAAAAATAGCCGCGAAGCTTTGCTTCTATCCGGAAAGATCGCTTACGCTCAACGTCAGTGGGAAAACGCATACAGACTATTGAGCCAAGCAGTCGATCCCCAAGCGACTGTAGTTAATTTTGCCGATATGACTCTTTTGGTTGATTCAGCTTTGCGCAACAAGCAAGCCGAAACAGCTAAGCTTGCTCTGGCGCGCTTATCGGCATTACCATCTTTGAGCAAAAAAGAACAACAAAGTCTTGATTCATTGAAGAAAAAACTGAACAGCTTACGCGGAGGTTAAAGCTTATGTTCGAAGGTCGTTTTTTCACTTTAGCTCTTTTACTCGTATTAAACACATCAGCTCAAGCCGCGCCACAAGAAAGCTTTTTTGGCGCTAAATCCGAGCTGACAGAAAACGAGTTGAATGAATTAAGCAAGTATGTGGAGTCACACGCCAAAGAACCGGATGCCCACCGTCGGCTAGCTAAAGCTTACGGACAGGTCGGTATGCCCGGACTAGCAAGCGACGAGCTGGTTGTTGCCTGGCGTCTTGACCCGGCAAACATTTTCGATCTTACTGCGGCTTTGCACTATTATCAATTTAACAACGAAACTGAAAAATCAAATGCACTGATCGCTGAAGCTTTAAGCCAGTATCAAAACAACGATAATATGCTCGACGCTCTCGGACAATTTTTTCTCAGAGAAAGAGACAATAAAAATGCCGAGCGTTTTTTACAAGCCGCTCAAAAACATAATCCAAACAATCCTTTGACTCTGACTCTCTTAGCTCAAGCTTTGTTGAACAGTGGCAAATATCAGGAAGCTTTAAACGTAACCAAATCTCTTGCCGAGAGTAAAACAACTCAGTCTCCGGCATTTTATCTAAGAGGCAAAGCGCTCAGCGCTCTTGGTCAAAATACGGCTGCCTGCCAATCTTTTGCCAAATCTTTTGCAATGAACCCGCACGTACCGGAAGTTGCCAACGCTTATTTTAATTCTTTGCTTGTTAACGACAAATATAACGAAGCGCTGCCGGTCGGTCTGCACGCTCTTTATCTTGCTTGCCGGCGCCTCGAAGATTCAAGTTCAATTAAACACAGTTTGTTGATTGTTTTATCTCATATAAATTGGCCCGCAGCAGAAAAAACAATTGAGCAAACAAGCCAAGCAAGCCGTAGCGCTTATTACTGTTTCTCTCTTGGCGATCTATTGGATAAATTCGGTAAACCCAACGCAGCGATGAAACAGTACGCCCAAGGTCTGTCTTTCAACCCGACTTACGGTCGGGCTTATATGCGTATGGGCAAAGAGATGGAAAAGAACGAACAATATTGGGGCGAAGCGCTACAACTTTATGCACGCGCCTATAACTTTGCTCCAAACGATCCTCAAGTTGAAGCTATTTATCGCCGATTTTTCCAACGTTTTCCGAACAAAGACAGAGATTTAGCTCTTAAGCTCAAATCACTGATTAAAGCTTACTGGAATCGCGGCTAAATCAGCTTCGTACAGATGTCCTAAAGTGCTGATATCACGTTCGGAGATCCCGACTTTAGTTTCAGCCGGTGGCATGGTGCAAAACATCACGTCTCCCGGTTTCGGACTATGACCAATAAGCCCGACAGCATGTCCGGCTTCATGCAAGCAAACAGCCTTTAACTGATTTTGACTCAAAGGCGAATCCGGTGTCGGATCAAGAGTCAATATGGTTATCTTGGCTCGTTCTATCTCTTTGCCTTTTGAAGATAGCTGTGTTTCGCCACCTTCAGTTACTGAAGAGACTTTAGTTGCGTCGTTCGTCCAGGCGCAAACAATATCCGCATCGTCGGCATGATTGACAAACTCAAATCTTAAATGTCCTCTGGAAGCAGCAGCCCATTGCCTGAAAGCATTTTGCAGCAAGCCGTTATATTCACTGCGGAAGCCTGAAACATTATTTCCGGACTCCAAGCAAACTTTAAGCGGCATTTTTGCTTCAGACCATTTATGCACACCGCCTTGAGTAGTGTAAGCAAAATAATCATTGACGTTTTTACCTTCGGCTAAAAGCTGCTTCTCTACAGCCGACTGTTCATCGACTTCCTGAGCGAGATGGGTTACCAGGTCACGTACTTTATTTGCTAATGAATCGTTGGGAAAACGTTTCAAATATTCTTTGTATGTTTCCACCGAATCTTTCAAACGTCCTTCATTTTGAAAGCTGCTGGCTAAATTAAGCCAAGGAGCGCTACGTTTCGGATTAATGGCAATTGCCGTTTGCAAATGTTCGACTGCCAGATCGTTTTGTCCAAGACGACAAAAAGCCAAACCAAGATTAGTATGAGCTGAAGAGAGATTAGGAAATTCATCAAGCGCTTTATTAAGCAGATCGACCGCTAAATGATATTTCTCCTGACGCATCATCTCGTAAGCTTGGCTGGCCAAAAGCATCGCTTTATACTCCGATGGCGTAATTAAACGTCCTTCGGCTAAATAACGTACTTTAGCTAATTTGGACGGACCTTGATGATGGATGGACACCGTATCAAGCTTCTTTTTGATCTCCGGGTTGTCCCAAGGACCGCTTGTCGCAACATTACTTTGCTCGGCTGGCGCTTGAGTTTCTTTATTGCGCGCTTGCTCCGGTGGCGAAACTACGTTCGGCACTACCGGCATTTTTTTCTCTTCAGCCATGGCAATTTTTTGATTGCTTTCAATTACGCTTAAATTGTCTTTCGCACTTTCTTTGGCGATCTCAGGTTCATTGGAAGAATCAAGCAAAGATACGGCACGAGTAGCAGTTTCTTTGGCTTCGCCCATTTTGCCTTCGTTGCCTAAAGTCGTTGCCAACAAATTCAAATCAGAACCAATTTTAGGATTGTTAGTGCCAAGCTCTTTTTCTTTAATTGCCACAATTTGGCGATAACAAGCTTCGGCAACAGCAAGATTGTTTTTCATGGAAGCGTAAGCTGCTTCAGCCGGGAGAATGCTCAATAAGCGCGGATGATTAGGACCTAACTTGCGGCGCCAGATTTCATCAACTCGTTTTAGAAATATTTCAGCTGCTAAATGATCCCCAAGCTGCTGATTGCAAAGGGCAAGCCCGTAAAGGTCGTCGGCAACATCGAGACTTTCGGCACCTTGCAGCTTTTGCTCAAGAGACAAAGCCCGTTCAAAATATTCTTTGGCAAGATTGTATTCTCCTTGCCGCAAATACAAGTCACCCATACTGTGCAAAGTAACACCCATACGCGGATCGTTATCTTTGAACTTACGAGTATCATCCAAAGCTGCTTTCAATAATTGAGCAGCCTCTTCATAATGCCCCTCTTGAAGACAGGTTCTGCCCTGACGAATATTGTCCGTCCAAGCCGAACCTTTAGCAAAAGCCGGTCCAGCAAATAATAAAGCAATCAATATTCCCGCACTTATTCGTCGCATCAGTATCTATTCCTCTAAATTTTGCTTATTGACTTCCCGCATATTTGCTTTCAATAGCCAACACTTTGTTTAAGCGTCTTTGATGCCGTTCCAAACCGGAAAAACGTGCCGCAAGAAAGCTTTTTAAAATCTCAAAAGCTAAGCTAGGACCAATTACTCTGGCACCCATACAAATTACGTTCGTGTCATCATCTTCCCGTCCTTGACGAGCCGAAAAAGTATCGTGACACAAACCGGCACGAATACCGGGGATTTTGTTGGCTGCCACACAAGCACCGACACCGCTGCCACAAATAACGACACCGACATCAGCTTTGCCCGCTTTGACAGCTTCACCGACAGCAAGAGCATAATCAGGATAATCAACAGCTTCCAGACTGTTAGTGCCTAGGTCAATCAGTTCATAGCCTGACTTCTTGAGAAACTCGACTACTTCAACTTTAAGGGGATAACCCGCATGATCACAACCGATTGCGATTTTTTCAGCCATATTTGAGAATTCCTGACGCTACGAATAAAGGTCAATTATATCGTTTTGCTATACTGTTACGGTTTCAAAAAACTATATTGTGCAAAGTACTCATGCCTGAAGTCCTCCATAATCGTTATCAAATAACCAGCAAGCTGGGTCAGGGCGGTATGGGCACGGTTTATATGGGTGAAGATTTGCACCTGAATAACCGCCGCTGCGTGATTAAACAGCTGCGCGACGATTTTTATCGGGATGAAGACAAACAGAAAGCAGTAGGCTTTTTCGAACGAGAAGCCGACATGCTCATTCATCTTGAACATCCGAACATAGTCAAGATATTCGACCGCTTCATGCAAGACGGCAAATATTTTCTGGTCATGGAATATGTCGAAGGCAAAGATTTCCATGAAATCATGCAACGTCGCGAAGGCGAACCATACAACGAAAGTCAAGTTGTTTCCTGGGCAATTGAGATTTGCGATGTGCTGGATTTTCTTCACCGCCAACATCCACCTGTAATTTATCGCGATCTGAAACCGAGCAACATAATGCTCAACACAAAAGGTCAGATTAAACTTGTCGATTTCGGCATTGCCCGCCATGTTGAAGAAGAGAACGAAAATACGCATGTGGTTTCAGCCGGCTATTCTCCGCCTGAACAATACTGGGGTGGCGCAACTCCCCAATCGGATATTTACGCTTTAGGGGCCACAATCAACTTTTTGTTAACAGGCAAAGATCCCGAGCCGCTAAAGCCATCCTCTCCCCGCGAGCTTAACCCTGAAATTTCAAGTTATATTGATGAAGTAGTGCAAAAAGCCACGGCTCAAGAACCGCAAAGCCGTTTCGATTCGGTAGTTGAATTTCGCGAAGCGCTTTTGCATGACGGTTTTGAAGAAGCACCGGACAATCCGAAAAGCTGGTTCACTCAAACAGTTGCTGCCGTCATTTTCATTCTTGCTTTTGCTCTTGTTTTTATCGGTTGGGAGCCAATCATGAACGCTTTCAAACCGGAATCCGCTCAAGAGATCAACAAAAACGCTCCAGCCGGACTAATCCAAATGACCGAAAAGGGACAAACTAGCGATCCTCTATTTGGTGGTGCCGCACCGCAAAAAGGATTCTCTTTGGAGCTAAACAATGAAAAAGAGCTTACAGATCCCCAAGCTTCACACTAAGCATCAGTGGATTTGATGGTTCAAAGTTAGAACAATCACCGCAAGCCCGAAAAGCAGACGATAGGCCACAAAAACTATGGTCGAATGATTTTGCAAATATTTTAAGAGCCACCAAATAGCTAAATAACTCACTATTGCAGAAGTAGCCAGACCGATAGCTAAAGTGAGCATACCGCTTTGGCCGACTCCGACTTCAAGCATATCTTTTAGCTCGAGCAAACCACTAAGAATAATCGCCGGCAAACCAAGCAAAAAACTGAAACGGGCGGCATCCTCTCTTTTAATATCCAAAAGCAGAGCAGCAGTCAAAGTGGAACCACTACGCGAGCACCCGGGAATCAAAGCTATAGCTTGACCAAGTCCGACAAGCAAGCCATCTCTAACGCCAAGGTCTTCAATGCCGCGGACTTTTTTAGCGATCTTTTCAGCCAGCAAAAGCAAGAGTCCCATAAAAATAGAAGCTCCGCCAATCACTAAGAGCGAACGAAAAAAGCCATCGGGGGCTTCGATAAATTTTTTCAATATAAAACCAAGAATACAAATGGGAATCGTGCCAACTAGAATTGCTGCTGATAAGCGCAGATCATGACTCTCTAGATCTTTATTTTTAAGAGCAATAAAAGATCCTTGCAAAATAGAGACTAAATCTTTCCAAAAATATATAAGTACTGCTAGAACCGAACCCAATTGAATTACTGCCGAATATGCCACTCCCGGGTCCGACCAACCGAGAAAAGCCGGTACCACACGCAAATGTGCAGTACTGCTAATCGGCAAAAACTCAGTCAGCCCTTGCACCACGCCTAATACCACTGCTTCAAGTACAGGCATGGAGTTTTGTTCAAGAGTCATGTTGATTAACTTCCTTTGTTTCTTCTATACATGTTTTGATAAAACGACTATTTTCTTTATCGCTTCGCAGCCACTGTGCCAAAGTTCTTTTTGTTTTGTCGTCCGAGTTTTTATCCTCGCCCCGTATTTTTTTCAGAGCTTGAATCATTTGTTCAATCTGTTCTTTTGTTGATTCTGGCAACTCAACATAAGCAAGTCCAATTTCAGTATCGTGAGAGAGCCAATCATAATAAGCTCTGATTACTTGAGCTTTAAGTTGAATCGGCTCTGGTTGAGATTGCAAGCTAAATTCAATCAAAGAGCCCGGTTCAAAATGCTGAGCGACATCACCTTTGACTGTAATACCGATGCCCGAACGCGACAGATTACGGCTGACAGCTTGATTGGAAAAAGCTTCAAGCTCCTTTGCCGTAAAAAGCAAGGGAAAGCTCGCATCGACTCGTGGTTGTTTTCTTTTTTGCAAAGCTGGAGCAAATTTAGGTTGGCGACATTCAAAATAGTTCTCGCCTTGAACTTCTTTGCTCCCTGAAATCACTGACGACCACAAACCGTTAAATCGATTTGTCAAAAGGTTGTCGACAAACCATATTTTGACACCATTAATTAAATCCGGCGCTTCACCTTTGCTCCCTTTTATTTTCAAGAGCACAAAGCGGCTATCGGCATCAATAACTTCAGCCCGCCCGTAGCCTGTTTGCTCCGGAGATATTTCCAGCTTGACTTTGAAAGTTTGACCGCGACGAAACATTTAGAGCTTATGCCTCTGAACTTACTTAAATTATCCCATCTTCAGTCCAAGTTTGTAGAGATCCGAAGCACTCCAACCTGACTCTTTAGCAAGAACGTTGCAAGCATCTTTCATTCGCGCTCCGGCTGCAACCATCTCTTGCAATTTCAAGGTTACATCCGCCTCAGACCAATTTATAGGGTCAGCTTGAGATGCTCCGGCAACCACAAGCACACACTCACCTTTCAACTCTCTTTGCGGCAGAAGCTTAGCCAGCTCCCTTGCCGATAAGCGAATATATTCCTCATGGAGCTTAGTCAACTCACGAGCAAGACAAACTTTGCGATCGCCAAAAACAGTCAGTATGTCATCGATGATTTTAGCTAAATTAGAAGGAGCAACAAAAAAGATCAAAGTGCGATCGTCAGCCTTGATTTTTTGTAAACGTTCAAGTCGATCTCCTTTTTTGTCCGGCAAAAAACCTTCAAAAGAGAAACGATCAACCGGCAAGCCGCTGCCGACAAGGGCGAGAAGCGGCGCACTCGGACCCGGGATCGGGATTATATTCATATCCAAAGCCAGAGCTTTTTGCAAAATTTTATAGCCGGGGTCCGAAACCAAAGGCATACCGGCATCCGAAATAAGCGCTACTTTCAAATCTCCGGCAGCAGCTTCAGCTAGTACCGACCCTCGACTCTCTTCATTATGATCGTGACAGCTGACTAGTTTTTTGTTCAAACCTAAATGGCGGAGCAATTTTATACTCACACGCGTATCTTCAGCCAGAACAAAATCGACTTTAGCCAAGAGATCTTTTGTACGCGAACTTATATCTTGCAGATTACCTATAGGCGTACCAATTATATACAACTCTCCTGACAACCGGGTCCCCCTTAATGTATGAGCAACTGTCCGTCGAAATTCTATTCTGGTGAAGCATAGAGGAATTGCTTAGAAGTAAAATTAAAGCCGTTTTCTCTTGACGTTTCCTACTTATCTACAAGCTTATCTACAACTGTAGATAATTTAATAGAGTAACCGTCCGAATTCCACTTGTAATAAATCCACAATTACAATCCACCTGAATGGTAGTGGCGTTATAGTTCTAAGGGGCAAGCCTTTTACGTAGAATTGGCTTTCAAAGCCTAAGAAGAAAGAGTTGAATCGAGAATGACAGCAACGATGAGCCGAATAGCCATTCAAAAAGCTGTCAATGATTTCCGCTTGAGAGCAGGCTCTGTAATACTCAGTAACCAACTAAATACAAAGTCAATCCAAACGGATATAGATTGCAAATGGGATATTGCTGAACTATCTGAACAATATTCATTACTTATATATTTGAATTGGATTGCTATAAAACTTGGCTTTCCTACATACAAAACATCTATTGATCAAGGATGCGAAGCGGCAAAGTTTCCTTTGCTCAGTTGGAGCTGCCTAGCGAATCAATATCCTTTTCACGAGTTTGCACTCAATGAGTTGTCTTTAAAAGACGCCGACAAGCTTTATCAATTTTTGGACAATAATTTCCAGACCGATCTTTTTCTTGCCGGTGAAATCTACCAAAAGACTTTGGCTCAAAATCAGGGCGAATATTACACACCAGCTTGGGTAGTCGCCTGCGCTCTTGAACGCGCATTCACACTCGACCTTGGTTATCTTTTGCACAAACTAAAAAAAGACTCCGACTTCAGCATTATGGATCCGGCTTGCGGCAGCGGTAATTTTTTATTGGGCACAATCCAATGGCTGCAACAAAATAATTTCGATCAGAAGTTTGTCGCCTCGTTTGCCGCCAACAATTTATACGGTCAGGATATCGACGGCAAAGCAATATCACTTTGTCGAATTCTTTTATTGCTGTGCCAGTCTTCGTACTTGGCAAACTCTCCTGAACAAATTGAAACGATCATGACCGGTCTTGCTAAAAACATACTGGTGAAAAACAGTTTGCTTGAAGCAACCATAAAAAAAGAGAAGAGCAGAAAGTTCGATCTTATTCTCGGCAATCCACCTTATATCAGCTTCGGTTCGCGAAACCAGGATAAACTCGCACCAAGTTGGCAAAAATATTTGAAAAAATCATTTGCCCATTCAGCCGAATACAAAATACGCTTACACTCGATTTTTCAAGAAATCGCCATAAACTGGACAAAAGCGGAAGGACAGATTGCATTTTTGTTGCCCGACGCCTTCTTGAACGGTAGCTATTACCACAAGCTGCGTCGATTGATTTTGGAACGCTGCCAAATTCTCAGTTTGAGCGAGCTGCCCGAAGACACAATTGCCGCCACTGTCGGGCGCTGGTGTATCGCTCACTATAAAGTAACAGATGGTAAAAAATCAGAACCTGTGCAACTCTACAAATTGCACAAAAACAAAAACAGCGAAACAAAATGGTCAAATTTTATTTTGCCTATTGCTCTTTTAGCCGCTAAAGACAAAGCTCGTTTTCAACTAGTATTTTCCTCGACTGACGCCGAGTTGCTGGAGCTCCTGGCCTCAGCCCAATTTTTAGGCTACGCCCTGAGCGGTCACACAGGCATACGCGCCCGACACGGACAAACAAGCATCATCGCTAAAGAAAAGAGAAGCGAATGTTATCAACCCGGCATCATATCCGGTGCCCAGCTTACACCTTATAAAATCAGCCCGCAAAATGACTGGTTGCAAATCGATCCCAAACTGCTTTTTGCCGGCGGCTTCAATCCGGAGATTATCGGTAAAAACAAAATATTATTGCGCCAAACAGCAGATCGCTTTATCGCCGCCATCGACAAAGACGGTCTTTATCATTTGAATAACGTCCACAGCTTTGTCACAAAAACAAATGACCCACACGAGCTAGCTTATTATTGCGGTCTTTTAAATTCCAGTCTTTATCTTCATATCTATCGTCTCAAAAGTCGCGAAGATAAACGGGCCCTTGCTCAAATTGATATCGAAATGGTCGAATCAATGCCATTGCCTGCACCTGACTTGCAAAAGCAAAATATGATTGCCGATTTTGTTTCTTTGCTACAGCAAAATCCACAAACGGATCAGCCTCATCAAAGAGCGATTGATTCACTCGTTTACAGCCTTTTCAAGATCTCAGCTGCCCAAATTATTCACATCGAGCAAAGCACCGGACAAAGCCTCCCCTTGCCAAGCCTTTTAGAATGCGAAACACTGCTAAACTTAAGCGGTGTTTCCAGCTAGAGGTTCATGGCGACGATGAATGGTAAGCGCATCGGGTTGGCAGCCGGAATTATTTTAGGCATCCTTTGTTCTTTTAGTTCATTGACCGAAGCAAAACAGGCTCAAGACAAACCGACAATCAGAGACAAATGGGCTCTTGTAATCGGCATTAATCGTTTTAACGATACAACGATTCCCGGCTTGCCTTTAGCGCAAAAAAGCGCCGCCGATGTAGCCAGAGCACTTAAAGATCCCGACGCCGGGCGTTTTGCTGCGGATCACATCATTTTGCTTAACGGTACCAACGCAACAAAAGCAGGCATCGATCAAACTCTAGAACAATGGCTGTACAAAAAAGCCTTGCCCAACGATCTGGTTTTTCTATATTTTGCCTCACGCATATCTCAGACAGCCGCTGGTGAACCGGTAATTTGCAGCAATGACACTAAAATGTCCGATTTGAAAAATAGCGGGCTTGATCTTGTGCAAACGATCAAAACAATCAAACAAAGAACCGGTTCCGACGATATTCTTTGTTTGCTCGACTGCAATCCGGCAGGTAAAATCGAAAATGGCAAAGACTTAAAATGGCTGGCAAGCACAAGCGGCGCCACCATAATGTCTGCTAACGCTCTCTATGAGCAATCTTTCGATGACAAACAATCTCTTTCCAGCCGTTTCTCTCACTATTTTTCCGAAGCTCTGCGCGGCAGCCAAGGTAACTTGCCCTTCTTTATGATCGGTGAGTATATCTATCAAAAGATCCAGGAACAAAAAGCTCAGGACGGTCAGGAGCAAAAACCGTCCATGGTGCTTTCCAAGCCTGATTCGCAAACAGCAGCCATCATCATCGGTATGCCGATTAAAAATCCAAATTCAAATAGCGGCATTTCAATCGGTCATCCAATCGATCAGCTGGC
Source organism: Candidatus Obscuribacterales bacterium (assembly GCA_019750335.1). Classification (GTDB taxonomy): domain Bacteria; phylum Cyanobacteriota; class Vampirovibrionia; order Obscuribacterales; family Obscuribacteraceae; genus JAIEPM01. Next base: position 112,007 of record JAIEOQ010000010.1, read on the forward strand.
CATGACTCGACCGGATTTAGCCGGCGCCATACCGGCTCCGATCAAATCAGCACCACCGCCTAAGTCCGCAAGCGAGATGGAAGACGATGAAGATGCTCATATAGATCACAATCTGGACTTCAGTTCTTATATGACCAAAATGAAGCAGGACATTCAGAAAAAATGGCAACCGCCTAAAGGTTTTGAATCACGCAAAGTGACAACTGTTTTTACCATTACCAACACCGGAGCCATCGTCAATCCGGAAGTAAGCGTAAGCTCGGGCAACCAAGAAATGGACAAATCAGCCTTGATCGCTCTTCAAGCGGCCTCACCATTAGATCCCCTTCCTAAAGGTTCCCCACGCTCAGTAGATATCAAGTATGTTTTTGATTGGAAGAGCTCGGTCAAATACTAAAGGAGATGCAACCATGGACGAACCCAACTCCGCCGACAGTAAACTCCAAGCCCTAGATAAGCTACCTCCCGGCTTTAAGAGCTATTTGCTTGATTATTATCAAAAGGCAAGCAACGTCGCTCTTACACCCAAGCTTTTCTTTGAAACGATGCCGACCACAGGCGGTTTGAAAGAACCATTTTTATTCTTGCTTGGTAGTACAACTGTAGCAATTTTAGGAGTTTCTCTTCTAAGCATGCACCTGTTTGAGTTTCCAATCATGCTTGCCACCAGCTTAGCCAGCACATTTTTGGTAGCCCTAGTCGCTAAGCTTCTAGCTCGCTCATTTGGCGGGAAAGCGGATTTCGAAGCGACTTTCCGGGTATACGCTTACGCTAGCTGCTTAAACCTGCTTGCTTGGGTACCGATTTTAGGCTCATTAGCCTGGTTTTACGAGCTTTATGTCACTTATATCGGTCTGAAAAAGGTGCACGAATTATCGCCGGCTAAAACCGCCATAACCATTGTATTGACCGGCATTTTGACAGCCATCCTTCTCTTCGTGAGCCTGGCCACTACGGTTATGCGCCACATCTTTCACTTCTAAAAGTCTTTCCCTGCTTGACTTTTCAGGTTTAAGCTTGGGCTTCGTAAAAACCACATTGACGATCTATCTGCTTGGGGAATAAAGTGTTTATTGGTGAGCCTTTTAGGAGTTTCACCGGAAGGCTTAAAAAGTCAGTACCGCGCAAAGACCCAAACTGGCCAAATTAGGAGTAACCAAGGATTTTTATGTCCACACCAGGAGATGCCGGAAACACAAACGACTTCATCAAAGGTGGGAATGATAATGCCGCCGAGAACGATGCCAGCAATTCTTTACTGGAAAGCTCGGGTGCATATAGTCGTCCTGCTGATGCTAAAGCCGCTGACGTGGTTAAAGCTGATGATTTCGCCATAACAGAAGGCGAAAAAGAAACAGAAGATCTCTCCAAGCTTAGCCCCGAAGAACTAGGCGCTCGTGTCAGAAAAACCATAGATGATGTCGCAGCAAAACTTGCGAAGGTTAATATGGAAGACGCCAGCCATTTGGATTTAGCACAATTTTCTGAACTCAAACAGACCATGGTCGCTTATACCACTCAGTTAAACGACGCCATGACTGATAGAGCCAGTGTTCAAGATTTGTTTGCCAAATTACAACAACAAACTGACGCCTAAACGCGAAAAACAATTATCAAAAGAGCCCGGTTTTGCAAGAAATCGGGCTCTTTTTCATGATTTTTTGGTAAGGAGGCGATACTTTGCTTCAAAAAGGGCTCTTGTCAGAAGGACCAAGAGCGGCAATATGTTAGAATCACAGCCGTTATTTTCATAAGTAGGAACTCCTAGCCGTGCCTAGAATCAAGTCAGCTATTAAACGTGTCGAAGTTGCCGAGCGCAACCGCGAGAAAAATCGTCATTGGAAGTCCCAAGTTCGCACTTTGCGCAACAAAGTCGAAGAGACTGCTTCCGATCCGGCTAAATCTGCCGAAGCTCTTAAAGAAGCTTTCTCAGTTATTGACAGTGCCGTCTCCAAAGGCGTTCTGCACAAAAATACAGCCGCTCGTCGCAAATCGAGACTGGTCAGAAATTTGAAAAAAGCTCAAAAAGCTTAGTTCACAACCAGCTTAAAACGGTTTAAAATTATGACTCTGTCTATCCCCTGAGGCTGGACAGAGTCAGTCTAATATGAGGAAATTACCTTGGAACTCAAAGCAGCCAGCTCAGCCGGACAAACAATCCAAGGTACCATGCCTCCAAAAATAGAGCTCAACTCACTAACCGGCGCAGTCCATTTCATCGGCATTGGCGGCATCGGTATGTCAGCTCTAGCAAGAATTCTTTTAGCTCAAGGACGCTCGGTGTCCGGCTCGGACAAGCAAGCAAGCCCAATCACCGAAGAGCTTCAATCACTTGGTGCCACCATTTATATCGGGCAACAAGCTTCAAACGTAGAGAAAGCTTCTGCCATAGTAATCTCAACGGCAATTACCGGAGACAACCCGGAATACGCTCAAGCAACAGCACGCAAGCTGCCAATCTTTCATCGCTCCGACATGCTGGCTGCCATCTGTGCCGGCTCCAAAGTTATCGGCGTCTCGGGTACTCACGGCAAAACCACTACTACCGGTATGGTCGCTCAAGTTTTGCTTGATTGCGGTCTTGATCCAAGTGTTGTTGTCGGCGGTTTGTTCGGTCGTTTGAAATCAAACTCTTATGCCGGTTCTGGCGAGTACTTTGTCGCTGAAGCCGATGAAAGCGATCGCACTCACGCTAATTTGCCTTCCTATATATCAATTGTCACCAACATCGAGCCGGATCATTTAGAGAATTATCCCGGCGGCATGAATCAGATTTTGGAAACAATGGCTGCCTTTGCTAACAGCAGTCAGTTTGCCACGGTGCTGTGCAGCGATGATGCCGGCTGCCGCGAGCTTATGCCTAAACTTACAAACAAAGTGATTACTTACGGCACAAGCCAAGTTTCAGCTAAAGCTGATTATCAAATGACGATGATCGATGAATCATCATTCTCTGTTCGCGCTCATGGCAAAGACTTAGGCACAATAAACTTGCCGGTGCCAGGTATGCACAATCGCATGAATGCTTTATGCGCTTGTGCTGTAGCATTGGAGCTCGGTCAAGATTTTGAAAAAATCGCCCATTCGCTTTCAAGTTTCGGTGGTGTAGACAGACGCTTCCAACATATCGGTCAAACAAACGACATTACAATTGTCGATGATTACGGGCATCACCCAACCGAAGTACAAGCCACACTTGAAGCTGCTCAACAATATAAACGCGGACTGCAAGCCAAATCCAATAAGATCAACCACCGTGTTGTCGCAGTTTTTCAACCGCACCAACCACGCCGTTTGCAAGACTTGTGGCAAGAGTTCTGCCAATCATTCAAACAAGCTGATCTTGTTTTAGTGGCTGATGTTTATGTTGCCCGCGGCGGTCAAATCGACGGTATCAACTCCGAACGTTTCGTCAAAGAAGTAGAGCACAAAAATGCTCATTATTTAGGCGGACCGACAGCCGATCTACCAAATAAAATTCATCCACATTTACAGCCTGGCGATATCGTTTTGACAATCGGTGCCGGTGACATCACCGGCGTCGGCAAACCTCTACTTGAGCTTCTGCGCAAAGAACCAAAAAATGGAAATTGCCGATAACAGCCCGCTTTGGCGCTACACAACTATGAAAGTCGGCGGTGACGCCGAACATTTTTGCCAACCTGCAGGCGCCCAAGAGCTTGTTGACGTGCTTGATTTATGCCGTAAACAAAGGAAACCTTGGCATATTTTAGGCGGCGGCTCAAACACTTTGATATCATCTGCCGGTGTTCCAGGCACAGTCATTCGTATGACTCAAATGACCAACGTACAAACTCTGGAAGAAGATTTAGTTGAAGCTGAAGCCGGTACACGTTTGCCGCATATCGCTAAACATGCGGCATCGCTCGGATTATCCGGCTTGGAATTTGCTGTCGGCATCCCCGGTACTATCGGCGGCGCAGTCGTAATGAACGCCGGTGCTCACGGCAGTTGCATGTCGGAAATAGTCGAATCAGTAACCGTATTCGACATTGAAACCTGGCAAATACGTGTCTTGAGCAACAAAGAGCTAAGCTTCGAATATCGCAATTCAGCTATCGACCCACAAAAACAGATTGTACTTTCAGCTAAGCTGCGTATGAAAAAAGACTCGGCTGAAAAAATCAAAGCACAAACTCAGCACAACGAAGATTATCGTTGGCGCACACAACCAATCGGTACGCCAAACTTAGGCAGCACATTCAAAAATCCATTGCCCGATAAAAGCGCCGGCTTTTTGCTCGACCAATCAGGCGCTAAAGAGATGCAAGAAGGACAAGCTGCTGTTTCTGCCTTACACGCTAACTTTGTTGTTAACTTAGGCGGCGCCACATCGCAAAATATAGTCGGGCTGCTCCATCGCATGCAGAACTTGGTGCAAGAAAAACATGCACTGCATTTGCATCCTGAGTGGAAAACTCTCGGGCTCTTTACCCCCGAAGAACACACTGTCTGGAAATAGTTTTATTTGAACAGCGCTTTGAAGCCAATATCAACCGATACGCTGGCTTTGCGTTTTTTGCGCAACTGCGCCCGCTCGATCATCAGAGTGATCATGTCGGTATAAAGCACAGCCGGCTCCGAATTGACCCACAAATAATATGAGAGCGAGCCGGGCAAAGGATTGATCTCGTTAAAATATAGCTGACCTTTTTTCAGATCAACCATAAAGTCGATACGAGCAACACCGGCACAACCGATAAGCTCAAAAGCACGTTTAGCATAACTGCGAGCTTGTTCTTTCAATTTCGGATCAAGATCAGTCGGGTTAATCACCCGGGCTAAGCCAGCCATCCCGGAAGAAGCCGGTCCGTTTTTCTTGCTGCCCGGACGCATATATTTATCTTCGTATGTAAGCTCATTGCCCGATGATGAAACCGGAATTTCAACCACTGAAGCAACAGCTTCAACATCATCCATAACCGAGACGTTAATCTCCATTTTGTCGTCCAAACAAGGCTCGACAATAGCTTCTACGTCATACTTAAAAGCTTTGAGCAAAGCGGCGTCCAAACCGGCCGCATCATCAGCTTTGGAAACACCGATACTTGAACCTAAAGTTGCCGGTTTAACAAAAAGCGGGAAGTTGCCTAAACCGGGCTGAGCTAAAATGCGCTCGCGCATCTTAGCAAGATTGCTGCCCATGCCTTGATCAAGTTCAGCTTTGCTCACAACAATGGACGGCAACACTGGAATATCGTGGCTCTCCAAAAACTTTTTGCAATGATATTTGCTCATGCTCAAAGCCGAGGAGACAACGTCCGAGCCGGTGTAAGTAACATCGGCAAGCTCAAACAAGCCTTGCACGCAGCCGTCTTCGCCATAAGAACCATGGAAGCACGGGAAGAAAACATCAACCGGGATTGTTTCTTCAGCCACTTTACTTCCGAATATGCCGAATCCCCCTTTAGATCTTAAACCGATAACGGTTAAACTATTTAAGCCAGGGGTGGGCAAAAGAACGACCTCTTTTAGTCCGGACAAAGATGCCGGCATGTTCTTGTAAACCTCTTTTTTCAAGAGCTCGTCGCCGCAATACCATTTGCCGGTCGGCGCCACATAAACAGGCAAGGGACGATATTTAACCGTATCCATGGCTTCAATCATCTGCAAAGCAGTAATGATTGAGATTTCGTGCTCCACGGATCTACCGCCGAAAAGCACGGCTATGGTTTGTCTTTTGTTATCCCCGTTGTTCATCGCTTGTCCTTATTACTATCAATTTGCTGGTTATCAAAAAGAAATTACGGTCTCATAAAGATCGGGCAAATCATTCTCAATCAAAACAATGTCGCCATCTTGGCAGTAGCTTGTCGCCAAATAAGCCAAAGCTTCTTTCATACTCGGAATCTCTTTGTAGCGCTCGGCGCTTAAATTACCTTCTTGCAGTCCGGCAACCAAAGCTTGTCTGTTAGTCTCACCGACTACAAGCACCAGGTCGCATACTTTAGCTGCCTTCAAAGCTGCTTCTTTATTCTCGGCTTCTTGTCTGTCACCAAGCTCAATCATGCCTGGTGTGACAAGCACCTTTCTACCGCCGGGCATATCACCCAACACTTCTAATGCCGAAGCAAAGCCTGTAGGATTTGAATTATAAGCATCGTTCAAACGCAAAATAGTTCCAGGCGGGCACTGACCGTTAGCCTCAGCGCTTAAAGAGCTAATACTTGCTCTTACCGGCTCTAAACGATTGGATGCTGTACGCACATTGCGAATAGCAGCTAAAACAAGGGACGGCGAAATACCTAACGCACAAGCAAGAGTAAACGAACCAAGCACGTTTGAAAGCATCGGCTTACCATAAAGTTGAGCGAAGCCTTCATACTCATTGTCTTGCCAGCGGATCTTGAAAGTAGATCCTTTTTCGTCGGCTTTAATATCATAAAGATAAGCATCAAGATGACCTTTCTCAGGCTCTAAGCCGTAAACCAAAGTCGTCTGTTTCGGATTTTCGGCAGCCATGCGTCGGCAATAATCATAATCACCGTTAACTACTAAAATGCCGTCTTGCGGTATCGCCTGAGCAAGCTCGGACTTAGCCAGAAACACTTGCTCCGGTCCGCCGAAACGTTCTAAGTGCATCAAGCCGACAGCAGTAATAATCCCGGCTTTAGGCGGTGTCAGCGAACACATTTTTTTGATCGAGCCGCGATAATAAGCACCCATTTCAATGACTGCATACTGATGCTCTGGCTTCAAGCGCTCGCGAATTTCACGAGTAACACCCATATAACTGTTGATGCTGCCGGGCGTCGAGAATGTCGGACGCACAGCATCAAGCACATCTTTGAGAATATATTTGCTACTTGTTTTACCGTAGCTGCCAGTAATACCAATCACAATCGGGTCGTATTTGCGAATAAGCCCTTTAGCTTGATCGGCAAATCCTTTTTGCACACTGCTTTCATAGGGCTTCAAAAGCTGGTTTGCAATTACCAGAAAGCCTGGATTTTTGTGAATCAAAACAAGCTGCAAAAGCCATAAAGCTGGAATTGCATTTTGTTCAAGCAGTGCACACAACGAAGCACAAAGCAAAAATACAAAAGCAAATATGCCAAAAGCCAACTTGTAAATGCGCGTTGCTCGCGGCGTCATTTTCAGCTTAATCTTGCCTGTGGTTTCCGGGTTTTCTTCTGCTTTAGCGATAGCTATAAGCCACAAAGAAAAGACCACGCTTGCAGCGCACATACCGATCTCAGAATTAAAATAACAAGCAATTCCGCTTGCAATAAGACCGCCTAAAGCAGCTTTTGTTGCCCGAGTATCATAAGCACGTTTAGCAAAATACCAAGCAACGAATCGTTTCGATTCATACTCTTCTTGTTGGAAAAATTGCAGATAACGTCGGTTGCGCTTTTTATAAAAATAGATGCCGGCAGCCACTATAAATAATGCTGAAACTGCTCTTGTCCAAAAGTCGAACACGCTTATTCTCCCGGCAAGGTCTTAAGAAAATTGAGAATATAACGCGCACACAAATGCGCACCGTCGCCTAAAAATGGAAAGTGATCTTTACCAGGCAAAACCACAAACTGTGAGCCTGAAATCAAAGCATGAAAACGCTCGCCTGATTCAAGCGGTGTTTCTTGATCTTTCTCACCCCACAAAATAAAAGTAGGATTTTTGATTTTCTGAGCATCTTCAGTGACGTCTTCAGTGACCGCCTTGACAAGAATGTTGCGCAGCGAGCCGGCATTCTTGTAATCAAGAGAAGCAAAGCGCGGCACAAACCAATTTTCAAAAATCTTGCTGCCGGTCATTTTGTCTATCTGCTTAATCGTTTTGCTGAGCAGACCGCTATATTTAGCCCGCAGCTTGCGTTTGCCCGTTAGAGTACGCTTCAGTCCGCCTGAATTAATCAGAATCATGCTTCTGACAATCTCCGGATGAGCGCTTGTCAATCGGATTGAAACCCGCCCACCAAATGAATGCCCAAGCAGATCAACCTGCTTGAGATTATTCTCTTTGACGTACTGATATATACGTTCGGCATACTGTTTAGTATCCCAATCTTCATCCGGTGCCGGTGACTTGCCGAATCCAGGCAGATCGATCAAATGCACTTGATGGGTTTTACCAAGCAGTTCGCCTAAAGCTTGCAATGAATAGAGCGATTGCCCCCAACCATGCATGAGCAGGATTGGATGTCCTTGAGAGCCAATCTTTTGCGTATTCAACACAGGTGTATTCGCTGCCACTATCATTCACCACAAATAATAGCTTGTCTGGGCTCTTTTCTCCCGATAAATCCGCTAACTTTACCCATTTCTTGCAAAACTTTGGGCAAGCTCAGCCACCTCTTGGGCACATCCCCAAGCCACTGTAAAACCAGCACCACCATGACCATAATTATGAATAACAGCAAAGTCACGCTCAGCACAACCGCCACAAGACAGCTCTTCGCCGGCGGCAAAACTTTCAAGCTCAAGCCTTATCTGATTACGCCCCGGTCGCAAGCCAACCTTATGCTCAAGCACTTGTACACGAGCCAGCTCAGGCACAAGCTCGGTACATTTGGTCATGATTGTTTTAGCGACTTTATCGTCGGCAGCTAAATCCCAATCATTTTCAGCCGCGGTCCCGCCAAGTATGCAATCATCTTGACGCGGCACAATATAACTAATCGCGCGCGGTCCGTAGTCGTCAAAAACACAACTGCCGAAATCTGGACGAGTAGTGCGCACCACTTGTCCTTTAATCGGATAAACAGCATCGTCTTTGCACAGCTTGCCGGCGCCAAGCCCGGTGCAATTAACCACAAGCTTGCCTAAAGCAGAAAGCTCAGCCACACTCTCAAACCGGGCCGGCAACTTTTCAATCTTGCCGCCTAAGCTAATTACCTTCTTCATCAAATATTCTAAAAATACAGATGCGTTAATCACAGCTATTTCAGCCTGATAGCCCGAAGAATAATCATCGGGCAACAAAGTAGCAGCTGCTTTTTCAAACTTACGCACTGCCTTTGTCCACCAGGGTTTTTCTTCAACTTGGCTAACATGTAACTCAAGCAAAGGACACAAAAAGACTCCAGCATCATCTTTAGACTCGGCAAACTCATAATATTTGTCGAGAGACGCTTTGGACCAAGCAAGAACTTTATCTTGCGGATGAACTTTAAATGGATACCAAACAGCAGCAGCAATGTCCGAAGTAGTATGAGGCGGCAATTCGGCAGCCACAATTTTGACTTTAAATCCGCGCTGCAAAAGCTCGAGAGCCGAGCTGAGCCCAATCACTCCACAACCGAGGATTGTAATTTCCAAAGCCGAAGATTTATTACTAATGCCATTATTCTTGCCGTTCATGCCGTTGCTCATACCAAATATTATAGGCTCCTGAAAACTCGCCTAGGCACTTACTTTAAGCCAAGGCAACGTATAATACAGCGCATGGAATCAAATAAAAACGATTGGAAGCTTTGCCCAATCCCTGCTTTTCCTAAAGCAGCAAGCGCACTGGACTATCACGAGATTGAGATCAATCTTGAATCAACTCGAGCTCAAGAGCCTTTAGTCGATGTTAGCCAATACGATTTGGCAACAGCTTCATATTACGCTCGCAAAGACGGCTTGAACCCACCTTACTACAAAACTTTTGCCAGCGCCTCCGAGCAAATTTTTGTGCGCAAAACTGTTGCCGAAAAGCTTGTTGTCGTAAACAAAAGTCTGGAACCCTATCAAGCTGAGCTCTTATTACTTGATGGTTATCGCCCAATATCTTTGCAAAAAGAACTTTGGCAGCATTTCATCAACCAAGCAAAACTTAGACTGACAGATCCGACAGAGGAAGAATGTATTCAGTTTGCCGGCTTATATTGCTCGGACCCAACCGGTTTCGATGCCAATGATTTTCGTACTTGGCCGACTCATGCCACAGGCGGCGCCGTCGACCTTTGCTTGCGCTCCAAAGACCATAAAGAGCCGCTTTATTTCGGCAGCATTTTTGACGACGCAGCCGAGGTAAGCTCGACCGATTATTTTGAATATCTGCAAAGAGGTTTATCCTCAAGCTTAGTTGAAGCCAAAGAAAACAGACGCCTCTTATACTGGGCGATGACTAGAGCCGGCTTCGCCAACTTTCCTTATGAATGGTGGCACTATGATTTAGGCACGCAAATGTGGGTCATGAATAGTCCAGGCTTCGAACGCAAAGCCGTATACGGGCTTGCGGAGCTACCAGCAGAAGCGCAAGCAAAGCCATCCGCCAAATCGCCTGAGAATTAGCGGAGAAACAAAATGGCTGAGTATGATCTAGTTCTGCGTGGCGGCACCATTTACGATGGCACAGGCAAAGCTTCGTATGTTTCAGACTTAGCAATTAAAGACGACAAAATTGTCGCTATCGAAAAAACAAGCAAAGGCAGCGCCAAAGAAGAGCTCGACGCTTCAGGACTTTGCATTGCTCCCGGCTTCATCAATATGCTCAGCCAAGCTGAAGATACACTGATGGCTGACGGCTCATCGCAAAGTGACATCAGGCAAGGCGTGACGCTTGAAATAATGGGTGAAGGCAACTCAATGGGTCCCTTTACTAAAGCCATGAAAGATGAACGCATGGCTGAACATGGCGACATCAAATATGACATTACTTGGGATACATTACGCGGCTTTCTCGATACTCTAGTAAACCGTGGCGTCTCTACAAACGTCGCTTCGTTTGTCGGCGCTAGCACCGCCCGCCAAAACTTTCTTGGCCGCGAAGAACGCAAGCCAACCGCTGACGAATTGCAAAAAATGTGCAAACTTGTCGAGCACGCTATGAGCGAAGGAGCAATCGGTGTTTCTTCAGCCCTTATTTATTCACCCGGGCTTTATGCTCAAACAGACGAGCTAATTGCATTGGCTCAAGCCGCCGCTAAATACAAAGGCATGTACACTTCGCATTTGCGTAGCGAAGGTTCAACCTTTATTGAAGCTCTAGACGAATTCATTGAAATTACCGACAAAGCGAAAATACGCTCTGAGGTTTACCATCTCAAAGCGGCAGGTCAAGCTAACTGGCACAAAATGGATTTAGCCCTTGAGCGTATCGAAGCTGCCCGCAAACGTGGCTTAGAAATCACAGCCGACATGTATATGTACACCGCCGCTCAAACCGGCTTAGACGCCGCCATGCCACCTTGGGTACAACAAGGCGGCTTACAACAATGGCGCAAACGTTTGCAAAACCCTGAGATGCGCACACGTCTTGAAACAGAGATGCGTCAACAAACCGACACCTGGGAAAACGGACTGCAAATGGCTGGAGCCGAAGGCACAATTTTAGTCGGCTTCAAAAACGAAAAGCTCAAACCACTTGCCGGCAAAAGCTTAGCTGAATTAGCTAAAATGCGCGGCATCTCGCCAGAAATTGCAGCAATGGATTTGATTGTTGAAGACGACAGTCGTATCGAAACAGTTTATTTCTGGATGTCCGAAGACAACTTGCGCAAACAAATAATCAAACCTTGGGTGAGCGTCGGCTCCGACGGCTCGTCTATGTCGGCAAGCGGCATCTTCATGCAATCAAGCACACATCCGCGTGCTTACGGTAACGTCGCTCGCTTCCTCTCTAAATATGTCCGCCAAGAAAAGCTGATCACGCTTGAAGAAGCAGTGCGTCGTTTAACACACTTGCCCGCAAGCAACATGCGCTTAGAATCAAGAGGCAAACTACAACCAGGCTACTTTGCCGACCTTGCTCTTTTTGATTTTGCTAAAGTCGAAGACAATGCCACATTTGAAAAGCCACACCAGTATGCCAGCGGTTTCGTTCATGTTTTAGTTAACGGCGTGCCGGTAATCAAAGACAGCGACCACACAGGCAACAAGCCCGGTCGCGTCGTTACTCCAGCTTAAACGCTATCGCGGGACTAAGGCGTTCTAATAAAAAGCAACGGGCGCAAGAAGAAACAAGCGCTAATAATACCGCCTAAAGTAAAAATGTTCACTCTCGGTGGCAGCAACGCAAAAGTAATTACGCCAACAATTACCAGCGCAACAAAGCACCAGTAAAGTACATAATCTAGATATTGTGCCGAGTGGAGAAGATTCTTTTTCATGAGTACAATGCCAGCCCAAGTGATTTTCAACAGAGCAACTTTAACAAAGCGCTATGACAAAGTTGTGACTTTCTTCCCTTGGCAAATGAGAGTTTTCACAGATTTAGTAGTCTTACGAATAAGAATGCAATTTATCAATCAACTTTTAGCAAAAGCCCTTTGAACCAAGCGGATATCTTTTCCCACATCGGCTTTTGGTCGGACTCTTCGGGCATATAGTCGGCAAGAATATCTTCGTTTGAATCAGTGTCGCCGTATGGTATTTCAAACTCAGGATGCATTTCCTTATATATGTAAAACAGCTCGGTCTGCACAGCACGCGCTGATGCCGGGCGTTTATCCACTTCATGCGACGTAAGACGTAACACCAAATCAGACAAAGACGGCAAAACATATTCATTGACCGAGCGCGGATTGCAGGCATTAAGCGGACGCGGACGCTTACCCGTTAACAGATGAAACATGGTTGCGCCTAACGAATACAGATCGCCACGCGGCTCCGGCTTACCAAAATATTGTTCAGGTGGTGAATAACCGGATGTAATCACTCTAGTTGCCGGACCTTGAGGTTCAAAATCTCTGGCAATACCAAAATCGACAAACACCACAAGCCCATCCGGACGCAAAATAAGATTGCTCGGCTTCAAGTCTCTATAGATAATTGCCGGCTCGAACGCATGTAGATAATCCAATACGTCGCAGCACTGTATGGCTATGCGCACAACGGCGTCCGAGGTTAACGTACCTTCCTTACGCACAACAACATCCAGGTTATCCCCTGGCACATGCTCCATCACAAGGAACATGCCTTCTTCCGAAAAGTGGTCGTCTATAAACTTGACGATGCCGCGATGATTGAGCTTAGCCAGAAACTCAGCCTCACGGATGAACACTTTAGTCATCTCCGCCTGCTCAGCTAATGACTTGGACGCTGTCTTAATCTGTTTAACCACGCAAGGGCGATTATCCTTGCTCCGGTCCTCGGCATAGTAGACCGAGCCCATACCGCCCTCACCTATGGGCTGTACAAAGTTATAGCGATCGAACCAAGGATCTGAATTGGCCAAGTATGGTCTCCGGCTTCCGCCATCTATTGACAATAACTTCTTACCCGAAAACCAAGCCCCACATATATCTACACCAATTTTCTCGGAATTTCCAAATTTGGGATTGACATACGTTTGTATGGCTGTTACTTTAATTGCATCTCCCCAGTCAAACATCATTGCCGAAACCAATCAAGCCCCGCTTGTCCTGGTTTGGATTGGAGGACAAATCATGAGTATGGTAACCGTGTCATTAGTTGGAAATCTTGTCAAAGCACCGGAACAGGTTTGCTTTGCCAGCGGCAGAACAAAAACCACCTTAGTTGTTGCCGTCAATTATCACAAAGGCGGCGGCGTCAATTCAGGAACTGATTGCGCTGACTTTTATCGCGTAGAAACCTGGGGCAAATTAGCTGAGCTTGCTCAGAAATATTTGGACAAGGGCAATCAAGTCGGCATCTCCGGCAAACTGATTATGGAACATTGGACCGACAAACAAGGACGCGAACGACTGACACCAGTCGTTTCGGCAACGCAACTTTCGTTGCCACCACGCGCCCCGCGTTTGCGATCCACAGATTCGTTCGAACCAGAACGAACACATACAGACGAACCAGAGATCGACGAGATCGAAGATCGTCAAAGCGAATTGATTGCAGCAGCAACAAGCACACTAGGCGCAACTGTAGTCAAAGAGCCGATTCCAATTTATCGCTCACGCCGTCGTTAAATTGCTTGCGCTGAACACGCCACACAAGTTTTGAATTATGGCTATCTAGAAAAGGAGCTCACCACATGTTCCATCTCTGCTGTTCAGGAGCACATCATCGAATAATATCTAACACGGGATTACCGCCTTAGTCGATGCTCTGGCTCCCATCTTCTAAACACACATACCGATCCTTCTAACAGCAAAAGCTCATCCGCTAACCCCGTGGCGTATGGGCTTTTGTTGTTAGCAAAATTAAATTTCCCAAATCGGGAATTTTTTATTGCTTTTCACTTCCCGATTTGGGAAGATAGAGTAGACAAGGAGTATTGAATGCAAGTTATCCATTGGGGGAAAGCTCGCAAGTTCTTCCTCAGACATCCGAAAGCCCAAAAGCCCTTAAAAGATTGGAAAACAGCCGTTCAGTCCGCCGAGTGGAAAAACTTTCCCGATGTTAAACGCACCTGGGGCTCGGTAGATTGGGTGGAAGGCAAAATAGTATTCGACATAAAAAACAATGATTATCGCTTAATTGCTATTGCAGCCTTCCAAAACGAAAAACTCTACATAAGGAACATAATGACACATGAAGAATACGACAAAGGTAATTGGAAGAAGTAGGAGATAGTTATGTCGGCTTTAGCGCGCAAGGATAATCAGATATACGAAAAGTTGCTTAAACATTTTCCTCTTCGTCCGATTCATAATGACAAAGAGAATGATCGTGCCGCAGAAATTTGCGATGAACTTACAGATCGAATTGATAGACTTTCTACAGCTGAAAAAGATTATCTAGAAGTACTTAGTGACTTAGTGGCTAAGTATGAATCACGCTGGGATGACGAAGCAAGAAAAATGTCTCCACGTGAATTAATCGAATATCTTATGGAACAAAATTATTTGCAACAAAAAGATCTTATTCCGGAATTCGGCAGCGCCAGTAGGGTTTCAGAATTCTTAAGCGGAGAAAGAGAGTCACTTAGTCTTGAACAGGCAAAAAAACTAGCAAAACGTTTTAGTTTGAATATTGCCGTTTTAGTAGATGGATAAACTAGCAAAACACATATCTTTCAAGTTCACCCTAACCAGAAAGGACATAAACAAAGAATATGACTAAGATCAAAGAGTTAGCCTATATTGCTTGTTGTTTGATTTTATTAGGCGGCTGCTCCACAGTCAAAGATAAGTTAATAACAGAAAAGAACAAAGACACGATCCTTGAAGAAATAAAGGATACAAGAGATCTAACTGTTGAAGAGGTGCGCATTCTGATGGGACGCATTTTTAGAGTTGGAATGTCAAATGCATTTGGAAAAGGGAAAGAGGATTCTTTTCCAGTAGGCAAAACAATCGGGGAAGTCATAGCAGACGAAAGAAAGTCCGCTGCAGAAGCAGCAAAAAAAGAAGAAGAGGAAAAGGTCCGAAGAGAAAAGGCGGCTGCCGAAGATGAAGCGCTTAGGCAAAATATGAGGAATTCGTTGAGCGTAACCGTTTATGAAAAAGGCTTTCGCGATAGTGACTGGCAAAATGGAATATACAAAGATGTTATCACTCTAAAAGTCGCTTACGAGAATCATAGTAATAAAGACATTCGCGGGTTCAAAGGTACTGTTGTTTTCAACGACCTGTTCGGTAAACTAATCGCAAAAAGCAATCTCCAAGAAGACGAAATATTGCCAGCAGGAAAAGCAAAAAAGGTTGCTTTAACTATAGACTACAACCAGTTTCTAGATACAGATACTCGCTTGAAGACAACAGAGCTTAAAAATATGAATATAACCTGGGAGCCAGACACAATCTTGTTCACAGACGGTACGAACATATCCGTGCATTCAAGCGAATAGATATAAGCCATTATATTGTCGCTTAATAGAAGCAGAGCGGCTTTAAGTTGGGAGCAAGACTGCTAAGTAATCTGGCAGGTAACTTGACAAACATCTTTAGAAAAACCACCGATCGCTACTTTGGAAAGACGATGATTTTTGACTACTTGCGTTTTTGTTCAGGAACAGATCGCATCTCTGGAGCTGCAGGAACAACAGGAATTTGCCCAGCTTGCTCGTCAACGCTCCTGTAAAGACGCATCTTTTCTTCCACAGTCTTCACCATTTCCGCATGCGCAGCTGCATCATCATTCAATTCTTCGACAACCCAGTTGTCACCGCGCTTGAATAGAGCCATCATCTGGATTGGTGGCGCCACCATGCCCGGTTGTACACGAATAGTTAAGTCAACAGCCCAATACGCCAAAAATTTGCCATCTTGTAGGGTTATCTCTCGTCCGGCACAAAAAACATCGCGCAAAAATGCCATAAACGGATCAGCAGCCGGTTGACCACTCCCCACTGAAACAAACGGCAAATTACTGTCCGCAAATTCAACTTGGCAGGTTGGGGTTATCTGCGCAAGCTGGGGTTTGCCAGCATCATCTACAAACGCAAATATCGAATGTTGCCCCGTATCAGTTTGGTAACCTCTATTACCCGTTACCACGATCTGAGAGTTTGCCCTCTCACAAGCAGGTCCAACTACCTGTTTATAAATATCGCCACTGAAAAATTTACGGATCGCAGATTTATTCCATAGCTTGTATCCACCGCCACTAGCTGATGAGTCCGTAATTTGCTCAACAAATGCCTGACTTAAGGAAACAGCACCAGAGCACCCAAAAAGTTGAGTATTTCCAATGCCCACGAGCTTCTTTGTCGATTGCCTTATAGTCATAGCAGCGCCCGTTGGCAAACCATACGTTGCTGCACCGTCAGCTACGAGAACAGCGCCATCAGTGCATAGAACTCCAACAATTACAGTCATCTCGATCAGCCTTTGAAAACGCTATTCACCTTCATGTCCGGGTATTTTCTATAAATAGCCCCAACTAACGAAGCAAAAGATTGCTGTTTCACCCATTTGACTAGGTCCGAGAAATGATCTTTGACAGCCGAAGGTATACTGGCCGTTTGCTCATCAATTTGATGTTTACCCTCGTCAGTCGTAGCGTAAGTGTTATAGGCAGAACGCCCAAAGCGCACTCCCACTTGCACCAAACCTTGAGCTTCGAAGCCAGTCAGGTCCGAATAAATCTCTTTACAGAATGGACCGTAGTCGTATGGTTCAAACTCATATTTACTCGTCAATAAATGCTCCCATCCGCCTTCCTCCAACGCCTTTTGCGCCAGGAATACGGCTTTTTGCAATTGGACAGGGCTAAGTTGACTGGGATATGCCATGGAGACTATCCACAAAGCTAATTGTTCTTTCGAAACTGTCATTATGGCGCTCCTAACCCTACAATATTAACATGAGGCTACAATCTGACAATTGATTGGAGCTAATAATAACCTTCATTCTTGCTAGACGCCGCACAATTGCATCATACAGAGCCGAAATCATGCCGCGCAAGCCATGATACTATGACGCAAGCCCTTAATTCTTAGATCAAGCCTAGGATAGAGGTTACTCGCCTTACAAAAATGTTCTATGGACAACAATACGACGCTTTTTGATCATTGGACACTAAAAGGCCATTGGTGGCAGGCCGAAAGTACCAGCTATGACGAGTCTCAAGTAAAACGTTATGCGGGAGAATTATCTTTTGATGGTAATGGAAAAGGCGCAATTTTACAATTATTCGGTGCACCAGAAGAAGTTGTGAGCGATTGGACAAACAGCCAATCACAATTTAAACCAGCCACCCAAAGTGATAGCTCGCAAGTTTTAGATAAAACTCCTCCTACCGCTCCAATTGTCCAAGAAACGGTAAGTGATAGAACAACTCCAAATCAACCATGGCTTCACGGCAGATCGATTTGTGGTAAAAAAATCACACTCATTGATACGGTATTTAGTGGCAGTACAAGAAACTACAGCTCGCCAATTGCCACTCAAAGCTCCCGAACAGTAAGTGTTGTTATTGTGAATGAACACGTGCTCCCCAAAACAATGTATTCACAAATAACAATGTCGTTTCCGGGGCTAGAAGGCTTCTTTATGATTAAAGATAGCATTGGCTGGTCATCAAATAACAACTTAATGACCTTTTCTGTACAAACTTCTCCAAAATCTATGACGATAGAATCAGGATATTCAGGCAATCCTATTACTATCGAATTTTGGCAAAAAGCTATAATCCAAGGAAGTCATAATAAACTCGATATAACACCACGTTCAGCAATAACTATTCGCAGCAACAACCCTGAGTCTTTAGACTGGTGGGTTGAATTAATATATTCATTTCAATATTTCTTGTCCGTTTTATATGGTTTTCCTACATGCCCAAATCATTTGTTTTTCGATTTAGCTCAAGATAAACAATGCTCTGTTTGGTATGCATTTGATCGTGCCAAATTAAAATCGGAAGTTATTATCAACGATATGATCGTTACGACTGCTGTTTTTGATCAAACACTAATTGCTAATGCTTTAAAGAAATGGCTTGAATTACCAAACAGAACTCAAAAAGTAGTTCATCAATTTGTAGGAAACTTCTTTTTTCCACACCAAAAAAGTCCTGTAGACCTCGTATTCTTTTCTCAGACATTGGAAGTCTTTCACTCTCATTTGAAAAAAGAAACTAACAGTTTGAATGAATCTCAAAACAGGCTTTTAAGGGGCGTAAAAGGATTTCTGCAAAGAAATATCAAATCGCAAGATAAGCAACTCTACATAGAGCTCTGCAACCGTCTCGCTAGAACCGGGTATCCTTCCCAAAGCAATCGATTATGCGAGCTTTTCTCAATTTTAAATGAGTATATTCCAGGCATCTATTATGATGACCCAAAAGATTTTGTGACTTGCCTAGTTGATACTCGTAATTTTTATATTCACGGAAACTTGCCATATAGAAATACATTTCTCGATGGATTCGAGCAGGTAGCAGCAGTTGAAGGACTCAAGTTGGCTATACTACTTCTGTTCTTAAGGCTTCTTGAGTTTCCTGCAGATACAATCAAGAGACGCTTGCACACAAATAGAGAGTATCGTATTTGGTCCTACCTATCTTCAGAAGATCTGACTACTGAGATCTTAAGAAACAAAGTCAAAAACAAACGAATAAATAGCCATTTATAGATTTCGATATTTATAAAAACAAAAAAAACACCCGCGGAGAGATTCGAACTCCCGACACCCTCCTTAGGAC
>JAIEOQ010000001.1 GCA_019750335.1 Candidatus Obscuribacterales bacterium
CGCCCATTAAAGCGGTACGTGAGCTGGGTTCAGAACGTCGTGAGACAGTTCGGTCCATATCCGGCATGCCCGTAGGAATTTTGAGAGGAGCCGTCCTTAGTACGAGAGGACCGGGACGAACGAACCGCCAGTATACCTGTTATCGCGCCAGCGGTAGACGCAGGGTAGCTGTGTTCGGAGCGGATAAGTGCTGAAAGCATATAAGTACGAAGCCCACCTCAAGATGAGAATTCCCATAGCATAAGCTAGTAAGACCCCCGGAAGACCACCGGGTTGATAGGACGCAGGTAGAAGAGCCGCATCAAGGCGGTTTGTAGCTGAGCGTTACTAATTAGGTCGAGGGCTTGTCCAGTGTACTGATAGTACGCATTCATAATCTCAATATGTAGTTTTCAGGGTTCGCCCTAAGATCTTCTTGGTGCCCATGCGACCGGAACACACCCGTTCCCATCCCGAACACGAAGGTAAAGACGGTTAGCAGCGACAATACTTGGTGGGTGACCGCCTGGAAAGATAGCCCGGTGCCAGGATTTATAAAAGCCTCGAGTTAATAGCTCGAGGCTTTTTTAGTTAGTTTTGTTTTTGGAGAATAAATTGATGGTCTCTGATCTCGAGCTTGGTGCAGTATCCGGACTCGATGAATTCATCTACTGCTTTTTCTACTCCATTCTGCCACCAAGCATTTTTATTAGCATAATCATCGCCAGTGATATAACCGCCCTGTTTTACTTTGGGTAAGTAGCGGTGTAAATCCTTTTTGACGCATTCGTATAGATGGTTGCCATCGATATAGATCCAATCAAAATAATTGTCATCAAATATGGAGGCTGCTGTTTCTGATGAGCTTCTATGTATCAAAACTTGTTCGGTCTTAATTTGAGCATTGAAGCGCTTTTGTACTTGGTTATAGATATCGTCAAGCATATCCTGATTTCGCTCATCGCCACCGTACAATGCCTGTTTATAAATTCCATCTGTTTCATATAACCAGGGATCAATCAAATGCAATTTTGCTGGCCGTACCACTTCAAGAATGCGGCTAGAAAAATCACCGCGCCAGACTCCAATTTCCGCACCAACGGAATTGGGCGGAAAATAGCTCAATAAAAAATCTCTTGCCGGACGGTAGTTTGCTCTGGAAAATTTGTTTTTGAGCTTTTGAAAAAGATCCACGGTGAATGCCCAAACTTGAATCAAAGTAGGTCGCATTTTAACAGATATGGAACAGAGCAATCTGTCCGCTAAATATTCAAATGCTGCAAAATATACTGTTGTTGTTGTTGTGAAAAGACTTTCTGAAACTTGTTTTCAGGAATAGTAAAAGAGTTGAAAACACCAAATTTATAGACTTCGTGATTCTGGACGATCTGGCATTCGTCTTTTTTTGGTACTTGGAGGAGCTGTTCTTCAAAGGGAATGCCAATGAATTCGCAAATGGATGAAAGGGTCTGTAGAGGATTTTTGATCAATTCTTCGTACTGAACGATCTTGTAATTGCTTTTATTGCTGTATAGGCGGGTTCTATTTATGCACATATTCAAGTCTGTGACGATACGGTTCAAGTCGCTGTAATTACTCCAGGCTGTTTCTTTGTATTTGGTAGCAGCGTCATAATAGGACGCTGCTACGTCCGGCCAAGGACGCACCAGTTGAATGAATTTTACGTCGGACAGATATTTTTCAATAATTTCTACGCTATCAAGTAGGCTGGGTGTTTGTTCTACCCAAACGTTATTGCCGTTTGCTAAAGCCAAGGCGTCGAGCGCGCTGGAAAAATTTTCAGAATGTTTGGAGACTTTGTCAAAAAGTTTCTTTCCGGCTAATGCGCGTAAGTCTTCTTTTCCAGTCTGTCTGGCCAGAAGCGCGTAGGCCCTATGTAATCTGTTTTGATTAGTGTAGCCCAGGCGTTGTAACGGCAGGAAGGACCAATAAATTGTTTGGCGTTTTAGATAGTTCAGCATGTTGGGCAGGCTGCTTGTCACTTCGTCGCGAGAAAGTTGCGGCGGCGATGGACATATTTGGCGGAAAAACCCGATTTCGCTGACTGTAAAAATTTTGGAGTGTAAGGATAATCTGCTTTGTAATAACGTAGTTCCGCAGCGACCGGAGCCGACAATAAAAACTCTTGTCATGTGCGGGTTATATTTTGAGCTGGCCATGAATACAACTTATACCAAGACGCACCTGATTTTTGCAAATAAATTGCGCTCTTGAGTTCCGGGTAATGTTGCCTGAGTGCTTAGTTCAATGATTCGACAAACGCTTTGAACTTCCTTTTAACATCTGTGTAGCTAAAGTAATTAAGCGCCAGCTTTTTTGTTTCTTTGGCTTTTGCTGCGATCTCGTCGCGGGTAAGCTTGTCAAGCCAGGCTGCGCATTCGCTGTGAAAATTCGTAGAGGCCGGGTGATATGGTGGCAATGCCCAACCTGCTGGTTCGGCATAATCATAAAAACCAGGAACCGGGCTCATAGCAATGGGAACGCCGCAGGCAAGATACTCTCCCAGCTTTGTTGAAAGTCTGAAGCTTCCCAATTGATCGAGAGTCTGTGTGACGAAACCAATGTCCATAATGTTGATGATCTTGCAAACTTCGTTTTGCGGAAGATTACCCGTGAATATAACTCGCGATTTCAGGTGTGCGGGAATGCTGTCCTCCAGAAGCTTTTTGCCGTTGCCGTCTCCGACGATTACGAAAGAAACATCGGTACGATTCAAACGCTTAAGGGTTTCCGTTAATTCCAAACCGTAGCAATACGCCTGCTTTTTTGACCAATTCAGGCTGCCTACCACTCCGCAAACTATTTGCCCGGCTTCGATTCCTAAGCGCTTTCTTTCGGCTTGACGTTCTTGTTCAGTAAGCGGAAAAAAAATATTGAAATCGACAGCGATTAAAGTGATCCCTCTTGGAACACCCATTTTCAGAGCCATACCCGTAAGATAGGGAGTCCAACCCACATATCCTTTCGCTCCCAGATAAAGCGCCCGTTCGTATAGTTCGAACAGGCTGCCTAAAAAAGCATTTCGTGTAACGCTAAAATATCCGCTAATCGGATCACCCGAAGAGACTATGTAGGGTTGTTTCCATTCCAAATAGGCGCGAATGAGATTGATACCGCCGGCGATGCTTGTTCCTTCCAGGAAAATAAAATCCCACTTCTCGGACTTGATTATTTCCCAGATCTCTTTTAGCTCATGCCAGCGGGAACGGCTTCTATCGATTTCGTAGAAGGTTGCTTCTGTATCCAAAGAACCAGCCAAATGGTGAACGCGATTGGCGTAGTTTTTGTGCGTTATCAAGTACAAGGACTTTTTCACGAATGACCAGGACCTGCCTATTGTTGTCTTTTGGTTGCTTGTTGCCTATAATCGTACAATAACCTTTGCGAAAATCTGCCCATTTCAATGGAAAACGATCTTTACTACATTCAAAAGCTGTATGAGGTTTCCGATGAGCATGTTAGAGGAAAAGGCTTTACGGAAGAGACGGCTGTTGAATATTACAGAGACTATCTAGAGTTTATCCGTAGAGAGCAGCCGCCGCCGGCAAGAGTCCTTGATATCGGCTGTGGAAATGCTTGGTCAACATGGGTGTTGGCCAATGCAGGATATGAATGTGTCGGTGTAGATCTGAATGTTCAAGCGTTTGAAGCTAGCCCTCATCCGAATATGGAGCTGAGGGACGGCAACATAATGTCTTTGCCTTTTGCGGCGGAATCATTCGATATTGTCGCTTGCTATCAAGTATTGGAACATGTTCCTGAACCTGAGCTAGCTTTAGAGGAAATGCTAAGGGTAGCAAAACCCCAAGGCATGGTTGCTATCATTGGACCCAATCTGCTGGGAATTATGGGGAACTTTCGCGTATTATTTTCTAACGTTTGGCGCAATCGTCCTCTCAAAACTATATTTTTCCGTTCAATCACGATGCCCAGGCATCCTTTCGGCAATACAGTACCCGAAGCAATTGTTAGTCTTGCTACTTCCTGCTGGTATATAACGGACAAGCTGGTATTGTCGCGGAAACCGAAATTTACCATGCGAATTCCTGATACAAAACCGCCATTCAATGCGGACAATGATGCTTGTTATGTATGTAATCCGATTGACCTTTTGAAATTTTTTCGCAAAAATGATTGTCGAGTTACGCGTAATGGAAAGCACGGGCGTCCGCCATTAACCTGGTTGCTTCCGACTGGAACATACGTAGCTGCCCGTAAATCTCGGACCTAGTCCGAGCAAAGTATCCAATGCTGATTACTTGCTGTTATTATCGATATCTTCATAGCCAAAGAGTTCAAAATCTTTAGCATAATAATCCCGTACCAGTTTATAAGCTCGGCGATTATCTTCTGTCCAGTCGACATTATGTTGACGATGTGATGTGTTGAGATGGAGCAGCTCAATGCGTTGATTCAATCTTTTCGACAACTCAGTTAGGTCGGTTTCTATTTTCTCTACTTTTCCGATCCAATCGACAATACATTGATCTTTGTTATCATACAGCCACTTATACTGCGGTGACCAATGACAGCACGGGTCCTTTTCGTATGGCGGTTGCCCGCTGGCTCCATGCTGTAATTTCCCCGCAATAAGATATTGGGCACAATCAAGTAAAGATGCGTGCTTCAATAATTCATGGTCTTTGTGTAAATCGGACGGAGAGTGAAAATAGTTGTATTCTGCTTTGGCGTACCAGTAATTAGAGAGAAAACGTTCCCAGGGATGTCTGACAAAAGCAAATTTGAAAAACTTTTTGTATAACGTTCCAAGAAGCAGTCGATAATGAGAAGCTGACCAGTGGTGCCCGCTCTTGTCTGGAAGTCCCAAAGCCGTGGCGATAGATGTGCCGGCATTTTTTGGAATATGAATAAAAATGGCATTGTACTTAGACATAATGCAAGTCGAGGAATAGCGGCGGGCAATTCTATTGTTGAATATTTCAATTGGCAGTATGGAGACGAGCTTGATTATTCGGCGGTTAAGGCGAGCTATATAGAAGCACCAATGCTGAACTGTTGCGGTTAGTATGCTGAAAGTGTGTGGGCGAGTAGCCTTACTCAAGTAAAAAGGACTAAGCAGAAGATATTGAATTGCTTTAAATAGGTTCTGCTCGGTTAGAACGTAATGCTTGCTGGTTACGTAGATTCTGGCTGACTCTCTGGATATTATGTTCTCGCTTCTTTCGATTGACGGACTATAAAAATTCTTGGTCTTCTGGCAAGGAACAATGCGATAATCGGCGTGGGTAGCTCGAGCGACTAGATCAACTTCGTTATATTCATCAATAGTGCTTTCATCGAATTTAACAGTTGAGAATAACCCGGAGGGAAAGATGGTGTTGTTAAAGTCCAGGGAGGGAAGCGCGTTGTTGCTCATATAGGGCTCGGCGCCGGAAACAATGAGTTTTTGTAGATCGAGATTTTCTAGCGCAAGACAATGATTGACTTGTGCTAGAAAATCTCGATCTAAGCGGGCATTGCTGTCAAGAAAAAGTACATAGTCGCCGGTGACATTGCGCAGTGCATAGTTCAGGCTGGCACCAAAACCTTGATTTAATTTCGGTGAGTAGAGTACCGCCGGGAATTCTTTAAGAAGCTTACTAACGTTAGAATCGCTACTGGCGCACACTATGGTTTGGTGTACTGGAATTGTCGATTGGTCTATGGATTGCAGGCACTGCTCTAGTAGTTTATTTCCGTGGCGGATATAAACTAAGACCGAAAGCTTAATAATGGGTCTCCTTGTTCTCCACCAGGAGAACTGAACTTCTTTGTGCTCTAATTTTTAGCCGTCTGATATCGATGTAATTTATATACCATGGACAAACCCGATTTTTGCAAATAAATTGCACAATTCGTCGCTTGGCAATGCGGCTCAATGGTAATGCTGGCCACGAGTAGTATGCTAAAGTCTAAGAATAGGAAATCGTAATGTGCCACCGGATATGAGCTCACTATTGGAGTCGCTTGGAACTTTAAGCAAGCATCTGCCCGGCAATTCTACTTTCATCGGACCGCCACGAAGACATTGTGCAACCGTTGAAGAATGGTATCAATCTTTGTCTGGCAAAGACAGGTTGCGTCATGTATTGCATTGGCTCAGTCCAGAGCAAGTTGGAACACGAAATGATCCAAAGCAAGCCGATGAAGAGATCCTTTTGCGGATACGAGAGTTTCCGCCGCCGAAACTAGCTGCCAGATTTGTTGCTGTAATTGAGGACGGCCGCTATTGGGGGCGCGGCCATGGCAATATAATTGCTCCCGATGATGTCCTTTTGTGCGAGTTGAGTCCCTCGTTGCAAAACTTTGAGCTGCGCCCTTCAACTCCAGCGGAGCATGAATCGCTTCGTTATCCGCTCCTGCCGCGAATGCAGCGCTTGAAAGGGCTGACTATGGCTCTACAAAGCCCCTATAGTTACAATTTTCACCATTTTTTACTTGATACCGTTCCCAAATTCGAATTACTCAAACAAAGCGGAATCTCTCTTGATGATATAGATCACTTTATTTGCGACTACCGCGGACGTACTTATCAAAAGGAATTATTGGAAGTCTTAGGAATTAATCAGCAACGGATTATTGTCAGTAATTCTAAACTGCATGTTGAGTGTGAGCACCTGATTGCACCTTCTTTCTCCGAGCCAAGCTCTCGTTTAGCTTATCAATATTCGCCACAAGGCATGCAATTTTTGCGTTCGTTGTTTCTATCGACAAACAGTAAGCAATATCGACGGCTTTTGGTTTCACGTCGTAAAGCCAAGGTTAGGCGCTGGCTTGGCGAGGCGGAAGCTTTTCCGAAGCTGCAAAAACTTGGTTTTGAGCTTGTTGAGCTGGAAAATCTATCGTTAGCCGTGCAAGCGCGATTATTTAGTGAAGCGGAAATGGTTGTTATGCCTCATGGCGGCGGTTTGGCAAATTGCGCTTTCTGTGCACCGGGAACCGCCGTCGTTGAGCTATTCTCTCGAGATTACATGCCACTATTCATGGTGGAACTTTCTTCAACCTTAGCGCTAGAATATTATGCCTTTGCCGGGAATCCGGTAACGGTGCCTGGGCAAATGCATTCCGATATTGATGTTGCAGCCGATAAAGTAATCGATTTGGTCCAATCCATTATCGCGGAGCGCTGATCCCTCTATGAATCGCGGTATTGTTACGCTTGTTAGCTTGAAGTTTGGTGTGTATGACGATATTGATTATCTAATTGCGTTCCTTAACAGTATCGATATACATGCAGGTAAAGAGATACCAGTAAGCTTGCTAGTATCTTTTTACTTTCCAATAAAAAAGTTTGCTCAAGAGGTGATAGAAGAAATATCGTCAACTAGAAAAAATGTAAAAGTCAGTTTCATAGAAGACCCTTGTGTCTTCTATGAATGGGATGATTGTTTGCAAAGATTTATTGATGCCAGTGCTGCTCCTAAAAAACTGCCGGCAAAATTGGCGCATCGAGCTTTATGTGCTTTCGAACAACCGTTTGAAGAATTTTTGTATCTTGATTCTTCGTCATTGTTATTGGGTCCGATTGATTCGTATTTTTCAGAACTAGATACGCAATCGGTATTTTTACCGCAAGTTGAGGCCGGCGGACAGCAGCATTGGTGGGAGTGCTTTGCTGCTAAAGGAGGGCAAGTTAACCGCTATATCAAGCCAAATTCCTCCCTGCGGACTAACATTGACAAGCCTGATTTTTTGCCATCAGTATCGTTAGAGCAATTCTTAGAACAATGTGGAATAGGCAGTAGACAAGAAAATCCCAGTGCGCTATGGAGACCCTACACTAGTAAGAATCTCCGCATCATTGAAAATAAGCTTGTTGAGAACCAAGAACAAATATCGGTAGTTTCTTTCTTGCCTTTCTCTCTGAATAGAAGACCGCCGTTGCGGAAAGTATGTGAAGGCGCAAATATCGATTTCCCTTTGAGAGACCTGCTGTTGCATTACCGATATGCACATGAGCCGGATAAATATCCTTCTTTTTCCGGACAAAAAAGAGGATTCTATCCGGTCGTTAGTAAGCTCAAAGAGGATATTCCAAAAAAAATTCCTCTAATATTAAAAGTGCGCGAAAAGGCCTATCGAATAACACGAGCATTGAATAAATCTGGACAGACAAATCGTTTGACCGTAGCGCAAATGAATTTTAATGCCAACAATAACACTAAAGAAATTCGTTTCTTAGGAATGCGTCGTTCCGGCAATCATGCAATCATCAATTGGTTGCTAAATCACGAAAAAGGAGTGAGCCATTTCTTAAACAATTTGAAAATGGAGAGTGAGCTTTACCGAAAAAGAACTGTTAAAGGAGTTTCGGCTTTGGAGATAGGCTCTGATACAGATTTGCTTGTCCTAAGTTACGAAGATTACTTTGTTGAGGAGATCTTTAATCGTCGTTTGGAAATGCAACGACAAGAATTTTTTGGTAAGAGTTCCACGGTGCAAAATGTTTTGATTTTACGTGATCCATTCAATTGTTTTGCTAGTCGTATAAAATCTGACTTCTTTTATGTTCGCGATATTCCTGGCAGAAAACAGGTCTTAGATTTGTGGAAGTCATATGCTCGTGAATTCTTGGGAATCAGCAATACCTTGGGACCGGGTGGGTTGGTTATTTCATATAACCATTGGGCTTCTGATGCTGATTATCGAAAGGATGTTATCGGTAAGCTTGGTTATGACTCGCTTAACGATCAAATATTATCCGAAGTGCCTAAATATGGTGGGGGTAGCAGTTTTGATTCGCTCAAACTCGATGGCAAGGCGGAAGAAATGAAGGTTTTTGATCGGTGGCATATTTACAAAGACAGACCTTTTTTTGTTGAACTTTTTGCTGATGAAGAATTGCGCGATTTGGTCAATAAGATCTACGGCGACATCCCAATTGGGATCTAAGGTTTGGTTGCGATACAAATGATATTGTCAGAATTAAGGAACTTCCTGGCTGATTTCGCAAGCAATAATCGTACTGAATAGTTTCCTTTGCCGGCGCGAATTCAGGGCACTTTCATTATTCATTTGTTGTACTCAGTGGGCCGTTTTAGCTACTAAGATTTTTTGATCAGGCGAGATATTAAAATGGCCAGCTTCATATCGATCAGATTTAGAATCTGTCTGATTGGGTTGAAGATAGGTATTGGAGCGCTTGCATGTGAAAGAAACAGCTTGTCGCATTTTCTCGGTGGCATTCCTTTTAAGCTTTCCAAAGTAAAGCACTGTCGCCAAGGTTTTTGCGGTCCGATTGCATGAGACATAATAAAGCCACCAGGTTGAAAATCCATAGATTCTTTAGCCATGATACTGGCTCTATATTCCGAGCAGCAGACGGCAATATTGAGAGCGTCTTGATCGGGAGAATAAAATAGAGAATAAGGAGTATCGTGCTTAAGCGCGGCACTTTTAGGAATTAAAGAGAACACGTGAGATTGCGTTGTTTCCCATTCGGTGATAAAGCCGAATTGTTGTTTGGCTAATCCTATGAATCCGCTATTCACGTAAGTTTCAAGATCATTCCGCCATTGGTAGCTTTTATCGGCAAAGATTTTTTTCCAGCGTAGGCGGCGCGGGTCGGTTTTTAAGAGAGGTGAGTTTATATCTTCGCAAAGAGCCACTCCCATGTCCGCCCATTCTTCGAAAAAAAACCAATCGCACTCTACGACTATATCCGGATCGAAATAAAAAATCCTTGTTGTTTTTGTGCCGTATTTATCTAATACATGGCGAAGAAAATGCGGCTTAACCTGGGCAAAATGCTGTTCGGTTTCGTAAGGCTCGAATATTAGATTGATCTTCTGGCTAACCGCTAGATCCCACTGACTCTGCCAGTGTTCATGCTCGTTACGATAACCGCAAACCAAGGTTCCGTTGAATCCTGATTTGATCAATGAGTTGATCAATGCAGCCAAACCAAGAAAGTAATCGCCTTCGCATAAAGTGCAAATTATTGAATTTGAATCCGGCATTATGTCTCCAGGCTGTAGCTTCTCTATTCTAGTGCCAATAATTTAGAAATGGAAAGTGGTGTCAGTCTCGCCTGACAACCGGCTCCCTTTGCCGCTTTGAATCGGTTATGATCAATAAGCCGTAGGCGGGTAAATTTTATGACATGGCCAAACTTCTTTATTATCGGGGCTGCAAAATCTGGTACTACATCTCTTTATGCCAACTTAAAGCTCCACCCTCAAGTATATATGTCTCCGATGAAAGAGCCAGGTTTTTATATTTCGGAAGAACACCGAAGGCAGCTAAGAGAAGACGAGCGGAGTGGTTATTTAAGTGACCGAGAGCAATATGCAGCGTTGTTTGGCGATGCTGTCTCAGAAAAGGTCATCGGTGAGGCTTCGCCAGTTTATTTATGGTGTGAATCGAGCCCGGTCTTGATCAAAGCAGACAGACCGGAAGCAAAAATAGTTGCTATTTTGCGGCAGCCGGCAGAAAGGCTGTATTCATCATATAACTATATGCGTGCTCTTGGGCAAGAGAAATTGACATTTGCTGAAGTGATCGAACGAATTGTTGATGTTGGCGCGAATGACTATTACTGGAATAAATATATGCGCGAAGGTTTTTATTACGCGGGTTTGAGCCGTTGGTATCAGCTTTTTGGGGAGCAACAAATCAAGGTCTATCTTTATGAAGACTTGAAAGCTGATGCTGCTGGTACATTGCGAGACCTATGCAAGTTTTTAGGTATTGATGAAACCCTAATGCTGGAGCGTCCGGTGCTTGCTAATGTAACTGGACAAATGAAGGACAGCCCTTTGCTGAAGGCGGCGTACTGGTTTCGCCGGCACCCGCTGCTTAAGCCGATACGTTTGGTCCTGAAATTTATCGCGCAGATGTTCAATGCCGATGAAAAACTTATGTATCACTACGATAGTCTATGGAATAAATCTTTAGTCAAGCCGGTCTCCATGCAATCTGAGCAAAAAAAAGTTTTGACCGAATATTTTCGCTCAGACATTTTGCAGCTGGAAAAGCTCATTCATCGAGATCTTCAGCATTGGTTGCCTTAGCTGGAACGTTTTAATAGAGCTGCTAAGTTAGTATGTAATTTCTTTCGTACGAATAAAGGACAGTGTCCCGTGAAATTTTCCAGCATATTGATTAAAGTCGGTGGAAGATAGCGGAGCAGGCCTTCGGTCTTTAAATGACCGTTAGTGAGTGGATTGGTGAGCAATCGTGTTTCAACAACAGTCAAACCGGCTTTTTGCGATAAGCTCATAAGCTCGTCTAGATGCAATAAAAATATATGCCCATCGGAGTTGGGTCCGAATTGCACGCTTTCGAAAATACTTGGATCGCTGCAATCGGAAAAGCGCGGTAAACGGTTCAGAAAATAACCACCGTTTGGGGTGGTCAATACTATATAGCCGCCAGGTTTTACAAGTAAAGCAACCTTTTGCAGAAATTCATCGGGATGGGCTGTGTGTTCAATTACTTCGGTGATCAGGACCGCGTCGTAAAGTTGATTTATTCCAAGTTCGAAGATGTTACCCGGAACATAGCTGAGTTTTCCACTTTCATGTTTCAGCTGGACATAAGGAATGAGTTCTTCGCGAATGTCGTTCCAAGTGACATCATATCCGGCTTCGGCCAAAAATAAGCTGAAATTGCCTTGCCCAGCGGCCAAATCCAGTATTTTA
Source organism: Candidatus Obscuribacterales bacterium (assembly GCA_019750335.1). GTDB lineage: Bacteria > Cyanobacteriota > Vampirovibrionia > Obscuribacterales > Obscuribacteraceae > JAIEPM01. The sequence goes on from JAIEOQ010000001.1 coordinate 11,643, forward strand.
TCCCCAGGCTTGGCGACGCTTTGAATTAGTTCCAAAGCTGCTTTCTGGCGATTGGCATAAGCGTATGCATAACCATAACACTGCTTTTCACCATAAATTTCCAGAAGATCATAAGTGAAGCTGGTTTTCCAGCTCTCTGGCCAATGTTCTTCTTGCTCGATTCGTTTCATGTCTTAGGATCCGTTTTCCAGTAAGGCATCAAGAGAAACGGCTCGCAGGATGCTTGATTTGCAATATTTATCTTCAGCAAAGCTAATATGAAATTGGTTCCAGCTCGTGATTAATCGAACCAGATCGAGCGGATTGTATGCTTCTGGATGATATTCAAGAACAATGGCATCGAAACATTTTGCTTGCTCGGCTGATAGGGTTGATAGTATTTCCAGTTCTGAGCCTTCGCAATCCAGCTTACATAAGCGAATCTTTCGCAAAGCAAACAGATCGAGAATTTGACCTAAAGTTCGGCAGGGGACCGTGATTTGACCGGTAACGCTATTATTGAGCGCTTGTTCGGCAAATCGCAGGTTAATTGTGTTCATGCCGCCGCCCAAAAGATTGGAGGTGGTCATGGTCGTTTCTCCGGAGCTGGCAGCAATGGCCCAGGGTTTGGCTACAACACGATTGTTCATGCCGTTAAGCGCGAGGTTTTGCTGCAAAATCTCGAAGCTAGGGGCAAAGGGCTCAAAGGCATAAACCTGAGCGCCTTTGTGAGCCATATATACAGAAAAGAAGCCTTGATTGGCCCCAATGTCGATAACGATGTCGTCGGGGCGAACAGTAAAGTTGGGTATGTCGTAATCTTTGTCGTGCCAACATTCCCCGAACATGCGGTAGGAACCGATTGTGCAGTGGCAACGAATGCCGCTTTGACGATCGGCGACCGTCATTAGTCCGTCTTTGCGAAATTGCCGGGCCAGAAAGATTTCCCAAGGATTTTGATAGTTTCGAAAGAAGCGCAAGGCCCCGGATAGAGCGGAAATGCAGTCGATTAGCCAATTTTTTTTATGGGTATTCGACTTGTTCATTATTGAAGCACTTGTTGCACCGATATGGCTATTTTAACAGTTTTGCTTTTAGAGCCATACGCAATGATGCTGCTGTCAAGCGGGTGCCGGTTAATGGCCGCCATTAATCGGAATAAGCTAAACTGCTATGCAGAGCCGGTGTTGATCTTGGAGATCGAGCCTTGTTTAGTCCTCAAAGTGTAAGAGCCTCGGCTATCCGGCGCCTGTCCTTTACGGTTCTGATCATATACTGGCTGATTATTTTTGAAGGTGCGTTTCGCAAATGGTTTCTACCGATGCTTTCGCAACCGATTTATTTCATAAAAGACCCTCTGGTCATTTATGTTTATTTCCTTGCTTTTCGCTATCATCTTTGGCCGATAAAGAACAAATTTTTCCTGGGCGCAATGATTCTTTTGGGGCTGGGAACATTGCTAGGCATTATTCAAAATATTTCCGGTATAGCAAGTTTGCCTACGATCGCCTATGGCTGGCGCATGTATTTTTTGTGTGTGCCGCTGTGTTTTCTTATTGCCGAGCATTATGGGCGCAAAGATCTACTTCGTTTGATCCGGCATTCATTGTTAATATCCACTTTTATGTCGGTTCTGGTTTTTATTCAATATAAATCACCGACCAAAGCTTGGATAAATAAGCTCTTGGACGAGGAATCCACCGCTTATTCATACGGCGGGCTGGCTCGTGCTAGCGGCACTTTTGCCTTTACCCAAGGACACGAACAATTTTGTTATACGTTAGCTGCGATTGTCATGGCGTGCTGGTTGTTACCGAAAGCGAATCGGCCTCAAGGCAAGATAATGATGGTGTTATCTACGATTGCCGTCATGATAAACGTTCTTCTGGACGGTAATCGCGGCGTCTTTTTCTCAGCAGCGATTATCTACCTATTTTCCATTTTGCATCGTGTGCTGACTTTTCATATGCAGCGTTTTACTGTGCGCCGTATTGCGCCGGAAATTGGGCTGTTAATTGCTGCTCTTATTTACGGCACGGTACTGTCGCCGGCTATGGAAGGGATGCGGTCGCGGGTTGAATCCAATCAGCACCAGGAGGGGTTACTGGACAGAGTGGTAGATACTATTATTACTTTTGATCTAGAAACACTCGAGCATTTGACAGTTATCGGCTACGGATTTGGCAGCGGGTTGCCAGCAGGTAAGATCTTGCGTGGTAACTTTCCTGTTCCCAGCAAAAAAATTGGCCAAGAGTTTGAAACGAGTCGAATACTAGATGAAACTGGCATATTTGGCGTTGTCTGGATTCTCTCTCGAATGTTTTTTGCCGGTTATCTCGTGTATTCCTCTATTCAATGTTCCAGGCGCGAGGGATTTCCTCTTCCTCTCATGCTGGCCGGTTACAGTGCGTTTACGATTTGGCATGGGCAAATCACTACCAACGGTACGACAGAATATTACGGTTGGTTATTTGCCGGGTTGACCCTGGCTGCAGCCAGACCGAGGTTGCAAAGCGCAAAGCGTCCTAACCTAATTCTTTAAACTCGGCACTTTGTTTGCTTAGAAAAGGAAAAATGATAGGCTAGTGTTACCGCTGTAAGAAGAGAGCCGAGATTTGACCGCAGTTCAAAACGAGGAACAACCCACTACTATTATTGAAAGTAATAATGGGTTCAATTTGCAGCTTAAAGAGCTCTGGGAATATCGTGAACTGGTTTTTTTTCTTGGTTGGAAAGACGTTCTTTCGCGCTACAGTCAGCTTTATGTGGGAATAACCTGGGCCTTTATACAGCCGGTATTTTCTGTAGTCGTTTTGACTATTGTTATGGGACGTCTAGCTAAATTGCCGTCGGACGGAGTTCCTTACCCTTTATTCGCCTTTGCCGGAACTTTGTGCTGGCAGTATATTTCCACCGTATCCATGTCTGCACATTCAATTGGCGGTGCCTCAGGTAAATTGATGTCAAAAGTCTATTTCCCGCGTCTTGTATTTCCGCTTTCATTGTTGATACCGCCGGCGGTGGATTTTATCTCTGGTCTGTCGATTTTTATGTTGCTAATGCTGGTGATGGGTTATTCCATTTCATCCAATATTATTTGGCTGCCGCTATTTATGCTTTTGGGATTAATTACTGCTTTTACTTTTGCCCTTTGGTTTATGGCACTTTCAATCTCCTTCCGGGATCTTAAGCAGGTTATACCGCTGATCATTCAACTCTTGTATATGACTTCAGGCGTTTTTTATTCCAATAAATTAGTGCCGGAGAAGTTTCAACTGCTTTACGACATGAATCCAGTTGCTTCTATCATTCAGGGATTTCGCTGGGTAGTGTTTGGTACGGGCCATCCTCCAGGCTGGCATCTTGGTTTGTGTATCGCTATTTTATTTGTGGCTATGGTGTCGGGAATGCTTGTTTATAATCGTATAGCCAAAAGCATTGCCGATATCATTTAGATAGAAGAAAAATGATCGTAATTGACGCTACCTCAGTATCGAAAATGTACCGCCTGAACCAGCCTGTTGTGCGCCGAGTCAGAGATTTAATTCCGTTGTTGGTTGATCGACTTTCTCGCAATTCGCATTGGCGACGTTCTCGAGAACATCAGGATTTTTGGGCGTTGAAAGATATTAATTTTCAACAAGAGGACGGGGAGGTTCTCGGGCTTTACGGTAGAAATGGTGCTGGTAAAAGCACGTTGCTTAAAATACTCTCTCGTGTTACCGAGCCAACTCTGGGGCAAATTAAAGTACGCGGGCGAGTGGGCTCCTTGCTCGAGGTTGGGATCGGCTTTCATCAAGAGCTTTCGGGCCGGGACAACATATATTTAAGCGGCGCTATTTTGGGTATGAAGCGCAGCGAAATAAAAAAACGGTTCGATGAGATTGTCCATTTCGCTGAAATTGAGCGGTACGTAGATGAACCGGTGAAGCGTTATTCCAGCGGCATGTATGTGCGCCTGGCTTTTGCTGTTGCTGCGCATCTTGAACAAGAAATATTGCTTATAGATGAGGTTTTGGCTGTCGGAGACGTATTATTTCAAAAAAGCTGCATAGATAAATTGCGTTCTTTCGCCAAATCGGGGCGTACGGTTCTTTTTGTCAGTCATAATGTAATGTCGATGCGTGAGTTGTGCGATAAGGCTCTTTATTTGAAAAATGGAGAGATTGTTGCTCAAGGAGGCGCTGATGATGTCTGCGTTCGCTATCTTCAAGACGTCTCGATGGTCTCGGCTACGGATCTTGAGCGTACGCGGAATCGCTCTTCATTTGTGCACGCAATCAAAGATGAGCCCCAGACTAAATTTGATGAAATTGATTTGGAATCAAGCTTAGGTGCGACAATCGCTTTTGGTGAACCCTTAGTCTACAAGCTGGCAATCTCCTCCGCCAATGATATAGAAAATGTTCAAGTCGGTTTCTCTATCTATGATCAGGCAGACGCTTGTGTGGGAACCAGCCACTATCGGTCCCCGTTTTCTGTTGCTGCCGGACAGACTTTGCGGTTGCGTTTGACTACCAGAAATCTCGGCTTGGCACCGGGTATTTATTCCGTTCGATTTGCTTTGGACGGAGGCAATTTGCAGTCGCGTTCAAACGAGATCGACAGAGTTTTTTTGAAACCTGGTTTTGAAATCATTGACAATGCAACCTTAGAGCCTATGTTGTGGCAAAAAGAAAAAGGATATTTTGCTTTTGAGCAAGTTACTGTAGAAATGCTTGAAAATGATCAAGCTGGTTAAATTCAAGTTTCTTTATTGGTTTAACCGATTGTGGCTATTCCTTTTGGCGCCATTTCTGGTGAGAACTGCCGGTGTCCGGCTTGAAAAAATCGGCAGCAACTATGGCGGTTGGGTTTTGCCTGTCGACTTGATTCAGAATGATTGGATTTGTTACTGTGCCGGTGTTGGTGAAGATATTACTTTTGATTTGGAGTTGATAAAACGTTGGCAGTGCCAAGTTTATTCATTCGATCCCACTCCGAGAGCGATCTCTTACATAGAGAAGCAAAAAAGTCATTTACCGGCAAAGTTTCGATTTTATGCTTTTGGTCTATGGTCTGCCGACGGAGCGGTGAAATTTTATGCTCCGCGGAACCCGCGTAACGTATCGCATTCCATCGTGAATCTCAGGCAGACCGAGGAATATTTTAGCGGCGCAGTAAAAACAGTATCTTCAGTGATGAAGCAATTTGGTCATACGAAAATTGATCTTTTGAAATTGGATATTGAAGGCGCTGAACATGCTGTATTGGAGAATCTGGGACAAGCACAAATTTTTCCGACTACTCTTTGTATTGAGTACGATCAGCCGATAACGCCAATGCGCTTATTTAAAGCAATCAAATATTTGCAAAATGCTGGTTATCTGCTGGTTAATATCGACCGGTTTAATTTCACCTTTTTGCTTCAGAGCCGGTTATTGACTTTGGTTTAGTTCGGTTGTATTGGCATCGTGCAAGGCTGAATCAATGCGTACTACAATCTTGTCCATTTCGTTGCGCGCTTCCGGTGGTGGGTTTAAATTGAGGGCGTTGCTAATCGCTTCACGAGCCTCGGCATAACGTTTTTGCATATAAAGAACATTGGCTAAATGTTTCCAGGCCGACCAGCTTTGACTATCCAACTTCAACGACTGGCGGTAGGCGTTCTCCGCATCTTGAATCAGTCCGCTTTTGGCTTCGATCGCTCGCCCGATTGCCAGCCAAACATGAGGTTGATATTCGTAAAGAGCAAGAGAAGCGCGAAAATGGGCAATCGCTTCGTCCCATTTGTGTTCTTTCATTAGAGCTTGTCCGGCTTTTCTTTCCGGCTGGGAACTTTGCCAACTATCGTAGCTGCCGACACCGGGAAAGTCTGCTTTTGCCTCCGGGCGTGTTGGCTTAGTTCGTTCCTGAGCCAGTGTCGAGCTGGCGATATTATTCAAAAGTATGGCTGTGGTTGCTAAAAACACGATACGCTTTTTAAGCATTTTGGCATTCTCCGCTTAGTTGAATATGCTCTTCCTGGAAACGTTTGTAGACATTAAGATTAAAATGGCTGCGTAATTTATTTGTAGTAGCTGTATGATCGGAGATCGCTGCCCGAACTGTGAAATTCAAAGTGTTTTCGCCAAAAGATTCAAGAAAAACTTCCGGAGCCGGTTCTTTTAGAATCCCTTCTTCGGCGTTAATGATTTCCAAAAGTAGTGCTTGTACCTGTAATGGATTGCTTTTTATTGAAGTGGCGATCGGCAGGCTGATTTTTATGCCGTCGCCGCTATAGTCCCAGTTTATTACTCGACTGCTCATAAAGTCAGCGTTGGGTACGATTACATCAATTCCGTCTTCGTTGTGGATTGTAGTTGCGCGTAAAGCGATTCGCGTTACTACTCCTTTGACATCGGCAATTTGAATATGATCTCCTAGTCGGATCGGGCGTTCCCAAAGAATGACCAATCCGCCGATGAAATTCTTTGCTACTCCCTGCAAGCCTAAGCTTAATCCCAGTCCTAGAGTTCCCGCTATTACAGTGACAACAGTCATATCTACGCCGGCTGTATTGAGAATGATGATGGCGCCTACGGCTACGGTTGTGTAGCGCACGATCATGCCGGCAACATTTTGTGCATCGGCATTCAGCCGACTTTTAACTAAAAGCGGTTTGATTGCTTTCTTTTGTAGGGTCCCGGTTAACCGCACTAAAAGCCAGAGCAATATGGCGACATAAAGCAACATGCCTGCTGTGACGGTACTTTTGCCGACTGGTAAAAGCGGCAAATTGAGGGCATAGAGCAGATCATTGAAAAGCTTTTGATTGGCGTTCATGATCGCTAAGTTTATCACTCCTGACAATCCGATTAAGCTTACGTCAAAGTATACTTAGTGCTGATGAAATTCACTCTCACTGCTATGAATTACTATCCGGTTAAGTCTTGTGCCGGTATCGCCCTTGATCTGGCGGAGGTTGGTCCGCGCGGAATCAAGCACGATCGTGAATGGATGATCGTTGATGCTCAAGGACGATTTATTTCGCAACGAGAGAATCATTCTCTTTGCTTGGTCAAAGTAGAAGTGAAAAGTGATGGTGCCTTGCTTCTTTCTGCTCCGGCAAAACAGTCCATTTTGGTGCCTAAAGATAAAATAGAGTTGGAAACAGATGTTGTCGTTTGGGATGACACTTGTCGCGGCTTGGATCAAGGAGATGAAGTTGCTGCCTGGCTATCCGATTATTTAAAGCGTGAGTGTCGGTTGGTTAGAATGAAGGATGGATTTTTGCGTCCGGTGGAAAAAGATCCTTTCGGAAACAGTGCTGTTGGTTTTGCCGATGGCTTTCCTTTTTTACTGATATCCGAAGCATCGCTTGCGGATTTAAATGCCAAGCTTGAATATCCCATTTTGATGAATCGGTTTCGTCCAAGCTTAGTGGTAAGCGGTACCGAACCTTTTGCCGAAGATTCCTGGAAGCGCATTGCTATTAATGGAGTGCATTTTGAGATAGTAAAACCTTGCGCTCGCTGTGTCATAACTACTGTTGACCAGGAGTGCGGTGAAGCAGGAAAAGAGCCTTTAAGAACTCTGGCGGCTTACCGAAAATTTGATGGAAAAATCATGTTCGGTCAAAACTTAATTCATGCCGGGGCTGGTACTCTCCGGGTTGGAGCTGCAGTTTCAGTTCTCGCTTAATCCTGCCTGTCGCAATATGCAAGCAACGGTGCTGGCTGCCAATTCTCGATAATGAGGTAGTATTGCGCAACGAACTTCATTGTTTTCGCGCTTGATGAATTTGGCGTGATCTCCCAGTTGTTTCACTTCGTCGAAACCGGCTTCTTCCAGGAGAAAGCGCACTTGACGAAAAGTGCTTTTGTTGCCGGACTGTTGTTTGCTTTTTTCGGTTGGTGATAAAAATTGGCGGCAGGCCGGATCTTGTTGAGCAAGAGTCAACGCTTCTGTTAGATTGCGTTTCGCTTCCTCTGCTGAATTACCTTGGCTGCAAACATCGTATTTGACTGCCTGAGCCACATACCAACCTTCTTCCTGAAATAATATAATTTGAGTCACGACAATTATGATAGCTTAGCAAGTATGAAAATTAGAAATTTAGCTCTTTCCCTGCTTTGTCTTTTAATTCTAGCTCCCGGTAAGCTTTCGGCTAAAAATGCCGAACCGGTAAAAATCTATCGGGATCTCCAATATACTGCCGGAGAGGTGAATCCATTTCAATGTTTGGACTTATATCTTCCTGCTCAAGCCGCAAGTCCTCCCCCCTTGGTGATCTGGATTCATGGCGGTGCTTGGCTAATGGGCGACAAAAATCATCCGCCTGCCGATTTACTTTTAAAACACGGCTTTGCTGTAGCCAGCATCAATTATCGTCTGGCGCAGCAAGCCGTGTTTCCGGCTCAAATCCAAGATTGCAAAGCCGCTGTACGCTGGTTGCGCGCTCATGCTAAAGAGTATGGCTTTGATCCTCGGCGCATCGCTGTTTGGGGACATTCAGCCGGCGGACACTTGGCCGCATTGCTTGCTGTAAGTAATGACGAAAAATCTTTCGAAGGTAATGGCGGCAATGCAAACATTTCTAGTCGCATACAGGCAGCGGTGAATTGGGCTGGATTGTCTGATTTGGTTAGTGTCGCCGAGCAGGCACCGCCCAACTGCCAAATCGATTTTAAATCTTCTTCGAGTCCGGTATTAGCTTTGCTTGGTCCGGGAAAAAACAAGGAGGCTTATTTGAAAGCCAGTCCTGTGACTTATATCTCCAAGGATGATCCGCCGATTTTAGTGGTCTATGGAGATAAAGACGATGTTGTTCCGCCGGCTCAAAGCGAGGAGTTTTGCCGGATTCTAAAGGTTAAAGGAGCAACCTTTGCCAGCTGTGTCATATCCGGTGGCGGGCATTCTCTTGGGCAGAAAGCCGCTTTTAGCAAGACTCTCGAGTTTCTCAAAACGTATTTGCAGGGACGCTAGAGCTCGGATCAATTCGCCCTGTGCGGTTTCAAGAGCCCGCGGCGCTTGACATGATACTGCTATTGGTATTAAACTAAAGTTAATCATGCCTGAAATGTCGATGGGGCTTCCCGTCGCAAGGCTGATTGCGAACAACAGGTACACAACTATGAAAAATTTGGATTTGCTTGCCTTTATTCTGCTTTTGATTGGCGGCATCAATTGGGGCTTGATTGGAGCGTTTAACTACAATCTTGTATCCAATTTGTTGGGCGATACCAGCCTAACCACCCGAGTAATTTACGGCTTGGTTGGCTTGGGTGCTGTTTATAAAGCTCTGCAAATGATGCCTAAAAAGGCAGCTTAGGCATACAATTATAAATTAGGTATAGACGTAGGACACTGCTTCGCATTGTTCAAAAGTTCTTGATGGTACTCTGTAAATTTAGTACCACCGGCTGCGGCTGGAATTTTTATGCATTCGCGTTCATAAGCTTCAGCTACCGGATTTTGCCAGGCATCATAAGGGAAATCATGACTTTTGTGCCGGCGATACCAAAGCTCCAGAGAATCTTTGCGCCAAACTAAAAGCAAAGGGATTGGATTGCCGTTAGCATTTTTCTCTTGTAGGGTGCTGAGCCAGGACTTGTTAACTTTAATTGGTGCTCCACCAGGAAAAACCTTAGCTTCGCGGTCAGACATGGTAACAATTAGTTCCGGCGTACACTTGTGAACGGCGATCAGTGCTCCGCTATCTTGTTTGCACCAGGGCAATGTTTTGAGAAAGTCAAGAAAGTTTTCGAAGACTAAACTTGTTGAACTTGCTTCTGTCATTGATCTTGTTCCTGGTTGAAGGGGCAACTCAAAATAGCTTATCTTGTCGAAAAGCTATTTTCCTGAATTCCGAGATTTTGGCAATATGATTTATATATGTTATTTTGGCAAGTCTAATCTGGTATCCACAAATACGGCTTTAGGTTTACAAAGTGTTTGCTACGGCAAGCTGGAGGCATTAAGGACATGGCTGACGCACCCTTGGATATTAAAGCCCTGGAGGATATTTACGGCTCGGAAACGGTCGAAGAACTGTTGGAAATGTCATTAAAAGAAGCTGGTGATTTGGTAGAGCGAATTGCTGCTGGCGTCTCGCGTAAAGATGCTACTGTTGTGGCTCAAGATGCTCATCAACTTAAAGGAATGTGCTTGACCATGACTCTTAATGAGATGTCAGATGCAAGTAAATCCATGGAGCTCGCTGCCAAATCTGCGGATTGGTCGACAATCGAGAAATTACTGCCTGTGCTTAAGGCACAATATCAACTGTTTGTTGAGTATTTGCGGGCTGCAACACCGAGAGGGCGTTGACAAGCGACCGCCGGACTAACGAATAATCAGGCTAAACTTGCTAAACTTAGCACTTGGCGTTGCTGTGGCAGGGTAGAACGTGTTTTTCATTCGATCTATTTGTGCATTTATGCTTGTCGCTTTTTTGCTCCTGAGCCAAACTGTTAGTGCTCAAGATGACACTCCGTTAGTTCCGAACGTCGGTCCCAATATTCAAAATCCGGATAATGCGGCTGCCCAGGGAGTTCCTGCTAACGTACAGGCGCTGGAGAGTGTTTATGCACCGGTTGGGCCTAGTGGGAATTACATACCACAAGGTCCGCCTCAAGGCTGGTCCTATCAACCGATGGGGCAGCAACAGTCGATGTTGCCCCACTATGAAAATAGCACCGCGCCGGCCGGATTGAATCTGTCAATTGTTCTCGATACTTCTATTTCTACTCAAGCCGCAAGAGAAGGTGATTACATACAGGCTCATATCGCTCAAAATGTCAGCTTGAGTGGTGCCGGCTATATTCCTGCTGGAACTGTTGTTACTGGCGTTGTTACTGCGGCAAAAGCCGGGCGTTGGGCTGAACGTTCCGGGCTTTTAACCATCTCCTTTAATCAAATGCGCTTGCCGAACGGGACTACTTTTCCAATCTCGGCTCATCTTGTCGGTGATATCGGCAAATACAAAAGTAAAGATAATACTGTGCGAGGAGAGGGCATGGGAACCAAGCTCTTTAACCTCGGTGTGCGCGGTGGGCTTGGTGCCGGACTCGGAGCTGCTTTGGGCACCGCAGTTGGTGCTATTGGCGGCGGTGGTTACGGAGCTGGTATGGGCGCTTGGTCCGGTGCGGCCATTGGTGGTGGTATCGGTGCTCTGGATAGTTTGGTTTTGAGAAAAGGAAGAGACGTTGTCATTCACGGTGGAACACCGATGCAGTTGCAGTTGGATGAACCAATTCAAATTCCCGGACCGACTGTGCCTCCGGAAAGTACTGGCGTTTTTTAAGACAGCTCCCAAGGTGGCATTGTGACTGAAAATCAAAAGAAAGTCGTTCTTATTCATGAAGATCCCGGGATCTTTGAAGAAATGAAGCAAGCCTTCGGTAATTATGGTTATCAAATTTTAGCCTTCAAAAAAGGCGATGATATCGAGGCGCTGGTTAAAGATTTGGAATCACCGGTCGCATCAATTATTGAAACATCGGCTGCGACAGCGGGGAATTTACAGGCCGCGGAAAAACTGAAAGCCTTCCAGAATGCTTTTCAAGCCGTCAAAATAAAATATGCTCGAGCGCTTCCGGAAAAGACCGATGAACTGAGGCGCTTGATTGATGCTGCTAAAGCTGACCATAGCGAACAATCAATAGAAGCAGTTCGCCAATTGGCTCATAAGTTGGTCGGTACAGCCGGATCTTATGGCTACGAAAAATTTTCTACTTGCATGCGTAAAGTGGAACAGTTATCGGTTGAAATAAAAAAGAGTCCGGACGGGAACGATTCAGCAAAGCTATGGAATGAACTTAAAATTGAATTTGAACTGGCTTTTCAATCGGCCCAAACCATTGCCGAGGAGGCAATTGAAACTACGCCGGAAGCGGATTTGCCGCCTCTAGGTCCGGTTTTTGCGCGCATTTTGCTTGTTGATGAAGATACGACTTTTTTAGATGCGGCCGAGAATCTTGGACGGCAGTGTAATGTCAGCGTGCTTAAAGCAAAAAATTCGGCAGAAGCGATGAATCTGGCCCTGATGCACCAATTGGATGCTGCCATTATCGATGTACGCACAGAATCACAAGACAGCTCGTTCAACTTAGCGATGGATCTGCGTAATTTACCTGATTACGATACGGTGCCTTTAGCCTTTATCTCCGCTGATGCAAAAATGCGACCGGTAGTAGAGGCCGCTCACGTCGGCGCCTCCTTGCATTTGGATAAACCGCTGGATATGAATTCGTTGGAAGCCGCTGTTAGGCATTTGGTGGCGATTCGTCAAGGCGGACGCCCCAAAGTAATGATTGTCGATGACGATCCTGATTTTACGGCGAAAGTTGCTTTTGATTTGCACAACGATAATTTGTTGGTGCGCGCTGTTAACGATTCGACTAAAGTTTTGGATGCGCTGCAGGAATTCCCTCCGGACGTTTTGTTGCTTGATGTGATGATGCCTGGAATGAACGGTTTTGAAGTTTGTAAAATGCTCAGAGAGTTGCCGCGCTGGCGCGACTTGCCGATTATTTTTATTACTGCTGAAATGCATATCGATGCTCGCGTAAAAGCTTTTGTCTCCGGCGGTGATGATTACTTGCCCAAGCCGATTGTTCGAGAAGAGCTTTTAGCCAGAGTGCGGGTACGTCTGGAAAAGTCTCGTTTACTTAAGGAGCGTTCGGACAAAGACGGAATCACCGGACTTCTTTTGCGCCGGGCTTTTGTTGAGCAATTTAATTCAATGCTTTTTGATGCTGAGCGTAACAATTTCATACTATCTATTTGCATCATTGATATCGATTTTTTCAAAAAAGTGAACGATACTTACGGGCATATGGCCGGTGATCGTGTTTTAGCTCGATTCGGTCAGCTGATGCTGCGCCGCTTTCGCGTTGATGATTTGCGCGGACGCTGGGGTGGTGAGGAGTTCATCCTGGCTTTCCGCCGTGAAACAAAGGAAACGATGCGAGCGGCTCTTGAGCGGGTTCAAGAAGAGCTGGGTTCTATCGCTTTTGAAAGTGATGACGGACAAAAATTCAATGTTAGCTTCAGCGGCGGGATCGCTAGTTTTCCGGAAGACGGTGCTTCTTTGCACGAGCTTTTAGCTATTGCCGATAAGCGTCTTTATGAAGCTAAACATGCCGGTCGCCGTCGGATATTCAGTAGCAACTTGGGATAAAAATGGAATCTACAGGCTTAAATAAGCAACCGTGGCATAAGCAAGTTCTGAAACAAATAATCGGCATCGGTATTGCCGGAATTTTTCTTTATTTTGCTTTTCGCGGCACTAACTTCGAGCAACTTTTGTCATACACACATAATCTCAATTTATTTGATCTGGTAGTAGTATTTTCCACTTCGGTATTAAGTCATCTTTTGCGTGCTTACCGTTGGACCATTCTTTTGGCGCCTTTGTCCGAGCGAAAAATTAGTCTCTGGAACTCTTTTTGCGCTGTAATCTACGGTTACGCTGTAAATATAGTATTGCCTCGTGGAGGCGAAATCGCTCGCTTAGTCTCGATTAGTAAAACAGAAAATATTCCTTGGGTCGGTGTTTTGCCGACCATGTTTATAGATCGTTTGCTTGATGTGGCTATGCTGGTTCTTCTGTTAGGGACAAGTATCTTGCTTCTACCTTTAGGCGAGATGAATGCGCCTTGGTTAATACCAGCTGGAGTTGGCATGTGCTTATCTACCATCGCCGGTCTGATTCTTTTGCCTTTTGGCGGAAGGATTATGCGTTTTGTCTTGTCGCGCTCGCTTATGTTAAAGACAGTTCCGGTTGCAATTGCGGCAAAAATAAACGAGCTTTCTCTGCAGTTTGATCAAGGGACGAAATGTCTGGTCGATGTTTTGAACTTACCGAAAATTGCTTTTCTCAGTTTTGCAATTTGGGGACTTTACTGGGCAAACTTTTATTTTATGCTCAGAGCTTTTCATTTGACTGGGCAAGTCGGCATGGACAAATCACTTGTTATTTTTACTATCGGTTCTGTCGGCGTTTTAGTGCCGACTCCTGGCAGTGTGGGCAGTTACCATTTTCTGGTTAGTCAGGGCTTGCAAAAGCTAGCTGGAATCAATGGGGACCAATCTTTGGCCTTCGCCACTGTCTTGCATATCTTTTGCTTTATTCTTGCTACCTGTATACCGGCGGCCCTGTGCTTTATTGGACAGTCTCTGTTTGTCGCTAAAAACAAGGGCGACGAGCTTGTCAAGTAAGGTGAACTAATTTGTCTATTTGCTCGTAGATATAAATAGATATTGATTAGCCGTTTGGCAGGAGGTTCGTATGTTGAAGTACTCCTCGTGGTCTTCTGCTGCTTTATTCCGTTGCGGATTATGGAATAACTTGCGCGTTTCATTTGCACCGCATACGGTGCTACGTTTCTTGAACAGGTCGCAAAAAAAACAACTTATGCCAAAAGAATTTCGACTTGTGTTGCGCAGAAAAAGCAGCTGGCAAAAAGAAACAAGAACTTTGAAAAAGAGCAGGATTTCTCTTTGGAGAGCTTTAAGCAAAAGCGAAGAATCCACTCTTTGTGAACAAAATGAGGACGATGCTATAGTTTGCCGGCGTTGTGGATGGCGGGCTATGACTAAAGTTTCTAAACGGCCGCGATTACGTATTTTGCGTGAGTTGAGCTAATCTATTGTTGATTCAACTCTTTAGTTTTGATAATATCGATCATGCGTTCACTGACTTTATCCAACGCTGTCATCGAATCGTATACTTTTAGAGCAGCTCTACCAATCGGCTTGTTCTGTAGCTTTGATTGTCCGGACAACTCTTTAAGCTTTTCCAGATTCTCTTTGACGGCGCTTAAAGTTGTGCGCATACCGAGCCACATATTATGTAAGTCTCCGGGAGCATCATCAGGAACAATTAAAGCGTTAACCTGGCTTTCCAGGGCGGCGTAAGCTTGTTCGCATCCGGAAAGAAATGCATCGACTTTTTTTCGGCGGGCGGGCAAATTACCCATTTGCATAGTGCCGCTCGGATCGCCAATCGCCGGTATAACAATCCCGTTGCCTATATAATTCGGTCCGCGAACGACAACAGTCTCTTTTCTGGTTGTTTCTTTCATTAAAGCCAAAGCGGACTCTTGCAAAATTTTTGCCGTGCCATTGATGCTGTTTAAGCCGTCCATGGTATGTAAGGCGGTAGCTTTAACGCCCCCTTTTATGTAACTTGGCGCATCAGGCTCTGTTGTTTCACCTTCTGCTGCCAATAAAGGATTATTCGCTAATAGCAAGCTTGCGGTCAAGAAAAGGGTCTGCAACAAATTCTTCTTGAGTTCTTGTTTGTATCTTTTTTTCATGGAGCTTCATAAAAATGGGAGAATTGTAGTCTAGAGCATTTTAGTATGCCTGTCAGATATTTTGAGTAGGTGCAATGTCAATGGCTCTGTTTCAATCGCGCTTATTATCTGTGCTCGTTTTTACGGCTTTGAGCTTGCTCTTTGCTTTCCGGAGCAGCTTTGCTTTTGAGCCAACCCCGTCGGTGTCAGAGGACGAGTTTATTTCACTTAATGATGAGGTTACTCCTAAGGTTGCTTATGCCTTAAAGACTGTCGGTGAGAGAATTTGGCTTATCCTGGATATCGGCACTTTTAGCGACGGTAAAGTTGCTGTGGTTGCCGGGCTATCATCTAAGCGCAAAGTTAATTTCAGTGCTGATTCTTCTCAAGCAGTACGTATCGGAGAAAAATCACGTTTTGCTTTTGCAGTGAACAAAAAGGATTTGACAGATACCCCGGCGGCGCTCAATCAAGTTCGTCTTGGTTTTGCTGTACGTTGGTTGGGTGGGGCCAACGGCGAAGACCGTTTACGTTGGCGTTTCAACCATAACGATCATCTGGCTGCTTTTCAGCCGATGTCTGCCAGTCCGGCCGACTGGCAGTTGGTGGATTTAAGCTCTTACCGGCAGTCTATAGCGCTTAAACAAAATAAGTTGAATGTTGTTTTTCAGCAGCCGTTAGACGGTAAAGCCACAGTGGTTATTGAAGATAGTTCCGGTAAGCGTATTCGCAATTTGCTTTCCGGGAAGACCATGAATAAAGGGCTGCAAGCGATTCTCTGGGATGGGTGTGATGATAGTGGCAATCCGGTAAAGCCCGGCGCATATAATTGGCGGAGCCTTCATCATTCCGGGATTCAACCGGAATTTGTTATGACTTTTTGCAATTGGGACAATAGCGGAGTGAGTGCTCGCGCGAGTAATCATGATTGTTTCATTGGCGCGACTGCCAATAGCAGTCGTGTTTTTTTTATCGCTCCAGGAACTGAAGGGGGCTACGGGATGATCTCTGTCGGTCCTGATGGTAAGTGGCTTCAGGGCTATAAGCCGGCAGCCGCTTTCTCTTTGACAAAAAGAGCTGCTGCTGCCAGTGAGCGCTATTTTTTTGTATTAAATGACGGTGTGGCGGCCCGCGGATCGATCGACAAGACTAATCCGAATTGGAAAGCAGCTGTAAAGCTAACACTTACACGTTATGACATTGCTTCCGCGAAAGCAGTCGGCTATGGTGGGAGCGAAAAATATGCAACATTGGCCAACTATGAAGCAGGACCGGGCTGTAGCAATCCCGAATTGCAGGATGGCAGCAGTCTAACTGGCGTAGCGTATTGCAACGGTAAGCTGTATGTCGGTACAGGCTTGACTCAATCAATTTTAGTGATTGACCCCGAGACGGGCAAAACAATCAAAGAGATTCCGTTTAAAAAACCATCAGCCTTGGCGGCAGCCGGAAACCGCTTGATTGGTATTTCTGCAAACCAAGTTTATGATATCGATCCGGAGCAAGGTAAATGTCGCCAACTAGCGCTTGTGGGCGTCAATACTCCTGGAGCTTTGGCTCTTGATCTTGCCGGTAATATTTATGTTGTCGATGGCAGCATTATTAAGCAGTTTAACAATAAAGGACTTTTATTAAAGTCCTTCGGTACTCCTGGCGGTTCATATTCGGGCCCTTATGATCCTGAGCGAATGATTGCTCCCTCCGGTATTGCTATTTTTGCGAATAAACTTTGGTTGGCTGAAGCGCGAGATAATCCTAAGCGCATAACGGCTTGGGATCTGAGAAGCGGCAAAGTAGTAATGCAAAAATTCGGCAATCCGCCATACGGTGGAAGAGGCTGTGGTTTTGATGAAAGTAATGCTGCTTGCTGGCTGGGACTTAACTCTTCCTGGAACGTAAATTTACAAAATCATTCGGCTGATTGTCGCAGCGTGCTTGGCTCCTATCCTTTTCCCTTGCGTTTACACTTTGTCCGGCAAGACGGTCGGGATTTTGTTGTCGCTCCGAATCGAGCTAATTTCATTTATCAACTCCAAGCCAATGGTGCACTAAAGCCCGCGGTTTGTTACGGTACGGTTCGTGGTTTGGGTAAGATCTATAACTGGCAAGTCCCGGAAACTTTTTTTACGGCGTTCTCCCAGCGCTTTCCGGCTGCTGTCAATACGGCTTACAGCCGGAAAAAGATTCTTGGAAAAAGTCGTGCCGGATTATTATGGGTGGATCAAAATGGCGACGGTGCTATGCAGCCGGCTGAATTTGAATTCACCAGTCCATCAATCAGGTTTGCCGAAGGACTGTGGGCTAATGATATTAGCGACCTGACCATTCGTGTACCAGCTTTTGTCAACAATCGTTCTTTGATGGTAACCATGAAAGCGAGCGGTTTTTATCCGGGCGGTGCGCCGAGATATCCAGCCTTGGAACAAGCCTGCCGCAGTGGCCTGCCAATCCAATATCCCGATGGCACACTTTTGGAAAAGCCAATCGATTCTATTGTCGATCGATTTGGTAACCTGTTTTGTCTTACGGAACCCAATTTGAGCGCTTTTTCGCCGCAAGGAACTTTGCTTTGGACTTTTCCCAATCGTTGGGCGGGAGTGCAAAACTCTCATCAAGCGCCGTTACCCGAAAGTGGTGTCTTGCAAGGCGCTCTTTTTTATTTTGGCACTGCACCACTAGACAAGCATTCGGATGTGCTGGCCTTGATGGGCAACTTCGGCCGTGTATTCCTTATTTCCAGCGATGGTTTATATATCGATGAAATGTTTCGCGATATGCGTTTGGGCTTTAACAATGCCGATCCGGCGGGGCTTGGCTGCGAACCGTTCGGCGGGACTTTTGGCAAAGAGCAAGGAGCTCAGGGCCGATATTATTTGCAAGCCGGTCCTGGCGGTTTTCGCATTTATCAAATAAACGGTTTGGATAAAGTGACGAGACAATCTGGAAAAATTATCGTAAGAGATCAGAATGCCCGCTTGGCTGAAGCAATGCCGACGGAGGCGGAAATTGCTCCTGAGCATGAGGCGGCACTGTGGCCGGTCATTGCCGGTCGTAATGATCAAATCAGACAATCGGCAGCCTGGAGCAAATCCGGAAAATTTCTTGCTAAGGTACGTGCCGGATATGATGACAAGTTTCTTTATCTCAACTATGAGGTCGAAGATTCATCGCCTTGGATCAATCGAGGCGATGATTGGTCCTTGTTGTTCAAAAGCGGAGATGCGGTTGATTTTCAGTTTGGTATCGAACCGAGTTCGGTTGTTGACAGAGCCCTGCCGTTGCCGGGGGATCTTCGCTTGCTGATCGCGCCGTATCATCAAGGGAATGCTGTGGTTTTATATAAGTATAAAGTTCCCGGCACCAAGGCGCCTCGTGTATACAGCAGTCCCTGGCGATCGGTTGATGTTGATGTAGTGAAATTACTTGATCAAGCAACGGTTAACACTAAACTACAAAAAAACGGCTATGAGGTAGATGCCCGCATTCCTTTGGCGGATTTGAATTTCGCTCCGTCAGCCGGCAAAAAATATCGCGGGGATTTTGGTGTCATATTCGGTGACAGCCAAGGTGACGTAGACATCCTTAGATCTTATTGGTCCAACCAAAACACCGGCTTGGTAAATGATGTGCCGGGAGAAGTTATGATTGAGCCGAAATATTGGGGCGGACTCTACTGTAGGGAAGAAGCAAAATGATGATCATAATTCGTTCCCTTGCTTTAACCTGTGCTTGTCTCCTTTTGATTTCGGCCGCCGCGCGGTCAAGTCAAATCACTTGTTTCGGCGTTTTGGGAAATTCCGGTGAACAAGGTCGCTATCTGGTTAAGTTTGATCAAAAAAAAGCTTCCGGTCTTGGTGTTGTTTACGATCGTTTTGGCACTGTTTGGGATCGCGGGGGACAAGGAATTCTCAATCATTATGCCTTGGATGGACGATTGCTCGGACAATATCCTTTAAGCGGACAGCCGACACGCGATGATAAATTATCAATCGTCGGCGATCGTTTAGTTTTGCTTCTCGATCACAAATTATTTTTTATGGATGTTGGCGAAAAGGCGGGTACTGCTCCAAAAAATACGGCGATATCGGCGCGGGCTATGTCTTTTGGTCGGTACAACGCCCAGTTACTTTGTCTCTCTCCGGAACAAACGCCTTTTTTATTTGATGCATTGACCGTCAAAAAGAAACCGTTCAACGGTGCCAAGCCGCAACAAGGTATAGTCGATCTGGAAATCGCTCCCGATTCGACAGCTTTTTATTGTGACAATAAAAGACAAATTTATGCGTTCCGGGGTCAAACGGCGCTGCCTGGGTTTCCGCAAAAAGCTAAAGGTGATCGCTGGCAATTGATTGATCAATATTGGTATCTTCAATCAAGTCACGCTTCGATTCTTCGCACTAATTATGTATTTGCTTATGACCCGGGGGTGGTTTTAGGCGGATCTTCCGGTGCCTTCTTGGGTCATTTGGCCGATAATCATGAATTGGATTCAGGGCAAGGAATAGCCAAAATAACCGATCATTGTTTTGCCGTGAGCGGGCGTAGCGGGATAATTCATTTGTTGCATTGGCAAGATGATAAAAAACAGTTTGAGATTACGCATCGCCTTGGCGCGCTGCCCTATGCCATGGGGCTCGCTTTGGACGGCAAAGGGAAGATCCTTTGCAATGGCGGTGCCTGGGATTGGACTGCTGATCCTTTGTCGCCGATGACTGATTGTCAGCTGCCAAAACTGGATCAGGCCGGGCAAGTAGCAAACTTAAATGATGAAATTATGCTTGGTCCGATTGAGCTGAAAGGAAATGCCATAGTGTTTTGCGGCACTCAAGATCCGACAAAACCCTTTAGGCTTCAAGCAAACTGCAAATTAAAGACGGCCATGTGCGGGGCGGTCGTTCAAAAGACTGGTGCTAAGTATCGGCTGCTTTTAGTAAGTACTGACGGTCAAGGGCAAGCCGTCAGGTTGTCCGAGGAGGGAAAATCGCTTGCCGAACCGGATGAAATGCCGCTTTTGTTGAATGCTAAAGGTGGCGTTTGGACAAGTTTAGCTCTGCGTAGCGACGGTTTGCTTCTTGCCGCTGTTGATGGTTCAGTTGTAATTCTCTCTCCGACTAAAGATGGCTGGAAAGAATTAAACCGTTGGTCCGCTTGGGGAACGTCTGGGCAGGAGAGATTCGGACCGCGAATCTTTATCGCTGGCGACGGCGATAAGCTATGGGTTTCGGATCGCGAAAGACAGCGTGTTTTGGTGTTTGACGCACTCAGCCAAAAATGCTTAGCTGTTTACGGCCGTACTGATGCTGCAGGCAACGACCTGGTCAGTTTCAACTTTCCTGAAACCATAGCGGTTTATCATAACCGCGCCGTCGTATTCGACAGTGCCAATCAGCGTTTGCTCAAACTCAGTTTTGAGTGATCTGGTTTATGCTGGATTTGCTGCCGGAGACAAGGCTTTGCTGACAATCGATTGCGCTTCTTCTTGAACCGAGCGTAAGTGGTCCGGTCCGCGGAAGCTTTCCGCATATATTTTATAAACATCTTCCGTTCCGGAAGGCCGAGCGGCAAACCAACCATTCTCGGTGACAACTTTTAAACCGCCGATTGAAGCACCGTTACCGGGAGCTTCGGTTAGTTTTTGTACGATCTTCTCTCCGGCAAGTTCGGTGGTTTTGACTGCTTCGGGAGAAAGCTTTTTCAACCGTGCTTTCTGTTCTGGGTTTGCCGGAGCATCTATGCGTTCATAAATCGGAGTGCCAAATTTCTTTGTCAGCTCATCATAATGTTGCGAAGGTGTCTTGCCGGTTCGAGCTGTGATTTCAGCAGCCAACAGGCACATAATAATTCCGTCTTTATCCGTAGTCCAAACGCTACCGTCTTTACGTAAAAATGATGCGCCAGCACTTTCTTCGCCGCCGAAGCCGAGTGTGCCGCCAATCAGTCCGTCAACAAACCATTTAAACCCAACCGGAACTTCGATTAATTTACGACCTAGTTGCGCTGTAACACGATCGATCATACTGCTGCTGACTAAAGTTTTGCCGACTGCCATATCCGTACGCCATTGCGGCCGATTTTGATAAAGATAGTTAATTGCGACAGCTAAATAATGATTGGGATTCATCAATCCGCAAGTTGGTGTGACGATACCGTGCCGGTCATGATCCGTGTCATTGGCTCCGGCAATGGTGAATCGATCTTTGAGAGCAACCAATCCGGCCATAGCGTAGGGTGACGAGCAATCCATACGGATCTTTCCGTCCCAATCGATATGCATAAAAGAAAAAGTTTGATCTACGCGAGTACTGATTACGGTCAGATCGAGTCCGTAGCGTTCTTGAATCCGAGGATAATAAGCCACTCCTGCTCCGCCGAGCGGATCGATGCCGATAGTTATACCTGAAGCTTTAATCACATCGAAATCAATAATATTGGCCAACTCTGTAACGTAGAGATCGATGAAATCGAAACGATGAGTAGTTTCTGCTTTAAGAGCTTTTGCGTAAGGCAAGCGCTTAACGCCGTTCAAGTTGTTTTTCAAATATTCATTGGCTTTGTTCTCAATCCAGCCTGTGACATCGGTGTCTGCTGGCCCGCCGTTGGGCGGATTGTATTTAAAGCCACCGTCCGCCGGCGGATTGTGAGAAGGTGTAATGACAATACCGTCCGCTAAACCCTTCTTCTTCCCTTTGTTATATTCAATTATGGCCAACGACACTGCCGGTGTTGGTGTATAACCATCGCTGCTGTCGAGCATTACTTCGACGCCGTTGGCAGCTAGCACTTCCAAGGCGCTTATTGCCGCCGGTTCCGAAAGTGCGTGTGTATCAATGCCGAGATAAAGCGGTCCGTTGATCCCTTGTGTTTGCCGATAGTCACAAATAGCTTGGCTGGTGGCCAATATATGATTCTCGTTGAAAGAATGCTTGAAAGATGAGCCACGATGACCGGAAGTCCCGAAAGCAACTCGCTGTTCGACAATGGCATAATCGGGTTGATCGCTGTAATAAGCAGCAACCAGCTTCGCAACATTAACAAGCATATCGGCCGTGGCCGGTTTGCCGGCATTCGGATTGATCATCAGGCTAACCTCAATTGGAATCAGCTGAAATTGACTAGCTCGCCCAAGAAAGGCAGTTCGCGAAACTGTTCGGCATAATCCAAGCCGTAGCCGACGACAAAAAGATCATCGATGGTAAAGCCGACATAATCGGCTTTGCATTCAACGGCTCTTCTTGATGGTTTATCGAGTAAAGCAGCTAACTTGAGTGTTTTTGGATCGAACTGTCCGCGCAAATATTCTAAAAAGAATTTGGCTGTGCGCCCGGAGTCGACAATGTCTTCTACGACAATGATGTTGCGATGGGCAATATTTGGCAAATCAAGATAGGGTGTTTGAATGACACCGGAACTTTCGGTTGCGCTTCCGTAGCTGGCCAGACGTACAAATTCGAGCTGCAAGGGATCTTTTGTATCGATATTGCGCATTAGATCGGAAAGGAAAAAGATCGCTCCTTTCATAACGCCGATTACAACCGGACGTTCAAGATCTTGAAAATCGGCGCTTATCTCTTTGCCCATTTCGGCAATGCGGGCACGCACCTTCTCGCCGGAGAATAGCTCTTTGATATGAGCTGTTCCGGCTTTACCGCCGGCATCTTTGTAGACTCTCTTGGAAAGATCGACAGCCATTTGTACCCCTCTTGGCGCAGAAGTTGAATATGGTAACTCAGATTCGCCGGTACTGGAAGCGTCTAAAGTTTGATTCTCTGTCTTTCGTGTACTTCTTCAACTTGATAAATCGGCTGCCCGCGAACATAAGTGGCGACAATCATCCGATCATCGCCGACATAAATCAGTCCGGATAGGATGTCGTCAACCGGTTGGTCGAGAATGTCGAAAGGAACGGCTGATTTCAAGGTTGGATCGATAACGATAAAGTCAGCTTCTTTACCGACCTCAAGACTGCCGATTTGTTTGTCCATGTTGACGGCTTTGGCGCCGCCCAAGGTGGATAAATAAAGAAGTTCGCGCGGATTTAACCACAAGTCTGATTGGATGTAAGAGGCGTCCTTCATTACTTTGAAAAGAGATATTTCCGGGCCGGCGGCAATATCCGAACCGAGTCCGATATGAACACCGGCTTCGCGAGCGCGCTTATAAGGGAAGGCACCGCTTTTTAAAAAGAAGTTTGAGCTCGGACAATGAATTGTTGCGGCCCCGGCTTCGCCTAATCTTCTTAAATCTTGGTCGGAAAGATGAATGGAGTGAGCAAATAAGCTGTTTGGTCCGACCAAACCGTGACGGTCATAAACATCTAAATAGCTCTTACAATCGGGGAAAAGTTCATGTACCCAACTAATCTCGTCGGTATTTTCTGATAAATGGGTTTGCATGAAAGAGCCGGGATATTTTTGCCATAATGCTGACAACTGTTGCATTTGCGCCGAGGTTGAAGTCGGGGCAAAACGTGGTGTGAAGGCGTAAGACAAGCGCCCGTTGTCGTAACCGTGCCACTTGCGGCACAGCTCTTCGCTCAGTTCAAGAGACCTTGCTGTATCTTCGGTAAGCTCCGGCGGGGCGTTGCGATCCATGAGCACTTTGCCCATGATTACTCGGCAGCCGCTTTGTGCCGCTGATTGGAAAGCAATATCAGTGGCTTCGTGATGAATGCTTGTAAATACAGAGGCAAGGGTAGTGCCGTTTTTAGAAAGTTCGCGAAAGAACCAGTCAGCAAGCTTGACAGCATGGTCGGCCGAGGCGAATTTTGCTTCAGCCGGAAAAATATATTTGTTTAACCAGCCAAGAAGGGTATCGCCGGAGCGTCCGGTTTGAGCGATTTGAACAAGATGTACGTGTAAATCGATAAACCCAGGCAAAATGAGACGTTTGCCATAATCCAAAACTCGCTGAAACGAGGCTGACTGACTTTGAAATTCCTGCCAGGGACCGACTGCTTCAATCTTGCCATCATTGCCGACAAGAATTACGCCATCGACGTATTCGATGTACGTCTCATAGTCAAGAGGGCTGATTATATGCCCGCGATAAGCGGTACAGCTTTTGGAGTCTTTAACTGACATCTGCCTGCCACATGGTGAAAAGCAGTATTCTAGCGAAGTAAGGGCACATTCGTGACGCGTGAGAGCCTTCTAATGCCTTACTTTGACAGCCAGTGTTTCACTTGGCTACGAAATCATTAGTAGATGCTGTAGATGGGCAGCCTTTCTCGCTCTACTTGATAAACTGTGAGCAGTCATCGCTCTATTTTAAGGTAGTGTGCCGTGAAGACATTAGCCGCCGACAGCGCCCAGAAAACCAATCAGGGCAAAATAATCAACGATTTTTCTATTCAAGTTGCGACTGTAAACGGTTCAGGAAGCCAATCTTCCAATACAGTCCTCATGCGTTCAATATTTCAAATGGGTATACCGGTAAGCGGCAAGAATCTCTTCCCTTCCAACATTGCCGGTTTGCCTACCTGGTTTACCATCCGCGTAAACAAAGACGGATGGGTGGCGCGCAAGAAAGAGATCGATATTCTTGTGGCGATGAATCCGCAAACAGCCATCGATGATGTCAAGGCGCTGCGTCCCGGTGCGATCTGCGTCAGTCCGGTAGAGCTCAACTTGAATAAAATACGTGACGACGTTCAACATTATTTAGTGCCTTTTACCGAATTGGCGGCTCAAGCTAGCGACAATATCAAGTTGCGCAAGCTTCTGACCAACATGATTTATGTCGGTGTGGTTGCTGAGCTTCTCGATATAGATCAAGCCGAAATCGATGTTGCCATCGGCCGTCAATTTGAAGGCAAAGGTAAAGCGATTGATTTGAACTTAGCCGCTGCTGCTAAAGGTCGTGAATGGACTAAAGCAAACCTCAAAAAAGAGGATGCTTATTATGTAGAACGGATGAATAAAACCGCCGGCAAAATCATTATTGATGGTAATGCCGCCGCTGCTCTAGGTTGTTTGTTTGCCGGTGCCACGGTTGTAACCTGGTATCCGATTACACCGTCCTCCAGCCTTTGCGAAACGCTTTCGGACTACATGGAAGAGTACCGTGTAGACAAAAAAACCGGCAAAGCCAGCTACGCAATCATTCAGGCTGAAGACGAGATTGCTGCTTTAGGGATGGCACTGGGTGCCGGTTGGGCTGGTGCCCGTTCGATGACGTCTACCTCCGGCCCGGGCATATCGCTTATGGGTGAATTTACCGGCTTAGGTTATTTCGCTGAAATTCCAACAGTGATTTTTGACGTTCAAAGGGTTGGTCCTTCGACCGGTATGCCAACCAGAACGGCTCAAGCTGATTTGATTAGCGCTTATCAGCTCTCTCACGGTGACACAAAACATATCGTCTTGCTCCCCGGTTCGGTTGAAGAATGTTACAGTTTAGCTCTTGAAGCTTTTGATTTGGCTGAGCGTTTCCAAACACCGGTATTTGTACTGAGCGATCTGGACTTAGGTATGAACAACTGGATGTCCGATCCTTTCAAATATCCTGAGAAGCCGATGGATAGAGGCAAAGTGTTAGATAAAGACCAGTTGGAAAAACTGGGTAAATTTGAGCGCTACAGAGATGTTGACGGTGACGGTATTCCTTATCGTACGTTGCCAGGCACCGATCATCCGCTAGCTGCTTATTTCACCAGAGGTAGCGGTCATAACGAAAAGGCTGCATATACCGAGAAGTCGGAAGATTACATCAACTTGATGGAACGTCTGGACAAGAAATATCAAACAGCCCGTAAATATGTACCGAAACCGGTTTTGCACTTAAGCAAAGACGCTAAGGTCGGCATTGTCGCTTTCGGTTCGTCGGATCCAGCTATTTTGGAATCGGTCGATCAATTAAAGTCGGCTTCAATGCCTGTAAGTTATTTACGCGTTAAAGCTCTGCCCTTCACGGAAGAGCTGCGTAAATTTGTTGAGCAACACGATCGAGTGTATGTGGTTGAACAAAATCGCGACAGACAAATGCGTGATTTGATTACATTGGAAATGCCTGATTTGGCTACTAAGTTGAAATCGATTCGTCATTACAACGGTTTGCCCGTTGATGCCCGGTCGGTTACCGATGCCATTCTTGAACAGGAGAGGTAATTGAAAATGGTTGATGCAGTTGTAAAACCTCAAGGAACGCCGGCACCGAAAACAAACCGGATCGGCTTGACTCTTGCAGACTATAAAGGTGCGCCTTCAACTCTCTGTGATGGCTGCGGACATGATGCGATTACGTCTCAAATCATCAAAGCTTGCTATGACTTGGGTGTCAGCCCGCATATGGTGGCGAAGATGAGCGGCATTGGTTGCTCAAGTAAAACTCCGGCTTATTTTCTTAGCCAGGCACATGGCTTCAACTCGGTACACGGACGCATGCCTTCCGTTGCTACCGGCGTTGCCATGGCAAACAAGAATTTGCAAATTCTTGCCGTAAGCGGTGATGGTGATACTGCCAGTATCGGCTTAGGCCAGTTCTGCCATATTGTTCGCCGCAATGTGCCGATGGTTTATTTGGTGGAAAATAACGGCGTTTACGGTTTGACCAAAGGACAATTCTCCGCCACGGCTGAAAAAGGCGCTAAGCTGAAATCGGGAGTGCAGAACGAATTGCAATCGATCGATCTTTGCGGCTTGGCAATTGAGCTTGGTTGCGGATTTGTCGGTCGATCTTTTGCCGGCGATCCGAAGCAGTTGGTTGCTTTGCTTAAAGCGGCAATGTCGCATAAGGGAACAGCTGTGTTGGATGTGATCAGCCCTTGTGTTACTTTCAACAACCATGAAGGTTCGACCAAGAGTTATAAATATGCCAAAGAGCATGAAATTCCTTTGCATGAACTTGGTTATGTGCCATTCTTCGAGCAGATCACGGTTGATTATGAGCCAGGTTCCGTTCAAGAAGTGGCGATGCACGACGGATCGAAGTTGACTTTGAAAAAGACAGAGCGCAACTATGATCCGACTAATCGTGAAAAAGCGGCTGCTACCATAGTTGAAGCCAATCAAAACAAGCAGTTCTTGACCGGTTTGCTTTATATCGATGAAAGCAAAAATAGCTTTACCGATGTAATGCACCTTGAGGATCATCCTCTGGCAACGCTTCCTGCCGAACAAACACGTCCGGGCAAAGAAGTGCTTCAAGAGATTATGAAGTCTTTGATGTAAACCGCTCCAAGCGATAAAGATCAGAAGCGTTGCCGTGCAAGATTAAGCCGGCGATCTCTTCGGCTTCGCGATAAGTCAAGGCTGAGCCGCGAACCATATTGAGCAGTGCTTGACCGAGTCCTCTTTTCCAGCAAACAGCCCCGAACCAGTGAGTTTCCGGGCAGGTATGTCCATCTGTGCCGGCCAATATTTTGGTTGACGGTGCCACTGATAAAGCATCGGTGATCATTTGTGCCGATAAAGGCGAGGCTAAAGATATGGATAAGGAGAGATCCATGAAAACGTTAGGATAAAGAGCGGTCATAAAAGCTGCTTCTTTTACGTATGGAAAACAATGCAAAAGAACAAAATTAGTTTTAGCCAGGGATTGAGAACGGAATAAGTTTTGCATAAGTGCCGGATTGCATTGATAAAGATCCGCGTCATCATCCCCGATTCCGGTGTGGATTTGCACTGGTAGCCCATTCTCTCCGGCAATTTCAAAAGACAAACGAAGCAAATAGTGATACAAGTTGCCTCTCTGGATGCGAAATGTTCCGGCTTCGTTGTTGTTTCGTTTCAGACTCTTGAATTCGGCGATGGCTTCCGCCTTGCTTGGTGATAATAAATTGAGGCCGCCACGATAGCCGCAAATGGTTTTTAACGCTACTAATTTTTGACTTTCTTGTTTCAGTAACTGTAACGCCAGCTCGTTCTCCAATTCAGCGTAAGAACCGGCATTGACGAAACTCTTTTCAATGACATTCTCAATGCGACGACAGTGAAATATATTGCCTTGACTAGCGCTGGCGAGCTCAGCCAATGAGATGTTGTTTTGTCTGTCGTAGCCGTCATCAACGATCAATCCGGCAAGAGAAACTTCATGCCAGAGCAAACGAATATACTCGGCGGCTGATTGTTTGGCGCGAAAGTTGAGAAATTCCTGTTCACTTTTGATGCCGAAAGTTCGTTCTAGATTGTCGAGTAAATCCATGTAGTGCGCACTTTTGCTTACATGTTTTTCCATCATGGCTAAAGAGCGGCTTTCGCTAAAGCAGCGTCTAAAGTCAAGCTCGTTGAATTCGAGATAGTTACGTCGAATTGAATGAGCGTGATTGTCGATAATGATTAATTTACTGATGTCGAAGCTCATCGCTAATACTTGCCTAAATGAAGCTTGATCTCTTCTTCTGCCGAATGTTCGGCAAAATAATTACTTTCGGATTCGCGCACTGCTATAAAAGTATTGCTGTACTCCAACCCCAATATTTCAGTAAGGACATGGTCTTTGCGTAAATGTTCCAAAGCTTCGGACAAAGATTCGGGCAAACGTTTGATTTGACAAAGTGCCGCCTGTTCCGCATCGAGCTCTTCCGGGTCTCCTTGCAGCGGTTCCGGCGGTTCTAGCTGTGCCTGGACGCCGCTCATCCCGGCGCCGATTACTGCCGCTAAAGCCAGATAAGGATTGGCGCTGCCGTCCACGCATTTGATCTCCAGGTTGGTCGTTTCCATTTCGCGCTGCCAATAAGTGGAGGGCACGCGGATCGCGGCTTCCCGATTTTCATAACCCCAGGATGTATAAGCCGAACTCCAAGCTTTTGGTTTTAAACGTCTATATGAATTAACCGAAGGACAGGTGATCGCTAATAAGGACGGCAAGTGATTGAATATTCCGGCGACAAAAGAACGGCCAAAAGAGCTTAAGCCGCTACTTTGAAAAAATAAATTCTCGTTTGTGTTTATATTCCAAGCGGATACATGTAAATGGCAGCCACTGCCTGCACTTTTGAGAATCGGTTTGGCGGCAAGGCTGGCGATCAAATTTTGTTCTGCGGCAACTCCGCGTAATGTTTCACGAAAATAAATATGATTGTCGGCTGCTTGAAGAGCCGGTGCATGCCTAATGCTCAGTTCGTGTTGCCCGTGCCCCAGTTCGGGATAATACTGCTCGACGATCATTCCTTGGGCTTCCAAAGATGAAGACAGTTGATTTATGAAATTGAAGGCTTGATTCATGCTTTCGCTGCTAAAACAATTGCCTCGATCGATCGGTATGAAAATCTCATTTTCAAAATGTCCCAAATAAAATTCTGGTTCAAAAGCTGCTTCAAAGCGGATGCCGTCCTGCTCATATTTTTGAATTTGGCGCTTCAGTATGCTACGTGGACAATGAGACCATGGTTCATGATCTAGCTGGACTAGATCGCAAAGTACGGCAGCGCTTCCTTGGCAATAGGGTAGTGTTTTTAGTGTGGCAAGATCCGGAACTAGACGAACTTCACCATTGGCACCATAACCGGTGCTTGTTTGCATCTGATCGAGCATGTTTGTGGAAAGGGCTCCTTTGACAATGCCGATCCCTGATTGAAGGCGTTCGGACAAAGATGCCATCCCGCTTGCTTTTCCGCGAATAATATTGCCGGTATCGCAAAACAAAAAACGAACAAATTTTATTCCTTCAGGGAGTTGCAACTCGTTTCTCCTAGTCAGGCGTGCGCAGTACCGTAAAATAGACAGCGGCTGCAAAAACAACGAGGCTAACGGCCATTGATGTTTTAGTAATTAACCAGAGCATCTGGTAAAGAATATTCGGAATCAATCGTTGGATTAAGCTGATAATGAAAGGCATCAGTAAAAAACTAAAAGCGGCACAAACAATGGTGCTCAACCAGCTCCATTTACGTAGAAGCATGTCATCGCTGGTTCTGTCCAAGCTTTCCAGCTTGCTGATGTCGCCACGAGACAGCTCGGCTTCTCGGCGTCGAATAAAGCCGACCAAATGTTTTTGATATTCATTCAGTGAAATTCTAACCAAAGAAAGATCTCCTTAAAAATCTAGATTCCCGGAACATCGGCAATTAACTCAGGGTGGAAGTGGGTAATTTGTTGGTAGTGGCCGCCCGATAGGTAGATGCATGTGCTTTAAATTTGCCATTGTCTGTGCTGTGCTGGCGTCACTGTTGAATCCTGCCTTAGCATTAAATGCTGAGCCGGACGAATCTAAGCCTGAAAAATCAGCGCCGGAGTCCGATAAAACCAAACCGGGCAAGCTTGAAATGACTCCGGCGAACATAAATAAAATTATTGAAAGCAGTGATATCTATGGAGAGCAATTTCGCGTTAACTCTCTTGTGCAAAAAGATACGATAATCGTTCAATCCTGGCTCAATCCTAAATCGAAAGATATCGAACACGATTCGAAGATTGACGCAGTATTAATCGCCAAGCAACTCTTAGATGCTTTTCCAGGGCATAATCCCACTGTTAAATTACATTATTTCGACAGACAAATGCCCCGTCGTTATTATGAAATTACTGTAGTGCCTGGAGTGGTGAAAGCCTTTGCTTCCGGGATCATGACCGAAAAAGATTTATTGGCCACTTTACCGATGATTGCTTTACGCAAAGATACTGAGTCGCAAGACGCCCAGCCTGCTGCTTATGCGGAGAGAATGGCTGCCACCAGTCCCGGTTATCGTTACGAAGATAGAGGCAGATTATTTCGGCGGATGCAGCTTCTGGAACAGAAGGGTGTAAAAGCCAGTTTGGTACGTACTTTATTTGCTGAAATGGACGCGGCGATCGGCAGTAAAAGCCCGGCGCAAATCGATATGATGTTTGCTCGGCTTCAGCGAGCAGTCAAAGACCTGGAAGACAATTATAAAAGGGCGCAAGTTGGTAAGCCGCAAGCAATAGTGGCAAGCGGCCGGCAAGCTCAAGCGATCGCAACAACTACTGTGCCTGGAGTGAGAAGTCGGGACGAAGAAACCGCTTTAGCCTCGGTAGCTGATATTCGCCGGGTTTATGGCGAATTCTATCCTGAATACGGGCCAGCTTATCCGGATCGAGTACTTTTTGCCGATAAGTTAAAGTCGATGAAAAAGAACAATTTGCCTTACGGCGTTTTGCTTTCACGTTTTAGAGCGATTGAAACGATGGTTCAGTATAACGATCCGCGTTTGGAAGATGCGGTGCAAGGCATGTACAGAGAGCTTCGTATAAAACCGATTACTAGGGATGCCGAATATGAGCAAAATCAAAAATTAGCTGATTTACTTAAATCAAGATTGCGAAAAATTCAAGCCAAACAGTGAGGACGAAATGTTTATTGAACGTACAAAATGTTCTGTTCTTTTGAGTCTGCTCTGCTGTGCATTGTTGCCGGTCGGAGCGGAAGAGATAAGTGGTGGACCGCTTGCTCCGGAAAGACAGCAGCTTTTGAACAGTATTAAACAGGCCGGTTCTGCTGGAATCGGAACCAGTGGTTATATGCAGGCCTTTCAAGCTTTGGAAGAACAAATTAAATCCGGTGCTTCCGAAGCGGCAGTCAGCCAACGCCTGGATGGTATAAAGCGCAGTTTGGCTGAGCAGATGCAACGCAGTAAATTATTAAAAACGCAAAAACCGGTTGCGCCACAAGGATCGCAAATTAGAGGTGGCGAAGCGCCTGCCGCGCAGGCCGCAACCCAAGTTAAAGCACAAGCGACAGGAGCGGCAGCGGAAACTGAAAGCGCTATGATCGATAAAATGCGTGAGAAATACGGCGATCGTATAGATGAAATTCCGCCGGGTTTGCGTGAAAGATTGAACGACCCGGCTGTCCGTCAAAAGCTAATGGAAAAGTACGGCGGACGCTAGCCCTTGGCAAGCGGGTTTCACTTGTCTTGTAGCTGGGCAAGGCTATAGAAGAGAAGCGAGATTCTATGAAACCTTCGAAAATATTGCGAATATATTTGCTATTGAGTTGCGTATTGGGCTTTGCTCTATCTCTTTGTGTTACGCGCCTTTTGAAAGTTGGCGAAATCGAGCTTAATGCTGCTTTGATTTTACCGGTGTGCTGGAACGTTATTTTTATGCTGCTGTTGCCTTTGGTGCTGGATTGGAGCGAGCAAAAATATTTCAAAGCTCGATTTTTGCACTGGGAAGAATTTGCTAACAGCAATCCTGAGCTGAAAAATTATATTGAGAATCAGTGTGCAAAATTGGCCGTACCTTCAATCCGACTTGCTGTTTTAGAGTCGACTACGGCCGAGCCTTTTAGTTATGGCTTGTGGCGCTATAACCCGCGCTTAATCGTACCGAGCAGCTTGCTTGTACCGGGAGAAGCCGATAAAGTCATCCCGAGTATTGAAGTTGAGCTGGCTAGATTTGCTAAGCAAGAATTGAGCCTCGTATTCCTTCTTCTTACCGTCGCTCAAATAGCTGTTCAACAAATAATTTTGCGCTTGGCTTAATGAATCTCTTCGGCTTGAAAAGTTTCCAATGTTGCTCCGCTTTTCCAGGCATCGCGTTCTAGCCCGGCTTTCAAAGCAAGCTGGGAGAGAGTCTCATCTAAAGACCATCCCCATTCGCCAGGTACGCTCGGTAAAAATACGGCTTGTTTACCGTGTTTGCTGAGTATAATGCCGTCTCGACCAAGAACAATCTCTTTGTAGGAATATATTGGCTGCGGAGCATTCAATATATTGATGTCGATCTGAATTTGATCCAGCTCTGAAAGTTTCAGTGGTTCAAATCGAGGATCACGAATAGCGGCGGCGATAGCGTTATCTTGAACTGCTTTGTAGAGCGGTCCGCTGGCTAAAATATTGCCGATGCAACCGCGCAGTTCATGACCTTTGCGTAGAGTGACAAAGACCCCGGCCGGTCGTGATAAAGCTGGTGTTAGCCTAAATCCTAATTCTTGTGCGCTGGCTAATTTACCTTCTTTCAAATAATAGCTAATGGTTTGACGTGCCAACTCAAGGATCGCGTTTTGTTCTTTCGCTTCCCACTTTGGTCCGCAAAAAGCAATAGCCATATAACTGACCGAATTGCCTTCGGGGTCAACCTGGATTTGGCTGGAACGGCTATATTTGAGCAAGGTGCCAGTAGCGCTCTTCGGTAAAAGTGCGCTTAAAATTTGGCAGGGATAAACACCGCATATGGTATCACCGCTATCGCGTTGAAATTTACTGAATCCGGACAAATCATTTTTGCTCAAATAAAAGAAAGCTTGTTCGTCCAGCCGTTTTATGCCTTCGTCAACGCCTTCGCGAAAAGGTGTGTAGTCGTATCGAGGTCCGTAATGAGTGAAGTCGGAGCTTACCACGATCAAATCGTCATTTTGCAATTCGGGCTTTAATGTATCGGCGATTTGCTGTGCTTCTGCTTCGCTATTTATGTGACCGATGATGATCGGCATTATTTTGATTTTGCCGAAAGTTTGTCGAATGAAGGGTAACTGTAATTCGAGTGAGTGCTCAGCCTGATGCGCTTCCTTTTGCCAGGAGAATAAAGGGCGCGTGACCAGTTTGTCGGCTAATTCTCGATCAACGGTTAAATCGCCGAAGGGTGTTTGAAACTCTTCGGCAAGAGGCAATCCGGCGCCATGAAAAGACACGTGATGGCTTGGTCCAAGCAGGATAATTCGTTTGATTTTTTGTTTGGCGGCAGCTTGATAAGCAAAAGCCGCTGTCTCTCCGGAAAATATATAACCGGCATGAGGAGCGATAATTGCCAGGATATCGCCATCTAAAGTTGGATTCTGCTTAGTCGCTGCGGATAAAAATTCTCCGAGCTGTTTACTTAATTTTTGCGGTTCTGCTTCATACCAGGAGCCGGCATAGCGCAGTGCTCTCGATTTTTCAGAAGAAGATTTGGCCCAAAACGGCATTTGGCTACCTATGGCGAGTATTACACATATTCTCAGTATATTCGCTTTCGAGAGCAGTTTTGTTACTCCGCGGGCTGGCTCTCACTTTCGGCCGGCGTTGCTGATTCAGCTGCTGGCGCCGGCGGTTGAGTTAAAGCATCAAGTTTGACGTAATATTTTGCTTTAGCGTCACCATGGGGATCGGCGTTTGAGTCGAAAGTGATTGTTAGGCGGCAAGGCGGGCTATTCGCTGGTAGGGCCGCTAAAGGTTGTGCTTGATTGAAAGCATCGATGCCTGCTTGTTCGGCGGCGACATTATTTGGAGTGCTTGTTACCTTTAAGTCTGAAACAGAACCGTCGGCAGCTACGGTCACCGATAACACGACATGATTATTACCGTCAGGATAGTTCCAAGTGCGCCCGATCTTCGGTTGCAAATTATTGACGTAGGCTGTATAAGCAGCTCCCAAAACGGGATTGACGTTGCTTTGCTTCGTTGCCGCCGGCTTGGCTGTTCGCGTTGGAGCTGCCTGGCAAAGCTGGCCGAAGCTTAAGATCATCAAACTGGCGATGCAGAGGATTTTTTGTTTCACTTCATTCTCCTTGGGCTGTTTTCAGAGGGCGAAAAATGCCGAATGATGATGTATATCCGTGTAAAAAAGTTGTGCCGGCTACTTGCCCAATTTCGCCGTTAGAGAAAAACCCACCGATTGGTACTGCTCCTAAGTAGCTACGAAAGCAGTTGATGTCGTGATTAGGTAGTCCGTATAAATGTTCGCCGCGTCCGAGGCAGGAAAATAAAAGTGCACCGTGGGCGGTATCGGGTTGTTTCTTTGTGTAGTTGACGAACAGACTTTTTAAATCTTCGGCTGAAGTGTTACCGTCTCGGACGTGAAACTGTACAGTCCGTTCGTTGAGTAGCGGTTCACCGACGAGCAGGGCGCCGGAGTTGCGTTCCAAGCCAAGTATGTTTCTGATTAGAAAATCTCCGGCGGTTGGAGTGTCTTTAAATTCATTCATCGCCACGCCCAAAAAAAGCGAATCTTGAACAAGTTTTTGTTCTTTGGGTGATAGAGTCTGCATGATTTCATAAAGGGCTTCTACTGCTGGTTTATTGTCCAACTCAATCAAAAAATTTTCTTCGCATTGAGTAATGCGCAAGGGGCGGCCGATTGGACGGCAACCTTGAGCGACGATAGTGTCTACTTGTATATTGCCGGACAGGGCTACTCCAACCAGACCGGAGCGATAGATCTTTTCCTTGAGGAATAGAGCGTTGATTCCGGCGCTGTGTCCGCCGCTGGCTAAGCCGCCTAATTTGGTGGCTTGCGGAAAAGCAAA
Organism: Candidatus Obscuribacterales bacterium; assembly: GCA_019750335.1. Classification (GTDB taxonomy): domain Bacteria; phylum Cyanobacteriota; class Vampirovibrionia; order Obscuribacterales; family Obscuribacteraceae; genus JAIEPM01. The sequence goes on from JAIEOQ010000001.1 coordinate 47,006, forward strand.
ATCCAGACCCTGGACCAAAATATCAATGCGAAATGAGAAAGGATCCGAGAGCAGGATGAAAGATGTGGAATCGCTTTTGTTTTTATGCCCGACAATTTTTTCCCAATGATCCGGTCCGGCATCAAGATCCGGCAAATCTTCGTCGTCAAGATGAAAAGTCCTGATGTCAACGTCTGGTAGGGAAGCAGCGGTAAGGGCTATGGCTGCTTGGTGTTCTATCTCTTGGTTTCCGCCGATAAATCCGGAGGCGGAGCAGCCTATTAGTGTCCCAGGGTTAAGGCTGCGACGTAAGCAGTCTGAAATGTCTTGATAATCGTCGGCAAATTCGGGCGAAACAAAACAAAAAAGTAAATCCGGCGATTCTTGCTCCAGTCCGTCACGAATTTGTTTACAACAGGCTGTTAATATTGCCGACCAAGAATTCTGGTCTGTGTCCAATTCGGCAATTGCTGACGCCCATTTCACAGAGAATTTTCCTGTTCTATTAAAGTTTGCCTACAAGTTACATGTTCTCAGTTTATAGTGCGGCGCTATAATTGCCAACGTGCTCTGGCATATATAACAGGCAGTGATTTTGTGAACAGCTCAAATAGTCTGGAAAATGTCGTCAATCCCCCGGCTGCTGCAAGCCATGGCGATGGTCTCCTTTCATGGTGGTTAGCCGCCGGTATTGTTGGCGCCGATATCGGCACGTCGGTGTTTTATAGCAGCGGAATTATCAAACCTTATGTCGGTTTTGCAGCGCCGATAGTCATCCTTATAGTCTGTCTTTTGATGTGGTTTTTCAAATCCACATATGAAGAAGGCTGCTCCGCCAGCCCTTTTAACGGCGGCGCTTACATGATGGTTTTGCAAACCGTGGGACGCCGGGTTGCCATGGTTGTCGGGGCTCTGACTATTCTTTCTTATTTAGCGACAGCAGCGGTCAGTGCTTTGTCCGGAGCTTTTTATATTGATTCTTTTGACAATGTGATTAATTGGCCTTTGGCTAACGTGATTATCACAGCGATCATTCCTGTGGTGATTTTCGGCGTTTTGAATATAATCGGCATTCGTGAGCCGGCCATGATTGTATTTTTCATTGCTGCCTTTCATTTTGTTTTGCTCCTTGGCATGGATGTCTGGGGTTTATATTTGGCTTTTGCCAATCATGCTGATTTCGGCAGGATTTTTCAAAGCCTGGATAAAATCAGTCCATTGAATTGGTTGCAAGGTTTTGCGGCGGCCTTTCTAGGTATTACCGGTTTTGAATCGGCCGCGCAGATAGTTGAACAGCTGAAATCGCCAACCTGGCGTACGCTCAAGCAAGTGTATCTGGCTATTGTGATCCTTGTTGGCTTGACCGCACCGCTGACTTCTTATTTATGCATGGTCTTGCTTAGCGAAGCGCAATTGAAGTCTTATTCCAACAGCCTGCTTTCCGGTTTAGCTTATGTTGAAGGCGGCACACCGCTTTTAATCGTGCTGGTTATTGACGCTGCTCTAACTTTGTTTGCCGCAGTAAATACAGCTTATGTGGGCTGTATCGGTCTTTGTACTACCATGGCCAAGCAAGGTAATTTGCCGGCTTTCTTCTTGCGACGTTGGGATTATCGAGTACCGATGTTTCAAGGTTATCCTTATGTCGTACTGACTTTTATGGCAATTACCGTGTCGATGATTCTTGTTCTGCCCGGACAAGTGGATAATCTCGGACAAGTTTATGGCATGGCATTTCTGTCGGTGATGATCAGCTTTTGTGTTGGCGTGATGCTTCTGCGTGTGCGAATGCCGTTGAAAGTTGCTCGCTCGCCTTACCGCACTAAATGGGTGTTGCATCTCGGCTCTTTATCCGTACCGATACCACCCTTGGTTGGTGCTTTAGTGTTATTGTTTGCCCAAGCTGTTTTAGTCTTTACTGCTCATGATGCCCGCGCTTTGGGCATAACCATATTTCTGCTTATTTTGCTGGTAATGTGTTTTTACCGGCTTGGCGTTTTGGAAAGTCGCTTAACCGAACTTGCGGATCTACGCTTGGGTTTGGGTAAATTTCGTAAAGTGCCTGAACTGCCTGATGATTTGCCGGCTTATGTACTTTGTACCGGTGGGGCAAAAGCAAGAAACCTGGCCACCATGCTTTTACGCTTACTGGAAAGAGAAGAGCCTGGACCGAAAGAAGTAATCATTTTTCACGCTGAAGAAGAAGAAGCGCGTCGCGGTGTCATGTATGAACTTTTGCAGCGGGTTGTGTCGCAACAGGTGGTTCCGGTCTTTGAAGACCGCGATATTATTCTGACCGTAAAAGTGTTGCCAGAAAGTATGATTGACGGGCTTATCTATCTTAAGCGCGCCCATCCATTCAAAAAGATTTTTATTGGCACTGGCTCAGATCCGCAAAACGCAGCTAAATATGCCAAAGAGCTGGAAACCAATTTAGGCGTGCACGTAGTTAATATCGGCAGCTCTTCTACTGGCGGCGGTACTATGCAAAGTCTTTTTGAAGTTTAGTCTTTATTCTTCGGCTGGTTGCTCGACAACAGTATTTTTGTAGCCGCAAATCAAGCCTAAAGCATCCCTGAGCGCAACTTTCTCATAATAAGAACGAAAACGCTGGCCGTTTTTGCGATTTTGCCAAACAACGCCTGTGTGCCAGCCTTGTTGTTGAGCTTTACGCAAGGCTTGCGATGCTTTGCCGTGCTGCAAGTCTGAGACATCGAACAGTATGGAAAAATGCTGCCCGACAATCTCATCTTTTTCGTAGCCATATAGCTCACAAGCTTTCTTGCTCCAGCTTGTGATGAAGCCGCACTGATCCATTTCGAAAACAGCTGGCTCTTCTTTCGCCGTTGATTTCAACATGCCTGTTTTACATAATGGAACAAATATCTCTTTCATTTTCGTTCCACCCGCCTCTCTCTCTTTTAAGAGTAGGAAAATTTTGTGGGGAATCTGTGAGTAAAGACAACATTGGCTTTGCCAATGTTCCTAAATATGTACTGTTGCAAAAATATAGGGAAGGCGAAAGCCTTCCCTATTGCGAGCTTATTATCTATGTAGATGATTTAGAGCCCTGGTTCAGTCATTTTAGAAGGATCGAGAATCCTTTTTAGATCCGCATCGGTCAAGCTCGTCTCTTCTTTTGCCACTTCGCGAATTGTTTTACCGCTTTTGGCGGCGTGGTGAGAGATTGCCGCTGACTTGTCGTAACCAATCTCCGGAACAAGAGCGGTACATAAAGCTAAGCCGCGCTCAACCATCTCCGGACCTTTTTCAGTAGCTTTCAATCCGTCAATGCATTGTTTGCGGAAGTTTTCAGCCGAGCTTGCTAAAAGCTCCACTGATTGAAGCAGATTGTAAGCCGCGACAGGCATCATCACGTTAAGTTCGAAGTTGCCTGATTGTCCGGCAATAGTTACTGTCAAGTCGTTGCCGATTACTTGAGCGGCAACCATACAAACTGATTCGGCGATAACTGGGTTGACTTTGCCAGGCATGATTGAACTTCCGGGTTGTACCTCAGGCAAAGCTATTTCGCCAAATCCGGCTCGTGGACCGGAGCCGAGCCAGCGGACATCGTTAGCAATTTTAAGGAAGCTGACAGCAATTGTTTTAAGGGCGCCGGAAGCGTCAACGATTTCATCCAAAGTGCTTTGTGCTTGGAAGTGGTTGCTGCTTTCTTTTAATTTCAAGCCGGTGTATTTGGAGAGTTTAGCCAGTACTTTGCCGGCAAATTCAGGACGGCTGTTAATGCCGGTGCCGACGGCCGTTCCGCCTAAAGCTACTTCCGAAAGACGATCGCTTGCTTTGTTCAAGCGAATAATCGCTCTCTCAATTTGCCCGGCGTAGCCTTTGAACTCTTGACCCAAGCGAATCGGTGTGGCGTCTTGCAAGTGTGTTCGCCCGGTCTTAACTACGGGCCAAAATTCGTCTGCTTTTTTAGCTAAGCTTTTTTCCAAAAGCTCAAGGGCCGGAATAAGCTTATCTTTGATTTCGAGCAATGCGGCAACATGAATTGCAGTCGGTATGGCATCGTTAGAAGACATGCCGTAGTTAACATGATCGTTAGGGTGAACCAAATTACGATCGCCGCGTTTGCCGCCTAAAATTTCAATGGCCCGGTTGGCGATTACTTCATTGGCATTCATATTGGTTGAAGTGCCGGAGCCTGTTTGGAAAATATCCAAAGGAAAATGTACGTCAAATTTTCCTTCGGCCACTTCATTGGCTGCTTTGACGATGGCATCAGCTACTTTAGCGTCGACGTCGCCGAAATCTTTGTTTGCTTCGGCTGCGCACAGCTTGATTAAGCTGAGAGCGCGAATGAAAGAACGCGGAAAGCGTAACTGGCTTATTGGAAAGTTTAGAACAGCGCGTTGAGTGCTGGCGCCGTAATAAGCGTCTTCAGGCACTTCCATTTGTCCCATGGAATCTTTTTCAACACGTGTAATTGTGCTCACGGCCATATTTACTACCTCTTGCCAAGACGGGGAGCAGCTTCATTGCTGGAATGCCCGTTATTATACTGTTTGGCTAAGGGGCTGTACCTTAAGATCCTTTTGTCTCTTCCTTCTTGTCATCGGCCGACAATAGTTTTTCGATGTCTTGATCCAGCTCTAATTTGATCAGCTTCAGCTCATCCTTGTTGATTGATTCTTCGCGGGCCAAGCGAAAGAGTTTGTCCTTATGCGCTTCCAGGAGCTGCAGGCGCAGGTCGCGTTGAGACAGGACCGGTTCGGAATCGATCTTCAATAGCCTGACTAAAGGTTCCATGCTTAATCCCGAAACCAAAAGAGTGAAAAGAACGACACCAAAGGTGGTGACAATTAAGGGCTCGCGCCAGGCGTAATCCAGAGGTAAGCTCAGAGCCATAGCCATGCACAGTGCTCCACGCAAGCTGCCCCAGAAAAGCAAGTGGCGCCATTGCCATGAAATCGGCAAAGCCTTGCTTGAAACAAACGGTGTCAGAATATAAATGACGGCTATGCGCGCCGCAAGGATAGCCAATATGCCGAACAGAATGAGCTGCGAGTATTTTTGCAAAAGCTCCAAATTGATTTGCAGGCCGATTAGCAGAAATACCATGGAGTTGACGACGAAAGCAGCATATTCCCAAAATGAATTTACGGCGATGCGTGTAGTTGCCGACATCGACTTCTGACTGCCGTAATTGCCGATGACGATCCCGGCTGTAATTACGGATAATACAGCGGATACATGCAAGCTGTCGGCCAAGAGAAAAGAACCGTAGGCGGCAACTGTAGTAAGCATTATCTCCGGCAGATGATCGTCGAAATATTTGGTTATTTGAGATGACGCCAAGCCGAAGATCAACCCGATTATAATGCCGCCGACAACGGCAAAACAGAATTGCCCGGCGGTGGCGGATAAGGAAAAGCCTTGTCCGGAAATAACAAGCGCCAGCATAAGTTTGAAAAGCACCACCGCTGTGCCGTCATTGAATAAGCTTTCGCCTTCAAGAATGATTGTCAAACGTTTGTTTAGTCCAAGCTTTTTGAAAAGAGCAAGCACCGAAATTGGATCGGTAGCGGCTAGCATAGAGCCGAAAAGTAAGGACGCACCTAAATCAACATGGGCAAGGCAGTGTAGTATCCCCGCCGTAACCAGCATTGAAATTAGGACGCCAACCGTAGCCAAAATGCCGATTGGCAATTTGTTTTGCTTCAGCTCTTTCAAGTTGAGATTCCAGGCTGCTTCAAAAAGCAGAGCCGGCAGAAAAACAACCAGAATCAGATCCGGAGTCATAGCGATTGGCGGAATGATCTTGCTGAAGCTGAGAATTAGTCCGACAATCACCAGCGCGATTGAATAAGGCAGTTTAATCCATTTTGCGGACATGGCTACAGCCGCGGCAACTGTAAGAAGCAGCAAAGTCGAATTGACGTCAAGATAGTGAGTCCCTTCAGGCATCGCTCTATCTTAACTGCTTGGAATTTCATTTGCCTTTCAATTAGGCAGGATTTTTTTCATTCCTTGTTCGATCGCTGTTGCTCCCGAATAACCGATTGAATAGCTCACCACTTCATTGGCCGGATTGAGAAAGATCACTGTTGGAATTGGGCTTACTTCATAGTCTTCTACGATCTTTTCCGTTTGCGGATCGTCAACGTTGTAACTGATGAATTCCACTTTGTCGCCGTAAGTCCCTTTTGCTTTGTCAATCACTTGCTGCAACTGCTTGCAAGGTTCACACCAAGTGGCATAAAATTCCAGAACTTTTGGGCGAGCCCCTTCGCTGCCCCGTTCGCGGCCGCTGATGCCGTTTGCTAAGGCGATCATTGCTGTATCCGCTCCCAGTTTTGGGGCGACTAAATTTTTTGGCAAAGTGAGCAGGAGCGCGTTGGCTTCCATAGCGTTATCCGAACCTTGTCCGACCCGAATCGCTTTGCGCAGCTGCAATGCGCCCTGTTTGTATGTTTGTAGTTGAGGCGCGGAGCCTTTCGCCATAGTCCCAGCCATTTTGCAAAGTGATTTGCCTAAACCGAGGCGGCAAGCGCAACTGTTTGGGTCTTCGGCAACCGCTACTTTGAAATGTTTCACGGCGGTAGCATAGTTTTTTTGTGCTAAAGCATTGCTGCCCAGCTTAAAGGAGCTTAGTTTTGCCGGCGCAGCTAAACATTGCAAGCTGCTGACTAATAAAAAAAGCAAAAGAAGGGTAGCTGTATTCTTTTTGAAACAAGCAATCATTTTGTATTAATCTCCGTCGTCGGCTCATTTGATTTAGGCAAATGAGCAATCAACCAATCGTTTAATGTGTTAATCACATGATCATCAAACTGTCCTTCTTCGAAAATTAGGTGTTCGGCGTTTTGAATTAATATCATCTCTTTATCCTGGCAAGCCAGGGCATTGAAAATAGCCAGGGTGCCTTTGCGCTTTACTAGCTTATCCTTGCACCCCTGGACCATTAAAACAGGTGTATTTTTAATATTTTTGGCCGATTGCTGGTTTTCATTCATAAAAGACTGAAACTGTACTAATTCTTTTGGACTTAATTGCATTCTCGCTAAGGGATCCTTGCTCCAAGCCTCCTTCAATTCAGGCTTGTCCGTTGCTTGGGCAACGACGCTAGAACCGATATCAAACTCCTTGTCTGGGTTAGTAAGCAATTTCAAGCCGACTTTAAGAGCAGTTTGATTCTGTTTGAAGCGGCTGCCGGCTGGCACTGAGCTAACTAGTCCATCGACAAGTTCCGGATACATGGCTGTTTCGCGCAAAGCGATAGCGCCGCCCATTGATTCGCCTAAAATGAAGACAGGTAATTTCGGGTGTACTTTGTGGATCACTTTCAGTGTTTTATGGACGTCTTCCAAGCAACCGTCGAAATCAACTTTGCGGCGGTCCGAAGCCCCTTTGAACGAACCAAAACCGCGTACGTCGACGGCGTATACGGCATAGCCGAGCTTGCTCATTCGTTCGCCGAACTCTTTGTACGTACCGTTATGCAACCCCAAGCCGTGAACACAAAGTATGGCTGCTTTTGCTTCATTATTTAGATCCACCCAGCTTAAGCAGGGCGGGGTATCGGGATGTTTGTGACTGCGTGACTCTTTGGCATTGACCGAAACAAAAAATGCTGAAAACAGACAAAGAGCGATAGCTAATTTTAGTAATTGATTCATTGATTCAAATAAAACGGTGCCACTCTTCTTAAAGTGTCCGAAAATGAAGTTTGTTTATGCCCTAGCTCTTCAATTGCTTTTTGCGAACTGAAAAATATTTTTCTTTGGCTCAACCAGGCAACCTGCCAAGTTAGGGGGGATTTTCGCTTTAAAGTAGAGCATATGGATTCACATAATATGCCCGCTCCTTCACTCAGCCAACCGGGAATTGCCAGCTGCGGTTTGCGCCCGCCCAAAACGGTAGCCAGCTCATCGGCAGCGTTTTTGAAAGTCATGTTAGCGCTACCGAGAACATAGCGCTGTCCGCTTCGTCCGTGATCTAGCGCTTTTATGCAAGTGTCGACAACATCTTCCAGATCCGAGAACATCACTCCGCCTGCTGGATAACCCAAAAGCCAGCCGGAAGACATGGCGCGAAAAATCGTATGGTGATGCGGATGGGTGTCGCCATCACCAAATGTGATACCAGGATTGAGTGCCAGCACCGATAATCCCTGGGCGGCATACTTCATTACTTCTTGCTCTCCCGCGTATTTGGTGTCGCAATAATAAAGCCCGTGTCCTTGCAGGTTATATTTAATCTCTTCGGTACCGATTTCACCTTCATTGGGAATACCCATGCCGGCAATAGAGCCCATGTGTATGACGCGTCCGACGCCATTTTGCAGACAGCCTTGCATTACAGTTTTAGTGCCAATTACATTTGTCGTAAAAAGTTTGTCGTAGTCGGCGCGCCGGTATGAAACCAATCCGGCTAAATGAAAAACAGCATCTTTCCCGGCTGTGATCTTGTTGACGAATTCCGGATTGCAGATGTCGCCTTGGTGATGTTTCGCTCCGAGGCTGTAAAGCCGGCTCCCGGCGGTATATTGGCGTCCGCAAGTGCTTACGGTGTGACCGCAGTCGATTAATTTTTCGGCGAGCCGGCTGCCGATAAAACCGCTGGCTCCGGTTACCAGGATATCCATATTAATTTAGGCTCTCCGATTTCGAATAGCTGGAAAGGGCTTCTTTAAGGGTACGCCCGCGTATACCAAAAACCGTAAGCAAGGCATTCTCGGTACAAACTGTATCTTGGGTGGAAAGTAAAACTTGATCCCTCGAGACTAAGGGAACTTTTTGTACTTTCTCAAGCACGCTACCGGCTAAGCTGGCTAACCATGAGGGGACAGTGGTCAAATTTTTGTTCAAGCCGAGTTCGGTCATTAGTCCGGCTACGACATCGCGAAGGCTAACCGGCTGCGGACCTCCCAGCTCAAGAATTTTGCGAACGGCAAAACTGTCTTCAAGACTGATGCATATGGCTTCAATTAAGTCGCCGATGAATATCGGTTGCAGCATGTTTTTGCCACCGTCAATCAAGGGAACCGATTTGCGTGAAAGAATCAATTTCCGGTAGCGGGCGATTAATTTACTATCGCGCTTACCGGCTATTTTTCCTAAAATCAATGCCGGGCGAAGAATGACATAATCCAAGTCACTATCGCAAACCGTTTTTTCTTGCTGCCACTTTGACAGTTGATAAGCGCTACGGGCTTGTTGTGATGCGCCCAGTGTCGTTACCATGACCAGCTTTTTTACGTTATTGGCTTTCATTGCTTCAAGCAAATGTTTTGTCTGTCCTTCATGTAAATCTTCCAGGCTCTCGCCGGCGCGCGGAGCGACGCTGCCAATCAAATGCACGACTGACTTAGCTCCGGCCAAAGCTTGTTTTAGAACTCCGGTTTCGTCATTGAGTTGACATTGAAATATTTTTGCTCCGCAGGAACGCAAAAATGCGATATCTTCCGCTTTTGCTTGGGGATGTACCAGACAATGCACGACAACACCAAGTTTGCCGAGTTTATGCACTAAGCTGGAGCCGACATAACCTGTAGCACCATCGACTACGACCGGACCTGTGATCACTGCTCTTCCTCTCTCTTGCTTAACTTTCGCCAAATATTTTTGATTAAAGTTACTTCTCCAACTTCGTTGCCTTGCGCTTTGTGTCCTAAATACTGAAAAACATAACCACCAATGAAGCATATAGCTCCCAGTCCGGCTTTGCCCATAAAGACTTTTGCCAGACCAAAAAAGACTAAGGGCACACCGATTAGATGAAGCCCGGCATTTAAAGGATGTTTGTGCCTGAGGCAGTAATCGACGACGAAAGCCTTGGCGTTTAGGCTTAGACGCTTTGTGATTGACATGTCTTTTCCTTGAAATGAGCGAGAGTTTCTTTCATGCCCTGAGCAAAAGGTATGCGCTGCACATAGTTTAGTTGTTGCTCGGCCTTATTTATGGAAAAACCTTGGTTGATGCCGGCTAGGCGAAAAGCGGCGCGCGAAAAACGAGAGAGATTCTTGCGCTTTTCCACAGGCAAGGACGGAGCGATGGATGAGATTATTTCGCAAACTGGGCGAGCGAGCCAGGATGGGACTTTCTTGGTAATGCGGGCAAAGCCGAGTTCGTCGCAAATGGAATCGAAAAGTTGCTTTTTCGTAATCGTTTCGCCATCGGTAAGATTGAAAGCTTGATTCGCGGCTTTGTCGTTCAGTAAGCTAAGTTCAATTGCCGTTACCAAATTCTCGATATAAATAAGGTTGCATTGTTTTTTGCCGCCGTCTATTAACATTGCTTTTCGCTGTTTGAGATTATTGATTAAACGTGGCATCCAGGCGCGTTCCATCGGTCCGTAAATGAAGCCCGGGCGAAGAATCGTTGCTAGCATCGGCCCTTTCTTGAAATAAGTCATTACCGATTTTTCCGCTTCAACTTTGGAATCGGCATAAGCCTCTCCGCAATACACAAGCGGTGCTTCTTCGTTCACGTTGTATTGATCGTTCTGTCCGGTAATCACCGACAAACTGCTAATTTGAATGAATTGTTTGAGTGCGCAGCTTTCAGCTGCAGCAAGAGCGTTTCTTGTTCCTTGCACGTTTACTGAAAATATTTCGTCTCGTGTAGCTAAAGGATCGACGATACCGGCGGCATGTATGAAAATATCGCAGCCGCTAATAGCTTTTTCAATACTAGCTTGTTCGGATAAATCAACTGGAACGATTCGTACGCCACGCAGCGCCGACAATTTTGTAGTATCGCTGCCGGTGCGAACCAGAGCGATTGCCTCGTGTCCTTTTTCAAGCAATCGTTTGACCGTATGATAGCCGACCATGCCGCTTGAACCGGTTACACATATTTTCAGTCTTTGCATTATCATCCTTCTTCAAATTTAGAGGGCTGCGATTGTTTCTTTAAAATTGGTTTCCGAAGATAAAAAAGGAATTTTTACTTGCGCTTCTGGTGCGCCATCACGTACGCGCTTTTGGCGTAAGCGCATGAATGTGCCGTGCGGTACTGTTTGCAACAAGGGAGAGTTGAGACGACGGCTGGCACGTTTCTCTTTGTATTCAATGTTTTGCATTTGTAAGGAGCGATCAACTGCGGTAGCGCATTCAGCTAAAAGAGCTTCTGGCAAAGCTTGACGTGATTCGATGTAACCGACGTAACGCGGAGGATTTTCTAATTGAACTGAAAAGGTGCAGTGTTCGATATCTTGCAGATCAAGCTCGTTTTTGGCTTGCTGAAGTGCTACGCAGATCTGTTCTTCGGTTAGCTTTTCGCCGGTAATCGAACTGACGCCCATGCCCTTTTGTACAAACTGAAATATAGGCGTATTTTGTTCAAAACCGGTGACGGCAATTAAGTCGTTGATGTTGTAACGATAAAGACCGGCCGCTGTCGTAAAGTGAATATAGTAACGCCGTCCTACTTCCAGCTCATCGGCACATAAAAAGCGCTTGTTGCTTTGCTCCATCTCTTCTTCCGGCACAAATTCAAAAAAGTGGGAGGTAATGGCTGTAACTCCACCGGCGCCTTCATCGCTAAGAGGAATGCTGCCGCGACCTTCGCTGGCCATATAGCCGAAGTCTCTGATCGGCATGTTACCGTATTTCTCCGGGAGGCGCTCAAGATAAAAGGGCATCGGTCCGCCTTTCCAAACTGAAACCACGCTTAAATCCGGCCAAACTTCCCGTGGCAGCAATTCACCACGCTTGTCGAGGAGCAAAGAAAGTTCTCTTGCTCGTTTTTGATCTGGTTTCAGATAAGGCAAGAGCTCATCATAAATTGCTTTCTCAGGACGGCGCCCGGCTTTAAGAGTGCCGTCGAAAATATCCTTGAGTAGATCCGTCGCGTTTTCGTTCATCTGATCGGCTAAGAGCAGCAAAGTTGATGGATTACAACTGAGTGCGGCAACAATGCGTTGGCACAAGGACAAGCGTAAGATGACGTAATATTTGCTTTCCACATCTTTAATCCGGCTGACTAAGTGCGGTAGAGCAAAGTAGCGCTGGACAAGCGGTGATTGTCTGCGGCGTAAAAGTCCGGAAACGGCTCCATAAGGGATGCCGGCGTTGGTATACCCTTCACAATCGTTGCTGGCGAAAATCAAATATTTCGCTTGCGGAACGCAAGGCGTTTTTGGATTATCGTTCATCAACGCCCAGTTATGTATTTGAAATGCGTGAGTGTAATCTTGCAAATGCGTAGGTGTGATTGGTATGTATTTAGGCGTGCCTGTGGTGCCGCTAGTGGTGGCAAACATGATCGGTGCTTCTTTGGTGAGCTGATTTCGCTCTCCGTTCATTGCTGCCGTTATATAAGGTTGCAAACTCTCATAAGTTGAAGTCGGCACTAAAGATTGATATTGATCCAGGCTGTGAATACGTTCAAATTTGTGTTTTGTGCCGAATACTGTTTGTTCGTTGGCGCGAATGATCGACATCAACTTAGCAAGTTGAATCTCTCTTGGTTGTTTAAGCGCTTGCATAAACTTTCGAACATGGGTCATTTCCCGATAAAATTGGCCAAAGCCGATAACAGGGTTGCTATATCTCATCGAACCACCTCATGGCTAAGACCGCTGGCAAATTGATGACAGTGGTTGCCCTCGCTTAGTTCCAAGATGCGTTCGTCCAAGATATTTAAACCGTTACCGTAACGGTTGCGAGCGTAACTAAGATCGCCCCAACCACCAAGCCCGGCGGTAAGATTTTCGCGACAAAGATCTTTTTTCAAAAGGAGGAAGTTGGCCGATCCTTCATAATTATCAAAAGTCGGGTTCATGGTGGCAAATAAACGTTGTGACGAGCTTAAGATTGCGCTTTCCCCGACTTGAGCGCCTAAATGCACTCTCAGACCGTGCTCTTTGGCGATTTCCACCATTTTTGTTGCCGGGAGCAGTCCGCCTACTTTGGAAATCCGAATATTGAACGCATCGCAATATTTGCCGGCGGCAAGTTTGTTGGCATCGGATATGGTGCAAAGCGATTCGTCGACGATTACGTCTTCTTCAATATCGGCGCTGAAGGCGCGTAACGAATCCCAATCATCAGCCGGGAAGGGTTGTTCGTAAGAGGCCACGGCATGAGGCTTGAACAGGGTGTACGCTTTTTTTGCTTGTTCTAAATTCCAGGCACAGTTGGCATCTACACGAATAGTGCATGACGGTCCCATAATTTGTCTGGCCAGGGCCACAGCTTTTTGATCGACTTCCGGACTGTTTCCTACTTTTAGCTTGACAGTTTTATAGCCGCAAAATTTGTAGAAAAAAAGCATGGCAACAAGCGCTTTCTCTTTAGCAAAAGGGACGACTCCGCCGTAACGTATGCGCTCGAGTTGTTTTGTACCCAGGCAAGTAGTAAAAGTTTGATGATTTGAACGGCTGCAGGCATCGAGCACCGCAAGTTCAAAAGCGCACCAGGAAGCTCCCTGTCTTTTTTCTTCTAATCCTAAAGACTTAAATCCGTTTTGCAAAGCTTGTTTGATCTTATTCGGCTGGGAAAAATCAAATTCGGAGGACAGTGGAACGTAGCTTCTAAGGACGTTATTCTCGGCAGTGGCAATGTCTTCCCCGGTGACATATTCGCGAGGGACACCTTCACCATAGCCGACCGTACCGTCGTCTAAAGTCAGTTTGACGATTAAGTTTGACGAATAAGCTCTTTTTGCCAGGCTGTGGGAAAAAGCAAAACGAAACGGCAAACGAATGCGGAAAGTTTCCAGTGTACGAAGTTTCATAGCCCCGCACCTGCTTTGGTCTGCTTTTGCAACCAGCTCAAAAGCGTTTTTTTGTAGAGCGAGCAATCTTTTTCAAAGTCGAGACTATGCTTGGCTTCGTTGAATAAATGCCATTCTTTGTTCTGGTTCGGCAATCGATCAAACCATGATTTAAGACCGGAAAGTTGGACAATTTTGTCTTGTCCGGATTGCAAAACCAAAAGTGGCAGTTTGATATTTGTGGAAACACGTTTAGCGAGAAATCCGAGTATCTGCCCTTGTACGAAAAAGCGTGCTGTGCCTTCGGTCAGGCGAAGCGGATCGCGAGCAATAAAAGTCAAATATTCCGGATTGTTCGTAAAGTGTTCCGGTGTTAGGGGAATGGCAATCGGACGTAAATCACCGCTGAGAAAACGCCAGAAGATGAGCAACTTTTGTTGCCAGGGCAGATCTATTTGGACGTCGATAGCCGGAGAGGTAAAAACAAGTCCTTTAAGCAAAGCGGCGCTACGTAGTCTTCCGGCAGCAAGAACGCAAGCAACTTTTGCTCCCCAACAGTTAGCAATGAGAAATAAAGGCAAATCTTTTTGTTTCTTTTGAATATGAGCCAATACTGCTTCTAGATCATCGACTAACAAGCGCCAGTTCGACAAATCACCACGCTTTTCTTTACTGCGTCCTGAACCGCGGCGATCCAGGGCATAAATCGTAATGCCGTTTTCGCTTAATTCGCTAGCTGTAGCGGAAAACCAAAGACTGTGTCCTTCAATTCCAGGAAGATACAAAGCTTGGGCTTGGGGATTTGCTGCCGGCCAAACACGCAAAAAGTGTTCGCAACCGTCTGCGGTTGCAAACCACTCGCTTTCTGAAGGCAAAGCTTCCAGGGAAGCCGGCAATGCTCTCTCCTTTTCGGGCTGTTCAGTCTCAGAATACCCATATTGAACATACAATGATCAAGGCGACGAATCCGTAGTTTAGCCATCTTTAATCCCGCGCGCTTCTTGTAAACGTGCGCCGGTCTAAGGTCCAATCGTGTCACTCGTGACATAATCCCAAAAATGCAGAATTATTCGGGCACTTTTCAGATTAAGCTCTGTCTTCTCTCCTAAGTTAGGAAAGTTGTTCGTTGAATACTCTCCGGTTGTTTAATCGAGGATAAGGATTTGAAGTCTGAATTTATAATTGCCGCGGCAGTTTTGCTTTTCGGTTTGATGTTCTCATCCGAGTCGGCAAAGGCTTCACCTACTGCCAAAAAAGTTTCGATGTCGAATCTGTCGGCGGCTACTTTTGCGCCCAGCCAAGAAACAATGATTGACGGCAAAGAGTTCTTTCAGTCTATGGCTGATGCCGCCGCCGCCCTTGAATCCTATTCGCTAAAGACCGAAATGACGGTTTTTAAGGGCAGCAAAGTCATTCATGAAAATAGCAACTTTTATTTTAAAAAGCCGCGTCTGCTGCGGGCTGAAGAGCTCGGACCGCATAAAAAAGGCTCCGTTGCCGTTTTGCAAGCAAATGGCAAGTTGAGAGGACATTTAGGCGGTATGCTTTCAAAATTCGTGTCTGATGTGGATCCGAGCTCTTCCTGGGCTGTATCGGCGAATGACTATCCTTTGGTAAAATCTGATTTTTATTCAATGTCTCAAGTCATGGTTGGCTTCTTGAATTCCGGATACAAAGGATTGGTTACTGGTCACCCGGTTAAAGTTCCGGGACAGAGCGCCGAGGTTTATGTAATTGAACTTTACAAAACAGGCGACAATCGTGAGTTAATAAAGCGAGCTTATATAAACCCGCAAACCTTGTTGCCCGTCGAATGGTTTGACTATAAAGACGGTAAGTTATTCGCTCATACCTTTTGGAAAAATTTGCGTCTGAATATTGATCTACCGGCATCGTTGTTTAAGTTGTAAGAAAAAGAGGGATTCATGTTTTTAAATTGGCCAACAGTTTGTACTGCGACATTGGTAGCTGTCGGGTCGCTTTTTGCTGCACCGGTTCTCTATCAAGGCTTTACTCGCCGTGGAAAAGGGGTTTTTTACGAGAAAAATTTCCTGATTCAACGTGCACCGCAGTATGCAACTTTGCTGAATGTCATTGTGATCGTTCTTGCTTTTTTGACCGGTAACAGCATTATTCACTTAGGAGATTTCGATTCCTGGCTGAATTCATTCAACTGGTTTGGGCCGATGGTGTCGCAAAGCGTATCTTGGCTCGGTGTAGTTGTTTTAGTCAGCGGTCTAGTCTTTATGATTGGCGGTTGGTATTCCTTAGGCGAAAGCTTCACCACCGATGCTGAAGTGTTGGATGGACATAAAATTCGTAAAGACGGCTTATTGAAATATGTAATGCATCCGGCTTATTCAGGCATTATTCAATCGGTGCTCGGTGCTTCTTTAGCTTCATCTTCACTTTTAGCGGCGCTTATTTGTGTTTGTGTAGTGGCGCCTTTGTGGTTAAATCGAGCTAAATATGAAGAAGCGCTTTTATTGAAAACACTCGGCGCCGAGTACAAAAATTATGCAGAAGAGATGGGCTGGCGACGTTTAGTTCCGCGCTTCATTCCAATTGGCGTATAAGCGGAACGGGAACTTATGGTGACTTGTTAATGTCGTAAAGGCTATCAAGAGTTATGCATTCCTGGCATAATCTATAGCAAAAGGCGATTAAAGGAGCCTGACGTGGTCAATTCCCCAACACTTCGGCTGGCAGTATTATTATCCGCGGCTTGTGCAATCACTATTTCAGTAGAAAGTATCGCTGCCGATAAAAATGAATTTCCTAAACAAAGCGCTTCTTTGCCTGTGATTGATGCGACGGAAAGCAAACGAGAAGCGACTGTCGTACCGCTTTCACGTTTAATCACGGCTGCGGATCGCAAAAAGCTGGGCAAAGGACAAGCAATCTCTTTTGTCGAAGAAAAAGCCGGTGGCCATCGCTGGGTAACAGCCCGGGTTCATATTAGAGCTAAGCGTCATGTAGTCTGGGAAACAGTCCATGAAGAGCGTAAGAACGATCCTGACTTGGCTTACAGTAAAGTTCTGGAAGAAAGTAAAAACCATGCGGTAATCGAGCAAAAATTCGTGCTCTTGCCTGTAATCGGTGCTTCCGTCTGTGTAATGAAAAACCATGAAGTGCCAATGGAAAGGATCGATTATCAACTAATAAAATCGGATCGTTTTAAGGCGATGGAAGGCAGTTGGACTTTGTTGCCCGGAGAAGATCCGAATAGCACAGTGCTTGAACTTTCTACTTATTTGGATTTGGGCTTGCCGGTTCCGCGTGGAATTTTTGAAGGAATTACCGGTAAAAAACTGGAGCGCCGTTTGACTAATGTCAAACGAGCTGCCGAACAAGCTCAAGCTCGTACAGTTGCGCAAAAACCGGAATAACTTTATTTCTTGCGGTTTGAACTCAGTCGATTCTCTACGCGAACTTCAAAAGTTAGGCGGAGCTGAAAGAGTTTTTCGAAAAGAGATTTCTTTTCTTTCAAAGCCCAAGTCTCCGGTTCCCAGCTTTCTCCCGGACGTACATAAATAATCAGAGAAAGCGTTGAGCGATCGTCTTTAGCTTTGAGCGGCAACTCGAAATCAAATTCCAAACGTTGTATGACTTGGCGGTGGCTGCGATCAAGCGCTTCGGCCAGACGTAATATTGAGGCCATTTCGGCGACCATTCTTTTGTCTTGGGGCGAGAGTGCGGCAAAAGAATCATGAGATTCTTTCGGATCGCTGCCCCGATGAAAGCGAGCAACATTGGCAATCAAGCTTACTTCTTCTTCTGAGTGACCAAGCAAGCCGCCATTTTTGATCAAATAATAGCTATGTTTATGGTGCCCGTTGCGCCCGATAAACATGCCTACATCATGAAGCATGGCTGCTGACCACAATATGTGTTGGACTTCCTCTCCGTAGGTATGGAGCTTGAATGATTTCAGGCGTTCAAAAATGTCGACTGCCAGTTCGGCAACCTGCTCGGCGTGGTCGGTACTGGCCTGATATTTATCCAGCAGTTCATGAACGCTTTTAGCCCGAGGATTGCGGTGCTCGTTAAGACCGGCTTCCAGCCAGCCTTGACCAAGAAGCATGTCGACTACGACACCTTCGCGTAGAGCCGCGCTGCAAACTAAAATTTCTTCGACTTCAAGTGAGCGCATTGTTTCCAGAAGTACGATTGCTCCGGCTAATATGGTTCGGTTGCGGTCGGAGCTTAGCTCTTTTACCCGTTCGCCGTTTAAGGAAGCTGATTCAAGAAAAGCAACGATAGTTTCCAGCGCTTCAAGAGTAAGCACGTAACCATGAGAATCAAGGTTTGTTTTACGCTGGCGAATGCGATCTAGCTTTGCCAGTGCTTGTACAGTTCCGGAAGTACCGATTAACTGTTTAAAGCCTCCGCTTTCGCTTAAGCGGGCGGCAGCTGGACGCAACATGCCGCGCACTTCATCATGAAGTTCGCGAATCTCTTGGGCCGTTGGTTTTTCGCGTTTGAAAAAACGTTGGGTAAGCCGAGCGGCTCCCAGTTTGTATGATTCGGTGAAATAAGTGCGATGACGATCGCCGACAATGATCTCGGTGCTGCCACCGCCAATATCAACAATGGCAAAGTTGCCTTTGAGTTCGGGCATGCTCCAGAGCACGCCTAAATAGATCAGGCGAGCTTCCTCTTTGCCCGAAATCATCCGGGCATCAAGCCCGAGTTCATTGCGAATAACAGCTAACACTTCTTCGCCGTTATCCGATTCGCGTACGGCCGAGGTAGCTACAGCCAAAATCCGTCTGGCACCTTTTTGTTGTGCCTTGTTTCGCATCTCTTCCAGAATATGCAAAGCTGCCGATAAGGCGTTTTGATCGATTGTATGTGCCGAAAGCGCCCGGCGGAAAAAAGGCACCGCTTCTTTGACACGGGTAATTACTTCAAAATGGTCGCGTTCTTCGCTGGCTTGGCAAACAATCATGTGGAAAGAATTGGTTCCCATGTCGATGCAAGCTAAAACCGGTGGTCCATAAACCTCGGTAAAAGACTTTTTCGGTTTGGTTTTGCTGGCAGTGCTGGCAGGCGACATTTAGAGTTGGAACCGGTAGGGCAATACAGTACAAAGGTATCACGAGTCCAGAGGAAGAGGGACCCGAATTAAGCGTAATTTCCGCATGGACATAAAAGTCTTTCAACCTGAGAATGGCAGATATCGATTGAGGGACACTGAATGGATATTGAAAGGCGCGGGCCTGTCACTATGGGTCTTCTTTGGATCACCATGGTCACTTTTTTTCCCTGTGTTTTAATCGGTTTTCAGTGGTTCAAAGACGGTATTACTCTGCCGCAAGTTTTATTATGTTCGGCTTTAAGCTGTCTGCTTATACTCTTATATGGTGCTTCGGCTGCTCAGCTGGGGGCTTTGTCCGGACGAGGCTACGGTCAACTTAACCGTCAAGTTTTCGGTTCTATTGGCGCCTCCCTGATTGATTTCAATTTAGTGGGCATGGCAATTATTTGGTATGGGTTGGCGGCTCTGTTTCTAGCCGAAGCTCTGCTTGGACTTTTTCATCTGCCTGTAGCTAAAGCCCCTTTAGCTTTTAGTTTAGGCGTAATTATGGCTTGCAACAATTTTTTCGGCTTTAAGGGCGTAGCTAATTTCGCTCGCTATTTTGCGGCGCCGATGTTGCTCGTTTGGGTCTGTTACTGCTTTTGCAAAGCAGCACCAGTCTGTCCTTCCGCTGTTTTGATTGCGCCGCCGACTCTCTCCTTCGCTGCCGCTTTTACGGCCGTCTGCTCTTTCGGCTTCGGCATAGTCGTTTGGGGAAACGAAGCGGACTATTGGCGTTACGGTAAACCAAAAGTGGCAAATTCAGTCATCCCTATGGCTTTGGCTCTTTGTTTAGGCTTGATTGTTTTTCCGGCAACCGGCTGGATGCTTTCCAAAATTACCGGCATAACCGATTATGCCGCTGCTACCGAGTTTATGAATGCTTATTCTTTTGCCGGCATTCCTTTGATTGGTGCTTTAGTTTTATCGGCTTCTTATTTTGCGGCAAACGATTCCGGTTTGTACGGTTCGTCCATTGCTTTAGAAAATCTACTGGCGATCAAACATAAGCCGGCGGTGATTATACTGGCTGGCTTGGGTTCTTGTGTCGCTTTTGCTCTTTCCACCTGGGGCGGAGCAAAATCACTTGAAGCTATAGGTACTCTCAGTGGAGTTATGTTGCCTGTTCCGACAGTGATTGTGCTTGGTGAATGGTTTTTGTCCAGCAGAGTATTCGGTTTAGGGCAGATCTTCATCAAGCCCGGAGTCTGCTTTTGCGAAAGCAAGCTGATCTCGGCTCCGACGATTACGCTTTTGCTGGCTTTTATTTTTGGTATAGCTACATCGGGGCTGATACCGGGCACGGCAAGCTTGCATGTCGGCGTGACTATTTTGCAAACTTGGCTTTTCGCTCTTGCTATTTATGTGCCATGGCGCATTTATGAATATCGCAAAGCCGTGTCGGCGGCATCTTCGGCTGAAGCGATACAATCGGGAATACCGACCCCATTATAAGCGTTGCCGGCCAGGAAAATGCCAGGCAAAGTTTTCAGGTCTGTATTAATCTTGTCGATAAGCTCTTCGTGCCCGATGTGGTATTGAGGCATGGCATTGTCATAGCGAGTGAGCAAAGAAAAAAGCGGTCGTGTTTTCACGCCGAGATAGTCGTGTAGATCTTGCCAGACTAAACATTCAATTTGATCGTTGCCGAGCTTGAGCAGATCGCTTTGCAAAGCACCGCCGACAAAGGCTCTTAAAATCACCTGATCTTCCGGGCAGCGTCCGGCAAATTTTATGCTGCTGAAACTGCAGGCGATGATGTGACGCTTTTCGGCAGCCGGTACGACAAAGCCGAATCCGTCCAACTGATGTTTTATATCGCTGCGTTTGTAAATCATATTCAATACGGCCGAAGACGCGTATTGAATGGAGTCCAGCTTGCGTGAAAGCTCAAGGTCAAGCTCTTTCAGCATGCGCGCTGCGGTGTAAGCCGGTGAGCAAATAATTACGGCGTCACAAGCGTATGTGTCACCGTCGGTAGTGACTATTTCGTAAGCGTTACGCTCCTGCCCGCGGCGAATTTTTAAGACAGCTTTATTGTAATGCAGGCAGTCTTTAGGTAGAGCTTGAGTAAGAGACTCAATAAGCTGACCTAATCCTGGCTCCAGGCTTGCGAACATGCTGTAGCGCGCACCGGTTTCTGATTTTTTTGCTTTTTTGTTTTTTTTCTGAGCGAGCAATCCATGAATGATGCTGCCGTATTTCTGTTCCAGTTTGATAAAGCGCGGCATAGTGGACTTTAAGCTGAGCTTTTCCGGATCGGCAGTATAAATCCCGCCAATTAAGGGCTGCGCAATACGTTCAAGAGCTTCTTGACCGAAGCGGCGGCGGACGAATTGAGCCAGGCTCTCATCTTTTTGTTCTTTGTTTTTGGGCAAAAAAAGATCCCAGGCCATGCGCAGTTTGCCTTTTAAGCTCAAAAGTTTTGTTTTAGCGAAAGGCAAAAATTCAGTCGGTGCAAGCAGTGTAAAACCGGCGGGTAAGGGGTGTAGAATCCCGCCCCAAGC
This sequence comes from Candidatus Obscuribacterales bacterium, assembly GCA_019750335.1. GTDB lineage: Bacteria > Cyanobacteriota > Vampirovibrionia > Obscuribacterales > Obscuribacteraceae > JAIEPM01. Next base: position 68,254 of record JAIEOQ010000001.1, read on the forward strand.
GATAAAGCTGCGTCGATTCTTTTCGTTGGTTTGAATTAGTCGGCTTTCCAAAGCTAATTCTCGGCAGAGAGTCAGAGCTGATTCTTTTTCAGTGAGAAACGCATCAGGACCTGCTTCAAGCAAGCAATCTTTATAGCGGTGCGTTTTGATTACACCGCCGGGGCGCGACGAGGCTTCCAGAATAATTATTTCCGGTTTTTCTTTGGCGTTGTGCAGGCGAAAAGCAGCTGCCAGACCGGTAATACCGGCGCCGATAACGACAATGCGCGATTTGCTGCTCATTGGCTAGCGCGCCGCTTCGTGGACCGTATTTACAAGATAGCGGACAAGCTCAATATCTGTGGGCGGTAAAACGCCGTGCCCTAAGTTGAAAATGTGTCCGTTGTGTCCTTTGGCTTGTTTGAGGATAATTTCGGTTTTTTTCTTGATTGTTTCTTTGTTGCTCAAAAGAACAAGCGGATCGAGATTACCCTGCACTGCTCTGTCATAGCCTATTTTTTGCCAAGCTTGATCGAGATTGACACGCCAATCGAGACCGATTACATCACCACCGGCTTGTTTCATCAACTCCAGAAGACTGGCGGTGCCGGTGCCGAAATGAATTACCGGCGTATTCGCTTTCAGCCCGGCGATTAAACGGCTGCTGTGGGGCAGTACGTATTGGGCATAATCGTCCGGTGATAAACAGCCGACCCAGCTATCGAATATTTGCAAAGCTTCCGCACCGCTTTCGGCTTGTGCGTTCAAATAATCAATACTGAAATCGACGATGAAACTCATCAGCTCATGCCAAGTTTCGCTGTCCTTGTACATTAAGCCTTTAGTAAATTCGTAGTTGCGCGATGAACCACCTTCGATTAAATAAGAAGCCAGAGTAAAAGGTGCACCGGCAAAGCCGATCAGCGGGACGCCAGGCTTTAGTGAACGGCAGGTCAACTCTATGGCTTTGAGGACGTAAGATAGGGCATCTCTCGCTTTAACTTTCTCCAGCTTAAGAAGATCCGCTTTGTTTCTGACGGGGCGGCTGATAACCGGACCTTCGCCTTTGACATAGTCAAGTCCGGCCCCCCACGCATCTATGGGCAGAAGAATATCGGCAAAAATAATGCCGGCATCGACATTCAACTGTTCTACAGCGAGAACGGTTACTTCGCAAGCCAACTCCGGATTCTTGCAGAGTTCCAAAAGTCCGACTTTGGCCCGTATGTCGCGAAACTCTTTTTGATAGCGACCGGCTTGGCGCATCAGCCAAACTGGAGTGTAATCCGTTTTTTCGCGGCGACAAGCGCGGAGAAAATTACTGTCATGATTGCGAGATTGCAATGCCGGTTTGTTCAATTCAAGCATTTCCGGGCGGTTCTTTATATGATTAGCAAGTTCTGATAGTATCGCACAATCATACGACCGAAGTTTATCAAGGGGCAGTGCGCATTCAATGAGTAAATTCTTTGCTAAGGCTTTTCTTCTTGGCATCCCGCTTTCGTTAACTCTGAATTTTCCGGCGATTGCTGCTGATTCAGTCGACACTCTTGTCGAGCGGGGCGATCAGCTAATGATCCGTTCTAAGTTTAAAGAAGCGGCGGCTCAATTTCGTGAAGCCACTCGAGTCAATCCTGACTCTTCCACGGCGCATCTTAAGCTTGGTGCGGCTCTGGCAGCCCAGGATGATTATGAGACAGCAATTCTGGAAGAGAAAACTGCTCTAAAGTTAGATCCGAAATCTTTTTTGCCTCATATAGTTCTCGGTCAAATTTATGCCAATCAGAATAAAAATAACGAAGCAATCGCCGAGTTGAAACAAGCGATTCAACTTAAACCGAATAGCTATGGTGCTCACAAAGATTTGGCCATTGTTCATATAGCAGCCGGTCAAGTAGAAGAAGCGATTCCGGTCCTGAAAGCTGCTATTGCTTTGCGCCCGGATAAAGCGGAGCCCCATCTTAAGCTCGGTATTTTGCTGTCTAAACGAGGCAATCTTAAAGATGCTTTGAATGAAGCAGCCGAGGCTGTACGTCTTGATCCTAAAGATCCGGAAGCTCATGTGGCTTTAGGTAATATTTTATTGGAATCGGGAGATGTGCAAAGTTCGGTGATTCCTTTTCAGCAAGCTTTGCGTCTTTCGCCCAATCATCCTAATGCTATAAGTGGCTTGGGTTGGGCTCTTGCTGATCGTGGCATGATCGAGGAAGGCATAAAAGAACAGCGTAAAGCGATTAAAATTTATCCTGGTTTTATGCCTGCTTATGTGCGCTTAGCTGAATTGCTGGCAAAACAGGGTAATAATGCCGGTGCTGAAGCCCAGTATCATGCAGCCTTGAAAATAAATGGCAATGATATCGCTGTGCGCACTGCATATGCTAAATTCCTGGATCATTCCGGTAAAAAAGCAGAAGCAAAAAGCGAATATCAGAAAGTTTTGCAGCAAGCTCCTCAATTCAAGCCAGCTGTAGATGGTCTTTCCGCTTTAGAAAAATCGGTCAAGTAGCTTGTGATTATACGCATCAAAAATCTGAAGCTAATGACTATTGTTGGTATCCATCCTTGGGAAAGGACGGATAAGCAACGAGTGATTCTTAATGTGGAAATTGAATTTGACGGCTCGAAAGCGGCTTATAGCGACGATATTGCCGATACGATTGATTATGCTGAGCTGAGCCAAGGCATTATTGATCATGTGGAGTCGTCTCAATATTTACTTGTGGAAAAATTAGCTCAATCAGTTCTGGACCTGATAATGGCTTTGCCTCAGGTTGAACGTGCAAGCGTTGAGCTGGACAAGCCGATGGCTATTGCTGCTGCCGATTCAACGTCAGTGCTTGTTACTGCCAAGCGTTGAGCTGATCTCCGGCAGCGACAAATAAGCACTGTCCGGTGATATGCTCGCTTTTACTCAAATATTCCAGAGCCTCGGTATAATCAGATAGCTTGCCGCAGCGCTTAAGTAAATTCTCTTCGAGTTCACGCGGAAAAACTGTGGCCGCCAATCCTTCTGAAGGTAAAAGCATTCCCGGGGCAACTGCGTTTACGCGGAAGTGCGGCGCCAGCTCGACAGCCAACATTTCGGTCAGAGCTTGAAGCGTTTTTTTGCTCAAAAGATAAGGAAAAAAGTCTGTTTTGTTTCGGCATGTCGAGGCATCGGTAACGTTGATTATCTGTCCCTGTCCAGCTTTGCGGCTAAATTCGCGGCAGAGGATATACGGTGCGACGATGTGAATGTTTAGATTGTCTAGAAGCACTTGTGTGCTTGATTGGGCAAAAGAAGCCGGGGTCCAGATTGAGGCGTTGTTAACCAGCAAAGAGAGGGCGCCCAGCTTTTCCATAACTTGATCGACAAGTATTTCGCTTTGATTCGTTTGTAATAGATCTGCCTGAAAAAGCTGGCAGCGTCGGCCGATTTTTTTGACTTGGGTAGCGGTTGCTTCGGCTTCGGCAGCGGAAGATTTGTAATGCAACGCTATGTCGTAGCCTAACTCGGCAAACTTAAGACAAGCAGCTTGGCCAAGACGCCTGGCTCCGGCTGTTACTAATGCGACTTTGCCAGGTTGATTCATTAGTTAGGCTGAGTTTGCCGCAAAGAGAATATTTTTTCGATTACTCCGGCAATTACTTGATCCGGAGTCGATGCTCCGGCGCTTAAGCCGATGGTTAAATTGCCTTCCGGCGGTAAAAATGGTTTTTGTATAGCTTCGGTTGTTTGATGAGGAAGTTTGTGCCGGATGGAATTGTCGGCGACTATGCAATCCGGTCCGTCGATGTGATAAGCCGTAATATTTTGCACTACGGCCATTTCATGCAAATGGCCGGTATTGGAAGAGTTGTAACCGCCGATTACTACAACTAAATCGAGCGGTTCGCTAAAGAGTTCTTGCATTGCGTCTTGGCGTTCTTGGGTGGCATCGCAGATAGTGTCGCCTGGACTGAGAAAATGCTGATCAAGCTTTTGCGCTCCGTATTTTGCCAGCATAGTGCGCTCAATTAGTTTGCCGATACTTTCGGTCTCGCCTTTGAGCATTGTTGTCTGATTAGCTACGCCGAGTCGATTTAAATGAGTATCGGGATCGAAACCTTGTGATACGGCACTTTTGAATTTATGCAAAAATTCGTTCTTGTCTCCACCCTGCAAAATGTAATTGCAAACCCATTCCGCTTCGGCCAAATCTTGAACGATCAAATAATTTTGTGAGCGCGAAGAGGTGGCAATTGTTTCTTCGTGCTTGTATTTGCCGTGAATAATTGCTGTAAAGTCGCTTTTCTTGTATTTGTCTACCCGATTCCAAACCCGAGAGACCCAGGGGCAGGTGGTGTCGACTATTTCGCAATTTTTTGCTTCAAGCAAGCGCATTTCATCCACTGAAGCGCCAAAAGCAGGAAGGATTACTACGTCTCCTTCGCTTATCTCAGTAAAAATTTTGCGTTCTTGTTCGTCTTGAGGGACAAATTTGATCTGCATCTGGCGCAGATTCTCATTAACCAGAGGGTTGTGGATTATTTCGTTTGTAATCCAAATCTGTTTGTCGGGAAACTGTTTGCGCGTTTCGTAAGCCATTGAAACCGCGCGATCCACTCCCCAACAAAAACCGAAAGCCTTTGCTAGCTTAATTGTTATGCCTGCTTCTTCCAGGGAGTAGCCGTTCTGACGAATAGATGAAATTAGGCTTGATTCATATTCGCGACTTAAGTCTTCCTGGACTAAATCTTTCAGGCCAAAGCTCTTGCGGTGATAAGTTGGTCCGGCTTTTATCATGCTACTGATTGTACTTGGTCGAAGATGAAGTCTGGACCTTAAGTAATTTAGCTGCGGTTAATCAGGCGACCTGCGGTCTGTTTTGCGCCACAGGGCGATGATTAAACCCACTTAGCACTTCTCTAAGCTTCGCAATGTTCGTTGTTAGTGGTCGGTTCTTGGACAAATTTGTCAATTTTGGCTGAAAGCGCCGACTCGTCGAGCAGAATTTGTCGCAAAACCAGGTCCAAGTTGTAAGTCATATTGAAATTAACTGTAGTCATTCTGGCTAAAATCAAAAAATCGTAAAAGGAAAGAGCAAGCGGTATTAAAGTCCAAGACCAGAGTAAATAAATCCAGCCGCTTACTGTGTCATTCAAATAAAATTTGTGTCCCCCGCAAAACCCGGAAAATAAAGTAAGCAGACAAGCTGTAAGCTGCTTCTTGCCGTTGGGCAGAACCGAATCGGCAATTATTAAAGCGCGAGCCCTCTGCCCGCTGGTAATGTCTGCATCCTCCGATCCTTCGTCTTTAACTAAGGGTTCGCCGGCAGTCCCGCACCAGCAGCTGATATTTTTTGCTCCGCCGTGACGAAACTGATAGATTTCAGCTTCGGCAAAGAGACGCTTGCAGTTAGCGCAATAAAGAGATAAATAGCGACCCTCCTCGTTTGTCGGTGGACGAAAGAGCTCATTTTTGAAGAGTACGGCAAAAGTGAGATGGGTGCTTGCGGCCATCAAATCCTGGGACCGTTTCAGCCAAGCTTCGTGCATTTCCGGGCACAGCGTGGCTTGAGCGATAATGCGATATTGATCTGCTGCTTCCGGGGCTTTGTTTGCTGCCTCCAGAGCTTGAGCTAAAAGTAACCGTGATTCAATCTCGCGATTGTCAGGTTCAGGCAAAGTCCTGCTGCAACGCACGGCTTCTCGAAAAGAGAGAACAGCAGTTTCGCCGGCGCCGGAGCTTAGCGCTTCTTTGCCTCGTTCCAGCCAGCCGGCATAAGTTACAGCCAGCTCGTCAGGTGTTGGCGCCCGATTGGCAATCTGAGGCGCGCAAACCGGGCAGGTTTGATTTTTTGAAGTTAAGGAGGTTCGACACTTAGCACAAAAATGCATATGGTCTCCTTTTACCGGTCTAATATTCATTCTAGCCCATGCCCCTCAAGCCAGCCAGTAACATTCGGGGGTAATCAGGAGGGAATTTATCTTCAATGTCCTATAATGGCTAACCTCAAGCGGAAAGCTTGGAAAGAGGAAATTGCCGATGAGCTCCGAAGAACAATTGCTTAGCGAAGATGTCGATACCGCATCCGGTGCAAGCGATAAATGGTCATGGCTTTTGCTGCTTGCAGCAATTGTTGTAGCGATTATCCCCTATTCTTTGAATCTTTTTAGTCCGCCTTTGCTCGATGAGCAATTTTTGCTTTCTTGGCTTACCCATATGGGTAAACTTTCCGGTTCATCATCGATGAGCGGTTTTTTTGCTTGGCCGGGTTTTGATGTTTCCGACCGCTGGGGACCGCTTACTCATGGAGTTTTGTGGATTCAAAGTCTGCTTTTTGGCGATAAACTCTTCTTCTATCGTTCTTGCTCTGTCTTGTTGCATGCTCTTTCCGGATGGTTTTTATACCGGATTTGCCGACTGGCGGGAGCTGAGCTTTTACAATCAATCGCTGCCGGTCTTGTTTTTCTTCTTTATCCGTTGAACAGTGAAGCCGTAGCCTGGCTCGGTGGGATCGGTAGTCAATTATCCGTACTTTTATTCCTGGCTTCTTTTTCTTTGTATCTTTCCGGACAAGCAAAAAATATCAGCTGGGGCAAACTTGGTCTAGCGCTTCTGCTTTTTGTCTGTTCTTTAGCTGCATCGATTCAAGCTTGGACAGGCGCTCTTGTCGTAGTCGCTTTTGCTGTGACTACCCTTGTTTTTGCTAAGAATGAACGAAAGCAAGATGCTACTCAAGCGATAATTCCGGTTTTACTTTATGTAGTGATTGCCGGTGTTTGTCTTGCTGCTAACGGCATTACTTTTTTCTCGTCTTTTGATTTAAGTTCAATTGGCACTCTTTGTCATCGTTTCTTTTTGCCGATCAATCAGACTGTTTGGCAGCGTTATTCCAAAGAATATGTAGCTTATTATCTTTTGGCTGCGCCAACAGCTCTTTCATTGATTGTCGGTTTGTGCCTGTGCGCAAAGATGACGTTTCGGCGCAATGTTATATTCGCGCTTCTTTGGCTTTTGCTTGCGCTGGTGCCTCTGTCCGGTCTGTCTTTGACAGATCCATCTTTGTATGGAAGTCGCTGGTTGTATTTCGCCTCTTTGCCTTTGTCTTTATTGGTTGCTTATGCCTGCACTGGCATTGGTTGTGCTTTTGAGCGATACAAAAAACCTTTGCTGGCTGTTTCCTGCCTGCTTTTACTGGCGTTTGGCGTAATGTATTTCAAGCATTTGTGGAATCAAAACAGCGCTTATCGTAATTCGGCGCGAATTTTGCGCGCGGTGCAAAGCTCCGTTTCAATCGCCAGTTCAAAAAGCAATCTTTCATTCTTGATCTTGCGTGATATGCCTCGTCCTTTGAGTATCGCTCCGGCATACTCTATTGCCGGTCCGGTATGTATTGATACGTCCACAGGCTTGCTGCGTTCTAATCCGGTCCCGGATGGACGTCTGAAAGATCTGCTTGCTCAGGGAAAATACAAAGACTGTGCTTTGCGTTGGGAGTCTAATTTGCAAAGCTTTATTCCTCTGGAGCTTACGCCGGAGCAACATAGCTGGTTGCCGAATATGACGCCGGCAGATTTCGCCGGACGTCTTAATCCGGGCTTGATTTTTTATAAAACGGTATCTCTAGACGAGCAGGAAGGGGTTATGGTTTTACAGACCAATTCAGCTCAGGGTCCGATGATCATCCTTACTGCTTCGGAGTTAAGTCCTTTGTCCGGGGATTACTTAGTTCTGGAAGCGCGGATGACTGCGCCACCGAATTTAGTATCACCTAAAATTGAGTTGCACTGGCAAACCAATGTGCATGAAGATTTCGATAAAAAAGAGCGTTATGCCCATACTCGCGCCATTGTCAATGATGGTAAGTATCATACTTATCATCTTTCGCTACGTTCAAACGGTTGGACAACCGGCGGGCGCCCGAAAGTTTTTGCCTTAGGCTTTCCTTCTGGTGCCAAAGTCGAATTGAAGCGTACAGCGGTAGTGGCAAAAACCGGTTTGCTTCCCGAGTTGACAGCCCTCAGCCAAGAAAATCCTTCGCCGCCGCGCTATACGCCTCCGTATTATAATTACCCGTCCGTTCCCGAGCTGGGACTTGTGGCGCTTGCAGATAGTGCTAAGGCAATAACGGCCCAATATTCGGTGGCGGCAATCCCGGATGCCGAAGGTGTACTGGTTGAAATCTCAAAAGCGAATCGAAGCTTTGATGATGCAAACGGGGATCATCTTTCATCCGTAACGTTGAAAACTTTGACTGTCAACGGTAAAGAAGGAAGTCTTTCCATCCCGTTTGCTGAGCTTGATGGTCCGGGCGTATACAGCATCCGTGTGATTGGCGTTAATGCTCGCGGCTTTTATCGCGGCATGTTCAGCGACGCTTTGTCTTATCAGGTTCCGCTAACCGGGAAGCAATAAATGCGCGAGATTGAGGTTGATATGGAAGCGTTGTCTTTTGCTTGGCAAGATCAGGCTGAGGACAGCCATTATTATCTGGATCTGGAGACGGCAAGCGTTGTGCTTGTACGCCCCGAGCTTGACGATTTCAACGAGCTGCGGCGCGAAATAGAGTTGGATCCGGAACGTTATTTGCTTTGTCCGAAAGCGGCACGTAATCAACTTGAACTGGATTTGTCGGATTTTGTTTGTACGATTAACGAACCGAAGATCAAGAGCATAGTTGAGCTGGTTTTGGATGCGCCCAACAAGTTTATGACACTGCATGCGGTGTTAGCTAAATATCCGGAAGAAGCGGAACGTTGGCAAGAGTGGCGAAAGCAAGAAGCGCGCCAGCGTGCCTTGCGCTGGCTTACGGCTCACGATCTCAAACCCTCTTGTAAGTAGAATCTGATATCATAGACAACGATGAAAGATCGTAGCCTAGCCATTGCTCTAATAATCTTTGCCCTTGTCGGTTTGCCGGCTTGCACCCATATAAGTTTGGGCGGCAAAAATCCATCTGCTGTATCGACACAAGTTGGCGGCGGGTTGCTAGACCAGGGTAAATCTTCCATACCCCCGGTTGTAGGGAGTTGGGAGGTCGATTATGAATTCAAGGGGGAAGCCTATGTTTCGGAAGCGGTTTTCGAACAAAAGGGCACCGAACTAAGCGGTCAAGGGGCGGATCAAACCGGACTCGAATGGAAAGTTGAAGCCGGACAGATAAACGGCAATAAAGTTTCTTTCAACAAGGTTTATGTCAGCGCTGACCCACCGCGCCCGCCGGTAAGCTATACCGGTGAATTGAAATATCTTGAAAGCAAGGAATATACCGGTTGGATGATGGAAGGCACTTATTCCACTCAAGCAGCCGACGGGAAAGTCTTATCAGGAAAATGGGTCTCTAACCCGATTTCCGTGGCAACAGCAGAAGCTCCGACGCAACCGGCTACTTCCGGCGGCAGCGTGCGCCCGGCTGATATTTCCGGACGTTATGATGTAAGTTATCAGTACAATTTCACTAAAATTCTCTCCAAAATGTGGTTGCGCCAAGACGGCGAAAAACTAAGCGGAGATGGCGTGGATACTACAACCGGCGAAAAATATCTGATTAGCAAAGGTTGGTATGCTTATCCGAAAATTACCATTGTGCGCCAGTATCAAAAAGCAAAAGGCGCCAAAGAAAATCGCAGTATGACTTTTAAAGCCGAGCTGTCATCAAATGGTAGTAGCATCGACATGTCCGGTGAAACTCAGTTCGGCGGACAATGGGAAGCTCATTTAGTTCGTTAAGCGTTTGAATTTAATAGCTGCACGGGCTAAGCGTTTGCCGAAATTTCCTGTTTCCAGATCGGCAAGTGTAACCCACTTGTGGTCGCTTACTTCGTCCAGTTGCAGACTTAATTTCTCCTTGCCGCCATAACGAAAAACATAGAGAAAATCGTGGTGATAATGGGACAGCTCGCGTTTGTTTGGATTAGCCGGGATGGCATGAGAATCGATATCCAGCGGAATTAAGTTTGGTTGGTGCCAGGGATGCAACTGAAATTCAACCAGCCCTGTCTCTTCCCTGGCTTCGCGTAAGGCGCCTTGCATCGGCTCTTCCTGCCACTCCAGATGCCCGCCGGGCTGCAGCCAGCGTTCCAAAAATTTATGCTTAATCAGTAAAACTTTCTCTTCGTTGTTATCGAGAATAAGGGCGGCGGCTGTTAAATGTCCGGAAAAATTGGCACGAGAAGACAGCGGTTCGCCTGACTGTTGAAGCTGAATCGGCAGATGTCCGAGAAACTCTCGATCTAAAGGAAAGAGCTCTAGATAAGCGTTAACAAGATTACTAATCTGTCGAGCATAAATAGAATCGCTCATTTTATTCTGTTAGATCACGCCTAACTTTTTGCCCGCTTTGGCAAAAGATTCAAGCGCTTTGTCCAGATCGGCTTTTGTATGTGCGGCTGAAATCTGCACGCGCATACGAGCTTCGCCTTTGGGTACTACCGGGTACCAGAGCCCGCGGACATAAACACCAAGCCCGAGAAGTTCGGCGCTCATATCCTGAGCGATGGCTGCTTCGCCGACCATTACCGGAACAATTGGATGGTCTCCGTCCAAAATCTTAAAGCCGGCGGCAACAATCTCTTTGCGGAAGTAAGCTGTGTTGTCGTGCAAGCGTTGTACTAAAGAATTATCTTTTTCCAAAAGTTCGATTGCCGCAAGGGTAGCTGCAACTATAGATGGTGGCACTGAATTGGAGAAAGTGTAAGGGCGAGCTTTTTGACGTAGAAAATCAACAAGAGTTTTGCGTCCGCTGATGAAGCCGCCGGCTGCCCCGCCAAGAGCTTTGCCTAAAGTGCCTGAAATTACGTCAATCTGTCCGTGCACGCCTTGGTGCTCTGGCGTGCCGCGACCGGTTGCTCCTAAAGCTCCGGTTGAATGTGATTCGTCGACATAAAGCAGCGAACCGGTTGAACGAGCCAGTTTAACAAGCTCGGGCAATGGTGCCGTATCACCTTCCATGCTGAAAACGCCGTCGGTAGCGATGATTTTGATGCGATAGTTTTTGCTCTCATCCTCTTTCAGCCATTGTGAAAGTTGTTCTAGATCGTTATGTTTGTAGGCGCGAGCATCGGTAGTTTTAGCCGCAATTCGCGATAAGCGTACGCCGTCGATAATGCTGGCGTGATTAAGTTGATCGCTGTAAATCATGTCGCGATAGTTTTGTTGTCCTAGATCGCTTGTGAGCATGGCGTTGAAAAAGCCTTCATTAGCGGCCCAGCAAGAGGAAAAAAGAATGCTGTCTTCGCAGCCGAGAAATTCGGCGATTTTTTCTTCCAGCTGACGATGCAGCGGTTGGGTGCCGCAGATGAAACGTACTGAAGCTAAGCCGTAGCCATATTTATCTAGGGCTTTTTTTGCTGCTTCAACAACAACCGGATGATTTGCTAGTCCAAGATAATTATTGGCAGCAAGCATTACTACTTGCTTGCCGTTCACATGGACTGTGCCGCCCTGTCTACCGTCGAGCGGAACTTCGTATTTATAAGTTTTTTCCGACTTCGCTTTTGTAAGTTCGCTCTCCAGGTCGTTATAGAGTCCCTGTAAGTGCGCTGTCGAAACGGTCATCTGCAGTCCCCTCGCGTTGAATTATTTGCTATCCGGTGTAAAAACCAGCTTTAACTCGGCTCCTGAGCCAAGTGCTTCAAAAGCTTCTTTGTACTCTTCTAGTTTGTAAAGCCGCTCTGCCGCTACTTTCTCCAGTTTATTTTTAATTCCCAGCTTATTGGAACGAATGAGGCTGAGCATGGTCTCCCAAGTGCTGAACATCTTTCTGCCAAAAATACCTTTAACGGTGACGCCTTTCCAGATCACGCCGTTGGCGATATCAAATTGTGGTAAAGGCTCTTTGGCGATGCCGAGCAAAACAACTTGCCCGCCGTTTCTGACAATCTTAAAAGCGTCGTCATAAGCAGGCAGAGAACCGGACATTTCCAGAACAACATCGACACCGTTGCTGCCAGCTTCCAGCTTAGCGACTAAATCATGGAGCTCTTTGGAGCCTTTGGAAACATCTATAAAATGATCGGCGCCAAACTCAAGAGCAAGTTTTGATCGTCGTTGGATATCGGCAGCTTCGGTTACATAAATGCGAGCAGCGCCAAAAGCGCGACAAAGAAATGCGGCCATCAAACCCAGTGGTCCGGCTCCGAGAATCGCTACTGATTTACCGGCGACCGAAGCTTCTTCCACCGTGTGTACGGCATTGCCGAAAGCGTCGAGCATTGCGCCAACCCGTGGCGGGATTTGGCTGGTGTCGCCGTTTTTACCGAGCAGAATTACGTTTTTGTAGGGAACGACTACTGATTCGGCAAAACAGCCGTCCAGATGTACGCCTTTTACTTTTACTGCTGTACAGATATGCTCGTTGCCGGTGCGGCACAATGAACAATGCCCGCAAGACAGATGCATTTCAGCTGTAACATAATCACCTTTTTCGATCAATAAATGTTTGGGCACGCCGCTTGCTAGATCGTGGCTGCCCGGACCAATCTCTTCGATGATTCCGCAAAATTCATGACCGACTACAAGGGGAGAATAAGCCTTTGAGCCAGGGATATAACGTTGCATTTCGCGACGAATGCCTTCACTTTTAGCGCTGTTATAAATGCTTTTGTCCGTACCGCAAACAGCCGTGGCTAAAACCCTGATTTTGACTTCACCGAAACCGGCAACTGGCTCTTTGTGATCGGTTTTTAAGGTCAGCCCGTTTGTATTAAGGTCTTCCTTTATTAGGCATTTCATTGTGGATCTTCCGCTTTGGGTTTCTGGTTTGGTTTGAGGCGTTGCTTCTGCCGGCATTAACGATAATTCCTTTTCGGCTTGGTATTGGCCTTTGTTACAGACGGACAAATGTACTTCACATTGGGTTCTTCCGGCAACCATCCCGGCTCGAGGCGTTTTACACTGACAATCTTCCAGAAAAGTGCATGCCTTAGCGTTTGTTTAGTTGCCAAGCCCGGAGCGCTACTTTAGATTGGACTCCACAACAATAATTTCTTTATATTCCGGCAGGTGTTTATGGGTCCAGAACAAGGCTTTTTCGAGATGAATTTCAATCCGAGCTATATGGCGGGTTCCAGCCCGGCCGATGCATCATTCAATGCTATTGCCGAACAGCTAATTTGTCGCACAATTGTCGAGGGCAGCGGCGGTCCGGAAAATGAACATATGTCAGATGAAGGCTTGCGCTTTATTCGTTATCTGCTTTCAATTTCACGTTCGACTAAATTCGGTTTTTTGCCGAATTTCAAAGATGCCGATGCCATAAGAACCATAGCCCGGCAGTTTATCCGCTATTGCGGCGGAGCTACTTTTGCCATGTATACAATGCATCAAATATTGCAGGGCGAAATCGTTTAACGCTTACATGCCCATGATGCTGTAGCCGCAGTCCACGTGCAGAACTTCACCGGTAACTCCCGATGAGAGATCGCTGCAAAGAAACAGAGCGCTCTTGCCGACTTCGTCTGCTTGTACGTTGCGTTTGAGCGGAGCACGATCGGCGACATGTTTGAGCATGTCGCGGAAGCCGGAAATACCCATAGCGGCAAGAGTCCGGACCGGACCGGCGGAAATGGCGTTGACCCGAATCTTTTGTTCGCCTAAGTCAGCGGCTAGATAACGTACGCTGGCTTCCAGCGCTGCTTTTGCCACACCCATTACATTGTAATTGGGCACCACTTTTTCAGCGCCGTAATAAGTGAGTGTAACGATGCTTCCGCCATCGCCGTGATTCATCATCGGCACGGCATATTTTGCTACGGCAGTTAAAGTGTAAGCGCTAACATCTAAAGCAAGGCGGAAGCCTTCACGAGTCGTATCAACATAGTGACCTTCGAGCTCGGCTTTATTAGCGAAGGCTACGGCGTGAATGACAAAATCCAGACGATCCCATTCTTTACCCAGCTTCTCAAATACATTTTTGATCTCTTCGTCATTACCGAGATCGCATTGTTGGACGAATTTGGAGTTGACGCTGTCGGCTAAGGGACGAACGCGGCGTTCAAGAGTTTCGCCTTGATAAGTAAAAGCCAGTTCAGCGCCTTGCTCGTGCAAAGCTTTAGCGCAATACCAAGCTAAACTGTGGTCGTTGGCTACGCCAAGAATGATACCCTTTTTGCCAGCTAGCAATCCCATAAATTCAATTCCTACTTATTGTTTCCGATACGATAAGTAGATGATTATGTCATAGCTGTTTTCTGGTTCATTGGTTTTTGCTTAAGTCTGATTTGATAACCGCCAGAAATTCAGTCGGTGTCAGGTAACCCATATGTTTGCCGACGAGTTTACCTGCTGGATCAATCACTAAGATAGTCGGATAAGCCGAGGCGTTGTAGCGCTTAGCTAAAGCTTGCCCCGGGCCGCGATCTTCGGCATTGGCTTTAGCGCAGATCAGGTTCTGAGCTAAATATTCGTCAACTTGAGGATTGTGGAATGTATCTTTCTCCATGCGTTTGCACCAGCCGCACCAGTCGGTATATACGTCGGCGACGATATATTTATTGCTGAGCTTGGCCATTTTTTTTGCTGTCGGCACATCCCACCAGACACTTTTGCTGGCATTAAGGACTGAATGATCGCCTGATTGGGAAAATGGGGCGGATTGAGCTGGTGACAAAGAAGTAAGAATGCCGATTGCAAGCAAGCCATTAAGCCATCGATATTTAGTCATTAGTTTGTCCTATAAGTTGCAGTCGGATAAGTTTGATTGGCGGAAATCCGGTGGCAAGAAAACGATTGTGAAAATCTTCAAGAGAGAAATTGTTGCCTTTAAGTTTTTTGTATTCTTCTCTCAAGGCTAAAATTTGTAGCTTACCTAAAGTGTACACGAGATATGTTGGGTCCATGGTGCCGCGTTTAGCCTCACGATCGCCGTTAGCTCTCTCCTGATATCCTTCGTTGACAAAAAAGTCGCTGGCTTCTTGAACATTCATCCCTTCGGTGTGCATTTTAATAGCGCAAATATATCGGCACACGCGCAAGAGAGCATCGTGAATTTGAACGAGTTTCAGTTTCTTATTGCCATTCTCCAAGCCTTCTTCCAGCATCATCTGTTCGCAATAATGAGCCCAGCCTTCGACATTTGAATTACAGCCGAGAATCTTGGTTGTTTTGGAAGGTGCTTTTTTCACCCATAATCCTTGGACGAAATGTCCAGGATAGGCTTCATGAACGCTGGTGTTCAGTAGATCGTAGCGACAAAAAGAGCGCATGTGTTCTTCGGTGCGTTTAGCGTTCCAGGAACTTTCCGGCAAAGTGACATAGTAGTAGGCCTCTTTTGCTTTAGTTTCAAACGGTCCGGGGCAGTCCATGGCAGCAAAAGCCAAAGCTCTCATGAAAGGTGGAGTTTCAGCCACGCTGAGAATTTCTTGGCTAGGCAAGCTGACGATATGTTTTTTGAGGCAAAAATCTTTGAGTTGATCCAGCACTCCGTCAGTGTCGGCAATTAGTTTTTGCGGAGACGGATGGTCAGCTGAAATAGCAGCAAAAGTTTCAAGCGGTTTTTTATTCGGCTCCAAAGACAGTGCCGTACTGTTGAATTCAGCTTGTAGGCGCTTTAGCTCTTTAATGCCGGCAGTAAGCAGCTCGGACAAAGGCGTATCTACCATCTCATCGTAGAGCAATTTTTTGCTGTAGCGTTCCTTGCCTAAGGCGAAAGAATCACTAGCCTTAGGCAATACGTTATTTTTTAAATGCTGTTCGTACTGCTTAAGTTCGTTTATGACTGAGTCATTTACTTGTTTGAATTCGGCTTGCAAACTTTCGTCTTTGACCGGAGCAAACTTTTGCGGCACTGAATTGGCGAAGAAGTCGATAATGCCTGGCAATTGCTCGAGGGCGATTTCGGTATAAATTTTGGCTGCTTTATCGATATTTTGTTTGCCTGATTCAAGTAAGGCGGAAATTTTACGTTCGCGGGCAATTACTGCTTCAAGACGTTGCTTAAGCGGTCCGTAATCGCGAGTCATTAAGTTGTAGATGCAGCCGCTGGCACTCGAGCTGTAAAAGTCAGGATTTTTACGCCAATCTTGAATCTCCTCCAGCTCTAAAAGAGCAGACTTGATGCTTGACTTGATTAAGGTCAGATCTATACGAGATTGTTCGCTCAAAGAAGCCGACGGCACCGCTTCAAATTGTGCTAAGCGCTTGTGCAGCTCGACGGTTTGTTTCTGTATAGCCGTTTCACTATAGTCCGGCATTTGTGAATCGTATTCATGGAAGCCAAGCTGGGAGGCCAATCCCGGATTGGTCTTAAAAACAAAATCAAAATAGCTGTCAACAAGCGAAGTAAATGTACTCTCTTTCTGACTGTTGAAAACTTTGCTTTCGGTCTGCGCAGCAACTGTGAACGGTGCGGCAAGATAAATCCCGGCAAATAAAATGCCGGCTACTAATCGTCGACTTTTTCGCATCGGATTATTTGACCTCATCTTGTCATGGGTTTTGGCAGAGAAAGATTACGCCAAGTTTAGCAGCCGGGCTAAGTTTCAGGTTTTAAGAGCTTTGCTGTCAAGAGAAGGCGCGCCAATAAGAAAGAAAGCATTAGAAATAGCGTTTTATCACTGTGTAGAGATTCAATAAGTAGTAACCGGTATTATCTTTAACGAAGAAGTAGAGATCTTCAATTCCGGCTAAGATTCTAGGAGTCCCAAGCTAGGGTATCTCGAATGCCAAGTCCGTACGACATTTTCGTATTGGTAAAGCAAGTTCCAGACCAAAGTTCTAAAGCCGGCATCAACCCGGACGGAACTATTGATCGTGCCAAGGCAAAACGGATGTTGAATCCGTTTGATCGCTACGCTTTACAAGCTGCTTTGCATACCAAAAGAACTTACGGCGGCCGGGTGACGGCCATTTCCATGGGACCCCCTTTGGCTGTGGAAATTTTGATGGAAGCTTTAGAGCACGGTGTCGACCGTTGCGTTCTTTTATCCGACAGACGTTTGGCTGCTTCCGATACTTTAGCTACAGCTTATGCTTTGCATAAAGTCGTTCGTTGGTGTGGCAATTTCGACATGATCTTTTGCGGTTTGCAAACCACTGACGGAGATACGGCTCAAGTCGGACCGCAAATCGCCGAAAGACTTGGTTTGCCACAAGTCACATATTGCGAAGATTTTGCCATTGAAGACGGCAAAGCAAAAGCGCGACGAATCATTGAAGGCGGAACTCAGCTTATTTCAAGCGAACTCCCTCTTTTAATCACTGTTGCCAACTCGTATCATCAGCTTGAATATAAGTCTTTCCGTGGCGCCTGGAAAGTTCAATGGTTGCAGCGTCATCCGGAAGAGTTGAGCAAGCTTGTTAGTACTGTAGACCTGGATACTATCGGTGCCGAGCCTGAACGCTGCGGTTTGAAAGGTTCACCGACAATTGTTGCTCATACCGATAAAGTCGGTGAAATTGGGGGCAACTGCAAGATGTACGAAGGACAATCAATTCCGGATATGGTAACGGAGTTGATCAAATCTACTAACATCAAGGAATTTGTGCAAACAAAATGACGGCTTCAGAACCAGAGAAACAAGCGGGAAAAACCGGTGAAACATTGCCGGTTCATGAAACGCCGCGCGGCAACGTTCTTGTTATAGCTGAACAGATCATGGGTGAGTTGCAACCGGTCAGTCTTGAATTGATTGGTGCCGCTTCCATTTTAGCCGGCAAGCTTGGTACTAAAGTTCTTTGTTTGATCATGGGATATAAGCTTGGTGATATTCCGCAACGTTTGGTTGCTCATGGTGCGGACACTGTTTACGTAGCCGATCATCCGGAACTTGCTCTATACAGAACATTGCCTTACCGTCGTGTAGTCACTGATTTGTTGGAGTCGATGCCCGAGCCGCCTCACGTGGCTTTGTTGGGTTCAACAACCACCGGACGAGATCTTGCTCCGCGTATCGCTGCTCATTTTGAAACTGGCTTGACCGCCGATTGTACTGAGCTTGATATCGGTCCTTACGAGCATAAGAGTAAGATCGATCCGACTAAGCTCGGTCTTTATCCGGACTGTCTATATGCTATTCGTCCAAGTTTTGGCGAAAGTCTCAAAGCACGTATTCTCGGTCCTTGGAAAAATCCCCAGATGGCCACTACGCGTCCGGGCGTTATGGTGCCTTTGCCGGCTGATCCGGCGCGCCAAGGCAAGATTATTGAAGTTCCGGTAAATCTGAAGCTTGAAGATTTTCGCTTGCAAGTGATTGATGTTGTGCGCGAAGTCGCATCAGGACTGAAGCTCACTGAAGCGGAAGTAATTATCGCTGGTGGTTACGGTATGGGCAATGCTGAAGGCTTCAATTTATTGCGTCAGTTAGCCGGATGTTTCGATCATTCGGCAATTGCTGCTTCACGCAAAGTGGTTGATCTTGGCTGGATCCCCTATGAGCATCAGGTCGGTCAAACCGGCAAAACAGTACGACCGAAACTTTATATCGCTTGCGGAATTTCAGGCGCTATTCAACATCGAGTTGGCATGTCTAAATCGGCGACCATTATCGCTATTAACAAAGATCCCGATGCCCCGGTTTTCAAATTCGCTCACCACGGCATAGTCGGAGATGTTTATCAGGTTATTCCGGAATTGATCAAGCAGTTCGAAAAAGCAAAGCAGGGGGTAGAGTCAGTTGTCCACTCGCATTGAGTACGATCTTCTTTTGGTTGGTGGCAGCCCGTCCAATCTTACGTTGGCCTACCGGTTGCTTGAGTTGGCTAAAGAAAGCGGCAAAGAGCTTAGTGTCGCCATTTTGGAAAAAGGCAAGGATTTCGGCAGCCACATAGTCAGTGGTGCTGTATCCCATCCGCATGTAATTGAAAAAGTTTGGCCAAACTATAAAGATATGGGTTTCCCAATCGAAGCGGTTTGCAACGACAGCAACTTTTCGGTGCTCGGCGTTGAGGAGAAATGGGATTTACCGCACAAACTGTATCCCAAAACTTTTGATAAAACCGGTTATTTAGTCCTCACCCTCAGCCATGTAGTGGCTTGGATGGGACGACAGCTGCAAGAAAAAAACAAAGATGTTCCCAATGTTGTAATTGATCTTTTCACCGGTTTCTCCGCGCATAATGTTGTGGTGGAAGAAGGTCGGGTCGTCGGTGTAAGCGTTGTTGAAAAACCGCAATCCGATGAAGATTACGTTTACGGCAAAATAATTTGTTTCGGTGACAAAGGCTTTATTTCGCGCGACGTGATCGAGCAGTTCAAGCTACGTGATTGTCCGCAAATTTGGTCTGTCGGTGTCAAAGAAGTTTGGCAATGCAATGAAGATTATGCCGGCAAAGTTTGGCACACTTTAGGCTACCCGCTTTTGGAAGGTACTTTTGGCGGCGGTTTTGTCTACGGAATGAAAGACAAAAAGCTGACTATCGGTATGGTGATCAGCTTAGACAGCAAAGATCCCAACCTGAATCCTCAAGAAAAGCTGCAAGAGTACAAAAAACATCCCTGGATTCAATCGATGATTTCCGGCGGCAAGCTGCTCAAATACGGAGCTGCATTGTTGCCTGAAGGCGGCTATTACAGTTTGCCGAAAAAATTTGTCGTACCGGGAGCGATGCTTCTTGGTGATGCTCTTGGTGTACTGAACGTTAAGACCTTGTCCGGAATTGACCGGGCGATGGAATGCGGGCGTGTCGCTGCCGAAGTTGTGCACGAAGCGTTTGTAAAAGGCGATTTCAGCGAGGCAGCCTTGGCTCCTTACGAAGAACGTCTAAGAGACAGTTTTGTCATTGAAGACTCATATAAGGATCGTTATTTCCGTTGGACCTTTATGGAAAATCCGCGTTTGCTCGGTAAATATTTACCGGCTGTGGCTAAAGGTGTTGATGCGAAACATCCGCTGCTCGGTGCGATCAAAGCTGGCTTCCCCAATCCATTCCAAGCTGCCGCTGACGGCTTGCGTGCTTTAGGCTTAATGGAGATGGGCAAAGACATCGGTCCGATTAAATACGAAGCCGATTATAAGCATATTGTGCCTGAGTTCACTCCGCTCAATTTTGAGCCGACGCAATACGAAAAATCGACTATTTATTCACGAGCCGATGCGGTTTTCTTTGCTGCCACCAAATATCATGAAGGCAACAACCATATTGATGAGTTTAATGCCGCAGTCTGCATGAAGTGTATCCACACTTATGATTCACTGGGTAAAACCACGCCTTGCGTAGCTGATTGTACGGCTGAAGTTCACCGCGTAGACATTATCGGCGATCTGCGTAAACATGGCATGTCTTTGGAAAATTGCATTCAATGTCGTACTTGTGAAATCGTTTGTCCGGAAGTTAACTTGCGCGTTCGACCGACTGAGCAAGGTAGCGGTCCGGATTTCATGGGATTGTAAGCAGACTTTTACGGATGGGGTCATGGAACAAACTCGTCAGCATACTGTAGAAGACAGGGAGTTCTGGGAAAACCTCTACCAGACTAAGCGAACGGCTTGGGATCTTGGGCAGGTCGCCCCTCCGCTTAAAACTCTGATGAACTCACCTTATGCTATGCCGAAAGGGCGAATGGCAGTTCTTGGCTGTGGTAACGGGCATGAATGCCTGTTTTTTGCTGAACGCGGTTTCGAAGTTACCGGTGTTGATTTCGCGCCATCGGCAATTCGTAGCACTATGGATAAGCTGAGCAAATCCGGGCTTTTAGGCAAAAGCGCTTATTTACTTGAACGTGATTTCTTTAAAATGCACGACTATGACGGTTATTATGATTATGTGTTGGAGCATTGCTCCTTTTGTGCGATTGACCCCTCTTTGCGCCGCACTTACGCTTGGACCGTACGCGATCTTTTAAAGCCGCAAGGTAAATTTATCTCTCTTTGGTGGCTTATTCCTGATAAGCAAGGCGGCCCGCCTTTTGCCGCGCACAAAACCGATCTTTTTGATCTGTTCGGTGAGTTCTTCAACATTGAAATTGCGTATGAACCGAAAGATTCGGTCAAAGATCGCAAAGGTCATGAATTTATTACAGTCATGAGCCGCAAATGAGGTCTGGCTATGCAAGGCACGGGCAATTCTCAAACATCGCGGCTGAAACACCAAGGTATCAATCTTACTGAAGCCCAGAAGTTTCGCGATGCAATCGGCGTTTTTAAGCGTGCTTTGGTTATAAGCCCGGAAGATCAAGAGATTCTCTATCTTTTAGGACGTTTGTACTTAATTGTCGGACAAAATAAAGAAGCTCGTGAAATTTTTGCGCGGTTGGTCGATAGAACAGTGGACAATGTTGAGTACTGGCACGGACTCGGTTGTGCGTATACGCGTTTAGATCTTTTTAGCGATGCCGCTCGTTCTTTCCGCTACGCAGTTGAGCAGGACGCGCTACATGTCGAGTCGTGGAACGGCTTAGGGCGTTCTTTGCATGGAATGCGTGATTATGTCGCCGCTCAGTCGGCTCTTGATTCGGCTCTTTTAATTACTCATGAATGTGCTGAAACTTGGTATAACATGGGACTTATTGCAGCTGATCAAAATGACTTGCTCAAAGCAAAAGAATATTTTGAAAAAGCAGCACGGATCAATCCGGATTCGGCGCCAATTTGGAACAACCTTGGTGCTGTGCTTTTGCGCGCGAAAAACTTAAAAGGAGCGCGTCAAAGCTATGAACGTGCTTTGCAGATTAAGCCTGATTATGTTATCGCCAGAGATGGCTTGTCTGAGCTTGGGCGCGAACATTTCAATCGTGCTGTTGAACATTTGCATCAAGGCGAGAATAACCTGGCGATTAAAGAGTTTACTCAAGCTATTTCAATTAACGCTTTTGATGGCGGTGCCGTAAGCAATCGGGCGTTAGCCTTTCTTCGCGAAGGCAAGTATAAGCAGGCGCTTGAAGATTACAATCAGGCTGTTAAGCTTGATTCTCAGCATTACCGGACATATTTAAATCGCGGGCATGTGTATTTCTTGCTTAAAAACTATAAAAAAGCAATTGAAGACTTTAGTGAAGCATATCGTTTAGAACCGCGATCAGCAGCAGCATTAATGGAAAGAGGCTTGGCCTTTTTGCGTTTGAAAAAATATGATGCTGCTCTTGCCGATTGTAACCTGGCTCTTGAGCTGAATGTTGATGACCCTGTTTTATATTTCAGCCGTGGTTTAGTTTATTCGAAGCTTTCCAACTGGATGATGGCAATTGAAGATTTCAGCGAATCAATCAGGCTGGACCCCGAGTTGCCTGTGGCTTATCTTCATCGCGGTTTGGCATATAAGCAAGAAGGAAACTATGACGCGGCGGTTACTGATCTGAACGAAGCTTTGCGTCTCGGTCCTGATGACAATGTTGCTTATTATTTGCGTGCCCTTACTGAAGCTAAAACCGGTAACTATTCTCAAGCTGCTACCGACCTCAGTTCATTCATCGGTAAACGCGGACAAAACTTGGTTCGCACAATCATTCGGCGTAAATCTTAGCCGAGGCAATATGCGATATCCGAAGAAACGGCTGCTGCTTTTAACTATTTTGCCGGTTATGCTTGTTCTCTCTTCTTGCAGCATATTTTTTGATAGCGCCTCTTTAAGCCGCAAAGGTACCCAAGCGCTGAAGCAGCGACAGTATGCTTTAGCCGAGGATTATTTTCATCAAGCAATCCATGTTTTGGAAAGCGCTGCCGGACAAGCCGGTGTCAAAAAAACAACAGCAAAAAAAATTGATAAAGAGCTAGCGGTTGCTTACAGCAATTTAGCTAAAGCTAAATTCGATCAAGGAAAATATAATGAGGCCGAGCCTCTCTATGAAAAAGCAATTGCTACTTTTGAAAATAGTTCTGATGGCAAAAATGATTTTATTGCTTCTTGTTTGCACGCCCTCAGTACTTGTTATTTTCTTCAAGGTAATTTGATTGAAGCCGAAAAATTCGCTATTGAAGAGCTGATGGTTCTTAAAGCTTTGCCTGGACATTATGCTCAGTCTGCGGCAACAGCAAATAATCTATCGCAAATCTACCAAAAGCTAGGCGATGACGAAAAAGCAGAAAGTTATTTACGCTGGGCTTTAGAGCTTTGTCAACGCAAAAATATAAAAAGCGAGCAAGCGGATATTTTGAATAATTATGCGACCTTTTTGCAGAGCAGAGGACAATATCGTGAAGCTTTGGCTCAAGCTGAGCTTGCCCTAAAATTGCAGTCCGGAGCGAAACAGAAATACAGTTCGGATCGGGCAAGAACGCTTCTGGTTTTAGCTAGCTTGAACAAAGCAATTCTCAATTTTGAGACTTCGCAAAATTATTATCAACAAGCTTTGAGCATTCTTGAATCAAAACACAACGCCAACCTTAACTTGCTTTGTGACGGCTTAGAGCAATATGCAAATTTGCTTGTTGCTCAGCGCAAATACAAAGAAGCTGAGCCGGTATTTCAGAGATGTATAAAATATGCAGCCCGAATTTATGGCTTGGAGCATCCGCAATATGCCGAAAAACTGGTTTCATTCGCGTTGCTCTATAGAAAAAACGATCAACTGTCCGAAGCGGAGAAACTGCTAAAACAAGCGTTGTCTATACAAAATAGCTCTCTTGGTGTTGAGAGCCCGCTCTTTTTAGAAACGCTAAATCGTTTGGCTGCGGTGTTGAGTGACGAAGACAAATATAAAGAAGCTGATGAATTTTATGCCGGGATAATTCCTAAACTGAAAGAAAAAATCGGTGGCGATCACCCTTATGTCGCTGATGCTTTAGACAACTGGGCTTTATTTGTTGAAAAAACTCGCGGCAAAAACCAAGCCGACAAGCTGCATGCCGATGCAACGCGTATTCGGCTTAAGCTGGCTCGTTCACTGCATCCCGAACAAGGTCCTGAGCGAGAATAGTTTTAATATGAAAGCAGTTCAAGTTCTGGCTAGTTCTTCTACCTTTGATTTGATCTCATCGCGCACGCGTCGGAATACATCAGGCGTTTGTCCTTTCGGGTCTTCAATATTCCAATTAGCCTGAGTGCCAATAAAGGTCGATGGGCAAAAATCAACAGTCTTGACTGAGCACATTGAAATTACTGCATCATAGTCAGGCAGCTTTTTTTCGTCTATTGCTTTTGAGTACTGCTTTGATATGTTTATCCCTATCTCTGCCATAACTTTGATAGCGTCAGGGTTGACACCGCTTCCGGCTTTGACGCCAGCACTTTCAGCTTTTAGACCTATATTGCGGGCAAATCCTTCTGCCATTTGACTGCGGCAGCTGTTTTCAACGCATATAAATAGAACTTTCAATTTCGACACTCATTTTTTGTGATTTGTACTGGTGCTGCATCGGGTGCGCAGCAGGCAGCTTTGCTTTCGCGCGTCAATTGCACGTCTTCGCCGTAAGTTGTCGCTGCTCCAAGGGTGAAGAAAGTTTCCCAAGCAATACCTTGTGGATCGTGCACCCAGGTTTTGTCTGACTGCGCGTAGCAACATGTTGTTTTTTCTTGTTCCAAAACTTGTTGCTTCGCTTCTTTTAAACGAATGGATATGTCTTTCAATGACTCTTCATTTTCGACTTGAATTCCAAGATGATCCAGCCCTGGCTTCGTTCCTCGTTTTGAAATTGCAAAATTGATGCAGGGATCGTCGAGCATCCACTTTGCATAATCCTCTTTTTTGATAGAGGGAGGGATATTGAATAATGTCGTGTAAAACTGTATCGATTGTTCCAGGTCGGCTACTGCGACGTGTACGTGAAACCTTTTCATTAGCATTTGCCTCCGTTATCCGCGCAGCAATTTTCAACCAGAAACCCGAGTAGATTTTGCATTTGTGCAAAATCAGCGGAATAAATAATTGAGCGACTTTCGCGTCTTGATGTAATCAGTCCGGCATTGGTCAGTTCTTTCAGATGGAATGACATTGTGGCTGGAGGAAGACCGAGCCTGTCGCTTAGCTCACCTGCCGCCAACCCGCTTGGCCCTGTGCGCACCAGCAATCTGAACACGGTTAAACGTGATTCCTGAGCCAAGGCAGATAATGCCCTGACGGCGCTTGTAATTTTCATATTTCCAATAATATCGAAATAACGTGCTTAAGTCAAATAATTTCTGTAGCCTGTGTGTTTATGGTTGTTCTAAGAGCTCTTTTACGGCATTGTTCTCTTGCTGCATATTTTTGATACTGTTCGGAGCTTGTTCGAGCATGCCTTCCATGCCCCCTAAATTAGGCATTGCTGGTAAGTTACCGTCACCGCCTTGTATATTCCCCATCTGCCCTAAAGCTCCGCCGGCTGCGCCACCAAGTTGACCGCCTAAATTACCAAGCCCGCCGGCGCCATTTAAATCTCCCAGAGATGGAAGAGAGCCGTTGTCGCCGCCTAAACCAAATTTGGAGGCTTCCTCGCTTTGTTTATTGATTAAATCGTTCAACTCGCTTTCATCCGAGTTCTGGCTCATTGCCGGGAGACAATTTGCCAGTAGGCATAACAGCAGGCTGCATTTGAACAGGGATTTTATTGCCGGCATATTTAACCTCGTTTATTTGAGCAGTTTTTGAATTTGTTTTGTGCCGCCGGATTTTACTAACTGCTCAATACCACGCTGCATGCCTTTTTGAACGATAGTTTGCATGCCGTTTGTTTGAGTGGTTGTAGTTTCTGTTGTTGTTACAACTGCGGCAGGAGTCGTACTTGCCGGAGCGGCAATCGTTGTTTCGGTGTTGCCCGCCGGAGATAAAATCATATTGCCGCGATTGGTTACAGTCAGGCTATAAGTTTTACCGCTTATTTTTTCAACCAGTGAATACTGACCAGGGGGCATTGCTGAAGTCCCGACCTCGGTTGGGCCGGTTATATTGGCGCCTATTGGTTCGGATTGAGCGTAAGGGCAAGCGGATAAGAAAGTCAGGCACAGAGCAAAGACTGTCCTTTTCATAAAACCTCCTACACCAGGGGTATTTAAGATTTCGCTTTTAGGATCATGCCCGGCTTTGAGCTGCTTTTAAACAATTTTTGCATTGTCCTTGAATAATAAATTCACAGCCGCTGTAACTGTAGCCCAGCCGGTTTGAAACCGGTTCGGCAAAAGAATCTAAATTATCCAAAGCAAATTCAGTGGTGTGTCCGCAAGTTGAACAAACCATATGACCATGAGGCAGGCTGTTACGGTGCCACTCGTAATAAGTAATCCGCCCAGACACTCTCGTTAAAATCAGCTTGGCTTCAATTAGGCATTTTAATTCGCGGTATATGGTTGAAATATGAGTTTGGTTGCCTGATTTTTTTAACTCATTTTGCAAATCCGCTGCCGTATGGTGCTCTCCTTCGGGCAAATTTTTCAAAATGTCGATGAGCAATGGCAGGATTTTTCGAGCCTTGGTGCTGGCATCTTGCGGGCTGCGCACATATTTGCTCAATAAACGGTAAGCCGTACTCAAGCTTAAGTCGATGCCAATCTGTGCTGCTTTTTCTATTAAATCGCGAGCACTAATCTCAGAGTTGGCGGCAATTAGCGCGAACACTTTTTGATGGCGTTCCCAAATACCAAAGCCGGGAGTTTTTTTATGCTTGATATTCACGAGTTGAGCTGTTGTAAGCGGATTCTAGTTCATCGTCTTCGTGGTCGTAGCTGTAACCGGTAAATACATAGGACATTCGACCTTTGCGGCTAGCGCATTGGAAACAACATTTAGGCTTGTAAAGCAAACCTTCGCCGTTTGAGGCTAGCACCAAAAATGGTGGCAAAGATCCGGCCGTATTTAGCACGGCTCCATCCAGAGGACCACCAATAAGTTCGGCTATGTTAATCATTTCGATTCCTTATCTTGAATAGTATTCAATTACTAAATTCTCGCGGAAGGATTGATCTAGTTGTTCGCGTTCGGGCAACATGGTATAAGTAGCTGTCATTGCTTTAGCGTCGACAGTTAGCCAATCGGGCTTTATGTGCCAATCTGCCTTTGCCTCTTTAACTAAAGCATTGCTTGCTTCTTTTACTGAAACAACATCGCCAGGACGCAAACGCATAGATGGGATCGCTGCTTTTCTGCCGTTAACGAGCAAATGTCCGTGCGATACCAGTTGTCGTGCTTGACCGCGGCTTGTGGCTAAGCCGGAGCGAAAAACAATATTATCTAATCGTGATTCAAGCAGTTGCAAAAGTACGGTGCCGGTCACGCCTTTGGCTTTTGTTGCTACTTCGAATATTTTGTAAAACTGTTTTTCTGAAATATCATAAGTCCAGCGGATTTTTTGTTTTTCGAGCAGTTGTTGTCCGTGTTCGGAGCGTTTTTTGCGCTCGCCACCGTGTTGACCGGGCGGATTTGTGCGGCGCGATAAAGCACATTTTGCTCGACCGCAGACGCTTGCTCCGACAGCGCGGCAACGTTTGCATTTTGAACCAAGATATCGCATAAAAATCTCCTTTGTTTAAGCAAGCGCCGGTGCGGGAAGCTGAGCTTTTACCAGGCTTACCCATTGTTCGATGCGGCTATCGGTAAGTTCGGGCTCGTTCATTTCGTCAATGGTTAGGCCGACAAAATGTCCGTCTACAACTGATTCAGAATGATCGTATTCAAATCCGGTAGTCGGTATACGATCAGCAATTATGTTTGCGCCTCTCTCTTTGAGCTTGTCGTAAAGCAGTTTCATGGCACTGACAAAGTTGTAGGAGTAGCTTGCTTGATCGCCCAAGGCAAATAAAGCTACTGTTTTACCGTTGAAATCAATCTTGTCGAGTTGAGGAAAGAAATCTACCCAATCGTCAGTAAGCTCGCCATCGCCCCAGGTTGAGCCGCCTAAAACAAAGAATTGGCAATCGGAGAACTCTTCAGCTTTGACAAATTGGATACATTTGA
This sequence comes from Candidatus Obscuribacterales bacterium, assembly GCA_019750335.1. GTDB lineage: Bacteria > Cyanobacteriota > Vampirovibrionia > Obscuribacterales > Obscuribacteraceae > JAIEPM01. The sequence goes on from JAIEOQ010000001.1 coordinate 95,934, forward strand.
CTTCACCAATAAGGTCAGGCAGAGCTGCTTGAATTTTCTCTGCAACAACAGCGGTATAGCCTGTTTGTGTGCCATAAAAAAGTTTGCCCATAGGTATTCCTTGCATGTTATTTGGATAAGCGCAAAGCTACGCCGGCTCAGATGAACTACATCTTGCCTACTATGTGTATTGAATTGACCGACCTAATAACGATAGCAATAAAAACAGCTATTGAGTATTATTCTCAATAACTTATTGAAAGCTTGCGGCAGAAACAGGCGAAATTACTGAGGGTCTTGGGCTGTTAAATTTTATTATTGAGACAAGCTAGCGCTTTTTGAGAATGAAAATTGAGCTGTTTTGAACCATTTTGGGTGGCAGTTTTTGAGAAAACAACTCTTTGCTTCTGCCTCTTACTCTGGGTCCTTAATTACTTAGTTGTTGGCTTAATTACTTTTGGCGATAATTTTTGAATTACGGCATCGGTTATGTCGTCACCGTTAGTTAATACTTTGTCGCCGCCAGCGAAGATTCCGGAGCCATCAACTACTAAGTCCAGCCCTTTTTCTTTAGCAACTTCATTTACCGCTTGCGACATTTTTGAAACAGCGGCTTGTAGTCTTTCTTGCACAAGTTTGATCAATGTTTCTTGTTTTATATTGATCTCTACTTGTATCTCTTTGGCTTTCTTTTCAATCTCTTCTTTGGGTCTATTTTCGGTCTGCATTTTTTGCAAAGCTTTATTGCCTTCTTCCACATCACGACGAAGCTGGCTTTCGGCTTGCATTCGTAACCCTTCGGCACCGGCATATTCAGGGAAAGAGGTTTTAGCCAAGTTCAAATTGAAATACCCAACTTTCATGGACATAGAATTGGCAGCCATTGAGTAAGGGATGGCTAAACAAGCTAAAGATGCAAGTGCTACCAATGCTGTGCCAAATTTTTCATTGTTTGTTCTCCGGTAAAATCAGATCAACACAAAGCGGATAATGGTCAGAGCCAATCGGTGATGTGACAAATCTGGTTTTGATTGTCACGCCACGGCTAAGCAAATGATCAATGGGAATCAGCAATAAAGGCGTATTTGTCGGCCAAGTAGGCTGAATGCCGAAACCTTTGCTTGAATCAGTCAAATTTCCTGACTGGCATAACTTTTCAAAATAATATGACCAGGGCGGACAATTTAAATCACCGGCAAGTACTACCGGTTCCTTCTCAGCAGCTAGAAATTCAGCAATTTTGTCGAATTGCTCATTGCGAAAGTTGAAATAGGCTGTATCTACAGGTGGCAGTACGTGAGTGGTTAAAAGACGTAAGTACTGATTTTGGCTTTTTACTAAAGCTGTAATTGAAGGCACTCCGGCTTCGCCCAAATAAATTATGCGAATATCGTCAAAAGGTAATTTGCTGAATAAAGCGATGCCAAAGTTATCCGGACGAGCTTTTATACAACGAAACGGATAGCTGGTTAAGTTTGCTTCCAGCGCTTTTTGCCAGTCCGGATCAACTTCTTCAATTGAGATAACATCCGGAGCTAATTTTGCAATCAGCTCAAATGCTCGTGAAAATTGATGATTCTGGCTGTTCACGTTCATTTGTAAAATGCGTATATTACTGCCTTCGCAACTTCTGGAAGCCGATATATATAGCGGAAAAAGAGTTGCTGAATTAGCAATTAAGGCTGCTGCCGAAATGCATAAAAGCAATTTCTTTTTGGCGAAAGCAAAAATTATTACTGCGACAACAAGAATAAGCAGATACTGTGCTCGGAATATGCCGGCTAAATCAAAAAATAAACCGGCATTACCGAAATAACCTATAAAAGTGAATGCCGCTGCTACAAGAGCAAGCGGCATCCAGACCGTTGATAATTGGCTCAACCAAAATTTCCAGGGGCGCTTTGTTGTACTCATAGCTTCATCATTCTAGCAAACAGCCAGAGCGTTCCACCAAGAATCCATTTCGGTTAAAACATGTTCGAAGCCGGCTTCAAGTTCTTGGAGATTTATCTCGTTCAACTCTAGTTGTAAGCTAATTGCTTCGCCCAGTCCATTTTTGTGTCCGACTTCAAAATCAGCCAAGTGGACGGCAAAAAATTGGTTTAGATTGTATGTTGTGCCGGCGCTTTTAGCTACACTTTTGTGATTAGCTAAATCAATCAGAGGCTGGTTTGCGCCTTGCAAATAAGCGTAGTTGTTTATGATGGTTGCAACCATTGAAAGCTCAGGTACTGCTGAAGCTTCAAGTCCGTAGGCGCAACCAAGTGCATAAGCCGGACTATTTTCTTTCATGCATTTCTTGATTGAATCGAGAAATATGTTGGTGGCAGCAAGTGCGATTGAGTTGCTGTTGTCTAATCCGGCATCGCTTTTAAGAGTTTGCAGCAAAATATCGTAGTGCGAAACGTCGTTAGTTCTGGACCCTAGCTCTTCGGCAATATTGCGCTCGAGTTCGACTTTGATATATTTCCACTCACTGACCCGATTGCAAGCCAATTCTAAAAGCTCGACTATTTGCTCAGGTAGAAAACAGTATTGAACCAGAACTTTCTCTAAATGAGCTGCCGAAACTGTCTTTGCAATGCATTTTTGTATGACCGGATTGGCAAGCATACTTATTGAAGAGTGATCTTTGCTCAAGCTTCGATCTAAATTACGCAGACTTGTTGCTAAAAGCTCAGAGCTTTTCGGTTTATTGGCAGTCATCATATATAAGGAACCTTTGTCTAGGGAAGGCGCCAGGCGCTTGACAATATGTTCGAATAAAGATGTCTTCTTGTCTAATTAAGAGTTTTCAAGTTGCTTTGCTATTTTTCGAAGTATAATGAGTGTATAAATTTGGAAAAAAGGATAATTTTATCTTAAATGGCTTTGGACCTTAAAGATCGCAAGATACTTTTTGCTTTGGAGCAGAATGCTCGCAAAACAAATGCTGCTTTGTCTAAAGAAGTTGGTTTAGCGCCGGATGTAATTCAATATCGCATTGACCGTCTTATCGGGCGTGGCATTTTGCAATATTTTCTTGGCTATATCAATTTTGCCAAACTCGGTTTTATTGCTTATGGCTTACTTCTTAGTACTCAACGGATGAATCGTGCTCAGGAACAAGCTTTCGTCAACTTTATCGTCAATCATCCTTATTGCCAATATTTTTGCCGCAGCGGCGGTAGCTACGACTATGTAGCTGATTTTTTAGCGCGAGATCCAATTTCACTTTTGGATTTAGTTGTTGAAATTACAAATAAGTTTGGTGATTTTATTCATCGCAAAGAGATTATTACTCGGATTCATGCCACTCATTTTGCCAAGCAATATTTGCTTGATGCTTGTGAGCCGCCGCTGCCATCAACTTTTTTCGGGGGTAAGCTTGATGCGCGTGTAAAGATCGACGAGATAGACGATACCATTTTGCGGATATTAGGAGCTAACGCCCGAGCGAAGCTTGTTGATATTGCCAAACAAACCGGTATCTCGGATACGGCTGTGGCTCAACGAATAAAGCGAATGGAAGAAGCCGAACTAATTACCGGCTATTTTGTTTTTATTGAGCCGCACGCTATCGATTATCAAAGCTTCAATCTGTTGTTGAAATTGCAAAATTTTCGGCAAGAAGATGAAGAACGTTTGTTTGAATTCTGTCGCGTGCACAGGCATGTCGTTTTGTTGTTGAAAACCTTTGGCAACTGGGATTTCGAGATAGTCGTCGAGTTGAAAAACCAAGAAGAGCTACAAGAATTTTTGTACGAACTCAAAGATAATTTTGCCAATATCATTCAACGAATTGAATCGGCACCGATTTTTCGTACTTTGAAATATACGCAGTATCCTTTTTCAAAGGATGTGCAAGTTTGGCTATGATGCTGTTGTGCGCATCTTCTTGAGCCAGGTTTCCACGTTCTCGAAATTTTTGCCATAATCGAAAGCGATATTTTTTTGCGTGCAGTGGCTATTGCAAGTGACGGTCCATGTGTTTTCGCTTGACGGCGTGATTGAGATGCTTAGTTCTTCGCCAGGGGATCGCCAGCTGCGTCCGGTGGCGGCGAGCATGGATCTGTCGTCCTCGTCTTCCGAGATTGATTTTAGGTGTGGTACCACCAGTAGTGCGGCGCGGCAATGGCGGCGAGCGTCGCGTAATTTACCTGTCACTTCTATGGTTCTTGATTGTTCGAGCTCCCAGATCTCGTTGTATTGACCGTGCGAAACAAAAAGACGCATAGTCAAATCGGTAAGAAACATCACAAGGGCAATGATTACACCAAAGCTTAGTCCAAATATGAAAGCCGTTTTTAAGCTGACTTCAATGGCGATATGCTGGCTAGAATAAAGAGTGAGAGCGATAAAAGTCATCAAGCCGATACCGCCGCCAAGCCCGAAAATGGCTACTGCAATAGCTCTAAAAATTCTGGACAGATAACGGGGCATGGAATCCTAAGCTTTATCGTGTTTTTCTTTGTCGGACCAGAATAAGTAGCGTAAAGCTGCGTAGATCGGTGGGAGAACAGAGATTACGAAAAATATTTTGCTTAACAGTGAGGTGTTTTTGGGCTTCGCTTTGTTTATAAACCACATTACAAATTCTCCTCTTCTTCGGTCGGTATATCTATGTTGCCGGTTTCCAGTTCGTCGAGTTCGGTGGCATCTATCTCCAGCTCTTCTACCGAAACGGCGCTGCTGCTTTGTTTCTCTTCGGCAGCGTCTTCCATTGTTTCTTCGATGACGGATTCGGCTGCTTCTAGTTCCTGTTGTTTGCTTAAAGCGTTTGCTATGCGGGCCTGTGCCTTTTCGGCGTTGGTCCGACGAGGAAATAGGCGCAAGCGGCATTTACTGCAAAAACAAAAGCTGCCTTCACCTAAGTGAGAAAAATCGGTGGCTTTGAAGCCCACGGGTAAATAAGCTTTTGTTGCCACCAAACGTCGCTCAAGACCTTTCAGTTTGCGTTGATAAATGCGGACAAATTCGTGGCGGCAAGTTATTTCAGTTATTTCTGAATCCATATGTTATCCGATCTTGACAAAGGCGTCCGCGAAAGGTCCCTAGCGCTCTTTTACCACGGGAAGCTGTGTCAGAAACCGGCCCTTCCACAATATGATGACACAGAGTTGGCTTTCTGAACGAATGATATTCGGAGAAGAGAAATATAGACTGCGAATTTGTTTGGGTAAAAGAGGGTGCTGGTTGCTGGCAGCGGCAATTACCACTGCTCCGGTTCTTTTGTGTATGGTGTAATCGTAAAAAATGATTGTCAAAGAAAGATCTGTCAGCGGCTCTTTTCCTGTGTTTTTAACGCGAATTTCGCCTTCCGGAGTTAAGCTTCCTTTGGCAAGCCAAGTGCGTGAAGCGTATAAAGAAAAGGGTGGGGCGACTGTCTGGTTTGAAGTGACGGCGCCAATCTTATCTAGTTCGGCGCTGCTTAACACGTCTTTGTCAAGCGTGCTGAGGATTTCGGAGATGCGTTCGGCTCGACCTTTTGCTGAAAGCGATTCTTCTTGCTTGCCTTGCTTGGCTAAAGAAATACTCCATTCGATCAGAGCGTAACGTAGTTTCTTCAAGAGTTCCGGATCTTTTGGATTCAAATTTGCGGCATCTTCCAGGGCGCGTACGGCTCCGGCGAAGTTTCTTAGTTTCAAGTCGATTGCTGCTAAAAGTCCGTAGTTTTCGATGCAGCGCTCTTTGTCTGCCAGTTCGGAAAGCACTGCTTGTGCGCCTTTCAAATCATCCAGCTTGAGATAAAGATCGACCAAATGATGTTGTGCTTCTAGATTGTTCGGATCCATGCGGGTGACGTTGAGAAACTGTTCGATCGCTTCGGGAAATTTTTCATGACGGGCATAAATGTTTCCCAGAGCCATACATGTTAAGGGCTCGTTGTTTGCGGCTTGGCTTTTGTGCAGCAGCTCAAGAGCTAAATCATCATTTTCGCCGTTGCTTTCCGCTTCGGCAGCCATTTGTCTGTAATAGTCAGCCAGTTTGCGCGATAAAGAACTTTGTTCGGACTCGATTTTGCTTAAGTTCATTGCCAGCTGTAGATGCCGTGCTGCATCAGCAAGATTGTGATTGGCATAGTCATAATCTGACCAGGCAATATAATTCTCCTGGCGTGCTACTCCTAGAGCAATTTGCGGGCAGAGCGAGTTGATTGAGTTCAATAAACCGTCAGCTTCGGCAAAATCATTTCGCGATTGATAATATCTAGTGTATTGCTCCACTGCGGGCTTGACGGCTGCGCAAGGCAGTTTCAGCTTTATTGCCGTATCAAGTGCTGTTCGTCCCTCAGCTAAACGTGAGTTGCTTATATAGCTTAAAGCGAGCCAGGGGAGTACCTCTTGATTGTCCGGCTCTTTTTGAGCTATATCCTCCAAGATCGGCAACGCGGTTCCGGCATTGCCGCTTTTAATTAAAGCAACAGCTCTGCGCATCGGCGTTTCGGATAAACGCAAATAAAAAAGCACTGTAGTTAGTAGCGCAAAACTGAGGGCAAGCCACCACCACCAGGACCATCTATTTTTCTTATTTTCACCGGCAGTAGAAATGGCGGCTCTCCAAAGGGTAAGATGTATTCTTATTTGAGCATAGATATTCTAGAGACGAGCTATTGTTGGACCATGATTGACGAAATTAACCTGACTTCGACTTCCTCTCTCTCTTCTTGCAATTTAGCCAAAGGCGAACTTGCTTTGCGTAGCTGGGGCAATATCCCCGATTGCAAAGGGATTGTCATCCTCGTTCATGGGCTTGGTGCTCATGGCGCCTGGTTTGAAGCTATGGCCAGGCAGTTGAAAGTGCGTCGCTGGCATGCCATCGCCTACGATCAAAAAGGTTTTGGTTTACGTCAAAATGAAAAAGTTGAATCTTATAAGGACTGGATTGACGAGCTTTGCCAACTCTTCAACCAGGTAAAGTCAGCAAATCCAAATAAGCCGGTATATTTGCTCGGCAATAGTATGGGCGCCCTGGTAGTTTTAGCTGCTTGCGCTTTAATTAAACCGGATGGAATCATTATTGCTTCTCCGGGACTGGATGGACATCCCGAGACTTTTACTCTGGGTTATAAGCTGACTTCTTTGTTTAAAGCCGTTATCAGTCCAAGTTCTGAAGTCGCTCTGCCTTATTCTTCGGAAAAGTCCACGCGAACGGAAGAAGTTAAAAAGTGGCTTGAACAGGATTCTTATCAACGTAAAGCTGTGCCGGGACAGATGCTTTTTGAACTGCTCAAACTTAGCTTTGCGATTCGCGGCATAGTTGAGGTCCGGGTTCCGGTTTTAATGGTCACTGCCGGTCACGAACGGGTAGTCAACAATGAGTTGAATTTCCGCTTTTTCCAAGAATTACGGGCTCCATTCAAGGCAAGCAAGCATTTTGGTGAAGCCTGGCATGATCTGATGTTCGATCCTGCCGTGGATGAGGTAGCTGACGCTATTGTTGATTGGCAATCTGAGCTTATGCTCGAGACCGTTCTTTCCAATTAAGCCTTCTGCTAATTTATATGAAAAAGTCTTTACTCTGACCCTCGGAGGAGGAGCGCTTATCCTGTCCGGGATCGGAGCAAGATTGAGTAAACATTATGGAAAGACAAGCTGGGTCTTCCTTTAACCACTCGATAACTGGCTATAATTTTTATAGAAGCATATTTACAGGAGTGAGGTTGTGCCACAGTCTCTAGCCCAATTATTAGTTGAAAGAGTTCAAACTTCCGGAACAAAAACCGCTGTCCGTTATAAGGAGAATCGCGGTCCTTACCGGGATATGACTTGGAACGATTTTGGTCGTTTGGTGCAGGAAATGTCCTACGGGCTAATCTCCCTCGGTTTGGAATGCGGTGGTCGCGCTGCGGTTATGGCTCCGACTTCTTATCATTGGTCGGCAGCGGATATGTCCATTATCAGTGCTGCCGGTGTTTCGGTCCCTGTTTATCCAACAAGCTCAAGCTCCGATATCGAGCATATTCTCAATAATTCGGAAGCCGGCTTTGTTTTTGTATATAACGAAAACCTTTTGAACAAAGTGCTTTCTTTGCGCGAAAAAATCCCGCAAGTGAAAAAGATTGTTCTCTTAACGACGCCGGCTAAAGGGCGCTCCATGTCCGATTTGAATGTGGATCGTGAATTGGTAATCGGTGTTGAAGAGCTGCTTGAGCTGGGCAGAACTTTGCAAGAAAAACAGCCGGAGCTTCTTAATGAGCGTCAAGCCGGCATTAAACGCGAAGTGCTGGCAACGATTATTTATACCTCCGGCACTACCGGTGTACCGAAAGGCGTGATGCTCACTCACGATAATATTCTTTCGGTAATCGACGATCTGCCAGGTTTGTTGCCGATTGGCGAGAAAGACACTTATCTTTCTTTCCTGCCTTTGTCTCACGTATTTGAACGTATTTGCGGCGAATTCTATTGGATTGCCAACGGTGCGGTTAGCGCTTACGCCGAAGGTATCGAATATGTCGCTAAGAATATGTCTGAAGCCAATCCGACAATTATGCTTGTCGTTCCGCGTATTCTCGACAAAATATACGGCAAAGTTAAAGCCGGTATTGATGGCGCTTCTCCACGCTCGAAAAAACTAATCGAATGGGCAATCGCCGTAGGCAAGCAAGTTCAAACGGTTAAAAACCAAGGTAGAGGACTGAGCGGCATATTAAAAGGTAAGTTCTGGCTTGCCGAAAAATTGGTGCTCGCTAAGTTGAGAGATCGGATTAGCCCCACTCTACGTTTGATTGTCAGTGGCGGCGCGCCGGCTACGGCTGAAGTGATTGAGTTCTTCAACGCTATTGGTATCACCGTTCTTGAAGGATACGGGCTGACTGAAACTTCAGCTCCGACAAACGTCAATCGTATCGGCATAAACAAGTTCGGCACAGTTGGACCGAGGCTGGCTTCGGTTGAGATGCGCATTGCCGACGATGGCGAAATCCTTTTCAAAGGGCCGACAATCTTTGGCGGTTATTATCGCCAAGCTGAAATGACTAAAGAAGTCTTTTCGGAAGATGGCTGGTTCCATACCGGTGATATCGGTGTTGTCGATCATGACGGCTATTTGAAGATTACGGATCGCAAAAAAGACATTATTGTCAATTCGGCCGGTAAAAATATTGCGCCGCAAAAGATTGAGACATTGCTCAAAACCATTCCTTTGGTTTCGCAAGTCACCGTATTTGGTGACAAGCGCAAAACTCTTGTTGCTCTTTTGACCCTTGATGAACAATCGTCAACTGAATTCGCCCGCGAAAAAGGCTGGAGCTTCAAGGACTTTGCCGAGCTTATTCAATCCAACGACTTGCGTAATCATTTGCAAAAGCAGATTGACGAGAAATGCAAAGCACTTGCTGATTATGAGTCTGTGCGTAACTTTGCCATCCTTGCTCATGAGCTTTCAGTGGAAAGCGGTGAATTGACCGCCACACTAAAAGTTAAGCGCAATGTCGTTTATGCCAACTACAAAGGACTGGTTGAGTCGCTTTACAAAGAAGATTCAGCAGTCGCTGCCGGCAAACGTTAGGCTAACTTAGAGCTGTTGAGCCGTTGCTGAAGCTGTGCGATCCGCCTTATCTAAGGCGACGACGCGCAGTACTCGCGAGCGTCCGGCTTCCAGTACGAAGAGGATGCCGTCTTGGCTGAAAGTTACGCCGGTTGGATTGGCCAGTCCGGTTAAGAACGTATCAACGCGACCATCGCGGTTGATGCGATAAACGTTGCCTTTTCTTCCGGCTGTGACATAAATTCGTCCAAGGCTATCCATGGCCAAATTACCGTCAAACCCGTCGGCAAAATTGAATTCGTCCGGTTCGGCTACTTTGACCCGTGCCAACTCTTTGCCGTCCATGGTTCTTTTAACGATTGAACCGGTGGCATGTTCAAAAGACCAGAGATTGCTTTCTTGATCGATCAGTAATCCTTGGCTGCCATGGTTGTGTCCGCCGACGACTACTTGGTACTCTCCGAGACGATCGATTTTGAAGATGCCGCCTGTATTGGACGGGAAATTCGAAACGATTACATCATCGTTAGGTGTAATCACCAAGTCTGCTAAGAATGTACCGCCGCCAGTCAATCCGCCATCTAATTGAGCGAGAACCCTGCCGCTCTTGTTCGGGTCGATTTTGTAAACAACCCCTTGGATCGTGGCGACAAAAAGTGTGCCTTTGCGGTCAAAACGTAGACCGGATATGGTTGTATTGCCGCGGATGCGAGCATATTCGGTCAACTGTCCGGCTGAATCAATATGCCAGACGCTACCGTCAACAGCGAAATAAATACCACCGGGTCCCGGTGTCATGCGTGAAAAACGATTTGAATAAGATGAATTCAGTTGTGAAAGAACGCGTACGGCATACCCCTTAGGTGGATCCGGTAGATCGACTAAAGGCAGACCGGTTCTGCGTTCACCGTCAAAGCTGACCAGGGTGTCGTCATCACCACCCTCTTCGGTTTCAGCGCTTGTAATATCAATGTGCAAAATAAGATGCAAGGGCACAAGAATGCGACGTACATGAATTTGACCGTCACTTTCATGAGAGTAAGACTCCATGTCTATGTGGTCGTGGTCCACGGTCAGGACTCTGCCGGTAACGGTGTTGTGACAACCCATCCCATACCAGATTTGAATCTTCTGGCGGCTTTCGACAAAGGTTTGCAGTCTTGTTCTGAAACTCATAACTTACCCCTAGTGACCAAAGGCGCAGGCCTTATCTTTGTTACTTTTTACCCTTCTTTGGACCATTCATTGCGATTGATGATTAAAGCGTGATTCCAAAATTGTTCGAGCTTGTAGTAATCACGCTCTTTTTCCTGAAGTATATGGACGATCACATCGTCGTAATCCATTAATACCCAGCGACCCTCCGTTTTTCCCTCTATTGATTTAGCTTTAATCCCCTCTTCGGAGAGCTTATCTTCGATGGCGTCAGAAATGGCCCTGACTTGAGCCGGTGACTGTCCGCCGGTGATTACGAAGTAGTCAGCCAGCACTGTAATGGACCTTACATCAAGAACGAGAGTGGCATTAGCTTTCTTCTCTTCGGCCGCGTTTGCGATTATTGATGCCACGACCTGCGTGTCATTTTTTGTCGAAGATCGAGAAGTTTTTGCCAAACGTTTCTGCTCTCTGGCGCTACATTGTCTTTGTGCCCAAAACTTTCTAGTTTTCACACCTCAATTTCTGAAATATGCAGGCTGCAAAGAGGATGAGGGCAAAAGAAAAGGGAGACTGTGAAGCCTCCCTTTCCTTTTATAAGCAGTTAGTGAGCGCTAACTATTTAGCAACTCTTTCTTTGAACTCTTTTCCGGCTGAGAAGGCAGGAACCTTCTTTGCTGGAACTTTGATTTTTTGACCCGGTTTTTGCGGGTTGTTGGTTTCGCGAGCTTGGCGTTGACGTTGTTCGAAAGTACCGAAGCCGACGAGAGTAACGCGCTCTCCCTTTGCAACGGATTCGATAACTACATCGGTCAAAGAACCAAGCATTTCTTCAACTGCTTTTTTGGTGTTGTTAGTACGAGCTGCAATTTCGGCAGCAAGTTCTGCTTTATTCACTGAGGACTCCTCCCACTGGCAAAAACCACGTAATCGGGAAGAATACAGCACCTAATGGCTCGGTACAAGTCCGTAAACAAAAAATCTCGCTCTTCATAACCTATATATGCGCTATTCTCGATCCGCTAAGAACGAGCATCCATGCCGCAGGACATAGTCCTCAGTATGGATGCTCGGAATGTTTCACAAATTGTTTTATTAAACAGTGGCGCCGACGGTAGCTTTTTCTTCTTCGCTTACGCCTTTCATCGTCAAGTTGACGCGACCGCGGTCGTCGATCTCCTTGACTTTGACGATTACTCTTTGACCAAGGCTGACAACATCTTCGACTTTTTCCACACGACGATTTTCCAATTGCGAAATGTGGACAAGTCCTTCTTTGCCTGGAATAAGCTCAACAAAAGCTCCTACAGGGATGATGCGAGTTACTGTGCCGTGATAAATTTCACCGGCTGTAATCCGTTTTAGGAGGCGCACGATTGTATCGCGCGCCGCTTCACCACCGGCAGCTTCGACCGAACCGATGCGCACTGTGCCATCGTCTTCGATGTCAATGGTAGCGCCGGTTTCTTCAATGATCTTACGGATCATTTTGCCGCCAGGTCCAATAACGGTGCCGATATCATCTGGGTTAATACGCAATGTAAGGATGCGTGGAGCCCATTTTGAAAGCTCCTGACGTGGTGCGGCAAGTACCGCTTCCATCTTGTCAATGATGTGCATGCGGCCGCGTTTGGCTTGTTCAAGAGCAACTTTCATGATATCAAGCGAGATGCCTTCAATCTTGATGTCCATTTGTAAGGCGGTGATACCGTCTTTTGGTCCGGCAACTTTGAAGTCCATATCGCCGAGGAAATCTTCCAGTCCTTGGATATCGGACAAGATGGCGAAGCGATCGCCTTCGAGGATAAGACCCATGGCAATGCCGCCGACAGTAGCTTTAATCGGTACGCCAGCATCAGCAAGAGCTAAGCTGGAACCGCAAGTGGAAGCCATACTTGTCGAACCGTTGGATTCGAGAACTTCAGAAACAACCCGAATGATATAAGGGAATTCGTCTTCTGAAGGCAATACGCCAAGCAGGGCACGTTCTGCCAAGGCACCATGGCCGATTTCGCGACGTCCCGGTCCACGGTTAGGCTTAACTTCGCCGACGGACCAACCAGGGAAATTGTAATGGTGCAGATAACGTTTTTCTTTTTGCGGATCGATACCGTCTAACTTTTGAGCGTCGCCGCCGGTACCCAGGGTGCAAATCGAAAGCACTTGAGTTGTACCGCGGGTGAATAATCCGGTGCCGTGTGTGCGAGCCAAAACGCCGACTTCGACCGAAATCGGGCGGATTTCATCGCAGCGACGTCCGTCGGCGCGCTTGCCGGTCTCGAGGACCTGGTTGCGCATCAATTCGGCTTCATGCTCTTCAAGATAAGCGGCCAAGTTTTTAGCCAAGCCGGTGCGAGTCGGATGGTCTTCGGCTAAAGCTTCAACTGCTTCTTTAACTGCTGCTTTAGCTTCGTCAATCAGTCCGGCGCGTACTGCTTTATCCGTAACACCGTTCATTGAATCGCGCAGTTTTTGACCGGCTTTTTCCTGAATGATCCGTGTTAATTCTTCGTCTTTCGGCGGTGGTGTGAATTCCTGTTTTTTGATGCCGAGCTCTGCTGTAAAGCGTTTTTGAGCTTCGCACTGGCGCTTGATTATTTGGTGGGCATGATCGATAGCGGCAAGTACGTCGCGCTCGCTGACAACTTTGCAACCGGCTTCGACCATCATGATCGAGTTTTCGGTACCGGCAACAACGATATCTAAGTCGGAAGCAGCAATCTGTTCGTATGTTGGATTGGCGATCATCTGTCCGTCTAGTCTGGCGATACGGACTGCGCCAACCGGTCCCTTAAATGGTAAGCCGGCTAGTTCAACGGCGACCGAAGCGCCAAGTATGGCTAGAGTATCCAGAGGAAGCTCTCCGTCCGAGCTTTGAGCCATGGCTACTACCATTACGTCATTGCGGTAGTTGTAGTCAAAAAGCGGACGTAAAGGACGGTCGATTAAACGGCTGGTTAAGATTGCTTTGTCCGGAGCTTTGCCTTCGCGTCTGGGGAAGCTTCCCGGAATGCGGCCGACACTGTATAGCTTCTCTTCGTAATCGACTAATAAAGGAAAGTAATCGATCCCTTCGCGGGGCTGTTTGCCGGCAGTACAAGTCACTAAAAGTTGATTGTCGCCGCAGCGTACTTCGCAGGCTCCGCTTGCTTGTCGTGCGGTACGTCCGGTTGTGAATGTAACCGTTTGATTATCAATTTCAACGGAAAATGAGTGTGTTTTGGTTTGAGTTTCTGTTGACATCTTGCATCCTAGAATGAGTTAAATAGCTATATGTGACAACGAGGCAGCATTTTGCCTGCCTGTCGAATCTGAGATGAAAAAGCAAAACCGTTGAGCAAAATTTGCTCAAAACATAAAAGCAGGCGGGCATTAAATACCCGCCTGCCGATGATTTAGCGTCTCAGTCCGAGCTTTTCAATCAGCCCACGATAACGGGCATGATCTTCGCGACTAAGGTATTGCAGCAATCTTCTTCTTTTTCCGACCATCATCAAAAGACCTCGACGGCTGTGGAAGTCTTTGGCATGGGTGCGCAAATGTTCGGTAAGTTGGTTAATTCTTTCGGTAAGGATGGCTACCTGCACTTCTGGCGAGCCGGTGTCCTTGGCATGTACTCTGTGGGTAGACAGGAGTTCTTGCTTTTTTTGTGCTTCTAGTGACATTCGTGTATTTTTCCGCTGATATTATTTACTATTAGGCGATAGTTGATAATATCACGAATGTTGGTTGCCAGGTCCCGAAACTGCGCTTGGTTAAGGGATTTGCCCCATCGTGTTACATAAAAGTGTGTTTATGGAAGGCGCATGGCCCGACTGTTTAAAACCCGAGAGCTTTTAAGCCGTTATCCCTGGCTGGATACGGTACGCATGAATCTGCTTGGTTGGATTTGCAACCACGGCACGACCTTTTTTGACCGCAGTTACGCAATTCTAAAAATTATGTCACCGGAAGCCGCGCGCCTGCTTGAGGACCCAAATCGAGCGCCGGTTACTTTTGCTATTTATCACGGACGGATGGTTGGTACTCTCGGGCTTAAGCCACGAAAGCGCTTGACTATTCTTATAAGCCAGAGTCGGGACGGTGAAATGATTGCTCGCGGGGCTCAAGGCATGGGCTTTTCAACGGCAAGAGGTTCTTCTAAGCTCGGTGCTGTTAAGGGAGCGTTAGAGCTGGTGGAAGCTGTAAAAACAGGAAAAGACTTGGTTTTTATGGTTGACGGTCCGCGCGGACCTCGTTTTGAAGTTAAGCCAGGAATCGTGCGCATGGCCGAAATAACCGGTACGCCCATCGTTCCATTTATATGTTCTGCCCGCGGCGCCTGGTCCATGCCTTCTTGGGACAAATTTATGGCAGCTTCCTGGGGATCGCCGATCGTATATATATTCGGTGACCCGATTTATGTGCCAGCCCGCTGTACGGAAGACAAGCGGCAAGAAATACATAAACGATTGCAGGAGACTATGGAGCATCTCCTGCAATCGGCGGATAACTTGTGGAGCTTACCTAATTAAGGTTTTTGTAGCTCAGGCTTCCATTCGTCAAGAATGGCGCCTTCGATTGGGCATACTGACAAGCAGGCGCCGCAGTCAATGCAGGTGCTGTCATCAATATAAGTATATTTGGTGCCCTTGGTGTTGGTTTTACCATCTGCCCAATGGATACACTCAACCGGACAAACGGGTATGCAATCGGCGATGCCTTCGCAAAGATCAGCAACGATTGTGTAAGCCATTGACGTCTCCTCACTTCTTCTCAGGAATGGAACTAATTTCTTCTACCACTTAATCATGTGTCGCCCTTAGGGTCGAGCCATGCTAGCTAATTCTTAACACATTTCGCTTACCAGTTAAACTGTCAGTTTGTGCGTATATCATTTGAGTGTCCGTCATATTGCCGAAAGGACGTTGCCATGAGCGATATCAAAATAAAAGTCAGTACTGCCAGTGGACAAGTGGTAGGGTTCTTGATCAACCCAAAAGTTGAGAATCTTTGTGATGCCGATTATGAAATCAGCGGCATCTTTGTGAATGAGGACGGAGTCCGCCTTGACAAGGTTGAGTGTAATCCGGAAGCAGTTCCGTACACTCTTGATTTCTCGCCAATGCCCGGACTTACTTTTAAGCAGTTGCGTCACGGTTATGTACAACGTGGCCGCCAGCCCGTTGTGATTACGGCTGTGAACAAGTAGCCCAACGGCTTACCGATTGCAAGGCTAAACGCGCAAGCTCATCTTTGCGTGATTGCTTGTCCAGCTTAAGCAAGTGTTCCGGACTGTCGATAATGCCCCAATTGGCGTTGATCGGCTGAAAATGTTTGGAATCGGCGCTGGTGATGTAACGGATTAGGGCACCGAGCATGGTGTCACCGGGTAATTCAATTAAAGATTCGCCGCGCAAATAACGAGCAAGATTTTTTGCGGCCATGAGCCCGACTGCGGTTGATTCGGTGTAGCCTTCGACACCGGTTAGTTGTCCGGCGCAGAATACATGCTCGCGATTTTTTAAATTGAGCGTTCTGCGCAAGACGGAAGGCGTATCCAAATAAGTGTTGCGATGCATGACGCCGAGCCGCACAAAATCGGCATTTTCCAAAGAGGGAATCAGCTTAAAAATGCGTTTTTGCTCAGGCCATTTTAAGTTTGTTTGAAAGCCGACAATATTGTAAAGGCTTGCGGCCGCATTGTCTTGGCGTAACTGTACGACTGCGTAAGGACGTTTGCCTGTGCGCGGATCTTCCAAACCGACCGGTTTCATCGGACCAAAACGGAGCGTATCTATGCCGCGAGAGGCAATTACTTCTACCGGTAAACATGACTCGAAATAAGGCGTATTCTTTTCAAAATCTTTGAGTTCAACTTTTTCGGCGTCCATTAGTGCTTGCCAGAAAGTCTCATATTCGGCTTTGTTCAAAGGGCAGTTGATATAAACGCCGTCACCTTTGTCATAACGACTTTTTGCATAAGCGATATCCATGTTGATTGATTCGGCGGTCAAAATAGGCGAGGCGGCGTCGAAAAAATGCAAAGATTCGCGTTCCGTAGTCTCTTGAATCGATTGAGCCAGCTGTTTTGAGGTCAGGGGACCGGTGGCAATGATTACAGCCTCATTCTCCGGAATTTTCGGGCATTCGCCACGTTTCAGCTCGATGCGCGGGTGTGCTTTTATGGTTTCGGTTACTGTTTGAGCAAAGAGTTCACGATCGACAGCCAAAGCGCCGCCGGCTGGAACCTGGCACTGAAAGGCTATTTCCAATATTTTTGAGCCGAGAATCTTCATCTCATCTTTTAACAAAGATGAAGCGGTTTTACCGCCATAGGAGCCCAGGCTGTTGGAGCAAACCAGCTCGGCTAAATTATCAGTATGGTGAGCGCCGGTTTTTATTTGCGGGCGCATCTCCCAAAGCTCAACGTCGATACCTTCTGAAGCCAGTTGCCAGGCCGCCTCGCTGCCGGCTAAGCCGCCTCCAATTACGCAGGCTTTAAGCTGAGCCATAAAAATCCTTTCTTTATTCCAAAGTAATTAAGTTGTTCGTGAAGTCTAAAGTCATCTTCTTGTCGCTCAGGAATTTTTGTCCAATCATCGCCTCGGCTTTTGTGCCGCCGAGAATCACTGTTTGAAAAGGTTCACCGTTGACGAGAAGCGTGCCTAGATAATGGTCCATTATTACCGACTGAAAACCGATGCGTACTCTTCTTGCCCCTAACTTTCGCCAACCCAAACGCCGAGCAAGTTCTTCAGAAACTGCCATGGCGCCGTTATATTGCAAAGAAACAAGACTTTCAATTTCCACTTCCAAACCGTCGGCAGCGATGACTGTAACAGGCAGCATCGCCTGTCCGTGTTCGTTAATTTTGCCCAGAATAATCGGACTTTTCATGCACGTGTATGGTTAACAAAGGGTGTCAGCACAGGGATCTTCAGCTAAGCGGTAAACAAAAAATTGAGTGCGTGGACATTTTTTGCAGGCCCGGCTGAGAACTTCAAAATCATCAAGACCGATAAAATATTCGCCGTTTGCCGGCTCAATGGCAATAATCCAGTTTTTATAACGCTGGTGAAGTTCGTCATAAAGCCGTTCAAAAATAGGAAAGCATAGCCTGTCCAACTCTTCTCGAGAGTAGGGCTTGGTTTGCGTTTCGCTGGGCTCTGCCATTGTTTAGGCATCTCTTTCTGATTTGATTAAATCTGAACTTTAGGGAATTATAACGCCAGCGCCGTATAAAAGCGCCTCTTGGCGTCGGGCGTAGGGTGTGGTAGCCTGTGGCTTGTAAAAGTGCTGTTTCCGTAGGAACAGCGGCGCACATTTTAGAGTCACTAAGTACTAGTTTCAAAATTGCCGACAAACTTGCTGCTTTGGCCACGATGCGGCAAGTAAAATGGTCTGACTCGGGGCTTGAAGGTGCAAAAACTGGTGGTAGAAAAGTCTCCGGACTCAGCGACTCCCCCGCCTAAAGGGGGTGGCTCTTTTGTCGCCAAGTTTATTTTCATGTGGCTGGGCTCTCTTATTGTTTTAGCGGCTATCGCTCTTTTAGCCAATATCGAGTGGGTGCGCCCTCATCTTGAAGATTCACTTAGTTCGGCTTTTCATCGCAACGTACGTTTAGGACGTCTTTCCTGGGCTTTGGGATTTAACGGACTCTTTGTTGAGACGAATAAGTTTGTTGTCCGCGAAAAAAACGGGCAACCTTTTATTCTTTCCGGACCTTCCGAAATCGGCATTGCCTTTTTGCCGCTCTTTGAACAAAAGCTGATTATCAAACACTTGAAATTTGAGAAGCCCGAAGTCTGGGCGACAAAAGTCGGACCAAAAGAATGGAATTTTTCCGATCTGTTGACTGAAGGTCCGGAGATACATCTTGTGCAGATTGAAAAAGGCACTCTTCATTTGAAGAACGAGCAAGCAAAACTTTTGCCTGGGGATTGGCGTGCTTATAATTTGCAAGATATAAAACTAACTCTGGTCGTGCCTTGGAAAGAGCGAGTTTGGCCCGTCTATTTCTCTTGCATGGTGCCGACCAAGGATGATAAAGGCGCTCCTCTGGAAACGAAGATTCGTCTTTCGCTTTCCGGCCAAGGAGCTTATGAAGAGTGGCGTAAAAACAAATATTCGGTCGAGCTGAATTTGGAAAAGTTCAACCCGCAAACTTTCCGTCCTTTGCTTACAAGCTTGCCGGATCTTAACGGCGTTTGGGATTTTAAATTTGCTGCCGAAGGGATTTTCAATGAAGGTTTGTTAGCCACAGCAAAAGCTGCGGTTAACCGACTTTCGGTGAACGGCAGTAAGCCAGGACAAACGGTGATTATTCCTGATTGGAAAGGCGAATCAAAAATGCGCATCGATCCGAAGCGCATTAGCTGGGATGATTTGCAGCTTTCCATGGGACGTTGGGCTTTCAAATCCACCGGTGCTGTTAACGACTGGCAAAAAGATTCATTACAGTATGAAGCTAAGCTTGGGGGCAGGCTTACGGATCTGGAAGATCTGTTTTCGGAGATTATTACTAAATTCCTGCCCGAGCGTAAAGATAAGTTCAGCCCGCAAACCGTTCACCAAAGTAAGCTTGCCGGCAGTGCTCAAGTTGAGCTTAAGCTGACGGGCAATCACAAAACACAAAATGTTTATACAAGTGTCAAAGCTCAAGGCTTGCCTTTGCAGTATCTTACCGAAGCTTCCGGTTCCAGCGCTTTACTCTCGGCTTTGAAGCTTGAGCCGAATACGCCGATTTACGGTGAATTATTAGTCGATCAATTTCGACGGATCGAGTTGAAGAATGTAGAGATGCCGATGGATCATTCGCGTCTTAAGCTGTCCGGCACTTATGACGATCAAACCAAAGAAGCCCATTTTCAATTTAAAGCAGTGGATGTTTCTTTCGACCATGCTGTTAAACATTTCGGCGATGGTTTTAAGACTGGTTTGAGCCTAAAACAACCTTATACAGTCAAAGGCTTAATCAGTGTTGATGGCTCTTATAACGCCCTAGGCAACAACAAATCTCTGAAAGCGCAAATAGCGGTGAAAAATGTTCAGATTTTTCGTAACGGGCCAAATCCAGTGGCAACCAATGTTGTTGGTAGTTTTGATTATGACGGTAATGTTCTGAAAATACATAATCTTAAAGGAACTCTGCCTGTCGCCAGCGGGCCGCCCGGTGATTTTTCACTCTCCGGACAGACTCTGCTTTCAGGCAGCGAAGAAGGGACTCTTGATTTAAGCGGTCATCGTATGGATCTTGTCGAGCTGCGAAATTTGCTCGCTGCTTTTGAAATTGAAAATGAAAACAAGCTTTTAGGGCGGATATCCGGGCAGCTTCAAGAGTTCAAAACGCGTATTGTGATGCACGGCAAAACCCAGTCGGTTTCATTTAGTGTCAATCCTGCCGATGTTTATATCGGTTTGAAAGCAAAGCCGGGTGAGCCGCAACAACTGCACCTTAACTCCGGTTCCATAGTTTATGCTGATAACGATTTAGCAATCAAAGATGTCAGCCTTGTTGGGCGTAGCGGCAAAATACTAGTATCGGCTTTCTTAAGCGGCGCCTTGAATAAGCTTGTTTTGCATTCGACACGTATCCGTTCGGATGGTTTTGAACTTTCCGAATTCAACAATTTGATGCGTGCTGACTTTATGCCGCAAAGCGTTTCCCCGTCGTTGCCCAGTGTCCTTTTGCCTAAGCCGGCATCAAGCTTGCATGGTCGGATTTATGGCGATTTGCAATCAGGTTTTGATCCGGATAATAATGGCATGAGCGGTATTGTCGGCTTCAATAATGCCGGTGGACGCTTTGGCAATCTGTCCACGCCTGTTGAAAAATTGACCGGACTAGTATCGGTTTCGCGCAAGCAGCTGATCCTTCAAGATATAAGCGGTCTAGTCAATAAAAGTACCTTTTCGGTGGACGGCATAATCAATGATTATCAAAGCAGCAAACTGACTTGGAACGGTCGTTTGCAAGGACGATTCTCTTCTGAAGAGCTTGTCTCTTTAACCGAACAACTCGGTCACGGTATTCATATGAGTGCCCGGGATCAAGACGGGCTTTTCTTGAGGATGAACGGTTCTGGCACCAGCAGTAATTACAGAGTGCTCTTCAACGGGCGAGCCGAAGCCGGTAATCGCATATCTTTGAAAACTGCTTTTGGCACGTTTACTCAACCGGACGAAAAACCGTTGACCTTTGACGGTTCGCTCTCTTTGAAAGAAGGCGAGGATAATGAATTGACTTTGCACACTTGTTCGGTTCGCGCCGGCGAGGATCTGATTCAAGCTCAAGGTAAATTCACCTGGCTTTCAGCTGAGTCGGAAAAGCCGGCTTCGCTTCAGTTCTCGGTAAAAACACCCAAGTTCATTCCCGCCGATACGCTTTTGGATATCGTCAATGTGACGGACGAAAAGCTACAGAATGTCGGTGGTAAAACTTCTTTAGACCTTTCTATTGATGGTCCGGTCAACGATCTTATTTTCAAAGGTTCCTGTTCTTTCGATAAAGTCACCGTACCGGCATTTCAAATTGAAAGTTTGACCGGCAAAATCGATATGCCTAATTTGAGCTTTGCCGCTCTGAATAAGCCTGATGCTGCTCCGTCCCAAGCGCAACTTAAAATTGATTCGGTAAAGTTTGCCGGAGTGGTGCTGAAGGATGCTTCTGCCGGGTTGGTTTTTGTCAGCAAGCCGAGCCCGCGAATAGTTCTGGATAATGGACAAGCCTCGGTCTCCGGCGGCAAGCTGACTGTAAACGGTTATATGGAGCAGAATATTCATCGCTATCATGCTCAAATAAACGTTTCCAAACTAATCGTTGATCAGTTCATCAGCGACATCATTGATCGCTCCGGTGATGTTAGCGGTTTGGGCGATTTAACTATGACCATTGACACGCGCGGTAAAACTGGCGATGAGTGCATTCGTAATTTGAGCGGTTCGGGCAAATTCAATATTTATCAAGGGACTGTGCTTAGTTTCGGCAAGTTACAAGAAAAACTGAACGGTGCCAATCTATTGCAACAAGGCATTTTTGGTTTCAACGTCAATAATTTATTGCAAACAATGTTGCCTGTGAAAACCGGGCAATTCAAAGAGATCTCAGGCAACATGCAAATTAGCAAAGGCATATTGCATTTCGAAGAGGTACGCTTCGATGGTAATGACATACGTCTGCGGGCTGCCGGCGACGTAAATCTTGTTGAGCGCAGTTTGAATATGGAGATCGCCGGTGATATTCCACGGGTGACAGCCAGTATCATTCCCGGACCGTTCGGTGAAATGTCACGCAATTTCACCTTACAAAGACTGTTCCGTGTGATTACTTTCCATAAATTGAAAGACTTGCCGGCTTTGCCCTTGCTTGGAGATCTTGCCAACGACGATCCGCGTTCGTTCACTTTCAATGTCAACGCTTCTTTGAGCCAACCAAAACAACTTACGCAATCGGTGGAAAAATCTTTCCGCTGGTTGGCTAACAAACCATTCGCTTCCGCCCACCCTGTTCCCGGCATTTGATTGCTTGTTGGCGTCCGATAATAGGCTTTTCAAGAACGCCAATCAGTGGTATATAAGCTGGTATCGTTAATGGTGCTAAATATGAATGATTTGCCGGTGGCGCATCAAGACTAC
Organism: Candidatus Obscuribacterales bacterium; assembly: GCA_019750335.1. Lineage (GTDB taxonomy): Bacteria > Cyanobacteriota > Vampirovibrionia > Obscuribacterales > Obscuribacteraceae > JAIEPM01. Next base: position 118,155 of record JAIEOQ010000001.1, read on the forward strand.
CTGCGCTTCCTCTCTCGAGAACGCGGTTTGTCACCACATACGGTGTCGGCTTACGATTGTGATATCGCCGGATTTCTTGATTGGCAAAGCGATAAATTCTCCAAGCCAACCAGGCAAGTTGTCAGCGCTTATCTTCAATATCTAAAAATTTCCGGGCATGAGCCGGCCACCTTGGCCCGCAAGCTGGCTAGTTTACGCGGTTGGTTTAACTGGCAGAAATTGCATGGCAAACTTGAGGAAGATCCTTGCGAGGCGATTCTCAGCCCGAAAAGCGGACGCAAGTTACCGCAAGTGCTTACGGTCGCCGAAATAAACGCTATGCTCAAAGTCGCAGAAACCTGTCGCGATAAGCTTATTATCGAACTCTTGTATGGAGCCGGTTTGCGAGTCTCTGAATTGGCCGGCCTGACGATCAAAGATATTAACTTTACTCACGGCTATGTGCGTTGTTTGGGTAAAGGCTCCAAAGAGCGCATAGTGCCCATTGGCAGAGCGGCTCTTGCGGCTTTGCGAAACTATTTGGCTGCGGAAGGACGGACAAGCGAGCCGGAGCCGGCAAACAAAAAAAATCGAGTTATTCGCCCCTTGTTAGTCGATCGCAAAGGGGGCAAAATCAGTCGCCTTGTCATATGGCAGGCGGTTAAGCGTTTAGCTAAAAGAGCGAAGCTGAAGAAAGATCTTTCGCCTCATACTTTGCGCCACAGCTTTGCTACCCACCTGTTGGAAAATGGTGCCGACTTGCGCGTTGTTCAAGAACTGCTTGGCCACTCCAGCATCATTACTACTCAACTTTATACTCACGTCAGCCGTAATCACTTGAAAAAGGCTTATGCCAGCGCTCAGCTCAAAATTGAAGATTTGGCCTTTGCCCGCTCGGTGGAAGAGACGGTTTTTAATGCTTCTGAGCAATAATTAATGCGCCTGCCGTATGTGGTCTTGACTGAATAAGGTAACTTTAGAGGTAGCACCGCATGGTCTTGTTTTTTGTATGCGGTTTTGGTCTGTGAGAAAAGAAGCTTGGCACGAAATTGAAAGCTTGGTGTGTTGCGGAATGCAGCACTTGCGCTCAGGACTATGTCACAAGTACTGTCAATAATGAGAGAGCTTAATGCGTCAAAAAAATAAAGGTGAGGGCACGAAAATTGCCCAGGCTGCCAAAGATTTGAATGTGACTTCAGTGACTATTCGCCGCTATATCAGCGAGTTCAACATAGACACTATGTCCGATGAAAATGGCATCAAAGTTTTGCCGGCTCAAGCGATGGATGAGCTTTTTGAAATTCGTAAACTTAAAGAGGATGGGCTGACCAATCCTAAAGTTCTGGAAACCCTCGAAGAGAAACGAGCCAAGCTTCCGCCTGCCGAAAAACCAAAAAGCAAAGAAAAAGCAGCCCCGGTAGAAGCAGTGAAAGAGCCGGTTAAAAAAGCGACTCGTGTCACTGCCGCTCGGATAAGCAAGAAAGTTGTTGAAGAAGTCGAAGCTGAAGAGAGTGAAGAAGAGCCTGCTCCGGTTGTGGCCGAAGCGACTGCAGAGGAGCAAGAGCCGGTTGCTGCCGAAGGCACTGGTGAGGCCAAATCCAAGTATTCGCTTACTTGCCAAACTTGCAACAAAACATTCGAGCACATGAATCCGCGTTTGCGCGACTGTCTTGATTGCTATCGCATCAAGCGTAAAGAGCGCCGCCGCGGTGGTAGTGATAAGCATAAAACCGTAATTCAAAATCCTTTGGCGCAGCAAGTTTTGAGCAAGCAAGCGCAAAGCGGCAGGGATAACGGTGCTGAGCAACAGCCGGTGGAAGCGATCTCTTTTGTGCCGGCGGTCGAAGCCCCGACGCGCAAAATTTCCATACGCGAACAGTTATCCTTTTCTGCTAGTGCCGGACCGCAGCTTTTCCAAAGCACTAAAGTGCGCAATTACAGAAAAGCAATTGAAGATACGCGTCAAATCACATCCAATCTGAAGCGTCGTCTGGAACGTCCTGATTTGCCTGAATCGGAACGCCGCTTCCTTGAGCAGATTTACGCCTATCAACTGATCTTGCATCAAGGCTGGAAGCATCTTGCCGAATATCGTTCCGGCGGTACCGGCGGCAGCGACAGTCGTCCCGAATAGTGAGTATAAATTAGTAACGATAGGAGGCTTGGGGCTAGGTTAGGCTCTGTGAAGCTTGTGCCGCCCGTGCTAAAATCGTTGACTCGTTTGTCCCTTGCCTGCTCTGCAGGACGATTAGCCCATGGGGGAGTATATTGTGTCTGAAACCAAACTAAGAAAATACGAAACCGTTTATATCATTCGTCCGACTTTGGATGATGAATCGGTAGATCGTACTGTCAACACCGTTGAAGAGTTCATCAAAGCCCAAGGCGGTAACATCATTACTTCCGAGAAGAAAGGACGTCGTCGTCTTTCTTACGAAGTTAAAAAGATGCGGGATGGTTTCTTTGTAGCAGTGCGCTATGAAGTAAAGTCCGAAGCGATTACACCGCTTAAGCGCTTGCTTTCCTTGAGCGAAGATATCATTCGTTCGATTACCGTCAAGGTCGACGAACTGGCTTTACAAGTAAGCCTTTAATCGTCAGCTGAACAAAGTTTTTGCGGAGGACCGGATCCATGAGTTTGAGCAAAGCTGTAATTTCCGGACGAGTAATTCGCCCACCGGAAAAGCGATTCACTCCCAACACTAATGTTGCGGTTACTGAATTTGCTATTGCCGTAGATTCGGCTCCCCGTCAAGACGGTTCTGTTGAGTCTCATCCAGTGAAAGTGATTGCTTGGCGAGATTTGGCTGAACGTTTGTCGCAAGAATTGAAAAAAGGTGACGTTGTCGCCGTTGATGGGCGTTTGCAGATAAATGCCTATACCAACTCTGAAGGCTTACGCCGTCGTGAGTTTGAGATTGAGGCGGTTGCTGTGGATAACCTCAGCTCGCTGCTCAACGGTTCTGCCGGCGGCAGCAGCGGCGCCGAACAGCCTGCGGCGCGGGCAACGGTTAAAGCCGGAGCCAAAGCGGCCGGACGTAGTGGCGGTAATGAGCTTTCCGGAGATGATCTGGATGCCATATTCGCCAGTGAAGATGAGATTCCTTTTTAAATAGTGTTATAGCGATTGAATAAGAGCTGCAAGTTTTGTCAGGAGCAGGCGCGGCGTCTGGATTATAAAGAGCCGGGCGATTTGCGTCCCTTCATTAGCGCCGAAGGCAAAATACTTTCTCGTTTTCAAACTGGTTTATGTGCCGAACACCAACAGGCGGTAGCGGCAGCAGTCAAGAGGGCGAGAGAGCTTGGATTGATTACAGTGGGGTTTTAGCTGTAAGATTAGCAAACGCGCCGAAGTGGTGAAATGGCAAACACGCTACGTTCAGGGCGTAGTGAGCATTAGCTCTTGTGGGTTCAAGTCCCACCTTCGGCAGATTATATAAGTAACAGACAATCAGTGAGGATAGCTTGACGATACAGGACAAACCAGATCCAAGACGGGCAGAAGGCAAACGCGACCTTCCACTTCTCAACGAGAGAATACGTGACCGTGAAGTACGGCTAATTGATGAGGCCGGAGAGCAGCTAGGAATCGTGCCGACAAGAGAAGCCCTGGGTACAGCTCGCGAACGAGGTTTGGATTTGTTTTTGGTTCAGCCTGATGCTGTACCACCTGTAGCTAGAATCCTCGATTACGGGCGTTTCAAGTTCGAGCAAGAGAAGCGCAACCGTGAAGCCAAGAAAAAACATCACATCGTCGATGTGAAAGAGATTAAAATGCGCTATAAAATCGAAGATCATGACTATCAAGTCAAGCTTCGCAGCGCTCAAAAGTTTCTTACTGACGGCGACAAAATAAAAGTTTTGATAATGTTGCGTGGGCGCGAAATTCAGCATAAAGAGCTTGCCCTGCAGCTAATGAGCCGATTCCAGAAGGAATTGGAGGATTTAGCAATTATTGACAGAGAGGCAAGATTGGAAGGCAAGAGTGTTATCATGATACTTTCGCCCAATCCCCAGAAAGGGCGTACGTCTGGTTAAGAGCCAGTTAAGTTCCCGCGGAGCAATCTTATGCCCAAGATGAAGACAAATAAGGCTGCTGCTCGCCGCTTCAAGATCACCGGCACCGGTAAGGTCTTGCATAAGCAAGCTGGCAGACGGCACTTGAACGAATGGAAATCAGCCAATGTAAAACGCAATCTGCGTGGATTTGCTGAGGTTTCACCGGCTATGAAAGAAGCCGTGCTTGAAATGTTTCCATACAAAAAGTACTTGCGTTAAACAATAGGCTGACCAAAGTCGTCTAAGGGACTCTCCTCCCCGATGGCACCAATTGGCACTTATTTCCACTTTTTTCTTTTCGAAGAGGGAGATTACAAATGGCCCGAGTTAAACGTGGCAACGTTCTAAAGAACCGCCACAAGAAAATATTGAAGTTTGCCAAGGGATTTCGTGGTTCGAAATCAACCTTGTTCATATCTGCCAATCAAGCAGTAATTCAGTCCTGGCGTAACGCTTACCGTGACAGACGTAAACGTAAGCGCGATTTCCGCAGGCTGTGGATTACCCGTATCAACGCCGCTTGTCGCGCCCAAGACATAAGCTATAGCCGTTTCATCAACGGCTTGCTTAAAGCAGAGGTTCAATTGAACCGTAAAGCTTTAGCTGAGCTTGCTGTAAAAGATCCGGCCGCTTTTGACGGTTTGATCAGTTTGGCTAAAGAAAAGCTTGCCGCTGCTAAATAAGCGGGCAGTAAATCTCTAGGTCATGAAAATCAAAGAGATAAGCAGCGCCGCCAACGACTTGTTGAAGCAGGTTCGTAGCTTGCACAAAAGACAAGGACGTGAGAAGCAAGGGCTTTTTCTCGTTGAAGGACAACGTGGAATCATTGAAGCATGCCGCAAGAACTTAGTCTTGCGGCATGTTGTTTTATCCAAGGCGGCAGCAGAAACTTTTATCGCTGAACTGTCCGCTTTTCCTTTGTCCGAGGTGAATATCGTCGAGCCGACCTTATTCTCTTCTTTGGTTACTACTGCCGGTCCTTCCACCGCTCTTGCTGTTGCTGAAGTGCTTCCTGAGCGGAGCGCGCAAATTTTTGCCGCGAGTAATCCTTTAATTGTAATTGCCGATGCCATACAAGACCCGGGCAATCTTGGTACGATCATGCGCACTGCCCACGCGGCCAATGCTCAGGGAATCATTCTCAGTAAAGGTTGCGTCGATGTCTACAACTCTAAAGTGGTGCGAGCGGCTGCCGGAGCTTTATTTGATTTGCCTTTTTGGGCGGATTTGGAAGCGGAGACGATAATCTCCATTCTGCAAGAAAAAAATATTGCCATTGCTACTTGTTCCCCGCTTGGGCAGAAAAACTATTTTGATTATGATATGCGCGGTCCGTTGGCTCTGGTTCTCGGCAATGAAGGGCAGGGACTGTCTCCTGTTTTTGCCGAGTGTGAAAGCGAGATGATTGCTATTCCGATGAATGCGCGTGCCGAATCTCTCAATGTCGGGATTAGTGCCGGCATCATTTTATTTGAGGCCTACAAGCAAAGACTGAGCTATGCTACAGTCCATAAATAGACGCGTCCTTGAGGCGGATAAAAGCATGGATGGAGATGAGCAGAGCGACGAAAAGGTAATGACCGTTGTCGAGCATCTGGACGAGCTGCGAACTCGACTGATCCGTTCTCTCCTTGTTTTTGTCGTTACTCTTGTTGTTACTTTCTTTTTCGGCAAAGAGATAATCAAATTTCTGGAATTGCCGGCCGGCAATATAACTTTTCAGGCTTTATCCATTGAAGAGCCCTTGATGGTTTATTGCAAAGTATCGTTTTATGCTGCACTGGTCGTTTCGGCACCGTATCTGCTTTTTGAGATTGCCGGTTTTATAGCACCGGGACTGAAGCCGGCCGAGCAAAAAATTATGATGCCGATTGTATTGGGCGGACCGCTTTTATTCGTGCTTGGTGCGCTTTTTTGCCATCAGTTTGTACTGCCGCCGATGCTGACTTTCTTTAACTCGTTTGGTGTCGGTATTTCGCCGGTGCAACAGCGTCTTGACTTCTATATCTCTTTGGTCACGATGATGATGTTGTATATGGGATTTTGTTTTCAGCTGCCGCTGGTCATTTTTGCGGCATCGTTAGCCGGATTGGTTAATTCGCGCCAGTTGCTAGCGACCTGGAAATACGCCCTTGTGATATCATCCGTGGTTGCAGCCATCATTACGCCTGATCCAACCGTGATCTCCATGCTTATTGTGATGGCGGCTTTAATGGGCTTGTATCTAATCAGCATATTGATGCTAAAGCTAACGGGACGTTGAAATGGATTTTTCCCTAGCCTCCAATCTGATGAACTGGTTGGCGGTTCCTTTTTTGTTGTGGACCTTGAAAGATGTAGCCGCCGGCTGGCGGAGCATGTGGGACGACAATCTGACTTCTGCTGATCGCAGCTTGCTTTTGCGTTTTACAGTTTTTTTGCTTTTGCCGATTGTCGTATTTTTTCATGAGCTTGGACATCTGTTAGCCGCTTGGTCTGTCGGTGTTCAAGTCGCCGGGTTTCATTACGGTCCGGTCATGGGTTATGTTGAAACCTATCCGAGCGATGATCCGCTCAAAGAGCTGTGGATTACTTTCGCCGGAAATCTAGTGCAAATCTTGATCGGGCTTGCCTCGCTCTTCGTCGCTTGGCGCAGTAAGTCACCGCCGGTAGTGGCGGTCAGTGTTTATTTCGGGCTGTATACAATCGCTGCGACAGTGGTTTTTTATGCCATGCTTTCTTTGAGCGGTTTTTATGGCGATTGGATACAGATGTATACCAACGCTTATAAGCCCGGCGTCATTGCCATTGTTTTTTTTCAGATAATGCTGATTGCCGGTTTATCCTGGGCGATGTTTTCCGCAAAAGCCAAGATCTGGTTTACGGCAAAAACCAATCCACATTGGCTAGTCGAACATAAAGCTTTGCAGGACCGCTATCAAGCTGAGCCGGACTTGAAAAACACTTTGTTGTTGGCTCGCTCTTATTTACAAGCCGGTCTTGCCGAAGCAGCTAAAAAGCTTGTGCAAAAGGCGGAAAAGCTAGCTCCCGGTCATCCCGGTGTCGCTATTATTAAAGCCGAGATTCTGCTCAAGCAAGGCAAACCGGAAGAGGCTCAGCGGCTTTTACAGAGTTTAGCCGGTAGTTCCGAGGAGCTGGAAGCTCTTTTAGCGCAAAACAATTCTCTGCTTTTGGATTAATCCGCTTCGTTCAGGGAAGAAATTGAGCGTACGCGAGTCTCCAGCTGTAGCGCTTCGTCGTTTTTTCCTTGTGCCGAAAGTGTGGCTGCCAGTTTATGCAAGATGCCGGCGACTTCCAGATGATCTTTGCCGAGCATTTTTTCTAGATTGAGCAGAAGCTCGCGGTAAAGAGTCTCAGCGTCAGTATAATTCTCCTGCAAAAGAGCATCGTCAGCTTGATCAATAGTGCTTTTCATTATTTTGATTGTTTCTTGGGCGCGGGCGGCAATATAAGGATTCTCGTCCTCGCTTAAGGAATCAAGAATGGTTTCCGGTGTATGTGGATTCTCGGCCAGACGGTAACGGACATCCGGACTGTCATCTGCTGCTAGAGACTGAAGCACGTCGCCGGGAGTATTTTGATTCTCGCTGACAGCGGTGCGTACAGTTGCTGATTCGTGTACGGACAGTGCTTCGAGTGTCTCCGGTTTAGTGCCCGGATTTTCAGCTACACGTTCGACCACTGCTTCCGGTTTCTTTTCGGCAAGCTTTCTTAAAGTTTCAGGCGAGGTTTCCGGATTTGAAGCCAGGCGATTTATGCGTTCGTTTACATTCTTATCGTCAGTCATATTTGCCAATCTCCCTTGTAATTCCACCAGGATAGGCGTTCGGCGATTTTTGATGACGGGAGTTAAGCTCTCAAGTTCCCAAAAAATAATTTTCTCTCAGGCTTGTCAAGTTTTTGACTCCTATAATTTGGCCTGAAGAAAGGGCAACTCGGAATGTCACCTCTTTACATCGCGATTATTACTGCCGTAGTCGGCGCTGTTGCTTTTAGCACGCTGCTTGAGCTTTGGAAAGAAAGACAGACTCTAATGCGTGATGAGTTGAGCGATGAAATTCGTGCTCTGGCGTGGCGTACGGTGATTTTTCTTGTTTTCCCGTTGATTGTTTTTCTTGATTTGCGCACAACTATCGTTGCCTGCGATTGGGCTGGCGGTAGTATTAAAAACTGGTATTACGGAGTGCTCTGGTATGAAGCGGTACCGCAAAATCTCCCTTCCTCCGAGCTTCTGATCCCGGTTCTTTTTGCCGGGGTTTTGGTGCAGTTCATACTGGCTTTCTCGCTTCTGCCGGCTTTGTTTTTTCGCCCACACCCTTTTATCGCTACTTTAATCGGTTACAGTTTGGTGGCAATTTTTGTCGATAATCTGATTATCGATCCGCTGTTAGCTTTTGTCGGTGCTGGTGATTCGCGTTGGCAAATAGTTTATGCCAGCGTCCCGCAAACGCAGTTATGGCCGCTGCTCATGAGCTATGTTGGTTTGTCGGCTATTTTTCTTTTGCTCCTGCGCAGCCGCACGATTAAGCTTTCTTTTGCTGAACTGTCTCAACCGGTTGTTGCCGAACAACTACGAATCGCGTTGAATGAAACCAAAGTAGATCCGCTCAATCAGTTTCAAACTTGTCGTTTGGCTATTTTGCTTGAAAGAGCCGGCATGAAAAGACAGGCGACAAGAGAATTAAATCGTTTGCGCCGAATCGCCTCAGGCACGCTCTATTTACCTTTTCTGGAAGGATATCTTTTGTACCGACGCCGTCAGTATAAAAAATCCAGTCAGGCTTTTGAACAAGCAACGCGCTTTAACTTACTGCCTAACGGTCTGCGCTCGTCATTTCTGGCGGCTTCGGCTTGTGCTGCTTTTGCGCAAGGAGACATGGTTTCAGCTCTAAATTTTGCCGAGCGAGCGCTTGAGTTCGATGATATATGTTTGGTGGCGCGGATGGTGCGGATTGACGCTTTTCTGCGTTTAGGCCGTAAAGATCAAGCGGGCGAGGAAGTTTTATTGGCCATCCGTCAGGGGCTTGATTCCACCAGCGAAGATCGCATACCGCTTGATCCGGAGCTGGCAATTAAAGAGATATTTCGCTATCAACGCGCGCTGCTTGATCCTTCGCTGCAACCGGCGGCCGCAGTGCAACTTGTTCGCTAAATCAACCGAATAAACCGTTTAACTGTTGCGAACCAAGAATGACCGCGTTCCGGGCAATAAGCCAAGGCAGAAGCAAAAGAAGCGTGCCCAAGCTGGTTAAGCTGCGGTTGCCGTCTTTGACCAGGCCGGGCAATGTAAAAAAACCAAAAAAACAGCCAAGAATATAAATCTCTAAAAGCCCGGGCGCAATCCAAAGTCCGGAGCTCAATAAGGGAGCTTTGTCAGCGAGAATTTTCCAGACTCCCAACAAATTCACCTGACCGATACAAAGAAAAAGCAAGCCAGCCCATTGTCCGAGCTTGGCCAAGGAATACCACTGGTTGATTGCCGAGAGCCAGCATAAAAGCCAACAGGCACTAATAAAGCCGAAAAGATCGAAAAAAAAGTTTTGCTGTTGCACTGTGTGGAAGAGCGGTTCCGGGATGGCGTTATCGACAAAGAGCGGGACCAGGCAGAGGTTAATCATCGAGATACCGGCAAGCAGTACGGAGGCGCCAAAGAAAGCTTGTCTACGACCGGCAAGTTTGATCTTTTGCATATTTGGCATCATGCCTGCTAAACCTCTTTTCCTAAATGGATAATGCCCGAAAATCTGGTAAAAATAGCCATCTCTTGGCATCGCCTTCTAAGAGTTGTTAAGTCGCCAGGATTTCAGAAATCCAGCTAATAATCAAGACTTTGCTTGCCAGATAAGGCTCCGCGCTTGGCTACCTTGCTAAAGGAAATATAATTCTATGGCGGCAAAGGCGATTAGAAGCTTTATGGTTGTCATAGTAAAGCGTTTAGCTCACACTTAAGGCGGGCCCTTAGTGGGTATTTGAATTTGCGGCGACCACATTTAAGCGAAATGAATGTTCGAAGCAGGCTGCTTTTAGTCTGCTTTGCCGTCGCTTTGCCGCTTTTATTGATGAGCGGTCTGATTATCTGGAGAGAATATCAGGGACTGAAGCAAGCTGCCCGTCGTACGGTCACTTTTGAAGACATGATTGCCGTGCGCATTCTTACTCATTGGACTCGAGCGCAGCAAGCAACATTGCAAGCTTTGGCCGTGTTGCCTGAGATTCAAAATCCGGATCAAACTCTGACCACTAAAATATTGAGTGCCACAGCAAAAACGCGTCATAACTGGCAAGCAGTTTTGCTTGCCGATCCGGCAGGGCGCACTCTTGCGGCCAGCACAGCGGTAGGCAAAAAACAGCCTGTACAAAAACTGGAAGTATTTCGCACAGCGCTTAAAACGGCAAAACCGAGCGTTTCCGGTTATGCAGTTTGCCCAGCTACGGGCAAACCGGCTGTTATCTTTGCTGTTCCGGTGTTGAGCGGGAAAAAGGTCAAAGCTATTTTGCTGGCTTCGGTAAAACCGGAGTCGATTTTGCACCTGTTCAGCGGATTAGGTGAATCCCAAGGATCGGTAATTGCCATTATCGATCAAAAACATCGGGTTCTTTCGCGAACTTTGGAAAACGGCAAATGGGCCGGCAAAGACTTTTCTCACGCTAAATCAGTGCAAGCAGCGCAAAAGCTGAAACACGGTACTTTTGAGGCTGTCGGTATTGCTGATCCGATTTCACGAACATACGCTTTCGATCAAGTACCGGATACAAAATGGGTTGTTGTTGTCGGGATTCCGACTCAAGCGATTAACGGTTCTGCTTATGATCGTCTGATGCTGATGATTCTTTTTGTGGCAGTCGGACTCGGTATCTCAATGGCTGTTGCATATGGTGTCACTGATTATTTTACCGGGCCGATTAACGAACTTGTTCGTGAAGCCGTAGCGATCGGACGCGGCGATTTAAGCAAGCGGGTGACCACGCGCCAAAAAGGAGAGCTGGGATTATTGGCTCGTGCTTTCAACCAAATGGCTATCAATCTTGAGCTCAATCATGAGCACAAAGAGATGGTTGAGAAAATTTCAGAGGCTATTCGACAATCGCTAGATCTGGATCAGATATTGAACACGGCAGTAACCGAGTTGGGAAAAGCGCTTTCGGCAAGCCGCTGCTGCTTGGCTCTATTTCCTGACGCGGCTACGGCAGGAATTGCCGGACGGGAGCTGGAGTTTAACTATGTCTGGTGGAATCCGCTGTTGAGCGGCACAGCTTTAAGAAACCGTTCTTTGCGGATCACCCAAGACAGTATGCTTAAGCTTATTCTCGAACAGCAAGCGATTCTTTCTTTGGATGTTATTGAGGACAAAGCTTTTACGCCACTTTTTGAGAGCGGGGCAGACTCGCCTGATGACTGGCGGACAGTAAAATCCTTAATTGCCTGTCCGATTGTTTTTGCCGATCAGTCTATTGGCATGATTCTTGTTCATCAGTGTAATCACCGTCGCGCCTGGCTTGATCTTGAGCTTGAGCTTGTGGAGGCTGTGGCTGGTCAAGTTGCTCTGGCCATGGAGCATGCCAATCTTTATGCTAAAACCAAAACTTTTGCCGAGCATGAATCGTTGATCAACAATATAGTTCGTTCGATTCGTTCCTCCCTTGATATGGATATTGTTCTTGGCACAGTGGTGCAAGAGCTGGGAGTCGCTCTGCAAGCCGATTATTGTCAAATCGTTCAACCAAGACCGGAAGGACCGCTTGTTGTTACCCATGAATTTCACATACCGGCATTAGCGCCGACAAAAGGGCTGAGTCTTTACGGTAACACCATGGATTTTGCTCCGGAAGAAGATGGAGCTGTCCAGTTGAACAGTGTTCTCGGTATTGATTTAGCTAAGCTCAAAGAATTGACCGGGGCCGCACGTGAAATCCCTATTTCAGTCATTCCTGATGCTGTTCTTGACGAAAGAACTTTTGTGTTCCGTGATTTCCTGCGCCAGGTCGGTTCGCGCTCATTAATCTCCGCGCCGTTATTACAAGATGATCGTCTTTTAGGCATCTTAATTGTTCATCAATGTCGAGCTCAACGTCAGTGGCAGCAAGGGGAAGTTCGCCTGACAGCGGCTATTGCCGATCAGCTGGCGGTGGCTATTTCGCATTCGGAACTTTTTGCCCAAGTGAAACATCAAGCAATTACTGATGGTCTGACTCAGTTGTACAATCATGTTTATTTTAAAAATCGTCTAGCGGAAGAGCTTAATCGCGCTCATCGTAAATCAACTGATTGTTCGCTTTTGATGCTGGATTTGGACAAGCTCAAACAAATAAACGATACCCTTGGTCATCCGATTGGTGACGCGGCTATCCGTCAAGTTGCTATGGTTCTAAAAAGTCTTTTGCGCTCAGGCGACACGGCGGCTCGCTACGGTGGTGAAGAGTTTGCTGTGATCTTGCCGGATACACCTTTGTCCGAAGCGCTTTTGATTGCCGAACGTTTGCGCCAAAATATTCATCGCCATCAAATTCCTGGGCTTGGACAGATCTCCACTTCAATTGGTTGTGCCTGCTTCCCGGCTCACGCCGGTAGCGTCGGCGAGCTGATTGATAAAGCGGATCGGGCATTATATGTGGCAAAACGTAGCGGGCGTAACCGTGTTTGTGTTTGGAGCGAGCCGCAACCGCTTGCTGTTCCTCAAATCGATGAAGCGATGGTGAGCGGTGCGTAGACTAGTTCTTTTTGATATTGATGAAACCATGATTTATTCCGACGGCGTCGGACGGCGAGCGCTGCAAAAAGCTTTTGACCGCGTACTTGAGCGTAAGATTGATGCTTCAAATCATAATATGTCGGGCAAAACCGATCCGCAAATTTGTCATGAACTACTTTCGACTTATGGTTATAGCGAGCCCGAGATCAACGATAAGCTGCCGCTTCTGTTCTCCGAGTATACGGAGCTTTTAAGGCAAGAGATAGCCTGCGCCAGCTCCTTTGGCCTGCATGCCGGTGTGCAAGACCTGCTTGATCGACTGAAAGATTCCTCGTGGTGTTATTTAGGTCTTTTGACCGGCAATATTGAAATTGGCGCGCGCCTGAAACTGAAACCCTTTGATCTAAACGGACTCTTTGCTTTTGGCGCTTTCGGTTGCGATTCGCCTGACAGAAACGCGCTGCCGTCCATTGCGCACAAGCGGGCTGAAAAAACTTTTGCGGAAAACTTTCAAGTGGAAGAGCTGGTGATTATCGGTGACGCGGTCAATGATGTACTTTGCGCGAAAGGTTACGGCGTGAGAAGCATCATTACTTGTACCGGTAAAACCAGCAAAGAAAGCCTGTCGGCACTGAAGCCTGACTTTCTTTTTGATTCGCTTGCTAATACGGAAGAAGTGCTGGCGGCGATTCGTAGTTAGCTTTCCATATAGCCTTTGGTTTTAGGCATAAAAAACGCTGCAAGCACGCCAAATAAATAAATCGAAGCGAAAGTGGATGCGGCAATGGCGTAAGAGCCGGAGAACGCCTGGATCAGCCAGCCGCTGCCCAGGGCGGCCAGAGCCGCCAGGAGTCGCCCGATGTTATAAGTGAAACCAAATGCGGTGCTGCGAATGCGCGCAGTAAATAGCTCGGGAATGTAAGACCAAAGCACGACAAAAGGTACGTGAGCAAAAAAGCCGAGGCTCAATATCCAAACTAGCAGTATCGGTGAAAAAGTTTTGGTTGTTAAAAACATGCCGACGGCACAACAAAAAGATATGGCAAAGCAGCTGCCGATACATTTGGCGTAGCCAAGCTTACGAATTAGCACGCCGCCTAAAAGACCGGATAAAATCATGCCAAAGTCTTTAGCGAACATGGCTAGACTGCGTTGTTCTACGGCTAGATCACCGGTCAGTTGATTGACCCAAGCTGGAATCCAGGATAAAACAGCCCACCAAGCGATGATTGCCGAGCTGGTCAAGGCGGCGACCACCCAAGTTTTGTAGCAATTCTCTTTGTTGAATAAATCCCAAAAAGTAAAACGCATCAATTCTTTGTCGGCATCACTTCGTTCTTCCTGCTGTTTAGCTTTTACCAGCTCTCTTTTTTCTTTTATTTCCTGAAAATGGTTGGATTCTTTGAGTTTAGCTCGAATATAAACCGTCAAGAACGCAGGTACAATGCCGGCAACAAAGAGCCAGCGCCAACCGTGATGTCCGAGAGCCAAATTCAATCCGGCGGTAAGTAAATAGCCGAAACCCAAAGAAGTAGCCATGATGCTGATTGCTTGCACTCGTGATTTATTCGGCCAGGCTTCGGAAAGCATTACAGCGCCAATACCCATTTCGCCGCCAATACCGGCGCCGACTAGAAAACGATAAAGTCCGAGCTCGCCCCAGTTGTGGCTGGTGGCACAAAGCCCTGTGCATACCGCATATAACAGTATGGTTATAGTGAGAGTGCGTGCCCGCCCTATATAATCAGCGAGCAAGCCGAAAACCATCGCTCCCAGCGCCCAGCCGACCATGAACAGAGCGACGATATAAGAGCCATGCACAGCGACAATGCTGTGAGATTTAGTGCCCAAAAGCTCCGAGAGCGCCGGATAAAGAACTATGGCGAACATGGAAGAATCCATGCCGTCGAATACGCCGCCAAGCCAGGTGGCAAGCAGCACATGCCAAGGCGATGAAACTGCTGCTTGTTCTTGAACCGTATTTGTAATTGAAACTTCTTGTAGGGTTGATGACATGAAAAGCCTGCTCGAGAAACGCCTATGTTAGTGCAAATCATTTTGTTGGTTAAGGCGGTTTGTTTTATCTGTCCGGCGAAGTCAAGATAATATGCTCTGCGGTCAAACAGATATAATCTGAGGCTAATATTTTTATAGATTGGATTTGCAGTGCCGGAAGAGAGATACGACGATTCGCAAAAAGCTACTTGGGTCAGGGCTTATATTGGGCTAGGTTCCAATGACGGAGACCGTCTTGGTTTTGTCCAGCAAGCGATGCAGCTTCTCAAAGATTATCCGGGCATTGAAGTTGTGGAGTGTTCCAGTCTTTATGAAACGGAGCCGGTGGGCAACGATTATGTTGAATGGTTTGTCAATGCCGTAGCCGCTGTCGAAACAAGTTTGACGCCGCTTGAACTCCTGGATGTTTGTCGAGAAATTGAAAAGCGCTTAGCGGCATTAGCCGGAGCTTCCGCTCCGGTTGTGTTTCGCGAGGGTCTGGAAGGACAAATCAAAGCGCGAATAATTGATCTCGATATTTTGTTTTATGGTGATAAGCGTGTAAAAATGCCGGAGTTGCTGGTGCCGCCGACGGATCTGACTAAAAGAGCTTTTGCCCTGGTGCCGCTTCTAGAGATTGCGCCGGAGCTTGAGCATCCAAGTTTGGGTAAAACTGTAGCTGAAATCCACGAAAACCTATTGGCGCCGGAACAGGTGTTTCTTTATGGAACCCGTGATTCTTGCCCGGATTTTGAAATGGAATAATCTATTCTTGCTGTGAGCTTGGCGCATTCTCGGCTGTAATCGGACGACCGATTGAAAGAGCGACCATTAAGCACATATCCACGTGTTCCATTATTTCGTTAGGAAAAGCACCGATTTTGCTTACCAGCAGAGTTTTTGGGATAGTAGCAATCACTGTACAGTCGATCACGCTGTCCAGTCTTATGCCGCCGGATTTCCCGCCCTCGGTGTTCATTTCAACCACAACTTGAGTCGGTTCTCTGGTTGCGCGAGTGACATTGCTGGTGAGCGGTACTAGAAGCACGTCATCCAAGCGGGCATTGTTATAGTCGTTCGAGATAATCACTGCCGGCCGGCGCTTGGTTTGCGTCGACCCTTCGTCAGTTGTATAGGGAAATGCGACAAGTACAACGTCGCCTTTCCGATAAACTGGTGGCTTTGCGGTCATGAAGATGTTTTTTGGTAAAGGAGTAACGCCAAGCGGCAAAGAGCCTTACCAAATTCTACCAACAAACAAAAATGCACCTGATAAATTCAGATGCAAAAGCAGGAAATTAAGAATAAGACTGATTACAAAGTGTCGTAAACGGTCGCGGCGTCATCATTGAAAGCGCGAGCCAGAGTGCTTGTCCCCGAAGCTTCACTTAAGGACCGTGCTTCTGAAGGGGAGCAAGTGAGCCAATCTTTGATCTCTTCGGTCCAAGCTTTTGCCAGCAAGCCGATAGCTTCAAGGGCTTTATCCTCGAATTTATGGACTTTTCGCTGGGGTTGCTTACTCAAAGAAATGCTCCTGATTAAAATCCGTTCAAGGAGTATAACACACATTTCAAGAGGCACCTTGAAATTTAATGTAGTCTGGGGAGACTTAGGACTTACATACCCATTTTGCTTTGGCTCGCTCCAACTTGGCAATTGGAAATTGTTAGCCGGCCGAACTTAGTTTTTCTTTGGCGACCTTTTCTTGAAAGCGTTGCTTGAGAAAGGCGATTGTCCGTTGCGTCGCGCCGCCGGGTACAAAAATCTCGGCTACGCCTTGCTTAAGCAGTTCTTCGCGATCTTCGTCCGGAATGATCCCGCCGCCGAAAAGCAGAATGTCTTCAGCGCCTTCATTTTTTAAAAGCTGCAAAATCCGGGGAAACAGAGTCATATGAGCACCGGAGAGAATGCTTAAGCCGATAGCGTCAACGTCCTCTTGGATCGCCGTTTCCACTATCTCTTCAGGGGATCGGTGCAAACCTGTATAAACAACTTCCATCCCGGCATCGCGTAAGGCCCGAGCAACTATTTTTGCTCCCCGGTCATGTCCGTCCAGACCAGGCTTGCCAATTAATACGCGGATCTTTCCTTTAGGCATATTTTTATTGATCCAATAAAACGAATTCTCAGTATATCGGCTATTTCATTATATTGATCGCTCGATGATTTATCGAGTCTATAAGCTTTCCAAAGTCAGGTAGATCTCTTTTATTCAGTAAATAAAAGCCTCTTTTCCCTTTCAGAATGGCAAATTTCAAATAAATCGGGGTTTTTAAGCTCGTCAAATCAGACCAGTTCTCATGAGAATGCCAAATCAGGTTGTCCAATTCGAGCCCCTGCTCGTTTGTTTCGACTTTGTCTATTTCAAAGATCAGGGTCGGCAAAAAGGGCAGAAATATGATTGTTGCCCATACATATATAAATACTTCTTTGGGGTTGAAACCGCGGTGGTAGTTAACATGCAAATCGTAAGATTGCAAAAGCAGCCCGCCAAAAAGAACGAGCATTATGCCGACGAAAAAAAAGCGAATATAGTGCTTCCAGCGGGCTCTTTCGAAACGTTCGGGCTTAGGCTCTACCATTAGCTGGCGCTGGCGACGGCATCTTCAAACACGGCCGATTCGTTCTCGGTGCTTTCCGGGCGGACAAGCTTGAGCAGACGGTTGAGCAAAGTTGTATCGTTCATCGTTGTCTTTGCCATGGAGAGAAGCACTCTTTGCACTTCTTCGCCTAAAGATTTTTCCGCAGCTATTTGAGCGCTGAATCTGCCGCTTAAAACCGGAAGCTGTTGTGAGACTCTGCCTTGCTCGAGAACGGAGAGCAGATGTGCGTTGCGCTTATTGCTCAAAGTCATGGATAAGCTTTGACGTTCGGGCTTGTCCATGCATAAAGCGTCGCCAATAATTTCGCTTGTATGGGCGCGACTGTTGTTGGCTATGGACTGGACAAAATTACCGAGCATCTTCATTACTTTTTGCTTTTGCAGATCAAGGGTCATTACATGATCGCAGCCGGTAAGAAAAGCTAAAGTCTTGTTTTTGGAACCGACAAGAGCATAGGTTTCGGTAGCGTTATCGATGCTGGCTAACGTGTCGTCCAAGCTATGAACTAAAACAGTCGGACAGCTTATCTGAGCTAATCGTTGTCTGGTGTCGTCGATAAGCGACCACATTTGAACGAAAGAACCGTAGTAAGTGCGGAAAACGCCGAATTCGTTTGAACCACCTTGGCGAGCTGCTTCGATTGAGCGGGTGATTTGACGTTGAATGCGTACGTCGCTTATGCCGTAAGGCGGGGTTTCTTCCCAGAAAATTTTGCGTCCGACCGCCGGAATGCACTCAATGATATTGCGCATGGTGCGTTGCAACAAGCGTGAACGGATGATTGTGTCAAAAGTTTTGTTGAACATGATTGAGCCGTCGTAAGAGAGTGTCGGTGACAGCATCATCACTCCGGCAATATTGGCTTCTTCCGTAGCCAGACGAGCAGCAATAATGCCGCCCATGGATAATCCGCAAACTACAGCTTGTTCATTGCGGGCTTGGATCTTGTGCAAAGCTTGACGAGCGCTTTCCAACCATTGCTTCCAGTTTGAATCAAGCATTTCATCATGCCCGGCACCATGACCGGCAAGCAGAACGTTTTCTACATCGAAGCCCAGCTTGCGCAAATATTTTTCCAGCGGCTTCATTTCGGTCGGCGTACCGGTTAGTCCGTGAATAAGTACGACGCCGGTGCGTTTTTGTCCTGAGTTATCTTGAACGCTCTGTGACATAAAGATTCCGCAAGTCAGGGTTGGGCAAGCTTACTGAAATAGCTTATCCCTCAATTCTTACGGCTACCTTACGAAAGCTCTCGGCTTTAAATTTTTAGAGCTGGAACTGCTGTTGCCGGCATGATGGTGATTTGAGCTGGCATGTTGATAGACACAGCGGCAGCGTCTCCGGACAAATAACTGCTTAGAGAGGCTTGTATATCTTTAAAACTGTTGAAAGGATTAAAAGTAAGCTTTTCTTTGCGGCAAAAATCAATCAATTTTGATTTTGCAAAGAGGATGTCTGCTTCTTTTGCCCAGCAAAAATCACTACGCCCGTCGCCAATTACTACTTTAGTGACGAGTGTTGAGACATTGCCGGCGATTTGACATTTGCAAACACCGGATTGGCAGTTGAGTAAGCGTGGACCTTTGGAAGGTTCTAAGCGTAGGGTGCCGTCGGTGTTTTCTATTAAGTGATTGGCGTGAATTTTGCCTACCTTAATATTGTTCTTGGTCAGTAAATATTCAATTACTCGATCCAGTCCGTCGCTCACTACCGAGACCGGTATGTTGTGCTGGCGGCACCATTCGACAAAGTCTTGGAAACCGTCGGCCATACTCATTTGGTCCAGCTCGTTTTGAATCGCTTTCCAGCCGCCGCGGATTAGAGCGACTTGGCGGGTCATACATTCGCGCGAGTTGATTTTGCCCGCTTCCCATTCGGCTTCTATCTCTTCCCATGCCGGATCGGCTAGGGTATTCAGCAAATAGTCGACGGTGTCGAGGGCGGTGATTGTGCCGTCAAAATCACATAAAACTTCCAGCTTCATTTAGAGCTCTTTTTTGCATGAAGTGATTAATTGATCGAGCAAGTCGTGAGCCATATCCATCTCTTTGTGAGTAATCTCCAGAGAAGGAGCTAGGGTGACTACGTTTTTGTAGTAACCGCCGATATCGAGAATTAAACCGGTCTTCTTGCCGCCATAGCTTAAGTTGCCTTCTAGACCGCGTTGGAACATGGTATCGGCCAGTCTACGGCTTGGCGTGTAACTGTCCTTCTCGCACATCTCCATACGCAATGCTAAACCTAAGCCGTCGACATCGCCGATTTCAGGATGTTTGCTTTGTAGATCTTTCAAAATATTGAGGAAATAAGCACCTTTTTCAGTGACTGTTTTTTCGTAATCGCCTTCATCAAAAATCTTCATTACTTCAAGGGCGGTGGCGGTGCCAAGAGAGTTGGAAGAGAAGGTTGAGTGAGTTGAGCCCGGTCCGAATTTATCCGGACTGATTAGCTCCTCTTTAGCCCAAATAGCGGACAATGGATTCAAGCCGTTGGTCAGCGCTTTACCGAAAACTAGGATATCGGCAGCGGTATTGGTATGTTCCATTGCCCAGAGTTTGCCGGTGCGGAAGAAGCCCATTTGGATTTCATCATCAACAATGAGAATTCCGTGTTCGCGCAAAATTTTAGCCAAGCGGGCGAAATAGCCTTTAGGCGGAATAATATAGCCGCCGGTACCTTGCACAACTTCAATAAAGAAAGCGCCGAATTCGGATTTTTTTGATTTCGGATTCCACCAGGAAGTGTACTCATGTTCAAATTTGCGTTCGATTTGATCCAGGCAGTACATGCCGCAGCTTTCTACTTTTTTGCCGAAAGGACAGCGGAAGCAATAAGGGAAAGGGACAAACTCAGCGCGATCGCCGAATTCGCCATAATTTTCTCGATAACGATAAGATGAAGTAATCGATGAAGCGGCCAAAGTCCGTCCGTGATAGCCGCCTTCAAAAGCCAGCATGCGACTTTTGCCGGTATGTTTGCGCACCAACTTAAGAGCATCTTCAACTGCTTGAGCGCCGCCGACGTTGAAATGTACGCGGCCGTCTTCGCCTAAAGTACGTTTGACACTTTTCACAAGACGGTCAGCAAGTTGCACTTTCTCTTTGTGCAAATATTGGCAGGCCAGTTGCGGTAATTTGTCGATTTGATCTTTCAGCGCTTGATTGACACGTTTGTTGGCGTATCCCAAATTAACCGCCGAATACCACATTTGCAGATCAAGATAAGGCTGCTGTTTGCCATCGTAGAGAAAGCTGCCTTCGCATGTTTCGAAAAAGGTCGGGCGCTCTGCGTAGTGAACCGTATCGCCGTGAGAGCAAACTCTGCCTTCCAGCTCTAAAAGATCTTCTTCGGCTTTTGTTACTTTTGCTGCGTCTTCTTGTGAAATATCCGTATATCGAAGTCCGGGGCAACTGCGTTCAAGTTCGGCCAAATCAACTGTTGCTTTTGAGTTTGTACTCATTCCGGACCTCAGCTTAGCGGGAATTAATAGGACTTTTCAGCCGAGGGAAAGGATAGTTCAGGCAGCTTTCACCAAACTTACACAGTTAGAAAAATAACGATCTGTAATTCATGAGATGTATGAAAGGACCCTCAAAGATAGCTGCGGGATAATAAAACCCTGAGTTAATGCTGATCGACGCGGATGCAAAGCGGTGGGCGGTAATGCGAATCCTTCTTGCGGAAGATGACGAAGTTTTGTCCGACGGCATTTCGAAAGCCCTAAGACAATGTGGTTATACAGTCGATCATGTCAGCAGCGGCGCTGATGCCGATACGGCTATTGCTACGGCTCCTTTTGATCTGGCAATACTTGATTTAGGTTTGCCGCAAATTGACGGACTGCAGGTGCTGAAACGCTTGCGTTCGGACGGACGACGGTTTCCGGTTTTAATTGTTACAGCGCGAGACGGGCTAGAAGACAGAATCGCCGGGTTGGACTTGGGTGCAGACGATTATATGATTAAGCCTTTCGAGCTGCCCGAGCTTGAAGCGCGGGTTCGCGCAATGATCCGACGCAGCAATTACGGTGCGGAAACTGAAATCGTATATGGTCCTGTGCGTATGGATATTGCTAGTCGCGATATCACCATCTCCGGAGAACATATTGAATTCTCTTCGCGCGAATTGGCTGTTTTCGAACTTTTGCTGCAAAGACCAGGACGAGTCGTCAGCAAAGAGCAGTTGCTCGACCACATGTATGGCTTCGATCAAGAAGTTAGCCAAAATGCTATTGAAGTTTTAATCCACCGTTTGCGTAAAAAAATCGAGCCTTATGGGCTTTTGGTGCGAACGATTCGCGGGCTGGGCTATCTTCTGGAGAACGAATCATGAGACCGTTCACCTCCTCAATCCGCCGCCATCTGCTTTGTTGGCTTTTAATCCCCATTGTTTCGCTGTGTTTTCTTGGTGCTTTGGTTACTTATGTAATTGCCGTTGGTTTTGCCACCGAAGCTTATGATGATGCTTTGCTTGATTGCGCTCACTCCGTTTCGGCGCGACTGGAGTTTGTCGGCTCCAGACCAAACCTGGATTTGCCTCCGGCTGCTTTGGCAATTTTGAAACATAGTGATATTGACGAGTTCTATTATCAAGTAAGTAAAGCAAGTGGCGAAATAATCAATGGCGACGAATATATGCCTTCGCTTCCGGCTGATGAAGAAGTAAGTGAAGAACCGATTTTTTATGACGGCAATGTCAATGCGCATCCGGTGCGTGTTTGTGCAATTAGAGTGCCAATTCCCAAGCATCACGATTATTTGGTGATTAAAGTTGCCGAAACCACAATTGGTAGATCCGATTTAATTCAAAGTATTATTTTGGGTGTTGTTTTGCCGCAGCTTTTGCTGATTCTGTTTGCTGCCGCTGCAGTATGGTTAGGCGTGGCCCGTGGACTCTCGCCGCTGCGTACTTTGAAAGAAGCTGTGGAAAAGCGTAATCCGGCTGATTTAAGTTTGCTTGAAGAGATTAACGTACCGAAAGAAGTAAAACCTCTGGTGATAGCAATCAATAATCTGCTCAGTCACCTTGATGAAGATCGTGAAGCCCAGAGACGATTCGTTTCTAACGCTGCCCATCAATTAAGAACACCGCTTGCCGGTTTGAAAACTCAGACCGAACTTGCTTTGCGCAATCAAAATCCCGATGACTTGCGTCAATCGTTGAAGCATATTAATACCAGCGCCAATAGAGCAACTAGGCTTGCTCAACAGCTTTTAGCTTTAGCGCGTCTGGAGCCGTCGGTATTTAAGAGTGTGAAAAGTGAAGCAGTCGATTTGAATTCGATTGTAAAAAGCGTATGTAATGAACTTGTTCCCCAAGCTTTATCCAAAGAGATTGATTTAGGCTTTGAATCACCCGATGCCGAAGCAGTTATTACCGGTGATAAAAACAGTCTGCACGAATTGACTGTTAATCTCTTGGAGAACGCCATACTTTATACGCAAAAGGGCGGCAAAGTTACAGCAAGAGTACGTATGAATGCTAAAGGTGCATCTTTGATTGTTGAAGATAATGGGCCGGGCATACCGCCGGCTGAACGCAAACAAGTGTTCGAACGTTTTTATCGTGTTTTGGGAAATAAAGTTGCCGGTAGCGGCTTGGGTCTGGCTATTGTGCGCGAAATTGCCGAAGCCCATAAAGCCGAAGTTGATTTAAGAGATGGTCCGAGCGGAGTTGGCACTACTATTGAAGTACAATTTAAGAAGCTGGATTATCCCAATGCAGCTCTTGAAATGGCGGAAATAGGTGCAAGTGGACAATAAAACAATTGATGCGCCTTTGGTTCAAGGGAATCTTTGGCATGTCATTTGGTCTATGTCTTGGCCGCTTTTGATCACAACGGTCGCCAGTTCTATCGTTGGCGTTGTCGATGTTCTGGTTGCCGGGCATTTAGGACCGACAGCTCAAGCTGCAGTTGGCTTGTCGGAACATGCCATATTTTTATTTATGGTTTTTTTGTTCTCGGTCGGTGTTGGTACTACGGCTATCGTTTCGCGTGAATTCGGTGCTTCGAACCGGGAATCGGCTTATCAAACTGCTGCTCAAGCTTTGATCTTGTCTATCATTGTCGGTTTTGCTTTAGCGATAACCGCTCTTGCCGTAGCCAAGTTGATGCTGCCATTTTTTAGTCAATCGCCTCAGGTGATTGAACAGAGTATTTATTTTCTTGGCATATACGGTGCATATCTCATTCCTTTTAGTATCGTTTGCACTTGCAATGCATTGTTTCGTTCGGTCGGTGATGCAAAAACTACTTTAATCATTGTTCTCAGTGAAGTAGCGATCAATATTGCCGGGAACTATTTAACTGTGCTCGGCAACTGGCCGGTTCCGGGATTAGGTATTAAAGGTTTGGCTTATTCGGCCATTGCCGGTGCCACCATCGCCGCTATCTTGGCTCTTATACTGCTCAAGCGTTCTGTTTTAGCACCGAGTTTTAATTTGTTGAATCGGATTGATTGGTCGCTCCATAAGCGGATCATGAAGATTGGCTTGCCGACAGCGGCTCACCGTATTAGTTGGGCTGCTAGCGTCTTTGCTGTTTTTTTCATTCTCGGTAAGGTGCAAGAACCAACTGCTGCTCTTGCTTCTTGGACAATCGGTGTGCGTTTAGAAGGGCTGCTCTTTATGCCGCTGATGGCTTTGAGTTTGGCAGTCTCTTCCATCGTCGGACAAAACCTGGGAGCCGGGCTTGAGGCTCGGGCAATTAAAGCCGGCTGGAACGTAACTTGGGTTGGTGTTGGGATGATGCTTATTCTATCTTGCGCTTTGTTTTTCGGCGCCGAACCTTTAGCTCGTTCGATGACTGACGATCCGACTACCATCGCATTTACGGCTAGCTACTTACGAATCAATGCTCTCGCTGAACCTTTTCTGGCGATAAACATGATTCTGAGTGGTGCTCTGCAAGGAGCTGGTGATACTAAAGTACCGATGCTAATCTCCATGTTTAGTAGCTGGATTGTACGTTTGCCTGTTGCTTGGTTTTTGGCTCTTAAGCTGGGTTGGGGCGTCGACGGTGTTTGGTACAGCATGATTATTTCAATTGCCGTATATGCGGCAATGGTTGTTGTACGTTATCAGTCGGGACGCTGGATTAAGACCGCTGTGTAAATGAATTGGTTAAATTTGCCCTTCGTCTGCAAAGAATTAGGCAAAGGCTATGCACTTTAGTCGCAAAGAGCGTATCCTTTCTCCTATAGCTCGACCAGCCTCCGAACCACGAGGTGTTGTGTAGTATGTGCGGTCTCATCGGCATAGTCGGAACTGACGATTCAGCCTATGAGTCGTTTGTCGGTTTACTCAACCTTCAGCATCGCGGACAAGATGGTGCCGGCATACTGACGGTTGATACCAAACGCTATCAATTCAATATACAAAAAGGCAGCGGTTTAGTTGAGAACGTTTTTTCAGAACGTTCTTTGCGCTCTTTACGTGGACCGGCGGCCATCGGTCACACTCGTTATGCCACCATTGGCAGACGTGATCCGAATCTGTTGCAGCCATTTTTGGACGATGAAAGCGGCATAGCGATTGGACATAATGGCAATATAGTAAATTGCTATCAACTAAAAGAGGAGTTGCTAAAAGCAGATCCAAATACTTGTTTTGCATCCGAGTCGGATTCGGAAGTAATTCTGCAATTGCTTGTTGCTGCCCTTGCCAATAAAAAAATTACAGCAGAGGGTTTGTTTGCCGCCATCGCTTTGGCTATGGAAAAGCTTGTTGGTAGCTATGCTGTGGTCGGGCTGACTAAAGATTGTTCTTTATTCGGCTTTCGTGATCCTTGGGGTATTCGTCCGCTTTTTGTCGGTAAAAAAGAGACCGGTAACGCTAATTCGGTTTATGCCATGGCTAGTGAAACTGTAGCCCTTGATTATCTTGGCTATACCGACATTCAAGAAGTTGCGCCAGGAGAGGCTGTTTTTATCAGTCTCGATCAAAAAGTAAAGCGCAAAACGATTATGACCAAGACTTATTCACCTTGTATGTTCGAATGGGTATATTTTGCCCGTGTCGAATCAGAGATGAGTGAATTACCTGTATATCAAGCTCGTTTCAATTTAGGTTTGATTCTTGCTGACGAAATTAAAAAACGAGGAGTAGAGGCCGACGTAGTGATACCGGTACCGGAAACAAGCCGTGTTGCTGCTGCTGCTATTGCCGAATCTTTAGACATACCTTGTCGTGAGCTCTTAATCAAAAACAGATACGTGAATCGGACTTTCATTTTGGATGATCAAGCGGCAAGACAGGAAGCGATCAAACGCAAGCTCTTTCCCATCGCCAAAGAGATTGCCGGTAAGCGTTGTCTGGTTGTTGACGACAGTATCGTGCGTGGAAACACTGCCCTGCAAATCATCAAATTGATAAGAGCGGCCGGAGCAAAAGAGATTGTTTTGGTTTCGACCTGTCCACCTATTTCTAGCCCTTGTTATTACGGAATAGACTTTCCCAGCTCTAGCGAGCTAGTTGCTCATGGGCGTGACGAACTAAGCGTTGCCAGTGAGCTAGCTGCCGACAAAGTTATTTATCAATCGGTTGAGGGCTTGAAAAAAGCTCTTGGTCAAACCTCGCTTTGCACCGGTTGTGTCACTCAGGATTATCCAACTGATATATCTTGTGGCGTCGAGTTTGAAGAGAAGCGTGCCGTAGACCGTAAAAAACAATTGAGCGAGAGCAGATAAAGCGGAGTTGCAAGTGAGCGTAATCGGTGAGAAAAAGCTGAAACTGGCTTACGAAGGATCGGTCAAACGTGTTTGGCAATCTCCGCAAGACGAAGCCAATCTTTGGTTTGAATTTAGCGATGACTATTCGGTGTTTGATTGGGGCAAAATGCCTGACACCATTGCCGGCAAAGGGCTCGCTCTTACGCTTATCGGGGCTTTCTTTTTTGAAAAACTTGGCGGTTCTGGTTTTTGGCAGAAGCTATCTGAATCAACTGCTCTTTCCGTTTTTGACCGCGAGTGGTTGAAAAAAATATTTGCCACAAATACATTCACTCGTTTAACTGAGCAAGGTTGCGGCAGTCATTTCAAAAGATTGGCCACAGGGTCCGGTGAAACTTTATCTTTGGCTGCTGCTGCTAAGCAAGGTACCGCCTTTATGGAAGTTGTCGCTGCCCTTGTCCAGCATCCGCGTCCGGTTTTACTTTGCGGACAAAATGTTTTTGAATACCCGCAGGCAGAGCCGGTTTTACGTTTGGTGCCTCTGGAAGTGGTTTTTCGTTTCGGTATGCCTAAAGGTAGCTCTTTAAGCTCGCGATTGGCTAAAGATCCTTCATATGCTCAAGTTCTCGGTTTAAAAGAAGTGCCGCAAGAAGGGCGCTATTTCGAGCATCCGGTGCTTGAGTTTTATACTAAGCTTGAGCCTAAAGACAGGTTGCTGTCCTTGCAAGAAGCTTTGCTTATTTCCGGACTACAGGCGAAACAATTTGAAACTCTAAGTGAATTGGCCCAACTTTTGGCTTTAGCACTGTTTGTGCTTTTTGCCGAGGCCGGCATAGAGCTTTGGGATGGAAAATTTGAATTTGTGGCCGACAGTCAGGAAGTTTTGCTTGCCGATAGCATCGGTCCTGATGAATTGCGATTGCTCTATAAAAAATGTCATCTGTCCAAAGAGATGATTAGGCAAGTCTACCGTGGCAGTACATGGGAAGAATCAATTAAAACAGCGCAAGAGCTGGCGAAAAAACGCTGTTCTCTCTCCTGGAAAGAAATTTGTCGCTCTGAGTTGAACGCTTCTCCGCAAAAATTTTCGCTTGAAATAAAACAAGTTATCGATCAGCTTTATGGAACCATTGCTAATCATTTAATCGGTCAAAAACTGTTTAGCGGTTGTGCCGGGCTGGATGATTTTGTGTCTACTGCTCGTGCCAGCGGCTTAGCGGAGGAGTAGATGCTGCCAAATTCAGCGCTTAAAATTTTGCTTGTCGGCGGTGGCGGTCGTGAACATGCTATTTGCTGGAAGCTTGGGCAAAGTCCTTTAGTGCAAACAGTTTATTGCGCTCCAGGAAATGGTGGTACTGCTGTTAATCCCAAATCCGAGAATGTTGATATTCAAGTCTCGGATTTTTCTGCTTTAGCTCAATTTGCGCAAAATAACAAAGTTGATCTTGTGGTGGTTGGTCCGGATAATCCGCTTGCTGACGGCATAGTTGATTATTTGGAAAATCAAGGATTGCGCACTTTCGGCCCGCGGCAAAAGCTGGCGCAAATTGAAGCCAGCAAAGTCTACGCGAAAAATTTCATGACTGAGCACGGCATTCCGACGGCTCGATTTGCTGTCGCTTCAACACTTACCGAAGCGGAAAAAATCGTTATTGAAAATGATTGGGCCCGCGTGGTTAAAGTCGATGGTTTGGCTTTGGGTAAGGGCGTTTTTGTTTGTGATTCCCAGGCGGAAGCTGAAGCCGCCGTGCGTGAAATTTTTCAAACTGAAAAATTTGGAGCGGCGGGAGCGCAAGTAGTACTGGAAGAAAAACTGATTGGTGAAGAGATTTCACTTTTAATGTTTGCCGACGGCAAAGATCTAGCATTAATGCCGCCCTGTCAGGATCATAAAAGACGTTTTGACGATGATAAAGGTCCGAATACCGGTGGTATGGGTGCCTATTCTCCCGTAGCGCTTTATGCCCAAGTCAAAGAGCGTGTGGAGGCGGAAATTTTGCTGCCGCTGAAAAAAGCAATGGCAGCAGGACAATTTGATTTTAAAGGCGTTCTTTATGCTGGTTTGTTGGTCACTGCTTATGGTGGTGAGTTGCGTCCTTATGTTTTAGAGTTCAACGCGCGTTTTGGTGATCCGGAAACACAAGTGATTTTACCTCTGTTGCGTTCGGATCTATTGCCGATTTTATGGGCGGTCACAGAAGGCAGCCTGGATCAAGTCGAGATTGCTTGGCAGGATGGTGCCGCTTGTACCGTAGTTCTTGCTGCTGAGAATTATCCGGAAAGTTCGTCCAAAAATGAGCCGGTTATTGTAAATTCGCTGCCGGCAAATACTTTTGTTTTTCATGCCGGTACTAAGCGCTCAGCTGACAAATTGCTCACTAACGGTGGGCGTGTCTTTTCGGTTACAGCAATAGGCAACAATCTTTCTGAAGCTGTCGAGTTAGCCTATGCCGGTATTAAAAGCGTCTCTTTTGCTGGAATGTCTTACCGTCGTGATATAGCGCGGAGGGCTTTAGCTAAATGTCACTGAAGCTTGTGATTATGGTTTCCGGACGTGGCTCCAACATGAAAGCGATTCTCGAGGCCATCGAACAAAAGGAGCTAGATGCTCAAGTCTCTCTGGTCTTTTCTAATAACGCTCAAGCTCCGGCTCTTGAAACTGCGGCAAAATATGGCGTTCAAACTGCCAGTATTTCAAGTCGGGGATTATCACGCTCCGAGCATGAAAGTTTAGTGGTCGATCTTTTGAAAAAACATCAGTTTGATTACATAGTGCTGGCCGGTTATATGCGCATTCTGTCCAAGTCCTTTCTTGATCATTATCGTGACAAAAATGGCTTTTACCGAGTAATCAACATTCATCCTTCTTTGTTGCCCAGCTTTCCTGGCGCTACCGGTTATGACGACGCTTTTAATGCCGGTGTGGCAGAGTCAGGAGTGACTGTGCATCTTGTTGATGAAGAGGTTGACCACGGCCCGATTTTGGCTCAATGGTCTTTTATGCGCCAAGCTGGCGACAGTTTGGAATCATTCAAAGCGCGTGGTTTGGCCATCGAACATATTCTTTATCCGCGAGTGCTTCAGTCTGTAGCGCGTGGCGGAATTGCGCTGAAAGACAATAAAATCGGTCTTGTTTTTGCTGTGGAGAATAAGGAGATCTCGGCCCGATGAACGTTGCCGCAAATAAAATTGTCAGTGAAACGGCCGAGCCGGAAAAAAGCGCTTTAATCGCTTTAGCGGTTATAGCGAAAGACGGTTTTAAGAATGCAGCAGATGTGGTTGAGTTTCCGATTTATTGGATCTTGATTGACAAAAATGAGGAAACAATTGATTCTTCAATCTTAAAACAAGCTTTGGCAGAAGTATTAGCTGATTCCTTGCTTGAGAATCTTTGGTCTTCATTCGGCGGACAACGCCAAGAATGGCAAACTGTTTTTAAGGCTGCCGGATTCGGTTTTTATGCTGAACGTCAGTTCTTGCCTGGGGTTACCGATAACCTGGCTCGCACTGTGGAAGAAGCTTTGCATTTGAAAGGCGTGCCGCCAAGCATAAAAGTTGCTTCGGGACGCGGTTTCCTTTTTAAGAAAAAACAATCCGCAGAAGAAGGAATGTACAAATTTTTTCATCCCCTTGCCGATCGTTTTAAAATTCACGATCTAGCAGAAGGTGAAATCAAATTTTTGCAATTTCCGGCTGTGCACTTACCCGAAGTTAAAGAGCCTGAAATCATCAGTCTTGACTTGAACGATCAAGAACTTGTTGAACTGAGCAAAAATCGACTTTTAGCTTTGAATCTTGCTGAAATGCAAGCAATCAAAAAACATTATCAAGGTTTGAACAAGTGGCCAACCGATGTCGAACTTGAGGTGATCGCTCAAACCTGGTCCGAACACTGCAAGCATAAAATCTTCAGCGCTAAAATTTCTTATAGGGACAAAGAGAAAAAGACAACAATCGACAGTCTTTATAAAACATATATTCAAGGACCAACTTATGAGTTGATGAAAAAGCGTGACGATCTGCTTTCAGTATTTGAAGATAATTCCGGTGTGATTCGCTGGACTGAAGAGCAAGGCGTGTGTTTTAAAGTTGAGACTCATAACTCACCGTCAGCTCTTGAACCTTACGGTGGTGCTCTAACAGGTATTCTTGGTGTCAATCGCGATGTGCTTGGTACCGGTCTTGGCGCCCGTCCGATTTTTAATACAGATGTTTTTTGTTTTGCCTATCCGTCCGAGAGCCTGGCGAAAAGACCTAAGCTTTTGCCGGCTGAAACAATCATCAAAGGTGTAAGAAAAGGAGTGCAGGACGGCGGTAATAAAAGCGGCATTCCGACAGTAAACGGCGCCGTCGTATTTCACCCAGGCTATCGAGCCAAGCCTCTTGTGTTTTGCGGGACCGGCGGCATCTTACCGCTGACCGTAGCCGGTAAATCTGGGGTGGAAAAACATACTAAAATTCAAGATCGGATTGTTGTTGTCGGCGGTCGTGTCGGTAAAGACGGTATTCATGGCGCTACATTTTCTTCGGAAGCGCTCCATGAAGGGTCGCCTGTTAGCGCCGTTCAAATTGGTGATCCTTTTACACAAAAACGTGTTTCGGATTTTGTGCTTGAAGCGCGGGATCGCGGCTTAATCACCGGTATTACCGATAACGGAGCGGGCGGGCTGTCTTCTTCAATCGGTGAGATGGCGCGCATTACCAATGGTGCTACTCTGATTCTCGATAACGTGCCTTTGAAATATCCAGGTTTAAGCGATTATGAAATAGTGATCTCCGAGTCTCAGGAAAGAATGAGTATTTCCACGGATCGCCCAGAAGAACTTTTGGCTTTAGCTAAAAAATTCAACGTCGAAGCTTGTGATTTAGGCGAGTTTGAAAAGCACGGCTATTTCAAAATTCTCCGCTCCGGCAAAACCGTAGCAATGCTTGATTTGCAATTCTTGCACAAAGGAGCGCCCCGGCTTGAGCTGGAAGCCGAATGGCAGGGACCAGCTTCGCTTCCGGAAAAGATTGGCGCCGAAAATAGTTCATACAAAACTATGTTGCTTGCTCTTTTGTCTCATCCTAACGTTTGCAGTCGTGAATCAGTAATCAGACAGTATGATCATGAAGTGCAAGGCGGCAGTGTCGTTAAGCCTTTAATGGGCAGGAATCAAAAAGCGGCATGTGATGCAGCTGTAATCAAACCGATTCTAGATCGGCCCGAAGGTTTAGTTGTTGCCAATGGACTTTGCCCGCAGCTTAGTAAATACGATGCGCGTCTTATGGCTCAATGCGCTGTGGATGAAGCTGTGCGCAATGCTGTTTGTGTCGGAGCCAATCCGAAAAGCCTTGTTTTGTTGGACAATTTTTGTTGGACCGATCCGGTTTTTACTGATAAAAATCCGGAAGGAAAATTCAAGCTTGCTCAGCTGGTTAGAGCCTGCCAGGGGTTGGCAGACTCGGTTTATGCTTATGGAACACCGCTCATTTCAGGTAAGGACAGTATGAAAAATGATTTTGACGACGGTGTTGTCCGTTTGTCTATTCCACCGACTTTGCTTGTTTCGGCAATGGGAAAAATTGACGACGCCGCTCAAGTCGTGACTATGGAATTTAAAAATCCAGGCGATCTTATTTATATAGTATCGGCAGCTTCTCTTGGCTTTGCCGGTAGTTTGGTCGCCGATATTGCCGGCTGGGACAGTGCTAACGTTCCGGAAATTGATCCTCAAGAAGCAGCATTGTTATACGAGCAAACTCATGAAGCAATTAAAGCAGGGCTTGTTCAATCAGCCCATGACTTGTCCGATGGCGGGCTTGGCGTCGCCCTTGCCGAATGTTGCATCGGCTCGGAGTTGGGAGCGCGTTTGCAGGCTGAAAAAATTTCTACTGCCGCAGCCGCTTGCATCCCTGATTCGAACGTACTGGCAGCCGAGCTGAAAAAACGGCTTGATTTCGCGCTCTTTGCCGAAGGACCGGCTCGTTTGCTTGTCAGCGTTAAGCCGGAAAATAAAGCCGCCTGGGAACAAATTATGCAAGGCATTTCCTGCGTTCAAATCGGTAGTGTGGAATCTTCAGCCGCTCTTGTTTTTACAAGCGCTGAAGACAAAGTCTTATTCTCTGTTGAATTGGCCGAAATGCTTGGGGCTTGGGAAACGTTGCTTCCATTCGCTGAGGAGGAGAGCTAATGAAAAGGCGTCCTAAAGCGGCGGTGCTTTACGGAGATGGGATCAATTGTCATAACGAGACAGTGCATGGGCTTGCTCTTGCTGGTTTTGACGCCGAACTTCTACATACCACTGACTTAATGGCTAATTCTGCCCGCTTAAGCTCGGTCCAGTTATTAGCAATGCCGGGTGGATTCTCTTTTGCCGATGAAATTGCCAGCGGCAAAGTATTAGCTTTGAAGCTAAAAGATAAGCTGAAAAATACTTTTTATGATTTTGTCGATAAAGGAAATTTGGTGATCGGCATTTGTAACGGTTTCCAAATCTTAGTGCAGATGGGACTCTTGCCTGATTCGAATCCGACAGCAGCAAGAGCTGTTTCGCTTTGTCATAATTCCCACGGGCGTTTTATGAACAAATGGGTTGAGCTTGAAGTAGACAAAAAAAATCAAAGTGGTTTTTTCCTGGGATTGCAATCCATACATTTACCGGTCAGGCACGGTGAGGGGCGCCTTGTTCTCTCTCCTGAGCTTACAAGCACTGCTGTTGAAACTGTAAAAAAACAATCACCTTTACGCTACCGGCAAGATATTAATGGCAGCTACGATCGCATAGCCGGTTTGCTTAACCAAAAAGGAAACGTACTTGGCTTAATGCCGCACCCGGAAGCTTTTGTTCGTTGGGAGCAACATCCGGCCGGACACAAAGTAAACCGTGGGGAAGAGCCTCATGGTTTGTCTATTCTTAAAAATGCAGCAGCAATGGTCAATCAAGGGTGAGCAATATGAAAAAAGAAACATACGCTTCATCCGGAGTACAAATAGATAAAGCCGAATCCTTTGTGGAAAGGCTAAAACTTTTAGCCAGGCGTCCGGAGCATGGTCAGCTTTGGCCGGCAGCCGGAGGTTATGCCGCAGTTTATCCTTTCGCCCCTGATTTGGGAATAGCTGTCACCACAGATGGTGTCGGCACCAAATTGCTGGTAGCTGAAGCTTTGAATAAGCACGATACAATCGGTATCGATTTAGTGGCTATGTGCGCTAATGATCTGGTTTGTGTTGGGGCTGCCCCCTCTCTCTTTCTTGATTATTTTGCTGTTGGCCATTTGGAAAATCAATCAGCCGACGCAATCATGAAAGGTATTGTCGAAGGTTGCGATCAAGCCGGCATGATTTTAGCCGGAGGAGAAACAGCCGAGTTGCCGGGATTGTATAAGCCGGGACATTATGATTTAGCCGGTTTTGCCGTTGGTCATGTAACAAGAGATAAGTTGATTACAGGCAATAAGATCAAGCCAGGACAAAAGTTAGTCGGTGTTGCTTCAAGCGGGATTCATTCCAACGGCTTGTCTTTGGCTCGTAAAGTGTTGCCTCAAGAAGATAAATGGCTCAATCTTCTGTTGGAGCCAACTTTGATTTATGTCAAAGCGGTTCTTGCTGCTTTATCTAAACATGGTGATGCAATAAGCGGCATCTGTCATATTACCGGCGGCGGTTGGCGTAATTTATTGCGTTTGAACAAAGAAGCCGGTTTTACCGTTACATCGCCCCTTCTTGTACCTGAAGTTTTCCATAAAATTTCCGAACATGTTGAAAGTGAAGAGATGTATAAAACTTTCAATATGGGTATGGGATTGGCTCTAATTGTGGAAAAAGAGGCGGAGCTTGTAGCCGATTTATTTAAAGAGCATGGTTTCTCAGCTGCTGTAGTCGGTGAAACTACTGATGAATTTGAACGAATTAGAATTAAAGGTTTTGATTTCGTACTTAAAGACAAACACTCATGAAAGGAGTTGCAAGATGCCCTCAGTTTTAGTTAGTGTGTCTGACAAGGCTGGATTAGAGAATTTCGTACGCCGGCTGGAGCGCTTTGATGATCTTAAACTGATCGCTACCGGCAATACAGCCAAATTTCTCATTGAAAAAGGTTTTGCTTGTACTAAAGTTGAAGACCTGACTAAATTTCCGGAAATATTGTCCGGGCGCGTAAAAACTCTGCACCCGAAAGTTCTTGGTGGCATACTTGCCCGCTCCTCACAAGAAGATCGCGACTGCTTAGCCGAGCATGAAATTGAAGAGATCGATATGGTTGTCGTCAATCTTTATCCGTTCGAGCTCAAAGTAAAAGAAGAGCTATCCGAGCCGGATATGGTTGAGCATATCGACATCGGCGGTGTCACTTTGTTGCGTGCAGCAGCCAAAAATTTTGAGCGTGTTGCAGTAGTGTCGGATCCATCTCAATACGATCATGTGATTGAATCCCTTGATGCCAATAATGGTAAGTCGACTATTGGTCTGCGTAAAGAGCTGGCCCATGCTGCTTTTCTGCGTACGGCACAATATGATGCCAGCATCTCTTCTTATTTGAATCGAACTCTTGAGCATGATGGTTTGGAAGGTTATATGCCGCAAACCATGCTTCTAAAGCTGGAAAAACATCAAGATTTACGTTACGGCGAGAATCCCCATCATGCTGCAGCCTGGTATTCATCAGCTGAATCGACTGCCGCTTATAAAACTCCCTTTCCGCCTTTTAAGCAATTGCAAGGCAAAGAGATGTCTTCCAACAACATCACTGATGTTTATGCTCTAAATAATGTTCTTAAAGGGATGCCTAAAGCTTGTGCTTGCATCATTAAACATAATAATCCTTGCGGTGTCGCTGTTGACGACGATTTATTCAAAGCTTATCAAAAGGCATACGACTGTGATCCAATCTCTGCTTTTGGCGGTATCTATGGATTTACAACTGAAGTGACTGAGGAGTTAGCGAACAAAATAATTGAAAATTTTGTTGAGATCGTTGCTGCTCCGGCCTTTAGCAAAGGAGCTTTAGCGGCGTTTGCTAAAAAGAAAAATCTGCGTGTATTGCGTTTGGCGCCGGAAATTTTAGCCGGGGGCACCAAGCAACTCACTTATCTTAAGGACCTTAAAGAGTACGGATTTATTGCCGAGCGTGAACTTGAGCCGATTGTTACTGCGGATCGTTTTCACGCGGTTACTGAAGTTCAGCTTGAAGCAAAATATAAAGACGACGTGCAATTTGCTTGGAATGTAGTTCGCCATCTGACTTCGAACGCTATTTTTATCGCTAAAGAAGGCTGCTCCGTTGGCATTGGTATCGGTCAAACAAACCGAGTGCAATCTGTGCGTATTGCTTTGCAGCAAGCGGGTAATAACGCTAAAGGTGCGGTAATGGCCAGTGATGCTTTCTTCCCGGCTACGGATAATATTGAAGCAGCAGCTGCTGCCGGTGTTAAAGTGATAATTCAACCTGGTGGTAGCATTAAAGACCAAGATGTTATTGCCGCCTGCAACGCTGCCGGTATTTGTATGGTCTTTACCGGGCAACGCTGCTTTAGACATTAGATATTATTACCTGACCTTGGGTATATACTCCTAGTCCGTCGGGTTTGGAGTGAGTCTTGTTATGGTTCAGCCGCGCGATGTTATTGTGCAAACTGATGTTGATTCAGACCAAGCTGTGGACAAAGCGGATCCCTGGCAAGCTGAACGAGGAGAAACATATGGTGCTCCTCCGGCGACACGCCAGGAAGAACCAATTGAGGTTACAGCGGAAAATGGGAAAGCTTTGTTTGTCAGCAGCGAATCGCGCTTTAAAGACGATTTGCAAGGACATTTGGCTAAAACCGGTGAACTAAAAGGCGTAGATCTTTCCAGCTTTGATTTGTCCGGCGTTGATTTCAGCGATTCAAACCTTGCCGGTAGTACTTTGGGACCGCGCAGTGAAGGCGCTCGATTTGATTCGACGAATCTTTCCGGCGCTACTTTTAGAGACGGTCATCTGTCTGGTAACAATTTGAATTTTGCCAAGTTTTCCAAAACACTGTTTGAAAATGTCAAATTTGATGGCGTTGTGCCGATTGGTGCCGACTTTCAAGGCGCAACTTTTAGCGGCGGTAGTCTTGCCGGCATGGATTTTTTTCGCTACCCGCTCTCCGGCGTAACTTTGAATGATGTGAAATTGGAGCAGGTTAATTTTAGCGAAGCCGATCTTAGCGGTGCCACCATCAAAGATTGCGATTTGCGCTATGCCTCTTTTGATTATACTAATTTGACCAATGCAACTATTGAGAATGTGCAGATTGGCGAACGCGCTTTTAGCGGTGATATGCGTTTGAACGGTGCCAAAATCAGAAACTGTGATTTAAGAGATGTGGATATGACCGGCTGGACCTTAAAGGGAGCCAAATTTGATAGTGTCGATCTGCGTGGAGCCGTGATTGAGGCTGATTCAGCTAAAGCGTTGCGCGATACTCAATTTAGCAATTGCGATTTAAGAGAGACTGAGCTAGTTGGTGATTTTTCCACCGTTAAATTTATAAATTGCGATCTTGCCGGTAAAGATCTTTCCGAGCTGAATATTTCTCGAGCTAATTTTGACGGTTGTGATTTATCTACGGTTATTTTGCCGCTGGACCCCGATGGCAGCGATGAAACAAGAGAGCAAATTGAAACACAATCCGGAATCGATTGGGACAAACTAAGCACTCATTTGCAGAAGCTAGGACAAATGTCCGAGTTGGATAAGACCTTGGCGGCTGAATATATGCGTCGAGGCGATCTTTTGCGAAAAGATGGCAGTAATAAAGACAAGACGTTTGCAGTCAGTATTGTGGAAAGTTTTGGTATCCGTACAAGCTTAAATCCATAAATTTCAAACATATTTCAAGCTTATTTGACATTTATGGCGCAATTATGAAGGCAAACTTTTAGAAACTCACAAAATAAATGGCATTGTCATAACCAATGATTTGGTAGGTCATGTGCTGACCAGAGATAATGACGGCGAAGTAATTGGTGCAGGTTATCCTGAAGATCCTCAAGTTCGGCAGCGTTCAGTTACTCGTGAAAACGGCGTAATTACCTCAATGACACATTATCCGGTTAACGGTGATGCTATTGATTCTACGCGTGTTATAGAAAATGGTGCTTACACCAACAAATGGTTATATTGAGCATCAAAGTTTTGCTGATTCGTTTAGAAAAAACAGATGATTGGCTCGAGATTATAAAAGTCCAAGCAAAAACCACTGAGCAAGCCGAACTTGCGCTGCACCGAAATTGTACTCGAAAAGTCCTGATACAACCATGGCCATTGTGCCGCCAAGGAGTCCGATCAGAATCCCTGAGCGAACGTTATCTTGAGCCGACAGGTTTGCTTTTAATTCTTTGCTGCCGTAGATAAGTATACTGGCTAACAAATAAATGAAGCTGGCGAGGCCGAGTAAGCCAGTTGCGGCAAGCATATGAAAATAATTGCTGTGTCCATGATTGAGATCTACCGAAACACCTGGCACTATCGCTTCTTTGATATCGAAATGCGGGAAACGAAAAATACCGGTACCGAAAAGCGGCGATTGTTTGAATATATCAATACAGCTTTTCCAGATGGTCAAACGCGCTTGAACGCTGACATCTTTGGCTCCTGATAAAGTCGCAAATAAACTGTTTATCCGGATTTGAACTACTGGTACGAAAGCCCATAGGGCTGTGCAAAGAGCGCTTAAAGCCAATAAAACTTTTAGCATCAACTTCCAGGAGCGTAAGCAGGCCACGGTCAAAATGCCGAATAATACTCCAAGCCAGGCGCTGCGTTCGGCGGCAAAAAGCACTCCGGCGAAATTAGCCAAAACAATAAATGAAAATACAAAAGGATTTTGCAACGACACAATTGCTGATCTGAATCTTTCGGGAACTGTCTGCGCTGCTTGTTTATATGAGCCGGCAAATAAAAGCCCTAACGAGAGTAAGCTGAAAAGCTGCATTTGTCCGGCGAAAGCCATCGGTCCGCCAAGAAATCCCGTGCCTTGCAAATATTTGTAGCCTAAATGAATATCGAAGACTTGCTGAACGGTTCCCCAGATTCCGGCTATGGCCGAAACCGTAAGTAAAAGCCAAACAGCGAGCATGGCTGTTTGGCGGCTATGGGTGAAAACATGATAGGCCCAAAAATAGGGAAGCAGGCTTTTGAAATTCTCCAGAGATTTTAAAGACATGGAAAGAGAGTGCAGTCCAATATTGCCGTATGTTTCGGAACCGTTGAAAAACCCCGATATCATAAGCGCGGCTGCATACAGCATGAGTGGTACCGTAAGTGGTGCGCTATTTCTGAGGCTAAAATTGAACTCTTGATTTTTGTAATCATGGAGTAAGGATAAGCCCCAAAGCAAAATGCCTATCATTAGCAATACATATGATGCAGTCATCGACAAAGGTAAGCTTATGGCATATAAAACTGCAACTATTTCTTCGCAACGTAAGAGCAATAGCTTTGTGTTTGAGATTTTGTTTGGCGCTGCCATGATTAGACCCAGCGCGTGAGACCCATCAGGTCGCGAACGCCGTTAAGAGTTTCTTGGGCGGTTTTGCGGGCTTTGTTGTTTCCGTGTTCGAGAATTTTGCGTACTCTTTCCGGATCTTGAGCCAGAGTTTCGCGTTTTTCTCTAATTGGACGCATGAAGTCGTTGATCAATCCGGCAAGACGAGTTTTGCAATCAACACAACCGATTTGGGCCGATTCGCATTCTGTTTTTACTTGTTCAGTTATATTCGAGCCGAAGATCTGATAGAGCGGCCAGGGTACTTCGCACAGATCCGTATGGCCGGGATCCGCTTTTGCGATGCGGGTGCGATCAGTGATCGCTTGTTTGACCTTTTTTATCGTGTCGGCTTCGCTATCGGCCAGTTTAATATCGTTGTTGTAGGACTTGCCCATTTTTTGTCCGTCAACACCCTTCAATAATGGTGTTGATGTAAATTTAGGCTGCGGTTCCGGGAAAAAATCCGTATTGAAAATATGGTTGAAACGTCTGACCGTGTCACGAGCAAACTCAAGATGGGAAGCTTGGTCTTTGCCTACCGGTACTAAGTTCGCTCTGAAAGTGAGAATGTCCGAAGTCATCAACACCGGATAACCTAAAAGTCCGTAAGTGACCTTTTCTTTAGCTTCAGCTTCATCAGCGGCCAGCATTTTTACCATGTCTTTGAGCGTCGGCTCTCGCTCCACCCAATTCTGTGGAGTAATCATCGACAGCAAAAGATGCAGTTCGGCTATTTCAGGTACGGCCGACTGCACGTAGATTGTGGCAATCTCAGGATTTATACCTGTAGATAACCAATCGAGAGCAATTTCATGAATGTTGCCAGCAATCTCACCGGTATTCTGATACTTAGTGGTGAGAGCGTGCCAATCAACTATTGAAAAGTACGATTCATATTTGTCTTGAAATTCAAGCCAATTAAGAAGGGCACCGAAATAGTGCCCCAGGTGCAAACGTCCGGTTGGGCGCATACCGGACATAATGCGCTGAATTTTTGCCGCCGGCTGGCTCAAGTTTTAGCCCTTTCCGCCTTGTGATTTAGCGATCGCTTGACGAACGCGTTCTTTTTGGCGCTCGAGTTTAGCTTTACGGCGAGTTCTTTTAATCCGGGCGTTGTACTTGGCGGTCATTAGGCGCTCCTAACATTTGAGTGACAATCAGAGACTGAATATATCAGATCAGATAGCTGATCCCGCCTAACTTTCCATATAAGTAAAGTAGGAACTCTATCCAGTGGGCTGGCTAATTTTACAAAAGTTAATCTTTCTCTTGACTGCTAGAGCTGCTCGGGATCTGGGTAAAAGTTATACAGAGAGACTTATAGGATTCAGTGGAGTACTCAAACGGTGGCTTCAAAAATGACACAGCAGTTATCTGAGGACTGGGCCGAAGTATCTTTATTCGAGCCTGA
Organism: Candidatus Obscuribacterales bacterium; assembly: GCA_019750335.1. Lineage (GTDB taxonomy): Bacteria > Cyanobacteriota > Vampirovibrionia > Obscuribacterales > Obscuribacteraceae > JAIEPM01. Next base: position 158,056 of record JAIEOQ010000001.1, read on the forward strand.
GGATTCGGATGCCCTTGCTGATCCCGCCGAAGAAGTCGGACCTCTTGCGACAAAAGAAGAGTCATCTTTCACTGAGGATTCGGTGCGTCTTTATTTGCGTGAGATTGGGCGAGTAAAGATGATCAAGCCGGACGAAGAGATTGAGCTCGCTCGTTGTATTGCTAAAGGCGATGAGAAAGCCAAGAAAAAGCTTATTCAAGCTAATTTGCGCTTAGTCATTTCAATTGCAAAAAAATATGTAAATCGGGGCCTACCCTTTCAGGATTTGATTCAGGAAGGCAATTTAGGCTTGATTCGTGCTGCCGAAAAGTTTGATCATACTAAAGGTTTCAAATTCAGCACTTATGCAACCTGGTGGATTCGTCAAGCGATAAGCCGTGGACTTGCCGATAAATCCCGGACGATCAGAGTGCCGGTGCACATGGTTGAATCCATTAATAAGATGAAAAAGGCAAGCGCTAAGCTCTCGCAAGCTCTCGGTAGAAAGCCGACGGAGCAGGAACTGGCTGCGACCATGGAGCTTTCTGTTTCAAAGGTGCAAGAAATCGTCCAGGCCGATCGTGAGCCAATCTCAATGGAGATGCCTCTCAATCGTGACGATGAAACTTATATCGGAGATTTGATTGAGGACAGTGAGTCGGCGCGGCCCGACGCTAACACTGAAGAGCAACTTATGCGTCAAGACCTCAACCGCATGCTTAGCCAATTAACACCACGTGAGAGGGATATCATGCACCTTCGCTATGGTTTGGAAGACGGGCGGCAAAGAACTTTGGAAGAAGTAGGAAGGCTTTTTAATATTACTCGTGAACGTGTACGTCAAATCGAGCATAAGGCTTTTCGGAAGCTGCGTCAGCCTGCCTGGTCAGGTAAGCTATCCGGTTATCTGGAAGAGTAGGCTATTTCTTAACAACAGATTTTTAGGGTCGCCCGGAAGGGTACTAAAGCGGTATCATTAGCTGGCAAAGTAATGGTATCCATCTGTGTCCAGCCAAGTCATGATCGATCTGGAGCAATTGAGCTCCCTCATTGAAGAGGGGGAGAAACAGCGTTTGCGCTTGGTTCTCAATGATCAATATCCGGCTGACCTGGCGGAATGGCTTGTGGAAATGAGCCCACAGCAACGACTTTCATGCTTTCGACTTTTGGATTTGGATAATGCTTCGGCTGTTTTAGCGGAGCTGGATCCTGATTATCAAAGAGCTTTGCTTAAAGATCTCGGTGATATCGGTGTCGTTCCGATTATCAGCAAAATGTCACCGGATGACGCGGTTGACTTATTGTCCGAGTTGCCTAAAGAAAAAGCCAGTTCAATCATTAGCCAGATGGTTGATGATGAAGCTGTCGGTGAGCTCTATGAGCTGATGTCCTTTAAAGAAGACTCCGCCGGTGGAATTATGTCTACCGATTATTTGTCGGTCCCGGCAAACATGTCTGTCGAACAGGCGTTGTCACATCTGCGTGAAACATACAAAAAAGAAGAAGAGGAGATCTACGATCTCTTTGTTGTTGACGAGGAAGAACGTCTTGTCGGACAGTTATCGGTTAAAGAACTTTTGACCGCACCGGCTGATGCGACGGTGGAGAGCCTCATGGACACCGGTTTTATCAAGGTCTATGTCGATACGGACCAAGAAGAAGCTGCTGAAAAAATTCAAAAATATGACTTGTTATCTTTGCCTGTCGTCAACTCTAACGGTGTGTTGCGCGGGATCATCACCGCCGATGATGCTATCGACGTTCTGGAAGAAGAAGCGACAGAAGACATTTACCAGACCTCAGGTATCGACGTTACAGCGCCGGAATCTGGAGAAAATCTCGGTACGAATACTCGCCAAGCTTTTCGCGCGCGCATTCCCTGGCTTGTAGTAACTTTGCTTATTGAATCTGGCTCGGCAATGGTAATCACTCATTTTGATAACGTAATTAAACAAACTGTGATTGCTGCTTCTTTCATGCCGCTACTTACAAGTCTGACCGGCAGCGTCGCTATGCAAAGTACTTGTATTACTATTCGCGAACAGAAAAAGACTTTTAACTGGAAAAGCGGATTACGTAATGTTTGGCATGAAGTGCGCGTTGGAGCGATGCTTGGTGCGGCTTGCGGGCTATTGACCTATTTGGTTAGTTATGTGCTTGGGCAAGAGGCCAATCATAATTTAGGATTGATCGTTGGAATTTCTTTGCTTCTGACTATGTCATTGGGAGCAATCATTGGCACTTTGATACCGATGATTTTCGATCGCATAGGTATAGAGCCGGCTCATGCCAGTGGACCGCTTATCACCAGTGTGCTTGATGTCTGTACTATGACAATTTATTTGTCGATTGTTCATGCTTTTCTTTCGCACATTTTGTAGAGTAATGTCCGGAAGATTTGAAAAATGGAAACAACAAAAATGGATCCCAACTCCGAACTGTTAGAACGACGCAAGCAAGCCCTTTCGACAAATCAGGCTAGTGTGGAAAAACGGCGTGAGAAGGGATTGCTTCTTGCTCGTGAGCGTATAGAAAAGTTAGTGGATCCCGGCTCCTTTTTTGAAATTGATCGTTACGCTTTGCATCAGTGCCGCAATTTCGATATGGATAATAAAAAATCCTATGGTGATGGAGTGGTCACCGGACAGGCGCTGATTGACGGTCGTCCGGTTTACATTTTTGCTCATGATCCCACTTATTTAGGTGGCGCTCTTGGCGAAGTTTTTGCACGCAAAGTCTGCAAAATTATGGATTTGGCCAAGCAAGCCGGTTGCCCGGTAATTGGTTTGAATGAAAGCGGCGGAGCGAGAATTCAAGAGGGCGTCAGCAGCTTGGCTGGCTATGCCGATATTTTCTATCGCAATGTTTTTTGTTCTGGTTTGATTCCGCAAATTTCAGTAATTTACGGACCTTGTGCCGGTGGTGCGGTGTATAGTCCCGCGGTCACTGACTTTACGGTAATGGTGCGCGATCAGTCATATATGTTTATCACTGGTCCGGAAATTGTCAAAACTGTAACTGGTGAAGATGTCAGCTTTGAGCAGCTCGGCGGCGCAGTTGTGCACAACGAAACCAGCGGAGTCGCTCATTTCATGGCTGAAGACGAAGAGGATTCCTTTTGGTATGTAAGAACTTTGCTTTCTTATTTACCAAACAACAATTTGGAATCACCGCCTTTCGTTGCCAATGAAGATAGTGAACCGGAGTCGATGCAAGAGCTTGATACGCTGGTTCCCGTTGATCCGAGCAAGCCTTATGACATGCACAAAGTAATTGAAAAAATTGTTGATCGCGACAGTTTCTTTCCGGTGGCCGAATCTTTTGCCAAAAATTTGATCACTGGCTTTGCCCGTCTTTCCGGTCATGTAGTCGGTCTGGTTGCTAATCAGCCAAAAGTGTTGGCTGGAGTTTTGGACATTGATGCTTCGGTTAAAGGTGCGCGTTTTGTGCGTTTTTGTGACGCGTTCAATATTCCGATTTTGACTTTAGTCGATGTGCCAGGTTATCTGCCTGGTAAAAAACAAGAGCATATGGGAATCATTCGTCATGGTGCTAAGTTGCTTTACGCTTATTGCGAAGCTTCAGTACCTAAATTGACTGTGATTACGCGCAAGGCTTACGGTGGTGCTTTTGACGTACTTGGTTCAAAGAATGTCGGCGGCGATTTGAATTTGGCCTGGCCAACCGCTGAAGTTGCCGTAATTGGCGCGGAAGGTGCAGTAAACATCCTTTATCGGCGGGAGCTGGTTGGTCCGGAGAAAGAGCAAAAGTCGGCTAAGTTTATTCAAGAGTATCGCACTCGTTTTGCTAATCCCTATGTTGCTGCCGAACGTGGTTATATCGACGATGTGATTTTACCGAGCGAAACACGCCAGCGTTTAGCAGCATTTCTAAATGTGCAGCAAAATAAACGAATAGAACGGCCGGCACGAAAGCACGGCAATATTCCTTTGTAAGATTAAATTTGCGGGCGTGGGGCGCCGAATTTTTTCTTGCTTAAGTCAGGATGAACCAGGCGGATTCCATGTAAATCAAGAGAGCCGTCCGGCGTCTGGCTCGTTTTCTCGCTTATCTCAAGCAGATTCAAGGGAACGCCTAATTTTGGCCAAATTGATTCGTAGTGAGAAAGAGTATCGTCGGCTTTTGTTTTTTTGCGGACATATTCCAAAACTTCGTTTGGAAAAGGATCCGGATAACACAAAAATAGCCCGCTTAACCCTTGAATTAAAGCCGCTCGTTGCAGGAATTCATTCATGTTACGCAGAAAATCGAACTGTCCTTTTGGTCGATTACTGTCTGCATAGTGTGCGGCGGCGAGCAGGCGTGATTTCTGATCTAAAAAGAAAAGGTCAAACTCCGGCAGCTTGGTTTTCTGTATAAAACCTTTGGTTGCCATGTAGACTTCGACACGACTTGTACAAGAAAGTGCGTTCCACAATTTTATCTGACGGTTGTAAAGCCCGGTTCCGTGCGCTAAACCAAAAAAATCAATGCTGATAAAGTTGGCAACCGCAAGAACGGTTTGGGGAATATCCGTGCTGACGGCTTCCAGGCTCATATTCTTGCAGGCATTGATTACGTCTTGCGGGCGAAAATTGCGCGGCGAGTGAGTAATCGCGTCCGGCGAGAATCCTTCAACATTTTTGATGCTGAGGCGTAAAGTAAAATCAGGTCTTTTAGGCATGATACGTTGAAAAGTGCGTTGGGCGGGCTTTTTCGATTTTAGTAGCTGATTAATCGCATAAGCATATCAGCCACAATGAATTGATGAAGATCCTTCTTCCGAATTAGCTGACGGTATGTAAGTAAATTAGGTAAACTGTGGATTAGCATTACTTTTTTACTAGAACCGATTATTGATCTAATCAATGACACTATTATCTCGTACACCTTCTCAAACTGCGGCAGTTCGTACTTTATTGGAGCTCAAAAAGGGCAGCAAGGGAGCCCTTGACGAGTTCATCTGGCAAAATCAAGAGCATTTCTATTGTGTGGCTTTTATTGCCACTCTCGAACCTGATATTGCCGAACAAATTACGATCAGTGCTTTTCAGGCAGCAATTGCCGCTATTCGGCAAATTAATCCGAAAGAATTTAATCAGGATTATGTGCATGAATGGCTTATGGGGCTAATTGTTGATGCTACGGCTGCGTACCATGCTCAAACTTCCCCCATGCCAGCTGGCAGCATTACGGATCCGACCGTTGACGGTTCGTCGCAAATGGATTGGGAAACAACAGTTATTCTTGGGACGCAAAGAGTAAAAAGATGCATCAGCAGCTTGCCGGAAGAGCAAAAAAAGGTTTTCATACTGCGCCATCAGCTGGGTTTAAGTCTTACCCAGATAGCGGTAGTTCTAAACGTACATCAGGATAATGTTATGGCCTGGTTACATAGGGCTAGGGTGCAGGTGGTTAAGTGTCTGGGACGCGGGTAAATTAATATTTGGGTTCGTTTGGTGTTGAGGAATGACTATTAACTGCAGTCGATTTAGATTTCTTATCCAGCAGCGTTTTGATATGGAGCTTGCGCCTCAAGATGAACGAATGGTTCTGCAGCATCTTGATTCCTGTGACTCATGCTCTCGGTTCTATCATCAGATCGACCAAGTCACTCAAGTGGCAAAGGATACAGCGCTCCCTGACGAATGCCTACCGGGCAACTCAGAAGCATTCGCGAGAAAAATTATGCAGGAACTACCGCCGACTAAGCCCAATTTTATAAGCACCCTAAAAAATCTGATTTCTAAAATTGGAAAAAAAGATTCGTCTGCTTCTCAGTCCAAAGGTGGTGGCTTTCCTCATATCAGCCGACAATCCGTTTCTTCGGAAGCTGAAGCGTCAGCTCGTAATATGACGGCAACTCAAGAAGAAGAAATGCTGGCTACCAGCGTACGATTGAAAAGTCTCTCTAAAATTCAACCGTCAAGCGAGTCTGAGCAAGTCAATTTACAAGCTCTTTCGCTTTCTCAAAAATTTGGAGTCGAAATACCGGCACGTAGCTCCCAAGATGGTCCATTAACTTTGGCGGAGTCTATTCGTCGTCAAGTTCAAGAGCAAGTTCAACCGCCATCCGGAGTAGTGGAGCAAGCCCCGGCTGATTTCGTTCAAGAGTCAGATCCGGCAAGTCAACCAATGATTGGCCAATGGGGTGCTAATTCATCAGTAGTTGATAGCGGAAGTTGGCAGGTCCAGAGTCAGCCGCAAACGTCACCTGTACAAGACGACGGCTGGGGCGCACCGCCAGTGCAGCCGCAAGCATCACCGATTCAAGATGGTTGGGGAGCGCCGCCAGTGCAGCCGCAAACGTCACCTGTGCAAGACGATGGTTGGGGAGCACCGCCAGCTCAGCCGCAAACATCGCCAATTCAAAACGATGGTTGGGGCGCACCTCCCGCTCAGCCGCAAACATCACCAATTCAAAACGATGGTTGGGGAGCACCGCCAGCTCAGCCGCAAACATCGCCAATTCAAAACGATGGTTGGGGAGTACCGCCCGCTCAGCCGCAAACATCGCCAATTCAAAACGATGGTTGGGGCGCACCGCCAGCTCAGCCGCAAACATCGCCAATTCAAAACGATGGTTGGGGAGCACCGCCAGCTCAGCCGCAAGCATCACCAATTCAAGACGATGGTTGGGGCGCACCGCCAGCTCAGCCGCAAGCGGCTTCAGCTGAGGATGCATCTTGGTCTGAGGAGAGTGAACAAATTCAAACCGGTATGTGGAAAGCCTTTTCGCTTGAAGATTCAGGCTTAGGATCAACGGCGAGTAAAGCCATACCGCCGACGCCTAAACCGGCGCCAGCGCCCAGTGTTGAACCTGTGGCTGAGCATTATGAAATGTCCATCCAAGAGAAACTTTCTTTGCAAAGAAAGCAGCAAGGACAAATGTTTGCTGCTCCGGAGCCACCAGCGCCGGTTTCTAGTTTCACATCTATTGAACCGCCGACGGTACCAATTCCCGGGTCGGAATCAACAATGATGGATCGCCTCACAAATATTTTGGGCGACAGTATTACTGAGATGGCTCAAGAAATGCCGACACCCGGAGACGTTGCCGAACTCCAAGTTCCGGTGCCTGAGCCAATGGTTCCGCCGCCGCCTACTGCTCCGGTTGTTCCGGAAGCCCCGCCGGTTTCTGAGCAACCAACGGCCGACTTCAGTAGCTATGAAATGTCCATTCAAGAGCGCAAGCAATTGGCTGCCAATATTTCAACACCGGCACCAGCACCGGTTCCGATTGATGAACTGCCGGCACCCTTGCCGCCTGCTGCGCCGGAGTTACCTGTTAGTTCCGACTTGAAACAACCGGATATACAACCGGTTTCACTTAATCGTCGGCAAGCAACACCAGTGCCTCGTCCAGCTAATCCATCCGTAGCTATGCCTCCGCCACCACAAGGTGCTTCTAATATCCGTCCTGTGGGACGAGGTGATTTAGCTCAACCGCTGGCAAAGCCTGAAGTTTCACCACCGCCGGTGGAAACCGCTCCTATAGCGGCTCCGCCTCCTGTAACGGCTGCGCCTTCTGCGCCCTCAGTGCCGCCGGCTCCTCCGGTTGTTCAAGAAACCAAAAGAGAGATGCCGGTACCGCCAGCTAAACCTCCGCTTCCGGGAAGACCGGGTAGACCGCCGGTTCCACCCCCATCGCCAGTTCCGCAGAGCACTGCCGATAGTGGTGGTCTGAAAAAGCTTGACGATAAAGATATGGATCGAATCTTTAGAAAGCTTGGTGTAAAAGAGTCTGAGCTATCAGCAGCGCAAGCCAATGTTGCTGAGCAACAAGCTGCGCCTCTTGCTGCTCCTGCGGAAACCAGCCAACCTCCAGCACCAATGGAGATAAAGGCAACGCCGGCTCCGCCACCGCCTCCTCCATTACCGCCTGTTAGCCAACCAGCTCCAGTGCCGTCTCCCCCGCCGATTCCGGCTAAACAGGCGTTACCGCCGCCAGTACCGCCTGTGATCAATGCGGTTACACCTACACCTTCACCGATACCGATGAAAACTCCATTGCCGCCGCCGGTACCGCCGGCGCCAAAAGCGAGCGCCACTTCGGGACAACAGGGGCTATTTAAGAATATTGATGATGCCGCTGTTGACAAAATATTTGACAACTTGGGTGTAAAAGAGTCTAAACAACCGGTTCCTAAAGTAAATGTGCGAGAAGCGGTTCAATCAATACGCAGCGCCGCCGTGGAAACAGGTGTTGTTGCTACTCCGGCGCCGAAAATAGCTGGTATCGACCGTTTGGATGCCAAAATCGAGACAACCCATGATAGTGGTACCGGAAAAATATCCAGTATCGGTAAGTTTCTACTCGATCAGCAAGACCAGCAACAGATCGGTAAGCTTTCTCAAGCTAACTTAAATGAAAGCAAAGTGCGTGTGCTGACGTTAGAAGCTGCAGACGAAATTTATAAGTTGTTGAATCATGTGGCTTCTTTGCCTGGTGTTGTCGGCTCTTCTATTGTTGGACATGACGGTATTCCGATTGCTAATAATTTACCGCAAGAATATGATCCGGAGTCTATCGGTGCCTTAGCTCTGGGTGTTTATTTCAGCACTACCAACAGTATCCGCAAGATGGGTCACAACCATGTGCACCAGCTTGTAGCTAAGTCTCCGTCCGGTTATTTGATCATTGCTGATTTTGGTGGCGGGATTTTGATTACAGTCAGCTCCGGGCAGCATACTGAGCAGCTCATTCCTTTAATGCGAAGCATCACTCAATTGGTAGCACAATAATCATATGAAGCTTGATTTAGAGTCCGCGTCTCTTTCGCGTATTAAGGCGGATCTTCTCGTTTTAGGTTTGTTCCAAGATGAGGATGTTCGCGCGACAATTGAAAAACTTGATCCCGATTTCCCGGCTCAATTTTTAGATCATATTGCGCAAATGTGCCAGGAAGAGCTATTCAAATGTAAAAACAAAGAGAGCATCAGCTTCTTCTGCTCCGGGCAAATTGGCGCACGAAAGCTCGTTCTTGTTGGATTAGGCAAAAGTTGTGATTACAAAATTGCATCCGTAAGAAAAACAGTCGCTAATCTTGCTCGGATGTTTGGTGCTAAAGAATCCTGTCGACATTTGATTTTGCAGTTGCGCATGGACGGGCAGTCCGATATGTTGCGGGCGGCTGTTGAAGGCTGGTTTTTGGGCTCGTACAACTTTTTGAATTATAAAAAAGTAGCCGAAGACGGATTCTCTCCTTCCCTTAAAACAGAACGTCTGACTTTTATTGATCAAAAAATGGGTAAGGAAGAATTTTTGCGTCTTTGTGAAGAGGGGCGGACCATCGCTGAAAGCACAAACTTTGCTCGCGATTTAATTGCCGAGCCTGCTTGCGTTATGACTCCGTCACGTTTAGCTGAAGCCGCTCAATCCTTGGTGTCGGCTTCGGTGGAATGTCGTGTTTTGGAAGTCGAAGATGTTGCCGCTATGGGCATGGGCGCTTATATCGGCGTAGCTAAAGGTTCTCATGAACCGCTTAAATTTATCAGCTTGAAGTATGCTCCGGCAAACGCCAGAAAAACAATAACTTTGATTGGTAAAGGAATTACATTCGATTCCGGCGGATTGTCCTTAAAAACTGCTGTCGGTATGGAAAAAATGAAGCATGATATGTCCGGTGCTGCCGCTGTTCTTGGCGCTATCCGTGCTGTAAGCGAATTGCATGCACCAATAGCGGTGCATGTTCTGATTGCTGCTTGTGAAAATATGCCTGGCGGTGGAGCTTTGCGTCCTGGGGATGTGCTTACATCCATGAACGGTAAAACTATTGAAGTGAATAATACGGATGCTGAAGGCAGGCTTACCTTGGCCGATGCTCTTTGTTATGCCGGCAAAGAAAAAACCGATGCAATAATCGATATTGCCACTCTCACCGGTGCTGTAGTTTCGGCCCTAGGCAGAGCGGCGGCGGCGATTATGGGTAACGATCAAATATTGATTGAAAAAATGATTACTGCCGGTGAAAAAAGCGGTGAAAAATATTGGCAGTTGCCGATGTTTGATGAATACAAGGATAGCTTAAAAAGCGATATTGCCGATTTGAAAAACGCCGGTTCTCGTGGCGAAGCCGGAACGGCATCGGCGGCTTTGTTCTTAAAAGAGTTTGTTGACGGAGTGCCCTGGGCTCATCTAGATATTGCCGGCACTGCCTGGCAAGAGAAAGAAAAAGATGAGCTTAACCGCGGCGGTGTAGCTTTTGGTGTGCGCAGCCTCAGTTACTTTTTGCTTTTTGAAGCGGCGAATAACAACTAAGTTGAATTGTTTTGCACTAAGCGCGTAATAATGTTATCTACGGTTTGAGGATCCAGTTGACGTCTTGCATGGGCAAGATAAGCTTCCATCCAGCGTCGTAGCTCGAGTAAGACGATAGAAACCGGTGTCGAGGAGGCTTTGACGCGGCTAAGGTTGATGCTGAGACGGCCCTCTTTATCAATGTTGAATCTTTGTGCCGCTTCCGAATCACCATGAACATAATGCAAGCTGGTTTCTAAAAGGGCTCTGTTCTTTGAGGCGCCAAGCGTTTCTTGTAATTCGGCAGAGAGTCTTTGAAAAATAGTCAAAGGCTTGAATAAAGAAGTTTGTTGTATGCCGGCAAGCTCGTGGTCAACCAAGAATTGAACACATTTTAAAATCTTGTGGCTTGGATAATCAGGAATGGCAGTTATTACTTCATCTAAAGTAGTCAGACCGTCAATTAAGTATGCAAGACGAGGAATTCTGGATTTGTCTTCATCGGAGGCTTTGGTTTGATCGCAAAAGCGCAGTTCGCTATTGCTGATTTGATTCCAGCGACTATCAAAATCGCTTGCTCTTTCCAGAATGACATTACGTTGTCCGGGTAATTTTGCCAAGATCTCCGCTGTTTGATCTTGAAAAAGCGCGGAATCAAGCATGATCCGATCGAGCGGATCTCGTAGCAAGCATTCATTATCCAAATCGGTGGAGCTGCTTTTATCCTTAAATACAAATATGCCTTCTAGCCAATTGACCATGAATTCAACTAGAGCGTTGTAGCCTTTTAAAAGTCCAAGGCGAGCGTGAGTAGCTTTGCCGTCTTGAAAGGATACGATCAGGCTGTTGTCGCGGTTCTCCACGGTTAAAATGCCGGTTTTTTTTGCTGTAGAAATTGACTGTAATAATCCGGCTGAATCGATAGCGCCTAAGCTGCCGATCATGGAATTTTTCATTGTTTCAATCGGCAATCCTTTGCTAGACATGCCTGTTGTCGCTTCGGTTTTTTGATAGCCGCCGTAGAAATATTGATCGTGAAGCAGCACTTCCAGTTCACGAGTATTTAAATAACCTTTGCGCACGGCAAGCAAGCCAAGAAAAGTTTTTTGATTCCGACCCCATCCTTCTTGCTCTTGAGTCTCCAGCAACTCTTCCAATTGTTGAGAGCTGATTATGCCGCTGGCGACCATATATCTGCCTAGGCGAAAGGGCTTGTGATTGTGATAACAGTTAGCCAAAAAATGGATCCGGGCAAAAAGCGGATAAATAATTCCATCCGTTTCCAGCTCTTGTAATAGACGAAGAGTCTCGTCCGGATGAATATTGTGTTGGGTTTCCATTGTCGATGAAATGGATTCGATGCTCGCATAATCGTCAATGAAGTGGAGCAACCATGTTTGCGGTGGTGACAAACTAATCGCTGATTTCAGCCGAGAACCTTTAGGCGAGAGCACTGGAATCGAAGAAAAAAGAATATGATTGGCGAGCGTACTGCCGCCTCCGCGCATGCGCCGACGGTCAATGCCGGTTACTGTTGCACAAACATAATCGGCGAGAATCGGATGTCGAGCAAAAATAGCAAAAGGGCTGTCGTATACGTTGAAAGTCAAACCACCGCCAGGATCGTCTTTAGTTAAAGTGACCGCGGCATCGGCTTTAATGAATAAAAGAATGCCTTCTGGTTTTAAGAGCTTTTGCCCATAGGCATGGAATTTGACCATGATATCTAAAGGCAGCGAAAAATCGGTTTGCATCAAATCGATAGTCAGCCCATCGAAACGGCGTTCTTCTTTTACGAGACGTTCCAGTTCGGCAAACAGATTCTCGCGATAAGCATATGTACGAAATGCCGGAGCGGACGGGTTTGTACTACCGTCAATCGGAGCCATGGTCGGCTGCGCTTGCGGCGGCAATTTCTCTGATGCATTATGTTGATTGAACAAATCTTACGCCTGTGCCGGCTAAGGAGATTTATCTGGCTATTATATGCCCTACTTTAAACTGCGCAAGTTTTTTTCAGGAAGTGGCAATGTTTGCCCGACTGTGTCCGTTTTCTCTTCCGCTGACGGTTGCGGTGTTATCTGTCTGGCGTACAAAGGAAAATATTTGCTCGCTTCTTGCAGAAAGGGATCCGGCGGGGCTACAAATATGGCTTTGATGATTGGCGCTCCTTTGACTTTTGTTACATCAAAGATCAGTTCGTCTTTGCCCATATTAATCAGGCGAAAACGTTGTCCTTTGCCGGCTGGCATCGACATCTGAACGATACGGGTGGAAGGGTCGAGCGGCTTACCCAATAGATTCATATATTTGAATAAGCTGACAATTCGATTGTCGCTGAGCAAGCTTTTGGCTATATCGCTTCTACTTTGCTGGATTGCTTGCATGAATTGTTGAACAATTTTGAAAGATTCCTCGTCCGGCAGGTTGGGGACAATTACATAACCGTTGTCCGTTAGGCGTAACCAAAACTTATAAGTGGATGATTCTGCTTCGGGCAAATTTCGTACTACGCCGCTTGAGTCTGTAGATTGCACCATTTTGCCGATATTGAAAATCATATCGGGATTGCGGAAAGTAACATGACCGGAAACGTTTTTCACAAGTAATGAAGGCAAAGAATTGATGTAGCCCGGGCTTTCGGTCCATAAGCTATTTACTAAAGCATAACTGTTTACCCAGAGCGAGCTATCTTCACCTTCGCCGGCTAAAACCAGCAAGCGATGCCCTTCTCGATTGGCGACAAAACCGGCTTCTCGTACACTGACATAGTCCGGAAGCAACAGTGATTGCAGCTTGACTGAAGCGGTTGTCACTACTTTCTTTTTGTTGCGAGGCAAAGCTACTGTTGTATGTTTGCTATCGAGCCATTGTACGAGGACTTGATTCTTTTGAGGCGACTTAGGAAAAGTCCAGATATGAATACCGGCAGCTTCAATTACACGGGGCTTGAATTCTTGCAAACCGGGATTGTCTTTAATAATTGCTCCGGCCGAAGCACGCATGGCGGCTGGCTGAGCGAGTAAAGATTTTAGAGCTTCTAAAATCTGGCTGAAACTGACGTCGCTTGGGTTGGCGCGAAATTGATGTACCGCTTGTTCCACGGCTGGGGAGAACAATGAAGATACTGGCGGTTGGTTGGCTTCCTCGGGCTGGCTGGTTTCATTGCCCGCGGGTGTACTTTTGGTTTCGGGATTGGGTTGACTGTTGGCCGGAGCGGTTAAGCTCAAAATCAAGGCAAGAACTATTTGTGTTGACCAGCGTATTTTGTCCATAATTCTGCTCATCTTTGGGAGCCTTAATTTTAACTCTTTCAGTCAATTTTTTAATCTTGCCCCTACGTAATATTAAAATCCTCATGACAAGTCGCGAAAAAGGGCGGTTTTTCCCATAGATCGTTTGACTTGGGCATTTTTCAACTGTAGATTGATGCATAGTTCACAGAGGATATTTTTGCTCGATGTCGCCCAGTAACTATCGACCATCATTGCCTTCCGGCGGCGCCGACGGCGCTGGAGCATCCTTAAATGGGGCTCCTGAAGCGGTTGGTCCGACAGTGGAAAGCCAACTGAGCGCTCATTCGGATATTTCGGCGGCGCGGCAATTTTTCCAACCAACAGGCACTGAAGCCGCAGGTATTCCTCATTTGGTACCGGCCGGTACTGAAACCTCGGCTTTGGCTGCAAAAGCAATAGCTTTGCCAGGCGCTTTGCCAGGTGCTGAATCAGCTGTTTTAGCCTCAGCTGCCGGTCATGCCAGCATAGGAGCAGCGGCGGTTGCCGGTGCAGCAGAAATATCGCCGATGATTCAATTAATTATGCGCCTGCCTGGAGCGATGGGTGTTACAACCTCCTTTTTTGAATGGCTGCAAAATTTGTTTATGCCGACAGCGGCGCTTACCGATGCTTTTAATCCTCTGCTTTGGGCTCAGCTTGGAGCGCAAATTAAAGCCAGTATCGCCGGTATCGGCGCTCATGGCATTGGTATGACCTCCGAACATTTGCCGATCTCTCTCTCTTTGTTACCGGGTCATGCTCCGATTTTTCAACAAATCGGTATGCACCAAGGTATGAGTTTTGAAGTTGGTAAAAGTTTGCCTGGCGGATTGCCTCAGGTAAATTTGCGCGATCAGCTTAATGTCTCGGGAACCCTTGATCTTAAGAAGCCGCAATTTGAAATGGGTCAAAGCGGAGCCAACGCCGGTGCTGCGCGTGCGGATGGAATTCTTTCCGGAGCTTCGATCAATGATAATCTGAATCCGGCGCAATTAGCCGGGACTGAGCGTATCTTCAGCGACAAGATTGGCATTGCCCAATCAGCCAGCAGTAATATGAACACGAGTGTTGTTTCCAGCACTGTTACTCCGGTAAACGGAGCGGCGTCTGGCACTTCGCATCTCAATGTTGTTTCGCAAGGCCAGGAGGCGGGTTCCATTAATGCTGATTATCAAATCGGCAGCGGTATTGTTAGCGGACCAAGCCTTTCAAATAATATTGGTTATCAGCTAAGCGGTTCCGGTCCTGCTTCTCTTGATTCGGCTCCGACACTTTCACCTTCCGGCGCTGTTTCGGATAAGCTTGGATCGCAACAGCTCATGGCTAATAATATGGGTGCTGCTCCTACTTATCGTCCATCCATGGGCGGATATTATAAAACCAGCGCTCCCTTAAATATGGATTCAAGTCCGGTCGGTCAAGAAGCGGCCTCTTCGCTTACACCGCTTAAGGCTGAAGCTCTCTCCTTACTTAAAAAAGTGAAACCGGTAAGTACATCTGTGCCGACCAAATCGGTAATGGACCATGTTGGACATCAAGCTAAAAGTGGACATGCCGGCAGTGCAACCAACGGTATGGATCAAGTCGCTCATCATTCAACTCCGGCTCATCCGCAAGCTCATCATCAATCTTCTCATTCGACAGTGCACAAGGCTGAAGCGCCCAAACCACGGGTAGAGCAGCCTAAAACGGTTCAGCGTGTAGAACAACCGGCGGCTTCAGAAGTTGAACAAGCAACGCCGGCTCCCGAAGTCGCCAATCAAACGGTTGGAGCAGATGGTGCACAAAATTATTCGGTGCAGTCCGGAGATAATCTGTGGGATATTGCTAGAAAACAACTGGGCGACGGTAGCCGCTGGCAAGAAATTTATCGTCTGAATACGGATGCTATCGGGGCAAATCCTAATTTAATTCATACCGGGCTGGATTTAAAAATGCCTGGCGCTGAAATTGCCAAAGCTCCTGATGCTGCTGCTGCGCAACCTTACACTGTTCAGCATGGAGATAATCTTTGGGACATTGCTGAAAAACAACTTGGTGATGGTAGCCGTTGGGGCGAAATTTATAAAGCTAACACTGCTGTCATTGGTGACAATCCGCGTTTGATTTTTGCTGGGCAAGAGTTACAAATGCCTGGTGCTGATACTCTAGTAAGCCAAGCTGACCCTTCGGCAACGGCAGGATTTGCTCAAGGTGGCGCGACTGCGTCTATGCCTCAAGGGATGGCTCAGCCGGGAGCTGATCCGGGTTTTGTTGCTAATTCAATGCCCCAAACAAATGTTCAGCCTGTATCTCAAGCTATGCCTAATCGTGAAATGCCGGTTGGTCCCGGTGCTGCTGCTGCCGCTACAATCGATCCGTCTTTGATGGTTGCCGATGATTCTGTAGTCTCTTCAAGCTTAGCTCCGGATCTCTCCTTCTTGTATAACAAGCAAGGCAACTAAGTCTGCTGACTAAAGTTGGCGGCGGGTACAAATCAGCCACAGTAAGAGGCTTTACTTATAAGTGAAGTCTTTTTTTTTGTGGAAGATCATGAACAAATCGCAGCCAATTATTATCGACCAAGAGATTGCTGGTAGTTACAACTCAAAAATTGTCACCGCTATTTTGCCGAAAAACTTTCCTTTGCTGCCGGGGTTGCCTGGCTTGGAACCGAAATGTACGATGGATTTATATATAAACGAAGAAGATTTCGTTGGCGACATCGACTGTAATGATAGTCCTTTGCCTGGGTGGTTCAAGAAGCACATTTGTGATACTGATGTACACATTCGGGTCAAAGGAAGTACGAAAAAAGAGTGGTTGTCCATGTCTTTTGCCGATCCGACTAATCTTCGAATTGGTAATCCGTCCAGCGGTATTATTGGCTGTCGCCATGCTTGGAAGTTGATTTTATCCGCATCTTGTTCTGCTGAAGAAGATTTTCTAATTGAAATTGACGGTCTTGAGACAGAGAATGTCAGCTATGGACTAAAAGAGAATGGCGATATTATCAACGTTTACGATCGTTCTTTGCTTAATCGAAGCAATTATATTTCATACGAGCATCTGCCACATTTGCGTAAAAAGACAGTTCAACGGTCTTAGATGTTGCCGAAAGTTTCAGTCGCCACTTGGTAAATGCCAGCGCTAATTGACTCGCTGTCAGCAAATTTGTTTTTGCCAGGCAGTATGAACTGATCGATGCCGATAGCTGTGCTATCCAGACCGGGATCAATGCTGCCGGCGACAAGCCAAAACCTTTTTTTTGCGGACAGGCATTCTTGAAGAAGACGTCCGCTGGCTTTACCAACAAGTGAGCTGCTATCAAATTTCCCTTCACCGCTGATGATTACATCGCTTGTTTTGATTGATGCTTTAAGTTCAAATAAATCATAAAGCCAAGAAAATCCGGAAATGATTCTTGCTTTTGCTGCGCAAGCAAGCCCGAAAGCCGTACCGCCGGCGGCTCCGCTACCAGGTATGTTTTGTGCTTTAAATACACTTGCTCGTTCAAGCGTATTGGCGAAATTGGTAAGGGCTAAATCAAGAAGTAAGATCTCCTCTGCTGTTGCACCTTTTTGTGGGGCGAAAACATGGGCTGCCCCGCTTGTTCCAAGCAGCGGTGATTCAACATCTGTTGCTAACTCGATTTGTGTTTGGGAGCATAACTTTTGCAATGATTCCAAATCGCAATCGACGATCTGGCTCAATGTGCTGCCACCTTTAGGAATAATCGGCTTTCCCTCCTTGTCGAAAAAACGAGCCCCAAGTTCGTAAAGAGCACCACTGCCACCATCAGTGGAGGCGCTACCGCCTAGAGCAATTATGATTTTGCGCGGATGATGCTTCTCTAAAACGTGACGAATCATTACTCCCAGTCCGCGGGTGTGCGATTCCAAAGGTGATAGGCGGGTGCCGTTCCCGATTCCGCAAACGGAGGCTAACTCGATGATGGCGTTGTCTTGAACGAGAAGCCATGGCGCACTGTGAATGTCGCCAAAGGCATCCGGACAATCGACGTAAAAATATGTTCCGCCGACAACATATTTGATGGACTCCAAAGTGCCGTCTCCGCCGTCGGCTAAAGGAATGATTTTGCTTGAAATTATAATTCGTTGCTTGTCGGCAAATGTTTGTAGACCTTGTTCGACAGCCTTAGCTACGGCAAGAGGAGAAAGGCTACCTTTGAAAGCGCTTGGGGCAATAAGAAATTTTATTTTTGGCTCTTTCATTTTTTTGTCATTTAATTTTGCGGCAGTTTATCAAACTTTTTTCAAGGGCAAGTAGATCAAGTGCGGTTGCTTTTTGGGGTGCAGAATGCCTAAGTCAAAAGTCAAAGATTTCCTTGGACGTTTGAGTAATTATAGCGGAGGGGGCGGCAATCCTGACCTCTTCACCCCCTTGCGCCAGCGTGAGGAAGGAGCTCTGCGTCCCTACAGACGCAAAAATGTTTATCCGGGCCCTAGTTATTTGTATATTGGCGAATCATACAATCTGGAGCCAGGACCTACTGGTGCGGATGCTGAGCGTAAACGTAAAGCTTCGATTGCTTTGTTGTTTAAAACAAAGGGCAATGATACTTCTTGTGTAGCTGTTGAAGAAGCTCTCGGCTTTTCCGGTTTCCCGGGGGTCTTAAGTCGTTTCGAAAATTATATGCTTCGCGGTTTGCCGAAAGGCACGCTTATTGGTCCGGCTTATGATTTGAAAGGGAATCCACTTCCGCTTGCTTTTACGGTTTGGCGGCAATTGCCTACCACTACCAAGCCGAAGAAGAAAGCGCTTGTTCCGGCTTAAGAGCCTTTCATTGCTTTCTTATCAGTTTTACCGGCAAGTGTTTTTGGCAAATTGTCGTGGGGGCCGAGAAACTCCCATTGCATGGGGCGTTTGTAGCGTGACAAGTGTTCCTGACAAAAGGCTTTGAACTGTCGTTGTAATTCTTGTTGGGCTTCGCGGCGTTCATTTTGGTCGCTGGATTTCAGTTGATCGGCAATTTCGTCGTCCACTAGTACGATAGATGCTTTGACAATCTCTCCCAGCCGTTTATTTGGGACAGATGTTACAGCCACATCTTTTACAGCAGGACAATTCCTCAGTGCTTCTTCAACCTCGCCGACTTGAACGATTACTCCGCTGACAAGAATGATCTCGTTTTTGCGCCCGACAACGAATAAATATCCATCTTCTAAGCGACCGATGTCCTCTGTGTAATAGTGTCCGTTGCGCAACACCTTTTTGCTTTCTTTTTCATTATCGAGATATCCGCTCATTAACATGGAGCCGGTTATTCTTATTTCGCCGTTTTTGCCTTCGGGTTGGACTTCCTCTTGCTCATTAACGATATCGATTTTGATGCCGTCGACCGGTTTCCCAACCGATAATGCCGGTCCGTTTTTATTGAAGGCTACGAGTTTGCACTCGGTTGAGCCATAGCCATTGTTCAAGCGCTTACCGAATTTTTGTTCGAATTTATCTGCCAAGGATATAGTAAGTGCTGAACCACCGCACAACAATAGCCTTGCTTTGCTCAAGTCGATGAATCCGTCAGGAGCAGACATTAATGCGCCGTAAAACTGTGGCAAGGCGGCAATCAGCTCCGGCTTGTATTGGCCAATGGTTTTGACGAATCTGACCGGCTCAAGTGGAGTAAGGACTGTTTTTAGTCCGACTGTCTGTGTCACAAGAAATACTATTAAGCCAAAAACGTGACTGATAGGAAGTGGTGTTACTGCAGTCATGCCAGCTTGGAGATCGGCAGCTTCAGCCAGGTCGATGATGTTTCGCACCAGTGAGCGCAGAGTATGAACCGAAGTTTTCGGAGTGCCTGTGGTTCCTGAAGTTAGAATAGCGAATGCTGGACGGTCTACGTCGATAGCCTGGATGTCTAACTGTCTGGATTGCGAATCTTCGTTTTTGAAATCGATAAATTGCGAAACGTCTAATACTGAAAGCTGCTCTTCGCAAAATAATTTGCTTGTCGATGCGAAGTCTCTATACATTGTTTTTAAGGTGACAACCAATTTGATGTCCAACTTTTTGCACATGGCTAAAACGTCTGTAAGCTCCATACGATAATCGATGAGCACCACCATAGCGTTCATCGCCCAGCACGCCAATATTGTTGAAGTGAACTCCGGAGAATTTTTAGAATAAAAGGCAACCTTGTCGCCAGCTTTGACACCGCATTCCATCAGTTGCTCAACAGCATGGGCAATCAGATTTTCTATTTGGCTGTGCGTTACGCTACGCTCGTTTGTGCTGGCGGTGACTATAATGGCCTGAGCGCTACGCGGTTCCGGCAAGTTACTTGCTGGGGCGAACAACCGGCGAATTACATCATCATGTGATAGCAGGCTGTTTACTTCCGTTTCTTTTACGCCACTTTTCACTTAAATACACTCCGAGCCAGGTATTTGAACTTAATTCGATTTTGCCTGTTGGACGGACGCGGTGCTGACGATTAAGTTCCACGCCACCCTTGTCGGAACTAATTGCCAGGTTTAGAGTCTGGTTAAGTGTTAGTACCGGCTTCGTGACTTCTTCTATGCCTTCCCAAGCTTGTTTTTTTGAACAATACAAAAATGTCGCCGACAAATATGGCTTCAGCCCCGCGTCTTTTGCCGGTTTGCAGTCGTTCATACATATCCTTTATACGAAATGGTTTGAAGTTCAAATTGCTGGACTAGAAAATATTCCAGGCAAAGGAAGCGCTGTGCTTTTTGGCAATCATTCCGGCGTTTTGCCGTTAGATGGATGTCTTTTGTATGATGGCATTATCAATTATCATCCAAAGCCGCGTCGGGTTCGCTTCTTAGTGACCAAATTTTTGTTAGATGCGCCGTTTGTAGGAGATTTCCTGCGTGGATTTGGTGCTGTTCCGCCTGAATATGAAACGGCAAAAGAACTTTTACAAGAACAAGAGCTTGTATTCATCTACCCGGAAGCTGAGAAGGGAACCGGTAAACCGTTTAAAAATCGGTATCAGTTGGTTGAGTTCCATTCCGGTTTTGTCCGCGGTGCCATCGAGACCGGATCTCCACTGATTCCGGTTGTCACCATCGGCGGGGAAGAGATATATCCGCTTTTAGGAAACATAAAGCCGCTTGCAAAACTGATGAATGCACCATATTTCCCGATTACACCTTTCTTTCCCTGGTTGCCTTTTCCCTTCTGTGCGGTGCCGCTGCCAGTAAAACTGATGATTGCTGTTTGGCCACCTTTTAAGCTGAAATATCCACCGGAAGCGGCTCAAGATGAGGCTTTGGTTGCTGAAATTGCTGCCGATATCCAGCGAGATATTCAAGCGAAGGTCAATGATTTGCTTGAAATAAGAACCTCTCCCTTCCAGAAATGGAACATGGATAAGGTGAATGAATATTTGAAAAATACAAAATCTTACTCAACCGGCATGGAAAAACATCGACATCTCTAGGGTTTGTTTTACCGCTAGAATCAAGCCAAGTCGGGCTTTAATTGTTGGTAAGTCGGCATCAAGCATGCCGATGCTTTGGTAGTAACGTTGCAAGCTTTGTGCAATTAGAAGTCCATCCTGAGAATCGGAAAGGCTGAGAATTAGCTCTTTAGCTAAGCCATGATTTTTTTTGTTAGTATCTTGGAATAATTTTGAAAAAACTTCTGAATTCTCTCCGTATGAATAACACCATTCTTGCCATTGCTCAAAGCTAATGAGCGGACTCTCCATTTCCAAGGTAATGATGTTAAAACGTGGTTGTATAACACTGTCTAAAATCGCTTCACAACGAGAATAGATAATTTGTACAGCGGGCGGCATCGCTCCTGTTTTTATGCTGGTAGTGTTTGTGTGGACTCTTATTTGTTTGTGTATTTCGACAAGAGTTTCGGACAAAATATGCGGCAATAGGTTGAAGTTTATGTAACCGGGAGACACCAGTTGGTAGGTAACCTTATCGCCAAGCAGGATTTGCAATTCGGCAATAATTATTTTGCCTAGCTCCAAAGGAGGCAAATTTGTCAGGGTGGAAAGTTTAAGTGGGGCACTGCAAGCGTAGTCGCCCAGCTCTGGACGGCGAGAATCTTCAATTACTATCAATGTCTCAAGCTGTTCGGGCAGGCTGAGAGCATTTTTTTCGACTGCGCTTTTGCAGGACTTTTCCATGCAGGCCTTGAGCCTGTTTTTAATCACGATCACTCTCCAAATTAATTGCGTCTTAGGGCAGTATGCCTGCTTAATCAATAGATTATGCAATAGGGATTCTCGCTATAATAGCGCCTATGAAAAATGTAGTGCAAAGTATCAAAGTGCAGCTGAAAGAAGCGGCGGTCAAATCTTATGGCGAGCAGTTAAAAGATGTGGAGCCGGTCGTCGATCAGGCGACGAATCCAACTTTCGGTGATTTTCAAAGCAATCTGGCTCTGACTTTGTCTAAACAGCTAAAGCAGCCGCCTCGTGCTATTGCGGAGCTCATTGTTGCCAATTTTAAGGCTGATGAAAATGTTACTGAACAGCCTTCTGTTGCCGGTGCCGGCTTCATCAATATTCGTTTGACTCGCGAATTCTTGGAATCTCGTTTGAATGAGATACGAAATGACGAGCGCGTGGGTATAGCTATAGCGGCTAAACCAAAAAATGTCATAGTTGACATGTCGAGCCCGAACATTGCTAAAGAGATGCATGTCGGGCATCTGCGCTCGACAATAATCGGCGATTCAATCGCTCGCACTTATGAGTTTCTTGGGCACAAGGTCCTGAAATTGAATCATGTTGGAGATTGGGGCACACAATTCGGCATGCTGATTGCTGAGCTGAAAGAGAAGTTTCCGGCAGCGCTTACCCAAGCCGAAGCTTTACCCATAGGCGATCTGGTTACTTTTTATAAGCAGGCGAAAAAACATTTTGATGAAGATGAGCAATTCAAAGCCCGTGCCCATCAAGAAGTGGTAAGCCTGCAGTCGGGAAATCCGGAAAGTGTAAAAGCCTGGCAATTGCTTTGCGATCAATCGCGTAAATCTTTTGCCAATATCTATAATCTTCTTGATATTCAAAACCTGCAGGAACGAGGAGAATCGTTCTACAACGATAAGTTGGCGCAAACAGTCCAGGAGCTTGAAGCGGCAGGTATTGCTGTGGCAGATCAAGGCGCCAAGTGCATTTTTCTTGATGGTTATCTGAATGAAGAAGGTAAGCCGCTGCCGTTAATCGTGCAAAAACGTGACGGTGGATTCAACTATGCAGCTACGGATCTCGCTTCCATTCGTTATCGAGTCGATAAAGATCGTGCCGACGAGCTGATTTATGTAGTTGATGCCGGACAGTCTTTGCATTTTGAGATGATGATCAAAGCAGCAGTTAAGGCTGGTTGGCTACCGTCATCAGTACGAGCTAAGCATGTGCCTTTCGGTTTAGTCCTGGGTGAAGACGGCAAAAAATTGAAAACACGTTCGGGCGAAACGATTCGTTTGAGCGAATTGCTTGAAGAAGCGGTTCAGCATGCACGCGAAGATCTTGACGGACGTATGTCTGAAAAAGGACGTAGCGAGTCTGAAGAATGGAAAGATGCTGTATCGCGTCTGACCGGTATTGCTGCGGTTAAATATGCTGATCTTAGTTTGAATCGGATGACCAATTATGTATTCAGCTACAAAAAAATGCTCAGCCTGCAAGGAAATACGGCGCCTTATATGATGTATGCCTATGTTCGGGTTAAAGGCATAAGTCGCGAGGGCGGAGTGGATTTTCAAAAACTTGGTGACAGTGCTCGCGTAACTCTCCAAGAAAAAGCAGAGTTCGAATTGGCCAAACAATTGTTGAAATTCGATGCGGCTCTAGAAGTGGTTATTGAAGAGTTTTTGCCTAACCGCATTTGCGAATATCTTTTTGAATTAAGCCAAAAATTCAACCAATTCTATGAAGCCTGTCCTGTTTTGAATGCTCCTGAACCGCTACGGACATCACGATTAATCCTTTGCGATTTAACGGCGCGAACAATTCAAGCCGGTATGAATGTATTAGGAATTACTTTGCCGGAGCGCATGTAATGACTATCCGTTATTGTTATATGGAAAGTCCGATCGGCAAGCTCACTTTGGTATCAGAAGGTGAGTCTCTAACCGGTATTTATATGTTCGAACATAAAGGCGGGGTTGAGATTGCTGATGATTGGTTGGAAGACGCTGACGCTTTGCCGCTTCTGCTTGCTAAAAAACAATTGCAAGAATATTTTGCTTGTGAACGCACTGAATTTAGTTTGCCCTTAAAGCCTGTAGGTACAGAATTTCAACGTTCAGTGTGGCAAGAATTATGCAAAATCGGCTATGGTGAAACCATAAGTTACGGAGAGTTGGCGCGTCGCGTAGGAAATCCAGCGGCTGTTAGAGCTGTTGCTTCGGCCAATGCGCGTAATCCAATCTCGATAGTTGTTCCTTGTCATCGAGTTATTGGTCATAACGGAAAGCTAACCGGCTATGCCGGTGGGCTTGCACGAAAAGAAGCTCTGCTCGGCTTGGAATCAAATAAAAGGCTTGTTGCCGGGCGCACTTAGTGCTGTTGAATTGCCCAGCGTACTTTTTGGATGATATCCATAAAACCGCTTTGTTCTTCGGTTTGAGGAGTGTTAGTTGCTGATTGTTGGCGGCTGGCAATCATCTGTTGCATCATAGACTCCAGCTGATGTTGCTGATCCGAGTTCAATACTGCTCTTTTGTGCAAATAGTTTGCCGTGGCTTCATTGCGCAGCTGTTCTTTCAGGCGGGCAATGGATTGATTCGTGGCCATAATTTCCAGAGGATCTGATTTTGGATCCATCAATAATTTAGCCAGTCTTCTTTGGTGTTCGAGAATCTCGGGTTGGAGCTTAATATATTTAGCGTTCCATTCTTGTTCGTAGCCCTGAATTTGAGCTGCTTGCTGCGAATTCAAATTCAATTTTTTCCAGTCAAGCCCGCAGCCTTCGGCGAAAGCGGCACCGCAAGTAAAAACTGAGGTGCTGATGATCAGGGCAAAACTGTTGATTCGGCTATTGATTTTCATAAACTATTGCTTCCGCTGATTCAGCTGGTTCTCCTAAGGCCGATTCAATTAAATACGATTCGGCCGTCACCGGTTGAATGGTGCTGGCTGAATGGAAATTGAGCACGAAAGTTGTAGCGGCCATAATGCCTAGACCGATTGCGGCGGCAACGCCATAGAATTTGCGGTTGTTCAAGAAATTGCGGCGGCGTCTTTCTTTGGCAGCAAAAGGCAAAACATTGATTCGAGATTTTAACTGGGGCCAAATATCAAACTCTTCGGGAATATCAGGCTGATAATGGGTTTTAATCAGCTCGGCTGATTGGGTAATACTCGACAGCTGGTTTCGGCATTCAGCACATTCCAAAAGATGGCTGGTTACGGCTCTGTGTCGAGGCGGTGTTACTTCACGATCATAAAAAGAGGAAAGCTCTTCTTTAATAAGCAAGCAATCGGCGTTCAGTCTGTTCTTAAGCTGTGACCATAGATCGGCTTCGGCTCCGGAAGGTATGGACAATCCTTTAGATATCAGTCCGTTGATTTGGGATAAACCCTGAAATTGTTCGTGGCAGGGAGGGCAGCTTTGCAAATGTTCGCTGACCCCTTCTTTTGCCGGGGCAAGCAGCTCGCCATCCAAATAAGCGGATAGATCCTCTTGGATCAATAGACATACGCTTGGTAATTTTTCGGCTAAAACTGGCCATAAATCAGGACATTTTGCTTGAATGTCGGTTTGGGCCGAGCGAAAGAAAGTAATTGATTGGCTGAAGGATTCAAATTCGACTCTTGTCTTCTCTTCTTTTTGGAAGAGATCTTCGAGTTCAGCTTTTTTGCCAGGACTCAGCTCTCCGTCAAAATAGTCGGAGAAAACGGCACTTAGATTATCGGGCTCTATTGACATCAACCGGAGACCTCGCTCGACTTGGTCCGTTCAACATAGGGCTGAAGCAATTCTTGTAATTTTGTCCGAGCACGAGCGATTCGCGACTTGACGGTACCCATCTCAGTCTTAGTTAGAATCGCTATTTCCTCGTAGCTTAACCCTTCTAGCTCTCTCAAGACGATGGCCGTACGAAACTGTTCCGGGAGCTTTTCCATAGCGTGGCGGATAACTTCTGAAAGCTCGTTGCTTAAAATTATCTCATCAGGCAAGGCTGTTGAGTCGGGCAAATCTTTGGTGGTCGAATCCCCATCTTCCCCATTGTCGGTCTCTTCCATTGAAACAGTAGGCAAGCGACGTGGGCGTTTGCGTAACTCATCATAAAAGAGGTTGGTGACAATCTGGGTCAGCCAGGAACGAAAAGAGCTTGGATTGCGCAAATTATTGATTGAGCGCCAAATCCGTATAAAGACTTCTTGGGCCAGATCTGATGTGTCGGTCCAGTCTGGGGCTAGCTGATAAAGTAAGGCATAAACCGTGCGCTGATGACGCTTGACCAGCTCCTCAAAGGCGGCTGGATCGCGCTTTTGGCAGGCTAAAACTAGATCACGGTCACTCTTTTGACTGTAAACCGTTGCCATGACAATTCCTTTTCAACCGTTTGCTGCGCGCTTATTATGGTAACACTGCTTGGCGCCAGAAGGAATTATGACTTTCTTCAGCGGGTTTAATACCGCCCTTATCGCCCGGGCGATACTTTCCTGCTAAACTGGCCAATTAAGCGCTACAGGCTTGTTTACTGGCAAAGGAGACTTCTAAGTGCCGCATCGATATCTTTTTACTTCAGAGTCTGTTACCGAAGGACATCCGGATAAAGTTTGCGATCAGATATCTGATGCTGTTTTGGATGCCATTTTGAGCAAAGATCCAAGCGGGCGAGTTGCTGCAGAATGTTTAGTAACCACAGGGCTTGTAGTTGTTGCCGGTGAAGTAACCACAACTGCCAATATCGATGTGCCTGAAGTTGTACGCCAAGTTGTGGCTGGTATTGGTTACGAAGGTGAGCGCGGCGGCGGTTTTGATGCCCGTACTTGCGCTGTTATGGTTAGTTTAGATAAACAATCTCCGGACATTGCCTCCGGTGTAGACAAGGCTTTAGAAAAACGTGGTCAATCAGCTGACTCGATGGACCAAACCGGCGCTGGCGATCAAGGGATGATGTTCGGTTTCGCTTGTAATGAAACGCCCGAATATATGCCGATGCCGATTTCGTTGGCTCATAGAATGTCACGTCGTTTAGCTGAAGTACGCAAACTGGGTGTTCTCAAATATTTGCGTCCGGACGGTAAAACTCAAGTAACAATCGAATATGAGAATGACATCCCGGTCAGAGTAGATGCCATAGTCATTTCGACTCAGCATGATCCGCTGATTGACGGTGTTGAAGATAACGCCAAAATCCAAGAACGCATTGCTGCTGACTTGAAAAAGTATGTGGTAATGCCTGTATTCCAAGATCTTTCCATTAAACCGGATGACAAAACCAAATATTTGATCAATCCTTCGGGACGTTTTGTTATTGGCGGACCTCAAGGTGACGCCGGTCTTACCGGAAGAAAAATCATTGTTGATACTTATGGCGGATATGCGCGTCACGGCGGTGGAGCGTTCTCCGGTAAAGATCCGACAAAAGTGGATCGTAGCGCTGCTTATGCCGCACGCCATGCTGCTAAAAATATTGTGGCTGCTGGATTGGCTAGCCGGGCGGAAGTGCAAATCGCTTATGCAATTGGTGTCGCTCATCCGGTTTCAGTATTGGTCACCACTTTTGGTACCGGTAAAATTTCTGATGAAGAAATTACAAAACTGGTGCAAAAGAATTTTGATTTGCGCCCGGCTGCAATTATCAAGAATTTTGATTTGAATAACATGCCTAAAATCCATGGTGGTAAATTCTTCCAGAATGTTGCTGCATACGGACACTTCGGACGTCCGGATCTCGAACTACCTTGGGAGCAACTGAATAAAGTTGAAGCTCTAAAAAAGTCCCTTGAAGGCGCTGCTTCTTCTCGATAAAGGGCGTCAGTGCATTAATGGGATTGGCAGGCTATCTTGTCGTTAATTTCGGAACGCCGGAAGCCTATTTCTTTGAGCTGGAAGAAGGTTTGCTTCTTGAGATTGGACGTAAACCGTCTTTGTCGGATGGTCCGCGCAAGCTGGTTTTACCGGTTCCGGAAGTATCAAGCCATCATGCAGAATTGCGTCCCGGACAAAATGGCTGGTCCCTTATGGATACCGGCAGCACCAACGGAACCCAACTTAATGGCAGTTGGATTACGTCCGGGCAGGAATATCTACTCAAAAACGGCGATCATATAAAAGTTGCTCAAGTTGATTTAGTTGTTAATCTGCCAGAGAATACACCGCAAAGAAGCGAATCTCAGCTGCTTGAAGATGAGCATGAGCAGACTAAGTTGCATATAAAACTGACTTCGGCCACGATCTTGGTTGCCGATATCAGAGGATTCACTACTCTGATGGAATCCTATTCTGAACAGCCTGATAAAGTCATGGAGGCAGCTCAAAGAATTTTTAGTGCACTTGCTGATTCGATAAAAAAAGAATACGGGCAAGTGGAGAAAATTGCCGGTGATGCGGTTATGGCTTATTGGCAGGAGGCGGGGACGCCTGATTCGGATCCGAATATCTGTGCTTATCAAGCTTGCCGCTCTGCCTTAAGAATAAAAGAGCTGGCTTGTGAGATGGCAGCGAATCGAGACATCTGGTCTTTTGCTGATCATACTTTGCAGATTGACATTGCTTTGGCTACCGGTCCGGTGGCCACCGGTACATTGGGCGGAAGCAATTCTCCTCTGTCGGTGCTAGGAGATACGGCTAATTTAGCTTTTCGTCTGGAAAAATTACTTGATGCAGAACGTGCCGGCGGTATCATCGTCGATGGCGTGACCTATGAGGCAGCCAAAGACAAATTTGTTTGGGAAAGCCTAGGTACTGTGACTGTTAAAGGAAGACAGCGTCCAGTTGATACATATCTTTTGTTGTCTCACTGATTGCTATTTAGCCAGACGTTGAAGCTGTTCTTTTGTTTGATCAAAGCACAGCTGCAAAACGGACAAACGTTTATCAACGAGTTCAGAATCCTCGGCTTTAGCCGCTCTCTCCAATTCAAGACAATTATTAGCCAGAGCTAGAGCATGAATCATTGATGCGCTACCTTTAAAACGATGAGTAATGGAGCTGAGCTCAGCAAAATTTTTGTGTTGATTGGCTGCTTGTAGGCTTGAGATTAAGTCCTCGCCGTTGGCGATAAATGCTAACAGGATAGAATTCATTTCTTTATTGGAGAATTCGGTCTTAAATGCTTGATAGTCGAATAAAGAGATCGGTTCGTACCATTTGGTAATCTTGTCTTGAAGCTGCTGTAGAGTGTATGGCTTACTCAAATAATCGTTCATGCCGGCTGCTAAGCAACGCTCTTTATCGCCGAGCATGGCGTCGGCAGTCATAGCGATAATTGGGGTTTTTCTTTCTGCTAAATCTTCTTGCTCTCTTATTTTAGCGGTGGTGACAAATCCATCCATTCCGGGTAGGTGGCAATCCATAAAAATAAGATCGTAAGTTTGGTGGTCCAGCGATTTCAAGGCTGACAGCCCGTCCCCTAATACTGTAGCTTCTATATTCAGCTTGTTCAGTTGGTTCTTAATCAGTTTTTGCAGCAAAAGATCGTCTTCGACAACCAGCACAATCGGCTTGCTCCAAAATAAAGCCTCTGGCTCAAACGGTTGATCCGTATTGCTTTCGGAATCGTCTATCTGTTTGGTGGGCAGCGGTATGGAAAAACAAAAAGTGGAGCCGATATCTTTGTTGCTGCTGACGGTCAAGCGGCCGTTCATAAGCTCTACCAGATGTTTGCTGATTGCCAGACCGAGTCCGGCGCCACCGTATTTGCGTGAAGTGGAAGTATCGCCTTGAGTGAACGGTGTGAAAAGTTTGCTCTGGGCGTCGGTGCTTAAACCGATACCGGTATCTGAAACAATAAACTCCAAAGTTAGCATGTCATCTTGTTTGGAAAGCAAGTTAACGCTGACATTAACCTTTCCGGCTTCGGTAAATTTGACTGCATTACCGATTAAGTTGACTAAAATTTGTTTGAGACGAATTGTATCTCCGAATAACTGAGTTGGAATTGCGGGATCAATTTGGCTGGAGAACTGCAGCATTTTATTTTGTGCTTGAATTTCAAATATGGACATTGATTCGTTGACAATAGTTTGAACGCTAAGAGGACTGTTAACGATTGAGATTTTGCCGGCTTCTATTTTTGAAATATCGAGAAGATCGTTGACCACCGTCAATAATGATTGTCCGGCTTCTTGAATTGTCTGCGCGATTTTGTTTTGTTCCTGATTCAATTTCGAATTGAGCAGAAGCTCGTTCATGCCTAAAATAGCTGAAAGCGGCGTGCGCAGTTCATGGCTAATGTTGGCAATGAACAGTGACTTTAAGTTTGAAGCTTCTGTGGCTTTATCCCGCGCTATCTCCAGCTCCGCATTTACTTTTTCCAGCTGGCGCGGACTTGGTAGCGATAAGGCTTTTGGAATTAAAGGCCAAAGTAGAAAAGCTGTAACCAGAGATATAAGTGCTGTATAGGCGTCAACTAAGGATTCAAGCCAATACAAGCTTTTGTATAGGGTTACCACTTTCATCACGTGAGTCATGCCGCAAGCAACGATAAAAGCTCCGAACAAACGGAACATCCAGGGATAAGCTAAATCTTTCCTTTTACCGGCAAAATATAGAAGAGCGGTTGGAATAGCAAAATAAGCCAGAGCGATAGCTAGGTTGGCTATGATCATTGTTAAAAGGAGATTCTCATCCCATTGCAAACAATAACCGTGAGGCATGAAACCCGAGCCGGAGAACAATTCTTTTAGTTTCTCATCCATCACTTAGCCCGATATTGAGGGTTAGTCAGATTCGGCTTCCTGGGATTCCAGCTTAATTTTATTTGCTACATTAGTAGTGGCTGCGCGCAAAAGTGAACCTAATTCATCGGTTTTACGATATTTGGGAGCGTGCATGCTTACTACTCTATCTGTGTTTAGAAATTCGAGCAAGGCTCGTTTTGCTGATTTTTGCTCTTGTGGATTAAATACGCCGAACGCGATACCGCCCATCTTTTTTACCAGAGAAAAGCAAGGTATATCAGTAAGCCCGTCGCCGACATAGATCATATTCTTAAAAGGCACACGCCGGTTTTTGGTTGGCACATCTTTATTTACTATGTATTGATTCTCCAATACTTGTGCCGGACGGATACCTTTATTAATCTCAAAAAGATAACGGGTTTTTTCGGTAAAGGTGACGCAGCGTTTAATTTGGTGAATGGCGCCGGTGTCTTGATTCTCTCCGAATTGGCAGCCATAGACAGCGGAAAAATTCTTTTGTACAAAAGGGCTGCCTTCAATTAAATCTTGAAGACCGCCGGATAAAATGTAAAACTCAATTTCAATTTGATTGGAAATGGATTTTGTATTCTCGCGCAGCTCTTTGAATAAACTATTCAATCCAGGATAAAAACATGAATCCATTGATTGACCAAAGCTATGCAGATCTTTATTGCCCAACAAGCCAAGTGCTTTCTTCTCGCCGACATTCTCCAAAATTCGGTTGAGATAGGCTAAAGCCGGTTCATAGCCGGAGCGAATCAACTCTTTGACACTGCGTCCCCAAAAATCTTTGCTGTCTATGCCGTAGCTTTCTAAAAGTGCGGTGGTGGAGTCCGGCAGCAGAGTGTCGTCGAAATCGAAAATCAGAGCGATAGTTTTCATGATTTGATAGCCAGATTCGCCGTATGTCCTTGAGCGCCGAATTGGCCGATTTGCCATAAAGTACCTGCGGCTTCAGCTCGTGTAACCGGAGCTTTGGCGTGGAACGTGCCGATCTTGCCGAAGGCACGTTGTATGTTGCTGCCGTAAGAACCGGAAACATAAAAATCTTGATGTATATAACCGGTGTAGCGCTCAGCGATGTTTTTGCTGTCGCTGAATTTCCAAACCGATTCTAGTTGACTGCGCCAGGGTTCAAGCGCTTTGCCGCAATCGACTCCGACTTTCATTGAGATCATTTCTTCGCGGGTAATCGGTTGATTACTTTTGAAGGTTCCGTCTTCGTAACCAACTGAATAACCGGCATTAGCCAAGGCTTGAGCATATTTATATGCCGGATCGCTGGCGGATAAATCTTTGAAAAATGGTGGAGCGCTAGTGGCCAAATGTATCTGTTGTGCGGCTGGCATAATTGCGTTGTAAGCTTTATACAGCCAGGTTACATATTCGCCGCGGCTGATGTTTTTGTTGGGCAAAAATTCATTGCTCGCACCATCAAAAATGCCGATCTTAGCCAAATCTTCGATCATTTGTTTTTGCGCCACTTCATCTAAATCGCTAAATTTAGGATGATTGGTAGTTTGCGGTTTTGGAGCTTCGGCTTCTGTTGCTGCTGATTCTTGAATGTTTTTAGTCTGGGCATCATTTACAGCGCTTGTTAAAAGGCTGAGAGCTAAAGCGTTGGGGAGCTTAGTGCGCAAAGAGGCGTTCTCTTTTTCCAACTGTTCTACTCGATGTTGAAGCTCGTCGATTTTGCTTTTATCTTCGCTGCTGCTGCAAGCGGACAAGCCTACGCTTGCGGCTAGGCAAAATAAGGCAATGACGGAAAGACGCATCTTTATTGATTATCCTTTGAAGGGGCTGCCTCGCAAGGCCCAAGGGTTAGCTGATTCAATTTGAACATCGACTAAACGACCGATTAAAGTTTCTGGTCCTTCAAAGTTCACTAGTTTGTTGGTGCGAGTCCGCCCGCTTAATCTCTCCGGATTGCGTTCGCTGCGTCCTTCGACCAATACGTCAAAAGTTTTGCCGACATAGCGTTTATTGCATTTATGGGCAACTTCGCTGACTATTGAATTAAGGAAACGGAGACGTTCATATTTTTCGTGCTCCGAAACTTGATCGGCCCAATTGGCAGAAGGTGTGTGCGGACGCGGTGAGTATGCCGCAGTATTGCACATGTCAAATCCAATCTCTTCGACAAGGTTGACTGTATTCATGAACTCTTGTTCTGTTTCACCGGGAAAGCCGACAATCAAATCGGTTGATATGGCTGCATCCGGTAGTTTAGCCCGAATTCGATCGATCATTTTTCTGTAAAAATCGACCTGATAACCACGAGCCATTCGGCGTAAAGTGCGATTATCTCCAGCTTGAATCGGCACATGGAAAAATTCGCAAGCATTTGCCGTTTCAGCAACAGCCTCGATGATGCCGTCTTGCAGATCGCGCGGATGACCGGTAATGAAACGAACACGCTTAATCTGCTCAAGTTTGCCGATCTCTCTAAGCAGATCGCCTAAATGAATCTCCGGATTAAGATCGTGTCCGTAAGCCGTGACGTTTTGTCCAAGCAGTGTTACTTCCAAATAACCGGCGTCGGCAAGTTCTTTAATCTCATGAACAATTTGTCCTGGTTGTCTGCTTTTTTCTCGTCCGCGTACATATGGAACGATGCAATAAGTACAGTTATAATCGCAGCCGTAAATTATTGAGACCCAGGCGCTGATGTCGCTCTGTCTGATCACCGGTAGCTCGGGCAGATCTTCGGGTAGTTCTTGGATTACCTCAACTACTGGTTTGCGTTCACGTTCAGCTTTAAGGACCAATTCCGGTAGGCGAAAAAGATTATGGGTGCCAAAAACGATATCGACGCCAGGAGATCGTTGTAACAAGGCTTCGCCGGCATCTTGTGCCACGCAGCCACCAACGGCAATTAAAGTCCCGGGACGACGGATTTTTTTCCAATGACCAAGATA
Organism: Candidatus Obscuribacterales bacterium; assembly: GCA_019750335.1. GTDB lineage: Bacteria > Cyanobacteriota > Vampirovibrionia > Obscuribacterales > Obscuribacteraceae > JAIEPM01. Next base: position 191,284 of record JAIEOQ010000001.1, read on the forward strand.
GCTGAATACTTTGTCTTCGGCGCCTTCGCGGATGGCGCATGTATTCAAAATCATCAAATCAGCTTGTTTGAGATCGTCAATTTGGTTATAACCGATTTCAGCTAACAAGCCGAGCATGTTTTCTGAGTCGGCTTTATTCATCTGACAGCCGAAAGTCTCAACATAGACAGATTTTGTTTTTGCTCGTGCAGATGTAAGTTGTGGTTCGCTGACAGCCATTGACCATTGCTCCACGGAGTCGATGCCAGCTTCTGGCTGGCGGGTTGAAGCTCTAGTTTAACTCAATCGGCTTCAGGAAGGCATCATTTTCACGAACTTTCTCGAAGAAACGTTCGTAGGATTGACGAACCCATTCCAGCCGCTCTTCGCGGTCGGTAGGCATGTTCAGTTCTTCCGTTTTGCTTGGCGGAAGAAGCGTTTCTTTGTTGTCAGACAATTTCTTGTCCACGAGCAATCCTAATGATATTCAAGGGCAAACGCTTGCAGGAACTTGCATAGCGCAGCTCATAAGGGTACTTGCTTGCCAAATAGATTGCCATGAAAAAGGGTTTATACCGTCACATGAGAGAGAAGTTGCTGAGGGGAGGAATTTGTGACCGACTAGGACTTATGGTAAATGTTGGCGATATTTAAGGCGAGCCGGGGCTATTTCTTCACTTAACTTTCGCTTATATACCTGATTGTTGCCCATATAATTTAAGTTTGGAGGCAAATTTTGATGGAAATAAAAGAAGTTGCCTACGGTTCTGAAATCTACGAGTTGGCTAAAGGACTCCGAGAAGAGGTTCTAAGACGCCCGCTGGGACTGGATTTTATCGGCGTTGATCTGTCCGAAGAAAAAAGACAAATTCACATTGTGGCTGTTGATCAGGGTGGCGCCGTGGTCGGCACTGTTTTATTGATTCCTCTGAACGAAGGGCGGATCAAATTGCGACAGATGGCCATCAGCCCTGCTTTGCAAGGCAAAGGTGCTGGACGCAAAGTTATTGAATTTGCGGAAAGTATTGCAAAATCAAGAAACTTTCACACCATAGAAATGCATGCTCGTCTTTATGCTCGCGGTTTCTATGAAAAGCTTGGCTATAAGGCTGAAGGAGACGAGTTTATTGAAGTGACAATCCCTCATGTGAAAATGACAAAAGCTCTTCAATAAATTAGCCTACGGGAAAATCTATTTTGGGCAGGCTTGAGGCCGCGATCTCCTTTTCGATTCGCTGTTGCATATTTTTTGCATCGATAAAAGAAGCTTTGCGCAGCAAGCAGCGTTCTTTTAAAAGTGTGTCGCTTATGGAAAGATTGATGATCAAGTCACAATCAAGCACTACCGTACCGAATACAGGCTTCCCCGGCAATACGGCAATGCGGCTTTTAGCCAGCTTGTTCATTGTCGCTCCGATCTCTTCGGTCCATGGTGAACTACAAACGTACTCGCTCTCTGCTTTGCTAAGCTTTGGAAACAGCAATTTGTCCATATCTTGAGCGTCCGGAATTTGCGATAGCAAAGTAGTTTTGCCTGTACAAGTTGTACCGATTACTACGACTCGCTTTTCTCTGTATTGATCAAGCAGTTTGTTTAATTCGCTTGCCAGGTCCGTCAAATTGACGTCTCCTGAGAAACAAGTCCGCTGACAAGCAGATCTTGACCAAGCTGTTTGTACTCGACATTTTGCAATCTTATTCGTTCATTTATTAGTTGAGATTGAGTTCCGGCTAGGCTTGCTATGCCTTTTCCATCGACAAGAATACTCGGTGATACAAACCAACAGATTTCGTCAATCAAGTTGGCTTCAAGCAAAGCGCCGGCTAAACGTCCACCACCTTCGCAGAGCAAAGTCTGCACTCCGGCGTTTGCCAGGTTTTTGAATATGCTTTCCAGATCCAGCTCAGGTACAAGCTTTATGTGTTGTCCGTAACTTTCCGCATTTTTGATCTTTTGCGGGCTGGAGAAAATAAATGTAGAAGTGCCCGCCAAAGTCAAAGCATTTTTTGCCGGTGCTGTACAAAAACGACTTTGTGGTTGCACTAAAAGTTGCGGATCGATGACCGCTTTTAGAGGATCTCTTCCGTCCGTGATATCGCGTACATTTAGCTGTGCGTCGTCTTTCCAGGCGGTGTGCCCGCCGATTATTACGCAGTCGACTTTGTTGCGCAGCTCATGAACATGAGCTCGGGCTTCTGCTCCGGTAATCCAGCGGCTGTTGCCGTCACGATCGGCGATGCGTCCGTCTAAAGTTGCTGCCATTTTCAGAATTGTCCAGGGCAGCCCTTTAGTTACTCTTTTGATAAAACCACGGTTAAGAAAGCGGCATTGCTCTTCCAGAAGTCCGACGTCCACTTGCAAGCCGGCGTTACGTAGCTGCTCGATCCCTTTGCCGGCGACGACAGGATTAGGATCGACCATGCCGGCCACCACGCGCTTAACTCCGCTTTTCAGCACCAAATCAGTGCATGGCGGGGTTCGTCCGTGATGGCAGCAAGGTTCGAGACTTACATATAAGGTACCGCCGGCAGCGCGATCCCCGGCATCTTTGAAGGCAAGAACTTCGGCATGTTCGCCGCCTGCTTTTTGATGATAACCGCGCCCGACGATGTTGCCGCCTGCGTCGCTAATTACAGCGCCGACCAGCGGATTCGGTATCGTCCGTCCTTCGGCTTTGCTTGCCAAAGAAAGACACTCGGACATTGCTGCCCGATCACGATCCGAATAAGAGTTTGCCGTCATGGTTTAGCCGAAGAAGACTTCAGCTACTTGATACATCTCCATGTCGAGAGTCTTCAAAGTACCGACTCCGGCTTCCACCGGAACATCGATTATTTTAGCTCCGCTCAAAGCAACCATCGTACCGAATTTTTTCTCTTGAACGAGATCGGCGGCTTTAACACCAAATCTAGTGGCAAGCACACGGTCGAAAGCCGTCGGTGTACCACCGCGCTGGATGTGTCCCAGCGTCATTGCTCTGGTTTCATAGCCGGTTTCTTTTTCGATCAATTTAGCAAGCTGATCGCCGATTCCGCCAAGTTTTACGTGACCGAAAGAATCAAGCTCTTTATCTTTCAGTATTTCTTCTTCGGCCAGTTTTGCACCTTCGGCTACAACAACGATGGAGAAGTTGCGACCGCGTGCGTGACGCTTCTTGATTGCTTGCAATAACTCGTTGGTGTTAATTGGTTTTTCCGGAATGCAGATGAAGTCAGCACCGCCGGCGATACCGCCGTAGCAGGCGATCCATCCGGCATGCCGTCCCATTACTTCACAAACCAATACGCGGTTGTGGGATTCTGCCGTAGTATGCAGGCGATCCAAAGCTTCGCAAACGATATTGACGGCTGTGTCGAAACCGAAAGTGAAGTCGGTGGCGTTCAAATCGTTGTCGATTGTTTTCGGCACGCAAACCACATTGAGACCGTGTTCTTTGAACATTCGGTTTGCAACGCCGCAAGTATCTTCGCCGCCGATGGCCACTAAGGCGTCGAGATTGTTGCGCTTCATGGATTCCATGATCTTTTCCGGTCCTTTTTCTACTTTAAAAGGATTCGTCCGAGAAGTTTTCAATATGGTGCCGCCCCGTTGAATTAATCCACCGGTGTTGTTGAGGGTTAAAGGCATGATCATATTTTCAATTGGACCGCGCCAGCCTTCAAGAAATCCCAGCACTTCAGCGCCATGGTCCTTGATGCTGCGTCTCACTACCGATCTGATCACGGCGTTTAAGCCAGGACAGTCGCCACCGCCGGTAAGAATGCCAATTCGCATAGATATAAGCCTCGCTCCGCAAATATTGCGCTAGGGTCGTCAAGGGTAGTCCCTTGGTTTGTGCTGTAAGTATACTCGGGGCTACCTCATGCGCGTGGCATGTGGCTAATTCAGGTTTACCTATCGAAAAATTTTCCATAAGCAAAGTGCAATAGCGGAAGTTTTTCTTACCATTTGCTCTGATCCGGCTTTGACCATCTACAATGCAAAGGCTTTATACCTATGGCAGAGGGGGATGTAGTGGATCTTTACGAATATGAAGCCAAGCGCATTTTTGCTGAATATGGCATTACAGTTCCGCCCAGCGTTCGGGTGACAAAACCGGCTGAGCTAAGAAAAGTTCATTTTGGCTATCCGCTTACTCTTAAATGTCAGGTGCTTTCTGGCGGTAGAGGCAAAGCCGGCGGTATTCAATTCGCCAAAGATTTGAAAGAAGGCGAAGCGTTAGCTGAGAAGCTTTTGGCAATGACCATTAAAGGATCAAAAACCGAAAGTATTTTGGTTGAACCAAAAGTTTCTATCGCTCGTGAAATGTATATGGCTGTCACTCTCGACCGTGCCAGCGGTTGTCCGGTCTTTATCGCGGCATCCGAAGGCGGCATTGAGATTGAATCCAACGAAAATATCATTACTTCCATCGTTCAATATCCGTTCCAACCATTTATGGGTCGTGAGTTGGCTAGACGCATGGGACTTGAAGGAGCTTTGCTCAATAAAGTCGGTGATGTTGCAGCCAAGCTTTTCAAATGTTTCGAAGAGCTCGATTTGGATTTGGCTGAAATCAATCCTTTGATCATCACCGGTGGCGGTGAAGTACTGGCTCTGGACGGCAAAATGACGGTTAACGATGATTCGCTTCCCCGTCAAAAGCGTTTCGCCGGCTGGGCTGAAAAACATATGACCGATCTGCCTGTGCGTGAACGTCAATCCAAGCAGCTAGGCTTAAACCTGGTTGAGCTGGACGGCAATATCGGCATTATGTGCAACGGTGCTGGCATGACCATGGCGACTATGGACATGGTAAAAAACTTTGGCGGTCAACCGGGTAACTTCCTGGACGCCGGTGGTGGTTCTGACTCGGAAAAGACTCTTGCCGGGCTGGAGATCATTCACGACAATCCGAACGTTAAAGTAATTCTTTTGAACATTCTAGGCGGTATCACTGCATGCGACGAAGTGGCAATCGCTCTTGTCGAATTCATGAAACGTCATCCGCAACGCAAAATGATTGTTCGCTTACGCGGCAACAATCAAGACATTGCTGAAAAAATGCTGGCTGAATCCGGAACTAAGCTTTATCCGGATCTGGAAGATGCAGTAAAAGCAGCAGTTGCAGCGGCTAAATAGTTTTACAGCAGGGAGATTTAAAAGTGATTCTGGTCAATAAGGACACAAAAATATTAGTTCAAGGCGCTACCGGTAAGATGGGCGCTGCCCACAGCAAAAGAATGCTGGCTTACGGCACCAAGCTTGTTGGCGGTGTTACTCCTGGACGCGGCGGCGAAAAAATCCCCGGTACCGACGTTCCAGTGTTTGATACAGTCAAAGCGGCAGTGGATAAAACCGGCGCTACAACGTCAGTCATATTCGTTCCACCATACTTGGTTCTTGATGCCGGTTGCGAAGCAATCGATGCCGGGGTGAGCTTGTTGGTTGTAATCACCGAAGGCATTCCGCCGCAAGATACATCTAAGCTCGTTGCTTATGCCCGTGCTAAAGGTGTAAAAATGGTTGGTCCGAATTGCCCCGGCGTAATTACTCCGGAAGAGACTTTGCTTGGCATTTTGCCTGGTTCGATCTTCAAAAAAGGACCGGTAGGCATGGTCAGCAAGAGCGGTACTTTGACCTACGAAATTGCTTTGGCTTTAAGCGATGCCAATCTTGGGCAATCCACTTGTGTCGGTATCGGTGGCGATCCAGTCAAAGGCATGGAATATCCTGAAGTTTTGACTGCTTTCAACAATGATCCGGACACCGAAGTGATCGTCATGATTGGCGAAATTGGTGGTTCTGCCGAAGAAGAAGCAGCTGAGTTCATCAAGCAGAACATCAAAAAGCCGGTCGTTGCTTATATCGCCGGTCAGACTGCGCCTCCCGGAAAGAGAATGGGGCATGCCGGTGCAATCATCTCCGGTGGCAAAGGTACTGCTGAGTCGAAAATGAAAGCTTTGAAGGCTGCTGGTGTTGAAGTTGCTTTGACACCGAAAGAAGTTGCTGAAAAAGTGATCGCCTTAAGTAAACAGTTAGCACGTAAATAAGATCGTAGACTCGACCAGACAATTTCTTAGGTCAAATTTAGGAAATTGTATTAGACTGATCTGTGACGGACCTGATTAACGTCGCGGTATCCAAGGGTTTTGAGTTTCGATCTATGAGCAAAGACTGGCCGCAAGATCTCTCCATTCCGGAAAAGCGTCGTTCATTAGTGATGCCAGGAGGTGGCGGGCGCGGGGCTTTTCAGGTCGGCGTAGCCAAAGCTTTGTTTGAGGCTGGTATTAAATTTGAATACGCCTTTGGTACATCCATTGGCGCTCTTAATGCGACATTTCTAGCTCAAGGCGACATCAAGCGCCTGGAAGAGATCTGGTGCAATCTGCGGGCTTGGAATATTTTCAAGCTGCCTTCGGCGCAACAGCTAGGACGCATGATCATGGGTCGCAAGCTTGGGATGTTGGATACATCGCCTCTGGAAGAGTTGCTGCGTAAAGAAGCTGATCTGCATCGCATCAAAGAGAGTGAGATGAAAGTGCGGCTTGTCTCTACAGATCTGTGTAGTCTGGAAACCCGGCTGATCAATTTGGAAGATGTGGCGACAAGCGCTGAATTGGTTGATGTTTTGATGGCTACCTCGGCGGTGCCGATTGCTTTTCCTCCTCGCCAGTTGCAAGGGCACGGGCTCTGGGTAGATGGCGGTTTGGTGCGGAATACGCCGTTGCGAGCGGCTATTGATTACGGTGCCGAAGAGATCTTTATGGTCCTTTTGCATCCTGAAACTGTGAATGTTTGCCCGGCCAACATGTGGCAACTGATAGCCCGTTGTTTGGATGTTGTGCTTGATGCTTCTGCCAGAAAAGAGCTTGAATTAGCCCAATTGCATCAGCGCTTAATTGCCGAAGGAGCCGAGGAAGCAAAAGGTATGCGACCGGTAAGGATCGAAGTTATTCAACCGAGCAAGCCGGTAGATTTGAATTTACTTGAGATAGATCCGGAAAGATCCAGAGCGTTAATCAAGCAGGGTTATGAAGACGCTTGTGCTCATCTGGAAAAACTGTATAAAGAAAAAGTTTACGCGCCATAAGGTGATACCGTAAGCAGTATCACCTTGCGAATGCTTGTTTGTAGCTATTTTTCAATTTTTGGAACGAACATCGCGTCAATGCCGTTTCCGATATGTTTATAGCCGTCTTTGATTGTATTTTTGATTTGAGGCAAATTATTGATTACTTGTTCACCGGCCCATTTACCAAACACGACACCGCCGCCAACAGCTCCACCGACTACAGTGCCGGAAACCACTTCCAGTGCCGGCAGTAATGCTTTCTCTGGGTTCTGAATAGCTTTCTGGGCGCCTTCGGCCACTCCTTTTACACCTTCGTTAATCACCTTTCCGGCTGCGCCAGCGGCACTGGCGGATATGGCCCCGGCTGCGACAGCTTCTGCGGCGTGGGCTACCGTGTCTTTATTCTCTACAATGCTTTTGGCTATCGAAATAGCAGGTATTAAGGATGCGGCAAAATCTGCAATCACGCTGCTTTTGTCGCTATTTGCCGATTTGTTTACTGTTTCGATTTGGTTGTCCATTGTAGGGCTCCTGAATTTATTGCAGTGTTCTTCCGTGTGTCAGTCTATATACGCAGCCCAAAATTTCTGGACAAAAAATCCAAAAAAACATTTGTGTATTAAACTGCACTATTCAGTGCTGGCCGTGACGACTAGTATTGAAAGCCGCTTTTTCTTAAGTGGATCATCGGTTCGTCTTCGCCATTAAGCAAAGCACCGCCTGTAACTTCGGCGCCGATAATTGTGTGGTCGCCTGCGTCCATACTATTTGAAACTTTGCAATCCAAATAAGCTACAGCTTCCGAAAAAACAACGGCATCGGACTCTTTTCGCTCAAGCAGTTTTAACCCGCTAAAACGTTCGCTGGCGAATTGCGCCGGTTTGGCAAAAGCTTTGAATATATCCATGTTTTTCTTGGAAATGACGTTTACGCTAAAAGTTTTGCCTGGTTGAAGCAGAGGCAAGATTGGGCGCTCTTTGTTGACGGCCAACACAATTGTTGGCGGAGTGAATGCGCCTTGACAGATCCAAGTGGCGAGGAGCCCTTGATCTTCGTTGTTTTCTTTGATTGTTACTATGTATACGCCGCTGGCGATACGTCCCAGTGCTTGTCCTATGGTCTCTGACTTATTTGTTTCGTTCAATTGTCTATTCACTTTCTGCTCAGGGTTGATGAATTAAAGACTGGCGGCTACTGAGGATTTGTTGTTAGTGGTTTTGCGCTTAAACCAAAAACGTTTACCCCGCAGGCGGAAATACCAAAGAATTAGGGCGGAAGCTAACTTTGCCGGATCGTGGTGCCCGCAAAATTCTTTGCTACCTACAGAGCGTAGCATCGGGCGTACGCCTAGCTGTCTGAGCTGGTTTGAGTCATATTTCACTGCTTGCACACCTAAAGCAGCAAGTTCTTCTCGTTCTTCAACGTCAAGGCTATTAACCAGAACTCGATCGATAAAGCGCCCAGGTGTAGAAGCTTGTGAGCCGCCTTCATAGCCGGCGTGGGAGAGCAGTGCTTGTACATGATCGGCAACCGTAAATCCGGTTGTTTCGCCTTTTTGCGTCATAACGTTGCAAACATAAATTTTCGGTGCTTTCGATTGGCGGATCGCTTCAGGGATTCCATCGACTAGCAAGTTCGGAATAATGGATGTATATAGGCTGCCTGGACCGAGAATCAAGAAGTCAGCTTGCTTAATTGCTTCGAGCGCTTGTGGCGTCGCTTTCGGTGCTTGCGGTTCGCAACGCAGAGTCGAAATTCGTGATTGCGCTTCCGGTATGTGTGATTCGCCGCGAATCATATCACCGTTTTCCAGCTCGGCTACAAGTGCGACGTTGGATAAAGTGGAAGGCAGTACTTGCCCGCAGCTATTCAAGACACGGCTGGCAACTCGAGCCGCTTCCAGCATGTCACCGCCAGTGATACCGCATACGGCGCTGAGAAAAAGATTGCCGAAGCTGTGTCCTTCAAGACCGTTGCCCTGCTTAAACCGATAACGAAATAGCTCGGTTACCAATTTCTCCTCATCGGCAAGAGCGGTAATGCAGTTTCTGATATCACCGGGGGGGAGCACTCCCAGCTCCTGGCGTAGGCGTCCGGAGCTACCACCGTCATCGCCGACTGTTACGATAGCGGTGATGTTGTTGGTAAATCCTTTTAAACCGCTCAAAAGATTGGAGAGTCCGGTACCGCCGCCGATTACCACGATTCGCGGACCACGAGCTAAATGTCTGCGACGGTAAAGCCTATCGGGAATGGATTCTCTGTCTTCAGGCAGATAAGCTCCAAGTATTGAGATAGCCAGTCTTACGACAGCCAAAGTTGTCACTATCGCTCCCAAAGACATGGCGATAATGCCGCTTATTTTATGGGGTAAAACTTTAGTTGTATCGGACAAAATGGCATTGATAAAGTTGAGTGTTAAACGTACCGGATGTTCCTCAAGAATTAGCAAAACACCTAAAACGATAGTGATAATGCCGACAAGAATGAACAGTATCCAGCGTTTTATTCCGGGTAAAATTAGTACGCGCAAACGATATTGCCAGGAATCTTTCATTGCGAATTGCCTCCGTCGGCGTTTTTCGACACGGGGCGCTTATCCAATTCACGATGAGCGACTTCTACTTGAACCTGAGTACCTGCTGTACGCAAATGTTTCGCCAGCAATTCAGCGATGGTTGCTGATCGATGCTGACCGCCAGTGCAGCCGAAAGCAATGCTGAATTCGTCGACTTCTGAATCAATCAACTGCGGGATCAATTTTTCCAGCATATCCTGAAGAGAGCTGACAAACTGGCTGGCAGCCGGTTGGTTCATAACATAATCTTGAACTGGCTTATCCATTCCAGTGAGCGGTCGTAATTCTTCAACCCAATAAGGATTCTTGAGAAAACGCATGTCAAAGAGAGCGTTTGCGGCCGGAGCCGGACCTTCTTTATAGCCGAAAGAAATAATCTTCAGCAAAACTGAATTGGCTGCTTTTGATTTAGCAGAACGTTCAGCTGGCTTGATTGAAGTTGGCTCTGATGTATTACTCATTGCTTTCGAAGTATAGGGCTATACCGGGGATTTTGGCAATTTTGTTGCGACTAGTTTATGAGACCAGTTTTTGAACTCAGTTTTAGCTAGATTGATTGGCGGTAATGCTGAACACATCTCCAGCTGCCACTGATTTTCCATAGTTATTTTTATGAGACTATATCCGCAAACGTCACAAACAGCCGGCAAGCCGTTTAAATCCAGGGCTTGCGTTGTCTGAATACCATTCTTTTCATAACGTTGCAAAAAGGTTGTTGCTGGCAAATTGAAGATTTGCCGGCGTGCTTTCAGCTGCAAATGGATCAAGCCCCTGAAGGACTCCCTAAGACTGAAAACCACAGTAACACTCCCTGCAAGCTAGCCGAGCTTAACCGACAAGCTGGCGCTCGCTCTTTGTTGCCGGAATGGAGAGCGTGTCCCCTGATGGTTGTAACTCTACGGCTTCGCCATTAAATCCGTGTTTGGAAAGCTCCAGATCCGCAGCAAGCTTAGAAACGGCTTTGTCGATGAAAAGTTCGCCTTCGAGATGATCCATTTCGTGTTGAATGGCGCGGCACAGCAAATTATCTTGAGCAACGAGCTTTTGCTCTTTACCGGAAAGATTTTGAAATTTGACGACTACTTTGGAGTGTCGGCGCACTTCAAAAAACACACCAGGAAAGCTCAGGCAACCTTCAACTCCAATCATCTCACCGGAAGTTTCAATAATTTCCGGGTTAATAAAAACGATTGGTTTGCGCGGTTCATCTTCGCCTGAAACGTCAATAATCATCATTCGTTTCAGGATGCCGACTTGCGGAGCAGCTAGACCAACGCCGTTATGATCGTACATTGTGTCCAGCATATCTTGCGCCAACTTGCGAGTTGACGAGTCAAAACGACTTATCTTTTTGGTTTTTTGTTTTAAGTCTTCGGACGGGTATGTAACGATGTTTAATTTTGCCATGGTTCAATTCGTATAAATCGGGCGCCTGGCTTGATATTAGCATATTCTTGGCAAGTTTTTGCAGGCTTCTGTCGTATGATAAACAGAGTTAAAGAGGCTTATTGGCAGTGCACTGCTTTCAAGGTAGCCAGTTTGCGTTTCAGTGAATTATTGTCAATAACTATATCCGTCAGCCTGATCAACCTCAGCGTTGTCGAACCGGCACGCTCGCAAAACTATAACTTTCAGACTGCTGACGGCATTAAAGAATCAACAACCTTTTATAAAGCCAAGGCTGCAAAGGGACTGGTTCTGCTTTTGCCAATGCTAGGACGAACAAGCTCCGACTACGCTCCGCTTGTCAAGCCCCTGCTTGATTGTCGGCTTTCGGTGCTTTCTGTGGACTTTCGTGGTCATGGCGCTTCTATTGAGAGTAAAAAGGGGCGAGTTGATTTTCGCAACTTTAAAGATTCTGATTGGCATAAACTGCCGGCAGATATGGAATTGCTTTTGAAATCTCTGCCAAAAACAATTTGGACAAGCGGACAACCTATTTATATTGTTGGCGCTTCAATTGGAGCTAATACTGCAGCAATAACGGCAGCGAATAGTCCTGTTGTAAAAGCAATTATTCTGCTGTCGCCTGGGCTTGATTATCATGGATTGTGTCCGGAAGATGCAGTCGCGCAATTTAAAGGACCTGTTTTAATTGTGGCTTCTAGTGAAGATGCTTATGCTTATTCGTCGTCGCGTCAGTTGGCGGCTATAAACACAAAAAGAATTCGTTTTCAATCGTTCAATAATTCGGGACATGGAACTCAAATGTTTGGCAGTCAAGCTAAGCTAGCGGAAACTTTAGCTTCTTGGCTCAATTCTCTGGTGCAAAAATGAAACATCTGTATTTTTTGTTTGGCGTATATTCAATATTCTGTCTGCCTGCTTGGGCTGCTGATTGGGGCTATGAAGAAGCCGAAACTGCGCCGCCGCTAACCGAGATGCGTGCGCCTAAACCGAAGCAGTCTGTATCACCGAGCGGTTTTGTTCGTTCCGCTCCGCCAGCCAAGCCCACCGTAAAACCAAAGCCTGAAACTAAAACGACGTTGCCGCCTAAGCCAGTGGCTCCATCGGCAGCTGCGACAGTGCCGGCAAAAGAAAAAGCGGCGGCTACCACTGAAAGTTATGTCGATAAAAATAAGCAGGCTGCTGTTTGTTGGTTGCAACTTTGCCAAGGTGCTTGCAAAACTCAGCTCTCTTTCTCTCAGCAAAAAGGGATTGAGGCTTACATGCTCGGTAAAGCTAAGCAAGGTGGAGCAAAAACTGAAGAGGTGCTTTCAGTTTTGAAGTTTTGGCCGCAATTTATTTTCAAGTTACGAGATAAAGCGGAGTTGGAGTTTCAATATGCCGATTTATTTCGAGCGTTGTTGCGCATTCGGCAGGGACAAAACTGCGAAAAAATAACGGTTGATGGCAGTGATTATACTTCTGATTCCGAGCTGATTACCGATTTGTTGGGTGTGGAACGAATCGCCGTTGCCGGTGAGCCACCGATGACTGAAGCGGCGGTTAATGCCTATGCCGATATGGCTTGTTTTATTTATGAACAGCAGCATGACGGTAAAACTATCGATGCTAATGATAATCGAGCATTGTTTGCTCGTGTGATTACTGAAAAATTCAAAGCTGCTCCGACAGCGGCTGATCGCCAAGCGATGGCTAGCTTTGACTTAGCCTGGGCGAAATTCAAAATTATTTGGTTTAATTCAAGCGAGAAAACCAGACATTTACTCTTGGAAAAACTGATTAAAAGCGGAGCTGGCTCAACCATGACCGTTGCTAAAGATCCGGTGATGGAGCTTATTCTTTCTAATTGGCCCTGGCCGCATTAGTGCGCAAATCAGGATTTCAAATTAATAGACAAGCCTGAACAGCATAAAATAACTTTTTCTGCCGCTTGAGCGAATATTTGATTCGTTTGACCAAGAAAGTCGCGGAAGGCTCTGCCTAAGCTGGTTTCTGGAACCACTCCCCAGCCAACCTCATTGGTGACAACAACGAAAAAAAGATCCGTTCTTGTTTTTATTGCGGCAAGCAAATCTTCCGTTGCTTTTACAATCGCTTGTTCTTTTTCGTAAGGATTGCCCGATCGGGCCTCATCTTCAAGCAAAATATTGGTAACAAAAAGTGATAAGCAATCGAGCAACACGCAAGCCGGACCTTGGGGCAAGTCCATAACTTTTTTACTAATAGCCGAGTGACATTCAATCGTTTCCCAGTTGGTTGGGCGACGATTTTGATGTCGACGAATCCGTTCTTCCTGTTCTTTGTCGCCAGCAATTATTGGCATGGTGGCCAAGTAATATACTTTTTGCTTATTTTCCAGAGCGAGCTTTTCAGCTAAAACGGACTTTCCGGAACGGACTCCGCCGGTAATTAAAGTTAGATTTTTCACTTTTTCCTCGGCATCGTAAATGGTGGCTTGTGAGCTTGTTGCAAAAGCTATATCCTACACTTGATTGTTATTTTGATGCGACTTAATGCCAAAACGTAGCGACATAAGAAAAAATGGCACAGATGGCGGGGGCGGACAAGAGTCCTATACTCCTAACGAAGTCTATCAGGCTTTTATGGCCGGATATGTTCGTCGTATAAACGATGCCACCTTGAGAGTGCCTATTGCTGGAGTGCGGATTGGCTCAGCAAAATATTCACGTTTGGCTCAAATCAATTTGCAAACTCGAATCATCACTTTCTCTCGTTACGCTATTGAAAATGTCCCTGAAAGAGGAAGAAGATATCTGGTCATTCATGAACTTTCTCATGTCAAGGAAGCCAGCCATAATAAAAGATTTTGGCAGTTTGTCGGTGAGCATGAACCGGACTATAAACAGATTGGGCGTGAGCTTGAAATTGCTTTTCAGGAAAATGTTAGAGCAGAATTGCTCAGGCAAACAAAAAAACGAACTCCTTCCAAGTCGCCGACACAACTGATCTTTACCGCGCCGGGATTGTTGTCTGCTCAGGCGATGGAGTTTGGTAAGACTTTTGAAGCGGGCGGTGAGGATTATGAAGATTTCTTCCTGGAAGATGGCGAAGAAGCGTCTACAACGCCGGCGGACCCGGGACTTGTTTATCCCCATGATGCGGGAATTATTGAGGAGCCGCAGCATTTATTTGATTGTAATGACGATGATTTTGGCTCTTGGTATGAATCTGAGTCCGGCATCATACATGGTGGCTATTAGAATCTAAATCGTCCAGCATTGTCGAAATTCCGATGCTATCCTCGTCGTTTGCTGAGCTTGTAGTCTGAGCTGCAGCCAGCACGGTGTTCTGCTGATCCGGATCCGCTTGATTGGCTGCTCCGCTGTTTGCATAACTTGCTGTTGTGTTTTGTTGGCTCATGCCGTCCGGATTTCGTTGCTCGGATGCCTCTGCTGCTTGTGGTTGAGCCGGCACCGCGCTTACTTGTGTTAACGGTGCAACGACAAAAGCGTAATTCTTTGCGATCAAAGCTTGTGCGTATGTATCTATTGAAGGGCTTGTTGTAGAACTGCCGTGATAGCTTGATCGGGTAGCGCGAGTGCTAGCTAAAAGCGGAGCGCTGATGGCAATCTCTTGTTGCGCGCTTACCGGTTCGATCGGCATTCGTGTCTTTCGCCAATCAAAAGACAAATGTGATGTTTTTGATTGTTCGGTAATTGCGATATTGAAACTGATTGGACGTTGAACTATGGCTGCTGGGCGGGCATCTTCTACTTGTGCTGCCGCTGCGCGAGCATAGAAAGGAAAATCTAAATCCAGTCCTTTCTCCTCGTTTTGTTTGCGAGTAGCGCTTATGAATGGTTTGATCAATGCAAACTCAGGTGAGCGGCCTATGGCTTGTAGAGAGATACTTTGTGATGCAACCTCTTGATGCACAGTCGCAGCTGGATTCGATGCGATTAAAGTATTGGCGCTGACTAGATTTTTTAAAGCTGATTCTAGCTGTCTTACTGCATTCTCAATGTGCGATTGAGCACCTTTTGTTTCTGCAAGCAATGCTTGCAGCTCTTTAGCATTTGTTCTGATCGTTTCAAAGGCATCGGTCCAAACGCCTGTGCCTGCCTGGCTTAAACGTGTGCTATTCTCGACGATATTATTTGCATGCAAAACAGCTGTTTGAGTTTCGTCTGCAGTCTTAAATTTGGTTGCTGCGATTTGATTGTGTAAGTTGTTGGATAAGCTTTCCAAAACTGAACGAACATCTTGGACTGCCTTGCCCAAAATGGTTTGGCGTGCTACTTCCAGTGCGTTTTCAATTTTGCTGGATAACAATTTAAATTCGGCTGGTGGCAAACCTTTGATTTCGTCTGTTTGCCAAGCACGAATGGTGTTAACCAATAAATTGTATGTTTCGGTTTTCGGATTTAAATTAAACAGCTCTACATGAGTTTGCAGTTTCGGATTTTGTGCAGGCTGAGTTGTATCTGTTTTCGGTGAAACTGGCATTACAAATGGTATTACAGCCGGTGCTACTACCCAGGCTGGTGAAAGATCTGCGGGCTTAGGTTGAGTTGCTGGTTTTAGCGTAACTACATCAGGTGCGGTTGGCGCTGGTGCTGGGATCGGTGTCACATCTGGCGTGCGAATTGTGTCCGCTGGGCGTACTGTCGGAGACGCAGGAACGCGTGGCGTGTCATTAATAACTGGCGGCGTTTCTGGGCGCACATTCGGTGAAACCGGACGTATTACTACGTCAGGTGATTTTGGAACTGTCGGCGCAACGTCAGGAACCGTCGGTCTTACCGGCTCGGGTTTAACGACAGTCGGCTTGTTCTCCGGTACAACATTGAGCACCGTGACTGGCTCGGTTGGTTTAATAACCGGCGGTTTATTGTCAGGGAGAACGTCATTAATCTTTGGTCTAGGGGTGGCTGGAGAAGCCGGTCTAACAGTTTCGATTGGCTTAGTCGGTGCAACCGGCGCTTCGACGGTTGCTGGTTTGCTTGGGGCTGCCGGTTTAACATTCTCTACGGGCTTAGCTGGTGCGGACGGAGCATCGGCGGGAGCCGTTTTAGCCGGAGAAGCAGGTTTGACGGTCTCGACCGGTTTAGTTGTAGCGGCCGGAGAAGCAGGTTTGACGGTCTCGACCGGTTTAGTTGTAGCGGCCGGAGAAGCAGGTTTGACGGTCTCGACCGG
>JAIEOQ010000004.1 GCA_019750335.1 Candidatus Obscuribacterales bacterium
GGGGCGTAGCGCAGCTTGGTAGCGTGTCCGTTTCGGGTGCGGAAGGCCGGAGGTTCAAATCCTCTCGCCCCGATTTAAAAAATGCACCTTAATGGCGGACCATCGATTAATCGAGGGTCCGCCATTGGTTATTGCTTTTATAAAAGGAATACTTAAATCACGCGAGATAAGCGGTGGTCCAGCCGACAAGCTGGTTGTTGATGTCGGCGGTGTTGGCTTTGAACTTTTGGTGGCGCGTACGACTTCAGCTCAAGCTGGCATCGTCGGTGAAGAAGTAACGATGCAAACTTCGCTATCAATCCGTGAAAATGACTGGACTCTTTTTGGCTTTACCAGTCCTGCTGAAAAAGAAATTTTTTCGCTTTTGCAGTCGGTAACAGGGGTTGGACCGAAAATGGCTTTGTCACTTGTTGGCACTTTGAGCCCGCAAAGAATTGCCGAGGCAGTTGCTGCCGATGATCAAAAAACTTTATCGCAAGCACCGGGAGTAGGACCGAAAGTTGCCCAAAGAATCATTCTTGAATTAAAAGCAAAAATGGAAGATTGGCAACTGCGTCGTGGAGCCGCTGTTATGTCCGCTTCTCCGCAATCTTCTGTCCATGACGAAGCGCGTTCGATTCTGGAAGGACTTGGTTACACTCTCACTGAAATCAGTCACGCTTTTCGCAAACTTTCTGAAAGTGAAGTTGTTGATGATGTGGAGTCTCTAGTTCGTCATAGCTTAAAAACCCTAGGTATGACGGCGGAACGCTGATTTATGCCTAAAGCTTTGCGTGGTGGTTTTTTCGAGTTCGTGCTGGTTCTTGCCGCTATGATCTTCATTCGCAAAGAAGTTTATTTGCATGGCGAATTCAGTACTTTACTTTTAAGTACATATGAATATGCTGTTTTAGCAATCTGCTTTTTAGACGGCTACATCCGTGGCGGCAATCCGTTTCGTTTGCGCGTGCTGCGCATTATTTTGCCTGTGGCCTTCTTCTTTTATGTGGCTTGTGCCGAGCTAAGCTTTAAGCTGAATGCCGCGGCGATTCATCTGGAATGGCTCCGTGACTCAGGCTTGGCCCTTATGGTTATTTCGCTGGTTCTATCTATTTGGTCGCGAGTAACTGTTTTGCCGGCAGGACCATGGCGTTGGCTGCGTTTCCCTGACTATTTTGCCGCACTGCTCATGCTTATGGGATTGACCTTAGGGTTAGGTAGTTGGTTGCCCCTTTTCGCCTTGCCGGGATTTTTTGTCGCTGGCAAATGGGAAGCCGCCGATCTTGAATCTTTCCGGATTAGCCAGATGGGCGATTCCTACCTGGAATATCGAAAAAGAACCTGGTGTTTATTTCCCTTCATTTATTAGTTATCACTTGTCTTTGAAAATTCAGTTGTTCATTGGCAGCGGATCTTGTTTTAAGAGAGTGCTGTAGTTCTAGAGGCGCTTCTGGTGAGCGATTCCTAATATTCAGGCTAGATGTCAAGGTCTTTACTTCGCGTAGCTTTGAGCAAATACTGGATTAGCTGACAAATGATGCAATCGGGCAACAAGGCAAAGCCTCTCTCAGCGTTGGAACAGGAGAAAAGTAATGGAAGATTTGGCACTGACGAACGACGAAAAACGCTGCTTGCAAATGTGGTTTAGGCAAGCAATCGCTCATGTTGAGCGCGAAGAAGCCCTGAAAGCTCTGGAAGCCGAAGCGTTAGCTGCTCCGAGCAAAGAGCCTCACTCAGCAATTACAGTTCGCCGTACGCGTCGTACGCGCTTGTCTGCTGCAGTCGAATCGCTTTCTTAAAGCAATTTCAAAATTATCTAAAAAGGACGATCCACTGAGGGGTTGTCCTTTTTATTTATTGCGTCTCCGACGGCGACGGTCGTCATCATCGTCGTCGTTATCGTTATAGTTATTGCTTTGTTTAATCCCATGCTTTTTCAGGAAGCTGGCTGTGTCTTCCAGATCCATGCTGCCGGCTGCTCCAACTCGGCGCAGAGAGTTGTCTTGGTTGACCTCAAAAATATTGACTTGAGGAATTGTTCGGCGGTTCGGATTTTTGAACTGGCCGCCGCCCTTATCGGTGTTGACGTTAATAAAAACAGCCTGTCCACCGAACATATCACCTTCTATGTGAGGTACGACGTTTTCTTTCATTTCTCGACAACCATCACACCAAGGAGCGCCGACAAAAGCAACTATCATTTTGCCAGTGCGCCGAGCTTCGGCTTTTGCTTCGTTGCTTTCACTTTCATCATAAATTTTCACTTTTTGAATTGGGCGAAAATCCAAAGAAGGCTGTGGTTGCGGGGCTACCCAGTCGGATTTCGGAATTTCGCCAGCTTTTAACGGTGCCTGTGAACTCTTTCTTTGCATATATGCAGACACAGTCGGATAGGGACCTTCTGCTGCTGCTGCTGCCGGTTTTTTGTCGTCTGCCAAGGCTGGAATTTCTACCTGTCCCGATTCAGGCAGTTGCGCCTTATCTTTAGCTGGTTGTTGCGTAGAAGTATCGGCAGTGCGATATGGAGCTAGTCTGGAGTCGTCAATTTGCGACTTGTTGTCTTTACTAGGCTCAGTTTTATCCGTAACTGTATCGGTCGGTCCGGCCATAAGCTCACCGTAAATGCTGGTAAATGTTAGCCTATGTTAATTTAGCTCCGTGGAATTTTTGTGAATTGCGAGATTTGGCGGTCTTTTGCAGACTTGATGCAGAGTTTTAGTGACAAGTGAATTGAACTTATTGCTCATTGCGGACGTATTAATAGCAGGCAAGACCCGGCAAGCGATAAAATTAGGTTGTCTTCCACCGCGCATATGCGGTGGATATAGGAGTCGCCATGAGTCCGCGTCCATATGTGCCGCTGCATTTGCATACTGAATACAGTTTGCTTGATGGCGCTACCGTAATTAAAGATCTGGTCAAAAAGGCTAAAGCGGATAACATGCCGGCTGTAGCCATGACAGATCATGGTGTCATGTATGGTGCAATTGAACTAAGCAAAGTCTGTAAAGAGCTGGGCGGAGTCAAGCCTATTCTCGGGATGGAAGGCTATGTTATAGATGGTGATATTACCGATCGCGGTACGAAACGGCCAATCTATCATTTGACTCTTTTGGCTTACAACCAGCAAGGCTATCAAAATTTAGCCAAGCTCTGTTCGCGGGCCCATCTTGAAGGTTATTACTACAAGCCGCGTATGAATCACGAGCTTTTAGCTGAGCACAAAGAAGGGCTTGTAGTACTTTCCGGGTGTCTTGGCGCCGAGCTTTGCCAAAGTCTTCTTAAAGATGATTACGATAAAGCCAAAGAGATTGCTTCTTGGTACAAAGAAACTTTCGGCGAAAATTATTACATTGAAATTCAAGATCACGGGCAGTGGGAAGATCGCAAAGTAAACGTACCTCTGGTCAAGTTAGCGAAAGAACTTTCAATCAAGCTTATCGCCACAAACGACAGTCACTTTACCTGTGCCGACGATTCAATCGCTCACGATGCGCTTTTGTGCATATCCATGGGCAAGCAGGTCACCGATTGCAATCGCATGAAGTTCACCGGTCATGAATATGTGAAGAACGGCGACGAAATGTTCTTTCTGTTTCGCGATCACCTCGATGAGAATTTCATTGAAGATTCAATCAAAAATACTTTGGAGATTGCCGAGAAAGTTGAAGCGATCAAATTGGGCGGCGACCCGCGTTTGCCGCTTTTTGAAGTTCCGACCGGGCATACGGATCATACTTTCCTCGACTTTCTAGTATTTGAAGGTATCAAAGAACGCTATGGCATTCTTACTCCTGAAATCGAACAAAGAGCAAGAACTGAGCTGAAAGTCATTATCGACATGAACTTCTCCTCCTACTTTTTGATTGTTCAAGATTTCATCAACTATGCCAAGAAAAACGGTATTCCGGTAGGACCAGGGCGAGGATCGGCTGCGGGCAGCCTGGTTGCTTATGCTTTAGGAATTACCGATATCGATCCGATTAAATACAATCTACTGTTCGAACGTTTCTTGAATCCGGAACGTAAATCCATGCCGGATATCGATACAGATTTTTGTATTGAACGTCGTGATGCGGTAATCAAATATGTATCGCAAAAATATGGCGAAGATAAAGTTGCTCAGATCATTACTTTCAACCGCATGACCAGCAAAGCGGTAATTAAAGATGTTTCGCGTGTTCTGCAGTATCCTTTGTCCGAATCAAATAAATTGGCGAAGATGGTGCCAGTTGTTCGGGGCAAGCCGACACCGCTAGAAGAGATGGTCAAGGACCATCCTGAATTCAAAAAGGTGTATTCGGTTGATGACGAAGCTCGACAAGTAATTAATCTGGCTCTCAAGCTTGAAGGTGTAAACAGAACTTTCGGTATGCACGCTGCCGGCGTCGTCATCTCCGACGTGCCGATGCAAGATCTTGTGCCTTTGCAAAGAAACAACGACGGTACAATCATAAGCCAGTACTACATGGAAGATCTGGCCTATGTCGGCTTGGTCAAAATGGATTTCTTGGGCTTGAGAAATCTAACCATGATCGACCGGGCAATCAAAATAATTGATCAAACCCGTGGCATATTGATCGATCCTTTGAAAATACCTTTGGATGACGAAGCAACTTTCCAAACGATCAGCAACGGTGATTTAGCCGGGATCTTCCAGCTTGAAACATCAGCTGGTATGCGGCAAGTGGCGCGAGACATGAAGCCGACCAGTATGGAGGATATCTCCGCTCTGATTGCTCTTTATCGACCAGGTCCTTTGGACACCGGAATGATCGATAAGTTCATCGATTGTAAAAACGGTAAAACCCAAATTACGTATTTAACTCCGCATCTGGAGCCGATACTTAAAGATACGTACGGGCAGATAGTCTATCAAGAGCAAGTTATGCAAATAGCGCAGCGACTTGGTGGCTACAGCTTGGGACAAGCCGATTTGCTGCGCCGGGCTATGGGTAAGAAAAAACCCGAAGAGATGGAAAAGCAGCGTGAAATATTTGTCAGCGGCTGCATCAACAACAGTGTCAAAGAAAGCGTTGCTAACACACTTTTTGACATGATGGTGCAGTTCGCCGAATACTGTTTCAACAAATCTCACAGTCAAGCTTACGCCTTTCTGACTTATCAAACAGCTTATCTAAAGACGCATTATCCGGTTGAATACATGACGGCGCTTTTGACTAGTGTTAGCGGCGATCAAGATAAAGTGCAAAGTTATATCGCTGAATGTCAGTCTATGGGCATAGATATTTTGCCTCCCGACGTTAACGTTTCCGGGCGCGATTTTACTGCTGACGGTAATGCAATTCGTTTCGGGATGGGAGCTGTAAGAAACTGCGGCGAAGCTGCTGTCGACGAGCTTGTCGCTAAGCGTGAAGAAAAAGGCAAATTCAAGTCAATCCAAGATTTGATTGCACGAATTGACCTGCGTCTTGTAAACAAGCGAGCTCTGGAAGCTCTGATTAAATGCGGAGCTTGTTTAAATCTAAACGTCAGTCGAAAGCAAGCTTTAGAAAACCTGGATGCACTTGTCGATTCAGCAAGCAGACGGCAGGGGCAACAAGCAGCCGGGCAAATAAGCCTTTTCAGTATGGGTGGCGGTACCGCTCTTGAAACTATTCAACAACTTAAAGGTGACGGTAGCGAATTTACCGAAACAGAGATGCAACATATGGAGCACGAATATCTCGGCTTCTATGTAACCAGTCATCCGCTCAAGCGTGTAGTCAATCGTTTGCGTTGGTTAACTACTCATTCAATTCGTGAAGTAAGAGAGAGTCCGGATGGTTCTTCGGTAATTATCGGTGGCTTGGCCACCTCTGTGCAGAAAAAACTGACTAAACAAAACAAGCTTCTGGCGATCATCACAATGGAGGATCTGGCAGGCAAAATTGAAACAGTGGCATTTGGCGACATCCTGGAAAAACTAGATACAAGTATCTTGATCCCGCAATCTTTGCTTTTGGTAAAAGGCAAGATCCGAAAAGGTGATGAAGATACTTCGATTTCGATTAACTCGGTTCGCCGGATTGCCGATGCCAATTTGATCAATATCTTTTTTGCCGGCGAACAAAGTTTTACCGATTTGCATCGTCTAAAGTCTATTTTGTCGACTCACAAAGGCGACGATCCGGTGTTGCTCCATTTCCCTCAAGGCAAGCGTAGCCAGGCGATCTTAGTTGGTTGCCAGTTTTGGGTGACCGTGAGCGAGGAGCTGAAGCGAGATATCGAGCGCAACTTTAGCAATGTCGCTAAAGTTCTGATTACGCCGGTGGCAGTTTAAACAATTTGTCTGAAACAAAAAAGGACAAAAGGAGTCATAAAGAATTTGTAGGACGTAAAATACGTCACTACTTCTAATCCATCCTTAGGAGGAAATCGGAAACACAACAACGCCCAACTTCCAGAAAGTATGACTCGTCTGGTACATATAGGTAAGCGTTTCGTGTACCCCTTCGTAATTGCCCGTTCCATATCACATAGGGGGAAAGGAACAATGTTTGGACCACATCTTATTCTCGAAGCTTACGGTTGTTCTAAAGAAGCTTTAGGCAGCCTTACAAGAGTTAGCGACGTCCTGGATGCTTATCCGGACAAGCTGGATATGACGAAGATCATGCCGCCGTATGTATTCAAATATACTGGTACGGTACCGGATGATTGGGGCGTGAGCGGAGTTGTGCTGATTGCCGAATCGCACATCTCAATTCATACGTTTCCCGATAAAGGCTTCGTCACTCTAGATATATTCTCCTGTCGAGAGTTCGACGTTGATGCTGCAGTGAAATATTTTACTGATGAATTCAAACCGGAGAGTTATCACAAAGAGCTGATCATGCGCGGACGCGAATTTCCGCGAAGCGCTGCTAGAGCAGCTCAAATCGTCGAATCCGAACGTTTACGTTTGGCTTAAGAAGGTAGTGCCGTCCGCTTATTGCGGTACGGCATCAGCAGTGGCGGCGGTGGCTTGCGGTGCATCTTCAGCTTGTTTGCTGTCCGATGCCTGCAAGCTGCCTTCGGCGGCTTTAGGTTCGGTCTTTTGGCTGGCGATTTGACCTTCGCTGCTATCTTCTTTATGGAAAGGATTCAGTTTGCCTAAGCCATGACCGATAGCACCCGGTGCTGCTGCCAATTTCTTAGCGGCGCCGCTGCTTGAGCTGCCGACTTTAGAAGCTGTTTTAACCATGCCTTGACCCATTGCTTTAGGCAAAGCAAGCATTTTGCCGCCGGCAACTTGTGTGCCTTCAACAATTTTGCCGCTGCCGTCTTTGACTTTTCCGCCGGCTGAAGCGAAGCCGTGCCCTATTGACTTGGCTCCTTTGCTGAACAAAGCGCCGCTGCTGGCGATGGTTGAGCCTACGGCTTTCGGTGCTTTAAGAAGCCCGCCGGAGCTTTCTTTGGTTTCGGCAACTTTAGTTTCTTCGACTTTGGCTTTCTCGGTCTTTTCCGGAGCAAGCGCTACTGTTTTAGCAGCTTTCGGTGCTTTGACCTTTTTCAATTTCTTGGCTATAGCCAGTTCGCGCTCTTCTTTGGTCGGAGCTGGAATGTAAGCGTAAGGATCTAGCGCTGACGAGGGACCGGCAAGTACGGCCGCATTAGATGTGACAGACAATATAGCCAACAAAGGCAAAGCTGCTTTGGCGATCTTCATTCCGGCAATCCCCTTTAGAATTCAAGTTTGACTTTTATATCACAAGGAAGGTCTTGGCAGCGCTTTCTCGAGAGGCTTGTTAAGAAGCTGAAAAGGCTTGCTAAATCTGGCTTTTCGGTATTTTCGCCTGAGCCTCAGATGAATATAAGCATATGACATCCCGTTGAATGAAGGTTGCATAGCTTCCGCTTCGGGTAAATTACAGATTACAGTTACTATTAGATTGATCCGGATACTAAGGGTGTGACATGAGAAGCGACAGCGAAATAAAAGCTAAAGTGGTTGAGCTGCTTGGTCTGGAAGGAGATCGCCGCACGGAGCAGATTAAGGCGATGGATCAGCTGGACATCAGAGCCTTACAAACCGCCTCTGTGGACAGTCACTCAGTCAGAGGAATGCTTTCTGCCCTTTATTGGTCCTTGGGTTATTCTTTTGCTGATATACGTCAACATTTGGTTGAGCGGTGCTTGGCTCCGTCTGGCCAGCCGACCAGTGCTGAAAACGATTAAAGAGCTTAAGTTATAATAGATTTCGAGTAGTAGAGGTCGAGGTTATATGGCAGAGACAGTTGGTCAATGGTATTGGCTTATTTCGCTCATGGGTATTTGGGTCGTAGCTTCGCTTGGGATTGGCGCTAAAGCTATCTTTTTTGATCCAGACAAAAAAGCCGACGATCAATAGCTTGTTTCTTTGATAATCTCAACCGAACATGGCGCATGGGCGACGACTGCTTGAGAAACACTGCCCAGCAGAAATCTTTGAAACCCGCTTCGCCCGTGAGAGCCTAAAACAATAAAATCGGCTTGCCAGCTGGCAGCTTTTTCGACGATTGCTTCTTTGACGCGTCCTTCTTTTACTTCGTAAGAAACACGCTCTTTTCCGAATTTACTACTTAGTTTGTTCGCTATTTTGGTTGCCAATTTTTCGGCTGCCGAATTCAATTTTTTTTCGAAAGTGTAAGCCTCCGAAATGGCGCTTGGATCCCAGCCGGCATAGTCGGGATGATAAGGCTCAACTACGGTAAAAACAAGAAACTGAGTACCCTCAGGCCAAGGTCTTTGTAAAACTGAGTCACAAGCAAATTGAGAGTGTGGCGAATCGTCTACTGACAGTAGGATTTTCATTGATAAATCTCTTATTGAAATTTGAGCGTTACGCTAAAGTCCGGTTTGGCTAAATAACTTGCTGGTTTTTCTTTCCAAAGACAGATGTGTAATTTAGCCGGCAGGTCTTTCAAGCTGAAATCTTTTACTGCATCATCGACAGAACGAAGTTCATTGCATGAACCGGAAGGTGAATCGGCTGTTATCGCTTGGAAGTTCTCACTTATTTCGATGACGGCATTCGGATACTTATTGATGTTGCTGCTTTGGCTCGGATCTACATACATATAGTTGTAACCGAAATCTTTTGCATTAAAAGCGGAAAGATCAAAATGAATATCTGAAAATTGAATCGGCGGCGAAACAACTTGATTTGCCTGGTTGAAAATTTTCATGGTATCGATTGATATCTCTTCGCGAGCTTCAGCTGGATAAATGGTTGCTCGATCCGGTAACGGCATAACCGGAAAGTTTGACTGACTGAATTCTTGAATGGTGGGAAAACGGCCTGTATCCCAGCTGACAGATTTGATTTGAATGTAAGGAAATACAAGCAAAAAAGGATTGAGTATTAATCCCGATTCTTTTGAAAGCCCTGTAATTGCCGGAATGCCTTGATCGTAAAAGGCATATCCTTGCGCGCCCCACCAATCTTTGCCATCGGTAATCCCGCCGAAGATCGTTTCGCTGGGTACATATGTTCCGTTTAGCAATTCGGGATGGTGAGCGATAAATTTTGCCCGTAGATTGAGAATCTCTTCTTTCTTTTTGCCGAGAAACTTGGCGGCGCCGTTATTGGAAATAGAAACAAGCTTACTTGTTGATTCGTTGCCGAGTTTGAGCTGATTTCCGGAGTCGGAGCCTGGACCGCCAGAGCATGATTGCAGGCTAGCGATTAGAAAAATTAGGGGCATGAGCAAAGAGGGAAAGCGATGTTTATACATGCATGAATCTCTGATAGCGGGACAGCTATCATGTTACAAAGACCGCTAGCCAGATACAAGACTAATTCAATTGATTTTGGCGCAACTGTTTGAATATACCGCCGGCGCCTAAGAGGGCAAAGAGCATAAGCAAACGAATGCCAATCGCTGGCAAATTTCCGAAGAGGGGAATCTGGAGTATGGCGGCGCAAAGCAGAGAACCCAAGGTCAACTCGACAAAGCGAGACAAGTTTTTTCTGCTTGAAAACGATGCCGAAAATCCACTGACTAAAGCGATGCTGCGCCCGACCAGGGAAATTATTACCGATAATCCGGCAAGTAAACTCAGCTGAGTTAAGGCGACGACAAGAATGCCAAGAGGCCAGTCAATGTAAGTGGAGAAAACCATGCGCGAGAAAGTAAGGATGATTGTAATGATCACTGCTCCGCTCAAAAGACTTTTCCAAAATTCTTGACGACAATTTGTTTCAGCTGCTCCTAAAGTTTTTGGAAAGATGCTCCATAAAAGTAAGCTGGAGAAAAGACAGAACAAGAGTGAAGGTAAAAATGGTTGCCTTGTTTCCGCCCAGCGGCGCCATTGCAGAAAGGGGCGAAATCTTTCGTCGCCTTGATCATCGGCACTCAAAACCTCTTTCAGGTAACCTTTGCTTTGCAAAAAATCGTGCAAAGGACGCGGGACTCTTTCCGGTGCGTTGCCGAGAAAGGCATAAAATAAGATTTCCTGGTCTGTGTCTTTCTTCTCGTTTTGGGCGTTAGCGCCGCTATAGAAAGCGGACAGGGAAAGACAAAACAAAATCAATAAAGCGGCGTTCTTTGCTGATTTGTTCATGGCAGTTCTACCGATTTTTGATTGGCGGCGACAAGTAATAGTTTTAAGCTCAGTATGCCTACAAGACCGATTATCCAGGAGGCGAAATTCTCCCAATTATCCAAGGGCAAGTTCATCAATAAAGAAATAAATGCCACCAAAGATAATGGCAGTAGGAAATATTTATTTGTCGTGAGGTTTTGGCGGCGTTCCTCTTCAACTGAATTTAGAATCTTTTGGGTTAAGGATTCCGGTACGTCAAATTGAGGTAAGGATGAGGCAAGAATGGTAACCTCGCTTGATTGCATCTCCCAGCTGCGGCAGGCTTCGCACTCTAAGCGGTGCTCTTGCAAGAAGCTGCCGTCCGGCGCTGTACCTTGCTCAGTTAAAGTGCGAAATTGCAAACAGTCTTGTTCTTCACTCATGTTTCTCACCATTTAATTGAATTTGTTTTTTTAATAACAAATTGCGCAGTTTTTCTCTGATTCTAAAAAGTAGCGATTTAATCGTTGTTTCCGGCTGCCCGGTTATGTTAGCTATATCGGTATAACTTAAATCATGTTGGTAGCGTAGTATGAACATCTGTCTATGTCGTGGCGAAAGATTTTGCATCGCGTCCATTAGCATTTGTTGTGAGAATTTCCATTCAATCTCTTTTTCCAGATCTTTATTGCTGCTTGGTTCAAGTGCTGGATTTTCGTTAAGTTCGTTATCCAGGGAATCCCAGTTCTGCTGCTTAATCTGTCGTAAATAATTAATTGTAGTATTCGAAGCGATTTTTAAAAGCCATGGTTTGAATTTTTCTTGCAGGCGAAAGCCGGACAATGCGCGAAAGGCTTTTAAAAAAGTCTCTTGGCTTAAATCGGCAGTTGCTTCATGGTTTTGCGTCATTTGATAGATC
The DNA here is from genome assembly GCA_019750335.1 of Candidatus Obscuribacterales bacterium. Lineage (GTDB taxonomy): Bacteria > Cyanobacteriota > Vampirovibrionia > Obscuribacterales > Obscuribacteraceae > JAIEPM01. The sequence continues at coordinate 11,387 of JAIEOQ010000004.1, forward strand.
ACGTTGTATACCAGCTTTTGATACTTTCTTACCAATATTTCAAAAGAACGTGAATCCCCCGACAAGGTGGAACGTACCAGTCGTGAATCATCTATTGGTTCTCTGTTCTCTTTGTTCAACAATTTTTCCTGGCATTCCCCGTGAATCAGTTTCTCATATATTCCGGTTTGGTGGCAGTGCCGGAATTTATTTCCGACACTGCCAAGTCAATCTAGTCTTTGAGAAAACCGACAAGCAATTTCGGTCTGGCGCCGCCGGTGATCAAATCCGAGATTCGTCCATGAATTTTTTGACGTTGTTCGGGGGAAAGAATTTTGCGGGCTGCTAATGCAGAAGCAACTCGAGTGTCCATTATCTTATTGTGCAATTCTCGTAAATTTTGCACTTTATTGGTTATGGCTTGTTCTTCGGTGTTGCTGTCGGCGATCATACCGGATAGCTCAAGCATCCCTTGGCGTAGCTTTTCGCGTTCCGGTCTGGTTTGCTCCTGGGTGTCAGCAAAAATCTTGCTCAATTTGTCGCGCTGTTCATCCGAGGCGTTTATCCGATTGAAAAATCGCTTGGAAATGAACTTGCGTACTGAAATCTCAAAATCTTTATCGATTAACTGAGTATTGCTTTCCGGTGGGTTGGCGAAGGCGGATAAAGGTGCCAATAAGGTAATTGACAATGAGAGTAACAATTGTTTGTGCATTGGTCGTCTCCCGATGTGTAAATCCAGTCACATTTACCAATACAAAAGCAGTTGCAAAAAGTTTCGTTCCTGAATATTAAATATGTTCGCCCAGCTCTTGTAGAGTAATTTGGGTAGCCAAATTTACTTTGCCGAGTCGTTCTTCGGGTAGCACAAATCTAATTGCATCGCCTTGGCGTTTCTTGTCGCTGGACATGGCATTTAGTAATGTTTGACGTGAGAGTTCTTCTGGGTAGGATTTGTCCAGTCCGAGCTTTTCCAGAAGTAGCGTAAAACGTTCTATCTCGGCTTGGGCGATTAAATTGCGGCTCTGAGCAAGCTTAAGGGCAAAATGGCAACCGCTAGCTACTGCTTGACCGTGACTAATTTGAAAGTTGGAAGCTTTTTCTAAGGCATGACCGAGTGTGTGCCCCAGATTCAAGCAGCGGCGGAGTCTACTTTCATGGGGATCTTTTAAAACAACAGCCATTTTCATCTGAATACAGGAAGCGATGAGCGGTAGCAACGAAGGATCGTTCCAGGATATGTTTGTCGTAAAATTGTTTTCCAGAACTTTCAAAAGCGGAAGATGCCCGCTTTTATATTCTGTCTCTTCTTCAACGGTGCTTTCAATTAAAGCGTATTTGACTATTTCACCCATACCGGATTTCCGCTCGCTTTCAGGCAGGGTAGAAAGATATTCAGGATCGATAATTACAATTTCGGGAAAATAAAAACTGCCAGCTAAATTTTTGCCGTGCTCTAAGTTAATCGCAGTTTTACCGCCGATGGCGGCATCGACTTGGGCTAATAAAGTGGTCGGACAAAGAGCCAGTTTGATACCGCGTAAATAAGTAGCCGCGGCAAACCCGCCGATGTCGCTTACCGCTCCGCCGCCAAGGGCTAATATCCAGTCTTCACGGCTGAATTCAGACTGCTGTAAATAAGACCATATTTTAGTAAGTTCAGCTGTTGATTTTGCTGACTCGCCAGCCGGCAGAATCAAAACATGTGCTTCCAGACTTTGTTCGCTAAGAACGCTTTTCAGCTCCGCAAGCCAAGTCTCCGGTAGTCCGGGCTGATGAAGAATTAAAACCTTATTGCCGGTAGCGATTTGTTTGAGAATCTTGCCGGTCCGTAAACGACTTTCCGGACCGATGTCCACTCTTTGCGCCAGAGTGAGATTGCTTTTAAAGAGCATTGTATAAGCCGCATCGCTCTTTCCCGGCTGCAAGCGTATTCTCATTTTAGCTCCGGAGCTGAGCAAAATTGTTTGTGAGCCATTAAGGATGTTTGAATATCGCTTAAATTATCGCCGCCGAATTTCTGCAGTATCTCTCGGGCTAAAACAAATGCCACCATCGCTTTTGCCACGACTGCCGCTGACGGTACGGCGCAAACGTCAGATCTTTCGTAGTGGGCCGTATCCTCCTTAAAGTCCGGAAAGGAGAGAGAGGGTAAACCCTTATTTAGGGTGGAGAGCGGTTTCATATAGGCGCGCAATTTCAGGCGTGATCCGTTGGTCATGCCGCCTTCCATACCACCGGCATGATTGGTTTTTCGCGTAAAAGGAAGCTGTTCCTGATCGCCGGCCGGGTAGAGAGCATCATGTACTTGTGAGCCAGGCAAACCAGCGGCTAAAATGCCGTCGCCGATTTCAACTGCTTTGATTGCTTGAATGCTCATTAATGCTTGAGCTAGTTTGCCGTCTAATTTCTCATCCCATTGGCTGTAGCTGCCCAGTCCGATTGGCAGTCCATCGACAAGAACTTCAACCGTGCCGCCTAAGCTGTCGCCCTTTTGCCAGGCTGACTTAACAGCCTCTTGCATCTGTTCAGTGACTTGCGGATCGAGACAACGCATGGCCGAGGCGTTAGCGCGCTTTTCCAATTCAGTCAGGGGGAATGCATCTGTTTGACTGGTAGACTGGACCGGACCGCAAGCTACAACATGGGCAAAAAGTGTTATGTCGAGAGTTTCAAGCAGTTGCTGGCAAATGGCGCCGGCTGCCACTCTGGCTGCTGTTTCGCGTGCGCTTGCTCGTTCAAGAACATTGCGCACGTCCTTTTGTTTGAACTTCAAAGTGCCGGCTAAATCAGCATGACCTGGACGAAAAGTTTTAATGCTTTTCTTTTCCAGTTCTGCTTGCACTTCCGGATTATCTCTATCTATCGGGAGGCTAGACATGACATGTTGCCAGTTGACAAAATCTTTATTAGTTATGCTCAGGGCGATTGGCGCACCGGTGGTGATACCATGCCTGACGCCGCCTGTTATCTCGGCCGTATCTGTCTCGATTTTTTGACGGTTGCTGCGTCCATAGCCTTGTTGGCGTTGTTTAAGCTCATTCTCCAAGCCGTCCATGCGTAAAGACAGCCCGCAAGGAAAACCGTCAAGAATAACAGTTAGTGCTTGTCCGTGGGATTCGCCAGCCGAAAGAAAGCGCAACATCAGCTTATAAACCAACAATCTAAAGAATCGACATTGATCTTACAATAAGGATGGCGGATTGACTGCGGAGATGAGCAAATTTGACTAGGCTTAAAGGGCGCTTGCAAGTGCCCGGTGATAAATCAATCTCCCATCGTGCCTTAATTTTTGCCGCTTTGAGCAAAGGAAAGACGCAAATTTCAGGACTTTCTTCAGCGGTTGACTGCTTGAGTACTGTCGCCTGCTTGAAAACGGTCGGGTTGGACATTGACGTCAAGGGGTCGGCTGATATCTGTATAAACGCAAAGGGATTGGAGTCTCTTGTTTCTCCGTCTGCTGTTTTAGATGCGGCAAATAGCGGCACGACTATGCGTTTGCTTTCCGGATTAATGGCCGGTAGTAAATTTTCTTGTTGTTTTGATGGAGACGCTTCTTTGCGTCGCCGACCGATGGGCCGCTTGCTTGACCCGCTTAGGGCAATGGGTGCAACTGTCGAGTATGAAAACGTTGAAGGCGGCGCGCTCTTTCGGCTCATCGGTGGCAATCTTGTTGGCAAAGAGTTTCATTTAGATGTTGCTTCAGCTCAATTACAAACAGCATTACTTTTAGCCGGTTTGCAAGCCTCGGGCAAAACGACGATTGTTTTGCCTGGGTTAGTGCGTGACCATACGACCAGGCTTTTTAAGCATATCGGTGTGCCTTTAGAACAAACAGCAGCCAATACTGCTGCCGTAACGAAGCTTTCGGCTCCAATTTCTCCTTTTGTTCTAAAAATACCGGGTGATATTTCGTCGGCTGCTTTTTTTATGGTGGCAGCCGCTTGTTTGCCTGGCTCCGAGATTGTATTGACTAATTTGGGGCTCAACCCAGGGCGCTGTTTAATAATTGATGTTCTCCAAGAGATGGGAGCCCACATCGAAATACTTAGCAGGCGCGAGGAAGGTGGTGAACCGGTAGGCGACGTACTCGTTCGTTATAACGGACTTTTGTCCGGTGCAACTATCGACGGCAAACGGCTAGCGTCCGGTGTCGATGAGATTCCGGTGTTGTCTTTGGCCGGTGCCCTATGCGGCGGGACTTTTTTAGTGCGCGACGCTGCTGAGTTAAAAGTTAAAGAGAGCGATCGACTAGCTTCTTTGATTACTAATCTTAGTCAGGCTGGAGTCGCTATTGTTCAGGAAGGCGACGGATTCAAGATTAATGGAGCTAATAAAATTAAAGGTGGCTCTTTCTGGAAATCAAATGGCGATCATCGGATGGCCATGACCGGAATTATTGCCGATCTTCTTAGCCAAGAAGAAATTGCAGTCGATGATCGAGAGTGCATCGTTGTTTCTTATCCGAGCTTTCTTGCTGATTTATCGGCTCTTTCGCTTGGTTGAATTGGATTTGGTTTTTTCCTGAAACAAATTGCCGGCACCTTTTCTTTTCGGTATTGTGGTCAGGGATTTGCCATGATCTTTATAACTCTTATTTGCTTTGCCGAAGTCCGAAGCTTTAACTTCAATGATATCCAGCGGTTCTTTGCAATAAATACAGAAATGGCAGGCGGCTTCAAGAGCCAGACGAGTCAACTCTCTGCCATCGCTGATGGTGTCGTATGTGGCGTAAAGACAGCCGAGTGAATAATCAGAACCGGCGCCTTTCGCTGCATAATTGGGATATTCGGTAACGCTCAGATTATTGGATATGCCATAAATGCTGGTGGCAGTTACGATTAAAAAGACGTTGTAAATGCCGGCATAAGTTTCTTTGCCTGTGTCCACCAGGGTGTATTGTTTTTTCAGTTCGGCGTATAGTTCAAGAAAAAATTGAAAAACATCGGCACGCGAGCTGAATTTGTTTTCCATTATTTTGTGATTGGAATGGTGAAGATGCTCCAATACGTTATCCAAAAGTGAATAACCGCTGGTGGCTAAATAAGCGTGCTTCAATTTAATGATTTTACCGGCGTTGACAAGGTCGGTAAAATACTCATTACCGAAGGTAGTTATGCGATCGGCGCCGAGAAAAATTCGCCCGCCCTTCTTGACTGCTACCAATATTGTCATTAATGTAAGATCTCCTGCTTTGCCTGGATGAAACAAAAACGATAGACTTACGTCAAACTACTAGATTACTGGAGTTAGCAATCGGATGCAATTGCGTTATGGATTCCTGGTCTTTGCTTTGGTCGGGTCTTTTGCTGCTTGTCCGCAGCCTGGCTACGGACAATACTCATCTTACCAAAATGAGCCTCAAGCAGCTAATTCTAAACCCAGCAATAAGCTCAGCGGTTGGTTCCAGCGTTATGACGACGTTCGGCGACGAGCGCAAATGAATCCGGTGCAGAAGCAGCAGGCCGATGCCATACTCTCGCGCAAGCTGTCCTTATTCATGCCCGGTCCGGAAAAAATGGCTGGTAAGGAAATATTGACCAATTTGGCTCAACGTTACCAACAAGCAGCTGCTTCTCTACGCGCACTACCTGTAATACCGGAAACGAAGAAGCTGCAACAAGCTTATTTTCAGTATTTTGATACGGCGATGAATCTATTTGTAGATTATCTGCGTGTACAGGATAACCTGCTTGCCGTCGATGCTAACGGTCAAGCCATTGCCGGACAGCTGATTCAACGAAAAGCCAGTCTTGAATCTTTGGAACAATATTGCAAACAGTTGGATGGAGAACTGCGAGCCAGCTACGGCGTAGCACCTTATCGCTATCAATAATCTGATTTCGGCAGGTTTTGATCGGTGTTTTTAGCGTTAATTTCTATAGAAGGGATTATGCGCAGTTTGAATTCGATCGGTATGCCCATTTCTCTTGCTAAAAAATCCTGTACCAATGCTACTTGATTGTTGTTGATTGGTTGCTCCGGAGCCAGAACTGTCGCAATAACTCTGGTCGGTCGCTGAAAACGTTTTACCTGCACTTCTTGCAGCTGTAAATCTCGAAAAGTGAAGGTCTTTTCTTTTAGCACGCTCTTTATTTTGCTGCTGATTTGATTTTCTAAAATTAGTTCTCTCATACTCAGTGCCAAAGGAATAACAAGCAATAGGCTAAATGCCGAAGAAATGAGCAATCCCCTTTTTGCCTGTTTCAGCGGTATATAACCTTTAAGTAAAAAAACCAGCGCTCCGGCAATTGTAATTCCCACCAAATTCGTGGCGTAGAGTAAAGCTGCTCCTGCTGCAACCGAGCTGGAGTTGTGGGCAATACCGATGCCGATGACACTCAACGGCGGTACGAGGGCGACTGCTATGGCTACTCCGGCTAAAGTGTCGGAAAGATTCTCGTCCGACTGACAATAAGCGCCAATTGCGCCTGCTGTCATTGCTACGCCGAGATCAAGCAAAGTTGGGTGAACCCTGCTAATAATTTCGGGCGTTAACTCCAAAGATTGAAAAAGCAATCCGAGAGTTAATGATATTGCAATGCCGATCAGAGTCCCGATCAGTAACGTAAAGAGCGCCCTGACCAGCAATCGCATATCAGCAGTAAGAATCGCTAAGGATAATCCGGTGAGAGGGCGCATCAGTGGCGCTATAATCATGGCCCCAATAATCACTGCAGGGCTGTTTTGCAATAGTCCAAGTGTTGCGATAAAAGCTGAGCCGGCCAGAAATACCAAAAAATTCAGATCCAAAGCGCTCATTGATTCCAGTCGTGCCTGCAAAGCCAGCAGTTTGGATTCTTCGACGTGAGGCAATAAGGGCGGCATCAATTATTCCTTTATCTGTGCTGAAAGAGCATTGATTTCAGCACTAAGCTCTGTTAATTGTTTTAAGCTTGTTTTTCGACCGAAAACAATCGAATTATATTCGTTGATGAACATTTTCGCACAATCATGAAGTTGGTTAAATAAAGGGGTGTTGCCCTTAGTTAATTGCTGAGCAAGCTCAGCAATTAACTCTTCAGGCGTTTGGCTCTCATCGAAGCTTAATCCGAACCGTTTTAACCGTTTTGCCGTTCTTTCATAAATTCGGCTTGCCGGATGCATGCGGCGTTGCTTTTGATATGCAGCGATCAGTGAGCGGCAGGCCACAAGCAACGGTGCACTGAACAAAATAAATGCTGCTACTGCAAAAATTGTTTGTAGCGGATCGAGATTAAGTCTTAAATTCGGAGATGGTTCTTGTTTTTTTGTTGAAAAAGTTTTTTCCATTTCTTTGCGCAGCGCGGTTACATAATGTTCTTGTTCAACCGGTTTGCCGGGCAAAATACCGCCCGGCGCTGCATCAAAAGGAATCCAGCCGACTTGAGGAATGAAAATTTCTCCCCAAGCATGAGCATCTTTTTCACGGATCTGTCTTTGTCCGGAAAGCGTATTGAATGTACCGGGGCCGTAACCCACGGCTAAGCGCGAAGGAATGCCGATTGAACGACAAAGCAAAACGAATGCCGAAGCAAAATCTTTACAGTCACCGCATTTTTCTTTGAATAAAAAACTATCGACACAGTTTTTCTCCGCGCTTCGTTTTCCGCTTTCAATCCGGGTCTTGTATTGATAATGGCGACGAAGATATTGCGCTATGCCCTCGCTTTGTGCAAACCAGTTACCTGATTCTGCTCTTATTTTTTCACTCAGACGATAAGTCTTTTCTTCTTGCGCTTCCGGAATTTGCAGAAAATTCTCCATATTTTTTTGCAATGCAGCTTCTTCTTTTGCTGATAGGCGGTTTATTTCGCGTAAAGCTTCGAAATTGTAAATTGGTAATTGTGAGTGAACGGTGTAAGAAATATGCGCTGAAAGTTTCAAAATGGTTTTGATTGTTCCTGACTGCTCCAAGAATAAGCGTTGGGCCGGGAACTCAATTTCATTTGGAAAACCGGCGAATATCAGGCTGTTGCCGCTATAAGATTTGATTGTGTATTTTTGGACTAAACCAATAGACGGAACTTTTTGCGGTAATGATAAAAGCTTTTGATTTTCTACGGGGAAATAATCGCTGTATTCTTTTTTGAGAATGGTAGGCTGAGCGGCTTTGACGCTCCAGCGTTGCCCGTCGAAAGTATCGAAATATGCTCGCTTGAAATAGACTGTACGATTACATTCGCTGTCGAATAAAACATCTGTGGATTGCGGCGAAGCTTGATCAACGGCAAAAGTATCTTCGTTTTTGTTAGTTAAAGACGATTGTTTTGCTTCACTTGCAGAGGGCGGTGGTGCTGGTAGCGCTTTGGCTTTTGCTGTTTGTGCGGTTACTTGTTTATTTGGCGGAGCTTGTTTCTGTTTGATTAATAGGTGCGAGGCTTCTTCTTTGAGTTCGGCGTTTTCGGCCCTTTCTCCTGGTTTTGCTTCTCTGTATGTTCTGCGTACTTTCTTAAAAGCTCTTGTTTTTGATGAAGCTGCTTGTTTTGCCTGTTTTATTTCGTCCCCATACTTGAGAAAGTAGCAAAGCTGTGCGGTTAGCTCATCGGCTATTGATTCGGCTCTTGGATTTGCCGCGAAAAAGCAAAGCATAAAAGCGAGGAGCAGGAGCAGCGGTTTGAATATGTTGCCGGCTGTTTCGGAATTTTTTGTATCGACAGCAAACTGATTTTGGCAGTTTAGGATCAAAATAATAGCGACAAAAAGCAGGCAGATCATCGCTGTTAACCCAAAAAGCCACCCGTGTCCCTGTGAGCAAGCCAGAAATAGAAGAACAAGATTGAGAGCCAAAGAAAAATTAAAGTCGAAACGAGTTCGTAATTCAAAGCTGTGACTGGCAAACAAGCCGGCAACCAGATAGAGTGTCGGCGACAAAAGCTCAAGGTGTCCGCCGGATATTTGATTCTGCAAATTGTTGTAAAACCAGAGACAAAAAGTTATGACGCTGATGATACCTAATATTTCAAGTCCAATCTGTTTGCGCTCTCGAAAGTAGTAGCTAAAAGAAGCACCGCTCAAAGCAATCCAAATGTTCATGACTAAGAGCGGTAATTGAACTGTACCGATTGTCAGAGTCGCTGTCTGTCCTGGAGCCAAAGCGATTAAAACGAAGCTGCATGAGGCGAGCAGTCCCCAGAGAATGCGCAAGGATAAAGAATTCTCCGCTTTTTGAGATTTGTCAAAAAATTTCATAGACAGCACAGTTCCACTTCGTTGCGAAAATAAGCTAGAGGTGTTTTGGCAGTTTGCTGCCCGCATTGTTCAATCAAACACACGCTACCTGATGTCGCTGCCGGCGCTATGGCAATTAAAATTCGTCCGGATGGCGAATGATTTATTCGTGAGGGCAAAGCTGCGCTAGCAAAGGGCATCACTCTCGATAACATTTCGGGAATACTTCTGCCGCTTACTTTATTAACAAGACCGGTTCTTGTGCCGCCGCTCAGCTGCGGTGTGATGATCAGGCTTGGCTCCAGTCCGAGATTCTGTCCGTAGCTAGCCAGACAATAGGCAGCTGTTACTGCAAGTTCGAACTGTTCGTCAGACGACCATGGTAGTTCCAAATCAAGAATAAGATCGAAGCTCTGGGAGCTTTCGCTTTCAAACTGCCGAACCATGAACTTGCCTGCTTTAGCTGTTGAAGCCCAGTGTATATGGCTAAGATTATCTCTTGCGGAAAAATCACGGAGTCCACGCAAATTAATCGATTGGTTGAATGAGTGTTGCCGGGTGATAATCTGGCCGCTGCTGCTATTGTTTGTTGTTAGCAACTGCAAAAAATGTCCGTTTAGGCGAAATAAGGGAGGATGTACGGTTATGGTTCGCAAGCCGGAGCTTTCAGCGGTCAGAGTCCGCCGGCACCAAGCAAAAGCAAGTGGAAAACAGCTTCTTATCTCTAAACCTTTAATGTCGAAAACACCACGCGGAAGTTGAGCCGTAGAAATCGTCGTATCAAGACCTTTGTCTGACAATGCGGCGCTCAGTGGAATGGATAACAATTTGTTTTTGAAGGTCGCGCCTTGCCAAGGATGTCGTTCCAAAAGTAAGTGGACTTGGCAAATTCCCGGTGGAAGCAAAAATGCGAGCAGTCTCCAAGTCTTATTTAGTTGTAGATGAATTTTCAGCTCGCTAATTGTATTTGGTATTACAGGCAGTGCTATATCTACTGCTCCCTCAAAGCAGAGTACGGAAAGCAGAGGCAGCGTAATGCCAACTATTAAGGAGGAGAGCAACGCGGCAGGGAGCAGATAACACCATTCATTGCCGATGAAAGCTGACGCTAAATATAGAAGAACGCAGTAAGCGGCAGCGATAAAAGCAGCCGGTCTTAACTCGATAGAGCAGCTTCTTATTTGCATGTGATTACTTTGGAATAGGTATTGTTTCCAAAATCGTTTCAATGATTTCGGAATAGCTGATGCGCTGCGATTTTATTTGCGGAATGATTCGGTGACCGAAAACGTAAGGGGCGAGTTTCTTCACGTCGTCGGGCGTGACAAAATCACGACCTTCTAAAAAAGCCGAAGCTTGAGCGGCTTTGAGCAGGAGCTGACTGCCGCGTGGGCTGACTCCTAACGCGATTGAGCTGTTTGCACGAGTTACACCGGCGATCTTCACAATGTAATGTACTAAAGATTCGTGTACGGCTATGTTTTTTACAGCGGTTTGAATGGCGATTACCTCTTCCAAAGTCACTACTGGACCTACTGAAAAGGCACCGGTTTGCAGAGTCTTAAAAAGAATCGCCGCTTCGTCTGAAGCTGTCGGATAACCCAGCGATAGTGCAATCATGAATCGATCGATTTGCGCTTCGGGCAAAGGAAATGTGCCGAGCTGTTCGATGGGGTTTGCTGTGGCAATCACGAAAAAGAGATCGGGCAAATGACGGGTGGTACCATCAGTAGTGACTTGCCGCTCCTCCATCGCTTCTAAAAGGCTTGATTGTGTGCGCGGATTAGCTCTATTTATTTCGTCCGCTAAAAGTATATTGCTGAAAATTGGACCGGGTAAAAAACGAAACTCAGATTCTTTTTGGTCGAAAATATTCAAGCCGCAAATATCGGCAGGCAGTAGATCGGGCGTACACTGAATCCTCTTGAAGCTGCCGTGAATCGATTGAGCCAAGCTTTTGGCTAAAAGGGTTTTGCCGACTCCGGGGACGTCTTCAATAAGCACATGCCCGCCTGCTAAAAGAGCGATTAGCGCCAACTTGGCTGACTTTTCCTGACCAACCAAAACCGAATTCATATTTTTAAGCAAAGATTGCGCTTTAGGCACTAGGTCCGGGGCTATTCCAATGGTTGTGCTTGATTGATTCACACAATATCTCTGTGCCGGGGGCTATTGCTGGTTATGCCCCCGGGCCCCGGGAGCTAAACTAAAGGGCGCCCGGCTTGTGCCGAACGCCCTTTAGTTTATTTATCTGTCACCGAGGACTGCTTAGTTGGAGAAAGACTTTTCACCGTTGAAGGTGCAAAGATTCTCGGTCTTGATGAAGTCCAGCTTGGCCTGATTGAACTTGTTGAGCAGTTCAATCAGATCTTGGTGAGTTACCGGGCTCATGTCTTTGCCGATAAAACGACTGCGCCAGTGGTCGGTGCAGAAGGTTTCAGGCAGACCGTCCGGATATACTTTGACACCACGATTGGTGAGCATGTGGAATGGCAGCTTGGCTGTGCCGAGCTTTTCCATCTGTTTGCCCAACTCTTCTGCCGTGCCTTTTTTCCAGTCCAAGTAAACATCGATACCGACGGTTTTCTTGTCTAGGCTTACTTGTTCTTGTTTCACGCTGCGAATGATTTCGCTTGTGGCGTTGGCGTAGCTGACCGGAGTCAGTTTTTCCGGCTTCTGTCCGAGTCTGTCGACAACAGCTTGAGCGAACTCTTTTGTGCCAACTTTCTTTTTGCTGACGCCTTCTTCGAAAATGTCATACGTGTGTACGCCATCTTCGATTGTTTTCAACCAGGCGTTGTGAACAAGTTCAGCAACATCAGGCTGATTGATATGAACAAGCATCATTACGGCGCCTAGGAGCAACCCGGACGGGTTGGCCAAGTTTTGTCCGGCGCGGCGTGGAGCGGAGCCGTGGATTGCTTCGAACATAGCGCAATGATCGCCGATATTAGCTGAACCAGCTAGACCGACTGAACCGGCAATTTGAGCGGCTACGTCTGAAAGAATGTCGCCATAGAGGTTAGGCATAACCAGAACGTCAAAAGCTTCAGGAGTATCAGCCATTTTAGCGGCGCCGATATCGACAATCCAAGCTTCATTTTCGATGTCCGGATATTCTTTGGCGATTTCATCGAAAATCTTGTGGAACAGACCGTCGGTCAATTTCATGATGTTGTCTTTCATGAAACAAGTGACTTTTTTACGGTTATAGCGACGGGCGTATTCAAAAGCGTAACGAATGATCTTCTCGGAGCCAGGACGGCTGATCAACTTGAGGCATTGATAAACTTGTTCGGTTTGTCTGTACTCAATACCGGCATACAAGTCTTCTTCATTTTCACGAACGATCACCAAATTTTGTTTCGGATATTTGGTATCGACAAAAGGGTGGTAAGCAACGCAAGGACGAACGTTGGCGTATAAGCCGAGAGTTTTACGGGTTGCTACGTTCAAGCTTTGAAAACCGCCGCCTTGTGGGGTGGTAATTGGTGCTTTTAGAAAAACTTTGGTTCGGCGAAGCGAATCCCAAGCGCCAGGTTCCATCCCGGTATTGATGCCGCTGAGATAAACCTTTTCACCAATCTGAATCTCTTCGATTTCGATGCGGGCGCCTGCTTCTTTAAGAATATGCAGGGTGGCATCCATAATCTCAGGACCGATGCCGTCGCCTTTAGCTACGGTAATAGGTACTTTTATTTGTGAATTATTTGACGTTTTTGCGCCCGGACTTGTTTGAGCTGCGCTTGACATATTTACTTCCCCCTTCGCCTCTTTCCATCGAGAGACCATGGCTAATGTAGGCACCGATGTGCAAAGAAATCATAACAAGCTCAAGTTAAGCAATCGCTTAATCTAATCGAATCTTAGCTATTGACCGGTTTAGGATTTTGGCTTGCTTGGAGCCGCCGCTGCTTTGATTTTTGAGCGATGAGCGGCATAGGAAAGAATGGCTCTTGCCTGTTTCAAATAGCTGCTTATATATAGTGCTCGCGGAGCTCGTTTGACGAAACTGTCTATGGCCAGCCAATCAGTCAAATTATTCTCCAGCGAAGAAAGCTGGCTGTCGACAGCAATTAAGTCTTCCACTTTATTTTCTGCGGGCAAAGAATGTAGCAGTTTCTGAATGGATTCAATCTGATTCAAAACTTCGTTGGTATTGGCGCGATCGGAGACAATCGGTCTTTCCGGATCTTGAGCGTAACGACTGACAGCTTGGGCAAAATTGTCAAAAATCAGTCGTACGGCTCCCAAAGGATCGGCTTGCGGCGTCATTAAGGGAGCGCGGCGGTATGGACCAAGGCGCAGCAAGCTTGATTTGGTGTCGTCAAGCTGGGCCACGGCGAACATGGTGTTTCCGAGCGAGCCGATTGAGCGTGAAATATCCAGCTGCTCGATAAAGCCGGCTGTGTCTAAATCTTTGATGAACAGACCGGGATAAACCAAAGCCTGGTTTTTTGAGGATTGTCTGACATAACCGGCCATATTGTTTAATTCGCTGCCTTTGGCTACGTAAGTCATCGGATTGAGCGTATCAACCCATCCTTTTTCCACCCAGGTTTCCCAGTCTTGCTGGATCGCCGTCAAGCGTTGACTTCGGGGCATGGCGTATACGGCTGCTGAAATACGCAAACCAGGTTTCATTTTGCGCACGGTTTCCGAAATGTCTTGAACGAAAGAGCTGACTTGTTTCGTCTTCCAGTCCTGCCAAGCTTTTCTTGTTTTTTCGTCGATTTTGTCCAGGCAAAGTCCGGTTGCTCTTTCGAACTGTTGGCGTCCAAGCCAGTCGAAGCCCATCTCTCCGCCTTTGCCGTTGAAAGGGTAACGAATATAATCAAGCTGGATGCCATCAAGGTCGTAATTGGCTACTACTTCGCTAATCAAGCTTTTAATCAGTTTACGTGCATCTTTATTGCTTGGGTCGAGCCAAAATTCATGCTGTTTTGGCGGAATAAAGGAACCGTTTGCCGAAGAAAGAGCCCAGGTCAAATCGGTATTGCTCAGTACCGGTCCTGGATAGTCCGGCTCCTGATTGATAATCGGGTTGTGAAAAGTGTTGCCGACATTGAATGTCCATAGCCAGGCATGAATCTCCATACCGCGTTTGCGCGCTTCTTTAACTGCTGTTGCCAGAGGATTCCATTTGAGGGTTTGCGGATTTTGCTGCGAAATTTTGCTTGGATACATGACATAACCGGCGTTGTTCGTCTCGAAGTAAACAACATTAATACCGGTTTTGCTTAAACGATCAAAAAGAGCAGCTAAGCCTTGTTCAGTCTGGCAGGAAACGATCGTGCCGCGGTCCAGCCAGACTGAGCGCGCTTCGACGGCACGTACCGGCATAGATTGAGCGTAAGCTAAGGAGAATTCGTTGCGGGCAACCGAAAGTGCGCTGTCAGCTTCAAAATATTTGTTGTTTTGATAATAGTCCTTAAATTCTTTGGCGTGAGTCAAAGCGGCTTCGTAATGGTTTTGAATTATTTTCAAAGGCACTGATAAGTCTGATTGCGATGCCATATTGATTGCATCCTCGGTGCGCTTTTGCAGCGAATCCAGATCTTTTTGATAAACAAGATAATCTTTGTTCGTCATTTGCGCTGTAGCAGACTTACTTAGCCCAGGAGAGATCTCTTCCAAAGCCAATGTAATTACTTTGACGTTGGTGCTGGTTTCACCCTGAAGCCCGAGAGCCCAACCAAGAAAAATATTACCGTTCTTTCTGCTAGCGGCAGCTTCGCCGGCGCTGTTCCAGTTAGCCGCCGCTAGTCCGCTGCCGTCAACGGCGATTTTTGCCGTTAAAGTGCCTACGGCAAAATCTTGCTTGTAAGTCTCGCCGTTGCTTGACCAAACGAGCTGCTTTGCCTCTTGCATAGCGTCATGCCCGGTTACTTTCGCTCCGGCCTGCAGATTAATCTCCGCCGCGTTGTTTGTGGGAGTGCCACCACTATCGGTGGCGAGTATTCGTCCTCCCGCTTTTAGATAATCTTTAATCGCTTTTGTATTTTCGTCGTTGATGTCGATTAGAAGCGGAAGGATAAGCACCTTATACTGGGCCAGCTTATTTTGGCTGAGATCTTTGTCGTTTAAAACGTCATAACGTAAATTTGCTGATTCCAAAGTGCGGCGAAAAGACTGCCAATCTTCGTCATAAGAACCGATGTTTTGGTTCTGGTAAGAATCAGCATTTTTTGCTGATTTCAGTACGGCGATTGAAGCTGCTTGCGCCTGGCTGCAAAGAGAAAAGTAAAGTGAGATTGCCGTTACCAGTATGCCTAGACCCTTGAATTTCACGTTTCTCTCCTGAGGCTTGTCCCGTAAGTGTTAGTTTAGCTCACTAAAAGATTTAAAGCGGTATGTCGACTTTGCCTTCGTAAAGCCTTTTCAAAGTCTTAACATCCCGTTCGGAAATACGTGAATGTTCGTCGGTAATCGAATGCATCATATCGGCCGTGGATGGACTATGACCAAGCAAACCTAAAGCGTGTCCGAGCTCGTGTGTGACGATATTTTGTAAGCAGCGGCAACGTATGGTCGGATCCTTTTGCTCGACCAGATCGAGATTGATCTCCATTACCTGTGGTGGCACCTGATATTTCGGTCCGAGGCGAGGGATATACAAAGGCACAGGGATTGAGCCGACATTCAACAACCCTAAAGATCCGTTGCCGCGATCTTTGTAATTCAAGATTGTATGTGCTCCGAGTAGACACCCGGAAGCGTCGGCTTTACCGCCTAAATGTTTCCATAGAATACGTACTCGAGCCTGGCTGGAGTCACTCACTTGGACGAAGCTTACAATCCCGTTGCTAGCTGTTTCCCAGCTTTGGCAAGCTTTGGTTACGCAGCTTACATATTCGCGATTCGGGTATGGCTGAATAAAAATCGGCACCGGCATTAACTTAAAATGGATTGATTTGTTCTTGCTGGCTTTTTTTACTTCATCTAAATAATCGGATTGCTCCTGAAATTTTGCCATTCTTACTGTTCGTGGCGGAAAAGCGTTAAGCAAAGGCAGGGCATCTCCGGAACCTACTTGCGCTTGATTAAAATATAGCTTTAGCTTAGACAAGCGCTGAAGAATTCCACCCTGTTGCGAACAGCCGAACACTCTATGTTCGAGTAAGGAAAGTCTGGCTGTGATTGATAAAGTCTCTTGGGAGGCTATGCCGGCGTTAAGCTCACAGCTGCGCAGTTCGTCGAGAACTTGTGAATCGTTGGGCATGGCTGCCGCGACTCCGCCAAAGCAGATGCTGGCGCCGATCAGTTGGCAGAGTATTTGTTTATTTATGGACTGAATGATCATATTGGCGGAAGACTATTTAACGTGCTAAGTATTAAAAGTGTATGCTAACGTAAATAATAATTGATGGTGGCTCGCCTTGAAAGAGTTGAGGAGCCAATGAATGGACGACAGGTTGAAAGAGATTGCCGAGGAGCGTTATCAGCGACCGGAATTTTTGCGAACCTTATTTGAGCTGGCTTTAGAAAATCAGTGGTTTGATGTCAGGCATATGGTTCAGCATGATATGGCTAAAGCAATCATTGCTGACTATTCACTTGAGCAAGGTTTAGGCTATCTGAACAACCAGATTTTTTTTGACAATTGGGAATCAGTGATTGATGTCGGCTGGAGCGCATTCTGCGCGCACACAGGGTTGACGCGAGATCGTGTCAGCCAACAATTACAAAGTTTGGGCGAACATTTGTAGGTTATTTTGCTGTGGGATAACGTACTACTAATGCGATCCCGCCGGGAAATTTACCTTGATTAGAGCATTGCCCGGCTAAAAGTGATGAAAATGACCAGACGCCCGGATTGTTAGCGACGAATTCCACATCCAGGCGATCACCCGGATTTAAGCTTAAAGTGTCGCGCGTAACATGAGGCTCCAAGCTGTCAGAACCGTTATTGGCTACTATCTCCAGTTTGTGCCCGCTTAAGCTTAGTGGGCATATTTCCTGAGATAGATTCAGCAAACGCAAGCGTATGCGCTCGCCCCGCTTTACATCAAGCGGGGCAATGGCCGGGGCTGATTTACCGTTAACTAAAAACAAAGGCGATCCGCTTTTTCCGGTTGGGTTAGCTTGAGTAATGATCAATACAAAATCACGTTCATAAGTTTTATGGGCGGTTCGCGGTTCAACGACTAAAGCACCGCAAAGACCGTGAGACATTTGGTCTAGATGGGGTGTGTGCGGATGGTAAAAGAAAGTACCGGTTTGATTGGCAATAAATTGATAAGTGTAACTTTGTCCTGGCGCAATCAGCCCGGCGCCGCTTCTCGGCAGTCCGCTTACTTCTTGGGGGAGAGTTAGTCCGTGAAAATAAAGGCTGGTTGGGACTTTGAGTTGGTTGTGCAAGACAATTCGTACCGGATCGCCTTCTTCGACCTTAATCACCGGTCCAGGGGCTTGATCGTTGTATGTTAAAAGTGAAGCCGAATAACCGGGGGTCAGCTCACATAAGCCTTCTTTGGCTTGTAAATGGAATTCGCGCACTTTCTGTTTTTGGGTCGCCAGTTGTGATTGTACTTTACCCATGCTGTCCAGAGCGTCGGTCATATTTGAGCGCAAATTCTGCATCTCCTGACGCATTTCGTTCAGCTCCTGCTTTTCTTGAGCTTGCTGCGTTCTTAAATCAGCGGCGTCATCGATGCTTCTCGCTTGACCCGCTGTGGTAAATGCCAGGCATAAACATGCTGTCATGCCGAAGTTCAACATACCATTTTTCATCTGACACCTTTGGCTTCGAGATTAAGAGGGGCGGTGTTGTCGTTTGACTATAGCCACGCTGCAAGGCGCATGCATGGCTACTCGTTGCGAAACGCTGCCGAGCAGAAAATGTTGTATGGCTGTGCGTCCTTCGGCTCCGGCAATAATTAAGTCGGCGGGCATTGATTTTGCTAAAGCAATCAGTTCGTTTGCCGGTTTGCCTTCTTTTAAGGCAACATCGACATTCTTGAGGCCGGCATCAGCTAAAAGTCGTTTAGCGTCAGCCAGAAAAGTTTCGCCTTCCAAAAGCAAATTTTGTTCGATGCGCGAAATGAATTCGACCGGGCTTACATATTTAACCGGATCGGCGATATCCACGGCATGGAACAAAAGTATTTTTGGTTGTACCGTTCTTAAATCGAAAAGATCAATTGCGTCCAACATGGCTTCTTTGGCGTTCTGCGAGCCGTCGACGCCGATTAAAACCCGCTCCAGCTTATTTGCTGAATTTGTCTGGGGGCGGCAGATCAGAATAGTTCCGGGTCCGTGTTTAACGACTGTATTTGAAACGCTGCCCAATAAGAATTGTTCGACTGCCGGATGGCGTCCGGGCGCTACTACTGTCATTTGACATTGCTCATCACGAGCGACTGTTTCAATCATCATCGCTGGCGGACCGGAAACAATTTCGCTGCTTATTTGAGCGCATTTATTTTTCAGTTCGTTCTTTATTTCGTTGAAAGTGCCTTCTGCTTTGCTGTTTATTTTGTTTGCCCAATCGTCAGCAAAAGTGCCCCAGGAGGCAATCACATTTTCGTAAGCCGGCCAGGCTTCATTTACATAGAGTAAATGAATTTCGTTTTTGGCTAAAGGGACCAGGGATTCCAGCTGTTTTATGATTGGTCCAACAGGATTAACAATGTCCAGTGGCAATAAAATTTTCATCTTGAAATTCCAAGTCGGGGATCTCGATTTTGACGCAAGAAAACTTTCTACAGTTCCATATTTTAACAGTTTAAATCAGGGAGGCTCGGGGAATAGAAGAGCTGTATATAGGCAGTGGCCATGGGCAAATTCAACAATTTAAGCGTTATGACCGGAGTCTGCCTGTTTTATTTTTGCGGGACGGCTTTTGCTGGCAATATAGTCAAAAAAACAGCTAAACCCCAGGCTGGTTTGAAAGCCACGATTATGCCTGCTTTGGGTAGTAAACCGGATCCCTATGATCCTAATGCTACCTCTTGGCCGATTTCGCGACCGGCAACAACCTCGTCAAGTGCAGCCAAGGGCAATTTTATTTACAAGTCGGGTTCAAATCGCCCTTTGGTACTTATGGGCGGCGTTGAAGAGAATGTCCCGAAAACGCCGGAAGATGTGTCTAAATATCTGCGCCGGATGAAAGAGATTATCAATCAGTACGATCGTTTGGTGGCTTCCACTTTGTTGAACGGCTCAACATTGAATGTCAATCCGGAAAGTATAGAGATTGCCAGGCAGCAAACTCAGCAGCTGATTTCTCAAATTCGCTCTACTATTCCTCCTGTTGACTTGAAAGAATCTCACGGCAAATTGGCTGACACCATGGGCAATGTAAGCCGTCTTCTTGATGGCGGCTCCGGCGGAGGGCTTGGTACTTTGGCCCAATCTATGGCTGTAGCTCAAGAAGTGCCAAGCACTATGAATACTTATCACCAGGCTGTTATGCAATGTATTGCTTTCTATGGGCTGAGTCCGACTCTTGATCCTTTTAGCGACGAAGACCCAGCAATGAAAGCACGCTTTGCCGAACAAACTGAACGATTTAAACAACAACGGATAAATGAGCTGAGCAGCGGTTCTAATGCTCAAGCGGGTAACAGTGCTGGCGGGCTCGGCGGGCTCGGCGGTCTTTTAGGCGGTGATCTCGGTTCTTTAGGCTCTTTACTTGGTGGCAACGGCGGTTCGGCTGGCGATCTTGGACAGTTGATGAAAATGTTGCCTGGAATGCTTGGCGGTGGGCAGGGTCAGAATAAAAGTGCCGGTGGATCGCTCTTTGATTCAGAATCTCCCGGTGAATAATTGCAACCCTTGCTCTTGGCTATATTTGCTATGCTCAACGCCGGTGTAAAATAACCTTTGCCTTTTACGGGCAGACCGACGTTTGGGAGATGTTGTCAATTGATCGATCGATATACGCGCCCGGAAATGGCCGTCATTTGGACTGATGAGGCTAAGTTTCAGACTTTTCTTGAAGTGGAGATTGCGGTTTGTGAGGCTCAAGCTGAATTAGGTTATATACCTTCAGCGGCGGTAGATGACATCCGCAAAAAAGCAGGCTTTAAAGTAGAGCGTATACGAGAAATCGAAGAAGAAGTAAAGCATGATGTTATTGCTTTTCTGACAAACGTAGCTGAGCATGTCGGTGAAAATTCACGCTATGTTCATTTAGGTTTGACCAGCTCCGATGTAATTGATACTGCTTTAGCATTGCAGATGCGGAAAGCCGGACAAATTATCAGCAAAGATTTGCAGGACTTGCATGATGCTATTCTTGCCCAAGCTAGAAAACACAAAGCCACAATTACAATTGGCCGTTCTCATGGTATTCATGCCGAACCGACAACTTTCGGTTTCAAGCTTTGTATCTGGTTGGAGGAGATTAAACGCCAGCAAAAACGTTTTGCTGATGCTTTGGAAATGATCTCGGTCGGGCAGTTAAGTGGTGCTGTCGGAACTTATTCCAATATAGATCCTGAAGTTGAACGCTTGGTCTGTCGTAATTTGAATTTGCAAGTGGCGCCGGTCTCAACGCAAATTATTCAACGAGATAGGCATGCCCAGTATATTTGGGCTTTGTCTATGATTGCTTCAAGTCTGGAAAAATTTGCTGTTGAAATAAGACATCTGCAGCGCACTGATGTTCTGGAAGCGGAAGAACCATTTTCTGAAGGACAAAAAGGCAGCTCGGCCATGCCGCACAAGCGTAATCCGGTCGGCTCCGAAAATATATCCGGATTGGCTCGCGTGGTAAGAGCCAATGCCCTTGCTGCTATGGAAAATATTCCCTTGTGGCATGAGCGCGACATCAGTCACAGTTCGGTGGAAAGAATCATTCTTCCTGATTCGACAATCCTGGTCGATTATATGTTGGCTCGCTTCACCAAAATAGTTTCCGGCTTGGTTGTTTATCCGGAGAATATGCGGCGAAACATGGATAAATACGGTGGTGTGATCTTCTCGCAATCGGTAATGCTGAAGATGATCGATAAAGGGCTTAGTCGGGAAGAAGCGTACAAGCTTGTACAAAGTAACGCTATGAAAGCCTGGAATAAAGAAGATGGAAATTTCAAAGACAATTTGAAAAACGATCCTTCAGTGACTAAAGTTCTGCCGGAAGCGGATATTGACGCCTGTTTCGATCCCGAACATTACTTGCGCAATTTGAATAAAGTTTTTGAACGTTTGGGAGTCTAGCGATGATTGATCCGCGGCAAAAAATTGCTGGCGTCTTAATTCCGGTGTTTGCCATGAGACGTGAAGGCGATCTGGGAATTGGCGACACAGCTTGTGTTGTTGATGGGATCAATTTTTGCGCGCGCAACGGATTGACCGTGCTGCAAATGTTGCCGATCAATGAAACGGGCGGTGACAACAGTCCTTACAATGCAATTAGCTCTGTCGCCCTTGATCCGGTTTATCTTACTGTTGAACCTGGTGTCATACCTGGTCTGACTAAGGATGAATACGAGAAGATTACGGCAAATAAACAAGCTCTCTTTAGAAGCGCTTCAGTTGATTATCATCAAGTCAAAGAGTTGAAGCTTTCTTTGCTTAAAGCTGCCTGGAAAGAGTTTCGTGATCGTTTTCTTGGTTCGACTCAAGGCGGAGAGTTTTTGGCTTTCGAGAAAGAGCATCAGGATTGGCTTGGGAGCTACACGCTGTTTCGGATCCTGATTGATGAGAATTCAGGTAATGCGTGCTGGACACAGTGGGCTTCTGAATTGCAAAACTATGCTTCAGCTTTGGACTACATAAACAAATCGGAAAAGAAAGAAAGTTACGAAGACGAGCGACGCTTTTATACTTTTGTTCAGTGGTTGGCTTTTAAACAATGGACCGATCTGCGTAAATTTGCTGAAGCTAAGCATGTACGTTTGATGGGAGATATACCTTTCGGCGTCAGTCGTTATAGCGCTGATGTTTGGGCGCAAAGAGAACTTTTCGATCTTGATTGGTGTGGTGGTGCGCCACCGGAGCGATTCTTTCAAGCTGATCCTTTTACTTGCAAGTGGGGGCAAAACTGGGGCATCCCTCTCTACAAGTGGGATGTTCATAAAAAAGAGAACTACAACTGGTGGCGTCAGCGAGTTGAGCGCTTAACCGATGTTTTTCATTATTTTCGTATCGACCATGTGCTTGGTTTTTTTCGTATCTACTCTTTTCCCTGGATCCCGGAGCGCAACAGCGAATTTTTGGAGCTGTCCGAAGAAGAAGCTAGTGAATTGTGTGACGGACGCTTGCCTCAATTCTTGCCGCGCAGTGACGAACTGGAAGCCGATGCTTTGTTGAACGCTCAAGAAGGCGAGGAGATCTTGAAGGTCATTTTGGAAGCTGCCGGCAAAAACGGAGTGGTGGCTGAAGATTTAGGTGTAGTGCCGGATTATGTGCGACCGATTTTGACTAAACTCGGCATTCCCGGATTTGCCATTCCGATTTTTGAACGAAATGAAGAGGACAAATCATTCAAGAAAAAAGATCAATTGCCGCCTTTAAGTCTGGCTACTTACGGCACTCACGATCATTGGCCTCTGGTAGTTTTTTATGAAGATATGGTTGCTCGTTGGCATGGTGCTGACGGCCATGAAGCTTGGCGTGATGTTCAACGCTTAATGGATTTTCTTGGTCTGGATGATGAAAATCCGCCGCTTACATTTACTGAACCTCTCTATCAGGCTTTTGTCAAAACTTTAATGGAAAGTTCTTCTTGGCTTGTGGTTTTCATGATTCCGGATCTACTGGGGACAAAGGAACGTTTTAATGTGCCTGGCTCGTCAAGTGATTCCAATTGGAGCTGCCGGTTACCATTGTCATTAGAAGGATATGAAAAAAATCCAGATTTTGCCCGCCGGATTAGATATTTTGCTGAGAGCTGCCGGCAAAGTCGGCGGATGGCCAATTTAAGCCCAACAGGTACAATCAGATAGTTATTTTGAGGATGAGGTAAAAAATGTATCCTGCTTATCTTCTGCGAACCGGTATCGACTGGGTGAGAAATAACGAGGCTTATAAAGAGTCAAATCCATACAGTCGTTGTCTGGAAGCGGTAAACGCCTGCCTGGAAATATGGCGCGAACAAAGAGGATTAGGCAATCTCGATTTGGTAGAGCCGGCAGCTGTTGCTGCTTACTGGGCAGAGATATTCCATGTTACGGACCCTCATCCGGACGAAATGGAATGGCGTGATGGTTTGCTTAAACGATCGGCGCAGTATGACTCATTCGAGCAATGGCAAGAATGGTTTAAAGAGAGCTATGCTCAAGTTTATAAAGATGACATTTATTGGATGGGTGTCTTGACGACGTCCTGGGCTCATACTCATCAGTTGGAAGTTGGTTATGCCCCGGACAGCTGGGAGTTCAAGCCGGCGACGCCTTATTTGCAAACTGACGAGTTCTGGCGTTTCGAGCCGCATATGGATACCGTAGCCGAAATCTTGCGCGAAGTTTGGGCGCAAGAGAAAGTTTTGTTTGAAGAATCGGGCTTCAGCATTGAAGAGCAATCGATTCCTTATTTAGGTAAACCGGAATGTCTGGATTTTGATACCAGACGATATGTGGCTATCTATCCTGCTCGAGCTGAGCGCGATAAAGAGACGATTGAACTTGGTGAATTGGTCGCGGACCTGGTTTTGCCGGCCGGAGACAGCTGGTATCGCACCATGGATAGTGTCATATTCGCCCATGAGTATTTGGATGCAACGGCCTTAATCACCCGTGCGCGTTATTTAATTCAAAGCCGTCGGCGTTTTATGGAACTTTTGACTGACACCGATCCCGAGCGTGCCAGAAGACAGGCTGCAGCTGAGGGGTGGTTGGTCGGAGCTGCCGGCTAATCAAGCCAATTCGCGCTTGATTGCAGCGGCGCTACGCGGATATTCCCTAGGTGTCTGCTTGTCTTTTTTAATAACAAGTATACGTAAGCTTCTTTCTAAAACGTCTTGATCGAGTTTGCGTTCGGCTAGCAGCCGACCGCCGAGTTCGCTGATGAAAGGCAAAGCGGAATCCAACTCTTCTGCAACTTGTTTTTCTGAGCGCTGAGCTAAAAGATAACCGCCCGCTTTTAAGAATGGTAAGCACAGTTCGCCTATGAGTTTCAGCGGTCCGACTGCTCTTGCTGTGGCATAATCAAAAGTGTCGCGTAAAGTTTTTTTGTGAGCTAAGCTTTCGGCACGGTCACAAGCAACATTGACACGTTCAGACAAGCCGAGAGTTTCTGCGGTTTGGCTAAGAAAACGCGCTTTTTTATTTATTGATTCGATTAAAGTAACTGTAAGCGAATCTGAGGACAGGGGCAAGATTAATCCAGGAAAACCGGCTCCTGAGCCAATATCAACTAATTTTGATTGGCTGTTGCCCGACTGAAACTCGTTTATGAGCGGAATAAGTGTTAAGGAATCCAGGACGTGGCTTTTAAGAAGCACGTGTAAATCGGCATTCCCGACCAAGTTTGTGTGCAGATTGTAGTTTTGCAATAAAGAGCAATATTCTTTTATCTGTTTTAGATTATTTGTCGTCAAAACGATACCGAGCTTCAGTGCGCGGGCGTTGAAATCGGTAAAAGCGTCAGGCAGGCTATTCATTTGTCGCTTTAATGAAGTCACTGAAATAATGTTGGCAAAGAGCTTCGATTTTAGAGCCGTCCATCACCTCTTCATTGAGGCGCCAAAGAACGTTTTTATTGCCTGAGGAGTCGATCTTTGCCTCAAGCTTATAACGTGAATCTAAGCCTAGTTCATCTAACTTAAATGCCAGAGCGCCGGCACCTTCGGTTACGGGCAGTTGTACGAATTCGACGATGCCGTTGATTCCGCGTATTCCGTAAAGCCAACTTTTTCGGCAAAAAGTAAAATAAGCAATTTCCATCGGCTCTTCGTGTAAATCGTCGCTGTATTTTTGTCCCTTACCTTTTTTTTCTAAGCGGCCAAGATTAATACGTGAATCGGGAAACATGCAGTAATTGTTGAATTCTTCGCAGCAAGCGCGGAAAAAGACATGAAGCTTTTCGGTGAAAGGCACTGTAGCTAAAGCAGCTAACCGGCGTTCCTCCAGCCGGCGGCGCTCTTCTTCTTGTTTGGATATTTCAAACTGGTTAGTTTGTTCGGCTAACTGTTTGACCCAACTAAAATCCACTTTCACCTCTTATCTTGTAATCTCACTCAATCATATCAAAATCAACGGTATAAACTCTCCTAGAAAAGGCATAACTTCAATGATAAGCTTTCAACAATGTCTAAATCGCAATGCTTTTAAAAATTGTCGTGAAAGAATTAACTGCCGAGCTTGAGTCCAAGATTTTTGCTGCTGCGTTTCAGCAAAGTTTGGAGCGTCAAGATCTTAGCGGCGTTCAGCTTGCGCACAAAGAACTCTGTCGACTCTTGGATTGCTCCGAGTTGGAGTTTGTCCCGGAAGCGGTGCCGTCGCCGGCCGATGTTCTTGCGCTTGTTGATTTCGGTTGCGATGATTATACCGACGAGATTCCACGTTCCAAACGTCTTGCCGGTCGCCCTTTGCCGACAGCGGCCGGGCAGACTTATTATGAACAAATAGCCGCAGAGAAGACAGACACTTTTATTATGATCCAGCTCTGTTATATGCGTGCTGTGCGCTTGCTTTTGCGTCAATCATCGACTTTGGGTATTCATGAATTTCGTCGCCAGTTGAGAAATATGGGGATTGCTTATCATTTATTGAATGATCCCTCCAGCCGCGCTGATTACGATTTACGTTTGCTTGGCTTGCGCACCCCGGCCTCAGGGCAAGGATTGACGGTGCCTGATCATGCGCGTATTTCGGTAGCTGGCGGCAAAGTGCGTTTATGTCCGGAAGAGCTGCTTATTTTAACGCGGGCATTTAAACCGGACGAATTACTATCTCTGGTGAATGCCTCTGCTTTGCTTTCAGAAGATGATTTCTGGTCCTATTTAGCTGAATCAGGATTGCTTGTCGGCCACGAGCTGGAGGCGTTGATTTTTGGTTATCGTTTCGTCAGCCATGGCTTAATTACCATTGTGCAATTTGAACTGGCTTATCAATTGGTGAAAGAACGTCGGCAAGGTTTAGTGGATATTCTTGTTGAGCTGGATTGGCTGGATGTTGAAACTTATAATCAACTGTTCTTTCCTGATGAAGAGCAAGAAGCCTTAGGCACGCCGCAAATTGTGGAAGTGTCGTTGGAGAATCTTCCGGATGAAGTGCCGTTGGCGCCTTTAAACGCAAATGCTTTGCCTTCCTGGGCTCAAGAGATGGATTGGGAGCAAGCACCGGAAGCCGCTTTAGCCAAGCCGCTTGAAAAATCTAAAAAAGCAAAGAGTACTAGCAAGCGCGGACGTAAAGGAAAGCGCGGCTAAGAAAGCGGTGTTTTAGCGTAAATGCCGCCGTCGCGCTGTACGTAGGAAAGATACAGGCGTAGAACGGTGGATAACTGTTCGCAGACTAAACGGATTACCTTTTGATCCCCGGGTTTGTAAGGCTGATTTGCAGTTGGAATAACTACTAGCAAGCCTAGTCTTAGTCCGGAAGAATCAATTGGTTGAGTAAGGGCATTCTCAAAAGTTTTTGTTGTTTGTGGCAGTTCGCCTTTGCTTGAGGGTAAGCCTAATTGCATGCCGATTTTAGAAACGAAAGCATGGACGGCTGATTCCTGGCTCGATTTGCCAGCATCGATGTGGATCTCCGAATAGTTACCATGGCTGACCATAAGTGCGGCAGCTTGATAGTTGGTAAAGGATTCCAAAAGCATAAAAAGTTTTTCGGCGATTACTTCCAGATCGGCGATATCGTCAGCAATTTTTCTGACTTCATCAGTAATAGTTGCTTCAAATAACAAGCGTTCCAAAAGTTGATTCAGTCGTCCGTTTATATCTTCGGTAGTCGGCGCTTTATCAGGGCTAGCAACCGCTCTCAGTCTCGGCATTGAGCCATGATCGGCTAATAGTTCTCTTATTGCTTTAGTCAGGCTGGTAAAGCCTGGCTCTTTCGGTATGTAGCGCTCCGCTCCGGATTTCAAACCCCAAAAACGGTCTACTGAGCCGTCGAGGCGGGTTAAAAGTATGACTGGTGTATCGGAAAGATCCGGATCGTTTTTAACAAGACGGCAAACTTGATAGCCGTTAACGCCAGACATGACCACATCCGAAATGATTAAATCGGGACTTTCGTTATATGCTCGAGCTAAACCCTCAGCTCCGTTGCGAGCCGTAATGATGTCATAGCCTTCTGCTTCCAGAACTTTTTTGATAGTAAGCAGCTGTGTGGGGCTGTCTTCAATAAGGAGCAGGCGATATTGCATATAATCAGCTCGAAGGGACTACGAATATCCTAGCGTATAGTTCAGGGCAGTCCATACATTTTGTACCCATAATTTGTATTTTCAGCTTCTTCCTTAATCTCTTGTCGTAAAGCATCAGGCTGATATTGTTTGCCGGACCGAACTAAACGTTGTGAAAGTTTACTTTCCGGTTGCAGTTGTAGGCAATTACCTGCATGGATAAAAGCTTGAGACCAATTTTTATCTTCAAGCAGAAGTGAAGTGTAAAAAAGCTGAGCGGAAAAACTCCAGGGGTTAATCTGTAAATAAGAGCTTAAGGCTGAGCGAGATGCGACTTTATTGCCAAGCAGGTTGTAGGCATATGCCTGTCCGAGATAACTGAGCAAAAGGCGGCGGCTTTTTTGTCGCGCTAAATTGAAATAAGTAAGAGCTTGTTGGGCTTGGTTGTCGCTTAATGCAATCCAGCCGGCTCGTTCATCCAGAGGAGCGGCATTGGGATATTTTTCCCGAGCTTCCCCCAGAGCTGCTTTTGCTTGAGCAAACTGACTGGATGACAAGTGTAAGTCGATTTTGCTCAGAAAATCTTCAAGGGTGATTGGCTGGTGTTGCGCGCAATGCATGCGGCTTGTTGCTGCTGCCACATCGCTTTCAATCAGAGATTTGATCCAATAACTTTCGCTTGAAGGCATTATGCGCGTACTTGTTTCTGCCAGAGCCAGCGCTTCGTTTGTTTGTTGTAAAACAGCCAGAGAACGTGCCAAGCGTGCTGTTCGTTCTGGTTCCAACCCGACCAGACAATCTTGCAGGCTTGGAATCAAGGCTTGTTGTCTTTGCAAAACCAACTCTCGATTGATTTTTATATTATTGCGGTTAATTAAGAGTTCTTTGTTAGAAGCAAATTCGGCAATGAGATTATCATCCAGGCTTTCGCTTGTGGTTTGTTTCGGGAGCGCTTGTCTAATCTGAGCAAGCAGATCTTCGCTTTTGAATATACCGGCCTGTTCCAGGAGTATTGAGTCTTTCAAGCGTGAATTTATTTTTTTATCGATTATTTCGAAAGCAGTTTTTTTTGTTGAATTGAAACCGAGCAAGATTATTTCTCCGGCTCCAGGAGAATGACAGATGAAAGTCCGAGGATAGACGGCTTGGAAAGTGCTGATTAGGCTGTCTAATAAGGAATCTGGTATTGAATATAGTTGTATCCACTGACAAAAAATACCGTCTTTAGCTAAACGTTTTTTTGCTAAAGACCAAAATTCTTTTGTATATAAATCTGAGGAGCCGGCAATAAAGGGTTCGCTCGGTTGCGAGACGATTAGATCAAAGCGGTTTTTTCCCCAGGACAACAATTGGCGAGCATCATCAATACTCCATTTTATTCTGTTGTCTTTTTTTGTTTGGGCATAAGCTGGCAACAATTTATTCAATTCAATTACTGCTGGCTCCAGCTCGACTATATGCAGAAGCGATATTTCCGGATATTCCAACAAAGAGTTTGCCGTTAAACCGCTGCCTAACCCAATCAGTAATACATCTTTTGCCGCTTCGGTGTGTAAAAGCAGTGGCAGTTCGGCAAGCATAATATGAGTTTGTCTGTCCGAACCAGGCGCAATCAAACTTAAGTCGATCGGTAGCGTTGCCTCGATTTTGCCATTGTTGCGCAAGCAAACAAGATTCAAGTCTTTGGCTTCGGTAATTGATATTGTGCTGTTGAGCCCTTCTTTATACGCTAAGCATTCGGTTGCTGCTATTTGCGGTGGCGACCAGACAGATGGTGCAAACAAAATCAGTAAGGCAAAGGAGATGGCGGCAATCTTGCTTTTATTTGTTCTGAAAAGAAGACAACCTAAAAGCAAATAAGTAAATATGATGTTGCGCAGAATCGGTTCGATGCCAAAGGACGGAATTAAAATGAATCCTCCGCTAAGGGCGCCGAGGGTTGCTCCTAAACAGTTCAACCCGTATAGTTTAGAAACTTTTGTTTCCAGTTTCGCTGAAAGAGGCAAAATCATTCCGGAAAATACGCCTGTCGGAAAAGCATAAAACAAGTAAAGAACAAAACAGGCCCCAAGCCCGGAATTAAGCGTTGCAAATAATATGTGACTATAATTCGTACAAAAAACCGCTGGCAAAAGTGAAACTGCAGTAGCGATAAGTAACCAGGATAATCTGCTGCTGCTAAAAAATCTTACTAGCCACGCTCCGGTGGCCAAAGCTAATAGGGTCATTCCGAGAACCAAGCTTAAGCAATAAGTTGAAGAGCCGCAAAAAATTGCAAAAAAACGTAGCCAGGAAAGTTCGAGAAGGATCAGGGCGAAACCGGAAACGAAAGCGATAAATCGTACTTTGGTCTCAGATTTTGTCTCGATTTCACAAGGTGTGATTGTCTGCGGACAAACGCTTTTTCCGCTTATGCTTAAAGTAGCTAAAAAAATAAAAAAACCAAGCAGAGAGGCAAAATAAGAAGACGCAGTCAATCCGTATGCCGGTATCAAATAGAATCCGGCAATGAAACAACCAAGCACCGCTCCGAAGCAGTTTGCCGCATAAGCTTTAGCGAAGTCTTGCCGGAGAGTGGAGACAATCGGAAAAGTTGCTCCCATAGCCGTGCAGGGAAGGAGTAAAAGCAGGAGAGTTGTGGCAAAACTACTGAAATAGTTGGTTGAAAATTCCTGGCTGAAAATCCAGGGTAATAAAATTCCGCTGGCGGCAATGAAAAGTTCGAGGCAGCCGTAGACTATAAATAATTTTTGCGTCTGGGGCTCTCTTTTGCTTAAATAGAATCCGGCAAGAAAGGAGCCAAGAGCTAAACCGCTCATGAAAGCGGCGGTGACCAAGGCTCCGGCAAAGATCGTCGCACCGAAGCCGCGCACTAAAATACGCGACCAGACGAGTTCAAGAATTAAACTCGTCATGCCGGACAAAAAAAATAAAAAACAGATTGGCAGTGGGCGTGTCATAACTCAAATTTATTATGACATGGATGAGCTTAGGTCCCAGCGGGAATAGTGATTAGAGTAGGACATAAAAGTGATTCTTAACTCGATATCTCTCCACAACTTCATGAGTTATGCCGACGCCAAGCTGGATTTGACGTCTTTGGCTGTTGCTTGTCTTTCCGGACCGAACGGGGCAGGTAAATCAGCCTTACTTGATGCTGTCACTTGGGCTCTTTGGGAATCGGCGCGTTCCGGTTCGGAGGAGCTTATCCGCCTCGGTCAAAACGAAATGTGGGTTGACGTTTCTTTTGAGCTTGAGGGACAAATCTATCGCGTCCGTCGCAGCCGCCAGAAAAGTTATGGCAAGTCCGGACGTAAAACCGGCTCCAAAGGACATTTGGATTTTCAGGTCTGGCAAAAAGATAGAGATGAATGGTTGTCCTTGACTGCTTCGACCATGCGTCAAACTCAAGACAGCTTGGCTAACGTTTTGAAAATGGATTATGCCACTTTTGTCAGCAGCGTTTATTTCCGTCAAGGACGTGCTGACGAGTTTACATTGCGTTCAGCCGGTGAACGAAAACAAGTCCTTTCCGATATCCTCGGCCTCGATTATTTTGAAAAATTGCAAGAATTAGCTAAGCAGGAAGTTAAGGAAAGACGAGGACGGATACAAGCTTATGAGGCGGCCCTCAGCTCAGCTTCCGGGCTGGAGCAGGGCTTGCAAGATTCACTTTCTGAGCTTGCCGAACTAACTACGGATTATGAGGCGGCAGTACGAGATTTATCCGAACATCTAGCTAGGGCTGCGGATTGCCGGAATGAATTGAGTGAACTACGTTACGGGCAGCTGCAGTTGCAAGCCGATTCTACAAGGCTTGAGGACGTGAAAAAAGAACTGACGACTTTATCCGAACGACTTGTTCAATTGCAACAACAAGCTGAAGTTAAATCCGCTGTGGTAAATCGTCAGGAAGAGATAAAAATTCAGTTCACTCGTTTTGAAGAGCTTAAAAAACAGTCCGAAATTCTTGATGAAGCGGCTTTGGCTGTCCATGATTTAGCCAATCAACGTTTGGAGCTTAAATCGAAAATCGCTACTGCTCAAGGACGTTTAGAAGTGGAGTTGGAACATTTGCTTGAGCAGGTGCGTGCCAATAAAGAACGCCAACAAACGCTTGTAAAATCTTTAAAAAACAAAGATAAGCTGGAAGAAGAGTTTCAGTCTTATCGCTTGCTTATGGCCCGTGAGCTTGATTTATCCAAGCGACGTGAAAGTTTCATCCAGTTTAGCGCAAGAGTGGAGGAGCTCCAGTCGGGCATTGCTGAAGCACGTGTCAGGCTTGATGAAGAGATACAGCAAAAACAGTCTCTTTTAGAAGAGCTGAAAAAACTGATGAACAGTAAAGAACATATTCTTGTTGAAAAAAACGAGTTGAATGACAAGCTTGTTGAGCTGGAGCGATTAGAGCTGCAGTTTGAACATGTTGAAGAAAAAGGGCTGAAAGCAAAATCGCAATTGGCAAATAATGAACAACAAATTCAGCAGCTCAAGCGCCATCTGTATGAGAATTCAGAGAAGGTTCGAGAATTGACGGCGGATACTCATTTAACTAATTGCCCGCTTTGTCGCTCACCTATTGTTGATGGTGCGGCAGTTCTTGATCGCTATCGACTCGATAGTGAAAATATAAATCAAGAAATTGCCGCTTTGGAAGCGGAAAAGAGTGTTTTAGCCGAACAAAGAGAAAGCCTGCGTCAAGAGTATGTATCTTTGCGGCATAAACTTGAATCACGCAAAGTTATAGATATGAGGATTGGAGAGTTTAATGAGAAAGAGGCCGCGCTGAGTAGAGCTCAAGACAATCATGATCAATTGACGCGCGAAATTGAATTGTGTCGGCAACGCCTTGTGGACCAAGACTTTGCTCAGGTTGAGAAAGAGAGCTTTATCCGTATTAAAGCGGAAATAGCCAAGCTGGATTTCGACCCGATAATTTATACGAGTTTGCAGTCACAAATACGCGCGCAACGTCATGTTGAATTCAGGTACCAGCAGCTAGAAGCGGATAGCCGAGAGCTCTCCGTCCTCGAAAAGGAAACTCTTCGCCAAGAGGAGCGGGTCAATACACTTAAAGATCAGCTTGAAAATCAAACTTATGAAACTGAAGCACGTCAAAGCTTAAAAGAGCTAGAGGCGAAAATTGGCGAATACAATTACGACCGTGTTTTGCATCAATCGGTACGGCAACAGCTGCTAGCCTTGCTGCCCTCTGCCGAAGCGGCTAAAGAATTGGAAGCAGCAAGCTATGAGTTGCCGATCTTAAATAAAGAGATTGTTCAGCTGCAAGAATCTTTTGCTTCGCGTCATAGTGAAGAAGAGAGGCTTGAAAGCAGCATCGCCGGCTTAAATCGTAAGCTTGATCGTCAGGAGGATTTGGCGGCGGAGTTGAGCCACCGTCAAGAACTGTCTTTGCAGGCGGAAGCGGCGGAGGCTGAACTGCTCAAGCGAAAAATCGCTCTGGAAGCCAAATTAGAGCATTTGCATTTAGGTAAATCGGACTTAGATAGCAAGAAAAATTTGCTGGCGGTTACAGTTAAAGAGATGCATGAATTCAGCACTCTTGTGGAAATTCTCGGCAAAAAAGGCTTGCCGGCAATTATCATTGAAAATGCTATTCCCGAGATTGAATCGGAAGCAAATCGCATTCTTTCGCGCTTAAGTGAAAATCAAATGCACATAGCTTTAGCGACACAAAATCGCAACCGGCAGGGACAGCCGGTTGAAACACTCGACATCATGATTGCGGATGAGTTAGGAACGCGTAATTACGAACTGTACAGCGGTGGCGAGGCCTTTAAAGTCAATTTTGCACTGCGTCTGGCTTTATCGCGCCTTTTAGCCAGGCGGGTGGGAGCTAAGCTTGAAACCCTGATTATTGACGAAGGTTTTGGCTCCCAAGACGAGCCGAGCCGGGAACGGATGATTCGCGCTATTGATTCAATCAAACGTGAATTTGCCCGTATTTTAGTCATAACCCATATTGCCGATGTAAAAGAAATGTTCCCGGTGCAAATTTTGGTTAATAAGGCGGAAGGCTTATCTCAGCTTAGTTTGAGCGTGTAAAGCCATCTCAACAAAGTAACAGAGAATAAACTGATTGCTGAAAAGCAAAGACAAACGCTCTCGAATTGGTTACTATTGTCGGACACCAATCCGATTTGTTTGCTGGCGCTGCCTCAAACAAAGATCGAGGAGGCTTAATGACTGAAAAAGATTTTGCCGAAATCAGGCAAGAGCTACAAATACAAGCTGCCAAGCAAAACGAAATTCTTGAGCGGTTAAAAACGAATGATGTTGCTTTAAAGCGTAAAGATCATTGGGATATTCTCGCGGCGATTACGCCGCTTATTTCCAGTTGCATCATTGCTTTATGCGGAGCATATTTTACGGTTTCTTATAATCAGCAACAATTGAAGCTGCAAGAAATTCAAACAATAGAAAAATTCATTCCACACTTAATGGGGGATGAGCGTAGCAAGCGCGCGGCGATTCTTTCAATTTCCTCTTTAACCGACGCTCGTTTGGCGGCGAAAGTAGCGGCTATTTATGCCAGCGAAGGAACCGTATCTGCTTTGGAATCCATCGCCGAGCAAGGAAATAGCGGCGATCGTAAAATCGCCAGCGGTGCTTTGCCGAAAGCTTTGGATAATATGGCCGAGAATTATCGAGTTGAAAGACGTTACGAAGACGCGATCAAAACATATAAGAAGTCCCTAGCTCTGCGCCAAGAAATCTATGGCAATCAAAGCCCGCGTCTGGTACCGAGCCTATCTCGTTTGGCCAATTTCTACATATCACATGGAGAATTCGCCGAGGCCGAAGGACTTTTGCAGAAAGTAATTTCAATTCAACAAACAAGTTATGGCGGAGATTCCCCCCAGGTAGTCAGCGCTTTGCGTGATCTTGCCGAGCTGTATCGCGGGCAAGGTGCTTTAGGAAAAGCCGAATCAGTGCTCAATCAGGCTATAGCGATTGAACAAAATTTACCTGCCACTGACCGTAGTGGCAAGGCTCAGGTGGCCGACAATGTTCGCGACGATAACGGGCGTGGGCAAGCTGTTGGTGGTGGCGGCGAAGAAGAAGTTGAATTAAAGCCGGAGCCACCGGCTGTACAGCCAAAAGCTGAACAAAATGTTTCAGGTAAAACAAATGGCGATGATAACGTGGCAGCAGCAGCAGAACCACCGGTAAGCAATACCGAAAATCATCTTTAAAGCGGGCTGAGTCTAAATCCGCCGTAACTTTGAAACAACAGAATCCCTGCGTATAAAGCTACTGTGGCATTCAATCCGAGAAATGCGAGCAGCAACCATTTGTCTGCCGGTTGTCGGAAGCGGCTTATGCCGCCAATAATCAAAGCCATAATTGGAATTTCGGATGTAAATAAATAGCGTCCTTGGGGACCGCCAAGGTTATAAATCGAAGCCCAGATCATCGATGTCAGATTGAGCAACAAGATCAAAGTTAAGCTCAACCAGATGCAAGCGGACTTTAGTTCCGGTTTCTCTTTTGGCAGTCTGACCAGTCCTTGTAGCCAACCGGAAAGAGCGACCAAGACCGAGGCAAAATAAAGGAAATAAATCGGGCGCCACAAATATTTAGTCATATAACCAAATAGGCCCCAATAACTGATGAAAGTCATTCGCCACCAGCGGAAATCTTTGACGATTCTCCACGGTGACAAATAATAGTGTAGGTCGCGATGAAAAGTCGTTGCCCAGTTTGCGTACATTGTTTTAGTGCCCATAAAATCGCCGGCAAATTCATGAGCGTTGCGCCAGAACCAGAAAAGTACCGGTGCTGCTGCTAAAAAAGTAGCGAAGAGCAAGGAAGGCAGCTGGCTGATGAGACTTGTCCCATGCAAATATAGCGCTGCCAAATAAGCGAATCCGGCGGCAGGGAGAATGGCTAGTCCGGCATATTTACTTAATACCAACCATCCGGACAAGGCTCCCATTGCCGCTGTTTTATTGAAGCTGTTGCCTCTGGTAATGCACTCGACCATGAGCAATATGATCATTCCGGCAAGGGCCGAAGAAGTGGAATCATTGTTGGCGTAAGCATGTAAAAAGATTAGTTGCGGATGCAAGCATAAAGAGAGCGGCAATGAAATTGAAAACAAAAAACGATTTGGAAAAAGACGGAGTCCAATTTCGTAGGCGGCATAAAGCAGTACAAGACCGGCAATTAAGCTACCGAAACGAGAGCTTAAAGCGAGAACTTCGCTTGTAAAAAAGCCGCTGGTCAGAAGATGGGGGATATATCCCAGTTGGGGCAAAGAGCCGTACACCGCGGAAGGTCCGGCAGTGCTTATTTCGCTGGCGTTAGGTAAGCGCCAATGTTCATGGATGAATTTGATTACCCAATAATGGGCAAATTCATCCGGTGCTTCCTGCATCGGTATGATGAAAATCCAAAGAATACGGATGATCGAGAAAAGTAAGCAAAGATAGAGAAAATTCCGGTTTTTCAAAGCAGTCACGTTAGCGGCCTACATGCATCTCTTCGCCCATGAGAACCAGATCGGCTAGTTGTTTCATGGGCTCTATATATCGTGTATATGCTTCTTCTACGTGAATGCTGTGTTTGATTGTTTCAATGGTATCGCGACCACGTTCCACATCTCGGCGGATACGACGAGCCATACGATGATCTACCGGAGTGTCTATAAAAATTTTCAGACTCGATATTTGATCTAAAGGACTGTAAAAAGCAAAAATCCCTTCGACAACTATAATGCCGCTTTTCGGCGCCGGGATTATTTGGGTTCCTTTGCGGCGACTAGTGCGCATGTCATATACCGGAATTGTGGCATCCTCTCCTTCGGCTAGCTTGAGGCAGGCTTCGGCACAGGCCTCAAGATCGACAGCTGAGGGATGATCGAAATCATAACTGCCGTCCGGATTCAAATCCAATTTTTCCAAACTTTTATAAAAGCTGTCTGTCTCTATAATTGCGGCACCAACAAACTTTTGGGCAAGCGTGGATTTTCCTGAACCGGAACCGCCACATACGGCGATGATCTGAGCGGAGCGTTTTCTCATCTTTACCAGCTTTATTTGTGAGGAATTATTCCAGCGTATGAATTAGACTAGATGAGCTTTAAGCAGAGATCAAGTCTCTTGTAAACCACGCCTTTCGGTGCGGTTCCTCTGAGCTTGTAAAGCGAAAAGTGTCGTTGTAAAGAAGGCTGGGCTTAGTTCGAATAATGATTAAAACCATATTGTTGGCCGTGCTTTTTGTTGCTGCTTTAAGTCCTTTGGCCGGATGGTGGTTCGTTCAACGTCCTTTACCTGGACTTGACGGGTTTGGTGATGTAGGCGAGTTACAAAAACCGGTGTTGGTCAGGTTTGACGCCCGGGCAGTTCCTTATGTGGAAGCCGAATCGGACGAAGATATGTATGCGGCCCAAGGCTATCTTTTAGCTAGGGATCGTATGTTTCAAATGGATCTTTTGCGCCGCGGCGCAGAAGGAAAATATGCCGAAATATTCGGTATTGGCTATTTGCCTGGCGATAAATTGATGCGCACCATCGGTTTTGAACGCCTGGCTCAAGAAGAATTTAGTGCTTTGAGCGTTGAAGCGAAGAATGCTTTGGAAGCTTATGCTCATGGTGTAAATGCGTATCTGGAAGAGTTTAGCGATCGTTTACCGGTCGAATTCATCATGCTTGGTTATAAACCGCAGCCCTGGCGCGGTGTAGATAGCCTGGCTATCTTAAAGTATTACAACTATGAATTGGATGAATCTTGGAAGCTCGATGAATTTCGTTCCCGGGTCACGAACAAAGTGGGCGATGCCGTAGCAGCAGAGCTGTTTCGTGATGATTGGTCTTATTCTTCCAATGCGGTTTCAGAGCCGGCAAAAATCAGTATTCATACTGCAGATTCATTACGCCAGCTTGCTTCCTTGCCTGGCGCTTTGCGAAAGCCGGCACCAACTTGGGGAAGTACTGCTTGGGCTTTACCTTCAATTTCATCTCAATCCGGCGGAGCTCTTTTAGCTGCTGATAAACATGGCGGCTTTAGCAGCCCAGCGGATTGGTATCTTTGCTCTTTGAGTTCGGCGCAATGTCATGTTGCCGGTGCTTGTCTGCCCGGTGTTCCGGGAGTACTGTTCGGACGCAATGACAATATAGCTTGGAGTTCAGCTGCTTTGAAAGCTGACGTACAAGATCTTTTTGTTGAACATTTTGATTCCGAATTCGGTAATAAATATCAAACTGATAGCGGAGAAAAATCGGCTTTAGTAACAAATGAATCTGTGCCGGTACGTTTTGGCAAAGATGTGCAAGTCAAAATTACGGCAACAAAACATGGACCGGTTTTGTTGCGTGATAAGGAGAGTGCGGTCGCTCTTTCATGGACTGGTTTTGATTGTACAAAACCGATGCTCAATTCGGTGATTGCTTTAGCGCACGCTGCTAATCGGTCTGATTTCGAGAAAATTTTGCAAGGATACGCCGGTGCTCCGCAGCTCTTTGTTTATGCCGATAAGCAAGGCAATATCGGCTGTCAGGCTGCCGGTTTAATTCCGGTTCGTTCCGGTTCGGCTACCGGCACCACCATGTCTGAAGGTTGGATGAAAAAAGGAACTTGGCTCGGTCTGGTTCCCTTCTCCGAATTGCCCCGTACTTTTCTTTCCGGTAATAGTAGTGAACTTTGTATTGCCGCCGGACAAAAGCTGACAACAAATATCAAGCCCTTGCTCGGGCATCAATGGAGTCCCCCTTACCGGGCTAATCGTCTCTCTTTGAGTTTGCCGCAAACAAAGAACGGGCAGAAGCTAAACTTAAGCGATTGCAACGCTTTTCAAGGCGATGATTTGAACATGCTTTCCCATTTGGTGGTGGATAACCTGAAGCAAGCTTTGGCAAAGACTAAGTCTATCGATGCTTCGCAGGTGCAAGCTTTAAGTCTGATGCGCAATTGGGACGGTCGCATGAAAGTTGATTCGGCGGCGGCAACTATTTATGAATCTTTCATCGCTGCTTTTGCTCGCCGCTTGGTTGAGCCGAAGCTGGGGCGAGCTCTGACGTCGGAATATTTCGAGCGTTGGCCTCTATGGATTACTTTTGTCGAACATAACTTGCGACAAAAACCAAAAGAGTTTTTACCGTCAGAAGAAAGAACTTATGACACTTTTCTTGTTACTACTTTTGCTCAAGCAAATACGCGGCTCAAGCTGTTTTTCAATAACGAGAACGTTCCATCCTGGCTGTGGGGCAAAGTTCACTTGGCACAGTTCAAACATATGTTTTCTTTAGCCGTACCGGCCGTCAGCCGGTTGTTCGACAGCCAAACGGTTGCCGTCGGCGGTAATAGCGATTGTTTGAATGCTTGCGATGTGCAGCATTCTATTGCTTCCGGGCCGTTCCACTCGCAAAACGGACCGACTGTCAGGTTGCTGGTCGATATGTCGGATAACGATAAGTTGTACGGTGATATCGTTTTAGGACAATCCGGACAGCTATTGTCGCCGTTTAGGCAAGATCAACTTCAATCCTGGTTGCGTGTCGATCCTTTGCCGATTGCTTTCTCCGCCGGACAATTGGATAGGCAAACGAGACATCGGCTCTATCTTTCTGGAAACAGATCTCGCTAAGGATTTTTGATCGTGGGCATTCCTTCACTCAAACTTTCTCTTTTGGCTTCCCTTTTTGTTTTTTGTTTGCCGGCATTTGCCCTAGATCTTGATGGTATACCGTACCCTCTAAAAGTAAAATCGCAAAAGCCGATTAAAGTGGACAGAAAGAATCAATCTTTGGAAGAAGTTATTGATCGTGTCGACATACCTTACGGTTATGCGCAAACTATCCCCCTTAGTGGAATCAATATTTCCGGCTTGAAGAGTAAGGCGGTTCAAACTCTGGGCGAAAATTATTTTGTCGTTTCCAGCAATAGTGGACTCAATCGCCTCAGTGATGTTTATCGGGAAAATCGGGCCAGCGGTAAAGCTAATTTTGTTACTGTAGATAGCTTCTTACATCCGTATTTGGCTTTCGTTAATCGTATTTATGCACAGCTTATCGCTAAAGATCTTTTGCCGATGATCAAAGTTCTGCTCTCGGCTATGCTTGATGTGGCCATGTCCGATTATAAGCTCGCTGATGACGCCGATGTGCGCTCGGATGTGGAAGTAAATATTGCTTTTTTAAGTCTCGGTTTGAAGCTTGTCGATTCCACTTATGCGGTGCCGCAGATCGGTACGGTACCGGCTATGGTGCAGAAAGATTTTGATGCTCTGGTGGAAGGGAAGTCCGGACATAGCGCAATTTTTGATTGTGACGAAGACTTTCGTCTTTATCAACCGCTCGGTTTTTATCGCACAAGTCCGGAGCTGATTAAGTTTTATCGACTTAAAACTTGGCTTTCGCGATTGTCCTATCCAATCAGTGATGTCAGTTTCAGAGCCGGAGGCGGATCGGCCAGTAATTTTCGTCGTTCGGTTCTTTTGTATCGCACTCTCGATCAAGCTGTCGTCGACGGCAAGCCGGCTTTTGAATACTGGACGCATCTTATCAAATGTCTTTTTGTTCTTGGTTCGCAGGTGGAATCCGGCGCCGATAAAAGTGTTTATGCTCACGATTATCGTTCGGTCTTTGGCGCTAAAGGTAACGATTTGAAAGTGACTTTGGCGGCTCTGTCTGAACCGCTCACCCGCACCAAACTTTTATTGGCGGTGCGCCGACAAAAGCCGGTTAGCTTGAGTGCCGCTTCGGTATTTGATATCGGAGAATCCTCCAGTGCCAGAGAAAACTCAGCCAGCTTTCGTTTTATTCCTAACATCGGTTCGCCGGAAGAACCTTGGTTGCGAACGATGGCCCTGTCTTATCCGAGTACTTCGGAGAACGGACAAATTTGTCCTCTCGGCTTGATGAACTTAAATGCTTGGGGCGCCACTCACGCCGGAAATTTACTTCTGGATAGCGGGTGGGCGCTGGATTCCAATTTACCGAAATATATTCTTGCTTTGCGTAAAGCTGTGACCAAGCGTCTCTTAGGGGGACAAGCTTTGCCGGTGGAGAATCGCGTGTGGAGTTTGGTTTCGCCTCAATTCCGTCTTTTGCCCGACGGGATTCAAAACGTGGTACGCACTGAAGCTTGGGCCAGCCGCCGATTGGAAACGGCTTTGTCGGCTTGGCTAGATTCGCTTTTAACCATCGCGCCGGAGAATCCAATTTCTGCCGGTGGAAAAGAGATTGTGGCGGCATCAGCCAATGTGGAGGTTAGTCCGCGGAAATTGAAAGCAATGCGTCGAGCGGCGCGCGGGCATTTTCTTGATCCTTGTCCGGAAGCCTTTCAAAAGTTGCAACAGGATGCCGGTCGCATCATGAGTGAGGCTCAAGCTCTCGGTCTGAATATCGGTCCCCATAAAAAAGGGCTTGAAGATTATCTCAGACTTTTTCAACGCTTAGAGCAGATTGCCACTCAAGAAATACGCGGAGAAGCGATCAAGCCGGCTGATATGAACCTGCTTTCTAATATCGATATTGTTTTGGAGCGCATTGACTTGCCATTACCAGCGGTACTGTCTTTTCCCGGGGAGCAAACTCAAGGTAGCGGTGGAGTCAATCTTTGTTTAGGTAATCCAGGGCGGTTGTATGTGGTTTTACAAAATCGCACTACTAAAGAATGGACCCTGGCGCGCGGTGGTGTTTACACTTATTATGAGCTGCCCGGCGCGGCCATCAGCCTTAACCAGTTGCTGCATAAAATAGAGCTAGGTCAAGCTCGTCCGCCGTTTTGGACGGAGCGTTTTGACATAGTTCAATCTGCTGCTGGTAAGTAATGTTTTTGGCTTGAGATTATTTCGGGATCTTCCGGCGCTAGCTTGGCTGCTATTGCCATTTCTTTTTTTGCTGCCGCATAATCTTTCTTAAAATGCAGAGCGATGGCTAAATAGTAATGGGCATTGGCATTAGTCGGGTCAATCTTAATCGCATTCCGGTATTCGTTAATTGCTTGATCGAATTTATTCCATGCTGCTAAAGAGCGCCCTAACCCGACATAAGCCGGGGCGAACTCGTCTGTATCTTGAACCAGATCTTCATAGTCAGTTAGGGCTTCTTTATCATTTTTTGC
Source organism: Candidatus Obscuribacterales bacterium (assembly GCA_019750335.1). GTDB lineage: Bacteria > Cyanobacteriota > Vampirovibrionia > Obscuribacterales > Obscuribacteraceae > JAIEPM01. The sequence goes on from JAIEOQ010000004.1 coordinate 52,841, forward strand.
TGCTGCTTGAATAAAACGTTCGGCGTATTTGTCTTTGAGACGCGGTTTCGGTCCGTAAGTAAGCGCTTCAAGCTTAGGTGATAATTTGGACGCAGTGCCGTTGATCGTGCCCAGATCGATGTTAACGAAAGTGCGTCTGTCTCCGGGTGGTACCGGACCACTCAGCTTAATTGTGCTTTCTTTCAAAACATTGCTTCCGCCGTCGGCGATACGATAACTGATATTTAGATCACGGATGGGGGCCGGATTTAAATTTATCACTTCGACATTTACAAGACCGGAACCGGCATTAATTCGCGGCTTTTCAAATGAAACTTCAACATTCTGGCTGGCAACGATATTATCGTAATTCATGATATAAACGGTCGTGATGTAGATACCATATATGGCACCACCAGCCAGAGCTAAAATTATTAGGCGAAAAATCCCTGTTTTTAACGGTGAGCTATTTGCTGATTTAGCTTGATTGATATAAAAATTTGTCGCCAGTTGATTGTTCGGCGACGAGTTCTCTTGACTGTTTTGACTTAAAGCCAGGGAAGATTCGGCGTCTAAAGATCTTAAACCGGCAATTGCTTCGATATTTGCTGGATCAAAATGCAATACCGTTTCGTATTCTCGAATTGCTTCTTCGATTTGTCCTTGAAAATGCAGACGCTTAGCAATTTTCAGATGCTCTTGTATTTTTGGATTGGACATAATTTCTCTTGTTAGTTACTCTTGCTGGAACGAAAATTGTTCACATAGTCAAGGCGTAAGTGACCGTCTTTATCCTGATAATACTGCTGTAATATTTGATCGAAGCGCCAACCGTTCTGAGCGAGCATATTGGCTCCGTGTTGGCTTAATCCGCGGGCGCCGTTACCTGGACCACGATAAGTAAATACCCAGTTTGAACCTTGTTCTTGCACATCGAGAATGCCGGCAGTTTCCAATCCGAGCATTTTTGCCAGAGCAATTCCATATACGTCACGTGATTTCTTTTCTCCCATCACTTGCATATTATGCGCGTTGCCATTGGCGTCCCATTGTTTGATTGTCACTCCGACAATTTTTGGTACGCCGGTAATTTTTTCCAAATGAGCTTTGTTGATGTTAGCTTTGCGTATGTTCAAATTCTCAAAAGCATCACCAACCCAAGCTCGATAAAATCCCGGTTTGACTAAGCCCGAATCTTTTAAAATCAAGCCACGGGTCATTTGTACGGCATTAAAAGTGCTTTGTGCTTCAGCCGCTAACCCTTTATACGCTTGATCACGTACATCCGGAACTAGGTCAAAGCCTTCGCTTCGCCATTTTGAATGAGTGCCAAGATGAGACCAGGCGTAGCTGCGGGCAGCCACCGCTTGAGCCTTTAAGGCTTCGGGATGCCAACTGGCCGGCATTTCGGAAGGAACAACTCCTAAAAGATAATCTTCCAGATCAAGCAAGTTGATTACAGTCGTTTGACGCCCGAGTTTGATCAGTTCAAGGCAACCCCGGTACCAGCGATTGTTGGCCCAAATTCGATAATCTTGAGCCGTAACATGAACGCGCATGCCGTCGGGAATGGCGTAACTCCTGGCGCTGCCAAGTTCAACTATTCTGCCGCCGGTAATTGAATAAGGAACGCCGGCTTTAAGTTCAAACACCGGCTGTCCATCGGCAAAAACATAAGCCGGAGCCCAAATGGCAAAGTGGCTGTTATTGGACCGGCAAGCCAGACCGATGCGCACCGGATTTACCATGGGCGGGTAAGGCATGAATTTTGATGTTAAGGCTGTCGGATTTGCTCCTGTGCTTTTTTTTGCGGCAACAACTGGTGCCGGTAGTGCACAAAAGAGAAGTAAAACAAGACAAACAATAGTTATTGGCATAGGGATTCTAAGTCTAAAGCACAGCCTCGATGATACTATGAAGTAGCTCCAAAATATTCTGGAAAGATTGTGTTGCCAGTATGAAAAGTATCCTTATTGTCGATGATGAAGTGGACATTGCCAGCTCCATTCAGTATGTTCTCAAGCAGGAAGGATTTTCTATTTTATTGGCCCATGATGGACTGCAAGCTATGCAGATTATCGAGAACCAACATCCTGATTTGATTATTCTTGATGTGATGATGCCTGGTATTGACGGTTATGAGGTTTGTCGGCGGGTTCGTTCTACAGACAAAAAAACGCCTATTTTGATGTTAACGGCAAGAACGTCAGAAGTGGATGCTGTGGTCGGTCTTGAGTTAGGAGCCAACGATTATATTGCTAAGCCGGTACGCTTACGCGAGTTGGTTGCTCGTGTGAAAGCGCATTTGCGTGAAGCTCCTGACGATAAACCGGTGGCTCGTCAAATTAAGCATGGAAATTTAGAGATCGATCAAGATAGTCGGACAGTTAAAGTAAATGGCGCTTATGTCGATTTAACTTATAAAGAGTTTGAGCTGCTAGCTACTATAGCTAAACAGCCAAATCGAGTTTTTACTCGTGACCAGCTCTTTTCTCAAGTCTGGGGCTCTCATTTTCTCGGCGAAAGCCGGACCGTGGATGTTCATGTTCGTTATCTGCGGGAAAAGCTGGAGGAAGATCCCAGCCATCCCCAGCACATTTTGACAGTCAGAGGTGTCGGCTACCGTTTTGTTTGGGAGTGACTGCTTGGGATTTTTCCCACGGCGGCGGAGTTGTCATTGATTGTTTTGCGTAGTTTTCCCAGTGACATAGGTCACTGGCAGATTTAAATTGAGAGCTGACTAAACGACGGCGATATTCCGTGGAGCAATCAATGAAGCTTTCGGCGGTAGTTTTATTAAGCGTGAACTTAGTGGCGGCTTCCCAAGCTGCAGCTCATGCTTCTGAGCAAAATACGGCGGCTTTCCTCCAGGAAAGTTTGAACAGTAGAGCTTTGCCTAGCCAGCAAATGAAACGAAATAAAAAACTGGTTGCTTTGTCCCCGGTTATTGACGGTGGTACAAAAATCCGTCCTTTTGTCCCTGGCCGTTATCTGCCCAGCCAGGCTGAACTTGAGCGACAAAAATCAGAAAAGGCTTATGCTTTGATGTTGCCGAAGAGTGATTCTTCAGGTTTACTTACCGGTCAAGTTTCTGATTATTCAGCTGTACAAGCTCAGGACGAAGAAGCAATCGCTCGTCGATATATTCAAAAAGCCGTGCGTACCGCTGTATCAAAAGCAACAAGTGTTGTTAAATTTGCCAAAGCCGCTCCAAGAACAGTTCCTGGCGCCACTGCCCAGGCTGTTTTGCCGGGGCAAATAGCGCAACTGCCAGGGAATGCAGGTGTTATGCCAAGGGTTCCGGAACCGCAAGATATGGAGATTTTGCCGGTTGCCGCGCACCAGTCTAAAGTAACGAACAGCCTGCCATTATTTCCGCAAGCGCCAATCTTATCTAAATTTGATCAAGATCAACTTGATCGAGCCGTAGCGGCAAATATGCCCGAAGCTTGCTACGCACAAGGATCTAACGGGGAATCGAGAGCTATGGGACAGGGTAATCCGGCGTTGTCCGGGACAGGCCCGCCGCCATTCCCCTTAAGTTTATTACCGGCTGGCAAACGCCAAATTTCAGCTGGACAGGGAGTGGTAAACGCGCCGGTTACTAGCCAAGCTCGTTTCGGCTCCTGGCATGGTGGAAGTTCCGGACTGGGACAAGCCTCTTTCCATACTTATTTGGCTAATAAAATGAATGGACCGCTTGCGGTCAGTCGAGTGAATAAAGCTAAGCCTGGTCGGACAACAGGTAGGCAAGCGACGACCTATGTGCCTAAATATGTGACGCGTAAAGCAGTTGCTCCTAGCCTGGCTAAAATTCATTATCAACCGGCACAAAAAATGCAGCCAAGTGTTGCCACATATCCGGCATACAGAAGATATTCCGGCTAAAAGTCTGCTTCTCAATATTGATTTTGTTTGTCCAAAAATCATATAGTTTGGATAGATACTGCTGTACGGCATTAGGGTCCATCCATGGAACCAGAGCAGAAAAGAGAATTGATGAATAAGGCTTCGGATCGGGGCTGGTCTGCCCTGTCTGAGCTCAATTTTGCTTTGGCGCAAAAAAACTATCAAGAAGCTTTGCAAGTGGCAAGAGAGTTAAATGACTCTTTAGCCGAAGCCGTGTTCCTAAGCTATTTGGCTATGGCGCAACGGGCTGCTGGCCATAAAGAAAGTGCCAGAAAACTTTTAGACCAAGGATTTGCTATCGCCGAAAAGCTCCAAGCAAAGTCGGTGGAAGCGCATATACTCTTTCTTTTGGCGGAGCTTGATCGTGAAGATGGCGATACGGTTCAAGCAATTGGCCGGTTATGGCGGGCTTTGGATTCGGCGCTGCTTGCGCAAGATGCCAGTACGACTGAAGCGGCTTTCGGTCTTCTGGCGGAAATTTATCGCGATCGCGGCTGGTTAGAGCAGGCTTTTGAGTGCTTTTATCAGGCTTATGAAGCTAACGAGCAGGCTGATAATAAAGCAGCTTGGCTAGGTAATCTTGGTCAAACTTTAGCCGAATTGGGTGATCATACCGGAGCAATTGATTACTACAAAAAAGCTTTGGCTTTAGCTGAAAGCAGGGATGATTTAAAAACTCAATCACGATGTTGGGCAAGCCTTGGCTTAGTTCATTTTGTTGCAACTGATTATGAGCAAGCCTTGCACTGTCTGGAAAAAGCTCAGGAAGATGGACAAGCTCAATCGGCATTGTTGGGCAATTTGGGTAATGTTTATCTCAAGTTAGGTGATTTGGAAAAAGCTAAAGAAGTTTGTCGCAAAGCTTTGGCTTTAGCTGAGGCAAGCAACGACCAAAAAATTGTTGCCGCGCAGTTGGATAGTATTGGTGATTGTTATTTTGCTGAAGCAAAATTTGCCGAGGCGCTTAACAATTATGAAAAAGCTTACGCTCTTGCCAAAGTTACGGAAGACAGACTAGCTGAACGAATCTATTTAACGAACCAAGGAAAAGCGCTTTATGCTTTATCCAGAGAGAAAGAAGCCTTAGCAATGCTTGAAGCTGCGGCTCAGCTATTTGAAGAACAACGGGGAAAAATTCAATCTGACAGTTTGAAGACGGCATTCTCGGCAAACGGGCAAGACCTATACCAAGAGCTGATTAAAATCTGTCTGCGGTCCGGACGGCGAGTTGAAGCAATTGAATATGTGGGGCGCGCTAAATCTCGTGCCATGCTCGACATGCTCTCCAACTCACCAATCGATATTGCCGATTTAAACCTTTTGGACGATAAAAATATCGCTCAGTTGGTTTATCGCGAACAAGATTTGCGCGCGCGCATTGCTGAGCTGGAACGTATTTATGGACATGAGCCTGATTCTGCTGGGGGATTGCGCAGCAGCGTCACTCAAAGTGAAGATGCGCCGAAGCTTTACAAAGAATGGCGGGGAGTTGTCGATCAGCTTAAAAGAAGACATCCGTCCTATGCCAGTATGATTGCCGTAGACGCTTTGAATTTTGCCGAAATTCAAAAACTCTGGGAGCTTCCGGCAAAACAGTTGAGCGAGGCCGATGCGTTATTCGAGTTTTTTGTAACCGATACTTTTCTTTTAACGGCCGCTTTGTGGGATGGTGCCACTGAGCCTGAAATCAGAGTCTTGGAAGGTGAAGAGTTCGTTGCTTTGCAAAACGATCTTTTTGATTTTTTGGAAATGTCTTCGACCGAAGGGTGGCTTGTTCCGGAAAGTTTATGTCGTCGATTGTATGAGCGTATTTTTGCTGACCTTTGTTTGAAGTTGCCGGCTTATGTTCAGCGTTTGCTTTTGGTGCCCCATGGTTTCTTGCACAAGCTGCCTTTTGCTGCTTTGCACGATGGACAAAAATATCTGATTGAGCGTTATGCCTTAAGCACGGTCTCTTCGGCAAGCTTAGTTAAGCTTTTGGGACAAAATACGAAGACCGCTCAAAGCGGCTATCTTGTTTCGGCAATCAGTGATTATTCCGCCACCAGAAGTAGTGGCATCGTCTTTAATTCGCGCTTGCGTTCTTCAAGTGGTTTGGAGGATTTAAGCTACACTCTTGAGGAAGGTCGGCAAGTGCTTGACCTGGTTGCTCCTCATGTTACCGAAGCCAAATTTTTAGCTGACGATGAAGTGAAAGAGGGCCTGCTTAAGCGTTTTCGTGAATACTCAGTCATTCATTTTGCTGGTCACGCTATTTTTAATCCGGATGAACCAATGGCTTCCGGCCTCGTCCTTGGTGATGGCAGTGTTTTAACTGCGGCGCGTATTTTGGAAGACACAAACTTTCGTACTACTTGCGGGCGCTTGCTAATTCTTTCCGCTTGCCAGACCGGGGTTAATTTCATTGCCGCCGGAGGCGAAATGCTTGGTCTGGTTAGAGCGCTAATTTATGCCGGTATGCGCAATCTAATCTCCAGCCTCTGGGAGGTGGCCGATCGTTCCACTTCACTTTTAATGCAAGATTTTTATCGTTTTTGGGCAAATGGCAAAATTCCGATTGCCCAAGCTTTGCAAAAAGCCCAATGTAAGGCGATCGGAGAAGGGTTACCGATTCATGCCTGGGCCCCTTTTATCCATTTCGGTGTAGACTAAGCTATTCCTTTACTAAGGGAGGCTTTAATTTTGCTCAAAGGATTGCTCATCGGATTATTTGGTAGTGCAATTTTCAGTTCGGCAGTATTTGCTCAAGGAACGCCTAAGAGCGATCCGGTGCTTATTTATCGAGAAGCAGGAGTAAACGCCGAACAGGAGTCGCAAATTCGCCAAGCTGCGCAAGATTTTGAAAGACCGGCTCGAGTGCGCATTGAGCGCTTGAATAACTTGGCTAAGGCTTTGCATGATTTGTCTTTTGAGCCGGAGCCTGATGAAAATAAGATCCTGTCTATGCAGGAAGAGATGAACCAAGTTCAATCCGGGCTGAACATGGACAGAATAAAACTGATGTTGCAAATTAGAAAGTTCATGTCTTTAGAGCAAAAACAAAAACTTGTTCAGCTGATGCGACAAAAAGAAGCGGCTTCAAAATCGCAATGAAGCGTATTGCAGAGTAGCAAAATTAGAAGTGTAGTCAATCTTGCTGGCTGAGCCGGTTGGGATATTCAGTCGCCAGAAATTATCGATCGGCATTTGCAGCGCATCAATAATTGCCGATTTAATTACACCAGCGTGGGTGACCAGAATTATTTTGTTGCCGTTGTGTTCGGCAACAAGCTTGTTAATATCTTTTGCAATGCGCTCGTAAAGTTGAATAATCGATTCGCCGTTGGGCGGTGCGTTGCGAATCGGATCTTCACACCATTGTTTATAAAGCTCAGGTTGTGATTTCTTTATTTCCAAATAACTGCGGCTTTCCCAATCGCCGACATGTTGTTCGTCTAGGCCGGCGACAATATTTATCGACAGGTTCAAAGCGCTCGCTACAATGGCTGCCGTGGAGCGTACGCGGTCGGCCGGGCTTGCCAATAAAAGTTCCGGTTGTTCTTTGACAATCCAATTGGCCACGGACTCAGCTTGCTGCTTCCCGCGTTCAGTAAGAGCGGCTTTTGGGTCGCTGTAAAGTTGCCCTTTTTCGGTTTGTTCGGTGTGTCCGTGACGTACGAAAATTATGCTTGTGATTTTTTCTTCCGGATGAAGCGTTTCGCTCAATTAGTGCACTCCATTTACAATATTTTTACTGACCGACTTAATCCGTATACTGAGCGGATGGAAAGAAGCTTTCCTACTTGCTCTGGCGAGAGACTTTTCGCACCGCCCAACAAAGATGCCACAAGCAAAGTTTTGGCAAACTGTTCCAGGGCCTCCAGTTTGTAAAAAGCGTCCCAAATATCGCTACCTAAAGTGAGACTGCCGTGATGAGCCAGCATGATGGCGTCATGCTCTTTTACGAGCGGTTCAATGCTTTGGGGAATTTCATCCGTACTTGGTGTTGCATACGGTGCTGTCGGAATGGAGCCGAGTGTGCAAACTATCTCCGGTAAAGTGTTAACAGATAGAGGCAAGCCGGCGACGGTGAAGCCGACCGCAGTGGCCGGATGAGCGTGAACTATAGCCATTATGTCCGGTCTTTCCACGTATGCGGCAAGATGCATTTTTAATTCAGTCGATGGCTTTGAACCGGCGCTTGATCTCTCCAAAAGTGCACCGTGGATATCGGTAAAAATTACATCTTCACCTCTTAGCCTGCCTTTGCACGTGGAGCTGGCTGTGGATAAAATGCGATTTGCTCCCAAGCGTATGCTCAGATTCCCCTCTTTACCGGATAAATAACCGCGATCGTATGCCAAGTGGGCAACCGCCAACAAATCTTCAATTGCTTTTTTGTCTGAATCGGAAATTGTTTCGCTCACAATGCACCATGTTTTATCAGTAACTAATTAAACCTTTGTTTGTCTTTTAAGTTCTCAACAGTAAAGTTATTTGTTGAAATCGTTTCTCCTGTCAACCGGGCTTAGAGCTCCAGATGCGGGGCTTTCGTCGAATGCTTTAGAGGAGGCTAAAGCAAGGACGTCAGGTGAGTGCTGTAATAATATAAAGCAAACACATCTTTGCAGGCACCTGTCATATAAACTGTTCCTGATGTAATCTTCGGACAGACTGTAATTAAGGTATCTTTCATGCGCTGTCCCGAGTGTGAACAAAGAAATTCAGTAATCGCCAAAGAATGCGCTTCTTGTGGCACCAAGCTTAAGCAGAAAGGCTTAACCACTGCGATGAAGTTTGGTATTGGCGGTGCTTGCGTTCTTGTGGCGACAACTTTATATGTTGGCAGTATTCTGCCTAAATTGGCCGATCCGGCAGAAAATCTTGCTTCGGTAGCCAAAAGGTTGGCGGCTGGACCGAAGTCGACTGATGAAGCCCGGCAAATGAAAGCGGATTTTGCCGATGCTGTAAAAAAAATGCTTGCGAAAATCGGCGAAGACAATCCGACAGCCATTGCTCGAAAATTGCAAATGGCGCTTCCCAGTGCGGCTTTTGAAGTTCACGTTGTGGACTTGCCTAAAGGACTGAAACTGGTCGAAATAGACACGCTTCTGCAAGCAACAGATTTTCTTGTGATGAAAGGCACGACAGACGTCAAAGTATTTCAACTCTCCGGCTTTGAAGTATTCGATGACGCGCGTGCTGTGAGTGATCAAGCCGGACCTGTGCTTGTTCTCCTAGGACATTCAAGCGGACAGATGCCTCATCGCCCGCAATTGAAAACTTACGCTCTTCTGCCTGATTATGTCGAAGATGAAAGCGAAAAAATGGTGCCGCCGATTAAAGGTGAAGGCACGGCCAGATTTATAAAAAATTCCAACGACGTTTATGTTGAACTAAGTCTGGCTTCCATGGCTCAATCTGACGGCATTAAGCTGGTACCGCCGATCTCCGCTGACATGCTTCTGCGACAAACGTTGCGTTGGCGTGATGCTCGTTATACTCCGGAAGTTCAGCTGGGTAATGACAGCTTTTCCTATCTATACTTTGTGGCGCGTGGTTTAGCGCATCCTGAACAATTAACAAGCATAGCCAAAATAATTGGCGGGCAAGGTGCCAAACTTATTAAAGAGCATGGTGCTGAGAGCCTCGGTGCTTTGACTGTACAAAAAACCGGTAGCGGTGCACAAATTGTTTCTTCAGCAAAAAATTTCAATTTGACCTTAGGAAAAACAGGTTCCGGTTGGGCTATTGCAAAATATAATGTTGCCGATAAAGTGCAACAAGATGCCGCTGCTTCATTACAAGCGGGCAATCAAACAGCGCCGGTAGAAGTGCCGGTTGTTGAATCGCCAACGCCAGCTCCTGCTCCGGTGGTAGCTCCGGCTCCGGCAGCTAACAATAATGCGCGTATCTCCACTTCTTTAAGTTCGGTCAGTGTACGTTTGCGTAGCCGACCAAGCACAAGCGCCAATACTTTAGTTGAGATACCGCGTGGCGCTGGGATCCAGATTACCGGTCAAGAAAAAGATTGGTATAAAGTCAATTATGAAGGCAAGAGCGGTTTTGTTTTTGCCGAATTAGTCGATGACGGTAAACCGAAACCGCTCAAAGAAGCCCTGGCGCCGGAGCCGGTCAAAGCGACTCCGCCGCCTGCTTCCGCTGGAACTGCCAGAGTGACTCGTCCTTGGGCTGTGCGGGATGAGAAACGACGTGCTCAAGGTTATGCTCGTGTCGGTGAAACTGTTTCTTTATTAAGCGGACTGAATAATCATAAATACAAAGTACGCTTGTCGGACGGCAGCATTGGCTGGTTAGATGGCGATGCGCTTGATTTAAGAGCCCCGTCTGCTGCGCCAAGCAAACCGGCAAAGTTAGTAAAATCACCTAAAGCTAAAGCAAAGCCGGTTAAATCAGAGATGCCGGAGTTTGTGCCGTAATCACCTGATACAGTCGTTGACCTAAATATTCCCGAGCTGATTGTTCCATGCTATATTTGTTGGCCGGGACGTAGCGCAGCTTGGTAGCGCGGTTGCTTTGGGAGCAATAGGTCGCAGGTTCAAATCCTGTCGTCCCGAGATTTTGGAATTGTCAACAGGGGTTCTGCTTAAGGCATTAAGCGGTAGCCAATTCCGTGCAAGTTTTCAATCATTGACGGTTTGCCTGGTTGATCAATTTTGGCGCGTAATTTGCGTACACAGGTGCGGATTGTATCGGCGGTGCGCTCCGAAGCTGAAGACCAGACTTTTTCCAAAAGTTCGTCTTGGCTGAAAGTTCGTCCGGGATGACGCATCAGAAACTCAAGCAAGGCGTATTCGATTGGAGAAAGACGGATTGTGTTGCCATGCAAAAGCACGGCGTATTTGGAGCGGTCCAAGGTCAAGGCGCCGACGGTCAAGTTATCTGAAATAAGCGCGGCTGGGCGGCGCAGCAGTGCTTTTACGCGCAAAAACAGCTCTTTGACATGAAAAGGTTTAGTCAGATAATCGTCTACCCCGGCTGAAAACCCGCTCTCTTTGTCTTGCAGAGTGTTGTTTGCCGTTAGCATGAGAATCGGTGCTTTACCGCCGCGGCTGCGAAATGTGCTGCAAACTTCTACGCCGCTGATGCCTGGTAAGCCGACATCGAGAATGATCAAATCATAGGTATTAACGTTTAAGTAGGCTAAGGCATCTTCGCCATTTTCTACATGCTCAACCCTGTGTTTATCCAGCTCCAAATGATCTTGGATTGAAAGGGCAAGACTTTTATCGTCTTCAACGATGAGAATTTTAGCCATAACACATCTATTTTACAGACTCATCCTCTAAGTCCAGTATGGGAGTAAAGTGTGGCTGATTTGTACCCGCGAAATTGTCAAGCCGTGCTTGCTGTTTCAGCTAACCGTTATAATCTCGGCATGCAGCGGAAGTTCGGCATAGCTCAGAAAGGCTTGATCCTGGTTTCCATACCACTGATTTTTGAGCTGCTCTTTATTTGGTTAATCGGTACCGTAGTAGCAGATACTCAACAGCAACTGGACCAAATAAATCATTCGCGCCAAGCTTTGGCAAGATACGATGAATTGAGTATGTCGATGCTTCGGGCAAGCCTTCTGGCTTTTCTTTATGGTGGCTCCGGTGACGAAAGAATCAAAGAACGATACCAAAAATCCATAGACAAACTTTTAGTCAATTATCGATCATTGAAAGAGTTCGTTCGAGATGATCCCGAACAGTCTGAACGACTTTCCAAAATTGAACCGAAATTGACCTATTTGTGCCGATTGCTTCCTGATGCTGCTCAAATTAGGACTGATACCAACTCTTTTCGCAAGTTATTCTCGGATCCAAAATTACGAGCAATGGCTGACGATGTGGTTATGGTTGGTCGCTCTTGGAGCGATTCGGTTAGCAATGAAAAAAGCACAAAAGTAATTAGTTTAAAAACACGAAACGAGTATCGCTTTCGCTTGCAAGCAATTATTGTTGGCGGTTTGACTGCAAGTTTTTTGATTACCTTTGTGCTGTATCTCTATTTCAAAAAAAATATCGCAGCAAGAATTTTGCGCATAAAAGCCAACGCCACGAAAATAGCTGCTCAGGAACCGCTTCTGCCGGAAATTGAAGGTACAGACGAGATTGCCGAGCTGGATCGTGCTTTTCATAAAGCAGCGGAGCATATGGAAAGATTGGAGCAAAACAAAAAGCAACTTGTTTTGATGATTACCTTGCAACTGCAAAAACCGGTTGTTGCCGTCAACGGTGTGGTAGACAAGTTAATGCTCAGTCTCTCAAATAAGCTTGAGACAAAGATGTTGAGCCGATTGCAGATGGCTAAAAGCAATGCGCAAAGACTCAAAAGTTTGATTGAATCTTTGAGCAAGGAAACATCCGAGTCATGAATATTCAAACTAAAGGGCTTCTAATTGTTGCTTTGCCTTTAATGTTTGAAGTGCTCTTTGTGCTTTTATTGAGCCCTCTGCTTGTGCGTATGGATCAGTGTACGAAAGAAGAGCAGAAGATACGTGACGTTTTGGCCATCGGTCATCATATGGGGCAAGCTTTGATCTGCTCTCAGGTGTATGGCATAAGCTCGAGTGTCTCTGCTGACGCAAAAGATACGCGTATGCACTATCTGGAAAAATATCAAAAAGACGTCAATGAATTGAGAAATTTACCGGGGATACCGGCTGAAGGAAGGCAGCTCTTGAAGGTTGCCGATAGAATTGTCAAAAAGCAAGATCGTGTTTTTGCTGAATGGCAAAAGTCTGCTGCGGATCCTTTTGGGCTGGGAAGTCGAAAAAACATTCTTGTTGATTTTTACAAAATGGAAAAATTGATTCGTCCATTGATGTCCGAGATTGAACGGAAGCACGATCAAAATCTCAATGAGATACGCAGCTTAAAACGCTCAATAGAGTTGTTCATTTATGCCGGAGTGATCCTGAGTATTAGCCTTACTTTGATTCTGATTTGGTTTTTCGGGCAAGACATTATACGAAGATTGCAAAAATTATCCGTAAATGCGATTGCCTTGGGAGCGCGATTGCCTTTAGCTCAGACAATCGGTGGTCATGATGAAATAGCAGAGCTTGATCTGGCGTTGCGTCGTACAAATGATCAAATAGGCGCTTTGGAGTCAGCCAGGCAAGCGCTAGTTTCGACTATTTGTCATGACATACGAACCCCGCTTTCTACGCTTAATTCTACTTTTTCGCTTTTGTCTGCCGGAGTTTTTCGCCAAGTCGATGGGGAAGAAGCTGTATTGTTGAGAACAGCCACAAGCGATCTTGATCAAGCCAATGAGTTGGTCTCGGATTTAGTCGATATCGAAAAAATGCAAGGAGAAAACCTGGAGCTTCTTTTTTCGGATATAGATCTAATTACTTTTATTGAATTAGCTGTTGCTGCTGTTAAAGAGTTGGAGCCGGAAGCGATAATAAAGGTAGCTCAGATCCCGGATATTTTATTTGCCGGTGATAAAGACAAGCTGTCACGAACGTTGCTAAACCTGCTTAAAATGGCGGTGCGTCAATCCGTTTCTGGCGGAAGCGTTGAGATTGCATGTATCGTCGAAAAACAATTGATTCAGCTTTTAATATCCTTTCAGTCGCTAATTGATTTTGAATCTGTGGATAGCTCTTTAACCATGAGCAGGATGGTAATAGAACAGCATGGCGGTACTTTTAGTGTTGAAAATGACACGAAAGAAAAAAGCATACGCCTGTTTATTCCTTACGTTGACTAGGCTTGAGCAATTGGTAAGTCGTCCCAGCTTGTAGTATAGGCCGGGGTTCTGTGCTCGGATCTGCTTCGCCAACGTTCTTCTTTTAGGGTTTGTCCGGCTAAATAGAGGGCGTTGCTACCAAGAGCGGAGTTGGTCATATTCAATACTTGTTTCAAGCGCTCTGCTTTTGGCGGCTCGTCTTCAGTTTTAGTTTGAGTTTGTGCTGTCATTGAAAACAAGCTCAACTGTTGTGATTGTGCCGGAGTCAGTTCCATTAGGGCAATGCCGGCTCTCTGATAAGCGTATCCCGGTTTGAAAATTCGTTGCAGCAGAGACAAGGCTGTCGGTAAAATGATATTTTCATCGTTGCTGGGATTGGCTAAGCGCAGACTTTCGTAATCACCATAATAATCTTCGCCTTGAGCAAAGCGACTTGTTTGAATGAAGACCTGAACGATATGAGCTTGAGTGCCGTCGCTGTGAAGCTTTTCGATGGCATATTTAGCGTAGCTTGTCAGAGCTTCTTCAAGTTCGCCTAAAGTGCGGACAGTATTGCCGAAAGAACGGGATGAAATTATTTGTTTGCGTGGGGCGGAGCTATTATCCAGCGCTGAGCAGGAAATTCCTTGTAGCTCAAGCACCATGCGTTGTACGACGACGTTGAAACTTTGTTTTATTCTTTCGGCATTGGCATCACGTAAATCTTTCACCGTCATAATGCCCATGCGATTTAGTTTCTGCAGGAGGCGACGACCAACGCCCCAAACTTCCCCGACATCAATGGAGCGAAATAAAAGATCTTGTTTGCTTTCGGAAAGAGAGGCGATATCGAATACCCCTTCTGATTGTGGATATTTTTTTGCGATGTAGTTGCTCAGTTTGGCTAGAGTTTTGCTTGGTCCGATACCGATGCAGACCGGTAAGCCGATTCCTTGTTTCACGGCTTGCTTGATCATCAGACCATGCTGGTTTCGATCTTTGATTGCGCTGAAATCCAAGAAACATTCGTCGATGGAATAAACTTCTTGCGGGCAAAATTTGCCGAGTAAACTCATTGTTCGGGCAGAAAGATCGCCGTATAAAGCATAGTTTGAAGAAAGAGTGATTATGCCATGGCTGCGTACTAAATCAGTAATCTTGAATAAAGGCACACCCATTTTTACGCCGGCTTGCTTGGCTTCATTTGAACGCGACACGACGCAACCGTCATTATTGGAAAGGACGACTACCGGCTTGCCTTCTAATGCCGGATTAAAAACGCGTTCGCAAGAAACATAAAAGTTGTTGCAATCGATAAGAGCAAAACTTTGCGCTGTAGCCATAAGTCACACTTTGTGCACGACGTTTGTTACAACACCCCAGATTTCAAAACCAAGATCTGGGGTTATTTCAATCGGTTCGTATTCGACATTTTCAGAGACCAGCAAAAGTCGTGCTTCTTCTTTCACAAAACGTTTGACGACAAAGCCAGCATCAATAACAGCGACAATGATCGAGCCGGATTTAGCTATAAGCGATTTATCGACAATCAGTAAATCATTGTCGTGGATGCCTGCGCCGATCATTGAATCGCCTTTGACTCGCATAAAAAAAGTTGTTTCTTTATTGCGAATCAAATATTCATTTAAATCAAGATGTTTTTCTACGTAATCTGTGGAGGGTGAAGGAAAAGCCATAATTATGTATGGTATTCTAAGTAAGCAATTTTGTCCAGATTTATAAGTCTGTCTAATATTAGTTAAGTACTACTAAGTTCGTCTTGTCTAGAGGCGATAGAGCCGAAAAAATTGCCCCGGGCAAGCTTTTGCGGTTTAATCTTGCGGTCGCCAAGAGATTCTGAGTTAGATCATATCTTGTCTTTTCAGCCGGCAGGATATGATCGGGATAGTTCGACGTAATCAGAATCCGCATTGTCCTTTGGAGGACTTATGGAACTCGTAGCAGGTTTAGCGGTCGTTATCGTAGCTACCTTCGTCACTACCTGGTATAACGATTTCGTGTCGCGTGCTGAATATATTTCAGACGAACCAAGTTGAATTTGTCGTTAATAGAGAAAAATATACAGCTGACTGTTCGGCCGATAATTTTCGAGAATGGTTGCTTAAAGCTTTTGGATCAAAGACGGATTCCGGAAGCTGTTGAATATTTTGACGCCAGCAATCTCGATGCTATTTTTTATGCAATAAAACACATGGTTGTGCGTGGTGCTCCGGCGATCGGTGTTGCTGCAGCTTTAGGTTTGGCTTTGGAAGCCAGACGTATAGCTAATGAAACAACGGACTATATTCTTTTTCTTGAGCGCTTGCAAAAAGCAAAAGATCATTTGCAGTCAAGCCGTCCGACTGCGGTTAACTTGCGTTGGGCTACGGACGAAATTTTTGTTCTGGCTTTTAAGCTTAACGAAAAGTCGACTAAAGAAGCTGCCACCATCTTGCTTGAAGAAGCTGAAGCTTTGATTGAAAGCGATATCGCCATTAACCGCTCCATGGGGAGCAACGGCGCACCGTTGCTGGCAAACTGTTCGTCGGTGCTCACCCATTGTAATGCCGGAGCGTTGGCTACTTGTGGCTGGGGCACCGCTCTTGGTGTCATCCGTTCGGCTGTGGATGCCGGTGCCAAGCTGACGGTTTATGTTGATGAAACACGCCCGAGGCAACAAGGGGCAAGGCTTACTGTCTGGGAGTTGATGCAAGACAAGATTCAGCCAACTTTAATCACGGACAATATGGCCGGCTATCTTATGGCTCAAGGTAAAGTAGACGCCGTCATTGTTGGTGCCGATCGCATTGCTAGCAACGGGGACGCTGCTAACAAAATTGGTACTTATTCTTTGGCTGTGCTTGCTCAAGCTCACGGCATACCTTTTTATATCGCTGCTCCGCTTTCAACTATCGATCCGCATATTAATAGCGGCGCTGAAATTCCGATTGAAGAACGCGACGCAGAAGAAGTTCTGGTTATATCCGGACAGAATATCAGCGCTCCGGGGGTGACTGTTCTCAATCCTTCTTTTGATGTGACACCAGCGCGTTTGATTAAAGCAATCATCACCGAAGCGGCTGTGTTGTATCCGCCTTATGAAGATTCAATTGCTGCAGTTGACGTTAAAATCGGCTATTAACAGCAGCGCATCGGACCGTTGCTGTTGAGGCAAAGATCGTCAGCTTCGCCGTCGCCGGAAATTGGCGTGTTTGGTTTGCGGAACCAGGCTTTTATTGCTGAAATTAGCACTATAAGTACAAGCAGTATGAACAAGCCACCGACAGCGGCATCGAGATAATCATTGAAGATCAGTATTTGATTTTTCGCCACTTCCTCGGCAGCTAAAGCGCCGGAAGCGACTTTGTCTTGCAGCATTTTGGCATGGGCGAGAAAGCCAAGCTTAGGTGAGTCGGCAAATATTTTCAGGTAACCACCGGTAAGTGTTACTGCAAGGAGCCAAACCAAAGGTGCCAGAGTGATGAAAGCATACTTTGCTTTGCCCATGCGGATGATTACTGTTGTACCGACGCATAATGCAATCACGGCAAGCAGCTGATTTGAAATGCCAAATAAAGGCCAAAGACTGTTGATACCACCTAAAGGATCGACGATACCCTGATAAAGGAAATAGCCCCAACCGGCAACAACGAGAAAAGAGCTCAAAATAATTGAAGGGTACCAACTTGTTTGACCAAGCGGTTTCCAGATGATGCTTAAGAAATCTTGGAGCAGAAAACGCCCGACACGGGTGCCGGCGTCCAGGCAAGTAAGAATAAAAAGCGCTTCGAACATAATGGCGAAGTGATACCAGAATGGCAGTTGTGCCGTGCCGCCCAGCACTTTTGAAAAAATACCGGCCATGCCGACAGCTAAGGTCGGTCCGCCGCCGGTGCGTCCCCAAAGCGATTCTTCGCCGATATTGTGAGCTAAGGTCGTCATGCCGTCGACGCTTACCGGGTAACCCCAGGAGCTGATCATTGCTGAGGCAGCATGGGGATCTGCGCCGACTATGCCTTCTGGGCTGTTGATCGCGAAATATTCGCCAGGCAAGAGGGAGGAGGCGGCAATAATTGCCATTATGCCGACTGTTGCTTCGCATAGCATTGAACCATAACCAATGGCACGCGCTTCTTTTTCTTTGTTGATCATTTTTGGCGTAGTGCCCGAGGACACTAAAGAGTGGAAGCCGGAGATAGCGCCGCAAGCGATTGTGATGAAGCAGAAAGGAAATATGCCACCGGCAAAAAGCGGACCTTGCCCGTTGGTGAATATAGTTAGGGCTGGCATTTGCAGTTGCGGTTGAACCAGAAAAATACCAAGACCTAAAAGAGCGATAGTGCCTATTTTGATATATGCCGACAAATAATCACGGGGGAGCAGGAGCAGCCAAACCGGCAGCACCGAAGCGGTAAAGCCGTAAATCATAATCGACCAGGCAAGAGTCTGAGCGTCTAGTGTAAATATTTGAGCGAGTGCTGGCGTCTCCGCTACCCATTTGCCGGCGACAACGGCGAGCAAAGTTAGGACCACGCCAAGTACGGATCCTTCTTTGATTTTACCCGGGCGAATGTTGCGTGTGTAAAAGCCGACTAACACAGCAATCGGCACAGTCATTAATAAAGTAAAAGCTCCCCAAGGGCTGGATTTTAAAGCTTTGACTACAACAAGAGCTAGCACCGCCATTAGTATCAACATAATAAGCAGAATTGCCGTTAAAGCAACAAAACCGGCAAGCGGGCTGATCTCTTCTTTGGCCATTTGCCCTAATGATTTGCCGTTACGGCGCATGGAAGCGCAAAGAATCACAAAATCTTGAACGGCGCCGGCAAGCACGACACCGATAATAATCCAGAGTGTGCCGGGTAAAAATCCGAATTGAGCAGCGAGAATCGGTCCGACAAGCGGTCCAGCACCGGCAATGGCTGCAAAATGGTGCCCGAAAGTCACCCATTTGCCGCTCGGGACAAAATCTTTGCCGTCGTTGAGTTTGTGAGCTGGGGTCGGGCGTGCGTCGTCGAGAACAAAAATCTTGTCAGAAATGATTTTGCTGTAAAAACGGTAACCACAAGCAAAAGTGCAAATTGCCGCCGTTAGGAGCCAGGCTGCGTTCACATGCTCATTGTGACCTAAAGCGATACTTGCCAAGCAACCGGCGCCGGCAAGCGCTATTAATGTCCAAAGTGCAACCGTTAACGGTTTAACTTTCAGCTTAGACAAGTTTTTCTCCTCTGGTGGGCGTTTTGCGGCTCGAGTCAGTATATACAAATCAAAAAAGTTGAACGACCCCACCGAGCTAATCTGACTGTCAAGCAGTAGGCTCGTAAATTTAATTATCCCCCCTGGGGGGATATGTATAATCAGAATTAGTCCATCAGTGAATGGACTTTTGAAAGGAGTAAAATCATGCAAAAGAAAATGATCCTGGCTGTGGCCGGGTTATTGTTAGCCGTTGCAGCAATCGTGCCTAGCTTAAAAGCCTGGGCTGATGGTAAAGCAGCCTCTTGCTGTAATGAGTCGGCTGCTTGTTGTCCGGCGTCCGAATGCTGTAAATAAGTCATGAAAAGCTCGATTGCAAAAAATATTTTGACTTGCTGTCTGGCATTTATTGCTGCGGCTTGTCTTGCTGTTTTTAAGCAATCGTGCCTTTGTGCGGACGGAGATATGGTAGCGATAACATGCTGCCAATCTGATCATTGCTGTTGTGCTCAAGCCATAAATAATATGTTGCCGGCTCCTGAGCAGAAAACAGCTTGGTCTGGAACTCCGTTGCCAAACTCTGGTGACTTTCAATTACAGGCGATCAAAGAAGCGGTAAGCTTGCCCAAACTTGAGTTGCAAAACGATTGTCTCAAGCCGAACAAGCTGTATTTATTGCACCGTGCACTTTTGATTTAAAAACTTGGCGTTAATGGCCAACATCAATAGTGAATATATGTAGTTCAAATCAATAAAGACTATTAATTTGTGTCATTATCACTTTAATTAGTCAGGCTGTCTTGCTCTATTGCAAAGCCACTTTCACAAGAAGATTTTACACCGGTAATCGGTGCTCTTTGCCAGACTTTTTGCCCCAGCGAGTGTTTTGCTGGGCCTGCTTCGTACTTAAGGATTTAATTCATGCAAAATAAGTTATTCGTCCGCAATCTCCCTTTTCAGAGCACTGAATCTGAGCTTTCGGGACTATTCTCCGAATTTGGAGAAGTTGTATCAGCCCGTATCGCTAATGATCGTGAAACAGGTAGATCGCGCGGCTATGCCTTTGTTGAAATGGCTTCGCAGCAAGCTGCTGAAGCGGCTATCCGTGGTTTGGATAGTTCCGATTTCAACGGACGTCAAATCTATGTTGCCGTTTCTGAGCCACGCAGCTCCAAATGGTAGTTAATTGAGCGGTCCGGCTTAGCCGGCGGCTAAAGAAAAGAGCTTTCACCCTTTATTTGGGTGAAAGCTCTTTTTTATTGGTTGCTGTGTCCAATTTTGTTCTGGACTGTATAGATACTCTTGTGCGGACAATTTCAGCTTGCAGGAGAGCAAAATGGCAGAGAATTTTGATAATTCCAAACAGAATCCTTCTAAACAAGATGAGTCTCTGAGCCAGGTGCTTGGGGAAGAAATATTCGTTGCCTATAAAGATTATGTGGAAGGGCACAAGGAGTTTGGACAGATTGATAATGATCAAAATGGCTTTTTATCCCAGACAGAATTAGACAGCTACGCTAAGCGGAATCCTCAATCGCAGGTGGCAGCTCGCTTATCGCACAATTTTTATAAAGTAATGAGCGCTTCTAATGATGAGTGGGGGCTAGAAAATGACGGTATTACGGATAATGACTTGAAAGCGCGGTATATTGAGACAGTGCGTGTCGATGATTTGTCGATTCGAAAACGTGTGTTTGATATTGCCAGCTCAGAAAAGACAATAACTCCCCGAGATGAGGATAGTTACCCTCATTACGACCATCTTCTAAGTGTAAAGGACAAGGAAAGTGGTGTGACATACACCCAGTCTCTAAATCGTTCACGGGAAGAAATTAGGCTTAATATCAAAGACTCGACAAGAAATGTAGAGCTGGATTTGCACTGCCCATATAATGAGAACCACGATCGTCTCTTCAAGCTAGAGCTGACGCCATTGCCAGAGCTTAAATAGATTGTTGTACGTAGAATTACGCTTCGAAAGGTCAGACTAATCCATTATATTGAAGAGCGGCGCAGCCCTGTCTCTTTTATATCGGAGAGAGCTATTTCATGACCGTAGAAGCTCGTTTTAGCGAAAAAACAGCAGATTCTAAAGGCGTTCAAGCGCAAAATATCGAGACAAAAGTTTGGCAAGAACTGGGTGACTCTTTTCAGGCATCCGGACAAGAAATCGCCCGTTTAGATCTGCTTCCGGCTATCAAAGCGGAAGTGCCGGTGCAACAAGCGGCTCAAGGTCCGTTTGCCACCTTGGAGTCAGGGCGGACGGCCTTGTGGTACGAAGAGATGCGCCAAGATTATAAATTGCCCGTTGACGCCACCAAAGCTCAAGTTGAAAAAGCAATCAGAGATACTCGCTGGGCAAAAGAAGACAATATTATTCGAGAGCGTAACGGGGGCAAGCTCCCTGCTGGAGATGGGCGTGTCGGCGATGCGCTGGATCAAGCGCGTATCGGCATTTGGTATGAAGACCGGGCTAAAGAGTATGGTTTACCGGCCAATGCCACTCGGGATCAAATCGGTAAAGCAATCAGAGATGCTCGTTGGGCTAAAGAAGACAATATTATTCGCCGGCGCAACGGGGGCAAGCTGCCTCCAGGAGATGGCAGTATCGGCGATGCGCTGGATCAAGCGCGTATTGGCATTTGGTATGAGGATATGGCTAAACAGCACGGCTTACCGGTTAATGCTAAACGTGAGCAAATTGGTACGGCAATAGCCGACGCTCGCTGGAAACAAGAGGATGCTGTGATCCGTATGCGCAATGGTGGGGTTTTACCGCCCCGTGAACAACCGGTTGCTGACGATCGTTTGGCCGGCTTATACGATTCAAAAGAAGACTTTCATTATGCGGATTGGCTTTCGCAATATTTTAGCGAGCAAAAAATAAAAGACGAAAAAGCCCAAGAAGATCTGCGGGCGATTATCTTGCTGAAGAAAAAGAAGCTAGTTGTTTAAGAGTCCGGCTAAGCTTGCTGATAAATAGCTGGCAAGAGTTCCGCAAATAAGCGCTTTGATCCCGAGTCGAGCTAGATCGGCACGACGAGAAGGGGCGATTTCACCGATCCCACCGATTTGAACGGCGATAGAGCTTAAATTGGCAAAACCGCAAAGTGCAAAGGTGACGATTGTTTCTGCTTGTTTGCTCAAATGAATGTCCGAGTTGCCTTTTAAGATTGCTGACAAATCGGTATAAGCAACGAATTCATTAATCACAAGCTTTTCGCCCATGAGGCGGCCGACTGTATGGGCATCGCTCCAGGGCACGCCTAAAAGCCAGGCTGCCGGCGAAAAAATTATGCCGAAAATATCGTACAGTTTGAGCGATGCTAAATTAAGCCCCAAACTGTCAGCTCGTAAGCCCCATGTATAAAGCTGCTTGCCGAGTAAGCCCAGAGCGGCGTCGGTCATGGCAATTAAAGCAATAAATGCAATGAGCATGGCAACGACGTTGAGTCCGATGCGCAGCCCGTCAGAAGCGCCGTGAGCTGCTGCGTCGATTAAATTGGCGCTTGTTGATTCAACATGAACTTTAACCGTACCTTTGGTTTTTGATTCTTCGGTTTCAGGCCAAACTATTTTAGCGATTACTAAAGCACCGGGTGCAGCCATGATGCTGGCAGTGAGTAAGTAAGAGGCTTTAATTCCCATGCCGATATAAACAGCAAGTACGCCGCCGGCCACACAAGCCATAGAGCCAGCCATGGAAGCTAAAAGCTCGGACATGGTCATTGAAGGTACGTAAGGCTTGATCAAAAGCTGAGCTTCGACTTGTCCGACAAAAATTGAAGCAGCATTAGAGAGCGCTTCGGCTCCGCTGGCACCCATAACAAATGCCACCACTTTTGCTACCAGCTGCACGAATTTTTGCATAATCCCTAAGTAATAGGAGATGCTGACTAAGCTTGAAACAAAAATGATTGTTGGGATGACGCGAAAAGCAAAAATATAAGCGCCTTCACCGCCAAAAAGTTTAGTTAAAGTCTCTGGTTGAGTAACCAGTGGACCGAAAACAAAGCCGGCGCCGGCATCGGAGAAATGCAATATATTAGTAATCACATCGCCGATATTTTTGAACAGTTGTTGTCCGACATCCACTTTCAATACGAAAATTGCAAGCAGAATTTGTAGAGTCAAACCGGAAATAACTAAACGATAGTTGATTGCTTTGCGATTGTTGGACATCAAAAAGGCGCAAGCAAAGATAACGACGATACCTAACAACCCAATCCATTTTGACTCAGGCATCCTTAGTAACCTTGTCCTGGCGCTGGGGCTAAATTTGGCGCTGACTGTGGCATAGATTTATCTTCCGGACGGACAAAGTCCGGGGCCGGCTGTGGTTCTCTCGGTTCCTCTGGCTGATCGTTATTTTGTGCGTTCGGATCAATCGGAACCAGTTTCGGAAGTTCGCTGCCGCCATCTTCGTAGATTACTTCACTGCTTTCGCCGCCACTTTCGACTTCAAGTTTTTTCTCTTTTGAAGGCGGTATGAACTTGCCTGGTTCGGTCGGATGTTTTTCATAATAGGCAAGCATGAAATTTTTCCAGATGCGAGCCATGACCGTACCGCCGGTTACATTTTGTCCTGGAATCGGTAAATTGTCGTCATTGCCACCCCAAAGGACTGCCACCGTATCCGGTGTGAAGCCGGCGAACCAAATATCTTTGCCGGCGTCGGCGGTACCGGTTTTTCCGGCGACAGGACGATCCGGCAATATTGCTTGAGTGCCAGTGCCGCGTTGAACCACATCTTGGAGCACTGAAACAAGTTCGGCTACAGGTTCAGCGTCAAAAGCTTTGTCGTATAAAGGCTCAAAAGTTTCAATCACTTGACCGCGTGTATTCTCAATTTTACGGATTACTTGCGGACGGATTGAAACGCCAGAACGGGCAAAAGTAGCATAGGCGCCGGCAAGTTCTAAAGGCGATACGGCTGAGCTACCTAAAGCTAAAGATAGATTAGGATCCAGCTTAGAGCTTATTCCGGCCAAGCGCGCGGTTTCAATAATGCTATCCACTCCGACTTTCTGTGCGATTTTTACTGCCGGAACGTTTCGTGACAGAGTCAGGGCTTTGCGTACGGTAATGTGCCCCATATATTTGTGGTCGAAATTTTTCGGCTGCCAGAGCGGTAGTCCCCATCCTTGTTTGATGGTAATCGGTGAATCGTCGATTACACTGTCTGGATGAAACGTGCCTTTGACAAAAGCGGTGAGATAAACGAACGGCTTGAAAGCCGAACCAGCCGTATGCGGGTTTGTAGCGCGGTTCCACTGGTTTTTCCAAAAATTACCGACGCCGCCGACTAAAGCAATTACTGAGCCGTCTTTTACTTGCACGGCAGCAAGCGCTCCCTGGCTTACTCCTTTTGGTGCTTTTGCTATGCCGTCGGCAAGCGCCTTTTCGGCAGCCGCTTGGGCTTGGGGATCGAGATTGGTATAAACGCGCAAACCTTGCTTGCGCATTTCGGCTTGGCTGAAACGCTTGCGCAGCTGTTCAAGAACAAAGCTGATATAAAAAGGATATTTCTGCAGAGGGTTGTAACCTCTTTTGAATTTCAATGTTTCTTTTTTGGCAGCATCGGCTTGCTTTTGTGTGATATAGCCGTATTCAACCATTTTGTTGATGATTTCTTTCTGTCTGTTTATGGCAACTTGCCGGTTGTTGGGATTGGCAAGTTCTGATGGTGCTTTGACAAGACCAGCAAGAAAGGCTGCTTCGGCTAAATCAAGAGAAGCTGCCGATTTGTCGAAATAACGTGATGCGGCTCGTTCGATCCCGTAAGCGCCGTTGCCGAAATAAACTTGATTGAGATACATCTCAAGAATTTTGTCTTTGGAGTAGCGTCGTTCAATCTCACCGGCAATAAAAGCTTCTTTGACTTTGCGCGCCATATTGCGGCCTGAGTCTTCGAAAAACAGATTCTTGACCAGCTGTTGAGTGATGGTTGAGCCACCTTCTCTTACTTGGCGAGCTTGTAAGTTGACGAAAAAAGCACGCAAAATGCTGACTGGATTAATGCCGTGATGTTCATAAAAATGGTGATCTTCAGCAGCAAGCATCGCTTGTTGCATTTGCGGCGCTATTTGATTTAGCGAAACCACTCGCCTGTCTTCATCGCCTTCGACTGTACATACGAGCTTGTCGTGGCGATCAAAAACTTGAATTGCTTCAATCGGTTCATAGCGTTCAAGAATGGAGATGTCGGGAATATCCCGCATTTGTTGCCAGAGCATGGCGGCAAAATAACCGGCAGCCAGAGTGCCGGCCAGAAATAAGATCAAGATTAGTGTCTTGATCAGGGAAGGTCCTTCTTTATGCTGTTTGTGGTTTCTTCTTCGTCTTGCCACGCTTGTCAAAACCCTTTCAAGGTTCGGCTTAACCAGCTGTCATGCGGCAATTATAGCCCGAACGGAGCTCTTGGCAGCGGCGCTTAGATTGTCGCATTCTTTTCCATGAAGTTCGTTGATTGAGGAATGCTCATCTCCATGTTTTTATTGCGCAGTCTATTTGCCAGCTCAAAATTGAGATTGCTTTTCAAAACATTGGGAGTGGATAAATGATTTTTTGTCCAAACTTGCAGCGAGAATTTCATTTTATCGGCGTCTAGTTCTTCTAAAAGCGCTTGCGGTGCCGGTTCTGATAGCACCCCTGCTGTGCTCTTGGCGATCTCCAAAAGCAGTCGCTTGATTATTTGCGGTTCTTCTTTGCCTGTGATTGTGACCGGGAAATTCAAAGCGATTGAATTGTCCGCTCTTGTCCAGTTGACTACTTGGGCTGTGACAAACTGTGAGTTAGGCACCATAACGGTGACATTATTATTGGTGACGATAGTTATGGCACGCAAAGATAAACGAAAGTCAAAAGCGTAATTTGGGTTTGCCCAATTTTGAAAAGCTTCAATTCGAGCAACTGCTCAAAAGCTATATAAGTTGATTGAAGTTGTTTGCTGAAAAATTCCATATTAACCTGCTATCTCAACTGGATAGAGCTGAGACGCAAGTATGCCTAAGCGGTTCCGTGCTTTGAATTTAAGCGCGAGGATGGCTAGCCAAGTAGATCCGTCTCAAGCGCTCTAAGCTGACATGGGTATAAATTTGTGTCGTGCTTATGCTTGAGTGTCCGAGCAGATCTTGTACCACTCTTAAATCGGCGCCGCCTTCTAACAGATGCGTGGCAAACGTATGACGCAATGTATGAGGCGTAATCAATTTAGTAAGCTCGGCTAAACGGGCATATTTCAAAACAATGCGGTGGATAGAACGCGTTGACAAGGGAGTGGCTTGGCGGCTAACAAATAGCGGCTCATGCCCGTCCGGTCCGTTTGTTTCGTTTGGTTCGCGTCCTTTTAATTCGCTCAGAGAGCGTGCATCAAGATAGCGCTGCAAAGAGGTAAGCGCGCTTTGATTGAGAAGAACGATGCGCTCTCGAGAACCTTTGCCGAAAACACGCATTTCCATGCCTTCTATATTTAGATCGGCCATTTTTGCAGCGCTCAATTCGCTAACACGCATGCCGGTGGCATAAAGCGTTTCTAAAATTGCTCTGTCACGCAGACGGCTTAAAGAATCAGCTGTTTCGTCACCGGAGGGCATTTTGGTTGCTTCAAAAAGTTTTTGCACTTCTTCGCGATCGAGGCAGGCAGGCAATCTTCTTGACAGTTTTGGCCCGCGGACCAATTTAGAAGGATCTTCTTCAATGAGCTGCTCGCGACGTAGGTAGCGGCAGAAGCTGCGGATCGCTGAAACTTTACGTACGACGGTTTGGCGGCTATAGCGATCTTGGATGGACTGAATGTAGTCTTTAAGCCGATCCGCCTCAAGGCGCCCTGCTTGACTTCCGCTTTCTAAGACTTCTGTGTCGTTTGAAGGTGTAGTCGGTGCCTCACCTTCAATGAGCTGTTTTAAGTCGTTTATGTAAGCTCTGATTGTGTTGGCGGAGTAGTTACGCTCGAATTCAAGATATTGAGCAAACTGATTTAGCCATTCCTGAGGTATGGGCTGGACTTCTGGAGTATTCAACGTTTCCGCTTTCTAGGCCTTTCGGCAGATTATGTCACGTTCATTATAAAGTGCTTATCAGCTTTGTAAAGTCACTGCCGCTGCTTTTCAACCGGGCGTCTAAAAATCTGGTGGGCCGGGAATAATGGAGGCAGTTTCTGGGTTTGGGTTAGTCTATGGTTAGCGAGTGGGAAAAAGAAGAGCTGGGTCGTCTTACTTTGAGGAATCTCAAAGCCGTACAACCACAGCCTGATAAGGGGCGAATGACCCATCAGAATTTGACCAGCTTGAAAGCGACTCAAAGCAAGGCTGAGCACCATGAAGCCCAGATCAAACTTTTTTTTGAAAGGCTTAAAACCAGCTTAAGTACCGGTATTGCAGCAATGTTTGTTGGCAAATCGGATAAGAAGCAGCCGAATATGTGTGAAACCTATGGACATTATTTGCCACCTAATAGTAGTTGGAGTGGCATGTATCCGACTTGTAGTGATTGCGGTGTGCAAATTACCGACCACAAGCAATTAAGAGGCGCCCAAACCAAAGAAGAGAAAGCGCGATTTCGATCGGTTTAAGCCAAAATTGTTGCTTATTGCAGTCAGGATGAGGCCTGGCTAATTAGTGGCAGCCAAAAAGTATGAAGATGCTAGAAGCTTGTGAGCCGGTTTTAAGAAAAGTCAAGCCCCGTAGCATGGGGTTTTTCGTATAATTATTAATTTTTTAAGCGCAAAGAGCCGTTTTGACCCCGTAAGACTTAAAGATTTGATTATTGACAGAAGTCTAGGTGATACGATAGACGGTCATTAGTTCAAATTTTTGAATAGCTCTTTTTGCCGGCCATAAGCGTTTTTTCGAGGTAGTCAATGGCTTTACAAGTTCCTGACCGCGTCAGTACTTTCGGCGTCGGTAGCGGTTCCCGTTTTGCGAACCTTCCCGACCTTGCTGAAATTCAGAAAGCATCTTTTCAATGGTTTAGAGAAGAAGGTCTCGGAGAAGAACTCCGGGCTTTCAGTCCGATTAAGGATTATACCGGCAGGTTGGAACTCCATTTCCTGCCCAGCTATACCTTTGAGGAGCATACTGAAACCAATAAGCCTAAGACGCCTGAAGAGGCTCGCTCTATGGATGCCAGCTACACCAAGAAGCTGCGCATTCAAATGCGTCTTGTCAATCGTGAGCTTGGCGAAATCAAAGAACAAGAAATATATGTAGGTGACATTCCGATCATGACCGATCGCGGCACCTTCATTATTAATGGAGCTGAACGGGTTATCGTCAGCCAAATTGTTCGTAGCCCTGGCATTTATTACAAACGCGAAGTTGATACCAACGGTAAGCGTACTTTCAGCGCAACTTTAATTCCTAATCGCGGCGCTTGGTTGAAGTTTGAAACCGACGTCAACGACGTTATATATGTAAAAATCGACAAAAATCGTAAGCTTCTGGCTTCAACCCTCATTCGTGCTTTGGGATACACCGAAGCTGAAATGGAAACATTGTTCCGTCATCGCGATTTCTTGAAGAAAACTTTGGACAAAGACACGACCAAAACTCGTGAAGAAGCTTTGATCGAAGTCTATCGTAAGTTGCGTCCGGGCGATCCGCCCTCTGTAGCTGGCGGACAAAGCATTTTGGATAGCCGCTTCTTCGATGACAAGCGTTATGACTTGGGTAAAGTCGGTCGCTATAAACTGAATAAGAAGTTGGCCCTTTCGGTGCCCGAGCAGCAAAGAACTTTGTCTCGCGAAGACATTGTTGCCGCTGTCGATTACTTGATCGCTCTTCATTATGATGAAGGTCACGCTGATGATATCGATCACTTGGGTAATCGCCGCATTCGTTCGGTCGGCGAACTTTTGCAGAATCAATTCCGCATCGGTTTGTCCCGTCTTGAACGGATCGTCAAAGAAAGAATGACATTGCAAGATGCCGATACTTTGACTCCGGCTAACTTGTTGAATACCAAACCATTGGTTGCTGCAATCAGAGAGTTCTTCGGATCTTCTCAGTTGTCCCAATTTATGGATCAAACAAACCCGCTTGCCGAGTTGACGCACAAACGTCGTATCTCAGCTTTAGGACCGGGTGGTTTATCTCGTGAAAGAGCTGGATTCGCTGTCCGCGACATTCACCCAAGTCACTACGGAAGAATCTGTCCGGTTGAAACGCCTGAAGGTCCGAACGCCGGTCTTATCGGTTCCTTAGCTACACACGCTCGCGTTAATGAATACGGTTTCATTGAAACTCCGTATCGTCGCGTCGTTGCCGGTAAGCTTTCGGAAGAAGTGGTTTATCTTACTGCTGACGAAGAAGACAGATACCGGGTTGCTCCTGGTGACGTTGCCGTCGATGAGAAAGGTAACTTCCTGACCGAGCTTATCCCTGTACGCTACAAAGCTGAATTTATGGAAACTATCCATGAACAAGTGGACTTTGTTGGCGTCAGCCCGATTCAAATCATCAGCGTCGGAACTTCATTGATTCCGTTCATTGAGCATGATGACGCTAACCGAGCCTTGATGGGTTCGAACATGCAACGTCAAGCTGTACCGTTGGTTCAAACCGAAAGAGCCTTGGTCACAACCGGTATTGAAAAATATGCCGCTCGCGACTCGGGTATGGTGGTTGTATCCGATGTGGAAGGCAAAGTTGAATATATAAGCGCCAGCGAAGTAAAAATTCGCACGAAAGATCGTTTGGTGCGTTATAAGCTCTCCAAATTCCAACGCTCCAACCAAGACACCTGTTTGAATCAACATCCGATCGTTCAAGTCGGTGATACGGTCCGCAAAGGACAGATCATTGCTGACGGTGCGGCTACAAACAGTGGTGAATTGGCCGTTGGACGTAACTTGCTCGTGGCATTCATGCCTTGGGAAGGTTACAACTTTGAGGACGCTATCCTTATAAGCCAGCGTTTGGTATTTGACGATGTAATGACCTCCATTCACATTGAAAAATTGGAGATTGATGCTCGTTCAACCAAGCTTGGTCCGGAAGAGATCACTCGTGAAATTCCGAACGTTTCGGAAGAATCGCTGCGTCACTTGGATGAAAGCGGTATCGTCCGTATCGGTTCACGTGTATATCCTGACGACATTTTGGTCGGCAAGATTACGCCTAAAGGTGAATCTGAACATCCGCCGGAAGAAAAACTTCTGCGCGCAATCTTCGGTGAAAAAGCACGCGACGTCAGAGATAACTCTTTGCGCGTCCCACACGGTGAGGGCGGACGGGTCGTTGATGTTAAAGTCTTCGATCGCGAAAAAGGAGACGAACTGCCTCCTGTCGCTAATAAAGTAGTGCGTGTTTATATCGCGCAAAAACGTAAAATCTCGGTCGGTGACAAAGTCGCCGGACGGCACGGCAACAAAGGTATCGTCGCTAAGATATTGCCTTCGGAAGATATGCCGTTTCTGCCGGACGGTACACCGGTCGATATCGTACTTAATCCGCTCGGCGTACCTAGCCGTATGAACGTCGGACAAACTTACGAAACCTTGCTCGGCTTGGCTGCTTACTTAACCGGACAACGTTATGAGGTTCCACCTTTTGACGAAATGTTCGAAAAAGAAGCTTCTTCCAACTTGGTTCATAAAGAGCTCAAAATTGGTAAGAAACATTCCGGTTGGGATTGGGTCGGCGATGACGGTAAAGTCGAGCTGTTCGACGGACGTTCCGGTGATGCCTTCGACAACCCGGTTGCTGTCGGCAAGATCTACATGATGAAA
Organism: Candidatus Obscuribacterales bacterium; assembly: GCA_019750335.1. Lineage (GTDB taxonomy): Bacteria > Cyanobacteriota > Vampirovibrionia > Obscuribacterales > Obscuribacteraceae > JAIEPM01. The sequence goes on from JAIEOQ010000004.1 coordinate 83,322, forward strand.
CTCGTTCACCTTGTGGACGACAAAATCCATGCTCGTTCAACCGGACCGTACAGTCTTGTTACGCAACAGCCTCTGGGCGGAAAAGCTCAGTTCGGCGGACAGCGTCTCGGAGAAATGGAATGCTGGGCTCTTGAAGCTTTCGGTTCGGCATATTCATTGCAAGAGATGTTGACGATCAAGTCTGACGACGTGAACGGTCGTTCCAAAGCGTATGAAGCAATCGTTAAAGGCGAGAACCTGAAGAAACCAGGTATTCCTGAATCATTCAAAGTTCTTGTTCGTGAACTTCAATCAATCGGGCTTGATGTCTCGGTAGCGAAGCGCACTAAAGACGGTGAGCAAGAAGTCGATCTAATGGCTGAAGTCGAAGAAGTGAAACCGCGCGGTCTCAAGCGTGTCGGTGCCTTCGGTGACATCGGACTGGAGACCGCTCTTGGTGAACTGGTTGGTGGTGCCGGCGCTACTTCGATGGCTGTTGCAGTCAGTGAGCGCGAAGACATGCACGAAGACGAAGGTGAAGCTGAAAGCGAAACCCCGTCGGTCTCCATGGATTCGGAAGAAGTGCTCATCGAAGACAGCAGTGCTGAAGACGAACCAGCAATGGAAGAATTTTAAAAGCAGAGGGGCCGTTTTGCCGGCCCTGCCTGTTTGTTCGTGACGGCGTATAAAAAACGCCAATTACAGATACCCATGTGGAGGTCCTTCCGGGATTATGTCAACCAGCATTGACCGTTTTGACTATATAAAGATTGGTATTGCCTCTCCGGAGCGAATCTTAAGCTGGTCGCACGGCGAAGTAACCAAGCCAGAAACGATCAACTATCGTACGCTCAAGCCGGAAAAAGACGGTTTGTTCTGCGAACGTATATTTGGTCCCTCCAAGGATTGGGAATGCTATTGCGGCAAGTACAAGCGTGTTCGTCATCGCGGCATCACTTGCGAACGTTGCGGCGTTGAAGTTACTGATAGCAAAGTTCGTCGTCACCGTATGGGCCATATTAAACTGGCTGCGCCGGTTACACATATCTGGTTCTTGAAAGGGATCCCCAGTTATATTGGGCTTCTCTTGGATTTGCCTTTGCGCGATCTTGAGCAAGTTGTTTATTTCAACGCTTACATCGTAATCAACAAAGGTAACGTTGAAGGAGTTTCAAACTATCAACTTCTTTCCGAAGAAGATTACGAAAAGCTCCTCGATGATCCTAACGCTCAGTTCGACGTTGGTATCGGTGCTGAAGCGATCAAGCAACTGTTGTATGAAATTGCTAAGCCTGTTTATACCGGCGACACTAAAGGTGAAGCACCGGCTAGCAGCGAAGAACGCGGCAAGCTTGTTGATCTGCCTGGTTTGAAAGAACTCTCCAAAAAATTGCGCGAAGATCTGCTTAACGCAGGCGGTTCGCAACAAAAGCGTTCCAAAATCATCAAAAGATTGCGTTTGGTTGAAGCTTTACTGAGCTCCAATACCGATCCGACTTGGATTGTTATGGAAGTGCTTCCGGTAACTCCTCCGGATCTGCGCCCAATGGTGCAGCTTGATGGTGGACGTTTCGCTACTTCCGATTTGAACGATCTATATCGCCGGGTAATTAACCGTAACAATCGTTTGGCTCGTCTAATCGATATGGGCGCACCGGAGATCATCGTTCGTAACGAAAAACGGATGTTGCAAGAAGCGGTAGATGCACTGATCGACAACGGCCGTCGTGGACGTACCGTTGTTGGACCGAACAACAGACCGCTCAAATCTCTGTCCAACATTATTGAAGGTAAGCAAGGTCGTTTCCGTCAGAACTTGCTCGGTAAGCGGGTCGACTACTCAGGTCGTTCGGTTATCGTTGTCGGACCGACTCTGAAATTGCATCAATGCGGATTGCCTAGAGAAATGGCTCTCGAGCTATTCAAGCCGTTCGTAATCAATAAACTGATCGAACGTCAAATCGTGCAAAACATCAAATCAGCTAAGAAGCAGATTGAACGTGGTTCAGCCATTGTCTGGGAAATTCTTGAAGAAGTAATTCAAGGACACCCGGTCTTGCTCAACCGTGCCCCGACGCTACACCGTTTGGGGATCCAAGCTTTTGAACCAGTTTTGGTAGAAGGACGAGCGATCCAATTGCACCCGCTTGTTTGTTCGGCTTTCAACGCCGACTTCGACGGCGACCAAATGGCTGTACACGTACCGCTTTCGGTGGAAGCTCAAGCTGAAGCAAGAATGCTCATGTTGGCCTCCAACAACATCTTGTTGCCGGCTACCGGTAAACCGGTAATCACACCGACTCAAGATATGGTTCTCGGTATTTATTACCTGACTATCGAAAAGTCCGACAGCGACGATCCGAAGAAGTGCAAAGGCGCAGGCATGCGCTTCGTTAGCCTGGCTGATGCCAGATCTGCTTACGAAGCTGGTGTCGTTAATTTGCACGCCAAAATTCACGTGCGCGATGCTGATGGTCAAACGATCACGACTACGCCGGGACGGATTCTCTTCAATGAAGTGGTTCGTGCAGCAATTACGTCGTATTAAGCTTCAGGTTATTCCATTCTTTGGTCAATAAACATCAATAGGACACCGCAGAGGAAACTATGGTTGGTTCAGATAAAAAAGTACCGTTCGAGTTCATCAATACAACTGTCGACAAGAAGAAGCTTGGCTCTCTCTTGTCGGAGATCTTTGAGAAATATGGCACGTCTCGCACAGCCGAGCTGGCGAACTCTCTAAAAGATCTCGGCTTCAAATTCGCCACAAAAGCCGGCGTCACTATCTCAATCAACGATTTGGATGTGCCCGAAGCGAAGCGCGATTTGATCTCTAGCGCTGAAAAAGAGATTGAAGAAGCCCAACGCCGTTACGAACGCGGTGATATCACCGAAGTTGAACGATACAACAAAGTTATCGATACCTGGTCGGCGACTACGGATCGATTGACAAAAGAAGTGGTCGATAATTTCGATCGTCTCAATCCTGTATACATGATGGCATTCTCCGGCGCCAGAGGTAATATCTCTCAGGTTCGTCAGTTGGTCGGTATGCGGGGCTTGATGGCTGACTCTCAAGGTCAGATCATCGACTTGCCGATTAAAGCCAACTTCCGTGAAGGCTTGAGTGTTACCGAATACATCATCTCCAGTTACGGAGCTCGTAAAGGTCTGGTAGATACAGCGCTTAAAACAGCTGACTCCGGCTACCTAACCCGCCGTCTGGTTGACGTAGCTCAAGACGTGATTGTGCGCGATCTCGATTGCGGTACGCCGCGCGGCATTTTGATGCAAGCTATTGCCGAAGGCGACAAATCGATCGTCAAATTGGAAGATCGTTTGCACGGACGTTATCTTTGCGAAGATGTAATCGACGAAAGTACCGGTGAAGTAATTCACAGCACCAAAGAACCGGTGGATCGCGCTAAGGCGAAAAAGATTGCCGCTACTGGCCGTAAGGTGTTCAAAGTACGTTCACCGTTGCAATGCGCTAGCCAGTATGGTGTTTGCCAAAAATGCTACGGCTTCTCGTTGACTACGCATCAAATCGTTGATACCGGTGAAGCGATCGGTATTATTGCTGCCCAATCAATCGGTGAACCGGGAACCCAGTTGACCATGAGAACGTTCCACACCGGCGGTGCTGTTGCTGGCGGTCAAGGTCGTACTCAGGTTCGCGCGGCAGTTGCCGGTACCGTTTCGTTCAAGATTGCTTCCCGTCAATTCCGTACCACCTACGGTGACGTTGTGGACCAATCCACTAAAGACGGCACAGTAACGATTAGCGGTAAAAAAGAAAGCACAGTCAACTTGCCGACCGGTTCGCTTATTTATGTGAAGAATGGCGATGAAATCGCTCAAGGTCAAGTGATTGCTGAATACGATCCGCCGGGCTCCAAAAAAGCTCTTACTGAAAGAGCGAGCAAAGATATTACAGCCAATATTTCCGGACGAGTTAGCTTCCAAGGCTTCCAAGCCGATGAAAAGCGTGATCGTCAAGGCAATATTTCACGTACCTCAAACCGCAGCGGTATCATTTGGGTTCTTGAAGGCGATGTGTACAACCTGCCTTCCGGTTCACATGTTGTAGTTAAAGATGGTCAGGAAGTTGCTTCTCACGATGTGCTTGCTGAAATCACGATCAATACGGAACATGGCGGTGAAGTCCGTTTCAATTCCGATATCGAAACTGAAATCGTAAAAGGCGCTAAGAAAGGCAAGAGCAACGTCAAACTTGTAAAAGGTAAAGAGATAAACGTTGTTATCGCTTCGGTTGGCGCTGCAAACGGAAAGCTCGAAGCTACCAAACAAGGTACTTCCTGGAAAGTTCCGAAAACGAAAGAAGTCTATACCATTAAAGTGGTTAACGATGAGTTTGTTGAAAACGGCAAAATCATCGCCGAACTTATCGATGATGGTGTTAACTCAGTTACTTCAGGCGGCGAGATCATATATGACGGTGTTGAAACCGATGATCGTCGTGTCGTGACCAAGCCTGGTAAAGTGCTCTTCATTCCGGAAGAAACACACTTTATCTCTAAAGATTCCAGCTTGAAGATGTCTGAAACCGGTGATGTCGTCACAGCCGGTCAAGAAGTCGTTAAAGATGTGTTTGCGCACATGGACGGTGTAATCGAGATTATCGCTGACAACGACATCGTTCACGAAGTAATCGTTCGTCCGGCCGAAGTATTCCCTCTGGAAAATATCGAAGATCTGAAAGTCACTCCAGGCGAAATCATCGAGCCAGGCACCGAGATCATGAACGGTCTCAAATTCAAAGAAAGAAAAGTTGTTTCTTTGATGGAAAAAGAAGATGGCGTCACCTTGCTTTTGGTTCGCCAAATACAAGAGTTCTTTATCGAACCGCGTGAAGTCAAATTCAAGAGCCGTAACTCCGATGACAAGATCGGCTTGCGCCCGGTTACCCAGCTGCTTTTCCGCGATCGCGAAAAAGTTCGCAACCTGCAAGGTGCTCAACTGACAAGAACAAGTCTTGTTCTTCAATTGATGGGACAACTGGCTTTGCTCAAGGGTACTGTCGAAATAAGCGAAGAAGATCTGAACATTGTTGTGCAAGAGAATATTCTTCTCCGCCGCGATAGCGACCTGAACGTTACTTTGCTTTCGGTTGAACCAGGACAAGTAATCGGACCAGGATCACCGGTTGCAACCACTCAAGTTCTGACCAAGAGTGCTGCTCGCGTTCAACTGTCCAAATCGGACGAACGCCGTTTGCTTTTGATCACAGAAGAACAACAGTTCTTGCAAAAGGTCAAAGGTACGGTAACCGTCAAAGAAGGAGACTTGGTGCGCTCCGGAGATCCGTTCTCCAAGTCCACCGAAGGTATGTACTCGGGACAAGTGGTCAAAGTCGAAGGCAGCGAAGTTACCGTTCGCCGCGGCAGACCATATTTGATTGCTGTCGGCACCCAGTTGCAGTGTGACGACGGAGTACTGGTACAGCGTGGCGATTTGCTAGCTACCTTGATCTTCGAACGCCAAAAGACCGGCGATATTGTTCAAGGTTTGCCGCGGGTCGAAGAGCTTCTTGAAGCACGTAAGCCGAAAGAAAATGCTGTTCTTGCCGAACGTCCGGGCAAAGCCAAACTGGTAACCGAAGATGACATCACCAGATTGGTCGTTGCTTACGGTGAAGGCTCCGAAGAAGAGATTTCAATTCCGGCGGGCTTGAACATCATCGTTGAAGATGGTGAAGAGATCACGGTTGGTAAAGCTCTTACCGATGGACCGCCGAATCCGCACGATATCGTGAGATTGCTTGGTATTGAAGCTGCGCAGAAGTATCTAGTTGATGAAGTTCAATCGGTATATCGTTCGCAAGGTGTTGAAATCGCCGATAAGCATATCGAAGTAATCGTTCGTCAGATGACGCGCAAAGTCCGTGTGGAAGAACCGGGTGACACCATTCTTCTTCCTGGCGAATTGCTCGAACGTTATGACGCCGATAAAGAAAACGAGAAAGCGCTCAATACCGGTACGAAGGAAGCGGTAGTTTATCCGGTTCTGCTCGGTATCACCAAAGCCAGCTTGAACACAGAAAGCTTCATCTCGGCTGCTTCATTCCAGGAAACAACAAGAATCCTGACTGAAGCTGCTGTAGAAGGCAAAAAAGATTGGCTGCGCGGCTTGAAGGAAAACGTGATCATCGGACGCTTGATTCCTGCCGGAACAGGCTTCCCAGGACACGCATCCCTGGTCGAAGAAGAAGAAGTGGAAGAAGATATCTATCCGCCAATCGGCGAAGGCAGCTTCACCTCTCCTTAGTCCTGTCAGTGGTTTAAAAAAGAAAGAAGAGCGAAAGACAAAACTTCGCTCTTCTTTCTTTTTGCGGTTGACAAAAATTCTGTTTAGACTTAGTCTAAGTGTATAATGAATCTATCAGTGGAGGAGGGACCATGAAAGACGATTTTTTGGTCTTAAGTACAAGTCTAAATCCGGAAAGTAATAGTCGAAAGATGGCTAAGACCGCCCGTGATATTTTCGAATTGGGTCCCGGTGCCAATTTTATCGATTTGCAAGAGTATCCATTACCTTTATGCGATGGCGCTAGCAGCTATTCGCATCCGAATCTGCCCTTCTTGAGTGAATCAATAAGCAAAGCAAAATGCATAATTATGGCTGTGCCAATCTATAACTATGATGTTAATGCTGCAGCTAAGAATCTGATTGAGTTAACAGGACGTGCTTGGTCCGGTAAAACAGTTGGTTTTCTCTGTGCTGCCGGCGGGCGAGCCAGCTACATGTCAATCATGAGTTTAGCAAACAGTTTAATGTTGGATTTTCGCTGTTTGATCATTCCGCGTTTCGTTTATGCTGAAGGTTCCTGCTTTTCAGCAGAAGCGCTCAGCAATCCTGATTTGCAGAAAAGAATCGCTGAGTTGACCGAAGAAGCAATGCGTTTAAATCAATCTTTCCAGCCTGTGGTTTAACGTGGTGACGCTTTGCGCAATTGGTCCGGAGCAGTAACTTGAGCTCCGCAATCGCGACAATATATGCCGGTCGATTTCCATTGTTGTCCTTGAATGCAGTGCCCGTAGTTATCGCACATTGGCGTTGATAGTTTGTTGCTGCGAGATATGAACAGCTGGCTGATGAAATAAGTCAATTCGGCAACTATCTGTTGAATAAAACCAGGATCGGGGCGGCTTGAGGGATTAGCTAGACGCTCTTTCAGCCGGGTTAAAGAGCCCCTGTCTTCACGCTTGTGTCTGAGCGCTGGTGCTCTATAAATTACAGAAACTAGTGCTTGATTCTTCATAGCTTGTATTCCTTTATTGCCAGCTTCTTTTCCATTCGGCAAAAGTGCTGTAAGTAATGGGCGGTGCCGGACGATTTTTCGGTGAAATGACAAAAACTCCCAGTAAGTTGTTGTATCCGGTCGATGGATAAAAAGTGAGTCTATAGAATGTACCGATCTCAGTAAGAGAAGGTTCCGGTCCTTGCAGATTTAAAATTCCATCCGGTCGTTCATCCAGATAAGGACCGGGCAACGTACTCTGGCTGGCATCAGCTCGACTGTGCAGGCGTAGATTCTCTTGATAGGGCTCATTACCGAAAATGTAGGCGCTCTGTCCAGAGGGGATAGTCATTTGGCTGAATATGCGAGCGGTGTCCCGATAATTACCGCCCGCATCAAAATCAGCCCAAATTTGTCTGATCCGCTGAGAGAGCAAGTTACGCACAGCGCCGATCAAAGGTTCGTTATGAATGAATTCCCATGGGGTTTTGTTTTCGTCCGTCCAGTTTTCTATGCGAATGAAACCGCCTGTAATTGCCGCTGGCGTGTCGCCGGTAACAATTACGCTTTGAGCACAAGCAGTAAAATCAAAAGTCAAGCCTGTTGCCGGACTTTTTGCTTCGCGCTCGACAAAAAAAGCGTTGGGAACGGCGTTAGTTCCATCAAGAGTTAAAGGACCGTCGGTAGCGCTGTCGTTATCGTCAAATGTTTTTTTAGAGATTAAGTGTGGCTGATCATTCAGCCTGTATGGCACAAATATGAAAGTACGGTTTATGCCGTTAAGATGGATGCGTTTATAACCTTTGATATATCTTGAAGGACGCGATGCCTGAGTGCCTGTATTCTCTTGCCAGTCAAAATCGCATCCGGGCGGAATCTGTTCTTGACGCATGTACATTTGGCTTGGTTCGCCGCGATCGACAAATCCGGTCGGCCATACGGGAAGAGAATGTCCGAATTGCGTAAAGCCGAAGGTTTGCAGAGCGCGTGTAGAGTTCTGGCTTGCTACTTCATGATATTTCGCTTGTACCTGAGCATAGATGGCATTTACCAGATCGCTATTGCGGGACATTGCCCAACCATGAACGTCTTGAGCATGTTGCAGCGTATTCGGTCCGGCATTGCCGCTTTTAAGCATCGAGTCAGCATTCATGCCCACTAAGAGTGCATGAGACCATATGCGATTCAAATTGCGCAAAGCGATGCGATTATTGTCCCCGTTATCCACGTAATAAACGAAATTACGACCGACGGTACGTTGATCTAGCGGTTCAGTACGCAACACTAAGGCTTGTTTAGCCATATTCAAAACACCTGAATCAACTGTGTTCTGAAGTTCACGAGCTCCGGAAAAAATCTGAATGATGGAGATCAGCCCGATGCCGACTGCGCAAATAAAAATTGAAGCGGCAACAATTAGGATTAAAACGCTTCCCCTCCGGCGATTGATCTTGATGGACATTTCATTACTCCCTGCCTTGCTCATCAATATAAGAGCTAAGAATGAGCAAAGTTAGAGTTGCTCGTGAAAAATATGTGAAACTTGGATCTGTCTTTGTTTTTCAAGTTGTTCTGCGTCTTTATTGCGACCGCTAAGACGCAACATTGTTGAATATCTTGAGGAAATATCTGCTTGCAGTTTATTTTCTGCCGGTTTGTTCTGAACTAAAGTTTGAGCGCGTAAAAACCCCGGTTCGGCTAGAGATGTTTTTCCTTGCGCTGTGTAAACTGAGGCCAGACCATTCAGGCTGGATGCTAATTTTTCCGGAGCGGAACGAACAAAATTTTCTCGTATATTCACGGCGCGCTTGAGCAATGATTCTGCTTTGTCATACTCGCCTTGGTTGAAAGCTAAAATACCCAACTCATGCAAAACGGCACCGGTTTCTTCGTGGTTAAAGGCGGAAAAACTGTAAATGGATAAGGCTTGCTTATAATGCTTTTCGGCTTCTTGAGGCTTGCTGACTAAAGTGTCCAGATAGGCAATCCGGAGAATGGTTTTAGCTACGCTTGGGTGCTTGTCTCCTGAAATTTCTTTGCGCGCGGATAAAACTTGAGACAGAATTCGTTGGGCTTCAGCATATTCTTCCTGTTTAATAAACAAGTCGGCTAATTGCGAAAGCGTGTCCAGAGTAGTCACATTCTTAGTGCCGAAGTTCTTAACTTTGATGTTATAAGCGCGAGTCAATAGTTGTCGCGCAGCTTTATTTTGTTCATGTTTTTGATAAAGCATTGCCCAATTTGACAATGTGTCGGCAACGTCAGGGTGTTCTTCGCCAAGAATTTTACTTTGTAGCAAAACCAGTTGAGAAAAAATTTCGCATGACTTTCGTGGCTGGTTCTTTTGTTGATAGTTAACGGCTGAAATTTTAAGTCGCTCTATGGCTGAAATATTCGAATTCGTCGGGGTATTTTCCGCTGCTTGCGCCAGTGGCATCAGAGTGAGGAATAGGGTACTAATATTCAATAAAACGGCTTTTCCTGCCATTTTCTTTCTCCCGGCTAAACCTGTTGTTAGACAGTCTAAGGAGAAGTTATGAGCAAGAATGGAGCTGATTGTGGCAAATTTATGACAAAGAAGTTTGTGTCAGAGGGATAGTAAACCAAAAAGTGCTGCCTTGTCCCTCGCTGCTATCAACGCCAATTTTGCCATGGTGCTGTTCGATGATTGATTTGCAAATGGAAAGTCCCAGACCTGTGCCTCTTTTATTCTGACGTTCCTTATCTGCAACTTGCTTAAAGCGCTCAAAAATCGCTTCTTGATATTGAGCTGGAATGCCGCAGCCCTGATCATTCACGCTTATCTTCAATAAGCCATCCAGTTTCTCTAAATCGAGGCTGATAGTGGAGCCGGCGGCAGAAAATTTTATGGCGTTAGAAAGAAGATTGACTAGAACTTGAACCAAGCGTTCTTCGTCACCGCTGAAAGAGATGTCTGCTTGAGGTACTTTCAGCGTTACGGATTGCTCGTCGGCAAACCCTTGAACGGCGGCAATTGATCTTTCGATTATGGACTTGGTGCTGGTATTGTCAAAATACATTTCCAGCTTGCCGGCTTCCATCTTTTCTGAATCAAGCAAGTTATTAATCATCTTAATTAGGCGCATAATATCTCGTTCGGTCAGAGTCAGTCTTTTTTTTCCGACTTCGCTTAATTCGCCATAGATACCGGCTTGTAAAAGGTCGATTAGTCCACGCATGGAAGTAAGCGGTGTTTTTAAATCATGGCTGACCATGGCCATAATCTCTTGCTTGAAATGCTGAGCTTCTTCTCGTTTTTCGGCTGCTAAGGTCAGAGCTTTGGCCATGTCGTTGAAAACGTGATCCAGATGCGCTATTTCATCCTGTCCGGAAAGAGGCGGATTCAGCGGTCGACCTTCGGCAAGACGTTTAGTATTGTCCATTAGCACTGAGAGACGGCGTGCCGTGCCGCGATTAAAATAGAAAGCGAGAAATAGGGCAAGTATGATATTGAATGCGACACCGGCAATCAAAAGCTGCTGTACGTGATATCTACGTCTAGCTTGTGTGGCTGGTGCGGCAGCCTGAATTTTTTGCTCCACTTCAATTAGGGGCCCGGCGGCAATGGTTAAGTCTTTAAGTGAGATGCGCAAAGATTTCAGATAATCTATCGCTTCGCCTTTTTTGTGTTCTTTGCTTAACTCCCAGGCTTGTTCCAAGCCGACAATCAAATGATTAGATAGTGCTTTGAAGTGCTTCAATCTTTTTAACTGCTGAGGATTATCTTTAAGTAAATCGTTTAATACATTCAGCTCTTGGGGTAACTGTCTTTTTGCTTCGGCGTAGCGCTCCTTTAGAATGGAGTCTTCGGTGATGGCGTAAGTTGCGATGTTGGCTCCGGCATCGATAAAAAGTCGAATTAACCAATGCATATGTGTGACTACGGCACGGGCCCGGTTCTCCTCTTTGACCTCATTCTCTGCTTGTTGCAGTAATCCGGCCAGAGTAAACACAAAAATAAGCTCAAAAAGAAGCGGTACTGATACAAGAATCAAACCTTTGTGAGATAGCTTAAGATTAGCCAGCATCGGAATGGATTCCTTGTTTTATTCTCAATACGCCTAGTAGATTACAGATACCGCAAGCGGGAATAAACTCAAATGTATATTTGCTGCCTTGCACGGAGTTTGGTTTGCCGTCAGGATCCATAGAAACGTAATTGGCAAGATGGCTTTTTAAGGCTGCTTTCTCGTCGCGCAAAATTATATTCTCATTTTTAGTGTAGTCGCAATAAATATAGGCTCGCTGTTGCGGAGCGAGAAATGATTCATTTAGGAGAGCGCGAGTTTCCGAGTGGTCGTCTGCAAAATCAAAATCGGGTGAAATTTCGCGTATCCTTTGACGCATTTGATCGAGTATGCTTGGTGCTTTCGGTTCTTGGGCAAAAAACTCGGCAGGGGCACAGCCTCTGCCTGTTAGATTCTCAATTCGAATGAAACCGCCGAGTATGCTTGCTTGATAGTCTCCAACCGGATTGCCTGCGCGAGCATAAATAAACGGTTGTGATTTACTGCCGTAAGAATTTGGTACCGGCGGTGAGCCTTCAATGCTGATTGAATCATCTCCGGGATAAATGTTTTTTTTGAACTCTTCCTTGCCGATTAAAGTGGAAAGCGTGCCGGATTGCAAAGGAACAAATGAGTAAGTATGGGGTAAATTTGCTAAACGCAGTTTTTCATAACCGACAAAATATTCTTTACTGTTCTCGCCATGACAGATGAGCTTCTTGAGCAAACCGGGATAACCAGCTGGAGTCTGATTTGTCTTAAATAAAATATTGCTGTTTTGTTTGCGATTAGTAAATGCTGTTGTCCATTCGGGGTCTTCATTTAACCGTTTGGCCAATCTTTTTTGCTGTTCAATGGCCAGAGATGCTACTTCCATAGCGTAGCCGTGCGTGCGCGGTCCGGCGTTACCGTTTGCTGCCATTGCGCTGGCGTTGAGCCCGATTAATGCAGCATGAGCCATTATGCGATTGATATTGGCTAAGGCGACGTGATTGTTCTCCGCGATTGTATAAGGAGAGAATATGTCTTCCGTAGACGGAAACTTCTTCAGTGGCAGGTGGGCACGCATGTGCATTGCGCGGCGGATCATCTCGGAAGCTTTGGTTTCCTGAAGTTTCCGGCTTTGGATTTCTTTGGAGCTTTGATATTGACCGAACAGCCAAAAAGAAGAAACTACCGCTAAAAGAATCACAGTAACAAAAGTGAATAAACGAAGCCTGAACTCGATCATCAGTGTGTATCCAATTTGTATCCACTACCGTGAACCGTAACAATAGCTGGCTTATTGCCGCCAGCGCTTAATTTTTGTCGAACCAATTTGATACATGTGCGTACGGCTTGGGGTGAGGCATCGCTTTCTGACTGCCAGACTCTGGCAAGTAATGCTTCCATACTAAAAACTTCATTCGGATGGCGCATTAAGAACTCGAGTAAAGCAAATTCGCGGCGAGTAAGCTTCAGGTCCGCTCCGTTATTTGTGGCAGTAAATGCCTTGGGATCAAGTACCAAATTTTCAAAAGTAAGCAGAGTGGAGACAGTCTGTTTTGTAGAACGTCTTAACAGGGCGCGTATGCGGGCAGATAATTCGCGCATATTGAAAGGTTTGGCTAAATAATCGTCCGCGCCGGCATCAAGACCGATTTCTTTGTCAAGGATGGCATCACGTCCGGTAAGAAATAAAACTGGCGTCAAGCCGTCTTTCTGCCGGAACTCCTTACATATGTCAAGACCGCTTATTCCCGGTAAATCCCAATCGAGAATCAGCAGATCGTATTTGTAAAAAAGTAGCTTCTCTTTTCCTTGGATCCCATCATTAACCGTATCTACTTCATAATGTTCGGCGGCAAGCCAATCTTGGAGCATACCGGCTAAATTCAGATCATCTTCTACAACCAATATTTTGGACATGGGACAATCCTTGGCAGCATCAAATATTTTACCTTATGCTTTGTTGGTACTATAACGGTAACAATATGAGAACACAAAGCTTTTTTCTGGTCCTGCTATTCTTTTGCTGTTTTTCAATCAGCAAGGCCAATGCGCAGCTAATGAAATTTGAGACTGAAGAGGCGGATAGCAGACCGAGTCAACAGTCCGTTCTTGATGTTACTCCGGTGATGTCTTGGATTGATCCGGAACAAAAGCTCAAAGGCGTAATTTTATGCGTTCACGGATTGGGTTTGCATAAAGGCACTTATGCTCAATTCGGTGAACGCATGGCTAAAGAAGGTTACGCTGTTTATGCCGTTGATGTACGGGGCTTCGGTGCTTTTTTAGAAATGCCCGGACAACGCAAATGTGATTTTCCAAAATGCTTGGATGATGTTCGTGCCGCTCTTGAGCTTGTGCGAAAAACCCATCCGCAGTTGCCTGTTTTTCTGCTTGGTGAATCTATGGGTGGTGCCATTGCAATCAGAGTGACTTCAATGCACCCGGAGCTGGTTGAAGGATTGATCTCTTCGGTTCCCGGAGCGGCTCGTTACGGGCAGACTAAAAATGCAATCAAAGTCGGACTGAAGCTTTTAAGTGCTCCGAACGCCGAAATGGATGTTACTGATGTTGTTGTCAATCAATCGACTAAAAAGGAAGAGCTGAAAAAAGCATGGTCGAAAGACCCCCTTGCCCGCTTTAATCTTTCGCCGATTGAATTGCTCCAATTTCAACAGTTCATGGAAGAGAACAGCAAAAGCGCCAAGCGGATCAAAAAGACTCCGGTTTTAATGGTGCAGGGAGCTTCCGATGCTCTTGTCCGCCAAGATTCAAATATCAGTATCGTTAATCGCATTCAAAGCGAAGACAGCCAACTGATTTTGGTAGAAGGCGGAGAACATCTTATTTTTGAAGAAGGGCAGTTCGACGAAAACGTAATTAAGATTTTGTCCGAGTGGTTGGAGCAACACTTAAAATCTCTAGGGCGTTAAAACGTTTGTGCATTCTATGAGCTAAAAAGTAAGTCAGCGGCTTGCGGCAGGGATTGCAGCGTTGATCGAGAATTAAGTGCGTAAGAACTGATAAAGTAATTCCGACTCGGTAAGCGCGCTTATTCGGATGACGGCATAAAATGAAAAACAAAGCCAGAAGCTCATAAGAATGAAGCAAGAGATAAAGCTTGCCGCTGTAATGCTCGTGCTTGGCTTCATTAATGTGAAACCAACTTGGTTTCCAGCCGTGAGCTTTAACGTAATCAACAACATGGTCGACATCAATAAGCCATCCGGCAAAAAAGCTCGCTAAAGCTGCACCTGGTGATTTATAGCGATGATAAGTTAAAAGACCGATACCGGCGGAGCTGACGATATGCCCTAATGTTCGCATCTGTAGCCTCCGGTCGTAAGTAAGGATTTTGCGCTTAACAACCCTTTGCTCATTTATACACTATTATTCTTTCCACCGCTATGACGAATTTAAGTAGTATCCTTATGTAAGCCTGGAGTATGGGAATGTCAGGAGGCTGTTATGCAAGAGTCTGGAGTTGGTATGAGCGGTAGAAGCGCCATTTTAGTGGCAGCTGCTCTGCTATCGATAACTGGGTTGCCGGTAAGCGCTCAGGATCTAGATTTGAATCAGCCGTTAACCGGATTGCAGGCTGTGCCGATTGCTTATCAACAAAGTACTGGCGGTGGCTCCTATGTTCCTAATGCTCGTGCCGTCAGTCTTTATAATTTGGGCTTGAGCGCCTTTAAGCAAGGCAGCCCCGAGTCTGCAATTATTTTTTTCAAGCGCGCTTGTGACATCGATCCTAACTTAGCCGATGCTCAATACAATTTGGGTGTCATGTATCAGATGCAAAAGCGCTATAAAGAAGCGATTCCTCGTTTTGAAGAAGTTTTGCGCATCAAGCCGGCAGACCCCGACGCTCATTTTCAGCTGGGCATAGTGCTGCAAGATACGGGACGCCAGGCTGAAGGGCGCCAGCACCTTATGGCTATTGCTCCGAATAATCCGCATTTTACCGAAGCGCAACGTCGGCTTTCTCAACCGGCAAGCGCGGTCGGTCAGCCGATGCCGATTGAAACACCGCCGGTACAACCGGTCGTGCAACAAGCGATGCCACAACCTGATCTGCAAGGTTATCCGGCTGCTAATCCAAACTATGGGCAGCAGCCTTATCAGCAAACTCAAGTTGAGGTCGCGCCGCCTGTGCAGCAGACGTATCAGCAACCGCCAATGCAACAAACATATCAGCAGCCTCCGCTGCAACAACCGGTTGTTCAGCAACAACCAATCCAAACAGCCTATGTTACGCCGCCGGCTCAGCCGGTAGTGAAACCAGCGCCCGTAGTAAGTAAGGGCGGTCCGGTAGCAGTGTTGCCCGGCACTAACTTGCAAACCATTGCCAGCGGCTTTTCCGCACCGTCAGGTTTAGCTTTTGATCGTAACGGCAATTTGTATATCGCTAACTATATGACTAACAGCATAGAACGTGTCGGTGCCGACGGTGTACGTAAAATCTTTTCTTCCGGAGTGAATTTGCGCGGACCGATCGGACTTGTAGCCGATGAAAACAATAATCTTTATGTGGCTAACTATAACAGCGGTACGGTGATCAAAATCAATCCGGCGGGCATTTCGGCTATTGTTGCTCGTGGTTTTCGCAAGCCGTATTATTTGACCTTAGGGCGAGAAGGCAGTTTGTATGTCAGCCAGCAAGAGGACAATTCAGTTGTTCGCATTGTGTTGCCCAATACTGCTGCTCCTGTTCGGTAAGAGTTATGCCTGTAGATTATGATGCACAGGCTTTTACGCCTCTTCGTACAGCGATTTATATGGCAACGGCTCGCTATTTTTTTGGTTCATTATTTGCCGTAATGAATAGACTGGAATTCTCGGGAAGAGAAAACTTGCCAGAAGGTCCGGTGATTTTTGTTTCTAACCATCTATCCAATTGGGATCCGCCATTAGTCAGCCGAGTCGTTGATCGTCCGATTAGTTATTTGGCCAAAAAAGAGCTTTATAGCGACAAATTTTTCAAAAATTTGGTTCGTTTTTATGGTGCAATTTCAATTGATCGTGATAAACCGGAAGTTTCGACTTTCAAGGCTGTTCGTGGAATGCTCAAAGCCGGCTGGTCTTTGGGGATGTTTATTGAAGGCACCAGAAATAAAACTCCCGGTGTTTTAGGTAAACCTCATCATGGTCCGGCTTATTTTGCTAAAGCTAATCGTTTGCCGATTGTTCCGGTTGGCATTGTCGGTACAAATGTTACTCGAGGCAAAGTTTATGCCAAAATCGGTAAACCAATAATGCCGACAGACGATTTAGAGGCTACTACTTGGGAAATAATGCAATCTCTTTCCGAACTTACTGGTTTTAGTTTGCCGGAACGATCAAGTTAACTTGCTTTCTCTCTTGTTCCTCAAGCTGTTCCAAAAGCCAACGGTGGCGTATTTGGTGGCTGCTAAAAACAATTATTTGGCAGTAAGGCAGCATGGTTTGAATAAGAAGCTTCATTGCCGCCAGAAAGCGTGCGTCACCCAATTCCATAAACGGATCGTTGATTAAAAGCGGGGCAGCTGTTTTATCGGCAAGTAAGCGGCATAAAGTCATTTGTGCCAACCAATTGACCTGATAGCGCATACTTCTGGACAAAGATTGGGATAGATCCGCTTCACGGATTGATTGGTCTCCGCCGCGCAAACTGACCATTACTTTTAAATCTTCGTCCCATTCCATGCGTTCAATCTCAAATCCGCTTTTACTCAATAAGCTCTCTGAAATGGAGGTCAGACGTTGAGACCAATTCGCCCGGCTCTCTTTTCGCACTTGCTCCAGTTTGTTTTTTGCCAATTCCAGCGCCGCTTTATTGTGCAAAGCATTGTGCAAGCTGGTTTCGGTATGTAGAAGTTCGCGTTGCAGGTCCGGATAATGCTCCTCTAAATTTTTGCTCGTTTGTTCGAGATCGTTGGCTAGCACCGACATTTCATCTTTCAATAAAGAGATTCGATTGGCCAGAGTTTTATGCGAACGTTCATCGCTGATTTTTTTCAGATCGGCTTTGTTGTTGATTGCGTTGCCGATGGACGGATTCTTATGAATTAAAAGTTTCATGCGCTGCCAGATTTTATGACGGTTATTTTGCATATCCGCAAGCACGGTTTTGAGATCGGCATCAAGCAGCTCTGTGGCTAAATCTTGTTTGAGCTGCTGCAACTCGTGAGATAAATCTTTGCTGCGTTCGTAAGAATGTAATTTCTTGTGGAAATCGACATACGACTGTTCAATATCTTGCGGATTATCTAGTTTGGCTGCGTAAAAACGATCTCGCAAAAGAGAATGAATATCCGACAATTCGCCTTCGAGAAAATTGATTTCGGCTAGGCGGCGATCAAGCAGAGAATCGGTTTCCGCTTTTTGTGTATGTTCGTAAAATCGGTAAATACGATTAGCTAACTCCTTGCAAGCCGCTGGATTGGCTATTGTTAAATCTTGTCCGATCTTGTCGAAAATAAAAGCAATCTCTTGCTGTAAAACGGCAATTTGCGCTTGCTCTGAAGCCAGTATGTGATCGTAAAGGTCGAGACTTTTTAATTGAGCCGCGGCAGTCGAATATTCTTGGATCAGCTTGAATAATTCGACATTGCTGCTGTGGTTGTATTTACGAGCTAAATAATCAGCTCTTCCTTGCAGCTCGGAAAGCTTATGTCCGGCGCTGCTTTCTTTTTGCGATGCTTCACTAATCTCTTGATCCGTGTTGGCAAGACGTTTTGAATAATCCGCTTTCAAGCTGGCGCTAATCAAGGGAAATGCGCAAGTGAGTACGAAAAAAATCACGAAAATAGTAGTTGTGGCGATAGTTATATCGTTTAAGAAAAGGCTCTGCTGGTAAAAAGCGAGAAACAGAAGGATTAGCGGTGGCAGCAAAGTTAAAGAGGCAAGAGTGATTTGTACATTTTTGCCTCTTTGCGAAAGACGACTTAAATCTTCAAGCAGATCTTTCTTTTGTCTTTCCAGCAAAGAGGAGATATTTACTCGTTTACTCAGCTCATCTTTGGCTTCGCGCACTTGTTGAAAAAGTCCGTTAGCGTCTTCTAAATCATGTAACTCAATATTTAAGAGTGCTTTGCGAACTAAGGCGATCTTATCAAAATCGACGCCGGCATCTTTGACTCGACGCATTTCAACTTCGCGTTTATCTTTATTCTCTAGATATTCTTTTTCGGCTATTTCTAAGGCTCGCCCTAAGCTATATAAAGTTTGAGCGTCATCAGCGGTGTAAACTTTTAGTTGTTCGTCTTCCGGACGGATGTTATCTGTATCCGAATTGGCTGTTTTTTTTATTTCGTCTTTCAAGCGGTTCAGATCAACAAATCTTGCTTTTCGTTTAGCCCAAAGCTCTTCCACTTGCCGAGTTGAATCAAAAGGAAAATCAGCTAGATCGCCTAATGTATTTATCTGGCTAACCAAGCTTTCTTCGTGCCTGAGTCGCTCTTCGACTTTCAATATTCGTGAATCAATTTCGGCTATTTCCGCACACAGTTGAAAATACTCTTCTCTAGCCCAGCTACCGGCGGTTTGGTTCAATTCGTTGTTTAACTCGTCCAATTTGTGCTGCTTCGCGGACAAGTTGTTGCGCTCAGAATCCATTTTGGTCAGCTGCTCTTGCAGTAAATTTTTGCTATCGTTTAAAGCGGCGATTAATTCTTGAATCGGATATTGCTGACCGCGAAAAGGATAGAGGTCGAGTTTATTTTGCAGGCAAGCGATTGCGTTATCCAGATTGCCGGTTGTTTCGGTCTCATTTGTGTATTGTTCCAATACTTGAGCGATGCTGGAATTGCTGACAAAGAGATCGGCTTTGGCGCTTTCTTGATCCATGACCATTACCGAACGAAAGACAGGAAGACTGAGTCCGGTAAGGCGTCGACCTATATCGTCACTCTCTTCCTCGGCGATAAAGTTTTTGCCGTTTCCTGTATCTTTGTCTACTTCGATATTCAGATATTGTTTGCTAAAATCGCGCTCGAGAAAAATTTTTCGATCATTCAATTCGAGCCAGATAGTGCCTGATCTGATTTCGCCATTACGAAAAAAATTCTGCTCCGAATCTTTTGCCCGCCCGTAAATCAAAGCTTGTATCGCTTCCAATAAACTGCTTTTTTCAAAATCATTGCCTGCTGAAACGATATTCATACAGTCAGGCAGGAAAGAGATTGATCTTTGTTCCTGGCTTGAGGCGTCTTGAAACTCAATTTTATTAATCCGCATCTTGAATTAGCACCTTGCCTTGTCTTAATGCGGATAGACCATAATTAATAGCGCTTTCGATAACATCGTCGCTGATCAGATCCTCTTGCTCTGCTGTTTGATTGCTCTTCAGCTCATTTAAAAGAGCCAAATAGCGAAATTCAAAAGGATTTTCTTTTTTGTGAGGTTCGGGATCGTTTTTCATAGACGCTAGTAAAATCGCTTATTTAACCTATTCCCGATTCCTTAATCCTACATCTAATTTACGGATTCGAAAATGGAAGCCATGCCTTGTCCGACGCCGATACACATGGATGCCAGACCGTATTTTAAGTTGCGCCGGCGTAACTCATAAATGAGGGTGGTGACCAAGCGAGCGCCACTCATGCCGAGAGGATGCCCCAGGGCGATTGCACCGCCATTGACGTTTACTTTATTCAAATCGATTTGTAGCTGGTCGGTGCAAGCTAATACTTGAGCGGCAAAGGCTTCATTTAGTTCAAACAAATCGATGTCTTTTATGGCTAATCCGGTGCGCTGTAAGACCTTTTGCGTGGCCGGAACCGGACCGATTCCCATGCAAGCAGGATCAACGCCGGCTACGGCGGCTGATATAAATCGAGCCAGAGGCTTCAACCCTAGTTGATCACACTTCTGTCTTGACATTATCAGAAGGGCGCAAGCGCCGTCATTAATGCCGCTGGCATTTCCGGCAGTAACGCTGCCGCCAGCCCGAAAGGCCGCTTTAAGCTTTTGCAGGTCGGCTAAAGTGGTTTCCGGACGCGGATGCTCATCTGTGGTGACCACTTTTGCTTCGCCTTTCTTTTGGGCGATGCTCACCGGAACAATCTCATTTTGAAAGATTCCTTTTTTCTGAGACTGGCCGTATTTAGTTTGGCTGGATAAGGCAAATTCATCTTGTCGCTCGCGGCTGATTTTATACTTTTCGGCTACATTCTCTGCTGTGTCACCCATTGAATATGGATGATGCATTTTTGCCAAATTGTCATTGGTGAAACGCCAGCCCAGTGTTGTGTCGAAAATTTTTGGTTCGCGGGCGAAAGCCGATTCCGCTTTAGCCATCACAAAAGGGGCTCGTGTCATCGATTCCACTCCGCCGGCTATGTAGATGTCGCCGGCACCGACTTGAATAGCTCTGGCTGCTTGGGCTACCGCTTCCATACCCGATGCGCATAAACGATTTACAGTGCAACCGCCGGCTGACTCTGGAACACCAGCCAGGAGCAAAGCCATTCGTGCAACATTGCGATTGTCTTCGCCGGCTTGATTGGCGCAGCCCAGAATGACGTCTTCAATTTCGTGTGTTGGAATTGAATTTCGTTTAAGCAACTCAGCAATTACAATTGCCGCCAAATCATCCGGACGAACATCTTTCAGTGCGCCGCCGTATCTTCCGATCGGAGTACGCACCGCATCGACAATTACAACCTCTTTCATCTGATCCTCACGGTTTGACACTTGGCTTCAAAGCACTGACCTCAGCAATTGTAACTGCTTGAGAAATCAGGACAGGTCATTTATGAATTCGGTAGACGATTTCACGCAGCTCGTTTTTGTCCAATTCATGACGTAAATGTTCTATATATTTCACTTGCCAATCTTCCAGTGCTTTTACGACGTTGGATACCGGCAAAGCAGCCGCTTTTGCCGCTGCCATATCGGCCCCGATTTCCACGCCGCTGCCGATTAAAAGGACTCGTGATATTGCTGAATAGCCCTGACTTTCTCTGAGGCTTATGCGTAATAAAGTTTCGGACTTTTCAAGGCCGATTTTAGTGCTTATGTCGGCAATCAAGTTACGGAACTTGGCAAGAGACCCTTGTAGATCAAAGCCGGGTACGCGAGCAAGCTTAAAGTACAAAAGCCGGCTTATGGCAGCAGCTCCTTGATTGGTGGTTAGCCCTCGACTTTTAATGATTTCGTCGATTGTGCTTATTCCCTCGCAAGCCGACCAGACGGTCTGCATATCGGCAACTTCGTCGCTGCTTAGAGGATAGTTCTCTTGGGGATCGAGCAGATCGGTACGTTTAAGTGTATTCTCGGTGTCAGGCAGCTTTTCCAGTAGACTTTGACCGCCCTTTGCCAGAGTTTTCCAGACTGCTTCAATTTTGTCTGCAGCTAAAGCGGAGTCGAGAAGAAGTTTGTCCAGAGGAGTCGTGACCCGGCATTCATCTTGGGCCAGACCGCTTGGAACCGATCTTTCCATGAAAACAAAAACACCTTCTTTCCAGACTGAAACAAATTCAACTATGGCTTTGTTGCCTTTAATTTTGCCGGCTTGTGCATAGGTTAGGCGCCCGGCTTCAAAAGCGGCGCGAAAAGTCAGATCTTTATATTCGACAAAAAGAACACCGTTGCAACGATTATTGGAAAGGTTTTGCAGTACCCCTGCCGGGTCCGTGGTGGCAAGATTGCCAACTAGAGATTGTAGGCGCGAATCGGGATCGGCTTTCACTCCCAGTTTCATTTTTTCGCGCTCTGATTTTTGTCCGAAAAAAGCTTGATCTTGCAAAGCAATTTCCAGTGCTCTGGCGCTTATCCAGCCTTTTGAAACACATAACGCTCCAAGGGACAGGCGCTGGGCGCCTTTGCTATTTTGCATGGTGTAGATCAGTTCGTCGTGCTGCTCTTTGGTTAGTAGCTTGGCTTCAAGCATGTAGTCTTTCAGCCGGAAAGCTCTGGTATTGCGAAACTGTTGCACCAAATACGGTATCTTAGGAAAAATAGAGTATATGGCACCGGTTTTTTCCAGCCCACGCAGTTCGTCAAGCAGTTGTTCCAATGTAAGCAACGGTAGCAGGCGAGCAGCGATTGCACTAACAGGCGTATAGTTGTCGATGGCTGCAAGCACGGTGTTTCGCCTGCGGGAGCCGTCCATACCAGCTTTCAGTTTAATGCCGAAAGAGGTGAGCACCGGAATTGTCATCATCAAAATTTGTTCGGCTAAATCGGTGCTGTCCTTATGGATTTCAATATTCTGTCCCATGGCTTGCTGTATTTGTTTGGCTATATTCGAAGAAAAGTCATATATAGCCGACAGGCTGTCGAAGCGTTGGAATGATAGATTTCCGGCTGCCGTTTCTTTGACGAAGGCAAAAGCCCGATCCTGCTTAATAAACACAAGAAAGCCAGGGACTGAAAGTAGATTCTTGGCGGCGCTGCTTGCCTGAACTAAGAGGTCGCAAGGAAAAATAAAACCAGAAGCGGTGCAATCGATAATAATTAAATCAAAGATCTTTTTTGTTTTTTCCAGCCCTTCAAGCTCGTCGAGCAGATCCGGACCGAGGGTCAGAACCAAAATACTGTCTTGGCTGACTGACTCGGCCAGACGAATGGTAATCTCTTCAGCTTCTGTCGGATCGAATGATTGCATATCCGCCTCGGGGTACTGACTGGGATATGCCCAGGTAACGGTGCTCGTAAATCTGTTTGTCGGTAGTTTTAGCAAAATTTAGCCTGGGTATGATGGACTAGACCGCCCCTAGGCACACGGGCATAGATGATCGGGCAAGAACTAGTAGGCACGATTTTTGACGGCAGATATAAAATCCAGTCTGTTCTCGGACAAGGAGGGATGGGCTGCGTTTATCAGGCTTTGGAGCTCGAGCTTAACCGGATTGTCGCTTTGAAAGTTTTGCATGGGGCTAGTCTGAATGACTCAGACAGTCATCAGCGTTTTATGCAAGAGGGGAGAATTCTTTCATCCCTGACCGATCGTCATATCGTTACGATTTACCGCTTGGGTATTTGGCAGGGACAAACCCCGTATATTGCCATGGAATATCTTGAGGGAGAGTCTTTGCGCTCTCGCCTTAATCAAGATCCGATCGGATCGGCACACTTTTGTTTGCGTATCGGTATTCAATCTTGTAACGCTTTATCTGTCGTTCACGAAATGGGCATAGTGCATCGTGACATAAAACCGAATAACATCATTTTGTTGGACAAACCGGAGAGCGATTATGTCAAAATCGTTGATTTTGGTTTGTCTAAGCTTGTGGAAAGACCTGACGAACAAAAACTGACTCAAACCGGTTTATTAATAGGCACACCGCAATATTTGAGTCCGGAGCAATGCGCCGGACAACCTGCTGATAAACGTTCGGACATTTATGCTTTAGGTTGCGTACTTTACGAGATTTTGGCTGGGCGTCCAATCTTTGAAGTGGATAATCCGATTGCTTTGCTGCATAAGCATACTAGCGAAGCGCCGCTGGCTCTGAGCAGTCTGTCGCAAGTCCAGAATTTACCTGTCGGTTTAGAGGCTGCTCTGGCAAAAGCTTTGGCTAAAGATCCTGCTTTTCGCTATCAAAGCATGAATGAATTTAAAGCAGCTTTAGAGCTTGTGCAATCTGGTCGTGGTAATGAAGTTGATCGAGAGCCGCTATCTGTTTTTGCTAAAGCTCAAAGTAAGTATAAACCGTTAACAGTTGCTCTTGTTTCTCTTCTTTTGCTTTGTCTTGGAGTTGCTGTCTTTTATTTTTATAGTCACAATAATGCACCGGTTTCCAGCGAAAAAATTAGCAATGATAATTATCGTGTTGAGACCCTGCGGGCGATGGAATTTGCCGGGCAAGCCAAGCAGGCTATTGCCCGCGGCAATCGAGAAGAAGCAGCTGAGCTTTCCAATCGTGCTCTGGGGATGCTTTCGTCCTTAGGTGAAATTAGAAGTGATGATCTTAACGAACAAAAATTGGAGTTTGCAGTTTTGCAAATATTGGCGGAGGTTATTCCGCAAACGAATTTGCAGTCATTTAAGTTTACGCAAAGGAGCACGCACTTCTTCGAAGCTCGTTTTTGTAAGTCCAGCCTCGTGCCGACAGCAATTGAAAGCCGTAAAATAAAACTGGCCATTTTGGAAAATGCCGGTGATTATATTGGAGCCGCTAATACTTGCTGTTCTCAGGTTTATCATTATTACAATGTCGGAGAAGTGAAAACAGCCGAATCGTATTTGCAAAAAGCACGAACATTCATGGCGCGGGCAGCCAATGTTCCATTCCGTAGCGTTCCACTCAGCATGGAAAGCACTTATCGGATAACAGAAGCATATTCTTTGTTTTATACGGGGCGGTTTACTGAATTGCGTGCTTTGATGCCTGTTCTTTTGAATCTAGCTGAGTCCGTAAGTAAGCAAAATCTCGCCGAAGGCAGCGGCGTATACCTAAAAATTGCAACCCTCTATGAATTTTTAGGCGATCACAAAAATGCCGAACGGATTTTGCAAATTATAGAAACTATTTTGAATGAATGCCAAGACTATCGTTATGTGCACCCGACTTTTGTTGTACGTGAACGAGCGGTGTTATTATGTCACCAAAGACGCTACAAGGAAGCAGAACAGCTGCTTAAGCAAAGAATTGAAGAGAATAACTACGGTATTCGCAAATACTCTTTTGATTTACGATATGAATTAGGAAATGTTTTGATTCGCCAAGGCAAATACCAAGAAGCCGAAAAAACTTTTAAGCGGTGCTTAGAAATGGCTAAAGCCGCGGATACGTCAAATCGTAAATATGTTCGTCGTTTTTATGACGGACTGGCCAGTTGTTATCAAAAATCCGGACGGCCGGTGGCTGAAAAAGAGGCTTTGAAGTCTGCTCTGGCTCTAGAGCGTAAAGCGCACCCGGAAATAGCTCTATTTGAAATCTATCTTCTTGGACGTCTGTCTGATGTATGTTTTCGTCTTGGGCAGAATGAGGAATCGACCAGCTATTTGCAAGAAGCGGAGCGTCTTGCTGCCGTTTACGATAATAGCCCCTTTGGGCGAACCGCATCTTTGCGCAATGCTCAAGCGGAAATTATTGGAATTAAAGCGAGCTTTCTTTTCAGACAAAAGCAATATGGAAAAGCAATAAAGCTCTATCGACAAGCGCTGCAACTTGTAACCATTATGGAAATAGACGATTGTCCGCTGAAAGAGCGCTTGCTGGATGGTTTAGTTGCGGCTCAGGCTCAGGAGAAGTAAGTGGATTCGAACTTGATAGGCTCGATCATCGACGGTCGATACAAAATCATCGCTGTGCTTGGTCAAGGCGGAATGGGTTCTGTCTACCAAGCGGAAGAACTCGGTTTGGATCGTTTGCTTGCTCTCAAGCTGATGCATATTTATCATTTAAATGACAGCGAGAGTCGCTCTCGTTTTCAACGAGAAGGTAAAGTACTTTCAGCCCTGAGACATAACAACATTGTGCATATTTACAGGTTAGGCTTGTGGGACGAGCAGGTTCCATATATCGCAATGGAATATTTGTCCGGCAGAAATTTGCGCGATCTTCTTAATGATGAGGAAGTATTGTCATTGCCGCGTGTGCTGGGAATTGCCGTTCAGATTTGTGATGCCATGCATTATGCTCATCAGTTCGGAATTGTGCACCGTGACTTGAAACCAAATAATATTTTACTGGTCGACAAACCGCAGCCGGATACGGTAAAAATCGTTGATTTTGGCTTAGTCAAATTATTGAGCGAACCGGAATCGCTCAATCAAAAACTGACTCAGACAGGAGAGTTGATTGGCACCATTCAATATATCAGCCCTGAACAGTGCCAAGGACAAAAAGCGGACGAACGCTCCGATATCTATGCTGTTGCTTGTCTCTTATATGAGGCGTTGACCGGACAGCAACCTTTTGTCGCTGAAAATCCGATTGGACTGATGCACAAGCATGTCAACGAGATGCCGCTTCCACCCAGTAGTGTCAGCAAAAAACGGATTTTTTCACCCGAATTAGAATTCGTTTTGTTGAAAGGCCTGCAAAAAGATCCTGCTTGTCGTTATCAAAGTATGGAAGAGTTGCGCCGAGATCTGGAGCTGCTTAAGGAAAAAAGAGAAAAATCGATTGTTTGCGATTATGCGCCCTTGCGTTACTGGCAAGGAGCTGAACCGCAGCGAATGCGGGAACGCTTCATCTCAATTACACTGCTATTTGCATTTCTTCTTTTTGTTGTCTGGTTTTTTAAGGCTCCGATTTTAGAACGTGAAATTGGAAAACAATCCACAGTCGAAAAACCCTCGCTCAGTGTTGAACGTGCTTTGACGCGGGCGGATCTGTTGTTATCCGAAGCAGCTGCGCAAAGTGCCGCTGGTGATAAAACAAATGCCGGACTGACTGCCACAAGAGCGTTCAGCATGCTTTTTTTGATTCCATCAAACGTAAAAATGACCCCTCTAGAAATAGAGAAAGAAAAGAATGTTTTGCAAAAACTGCTTAAGCTTGTGCAGGGTGGTTCATTGCAAAGTTTTGATAGCGGACGATCGCGATTCTCCATTCTTTATGAACGCTACAAAAATGAACGCTATAAAAAAGATTCTTTGATCAATCATCGCTTGCTCGATCAAATTTGTTTGGAGGCAGCAAAAAACCGCCAAAGCTGGTCCGATGTCGCTAACTTATGCAATCATTTGGCGACCAGCTATTACGATAATCACGAGTATGCCGAAGCGAAAAAATATAATGATTTTTGCGAAAGTTTTTGCCAGAAATATCAAATAGTCGACGGACTTATTTTGTGCGATGCACTGATCATCAAGACAAATTTGGCCATTCTGAAAAGCGATAAAAAAACAGCTTTGACTTGTCTACATAAAGCAGCTGTTATTGCCAAAACCAATCCGGTATCGAGTTATGGTATGTCGATGTGCCAGCTGATTCACATAGCTGATATTTGTGATTCTCTGGAAAATTATGACTTAGCCGAAGAGTGTCTTCTGCTGGCCAAAGCAATGAACAAGAAGCATGATTTGGCGCACATGAAGCAAAATGCCAACAGCGATTATATTCTCGGCAAAATTTATATGCATAAAAAGCGTTTTGCTGAAGCTGAAAAACAGATACGGCTGGCCATGGCTGAAAATGATTATAGCGGCGCGGAAAAACAATCTTTCAAGAAAACTTGTGAAAAAACTCTTGAAGATATTAAAACTTTGAAATTGCGCTCTGAGACTAACCCTCGAGCACTTTAATTTGGGTCTGCAAGCTGTTTAATTGCTGCTCCAGTTCGCGAATCTCTTCAGCCATGGCTGAGACTTTTTCAGGCGGCGCTTTCTTTCGGAAATCTTCGCGGTCGAATAAACCGCGCTTTTCTGAAATTTGTTTGCTGCATTTGCCGACGCGCAAAGCTAATTTGCCTTTGATTTCGTCCACGTTAATCAGCTTTTCCAAAGGCAGATACAGTTTTGCGGAAGAAACGTTATCGCTTGCCGTTTTTCCTTGCGGTCCGCCGTTTGATACTATGCTTGGTGCTGAAACGTTGGCTAGCCATTCGATGTAGCTGCCGCTTTGGGACAGCAGATTCGTTTCGCGGCTGTCATTGCATTGTATTAACACTTCAGCTTTCTGCTTAGCGTCAACACCGTATAGATGTTTCATATCGCGGAAGCTGCGAATTACGCGCATCAGAAAATCCATATCGGCGTCGGCTTGTTCGTCGATGCATGCCGTATCTGCTTGCGGATATTGAGCAAACATGATCGAATCCGGCTTGTCTTTAGCTTCTTTAAGCGCGAGGCGCTGCCATAACTCTTCTGTTACATATGGGGTAATCGGATGCATAGCGCGCATCAAGCTTTCGAAAATGTAATGAAGAACGTTTCTTGTTTGGCAAGATTCTCCGGTCTTTCCGGAGCTATCGATCTGACGTTTGGCTATCTCTAAATACCAATCGCAAAAATAATCCCAAGTAAATTCGTAGATATCTCGGCAAGCATTATCAAAATCGTAGTTGGCTAAACTCTTATCCAGTGAAGATAAAAGTTTGCTGTGCTTGGAGAGAATCCAGCGATCGGCAAGGCTTAAGCGCGAACGGTCGATCGGCTTTATTTCGTGACCTTCGATGTTTCTTAGGACGAATTTGCCGGCGTTCCAAATTTTATTGATGAATTTTTGATATTCAAGCAAGCGCTCTTCGCGAAAACGTACGTCTTGATCTCCTTTAATCCCTAAAGAAGCGAACCAGAATCGATTGGCATCGGCGCCGTATTTTTCGATAGTTTCAAGGGGATCGACAGCATTTCCTTTTGATTTTGACATGCGTTTGCCGTCACCGGTTTGGATAACCGGATGGATCAATACTTCTTTGAAGGGGATGTCGCCGGCGAATTTTAAGCCGGTGAAGATCATCCGTGCCACCCAAAGATTGATAATTTCGCGGGCCGTGGAAAGAATGGAGGTCGGATAAAAAGTCTTCAGATCTTCTGTTTGTTCCGGCCAGCCAAGAGTGGCGAAAGGCCAAAGTGCTGAGCTGAACCAGGTATCGAGCACATCAGGATCTTGTATGAATTTGGCCGAGCCGCATTTCGTACATTTATCGGGAATGTTTTCAAAAGCGTCTTCAAAAGAGCAGTCGTCGCATTTCCAAATCGGAATGCGATGACCCCACCAGAGTTGTCGGCTGATGCACCAGTCGCGAATATTGCGCATCCAGTTCAAATAGGTTGCGGCGTAGCGACTGGGGACGAAAGTAACTCTGCCGTTTTCGACAACTTCAATCGCCGGCTTGGCCAGCTCTTTCATTTGTACATACCATTGATCCGAAAGCAAAGGTTCAATAGCTGTGTGGCAACGTTCGCAATGACCGAGTCCATGAACATAGTCCCGTGTTTCTTGCAGTAGATCTTTTTGCTCCAGCTCTTGAACGACTAATTTGCGTGCCTCGAAGCGATCCAGTCCTTGGAATTCTTTAGGGACCAAATCGACTACGGACATTTTTGCGTGGTGGTCGATAATCGTCGGTTGCTCAAGCTTGTGTCTTTGACCGATCTCCCAATCGTTTACATCGTGAGCCGGTGTTATTTTTAAGGCGCCGGTGCCGAATTCGGTATCGACATAGGCGTCTTCAATAATCGGAATCGTTTTTTGTGTTAAAGGTATGCGCACCTTTTGTCCGGCTAATCCGGAGTAGCGCTGGTCTTTCGGATTAATGGCAACTGCTACGTCGCCGAAGATCGATTCCGGGCGCGTTGTCGCCACCGTAACAAATTTAGTTTCGTCCTTCTCCAATTTGTATTTAATTAGGTACAAGCTTCCCTTGACTTCTTCGTGTTCAACTTCCAAGTCGGAAAGGCTTGTTTGGCAGCGAGGACACCAATTGGTTACACGCTTGCCTCGATAAATAAATCCTTCTTTATAAAGAATGGAAAATGCGCGATAAATTGACCTTACATAAGCTTCATCCATGGTGAACATCAAGCGATCCCAGCTGAAGCTCACGCCTAAACGTTTATATTGCGAATAAATTGTATTGCCGTACTGATTGCGCCACTGCCAGCAAGATTCAAGAAATTTTTCTCGCCCTAAAGCATGACGATTTTTACCTTCTTTTTTCAGCTGGCGTTCGACCACCATTTGTGTGGAAATTCCGGCATGATCCGTACCTGGCTGCCAATGAACCGAATAACCGTTCATTCTTTTCCAGCGGCAAAGAACGTCCTGGATCGTTCCATTCAAAGCGTGCCCCATGTGCAGATTGCCGGTAATATTCGGCGGCGGTAAGGCCACTGAAAATACCGGTGCTCCTGGCTTGATCTTCAGGTTGAATAAACCTTCAGAAAACCAGTATTGGTTCCACTTTTCTTCTATCTCTTTAGGGGTGTACGCGGAACTTGTTTCTGACATTTGTAATTGATGCCTTTTGGTTGGGGCTTGGCAAGAAGAAGGAATTGATGATTATAACGTAAGCAATCGGGCTTACTGCCGCTGCCTGGGACTTTTAGCGAAGTTTTGTTATGTCCATCATTGTAAGGAAATGCTTGCCGGGAACATTTTGGCTTCCGAGGCGATGATAAAATTTCCGTTGGCCGTAGTCCAGGTTCATCTTGACGTTTGTATATGGGGACTGAGCATGATTTCCAGTAATGATTTTCGTCCGGGCGTAACGATTCAGTACAACAATGGCATTTGGCAGATTGTTGAAGCGATGCACGTTAAGCCGGGTAAAGGTTCCGCATTTGTACGAACCAGAATGAAAAACGTCGAAACAGGCAACGTGCTTGAGCAAACCTTTCGCGCCGGTGAAAAAGTGCCGACTGCAGTTATTGAAAAGAGCGATATGCAGTTTCTCTTCAAGAGCGGTGAAAATTACACTCTTATGGATGCAGCCAATTTTGAGCAGATTGAAGTAACTGCCGAGCAAGTTGGTGATGCTGTTGAGTTCTTGAAAGAAGGACTGGAAAACATTCAGGTCATGAAGTTTGAAGGACGGATTATCGGTGTTGAGCTTCCGAATACCGTTGAATTGCAAGTTGTGGAAACAGCGCCGGATGAGCGTGGTGATACCAGCTCCGGTGGCGGCAAACCGGCGACTTTGGAAACCGGAGCCGTGATCACGGTTCCCTTCCATCTTAAAGTCGGTGAAAAAATTCGGGTTGATACTCGCAGCCGTAAGTACCTTACCCGCGTATAAGTATTATTGTTGACGTTTGGAGAGCAGTTAGGTGAAATTCGATCTCGAACAAATTCGCAGTCTCATTGACGTAGTCGGTGAAACGAACGTGACCGAGCTTACAATTGAGTCCGGCGAAGAAAAAATTACAATCAAGAAGGCTCCGCCTTCTTTGTCGACTACCGTTGAGTTGCCTCACTATCAAGTGGCGGCTCCTGCTCCGGCAGCCAGAGTAATTGATATGACCCCTGAAGCCGGGAAAAAAGCCGGCGAAGAGTCTAGCAACGGTAATAACGGCTGGTTAGCTATTAATTCACCGATGGTTGGCACTTTCTATCGCGCTTCTTCACCTACGGCTAAACCGTTTGTTGATGTCGGCGATGTTATAGCAAGTGGTCAGACGGTTTGTATCATCGAAGCGATGAAACTAATGAACGATTTGCCTGCTGAAATTTCCGGGCGCGTAGTAAAAGTTTGCGTTGATAATGGCAGTACCGTTGAGTACGGACAGCCGTTGTTCATGGTTGATCCCCGCGCTTAATCACTGCGATATGGCATAGCCACGAGGAGTCAGAAGTGTTCGAGAAGGTATTAATTGCCAATCGTGGAGAGATAGCTTTAAGAGTAATAAGGGCCTGCCGAGAACTGGGAATCAGAACGGTAGCCGTATATTCTCAAGCTGATTCAGAGTCGTTGCATGTAAAACTTGCCGATGAAGCTTACTGTATTGGTCCGGCGGCTGCCGCCAGAAGTTATCTTCATGTGCCGGCGATTATCAGTACCGCTGTTGTTACCGGTGCTGATGCCGTGCACCCTGGTTACGGCTTCCTAGCTGAAAATGCCAACTTCGCGCAAATTTGTGCCGATCATCGCATCAAATTCATCGGTCCAAGCGTTGAAGCGATAAACTCCATGGGTGATAAAGCTTCTGCCCGCGAAACCATGCGTAGAGCGAAAGTGCCCGTCGTTCCTGGAACCGAAGGGTTGGTCACTGACGAGCAAGAAGCTTTTGCTATTGCCAAAGAGATCGGTTACCCGGTTATTGTAAAAGCCACTGCTGGTGGTGGCGGAAAAGGGATGCGCGTAGCCAAGGATGAGGAAGAACTCTCACGCGCGCTTACCGGAGCCCGAAGCGAAGCTCAGGCTGCTTTCGGCGACGGCGGTGTTTATATTGAAAAATATCTGAAGCCGATTCGACATATTGAAATTCAAGTTATGGCAGATAGCCATGGCAATGTGATTCATTTGGGAGAGCGTGACTGTTCAGTACAAAGACGTCACCAAAAGCTCATTGAAGAAGCGCCGAGTCCGGCTTTAAGCAAAGAGCTGAGAGCGCAAATGGGTGAAGCTGCTGTTAAAGCGGCTAAAAATATCGGTTATGAAGGCGCCGGTACAATCGAATTTATTTTCGCCGACAACAAGTTCTATTTCATGGAAATGAATACGCGGATTCAAGTTGAACATCCGGTAACTGAAATGATCACCGGTTTTGATCTGATCAAAGAACAAATTAGAGTGGCGGCTGGAGAAAAGCTGTCAATCAAACAAGAGGATCTGAAATTTAGTGGGCATGCAATTGAATGCCGGATTAACGCTGAAGATCCGGATCGCAATTTTCTCCCTTGTCCGGGTCGGATCGATGCTTACATCGCACCAGGTGGGCCGGGAGTGCGTGTAGATAGCCACTGCTACCCGGGCTATGCCGTTCCGCCTAATTACGATTCGCTTTTAAGCAAGCTTGTCGTTTGGGGAAACACGCGCACCGAAGCAATCCAAAGAATGCAGAGAGCGCTTGATGAATACGCCATAACCGGTATCAACACTACGATTCCTTTTCATCAAAAAGTTTTGTCCAACAGTTATTTTCAAAAAGGAGACGTTTCTACAGATTTCATTGAAAAACATATGCAACAACCGGTTCCTGCTGTCCGCAAGTAAGCATTGATCAAGCGGCTCCGTAGCTCAATGGTGGAGCAAGCGACTCATAATCGCCAGGCTACAGGTTCGAATCCTGTCGGAGCCAAATTTTATAATTCGGTAAAATGATTTTGTAGCAAGCGGGCAACTAAAGTAGAAAAAGTAGGACTTAATGTCAAGAATATTTCGCGTCGTATTTTTTCTCTCTCCAGCTCTTTGTCTTTTGTTTGCCGCAATGTCGTCTGCTAAAGCCCAGAATCTTCAGTCGGAGCCCCAAGATGTTCAGTCGGCAGCAGCGGATTCTCCGCAGTTAGCACCGGCTATTGACGCCAAATCATATCCGCAGCCGGCTGATACGCCGGCAAGCTTGCCTCATGATTTTATTCCTTTGGAAGTAAATGAATTTCGGACGCCGATCCCCAAGCCGTTGGACAGTAAACTGCGCGGTCCTGGCATAGAGCTTATCGGTATCAGCAAAGAGATGACCTTGCTCAATGATGGTTCGGAGGATAGCCGCCCCTGCCATGGTTGTTTGGCTGTAAAGGTGCGTATTGTCAACGAAGGTTCGGAGCCGATTATGGTTGACGGTAACAATGCGCGAGCAATTACAGCAGGGCAAGAATTTCCTGCTTGGAGCGAAGAAAAGATTCTGAAAACTTCCGGTTCGGTTTTGAGTGGCCCGCAAAAACTTGCTCTTGCCGGAGCTGCTATAAGCACATTAGGGCTTGCTGAGCCGATTTTGCAAGACCACTTCACAACATCGAAAAAGACATTGCTTAAATCTTACGGCGATATTGTTATTCGTCGACGACTGGAAGATATTCGTCTGGCTAAGCGCATCATATTGCCTAATGAAGACACTGTTGCCAATGTTTTCTTTCCGAATCAAGCTCAGCCCTTCGATAAGATTGTCATTCCGCTGATGAACTATCCTGGCGGCGAACCCTGTGGATCTTTGTCTTTGGATGCGAGCAAAGCAACGGTCGGTGCCGGCGGCCATCAAAAATAATCGATTCGCGCCCCCGCAAAATTTTTTTCCTTACCTGTAAGAAAAACCGCGGTTTTTCTTACACTTGGAATCTGAGAGTAAGAGCCGCTGGGAGCCTGCGCTTGGATTTTAGTCTCTGCAAGCGAAGATAAATCCGCATATTTGGTCGAGCTTTTAAAAACGAGGTGTTAGAAAAACCGCGGTTTTTCTAACAGGCCGGAATAAAAAAATCGGCAGGCGGGTAGGTCCCTCTAATCTTGACTTGCCTGTGGGCATACAGGCAAAACAGCTCTTTATGCTCTAAAATAGCGGTGCATACTAACAAGGAGTCTAGAAGCCGTGTTCCCCAGCTTTAAATTTCTTGCCCGACCGGCTAACCAGGCCGTAGCTATTGCTTTTGCGCTTCCTCTGCTTTTTAGCTTTGCAGAGCAGGCAACTGCAAAAAATATATTCACCGACAATAAGCTTATTGCAGCAAAGAAGGAAAAAATGTCAGATCCAATCGTCGTCCTTGAGACCAACAAAGGCACAATCAAAATGCAGATCTTTAAGAAGGATGTTCCGGCAACTGCCGGTAACTTCGTTGATCTGGTCAGCAAAGGTTTCTATAACGGACTGACTTTCCACCGCTATGAACCGGGATTCGTAATCCAAGGTGGCGATCCGAGAGGTGATGGTACCGGTGGTTATATCGATCCGCAAACTAAGCAAGAACGCCGCATTCCGCTTGAAGTAAAACCTGAACTTAAACATAGTGCAGCCGGAATGGTAGCTATGGCTCGTTCTAACAATCCGAATTCGGCCAGTTGCCAGTTCTACATTACTTTGGCTCCGGCTTCTTTCTTGGATATGAACTACGCAGTTTTCGGTAAAGTAACCGACGGGCTGCCTGTAGTTATGGAACTGCGTAAAGGCGACAAAATCGTCAAAGCGACAGTTCAAGAAGCGGCAGTCAAATAACACCGTGAAACTGGAAACTGAGAGGCTTGTTCTGCGGGACTTTCATCCCCATGAATGGCATAGAGTCCAGAAGTTCGCTTCGACCGAAGCCCTCTCTCGTCATCTCAGTTTCGGAGAAATTGCCACCGAATCCGGTGCACAATCATATGTAAAGAAGGCGCTTGCTGACGCAGGCGCCTTCTTTCGATCTTCGTACAAGCTCGCAGTGTCAATTAAGCCAGACAATAACGAAAACGAGCTTGTCGGCTCTTGCTGGCTGGATATGGACAGCGATGATCATTCAATGGCTTCAATCGGCTATTTTGTCGCTTGCGAGTACTGGGGCAAAGGTTATGCTACAGAGATGGTTGCCGAGCTTATTCGCTTCGGCTTTCAGGAATTAAAATTGCGCCGGCTTTACGCTAATTGCGATGCCGATAATATTGCTTCGCGAAAAGTATTGGAAAAGAACGGTATGAGCCAAGAAGGAGTGCTCAGGCAGCATTGCCGCAGAGAGCATGGCTTAGTAGACGTCTGTTATTACGGGATCTTAGATCTTGATATAACGTCCTGAAGTCCAGGCTGATCCACCGGAACCTACAGCAATACCGAGAATCAGAACAATGATGAAAGTCGGCAGCAAGCCTACATCCATTGAATGATTGCTCAAGGGCAAAAAGCTAAGCAGCTGATCGTGTACGTAAGGGTCAATATAAAGGTGCAAAGTCCAGATGAAAATGGCGGCTAATGTTGCTGAAACAGTTCCATAAAGCGCGCCTTGTAAAATGAACGGACCTTTGATGTACCAGGGGCTGACGCCGGTTAAGCTTAAAATTTCAATCTCTCTTTGTTTAGATTGAATGACTAAATGAACCGTATTACCGATGACGATCAGCGTCGCTGCTGAAAGTGCCGCTGTAACCACGATCCCGGCTATCTCGATGAATTGACGAAAACGATTGAGATTGCGCGCTACTTTTAACGGATAGCGAATGTGCTCGATTGTACTGATTGTTTTCAGCTTTTCAGCTGTTGTTTCCACGGCTGCGAGATTGGTGAGCTTTATATGCAGAGTGTTAGGGAGCGGATTATTCAGAGCGGCAACTTTGTAATTGTGTTGCATCTCAGCCCAGGCCACTTCTTTTGGGACGATCTCCACTATTTGTACGTTAGGTAGTTGGCTGATGATCCGTGCGACCTTTTGCGGGTCGTGGCCGTCTTTTAAATAAGCTGAAATTTCCAGCTGAGATCCCCATGATGTAACCATGCTTTTGATGACCATGGTTGTTTGTAAAAGACCGCCAAAAATGAACAAAGCGATGGTAAGGATGCTTATAACAAGCCAATTCGACCAACCGCCCCGTTTCAGACCGCTGATTGTCTCTTTGAACATTGCCGCTAGAATGCGCAAGCTTCTCATAAATTACCTCGTTGTTTCGATTTCGTAGACGCCGCTGTCTACGTCGGAAACTACCTGTCCTTGCTTCAAGCTGATTACTCGCTTGCGCATGGCGTTTACGATTGGAACGTCGTGAGTAGAGATAAGAACTGTCGTGCCGCGCTGGCTGATTCGCTCAAGCAGCTGCACAATTTCCATTGAGGTTTGCGGGTCCAAATTTCCGGTCGGTTCGTCGGCCAGAAGCACCGGCGGACCGTTAACAATGGCGCGAGCAATACCGACTCGCTGCTGTTCACCGCCGGACAAATTCTCCGGCAGCTCAAGCTGCTCCTCTTCCAAGCCGACTATAGCCAAGGCGCTGCTTACTCTGCGTTTGACGTCTTTTTCGTCGACGCCGAGAGCTCGCAAAACATAAGCGACATTGTCAAAAACGGATTGTTTCGGTAAAAGTTTGAAGTCTTGAAACACTATACCCAGGCGTCTGCGCAAAAGCGGCACTTGTCGTGGCGACAGGCGCGTGATGTTGACACCACCGATGGTGACTATCCCTTTGTTCGGCGTTTCTTCTCGATAAAGAAGACGCATTAAGGTTGATTTGCCGGCGCCGGAAGGACCGGTAAGAAAGGCGAATTCGCCTAAGCCGATGTGCAAATTAACGTCAATGAGAGCTGGTTTGCCGGTATATTCTTTATAAACGTTCTGAAGCCTGATCAAGAGCTCCTCCCGGACGGAATGGCAGCTGGAATGATGCTGGAAATAATAGCATAGAAGTCAGCAGGAAGCCTTTAGCCGGACCAATCTGCCTTTTCCATAAAGCAATTGAAACAAAGGTTACGTCCCTTTAAAGCATGCAAACGCGGAGTCAACAAGTGGCAACCCTGGCAAGTCAAATAGCCGTTATTGCGTCGCCATGCCTGCATGCGCAGCTGTTTTTCCATCATTTCTAGCACGCGTTCATTAATGGAATTTTGCAAAGCAGTGGCAGCGGTTACTTGTTGGTTTATTTCTGCTGAGACTTTTTTAAGCAGTTCATAATCTTTTTCAGACAAAATCACTGCTGCAAGCTGATCGCTGTTCGGCTCCGGCAGCTCCGGTTCTGCTTCTGGCGCTACAAATTGATTTTCGTTTTGATGAAAATGCTTCAAATCAACGCGGATGCCTTTTATCTCCAAGCCTAGTGAGCGAGCCATTCTTCCTAATTCAGACAAAAATTTGGAACGCATTAAACTTATTTCTTGAGCGACTGAGGCGTCCTTTGCGGCAATGACCAGATTGTTCTGATAGTCCATATAAAGAGGGCGGCTGCACTCTTTAAGCTGTGGTCCGCAAACGCTGAACCAGAGCTGCATAAAGCTATGCTCTTTCAAGCGTTTTTCCAAGCCTAAATGTCCCGTCACTTGCGGCAAAAGTGATTCCAGGCTTGTCAGCCCAAAGGTTTTCTTACCTTTTTTCTGAGAATTGCTTGATTCTGGTCTTTTCATAACTGGCAGTGTAACAAAAATTTCCTCATACTCCGCTGGCAAGCAGGTTATAATCTGCTCTTCATATGACGTCCAGCCAGATTGAGGGTCTTATTTTGCTTACAACTAATCCAGTCGATGAGCTCAAACGCAGGTTCAATGCCCAAGCTGCGAAAAACCTCACCGCTTCCTTTTTGTTCAAAATCGACGGTTTGGAAGGCGGCCCGTGGATGACCGTAATTACGGCCGGTTCGTTAGATGTCATCGCTTATCAGCAAGGCACTTCTCCGAAGCCGGATTGCACCATCTCGGTTTCACTTGAAGATTTGCAAGCAATTATGTCTGGCAAGCTTTCGGCTATGACTGCTGCTATGTCCGGTATGCTGTCTATTGACGGCGATCTCGGTTTGGCTATGCAGTTAGTGCCGGTGTTCTTTAGCTAAAAATCTAAATTTAAATGGACTGAAGGCTTTTCCAGCGGCTGCACTGATTTAAATGTCGGCTTAAAGCTTGGTTCTTTGTCTGAGAGCACAAACGATTCTACGGTCGGCTTGAGATTGCTGCCGATTGTGCTTGCCATTTTGATCATTGATGATTCTTCGAAGGCAAGCTTAAATGGAGCGGACATGCTGTCTTCGCTTGACCCTGCCGGTGGTGCCGGAATTTTGGCTGGTGCGGACATGGCAATTAAGGGTAACACGACTATTATTGCGCATTTGCTTATACCAAGAATAAAGCCGCCGAAACGATCGATGATGTTTGGGCGTGCTCTGCGGTGCCAATTTAGAAAAAGTTGCAGCACTAATTCAAGACATATTTCAGAGACAATCCAAACAATCAGATAACCAAAAAATGCGGCGTTTTGCGGCGAGAGCAAAAGTTGTTGCACAAACCAGGTGGCGGCATCGACGTAGAGATGTTGAGTAATTATGGTGGCTAAAACTATTGCCAAAGGACCGCGCCAGGAGTTAATTAAGCCGGTATTCCAGCCGGAAACACCCAAGCCGATTGCAGTTGCCAAAATAATTAGATCCCAGAGCATGAATTGAATATTCCCAGTTTTTGCTTAGACCATCTTGTCCGATAATGCATCAAGAAAAATGGAAAGGGGCGGTTGTTTTCCGGTCCAATAGACAAACGCAAGCCGTGCCTGCTCAGCAAGCATTGAGCGCCCGTCACGGGCTCTTAAACCAGCTTTTTCGGCCGCTTGGGTAAGCGCCGTCGCGGACCGGTCTTTACGATAAACAGTATCCAAAAACAAACATTGCTTAGAGCTGTTTGTGAATAAGCCGGATAACCAATCGGGCAAGCTATCTGCTAAATCACTATCGCTTAAGCCCAAAGGTGTGCAATTGACGATTAGATCGCCTGTAAAATCAGTTTGGGCAAAGGGCATTACGTTTATTTGCAGTTTTCTATCAGCAAGCTTTTGCTGACATTCACCGGCTAGTTGAACGGCGGTATTTTGGTTGCGAGCAAGCAGGTCAATCTGTTTGTATCCGCTCAATGCCAGCCCGTAAAGACAGGCTCGAGCAGCGCCACCGGAGCCGAGAATCAGAGCATGATCGCCCTTCTCGCTTCCCTTAAAGGATGCCAGTGCTTTGATAAAACCGCCTAAGTCGGTATTGTGACAAGAGAGCTCACCGTTAGCCTCGAGCTTAATCGTATTGGCGGCGCCAACGAGCTCAACTTCAGCGCTTTTATTTGGGATGAGCAAGCTTGCTTTTTCTTTGTGCGGAATAGTGATATTTACGCCGGCAAAGCCTTTATCTTTCAAGCTTAAAATGGTGGAGTCTAAGTTTTCCGGCTCCACGTCTAAAAGTTCATAACTACCTGAAAGCCCGCACCAAGCTAAAGCAGCTTGATGCATCAAAGGTGATAAGGAATGCTTGACCGGATGACCGATGAGACCGAGTCTCAAGGACATGGATCAATATCCGCTTTCTTGCATGGTGGCAACTCGCATGCGCTTGATGCCGACAGCAGCAGCAGCGGTCATAACGGCAACCACATCTCTTTGTTTTGATTCGGAGTCGGCGTTGACTGTAACCGGTACATCTTCTTTGCCGGTCTTCTTTTGAAAGTCCTTGAGCAGAGTTTGCAGATCTTCCGATGTCGCGCCTTTGGCTACGGCTTTAGCATTCACAGCTATATTGCCGTCTTTGTCGATATCGATGGTGATACCTTTGCTCTCTTCTTCTTTTTTGGCGTTCCGCGTGTCGGGCGGTTTGATCTTCAAGTCCGACTTATCGATGATCGGTGCAATCAAGATCATGATTACCAGAAGAACAAGAAACACGTCGGTTAGAGGTGTAACGTTGATCTCTTCAAAAGTAGAGGAGGAATCTCCGCCGCCAATGCTCATGCTTTAGTTTCTCCGCTTCTTAGCGTGCGTGCGGTGCGTGAGCTTCGGAGCTGACAAAGCTAAGGAAAAGAAGCTTGAGCAGGAGGAAATCGTCATTGAAACGCTTCACCGTGTTGGTGTAAGTGTTATTGAAGATAACCGCCAAGATAGCCACAATCAGACCGTATCCGGTAGCGATTAGCGCTTTAGCAACCCCGGTAACAACAACCGGTGTACCGCCGCCGCCTACGCCCAATTGGTCGAGAGTGAAAACAACCCCGACTACTGTACCGAACAAGCCGATAAAGGGGCTGGTGGCACCAATGGTTCCGAGGATTGCTAGATTTTTTTCTAGCTTTCTTGTAACCAAACCGACTGTAATGTCAAAAGCTTTGGAGAAGTCTTCTTTTTGTTCGGCCATTAAGCGCACGCCTTCTTCAGCAACTTCGCCGATTACACCACCGAGGCGGCTGCAGTTGGCTTGAGCTGATTGCAATTGTTGGCGTTCAAGATCTCTTTGCAGAGCATGAATGAAAGCCGAAACGTCGCGGCGATTTTTTTGATAGTAAAGATAGCGTTCGATCACTACTGCAATGGTAAGGATGGAGCAAACCGTGATTGGAATGGAAGCAAACCAGTCCTTAATCATGAACTCCATAAAGAAAGTGAAAAACTTGCTGTCCATTGTCTCTCCTGACTACCACCGAACTGGATATTTCTTTCCGTGGGCAAATTTTACCACCGGCTGAGCAATAAGTACCTTTTTACAACGCTCTAAATGACCCTCTGCCGCTACCGCCAAATACGTTGTAATCGAAAGTAAATTGGATGTCTACGACATTTGGTGCGCCACTAGGCAGTGGTCTAAACGGTGCTGCATTGGTAACGGCTTGCAAAGCTGCCTGGTCGGCAAGAGATGTGCCCGATGTTTTATCAATGCGCAAATCGGAAAGTTCGCCACCCGAATGCACTTTGAATATGACAACTACCCGTCTTGATTCTTGTCCGCGAGGTGGGAACCAAGCGCGCTTAATTCGGCGCTGCAAATCAGCCATATAAGGACCGAAATCGACGTCTTTTGTAGAGTCAACTGACGGTTTGCCGCCTGGATTGTTGTTGGCGTCAGGATTGCCCTGAGTTCCATCACCGCCGCCTGTACCGGCTCTCGGTACTGAAGGCATGATTGCTACCGGACCGGAAGCCCAACCGCCGCCGCCTGAACTGCCACGACCGGCACGGCTTGGCGCCGGAGCACCGGAAGATCCGCCACTGGAGCTGCCGCCTGAACGACCGCCACCAGAAACAGGCATCGGGCTTGGGCTTGAGCCATGACCACCGCCTGTACCGCCACCGGCAGCAATCGGAGTTGGAGCTGGCGAGCCGAAGCCACCGCCGCCACCGCCAGATGAAGCCTTAGGCATCGGCGCAAAACCAGGTAAACCGCCGCCGCCAATAGAGACTGGCGAAGGAGCTAAAGAAGGTAAGCCGGACACACCGCCTGAAGGACGAGCCATTGCTGTCGGCATTGCCGGACCAGCACCGCTGCCCGGGCGGGCTAAAGCGGAAGGAGCCATGGTCGGCATCGGCGCATGAGCGATTGCTCTTGGTGCTGCCATTGGTGTTGGCATCGGTGAAGGCATAGCCACAGGTGAAGGCGACATGCGTGGTGTCGGAGCCATCGGTCGTGGCATAGCTTGCGGAGTTGGAGCCGGAGTCGGTGACGGAGCCATGCGCGGTTGCGGCGTGGGCATCGGTCTAGGCGAAGGGCTTGGGCTTGGAGATGGAGATGGTGTCGGACGACTTGGGGCAGGTGAAGGCTGTTTTGGTGCCGGAGTTGGCGGGCTCTTCGCTGCTTGTTGTTGTTTGGCCGCTTTGCTTGCTTGTTTAGCTCCGGAAGCTTGGGGCGCTTGGACCGGTTTGGTTGGATTGTGCTTGCCGGCAGCTTTTGAGTTGTGTTCAGCTTTGCGCTTTGATTGAACTTTCTTTTGTGTCGGCGGCTGATTCTGGATAAATTCAATATCGGTTATTTGGCTTTTCGGCTGCGGCGGAATAATAAAGAAGAAGGCGATTACAAAAAGAGCAACCATCAAAGCAAAGTGAAAAATATAAGAACCGCTTGTTGCTTCAGGCAGTTCAATTACAAAATCAGGATAAATGCGCCGACGTTTTAAAGCAGCATGATCATAAGCGTCGCGTACGGCATAAGCAGTATAGGCAATGAAAAAGCCTAGAAGCACAAAAGAGACAGCGCTACCTAAATAAGCTTCGTGCAGCACCAAAAGAAGCATTTTGTTCGGCTTCATATGGAAGCTGGTGCCAAAAGATTGAAGAGCGTTCAAGATTGGCTCATTCAATGCCATGGACAAGAACAAAAGAAGATTCATGGCATAAACGCAAATGAACAAAGCCCCTTTGCGCGTTTCGCCGTTGTACATCTGTCCTAAACCAGGCACGATCAAAGACAAGAAGGCTGCCGTGTTTGGGTCGCGAGTCTGTTGGTTATAGTTGCCTGGACGGATTGATGTGCTTGTCATCTATCTAATAGGTTTCCTAATCAATGCGGTCCGGGTAAACCGATTAAGGAACAAGCCCTGAACGAGGCTTACGATTTAAATGCTACCTGGTAAGTTCTGAAAATAAAAAAATAGGACTAAGTCCTAAGAATGATTAATCTTAACTTAAACAGCTTATTCAGACAAGCTGTTTTTGTCAGTAAATGCATCCTATTGTAATGAACGGACCAATTTTCATCTTACCAGGCGCCCTGGACCTTTGTAGGGGTAGATGAATCTATCTTATTACGCCTGGATAGATTTGGTTAGCGGTTCAAGACTAGAGGACGATCAGGGTTTTCCCGTGAGGAAAACTACATAGGCATGCGCAAGTCTTCGGCAAGCTCAATCTTCAGTTCATCGCCTGGGCGGACGTCTACTTTTTTGCCTTTTTTGGCACATAAAATGACTACGCCGATTGCTACACCGACTGCCGCACCAATTAAGGCGCCGCCGCCGCGTCCGATGTTGCTTGAGCTGTTATTGGCACCGCCGGCTAAAGCGCCAATCCCTACGCCGAGCACGGTTGGCAAAGCCAATGTACCGGTGTCGATGGCGATATCTTTAAGTCCGCGCTTAGCGTGCACGACGCCGCCGCGAGCGACCAGGTTAGCAACCAGAGCGATTTGACGGT
Organism: Candidatus Obscuribacterales bacterium; assembly: GCA_019750335.1. GTDB lineage: Bacteria > Cyanobacteriota > Vampirovibrionia > Obscuribacterales > Obscuribacteraceae > JAIEPM01. Next base: position 126,410 of record JAIEOQ010000004.1, read on the forward strand.
TGTCCGGAGTGGTGATTGTGTCGAATTTAAGCGCTACTGAGCCCGAGCGGCTTAAATGTTTTGGTGAATTCAATTGAGCGATACGACCTTTAATTACTGAGCCGGCTGGCACAATTGTGGAGCCGTCAATATTTAAGTCTTCGCTTGTTCGCGCGGCAAACTCGTCGCCTTCCTGGCTGGTATCGCTGTCTACTGCCGAATCCATAATGATCGGTACTTTGGTACCGGAAGGTACGACACGGATATAACCTTGGAGTAATTTGCCTTCCTCTGCCGGCTTTTCGCTATTTTCGCTTGTTGCCGGTTTGGTTTCGACTGTAGTTTCAGCCGGGGCTGAACTTTCGGCTGTTGCCGGAGCTGCTGCCGGTTGTTCCGAACTTTGCGGGGCTGGGGTTGTTTCAGCGGTCGAGTTGTTATCTGACCATAATGATTCTGTGGCGTCGCCTTCTGCCGGCTTGGTTGTCGCGCTATCAGTTGTAGCTTGAGCCGGAGGCGTGAATATTTTGAAGTTGACCTGAGACGAATCAGCGGCTAAAACCGGACCGACTGAATTGGCTGCGAAAATTAAGCAGCAGAGAACCGGTGCAATCCGTTTTGACGATAAATTTTTGACGGCAACTGATTTCATGATTTCCTTCATGTCGGAGCAATTAGTCAAGCGACCTGTCAGTCTAACACGCCCCTCTTGTCAAACAAATTACAGCTACTTCAATCTTCTTCTAGTCCGATAACTCCCCTTTAAGAAAAGTGCTTTTTTGTGATAATGGTTTTAAGAATGTATACATATAAGTGATAATGAACTTGGTGAACTCTCGAGGAGAAGATTTGTGATTCAGTGCCCAATTTGCCAGATCCTCAATGAAGATCAGTCGCGTTTCTGTAAAGAGTGTGGGGCACGAATGACTGGCGGGCAGACCGTTCCGGAGGTTGCGGGCAACAACCCGGCGCCCGGTCCAGCTAAAACTGCGCCGAAAAAGCTCCGTTCACCGCTATTAGCTGCCGAAGAGTTTGACGAGGAACCTTATGAGGAGGTCCCTCCGCCAAACCGTGCTGGCAGTAAGCCTCAGCATTTACATTCACCGCTCTTAGGCAGTGGCGATGAAGCACCTTTGCCTCGTCCTTTGCGTTCGCCGCTTTTAAGCAATGTCGATAAACCAAAGTTTGATATTTATTATGATGCAGATGATTACGATCCTTATGCTGATGAAGACAATCCAAATATATTGCGCTCGCCGCTTTTAAGCGCCAAAGTACCTCTGGAAGAAGGACGAAAGGCTCAACCCAAGCCCGTACCTCAGCAAGAACCGCAAATTGCAGCGCAAGTTGCCTCACCGGTTATACCGCCGGTCGTGCAACCACCGGTTGCTCAGCCGCCGCAAGCCCCAGTATTGCCGCCACCAACTGCGCCGATGGATAATTCGCCGCCGCTGCCTAGCTTTGCTCAACCGCCAATATCTAAACCGCAAGTTTTGCCGGCTCAACAACAAGAACAGTTTCCGGATATGACTCAGTTTAGGCGGCCGGCAGATGTTCCGCCGGTAGTGCCGCCTGAGCTTGCCCCGGCTCCTCAGTCTTTTACCGCGCCGGCACCAGTTTATACACCGCCTGCGCCATCGGTTCAGCCCATTGCTCCGTCGCCGCCTGTAGTTAATAAGCCGGAGCCTCCGGTTGCTAGCCCCCCGCCCAGGCGTATGGCTTCCAAAATGCTTGGTAATGCCGAAAGTCTGGAAGAAGATGACGAACCTTCTTTCAGGCAGCCAACCGGTTTTGCACCAAAGCAGTTTGCTGGCGGATCTGACCAACAACAATCTTCGCCCCTTGTAAAAATTCTTGGCGGAGTCGTGATTTTAATGGCCATCATAAAAACCTTGGCTGTGATGCAATATATGCCAACTCAGATGGGACAGTATCCACCCTTCTTAATGGATGAATTCAGCACACTAGTTGCCATGTTTGCTATCGGTCTTGGTTTTCTAGTGTCAAGAAAGTGACAAATGATCAAATAGTTATCAAGGGATAAAAAGTGCTTGTAATCGGCACCGGTGTTACGTTCCCCACTTTAATTCATGGAAATGATACTGTGCTATATTCACCTTGAGTGGATGCAGGCGATTGATTTATGAAGCTAAACTCAGTTGAACCGAAATCGAGAGTAGAACTATCTGTGGTGGCGTTGTCCTTTGTGCTCGCCAGCTCTTTTGCTTTCATGCCAATTGAAGCAGAAGCAAGACGTCCTTCATTTCAAATGCCGGTACAAGACCAGCTGACAGAAGGCGCAAGCCCGGCAAGTCCAGCGGTTGTTCCTGTAAAACGTCAAAGTTTAGCCCCGGTTGGTTTGAACGACAGTGAAACTGTTGAAACACCGGTTGAAGATGCTTCTTCAGGCAGCGTGCTCAAATCTTCAGTTTCTGAAAATAAATATGTCGCTAAAGATCAAGCCGGTACAGGCGCTAATGCTGCTGATACCAAGGCTGTGTCGGTAGTCGGCAAAAAAGAATTGAGCGAAAAAGTGCTCAAAGACGGCTGGAAAAAAGTTGAAGTCGGTCCTTTGCCCTTGTTGGAAAGCGACTCGGAGCTTGAGAAAAAAGTTGAAGTAACAGTCGATGCCGAGCGTCGCCAATTGGCTGATTTATGGAATGCGACTATGGCGCGTAATCCGGATATTCAGTTTGTAATCAATAAATTGCAGCCGACAGACAATCATAATCATGCTATGGCTAATTCCATGAAAGCTTTAAGCACTCTTCTGTTTAGCGCTGTCAGTGCTGCGCCAATGTTTATGATGCCTGCTGCCGGGGGCAATATGATGCCAATGGCGAGTACGAGCATGGGTGTTAGCATGATTCAAAATCTATTTGCTAACCAGGCAGAAAAAGGTGCGAAAAAGCAGGCTATTTCGCAAGAACAAGCCACCATCCTTTATAAAATTATCCGTGATACTGCCGACAAGCTAACGGCTAATTATCGCGATTACAAAAAAGATCTCTCTTTCTTGGAACGTGCTTCAACCGATCTGCAAGATTTACAAGCCATGGTTGCTGAAGCGCGTGGTGGTCAGGATGCCTCTAGGCAAGTAGAGATGGAATACACTTTGCGCAAAGCACGTCGCGAAATCGATCGTGAGTCGGAAGAAGTGCGTGGAGATCGTCAAGCTCTTGTTGATTTAGCTGGTGATGAAGCTGTAGTGAAGCTTGATCAAGAGCTACAATCAGAACGTGAAGCAATTGCGCGTCTGACCGGCGGGCAAGATGCTACATCAGGAGCGGAAGCTGTAGCTGGTGGCGGATCCTCGGTTACTACTTTCGTTAATCCTTTAGGCAGTGAGCCGGCAAAAAGAACGGCTGCTACCCAAGGCGCTCAGATCCACTAGCCGGTTTTAGCTAAGGTATATATAATTGGCCCAGTTCTTTCTGAGCCGAGGATATGACCGTGCAATTGAATAAAGGTCAGCGCATTTTAGGTTGGTTGATTTTGCTTGTTTGTTTGCTTGCTTTGCCGCTGCAAATGATCAGCAAGTCAGGCTCGGCTGCTGAAAAAAAAGAAGAGCCTCAATGGAGCTCTCTTCTTTTATCCAAAAAAGATCGCATTCTTGTGCTTAGGCTAAACGGCCTGATTGCTGAGAATGAAGATGGTCCTTCATTTTTTTCTGACTCTACTTCGGCATCTGATGTACGCAAAGCTTTGATCAAAGCAGCAAAAAATAAGCATATAAAAGCAGTGTTATTGCGCATCAATTCACCGGGTGGCACAGTTGCCACAAGCCAAGAAATTTGTGATGCGGTTAAAGCGGTTCGCGAGAAAGGAAAGCCGGTGCTTATCTCTATGGGAGATGTTGCCGCATCCGGCGGTTATTATATTGCTTCGGCTGCTGATTGTATTGTTGCCGATCCGGGTACTTTAACCGGCTCCATTGGTGTGATTATGCATCTGTTGAATTTGCAGCAGATTGAGAAAAAAATCGGCATTGAACCAGTCGTAATTAAATCAGGAATTTTCAAAGATATCGGTTCATCGGATCGACCGATGAGCAAAGAAGAAAAAGCGTTGTTGCAATCCATAATCATGGATTCATACGATCAATTTATTACGGCTGTTGCCGATGGTCGCAAAATGGACAAAGAGAAAGTACGTAAGCTCGCTGACGGACGCATATACTCAGGGCGTCAAGCTTTGAAAGTCGGTCTTGTCGATAAGCTCGGCGGTTATGAGCTGGCTCTTGAGACTTTGCAAACAATGGCCAAAGACAAATATCATTTGCGCAAAAACTTGCCTGTAGATGACGGACGCCATTCGCTTGAAGCTATTGAAAATATGTTTGCTTCAAGCAATACGGATATGGGCAGCGGTGCTTCTTTGCTCAAAGGAATTATTCCGCAGTCGATGAATCCGAAATATTGCAATCAACCGCTCTGGCTCATGCAGTAGGTGGATATGCTTGAAATAACCTGGATTGAATGTTTTCTCGGCACGATATTGGCGCCAAGCTCTGTTTTTAAAATATTGGTTGATGAAAACAATAAAAATAATCGATATTTGATTGGCAGCTTGTTTGCTGTAATCGTCGTTTATGCCGCTGCCGGTATTGCTCTGTCCAGCGAATCGTCTTCTTCGGCAATTCTGGTTAATACGCTGGGTTCGATATTTAGCGGTCTGGTGATTTGGCTGCTCACAGTTTTTACTGTGGGCTTAGCGGCTGTTTGTTTTGGCAAGGATAAACATACTCTGCGTTCTTTAGCTTTAACCGTTGGCTGGAGTATGGTTCCGCTCATTTTTATCGGGCCGCTTTCTTGTTTGCCGGCACCGCTTTTAGCTTTTTTAGCTCTGCTTTTGCTTTGTTGGGTTTTTGCTTTGCAAATTATGGCAATTCGCTACAGTTGCCAGCTTAAATCCTGGCAGTCCCTTATGTTTGTTTTCCTCGTACCGGCGCTTTTTGCTTGGCTGCAGTTCTTTCAATTTTTGAAAGTACTTGAATTTGCTCTTGCGCCATTCTTTGCTTAGCGGTTGATATGACCAAACAAAAAGTCATTGCTTTGGTTGGTCCTACCTGTACTGGTAAAACAGCTTTGGCTATTCATTTAGCTAAAGAATTCTCGGCCGAAATAATTGCTTGTGATTCGCGTACAGTCTATAAATATTTTGATATTGGCACAGCTAAGCCGACAGCCGAAGAACAGGCGGCGGCCCGACATCATTTAATTGACGTTGCCGAACCGGAAGAAAGTTTTAGTGCGGCACGTTTTTTTGATGAAGCAACACGCTGTATAAATGAGATCGAACAAAGAGGCAAATCGGTGATTATTTGCGGCGGTACAGGCTTGTATCTCCGTACTTTGCTTGAAGGTTTTGCCATGCCGAAAGTTGGACCTCAGGAAGAGTTGCGTCTTGAGTTAAATGAGTTTGCCGATCAAAATGGTAACGCCGCTCTTGTGGAGCGTCTTGCTCAAATTGATCCGCAATCAGCGGCTAAATTGAATGTGAATGATCGCTTTCGTTTGATTCGAGCGCTGGAGGTAAGTATCACTACAGGGCTGTCTTTCAGCTCTTTAGCGCAAAAAGAAGAACCGAATTATGACACGCTTTGGTTGGGACTGACTTTTGCCGATCGTCAAAAACACAGAGATTGGATGAAGCTAAGAATAGCGGCACAGATGGATGCCGGTATGCTTGAAGAAACAAAAAAACTGTATGAACGTTTCGGACCAAGCCAACGCCTATTAAGCACGGTGAATTATAGCGATTTGGTCGAGCATATTGAGGGACGATTGAATCTTAAACAAGCTCTGGAAGCTTGCCAGATTCATAATTTTCAGTTGGCGCGTCGACAACGGATGTGGTTCAAGCGAAACCCACTGATTAACTGGTTGCCCATTGATGAGCTAAAACCTTCTGAAATGCAAAATTCTGCAATACGGCTTACTGAAAGCTTTTTGCACGCTTAATTTGAAAATCATTTATGACAATCTTCTTGAAAACGGCGTCCGAATTCTCAATTTGGATATATACTAAGTGAAGATCGAGAATAGATAAGTATCATGAAAGACGATCAAATTCACAATGTATGGAACGTAGCACTTCCGTGGAGCGACGGATCCTTATCCGCCAGGCTTTGGCAGAAAGGTAAAGGCGTAATGGTTTCCGTGCCGGAGCTCGATATTGCTTGTTACGGTAAATCTCAGTCAGAAGCAGTTTTGCGCTTATTCAGCAATTTGCTCAAATATCATAATGAATTGAAAGCTAAAAAGGGACCGTTAAATCCCAGGCAGGAGAGCCATTTTGCAGTGCTCAAAGTTTGGGTAAAAGCAGTTGAGCGAAAAATGTGCGCTCCTGAGCCGGAAATTGCTTATTTAGGTTCGCGACGAGCTAAATAAGCGCGAACTTTTTGTTTTTATTCTCGTAGTTTTATTTAGTAAGATCTCTCGGCTTTTGGTGCTTTCGACATGAAGCTTAGATTTGCCTTGGACGAATTGCTAGTAATGGGCATTCTTTTGACTGTTTTGTCAGGTAGTGTTTCTCCTGTCTTATGTGCAAGCGACATGTTTCCGGCAGGTTATATCGGTAACAAAGAGTCCTTAAAATTCCATCGTCTGGACTGCCCTTTTGCCCGTATTATGGCCAGATTTCGCCGGCAATATTTTTGCAATCGCAAAACTGCGAAAGAGGCCGGGATGAAAGCTTGCCGATATTGTTTACCGGGTGTCCGTCTTCGCGTAAAAGCAAGGTTGCTTCATGTCCCCTAGTGGTATAACCAATTGGGATTTAGAAGAAATGGGTGATATTGATGTCCATGGTGCTTGATAGGACCGCACAAGCTTTAGCCGATGCCACGGGCTTTATTGTTGATCGAACTGTCTTTCCGGAAAAAATTATCGGACAAGCCTGGCTGATTTCTAAAAGCCGAGTGGCCGTAAAAGCGAGCTCAGTTTCACTTTATTCTGACGCTCCCTGGGCCTTAAGCATTAGATTTCCTCACCCTGACTTGAATTTTTCAGTCAAAGCAATGTCTTTGCACCCCGAATTTAATAAGCGTTTGGTTCGAGATCATTATCTTGATCAAATAAATAATTCGCAAAAACATATTTATGACAATGATATTGGCACTTTAACTCTCGATCCCGAAGCTTATGAATTAGTGGCTGAACGAGTCCAAGAACTGCACAGAGCTTTATCTTTGCCTCTTAGCGTTTCTCCTGCGGATCTTTCCGGTGTAATGCGTCCGGGCGAGTTTGGCAACGTTTTGCAGAATACCCTTTCTAGCGGGCGAAGTGGGCTGCTCAATTTGTATGATGAGCGCAAGCTGCCTTTTGCTCATTTAGAGATACGTTCAGGGACAATCGTTCGGGCCAGCTTTAATTCTTTGACAAATGAATATGCCGTTTGTGAACTAATTTGGCAAAAGCAAGGCGGTAATTTTGTTTTGCATACTCAAGACAGCTTTAAATGGGGCGCAACACAAGAAATTACTACGCCGACGGATCAGTTAGCTGCTGAAGCTATGCGTCGGCATCAAGAAATAGTAAAAGCGCTTGAATCTTTAGGCGGTCCTGAGGCTAGGTATGCAAAACTCAGGCAAGACGTCGATTTCGGGCAATTGTCTCCCCAGGTACGTTGGGGTGTTGAAAAAGTTTGGCAAGTCTTAAATGAGTTTTTACCAGTTTCTAAATTGGCTAGTCGAGCCGGAATAGATACTTATACTTCGCTACAAGCACTTTTAGCCCTTAGAGGTTTAAGTGCAATCGAAATTTCGACTAAAGATCCTTTCCATCGTAGCGGTCAGTTGGGACAGATTCTCACTCCAGGATATGACGTCGATTTGAATGTTTGGGACAAAATTTCCGGCTTTTGTCTGGAAGAGCATTCGGCCGCTCCTTTAATCATGAACGGTAATTATGTTGGTCCAAGCAGTTTGCTGGCTGCTCGAACTTTATTGCATAATTTGCCGCTCTCGGATAACGGTATGGGCGCGGCTTTAATCAAAGATGGACGACTGATCGGTATTCATGGTGGACGTTATGTTGCCAATCAAAATAATCAGTTGCCCTTTGAGTTGTGGCAAATGGCTTGGATTGGTTCTCTCAGTGATATGAATGTAAAACGATTGCGTATGGGCAGTGATCTATCTGCGGAGCCAGTAGCAACTGCTGATTTTGATCCGCAAAAACAATCGGGATCGCTTCCTCTAACCGGAATGCGTGCTCGGTCGGCTAGCGAGCTTGATAGTGAAATAATGCCTTCCGAAGTGCGTCCGGTAATCAATAATCCGGGTGAACCGCCATTTTTAAGTCGTTTTAGCAAAATGCAGATTTTTATTTTTGCGGCTTGTATGTTTGCTTTTGGGTTTCTTATGTTCGTTAATAGTCTTTTCGGCGGTTCGCGTACGCCTGCGCCGACTGTAGTAAAACAAGCGGCAAATATCCCGCAAGAGCAGTCCCTTTCTAGCGATGCTAAGGCTGCCGTAAAAATTGCGACAAGCGTCGGCCAGTTCAAAGATACAATCTTTTCGCCTTATCAATTTGTCAATACATCAGCTCTGACACAACCGAAAGAGTCATTCGGTTTGGAGTCGGAAAGACAAAACCAGAAAATATTGTGCGTATTGTGGCCTAATTACTCAGCTGCGGACACTATAAAAAGCGTACAAGAACAGCTGCCTTTTCTAAATTATGTGCGTAACAAAGAAAGCGAAGCTTCCGGTGATTCGGGGCAAGCTGAAAGACTGACTTGGACGGTTGGGCACTATAAAAATAAAAACAAGGAAGACAAAGACGTCACAGTTTTGATTGGTGCTTACGAATCATCTAAGCCGGAACATTGTATTTTGGTTTTAGCCCAACCATATACCGAAGAAGGGATGCTGGACTATCATGTCACTCTGAGCGTCATGCAAAGAATGTTTGCCGAAAGAAAGATGCCAGTGCCAAGCGAAGAACCAGCTCCGCCACCGGTTGTCGCGCCTGAGGCTGCTCCAGTTGATAGTGTTCCTGAGCCGCCTAAAGAGTAATCAGACTCGTGCCCGGATAATAACGCAATAAAATCTGTTGGTAGCTTAAACCTTTAAGAGCAAGAGCTTGAGCACCGTTTTGTTGTAAGCCCACACCATGACCGAAGCCAAAACCATAAATAATCAAGTGGTAAAAATGTCCATTCTGATCATATTTTTGATCGAAAAATATTCGGGCGCTTCTAAGACGTTTGAGTTTAGCTTCTGGATTGGCAAAGATTGAGCGAATGGTTAGCTCTTTTTCGATGACCCAGTCTCCGCTTGAAGTCTCAATTGTAAGCACCATCGCTGTTCCGGCTCTTCCACGTTTGTCGATATGAAAAGATTTGATCTCGCCGAAGTTTCCTGAAGGCGGTGCTTTGATGAAAGGAGCAAATTGAGAATCTTCAGTTAGCTTCTCAATCTCGTGATGCATATGCGCTTCCATTTGATCGGCTGTCAGACTCAATTGCCAACGAAAGTTTGTCGACCAAGCATCGATCGTATCCGGATGAGTTTCATTGAATAAAGCGCGCATCGCTTTTTCGTTAGGAAAACCGGCGGGTAATTTACCTTCGGCTATTCCTTTTAAGTATGGAATATTTTGTCCGGGAAACTGGTTTGTGCCAAGGTCGGAAAAACAATTAGCATAATCTTCCGTATGTCCGCCGGCGCAAGCGCTAAAAAGCGCTAAAGCCGGCTTGCCATCGTAAGCAAGAACGAGTCCTTGAGTTTGTAGAATCGCTTGTTTTTGATCCGAACTCAGAGATGGATCTATACCATTGAAAGCTTGGCAGCAAAGAAAAGAGTCGCAAACCTGGTAGCCTTCGCTTGCATGATCTATGCGTGGTCTTAGAGCGTATGTTCTGGCCAATACGGCTTGAGCTTTCATTGCTTCCAATTTATATGAAGCTGGAATTTCGGAACGTAATACTCCGCGGACGTAACTTTCAAGATCAGTTTCCAAACAAATAGAAACATGATTGTTATGAGCGGCAATAATCAAATCACCTTTATATGTAGCCTGATGTGCAGGCTGTGAGCTATTTGTGGCAAATATCTGCAAGCGCAGGTTGCCGTCGTGATTGCGAAGGATAGCTCGAGAATAATTTTGAACTGCCTTAAGCTGCGGCAAAGTTATAAGCAAGCTGTTATTGCGTGCTTTGCATTCTAGCTTGGTTCCGGCAGGCAAGTTTAGGCTTTGCCCATGACCGAATTCAAGCGTTGCCGTAGTGTTCGTCTCCACGAGGCAATGATTATGAAAACGATCCTTTCTTCCTGGGCCTTTGATACCAACTAAAATTCTCATAGTTTCTTAAAACGGCAGGGGATTAAAGCGCTAGTTTCGGTCTATCATGTGCAAATAACTACCATCAATTTAGCGCGGATTACCAATATGGTTGACAATGAGCCCGACAAATCGCTTGACTACGCTTTTCACTGCCCGAAATGCAAGTGTCTTCTCAATCAAGTGGAGATATTGGATATTCCGATTGAAAAATGTCCTCAGTGTTCGGGCGTTTGGCTTGATGCCGGTGAACTGGAACTAATATACGAACGAGAGAAAGCTAAAGACAGTTGGATCTCTCGTCTATTTAAGTTTGATTCAAAATGAATTGGCGGAGCAGGAGGGACTCGAACCCCCAACCCTTTCGGGCAGCCGCTTTCAAGGCGGTGTCTTCATCCAGCCAGGTCTGCTCCAACTGTTGTTCAGAATAATACATACTGCTCGATTATTGTTGCAACGGCAAGGCAATAATTTATGACAGAAATTATTAGTAAAGACTAGTCAGAAGGTTGAATGCGAACGTGGCAAAAGGAAAAAGACTAGATCTGGTATTACAAGAATACGGATTAGTGCAATCCAGACCTTTAGCTCAGACAGCGATCATGGATGGCTGCGTTCTTGTTGACGGTGTCAAGGTGACAAAACCCGGTGCCCTTATAAAAGAAGGCGCAAAAGTTGAGCTGACAGGTAGATGGCAACCGAAACGATATGTCAGTCGCGGCGGCTTGAAATTAGAAAAGGCTCTCATTGAATTTGGTTTATCGGTAGAAAACAAAATTTGTTTGGATATCGGTGCTTCAACAGGTGGATTCACCGACTGTCTTTTACAAAAGGGAGCGGTTCGTGTATTTGCTATTGATGTTGGTTACGGACAATTGGATTGGTCTTTGCGTACCAACGACAAAATAGTCGTCAAAGAACGGATCAATGCTCGTTCGATGAGTCGAGCTGACATCTATGGTGAAGGCGAGAGCGGAGCGTTGGCCACTTTAGCTGTAATCGATCTGTCATTCATTTCAATCGCTAAAATCTTGCCCGCTTGTTTGAATTGTTTAGACGATGATGATGCTCAGATCATTGCCTTAATCAAGCCGCAGTTTGAAGCTGGCCCGGAATTGGTTGGAAAAGGAGGAATAGTGCGTTCGGCACAAACGCACTATTCCGTAATTGAATCCGTTCTTTCCGCTGGGCATAAATTGGGACTAACTGCAAAACAGTTGACTTATTCTCCGGTGAAAGGGCGCGAAGGAAATATTGAATTTCTTGTGCTATGGCAACGCGTTTCTCAACCGGAAATTTTTGAGAGCATGACAATTTGTGCCGTTGTCGATGCCGCCCATGCTGAATTGGATGGTTCGAACTAAGTTGTCTTTCTATTTCTTGCCGAAGACTTTTTTAGCGCCATTGCCCATTGCTTCAAAGCCTTTTTTCATGCCCAAGCAAATTTTCTTTGGAGCCCACATGATTCCGTTACCCACGGTTTTGGCTCCGCTTACGAACTTATTGTCATCAGCGGCTGTTGCTGTATTGATTGTCGCTAATGCAACCAGTGATATCGTGGACAATGTCAGTATCTTTTTCATTTTATGCTCCAATAATTGGGTGCTGTCATCATGCACCGTGGAAAACGTACTATTTATAACACGTACAACCATGCACTCTTAACAGCTAAGCATGATTTGAATCAAGAATATGCTCGCGCTTCCCTCACGAATATTTATCGATTGGATGATATTTGGATGGATTATGGACATGCTTTAATCTTTGCGATGGAGAGGTATATATGTATCAAGCAGGTAGATCGAGGGAAAGCAAAGCTATATGACACTTTATGCCGACCTGCATCGTCATTTGGGCGGTGCACTTCATCCACGAATCATCTATAAGTTTTTGCAGAAAAACGATCATCCGATCCTCAGTTATTTTCCTGACTATGATGGATTTCTTTCCTGGTTCACGCGTCCGTGTCGAACCTTGGAGGAGTTTGTCAAAATTCATAGTCTGGTGGAAGAGTTGCAGAGCTTGGAGCATTTGCCATACTTTTGCCTTCGTCTGTGTCGCGGTGCTTATACTTTTGAGAATCTTCAGTACATGGAGATTCGATATAACCCCTACTTTCGGACTGATAAAGATCTTTCCGAGGAAAAACGTTTGGGGCAAATGACGGATATCGTCGAAACAATTACGGCAAATCTTAGACCGGCTGAATATCCGATTACTGTTAAGCAAATCTTGTGCTTGGATCGACGCCTACCTCACAAAATAAATGACGCAATTTTGAAAGTAGCTAAAGACAATCTTGGACCTGTGGTCGGAATTGATCTTGCCGGCCCGGAAATCGAACCGGAGAAATGGGAAGACTGGGTCAATTTTTTAGCCAGTGCCAGATCTTCCGGACTAAAGACTACGGCTCACTTAGGTGAAACCGGAATCGACAATGTGCATCCTCAATTTTTTACTGTTCTTGATCGAATTGGACACGGCATTCATATTCCGCTTGAGCGCCCGGAGATGTTAAAAGAGCTCGCGAAGAAACAAATCACTCTGGAGGTTTGTCCGACAAGCTATAAACAAACCGGCGTTCTCAAGGATCTTACTCAGCTCAAAGTTGTTTTTGAACGTTGCCGTCAAGCCGGTGTAGCGATTGCCGTATGCACGGATAATCCGGGAAGAAATCCTGCGCCTTGTACTTTGCCTGGAGAATATGAACGCTTAATCGATAATGATGTGATCGATTTCACTGATCTGAAATCGGTGCAAACCGAAGCTTTCAGATCAGCGTTCGGTTATCCCGGCGGTGCAAGGAGCTAAATGCTCTGCAGTTGGCTGTTTCGGAGACTCTTGCAATCGTCCTCTGATACCATTTACAGTGCTGAGTCTTAGTGATTTCGTTAGCGTGGATCTATTCGGCCGATATGTAAACATTTTTTCAGTGGGACGATTTTTGTTTCTTCTTCTCGATTTTGATCCAAGCTTGGGAAATCTGATTTGACTGTACGTGATAAACCTGATGAAAAGCCATTCTCGATAGATTGCAGATGAGCGAAAGTGTTTTTACGATCGATGAGGTCGACTCAGATCGGAAATGAACTCAAAAAATTTTTTTTGGAAGTTTTTGCAAGAGTTTTTTATTGATTTTATTCAATCGCATCATCGCTATTGTCCTTTCAAGATAGGCATGACAGGCTGATTCCGCAAGAAACGATTTGTTCGAAAAATACGACCTGAGTTTGAGCTGAGGTAAGTGTACGACAGGAAAATTTGCGTAGGGTGGCCTTGCAATTTCGGGCAATTGAAAGTAACCTATTTTGTGTGGTGTGATCAAAGAGAGTATTCAATGCTCTCAAATAAAAATGGTGGCATTAGCAAAAACTTCCTGAGAGAGTTCCAAGTAAATCTGGATCAACAGCTCTAACCATAGTTTTGCCATTCGCCCCGCTGAACATTTAGGAGGAACATTTCAATGGCAGCAAAGAAACGTAAAGCGAAAAAGAGAGTGAGTATCTCTCCGGCCACCGCTATGGAAGGAGCCAAAAAAGCTCCGAAAAAGGCCGCTAAAAAAACTACGGCTAAAAAAGCCACTAAAAAAGTAGCAGCAAAAAAACCAGCCGCTAAAAAAGCTGTAGCTAAAAAAGCAACAGTAAAGAAAGCTGCTCCGAAGCGCGCTGCTGCTAAAAAGACCACAGCTAAAAAAGCAACAGTGAAGAAAACTGCTGCCAAGAAGCCTGTGAAAAAGGCCGCTGCTAAAAAGACTACAACCAAAAAAGTAGCAGCAAAAAAACCGGCTAAAAAAGCTGTAGCTAAAAAAGCTACTAAAAAAGTAGCAGCTAAAGCTCCTAAAAAAGCCGCCGCAAAAAAAAGAACAACCAAGAAAAAAGTAGCTCGTAAACCTGCTGCTGCTGCCCAAAATGGCGGCAACGGCGGTTCTTCAATGGGCGCCTAATTTTTAGGTAGTTCACGAAAATCCAAAAGCCCCGCCGTTAGGCGGGGCTTTTTCTTATGTAAGCGCTGCGACGTTTTCGGTAGCCTCAACGTCTACGCGCAATGAAATATCAAACCGGGTTAACGTTTTCGGTACCCTCAACGTCTACGCGCAAAAAGTAAAAGTCCGGTCTTGACGAGCCAATTTTATCGGACGTGCGGTTTTCTCTTCCTATATAAAGGATGGAAAATAGGCACCCGTGCACTTTACAAGCTAAAATAAATTACAAACTATTGAGCTTGTAATTCATTTTGGAGTCAAAATTCCGGGGATTTTACATTCTCATTACGTTACTTTTGATCTAATTTAATCCAATTCATCTACCATGCTTATTTATCTCTCCGTAATGGTTGTCAATTTGATGACTTGGAGAGGGACTGGTCAACAAATCAAAAGTAGGAGTTTTAGATGAATAATCTTGCTAAAGTTCAGCTCGCTGCAGCCCTCGTTGCCGCTCTCGGCTTGGGCGCTCATGCCCCGTCTTTCGCTGCCGATGCTGATACTACGGTAACCGAAAAGACTGAAAAGACCGAAAAAGTTGAAAAAGATGGCAACAAAGTTGTCAAAAAATCCAAAAAAGAAAGCAAAGAAGTAAAAGAAGCTTCTTGCAAAGGAAAAGAAGGCGCTTGCAAGGGCAAAGAAGGCACCTGCAAAGGAAAAGAAGGCGCTTGCAAAGGTAAAGAAGGCGCCTGCAAAGGTAAAGAAAGTGCCTGCAAAGCAAAAGACTCCAAGTAAAACTGGACGTCTTTTTTAGTTTGTTTTGTTGTTAGGCAAGGTCTCAATGGCATTTCTCGAAATCAAAAAAAGTCTGCCCCAACTCGGTGTCGGTCTTGGTTTGAGAAGAGAACTGGCCGTTGAGACTTTTGCTAATGGCGACAAAATAGACTGGCTGGAAATTATTCCAGAGAATTACATGGAGCTAGGGGGAGCGGCGCGAGAGCGGCTTGATGCGGCCAGCGCCTGCTTTCCCCTGGTTACCCATGGTGTCAATCTATCAATCGGCAGTACGGATGATTTGAACCAAGAATATCTGTCTGCTTTGAAAAAGCTGCTCGACAAAATTGATGCTCCTTGGTGGAGTGACCACTTGTGCTTCACCAGCTGTGATGGCGTGTATATGCAAGACTTGCTGCCGTTGCCTTTCAGCAAAGAAGCGAGCAAGCACATCTCTTCCCGCATCAAATATGTGCAAGATTTTGTGCAAAGACCTTTTCTTCTTGAAAATATCTCTTTCTATATGAATGTTCCCGGCGCTGAAATGTCGGAGACTGAATTCTTTTCTCAAATTTTAGAAGATGCTGATTGTGGGCTGCTTCTCGACGTAAACAATGTTTATGTGAATTCAATCAATCATACTTTTGATCCTTATCGTTATCTTGATCAACTACCGTTAGAGCGCGTAGTGCAAATTCACGTAGCCGGTCACAAACGGATCGATGATTATCTGATCGATACTCATGGTTCGGCAGTGATTGAGCCAGTGTACGAACTTTTGGAATATGTTCTGCAAAAAACTGAAGTTCAGGCGATTATGCTTGAACGAGATCAAAATTATCCGGATTTTGCGGTTCTCTTGGACGAATTGAGCAGATTGCGTCAAATAGCCAATGCTACTGGTTTATTTCTCGATCGACAGAAGCTTTTGGGGCATAAGTTGAATGCTTCTGAATCGATCAATCTTGAGCGTATTGAAGAGATAAGTCAAAGAGGTAGAGAAGTTCGTGCCCTCTCTGCGTGAAATTGAAAAGACTCTGACTACATTATGGACTAACGGTGAGGCTCGGCGTTGGTTTTTAGCTGGAGCCACCCTAGAACAAGCGCCGGACTCCGTTGCTGAACTTTCTGCTGAAATGCTGCCGGAGCTTGACAAACGGGGCATTGAACTTTATGGGAATCTGATCGGATACGGCCATCATGATGTGCTGGAATCGATTTATCCACATTGTGCTTTTTTGTTGGCTGGTGAGTGGCAATCCGTTATGGAAGACTACTTCCTCAAGTGTCCGCCGGTTCATTACAATCTCAACCGGATCTGCCAACCATTTTCTGCTTATGTCACTGAATATGGTGGCAAGTATTTGAAGCGTTATCCATTTCTGGCTGAATTAGCCGATTATGAATGGATTGAATTGGAAAAAATGGAAGATCCGCGGGAAGTTAAACGCGTTGGCGGTGAAAACATAAGCGGTTTGGAGCAAATTGTCGGCTGTGCTCCGGTTATAAATCCGACTTTGATTTTACGTCGTTACGAATACCCGCTCCTTGAAATCGTAGAAAAGCTTGAAGAAGGACAAAAACTTCCTGCCAAAATTAAGAAGAGCGCCACCGTTATCGCTGTTTTTCGTGAAGCGGACTCCCATGGAGCTGAATTTATGGAATTAGGCGAAACTGTGGTCAAACTTTTGGAAAAAACTCTTTCAGAGAAGGTTTCTTACCAGGATTTATTGCTTCAATTCTTAGCGGATAATCCGCAATCTTCTCCGGAGACCGGAATAGTTGAATTTCTGGAAATTATTGAAGAGCTGCAATCAAGCTGTCTACTTGTTGGCTCTAGGCAATTAGACTAAATCAGCGAAATGGCAGTCTTGAGCTAGTGCTAAATTCAAGCGTTCCGTGTATTCGTCTCGAGAAATATTGATTGCACCAAACTGGCGCAAATGCTCGGTCATGAATTGGCAATCAAGCAAGCTGAAACCTCTTTCTTTGAGGCGTTCCACTAAATAGAGCAAGGCTATTTTGGAGGCATCGCGAACAGTGTGAAACATCGATTCACCCATGAATGCGCCGCCGATACTGACTCCATATAAACCGCCAACGAGCTTTTCTTCAAAATAGACTTCGACACTGTGAGCGTAGCCCAGTTTATGAAGATGGCTGTATATCTGAAAAATTTCGTCCGTAATCCAAGTCTCTTCTCGTGAAGCGCAGGCTTGTACTACTTCAGCCCAGGCTGTATTCACCCTAAGTTTGAATTTGTCTTGTTTGTATGTTCGATAAAGTCTGGCGCTGGCGTGAAAATTATCTAGATCGATAATGCATCGGGGATCCGGCGCATACCAACGCAGCCCACTTTTTGGATCATGACTGTCTCCCATGGGAAAGATGCCGTTGGCATATGCTTGTAAAAGCAGGTCAGGGGTAAGCTCATTTGCCATATGAAAGAGTGCGAATATAAGCAATTAAGTCGCGCAGATCTTGATCGCTCAATTTCTCTTTGTTGAAAGCCGGCATGCCGCGATTGATGATACCGCTGCGGACTGTTTTGGCAATCAATTCATCTTGAGGATATTTTTTATTGAAAGCGGGACCTTTAATTGGTTTTTGCGGATTTAAGTTATTGCCACCGTCGGTATGGCAAATAGCACATTGCATAGCTTGAAAAACTTTGCGACCTTTCTCGGCGTTAGGTTGAGGAATGGCGATCGTCGGTACATATTGAGCAAGAACAAGCAGAATGCCAAAGAATATTGAGCTGAGAACCTTAAAGCGGTATTCAATGCCGTTCTCATTCTTCGGACCGGAAGACCAGAGTAGAGAAAAATTACTCAGGGACTTAGGAAAAAAGGTATCACAAGCAAAACTTTGTTGGATCTCGGTTACATAAATATGTCCCAAGTCTGTATGTTGCAGTGATTCTTTGAATAATTCAGCGCCGCCAATAACAAAGATATTGCTGACGGCATGTTTTTTGCTTAAGGCTAAGGCTTGATCTAAGGAATCAGCAAGTAGAACACCTTCCGGGAGGACATAATCTTTATTGCGGCTGACCACTATATTCAGGCGATCGAGAAGCGGTTTTGATTTGCTCGGTAATGATTCCCAGGTCTTTCTGCCCATAATTACGGCATTGAGTTTATTGCGTTGAGCCGTATGGCAAGTAAGTTCTCTGAAATAATTCAGATCGGTTTTTAGTCTCCAGGGGAGTTTGTTGTTTTTGCCGATTCCCAGCTCTGAGTCTACGGCTACAACCAAATCGAACTTCATTGGCTGCTCCCGGCTATACGGCCACCGGGAATTTGATGAATGGATGCGGATCGTAATTGATCAATTTGAAATCATCAAACTCCAAGTCGAATAACGGTTTTTTTGCAATCTCAACAGCCGGCAGAGGGCGCGATTCACGTTGCAGCTGTTTCTCCAGCCCTTCGACATGATTGAGATAAATATGGGCATCACCGATGGTGTGTGTGAAAATCCCCGGCGTTAAATTACATTCCTGAGCGATCATCATCATCAAAAGAGCATAGCTGGCAATATTGAAAGGCACTCCCAGTGCCATATCAGCTGAACGTTGATAGAGCTGGCAATCGAGACGACCGTTAATAACGTAGAACTGGAATAAAAGATGGCAAGGCGGTAAAGCCATGCGCTCTATGTCGGATACATTCCAGGCGTTGACTACTAGCCTTCTGGAATCAGGGTTAGTCTTGATCTCTTTGATTAAGTTTTGAATTTGATCGACATGCTCTTTTCGATAAAGCTCCGAGCCTTCAACCTGTACGTATTTGGGCCATTGGCGCCATTGAAAACCATAAATCGGTCCGAGTTCGCCTTCTTCGTTGGCCCAGGCGTCCCAAATCGGCGTGTGCTGGGTCAAATTATCGTTAATGTTAGTAGAACCGCGCAAAAACCAGAGTAATTCACGAACGACAGCGCTAAATAGAACCTTCTTCGTAGTTAAAAGCGGAAAGCCATCGCGTAAGTCATATTTAGCTTGGACGCCAAATATGGATATGGTTCCGGTTCCGGTTCGATCCTCTTTACGTTCGCCATGGTCGAGGATTTGTTTAATCAGGCGATGATACTGTTCCATTTGATTAACACCCGCTTAGCGCCTAAAGACAGAGTAACACAGTGAAAACCGGCAAAAAAGGCGGTTGAATGGCTATATTTTGGGATCTCAACATATATTGTCCGGTTATTGAAAAACTATAAATCTCAAGCGCTTTTGTCTTATTTAGGTCGATAATTGAGACGTCATATTCCTCTGGGAGATAGGCAAATGCCGACTGCAGCAGCTGAAAAAATGGGAGCTCTCTCTGAATTTCGCAATGAACCGTTTACCGACTTTTCGGTCGCGGAAAACGAAAAAGCGATGAATGAAGCGCTGAAAAAGGTACGTTCACAGCTTGGACGTCAATATCCCCTTGTAATCGGCGGTGAGCATATCGAAACTGGCGACTTTTTGGTTTCGACAAATCCGGCTGCACCGGAGCAAATTATCGGCAAATTCTCAAAAGCTAATAAAGACCATGCTGAAAAAGCCATGGATTCAGCTCTTAAAGCTTTCGAAAGCTGGAAAAAGGTTTGTCCGAAAGAGCGTGCTCAATATATTTTCAAAGCAGCTAAAGTTATGCGTGAACGTAAGCATGAACTTTCTGCCTGGTTGGTAATTGAAATCGGCAAAAGCTGGGCCGAAGCTGACGGTGATGTTGCCGAAGCGATTGATTTTTGCGAATACTACGCACGTGAAATGGTGCGCTTGAGCAATCCGGCACCATTGGTTCCTAGTGCCGGTGAAAAGAATCGTTTGCAATATATTCCTTTAGGTGTCGGTCTTGTGATTCCACCCTGGAATTTTCCTTTAGCTATTTTGGTCGGGATGACCGTGGCTTCAATTGTGGCTGGTAACACGGTTATTCTTAAGCCTTCAAGCGATACGCCGGCAATTGCTTATCAGTTTGTGCAAATTATGGAAGAGTTAGGCTTGCCTAAAGGCGTACTTAACTTTGTGCCTGGTCCTGGTGCTTCAGTTGGTGATTATCTTGTTGGTCATCCGAAAACCCGCTTTATCGCCTTTACAGGCTCCAAAGAAGTTGGTTTGCACATCAATGAGTTAGCGGCTAAAACTCAGCCTGGTCAAATCTGGATTAAGCGAGTTGTGGCTGAAATGGGCGGCAAAGATTCAATCGTTGTTGATGCTGATGCCAATCTGGATGCTGCGGCTGAAGGGATTGTTGCTGCTGCTTTTGGCTTCCAGGGGCAAAAATGCTCAGCTTGTTCCAGAGCGATTGTGCATAAAGATGTTTATGACAAAGTGCTGGAAAAAGTTCTTGAGCGCGCTAAAAAAATCACAATTGGCAGCACCGAAGAGAAAGCCAATTTCATGGGTCCGGTGGCTTCCAAGTCAGCTTTTGAAGGCATTCTCAAATATATTGAAATCGGCAAAAAAGAAGGACGCGTTGTGCTTGGTGGCAATGTGCATAAAACACCGGAGAACGGTTTCTTCATCGAGCCGACAATCATTGCTGACATCGATCCGAAAGCACGCATCGCTCAAGAAGAGATCTTCGGACCGGTTCTTGCTTTTATCAAAGCGGACAGTTGGCAAAATGCTCTTGAGATAGCCAACAACACTGAGTTTGGTTTGACCGGTGCGGCTTACACTGCTACTCGCGAAAAGCTTGATCAGGCTGCCGATGAATTTCACGTCGGCAATCTGTATCTCAATCGCAAATGTACCGGAGCCCTGGTTGGAGTCCATCCTTTTGGTGGCTTCAATATGAGCGGAACCGATTCAAAAGCCGGTGGACCTGATTATCTCTTGCTCTTTACTCAAGCAAAAGTAGTTAGCGAGAAGGTCTAACTTGACTGAAATTCGGTTGCTCACAGAAGCTGACCTGGATCAATTTTGGCAATTAAGACTGCGGGCTCTTAAAGAAGAGCCCGCATCTTTTGCTGCATCTTACGAAGAGTCAGCAGCAATGTCGCAAGCTCAGAGCAAAAAGTATTTGGAGAGTTCAACCAACGCTTTTGTTTTCGGTGCTTTTGCCCCGCAGCTTGTCGGCATGATCGGCTTTTATCGGCGCCAAGGTCTGAAGATCAATCATAAAGGTGTGATTTGGGGGATGTATACGGCTCCCGAGTTTCGCGGAAAAGGCATCGGAAAATCGCTTATGCAATCAGCCATTGCTCAGGCGACTGGCTTTGGTGATTTGAAAGAACTTTTGTTAGTTGTTGGCGGACACAATAAATCAGCCCATGGATTTTATTCGGCTTGTGGTTTCAAAACTTATGCAATTGAGCCTAAAGCTTTAAGAGTTGGTGAGGACTATTTCGATGATGAGTGTATGTCCTTAAAATTATCCGGCGCCTAATTGTCGAAAAGAGAGAGCTGGGTATTCTGTCTGCGGATCTTTTCGTCAGCGCTCACCAAATCATCGTTTGTATTTAGTTGGCCGTCTTTGCGAATATGCAAAACTTTGATGCCATGTTGAGCCAGTGCCGGGCTGATTAAGTGTCGGCGATGACAGTTGCTTGGGTCTTCTTCGCCGCACATAAGAGCGATGCGATAAGTTTCCTGCCCTTTCAATAAACGGGCGATGCCACTTTTGAATGAGTGCGATTGTGATATTAAATCGTAACGCAAGCGACCTTCTTGATCGTAAAAGTTGGCATCTTTTGGTTTGCCGCCAAGCTCTTTACCAAGAAAAAGATATTTGTAGCTTGTGTTGCGCAAAGCAATCTGCAAAGGATCACCGCTAAAATGAACGGCATAACGGGCATAGGGACTGCTGCGCACATCAACCAGCACTTCGATTTTGTGCTGTTCAAGCAGTGCGAGAAAATCGTCTAGTGAATGGGTTGAATGCCCGATTGTATAGACGACTTTACTCATATTCTGTTAGTTAGAGAATCTAGCTCAAAGCGGCTTTGAATGCTGCTTGCAGAGCTTTCAAGCCGGCATTTACATCAGCAGGCAAATGTACGCGTAGTAAACGACGTTGTCTTGTACTTAATGCTTTGAAGTCACCTAATGATTGTGCTTCTTTCAGTACGCCAAAGCTGAATTTTTCACCTGGGATCGCTAAATCGCGAGCATCATCGCTTGTGATTTGCAGGAAGACGCCGCTATTCGGTCCGCCTTTATGCAATTGACCGGTCGAATGTAGAAAGCGTGGGCCGAAACCGACAGTGGTTGCAACTTTGTTTTTTCTCATTACTGCATCACGCAAAATTTGCAGCTCGGTATCCAAGGTTTGGCAGCATTCGATATAAGCGTTGATCGCAAAATAATCGTCAGCTTCAATGGAGGCAAAGTGTGCCTTAAGAGCGCTTACCAAACTTTTGTTGCCGCCCATGCCTGCTTCCAAGCGAGCTGTATTTTCATCATCAGCGTAAAGTTTCAAGCCTGACTCTTCCAAGAGCAATTTGTTTTGCGGTAAAGAGCCGCTGCTGTTGTAGGCGGCAAGATACTCTTTAGTGAAATCTTTGCTTTCTTGAACGTTCGGTTGATTGAATGCATTAATACCGAGAATTGCTCCGGCTGTAGCCGTAGCAATTTCCCAACGTAAAAATTCGGCGCCAAGTTCAACTGTGTCATTCATTTCAATACGAACAACCGGCTGCCCGGCTTTTTCCAGTGCTTGCACCATTTTGTCTTGAGTGGCGTCCGGGCTGTTGTTTAAGCGTACATAAACAAACAGTCTATCGTTGCCATATTCTTCCGGTGAGCAAAGAGTCTCAGCGGCAATCGGAATAATGCCGCGCTCTTCTTTGCCGGTGCTTTCGGCAATTAGTTGTTCGAGCCAGGTGCCGAGGCTATGAATAGCCGGAGAAGCGATCACTGTCACTTTGTCTCTGCCGGCATCGGTAAGAGCGCCGAGAGCTGAACCAAGGACCATGCCTGGATTCTTATCCGAAGCGCTTTCTGGTGAACAAGCTTTTTGCATGGATTCGGCATGTTTAAGTATGCCTTTAATATCCAGCCCCATTATTGCGGCCGGAATCATCCCGAAATCGGAAAGTGCTGAGAAGCGCCCGCCAATTGTTGGCAGTCCATAAAATATATGAGCGAAGCCGGCTTCACGAGCTCTCTTTTCCATAGAAGAGCCTGGATCGGTGATTGCAATGAAATGTTCGCCAGCTTTTTCACCGACTACCTTTTTGGTTTCGTCAAAAAAGTATTGGAAAAGTACGTTCGGCTCAGTTGTGCTGCCTGATTTGCTGGCAACAATGAAAATGGTGCTTGCTGGATCGATTTGTGAGCGGACGGTTTGCACTTGCGCCGGTACTACTGAGTCGAGGACCAGCATTGTCGGTTGACCGGCAGCGCTGCCGAAAGTTTGACGCATCACTTCGACACAAAGGCTGCTACCGCCCATTCCGAGAAGAACGGCATGTTTCAAGCCGCGGCGAGCAATAGTATTAGTAAGTTCATTGAATTCGGCCAGACGCTTCAGCTGTTGGGTAACTATGTCGAGCCAGCCAAGCCACTGCCCTTCGTCGCTATTTGTCCAAAGAGAGGAATCTTTCTGCCATAGACGTTTGCAAAAGTTGTTGGCTGCAAGTGAGTTCAGCTCCAGATGCATGTCTTTTTGGTATGAGCCGAGAGAATAAGTGACCGCGCCAATTTTTGCGTCGTGCGTGATCCCGCTATCGGTTCCGTTAGCCATGAGAAAATCCCCTGTCATCTTATAGTGTTGGGTAAGTATAGCGAATATCCAAGGGCGAGGGGGCAAATGACACGTAGTGCTAAGCGCTTGGTAGATTGATGATGTCAATGGAGCGAATCTGCTACACTATGCCGCGACCGATTGGTCAATGCAGCAATAGGAAAGGCATTTGGAGGTTCAGATGGTCGAGTCCATTCAGCTTATGCGCCAAATAGCAGTCAAGGCGATTGTGACTGAAAACTTTAAAACACAAGTTGCATCTGAAATAAACCGTAACCTGCAACAAATTGATGCCGAGTTGCAACAATTGGAATTTAAAGGAAAACGAGCGATTGCTGATTTGGAAAAACGCAGCTTGCAGCCGTTACCGCCTGAAGCGAAGATGCAGGTTGAGACCATTCGTGGCCAAGTCGAGTCAGAAAAGCTGCGTTTATCTCAGTTGAAAGATGAGATGACGGCTCAAAGCAGCGCTCTAAGCGAATTGCCCATTGGTAGCGTTGTCACGCAGTTTACCGTAGAAAATCCGGTGGAAGTTCGTGTCGGCGAAAATATTTTTCAACGCCTAGAAGGCGGCGAAATTCTCGTCAAAGATGGCGTGATCCAAGAGATCCGTTTGTAAGGTCAGCAAGCGACAGCGATTTGCTCCCCAGACAATTGGCGGCGCAGATCGTTCATCCAGCGTTGCTGTTGTTCAAGGGTCACCGGATTTCCGTCGGTGGCTTTGAAATTGTCCAAGCATTGCAATAGCTCTAAGGCTGATTCTAAAGATTGCATTGAAACATTCTCTACTGTGGCAACGAGCTGATCTTGGCTTTTGCCTGTTGCTACTGTAATTAAACGACTTTGTAAATGACTTAAGCCAACAATAAAAAGCGCTCGCTTCCATGCCTCACAATTATCAAGTATGGCGCGAAACATAAATTGATGACCGGGGTTGATTGAAAGCGGTTCTCGTTCTTGTTTGCCCAGACGGAATTGTCCGCTCCAATTCAGCGGGCGTAAATCTTCGATGCTGACATGAGATTCAAGAAACTGTGAACCAAAGAGAGCGCATGCAAGACAGCTGTTTAGCTCAATTGCTTTTTTCAGCTCTTCCTCATTACCTTTTGTTGTTTCAATCAACTCTCTCAAATAAACTGACGCATCTGAATTGGGCTCCCCAAGACGAATACAGGCTGTTTCTTTGTTGTAGTGATTGCATGCTCCGTGGCTGCCCAATGATTCTCTCAAATAAGATTCAACATGTTTGCGCAGCAATCCTTTGAAATTGGAGCCGGGAATATAAGGCAAACCGGACAGATCGCGCATGGCGTAAAGTTCGGCAGTATTGATTCTGTTGTCTCCGGCGGCACTTATTCGTGCACCACTTCGACAATTTAGGTAACCGGACACCACCAATCTAGATTGAAAACGAAATGACATTGCAAACGAGCCCCCAATCAACGCGGTAAGAGAAAAGCGGCAGCCCGAAAAGAAGCAGACAATCCGTTGAAAGATCGCCGACTGAATTCCGGTCACCGCTTCGAAGAGAGGTGCACCGCCTGTAGTTATAAATGGAATTTCAGGTTAGAGATTTAGTATACACAAGAGTGTTACAAGAAGAACTCTTGATAAATATACAAAAGGCTTAAATCTGCTATGCGGACCCTTGTTAACCGCCCTTCAATTTGAAAGAGCAAGCTATGCCGACAATCATGTAAGCGCTGAAAATAAATGGCAGCAAATTATATGGATATGCCGGGCAGGGATAAAGGGATCCGATAAAAGAGAGCATGAGTACTGAAAGTGACATGCTGACAATAATTGTTTTTTTCCAAGTCAATGCGCCGTTTCTTTTTAATAGATTGCCGGCGGACAAAGATGTGATGAAATAGCCGAACATAAAACCGAAAGTGCCGAGACTGCCGGCCCAGCCGACAATATCCATCAGGGGACAGTTTAAAGCAGCCAGGGACATGGCAATGCCTAAGCCGATGATTGAAGCAAGAATGATTGCTACATAAGGAGTGTGATTCTCTTTATGAGTACGCCCAATAAAAGCCGGAAAAATTCCGTCGTGACTCATTTTCATGATGATGCGCGACGCGGCATTTAAGTTTGCCAGCGCTGCACCAAAGAAGCCGACAGTAACACCGATGTTGATCAGCTCACCTAAGACCGGCATGTTGACTTTCTCGGACATAAAAAGCATCGGTGTGGAACATTTATCCAAGGTTACGCTTGCCCCGTGGAAGCTGAGAACCATAGCGTAAGAACAAGCAACAAAAAACAATCCGGAAATCAGCACACTTAAAGTGATTGCTTTCGGTATGTTCTTTAAGGGATCTTTGGCTTCGACGCCTAAAGATGCCGAACTTTCAAAAGCGACAAAACTGAATATGGCCATTACCAGCCCGGTGCGTACTTGTTCATGATTGACGCCGGCTAGTGTGAGCTGTTTTAGATCCGGCTTAAAACCAAAGCTCAAAATTGTGGCAACAACCAAGAATAAGATTAAACCGATGGAGATGAATTCTAAACGAAGCATCAGGCTAGCTGACATTTTGATATTTTTGCAGGCAATAACGGCGGCAAGTGTTGCCGAAGTACTCATTAAAAGCAGGCTGTTTAATTCAAGACCAAGATATTGCTTAATTGTCGTTGAGGCATAAACGGCAACTTCGGTAGCACAAGCCGCTCCACAAAAAATATAAGCAAACATCAGAGCCCAACCGGTAAGCATCCCGGCTTTCACTCCTAATTCTTGATTGACGAAACTGTATAAAGAACCGGGACAAGCTGAGCGCGAAGTAAATTCGTTGATGCATTGAGCTGTAAATATGATGCCGATTGTAGCGACAATATAAGTCAGCCAGGTGCCGTTGCCGGCAAAACCAAAAACAATCGGAATGAGCATGCCGGGTGTGGCGCTAGGGGCGATTCCGGCAATTGATTGGCCAAGAGTTTCTAGTGGTGAGAGAACGCCATTTCTCAGCCCGTGCTTGGTATTCTCGACCTTTTGCAGTTTGTGGGGAGCAATTTTGGCAATCATTATTCAAGCCATAACAAAAACTAGACCCTAAGAGTATGTTTCTTAGGGTCTAGGGTACAGGGGGAAATTACGACTACTCTTCCAAGTAATCCCGTAATTTATCCATGTGTCCTGAGGTTCTTAAAGAGCGTAGAGCTTTAAGTTCTATCTGCCGCGTTCTTTCGCGAGTAATGCCAACTAGCTTTCCTACTTGTTCCAGAGTTCTTTGGTTGCCGTCCTTTAACCCGTAACGTAAAACGATAATTTCACGCTCGCGGGCGGTTAAAGTAGATAACACACCGCGGATATCCGAGGCTAAAAGACTTGAAGCCGTAGAAGTTTCAGGAGCAACTGAATTTTTATCCTGAACGATATCGGAGAGGTTATTATCATCCTCTTCGTTTAAAGCACTGTCCAAAGAGACCGGGATGCGATTAGCAGCCATAATCTCTTTGACTTTGGTCAGGCTGCAATTCATTGCTTTGGCCAGATCTTCGATGGTCGGTTTCCGTCCTGTTTCTTGAGCTAATTTGCGTGTGACTTTACGCAAATTGTTTATAGTCTCAACCATGTGTACCGGCACTCTAATCGTGCGAGATTTGTCGGCTAAAGCTCGAGTAATTCCCTGTCTTATCCACCAGGTGGCATATGTAGAGAATTTATAGCCTCTTTCCGGATCAAATTTTTCGGCAGCTCTAATTAATCCAAGATTGCCTTCTTGAATTAAATCGAGAAAGGGCAGACCACGACCTTGATATTTTTTTGCCACACTTACTACCAGGCGTAAATTAGCCTGTACAAGCCGTTTTTTTGCCAACTGGTCACCTTTAAGGACACGTCTGGCCAGCTCAATCTCTTCGGCGGCGCTTAATAGTTTTACGCGGCCAATTGCTTTTAGATAAAACTGAACCGAATCTTCGGAACGCAGCTCTTTAGGGGAGAGATTAACTTCATCGCTGACGTAGGTCGAATCCTCGTCAGAATCACTCTCGGCGCTATTAAGCAACTCCGGACTATCGTAGCCGGTCGACGCCAAATCTGGCGCCAAATCGTCAAATACGCTGTCATCAATTGGTTTGTATGCTTTATACGTTTTTGCCATGATAC
The DNA here is from genome assembly GCA_019750335.1 of Candidatus Obscuribacterales bacterium. GTDB lineage: Bacteria > Cyanobacteriota > Vampirovibrionia > Obscuribacterales > Obscuribacteraceae > JAIEPM01. The sequence goes on from JAIEOQ010000004.1 coordinate 154,169, forward strand.
GTTTTCTTTCTTGGGGTAGCGCAAAAAGGCACACCAACAGAACCTTTGGCGCGAACTTTAAAATGGTCCGTGTTGAAGTTGACGACTCTACTATTTAAATGTTCCTACATAAATGTTGGAAGCAGGTTAACCCTGGATTTTTTCCCGGTAAAGTCCTGGTTATTTAAATTTGCCGTAGCTGTGGAGCCCGCCAAAGCCCAAAGAGTTGAACCCCAAATAAGTTAATAGCGTAATCAGCATGCCGGCTATGGCAATTAATGAAAGCTTTTCTGCCGAAAGTTCTTTATTAATACGCATATGAATATAAGCAGCATAACCAAGCCAGGTAGTTAATGCCATTGATTCTTTCGGGTCCCAGGACCAATAACTGCCCCAGGCGTGGTTGGCCCAAAGTCCGCCGGTGATAATACCGATTGTGAGCAAAGGAAAGCCAATAGCGATTGCTCGATAAACAATTTCGTCAAAAGTATCGGCTAGCTCGGGGTTTTGTTTGTTCTGATTGACAGAAGAGAGCTGCCACCAGGCGCTGCCGATACCGCTTAAGCTACCGCCAACGAATAAACCTTGCAGTAGAAATGAATTGCTGTCGGTGAATGTGCCCAATACAATTGCGGCGGAAGCAGCGATCAAAGCAAATAAGGCAAGAAACACCGAGCGCAGGCGACCGGCTTGCCAAAGCTGGATGAAGGCTGATAGACCGGCAATGAAAAACATGGCATACGATACTATTAATGGTGGCACATGAATTTGACGCCAATAACTGACTAATGCCGGCACTAAGGGCTTGATTGCATGTTGATCGGCGGGCAGCCAGCTGCCGTAAAGAAAAAAGCAAATGGCGGTCAGACTAGCTAACCAGCCAAGCTGTTTTAAATCGTAAGAGCGGGACATCAATAAAAAGCCGCCCATGATTGCCCAAGCAAACCAGAGCAAGGATTCATAAAGATTGGACAAAGGAAAACGTCCGGCGTCAATGCCGCGCATCACTATGCCGGCGCTGAGAGCGATAAAACCTAGTGACAATACGCCATAAGCAATTTTAAGTAGAAGCTCTTTGTGTTTATTGAAAGCGTTGGAACCGACAAAGACCCAGAAAGAGAGTACAGACGATATTCCGGCAGTATTGGTCAGCGCTGTTTGAATATCGGGCATAAAAGTCACCTTTGTGAGCTGGCGGAACAAGTGGATTGGCTCTCGGCTTTTGCCGGAAAGCGGGTTTGCATTTTTTCGACTATCGAAAGCAGATTTTTATTGAAGGCTTTTTTTGCTTTGTGTGAGAAGCCGCCCAGAACAATGGCGGTCTGCCCGTTTTTATCCTCGGCATAAGCCCAAAGTTGGCGATGAGGCAAAGCGGCTAAAAGAACACCGAGCATGATTATGCCGAAAGCAGTGTAAGTAATCGGTAGTCCGGGATCGGATTTGTATTGCAATCCGGTTGCCGGTAGAGCTTTTAAATAGCCGATTTTTACGGCGCCAAACTCGGCGACATATCCTGAGGGTAGCTCCACGAGCATTTTCGGTGCTTTCCATTCCGGAATTTTGGCGAAAAGGCGCAAGGGTTTCTTCTCGTTGCGCAAGGAGAAAATAAGCGTTGTATTTTGATCGAGCGGCATGAACGCGGCATGAGTGCCGCCCATTTGTTGCAGCGATAATTTAAGTGGCCGGCCGTTAAAAGAAAGCAGGATTGAATCCAAGCCCCAGCTTGATTGATAAATATCAACACCCTCGTATGAGAGCGGGTTATTTACTGAAATTTCTTGTTGTTTGAGAACAGTGCCTTTGTCGTTAATTACTGAAAGTTTGCTGTACCACTGTTTAGGATCGCCGTTGTCGTAAGTCTCTTTGCGCGTGTCGTCCACTCTAACTCGCCATTGTGGCAGTTTGCCAATCCAGAGCTTGCTGTGTTCGGAAGCAGAGAATGTCAAAGTACGTCCGATTAAAACAGGTTGAAAACCGGAGAATCCGGTCCAAGATGTAATCGTGACGCCGGTAAGCAAACTCAAAAGACCGATATGAGTGACAGTGGCTGCAAAACGAGATATTTTGCCTGACTCGGCTTTTAAGCTCTGTCCTTCGATTTTGCTTGAGTAGCCACGCAAAGCAAGGATTTTTTTCAGTTCGAGCAAAGATTGATTATTCTCTAAGCCAAGAGCCGCTTGTTGTGCGTTCGGCAGTTTTAGTATTTCCTCTTTGCCTAAATAAGGCATCGGTTGTTTGTAATTTTTGATTTTCGGAAATACACGTTGAAAGCTAACTACAATCATATTGATTGAGATTAAAGCAATCAGTAAAAGAAAGACCGGAGCATGAAAAATATCCGTCAGTCCGGCGGCACGAAAACGCCCGGCTAAATCAGCACCGAATGTCTCCACGACCTTTTGATAGCCGACTTGAGATTCTTGGGGGCACCAGGCGCCAAGCAAAACAGCCAACGCGAGAAGACACATCAAAGCGATTGATACTTTAACTGAGGCAAAAGGTGAAAAACGCAAAAGTCACCTCAGTTCGTTCTTGTTAAAAGCCAGTCGAGAAGATATTCAAGCGAGTCGCGGCTTTGGGATGCTGGAACTTGAGCAAGACAGTTTTGAGCCAAGGAAGCATATTTACGTGCTAACTCGACAGTTGATTCGACACCGCCATTATTACGAATGATCGACAAAGACTCTTCCTGCCCTTCGGCGCTGGCAACGGCGCGGGTCTCAATCAAGTGGCGCAATCTTTCTGCTTGGGCGTCTTTGCGTTCAAGTATGAACATGGTCGGCGCCGTAATTAAGCCTTGCATCAAATCACTGCCAGCCGGTTTTCCCAGGCTTGAAGTTGAACCGGTGATATCGAGCAAATCATCAACAATTTGAAAACAAATGCCGAAATTTACACCGTAAGATTTTAAATCTTCAATTTCACTTTCTGAACGTTGATTGAGAATTGCGGCGCTTTGCGTTCCGGCAGCAAACAAAGATGCTGTTTTCCAGATCGACTTTTGTATGTAGTTATCCCAACCGGCTGATAGAGAGAATTGCTGGCGCATCTGACGAATTTCGCCGGCGCAGAGATCGCCTAAGACTTGTCCGTAAATGCCGACAATACGGGGATTCATTAAGCGAGAAAGACAGATTGAAGCTTGAGCAAAAAGAAGATCGCCAGCCAATACGGCTAGCTTTTCGTTCCATTTACGGTTTACAGTCTCTTGCCCGCGTCTGAAGGACGAATTGTCGATTACATCATCATGAACCAAGCTGGCGCTGTGAATGAATTCGGTAAGAGCAGCCAAAATCACCTGACGTTCATCTGTTTGATTCTTATCGATCAAAGTTGCTTTTGCGGCTAAAAATACCAACGCCGGGCGTAATCTTTTACCGCCTGACTTGAAAACTTGAGCGAGTAGCTCGGTGACAAAAGGGCTGTCATCAATCAAGTTGGAATTTAAGAAACGCTCAACCGCTTCCAGTTCGTCCTTAACCGGCTCTAATAATATTGTCAGGTCGGTAGGAGTGGCTACCGGGGTGCTTGCTGAGCTGTGATTTTGATTCATTGATAACTGCTTTGAGAAAATCGAAACAATCATCACTCTTTTCTCGCTATCTATCAAGATTGTGGCTCTAATCGAGACCGAGAAGTTACAAGAGAGCTGAGAGCATTCTTATTCGACAGATAGAATGCTTAACCAACTGAGGTTTTCACGTGCTCGTGCCGGTCGGATCTGCGATAATCCAGTTTTGAGCCAGTTTCCGTCCTGGGGGGTATAAAAAATGGAAATCTCCGCGAGACTCAAGTCAATCCCGCCTTATGTTTTTGCTGAAATAGACAAAAAACGCCAGGCAGCGGTTGCCCGTGGAGTAGATGTTATAAACCTAGGGATTGGTGACCCGGATCAACCAACTTTTAAGCATATTGTCGAGGCAGCAAAAGCAGCGCTGGACAATCCATTAAATCATCGTTATCCACCTTTTGGCGGCATGAAAGAGTACAAAGAAGCGGCAGCCAAATGGTGTCAGAACCGTTTTGGTATCGTTCTTGATCCCGAAAGCGAAATCACATCTTTAATCGGATCAAAAGAAGGTATTCATAATATACTCGCTGCATTTGTCGATGCCGGTGATGTGGCTTTAATTCCCGATCCGGCTTATCCGGTATACAAATCGTCCACGATTATGGCCGGCGGCACTCCTTACGCCATGCCTCTGCTTGCTGAAAATGATTTTTTGGCCGATCTGGATGCCATACCGGCTGATATCGCTAAGAAAGCTAAAATCATGTTCTTGAACTATCCGAACAACCCGACTGCGGCTGTTTGTGATTTAGCTTATTTAGAAAAAGCAGTAGCTTTTGCCCGCAAGCACGACATTCTTTTAGTTCACGATCTGGCTTATTCCGAAATGACTTTTGACGGCTATAAAGCTCATTCGGTTTTAGAAGTGGAAGGAGCTAAAGAAGTAGCTATTGAGTTGCATAGCTTATCCAAAACTTTCAATATGACCGGCTGGCGGGTCGGCTTTGCCGCCGGAAACTCCTATGCTGTAAAAGCGTTGGCTCAGTTGAAATCAAATATTGACACTGATATTTTCCGCGTCGTTCAAGTCGCTGCTATTGCCGCATTCAATGGACCGCGCGACGGTATAGATCATTGCAATAAAATCTATATGGAAAGACGAGACATTGCTGTCAATGCTTTCAAGAAGCTTGGTTGGCCGATTCGTCCGCTTAAAGCCACTTTTTATATGTGGTTGCCAGTGCCAAAAGGAATGACGTCAGCCGACTTCAGCGGCATAATGCTTGATGAAGCTGGAATTGTTGTTCCACCCGGAACGGCATATGGTGATTGCGGCGAAGGATTTTTCCGTATGTCCTTATGCACTGACAAAGCTCGTTTGCAAGAAGCTTTCGATCGTATGGAAAAACATTCAATTACTTTTGAGCGTAACAAGCTTAAGGTTTAAAACAACATATGGCTAACATCCTGCTTGTAGAAGATGATCCGGACCTCTGCGAGACGATGCAGGAATGGTTATCTTTCAACCAGCATACGGTTCAGCCGGTGCTCAATGGTATGGAAGCGCTCGAGCTTTTGCGCCAAGGAGCTTATGATCTGGTTATTCTTGATTGGCATTTACCGGGTATGAACGGTATTGATGTATTGCGCACTTATAAACAAGAAGGCGGCAAAACTCCAATCATGATGCTGACAGGAAAAACCGGTAGCAATGAAGTAAAGATGCTGGAAGAAGCCGGAGCAGCAAGTTATATGCATAAACCTTTCGATTTGAAAGCGTTAGCTTCAAGAGTAAAAGAGCTTGTATCGGTTTAACGACGACGGTGTCTATGTTTATGCTTCTGCCGCTTGCGAATAGCAGGCTTGACCGATTTGTTTTTCTTCTTAACCGTGGCTGCTTTTTTGATTGTAGTAACGCTTTTGCTTTGTTGAATTTTTGACGATTCAGTAGCCGGCGGTAATAACTTTATTTCCGGTACAGCCAGTAAGTAATTATTGATTGGCTCTAAGACACTGTCGTTTACACCAGCGGCCACCTGAGTATCAAGCAACTCTTGTCGCGAAGTGAGTAATTGTTTGTTTGCCGGATCCGGTTTTTGTTTTTGCAAAAAATCTATTTGTTGTTTAAGTAGATCAAGACGATAAGCTTGTTGTGAACTGTCTTCGTTAAGATTGTTCTCGGTCCACCAAGGATCGGCTTCCAGGGCAAAAGTAAACTCGACTTTTGATTTTGCTTTTCTTTTCAAAAAGAGATTTAAGCCGTTTGCCGGACCGCCATTGCTGACAAGAAAAGTGTCGCGCGGAAGCGGTTGTTGCTGTGAATTCCATAAAGATACTTCGTCGCTGCTTTTGTTTTTGATATGTACTAAGCAAGGCAAATTTGTACCTTCGATAGTAATGCGAAATTTTTCCGGACTACTTTCATAAGTATCGTCGAGCTGCTTCTCAAGTTTAGGTAGAACTGTTGTTATCCCGGCTATATCAAGTAAGACTTGTTTAGTTTCGCTGCCTGTTTTGTTGAAGCTGAGCGTTTGTTTGTTTGCCGGCATTAAGCTCAAAGGGGCCCGTGCCACTATTCCGAGCTGAGAAGCAGCTACTATTTCGGCTGACGAATTGTTTATTAAGACAGTCGGTTCTTGTCCGGGTGTAAAAAGATTATTGCCGAAAAGAAGAAAGAGCTTGCCTGGTTCAATAACGGCCGGAGCAAAAATTATTTGCGCAGTTTTTAGCTTATTCTCGCCGGGGGCTAGCTTGTTTGCTGTTTGAGCTAAAGTTTCACAAGCTAAAAAGCCACAGGTAGTGCGACCGTAGCTTATCTGCGAAAGCTTTTTCTCTTTATCGGCGATGGAGAATGAGAGCAAGCCGTATTCAGGAACCGGTAGCCAAATTTTGCCATTGGCCTGCGGAGCGATAATTTTGCCGTTAGCCGAAACCGTAAAGGTACGTGCTGGATTTTGGCTGTCATAAACCCGAAATAAAGCATTCTCACCGCGCTTTAAGATCGGGCAACCGATAACGTTAAGGTTGTCCGTCAACTCTTCGGCGTAAGCCGGTCCGGCTGCCAGGAGGAGCGGGAGCCAGGCTGCTAAGTACAGTATGACAAGTGGGTAGTGTATGGACATCTGGAAAAGGATTAGGGCTACAATCTCTCTATTCCCAAATCGAAATTTAGCCATGCACTCCACCGACTCGCGCCAGAATTTGCAGCAGCTAAAAAAAATGCTTGGACGGATGCAAGCGGTCTATTGGGATGAGGTGGATCAAAACAAAACCGATCGCTGGCAATGTTTCTCTTATTTGCTGCAATTATTATGTTTGAAAAAACTTGTTGGCAGCGATAGTCATATAACTTTAGATCTGTTTGCGGTGGATGATTTTTGTAGTCAATTACGTTCGCAAATAGCAGTTCTGTTGCCGGATTTGTCTGTACCCCTGTCAGCTAGAGATATTTCGACGAGCGGATTACAACGCCTCTTGTCGATTCTTGATACTACCAGCAGTGTCATTGATCGCTTAGATGAGCGATGCCTAGGGTATGCTTACCAGCTTTTTTGCCAAGAGAGCAGAAGCGAGACTTTGCAATCGATTCAAACAGCCAACAAGAATAGCAGTGAGCAGGATGTTATCTCTTTTACTCAGCTCTATACGCCGGATTGGATCGCCGATTATTTGATCAATGCTTGTCTTGAAGAAAAAGACACGCATACTCTAAGCGTACTTGAGAGTTTGAAAATCCTTGATCCGGCTTGTGGTTCCGGTCATATTCTTTTGCGCTTAGTGGACAAGTTATCCATTGCCTATGAAAAGCAAGGATTATCACCGCGAGACTCTTTTCTTGCCGTTTGTCGAAATAATATTTGTGGCACGGACATTGATCCGGCAGCGCTTCTGATTACCGGTCTTGCTTTATGGCTGAAAGTCTTACGTGCCGGTGTTAGTGAACCGATGACGCTGCCTTTATTTTTAGTGAATGAAGGCAGTGAGGGTTTAGGTAGTTTACATAAACATTGGCCGGACGGACATCCGCTTGGGCGAAAATATGATGCCGTGATTGCCAACCCGCCTTATCTTGGGCGCAAACTTCTTGATCGTAACTTAAAAGAAAAGTTGCGTACCCACTATCCAAATTCTTGTCATGACTTAAGTGCTGCGTTTCTGGAGCGGAGTTTTGCGCTTTTGAATGATTCTGGACGTCTGGGCTTTGTCACTCAAGCCTCATTGTTGTATTTACCGAGTTATGAAAGTTTGCGCGCCGGCATATTAGAGAAGCATGAACTAAACTATGTGGTTGAGCTTGCCAGTCAAGCTTTTCCTTTGCAAAAGGGCGAGAAAGTAAACAGCATTCTTTTTGTTGCCAGCAAAAGTAAAAAGACTGTTTCTCAGGCTGCTTTATTTATTGACTTACGCCAGCATAAAAATAAACTTGCGGCGCTGACTGCGGTCCTTTCCGGAGAAGAGCCGTCGGCTGTTTACAGAGTCAATCAAAACGATTTTACGTTGCAGCGCAGGCAAGCCTTCAACTATCGTTGTCCGCCGTTTCTAGCACGCATCTTTCAACAGGCGCATAGGCTGGAAGATATTGCTGAAATTAAACAAGGTCTTGCCACCACTGATAATGCTCGCTTCTTACGCAAGCTTGAAGATGTGCCGGAGCATGAAATCGGGCATAAATGGTTTCCCTATGTGAAAGGAGCCGGTTCGGTTCGCTGGTGGAGCCCGGTTGATACTGTTGTGCTTTGGGAGAATAACGGTGCGGCGATTAAAGCAGCTGTAGAAAAAAATTATCCTTATTTGAATGGACGCATAGCCTGGGTAGTAAAAAATGAACGTTACTATTTTAAGCCAGGTTTGACTTTCTCTTTTGTGAATAGCCGGCAGCTTGCTATTCGCGAATTGCCCGGCGGTTGTATTTTTGATGTTGCCGGCTCGTCCTTGTTTTGCGAAGATAGCTTGCGTCTGCCGCTTTTAGCTTACTTAAATTCGTCCTTTGTTGCTCTTTGCGCTTCCACTCTCAATCCGACGATCAACTTTCAAGTTGGTGATCTTAAGCTATTGCCGCTCTTAAATTTCTCAACTTCTTTCAAAGAAGAACTCTCGTCTATTGCTGACCGTTGTTTATCGATCGTCAAAGCTAAAAACGATCGAGCTGAGCTGCACCAGTGGGAGCGGAAGCTTGACGCACTTGTGATTGCTGAGGTTGAGGAGCAATTCTCTCTTAGGGAAGAGGAAAAGCAGTTGTTAGCCAAATTATGTGCACAACAAGCAGAGTCGCGCTCTAATAATCTTGACGCACTTTCTCGTAATCGCCTTTCAGCCAGCTATAACCCGGATTAACATCGGTACCGGCAATATATTCGGCTTCAAAGCTAACTTTATCTCTTTGCGATTTGCTAGGAAAAGACAAGCCTGGATTGCCTTCTAAGTCGCGAAAGACAGACATGATTGTACGGCGGAAAGCGGTGGTGCCATTAATTTCCATGATCTCGGGCACGATGGTGCGATTGCGATAAACAGTTACGCGCAAAACAGCTTTTCCGGCTGAATTGGCCCGTCCGTTCCAAATCTGATAAATAGCTGCCGCTAACTGCTTATGCCAGCGTTCCCAGGCGAGAACCATCTCTTTTGAGCCGCGGTCGGCACCGATATCAAAATTTTTCGGCAGATTAGCAAAATCCTGAGATTGAACAAGGCCAGACTGTAAATTGTCTTGTTGCACGCGTCCGCTGGGCGCGGCAAAAGCTGCGGAATTTACCGGGCTGTCCTGCATGCCGTTTTGCGGTATAAAATTTGGCGCTTGAGCAGGAGCAGCTTGGGGGCTGTTCTTGCCGGCTCTAATTCGATAATCTTCAGTTTGGATACTGCCTTTCAGTGGTGGCGCCGCTTCGGCTGCCGTTGAGAACAGCAAACAAAGGCTGATTAAGACAGTGAATAGCTTAGGGTTCATATCAAAATCCCCCTGTCATCATTTGCATCAATCCACCATATAGAGCGCCTTGTTTTGCACCGGCAGTCATTCCGCCCGGATAGCCTCGGTTGGAGAGTGCACCCACCGCCGCTCCGGATAAAGCAGCGCGCATCACACGAGTGATTCTAGTGCCGCCGGTTTGCATCATAGGATAACCGTTAGCGGTTGCGCTGCCGAAGTAAGGTAAGCCGCCGCCTAACCCGCCAATACCACCTAGTCCACCTAATCCGCCCATACCCATTCCGTAGCTGTCAATCTGACCGCCGATCATCATACCGGGCAAGGCCCGCCCGAGCAATCCTTGAATTTGTCCCAAGCCACCGAGATTACCGCTTGCTAGGTCATTGCTCGGAATACCCTGAAAAGGCGTAATCTCGCCGACTGGGCCTGGCTCATTGCTGGCAGCTATCTGTTGGCTGCTGGAAGAAGCTTGAGTTTGATTAAGAGTACTGACATAAAGGTCGTTTTTCGGATTGAGAGTGGCGGCGGCGCGTAAATGTTTCAGAGCTTCACCGTTATTTCCTTTGCCGCGCCAGGCCTGACCCAAGGCAAATTGAGTGTTAGCGTCGTAGGGATTCTTTTTTGCTAAATAGGTCAATTTAGAGATGGCGTCGTCAAAATTACCTTTTTTGTATGAAACGGCTGCGTCAGCGGCTATTTGTTTAAGTGCCGTGCTGTCTTCACTCACGGGAGGTAAGGCGGCCGGAGCGGCAGCCGGAGTTGGAGCTGGGCGAGAAGCTGTAGCCTGTGGCTTGCGCAATTTTTCCTGAACATTTTTCAAAGCATCTTTAATTTCCAGATCGCTAGGATCGGCAGCGGATGCCGCTGCGTAATATTTTGATGCTGATGCGTAATCCTGTCTGTCTTCAGCGATGGAACCTAAATTGAAATTTGCGTCGGTGTTATGAAAATCCAAACCGAGCACTTGCTGATAAACTTTTTGCGCCTCGTTGACTTTGCCTTGGGAGTAAAGTGCCATGGCTTGTTTGAGCATGGCATGGACACGGTCGTCGGTGTTAGCCGTAAGCGGTGTTAAAGTATCTGTGCTTAAACCGGAATTTTTTGGAGCAGCTTTAGGCTCAGGCGCAAATGCGGAACGGTCCAGCTGTGGTGGAATCGGCGGAAAGTAAGCTGAATTTTTTTGTCCGTCAATAAGTTTGCCGATAGCATCTAATCTTTGTTCGTTGCTGCCTTTTTGCACTTTGCCGAAAATCTGCTTTTCTAAATTTTGAATTCGTTTATCGACTGAGTCACCGCTTGTTTGTTCGCCAAAAAGTACTTTCTCATAGTTTATTAAACGCTCGGAAACGTTAGCGCTTTGGGCATAGGCTGCCGGAATGGCAACTTGCGGTAACATCATGGACCAAGCGATTACCCAAGTCAGAGTTCTAATTTTGTATTTTTTCAAATGCATAAGCCACCGGACTTACAATATAGCGCCCTGAGAATGAGGGTATCTATCATTCAACTTCCCCTGTTGACGCTTCTCTATCAAGACTGTTCCTTAAATCTCACCTCTCCTGGAGATTTAATTGGCGCAAGCAGCTGCTGGTGAGGATTTTGGTTCAAGCAATGATTTTCGACCGCCGCGCACATAACGTTTCAAAAGCGGAGCCGGCCTGAATCTTTCACCATGCTCTTGGCAAAGCTTTTCCAGTTCCGCAAGACATTTAGCTAAACCAATCTCTTGAGCTAATGTCAGTGGTCCTTTGCGCATACCCAAGCCGGCCATTAATGCCGGATCCAAGTCAGCAGCTGCGCAAACATGCTCTTGCAAAAGCAAAAAAGCTTCGTTAATCATCGGCAAAAACAAGCGTTCAACTTGGAACGAGTCTTTTTTGCCCTCGGCTTTAATCAGCTCTTTAAGCTCCGGATTAACGTCGCTGCGTTTTTTTGTTTCCGGGTCGTACAAATAAAAACCTTTGCCTGTTTTTTGACCGAGCCAGTTAAGTTCAACCATCTTTTCTAGAATCGGAGCTGGCTTAAAACGTTCACCGTATTCTTGATAATTGAATCGCGACACGGCAAGACCAATGTCGGCGCCGTTCATATCGCGTAGAGCCAGGGGACCAATCGGCATCAAATAGTCGCAAGCTGCTTTATCTATCTGTGCGACATCGGCTATTCCTTCCTCAAGACACCAAAGTGCTTCGGTCATATAACGGCCAAGCAAGCGATTGACTAAAAATGAAGCACATTCTTCTACGCGAACGGCTAACTTTCCGAGTTTGGCGGCAAATTCAAGGCTGGTTTTGATTGTAGCTTCATCGGTGTCCAGTCCGGGAATCACTTCTACCAGTTTCATCAAATGTGCCGGATTGAAAAAATGCAAACCGATTAGACGTTCCGGACGACTTAAATGAGAAGCGATTTCTGTGATGGAGAGACTGGATGTGTTGGTAGCAAATAAGCAATCAGGGCGACAGTGACTTTCCAGCTCTTTGAATAAGCTTGATTTGATCTCCATTTTTTCCAGCACAGCTTCAATCACCAGATCGCAGCTTGCCAGATCCGAAAAATTACTGGTTGGTTGAATTCGATTTTTAATCGCTTCGGCTTCAGCCGGTGATAAGCCCTTCTTGATCATTGATTGCAGAAATTTTTCTATGCGCCCAAGGCCGGATTGCAGTTGCTCCTGATTTATATCTTTCAGCAGAACCGGATAGCCGCCTTTAGCAACAGCCAAAGCAATAGATGAACCCATGGTGCCGGCACCGATAATGGCCACTTTTTCAATTTGAGCTCTTGGCATTTAATCCTCTTGATAATGATTGGCTGGCACTTACAAGATACCGAGAATTCCTTGTCGGCAGACGATTTACGCCGAATAGAATTAATCACTTGACAATATAGGCTTTATAAAAAACCTATAGCTTTTTGTAATACCTTCGTTACAATATCTTCAAGATCGAAAGTTCAAAAACTATTTCGTGTGGCTGGCTTGCTACGTGTGGGGAGGCGAGCTATGTTCATTTACTTGCTCATTGCAGCTGAGCTGGTGCTTCTATATACAGCGTATTGGTATCTTCATTTGCGAGAACCAAAACGCGCTCGTCGAGTTGCTTCTAGCACTTGGGGGCGTTATGACTATCGTTCTGGTACCGCAAATGGTGAGTCCCAGTCGAGAATAGAAGTTCAGCAACTGAAGCCATTTATGTTGATTAACTGTGACGAAATGACCTTTGATTCTCGGCGCAATCATTATGTGTCAATCAAGTATTCACCTGACTATGTTGACAATCGTCATTGGATTGCCAAGCTTTTTTGGCAACTCGATAATGTAGCCAGCGAACTTAATGTCAGACCTTGAGATTATCTTGGAAATTAACAGTTGCTTGCTTCTGTGGTAGTTTGTAAGCAAGCAACTGCAAAATTACCATGAGATTTCGGAGTCAAATTTGAGCGTACTTTTAGATGTTCGTTCAGTAAAAAAACATTTTCCAATCAAAAAAGGTTTTTTCGGCAAGCAGGTTGGTGCCGTTCGAGCTTTAGACGGTATTGATTTGCAAGTTAATGAAGGCGAAATTCTTGGGCTTGTCGGCGAGTCCGGTTGCGGTAAATCAACTCTTGGACGTGTGATCTTGCGTTTATTGCCGGCAACTTCCGGCACCATTCATATGCAAGATATTGATGTGCTCAATTGCAGCGGGCAAGAGTTAAAAGCTTTGCGTCGCCAAATGCAGATTGTATTTCAAAATCCCTATGCCAGCCTCGATCCGCGCATGACGATCGGGCAAAGCATCGCCGAACCGCTTTCAGTGCATAAAATTGCTTCGGGCAACCAACTTAAAAAAGCAGTCCAAGACTTAATGCAACTTGTTGGTCTTACCTCATCAATGTATGACCGTTATCCTCATGAATTTTCCGGCGGGCAACGGCAACGTGTCGGTATTGCCCGAGCTTTAGCGATAAAACCAAAATTGATTATTGCCGATGAACCGGTTTCGGCGCTTGATGTAAGCGTTCAAGCGCAAATTCTCAACTTGCTTATTGATTTGCGTCGCGAATTCAATCTAACCTATGTTTTTATTGCACACAATCTTGATGTGGTGCGCTATATAAGCGATCGAATTGCGGTGATGTATTTAGGCAAAATAGTTGAGCTAGGTTCGCGAGCTGATCTTTATGCTAAGCCGCTTCATCCATACACTAAAGCTTTAATTAGCGCTGCGCCAATCCCGGACCCGAAAGCCGATCGCACGTCGCGGCTAATTTTGTCCGGAGATTTACCCAGTCCGGCTTCGCCGCCGACCGGCTGTCGTTTTCATACGCGTTGCCCGCTTGTGCAAGATGTTTGTAAACAAGTAGAACCGGAGTTCAGAGAGATTCAGCCCGGTCATTTTTCTGCTTGTCATTTTGCTGAAAAATTGCTGGAGGAAGCATGATTGCTAAAAAAGCGGCGCAATTGATTGGTTTGTTCTTTCTTGCAGCAGTAAGTTTGCAACCGACTTTGGCGCAATCAGTTAAAGGCTGGCGTCTGCAACAAGAAAATCCTCATACCGGTTTTTGGGATATCTATCTGGCGCCGGTTGGATTGGTTGCCGTCAATGCAAAACTCCACTGCACTTTAGTGAATAAAGCGCCGCAGTGGAACGTGATTATGTATAACGATCGGACAAAAGTTTATTTTATGTCTTCTTTGGCCGAGTGGGGCGGTAGCGCTCTTAAAAACGAAAGCGCACATGCCAAGCAAAAATATGGCCATGCTCAAGGCGTTCTGGTTGAGAAACCGCCTAAAAAAATCAAGGATGGCAAAATCCTGGGCTATAAAGTATCTCAATATTTAACTGATAATTTGGCCTCTAGCGGTTTGAAAAAAGTAGAGTTTTGGATTACGCCCGATATTCAACCACCGCAGCAGCTCAAAGATATGCTTTCTAAAATTTATGGAGTGGGCATGTCCAAGATGAGTGGATTACCGCTTAAAGTCTCATACATAGATGAGAATGGTAAGCGCACGCCGGTTTTCAACACGCTTAAAGTTACGCCGGCGCAGATCCAGTTGCAATCTTTTGCTTACCCCTCTTCCTATAAACGAGTTGATACCGAAATAGCTGTTTTAATGGATGAAAAAGGGCGCGAAGCCATGGCCAGCATCATGGATGATATTGGTGATAGTGGCGCCGGCGAAGATATTGATTCACTTTTAGGCACCAATAAAAAAGCCGGCAGCAATTATAAAAGTCCTTATTATACTGACGAAAGTTTGCCCGCAGAAAATGATGCGAACTCGGCTGCAACTGGTGCTGGCCAAAAATCTTCTGGTAATTGGTTTGTCGATGTCTGGCAAGCTATTTGCGATTGGTTTGCCAATTTAGGTAAAAGCTAAGCCGATAGCTTTAAGCATTGATCAAGCTTAGTTTGAGTCGGTTTGATTTTTGCGTAGTCATTACCCATTAGCTCTTTGTAGAGCTTAATCGCTGTTTCGTAGCTCTCTTTAGCTTCGGCAAAAGTTCTTTGTGCGTCCTCATTATTACCGCTTTGCGCAACACTTTTGCCCCATTCCATATACAAGTTTGCTAAATCAACCCGGGCGTCTGCCACACCGATCGACTCTTGTCCTTGAGAATCTTCGCGGATGGAAACCAGCTTGATACGCGCATCTTCCGCCTCGGCAAACTGACCTTGCTTTTCATATGTCTCAGCTAAAGATTGATAAAGCACGATTAGTCCAGGATCCGTTGGACCAATATATTTTTCAAGCTCTTTTATGCCGGCTTTTAAGACTACTTCCGGTCCTTTTAAGACGTTTTGCTGGCTTAAATTATGCAATTGAGAGCGCGGTGTATAAGCTAGGAATTGAGCTGATTTGAAGCGAAGAACGTCTTCCGGCGAAAGACCTTTAGCTTTGGTGATTAGCTTGCGTGCCGGGGCGTATTTTTCTTCTTCTTCGTAAACCCAAGACAATCTTTCGATAATTTCCAAATACTGTTTGTTTTCACTGCCGTACAATTCATTCGCTAGTTTCGCCGCGCTGTAAAACTTTTTTTCAGCAAGCTCTAAATTGCCGCGACGATAAGCTTCTTGTCCTTCGTGAGAGAGGGTGAGCAATTGTCCGCCGCGATCGCTTTGTAAAATAAAAAAAACGAGAAGGCTAACTACAAGCAATCCGCCGGTAATCGTTGCCGGAAGCTGAAACTTTTTCAGGAGTAAAGCGTTTTTTTTGCGTATGCGTTTTAAATTTGAAAGCAAGCTTTGCCAGCGTGCGGCAAAAGAACGGGTATCTTTAGCTCCTGCCAAAGTCAAATGAAGCTCGTTTTTTAACTCGGACATGCTTTGGAAGCGCTGATCGGGATCCTTTTCCATTGCGCGCATAATTACAGCTTCAAGCCGTGTTGAGACTGGTTTCTCCGGATTACCCGATAAAGGCGGCGGGAGTTCGTTCAAATGTTTATGCATAGTTTCAAGGACATGTTCACCGCTAAAAGGTGCGTTGCCTGAAAGAGTTTCATACATTACGCAACCCATTGCATAAATGTCCGTACGTTCGTCAAGGGTTTTGCCGAGAAACTGTTCCGGACTCATATAAAGCGGGCTGCCAAAAAGTTCTCCGGTTTGGGTTAAATTGTGTGCTTGCTTGCCTGAACCGGGCAGGGCTTTTGCAATACCAAAATCGACGATCTTCACAAAATCGGCGATGTCGCGATTGACTAAAATCATGATATTGCTTGGTTTTAAATCGCGGTGCACTACACCTTTAGCGTGAGCTGTTTGTAAGGCGTCGCAACATTGTATGAATATATTGGCGGCTCTTTTTTCGTCAAGCCCTCGGACTTGTTCAATAGCGTAACTTAGACTTTCACCTTGAATAAAATCCATAATTAAATAGGGTTGACCGGCTTGTGAAATGCCGAAGTCATAAACCGTAATTATGTTCGGATGATCGATGGCCGAAGCTAAACGAGCTTCGCGCTGAAATCTTTGAATGCTGCTTTGATCGCTTACTAAGTGGGCGTGGAGCATTTTTATAGCGACTGCCCGCTCCATCAATATGTCGCGAGCTTTATAAACCAAGCCCATCCCGCCTCGTCCAATCACTTCTTGTATTTCATAGGTGTTGTTGAGGACAGTACCAAGCAGCGGATCGGCAGGGGTTATTTCGCTGCTTTGGCTATTGCATGCGCAAAACAGTCCGGAGAATTCTAAACCGCATTCCGGGCATTGTTTTGAAATTGTCGGTTCGGCTGCTTCCATGTTTTAGCTTTGCTGGACGCTGCTTGTTAAATATTCCCGGTTCTACCTGTGTTTGCCACGCGTGGACGCAAATTGGTAAGACTGCCGTCTGTTCGCCACCAAGTTGCGCCAAAAATACCGCGTTCCATAATTTCACTGTAAATGCTGAAAACGCATTTTCCCGGACCGACTCCGGCTTCGGCAAGCAAGGAGGCGGTCCATTTGCGCAAAGTGAGGATTCTTGTCTCGCTACCTGTGATTACCCAAATCGGATTGCCGCTTTTTAAGAAAGAGCGAATCTTTGGTTCCCAATGACGAGTTTGCCGAAAGTTTCCGGTATCCATCTCCAAAAGTACTTTAATCATTTCGCTGTCCGCCGGAGCGTAGCGAAATCCAATCGTTGCATCAGCTTGTTCGTCGGCTTCATTCAGGCTTTCGGAGAGTTCTTTGCCGAATTCACGACCGGTGGTCCATTCCAGATCTCGTAGAATGCCTTGCTTTTCCGCCTCTTCCATGGACAAGCGAATATCAACCAAGCGCAAAAAATGTTCTTTGTGATATGTGTGAGGGGGTCCTGTTGGTATAGTTTCCCAGGCAATACCGCGTTGCTGTTCAATTGCTTTAGCGCCAGCGGCGGTAAGAAAATAAATAAGCTCCGGTCGACCGCGGCCTTCCATCCGTCCGGAAGTTGCGCAGCCGGTATAACCTGACTGTTGTAAACGTCTGAGCCGTTTGCGTGCTGTTTCATAACTGATATCGGCAAAACAAAGTTTAGCCAGTTGGCTTGATGAAATAGCCCGGTGCAAATAGAGCTGAATTAAGGTCCAGACGTCGCGTTGCATTAAAACTAAATTGCGTTTGTCAGCCCGCGGCTTCAACGGTTTTTCAGACATTGATCGACCTGTAAAAGACCTTTCCGATAATGTACCCCAAAAATCAAGCCTAGTCTATTCAATTTGCTTGTCTGGAATGAAGATTATCGGACTGCCGGCGCGGTGTTAGAACTCGATGCCGGTTTGTCCTTTATTTGAGTTGATCTGTGTTTGAACGTCGTTTGCTTGAGGTAATCCGATTTTAGTTAAATCTGCGTTTAAGCTGGTTACCGGTGGCTTTCGATGCATATTTGCCGATGTCGGGAAGGGCGGTTTTGCCTCTGCCGACTGCTCGTTTTGGTATTGTCCGAACTGGCTTGCCGGAAGCGATGCGCCGTCATGTACGGCTGCACGTAAATTATCCGGCGCTCCGGTTTGGTTGTTTGCTTGCCCGACAAATTTGCCGCACTCAATACAGAATCGGCCTTTACCGGCCGGTTTTTGACAATGTTGGCAAATCTTCAACCCTTCATTGCTTGCGCTCACGCTTGCTGCCGGCTGATTCTCAGGTGGTGCTACTGGCTGAGCGGAAGCTGCAGCTGGTGCTGAACTTTGCATGTGAGAGACGGTCGGAGCTGGTCCTGGCGCGAAAGGAAATGGTGGACGATTTTGTACTTCGGCTGCGGTCGCTTGCGCTTTGACCGGATCTGGCATTACTTTAGCTGCAGTTTGGCTGACAGCATCGACTGCCGGTTTGATTACAGGCGACATGGCTTGAATGGCTTGACCTAAAGATTTAGGTAAAAGCCCGCCAGGTACGATACTGCTTTGGGGCGGCTCGGCGGCAACTTCTTCGTCCGGTTGAGGTCCGCGTGCTGTTACGTTATGCAGCAAGTGGAGACGAGCGATCTCTTCGATACCGCGTAGGTCGACCATGAATGGTTTTGTTTCACCAAACTCGGGATCGCCTGCCGGAGAGAGATAAACAAGAGCATGATGCTTTTCCATTCTCTTGATTGAGTCGGCGTCGACACGAGCTACGACTTGTTGCGAGTGAATACGATTCCAGCTGGTTGGGAAGATACCGAAACCGTTGGACTCATAGTGGTCGGAAATACCGGGCACTACTACGGCATGCTTACCAACTTCATCAGAGAAGAATTTAGCTGTGGATTCGTCGGCGTTGTGCAAACAAACGCGGATGGCGCAGTTGGAGAACAAAGTCTTCAATTCGGAGGCGCCGCCGGAGGCCGGATCTTTGCTGCCGGTATTTTTCGCTATCTGGCTGATGTTCTGCAGAATGACAGCCAGACCGCCGTTGGCACCGCGAACGATGGCTGACAGTCGTCCGGCTAAGTCGATGTTCAATGTTTGGTATTCATCGAAGAAGGCAAACAAAGGCAGAACCGAAGCAGTACCGTATCTGGTGTGTAAAGCTTGTTGCAATTGATAAACGAAACAAGCGGCCAGCGACTCAGCGTCCGGTCCTAAGCTTGCCGGAGCACCGAAAATAAGCACTGTCGGGCGGTGCATCGCTGTACGCAAATCGACGTTGGATTTTTCGGTAACGCGCAGAACGCTTTCGTTGCGGAACATGCGCAACCGTCCGCGTACACCTTGAATATTCTTATCCCAATCGGTGTCGGTGCGGATAATTGATGAAAGTATCAGAGTAAGCTCGTTCAATTCAGCCGGGTCGACTTCGGCGTTACTCTTCAGTCTGCGCAAAGATTCAACGATGTTGCGGCGATTGTTAACCAGACGCATTAAACCGAATGGGTTATGCGGCAAAGCTTGCACTTCGCTGACTTGACCGTTCTCGTCTTCGCGGACGACCATGACAGCGCCCCATTTGAGAAGCTTGGTCAAACCGGAGATATAACCATGATCGCGCTCAGCCCAGTGCTGCTCTTCCGGAGGCAATGAGTTGACGTCTTGAACGATGGATGAGGCAAAATTGGTCGGATCAAGATCAAGCGGATTCCAATGAATGGAGTCGATATCCAACGGGTTGAAATAAAGCGCGTCAAATCCGGCAGCTTTTGCTTCAGGCAATACTGTATGTTTGAAGCCTTCTTTCTTTTCGTCCAAGTTCGGATCGTTAGCTTTAGCTTCCAGGGCAATCATGACGCAAGGCTTAGCGAGTAAGGCTTTCATCACGGCACGCATCAAAGTTGTTTTACCGGAACCGGATGGCGCTACGATAAACATGTTTTTGTTCGGCAGGCGACCAAGAGGAATTGTGACCGGCAAGTGAGTACGAGCCAAGAAGCCGAATGGAATGACGATACCGTCGGCATCGGTCCAGGCTGCGTCCGGATTACGTTTACCCATTCGTCCGTGACGACGTAAGTTAGGCGGACAAACGAATGATCGTTCGTAATCGCGAGGAGACATTAAACCGGAAGGCGGGTTGAAAGTTCTAATTGTTTGCCAGGGGAATAAACGCTTTTTGTGAGCAGCAGCAATAATTAAAGCCAAAAGAACCAAAGTCGGCAAAAGAATGGCAATTGAAGTGGCGTCCAAGAAACCGTGGGTTTTATAACCGACCGATGAGCCGGCTTTATGTCCGGGAATGCCGAGCATGCGTAAAGTCTTGCCTTGTTGACCTTGAGCTTGACCTGGAGCCTCAGCTGCTGGTGCTTGTTGCGCCGGAGCGGCAGCACCATTAAGCATTTGCGCGCCCGGTTGAATCAGCGGGTTGCCTGAATTCTCGGCTGGTACCGGTACCGGTGCTTGAGCCGGCATGGACTGCTGTTGACCGTAAGCCTGGTTGGTCGCCATCGGATAGCTTTGTTGTGGTTGAGCCAACGGTGCTACATTGTTGTAGCCGTTTCCGGCTGGCATCATCTGGCCAGGAGCCGCCGGCTGATTGGCGTACATTTGCGGCAGCGGCGCGCCGGGAGCAGCACCAACATAACCACCCTGTTGGGACATGATTCGCCGCTCGTATTCTTTGGCGCTAATCACTTCCCCGGTATCGGTATCTTTGTACCGGGCTATTTGTCCGTGGTCGTCTATCTGTGCTCTGTAACCCATTTCCGGTTATCTCCTGGTCCTTTGGCGTATTATTTGCGCCCTGCTTCACTAATTCCAGCTATTCTTAGTCCTTCAGGTAATTGTTTGATCAAATACTCAACTTTGACATCACGGGTTTTCCCAATTCTGCCGGAAACACCTAAAACTTGGCTGCCTTTGACGGTGATAACCAAGGACCCGTCAGCTTGTAGCGTTCCGACATCAACTGAAGTCGGCGTAAAAGAACTTTGCAAACCGGTTTGTTCGATTTGGCTGGCGATTGTATCGGTCCAAATATTTTTGCGGTAAGAAGCCGCGCATTCCGGTGTCATATAAGCCAGAGCTTTATTTTGTGAATCTTTGGCAGTGCCGGCGCTTAAATCCCAAGCTAGAGGCAACCAGGAGTCAATTAGAGTTTTAGCTTGCATCGGATCCACTGCATTAAATGGTTGGCTTGGCGTAGCTGTGGCATAGGCCATATTGCCGTTAGCCGGAGCGGCAGCGCTGCCCGGTCCGCGGGCTTGCCCGGTGATATCCGGGTCGCTCATATGTCTTTGATTTTGACGATGTTTCGCTTGGGGCGGTTCTGTCGGCATGAGCAAGACGGTAAAGAACATGCCAGCCAAAAGCCCGGCAATAGCTACCATGATCAGCGTTAATTTGTATTTTTCACCGGCTTGATAATCAAACATGGTTCATACCTTAACTGACACGGAGCCATTCTTCACGGAAAGTTTCCGGAGTGACGCCTTGGGATAACAAATGGCAAGCCCAGCGAATATCGCCTTTGCAAAGCTCGATCATGCGCGAACGCATCGGTTGATCGTTGTTCGGCTCTGTAGTGGCTACCCAATACATGAAACGAGGAACGATTAGTTTGACCACACCGCGGCTCATTTTGTGATAAACAAGAAAAGCTTCCGAATATTCGCGATTTTTTCTTGTCAAATGACCGATGGAGGACATTTCGTTCGCGGTTAAACCGCAAGCTTCTTTGATTAAGTCAAAGTTGCTCGGGTCGTTGCCGAGAATGATTTTAATGGCGCTATTGCTTGCCAGGTTGCGCGCTCTGTCGTCGCGCAGCAAGTCGCCCAATTCTTGGGAGATACCGATAAACAAAAGACCTAAGTGTCGGCTTGTACGGGAGGCGTCTTCCACAAGGGACTTGCCGCCTTCATAACGGAGCAGGCGCCACAACTCGTCTATGCAGAATACAAAACGTGCCGGCTTGCCTTTAGCCATCTGCTCTTTCTTATGTTGAGCGGCACGGCGCAGTACGAAGTCTGAAATAAAGAGCGTGACTACAGCTTCTAATGTTTTATCGTGAGAGATATCGGCAGTATCGAATACCAAAAGTTGAGCGTCCATCGGGATTGAAGTTTCGCCGTCGAAAAGCTTGCCGAAGATTGCACCGCGGCAGTAGAGACTGAGACGGTTGGCTAAGTCTTCGCTTACGTCTCCGCGACGGCTGCCTTTGTGGGCTTTAGCTTCTTCTTGCAGCCAGGCGACCAGATCCGACTCGACCGGAATGCGACCCTGAGCAGCACAAGATTTATAAATGGCTTGGATGCCTTGCATCAAAACCGGCTTTTCTTCCTTGTTCATGGACTGTTCGCCGCGTTCGCCAAGCATTACCGAATGGAAGTTCAAAAGCTTGATGATATGTGATTCAGGCGGATTAGCCGGGTCAATCGGTTTATCGTCCGGACCGGAAAGGGGCAGATCATAAAGGTTGATGCAAACCGAGCCGTCGGGACCGAGGCGAATATAAGCTGTATCGTCATAAACTTCGGTGAGCATTTTGTAGCTGCCCGAACGGTCGATAATCACAGCTTTAGCGCCGGAAAGCAGCTTAAGCTGTGCAATCTGTTGGGCAACCATGGATTTACCTTCACCAGGCTGACCAAAAACAATACAAAGTGCGTTAGGTAATTTTTCATCATAGGGGTTGAGAAAAACCGGTTCCAACGTTTCTTTGGAAAAACCGATCCAATCACCGTCATCGGAGCCAAGCTTGGCGTGAACGAAGGGGAAGGAATTACGTACCGTGGGGGTACGCACAGCTTTGCCGCGTCTTGTAAAATCAACGCCCAATCCAGGCATGCTCGAAAGAAATAGCTGCTTTTGTTCGTAATGACCGACAACAAAACGGGCCCCACGGCATTGCGGAGCTGCCGAACGCATCATTTCAGTGTTGCGATTGAGATCTTCCAGATTGTCGGCTGCAAGCGAAAAATAAATTGAATAGTTGAATACTTCCAGGTTTGAAGTGTAAAGTTCAGAGCCGATACGAGCAGCTTCTTGAGCTTTCTCCGCTTCTTCCTGGTTGGGTGCAGAGCGTTGTCCCATAATTCCTTGGTAGGTGTTGGCAGTTGCTTGTGACTGTTTACGCTGCATGTTTTTACGGAAAAGATCTTTATCTAGTTTGTGGGCAAAGATGTTCATGCGCCATTCGCAGTTCAAACGAATCAAGGGCAAAAGCCAGAGAGGGGCAGTGCGTTCTGGTAGGCGGCTCATGTAGAGAGTGCGTATGAACTTAGCTTTGGCTTCGTTTTCAGTATTCTCATCTGTAATGTCGCTGATGATGCCGTAATCCGAACGGGAAAAATCATAAGTTGATTCGGTTAATTGTTGACGAATGCTGGCTGGTTCCATATCCGGAAACACGCGACGAATATTGCCGGGCATCGGTGCGGTGTGTGGTCTGACCGGCTCAGGGATAAGTTCGCTGAACTGATCCGAAAAAGTCGGGTTGAAATTTTTGAAAAGCATGCGGAAATATTCCGACGCCGAGACTGCACGTGAGGTCATACCGCAGCTTCCAAGCTGTGAAACGTGACCTTGAGCGCGCTGAATCAGAGTCTGAACGTTCTTTGTGTGGCTGTTTACTGTTTGACGAGCCGCTTGATTTTGGAATACGTCAAGAATGTGGTTGACTGTTTCTTCAAGCAAATTCCGCTTTGCTTTTTTCTCGCGGGGAGGGCGATAGCAGAAGCTGACATAGAACTTAAGCTCAGGTATGAAGTTTTTGGAGAGCAGGAATGATTCGTCATTCTCGACGCTTTTGGCAACATACTTTAGGAATTCGTCATTCTGTTTAACTTCGACAGGATGGCGGAGAAAATAATCTCTTTTGCTGACGTTATGACAAACAATAGTCAGTTGCACCGAAGTATCGATGCTGTTGATGAAGCCGGTGAATTGATTCATCAATGAACCAAGGCGAACTTCGTCAAAACCGCTGACATGGACACCGTCAAGCTCGAAGCAGCAACGATAGCTGCCGTCCTTGAGGATAATGACGCCCAAGCCGGAAGTGTCGTCTTGAAAAAGATCCCAGATTGGTGCCAGACCACCGGCCGAGCTGTTGGCTCGCGGTACGGGGTTTGGCGGTAGTTTGGATAAACTAATCGGAATATCGCTTTGCGGCTTGACACGATTGACCAAGCTGTTGACGAATCCGTTTTTAAGTTTAGATCTGGAGATTGAGCTTACCATTGTTACCTTACTCGCTGAATTCAACTAAAGTTTCGTCGAGCAAAAATCTGGTCGGATTAGGGTCCGGTCCAGGTATATAAACTTGTGAGGAGAAGTAATGACCAATTACGTTTTCCCAATGACCGGCGCTATTGTTTAGAGTAAACAGGGAATAAATCGGTCCGGCAAGAAAAACGACCACTGAAATATCAAGACGTAGATCATGCCCGCCGCCAATCGGCATTGGACTTAGCCAAGAATAAAGCTGAGTGGAAAGGATCAAAGAAGCTAGAACAGCAATCAGCTGGTCGTAACGTAAGCCGAAAAGCTTAGGTTGATCTTCCAAATTTAGAGGGGTGATGTCTTCCATTGTTCTTAAAGGCGTAAATTAGACCCGACTCCATGCCTTGCTCAGGCATGACATTAGATTAGGTCTTCTTTACTTGCGGGTAAATTGGGGATTCTCCCCTGCTTATGGGAAAAATACGAAACCCGGCAAACTTTAATGAAAGCCTTTCAGCCAGTTGCGTTTATAAACCTGACGCGAAAATGAAAGATAGTTTTCTACCCGGGCGATAACGTCGGAGCGATCGTTTACCACTTCGGCTTCGTTTAAGATGGCTGCTGCCGGATCGTCAATATTGAACTCGGGCAAAGATTCATTTTTAGCGCTAAAAGCTAAAGCTAAATCTTCTTCTGATTCGACCGGCTCGGCTTGTGTTTCAGGCAAAATTTCCGGAATCTGGTTCGACACATCGTCGTTATCGTTGCCGTTTGCAAGCTCATCAAGCTCAGCTGTGGGAGCGACCGGACTAATGTTCTGGCTTGGGCGCCTGACCGGTGGTGCAAACTCATCTTCTTGAATGTTTTGTTTTATTCCGTTTGCTTCGTTGTAGCTGCTTACCGGATAAAGATCGTTTATCAAATATGCCGGCAGCGCTGTCGGCGAAAAATCTTGCTTTTGACATAAAATTAGTTGATGCTGCGGAATCTCTCGTGGAATATTGGCGTCAAGCAGAGCTAGCTTAAACTCTTCACTTGCTGCCTCAAACTGTTTGAGCTGCCGCCAAAGCTCGCCCATCATTAAATGACTGAAGCCATCTTTTTCCGGTGGTGCAGTATGCTCTTTCATCCCTTTATGATGTTCGTAAGCAGCAAGCTCAAGCCAGAGCTCGTCTGATTCGCCCGCTTCACGAGCGCACCACAAACCGTTGATTGCTAAGTAGGCAATATCCAAGGGGTGTATGTTTTTAGCGCGAGCGCTTTTTACTGCCAGAGCAAATTTTTTGCTTGGCGCAATTGAGCTTTCGGCTTGAGTTGATTCTTGAACAACTTCCATAAGCGCAAAATCTTGCAACCAAGAACAATGGTTGCAAACCGGACAATGTCCAAGCAAACTTGCTCTTATGCGCGCATCAGGATAAACCCGGTGCAGATCGGCTTCAACTCGATCCTCGGAGCTGATAAGCGGCATGTCGATTAAGCGCTCAGTAAAAGATACGCCTTTGCACTCCGGGCAAACTGCTGCGTAGTCTTTAAAAATGAATCCAGATATATTGCGTTCGGACATATTTTTTTACCGGAGCTTATACACGATTTTTAGATGATAAAGGCTTACTCTCGCCAGGTAAATTGGGGATCTTCCCATGCCTTAAGGATTATTGTTATTGCGATTGCGGTTGCGATTGGCGTCGAGGATTGCGTCAATCAAAGCTTTGCCGCTTGTTTGTTGATGATCGTTTTGCCAAGCTGGATCGCGCATAGTCATGCCGACAGTGAAGCTGTTGATTTTGATATTGTTGAAATCAGCTTGATCCGCCGGATCCGGTTGATAAGTGCTCATTGCATCGTTCAGTGCTTTGGCGGCTAAAATAGTGTCGCCATTGACGTTACGCATGGAGCCCGGCTTGCTGTTGCCGAGGAATTCAGTCATTACCTCGACATAGCCGGAGCCGTTGCTAATAGAGCTTGAGCCCATCATATGGCTGACTACGTTGATCGCTTGCATCTGTTGCGGCGAAGCTGAATCATATTGATCGAGCACAACACTGACTATTTGCGGATCTTGCATTTGTGCTGCAGAGAAACCACCGGATCTTTGAATATGAGCTACTTTGGAAGCCATATCGTTAGCCGTGACATTGTGGTTAGCTAACTCACCGATCATTTGGTTGACATTAAGTTGGCTTGGATCGACACCGCGATCGCGTAGTTCTTCACGGGCCATTACTTCGAATACTCCGGCAGCACCGGATGCGTCTCGTGTACTTTCGCTGATACGTACAAGAGCATTGAAATGATCCATGTTGGCCTGACCGCCATTGTCTTGCATGGTTTCGACCATGAATTGAATATTTCGTCGGCTCGGTTGCTGACCGTGGCTGATTAATTTACCGATTGCCGGAGCCTGGTTGTAGTCTCTTGCTTGTCCGTGAGCATAGGCCTCGGCTATTTGGTTTACTTGGTCAAGCGGCAGAGAGGCTTGTCCAGCTGCTTGGTTAGCTAAATCAATCTCAACTACATGATTTAAATGAGCAATACTTTGTCCGCTGGAGCGGCTTTCATTGATACGAACTATGGCGCCATTTATATGATCCGCATCAGGACGCGGACCGCCGCTGTTTACATATTCCAAAGTGGCATTATAAGTCTCCAAGTTGTTGTTTAATCCCGGGGTCTTCATGACAGTGGAGGCTACGCGCATTTTTCTTTGCGCTTGCGGGGAAGCAGCATTGCCAATATCTGCTTTAAGGAATTCAAACAGGTCCGGTGCTACTTCGTTGTTCATCACTGTTTGGATTGGTATGCCGTTCCCATGAATAGCGCGTAAAGCTTGGCTGGTTACTTGTATGACTTGTTGCATGGCTTGGGCTTGGGTTTCACCTTGCGCCGGTACGATATGTTGTTGCAAGTCAGCGATACTGGCTGAACCGCCGGCATATGTTTGCGAAACTCGTCCCATTTGGCGAGCGACATGGGGTGCTGCTGTAAGCATGCTGGCATAAGAAATATTATGCGGGCTTACGGTGGCGGCTGAAAGATCGCCGACAGCACCCATAACAGTCGGATTAAGATCGGCTTGACCGGAAGTTTGATAAATGGCCAGAGCTTTGTTGACGTCGTCGGCAGGCAAATTACGTGCTGCTTCAGCGTGAGCAAGAGATCTTACTTGTTTTGCTTCATCCGAGTTGCCCGGATATTGAGCGTTGACAGCGGCGGCTGTATAAGCAAGGGCGGCTAGTGCGGCTTCCTTCCGGCGGAAAGGATGGAGCTTCTGCACTTCGAAGTTTTGCATAGCGCCGATAGTATCGGTACCGATTGCTAAGCCTGTTTGAACACAGCTTTCAAAACCGGCTTTACGGTTGATATTCCAAGCCGATTCGGAAGAGTTCGGGTTGTTAATTATATGCTCGGCCATGGCATCCTTCATTGAATTCCATTCGCCGTATTTATTTTGCAAATAATTGGTGTAAGCGTTTTTGTTCGGGTGATCGTTGTCGTTGCTTAGATAAGCTTGAGCACCGAGTGCTGCTTGTTCGTACATCGACTGCTGGAAGCGTTGTTTGGCCATGGCTGTACGGTTCCAGCTGCCACCGGTATTGCTCAACCAGTTGGCGGCCATGGATTCCATCATGCCTTGAGGGCGATTCATTCCGGCTTCGATTACCGATTGGCGAGCAGCATCACGAGCCTTATCGTTATGGGCTATTTCATTGGCATAACCGGCAGAATAAATGGCATGGGCCATTTCGGTGCCAGTAGCGCCTTTGCGTAAGCGGATTTCGCTGGTGCCGTTAGTCGAGCCGACTAAGCTTGTACCATTCTCGTCAAACATGACGCCGGTTTCGCAAGCGATGACGCTGCCGACCATTTGTCTGGCCGGTACGTTGCCTAAATAAGTTGATTGCCAGTTTTGAATACTGGAAGTTGGCGGTTTATATTGTTGCGTCGCCGGTTGTGTCAGTCCAGCGGTTTGTGCATTAGCTAAAGTGGTAGCTGCCGCCCCGGCAACTGCCGCTACTGTTCCTGGAGTAACCGGTAGTGTAGGCGGTACGGCGCCGGTTGTTGGATTAGGAGCGGTGGGCGCTGCGGTATTGGCTTGAGCTGTGGCGTTCGTTGCCGGATTGGTCGGCGGTGTATTGCCGGTAGGGGTTGTCGCTCCAGCCTGAGTTCCGGCAGCAGTGGCACCGGGAGTCGTTACTCCCGGCGGATTTAGCGCTGGGTTTGCCGGTCCACCTGTGGTTCCGGGAATAGCTGCTCCGCCCGGTGTACGGACTGGCGGTGCCAAGCCTGGATTTTGTACTTGCTGTGTCAGAGCGTTTCTTGCTGCATCATCGTTCACTTGATTGAGCGCTTGCAATTGCTGCGGATTAGCATTTTGCGTAGGCAAGCCGTTCATCGCCGTAGTTTTATGCATTTGCAAACCACGGTCAGCAAAACGATCATTGGTGTACCAACCGACACCTTTGTCTACGGCGGAGGTGAGTGCACCGCCAAGACCGCCAAGCATTTTTAAAGCGCCGCCTGTAATCAAGCCGGCTGTAATGAAGTCGGACATTGGGCTTATCTGAGCGCGAGCCAAGAAAGAAGGCACTTGAATCATCAGTTGGAGAACGCCGACTGAAATTAGGATTTTGCCCCAAGGGTTGAAGTCGGAGAAAAGAATAATCACCATTACTTTCAAAAGACCGACCCAGACGAATGTCCAAAGACTGGTTTCGACAAAAGAACGAACGAAGCCGGTAGCGATGTTTTCTGTGTCAGGAATGGCGAAAAAGACCAAAAAGATTGGCGCGAACATATATTGAGCGGTAAGCAGAGCGGTTTGGATTGCTTTCAGCACCAATATATAAATAAGTTCGGCGATTAACATGCCGCCAAGAATGATGAAAATCATCAATGAGGCAAAATAAAAGGAGCTGCCTACGAAAGCGCCGGCTCCGGGCAATGCCATATTAGCCATAATTGGGGCAAAAACGGCTGTGGCACCGGCACCGGCGGCAATAACGCCACCTTTGACGGCTGAGGACAGTGCATATTCCAACATCAAAACTTGATCCGAAGAGTTGAAATAAATCTCTTTGATCATTTCGTTTGTGATTTGAATTTCAAAAGCATAAAGAGTCGGCCAGGCAAGCATTAAGCCGGAGGTGAAAATCAATCTGCCAACCGGAGCCATCAAATTGCCGGCGCCGCGCCAGGCGGCTTCAGCCCAGAATTTCCAAATACAAAGAATAAACAGCAAAAGCAGTAAATCGATGGCGATGCCGTACATGATGTCGGCGCCCTGACGGACATATCGGGAGATGCCGTCATCTGTACTGCCGTTCAAACCGTTTGTGGCGATATTCGGATTGAGTACGAAAACACGTAAAAAACGACCAAGAAACTGAGCGGTATCGGCAATCCAGCCGTCGATGATTTCGCTCATCCATTTGCCGATCAGCTGACCGATGTTGGTGAAAAGATTGCCGACCAGATCGTCTTTGAACCACTGGTGTAAGCCGAGATAGGTGTCATTATAGACATTGCCTCGGTCGTTCATGGCGTTGTTGGCTGCCCGGCGAATAATTTGGTCTTGACCTTGTTCGGCGGCTTGGAAAACAAGCGGAGCATCCGGAACGCCGGTTATGATTTTTTTGACGTCAACATCGATATTTTTGTCGTTCTGTGTTGTCGCCGGCGGAACCTGATACATTTGTCCGCGTGAATCGTAATAGCGTTTTTTAGCAGTTGCTTCTGTTTGTCTGGCCGCGCCTTGGGGACCTTGTTCGCCTGTAGCTTGGCTGCCTGGCGGTGAAGGAACGGTTTGAGCAAGTGCGGCAATCGTAGTAAGTTGAGGGACGAGACAGAGCAGGAACGCTATGAGCGCACAGCTAATGCGGTTCTTTTTTGCTGTTCTCTTGTCTGTCACGGGAGTATCCTGAATGCTTTCTTAGAGCTGAATTGTAAGCGAATGCTTTTCGGATTGCAGTGGGGAAAACCGCATTTAGAGGCGGGTCGGCAAGTGAAATACCTGCCGACCCGGTCTAAGCTTTGTTTAGAGACCGCCGCCTAAGCCACCGAAGTTGTTGATGGCGAAGGTACCGATAAGGTGAACAGCGGTTGGTCCGCCGAATCCTACACCGAGACCTTTAGCGACGTTCATTGCCGATTCACCGCCGTCGCGTTGACCGAAAGCAATTTTCATGCCGGCAAGCGAGGAAGGAATTGTAGACAAGGCGGTGACAACACGCGAGATGTCTCTGGCGTTATCGTAGCCGTAGTCTGCCAATTGACCGACTTCATTTGATTGTCCGAAGCGAGGGTCGACTGGCGCACCGACTAGACCTTGGGCATGAGCTACTTGATCGTAAGCTCCAAAAGCCATGAGGACGAGTTGAGGAGCCAGGAGAAAACCCACGCGAGCGGCAACCTTGATAGCTCGTGAAGATTTTAATTTCTTCTTGAGGGATGTGAATTTGGTTACCATTATTGTGAACCTCCTGACGGGGATCTGTGTGTGAGTGATAGAACGAAAGAGTAAGGAATATGAATTAATGGAGTAACTTACCGGTGACTTCTTGTCTGGTTGATGTGCCGGATCCGCTTTGAGCAGGCAGGTAGCCGCCCGGTGCGTAACCGAAGTTCTTGCCGTAGCTAGCGGCAACAGGGGCTGCTTGCTGTCCGATTGCGTGCGGACGGGTGAGCAGCTTGCCAGTTACGCCAGTGTGAGCAGTTACAGGATGGCGTAGTCTGGCGGATACATTTCTAGCAACATGAACCGGTGCATGTTTGGTTGCTGTTGCTGCTGGAGCGGCTGGCTTTACTGGCATTGGTGCCATAGCCAACGGTGTGGCAGATAACGGCTTGCCGAAAGCAGGTTGATAGTTTGATTTCGGTGCCGGCATTTGATAATTGGTTTTCGGAACAAAAACTTGAGGTGTGACTTGCATAACAGGAGCTGCTGCAACAACCGGTTTCGGTTGTTCGGGCATCATGTTCGGATCAAGAAGGAAGCTTGAGCTTTGGGGCATGGAACCATGCTTGACGGCATGAACCGGTGCTGGCATATAACGACTTTGAGGAATTCTCGGCTCTTCGTTCTTCCAAACGTTCGGAGCGAAATTGAATCTGGCGCCGCGTTGTTCTTGGGCGGACACGGCTTGAGAGGAAACGACGGCTAAGGTCATTGCTGCCAAAATTGATAAGTTGAAGAATCTGCTTTTCATGATTTAGAACCTTGAACCGTAGCGTAAACCGTACATACCAGCTCCCAACCAAGGGCTGTTCGGACGAATGAGGAAGCCGGACATGATTGCACCAGCGCCGAAGGCGGTGGCATAGTTAAGAGCGTTGGAAAAACCGCGGTGCGTATTTTTTTGCTTCGGTTGAGCTTTTGGAGCGCTGGCCAAAGTTTGAGCAACGCGACCTGATTGGGCTTGGTTGTTTGCCATGATCGGCATTTGATTGTGGCTGACCATTTGATTGTTCATCGGCATCTGGTTGCCCATAGCCATTGGACTGCGAGCCATTTGTCCATTGCCCATTTGGTTGGCCATCTGGTTGTTAGCCGTTGGATAAAATTGCTGGGCGGGCATGTTGCGCATTTGTTGAGACGGAGCAGCATTATTCATGCTAAATCCGGCACTTGTATCTGCGCCGGTCAAACCTGCTTGCCGATTTTGAGCTTGATTGAGGCTCATAGCATTGGCGTAGCTTGGGTCAAGCGGCACAACTTCCGGGGGCAGCAATGAATCGTCGACGGATTCGACGGATATTCCTTGCGCGCACACCGCACCGGTTTGGGTGAGGAGTAGCGAGCAGGATATTAGGAGGTGTAGCTTTCTTTTCATTGCTTTTTACTTGATGCTTCGGATGCGTTGTTGTTTTGTTCAATCAACGTGCTGGAATATTACGATCTATGGAAGCCAGAGGGAATCCGGGATATTCCCATGGCGGTGGGAAGATTCCCATGGAATTATTAAACGGATTAAAAATTGGTGATTACCGCTGTCGGTGCCATCATTTGTCCGGTCTTTTGCCCGTTGACGTTAGCCGGGTGGAACTGGGTGTAGGGGAAACCGAAATCGGTGGTTTTGTTGCTATATATAGGAATGCGTCGCATCCCTTGTCCAAATTCGGTGGATTGTCTGGCGTTTAAAGCGCCGATGCCGTTATAACGCATAGCACTGGTGCCAAAATCTTGGATACTTGAGCCGGTGGAGATAGCGTTACCGCCCATGCCGCTATAGCGTCTACCGCCGCCGAGGTCGATCGAGCTATTGCGTGGTCCGTTGCCTGTAGCTACGCCGTAAGGGACGCCATAGCCGGCCATCGGTCCGAGTAGCTCAACTTGATCTTGGCTGCCGTCGCCCTGGAAACCGCCTAAGACACTGCGCCGTCCGCGCAATTCATATTGTCTTGTTTGTTGTCCGCTGCGGCGCACGTTAGGAATGGTTGTGTAATAACCGCCGGTTCCGGGTAAGCCGCCGCCGGGTAGAACGCCTGATTGAATGGCCGGATTGAATGAGCCTGCCGGTGCTTGCAAGCTACCTGGTGCCCAACCTGGTGTGGATGGAGAAGGTGGTGCGTACATGCTAGGACCAAGTTGTCCAGGCATAGCTACCGAAGCCGGATTTAGATAAGTGTTGTAAGAGCCGCCGCTAATACCACCATCGGTATGATTTACCGAAGGAAGCAAAGTTGAGGGACCCAAATGACCGGGATTGACCATGCCGGGCACGGAACCGTCGCCGAATGCCGGTACTTGTCCTGGCGGTGCCGGAATAAACGGTGCGCTGTAAGAGCTGCCGCTGATAAGCGGGTTACGTAAACCACTTACCTGTTGAGCAAAAGCAGCTTGACCGCAGCTTATGCCAAGGGTAATTGCAATTAGACTTACTTTTTTGAGAAGCATTTTTCCGGCCTCCTAAGAGCCTGGTTTACTAACTAAAATGGCGCGATAGTCATAACACCCATGCCGTTTTTGGGCGACATGCGGTTACCGTATTGGTCTTGAGTGGGAACAGCGTTGGGAAAAGTTTGTTGGGGACCGTCTTGAGCGGTTTGTCCGTACATTCCTTGACCAAAGTCGAAGCTGCGTGTGCCGCGATATTTATAGCGGCCAAAATCGGTGCTTGTTTGTCCGCCCCAGCGGGAGGTGGGAGCATAGCCGGCCAGTCCACCACCGGGCATTACATTGGTTACTGTAACTGGCGGCGGATAAAAGTCTCTTGGTCCGTGGACGATACCCGGTGCCCAGCCTGGAGTGGACGGGGAGGGCGGTGCGTACATGCTTGGACCAAGTTGCCCGGGCATAGCTACCGAAGCCGGATTTAGATAAGTATTGTAGGAGCCGCCGCTAATACCACCATCTGTATGATTTACCGATGGCAGCAGAGTGGGCGGACCGAGATGACCAGGAACGACGGGAGCCGGTAAAGAGCCATCGCCCATTGCCGGTGCTTGACCTTGTGCTGCCTGAACGTTCGGATAAGCTGAAGTTGCACCATTAATAAGCGGTGTCCTTAAGCTTGTTGTCGAAGCGCCGGCATAGTTATATTGAGCTTTTACGGCAAGACAGCTAGAGCCAGCAAATAATGCTGTCAGCAGTAGAGATGCAAGTTTAAGCCGGTTGCTCATTTGGTCTCTTTATGTGTTCTTGGGCAGTGCATTTGATTACACTTTTAGCAACACATAAAGTAGAGCTTTCAGGGGGCGTTGTCGTTGGTGTTTATACGCAATTCAATGCGGTTTTTCCCACTCTCTAAATATTATTTAGTACTTTTTGCTTGAATATCTTTGGTAACGCTTGTTTTACGGTGCTGCTTAAAGAATTGCCAGAGCAAGTCATTGGCGTTTACGTCTCTATTGGTTTTGCCGATTACCCTGGCTGGAAGATATTGCAATCCACCCGGCCAGCAATGACCGCCAGCAAGAACTTTATATAAAAGAACGTCGGCGCCCTCGGCAGAGGCCGGGTAAAAATATTTGGTTACGCTGGTGCCATCGTTTGGAGACCGGTCGGGTAAAGCTTTGATTTCAGCTCTTTTCGAGCATTTGTTCAAAGTGAGCCAGTGGTTTATTGTGTCGCTTGCTGACAGGACGGCTCCTCTATTTTTACTGGCACCGTGCAACCAGGGTAGTGTCACTTGTCCTCCTTGCCAAGGAACTAAAGGATCATCCGTACCCAAAATAAAAACAATCGGTAAGGGGTTGGTCGGAGGAGGAAAAGCGGCCAGTGCCTCGCTTGTGTTGGCTGCTACGGAGCCGACAGCAGCCAATTTGTCGTTCAAATCGTAAGCTAGACGTTGGCTAAAAAAACCGCCGTTGGAAATTCCGCAGGCGTAAATTTGTTGTGGATCCACCTTGAAGTTTTTTAATAGATAATCGATGAGCTGGCGAACAAATTTTGTATCGTCAACTCCGACTTTCAGATTTATTTTTCGTCCATCTTGCCAATGTTTATCTATACCTCCGGGATAGACAACCATGAAGCCGTTTCGATCGGCGCAACGATTCATTCCGGTCAGGGTGTTTACTCCGGAAGCTTGTCCGCCGCCGCCGTGAAAGTTCAAAACTAAAGGAATTGGATTTTCCCTGTCGTAGGAAGGAGGCAAGTGCACATAATATTCTCGTTCCATATTGTCGACTTGGATTAGGTATTTCTGATCTGGCAAAGTTTGGGGATTGGGAAAGGCTTTAGCATCGCGAAAGGCTAATGCCGAATGTCCGCTAAGCAGGGTGATGAGCGTAATTGAGAAGCAGGCGATGACAATTGCTCCTCTGGTGCTGAAATGATTTATGTGTTGCATTTTCAGTTCCTTTTCTTTATCAACGATGATGCTTTGTCACGGATAAATCTTCGCCGGCGATGAAATTTTGCTAGGGACTAAACTTCGCCGGGGACGGAATTTCGCCAGAGACTAATCTTTGCTAGGGACGAAATTTCGCCAAGGACGAAGCGCTTCTGTTTTAGTGATCTTCCATAGGGACAATACAACATACAATTACGGACAGAAAAAGTTCCGTTTCTGTTCTTAGTTTTTAGCAAAACCTTTTGCTTTTATTGTCTCTAAATCAAACAAATTTCAGCGCCGCGGATTTCAAGCGGAAATTCCGGGTTCCATCAGTGGGATTGATGTAGAAATAATTCGCGCTATTGACATGCACCAAAAGCGGTGACACGATCGCTGGTAGCGGATCTTGGGACTTTCACCTCCGGTGGTGCAAAATTTTGCAAGAAAATGTTTGTGAAAATCGCCACTTGCCGGTATTATATCGGTCAGAAAGGAACTCGCCGTGGAAAGCCAGAGAGCACAATTTTCAGAAGATAAGTCAGGAGTCGCTAACTCCGGGATTCATGAGGAATCTGTAACCGTTCAAGGATTGGATGATCTTTTTGAATGGGCATCGGAGATGGTGGCAGAAGGCCTAGATGGCCGAGCAAGAAAAGCAAGAGATCAACGTGTCAAACGTCAAATCTTGAACATCATTCACCGGAACGCTGATTTACAAGCTAAAAGCAAGCATGTAGACGAAGTAACTTATCTGCAACGCCGCGCTATGGCTCTACAAAATTCCCTTGTCGAAAAGCTCGAAGAAATTACTATGCTGCGCCAAATCATGCTTGGCCAGTATTATTCTTTGCAACGCATTCCTGAGCTTGAAGAAAAAGTTAGCCAGCTGGAATCCATGACCTGGTACAGGGAAGAAGCTGAAGAAGAGCGGAAGCAATTGATGACCGCTCTTTCGAAGCTAAAGAAGGAGAGAGATTATCTGGAAGATCTCGTTATAGTTAACGAAATCGAAAATTCACGCTTGTCCAAGCTGCTTGCTGAATCTAAGAGTGAAGTGGAAAAACTCAAGTCGCGTCGATGGTGGCACTGCTTCTTTGTTCGCTAAGTTGCCGGTTCTACGACTTGTAGATGACAGGCAATCAGCCGATTGGTGAGTTATTTCTAAGAGCCGACAGGAGATATCCAGTCGGCTCTTGTTTCTCTTAATTCTCTTTTTTGTTACGAAGCCTGTTCTCTTCTTTTTGATTCTTGATCTTGCCTTCGAATCCACGATCTGTTGGCTCGAAATATTTTGCGTTCTTCAAATCATCGGGCAAGCATTGCATATCTGTTGTGGCGCCAACATAATCGTGAGCGTATTTATATCCTTTGGCATAACCGATTTCTTTCATCAGATCTGTTGGTGCATTGCGCAAATGAAAAGGAACTGGTTGTTGGAGAGTATTTAGCGCATCATGAGCCGCGGCGTTATAAGCTGAATAAACTGCGTTTGATTTTGGACAGTAAGCTAAAAGTACGGTGACCTGAGCCAATGCTAGCTTTCCTTCGGGCATGCCGATTAAGTTAACCGCATTCATCGCTGCTACTGTTTGCTCCAAAGCTTGAGGATGCGCTAGCCCTATATCTTCTGAAGCGAAACGAACAAGCCTTCTGGCTATGTATAAAGGATCTTCTCCGGCCTCTAACATACGTGCAAGCCAATAAAGGCTGGCGTCCGCATCCGAATTGCGTAAGGATTTATGCAGGGCGGAAATAAGGTTGTAATGGTTCTCTCCTGTTTTGTCGTATTTTAAGATGGTCTGTTGAACGGCATTGCGAATATCGTCTTCGCTGGCTAGGGTTATCCCCTTACGTTTCATGATGCCGCCTAAAAGCTCAAGACTGTTAAGAGCGGTTCTGGCGTCACCTGTTGAATAGGTTGCGAGAAGTCGTAATTGATCGTCGTCAATAGAGAGCTTCAGTTTGCCTAATCCTCGCT
The DNA here is from genome assembly GCA_019750335.1 of Candidatus Obscuribacterales bacterium. Taxonomy (GTDB): domain Bacteria; phylum Cyanobacteriota; class Vampirovibrionia; order Obscuribacterales; family Obscuribacteraceae; genus JAIEPM01. The sequence continues at coordinate 190,863 of JAIEOQ010000004.1, forward strand.
CCTCGTCTGTGAGCGCTCTCTTTAAGATAGAAGTTACGTCGTCAATCGATAATTCTTTGAGCACGAAAACTTTTAAGCGTGAGAGCAGAGCTGAATTTAATTCGAAGGAGGGGTTCTCTGTGGTGGCGCCAATCAATAAGATTGTGCCGCTTTCCACGTAGGGTAAAAAAGCGTCTTGTTGGGCTTTATTGAAGCGATGAATCTCATCAACAAACAGAACGGTTCTCTGTCCGCCGAAATTAAAATGGGCATCAGCTTCGGCCATTACGCCCTTGATCTCTTTGATTCCGGAGGTAACTGCCGAAAAGGAGATCCATTTACTTTTGGTTTGACTAGTGATCATGCGCGCTAGCGTAGTTTTGCCTACGCCAGGGGGCCCCCAAAGAATGAACGATCTAAGCTCGTCGGCTTCAATCATTTGTCTGAGTAAACCGTTTGGCGACAACAATGCCTCTTGCCCGACCAACTCATTAAGAGTTTGCGGCCGCATTTTTTCTGCTAGAGGTATTTGTAGACTCTTTGTATTCATGTACTAGCCTTCCATCAATAATATAAGCTTACTCGACTTTAATGATGGTTTGACTATAGCCGCTACAACTAAAATTCTCAAAAATGTTCTTCGTCGCCCGCCCCCTCAAAAAAATTACTACCTGTAAGAAAAACCGCGTTTTTGCTTACGGAAGGAAAATGAAAGGAGCGGGTAGCCTGGCTCTTCTTTAACAAATAGCGGTTTGCTTACAGCTGAAATCTTCGAGGAGTTGAACTTTTTGTTTTATTTCCTCGTTCTATCTATTAGAAAAACCTCGGAATTTCTTACAGGTAGGAAAATAAAAATGTGGACGGCGGCGAAGATCAAAAATCATATTGAAAAGATTGACGATGATAAACTGTTTTCCACTCGCGATTTCTTATCTTATGGGCCAAGACCGGCTGTTGATCAAACTCTTTGGCGTTTGGTCAATGCTGGCATTATTATCCGAGTGGCGCGTGGTCTGTTCATTAAAAAGGATGCGGCAATACCCTCGGCGTTTGAAGTTGCAAAAGCTAAGGCCGAGGCTTTTGGGCGATGTATTGTTACAAGTGGTCTCCAGGCAGCCAGAGATTTAGGCTTGAGTAATGGCAATTCAAGCAAGAGCAAGGACAGCAGCCATGGTGATGCCGAGCCGAATGTATCGGAAGTAGCTTATGCTACGAATGGACGTACAAGCTCGTTTCGCTTTGGCAAAATTATTATCAAACTGATCGGCACCAGCCCTCGTAAGCTAGGGCTAAAAGATGACGCTGTAAATGCTGTTTTGCGAGCGCTATGGCATCACGGTAAAAAGGCTTGTCTGCCAGAAACAATCAGCCAAGCAACAAACAGACTTGATCGAGTTCAAAGACAAGAATTGAGAGATGCCGAAGGGCTGATGCCATATTGGTTGCAAAAGTGTTTCCAATTTTTTCGAAAAGAACCGAAAAGAACAAAAAAGAAAAGAATGGATTTTAATTGGGGATGGGCATATTTTCCTAAATTGGAATGACCAAGCTGAGATCTTGCATAAATTAGAAGCGCAAAATAAGCCTTTGCTCTCGCTCACTGACCTAAAAACAAGGATGGTAGCAGCGATAGTAAAAAAGTACCGAGCATTATCCAAACCATTATCTTGTAATGCTTGCGAAAAAATTCCAACATGAATTTTACTCTTTTCCTTGTATATCGTTTGGATCTTCGTCGGCGGGAGTATCTGGGTGTAAGTGCATATAAATGCTGTTTGCGATTTTATCCGAAATTCCCGGCACCAATCTTATCTCATCCACCGATGCTTTTTTCAAGCTTTCAAAAGTGCCGAAATGTGTAAGCAAAATTTTGCGCCGCTGGTTGCCAACTCCGGGCAGTTGATCAAATCCTGAGGCTAAAGAACGCTTGGCGCGTCGTTTTCGATGAAATGTAATGGCAAAACGATGGGCTTCGTCCCGTACTCTTTGCAATAAGTGCAACGCCTCGCTTCTGCGTGCCAGAAGATAGGGTGTTGATTGATGCGGCTTGTATACTTCCTCTTGTTTTTTTGCTAATCCGATAATATTCAAATCGTTGATTTGCAATTCGGCTAGAGCTTCAAGCGCGGCGTTTAGCTGACCTTTGCCGCCATCAATAATAGTCAGATCCGGTAATTTTTTTCCTTCTTCTAAGAGGCGCTTGAAGCGTCTGCCGACGACTTCTTTCATCGAAGCGAAATCGTTGGGAACGCCTTCCACACCTTTGATCTTAAAAGTCCTGTAGTCTGATTTTTTTGCTAAACCGTTCTCAAAAACAACGAGGCTTGCTACGTTATCGCTGCCTTGTATGTTTGAAATGTCAAAACATTCTATTCGTTTAGGTAATTTTGATAAATCCAAATCTTCTTGAAGCCTGGTCAAAAGAGCAAGAATACCGGCTGATAATTCCTCGTCTTTGACTTCTTTTTCAAGAGCTAGGTCGGCGTTCTTTTTCGCTATTTCCATAATGCGCAGTTTGTCGCCGCGAGCGGGAACGCTGACATAAACATTGCGGCCCGCTTTCTGAGCGAGCACGTCTTGCAATAGAGCCAGATCTTCGATTGGATGCTGCAGCAAAACATCTCGTGGTAAAGAAACTTTTTCGCTCTCGGCATAATATTGTTCAGTAAAGCTTTGGTAAGCCTCATCATAACCTGTATGCTCGACCAGTGGCAGATTGAAAACTTCGGACCCGATAAGCTTTCCTTCGCGGATTCGAATCAGGCATAAAGCGATAATCCTGTCGGTATGAGCTTCGGCAATGGCATCGATACTGACTTTTGGATCTTGAAAAAAAACTTGTTGTTTCTCAAGAACTGATCTTAAAGCGAGGAGCCGATCGCGAAGTTTCGCCGCCTCCTCAAAATTTAAAGCTTCCGATGCCAATTGCATCTCCTTTTCCAATTTGGACAGTGCCAAATTTTGCGAGCCGGAAAGAAACAGTTCGACTTGTTGAACTATTTGGTTGTAAAACGTTTCTGGAACAAGATTTTGACAGGGTCCTAAGCAAAGCCCGATATGGAAGTTCATGCAAGGACGATCTTTGAATAAAGGCTTCTTTCGCTGGCGCATGGGAAATACTTTGCGCAACACGCGGACCGTTTCCCACATCAAGCCTGATTCAACATAAGGTCCAAAAACTTTAGCTTTCGGATTTGCCTGTTTGTATTTCAATGGATCGCGGATCATGATCAAGCGCGGAAAGCTCTCTTCATAAGTTATGCATAGCCAGGGATAACGTTTATCATCCTTTAGATGAACGTTGTAGCGAGGCATATGCTTGCGTACAAGTGTCGCTTCCAGAAGTAACGCTTCTTTTTCCGAGTTGGTAACAATGGTTTCGATGCCGGTAATTTTAGGGACGAGTACGGCTAATTTCGGTCTACCTGACCAACCCATTTCGTTCCAGTAGGAGCGTACTCGCGATTTTAAATTCAAAGCTTTGCCGATATAAATGATTTCGTCCTGCAAATTTTTGAATATGTAGACGCCAGGATTATCCGGCAGCTTACTTAGCTGTTCCAGAAGCAGGTTCTTTTGTTCTTTGTTTATCACGCGCTATAGCAGTTTAACTGTCGCTTTTGGGCGATCCCTGTCTATTTATTTGCTTCTTTATTTAGTCCGGGCATAGCCTTTTCTAAAGCATCCTGTAAGTAGTTTACCGGAATAACTTCGATCTGGGGAAATTTAGCGGAAAGCGGTAAGTTGGTTTTAGGGACTATAGCGCGCTTGAATCCCAGGCTTTGCGCTTCACGCAAACGACGCTCGATTGATGATACTGAGCGGATTTCGCCTGAAAGTCCAACTTCTCCGATACAGACCAAGAGTGGATCGACTGAGCGATCTAAGCAAGAAGTGGCGATTGCTACGGCCACGCCCAAATCACCGGCGGGATCGTTACAATCCATACCGCCGACAACATTCAAATAAACGTCTTGTTTTGCTAATGCTAACCCGACACGTTTTTCCAGAACGGCGACAATTTGCAAAAGTCGTCCGCTGTCAAACCCGTTGGCCACTCGTCTGGGTGAGCCCAAGCTACTAATCCCAACTAGGGATTGAATCTCAAGTAAAAGAGAACGGTTACCATCGCAAGAAGCGATCACTGCTGTACCGGAAGCCGCTCTTTCTCCGGGCTCTTTTTCCAGGCGCGGAGCTAAAAGGATGGCGCTTGGGTTTTTAATTTCTTCCAGCCCGTGCTCATGCATGCTGAAAATAGCCATTTCTTGAGTTGAGCCGAAACGGTTTTTCGCTGCCCGTACTATGCGCAATTGGCGAGCGCGATCACCTTCGAATTGCAGCACTACGTCGACCATATGCTCCAGCACTCGTGGTCCGGCGATGGCACCGTCCTTGGTTACGTGCCCGACTAAAACTGTTGCTACGTTATGAGCTTTGGCGTGATTGACGATACAACCGGCGCTTTCTCGCACTTGAGTGACCGAGCCGGGTGAGCTTTCAATTTCAGGATGAAAAATTGCCTGAACGCTATCGATGATCGCAAACTGGCTGTTGCTGTTAGCCAAGCGTTCTTGAATTAAAGCTACATTCTGTTCGGAGTCAATGAGCATCGGACTTGCTGTCAGCTTCATCCGTTTTGCTCTTGTAAGCAATTGCTGGCTTGATTCTTCCGCTGAAACATAAAGTACTTTCAGTTGGGAAGATAAATTAGCGGCCAGTTGCAGAAGCAAAGTTGATTTGCCGATCCCGGGATCTCCGGCTAAAAGAATGACTGAGCCGGAAACTATTCCTCCGCCAAATACTTCGTCTAAGGAAGCAAATCCGGTAGAAAAACGTGAGCAGCTGCCGTCTTCTAAATCAGCTAAAAGTGTAGGCCCGACTCCGGCTCCTTGAGTTTGTGGAAAAGCCGAACGTGCGCGTACTGGTAATGATTCTAAAGATTTGGGGTCGGCTTCTTCAAGAAATGAATTCCAAGACTCACATTCGGTGCACTTACCGAGCGCTTTGAAACTTTGAAATCCACATTCTTGGCAAACCCAGCGTGTTTTTGTCTTCATGACTTTTATGTGCCGGTGCGGTATCCTATTTTTTTCACTAGTCTAGCTTAAGAATGCCGTTTGATAGGTACTCTGAGGGAAGTCTCATGCTCAATACAATTTTGACTGTTTTGATAGCCTCCTTTGCCGCATCCTCGCTGCCCGTCGATTTACAAGCGCCGCCTGCTGGCGTTCTTGCTGCCAGCCAGAAAAAAGGTCTTGTTTTAATTGCTCAAAAATATCAGGATGAAGATCCCCACGGACCTGATCCGCGTGGATTTGATCCTCATGATGAAATACATGACAAAACAATGCCGGCTTATATGGAGCAGAAAGCAAATAAAGCACCAAAAGAAGTGTATGGACGGGATGTGCCTAATACCCGAATCCCCTATGAAATGTAGTTAGAAATGCCGCTTTTGGTTCTTCAGTCCCCCGGTGCAGTCCTTTTCCAGCTTGGTTCTTTGACCGTCCGCTGGTACGGAGTGATGATTGCCCTCGGGTTTGTTGCCGCTACATGGTTTGCTTTGCGTCTTGCTGTCAAACGTCAGGTTAACAGTGAGACTTTCGTCAATTTTTCTCTTATCTGTTTTATCGGCGGCATTATCGGCGCGCGTCTTTATTTTGTTGCTCTTAATTGGGAGAGCTATTTGCGCCATCCGGGCGAGATATTAGCTACCTGGTTAGGTGGGCTTTCTATTCATGGCGGACTGATTGGCGGGGCTCTTTGTGGATATTTCTATGCGCGCAGCAAAAAATTGCCCAAGCTTATTAGCGCCGACATTATTGGTTGCACTATTCCACTTGCTCAAGCAATCGGACGCTGGGGTAATTTTTTCAACTCGGAAGCCTTTGGCCACCCGGTTGGCAGCGGGGCAATCTGCGCGGTTAAAATTCCGCTGGCAGCCCGCCCGGAACTTTATCGCGGGCAAGAACTTTTTCAGCCGACTTTTTTGTATGAGTCGATTTGGAATTTATTGCTTTTTGCTCTTTTGTATTTCGGTTTGGCTGAACGTCTGAAAAATTATCCCGGATTATGTTTTGCTATTTATCTTGGTGGTTATTCTTTAGGACGTCTGGTGATTGAGCCTTTGCGTACGGATAGCATCATGTATGGCGGTTTTCCCGTGCCGATTGTGGCAAGCTTAGTCTTACTTTTAGTATCGTTTATTCTGGCTTTTTATTTTTTTGCTCGAGCAAAAACTCACCAAGAATCAGCACAATAAGCAGTACAGCCCATACGAAGAAGGGCTGGAGGCGCAAGAGCTGAAAGAGTGGATTTAAATAAAAGAAAAACCAGGATAGCCAGGGAAAGCTGACGCACAAAGTTTTAATCCAGAGCAAAGGCTTGCGCTGGCTGTCGATCCAACTTTTATTTGCCCATTGCCAAAGCCATATGCAGGGAAGAGTGGCAGCTAAATAATCTTGAGTATGACAATGAGGGCTGCTTATAAGTAAAAAAAGTACGCTCAGTGAAGCAAATATTTTGAATGCTTCGTCATTGAAACTTTGGCGCTTTTTGTACCAAAGCCAGCTTGTAAAAAGTATTATCACAAGCAAAAAGGCGAAAGCCGAAAGTCGTGTCGGGCTGCTGTCCGAACCGGCAAGTAAAATCAATTCGCCGCGAAAATTTTGCATGAAGTTAGCGACAATTCCGCTTACCCCGGGGCTTGTTTCAGCGGTTAGTAAAGCTTGCGGATAGCCGCTTATACAGGCCCAACCAAAGAGGGCAACTGAGCCTGAAAGCAGAAGCAACAAAAGAGCAAAAGTTCCGCTTACGAATCTAAGCCCGCCAAGCAGCAATCCGACTATACCTAAAAGTGGCGCGTATTGAAGCTTAATGGTGGCCAGGGCGTAAGCAAAACCGGCCATGAATTGGCGCTTGCTTTTTAGGGAAAGAAAAAAGAGTGTGAGAAGCGGAAAAAAATAGAGAGATGTTTGCCCAAGCTCAACGCTGAACCAGGCGGGGAAACTGCAAATCGTAAGTAGCATTGAAGTAGTTGTTTGTTTGCGGTTGAGCCCAGCTTCCAAACAAAGAGCCCGAACAGCAATTAAGCTGAAACAAGCCCCTGTCGTTGTCCATAGAAGCCACGCGCCTTGCATGTCTAGCCAGGCTAAAGGTAGCGTTAATAAAAAGAATGGTGGTGGATAATGAGAAAAGAAAGGTAGCTCTGGTACTATCGGCGCTACCAGGCTATTTAATGATTGTGACTGAACATTTATGTCATAGATGTCTATATCGCTTGTGAAGCTTCTTTTGGCCAGGATTGCCGCATTATAGATGTTCGTAAAATCGTTTATATAAACATGCTTATCGATTACACGGGCAAATAGCTCACCCTCTGCCGCGTATTGACCGAGCTTTAAATAAGCAAATAAAGCCCAGAGGCAAATGGCTGAAATCAAGGCAAAATTCAGCTTGTCACTTAATTTGTTTGGCGCGTTCATTTTGTCCTTTCGTTGCGCGCAAGAAATGATCTCCAGCAATGAGGATTTACTAAATTATCCGGCTTGTTGCCTTTGAAAGCAGAAACAACAGCTTGAATTGCCAAGTTTGCCATGGCCGAACGTGTTTCCGGCGTAGCGCTACCGATATGAGGAACTAGGATCACATTGTCCATTGCCAAAAGTGCCGCCGGCACGTTTGGCTCGTGTTCAAAAACATCAAGAGCGGCTCCTTTCAATTGTCCTGAGCTTAAAGCTTTAATCAAAGCTTGCTCATCGACAATGGGGCCTCTTGCTGTATTGATAAGTTGGCAGCCTGGTTTGATTAAGGCAAATTCTGCTTCGCCGATTAAATGATGGGTATCGGCGGTTAATGGACAGTTTAAGCTGATAAAGTCGGAGTTGCTTAAGAGTTCGCCTAAAGAAACATAGCGCAAGCCGAGCTCTCTTTCTAGCTCAGGAGCAAGGCGATTGCGTTGATGATATAGCGTGTGCATGGAGAAACCTTTAGCTCGTCTGGCTACGGCTTGTCCGATTCGCCCACAACCGATCACTCCTAAAGTTTTTCCATGAACATCAACACCAAAAAAATGATCCAGTTTGAAATCTTTCCAGCGTTTTTCTAAAAGATATTTTTCAGCTTCTTTTAAGCGACGTGCCAGGGCTAATAGCAGAGCAAAAGCTAGGTCTGCTGTTGTGTCGTCCAAAACGCCAGGAGTATTTGCAACAAGAATTTCTTTTTGGTTTGCTGCTTCCAGATTGATATTGTCAATGCCAACCGCTACGTTAGCCACAATTTTCAAATTAGGACAACTGCTCAAAAAAGAGTCGCTAATCTTATTAGCTAATGTGCAAATAAGCGCATCCTGATCTTTTGCTGCTTCGATCAGAGCTGAAGCATTTAAATCGTCGCCTTGGTTGTAAGTTATAGCAAAAGAATCATCGAAAGAAGCCGGGTTGTAGCCGGGGAGTCTTGTCGTAATTAGTACTTTTGTTTTTGGCATATTTTAAGCGTTAGGCGCTACTGCCTGTAAACATTGTTCCTCTTCAGTCTCAAGGGCAGCTAACTCAAGTTTAAGTCTGTATTCATCCCAATGCAGCAAACGTTGCATGAATTGAGCAACTTTAGGAGCTGAAGCTAAGCATTGACGTGAATTCAAAATGCCTAAACGTGTGCGCCGGAAAAGCATGTCTTCCAAAGAAACAGTCATTTCATTCTCCACACAAAAAGGGACTTCGGCAAGAAGTGGTGGGAAGTCGGTGCATATACGCTGATTTAGTGCCGGTTCTTGTTCAATTAGATCAAGAACCCCATGTGCTTCGCGTCCATAGTTGGCGATTAAATGTTCGAGACTTGCCGGCTCAATTGAAAGATTGCGGGCACGGGCGGAGATAGCCGCGCTTTCGGCCAGGAAATCATCGAAGCTTTGCCAACCGCCAAGCATTATGTGATCTGTATTGCTGTTTGCGGCTTTGCTGCTCAGATCAGATGAGCAAGCAAGTAATTTATCCATCAGCTCTTGGGCCATGAGTCGGTAGCTGGTTAATTTACCGCCGGCGACGTTCAATAAACCGCCTTTGCTTTCAAAGATAAGGTGATCCCGCGACATGGAGCCTGTATTACTTGTGCTGTCTTCGCCGTGCATCCGAACCAGTGGACGCAAGCCGGCAAAACTAGCCGTGACATCGCTACGTTTAAGTTTGTTTTTGTCAGTGTAAGCATTGACCACTGAAAGCAGATAATCAATTTCATCACTTTCGGCAAGCGGTTTATTGATGTCGCCGGTGTACGGTGTATCTGTGGTGCCGATCATCAAAGCTCTTTGCCAGGGAACGACAAAAACAAAACGTTTGTCTTTTGTCGGCAAGAAAAGAGCCGTGTTAGTCTCGAAAGCCGAAGAAGGAACGATTATATGGATACCTTTTGCCGGTACTACGCGCTTAACCTCCTTTTCCTCAAGTAAGCTGCATATCTCATCAGTCCAGATGCCGGTAGCGTTAACGCAAGCTTTTGTCTTAACGGCAAACTCTTTGCCCGAATAGCGATCCCGACATTTGACTCCTGCTATTCGGTTATTTTCCAGTTCGAATCCTTGGGCTTGAACATAATTTACAAGTACGGCGCCATGAGCCTCGGCTGATTTTAAAACAGCAAGAACCATACGCGTGTCATCGGTAATGGCGTCATGAAAGCTCATTCCTCCCGACACTAAGCTGTTGCTCAATGAGGGTACGGCTTCACGTAATTTATTCTTTCCAACATAACCGTGGGCATTGCCGGTGCCGGCGCTCATGGTCAGCAAATCATAAAAGGTCAGACCGAGGGCTGCTTTAAAATTGAAAAGTTGGTTGGCTTTGGTAAAAGGAAGAATGAAGCTGAAATCACGGACAAGATTCGGGGCTAAGCGTTTCAGCCGTTCTCTTTCCTGGCAGAGGTGCCTGGTAAGACTGAAATTCAATTGCTCGAGATAACGTAGCCCGCCATGGATAAGCTTGGTTGTTTTGCTGGAGGTGCCCGACGAAAAGTCGTTTTTTTCGACCACTAAAACAGATAAGCCGCGAGAAGCAGCATTTTGTGCGATACCGGCACCGGTAATTCCGCCGCCGATAATTACCAGATCGAATGTTTGGCTTGTTGCCAATTCAAGACTTTTGCGTCGACTTTTCACAAGGCTCTCCTTTGACTAATAAATTATCGATGGGACAGCGCCAAGTAATGCTAGCTTAATTAAAGATTTGCAGTACAAGGTGATGAAATTGTCTTCAGAATGGCAGTAATCATCTGCATGTCACCGGCTTGCCGCTTGTCGCTTGTGATGATGACTCCTTTGCAATCTTAAGATTTGGCCATGTTGGTTGAAGTATCGGATAACAACTAGGAAAATCAGTTTCTGGTTGTGTATTACTCCCGGCAATTGCTGTTTGCAAGCTGCAAAGGGAATGAACCGACCACTGTTAGTCAAGGGCTCGTCTAAAGCAAAGGCGGCTTTAGGCGCCCCACTCCTAATACATTGGTGTACGAGTTTAGATGAGCAACAAAAAATTTCGATCTTCATTCCTGTCTTTTCTTTCAATTACAGTTAGTTGCACAACATTTGTTCTTCCGAACAATCAAGCACTGGCAGCCGCCGGCCATGAAAGCAATCAAGTAAGCGGTGCTAAAAAGAGCTCTTCGCCGCAAGCTGCTGTCCATACTAAAGCGAGCAGCAAAAGCAATGCAGCTAAAGTGAACAACGACGATCTGCTGAAAGAGGTGTTTGCGATTACGGCTCGGCCGCAAACCCAAGAGAATATGGATCGCCTCTTTTCTTTGGAAAAAGAAGGACAAGCATTTCTCGATAAAGGGGAGAATTCAAAAGCGCTCCTGAAATTTCAAGAGATGTATGGCTTGTGTAAGGAGCTTAAATACGGAGACGGCGAAGGTCGGGCTCTGGAGCGCATGGCCCACATCTATTTGGCAAAAGGTGACAAAACCAGAGCTAAAGGCTTAATTGAAAATGCCATGGAAGTGCTTGGCGATTCAGCTGATAAGAAGTCTATGGGTCGTGTGCGAGTGACCGCTTCGCAAGTATATTTGGCGCTTGATAATCCGCTCTGGTCCTTACGCCAGCTCGATCTGGCTATGAAAGATTTTTCCACAGCTCAGCTGGTCGATCATGAAGAGGCTGCCCGGGCAATGATTCTTGCTGGTAATCTTGCTCTGAAGATCGACAAACAAAAAGAAGCAGTCAACTTCTATCGGGCTGCGGCAAATTATTATGGGCAATGCGGAGATCGAGTTCAGGAAGTCAATCTTTATAACCTGATTGCCGGTATGCTGCAAGAATCAGGGCTATATACTGCCGCTTTTGAAGAAGCGCAGAAAGCTGTGCTTGCTGCCAGACAATCCAAAGATGAAGCTTTGCTGGCAGCTTCGCTTACACAATTAGCCTCCTGCCAATACGCCTTGTGCGAATATATGAACGCCAGAAAAAGCATGGAAGAGATGTTCTCTTTGCCGCTTGGAAAGCAACCGCCGGCTGCTTGGGCCGTTTCACTTGAAGCGCATGCTTTTAGTTTGGCGGCTACCGGTGATTATGTAACAGCAAAAGACTTGCTGGATAAATGTTGGGATATTTGGAAAAACGGTGGTTCGGCGTTGCACAAAGCTCAAGTGCTGAATGCTTTGGGTGTGCTTAATACCAGATTCGGCAAACCGGTTGTCGCTGTTGAGCAGCTTAAACAAGCGGTTGATGCTGCTGCTGTTATTAATCCGCGTCAGGAAAAATTCTCTTTACGCATTACTCAAAATTTGGCTTCAGCATTATCTTGCTCCGGACAAAATCGTGCTGCCAAGCTTGAGTTGGAGAATACGCTGCGGACAATGAGTAAATCAAAGACTCCGGACCAGCAATTCCTTGGACAAATTTATGCTGCGTTAGGCGAGATTTGTTTGCAGTTGAAAGAGATACCGCAAGCAGATGCTTATGTGCGAAAGAGCATAGAAGTCTGCAGCAAGATCAATGATGACGCCATTCTTTGGCGTGATTATGTCAACCTGGCTAAAATTCAAATTGGTTTGCAGCAATCGCCTCAAGAATCTCTTGTCAGTGCTGCTTCTTATTTCCGTTCACCGCAAGCCGGTGAATTTCATACTTGCGAATGGAATATTTTTCCGGTTGGCAGGCAGGACATGGCTTGCGATCTAGTTTCGCTCTTAATTTCTAACAATATGGTAGAGCAAGCTCTGATTACTGCCGACCAGATTAAAGAAGAAAATTTCATCGCAGAATGGCAATCTCATGGCGGTGCGGTAAAAACAGTTGATGCGGAGCTTTATCAAGATCTTGTTCACGAAAGAGCGCATTTACACGCTGCCGAGCGCAGTTCCACTCCGGACAAAATGCTCAAGCAGTGGCAAGATTGGCTGCGCAGAGTGCGGATGCTTACAAACGATAATCGCGAACTGGCAAGATTGATCTTCCCGATCCCTCTGAATTTCGCCGAACTTTCACGTCAAGCTCAAGAACGTCAATTGACAGTGCTTGATTACTTGATTGGACCCCGCCAAAGCTTTCTTTTCACCATTGATCGCCACGGCAAAATCTTCGCTAACAAGCTGGCGATTAATCGCGACAGTTTAAAAGCGCAAGTCTCCTCAGTACTTGCTGTTTCGACTAAAGGTGCTGCCGAAGACAGACAAACCGAAAAACGTTTGCTGCAATCGCTTTACTCTGTGCTTTTACCTGAAGCGGTAGTACATTTGTTGCCTACTGATCCGGAGCAGCAAATCGTATTTGTTCCTGATTCGGTACTCTATAACTTTCCTTTAGCCGGATTGATTGATCCGCAAGGTCGCTATCTAATCGAAAGCCATACTATTTCATCGGTACCGGGCATGCTTGGTGTATTGAGTGCTTCCGGTGGCGGTATCGAGCAATCCCTTGTTTTGTCGTCAAGTGAGAGTGCTGATGTGCCAAGACAAACTCAAGAGGCAAGTGAAATTTCGGGTGTTTTTGCCGCCGACCAGGTAGTCAAGCTTGTTGATGACAATAATAAGTTTGCTCAATTGGAAGAGAAAGCAAAAGAAAATTCGGTGCTGCATTTCACGGCCGATCTACCTTTGCAAGAAAGCAGCAAACTTAAAGCAACTCCGCCTTTTGTCGCTGAGGCAAAAAGCAACGGTGCTGAAGGTTTGTTCAAGCTCAATCTACCGAGCAATTTGGCAGTTTGGAGTGCGACTACGGTGAACTACAAAGACTCACAAGGCGATGGAGTCAAAGTATTTAGCCGCGGACTTTCTTATGCCGGTGTGCGCAATATACTCTTCAGTCTTTGGCTGGAGCCGGAACCACAACGTACTGCTGAGCTTGTTGAGTTTTATCGTGGACGCCAACAAGGTTTGAACCAAGCTCAATCTTTACGTAAGGCCCAACTGCTGTCCTTGGCCAAAGATCCCTCTTTGCACTCTTGGGCTGCGTTTCAGTTAATTGGAACGGGGATGTAATCTATTAATTCGCTTGCCGTCATATTAATTTCTGAAGTCAAGGAGTTTTCTGGGTTGTATAAAAGGTGAGTATTTAAGTTAGGCATGTGAGATATATGGATGGCTTCTCAAGAGAATGGCTATACCGCAACTTCCTTAAGCAGAAGGAAATAGGAGTAAGAATGAAGGTCGGAACGAGCAAAATCAAAAACTTTGTGCCAAGGGCGGCTTCACTGACCGTTGCCCTGCAGTTTGTCTTGTCGACTTGCATTTACCCGGCTTTTGCGGAGAGTGATTCTGCGATCAGCAACAATACTTTGCCGATGCCGACTCCTTCGTCTTCCGGTCTGGTCAATAAAGTCTGGTCGGATATAAATCAATCCGAACCGGCTGCTGTCAGTAAGGATGATCCGCGACTCAATGTTTTCATCAGGCCGGAAGCGAGCCCTACTGCCGGTACCGCTGCTACCAGCGCCACGACCAACACTATGGATACAAGTGTTGGTGCTCTGAAGCCTGAAATTAAAATGGTTGCGCCGGAAGCTGAATCTCAAGTGCCGGTAACTGTGGACACCGCGAGTGCGCCTTTGTCTGAAGCGAACACGACAGCTGCCGTTCCGGTAGCTCCGACTGCCGAGCAGCCTGCTTCGGAGCAGACTTTCATTATGCCGGCAGCGCTTGGTTCCGCGCCGTCAGCTCCAACCGCTGACCAGCCGATTACTGTTGCTGCCAACCTGACGGCCTTGCCACCAGGTGCGGTGCTTTCACGAATGCCGGTTCAAGACGGTTCCGGACCGCTTGTTGTGGATAACGATGAAGTTGAAGAAGTCAAAGAAACTCTCAAATACGAAGAGCTGGCTACCGATGAGGCTCAAAGTAAAGTCAAAGTAGGAGCTCGTTTTCCGGTAGTAATTATTTCTGAAATCACAAGTAAAACCTCTAAAAAAGGTGATCCGGTTCAAGGGCGTCTGAAATACGATCTCAAAATTGGTAATCGACATGTTGCTAACAAAGGATCTGCTGTTAACGGACATTTGAATTATTCTTTGAAAGCCAGAACGATTATGCATTCCTTAGTCAGTCCTGAGCGTTGGTACAGAAACTCGGGCTGTCTCGGCTTTCAGTTTGATGAAATTATCAATGAGAAAGGCGAGCACTTACCTTTGAAGGCTCAGCCGGCAAGAGCTGCTCGCATTGTTAAAAACAAAGGCGAAGGCCGCGAACTCGGTGTTAACCATTATGGACAAATTACCGGACCGTGGGCACAGCAGTTGCGCTATAAAGCTATTCGTTATGGTTTGAATGCTGCTTTAGCACCGGCTGGTGTTTTTAGCTTCGGTGCCATGCCTGTAGCCTTGGGTATTATTGGTGCGGCAAATCCTTCTTTTGCTTTCTCCAAGCCAGTTGGTTTGAATGTGCGTCATCGACGCCTTAAAGGATTTGCCTGGGGCTTCCTCAGTGGCGTACCGGGAAGCTGGCTCATAGAAGACACTACGGTTAAAGGACAAGAAGCTGTTATTAAACCGGGTGATGAGTTCTATGCCGAATTCGTTGAAGAATTTACTGGTGAACCGGCAACCGATGCTCAGCTCATGCCTAACGCTTCGGCTAAGATTCACGGTCAAGTTCTGACCGATACGAAGAAAGGCAAGAAAAAATAAGTAAGGTTCATTTCTAAGCCACGGACGGTATCTTTGATCCGTCCGTGGCTTTAAGCTGTTTATGGACAACAATGGTTTAGATTCGGAAGGCTACATAAGCAACGGCTGTTCTCTGGCAAACATTTCGGAATCTTTTTCGGCGATGCTTGAGGATGTCCGCCTTGCCGTTGTCGATGCTTTTAAGCTCAAGTTGCATAGTATCTATCTCTACGGCAGCGTCGCTTGCGGAACCGCACGTTTAGTCGCATCGGATTTGGATCTGTTTGTGGCATTTCAAAATGAATTGTCTTTTGAGGATCGAGCTCTAATCAAGCAGCTGGAGCGGGATCTTTCTAGCCGGTTTGAAACCCTTGTTCGTGAAGTAGGGCTTGCTGCGGGTTCGCTTGCTGAGATTCTTGACGGTGACAATCAGGTTGGCTGGAATTGTTTTATCAAACATCAATGTGTTTGTCTTTTCGGTGATGACTTAGCTGCCGGAATGTCTAAGCTAAGACCGACCAATGCTGTTGCTTATGGGCTCAACGGTGATCTGTCCCATGAGTTGGAAAAAACGAAGCAACTTTTGGCTGAGAGTAGCCATGCTTCTGCCGGCAAGACAATCATGCCTCTTGCCAGAAAAATGGTGAGGACGGCTTTCGGCCTAGTGATGGAGGCTGAAAATAAATGGACGACGGATCTCGATCAGTGCGCACACATTTTTGCCTTACATTATCCGCAGCATGCTAAGCCGATTCGACATACTTTGCTTTTAGCCAAAGGAGAGATGGTCGATTCAGAACTATGCCAAGACTTTGTTGTTAGCTTCGCTCAATGGTTATGTGAAGAGGTTGACTTGAAGCTTAAGCCTTAAAGCTTGGCCGCTAATGAAGACTTCTTGTTTATTGACTGCAAATCAGTTGCAAGAATATTGTCTGCGACTAATTCTTGCTCGACGGCAGCCAATTTGCGGCTTGTCATCTTTAGCATCAATTCTTCGTGAGTAGTAGCCTTGACTCTATAGATAAGTTTGAGCTTTTCCAATAAGCAAATCATCAACCAGGACGGATCGAATTCAAAGAATCTCATGCCTGATCTTGCTGAATGAGGAGCAGCATGATGATTGTTGTGCCAGCCTTCGCCAAGGGCAAGAATGCCGACCCACCAAACGTTAACGCTGTCATCTTCCATTGCGTAATTCTTGTAACCTAATTTTGGCAAATGGCAAGCAACGTTCAAAAGCAAAGGAATTTGCATCACTGCCAGAGCGGCTAAAAGGCTAGCTAAAGCTGGTACCCAGCCGAAAGTAACCCAAATGGCCGCACGGAATAAAAAGCAGACAGCAAAGCCAAAAGCATGACCTGCTGAAAGATTGCCGCCCATTTCCAGAAAGCGATAAAGCGGATCTTTGAGTAAATCTTTGGATTGAAGCTCCGGCACTATATGACTGGGGTAGACTTTGGCGCCTAACCAACCAAATTGTGCATGCATCAGACCGTTGCGCGGTGAATGAGGATCAAGAGGAGTATCTACGTGCTTGTGATGGGCGCGGTGAATAGTTGCCCACCAAATAGGCGAACCTTCAAAAGCAAGATATCCTGGCAGAACCAATAGATACTCTACGAATTTCGAGCAGGCAAAGGTGCGATGAGATAAAAGGCGATGGTAGCCAATCGTGACGCCCATAGCGTGCCAAACATAAGACACCAAAAAAACTGCGATGAATTCCCACATTTACGGACTTTCCTTGCGGAGTAAAACCCTAACCTTAATCTTGTCACTTGTCAGCGAACAGTGCATCTAAAAAATGTTTCAAGGCTCCAAATGATTTGTAGCTTTTAAGTAAATCAGATCAGCTGGATTCGGTCCTGGCCATTGATTTAGGACAAAAATCTGCTTTTTATCCTTATTACTTAATGACTACTTATTGAAACAATTAAGTTCAACCGATATCGGTTGAACAATCGGACGCTGTAGTCAAGCGGTGTCCGATTGTTAAAAAGCGCCAGTATATGGAACGTTTCCGCCCACCGAAATTGAAACCGGGGCATCTAATTGAACTTGTACTGTTTGGCCGGAAGGAATAACTACATCTTTGCCTTTACGCAAGACCAAGCTGTCGACAACGCCAACCCCAGCACCGATGGCCGTTCCTGACCAAGCGCCGCGTCCTGCCCCTCTGCCTCCGCCAGCAATAGCGCCGACCGCCGTACCGAGAGCAGCGCCGGCGCCAGCGCCGATACCACCACGGATCAAACCTTGTCCAACTTTAGTTTTCCAGGTTTCGCCTTTGAAGACGTCGGATTGGTCGTTTCCTTTGTCTGTATATTTACCGACACCACCTTGCAAATGGGCAACGATTGGAGTTTCGACGCCATCCGGTGTGCGCAGACGGTTAAATTTAATCGCTAAAGTACCGGCTCTACCAAGATAACCGCCGCCTTTTGCTTCGGTAACTTGCCCGATTAAAGTGGCGCCGGAAGGTATTTGCGAATCACCAAGCAAGACTGGCTGGTTGATGGTGGCTTGAATCAAATCGCCCGCTTGAGCAGCTTGAGTGGCAATTGAAGTGTTAAGACTTGCGGTCATCACTAAACCGGCCGGTGCGTAAGCTACGCGCCCACGTTGCATTGGCATACCGCCGCCGTAACCACCAGGAGGTGTTTGTCTATTGTATTGATCGTAACCGCCATATGGTTGTTGTCCGCCATAGCCTGCTGGTGGCTGACCATAACCGCCTTGAGGCTGCTGAGCGCCATAACCCATTGGTGGCTGTTGTCCATAACCGCCGTTATTTGGTGGGCTATACGGTGGGGGTGTATAGCTAGGAGTTTGGGACTGAGCTTGAGTTTGATAAGAAGCGTTGCTGGCCATCGGTGCTTGTTGGCTGGCGCCAGTCAACTGAGCGACATAGCTGTCGACGCTTGCTCTGTCTGCTAGAACTCGCTTAAGCGAGTCAGACCACTGTTGCGCTAATACGGCCGGTGTTGTGCCGGATAATTTAGCGTTTTCGCTGTCAATAGTTGCTACCTGGTAACCGCCAAGAGTAATGACCGGCAGTCCTTTTACATAAACTACATTGACTGAAGATGGAGCTCTATCTTTAGAGGCAACCAGAGCATTGTCAAGATTGCGTTGGATGGTTTCGGCTCTTTGCTCGATTGTCATTCCGCCAGCAGCGGCTTTATTGACAAATACAGTTTGTCCGGCAAGTCGAACCGAACCGTCAGCAGCTAGCACCGCTTGTGGTGACAGAGTAAAAGTTTGGGCAAGAACCAGCCCTAAAACAAGGATACGCTGCTTAGAAAAGGACGCTCTGGAAGTCATAGAATCATCTCCATGAGATGGACAGATAATGATTTGATAGACCTATTCAGTCTATCAATGTTCCCGTCTGATGTTTGGCACTGCGTTCTGTCGTAATATAAATCCTTCTCAATCAACGATCCCGGACAACGGTTAAACTTTAGCCAGGTCGGAGGGCTCTTATATGGATGGCAAAGTAGAAAGATTGCCACAGTTAAAAGAATTTCAAGAAGGGTTGCGCGGAAAAGTGGCTCTGGTCACCGGTGCTAGCGGTGATATTGGACGAGCGATTGCTTTGTATTTGGCTACGCGTGGTGCAAATTTAGTTCTACACGGACGCCGTATAAATAAGCTTCAAGCTGTTGCCGCTGAAATTGCCGAGCTTGGTGTCTCCTGTCGTTATGCTGCTCTTGATGTGCGCGACGAAAAAGCTGTTGCCGACTCCATTGCTGAGCTAGCTCTCAAAGAAGAATCGCCGGATATATTGGTGAATAATGCCGGCATTTATCGAACGGCTGCGGTTCTTGGGCATCAAACCGTAGATTGGGAAGAGATTATTGACACTAATTTGAAAGGAGCTTTCTTTTATTCGCGAGCGGTGCTGGACAAAATGATTGAACGACGCTGGGGGCGGATAATCAATATTTCTTCCATATCCGGAAAGACAGCCGAAATGCATGGGGCGGCATATAGTGCGTCCAAGTTTGGTTTGATTGGATTTACTCAAGCTTTAGCTTTAGAGTCAGCAACTAAAGGAGTTACGGTGAACGCCGTTTGCCCCGGCTGGGTCGAGGGTGAGCTTTCTACGGCACAGCTTTTGGATCCGGTTTGGTGTAATCTTAAT
Source organism: Candidatus Obscuribacterales bacterium (assembly GCA_019750335.1). Lineage (GTDB taxonomy): Bacteria > Cyanobacteriota > Vampirovibrionia > Obscuribacterales > Obscuribacteraceae > JAIEPM01. Next base: position 210,075 of record JAIEOQ010000004.1, read on the forward strand.
TCTATAAAAGTGGAAGAATCGATGGAGCTTGCTCGCTTTTCGGTGCCCCAGGAGCGCTTTATCGATGCGGCAGAAGTGGCGGCTCTCACGGCATATTTAGCTTCGGAAGCCGCTCGTGGTATTACCGGACAATCGATCAATGTTTGTGGAGGCATGTGTTTCGTTTGAGTAATTTTGTTGAAAAATCTTTGCAGAAAAATGTTTGGGAGCTCGCTTCTGATTCAGGGTTGACTCTTTTGCATTCGCCGCTTTTGAAAAAACACAAAGGTCTTAAACATGCTTTTACAACACGTCTTGGCGGGCAAAGTCAGGCACCACTTGATTCATTCAATTTAGGACGCCACTGGGATACGGATGAAAGCCGGCTTGATGCCATGAAAAATCGAGAGCGCTTGTGTCGGATTCTTGATCTTGACTTCGGGCGTTTAGCTGTTCCCGGTCAAAAACACACGACCAATATTCATTGGATTGGTAATGATGACGAGATTAAAGAAGGACCGCTCCACTTTCAATCTATTGATGCTTTAACTACCAACAAACAACAGCAGCCGCTTCTTCTCCATTATGCCGATTGTGTGCCGGTAATCATCTATGCTCCGGAAAAACAAGCTCTTTCGGTAATTCATGCCGGTTGGCGTGGCACCGCAGGCAGTATCGTTGTCGAAGCGGTAAAAAATTTGGGCGAAAGAACAGGCGCTCGACCGCAAGAGATGATTGCCGCTGTTGGACCGGCAATCGGTCCTTGTTGTTTTGAAGCCGGGGAGGAAGTAGCGCAAGCGCTTTGCGCTACGGTATCCGGTTTTGAAGCTTTGATCAATCGTGCCGCGCCAAAGCCTTTTCCGGATCTGAAAGCTTTTAACGCTTTACAGCTTTTGCAAGCGGGAGTTGCCGAAGTAGATGTCAGTGACTGGTGTACGTCCTGCAATACGAAGATTTTTTATTCTCACCGAAAAGAGTCCGGAAAGACCGGGCGTCAAGGAGCTATTGCGGCGCTGGTTTGACTTGTGCTTTTAATTCCGGCAGACTTTATACACAAGATTGCTTTTTCAGGTCAAAATAGAAAATAGATTGAATTTTGTGGAGTAAGGTCGACTTTTGAGCCGTAATTTGAAAAAGCAAAAGTCGAGACTGTCAGCTTTGTTGGCAGCTGCTTTAATTTGTCACGTACCGACTTTAGCTAAAGCACAGCCGGCAGCGCCTGAAAAGAAAAATGAAAGCAGCGCTTCGCTTAAAGGTAAGTATCTCTTAGCTGAGCCGAAAATCGATGTACCGGCTGCAGATACCAAAGAAGCCCTGACTCGCTTGCCTCGGCCGGGAGATAGCCCCGAATCCTTGCCGGTTGCTCCGTCTTTTAATCAGGTGGGGAAAGAGCTACCTAAGCCGGCTCCCGGCTTGACAGGGGTTCAAGAACCAAAAGATAAATTTCCAACAGTCGGGCAGCTTGAATCTTTGATGTTCGGTCATTCAAGTCCAAGCTTGGCGGTGGACAATCGTCTGGATAAGCTTGAAGTTTCAATTTTTCAAAAATCATATAAAGATTTGGACACAGAGGCCCGGATCCGCAGGTTGCGTGAAGTGATAGTTGGTGGTGCCGGCGATGAGCTTCTTGGTGCTTCTTCCGTAGCTCCTGCTCCTTTTAGTGCCACGTCGCCTACGCCATACGGGCGTCCTGACTACAAGCCCGGAGCCTATGCCGATGCTGATCCGACTGAGCCTAGAGCCGGCGGTCTGGTATTTCAAAATTTCAGCCATTTTGATTTAAAACAAGAGATGTCCATTCCTGAGCTTGAGCAATTTGGTCTTATGGTGCTCAACGACTTGCGAGCCCAGGAAGGTTTGGATCCGCTTGCTTGGGACGAACTTTCTTACAAAGTGGCAAAAGAGCATACGCAAGAGCTGACCGAAAGAAATCTTGTTTCACACTTTAATGTCAAAGGTGAGAATCCGGATGTTCGCTATTCAAAAGCCGGTGGTATGAGCGCGTTGGAAGAAGGACTGATTCTTTTTACTAGCGCTAATAAACTGAAAGCAAATCGAGAGCTTATAGTGAAAATTCTTGAGGCTATGGAAGGGCGTCAGGACGATCATGAATCTTTCTTTTCAAAACATGCAACCAGTTTTGCTCTTTCTTTGCGCTGGACAGCCGATCGTAGCCGTTTAGTTTGTTGTACTGAAGTAGTGACCAATCATGTTCAAGTAGAGCCGATACCACTTGAGGTTACCCTTGGCGATAAAATTGAATTGAAAGGCTCAGTATCGGACGGCTATCGTTTTCAAAAAATTACCCTAGCTTGGGAAGGACCGATAACCGCTATGCCGGATAACGGCGAAGAATCAGATGAGGCGATGCCTTATTTCCCGCCGCTCGATTATGAAGCTCATGCTGCCAAATCGGAGCGTGATTGGGAAAAAGGAATGAGAGTTTTGCAAATTGCCGGTATTACAGCGGCGATTGCTGGCGGATTTTTTATTCCGCCGGTTGCTTTAGCTGCGCCCTTGATTGCCGCTTCGGCTGGTGTATCAAGACCAAAACCGGTGTCTGAAATACCGATTAAAGGTGGCGTCAAAACTGACGGTTCTAGTTTTAGTCATAAAGTTACCATTGGCAACGATAATAAAGAAGGAATCTATTATCTGACCATCTGGGGGACTATCGATTCGGAGCAGGAAGCGGTTCCTCTAAGTCGGCGGGCTATAATTGCTCGTAAAGGAATGTCAGTTGGTGAAACAAAACAAGACGGCCATGAAAAAAAAGGCAAGAAAAAACATAAAGAGCCTGACTCATAGTCTTCTTCTTTTGAGCTTGTTTTTTTCTGCTCCTGCCAGCTTCGGGGCCGATCCCTGTCCTACTTGCGGTAAAAAAGCTCTGCAAGGCGGGACTGAATCGACCATGCTTCAGACCGGTACCGAATCGACTACCTTGCAAACCGGTGCCGAGAATACATTGATTCAGGCTGCCGTTAAACGTGAAGGCGGTCCGACGAACATTCTTTTTTTGATCGACTGCTCGCAAAGCATGAAAGAAAAGATTAGTGTCGGTGATTCTCTCGACAAAGAACAAAAAATGGAAGCAGCAAAAAGAGTTCTGCAAAACAGCGTTGCCCAGCTGCCGGCCGATGTTAATATCGGCATTCGCGTTTTTGGACAAAGCTTTCGCGGTGATCTTTCCGATTGCCAGCAGTCGGCTCTTTTGGTACCGATCGGCAATCATAATCGACGATTGCTCATGGAGCAGGTCAGGCAGTTGCGTCCATACGGGCTGACTCCACTTACTTACGGCTTGCAGCAAGCGGAACAGGATCTGCGTTATATCGTGGGTTCCAAAACAATTATTCTGATCTCCGATGGTGCTGAAACTTGTGGCGGAGAGCCTTGCCAGTTCATCGAAAGGCTGAATCGTATCGGCGTGCGTTTAAAGATTGACATTGTCGGACTCGGTTTGCGCCGAGACCGATTGGCCAAAGACCAGCTTGATTGCATCGCACAAAAATCAGGCGGAAAATTTTACGACGCTAACACCTCAGGCGAGCTGGTAAACAGCATCAATACTAGTGTGCGCGAAGCAATAAGCGGTAAGGTTCTGACCAAAATGAAAGAACCGATGCTTAAAGAGATCATCCCGCCTGAGCTGCGCTTAGAACCGGCAAAGCCTTAATTCTTAGCGGACGATGACATTGCTTGTCGGGCTTAAGCGAGCTTGAATCGATTTTGTCATTTGATCCGAATAGGCTGTATATGTGTTGGTCAGCATAAGCGGATAAACGCCAAGAGCGATTATGAAAGCGCTCAAGCAAGTGGCGACGAGCTTCTCTGTTTGAGTCATATCGCTCAAATGACCAGCCCATTTTGGCTGTTCCGGTCCGTAGAAAAGTCGTTTCAACAACCAGAGCATATAACCGGCTGAAAGGATAACGCCCAAACAAGCGAACTTCAAAGCAAAATCAACCATCGTCGGATCCGGGCTTATTCCGGCTGTAGCCATCGGTGAAGTGAAGGTACCGTAGAATACCGTTGCTTCGGCAACAAAGCCGGCAAGCCCCGGTAAACCAAGATTAGCCATGGCGGCCAGCATCCAGAAATAAAAGACGAAAGGCATTTGTTTTGCCAATCCGCCACCAATCTCGTGAATGTCGCGAGTGTGACAACGTTCATATATACAGCCGACCAGGAAGAATAATGCCGCTGATATAACGCCGTGACTTACCATTTGGAAAATCGCTCCGCTCAAGGCGGCAGCCGAAAGTGAAGCGACACCGATCAGCACGAAGCCCATGTGACTTACCGATGAGAAAGCGATTACGCGTTTCATATCGGTTTGTACCAGGCAGGCAACGGCCGCCCAGACGACATTGAAAGCGCCTAGCAAAATCAGATAAGGACCCCAATCTCTGATGATGTCCGGGAAGAAACCGAGACAGATGCGGACAAGTCCGTAAGAGCCCATTTTCAAAAGCAATCCGGCCAAAATCATTGATACCGGAGTTGGTGCTTCAACGTGAGCGTCTGGCAACCATGTGTGGAAAGGAAATGAAGGTAACTTGATGATGAAAGCGAGAAGGAATCCCAGGCAAGCCAGAGATTGAGTGGACTTCATCAAGGAGCTGCTTTGTTTGGCCATTTCAACCATATTGAATGTATGGTTATCGATGCCGGTTTGACCCAGTTGGAAATAAAGGTAAAGCAAACCGCCGAGCATAAGAATGCCGCCAAAGAAGGTATAAAGTAAAAACTTCATGGCTGCATAATCGCGATTCGGACCGCCCCAAATTGCAATCAAGAAATACATCGGTACAAGTTCCAATTCATACATGACAAAGAATTGGAGTAAATCTTGAGAGACGAAAACTCCCATGATTGAAAGTGTAAGCAGCATAATCATGCTGTAGTAAAGTTTCGGGCGCCGGTCACCAATACTGGTGCTGGCTAATACTGCCATTAAAGTAACAAATGAGGTAAGCAGGATCAGGCAGAGGCTCATGCCGTCTACGCCGACGTGGTACTCAACCGGGATCGGTGTTTTGAACCAGGTCATCTGTTGCACAAATTGCATATCCGTACTTGCCGGATTGAAGTGCATGGCAATGAAGCCAGAAATCACGCACATCATTGCTGACAGGAATATTGCTGTGCCCCTTGCTGCGGTTTGCGGCATTATGCCGATCAAGAATGTTCCGGCAAAAGGAAGAAGAAGAAGAAAAGAAAGAATATTGTTCGGCACGGAAGGCAAACCTCTTGTTTCTCTTGACCACCGCCTGGGGTGGCACCATTCGAAAATAACTAAAACAGTATATCGACTGCAAAGTTCAGGCGAAGATCAATCTTTGCTAACACAGGGTCAAATGGCATTTTCAAGAGAATTATCAACGGCTTGAAGCTTGTATATTGTTCAAGTTGAAATTTCAGGTCGGCTTTGTCTGACCACTTGAAAATACCGGTTGTGGAGATAACCCCTTGTCTGACGTTGCGACTTGCTTACTAAACTCCCATTGGATCGTGCTTTTGCCTTTCTTGGCTGGAGCGCTAATCATTCTGGGTTGTTCTCTTTTCAAAGACAAAATGCCGAAAACGCTTTGTATGGGAATCTCCATCGCTGCCGTTTTTTACGGGTTTCTGCAATCGCTTCTTATTTTTAACGAGCTGCGTCAAACGCCTACACCTTATATGTCGGATATCGACTGGTTCGTTTCGGACAGCTTCAAAATCACTGTCGGCATTCTAGTCGACAACTTGGCATCGCTGATGCTTATCGTAGTAACGCTTGTCAGCTTGCTAGTGCAAATCTACACCCATGGCTATATGCGTGAAGATCCCGGCTACAGACGTTTCTATTCTTATCTATCCTTATTTACCGGCTCCATGCTTGGTCTTGTCATTTCGACCAACTTAATCCAGATGTTCATCTTCTGGGAGCTGGTCGGCGTATGCAGCTATCTACTTATCGGTTTCTGGTGGAACAAGCCTTCGGCAGCTGCCGCTTGCGTTAAAGCTTTTGTCGTCAATAGAATCGGCGATTTTGGTTTCTTGATCGGTATCCTTTTGCTCCTATCGGCAACTTACGGTTTTTGGCATGCACATGCTGATCACGGTCTTTTGATGTTCTACGATCCCCAGGTTGGCGGGATCGATGGGGTTACTTTATCCGGCGCGATCAAATGGGCGTTGGATCCGGCTCACGGAACTTTAACCCAGTCCTTTCTTACTGCTATATCAATGATTATGTTTTTGGGACCGATGGCTAAATCGGCGCAAGCACCTTTGCATGTGTGGTTGCCTGACGCCATGGAAGGCCCGACACCAATCTCTGCTTTAATTCACGCCGCAACAATGGTTGCTGCTGGTATATATATGGTGGCGCGTGCTTATCCGATTTGGCTCGATTGGACCAATATTGCTGAACCGTCAACAGCTTCAGCCGGACTGGCCTATGTCGCTTGGATTGGCGGTATAACCGCCTTTATGGCAGCGACAATCGCTCTCACTCAGTTCGACATCAAGCGTGCTTTGGCTTGGTCAACTGTGTCCCAGCTCGGTTATATGTTTGTTGGCTTGGGCTGCGGTGGTTATTCTGCCGGTATGTTCCATTTGACCACTCACGCTTTTTTCAAAGCAATGCTTTTCCTTTGCAGCGGCGCTGTAATTCATGCTTTGCATGGCGAACAAGATATGCGCCAAATGGGCGGTTTGTTCGGTAAAGTCAAATATACGGCCACCTGTTTCTTGATTGGTACCTTGGCTATTTCCGGGGTTCCCGGATTTGCCGGTTTCTTCTCTAAAGATGAAATCATCGGCACTGCTTTTGCTTGGCAGGGTCCTGGTCATGAAGTCCTTGCCTGGCTTATGGTTTTCACAGCCGGCATGACCGCATACTATATGTTCCGTATGTTCTTTATGACATTTACCGGCACCTATCGTGGTTCGGCTCATGTCCACGAAGAGCATAAGCCGGATCCGTTGACCGTACCTTTATTGGTACTGGCTGTTCCATCTATAGCCGCCGGTGCTGTCGGGGCTGACCTGCAACAATTTATTGCTCATATCGGCTCGAGTGAAGGTTATGCCAGCCCCTTCTCCAACTTTGTTCATTTCATGCATCCCCATGCTGAAGTGATCAATATGTCGGCTATGACCGCTTCGACCGTATTCTCTCTGGTTGGTATTGCTCTGGCGTTTGCTCTTTATTACAAAAAAGGCTTCGCTCTGGATGTGGCAATCGAGAAAAAGATACCAGCCTTATATCGCTTCTCTCTGAATAAATGGTACTGGGACGAGCTTTATATGGCTGTGACTAACTTTTTGCTTACCGCTTTCAAACAAGTTTGGGAATGTGTGGATAAGCATGTAATCGATAACATTGTTAACTTGCAGCGCTACATCTTCTTAGGATTTGGTCATCTTTTGAAATATTCCGAAAATGGTCGTGGGCAGTCATATGCTTTGACGATCTTTGCCGGAGTGGCCTTAATTGGGCTCTTTGTTTATTTCTTTGTAAGTAGTCCTTAGGCTTTCATTTAGGAGTTTAAGCAATGTCCAATCCTCATGATGCTCACGGGCATGAAGCTGCCGAAACGATTATTCCGGTTGGCAGCTGGCAAGATAGATTTCTTGAGTTTGTTGCAGCAATTGCCTTAGCCGGTTTGGTTTTCTGGGGTTGGGCAATGAGCCAACCGATTGCCGTACCGCACGCTGACGGAAATGAAGCTTCACATGAGACAACTGAAATGTCCGGTGAAACCCATGAACATGCCGGACATTCGGAATAAAAACGTTACGTTTTTAATTTTGTTGTCGTTGTTAACACTCCGTGCCAGAAAACAAGTAGAGCCGACAAGACTGTGCTATCCTTAGCCCGCCGGTTCATGGTCTCGGTAGGTTGTATTCCTACTTATGTTGTGAACAGCTCTTTGCCTTGAGTTCTTGCGGAATAAGGTAGAGATTTTGTGGTGTTAAGAAACCGTGTTGACCGCAGAGGAGACGAACGGGATGCTAGAAGTAACGGTAGGGATAGGCGGAGCCGCCGGTGACGGGCTTGATAAGTCCGGTGACACTTTGGCTAAAGCGGCAGGCCGGCTTGGTCTCCACGTATACGCATATAACTGTTATCAATCAATTATTCGGGGCGGTCATATCTGGCTTAAAGTGCGGATTGGCCAAGACAAAGTTTATTCTCACGGCGATAAGCTCGATGTGCTTGTTGCTTTGAATCAGGACACGATCGAAAGACATGTGCCTGAGCTCAATGACGGCGGCTGCGTCATATTCAACTCAGACAAGCTTAAAGTTGATCCGAGCTTGATCAAAGGCAAGAACATTACTGTTCTTGGTTTACCGATGAGTGAAGTGACCAAAGAAGTCATTGCGCAGCACGGACCGATTCAACCGATCATGCAAAATACAGTTGCTGTCGGCGCCGTAATGTTCTTGACTCAGCTTGAGTTCGACGGTGCTGCTGAAGTTATGCATGACACCTTCGCTCACAAAGGCGAAAAAATTATTGATCTGAACGTCAGCTTGCTCAAAGCTGGCTACGAATACGCCAAGGCTAATGCCAAAGCGCTTAAGTCCGGTTGGAAGTTCAGTAAAGAACGTCGTGCTTTTGTTACAGGCAATGAAGTAATTGGTATTGCTGCCGCTGCTGCCGGTTGCAAATTCTATTCGGCTTATCCGATGACACCGGCTTCGACCATTCTGCATTGGATGGCTAATCATGCTGAGGAAGCTGGCATCTGCGTTAAGCAAGCTGAAGACGAATTGTCTGTGGTTAACATGGCAATCGGTGCCGGACTGGCTGGAGTACGCTCGATGTGTGCTACTGCTGGTGGTGGCTTCGCTCTGATGACCGAAGCAATCGGTATGGCTGGGATTATGGAAGCTCCGGTTGTGGTTGTCGAAGTGCAACGCGGCGGACCTTCAACCGGTTTGCCGACCAAAACCGAACAGGGCGATTTGAACCAAGTTTATGGCGCTTCCCAAGGTGAATTTCCACGTTTGATTGTTGCGCCGGTTGACACGGCTGATTGTTTTGACACCACCGTCGAAGCTTTCAATATGGCTGAAAAATACCAATTGCCGGTATTGCTCATGTCCGATTTGCTTTTATCTGAGCATCCGGAAACAGTTGATCGCTCGGTCTTTAAGCATGACGTTAAGATTGATCGTGGCGAACAAGTTAAAGAGTGGTCGGAAAAAGACGGCAAGTATAAACGCTTCCGCTTTACCGAAAGCGGTGTTTCACCAAGAGCCATTCCTGGAACGGCCAATACATTATATGTATCGGGTACCGACGATCATGATGAAGAAAGTATCTTGATCTCTGACATGTTCACTTGCCAGGCTACACGCCGCAAAATTTCCGAAAAGCGTATGCGCAAAGTCGCTAATATGCTCAAAGAGTTGCCGGCACCAAAGCTTGTCGGACCGGCTGACGCCGATGTCACCCTTGTCGGCTGGGGCTCTACTTACGGTGTCATTCGTGAAGCAACCGAGCTTCTTAATGCTGCCGGTGTGAAAACCAACTATTTGATCATCAAATATATTGCTCCTTTTCATACTAAAGAAGTTAGCGAAATTCTTAGCAAAGCTAAGAAAAAGATTTCAGTCGAAGTCAACTTCACCAGCCAAATGGCTCGTCATATTCGTGCCGAAACGGGTATCGCTATGGATGCTCATATCAATCGTTATGACGGGGAACCGCTGGAACCGGTCGAAGTTGCTACCAAGGTCAAGAATATTCTTGCCGGTAAGACTGAGTGCTTGAATGTCCGCGAAGAAGAAGCCCGTGAAATGGCTTATCACTATTTGCGTACACATTTTGCCGAACGCTTACGTCCGGCTGCCATCACCAAACATGAAGCAAACGGTCATGGCGAACCGACTTGGAAAATAGAACTTGTCGAGCGCAGCTCAGGCAAGAAAGAAGCAGAAATGGTTGTCGGCGTGCATACTGGATCAACGTATTCGTTTGAACCGGTTAGCTAGTCCAAAAGGTTATTGAGGGAAAGAAAAAAATGGCAACAGTAATTGAACTTCCTTTGGAGACCTATAAAGGACCGGTTGATCCGGACTGGTGTCCAGGTTGTGGCGACTTCGGCGTACTGCGCTCTTTGCAGATGGCTGCCGGCAAATTAGGTGTTCAGCCGAAAGATTTGCTTGTAGTCTCCGGCATCGGCTGCTCGTCGAACTTGCCTGGTTTCATCAACGCATACGGTATTCACAGCTTGCATGGACGCTCGGTTGCAGTAGCTACCGGCGCTCACTTAGCAAATACTGATATGAAAGTAGTTATGACTGGCGGTGACGGTGATGGCTACGGTATCGGCATCGGACACTTCATTCATGCGATGCGTCGTAATTTGGATGTGACTTATGTGGTTATGGATAACCAAATTTATGGTTTGACCACCGGTCAAACTTCGCCGACCACCACACGCGGTCACAAAACCAAATCGACACCGAAAGGCAACGCTGAAGTGCCGCTTAATCCGGTCGCTTTAGCGATTACAGCCGGTGCTACTTATGTAGCTCGCGGATTCTCCGGTGAGCAAAAACAGCTTGTTGATTTGATCGCTGGCGGTATCGCTCATAAAGGCTTCGCCTTGATTGACGTTTACAGCCCATGCGTCACTTACAACAAAGTGAACACTTATCCTTGGTTCAAAGAGCGTGTTTACAAGCTTGAGGATGAAGGTTGGGATCCGTCCAACTTCCAGAACTCACTGCTCAAGTCTTTTGAATGGGGCGAAAAAATCCCGCTTGGCGTACTCTACAAAGACGAACAAACCACTTATGAAGATCTAGAACCAGTTCTGCAAAGAGGTTCTTTGGTGAAACAGCCAATCGGCGTCAGCAAAGAGACTATGAGCAAATTTGTCGACGAGCTGATCTAAGCTTTTCTACAATTCAAACAAAAAGAGGGGCGGTTGATAAAACCGTCCCTCTTTTCTAATCAGGCCTAGTCTCTAGGAATATGGAACTTGTGCTTGTAAAAGCTATGAGCAGTTTTTTGCCTATCAACCAGATCAAAAGACAGCTCCCCTGCAGAGGCTCCGAATGGCGGTGGATTAGGCTTAGTCATAGTCGCTTTAAATTCATAAGGACTGTTTTGAAGCTTGTTGTTTATAGCTGCTTCAAACTCTTGTAGTCTGGCTTTGGAATCGAAGATATTAAAGAACATAGAATACTCTTCAATAGTACGTTTTTGCTCTTCATTTAGTTTAGGCGCTTCACCTGGTTTGATATTCAGGATCGATGATGTTATTTCTTCGGCAATGGAATTGGCTGTATCGCGGGATTTCAGCTGTTCTGCTGCATAATTGCTAATAGATCCCTCGTCATTTTTAACTAACATCTGCAATGTTTCAGATGGTGCATTAGGGTTATTTGCTACATTGGCCCGGATTTGCCAATTAAAGTCGCCGCTCTCTTTTGCTAATTTGGCTAAAGCTTCAGGTGATGTTTCCGAGGCCAATGCTAGGTTGCTTTTGCGAGTTAGAATTGAGTGAGGATCCGTGTCTATAACAAAATCGTCGTTGATTCCGGCAGTAGCTGCTGATGTGTCTTTAGCAGGAAAATCTGTTGCTTTAAGATTCCCAAGGCTGGTCTCAGCTGGTGCTGTCGAAGCTTTACGATTCTCTGGCGCTTCTGCTGTTTCTTTGGCGTCTTCAAATCCCATTACAGTTTCCTTCTAAATAGTATTGGCTTTCGGTGCTTCTGGGCGATTTGGTGGCGGTAATATGCGTACGCCCATCGCTCTAAATCCGCTCTTAGTACTTTTTGTGCTCTTCGTATCACTGTCGCTTTCGCTAGGTTTTTGTAGGTCAGCCTGAATAACTTTAGGCGTGACCTTTTCTATTTCAACTGCTGTTGGCTGTTGATCAAGCTCATTTTCCAGACGCTGCGAAGGGGTCATCGCTGCTCGTTTTGCCCATTCATCATCTGAAACAGCAGCATTGCCTTTTCGGTCATTGCTAACTGAGCCTGTGTTATATAAATCCGCTGTATTGCTCAGACCGGCATCCAATGTGGCTTGAGGGTCGTTATCCCTTGTTTCTAGGTTGCTTGCTAATTTAGCTAGACCCTTTTCTTGCCCGCTCCAAAGAGCCCCAGCATTATCGGCAGCCCAACTGGAGTCTTTTGCCTCAGGCGGAGCGCTGGCGGCGTGTTTTTCTAATGAACTCACTAAGTAGTCCTCATATGACACTTTGTGTATATACCCACCGACTGTCAGGAGCAATCAAAAGGCTGAAATGCACTGCCAGAACTGGTTTGAGCTGTTTGGCGTTTGGTTGTCAAGAAAAAGCGGTAGACTAGTTTTAGAGACTTGTTTGCCAAAAAGTGTGAGATTGAAAATGGTTGTAGTGCTAATGCCGGCTTACTCAGTAGATCCTTATTGCATTTTGGGAGTGAAGCGCACTACCCGCCCTGAGCAGGTAAAAGAGACCTATTTGCGGCTTGTGGAAGCTCTGGATGAAACCAATTTTGTGCATTCACCGCAAGCTTGGGTGCAGGCTAGCCAGGCTTTGCAAGAAATCGAACATGCTTACGAGCGCATTTTAAATAAAGATGGTGAGGATGAACAATATTATTCACCGCCGCCCTTTTGGCCAAAGCTTGGTCAAATTTTGGTTGCTGCAGGCAAGCTTACACTTGCTGATTTAAATGAAATCATGGGCGAGCAAGAGCGCACGGGCAAACGGTTTGGACGTATTCTAATTGAGCGTTCGCTTTTAAGCGAGCAAGAGCTGGAGATTTTTCTTGTTAGCCAAGGCACCATTGAAATGCCTGATGATGATACTTATCGTTTTGCCAGGCGACTAATTGGTCTCGGTGTTATTCCTGAGGATATGGCTTATGCAGCCATTATCGAGCATGCTCGCCATGGAAAATCCCTGGGCGATATTCTTGTTGAACGAGGCTGGCTGAGCGACGATATTTTGTGTGTATTTGTCAGCGCTTAATTGTGTAACGGCGCTTTGTTCAAAAGTGATGCGGCCATCGGTTGTGTCTCTTCTAAGCCGGCATTCAGCCTTAATGACGGTAGCTGTGAATTTTTTGTCAGCACAATCACGAAATCAGCTGCCGGTCTTTGTTCTATGGCTACTGAAATTGGATAAGCTTTTGCTTCGGGTAAGGCTTTTATGATCGCTGCTGTACTTTCATCATTGGCACGGACGCTTTGTTGAATTATTTGTTCGTGCTGGCAGTCAGCTTCCGGTGTTTGCCAACGGTATTTAACTCGCAATCCGGCTTGAGTAAGTTGTTTTTCTAAAGCTAAAGAAAGCTGTTCGGAAGATCTTGGATACCTGATTGCTACAGATACAGGCTTGTCGCTGAAAGTAAGCCCTGGTGCCGATGGAGCTTGAATATCTTCAGGTAAGCTTAGCTCTAATGAAGGTGGTGCCTCTTGCTGAAAGCCGTAAGTTGAGCAACCGAGCACTCGATTTAAAACTGCTTGTCCGGTCAACGGATCCGGAACCCAAAAACTGCCGCCGTTAATCATTGCCGGTTGCCCGGGCAGCATCGCCGTAACTGCGCGGTCCGAAGGAAAATCTTTAGCAAAGGCTGCTAATTTAAGTATGTCTTGCATAGGCAAGTCGGTACGAATACATTCATATGCAAGCTGAACCAGCTCGGGCATTTTCAGCACAATTTGCGGTTCTTTAAACTTGTTTCCGGCTTGGCGCAGGAACCATTGTTGTCTTTCTATGCGCCCGATGTCACCGCGCGCATCATGACGAAAACGTACATATTCTTCCGCTTGAGTCGGGGTCAGAGTTTGTAGTCCTGGCTGTAAATCAACATTTAGCTTGGCTGCATGGTCGGTGTAATGCATCTCTTTTTCAACTAAGACTTGCACTGGTCCGAGGATTTCAAATAAACGTTTCAAGCCTTGAGTATCGACAGCAATATAATGATCAATTGGCACACCAAAAGCATCGCGGACTGTTTTGACGGCTAATTCTGGTCCACCAAAAGCATGGGCGGCATTTATTTTGTCTGTGCCGTGATGCTCAATATGTACACGGCTGTCCCGTGGAATGGAGATAACACCGACGCTATTGAGGGTGGGGTCGATGCTTACAAGCATCATTGTGTCTGAACGAGTGCCGTTGAAGCGATCGGCATCCTTGCCGTTGGAATCAACACCCATAAGTAAGATGGTTACTTTATTTTCCAGCTTCGGCAAAAAAGGCATTTGTAAGCTTTGAGTTTGACCAGTGAGACGGCCAAAAAATGAAGCAAGTCCATCTTTGCCGGCCTCAGCCTGTGGCTTGGCCGTCAAACTAAAAATAATCATGCCGGTACCGATGCCCAGGCAGATGGCCAGCGCCGTTTGCCAGATCATTGGACGATTAAAATCGAATGACCAGATTTTCAATGGAAATCCTTAGGAAATGCCTCTTATCGAATCTTATCCTGCCTGAAATAGGTATACTTGAAGCACTGCTAAAATTTGCACAGATTTTACGTCTAAGGAGCGCATAGTGAAGCTATTTCTTGACACAGCAAACCTGGAAGAAATTAAGGAAATCGCCGCATGGGGCGTGTTAAACGGGGTCACGACCAATCCAACTTTGGTTGCCAAGGAAGGAATTGATTTTAAGACTCGTGTTAAGGATATTTGCAAAGTGGTCGACGGACCAGTCAGTGCCGAAGTGGTAACTGAGGATGCTGACGAAATGATTAAGCAAGGGCGCGATATCGCGACCTGGGCACCCAATGTCATGGTTAAGTGTCCTTTGACACCGGCTGGCTTAAAAGCTTGCAGTACCTTATCTAAAGATGGCATTAAAGTTAATGTCACTCTCTGTTTTTCAGTGAACCAGGGTATTTTGGCGGCTCGGGCCGGAGCAACTTTTGTTAGCCCCTTCGTTGGACGCTTGGATGACATCAACCAAGATGGCATGGAGCTCATACAACAGCTTGCTCAAGTTTTTGATATCTACGGATTTGAAACTGAAGTGCTAGCAGCTAGTATCCGTCATCCGATTCATGTCACTCAATCGGCACTTGCCGGCGCTGACATTGCCACCATGCCTTATAAGGTATTCAAACAATTGGTTTCGCATCCATTAACAGATGCCGGCCAAGAACGTTTTATGGAAGACTGGAAAAAAGCGCAATTGGCGCATTCTAAGGGTTAAAAAAGCGCTACGACGCCATGGTCGAAACCTTGAAAGGCACAGGACCAAGCGGCTTCCTTGAATTTGGACAAAATTTATTGGTAGTCGATTATGGCAAAATCTATCAGGATGGTACTCCTGTAGGGTTTTTGCACGAAGATGGTTTGATGCAAGGGCTGTCCGAGCCTTTGGGTGTTTGGCAAGGATTGAAAACTATTGAAGAGTTGCCTGGCTGTGTTTTTCGCGGCATAGATCGCCGTGGCTTGCAGCTTGAATTGCCGGGCAGCTCTTCCGGTCCGACCGGCGGGCTTACTTATAACAAGCAGTCTTTCAATGTAATTTTTGGGCGAATCGCCACTCAAGATCATCGTATTCTCGGCTTTATGACCGATGAAGGCGAGTTGCAATTTTATGACGATCGTTTTAACGGCACTTTGCGCAAAATGGATGAAGTGTCGCAACTGTCGACGATCTTTCAAGGCATTAAAAGCAACGGACAACCATGGCAGCTGAATTATCAGCGACCGTTGCATCGTCCTGATAAAAGCTATTGGGAAAACGAAATCATTCGTTATTTCGAAGATTTTGATCGAGTGACCGGTCCGCAAAAAAAATATGTTTGTGAAACAATGAGACTCTTTGCTTGCACCGGTCTACTGCAAGTAGTGCGCAAACAGGAAGGTTCAGCCGGTTTAGGCAATGTTCGTCATGGTGCTTCCGGAGCGACCGGAGTACGCTCGGGCAAAGTCAATCTTGATCGCGACGAGTTTGAAAAAGAAGTCGGCTTTTACAAACAGTTTGGTGCCAGTATGGTTGTACCAAGGCACAAACCTTTGATTGAAGTGCGAATCAATCTTGTTGTCGCTCATGAATACGGACATCAGCTAGAGTTTTGTTTATCTCAAGCGGCCCAAGGAATAATTTCCGAGGCTTATGAAAAACGGCGAAAACTGTGCGATCAAATTCATCCGCTGCCCGATGGTTATGAAGGTGGAGCTGAGCTTGTACAGCCAACGCAGCTTGACGAAAGAGTCTTTGTTTCCGGTTATGCGCGCTCCAGTATGAATGAATATTGGGCCGAGTCAGTGGCTGCTTTTGCTGTTCCGCAAAGCCGGATACTGCTTGCTGAAGTTGATCCGGAAATGCATGAGTTACTTGTCGGCATCGTTAAAGAACCGGAAAAAATGCTCAACTTCAATTTGCACGAATCGATTCTGACGTTGCAGACCAGTTTGCGTGTTGGCGGTGAGTTGCCGGAAAATCCATTAACAATATGAGCCCGAAACTAATCCCGAATTTAACTCTTGTGTTGGCTGCTTTAGCCAATGGGATTTTTCTTTTACCGGCTCAGGCCCAAGAAGAAAGCTTAAAAGCAATTGATCCGGCTCAAGCGCAGTATGATTCAACGCCTGCAGCAAGCGGTTTGCGCGGTGCTTTACCGCAACCAGCCGTTGATAGTTTAGGACGGGTTCAAGGTCGTCCTCTGGTGGAGTCAACACGACGTACTTTAGCCAATCCTAATCCTGATGGTGTTACTTATCTGAAAGACAATAATCAACCGAGTGCACCACAAGCAAACGTAGATAATGATTCGGTTTACGGACCGGCAGTCAGCCGCTTTGAACAGCTTGTATTTGGTAGTACTTATGCGGAGCATGAAATACCGGATAGGCTCGATCATTTGGAAGTGGAGATTTTTGGTCGTAAAATCGGCGGTCAAAATTTAGCCCAAAGATTGTCGGTGTTACAGTCGAAGCTTGGTGGTCCGGCTGCCTTTACTGCTTCTGCGCCGGCAGCATCTCCCAACATGCGTCCGCCGATGCCGACGCGACAGATCGCTCCGTATAATCAAATGTCTCCGAATCAGGCCTATGCTGGTAATACAGCGAATCGCTATTTACCACCACCCGCACCGCAAGTGACAGCACCAACCCAAGCGGCAAGAGCGCCGTATGCGCAAAATCCGGTAACTTATGCGCCCGGAGCGGCGCAACAATCGAGTGCTGAAGATAGCTTTCGTACTGCGGTTAAGGCTATTCCTTATAGTCGCAGTGCCGGTGAATATTTTGACAGTATTAGCAAGTTTACCGGCGGCTCTGTAGCTAGATGGAACCGCTTTCCTGTGAGTATCCATCTGCCGGAAGGGTCGCCTGCTAATTGGCAGGCTTCATTAAATACGGCAGTTGATAAATGGGGGCAGTTCTTTCCTGTCCATGCTGTTCCCGCAAGTGAGCCTGCCGATATTGAGCTTGCTTGGATCAATCAGTTATCGCCGCGCCAGCTTGGATTGACCAATTTAGAGGTCTTCAACGGACGGATGCGAGTGACCATCTATCTTTTACGTCCGACTTATTATTTACCGGCAACACCGGAAAAAACACTTTTAAGAGTGGCAATGCATGAGATTGGACATGCAATTGGGCTTTTCGGGCACAGCAGCAGCACTGATGACATAATGCATACTCTTGAAGTTCCGGATTTGGCTAGAACCAAATCTGGTGGCATATCCGCTCGTGATTTGAATACACTCAAACGTGTCTATGAATCTTCCGGATTGCCCCCTGATTTTCAGACCCCTCACCCTATGGGTTGGGCTAGCCGCTAATCTAGATTATTCTCCGCTCAGGAATAGTCGACCGCCCTGATGGACAATGTCTGAATGACACAAGGAGGCCATATCTTATGGTGACTGCAGTAAAAGAAATTACCATTGCGCACAGCCCGGATTCGGACGATGCATTCATGTTCTACGGCTTGGCCAGCGAACAAGTTGAGACTTTCGGCATTAAAGTCCACCAGGTTCTCAAGGATATCCAATCCTTAAACCAAGACGCCAAAACCGGCAAATATGAAGTGTCTGCAATATCTTTTGCTGCTTATCCTGAAGTTTCGGATCGTTACGCTTTAATGCCTTGCGGAGCCAGTATGGGCAACAATTACGGCCCGATGGTCGTTGCTCGCGAGCAAATGCCTTTGGAGAATCTGAAAAAGGTAAAAATCGCTATTCCAGGCAAGCTGACTACAGCTTATTTAGCTTTACGTTTGCTGGAACAAGAGTTGGATGTTGTTGAATATCCTTTCGATGAAATTTTAGAAGCTGTGCGTGACGGCAAAGTAGATGCCGGTTTAATCATCCACGAAGGACAGTTGACCTATGCCGAAATGGGTCTGAAAAAGATTGTTGATCTCGGACAGTGGTGGTATGAAAAATATTCGTTGCCATTGCCTTTGGGCGGCAACGTAGTGCGCAAAGATCTTGGTATTGAACTGATGAAAAAAGCAACCAAGATGCTGCAAGACTCAATAAAATATTCTTTGACCAACAGAAAAGCCGCCTTGGATTACGCTATGAGCTATGCGCGTGGTTTGGAAACGAACCAAGCTGATAAGTTTGTTGGCATGTATGTCAACGAGCTTACTGTGGACTATGGCGATGCCGGGCGTAAAGCGGTAGAGCTACTTTTTCAATTGGCTTTTGAAAAGGGCATTATTGCTAACAAAGTCAATCTTGAGTTCATTACTTTAGACTGAGCGACTAATCTTCCAGATCTGTTTCTGTTTTATGGAACCAGATATTAGCCAGATAACCTTCGGGCTTTTTCAAAAGTTCGCTCAGGCTGCCTTGCTCAATCAGCTTGCCTTGGCTAAAAACATAAATCAAGTCAAAAGACTCGAGCAAGTGCAGTTTATGCACCGAGCTGATGATGCATTTATCTGCGAACTGACGAAATATATTTTCGTAGATCATTTTTTCATTGGTTTGATCCAGATTGCTTGTTGGTTCGTCCAAAAGAATGATCTCGCTCTCTCGGGCAAAAAAGAGTCCGCGAGCCAGAGCCAAACGTTGCTTTTCGCCGCCGCTTAAATTCACTCCTTTTTCGGCGATATTAGTATCTAAGCCTTTGGCTAAACGGGGTAACACCGAGTCGAAGCGTGCCATGGTAATTGCTTCCAAAATGGATTGGTCGTCGGCATCAAGGCCGAAGCTTATATTGAAGCGGATTGTATCTGAAAAAATTTCCGGATCTTGAGGGATTAAAGTGGCATGAGCAGCTAAATGCGATAATCCGGATTTTAACTGTTTGCCGTCGCAGAAAAGTTCGACACTTTCTGTTTGTTGTACGCCGCGTAGCAGATTGAGTAGAGTGCTTTTGCCGCTACCGCTCTCGCCGACAAAAGCGATTTTGCTTTTTCGGCTTAGGTTGATTGAAATATCGTCAATATGGTGGACTATATGCCGCTCGTCTTCATGGCTAAAAAACAAATGACGAATTTCTAGGGTTTGCCAATTAAGTGGTAGTTTGTGATCGCCGTGAGTTTGAGCAAGATGTTTGTGGTCGTCAATTAAAGGCTCGGCGCTTCGTAAATCGGCCGATTTTCGGATGATGTTGCCGTAAATATGAGCGAAGTTGAAAAATGAAATACCGATTTTTTGCAAGTACTCAAATAGAGTAAATAAAGTGCCACCTTGCACGGCTGCGCCGCTTTGAACTGTGCTTGTGATGTACCAGTAAAGTACGACTACGGTCATGGTGCCTGTTGCTACTGAGGTGAAAAAGTATTTCAACTCATTCAGGTTGTTGCTTTCTTTGTAGAGCAGAAGTGGAGCTTCCAGGCGTTTTTTTACTTGTCCGAGAACTTTACTTTCAAGTCGTAGAGTGATTACGCTTGTGATGTTGCTTACATAATCGTGCACCGTGGATGCCACCGAATTCTGAAAACGATTCAGTTTCGCGTATTGTCCGTTCAAAATTTTGTCAAAAAGTACGATTGTAGAAAGAGCAATTAAAGTAGCGATAAAAGCCATTGCTCCGGCTTGAGGCATATAACAAAACAGTACTATTAAGCTGCCCGAAAAACCGAGAACCATATATGAAACTTCAAAACTGTCTTCAAAGAAGGTACCCAGTGCAGTGGCGGCTCGGTTTAATTTGTCTATGCTGTCTCCCGAATGATGGTCGCGGTGCCATTTTAGAGGAAGTTCGGTGAGCATTTGAAAAATGCTGGCTTTATAGTTATTGTGAATTTGAAAAGAAACAAAACGTTCTAAAAGTCTGGCTGGTCCGTGAAAAGCCCAAAAAGCAAATTTGCAAAATAAAAATAAGCCGAGATACATGGTTGCTTCGGAAAGCATTTGCGACATAGATATTTTTGCGCTGGCATAACTTTGCACTTTGTTGATTAAAAGACCGATGATATAAGGCTCGGCTAAATCAATCGCTGTGGCGCAAACAAAAAGGAAAAAGCAAAATAATAGACTAGGTTTATATTTACCGGCATTTTGCCAGCCAGTGTTTAACAGGTATAAAAGTGGATTGTTGCGCAAAAACGGACTTTCCCTGAAAGCGAATTAGTGCTTCTTATATTTTGGCAGTTCGTCAGCTAAAATGCGACTGATGCTCAGTCGGTAGTTCTTCTCGCCGATGCCGGGCCAACCACCTTTACCGGCACCATCCCAGGCATGTTTTGCCGGGAAGCCGTCTTTGCCGTAACCAATGGCTGTGCCTAAAAGACCACTTTTGTAGCCGCCGTCAATCACAATTTGGCGAACGGGAAAACCACCGCATTGGTCAGCTGAGAATTCGGTAACCGTGACGCCATCAGCTGTACGCACGGTTGGTGTGCCGGTTGCTAGGTTGGTGCGTCTGGCTATTTCAAATTGGCGGTAAGGATTGGACGTGGCGATACGCGGCATGAACATAGTCATTGGCCCGCGTCCGATACCGTCGGCGGGCAACATATAATCGTGTTTGCTTAAAAAGCTAAAGAAAGCGGCTTTATCACCGAGTTGGGGGCTTGTTTCAGTACCAAGTGACGTGCCATGAACTGAGGCGACTGCAGCAAAAGTACCGGGCATGCGTCCCCACAAATGGGTGGCGAAAGCACCGCCGCTGGAAAATCCGGCAAGCGAAACTCGCTCTTTATCGATATTTAGCTTAGCTTGTGCATCTTTAAGTACGGCGTCGATATAAGCTACGTCATCATAACTGTTATCGGTTCGTGTCAGTCCGGCCCCCGGTGAATTCCAGTCTTGGATTTTACCGCCACCAAAGGTATAAGGTACAGCGCTGATTTTGGCAAAAGGATAGATCACGACAAATTGTTTTTCATCAGCTAAAGCGTTCATAGCGCTTTCGCGTTCAAGGTTACCTTGCCCGTCGCCGCCGGTTACACCATGAAGCATAACCATAGCCGGTAAAGGGTTTTTGCCGTCATAACCTTTAGGAATAAAAATATCGTAGTCGCGTTTTTCTTTGTCGCCGGAGTTCAGTTTAGTTTCAACGGACCAGTGCTCAGAAGGGCGAGCATTTGCTGCTTGAAGGTCAGCCTCTTTTTTATTTTCAAAAGCTGATTTTTTATTGGCTAAATTATCTGAAAGAACAAAATCGCTGGATAAATGAGGTATTGGTAAATCAGTTTGTGGTTTTGGGCTGTCTTCCCAGAAGTGTTCGATGCCGAGTCGGCTGCCACCACCAACAATCATTAGTGGCAAGGCATATTTAGCGGCTCCTTTGGGAGCAAAGCGTGATTTTAGAACCGCACCGCTAAGCAAAGCTGCATCAGCTGTTGAGGCAACTCCATATTTTGCTCGATCGTTTGTGTTTCACTGGCATAAAGATCCGGTAGATCGGATAAGCCAAGCTTAGCTGCACCCCAGGCGCCAGCCGCGTAGCGCGGGGCAATTTTTAGAGATTGAGCCAAAGGTGCACGATATTTTATTGCGGCGCCAATACCGGCGCTGGTTAAAACACCGCCTGCTAGCAATAGCTTTTCGTTTGAGTCAATACCGATGGTTGCGGCGCCTCTTAAGGCTGATTCGGTATAAGTCAAATTCTGATTGGCTGATTTTAGGGAGTCATAAACAGTTTTGGCCAAAGCTCCTGAATTGTCACGGACGAGATCGCTGAGACGCGCTTCTGGAGCTTTCTCTGCTTCTGTATTCGGTGATATTGCGTCATCCATGATTTATCCCCAGCAGACAATATAATGCCAACTGGCATCTTAAAGACTTAGCTTTATATTGTCAGTGGGGAAAATACGTATTTGATTTTTTGCGTTTGTACGCTTATTAGATGTCCGCAGAGATGGTGTTGCGCCAACAAGCTCAATCCCTTAAGCTTCCCACTGGGGTTTCTGCGATATTAGTTTGTATGTTATTCATTAGGTGAGCTTGATGGAAAGGACGCAGCTCGGTGCTTTTAGTTCCCGCCAGGGTCAGTCTTATGAGAACCAGGCTTTTTCCACTGCTTCACTTACTGCTTGATGCACATGATGATCAAGAATGCTTGGTACAAGCAGGTCTCCTGATGCTTGTGCGGCTATGGCCGTAGCAGCGGCTGTAAGCATGCGATCCGTAAATCGGCTGGCGTTAGCTTTAAGTGCGCCATGGAAAAGTCCGGGAAAAGCCAGCGCGTTGTTTATCGTTCTGCCGTCGGCAGCAAAGCTGGCGCCCATAGATAACGCTGTATCCGGATGGATCTCCGGATCAGGATTGGAAAGAGCCAAAATTACTTGTCCGACACGAATAAGATTTGGGTTGATTAAACCAGGGCGGCCTGTGGTGGCAACAACAATGTCCGAATTCTCCATTAGCCCGGCTAGATCGTTTCGCTTACCGCCGTTTATTTCCAGGCGTGCCATAGCTTCTTCGCGAATATCGTAACCGATGATGCTTCTTACTCCGTAAGCTTTGAGCAGTTTAGCAATACCGGTGCCGGCCGCACCTAAGCCGATAATGCCAATTGTTGCCTCGGAAAGTTTGATTCTGGTTTTAACGGCGATATTGATTAAAGCAGCTAAAACAACTACGGCTGTGCCATGTTGATCGTCATGTAAAACAGGGATCGGCAAGCTTTTTTGTAGCTCTTCTTCTATTTCAAAACATTCAGGAGCAGCAATATCTTCCAGTTGGATAGCGCCGAAAGTAGAGGCGATACTTTTTACTACATCGACGACACCGGCAACTGTCGTATCCTCAACTAAGATTGGTACGGCGCTGATGCCGACCAGCTCATTGAAAAGCACTGATTTTCCTTCCATGACAGGCATGCCGGCGACAGCGCCGATATTGCCTAAGCCAAGAATTGCCGTACCGTTGGTTACTACGGCGACGCTGTTGCCGATCCCGGTGTATTTGCGGCTTAAAGTAATGTCTTTTTCAATCAGGCGACATATTTGTGCTACGCCCGGGGTGTAAATGCGCCGCATGTCTCCCAGTGTTTTTAGTGGTACGCGGCTGCGCATAATTATTTTGCCGCCTTCATGTACTTGTTGCACCGGATCAAGTATGGAGTTGATTTCTACTCCTTCTAAAGAAGCCAAAGCTTTTTGTACATTGCGTAGATGCTCTTCGCTATCCAGCTGCAAGCTTATTTCACGAATAATAAAATCCGGACCTTGTGAAATGATTGAAATTTCGCCGATATTAGCACCGGCGTCTCCAAGTAAGGTCGCTACTTTACCTAAATAACCCGGTTTGTCTGTAACTTTCAGACGCAAAATACGGATGATTTTTTGTTCTTGCTTAACTAGCATTGTTTATGGTTACTTCAACGGGAATGGCGTTGCTTGCAGATTCTTGCTTGGTATTTACCGGTTGGAGTGATTTCTTTTCCAATGGTCCGAGATCTTTAAGTTTAAAGCCGACACCTTGTCCGGCGAGCATGCCGGAGGTTGCTGCTTGCCCGACACCGCGAGTCCAGCTGCTTGAATCACCGATGATATAGAGGTTTGGAATATTTGTTTCCATATTTTTGCTGACCACAATTGAATCAGGATAGCTCTTTACCTCTGGCGCATAAAGCAAAGTCGATTCGCCGGCAACACCAGGACAAATCTTATCCAGAGCATCTAAATATTCAACAATGCCTTCCAATATGCGGTGAGGGTAAGCAAGTGAGATGTCTCCGCATTCGGCTTCAAGAGACGGTTTGATTAGATTGTTGACTAGCGTTTTTGTGCGTCTGCCGCTGCGCAAATCTCCGAGGCGCTGAATAAGCGGACCGCCGCCGGCCAACATATTGGTGACTTTGGCGATATGTTGTGAATATTGCTGCGGATTTTTGAAAGGACGAGTGAAAGTTTTAGAAACAAGAACAGCAAAGTTATTGTTTTCCGACTTTTCGTACATTTTGGAGTGCCCGTTTACAAGCACATATTCGCGGTGGTTTTCCGGAGTGACGAAACCTTTAGGGTTGGAGCAGAAGTTACGGACCACATCGTTGGAACGACGAGTCAAATAATAGAGTTTTGGTTCGTAAAAACGTTTATCCACCTCTTCGGTGAAATAACAGCTGGTTTCGACGCGCACGCCGATATCAACTTGACCCGGTGAAATATCAAGTGACTTATAGAACTCTTGTTGGGTAAGCCAGTTTGCGCCACCGCGGCCAACTGACATGATACAAAAATCGAAGAGCTCTTCTTGTTCGGCGCCAGGCTTGCGGTAACTGTCTGAGATTACGGCGAATTTTTCTTGACGGCGGGCAACTGAAACTACTTTTGTATCCCAGTGGAAAATGATATTTGGTCCTTTTTCCACAATTTGATTGAGAATGCTGGTGTTGATTGCCGGAGCATTGTCCGAGCCGCAATGCAACAGCTCTTGGTAATGGTAGGTCATGCCGGCAAAGGTGGCTCTTTGTTTAATCCAGTCAAGATCGTCTTGATTCGGTTTGACTACCGGTATGTTTACCGGTGCATGTTCGAGAATCAAGCGTTTAAGCTTGTCCAAATGCTCTTGAAGCACTTTTTCGCCGACCAGGTCATAAAGTCTGCCGCCAATGACCGGTGAGGCGGAAAGAATAACCTTAAAGTCATTCCAGCTGCCGGCTGATTGTCCCGGCGCGCAATAGCTGCAAGCTTTGGGCGGGCAAACTTCAAGCTTGCCCTGGTCGATAGGGCAAGGATAGCGCTTGTTGTAAGTGGGACCGACGTCGAATACATGTACTTCAACGTTTTGCCCGGCTAGCTCTTCCAAACAGAAGAGACCCGATGCTCCCAAACCAACAAGGGCAAGTTTCAGCATTTTTTCCTCAAAGGCGACTACGTTAGCTGTGTCTAATCAGCCGTGAGCTTTTGCCAGATTAGATAATACCATTTTGCCTTTGGGTTCCCAAGAGGATGTCAATTGACGTAAACAGGAGTTCTTTGCCGGTCGATTTCACAAAGTCTGGAGATAAGCTGGGAGCTGATTTCCAGACAAATCTTTTCAATTACCGTTCGTTTATGTTTTTTGTATTCGCTAAAGACCGATAAAAGGTCTATCGGATTGCCTATATCGATCAAAATAAGCCGCGGTCCTTTAATTTTGGCATTGCCAAAAACCTCAATTTCAATCAGTTCAAGCACGCTGAGCATGCGTTCTTGCGAAATCGGCGGTGCTAAATAACCGTCATAAATGGCGATGAAGTTTACTACGCGGTCCAGATCTTTGTAGAAACCTCGTATCTTTTCCGATTTTTCTTCGTGGATTTGGCGTTGATAAGGAGGCAAGCTATCATGATCGGCATAAATGTAATCATCCATGGTGTTGCGTAAAATTCTTACCCATTCCAGATGGCGCCCGTCGGCGGGAAGGTCCACATCCAAATATTCGGCGATAATTTTCAAAGCTTGGGACTTTAATCCGTTAATTCGCTCGTCCAAGCTTGTCTCAGGCTTAGGATGCAGATTGTATTCATCCTCTAAAGTTTTTAAGACAACTTGAGCGGCGTTACGCACTCTTTGGTAGATCGTGTCGGCGGTATCACATTTGATACCAAGGTGCGATTCGATCTTTTGCAATAACTCGGGTAAATAATGAGTCAAATCCCCTTTGTAAGTATATTTTATGGCGATGGGCAAAATGAACAAAGGCTCGTCCGGTTTGATTTTTTGCAGTTCATCCAAAGCCATGAAGCCAAGTTGAGCAACGCCGCTTTCCAAAGGTAAAAGTACGTCGTTCTGTTTGGAGATCTCTCCTTCCGGAAAAAGTACAAGCTTCTTTTTACCTTCAACAAGCAAGCGTTTGGTAGTTTTGAACGATTCGCGATCGACGGCGCCACGCACCACCGAATAGCAACCCATACGTTGCAGAAACCAGCCGTTAAGCCCATGGTTCCAGTCAAAAACTTCACGAGCAGCGATGAAGTTGAAATCTTCTTTGACCATGGATGAAAGAGCAAGCATCACTTCCGGATCGTGACGATTAGAGTGATTAGGGCAAAGAACAGTTCTTTTGCCCGCCAATTCTTTAAAACGGTCTACTCCGTCGCCGATTACTTTAATTTCGGCGTCGGCCATGCGGACGCGCAAAATCTCCGGTAAAAGCAGCTTGGCGCCGCCAATAATCAAAGAATTGTCTAGCGGTGCTCTGAAGTCAAGCAAGTTGGTTCCACCCTGGTTAACTGAAGGTTTCTAGTTTTGCACATATATATTATTTCCTTGGCAGCTAAAAGAGTTTGTTCGGCTAAATTTTTTCCTTCGTGTAAAACAATCAGGCTGCCCGGCCGAAGATCCAGGCAAACGCGGCGTATAACTCGCTCAGCTCCGGGTAAGCTCCAATCTTCCGGTGCTGAGGACCAATAAATTGGTTGTAGATTACGCTCGGCAAGACGAGCTGCTGTTCGTTTATCCATAAGACCGTATGGCGGTCGAAAAAGTAGCGGAGCGGAGCCTGTGGCTTCGAGAATACAGTGGCTTGCTTGATCTATCTCTTGCTCAATTTTTTTGTTGCTTAAATAAGGTAGAAATTTATGACTGTAAGAATGATTGCCTAGTTTATGTCCGGCTTTATCTATTTGTGAAACCAGCTCCGGGTGCTTCTCTGCTTGTTTGCCAATCAAAAAAAATGTAGCTTTGATATTCTCTTTTTCGAGTAGTTCAAGCAGATAAGGAGTGGTTTCCGGATGCGGACCATCATCAAAAGTAAGATGGACAGGCTTTGTTTGAGTGCCAAACTGCTTATTTAAGCTTGCCTCCCAATAACCTGCCGGCAAAAATTGTTTAGCAACTTGAGTAAGCAAGTTCAAGCGCTTAACAGCGATTTGATCGGCGTATTCATCGAATCTCTGCCATAGATTTGCTGTCATAGCTACTCCAGTTAGGAAGCAGTCAGCCCCATAAGTCATTTTAATTGAAATGGCTTAAATCGTAATGGCTTCGTTCAATCTGGTTGTTTGCTGAATCAGCTTATAAATCATCCTTCTGGCTTCGTCGCCGACTTCAGTGCTACGTCTGTAAGCAATGGATTCAACGGCACTGGCAAAAGCATAAAAGCGTTCAAGCGGCATATGAGTAGCTCGAGGATGAGGCAGCAGGCTGCGCATATAGCCACGCAAATTTTGTGACTCTTTCTCTTCCAGGGGCTGGACAATTTCAAGCAAGGTGCGGAAAGACTTCAAAGAGATAAGCGGCGTTTTGTAAGTAACTACATTGCGGGTTAAAGCACGATGCAAAAGCACGCATTGTGGCAACGGCGCTTCTTTGTCCGTTGGTGCTGGTTTGATACTTTCCAAAAAAGTTTTGTGTTTGTCGAACTCGTAGAGAACCTGAAGCAGAGATTCAACCGGACCGGTTTCAGGCAGGCTGATCGGCAGGGGACCAAAAATGAAAGGACGGGCGGCGCACTTATCCACCTCTTTAGAGCAGTTAAGCATAGCGGCTGATAAGCTGCCGGTATTAATCAAGGATTCTTCGTTATAGGTTGCTTCGCGTCCCGGGGCAAAATTAATCTCTTTAACTGCTGATTCTTGGCACAGCAGTAAGTCCAATACGTGTTCGCCAACCAAATTGCCGAATTCGGAGGCAGCAGCTTTGCCCGAAACAAAGAAAATAAAAGCATCAGGAACATGACGGCCAAAAGACACACTAAGAGTACCTGTAACCTTTTCCAGGCTCAGGAACTGCATAACATTGAAGATTGTGCCTTCACGTACGGATGTTACATGGAAGCTGATGCCCACCTGGGACCCTCATAGGAGACATTACGCACTTCCTAAATTATACCCAGTACTTAAATCGATGCTTTCAATCGGACCAAGGACTTTTTCTAGGGATTTAGAAAGACCATTTAAGCTTTTAATGTTTTGCTCTTTTGGCGGCTAAAGCTTTTTGGACTTCAATCCGGTCGTCGAAAGATAGAACTTGGTTCATTACTAGCTGATAATTCTCGTGACCCTTTCCGGCTACAAGAATTATATCTTCAGAGCTTGCTTGTTCTACGGCCATTTTGATCGCGGCCGCTCGATCGACTTCCACCTGGACATTTTTCATATGTTTTATGCCGGTCAGAATATTGGCGATGATTTCTTGAGGATTTTCGCTGCGTGGATTGTCTGAAGTGACTAAGACCACATCGGCAAGATTTTCGGCAATTTTACCCATTTGCGGTCGTTTGGAAGAATCGCGATCACCGCCGCAGCCAAATACAACATACAATTTTGATTTTGGACCTTTCAGTGCGGCAGCTGTTTTAAGCACATTCTCCAATCCGTCAGGAGTGTGAGCATAATCGACAATGCATAGCGGCTCTTTGATCGGGCTTGTACTGTCGACGCTTGAAGTAACCGACTGATAGTTGCTTGTTATCACCTCAAATCTTCCCGGTACTCCGCTAAATTCAGACAAAGCTTTTTTGGCTAGCTCAATATCGACACCTTCGGCAAGGCACACAGTTAAAGCGGCCATCATGTTGTACATGTTGAACTGTCCGACCAGACGCATCTCCAGTTCAATGGCACCAAAAGGAGTGGCAAGGCTAATTTTGCTTAGACCGGAGGCATATGTCAAAGATTGAATGTGTACGTCGGCCTCTTTAGCAAAGCCATAAGTTAAAGTGCGGACGCTTTTGTCGCAAGCGGCAATAAATTCCGGCGCTAGCTTTTCGTCGTAATTGATTACTGCAACTTTAGATTTATGGTTGCTTGCCGACAAAGATTCGAAAAGGGTTCTTTTGGTTCGCCAATAATGATCCATTGTTTTGTGAAAATCGAGATGATCTTGGCTGATATTTGTTAGGCAAGCGACGGCAAATTCGCAGCCAGCTACTCTTTTGAGAGCTAAAGAATGACTTGAAACTTCCATTGCCACCTGCCGACAGCCGTTGTCGACCATGTCGCTTAGCAATTTTTGCAATTCAGGCGCTTGCGGTGTGGTGTGTTTTGCTTCGCCGTAACTGTCATGACCTGGATAGCGAGAACCTAAAGTGCCAATCAGACCGGTTGGCTGTCCGGCAGCTTGAAAAATGTGTTCAATCAGGTGGGTCGTGGTTGTTTTGCCGTTAGTGCCTGTGACGCCAATCAGCCTTAGCTTTTTGCTTGGTTCGTCATAAATTGATGTTGAAATAAGACCAAGAGCCAGGCGTATGTCAGGAACTACAATCATCGGCACCGGTAGATCTGTGCGTTCTTGCTCGCTGATGATTACTTTTGCCCCGGAGCTTATGGCTTGATCGATAAAAGTGTTGCCATCGGTTTTCTCTCCAGGCAAACAAAAAAATGCGCTTCCTGGTTTCACATGACGAGAATCGTAGGAGAGACTCTCAAAATGTAATTCCGAAAACGCATCTTTAGGATAGACATGCGCCCCTAGCTCTAAAAGTCGAGCTTTTACGGAAGGCATGACTGATTCTTTAGGTGACGGCAAGGTTCCGCGCGCTTAGTTAACTGGCGCTGGAAAA
This sequence comes from Candidatus Obscuribacterales bacterium, assembly GCA_019750335.1. Lineage (GTDB taxonomy): Bacteria > Cyanobacteriota > Vampirovibrionia > Obscuribacterales > Obscuribacteraceae > JAIEPM01. Next base: position 239,853 of record JAIEOQ010000004.1, read on the forward strand.
ACGTTGATCAGTTTATTGCCGCGAGACAAAGTAAATGTGACTACACCAGTGGCAACAGCATAAAGAGTGTCGTCACTGCCGCGACGTACGTTTTCACCTGGGTGAATGCGAGTGCCGCGTTGTCTAACTAAAATATTGCCGGGGATAACATGCTGTCCGCCGTACATTTTTATGCCCAAACGTTTCGCGTTGCTGTCGCGTCCGTTGCGTGTAGAGCCTGCGCCTTTTTTATGTGCCATTGCTGAGTTCTAACTCCCGATCTTTCTTTATAAAGAAGATGCTTGTGCAGCAGTTACTTCTTATAGGTATCTTTTGCTTCGCTAAGTACCTTTTCTTTTACTTTGATAGAGCTGACAAAAACGCGAGTGTGGTGTTGTCTGTGACCAGTGCGCTTTCTTGTGCCCTTTTTGGGTCGGTACTTGTATACGGTTATCTTTTTGTCCCGTACATGGTCAATGACACGACCGGTGACTTGAGCGCCTTCGATGTAGGGTTTGCCTACAACAGACTTATCTCCGTCAACAATCATCAGGACTTTATCAAAAACGAACTCTTGGTCGGACTCGGCGCTAACCATGTCGATATCGACAAACCTTCCGGCTGTTAGTTCAACCTGTCTTCCACCTGCTTCAACGACAGCGTACATATTTCTCTCCGAAATTAAGAGAACTTCTCGGTCTTTCTTGTTCAAACCGGGCCCAGCAACTGCTAAAGACAATTGACATAGTAGCAAACTGAACCTGACACGGTCAAACAAGATTACGCAAAACTTTCAGATCGGATATTCTGATGTTACAAAAGCGTCTTGGAAGATGGTAAGTCTTTAAGAATCGTTTTTTTTGTTTTAGTCGGGCAGAGGGCTTTGTTATGGCGGAACCCACACAGGATGCCGAACTCGGCAGGAGTAAGCATGCGGCAACTCCAAAAGAGCACCTTTATCATCTCCTAAACATTGGCTGGAATCATAAGAGCCCGCTCATACAAAAGTTTACGTTGGAACATGGCTTGCAAAGAGAATTGGAGTCTTGGGTCAAAGAGCATCAAAGTTATTAAACTCTTCCTTAACCTTCGAGCAGGTTTATCTGAAGCCGGGCTAAGATCCGAAAAGTCAGTTTCTCGTCTCTTGGAGTACACGACACATGTTGCAAGTTGGTAAAAAAGCTCCCGATTTTGATATGCCCTCCACAAAAGATCTCAAAGGTCTTAAGGAGAATGTTCGCCTTTCCGATTACAAAGGAAAGTTTTTGGTTCTCTTCTTCTATCCTTTGGACTTCACTTTTGTATGCCCAACTGAAATCAAAGCCTTTAACGATAAAGTAGATGCTTTCAAGAAAGCTGGCGCCGAAGTGCTTGCTGTTTCTACAGATAGCGTTTACAGCCACCGCGCGTGGATCAGTACCACTGAAGATAAAGGCGGACTTGGTTCGCTCAACTATCCTTTGGCTTCTGATATCACTAAAGATGTAAGCCGCGATTACGGTGTCTTGATGGAAGATAAAGGAATCGCTTTGCGCGGTTTGTTTATCATCGATCCGGAAGGCGTACTTCAATATCAAGTTGTGCATGCTCTCAACATCGGACGTAGCGTCGATGAAACTTTGAGAGTATTGGAAGCCCTGAAAATGGGTGGACTTTGCCAAGCTGATTGGAAACCAGGTCAAAAACCGCTCCAAGTTTAAGCTAAGCAAAAATGCAGATGCTTTTCTAAGCATTGACAATGATTCAAAGAAGCCGCCAGTGTTCAACCGGCGGCTTCTTTTCTTGTAGAATTCTAGTGTGAGCTAGAAGAGCAATGCTTCTATAGACGATATTAAGGGGGACGCGTATGCCGCTTCGTATGGACAGTGATTTACCATCATTAGATGGCGGAACCGACTGGTTCAATTCTGAGCCGGTTAGTAGAGATTCTCTAAAAGGACATACAGTTCTAGTTCATTTCTGGTCAATTAGTTGTCCTACATGTAAGGAAGCTTTGCCAGATATAGACCGTTGGATTCAAACTTATGGACCAAAGGGACTGAAAGTTGTCGCTATTCATATGCCACGGCAAGAGAGTGACACTAATGTTCAATCTGTCAAAGAAGCGATTGATGAGTATGCAATTAAGCAACCTTGTGTTGTCGATAACTGGCATACTATTACTGATGCTTTCGAAAATAAATTTGTTCCTGCATATTATGTTTTTGATGCCGATTTGAAAATGCGACATTTTTCGGCAGGCGAAAAAGCTGTAAAAATGGTTGAGCCGGTATTAGAGCGGTTGATGAATACCCCTTCGGCGGCCTCATTGTAGTAAGTAAATCCATTTCTGTTCTTTGCACAGAACCAATAAATCAAGAAGAGGAATCAATGAACCAAGCTATAGCTCCTTCTCAAACAAAATCAGAAAAGCTATTCGAAAGAGCAAAAAAAGTGATTCCAGGTGGAGTTAACTCTCCGGTTAGAGCTTGTAAATCAGTCAAATCCAACCCTTTGTTCATATCCCGAGCGGATGGAGCTTATTTATTTGATGTAGATGGTGTTCCTTATGTTGATTACATTGGCTCTTGGGGAGCGATGCTTCTAGGGCATAAGCATCCACGTGTAATGGAAGCGATTGAAGATGCGGTGCAGCTTGGTACCAGTTTTGGTGCGCCAACCGAAAAGGAAGTAGAAGTTGCTGAGCTGATCTCGCGCTTAGTTCCAAGCATGGAGCTGGTAAGAATGGTTAACTCAGGCACGGAAGCTTGCATGTCGGCGTTGCGTTTAGCTCGTGCTTATACGAAACGTTCGATGGTAATTAAGTTTGATGGCTGTTATCACGGACATGCTGATTCTTTTCTTGTCAAAGCAGGTTCCGGTTTAGCTACCCTTGGTATTTCCAGTTCTCCAGGAATTCCTGAGGAGCTAACTAAGCTAACGCTTTCTCTTCCCTACAATGATTTATCTGTTGTAGAAAAGGCTTTTAAAGAATACAAAAACAAAATTGCAGCTGTATTTATCGAGCCAGTTGTTGGTAACGCCGGATTAATTATGCCTGCCGAGGGTTATTTGTCCGGTTTACGCGAACTTTGTACAGACAATGGCGCCTTATTGGTGTTTGACGAAGTTATGACTGGGTTTAGAGTGGCTCGCGGTGGAGCCCAAGAAAAATACAATATTAAACCGGATCTTACATGTTTAGGTAAAGTTATCGGCGGTGGTTTACCTGTCGGTGCTTATGGCGGGCGCCGTGAGATTATGGAGAAAGTAGCTCCATCTGGAGATGTTTATCAGGCTGGCACGTTATCCGGTAATCCACTGGCAATGTCGGCTGGTCTTGCGCAGCTGAAGGTAGTTCAATCACCGACAGTTTATGAGCGTCTGGAAGCAAAGACAAAGCATTTAGCAGATGGTATTTCTGAAATCGTAAAGAAGACTAAGACACAAGCTCAAGTGGTGTATACCAGCGGTATGATCTGCTTGTTTTTTACTTCCAAGCCAGTAACTGATTTTGAATCTGCTAAGAATTGTGATACTGATAAGTTTGCTGAATTTTGGCAAGGAATGATTCAAAAAGGTATTTATTGGCCTCCGTCACAATTTGAATCAGCTTTTGTCTCTTTAGAGCACGGCAAATATGAAATAGAGACTACTCTTGCCGCAATCAAAGAAGTCCTTTCTTAGGGCACTTTGACCAAAGCCGGAGTTACATATTCAAGCAGTGTTTTGTAACTTAAAGGGCCGAACTGAAAGCAGAGTCTGAGCAGAGATCTTATTCCTTTGCTTGAATTGTTTTGTTGATACCAAAATGCAGCAAGATAGTTTTGTAGATACTTGCGGCTAATTCCGCCGAATGTATTTTGTATAAAAGTAATAACGGTAGATACTCTTTCTTTTATTTCTGCACTTAAGTCATGACCGGTCTGCAGATTTTCTTTAGTCGTTTTTAGTTTTGCAGCAGATCGTATGTATCGATTGCCGCTAAGAACTGTGACCTCGCCGGCTAATTCCAGCATAGTCAGCGCTGCGGATAAAGCGCTTACTTTTATGCCTGTTTTTATGCTTAGCAAATCGAAGGTTATTGGTTCGGCCGATAATTGTGCATATATTTCTTGTTCGGCACCAGCGAATTTGTACTCTTGAGGAATGTTTATTGTCTGAATCGCTGAATTGTCAATGTTATTGTTTGCTTGAAGTTCATTCTCTTCTTCTTCTTCTCTCGGGTGCTTACCGCCCGGCGTTATTCGACTTCGCCGACAAAATGATTTTGAGAATAAAGAAGAGGTTAGGGTCGCTTCGTTCTGCATCGCCTGTTGAAGTACTCTGGATATTTTTTGAAAAATATGTAGTGCAGAAGATTGTGCTATCCCTGAAAGTTTATGCAATTGACGTGAGGTCAGAATAACTCCTCGCTCCATAAACCATATTGCTGCTAACCAGGGTCTAGCTGATCTAATCCGATGGAAAAAAGTTCCAGCTGTAAGCCATGTCTGTTTATTACACCTTCGACATTTTATAGTTCGATCACCATAATTCTTATCCACGTCAAGGCTCTTGCAATATCGACACCCCTGTACTATCCGTTCTTCTGCTTGTCGGTACAGCTCTTCTAGGCAATCTCTTTCGGACGGAAACTGAACATTGAAAAATGTCCAGAGCAAATCGATCTCTTCTGGTGAATGATATTTTGACATCATATGCTCACCTCTTTGTTCTGTCTCTATGCTTAAAAACGGATTTTAACTGTAAAAAGTTCAAATCCGGGTGACTTTTCTCAAAGTTCAACCGATATCGGTTGAACTTTGCAGGAACTGTTGTGGGATTTTATTTCAAAATTGCTTGGGCGACAGTAATGGCCGCAATATTGTCGATGCCGAAATTTTTTATGGCTCGTGCTGCTTCTGCTAAAGTTGCGCCGGATGTAAAAACGTCATCGACCAATATAACGCGATTGATTTGTTTCTTTTGCGGAACTACGCTGAAGGCCCCGGCTAAGTTAGATATGCGCTGAAAACGGGTCAGCGTATGTTGTGCTTTTGTATGTTTTTTGCGCTTTAGTAATTTATTTTGTACTGGTAATTTTGAATGTCTTGCGACCCATTTAGCGAGGAGTTCAGCTTGATTATATCCGCGTTTAAATTCTCGCCAAAATGACAGAGGAATAGGAATTAGTGTTGATTCTGTAATGTCAAATTCGCGCTCTAGCAGATTTAGGGATTTGAGCAATAAAATTGATAAATCACATGAAACTAGTCTGTCATTATTGTATTTAAGCCTGTGAATTAGCTGTTTTATAATCCCTTCGTATGGAGCAGCGCTCGCTACCAAGATAGGTATGTTCGGATAAAGTGAGCAATACTCTACCAGAGGTTTGATTTGAGTGAGAGTGAGCCAGCAGCTTGAACATAGAGTTTGTGCTTCATGCGTAGTTGATGTCGAAATAAATTTGCGACATTGACGACAGGATTCAATAAATAAGCAGCGATCAAGCAAAGCCAACGCTCTCGTCAATAATTCTCTTTGTTTTTATTGACGTATTGGTGCTTCAAAAAGTTCAAATTTACGAAAGCAATTGCTAGCGTAAAGCAATTTGTTTCTTAGCCTTATGTTCGAGATCTTCAGCTTCTACAGTTCTGTTTGTTGCTCGTAATAATTCTGCATAGTTTGACAATACATTTGCCAATGCTGGATTCGCGCTACTTGAAATTTTTTCGTATATATTTATCGAGCGCTTATATAAGGCTTCGGCATCTGCAAATTTGTTTTGGCTACGGTACAGAATAGCTAGGTTGTTGCAAGTGTTTGCAACTTCCGCGCTCTCTTTGCCGTTAGTCTTTTCGTAGATATTAATCGCGCGATGAAATAAGGGTTCGGCTTCCCCATAACGATTTTGAACTCGATAAAGCTCACCTAAGTTGTTTAGTGTATTTGCCACTTCTATGCTGTTGGCTCCAGTTATTCTTTCAAGAGTCCCAAGTGTCCATTTGAAGACCGGTTCTGCTTGCGCATAACGTCCTTGTTTGAAATATAATCCGGCTAGATTATTGCGCACGTTAGCGGCTTCGATACTTTCTAGTCCTGCGCCTTTTTCATAAGCTAGTTCGGCTTCCTTGAACAAGGCTTCGGCTTGGGCATAATGACCACTCTCGTAATATAGTTGAGCAAGACTATTCTCGCTTTCCGCGATGCTGGAAGCATTCGCCTCTAAGTTATCTTCTCGTATGGAAAGCGCTTGTTGAAGCGTATCTTCGGCTTCGCTATATTTGCCTTGCTTTGTGTATATAAGACCAAGTCCGTTCAGGCTTTTGCTCAGAGAAAGTAGGTATGGGCGCATTGCTTTATGTTGAATCTCTTTAGCCCGGTTGAAGAGTTCGCTGCTTGCCGATAATTTACCGGTACGAAAATATAGCTTAGCTAAATCGATGCTCGCTCCAGCGACTTCGATACTCTCTGTACCGTGGGCTTTCTCTTGTGCGGATAATGCGCTTTTCAGTTTATTTTCGGCTGTGACAAAATCATTCTTCTTAATACAATCAAAAGCTTCGGCTTTGAGTTTATCCGGGTTGTTGGCGGTGAAGACACTAACCCCGACACAAATAATTAAGAGAGAGACTAGCCCATACATAAAAAACATTTTTTTTGAGCTGCGGTTTAGCATTGATATTCTCCAGTTTTGACGGTTTAGTGAAATAGGAAGGTCACGCTATTAGCGTAGGTCGCCCTTGAGCAGGCTGGCTCCCAAGCCTACTGCGGCACCAATGCCGGCTCCTTGCAAGGCGCGTCTGTGTCCACGGCTGGCGGCCGCACCGACACCTAAACCAACAAGTGTTCCGGTAGTGACATTCTTGACTATTGGATGGCGCTTCATAGTATTGCTTGAGCGAACTAGTCCGACTCCAGCCCCCGTGCCTGCGCCAATAGCCGCACCGCGAACAACACCGCGACCGCTAATTAAACCGGTAACTGCACCGGCAGCTGTTCCTACGCCTGCGCCAACGGTCGCTGCCTTAACTTTGGGATGTCTCTGGAAAAATGTACGATTGTCTCGCACATAAACAGTTTGATAAACCGGCCTGGTTACTACTGGCGCGGGAGCTGAAATTCTTTGCTGCGGTGCTGAAACTATTGCCGATGAAGTTCTCACGGTTGTAACGGGAGTGTCATAGCGTGCATTCTGGTTGATCAGTTTAGTTCTGTTCGTAGTAGCTACTTTGCCAGTTAGAACAGTACTTTGTGCCCAACCAGGGCTAAGCTGCATGCATAAGCAAGCAAAGACAATAATAGAAGAAAGCTTGTGATTCAGAGACATAGGTCCTCCGGTGGCAGCGAGCTAATAAGACTGGATTCCTGTAATGATGCAACGCATCACGTTTTCAGTGACGGGATGCGTTGCCAAAGGTTCCTAGAACTAGGACTTAGATGATTGCTAATTTAATATTTGAGATGATCGCGGATAAGTAGTCGGAGCTTCGTCAACGTTGCAAATGTTTGGCGCGTGTCCCTTGCGGTCGTATCTCGAAGGGCTGAAGCGGCGAAAGATCGTTTCAGTTTTATTGCTTATCGTTTGAATAGTGATAATTCAGCAGCTGAAGTAAAGTAGAACGCAAAAGGTCGCGTTCTGAATCAGCCAATGGTTTTAAAAATTCGTTCTGTTCTTTTTCGGCAAGCTTTAAACCTTTGTTCAAAGTTTTTTTACCGCGTGGCGTAAGATAAAGAAGATAGCTGCGTCTGTCATTTGGGTTGGCGCAGCGTATTACTAAATCACGTTTTTCCAATTCGTCGATCAGTTGTACGGTTGTTGTGCGATCGACTTGATGTTTTTGTCCAAGCTCATGCTGAGTAAGTGGACCTTCCGCATCAAGGATACGCAACAAGCCTAATTCGCGAGGACTTAGTCCTAATGGTTTAAGAGCTTGGCTTACACGATCGCGAATTAGCAAAGCGTTTCGATTAAGCAAAAAGCCGATACTGCCGGCTAAGCTTTCTGGCACGACCGACGTCTGTTTTAAGCTTCGCGTTCTTTTGTTTTTTTGATTGGTCATGCTTGAATTCAGGAAGCTATCGCCTGAAATTATATATTATTTCAGCTGTTTCAATTCTTGTTTTACTAACTCAAGCACGGTTGGAAATTTCTCTTTGATCATTTTGTCTGTTTCGTAATTGGCTGCTCCGCCGTTCAAAGAGGCAAATGCATCGGCAAAAGTCTCGTCGCGTCCGGGACCGTTTGCTTGCAGATAATAATGCAGATTCGAGCGATCTTCGGCAGTGAATTTCTGAACATCTTTATTGTAAGCATCGATAAATGGTTGACCATTTGAAAATATTACGCCGGCGCCTGGTCCCATGGCCAAATTTACACCATGACCGGTTTCATGGCGAACGATCCCGCCAGGACGTGCGCTGTACCGCCAGATGCCGTCAGAAGTATATTTTTCGCTGGCCACTACCCATTTGCGGACAGGGACAAAAATGCCGTCTACATCATCCCAAGATTTGCCGACAGGCCAACCACGAGGACGATCTCCTTTGAATTCAGGCAAAACGCTTGTAAGCTTTTCAGCTGTAACAAGTTTTATTCCTTTGTGTTTCAGAAGATCGATCACCGGCTGAGGAAGCTCGGCAGCAATAGTAGTGATGGTGTCCTGAAAACGTTTTGACCCTTCTTTATAGTCAATAAAGCCTTTTGGGTTAGAGGCTTTTTTTACTGTTTCCTGACCTTGAGACGAAAAATGATGCAAATTATTTTGTTGGTCGATATACGAATAAGCTAAATCTTCCACGGCAATATGTTCTTTTCGTCCATCGCTTGCCGTCCATTCGTTTTTGTCTAAGTCAGTCGCTGACCAAGAGATATTCTGATCGTAGATTTTTACCGCTTGCTTGCTTATGTTGTACTGAATTATTCTTTTGTCGTTGATTTCACGTATTGAGTTGCCGTTACTTGTGGTCCAGGAGCGTACGCTATCTTTGCTATCCAAAGTTTCAATATAAAACCTTGTGCCGTCTACACCGTAAAGTCTTTTGCGCGGTCCGCTCACCTGGTCGCCGGACTTGGTGAACCATTCATTACTGTCTTTTGTTTTGCGCCATTCTTTCAATGTGCCTGAGCGCCATTCTTTCAATGAGACATTGTCATCGAAATAAACAAAATCATTGCGATCCCCATCCGGATATTTGATCGCTGTCGCATTGCCTTGGTCGTTGAACGTCGCTTTGCTTGAATCGGGTCTTTCTACCCATTCTCCGTTCGTGCTTTCCCAAAAACTGCCGCCTTCATACAGCTTGGCTTGGATGCCTGCTTGTTTGCTATAACGTCCGTTTGCATCCCAATGAGTTTTATCGTACGAATTTGTTTTTGAATTCCATTTCAATTGATCTTTTGTACCGTCTTTATAAAATGTGTTGACGGTAGTAATTTGCTCTTTGTCGCGAATAAAAGTTCTAACCCGACCATCGGGATAGTTTATTTGTTCGATTAAGCCGCTTTTTTTTGTAATGTTGCTGCTGTCGAGAGCCAATAAGCTTTCTCTATCCGGTAGCTTGCTCTCGGACTTACTTTCATTAGTCTTTTCGTATACGTCGGTAAAAAGCACAAAAGCAACAGTGTTATCCGACAAATTTCTTTGCTGATTCTTGGGATTGTTTTCTAAGGCAGGCAAAAATTGAGGCTCATCCTTTAAGGCAGAGCCCTTTCTGACTGTAGGATTGTCGACAGTTAAATCCACGCCAGACACCATAGAGTAACTGCTTACACCCTAAGTCATAGAGCGTAAAAATCAAATGACAAAAATCAGTTAGCGGGGGGATCTTACGAAAAAATGTTCAAACAAACTCGAACCAACGTTGAAAAAAGTCGTTGCGATTTTTTTTGTAAAGGGTAACCAAGGGTTCTAATTTTTCACCGTGGGGCATGGCAGACAAAGTCGCAATCTTAGATCTATGTACAATCACACTTTCAAAAAATAGCTCACCATCTTCTTTTGGCATAATTGTAAGCAGTTCAGCGACTCCACGCGGTGGTTGAAAATGATGATAATCAATCGGTGTAGTCCAGCTGCCACCCCAAATAAAAAAACCATGTTTGGCCATGAGCGGAACGACATCTTCCACCATGCCCGGTTTTTGATTTCTACGGTTGAGAAATTCCCAGCCTTTTGCCGGATGAATTTGAGCCGTGCCCTGCTCTTCGTCAAAAGCGACAAAAGGATTCTGCAGAGGATTTAAGTCGATAGCCATAGCGTAAGAATGGAGGGAGGTAAAACTTGTTCCTTCAATAGGACGCACGCAAAAGCAAGAGCTGTTATTGTCGGCCATAGATAATTCGTCATTGGCCGAATAGTGATGGACCGATTTGATTTTATGAATTGGAAAGTTGTTTTTATAGAGTTCGATAAAAATTGAAGCAACCTGTTTGGCGACAGCATCAAATACGATGAACTCACCGTCGTTATGCTCGATGCCGGCAAAATCCCGATAAGCGATTTTTAGAAGAGAGAGACGCGACAATGGTACCGGGCTCTCGCTTGTCCATACGCCGGTTTCAATCATCTTCTGTTCTAACTGTTTAGGTAAGTCGCTGATTATGACTTTAGTCATGAAATTCTTCCTTAGTCCAATTGCAGAATGACAGCTCCAGCTAAAACGCAATGTTAGAATAGCAGCTGCTTTTAGGCTAGGAATTAAACGATGTCGAGAATCTCCACTTCAAATCTGGTTGAAATTGCCGAAGAAAAATTGGCGCCGGTTTTTAAAGAAATTGACGAAATTGCTTTGCTGAACCAGAAAAAAGTGCTTGATTCTTTTCGTAAGCATAGAGTCAGCCCCGAGCTTTTTGCTGAAAAGACCGGTTACGGAATTGATGATTACGGGCGTGAAGTAATCGACGCTATTTTTGCTGAGATTCAAGGGGCGCAGTCGGCTGCAGTCCGTATGCAAATGGTTTCCGGGACTCATGCTTTGGCCTGCGGCTTATTGGGCAATCTCAATGCCGGAGACGAGTTGCTTGTCGTTACTGGTACACCTTATGACACGATGATGAAAGTGTTGGGGCTCACTGGTTCGGAAGCTGGTTCTTTAGCCCAGCTAGGTGTGATTTATCGCGAAATAAATCTGATTCCGGAGCTGGATAAGCCTGACCAGCTGCGTTCCAGTTTAGCCGCTGCTCTGAATAAAAATACCCGTATGGTCTACATTCAAAAGTCGTGTGGTTATTCAATTGAAAGACCGACTATTTTGAATAAAGATGTTCGTATCCTGGCGGACCTAGTCCATGAGCTTAATTCGGCGACCATTGTCATGGTCGATAATTGTTATGGCGAATATGTAGAAGAGCTGGAGCCTGTTGCTTGTGGGGCCGATTTAGTTGCTGGCTCTTTGATTAAAAACCCGGGAGCCGGTCTGGCTGTTGCCGGCGGGTATTTAGCTGGCAAGCAAAGAGCAGTTGACAATGCTTTGAATCGTTTGACCGCTCCTGGTATAGGCGGGCATCTTGGCCATAGCTTCAATCAAAATCGGCTTTTATACCAAGGTATGTTTATGGCGCCATCGATTGTTGCTGGAGCCGTTAAAGGCGCTCATTTGTTTGCTCAAGTATTCACTGAGCTTGGCTTTGAGGTTAATCCGGCGCCAGGTAAATTACGTGGCGATATTATTCAAGCGATTAAGTTTGGCAACCCCGAGCGTCTGGTAAACTTTCTGGCCGCATTGCAACAGTTTTCCCCGGTTGACGCCCATGTTCGTCCGGAACCGGCAAATATGCCAGGGTATGAAGATCAAGTGATAATGGCCGGTGGCAGTTTTATTGAAGGTTCAACTATTGAGCTTTCTGGTGACGGACCGTTAAGACCTCCATTTGTGGCCTTTGTTCAGGGCGGACTGACCTACCTGCACATAAAACTGGCACTTTTGGGAATATTAGAGTTGGCTTCCAGTGGTGATTACCGCTTCATTTAGTTTAAAGAATTGCTTATTGAGGTCTGAACCGAGGATCTTTTCTCTAAAATAAGTTCAACCTGCTGAGGTAATAAACGTGGTTGCGCAAATGCCCTTGAAGCACACAATTCCTACGGGCGGTACGGCCCTTCTGAAAGTCTTTTCCGGCACGGCCAATCCGGAGCTGGCTAAAGAAGTCGCTGATTATCTCGGCACCGATCTCGGGCAGCTGAAAATCACCCCTTTCTCGGATGGTGAGATATATGTCCAAATTCAAGAAAGCGTCCGCGGTGTGGACTGTTTTCTAATGCAATCCACTTGTGCTCCGGTCAATGAGAATTTGATGGAGCTTTTGATTCTGCTCGATGCCTTTAAAAGAGCTTCGGCTGGTCGGATTACTGTAGTTCTGCCTTATTTCGGTTATGCTCGTCAAGACAGAAAAGCTGCCGGGCGAGAAGCAATTACGGCAAAATTGGTTGCTGACCTTTTGACTACGGCCGGCGCCAATCGTATTGTTGCTCTTGATTTGCATGCGCCACAAATTATGGGCTTTTTCAATATATTGGTTGATCACCTTTATGCCAGCCCGGTTTTATTGGATTATGTGCGTAGTTTGCCGCATAAAGATGTAGTTCTTGTGAGCCCAGACGTTGGCGGTGTGGCCAGAGCCAGAGCTTTTGCCAAGAAGCTCAATGATGCGCCAATTGCGATCATCGATAAAAGACGCAGCCAGCATAATGTTGCCGAAGTTATGTCTGTTGTCGGCGACGTCAAAGGCAAAGTAGCAATTATGGTCGACGACATGGTCGACACTGCTGGCACTCTTGTAAAAGGAGCCGAGCTGCTTAAACAAGAAGGTGCCAAAGCAATTTATGCCTGTGCATCGCATGCGGTGCTCTCCGGACCGGCAATTGATAGATTGCAAGCTTCGCCTATCGAACAGTTGATTGTCACTAACTCAATTCCTTTTGACAGCAAATCTTGTGGCAAAATAGTGCAATTGAGCGTAGCGCGTTTACTCGGTGAGGCAATTGCTCGTATCCATGAAGACTGTTCGGTTAGCGAGCTTTTTGAATAAGTATGTTATTCGCTACATTTCCGGTCGGACCCCTGGGCTGTAATTGCTCAATTATCGGCTGCAAAGAAACAGGTGAAGCCGCGGTTATCGATCCGGGCGGTGATCCGGAGCGGATTATCGAGCTTGCCGCTTCACATGGTTTGAAGATCAAATATTTGCTGCATACCCACGCTCATTTCGATCATGTGTTGGGAGCTAAAGCAGTCAAAGAAAAAACCGGTGCTTCCATCTGTTTGCATAAAGAAGATCAGTGGCTTTACGATAACTTAGCCAAGCAAACAGCGCTGTTTGGTATGACGGCAGATGCACCATTGCCGGTGGATCAATATTTGCAAGATGAAGAAGAAGTACAAATTGGAAAAGTGAAAACCAAAGTGCTTTATACGCCCGGACATACCCCCGGTAGTTTGTGTTTCTCTATGGAAGGCAAAGATAGCGTACTCTTTGCTGGTGACACTTTGTTTCAAGGTTCTGTCGGACGTACCGACCTCTGGGGTGGCTCTTTCGATCAGATAGTCAAGTCCATCAAAGGACGCCTATTCACTTTGGATGATTCCACTGAAGTCATATCCGGTCATGGACCGAATACCAGTATTTGGTCTGAAAAACGTGATAATCCTTTTGTTGGGGGCTAGCTGTGGCTGCATCGCGAACCTTGTTTCTCGCTTTTTCGACTGTGCTTGCTTTAAGCTCGTGCACGGGAAAAAACACTGAAACAGTAAAAAGCGGGCAGACGGATGAACCGGCTTCCATCGAACAAGCTTTATTGGAAGCGCAAAAAACAGGGCGTCGAGATTCGGAACTTGCTCGCAAAGTAAATAAGCTAGCTCTTGAAGCCGCGCAAGACGGTCAATTCGACCGAGCTCAGAGCTATCTACATAAGCTTGTTGATTTTTGCGAATTGCCATCGGTAAATGACGAGAAAAATTTGGCTTTGGCTCTGAACAATCTTGGTCTTTTATATTTGAAGCAAGGAAAATATGGCAAAGCCGAACCGCTTTTGCAACGCGCTCTCATTCTTGAGCAAAAAACAATTGGTCCGGCTCATCCGGCTTTCGCTGACGGTGTCAATAATTTAGCCACGCTTTATTATGAGCAAGCTCGTTATAAGGATGCTGAGCCGCTCTTCGCTCGAGCTGTGCAAATTTATAAATATGCCGGTTCGCAATATGCTGCACAATTAGCTAAAAGTGAAAACAATTTGGCTGGTTGCTTGAGTCATTTGAAACGTTTTGACGAGGCTATTCCGCTTCTGGAGGAAGCTTTGTCCCTTGATCAACAACGCTTAGGTAGTGAGAGTACTGATTTAGCTCCCCAGCTAAATAATTTGGCTTTTGCATATTTGATGCAGAGTAAATTTGCTAAAGCAGAAGCGCCGTTGACCAAAGCGTTGGCCCTAAGTGAAAAAGCTTATGGACCAAAGTCAGTTGAGTTAGTTTCGTATCTGGATAACTATGCTTATTTATTGGCAAAAACAAATAAAAAAGCAGAAGCTAAAGCTGTTAAAGCTCGGGCTCAAGCAATATTGGAAGCCAATAATAAATAACAGTATTAGCTAATTACTTATTGAGCGGGTCGGCTACTTTGACACCGGTATTGTTTGCTAAAGCAACAAACTGCGGAGTGAACTCAATCTTGACTGTTTTCTTTTGATCGTTGAGCCAGCCGTTTACTGTTGTTTGCATTTTCTTTTGTTTGGCTTCGGCTTCCAATAAAGGTTTTACTTCGGTGAAGCTGATATAGCCCGGTTTTTGTATATCGTTGACTTTATAGATCATATAACCGATTTCGGATTTGACTATTTGCGGTAGAACTTCGCCGGCTTTCAATCCGGATAAAGCTTTGACCAGCTCCGGTACCATGTTTTGCTTGTCTACCCAGCCCATGTCGCCGCCGGTTTTATTGGCTTTAGCACGAGCGTCATCGGTTGTTTCATTGGCTACTTTGGCAAAATCTTCGCCACCTTTTACCCGACCAAGAATAATCAAGGCTTTTTGTTTTGCAGCTTCTAAAGCTTGAGTGGACGTTTCGTCAAGCTGTTTATCGCTCAAAGAAGGATTGGCTGCTTTCAGCTGTGAGCGGATACTTTTGATCTGACCGATGTCGGCAGTTGGAGCACCGACGACGATCATGCTCATACGCATTCTTTCGCCATGCTTCAAATGCTCTTTATTTTCGTCATAGACCTTTTTCAAGTCGCTGTCTGAAACTTTAATTGCTTTGCTGAGTTTGGTTATCTGCAGCTTTGCCAGTTCGGCTTTAACGATCTCTTGGTGCAATTCTGAGCTGGGTAGCTGTGATTGCTTTACCAAAGTCTGAAAGTCTTTGAGATTTTTTAGTTGGTCATATTTTTTTTCGGCTTCTTTTTTCATGCCTGCTTTTTCAGCTGCTTGCACAAGTAATTCACGATTGACCATTTCGGGTAACAAGCCTTGCTCGACTAACAAATTGGAAGTTTTGAAAGCTCTACCGTTTTGCAATACTTCTGCGTCAAATTGTTTTTCTGTGACTTTGTTTTTGGCCAAAAAAGCTTTGAATTCTTTCGGATTGGCGGCTTGTTGTTTGTGAGCCGAATCAAGTAGTTTTTTCTGTTCTTCGGCAGTCAAAACCACGTTATGCTTATCGGCTTCTTTCAATAGTTGCATGCGCAGAGCCGGGTTGGTGGCAAAGGATTGATTCATTTGCAGCTGTTGCAATTTAAGCATTCGTTTGTAGTCGCCGACTTTAATCTCGTTGCCGCCGACAATGCAGATGGAGGTGGTGCTCGGTAATTCGTTTAAGTTGATTTTGACTTTGCCGGCCGGTGCAGGAGCTGGGGCTGTCGCGGAAGTTGCAGTTGTTTCTTTGGCTGTTTCGACCGTTGTTGGGGCCGTGCTGCTGTTATCGCCGGCTTTGTCAGCTGTGCTTTGTTCGCTTGTTTCTACTCCGTTTTTCTTATCCGACAACGTATCTGTTTTTGGCCCTTGTGAGCAAGCTGAAATCAAGCTTAAAGTGCAAATGAAAGCAGCCGGTAAAAACAATTTTGTTTGGATTTGATGATTCACGTTTTTCTCCATTGCCAGGTTAAGATTGATAGGAAGCCATAGCTGTTAAAAGTTCTTCGAGTAGATTTAGTTGCTCAACCGGTTCCAATCCTTCCGATTTCACCAGAATGTAAGGTGTCGGTCCGACGGCTCCCGGCGATCCCGGTTTATAAGTTGTGCGTTGACCAAGATGTTTAGGCAGCTTAGCTTGAATCGGCAACCATTGTTGCAAACGATAGTTGACGAGCAAGCGCAAACCGACCATATCCGGCTTAACCGAGGAGACATTCACGCGGGCAGCCATCAAGCGTAATTTGACTATGTGCGCTAAGTTCTTCACTTCGTTAGGGATCGCTCCGAAACGGTCGCGCCATTCTTCGCAAAGCAGATTGAGCTCATGCTCCGACTTGACGTCAGCCAAACGTTTATATTCGATGATGCGGTGTTCCGGGTCCGGAATATAATTGTCCGGTATGAATGCTGTAACGTTGATATCTATTTGTGTGTCAGCTTCAGTTGAGACTGCGCCGCCTTTGAGCTCGGTTACAGATTCTTCGAGTAGTTTGCAATAAAGATCGAAACCAACGGCGATCATATGACCGTGCTGTTCAGGCCCTAATATATTGCCGACTCCACGAATCTCCATATCACGCAAAGCGATTTGATAGCCGGAGCCTAAAGTGGTTAATTCACGAATTGCTTTCAAGCGATTTTGGGCCTGGTCGGTCAGTATTTTTTCCGGGCGGTATAAACAATAGCTGTAAGCTTGAACGTCGGAGCGTCCGACCCGTCCGCGAATCTGGTACAACTGCGCCAATCCAAGCCTGTCTGCTTGATCAATAATGATTGTGTTAGCGTTGGGAATATCTAAGCCGGATTCGATGATTGTCGTACACACTAATATGTCAGCTTCGTGGCTGGCAAAAGTAAGCATCACGTCTTCGAGTTCACGTTCTTGCATTTGTCCGTGACCGATGATGATTCTGGCTTCCGGTACAAGCTCTTTCAGCTCCGCGGCCATGCGGTCGATTGATTCCACTCGATTGTGCAGAAAATAAATCTGTCCGCCCCGTTCAAGTTCATGCAAAATAGCCGTGCGCACTATTTGCGGGCGATATTCACCGACATAAGTTTTAACCGGCGAGCGGTTGATTGGCGGTGTATGAATAAGCGACATGTCGCGAACACCGGAAAGAGCCATGTTCAAAGTACGTGGAATCGGTGTTGCCGACATGGTAAGGATGTCGACCATCACTCGCAACTGTTTTAACTTTTCTTTGTGAGCAACGCCGAAACGATGTTCTTCGTCGATTACAACTAAACCTAGATCTTTGAAAACGATGTCTTTTTGCAAAAGTCTGTGTGTACCAATAACCACATCGCATTCACCGGTAGCCATACGTGTAGTTACGTCTTTTTGTTCTTTAGCTGTGCGGAAACGGCTGAGCAATCCGACGCGAAGCGGATAAGGGGCAAACCGGTCGCACAAAGTATTGAAATGCTGTTGAGCAAGAACCGTAGTTGGGACAAGTATGACCGCTTGCCGGCCAGACATTACTGTTTTGAAAATTGCCCGAATCGCAACTTCGGTTTTGCCGAAGCCGACATCGCCGCAAATAAGCCGATCCATCGGCTTGCCTGATTCCATGTCTCCTTTTACGTCGACAATCGCTTGCCATTGATCCGGAGTCTCTTCATAAGGAAAGGCTTCTTCCATCTCATACTGCCAAGGTGTATCAGGTAAAGCCTGGAACCCTTCTTGTTTAGCGCGGATGGCGTACAAGTTAACCAATTCTTGAGCGATTAACTTGACTGATTTTTTGACTTTTTTCTTGGTTGATTCCCAATCGGCTCCGCCTAAGCGTGAAAGGCGTGGCGCTGTATCGCCGCCGCCGCGATAACGCGAAAGCAGATTTATTTGGTCGACAGGGACATAAAGTCTGTCGTCGCCCATATATTGAATAGCTAAATACTCGCGAGTTTGATTATCGTAAGCGATTCGCTGTACGCCAATAAACTGCCCGATCCCATGCTTAAGGTGCACGACATAGTCGTCGACTTTTAAGTCAGCAACATTGGTGAAACGTTCATAGTTTTTTTCGGCAACCGGACGGCGATAAAGTGTTGGTTTACGCTTTTGTCCAAAAAGTTCGGCATCGGTCACCGAAACCAGTTTGACGTCTTCAAGACGGAAGCCGCCGACAAAACCTTGTCTGGTAATCCAAACACCGGCTTCTCTTGATTTAATCCAGTCGATCTGAGAATCGGCAAGCGGATTGTCGTTGATATTAGTGCTTGTTATTTGCTCGTTTCCCTGCGGACTTTCTTTATTTGAGGACAGATAAACAGCCGGACAATCCCATTCATGCAGAAGTCCTAAAACACGTTGAGGTTGTTCGCTCGAGATCACAACTCGGTGACCGCTACGCATCCACTCGCGTATTTTGACTACAACTTGCTGCAGTTGTCCGTTGAAACGATCTATATTGTGGCATTCAAAACGAACGATGCTTGAATCATGTCCATTCTCCGGGCTGAGAGCTGTTTCAAGATCCGGCATTGAAACAAGAAAAGCACGCTGAGTTTCGCGTGAAACTTCGCCAAACTCGGCAAGAGTCATATGCAAAGGTCTCGGCAAAGGAAGGAGTCTGCCGCTGCTTACTCCTTCGGCATAAGTGTCGTCGAGTTTTTTCTCGTAAGACTTAAGTGCCATCGAGATTGAATCCCATTCATCAAAAACCATAAGGGCATTAGCTGGCAGGTAATGCATGATTGTGGCGAATTCGGGATTGATAAAGGGGCTGTAATATTCCAGTGATTCGGGATAACCTTTGGCTTCCACTGCCGGTAAATCATTCTCGAGCACGCAACGCAAAGTTTCGTGAGCAGTATCATCAAGCTTGCTCAGTGCCTCAGTGCCGGCCGCTTTTAGCTTGTCCAACGCTTGTTCTGCATCATCTAGCACTACCCAAAAACGAGGATAGACTTCGATTGAATCGACTGTTTCTATAGAGCGTTGAGTTTCAATGCTGATCAGGCGAATCGATTCCACCTCGTCGCCGAAAAGCTCAATTCGAGCTGGCGGTCCGGCTGAAGGAAAAATATCAATGATATCGCCCCTGGTGCTAAACTCGCCGCGCAAAGTAACGACATTCTCTTTGCTGTAGCCAAGTCGTGCTAACTCGCGACGCAAGCTTTCTACATCCAGTTGCTGCCCTTTGCGAATTGTTATTGTGTTGTTGCATAACGTTTTGCGATCCAGTAACTTTTGCACAAGAGCTCGTGCGGGCAAAATGACAAAATATGGTTCGGTCGGTTCGCTGATGATATGTTGCAGCACTTCCATTTGCGAAGCGATGGTGTCTTGACTGTGCAAAACTTGCTCATAAGGTGAAACTTCCGAAGCCGGGAAATGAAAAGTTCGCCAGCGGCTTAAGTTGGCTATCTCTTGGTGATAGCGGGCGGCATGATTATGATCTTGGGCGACAAGAAAGAGCGGGCGTTTGATTTCATGGTGCAAAAGAGCCAAAATGAGCGACTTTGCCGAATCGGATAGACCGGTAATATGCAGCTCTTGATTGGATTGCCGGGCAGTGCGAGCCAGAATTTTGGCGTATTGCGGGCAATCAAGAAAATGAGGATGAAGCGCTTGGGCCAGGACGTTGTCGCGCATTTGTGAGCTGGTTTCCTTTTGGGCAAAAATGGGCCAAAGCTAATCCTATCATAATGGAGGGGTAGTGAAGAAGCGAACCTCCCAACTGTTTACTTCTGTTTTATAGATAATTCTTCAAAACTGCCGGCTTAGGGTATGATTTTGCAAGAAAGGACAAACAATGGGACGCTTGCGATTAAGTCTTTTGTTATCTTTGCTTTTCCTGGTTTTGTCCTGGCCGGGTACTATTTCGGCTTTAGCTAAAGAATACGGGGATGATGTCGCTAAACTGCTTGATCAAGCGCAGGAGCTTCTTGAGCAAGGACAAATACAGTCAGCCCGCCGTTTATATGAGCAAGCTTTGTCTCTGGAGCCCAACTGTCCTGATGCTTTTAACGGTATTGGCTTAAGTCATAAACTTTCCGGCGACTACAAAAAAGCAGCAGCCAGTTATCAGGCTGCTTTACGCTTGAAACCGGATCATTACGAAAGTCTCTATAATTTAGCTAATACACATTATTTAAGCCAAAACTACGCCGAAGCGGCAAGCTATTACACCAGAGCGATTACAGTAAAAGGGGCTCCTGATGCCGAACTTCTCGCCAGTCTAGCTACTGTTTACCGGGATAAGGCTAAGACCGAAAGCGGTGAGATGCGTAAAGCCGATTGGCAGCGCTCGCTCTCTTATTTTCAGCAAGCAGCAAAATGCGATCCTGGCTCTCATCGTATACCGGCTTATTTAGGACAGCTGTATGTCGATATGGGTAATCTGTCTCAGGCGGAACGTGAGTTTAAGCAGGCTATTGCTTTGAAAAAGGACTATGCTTTTGCTTATTTTCATCTTGGCCGACTTGAAGCCTTGCGCGGACGTTTGCCTGCGGCTTTAATTTCGTGGTGGTATTCGCTTAAATACGAAACAGTGCCCGCTTATCGCGAAGATACCTTGGCGCGGATTAGAGAGTTTGGCATGCCGGCAAGTGTGATGGAGCACTTTGCTCAAGCATATGAATATCTGGCTGCCTCACGTTATGATCTGGCTGAAGTGGAGTTTGAGGCTGCTGCCAGTACGCCCGGTCGTATGCAAGCTTGCGCTTTGAATAATCTCGGCTATGTCTATGTGCGTCAGAAGCGTTATAAAGAAGCCTTGTCTGCTTACAAAAAAGCTTTGACGGCTGCCCCTAACGGTTTTCCCGAGCTTTATTTCAATATGGCTCAAGTATATAGAAGTTTAGAGGATAAAGCTTCAGCGCAAAAAGCCTTGGAGCAGGCTCTTGCCGAGTCACGCGGCAATTATTATCTGGCTCACAATCTGCTTGCTATTTTGCTCAAAGAAAAAACGCAATACGATCTCTCGCTTAAACACTACAACTTTGCCCAAATGCAATCCGGCGATGCACTGCCTGTGGTGCATCTTAACAAAGGGATCCTTTTAGAAAAAATGGCGAAAAAAAATGAGGCAAAACGTTCTTACCTGACTTATTTAAAAGCGGAATCAGCTGGGGTTAATGCTGATTTTGCCAGACGACGTCTGTTGCAGCTGAAATAAAGGACATTTATTTCATTTTGCAAATGCGCCTGATGACATCCAGGCGCCTATAGTGTAGAGTGGAGCTCTATTTACAGTTGCGCCTGGGCGTGAAAAAGCCGTTTATGAAGAGTGTGATTGAAAATAAAGAGAATAAGATTGAGCAGTTCGAAGCTGTGCTTGAGTGCTCTTTGGCTACGGCAAAGCAATCGACCCTGGCGCCGAAAACCAAAACCAGAGTCGCTGTCTGTATGAGCGGCGGCGTGGACAGCAGTGCTACGGCTCTACTTTTACAGAAAGCCGGTTATGACATTGTCGGGATTACCGGTTGGCTGATTAAATCAGGCAGTCGCTGTTGCGATACCGGCATGGTAGACGCGGCACGAGTATGCGAACAATTGGGAATCGAGCATCATGCCGTTGATTTACGTGAACTGTTTCGCCTCGAGATCATGGACCAGTTTCCTCAATCTTATGCTAAAGCACGGACGCCACTGCCTTGCAGCATGTGCAACACCGTAATTAAATGGGGTGCTTTGCTTAATTACGGAATCAAACATCTTGATGCTGATTATATTGCCACAGGGCATTATGCTCGTGTCGAGCAAACTGAAGATGGACCGCGTCTAGCTCGTTCGAAAGATCAAAAAAAGGATCAATCCTACGTGCTCTGGGGCTTGACCATGGAGCAGTTAAAGCGCACGCTTCTGCCTTTGGGCGATTATACAAAAGATGAAATACGCCAAATCGCCGAATCGGGAAATCTGGTAACGGCTAAGCGTAAAGACAGTCAAGATTTGTGTTTTATTCCGGAAGGAACTACTACCCAAGAATATCTGGCTAAGTTTCTTGACGAACGGCCAGGACCGATTATTCATGTTGAATCAGGACAGATGCTGGGCAGTCATAAAGGCACACATAACTTCACTATCGGCCAGCGTAAAGGCATTGGTGTAGCCTACGCCGAACCGCTGTATGTCACATCTGTCGATCCGGATATGTGCATAGTTTATGTCGGTTCGAAAGAGGCTCTTTTGCGCAACGAATTGACAGCGTCGGCAGTAAATTGGCTTATGCCTGAGCCGCCGCAAGAACCTTTTGAAGCAATGGCTAAAATTCGTTATAACAGCCCGGTTGAAAAGGCGATGGTTTACCCTTTGCCCGACAATCAAGTGAGAGTGGTTTTTGCTGAACCGCAACCGGCAATTACGCCTGGTCAGGTGCTCGGCATTTATGATTTGACTGACAGCTACATTATGGGCGGCGGTTGGATTGATTAGGTTTGTCTAGGGATTGTTTTCCTAGGTCCATTTTATCTGAGATATCTTTCAGTTCTCGGCAGAAAGAGGGTTGTTAAGGTATTATTTTTGCGTGGGAAAGCTGCGATTTGCTGGCTTGCCATCCACCGGTCCCGCGGATGGTCGAGAACCCGAATGTCACTTTCTAAATCAGCATCACATCCGGTTTTGTGGTCCAGAGTTCTATGGGCCGCTCTTCTTGTATTAGGTTTGGACTTCTGGCTAGGCACGGCTCATCCCTTGCAATTTGCCGTAACGCCTAACTTGGACCGGACTGAAACATTTGGTAGCCGCCAAGCCTATACCAAGCAAAATAATCAGTGTGATCTGCTTTTACTTGGTTCGTCTCTTGTGGTGGCACCGGTGATGCAAGCTGAAGCGCTTGCGCGCAAAGAACCGATTGTACGTTTCCGCCAGCGTCAATCAAAATTTATCGCCGATAGTTTGTCTGCAAAAATCTCTTGCCGTCCAGATGTTTTTTGTTTTGCTGTGGCCGGCGCGGCGGTATCCGATGCTTACTTGATTGCACGCAATATTTTTGCCGCCGAAAAAAGACCGGCAGCCATCGTATATGGTGTCGCTCCCCGAGACTTTCAAGATAATACTTGGCCGGGCATTGATTCAACAGAAGCCTTTCAGGTCTTAGCCGATTTGCCTGAAGCTGCACAAATTTGTCAGAGCAATGAGCTTTCGGCGGAACGAAAGCTTGGTGTTGTTTTAGGACGAATCTCCTCACTCTGGCGTTATCGCAGTGATATGCGGCTTTTGCTTACTTTGCGCATTAAAAAGCTGATGGAACGCACCATGCCTTGGGTTGTGTTTCCTAAATACGGCAGCACTCTTGAATTAAAGCCGCAAAAGCGCGGGCAATTTCCGGAAGAAGCGATCGGTGAACTGCGTGTTTTTCCGGGCGTCGCTATGGAGAATGTTGGTTCTCAGCGTACAATCGAGCAATACATAAATCGCTATCGACCGTTGAACGAAAAAAATGTCGATTTGCAATTTGCGCATTTAGAAAAACTTTCCGCTCTTTGCGCGGCGAAAAAGGTTCGTCTTGTTATAGTGAACATGCCTTTGAGCAAGACTAATCTAAAGCTTTTGCCTGACAATTTTTACAAGCTATATAAAGAACGTTTGTCCGCTCTCTGCAATCGCTCGGGTCTTGAATATATAGACATGCAATTGAGCGCTTACGAACCTGATGAAAAATATGTGGATACAGTGCATTTAAAGCCGGAATATAGCCAATCCTTTCTTGAGCTTTTGACAGACCGTCTTTGTCAAACAAAAACAATTGCTGTATTGCAAACGCATATGCGGCAGATAGCTTCGGGCAAAAATAATCTTCTCTGACTACTGTCTGCATAATAAGAATTGACTTGTAAAGTGAAGCAGCAGAACAAGGCGGTGGACCGGACTGCGTCAAGCCATACCGCTGTCAAGTGGCGCTTTTCTGTTTCTATCTTAGATTTGCGTCCTCTAATCTAATGGCATATAATCGAAAAAGCTATTCCCGCCCTAGCCTGAGACAAGTTTGATGGTATCTAGCAGACGATCGTTAACCAGCTTGTCTATTGTGCTTTCGGCTTTTGTCGTAGCAGCGTTATTTTCTGCTTTGATTAGTGAGCCGGCCTGGGCTTCACGTCGGCAGAAGTCGACTGCCGGACGCCACTCGAGCACTCGAGCTACGAGCCATTCTAAAAAACGAATCAGTCGTCATCAGCGCAAATCAACCGTCGCAGCTAAACCGCGCTATGCTTACCCTCTCGATTTCTTTATGCTGAAAGCGCCATGGTTCGATAAAACACCTTTAGAATCTGGCGCGGCTCATTATGTGCAAAATGCTTTTTCTTGCGGTACGGCCCAAGATTATTCAGCGCCCCAGCTTGTGCAAGCCGGAGTATTTCGCCACTATCCGCTTTCCGGCGGTATCTTCTGGCGTCGTGAACCGGTCAAATATATAGTTTTGCATTCCACTGAAACAGGGGTGCCTGTACCGGCCAAAAACGTGATTAATTCCTGGAGCTCAATGGGACGTCGCCACCCAGGAGCACAATTTGTTGTCGAACGCGATGGCACCATCTATCTGGCAGTAGATCCGGATTTAGGCACTGTGCATGTGAATATTTTCAAAACCCTGCCCGGAATCAATAACGACAATAGTATCGGCATTGAAATGAACCATACCGGACGTCAGGATTATCCGGCTGAACAACGTTCAGCAGTTGTGCGCTTGGTCACTTATTTGCAGCATCGCTTTAATGTGACAAGCGACAATGTAATTACACACAAATATGCGCAGCAAGGCGATCATACGGATCCGGTCCATTTTGATTTAGAAAACTTTTTGGCGATCAAAGAAGACTTTCGTCTGAAAGCTTTAGCTCTCAGACGTGAATATCCGGCAATTCAAGTTGCTACTGCTACCAACCAAGAACCGGAAAAACCGTTACCTCTGGCTTCAATATACGTGCAGATTCACGGACCGATTAAACTGGCAAGCTCCGTTCTTCAAAACAAAACTTCTTTGAACAAGTCGAATGTTTCGGCTGTAGCCGAGTTGCCTTAAATCAGCTTTGTGCTTTGAGTTTGTAGTCAGTCAGAATTTCGTAGCTGTTTTTGTCTTTGCCCAGATGACTCTGAATCAGAGCTATCTGCTCAATCGGTAAAACTAAAGGCAAGTAGTCATTAAAAACAGAAAGGTCTGCTTCTGCTCGACCGCTTTCTTTGTTAAAACGAAAAAGAGTGATGTGTGGGCGGAAAGATTTGTTTTCGGTTTTAGAGCAATAGGGTGTTAGCGCAGAACGTAAAGCTTCGGCAAAAACTTGAAATTCCGCCGTCAGGTTCTCCGCTGTCAGCGCCAGAGAATGAGCTCGGTCTGCCTGCGGGAATAATGCGGCTTTAGAAAAATTGATCCGGAGCGGAGCAAAAATATTTGTTGTTTCGGCTAGAACAGCTTTGATCTCGGCTTCGGCAACTGATTCGATCTCACCTAAAAAGATCCAGGTAAGATGTAGTTTCTCAGCCTGAACGGTGCGCAGCTTGTCCGCCTGATGCTGAGCATAAAACTGCTTTTGACATTTTTCCAAGCTGTCTTTTGTTGCTTGGGGCAACATCGTGCCGACAAAAAGTCTTTTGCCGGACATGGCTAATCTTCTTTGCCTGCTGACAGTGAATAAAAATTGCGTTTTGTCGTTTGATATTTACGCAGAAGCTTAGATACTTCGCGTGGATTATCAGGGTTTGCATACCAATGCTCAAGACGTTGGCAAATGAAATCTATGCCTAAGCTGTCGGCGTAGCGCAAAAGTCCGCCACGGAATGAAGGAAAACCAAAGGCAAGCACCACGGCGACATCGATTTCGCGCGGGCGGCTGACGATGCGTTCTTCAAGGCAGCAAGCTGCTTCATCGATCATCGGCAAGATCAAGCGTTCAGCTAAAAGCAGCTTTTCTTCCGGCGGGCAAGGCTCGTCAACAACCCGGCAGCCGATAGACAAAATTTCTGGGCTGACAGACTGTTTTTTGTCTCCTTCCCAAACATAAAAACCGGTGCCACTTTTTCTGCCGAGGACTCCGGTGTCGCGAACTTTATAAAACATATTCGGCAGGGTCATGCTCTTGCCTATCCGTTCCTGCAGATTATTGGCCACAGATAAAGCCACATCAATGCCAATTTCATCCATCAGTTGCATCGGCCCAATCGGCATACCGAAATCAATGGCCGCGGCTTCAATCCAATTCAAAGGCGCTACGCTCATCATGCGCGAGAATTCGACCAAATAAGCCGTAAGTAGTCGGTTAATCAAAAAGCCCGGTCCGTCTTTGACAATTAAAGGTATTTTGTCCAACACTGAAACAAAGTGAGCAGCTCGAGCAATAGTGTGTTTGTTGGTTTTTTTGTCCGAAACAATCTCGACTAAAGGCATGCGATCAACCGGATGGAAAAAATGCAAACCAATAAAGTTTTCCGGTTTGCTTACCGAACGGCTTAAATCGGCAATTGAAAGTCCGGAAGTGTTGCTGGCGATGGTACTGTCCTCGTTACGCGCCTGATCGCTTCTTGAAAGAACAGTTTTTTTGATCTCCAGATCTTCTTTGACGCATTCAAGAATAAGATCGGCAGTCTCAAGTATTTTGTCGTCATCGGTAACATTGATGCTGGCCAAAAGCTCTTCGCCGGATAAAACAGCATCGTCTGCTTCGGCAACTTGACTCTTTTGATAATGAGAGATTTTTTGAGCCCAAACTTTTAGATCTTCTTTGACGGCAGCGATCTTATCCGAGCCGGTGCGGACGATAACTTGCAAACCGTTTGCCGCAGATAATGTAGCCAGGCTCATGCCCATTTTGCCGGCGCCGATGATTGCTACTGTTTCCACTTCTGCTTGCGGATATTTATCGCAAAGTGAAAGAGCTTGTTGCTTAGCAATTTCAGTATTAATTGAAAGTGAGATCAAGTTGGCTGCTATTTTGCTTGCGGCAAGTTCGCTAAATATTTTGGCTTCCAGGTTCATGCCGCGTTCAAGACCCAAAAGCAAGCCTTCTTTAATCGCTTCCAGTACTTGCAGTTGGGCCGGATAATTCCCTTTTGTTCTCAGGCGTACAGCCCGTTCTGTTATTTTTAAAAGTTTGTTTGCTTGTTCCTGGTTCAGTCCGACTTTGCAGTGAGAGGTAGCTTTAATGCCAGTCTCCGCTTCAACCGCTGCCGGCAAGGCTTCTTTGTTGACTAATCGTTGTTGCCATTGTCCTGATTCAAGCAACTGCAAAGCATAGCTTTCGGCTTCGTCAATTAGATAATCGCTAGCCACCAGTTTGTCGACCAGACCGATATTGAAAGCTTGTTCGGCGCTTATCGGATCGCCGGAAAGTATCAGTTCAAGAGCGGATTTTAAACCGATAATGCGCGGTAAACGTTGAGTGCCGCCTAAGCCGGGAATTAAGCCAATCTTTGTTTCGGGCAGACCGATGATTGTTTCCGGTTCGTTAGTTGCCACTCGTCCATGACAGGCAAGAGCCAGTTCCAGCCCACCGCCCAAGCACGTACCATTGATCGCTGCCACCAGCGGCTTGCCGATCTCAGCGATACTTGCCACTAGCTCTTGGCCGTTTTGTGAAAGAAGAAGCAGCTCTTCTTGATCTTTTGCTTGGCGTATCTCTTGCAGATCGGCGCCGATAATAAAGCTCTCCGGTTTGCCTGAAATTAATAGTGCCGCTTTGATCTTTGGTTCGTTTTTGATTTTATTAACGATGGCGCCAAGCTTGGTGATTGCATTGCGTCCAAGAACGTTATAACGACCGAAACAGTCGAGCATGATTAAAGCCACGCCCGATGGGCGGACTATGAGAAGGAATTCCCTCTCCTTTTCAGCAATACTGTTCATCAAACAAGTTCTCTATTGATTATTGACCTTGCGCTCTATTTGCTTACGCAGGCGGATTCCTTTTGCCGTTATGGCAATTCCTGCTGCCAGGGGCAAGAACATGAAGATAAAGCCCAGGAGCGTCAAGTGAGGAAAGTATATAACCAATTGAGATAAAAGTATAAAAAGCACTAGGGCGATGCCGATTACGCTTAACAGCCAGCCGATTCGATTCTTGTAATCGTAAAAAATGAAGCCCAGACCGCAAAGCAGAATCAGCAATGGTAATCCGGCCCCACTTGAATTGAAGCCGAAAATAGTCATCATGCCGCTGCCGACCCGGGCATGGTTGAAAACCATAAGCACGCCGACAGAAATCAGCATTAAGCCAAAAAGACACTGCAGATCGGATTTAAGCAGAAGCTTGTCTTGATCACTGGCTAAAGCACAACCTAAAAGTTCTGTCCGAGCCTGATCGGTTGCCAAAGGCGGCAGCTTTCTCTCCTGACTCAATGAAGCTTCAAGCTCTTGTAGTTTATTTGTGATTTCAATTTCTTTTTCGTCCACAGTTATGTGAAATCTCTTGATATCGTTGGGCCTAATTCTTGAACTATTATGGCCGAAGATGAGAATTTGGCCACAATTTCTACTTTTCTACTAGAATGGCTACTAAGACACCGCCTAAAAACCGTATTGGCGGCCCGAAATAAATTTGCAAAAAACTTTGCCGCAACAAGACTGGCCCGGTATTCCCAGGGGTATATAGCAAATAGCTCCCCGGGTACTTCTAGGAAGGACACCTGAATCATGATTTTGGCGTTCCGGAGGAACTTTAGCTTCCTCTTGCTTGCTTTGGTATTTTGTCTTGGGCAGCAAGCTCAAGCAACAAGCGATCGTGATGACACTCCGGCAGGTCTAGGTCCTGGCGCCGGTGTTTGGGCTAATCTTTGGAATTATCCGACAGGCGATTTAGATCTGTATGCGCGAGATTTAGAGTCCCACGGCATCAAAAACCTTTTTATTCAGACATCGCGCAGTACTACAGAAGCAATTAAATATCCGGAAAAACTCGGACCACTCATTGATGCTTGTCATAAACGCGGAGTCAGAGTTATTGCTTGGTCTTTTGCTGAGCTAATTAATCCTGAGCTCGATGCGGACAAAATGATTGCTGCTGCTGAATTTACCAGTCCGGGCGGAGAGCATATTGATGCCATCGCTCCGAATATGGAGAAAAATTTGGAGCCTGGACGTATTGAAAGATACAGCAAACGTTTGCGCGCTCGTCTCGGACGCAGCTATCCGATGCTTGCTGTGGTCTACAGCCCGCTGAACAAGTGTGTTGAAGTGCAACGAATATCCTGGCCATTGCTGGCTCAATATTATGATGTCATTGCGCCGATGATTTACTGGAACAGCAAATATCAAAAGATCGAGCCTTACGCTTACACTGTTGAAACTATTCAAAAAATTCGACTGCTTTCCGGTAAATCGGACGTTGAAATCCATGCCATCGGTGATGGAATGGGAACCGATGCTGCGTCGATTACCAAATTTTTGCAGGCTTGCAAAGCTGCCGAAGCAACCGGTGTCAGTTTGTATCCCAATCAAAAAATGACTGCGGAACAAACCAGAGTTCTGGCTGGTCATTCGGATTATGTGCCAGCTAATTCAAAAGTTCGTTTAGTGGCATTTCGTGAATTTGTGCAAAAAGGAGCGCTACCTGAACCGCCTAAGCGGGATCCTTCTCAAGTCATTAATCGCGGAGATTTTTATCAGCTTGTAGTCAGGCAGATGTCGCCGGCTTTTATGCAAGCGCATACTCGCAATGCGCATGCTCATCCGCGGGATAACAACCCGGCTGTAGCTGCTGCCTGCCGTGAGGCTGACGGACCGAGAGCTTTGCAGATTCTGTCCAGTCATGGGCTCCTGGTTGACTCGATTTTGGCTCAACAAGCACTTTATACGCCGATTACAAGCGGCGAAGCGACGACGCTTTTAGCTAAGGTTGTGGAGCTTGGCGAGCAAAAAAATCCGGTTCGAGTACGTTCGCCAAAAGGACGGCTTGATCGTTGGTTTATACCGCCGGCTCACGCTGAAAATAATTTCTTGACTGAGTCCGGCGCGCGTCCGCTTAATTATTTCGAGGCCTCGCACATGGTTCTTCAAGCTGGTTTTGCCTTGCGCTAAATTTAGTTTTTTATGTTGTTTTCAGTCGTTTGAAAGAAGCAGGGACGGGTAGATTTCTCAATATATGAAGAACCGATTCTACAAATTTCAGCCCATCTGTGTCAGTTGTATTAATTTTGGCAATCCATTAGAAACAAAGGTGTTATCCTTTGCGCCAGTGAATTTCATTGGCGCCTGTCGGTGTTTTCAATAGACAATCGATAAAAGCATTGCATGAGGAGGTACTTTCATGCACGTTACTGTAACAGGGCGAAATATTGACCTAACCACGTCGCTCAAAGACTATTTGATCGACAAACTAAAAAGAGCGCAAAAACATTTCGACCATCCACTTGATGCTACTGCGCTTTTGAGCGTAGCCAAGAATCCTTCTATTGCCCAGAATCAAACTGCCGAAGTGACGCTTAAGGTCAACGGCACGGTTATTCGCGGTGAAGAATCAACTGAAAATATGTATGCGTCAATTGATTTGGTTGCTGACAAGATTGAGCGTCAGTTGCGCAAATATAAAACCCGCTATTGGGAAAGAGCAACCAAGGGACATAAAGATGGTGCTTCGGCTGTTGATGTCGGTGCTGAGGAAGATGACGATTTTTCAGTGCAGAAGGCAATCAAGTTTGATGACATCAAACCAAAAATGGTTCGTTCCAAGCGCTTTCCTTTAAAACCGATGAAGCCCGAAGAAGCGGCCAGTCATATGGACCTTCTGGGACATGACTTCTTTATGTTTATCAATTCGGAAAGCGGTCATGTGAATACGGTTTATCACCGGCGAGACGGTAACTACGGTCTAATTGAACCGGAAGTCTAACCGAGCTTTAAAATCATCCTTTACATCCTGACAAGGGAACACCAGCTGTCAGGGGAAGTCTCTCCTTAATAGTTGTTCGATCTAGGGCTAAAGCTGTATCTATGACAACTTTGCTCAGATAAAATTCCTATTGAAGAAGACACTACCTTTGTTAGTTGAAAAGGGATTTCAAAGCAGGTTATGGAAGACGCTTCGAAGTATGTAGGAAAAACCGGTAAGAAACTAATTGTCATGGCTGCTTTTGCCTTGATGCTTGACGGAGGTGTGACTGGATATAATCCGGCAAGCGCCACAAGCGATCAGGTTATTCGCTTGAACAATGATGGTGTCAACGCTCTTAAGGCGAATAACTTTACTCTGGCGATCAATCGCTTTGATGCAGCCTTAAAGTTGGAGCCAGGCTACAAGCTTGCCCGGGAGAATTTGGCTATTGCCTACAACAATTACGGCATTGCCATGCAAAATACTCCAAGCGTGGCTTTGGGTCATTTTCATAAGTCGCTTTTTTACAGTCCGGAAAATCCAACTGCCATTCAAAATCTTGAAGTAACGATTCAGGCTTTAGGCAAAGACCCGCGCAAATTTGCCGATCGTATGGCATTAGGTAAACAATCACGCCAGAGCGGTGATTTTGAAGGCGCTGCGGTGGAATATGCTGCTGCTTTGACCATGAAAGACGATCCGAAACTGCGGGTTGATCTAGGCGATGTTTATCGTGTGCGTGACCAGATTGACCGAGCTATCGATCAGTATAAGTTGGCAGCAAACAATCCAAATCTGGATCCCGATACTCAAGCTCGAGCTTGGACCAGTCTTGGGCAGTGCTATCAAGCCAAGCAAGATTATCCGAATTCAGTTGCTGCTTATAACAAAGCCATCCTTATAGATCGTACGGATAAAGAAACCCTGGAGGCCAATCGTGCCGTATGGGATGAAGCCGTACGCAAAGACCCGACCTCTTCTGATAACCATGTCGGACTTGGCCAAGCCTACGCTTATTTAGGTGACTTCGGTCAGGCTCAAGCTGAATATCGTCAAGCTTTGGTTTTTAACCCGCGCAATAATACAGCGCAAAAGTTACTTGCCAGTCTCGATGGTTCAAGACGTGATTTCGAGCGGGATCGTCATATCAATACCGGTGTCGATCTGCAAGGACGCAAACTTTATGACGCCGCTATAGCGGAATACAATCAAGCTTTAGGCATGGATCCGCGAAACCCGGATATTTTGGCTAATATCGGTTCGGCTTTCCAGCAAAAAGAAGATTATCGTAACGCCATTGATTATTACAATAAAGCTCTAGCTGCGTTGCCTAGCCATCCTGCGGCGACACAAGGCTTAAAGGCTTCGAAAGACCTTTATCAACAAAAGCAACTTGATGATGCCTCAAACGCTGCTTCTACCGCTTTCAAAACAGGCAACTTCCAAGCTGCTCTTGGTCAGTATCAACAAATTCTTGCTTTGAATACAAGCGATCCGGCCGCGCACTATAACGTAGCGGCAACTTTGCAGCAAATGAAACGTTTGGATGAGTCAATTGCTGAATATAAGCAAGCGGTAAATCTGGCTAAAGGCAAAGATAAGGACACTTATCAATCGGCATTGCAAAAAGCAATTCAGGATAAAGCTGATCCGATAATCGAACAAGCTGTGAAGAAGCATGGCGAGAAAGATTACAACACGGCAATTTCGCTTTATCAACAAGCTTTGTCTATGGTTCCGGATAATTTGAAAGTTATGTTCAACCTTGCCGGAGCTTATTATTCACGTCAGCAATTTGCTGATTCACAAAGAATATATGAGCAGCTTCTGCAAAAAGATCCCAAAGGTCAAATTGACGATCTCTGGTTCATCGGTACCATTCAAGAGAATGCCGGGCGCGGTAGCGATGCTCTGGCAACTTATAGCCGTTATGTTACTGAAGCTAAGCTCGGCCCTTATATCGCTCAAGCGAAAGCACGGATAGAGGTGTTGCGTAAAGACCCGACTGATGTGCAAAAGATTCGCTCAGAAAATGAGTTAGCCCAAGACAAAGCAGCTGACGATGCTTACAAGCTGGCAATTCAAAAACAACAAGCTAAAGACTGGCAAGGTGCTGCCCAGCAGTATCAGCAAGCGATGTCCATTCATCCGAAAGAACCGGCTTATCCATTCGGTTTAGGTACGCTTTATCAACAGCAAGGTGATGTGGAATCAGCTTTGCGTTGGTATCAAACTGCCCTGGATTTAGCTAAATCAAGTCCGAAGACTGACAAGAAAACAATCGACGAATTCCAGGGCGCAGTTAAAGTGGCGATGGAGCTTAAAGCTAAACCACTTGTTGAACAGGCTGTGGAAAAACAAACCGGTGGCGATAACGCCGGTGCAATCATGCTTTATAAACAAGCGCTTGAGCTGTTGCCTAACAACGCGCGAGTTTGGACTAATTTAGGTCAGGCTTATCAAATGACCGACGATTTTGCCAATGCGCGTCAAGCCTATCAAAAAGCTGTTGATTTGAACGCTAAAGACGAGTCAAACGATTGGTACTTAATCGGTGCTATCGATGAACACTTCGGTCAAGGCTCTCAAGCAATTGAGCATTATCGCAAATATATGGTAGCTAACCCTATGGGTTCCTTTGCTAAGTTGGCAAATGAGCGATTAAGTGCCCTGGCTAAAAATCCTGGCGATGTGCGTAAGCTGCCGACGCAGAATGAAATTAGAAGCTCGAAGCAAGCTCAAGATGAATTCGATCAAGGTTTGAAGTTGCAACAAGCAGGCAATGCCGCCGGGGCGATCCCGCATTATTTGCAAGCTGTGCAAGCTCGTCCGAGCGAACCGGCTTACATTTATGCTTTAGGTACGGCCTATCAAGCTGCCGGTGATATAGACAAAGCTGTTGAATCCTATAACAAAGCAATTTCGCTTGACAGCAAAAATCCGGCGTACAAAAAAGCGCTTGATGATAGCAAAGACCTGCAAGCCGGGCCGATTGTCGATGAAGCTCTGAAGAAATTCCAAGCTGGCGATCCGGCTGGTGCCGCCGAGCTCTATGCACGGGCACTGCAGGTAGTGCCAAACAATGCGCGCATGCATACAAGTCGTGCTGCTGCGCTGCAAGCTGCTGACGATTTCCGCGGCGCTAAAGATGAATATCAAAAAGCTTACGATCTTGATCCGAAAGCAGAGCGTGAAAATCTGTATTTCATCGCCGCTCTTGCTGAAACTTTTGGACAAGGCGGGCCAGCGCTCGGTACTTATCGTAAATATTTGACCGAAGTGCCGACCGGACAATATCTGTCTTATGCCAAAGATCGGGTGACTGCGCTTTCCAAAGATGTAACCAAAACGGTTAAAATTCCGACTTCAACTGAACAAAAAGCAGCCGGTCAGATTCAAGAAATCTTTGATCGCTCACTTAAAGCTCAGCAAGGCGGCAACTATAAAGAAGCGATTGAAGGTTATAGCCAGCTGACTAATATGATGCCGAAAGAAGCTTCTTATTGGTACGCTTTAGGTACTGCTTATCAAGCTGCGCAACAAATGGACGACGCCGCTGCCTCTTATCAAAAAGCAGCTCAGCTTGAGCCTGCAAACGCTGATTACAAAAAAGCTGCCTTGGCTGCTGTTGACATAAAAGCAGCACCGATTGTAGACGAAGCTGTTAGAAAACAAAACTCCGGTGATTTAGCCGGTGCCATTGCTGGTTATCGCCAAGCAATTTCTTTAGTGCCTAACAATGCTCGTTTGTACACTAATTTGGCAAGCGCCATGCAAGCCAACGACGATTTTGCCGGTGCGCGCGAGCAGTTCCAAAAAGCTTTGACCATGGATCGCAAAGGTGAAGTGGAAAACTGGTACTACTTAGGTGTGCTTGATGAAAACTTCGGTCGTGGTGCTCAAGCATTGCAAGATTACCGAACTTACGCTGCTGAAGCTCCGCGCGGACCGAACATTCAGTTAGCTCAGCAACGTATGCGCGAACTGCAAGTCAATCCGAACAAGACTCAAAAACTTGTGACCAATGCTGAGCAACAAAAAGCTGCGCAAACAAATCAAGCTTATGACGATGCTGTAAAACTACAGCAAGAAGGCAAGCTTGACGAAGCTGAAGCTAAGTACAAAGAAGCTTTGCAGTTGGCGCCGAATGAAGCAAGCATTTGGTATGGATTGGGAACGCTTTATCAAAACAAAAACAATGTCGATGAAGCAATAAGAGCTTACGAAAAAGCCAGCCAACTTAATCCGAAAGAAGCTTCGTTCAAGCAGTATCTGCAAGGGATGAAACAAGCTAAAGCAGCGCCTCTATTGGAAGCTGCATTTAAGAAACAAACAACACCTGATGCTAAAGGTGGTTATGATTTAGCTGGTGCCATCGCTGATTACGAAGCGGCCTTACGTATAAGCGACGATGCTGCTACTCGTTTGAACTTGGGCACAGCCTATCAAGGCAATAACAATCTGCCTAAAGCGCTCGAGAATTACAAAAAAGCTTTGGTGATGGATCCGAACCAAACAGACGCTTTCTATTACAGCGGTACTTTGTATGAGGCGATGAAACAACCGGCATTAGCTGCTGGCGAGTACAAACGCTATTTAGCTAAAGCGCCGACTGGGCAGAACGCAGCAGCATGCCGCGATCGTTTGAAAGTGCTTGGCGTTAAATAATTAGAGAATAACTCTACTAGTCGAGCTCAGAGTGATGCACTGAGTTGCGTGGCTCGGATTTTTGTCTGCCTTCGGCTAGGTAATTAGGGATTTGCTGTTTCTCAGAGGTCTGACTGAACTTCTGAATTTATTGCTCAGTATCCGTGCTGTCGAGCTCGGACTCTTCGTCAGAATCGATGCTGTTTGATCGACGATAGTCGTTCAAGTTCTGTTTTTCTTTGCGGCGCGAATTGGTGCGAAAACGTTCGTTTAAGCGCGGGATTACGCGCGACTTACCGGTGCTGCCGCCGCCGACTTTTTTGCTGCCGCCATCAATTTTTTGCGATGTTTCTTTATAGGCTGCCGCGGCATTTTGGGCGTCAGCAACGATTACGGCATAGCTTTCGTAGCGTGAAGGAGCAATTTTAGAAAGATTGGCCAAAACGTGGCAACCGTCTTCCACTATATGTAGGCAGTTGGAGAATTTGCATTCTTGGGCTAACGGAATAAGCTCGGGAAACTGCCAGGCGACATCTTTTGGCTCGGGATGGCTTAATTCACCGATATTGAAACCGGGTGTGTCGGCGATCCACCCGGAGTCGGAGCTTGGATTTTGCTTATCCGGAACTTTGTATAGTTCGCAATATGTAGTTGTGTGTCGGCCAACCTGAAGCTCTTCGTTTAGATCTACCTTAAGATTCAAGTCGGGTATGAGCAAGTTAATCAAGCTTGATTTGCCCACCCCTGACGGTCCGATGAACATGGAGCTTTGTTTGCCCAGATGCTGGCGTAAGTCTTCAATCCCTCTACCAGTCTTGGCTGAGACAAAAAGAACCTCGTAGTCAAGTGGTTTATAAATCTTTCGTAAAGCTTCCAGCTCGTCCTCTTCGGCTAAATCGCATTTGTTGATGCAGATGAAACTCCGCACTGCGTCTAGCTCTAGCTGTACATTTACCAGGTAGCGATCACTTAAAAGCGGGTTCCATTCGGGCTGACGTATGGACTGTACAATGAAGACTTGGTCCAAGTTCGCTAGATATGGACGGGTGAGCAAGTTACGCCTGGTTAGTCTGGCTGTAATCACTCCGCTGCCTTGAGCGCCGGAAACCTGCCCCAGTTCCACTTCTGAGACCTCGACGTCATCGCCTGTGACTACCGAGACACCTTCTTTTTTTAGGCGGGCACGAAGCGGACAAAGGAGAATCGTATTAGTCTCCGTGGTCTGAACCAGGTAACCACCAGCGTGTCTTCTCAGTACTTTTCCTGTGATCAATGAGCTACTCCGGCTCAAATGAAATAAACGATAGGCATTGAAACTACAGGTAAAGCATACAATAACCATTTCCAGTTGAGCGACGATTTGAGACAATAAAGAACCTTTGGAGACACTATGGCGTTAGAGCTTATGGAACCACAAGTAGAAACCACAAAAACCCCAGTTCAAGCACAAAGCGGAGTAAAACACATCCGTAATGTGGCGATTATTGCTCACGTCGATCACGGCAAGACTACTCTTGTTGATGGCTTTCTCCATCAAACCGGTGTTTTTCGCGAGAACCAAGAAGTTGCTACCTGCGTCATGGACTCCAATGATTTGGAGCGTGAGCGCGGCATCACCATTTTGGCTAAAAACACGGCTATTGGCTATCGCGACCATCTAATCAATATCATTGATACTCCCGGACACGCCGACTTCGGTGGCGAAGTGGAGCGTATCCTCGGCATGGTAAATGCCGCAGTCTTAGTTGTTGACGCAGCTGAAGGACCGATGCCTCAGACTCGTTTTGTTTTGCGCAAAGCATTAGAACGTGGCTTGCGTCCGATTGTCGTCATCAACAAAATCGATCGTCCAAATATTGATCCACACGTTGCTGTCGACAAAGTGTTTGATTTGTTTGTCGAATTAGGCGCTACAAACGAACAGCTGGATTTCCCTTATGTTTTTGCTTCGGGCGTTAAAGGTATCGCTAAGCTTAAAGTGGAAGATGAAGCTGTGGATCTGCGTCCGCTTTTGGATCTGATTCTTTCTTATTGCCCGCCGCCGACAGGCGATCCGGAAGCACCGCTGCAGATGCAAGTCACGATCTTGGATTACAGTGATTATCTGGGACGAATTGCTATCGGTCGTGTTTATAACGGACGTGTGAATGACGGACAACAAGTTGTTCTTCTTAAAGAAGATGGCGTTGTTGTTAAAGGGCGCGTTAGCAAACTGCTTACTTTCCAGGGATTGAAACGTCTTGAAGCAACTACTGCTGCTGCCGGTGAGATCGTGGCAATCGCTGGGTTCGGTAATTGTAATGTCGGTGATACCATCGCTCTTGCCGAAAGTCCTGAAGCTTTACCGCGTATTGAAGTAGATGAGCCGACAATGAAGATGTCGTTTCTCGTTAACGACAGCCCTTTTGCCGGACAAGAAGGCAAATTCGTTACTTCTCGCCATCTGCGCGACAGGCTGTATCGTGAGCTTGAAACAAACGTCAGCTTGCGTGTGGAAGAAACGAGCAATACTGATACGTTCCTTGTTAGCGGACGTGGGGAATTGCACCTCGGTATCTTGATTGAAACTATGCGCCGTGAAGGTTATGAGTTTCAAGTTTCGCGTCCGGAAGTTATCTTAAAACGTGAAGGCGATGAACAGCTTGAGCCTTTTGAGCATTTATTGATTGACGTGCCGGAAGACTTTATGGGTTCTGTAATTCAAGAGCTTGGACCACGCCGGGCAGAGCTGCAAAATATGAAAGTAGATCGTGGACAAGGTCTGCTTGAGTTTATTGTGCCTACCCGTGGTTTGCTTGGTTTCCGCAGTGAATTCTTGCGCTTGACCAAAGGTAACGGTGTCATGAATCATGCTTTCCATGAATTCAGACCTTGGAGCGGTGATATTCCGCGTCAGCGTAATGGTGCTTTGATTGCTTGGGAAGAAGGTCCGGTCACGGCTTATGCGCTTCAAGGCGCCGAAGATCGCGGCGTATTCTTTATCATCCCCGGAACCAAAGTGTATGGCGGCATGATTGTCGGTGAATATAATCGCAGCCAAGATTTGGACGTCAATGTTTGCAAAACTAAGAAGCTGACTAACATGCGTGCTTCAAACAGTGACGCTACAGTGACATTGCAAGCGCCGCGCGAAATGAATCTCGAAAAATGTCTGGAATGGATCCATGACGATGAACTCGTAGAGATCACTCCGCAAACAGTACGTATGCGTAAACGGCAGCTGCCTAGGCGCTAAACACTATGCGCAATCGCTTAGCTGACATTGTTCAGATAATCGCGCTCTTTGCCATAGAATCTCTGACTTTTTTGCCCCAAGCAAAAAAGATTGGCTTTTATCTGGATGATTGGGCAACCTTTTGTCGATTGCATTTTGCCGAGCATAATTTCTTCTCGGTGCTGCAAGCATCGCTTTGCGATCCACGGATGATCACGCGTCCGGTTCAATGTTTTTATTATGCGATAACTTATATGTTTTTTGGTGACGATCCGTTGGGTTATCACCTGCTTGGCTGTTTGATTGAATTCCTTGGCGCGGTCTTCTTGTACTTGGGGCTGGTGCGTTTCTTTCGAAATCGCTTGGTCGCTTGTATCGCTTCAAGCTTGTTTGTGCTGTACCCGAGCCATGATGCATCTCATTATTGGGTTGGCGCAGGCTTAGGGGCTGGTTTCGGACTTACGCTATATTTGCTTAGCTTTTGGTTTTTAGCTTGGGGAGCAAAAAGAAGTATTTACTATTTTTTGAGCATATTTGCTTTTGCTCTTTGTGCTTATTGCTATGAATCATATTTGCCGTTGCTTGCTTTTAGCTTCATTGCTGTGTTTTCGGTGGTGCGAAATAACAAAACTCTGCTGCAATCAATTGTTGAATCGTTGAGAGTAATGCTTCCCTTTGTGCTTGTTGGTCTTTCTGAGCCGTTGTATCAACGATTTATAGTGCCGATTTTTTATAAAAAAGTCTTTCTCTCTCCGAGTTGTTTCGACTTGAATTATTTCACTTCTGTTTTTGTTCAAGGGCTAAATGTTAGTCTGGGCCCTGACTTTGTTGTTTTTGTCGGCAAGCGAATCGGCGACCTGTTTTATGCTGATTGGAGTACTACACGTTTCGTTTTTAGTATTCTGATTGTTTCGATTGCTGCTCTGCCTATATATCTTATTCATCGAGAGAAAGCGATAAAAAATGAGGAGCAGAATCTTGTTTTCTTGCTGATTGCAAGCCTTATTTTGATCCTTGTTTCGTATCTTACTTTTGCTGTTGCCGATGGTTATACTCCGATTTTGACGACTATGATTAATCGCGTTAACACTGGTGCTTCTGTTGGAGCCTCGATTTTAATTGCCGTTTGTATTGTCTGGTTGTCTACAAAATTAGCAGCCGGCAAGAAAGGCTTATTAATCTCGCTTCTAATCAGTTTGCCCTTACTCTTGCTGTTCGTATTTGCTGATTGGGGCTTATCCGGACATTGGATTAGATCCTGGCAAGTGCAAAGCCGCATACGGGATCTTGTCGCTGGGCATGCTCAATTAATCGACAGAGATGAGGCGGTTTTATTGGCTAACTGTCCGCGTTATGTGATGTGGGCTCCGGTTTTTGACGGGGTCTGGGACTTTCAAGAAATGACTCGGATGACACTAAATCGTAAAAACATGTCAGCTGGTGTGGTTAGCGAGCGTTTAGAGCTATCGCCAATGGATATTAAAGATCGTTCGGCAGGCTTTTTATGCGCTACTTATCCCTATAAACAGCTAACCATATTTATTCCAAACGGTAATGAGTGGCTTCCGGTGCGATCCGGGGCAGATTTCATTACTACCGTCAAAGCCAAAGGCACGGGTTTTGATTTACCCCACTCCATCTTTGCTACCTGGCAAAAACAATTAGATAACCCCCAGCCGTAAGTTCAACCGATATCGGTTGAACTTTAAAACCGCACGGGTGCCCGAAAATTTATTCCGCCGAATAGTTGACAACTATTACTGTTACGTTGTCGGGGGCGCCCCCTGACAACGTTTGCTCTACTAACTCTTTGCAGACCGCAGCTGCCGTTTTATGTTTATTGACGACAAAGCCGATTTGCTCGTCATTGAGCACGGCTGTTAGACCATCGGTGCATAAAACTATCGTGTCGCCTGCTTCCAGTTGGCGTGGGGCCTCATCGACGTCCACCTGGCTTTTATGACCGACACAGCGAGTAATGTAATTTTTGAATGGCGAATCGCGCATCTGCTCTTCGGTCAGATGTCCGCTGCGATAAAGTTCCATTACCAGCGAATGATCTTGTGTTAGAGCCTGGATTTTACCTTTTCGAATCAAATAAGCGCGAGAGTCGCCCACATGGGCAATATGAAGCTGTCCGTTTTCAGATTGAACCGCCAGTACGACTGTTGTGCCCATGCCTTTTACAGCAGGATTTTCGGCTGATTGTGCAAATACGGTTTCATTGGCTTTGTCGATCGTTTTGACCAGCCATTCTTGGATTGCTTTGATATTGTCTAAAGCCGGTTTTTTTTCTTCCCAGGCTTGTTTTATAGCTTCGACTGTTAAAAGCGAGGCCGTGGCTCCACCTAAAGCTCCACCCATGCCATCAGCCACAGCAAAAACGCGTTTGTCGTCACTGACAAAGAAGTTGTCCTGATTGTCAGCTCTTTTAATCCCTTGATCGCTAAGAGCGGCTACGTTCCATTTCAGCATCGCGGTATGTGAAAGTTGGGTTTTACCGTTTTGTTCTTTATTCTTCAGGGATTATATATGGTTTAGAGGGGCGCGACAATTCGCGGTTGTGGAATCCTATGACTGAAAAGTCTCCTAAGAAAGCAAATGAAGAGCTTGAGGCAAAAATTCTTGCCTTGGAAGTTAATTTAGCCGAGCAAGTACGCAAAGCAAATGAGGAAGCTGACGCTCATCAATCGACTTTAGCTGAGATGGAAACTTTGACTTCTAAGCTGGCTCAAGCAAGAGATCAGGCCTTAGAAGCTTCTCGTTTAAAATCCGAATTTCTTGCCAATATGAGCCATGAAATTCGAACACCATTAAATGGTGTTATCGGTATGAGTGACCTTTTATTGCGTGCCAAGCTTGAACCCGATGAACGTGATCACGTCAATATCATTCAAGAGTCAGCCCGTGTGCTCCTTGACATAATTAATGATATTCTCGATTTTTCAAAAATTGAAGCCGGCAAAGTCGAATCTGAAATTCTGGACTTTGAGCTCATCGCCATCATTGAAGCGACCGCTGAGTTGCTGGCGGAAAAAGCACGTAAGAAAAACCTATCCTTCATGACTTATATCGATCCGCAAGTACCTAAGCTTTTGCGCGGAGATCCTGGCCATATCAGGCAAGTACTGCTTAACTTCACTAGCAACGCTATTAAGTTTACTGATAAAGGCGAAGTGCTTGTTGAGGTAACAGCGACAGATGTTGATGATAAGCATGCACTTTTGCGTATTGCTGTTAGCGATACTGGTATTGGTATAAGCAAAAATGCTTTAAAGAAGCTCTTTACACCTTTCACTCAAGCTGATGGATCCGTCACTCGCAAATATGGAGGAACGGGGCTTGGTCTGTCCATTTGCAAAGGACTAGCGGACCTGATGGGAGGGCAAATCGGTGCTGAAAGTGCGCCGAATGAAGGATCTACTTTCTGGTTTACTGTACCGGTTGAACGTTCGGCAATTTCATCGGAAGGTGTTCAGCCGGACACGGATCTACAAGGCAAGCAGCTCCTGATTGTCAGCCCAAGTTCGGCAGTACAACGGATCATTGGATCCTATGCTGGGGTCCAAGGGCTTGTTTGCTCAAGTGCGGCTAACACTGCCGATGCAATCGAAAAACTGGCTGATAAATATGCGGCCGTGATTATAGATTCAGATATTACAAATGAAGAAATCAGCGTTCTGCAAAAGCATCTTTCAAAAATAAGTGTTGCTAATCGCCCGAAAACGATTCTACTAAGCCCAACATCAAACCAGGCGGCAACGAATACTGCAACTAAAAAACAGTTTTCGGCATTCTTAAATAAGCCGCTTAAATACCTGCAGTTGAACGACTGTTTAGCCAGTGTGGTCGGCAAAAGCAACGGCAAGCGTTTGGAATTGACTGTGACGCAACAATTCCCACACCAGCAAAAGAATGAAGTTGGTTTGATTCTGATTGCCGAAGATAATCCTGTAAATCAGAAAGTGGCTTTACTGCAGCTGCGTAATCTTGGTTTTGCCGGTCATGCTGTAGGCAACGGACAAGAAGCTATTGATGCAGTCAGTGAATCTCATTACAGCTTAGTGCTTATGGATTGCCAAATGCCTGATATGGATGGCTTTCAAGCAACCGTTGCTATTCGTAAAGCTGAAACTATCACCGGACAACGTATTCCGATTATTGCGATGACCGCTAACGCGATGGAAGGTGATCGTGAGAGATGTATTGAAGCTGGAATGGATGATTATATAAGTAAGCCTGTAGATTCCAAAAAGCTGCAGGATGTTCTGGCTAAATGGCTGACGCCCCCGGGAAGCGAAGCCTTAAATGGCTCGGCGGAGACTTTAGCAGCTGTAAATAAGTTTTTTGAACAAAACGATGATCTGACCCCCCACACCATAAGCGAAGACCCGATTAACGTCGCAATGCTGCAAAGAACTTGTGGTGAAGATGTAGCACGCGAAATTTTAGAAGTTTATTTGTCTGCTGCCGAAACATTAATGGAGGGGATAGAAGCTGCCAGACACAAGCGCGATAACCGGGCTGTAGAATCCCT
Organism: Candidatus Obscuribacterales bacterium; assembly: GCA_019750335.1. GTDB lineage: Bacteria > Cyanobacteriota > Vampirovibrionia > Obscuribacterales > Obscuribacteraceae > JAIEPM01. The sequence goes on from JAIEOQ010000004.1 coordinate 283,064, forward strand.
GGCCCACCAGCTGCAAGGGTCTTCGGCTGCCATCGGTGCCTCAGAGATGGTGCGCTTAAGTAAGCGTCTTGAAGATATGGCTGCTCAAGGTAATTGGTTGCAGATTAAGATTGTTTGCGACGGGCTAAAGTGGTCCTTCCGGCGCCTGAGCCGCTTTGTCGCCTTTAGCTTGGAGCATAGTTTCGCCGGAACCTAACAGTACTGAATTCCAATTGGCTTGTTGGAAATAAAAGTTTGAGAATGGTTATTCAGCCCATAAAACTGGGCATGAATGTATATATACGGGCTTTTTTGGGGCGAGGTGTTCCTCGTATGTCCATAGATCTATCTTTTATTCTTGAATATAACTGGGCTAGCTCGACTCATCTCAAAGAAGCTTTGAGGATTACGCTGTCGGCCTATATCGATGATTCTGTCAGTAAAGCAAGCCTCACCGAGAGCGGCTCGCAAATTATCAACTGCCGGGAATATATTGAAGCTGCCTGCTGTCTTGCCGGTAGCGCTTTGACTTCAGAGCCGATTCTTGCCTATTTGGCAAAAATGGGTGACGTTAGGGTTCTGGCTTTAGTTGCCGAACATCCGCAAAGCAACAGTGAAATGCTCACTCAATTGGCGAAACATATAAATCCGGATGTACGTGCAGCTGTAGCTGCTAACGTAAATTGTCCGATAAACGTACTTTATGATCTCAGTCGTGATAGTGAAGCGGATGTCCGCTATATGCTTGCGGAAGACCCGCGCTTGCCGATCTCAATCCTTGAAGAATTGAGTATGGACGAAAATCCATATGTTGCTTCTCGCGCCTCTAAAACAATGCGCAGCTTAAGCCAGGGTGTGGTTGTTGAAGGACATTTTCCGCGCCACGACGAAATACAAAAAGTAGGCGGGCAAGAGCTTTAATTGGTTTTTGCCAAAATCTATTCACGCTTATCGTGACGTATCAAGCTGGGTATAAGGGACTAGAACCCTATTGCCGAGGCATATTGATGCGGATAAAAAGCGCTTTTCTTTTGTTGATGGTTGTTTGCTCAGTCACTTTGATTCCAGCTGATGCTGAGCCTTCTCGTTCGCTCAATCCGGAGATCAAAGCCTATGTCCTGAAAGTAAAAGAGATCATTCAGAAGCGCTGGGAACCGCCGAAGGGTTATGAAAACAAGCATATTATCGCTACTTTCAGTATTCGCAAAAATGGCGAAGTAGCCAATTTAGTACTGAAAGTGCCATCAGGTATTCCGGCGGCTGATGAAGCTGCGCTAAAAGCAATAAATGAATCGGCACCGTTTGCTGCTTTACCGGCCAGTGCTCCCGGAGACGCGCGCATAGTGTTCTCTTTTGACTATAAAGAGTTGGAAGGCAAAGGCGAGCATACAACTGCTAATCAGTAGATCATCTCGCCTCTGAAAAAGTGTGCAAATTAGTTCAAAAGAAAAAGCCGGCATGTGAGGAATCATGCCGACTTTTATTTTACGGGTTACGCCGCCAGGGAAGGAGATAGCGACTTAACGGCCGTAAGGCTTAATGTCTGAAGCTTCTGACTAATAGCTTCGAGGCAAGGGGACAGGGAAAGGCAAAGTCATAGGCGGACGTTCGTTCTGGAAGCTCATTCCGGAGTTCCCGAAAATGTCCGGTATGCCGCCTGAATTTGCTGTGAAGCTTGCCGGCTTACCTTCTACGTTTACGTACTTTGCTGGTGTTTTTTCGGAAGTTGGTTTGGCATTTTCAAAAGCAGCCTTCGGGACCATCGTCAAATTGTATTTTTGTTGTTCGTGAGTTAGCGCTGGCGGGTTATTCTCATCGCTGGTTAAAGCCATAACTTCGCCATTTTTATTTGCTTCCTGACGTTGCAGAAAGCCGTTAACTCCGCGTACAAGCTCTGTAGATTCAATCGTTTTGGTATGTTTGTCAAAAATCTTTTGTATGGATTCTTGTTCGTTCTTCGTTAATCCATCACGTCCTAAAGTGTTTAGCTCTCCGGCAATTTTTTCGGCATCTTTATACACTTCAGGATATCTGCCGTTGATGTATTTCATTTCCACATCGGAAACTTCTTCCTTGTATGCATCAACGTTAGTATCTGATTTTGTAGTTGATACTTGATTATCGGTGCTTATCTCTTCCCATTTGGCAGAGTTCTCCTGTGCATTGTTATTCTCGACAGCTTCATTAATGCGATCCGCCATAACTCCTCCCTCAAAACAATTTGCTTGTTCGATAGAAGGAGTTTGTCAGGATTTTTTGAAAGAATTTTGAAAGAAGTAATTACTGCTCTCCACTTTTTTTTATTTCTTTTTAGGATCCATCCAATACTGCTGATCAACTTTAGTGGCAAATAGGGGCTTTGTACATCCATCAGCTGTGGCCCACATAATAAAAGGTTTGTCTATGACGAAGATTTCCGGGCCACCACGAGTGGTGCCAAAAGCGGCCGCTTGTTTTACTTTGAAACCGTTCTCGTCCACACTCAATTGCATTTGCATTTTTGCTTGTGAAATTCGAGTTGTACCGTCTAAAGTTTGCAAGCCAAGCAATCCATCAAGATTGGTTTCGGTATTTTTGTACACCATGGGCAATTTAACTGCATCGTAGAAAGTCGCTTGGGCACTGGCTGCTGGTGTCAACTCAGTGGCTTTGGCTGTAACTTGATAGCTTGCCAGCTTGTCCGGGACCATTGCTGCATAGACCGTAACGCCGTCTTTCTTGTATAGCTGAGATACTTGAAAATCGCCGACTTGAAAAGTCTTTGTATTATGTACCAAAGCCGAGGGGTATACTTTACCGTCTATTGTTAGAGTACCGGCTTCCCCTCCCCAAGCTCCTTGCAAAGACATGGTTCCGGCAAAGGCGACATCACTTGGTCCGATTGGCGATAATTCCATTGAGAAACCTTTGCTCTTTAAGAAATCATTGACCGGTCTGACCTCCCCTTGCGAAGCCTTTCCCTCTATTTCTACTGTCGATGGAATTTTGTCCAGTTCACTTGCTGCTGTTTGCAAATTATCGACTAAATATTTCTGTTCACTATTGCCGGCCATCCAATCCTTGTCTAGCATGGCACCGGCTTTGAATGCTGCGGCAACTACATAGTCGCTGGGATATTCTTGTGAGTAAGTCTCTCCGGGTTTCAGTTTCAGTCCTGGATTCTCTGGCTTTTCGATAGCTGCTGGCGGGGTTAGTTCCCGCACCCTACTCATATATCCACGACTTGATGTGACTTCGTGGTACTTTTCTTGTTGTTCCGGTGTCAATGCATCGTAGTTTTTAGTGTTTATTGTTTGTATGTTGTGAATTTCAATCGTTTTGTCGTCGGTAACAAATATGGGACCAGCGCCTGGCGCGGCTATTTTCTTATTGAGGTCTATTTCAAGCTGTTTCAGGGTGAGTGTGCCGCCGCTTTGATAAGCTTTTTGTGCAGCATGTGCTAAATCGTGGGAGACGGCGCCGAAACTTTCAGCATTGCCGGTATCTTGCAGCTTGGAAAAGGCCTGATCCCAATCATTAGCGATCTGTTGAGTTGACTTCGGCGGGCCTTCAAAAACCTCTGTAGAAAGCTTCTCTGCTGTTTTTGATTTTTCGGGCTTATCTGCAAGTTGAATTTGATCTGTCATATTATTGGTGCCTTTAGTTCTTTTGCTATCCTTCTTTGCTGCTTTCTTTTGCAGCAAAAGAACCATAAAACTGCGCCTGTGACACCGTCGTGACAGAGCTAGTTCGTTCTGTGTGTAAAAGAAGGACCCAAACTCCAGCTGGAGTTTGGGTCCTTCAAGGATCTTTTTATTGAAACGCTCTTAGTAGATGTAGAGCATCTCTCTGAACTTAGGCAGCGGCCAAAGGGCGTCGTCTACCAAAGTCTCCAGCTCATCGGCTATTGTTCTTACGTTATTCATGCTCGGGATGATTTTTTCTTGGTAGAAACGAGCATGATGCAATAAATCCGATTCACCTTCGTCGGCTTCGTGACTTATAGCATCGAGCTGTTCAAGAGCAAGTTTGAGCTTGCTTACTCGTTCGCTCACTTCACGCAGCATCTTTTCTTGCATCGTGGTGTCCAAGCTGGACAGTGCTGCTTTAGTCTGTACGATTACGTTAGCCAGACGTCCTTGGTATTCCAAGGCTGCCGGTAAGATCATGGTGTTGCCCATGGTCAAAGTAATCAGAGCTTCAACATTGACTGTTTTGCAATAACCTTCAAGCATTACGTTGTAACGGCTTTCCAATTCTTGCTCGTCAAGTATGTGCAATTTTTTGAAGAGCTCTTTGGTTGCCGGCTCGTTCAAAACAGGCAGCGCTTCAACCGTATTCTTTAAGTTAGGCAAGCCGCGTTTCGCTGCTTCTTCATGCCAATCTTTAGAATAGTTATCGCCATTGAATAAAACACGCTCGTGTTCGGTGAGAGTGTCTTTAATCACCTTTTGAATGGCATTGTTTAAGTCAGTACCGGCTTTGATTTCAGCCTCAAGTTTATCGGCAAGGTAGTCGAATGAATCAGCAACCATGGCGTTAAGCACAGTGTTTGGCCAACCGACTGATTGACTTGATCCGACTGCGCGAAACTCAAACTTGTTGCCTGTAAAAGCAAAAGGTGAGGTCCGGTTACGATCCGAATCATCACGTGGTAACTCCGGTAAAGTAGAAACACCAATCTGCAATTTTTTGTTGGTGTTTCCTGCTGGAGCCTTGTTGGCAATGATTGATTCGACTACTTCTTTAAGTGTGTCGCCCAGATAAATACTCATGATTGCCGGAGGAGCTTCGTTAGCACCTAAGCGATGATCGTTGCCGGCGGTTGCAATGCAGGTACGAAGCAGCGAGCCGTATTTATTGACTGCACGAATAATTGCCGTCAACACAACCAAAAATTGTTTATTCTCGTTAGGTGTATTGCCTGGTTCCAAAAGATTGTTACCTTTGTCGTCGGCAATCGACCAGTTGTTGTGCTTGCCACTGCCGTTGACACCGCTGAACGGTTTCTCGTGGAAGAGACAGCGGAAACCATGCTTCTGCGCTGTTTTACGAAACACTTCCATCAGCACCATATTGTGATCGGTGGCGATGTTGCTGCCTTCAAATATCGGTGCTACTTCAAACTGAGCCGGAGCTACTTCATTGTGACGAGTTTTCACCGGTACACCAAGCTTGTAGAGCTCAGCTTCGCAATCCATCATGAATGAAAGAACGCGCTCTCTGATTGAACCCCAATAATGATCTTCCATCTCCTGTCCCTTGGGTGGCTTAGCGCCAAACAAGGTGCGTCCGCAGTTGATCAAGTCCGGGCGGAGCAGATAGAACGATTCGTCGATCAAGAAATATTCTTGTTCGGCGCCGACTGTGCAGGTAAGACGCGTGGCGTTATTACCGAGCAACTTCAACAGGCGCAAGCCGGATTTATTGATAGTATCAAGTGAACGCAGAAGCGGTGTCTTCTTGTCTAAAGCATGCCCGCTGTATGAACAGAAAATGGTCGGGATACACAGAGTTTTACCGCTGATACTTTCCATAATGAAAGCCGGGCTGGTCGGATCCCAGCCGGTATAGCCGCGTGCTTCGAATGTAGAGCGAATGCCGCCGGAAGGAAAGCTTGAGGCATCCGGTTCGCCCTGAATCAGATTTTTGCCGGAGAATTCGACGATCGCTCCCTCATCACTTGTCGATGATAAAAACGAATCATGTTTTTCTGCGGTCAAGCCGGTCATGGGCTGGAACCAGTGCGTAAAGTGTGTAGCGCCTTTGCTGATTGCCCAGTCTTTCATAGCGTTAGCAACAACATCGGCCAGAGCCGGGTCTAAGCTTTCACCATAATCAAGCGAACGTACAACAGCTTTATAGACTGTCTTCGGCAAGAGTGTGCGCATAGTGGCACGATTGAATACGTTTGTGCCGAACACTTCTTGAATCGGTGCTTTTTGATAGTCAGCGGATGATTTGACAAGCTGCCGGTCTTGTACGTTCTGAATAGCGCGCTGACGATTATTATTCGAGTGGTGCGTTGTATGTGACACTGATTGTGACCGATTATGAACTGAGCTAGTCATAACTCTTATTCCCCCTCTAAGCACCCATTGCTTTTAGTACAACGCGTTTTTTGCGTTTCCCATCGAACTCGGCATAAAAAATCTGTTCCCAGGGGCCAAGATCGAGCTTGCCCTCCGTAATCGGCACTGTTACCTGATGATTGATCAAGATGCGTTTGAGGTGCGCATCGCCATTGGTTTCGCCAGTGCGGTGGTGTAAATAATCAGGATTCTCCGGTGCTAGTTTCTCAAGCCATCCATCTATATCGTGGATTAAGCCGTCTTCCCAATCATTTATATAAACGCCGGCTGTAATATGCATGGCTGATACCAAGACAAAACCTTCTTTGATCTGGCTTTCTTTGACGAAAGCTTCAACATCATCGGTTATACGGATGTACTCTTTGGTTTTCTTTGTATCAAACCAAAGATACTTCGTATATGTCTTGAATCCTTCGGAAACTTTCAATGACGGTCTCCTTGAAAAGAAGTCCGGGCGCCTATAATCAACAAATAGTTTAGCGCTTTAATCTTTTGTTTTCATTCAATTGTTGCTGGCAGCTTCATCAAGAAAGCCTTTATGCGCAGTGCTAATCGTCTGATTGCTTGTCTGACTTGTAATTTCAGGTTTATGGCTTAGCTTAAGAATGGTGAGGCTCAAGTTTGGAGAGCCGTTCTTTGGCATTTGCCAGCTGCGGATCAATGGTTAAAGCCTGGTGATAGGCATCAGCAGCTTGTTTAGTATCGCCTTTCTGCTCCAGCACTTCGCCTAAATGCGCCCAGAGCCCAGCCTGCTTCGGTGCCAAATCAATGGCTGCGTGCATCTCTTTGCTTGCTGTTTCCAAATCGCCGCGCGACTCAGCCATCCAGCTTAGATCAACATGGTAGCAAGCGGCTTGAGGCGAGCTTTTAACTGCTTCTTCCATCTGTTTGAAAGCTTCTTCGGTTTTACCATTTTCAGCTAAAAAGTAAGCTAAATCGGCACGTGAAGAGCCGTCGGCGGGGGCTAAAGCAAAAGTTTTTTGGTAGTGTTCGATTGCTTTAGCTAAATTACCAAGATTGGCATAAGCAAAGGCCAGTGAACGTTGCACGGCGAAGTCGTCTGGCACTAAGCGTGCTGCCAGCTCAAGCTCGAAGGCTGCGTCCTGCCAGTCTTTGCTGCGGGCGTATTTCAGACCTTCTTTATAATGCTTGATCGTAGCTTGCTGAATAAGCTCTTTGCCTTCCGCGTCGGTGCGAGGAATTGGCTCTCCCAGTCCAACTGTCATGGCAAATTCAGCTATTGATTTCGGCAGATTCAAACGCAGAAGTGTGACCAAGCATAAATTACGATGAGCAATTTGCATTGTGTCCCAGTACAAAACGGCTAAATCAAGCTCGGTTTCACAAAGGTCCAAGTCCCATTTGCGGAAATAGCGGCGAGAAAGTTCCCAGTGACGTATGGCTTCATTGTGGTGGCTTTCAATATAGATCAGGGCTCTACGCGCAAGGTCAACTTCTTCCGCTTGCCGGCTGCTCGCTGAATCGCGCTCTTCATTTGTCGGTTCGACTGCTATGGAGTCTGCTGCTTCATCTGTTTGCTGGGCGGAGGTTGTTTTTGGCTCTTCGGCAAAGCCAAGTTGGTTTCCAGCTATTGTGAAAGCTAAGCTCAAAGCTAAAATGCTGACGTTTCGCTTGTGATTTGCCGGCATGCAAACCCCTCGTTAAATGGCTTGATTTATTATGCCATTAACTTGTGCTAAGGTCCAAAGGATTTTTAGCTATTTTGACCCAGGCTTTTCCCTAGATCTAAACTTTGACGGCAACAATACTCATGCCGTGTTTTTCGGCGTAGGCTATCATTTCGGTTTCTTCGACCATCATCGTTTCATTGGCTTCGATAGCTAAAACGCCTCCGGGCTTTGGTCCGGTCATTGAAGCCAGAGTGCTCAAGCCAACGGTCGGGATATCAAAGCGCTGATCTTGTCCCGGTTTTGCCACTTTGACTACGACTACCGGATTGCGCGCCAGTTCAACAGCTCGCCGAATCGCTTCGTCAGTGCCTTCAATAGCTTCGATCGCTAAAATCATCTCTTCGCGAACCACTACTGTTTGTCCGATATCAAGACGGGCAATCTCTTTAGCGATTTTTTTACCGTAAGCAATATCGGCATATTCCTGAGCTGTAGGTTGTCTGCCTGTTAGTACGCCGACATCGGGAAAAAGTTGGCGCAAAAATTCTGATTGAGGTCTAACCCTTATGCCGTGGGCTTCGCAAAGATCGCCCATGGCAAATTGAATTGTGTCGTCGCTGAAATTCGGCAGTTTGCTGAGTTCGCGAATAGCCATCCAATCAAGCTTATGCATATTGAGCAAAAGCTGTGATTTAGGAATTTTGCCGATAAAGACGATTTGATTGACTTGTTCTTTGCGCAAAAGCTGCAAATTACGTCCAATCTGACCCGGCGCCACGGTATAAGCTTTATGACAGTGGGGCAATACTCGATTTCGAGCTTCCTCACCCAAGCAGAGAGCCACAACCTGGAATCCGCGTTCTTTAGCTGAACGGGCTAAAATGCTTGGTAGCTTACCTTCTCCAGCGACAAGCCCGAGAATGCTATCTTGTTCCGGACCAGCAAAAGTCTGCTTGCTGCCAGCCGCTGCTGTTGGTGATGCTGAGAATGTGCTGTGCACGGTTGAAATCCCTTCTTATACCTAAGAGCTTGGCAAGTTTAACATTATACGGAAGACTTAGCCCTAGGGTCCATTTAAGGGAATCAGCCCTGTTTTTTCTAACTGCCAAATGAGCTTGCTTGACATGATTTTAGCCAGAGTCTTAAACTGTGCTAAGAACTTGAAATAACTATACTGTTGGTGATTAGGAATGAAAAATAGGCTCCATAGGGCAATAGCGCTTTCGGGCATATCCTTGCTTTTGACTTTGCCGGCTTTGGCTCAAGGCTATCGCAATGATAATCCTAACTTGCGCAACTTTTATATGGCTCGCCAACAGATTCAAATTACGGACGATGCTCCGGCAGTAAACGATATGCGTACAGGACCAAGCGCCGGTGGTGCGGTTCCAGGCGGTGCTGCTTTACCACGAGCCGGTTTTGGCACAAATATGTCCGGGTTGACCACGGGCACTATGCGTAGCGGCTTGCCTCAAGTTGTGAACGGCGTTCCGCCAAAAATGCCTGCTGCATCTCCCGGATTATCCGGACTAAAAGCGAAAGCCGGCAAGGCAAAAGCGGCAGCTCCTAAATCTGCCGGACCGGCCACAGTAAAAAGCTATGCACCCTATCAAACTTATGGTGGTGCGTCTTCCGGCTCCGGTGGCGGGCTCAACTCTTCAGGCAGTGTAAGCGGCAGTGTTCTGCACTGGAATAAACGGCGTTCGGGATACTAAATGTGAAAAATCTTGCTCCAGCAATTACCCGTCAGCGCTTACTGATTGAAGCTACGTACAAAAAGAGTCCGATTTCCAGGCAAGACATAGTTGACTATCTGAAGCAACTTCCGGAAGCCTTGAGTTTGAGAATCTACAGCGAGCCGGTTGTGTTCTCGCCGGGCGGAGATGGGCAAGAAGTTAACCAAGGCTACGATGGTTTTGTCGCTTTGATAGATTCTGGAATCTCAATCTATGTTTGGGAAAATGCCAAATTCCTGTCAGTCGTCATTTATACCTGCAAAAATTTTGACACAGATACGGCGATAGCTTTTACGCGTAAGTATTTTTCCGTGACTGAGCTAGAGCAGCTTGAATTCTAATTCAAAAAGTCAAAAATCAGTTGGTTGATTTCGTCTTTGTTTATTGAACACATACCGTGAGATGCGCCTTTGAGTACTTTTATTTGAGAGCCTTTGATTAGTTTTGCGGATAATGCGCTGGAACCGGCTATTGGCACTATCTGATCGTCATCTCCGTGCAGAAGTAAAGTCGGCGATTTCAGTGCTTTCAAATCTTCTGTGAAATCGGTTTCTGAAAATGCTTTGACGCAATCATAGGCATTCTTAAAACCGGTTTGCATACCTTGCCGCCAGAATGAGTCTTTCAGTCCTTCTGAAACCTTTGCGCCATCTCTATTGAAGCCGTAGAAGGGCATACTTAAGTCTTTGAAAAATTGTGAACGGTCTTTCAGCAGGTTGCTGCGAATCTCATCGAATACTTTCATCGGAAGGCCGAGCGGATTATTTTCGGTCTTTAGCATGATTGGAGGGACGGCGCCAATCATGACCAGCTTTAGAGTACTGTCGGGATAGTTTGCTGCATAGCGAGCTGCTTCCCCACCGCCGGTGGAATGTCCGATATGAATAGCTGGAGGAAGATGTAGATGTTCACACAGTTGTCTTAAATCACTAACGTAAGTATCCATATCATTGCCAGCCCAGGGCTGTTCGGAGCGACCATGTCCTCGGCGGTCATGCGCTATGCAGCGAAAACCTTTATTTGCCAAGAAAAACATTTGATCTTCGAAAGCATCACTCGAGAGCGGCCAACCATGACTAAATAAAATTGGTGTACCTGAACCCCAATCCTTGTAATAGATATTGATACCATCGGCAGTGGTAAAGTAAGGCATGATTTTTATCCTCTGATAGCGATAATTCTTTGAGATTCATAGAGGAAAGGGTAGTCCAATATTCACTGCAAAAATTAGTCGCGAAATTAAATCTGGCTAAACTGACGGTGAAAGCAGCACTACTACCAAGTTCTGCCAATTGCAGGAGAATTCCTTTGTGTACACCAGGAATTTTACTAGTGCGTTTGGAGCAGGCTAAATTCATCATGGACACAAGACCTAATACGAGGTGTCTTATGTCTAAGTTGTCTGTTTTCAATCTAACAACTTGTTTGTTTATTCTGGCTGTGCCATCTGTAGTTGGAGAAGACCAATCATGGCAGGATTTTGCTGCCAAACGTTTTGCTAAGGAAAAACCATTACAGCTTGTGCCGACTCAACGACTGCCGGAAACGCACAATGAAGTTAGAAGAGACTTTATAGCGGATTTTGGACCTGATTTTGGACCATATATGGTAAATCTACAAAAGCGTGTAAACGCTGTTTGGCAGCGTTCAGAGAATGCCAGAGTAGTCGTTGTAATCTTTAAAATTTACGAGGATGGCTCTATCTCGAATCTCCGAATTGATAAATCTTGCGGTATAGCAAAAGAAGATCAAGGTGCTTTGGATGCTATCAGAAAGAGTTCTCCTTTTGAGCATTTGCCGGAAGGCGTGCCGAAAGTCGTGGATATTCAATTTACTTTTGACGATAAGGTTTTTCGCAACCAGAAACAATAAAAATGAGTCTTGCTGAAGAATTCCGCCTTAAGAAGATGCAAGATCGACTGAAAGAGCTTAACCCTCGCTAATTGAAGTACTTATTGTCACAGAGACGAAGTTTCAGGACTTTGGTTTGGCAATGCGTAAAGGCGAATTAAGGCCTTTTGGTTCCCAAGAGAACCTGAGAAGACTCTATGCTATTATTGAAAGCCTTATCTGCCCGTAGCCCAGTTGGATAGAGCGCATGGCTACGAACCATGAGGTCGGAAGTTCGAGTCTTCCCGGGCAGGTTTATCTTTAATCGTTGCATGCGGCTTGGAAAAGAGCCGAAAAACTTCCCGATACGCAGCATGTGTATTGGGGTTTTCACTTAGTCGAGGTTAACTCGCTGGTTGCTGAAGTTTGCTAGACTCTGGCGATTCAATACTTGACAGTTTGCCCTATCCTTCTTGCAGGCGGAATATGCACCCCAAAGTCAAAAATCAAATCGATAAGCTGAACTCAGTTGTTTCCAGCATTATTACGATTGAAAATCTGCTTGCCGATACGGCTAATAATGTTGAGTTGAACGCCTCGGATCGTTCAAAAGCTGAGAACAAATTTTCCGAGCTGATTGGGATTGGGCAGAACATCTCACTTTCCTTAGAAAAGCTGGCTAGTTCAGAACGTTTCTCAGATTCTCGCCGTCTGGTTTCTTTTGGCAAGCAGTATTTTTCTGCGCAAGACGAAGACGGAATAATTGCTGAAATATTTCAGCGTATCGGAACCAGCAATAAAACTTTTGTCGAGATTGGTCCAGGCGTTGGCCGAGAGAATAATTCACTTTATTTGCTTTTGCAAAATTGGAATGGTTTTTGGTTGGATAAAAGCATGCAGTCGGTGGTTGCTGGTCTGACCTTGTTGAAAAAATATGTTCTCAATAAATCACTTCAACTCGGAAAAATAGAAGTCAACGCCGACAATGTTGCCGGTATTTTGGCGGATTTGAGAATCTCGGATAAACCAGACTTCTTGTCTGTTTCTTTAACGAGCGCCGGTTACCAGATATTGAATGCTTGTTTGAAAGCGATTAAACCAAGCGTAGTTAGTATCAAATACGATGCTCAGCTCGGACCTTCTATTGCCATAGTATCCGATGCCGGTTTGGGAGCCAGTTTGAAATCCCTCGAAATGCTGGGAGCAAATTATGGTTACAGCTTAGTTGGATGCAGCATTTTTGGCGGAACGGCATTTTTGGTTAGAAATGATTTGCTCGGTGATAAATTCGCCGCGCCATATACAAGTGAAAATCATTTTGAGCCGTTGCGTTCGTATCAAAAATCAGCTCTGCCGGAAGAATATTTAAACGCCGTTTGTATGAGCGAAAATTTGCAAGATGAGAATAGGCAAGTTGTTAGTTCGACGACTGTGCCTTCTATTTATTGTGAAGGTGTGGAAAACAATGTTTTCATTTCACCGCTGGATCAAGTGATTGGTAGAAACATTTTGCTCAATGCTGAGTGGGAGCCGTTTCTTGCCCAGTTAATCAAAAAGATTGTGATGCCTGGAGATATTGTTTTTGATATTGGCGCTAACATTGGCTGTCACGCTGTCACCTTTGGTAAGCGCGTGGGCTCAAGCGGGCGTGTGGTTGCGATCGAGCCTGAGCCGACAAATAATGCTTTGCTTAATCACAATGTCAAAATAAACGGTTGTGCCAATCAAGTATCTACTTTCCAAATGGCTTTAAGCGATATGAATGGTGAAATATCCATGGATTTATCAGATTGGAATATGGGTGATCATCGTATCAATCTAGGTGAGAGCAATAAATTTGCTGCCGGTGAAAAGGCTGAGCGTAAGCAAATTACTCTTGAGTCTTTGACTTTGGATGATTTTATTGAAGCAAAATTGCCTGGTGAATTATAAAAAACAAACCGATTAAGCTGATTAAGTTGGATACACAAGGTGCCGAAGTTCGCATCTTTCGCAAAGGACAAAAAACTTTAGAGCGGACGCAAGTTTTGATCACCGAATACTGGCCTCATGGACTTAAACATCTTGGCTGTGATGCTCAAGAATTCTGGAAGTTGTTGGAAAAACATTTTGCTTCCGGTGCGGTCATTGCCGCTGGCGGACAAGAATTAGTTGGTGAAATTAAGCCTTTATCTTTCAGTGAATTGAAAACGCAACTTCTTTCAGAGCTCGATTACAGCCCACATTCGGAATACGACATTATTCTGTACAAGTAAATAACGGTCGATGCCAAGACCGCGAGGCTAGCGCTTAAAGTTAATGCGTTTGCATGCTGATATGATCAGGTAAATTTTTACCTAAGCGGAGCCTGCAAATGAAAAGAGCTTATTTGATTGGTCAATCGTTGCTTGTTTTGAGTTTGGCGTTTGCGCACTCTTGTTTGGCCGGAGAAAAATCAGCTGCTGATTGGCAGAAGCAAAGTTTGAAAGGCATCACTTCATTACGTTATGCCGCTGCTGAAGGTAACACTTATGATGCGATGGCTGATCTCGCTTCCGCACTTGCCGAAGTAAAAGTGCCCTTAAACCGTGTTGAAAATTTGAAGGCTGATTACGCTAAAGCATTAGCTGTGAACGAAGGCAGAGTAAAGGTTGTTGCGCAAAAGCGTGAGAATAAACAATCTTGGGTCGGCTTATGTGTCGACCAACGTTGCCAACTAAAACGCACGCCTTCAATCAATCTTGATAGCGAAACTTATCAGATTGGCAAAATGTGTCCTGATGCTCAAGTTAAGTCCACAGTCAAAGATCTGTGTGGGCAATTCGTTAAAGATTTTGCTGCTCAAGCTAAATAACAATCAAAGCTAATTGGAGAAAATGCAGATGATAAAAACGGCAATCAAAACAAAAGCCTACGCAGCTCAAGGGCCTAAAGATGAGCTTAAGCCATTTGAAATTCAGCGCCGGGAGCCAGGACCGCATGATGTGCTGATTAATATCAAATTCTGCGGTGTTTGCCATTCCGATGTGCACCAAGCTAGAGACGAATGGGCTAATTCAAAATTTCCGATGGTGCCTGGTCACGAAATAGCCGGCGTCGTGGAAAAAGTTGGCGAAAAAGTAACTCGTTTCAAAGCCGGCGATCATGTTGGTGTCGGCTGCATGGTAGACTCCTGCAGCAGTTGTGGTTCGTGCAAAGAAGGGCTGGAACAGTACTGCGAAAAGCGTCCGGTGCTTACATATAACGATATTGAGCTTGATGAGACAACGCCGACTTATGGTGGTTATTCCGAGCGGGTTACGGTGAGCGAACGATTTGTCGTTCGCATTCCGGATAATATTCCTCTTGATAAAGCTGCTCCTTTGTTGTGCGCCGGAATCACGACTTATTCTCCGCTTGTTCACTGGAATGCCGGACCAGGTAAATCCGTTGCCGTAGCTGGCTTGGGTGGGCTTGGACACATGGCGGTCAAGCTTGCTAACGCCATGGGAGCAAAAGTAACAGTAATCAGCCGCAGCAACAGTAAAAAAGCTGATGCTGAAAAAATGGGTGCTAAAGGCTATATAGCGACTGCTGAGGCTGGAGCTGTGGAAAAAGCGCAAGAACAGTTTGACTTGATCATCAATACTGTCTCTTCAGCTGCCGATATGAATGCTTATCTTGGTATGTTGAAACGTGATGGCGTTATGGTTCTTGTCGGAGCGCCAAGCGAAGATCTTCCGGTTAATGCTTTTAGTTTGATTCCAAAACGTAAATCATTGTCCGGCTCCACTATTGGCGGTATACGTGAAACTCAAGAGATGCTTGATTTTTGCAGCAAGCATAATATTACTGCTGATATTGAAGTGATACCGATAAACAAGATCAATGAAGCTTACGAACGTATGTTGAAGAGCGACGTGCGTTATCGCTTTGTGATTGATATCGCTTCGTTGGGATAAGCTGTTGTTATTGTGATGGTGTGCCCTGGGCTTGATTCAATAGAGATTCTCTGATGGAGAGCAACTGATTGAGGGTGCCCAGGGCATTTTGTATGGTGCTATCTTGTGCTGGGCTAGGATCGTTATTAGCTGTGCGAGCAGTTGTTTCGATATCCAGATATCTTTGCAAATAAAAGAAAACTCTGACACCTCTTGCTTTCAAGCTGCGAATTCGCTCAAGGGTTGCCGCTCTTTCTTGATAGAGAGGACCAGGGGCTGCAGGTTGTTGCAGCAAGGCGAAGATATTGCCGTGAGGATGTTGGGCTTGCGCTGCAGCATAATTATTTGATGAAACGCTTTGTGCCGTTATGCTGATTGGACGATAAACAGTATATTTACCGTCGGTGAGATTTTCAAAGTTCAAATCTTCCATTTGTACTTTGCGGCTGTTATTTGCGTTTTGATGAATAATTACTGTTTCCTTTCCCTTGGCCGACTGAATGATCGCTGCATGATTCGGTGAGCCAAGAACCCACCATTTATTTTTAATGCCATGTTCTTCAAATTTGCATTTGTGAAAGTGAATGATGTCGCCGGGTAACCAAGGCTCATTCTTGCCCAGCTCCTCTCCAAAATTAAAAGCATGGGGCGCTCTTGCGCCGGCAACTCTCAGCGCTTCGGCAATTAAAGTCCAACATTCACCGTTACCAACTTCATTGCCTATATTTGCCAAGGCAAAATTAAGTACGCCTTGATTTGCTGCCGGAATATTACTCTTTGGTGAGGCGTTCTTGACACGTGCCGGTAAGCTAGGAGCAAGCGGCGGCATGGGTGCATCCTGTTGTATCGTCGGCGAAGAGAGCGGCATGCGAGTTAAGCGTAATCGCTCGCTGTCATCATCTTGTGCCGTGGTAATTTGAACACTGGCCATAGAACCAAGTATTGCCAATAAGATTTTAAGAGTTCTGCTAATCAAGCTACGGCTTCCTTGGAGAACGGCAAAACTATTTAAGTAGATTCTACAGACATTTTGTCAATTAGTGCTTGAATTTCATCGCGAAGTAGTTCAGCCGTGTTATGGCGAACCAGATGAGGATCATTTTGATATTCGAGTAAGAGCTCTCCAAGATCAATCGGTTTACCGACTTTGATAAAAACGTTGCGTTTGCCGAGTTGGTGCGGGCGTTTAATACGATAGAGTTCGCGCTCAAGTTTAGTTACCATCTCGGCCATGCGTTCAATGGAAGTGTTTTCGTCAACATATTGCGGACGCCAACTGACAAGTTCTTCTACCTCTTTTAGGGTGGCAAGGTCGTCTGTATATTCGGCAATATGTTCCGCTGTTTTTGTTTCGGCTAATTCTTTGCGTAAATGTGCGCTTAGTTCAAAAGTTTGATCTATGGTGCTAGCTTGGGCACGATATGAATCTTTGTACTTCTTTTCGACATCGCTGAGCATCGCCTGACGAACGAAAGTGATTCTTTCGTTTAAGTCGGCAAAACGTTTTGTTTGCGTATCGATATGATGTGCTTGTTCTTCTTGCTCCAGAAGTTCGGCTTGAATCTTGGATAATCGAGCTCTCAAAGCTTGTCCGTTTGTTGTTTGCGCTAAATGTTTTTCCATTTTTGCAACACGTTTTTGGAGAATGCTTTCCATTGGCTGGCTATACCGATATTTTATGGCTGTAGGAATTATATAAGCTGTCCAGTCAGGTTTCGTTTTTCGATTCTCGATGATTGCTTGCATGCCGATTTCAATTGCGCCGGTATGCAATGTTTGTACTTGATCGTTCAAATAAAAAATTTCACCTTCCGGAAAAATTACCAGGGTATCGGCAGCGTTTTTAATCGTTTCTACTGAATAACGTTTAGCTGGTGCGTCACTGCTGCCGCGCTCAACTGAGAAGTAACCGATACGTTGAAGCAACCAACCGGAGAATCCAAAATATTCATCGAAAGCTTCGCGATTGCACATCAAAGAGAAGGCTTGATTGCTGCGCCTGAATAAATCAAAAATAAGTAGAGGATCAACCTCGTCCGAATGATTTGGCGTAAGAAGCGCTCCGTGTCCTTGGGGAATGCTTCTCAGGGTCTCCAGATCTTCTAAACTAATATGAACGCGATTCCATTGTTGCAAATAGACTTGCAAAACAGTTTGAGCCATTTTGATCAAAAGCGGAGAGTGTTTTGCTGGTAGAAAAGGTCGACTTTCCATAATTGTGTTTTTGGCGAGGCTAAAGATTAATATGTAGCTTTGGCAATACTTTGTCTTATTGGACGTGCCCGGGACTAACATTAGCTAATCAACGAAAAGCTGGTTCTATCTCTAGTATGAAAGGATGAGACATGGAATTTAGGCAACTTGGTTATTCCGGATTAAAAGTTCCAATTTTATCTTTTGGAACAGGTACTTTTGGCGGCAAAGGGGATCTGTTCAAAGCTTGGGGCGCTACGGATGTAAAAGAGGCTACTCGTCTTATCGATATCTGTCTTGAAGCTGGCTGTAATTTTTTTGACACAGCTGATATTTATTCTAAAGGAGCTTCCGAAGAGATCCTGGGCGCCGCAATCGGCTCTCGCCGCCAAGATGTGCTTATTTCCACTAAAGCCACTTTTGCTATGGGTGAAGGTCCTAATGATTTAGGTTCTTCGCGTCATCGCCTGATTAAATGTTGCGAGGACAGTTTGCGCCGGCTGAAAACCGATTATATCGATGTTTATCATATGCATGGTTTCGATGCGCTCACTCCGGTTGAAGAAGTTTTGAGCACTTTAGATGATTTAGTTAAAAGCGGCAAAGTACGTTATATCGGCTGCTCTAATTTTTCCGGCTGGCATTTGATGAAATCGCTTGATCTGTCGCGTCAGTACGGTTGGTCCAGATATGTTTCGCATCAAGCTTATTATTCGCTGATTGGGCGTGAATATGAGTGGGAGCTGATGCCTTTAGCTCTTGATCAAAAAGTAGCAACTATGGTTTGGAGCCCGCTTGGTTGGGGGCGCCTGACAGGCAAAATTAAACGAAACCAGCCTTTGCCTAAAGAAAGTCGGCTGCACAAAACTGCTGAATGGGGACCGCCTGTTCAAGATGAGTACCTATACAATGTGGTCGATGCTCTTGAGGCGGTAAGTAAGGAAACCGGTAAATCAGTGCCCCAAGTTGCGCTTAATTGGTTGTTGCAGAGACCGACCGTAGCCAATGTGGTAATCGGTGCTCGCAACGAAGAACAGTTGCGCCAAAATCTTGATGCGGTTGGCTGGAATTTAACTAAAGAGCAAGTGGCTCAATTGGATGCGGCCAGTGCAATTACGCCTATCTACCCTTATTGGCACCAGCGCCAGTTTGAGGAACGGAATCCGTTGCCTGTATGAGCAATCAAAGATTTCTAGATTAAATGGCAAAATTGTTGGAACTTTTAGGGACTTAGTTTGTCATACATATCAAAGAAAACAGCATAACGCTGATTTCAACGCCAACACTGGACCAAGAAATTGAGAAGGTGTTGGTTCTTTTTTGGCCGCTATTTGTTGTCTTGCGCACATTCCGGTGCACCGGCTTCGAGGCGATGCCCTGTAATTAAGCGGGCACCGCGTTCGTACGTTAAAAATGACCAGAGCCAATTGATTAATACGGATAAACGATTGCGGAAACCAATCAAGAATAATATATGGATGAAAAGCCAAAGCAACCAGGCGATAAAACCGCTGAGCTTTAAAATGCCAAAATCAGCTACGGCAGCGGAACGGCCAATCGTAGCTAAAGTGCCGCGATCCTTATAGATAAAAGAGGTTCGCGGTTTGTTTTTTAAGTCTGCCAAAATACAAGCGGCAGCAGCTTGCCCTTGCTGAATTGCCACCGGCGCTAACCCGGGCAAAGGTTTATCTCCTTGGTGAATAAATGAGGACATATCGCCGATGGTAAAAGCTTCTTTGTGACCGGGAATTGAAAGATCCGGCTCGACAACAACTCGTTTGCCTTTATCCAAGGGTACTCCTAGTTTTTGTACTAGAGAGTTTGGGGTAATGCCGGCGCACCAAATTGCTGTTTTGGTTTTTATTACTTCGCCGCTATCTAAATGCACGCCTTCCTCATCGATATTTTTTACGGTGACACCAGTGCGCACTTCCACGCCCATATGTTTAAGCTGTTCGGCGGCTTTAAGCGAAAGATTCTCTTCAAAGGGCGGAAGCACCCGCGGCATTCCTTCTAAAAGAATAACGCGAGCGGATTTAGGGTTGATATGACGGAAATCTTTAGCCAGGGCAAAGCGAGCTAGTTCGGCAAGTGAGCCGGCCAGTTCTACCCCTGTCGGTCCGGCACCGATCACTACAAAAGTAAGCAGTCCGGGATGCTCGCGAGTGTCATGTTCCTGTTCGGCTTCTTCAAAAGCTAATAATACGCGGCGGCGAATTTCTAAAGCGTCGTCTATATCTTTAAGCCCGACGGCATGAGTTGCCCATTCGGGATGTGCATAATAATTAGTTTTAGCGCCAGCAGATAAAATCAAATAGTCATAACTGATGTCGCCGCAAGTTGTTGTCAGTTTTTTGCCATCCAGATTAATATCCTGAACTTCAGCCAGAAGTACTTCGCTGTTTTTCTGGTCTCTCAAAATGGAACGAATCGGATGGGCAATTTCGCCAGGGGATAAGCCGGCCATGGCAACTTGATAGAGCAAAGGTTGAAATAAATGATAGTTGGTGCGGTCTAAAATGGTAATACGCACAGGAGCATTCTTTAATGCCTGTGCAGCAGCCAGCCCGCCAAAACCACCACCGACAATTACAACATGCGGCTTGGCTTTTGCGTGATTTGACATTTATTTGCCGTTTGAAATTAGAGTCAATCTAATTCTAACGGTTATTCTTTGCTCTCATCAATGTATTGATCGATTTCGTCATTATGCGCTTGTTGCTGAGCGGCAGCAGCTTTAGCGCCATCGGTATTCTTATCCATGAAACTTTTAGCCATTTCATTTGGCTTAAAGTTTTTGGCGGCAGCAATTAATGATTCAACTGCTTTCTTCTCTTCAGCGGTAGGCAAAACAAATGGTTGCGCAGCTCCTAATACAAAGATGGTAGCGGCAGCAATTTGCATTCTCTTTTTGTTTTTTCTTTGGCGGTGTTGTTTTTCGGAAGTACGTTTGATTGTTTCGGCAATCTGCTGCTGTTTTTCTGTTGTTGCGGCTTTGGTGCCTTGGTGATGCTTGGCGCGAATTGCTTTGGCCCGGGCTTCCATATTGGCAGCATCGAGAGTCCGTATCTTTTTGCTGCGCAGCATTTCCGCAACTTTATCCAGACAGTACGATACTTTTATGTCGTCTTTACCCAGTGTTTCTTCTGTTTGAGCTAGTTTCGCTTCAGCTTCAGCTAACTCGGCGGCAAAAATGTCGTCAGAGACCATGCGGATACCTCAGAACAGTTTCCTAAAAGCTTTATGCCCAGCAAAGTAAAGAATGTTACTTGTTTACAACGTCTTTAATATAAAAAAGGACCGATAAGAGATCGGTCCTTTTAAGTAGACGTTTGACTTGATTAAACAGGAAATGCTGTCGGCACTTTCGGGAAATCAACTTCAGGCTGCACTACATGGTTGAAATAGTTAGTGAAGATGTTAAGAGCGACGTTGGCGATGATTTCAGCAACTTCACCGTCGTTGAATCCGGCTGCTTTCAGCTCGTCAAGATCGCTATCTACCATTTCGGCGCGTTTTGTGACCATTATGCGCGCAAAACGCAAGGCAGCATTATATTTTGGATTTTCGGAACGTTGTTGGCGAGCAAGATTTAGCTCTTGGTCGTTAAGTCCGGCCATTTTGCCTAAAGTTACGTGGGCAGAAAGGCAATATTCGCAAACATGGGTTTCGGCAACCATAATTGCAATCAGCTCTCTAAGTTTGGCATCGAGCATGCCGCCGGCCAGAGCGCCGCTGAAACCAAGATAAGCTTCAAGCACAGCTGGTGAATTGGCCATATGTAAAAAGACGTTAGGTACGCGACCCAACTTTCCGTTGATGCCGGTGAATAATTCTTTTGTTTTACCGGTTGCGGTTTCCGGATTAACTGCTTGCAGTCTAGGCATTTCATTTCTCCATTTTTAATTGCCTGCCTTGACAAGGCAAAGACAGGCTTTTGAAAGATTGAGGGGTTATACCATTTTGTAGAATAATTTGCATTTTTGTTGCTTCCATAATCTTCATCGCTTCGAGTTAGGTTGATGATGGTGTAGGGGAATATAATTTAGGACCTTCGATCTGCAGGCTGGGAATTTTGCATAAGGGTCATTTTGATTTGGTCATAAATAATCAAGCGCGACAAATCGGTCGAGCTTTATTTTGGCCGGCAGTATTTATTTCTTTGTTTAGTGTTGCCACTTCTTCCTCGGCTTTGGCTTTGTCCGAGACAGAAAAAGAATGGGATCGATTGCAGCGTGGTGGTACCGATAATCTTGACGCTAATCGATATTGGTTGGCCGAGCCTCTGTTGCAACAAGCAGTTGTGAAAGCTGGCTGCTTCGGTATGGCTGATTTACGCCTGGCAAAAAGTTATGGTGAACTTGGGCGTTTGTATACGATTCGCGGGCGCTTTGCTGAAGCGGAGCCGTATTTGGAACGAGAGCTACTTGTGCGGCAGCAGGCTACTGGCGATGCTGGTGACGCCGCTGTACCGGCCATGGGATCCCTTGTCAAATTTTATTTGAACTACGGTACGGCTAGCAAAGGCGATCTTTTGACTGAAGAGATTTTGGCTTTTGTCGGTGGAAAATCCAGAGAATTAGCTTCCCAATCTAAAGGCAAGCTGACTTTGCAAGCTGGTGTCCCTTTAAGCGGTTGGGCTGGTTCGATTCAACCGAGCCAGAACGAACCGTTGCTTGAGTGGGCAATTACTTGCGATGACTTAGGCAATCAATATCGATTGCGCGGAAACTATGATTTGGCGGATCGTCTTTTCAAAGCTGCTTTGGATATGAAATCGACAATTCTCGGTAAGCAACATTTATCTTTGGCCAATAGTTACGACAATCTTGGTCTTTTATATTTGACTAAAAACGACGACAAAGAAGCTGAATCGTATTTGCGTGAATCACTGGAAATAACAGAAAGAATTTTGCAACCCTCGGACTGGCAAGTTTACGCGCGTCTGGATAAATTAGCAAAATGTTTGATCAAGCGCGGCAAATACAAAGAAGCTGAGGAGCTGTATTTAAAGTCCTTATCTTTTTGGAAAGCCGAGCCCTCAAAAAATGGCGAAGAAGCACGAGTTTTTTATGCACTTGGTTGTCTTTATTCGGATCAAAAAAATTATGGCGCTGCTGCACCGATGTTACACAAGGCGCTTGAGCTTTCCGAACATTTTAACGGACCATATTCGATTAGTTTAGTGCCCTATCTGCAAAAGTACGCTTATGTGTTGTACTACCTTGGACGCCGTCCGGAAACCGATCATTTGCGTGCACGAGCGAACACTATCGCAGCCGATCTTTAATTTGGAGAATTTATGAAAAAACGACTCGCAACTATGATTGCTATTGTCTTTTGTTTTGGTATAGCTGTTGCTGGCAATGCTGAATCGGCTAAAGGCAAAAAAATGACTATTAAAGGTTATGTTCTTGATTCTGCCTGTCTGTTTACGCGCAATTTGAAAAAGCCGGTAAGCAGCCAATGTGCTTTGGAATGTGCCGGAGGCGGTTCACCGTTGGTGATACTAGCTGACGACGATACTGTTTATCTGCCAATCGATTCGAAAATGCCGGCTCAAGGTCAAAACTTTCGCTTAATCAAGGTAGCTGGCAAATTCGTCAAAATCAGCGGCACGGTATATGAACGTGGGTCTTCAAAAGCAATTGTTATGGATTCTATTGAAGAAAGCAAAGAAAGGTAATCGCTTGGCAAGCGCGGTGACGATGATAATAGCACCAGGGGCGGTAGCAACTGAATTGACTGATCATATTACGGACAATCAGATGAAGGAAAATGTGAAAAACTGGGTAAAATCCATGCAGGCATTGCAAAGCGTGGGTACTGCCAAACTATGCAAGCGTCAACGAAATATTGATTCGTCCGACCGAACAAGCCGTATAGAAGTCTGAATTTTATCAGCAACTTATAGCGGAAACATTGTCAAGTTGGGCGGCGTCAATAAATAAACTGCGCCCTTAAGTTTGGAGAAATGTTTGTGCGCGCTTGGCTGATAAATCTTTGCACGACAAATATCCTTTTATTTGGTTTCGCTTCGCAAGCAACAGCGATCGTTGAGCTTCCGTCTGTGGCCAGTGAAGATATTGCTGTCAACGCTTTACGCGTTGCTCAAGCTACCAGTACGACCGGTTATTGTTATGCGGCAATCTGCAAAGCTTTGAAGCCCTTGAATGTAAATCTGTATGGACCCGCTGCGTATCAAGCCAAAGATATTTTGATTAAAGATCAACGCTTTTTGCCGATTACAATTAAGAGTGCTGATTTCTTGCAACGTGGTGACATTATTGTTTTTGATCGTTCCGCGTCGCATCCTTACGGGCATATTTCAGTCTATTTAGGTAATGATACCGAAGCTAGCGATCATGTGGCTAAAATTGCCAAACATCAAGCCTATGGCGGTGCCACTGTTTTTCGTGTGCGCGAAGAGTGGTCGATTGATGGTGTACCGCTTGTTGTCGCTCCGGATTTTGGTACGCGCTTTCCGACTTCATTCAATCGTGTCGAGCCTAAAGCGGTTCCGCAATCTTTACCGGTGATTCCGGCTGCCGGTGTTCCGGCCCCGGGACGAGGGATAAGTGAACCGTTAACCAAGCATGATAAGAGTATGTTGGCTAGCACCGGCGGCTATGTCAAATCGACAGCGGCCAAAGTAACCTCATCCCTCTTCCGACGTTGCATTAACGTGTTGTTCAATTGATTCGGCTTTGATCTGCAAAGACAGAATAAGCATTATTAAAGCAACCGGGAAAAGTATATCGCTGCCAATAGCACCAGGGGCGGTGTGTAATGTTTGCAGCGGTTTCAGGTGTCCGACCAGTATGCGAGCCAATTGTTCAATTGTTACTTCGGCAATCATCAGTGGCACGAATTCACGATAGCGCCAGAGCACGACCCAGATTACCATAGCCATTAGAAGCTGCTGGTCTCCGTATTGAGCAAGCAAGGCGATAATATTTTGCCCGCCCGCTACTTGCACGTTCATCGTGGCGATTGATTGAGCGCCGCTGTCGGCAGCGAATATGTGAATCAGGCTGCGTCCGGTAGCAACTATGTTGTATATCAATAAAAACCAAACGGCAAAGCGCGGACCGCGATAGTTATTGCGCGGCTTAGGTAGTAAGGCGGAAATATTCATTGCTAAAGTGTACTACAAACATGACTTTTGACATATCGACGGATTAACTGCCGGAGCTTAATATCGTAATTAAGCTCGTAAGGGTAACAAGTGCTATGAAAATCTTGTTTCGTACTTTTTGCTGTTTGATCGTGTCCGCAACAATCGCTTATCCGGCTGCTTTTAGTAAAGATATTGCCAAGGCAAAGCATAAAAAATATGATGAAATACCTGAGGCTTTCTGTGGAATTGTTATTGCTGGCACGGTAATGATTCCGGACAAAGACGGTTTTATGCGCTTTCCCGGTAAATATGTTGGTACCAATGCTGGTTTTATCGATCATACGGGCAAGATTGTGATTGAACCTCGATATGATGATGCTGAAAGCTTTTACGAAGGTTATGCCGCTGTCAAAGAGAATGGTAAATGGGGCTTCATCGATAAAGATGGGGACATAGTAATCGAGCCTATCTTCAATGAGATCTCTCATTTTAGCGAAGGTTTGTGTGCGGCTCGTTTACGCCGTCAATGGGGATTTATTGATCGTACGGGCAAAATGATCATCGCCGAACAATTTCAACGTTTGGGTGATTTTAGCGAAGGCTTATGTGCGGCGATGCAGGGTGATAAATGGGGATTTATCGATCGCTCGGGCAAATTCGTTATTCAACCGCAGTTCAAGGATATGAATGTCCCTGTTCCTTTTCGCGATGGTATCGCTTTGGTCGAGGTGGGACAACGGCACCGGTTGATCAACAAAAAAGGTGAATTACTACCGGACAGTGCTTTGAAAGCGGATTCGCCTGAGTATCTTAAGCTGAACAAAGATTTTGAACTGGCGACTAGAGCAGCTAAAATAGCTGGTTATGAGTATTACGAGCCACTTTTTGAAGGGCTGATTCTAGTCAAAAATAATAATGGCAAATTTGGGTTTATCGACAGCAACGGAAAGCTGCTAATCAAACCTAAATTTACCAAAGCCAGCTCTTTTAAGGAAAATCTTGCTGTTGTTCATGTCGGTGGCGGCTACAGACCAGGATCGATTTATGCCAAAGTGTCCAAAGTTAAGCCGGCAATAAAATAAGCTATAATCTTGCTTTACTCGGCAAGGATATTCCGTGTCTCTCAAAAGTTATGCCTATCTTTTGCGAAGCGCTTTTGTCGCTGCACTTGGCGGTTTGCTTTTCGGGTTTGATACAGCTGTTATCGCCGGTACCACTCATTCTCTGGTCGTGGCTTACGGGCTTTCAGCCGCAGCCTTGGGTTTTACAGTCTCAATCGCTCTTTGGGGAACCGTATTCAGCTCGATTTTTGCTGGAATACCCGGCGAAAAATATGGTGCGCGCGAGGCTTTGCGCATTACAGCTGTTCTTTATGTGATTTCAGCTATCGGCTGTGCTCTCGCACCGGATTGGCTTTCGCTGGTTTTCTTTCGTTTTCTCGGTGGTTTAGCCATCGGTGCCTCATCCGTACTTGGTCCGGTTTATATTGCTGAATTGGCACCGCCCAAGTGGCGCGGGCGCCTAGTCGGACTTTTTCAAATCAATATTGTCGGTGGAATTTTGCTTGCTTATCTATCTAATTATCTGATTGGTTTGCAGCATTTCGGTTTAAATGAATGGCGGTGGCAATTAGGTGTCTCCGGTATTCCCGCGCTTCTCTTTTTTGTCATGCTTTTTTTCATACCACGCAGTCCGCGCTGGCTGGTCGCTAGAGGATATGTTGCTGAAGCTAGGCAGGTTCTCCTGGAGCTAGGTGATCTAAATCCGGATGATGAGCTAAATGAAATTAGCGAATCGGTTGGTGTAGCGAAAGCGCAAGAGCGAGAACCGCTTTTTCAAAGCAAATATTTGCGTCCGATTTTACTGGCGATTTCAATGGGTGTATTCAATCAACTGACCGGCATTAATGCCATTCTTTATTATTTGAACGATATTTTTGCTCAAGCCGGTTTTAGTAAGCTGTCGAGCGACGAACAGGCGGTTTTAATCGGAGCGACAAATTTTGTTTTTACTCTTGTAGCAATGATCTTTATTGATCGTTTCGGACGAAAGCCTTTGCTCTTGCTTGGCGGGATCGGCATGGCTTTCTCTCTATTCGGCATCGGTTGCGTATTATTGGGTTATTTCGACGAGCATAATCTAATCTACTTCTTGATGTCTTTTATCGGCTTTTTTGCTGCTTCGCAAGGTGCCGTGATTTGGGTTTATATGAGTGAAATTTTTCCGACTTTGGTTCGAGCCAGAGGGCAAAGTCTTGGTTGTGCCACTCATTGGATTATGAATGCGCTGATTTCAGGCGTTTTTCCTGTTATTGCGAAGAGTTCCGGGGCTATGCCTTTTATCTTTTTTGGCGTGATGATGCTTGTTCAGTTTTTTATTGTGTTACGCTTTTATCCGGAAACAAAAGGGGTTTCGCTGGAGCAGCTGGAACATCAGTTGGGTACCGGCTAAAGATGAGGAGAGTTGGCTATGTTCGATCGGTTTAAGAACATTTTGAAGTCAATGGCGCTAAGCCAGATGTCTAAAATGGAAACCCCTGAAATTATGGCTGAGCAAGCTGAATCTCAATTGGAATCCGAATTGAAAAACCTGATGGATGCTCTGACTTCAGGCATGGCAAACGAAAAAATACTCAAAGATAAATTGGCTAAAAGCAAAGAAGAGGTTACTCTCTGGGACGGGCGAGCAAAAGTTGCTGTCGGGCAGAATAATGACGATGTAGCGAAACAAGCTCTACAAAAGAAGCAAAGTTTTGTGCAAGAAGGACAAACACTAGAAAACCAGATTGCTGAACAAGCAAATATCAATCAGGCTTTGAAACAAAAACATGCTCAACTGCAAGCCAAGCTGAATGATTTCCGCTTGAACAAAGGAAAGCTTATCGCTCAAATGAAAGCTGGTGAATCTACGGCAAAAATAAGTGAATTGCTTTCGGATAGCTCGAGTTCCGGTCTTGGCCATTGGGAGCAAAAAATCAATCAAAAAGCAGCTCGCGCCGACGCTCTTGCTGAAATAGCCGATCCTGGCGGTGTTGAAGGGCGCTTCAAAGACGAGGCAAAAGAACGACTGCTTGAAGATGAGCTTTCTTCGATTAAAGCTCAGGTAGGCGGATTTAAGCTAATCGAAGAGAAAGAACCGCCGGCTGAATAATAAACAACATTGTCTAACCTTGGCTCTTGTGCTTTGATCTTATTTAGGAGCGCATGAGGCAATTTCGGTATTTCAATTAAAATCAAGCACCATGGACAATTTAGGCGACCGGCAGCTCCTTTGGCAATCGGTATTGTCCTTTTGCTTGTTTGTATGCAAGCGGGAATGGCTGTTAATGGACCGGCTGCCGCTGATGCTTCAGGCTTTAAGTTTTTAGCTGCCGGTGACTATGCAAAAGCATTGCAATGTTTCAATATCGCAGCCAGAGAAAATCCTGACTCGAGCGAGGTTCATTTTGGTCGCGCGACGGCACTGAGTAATCTTGGTCGCAAAGACGAAGCGCTTAAAGAGTATAAGTTAGCTTTATTATTGAATCCTGGCCGGGATCTTAAGAAAAAGCTTGAATCAGGATTGACCCTACTTCAAGCTAATTGCAATAAAACGTCCGCCAATGTGTCGGCTCAGCCGGCTTTATCCGGTGCTGCTCTTGAGGCTGAGCATAGTATCGGCAAGATCATGTCTCAATCTGAGGACCGAATCAACGGCATTCATACCAGTGCTGAAAAATTCGCCAGCAATCTTTATAGCGGCAAGTTAAGTCAGCAAAAAAAAATCATGGAAGCCGCCAAGCAAGAAGCGGATATTTTGCGTAATAACGCTCGTTGGCGGAGCGGAATGTCTTTTGCTGACATTAATGAATACGAGGCTGATATTAGGAGAAGATCCGGATACATCTTAAATAAGGCTCGCAGTGATTATGACAATCATCGTCGCGAAGCACAAATGCGTGCTCACGGTATAAAAGACAGCGCCGAAGGTTTGCAAAAACAGATGTTGGAAAAACCTTCGGAAACAAGTGGTGTGTTTTTGCTGCCTAAAGGAACAAATTTATATGTGCGAAATTACGGGCATTTTGATCCGGTTATGCCGGAGCACGTAGCACCAACACCATTATCGGCTGTACCATTGAAGCTGCCGGAGGTACTGCGCCTTGAGCAGAAACATAAGAAGAAGTAGCTGCCAAAAATTTTTGATTTTGCTTTTAAGCTGTTGCTTGCCGGCGTTTGCTGCTGACTCGAATTATGACTTTGCCTTGCGTTTTTTCGGCGCCAAAGATTATGTCCGTGCTCTGAAATATTTTGATGCCGCGGTCGATGCGTCACCGACTAATGGTGAGTATCACTATTGGCGTGGGCGTTGTTTGGCCAATTTGAAACGAGCTAAAGAAGCGAGCGCTGAATATAAAGTTGCTTATTTGCTTGCTGATGATCCGAAAATTAAAGGGTATTGCAAGCAAGCTCTAGCCCAGTATAAAAAATTACCGCCCTCAGCTATTTCTGAAGGCGAAGAAAAATTAGCTTTTGCCGTGCAGTCTTTAAGTCAAGCTGGAAAAGCCGCTGCCGCAGCTCCACGCAGCTCGCTTGCCGCTCCAAGTCTAATGCCGGCTGCGACTTCAACAACTAAACGTCAAGAATATTTTGCTGCCGATATGAATCCGGTAAAATCGGGCAAATTTTTCAAACTTTCAAGCAAAAAGCTTGAATGGGATTTGCAAATGAACAAAAACTTTTTGCAATCAATGCAAAGCGCTAACGCTAATCTGGACAGATTGGCTGCCGGAACCAACTGGACTTTGGCGCCGCGTATTTTGGCCCAAAACTCACGTTTGAATTTTAATCGTCGTCCTGTGTCTTCCGGACCGCCGGCACCGGCTCATGCAGCTAAAACTATCAGTCAAGCGGATTATAACGATTTGGTCGCCAGCGATATCGTGGTGATTATTGACCATTCTGGTTCCATGGGAGTAGTTGATTGTCCAAGTGAGGACAATGATACTTTGCCGGCTCAATCACGGTTGAGCTGGTCTGTGGAGGAGTTGAATAATTTTTCGCGCCTGATCATTCACGCTTTGCCCCATGGTTTCACTTTGATTACGTATGACGATAAGCCGGATGTTTATTCAATCAATTCACAAAGCCAGTTAACTAGTGTTCTTAGAAATTTAAAAGAAGGTGGCGGCACCAATTTAGCGGCTGCTCTAAAAGAAGCCTTTCGCACTCATAATGTTCACCGACAGCAACCGCTCTTAATTGCCGTTATCACTGATGCTGAAATAGATTTGCAATCGGCTCAACAAACAATTGCCGCTGCTACTCATGAGTATCCTTTGCCTAATGGAGTTTTTATTACGTTACTCCAAGTGGGCGAAGGTGCCGAAGCGCAAGCCGCCGATACTTTATCTCTTTTGAATAATTTGCGATCGCGAGCCGGCGCTGCTTACGATCCTTTTATTGGTATTCCTTTCTCACGTTTGCGCCGAGAAGGAGTTGGACGAGATATTCTTGCTGTCTTTCATGCTGCGGTTAAAGATAGCAAAAGCGGTCCTTCTAAAAAGCCGCTGTAGCAGAGAATGTCATTTTTGTGCCGGTTGCGGACGGTGCACAGACGAGCTTGCTTATTTTGACATCTTTCCAGGTACGATCGCTTGTATCACCGACGGTAAAAGTACTGCTGTATTTAAAGGGAACACTGATCTTTTTCATGTGTGATGAAATTATTGCTTTTTCAGCGCTGCAAATAATCCCTTTAGAGACGGCGCTCCAGTCAAGTTCCATGTCGTCGGGAATCGGAATTTGCATCGCCAGATCATAAGCAAATACGCTTGTGGCTAAAGATGCGCCAGGGACAAGCTTGTAATTGACTGTACCGGTTGCAGTGGCGTGTCCGGATGCGCTCCAGGGACGAGTTTCCCATTTATCTGATTCGTGAGTGAACGCAGTCATCAATCCACCTTTATCTACGGTTCCGCTTACGCTAACGTTGCCGGTAGCGTTGAAATCCATACGATTGGTCCCTTCGCTTTTTGTGTCTTTTAGTTCCAGATTATTCAAAGTTACGGTCTTGATCACTGCGTTGCGATAGCGCCATTTCTCTTGAGGCAAAGTTTTATTCAGTTGGAAAATTTTGTTTTTCGGCAAATGTTCTTTAATGGCGTTTTTCAGAGTTTCGTCAGACCAATCAATGGAACAGCTTTTAAGATGTGCTACTGCTTGTCCGTCTGTAGCTGATAGATCGAAGCCCCGAGCAACAACGTTGCATGGTTGTTTGCCGATTAAAGATGAATTTTCAATGGAAAAATCCATATCACTACGGATGTGTACATCTTCGTCAACATCAACGAGCATGGTGCCATTTATGTTTGCTAGCTTGAGCTGTCCGCTTGGTCCGCTTAAAGTTGCTTTGCCTAATTTCAATACGATCGGCAATGACATGCGCGTGCTGCCCGGTTTGCCTTTAGATGAGAGTTCCATACCGTCGGGGAGTGATAAAACAGCTTGGTGTCCGGTGGTGGTGACGCTGAATGATTTTTTTGCGCTAGTCCAGACAAGTTGCTTGAGTTTAGCTTCTCCTTCGGACAAAGAGAAGTTTACTTGCCCGAATTTGTCTACTGAAAAAGGACCGACACTAGCATTGTCCAGATGTATAACTACTGTCGATGCCGGTCTGTGGATTGTAATACGAGCTTGCTGTGCTGTTTCAACCTGGTGGGTGTTAAATTCTGTAGCTCGACCTTTCTCGTCGAGGTCGACTTTTAAGGTGGCCGGTACTGTCCCGGGAAAGTGAGCGTCTGTTTCTTGAGTGTCGGTAATCAAATTGAGATGAGTATCTTCCATGAGCATAGAAGTTGCCATTTTAAGCGAAGGATCTTCTATACCTTGTTGTTTAGACCAGAGTAAATCTTGTACTTTGAACAAACAGCGTTTGGAATGAGTTGAGGATCTTTTATTCTTGCCCCAACGAATTACACAATCGCCCATGTCGATTTCTTGTTCCTTTTTCTCAAGTGATAAAGCCAACTCGTTATCAGTGCGCTTTGCGTTCAAAAATAAAGTGGTGCCGCCGCTATTGAAAGTAAAGTCGGTGCGCTTACCAATCCATTTTGAACCGGTAAGAAATTTCATTTGAACCAAACATTGTCCCTGAAAGTTGAAATTGTTATCGATGTTAACGTCTGTCAGTTCGAATTTGGAGCCTGCTCCAACATGGATCTCTTTTTTACCAAAACGCAAATAAGAATCTGGCTTCAAGCTGAGGACCATATTTTTTATGTGCATGCTTTGCAGCATCTTTCGTGGATCGCCGCCATCTGCTTTAAGGCTCGCTTGATCGGCTAGAACATTGAAAAAGAAAGCCCCTAATGTTTGCACCAGATCGACGTCTGCCGTAGCTTTGCCTTTTTGCAAAACAATCTCTTTCGGCAAAGCGATGTTGTTCATTACTAAGGGCCGTGAAGTGTTGAGCTTGCCAACGGCATTGACTGTGCTAATAAAGTTTGGATTGTCTATGGGGACAATAAATTCAAGAGTAAAAGTGGTGTTGGGATCGATCCGCAAGGATTTATCCTTAATTGTGTAGTTGCCGTCCTTAAATCGTCCAGAAGCGCTAATACTTGCTTTTGTTGTGGCTTCAGTCAGACGTCTGTAAAGCGGATCTTTGACTTGTATATTAAAGACCGCATCGATGCTTTGTTTCTGAGGAGTAAGCAAGTTTGAACAGCTCGATAAAATCGAGACAAAAAAACAAACGAGCACAACGCGATTTATGCTGGCAAGCATCAGCTCGAAACTCTCATGCGGTAATGGCATTTTACAGCAGGACAGGATTTTTTTTGTTAGGTTCCGCCTGTTGCAAATAGATCTGCTTTTATTTAATGAGCGCAACTATCTGGAGCGGGTTGGCTTGTCATGGTACAATTCCGTCGCTTTTAGTTGGGATTTATCGATGCGGACAAGAACAAGCTTATTTCTAACCTTCGCACTTTGCTTGATTGGTCCTGCTAATGCGGCAACTAACCTTGATCCACCTACTGTAAAAGAACTGGCCGGCTTAGAGTTGAAATTCTTTGATGACAACTTTAACAACGATTCAGATGAGGCTCGAGTAGGGCGCATTGAAAAGCTGGTTTATGGTGAAGTTGGCACTGGTTCGCCTAAAGAAAGAATAGACAAGCTTGTTTCCATGATTGGACCGGTTTCGACAACTGTGGCAGCGAAAACGGAAGCCGTACCGCCTGTCTTGGCTGAAACCAATTCGACTATTAATGATTATCCCCACGTTACTGAGCTTGAAAAAGCGATTCTCGGGCAAAGTTATGCCTCTGATCCTTTAGCCCAGCGCTTTAGTCGTATGGAAATAAAAGCTTTTGGCAGTGCGGCGAATAACCCGGATTTTAGCCAGCGTACTGATGCTCTTGAAGGATATGCCGAGAAAAAGCTCCACAAAAAACCTTTTGTTCCGGAAAGAAAAGACAATCCAGGACAAAATTCTGCCCCCAGTCGCGTGCCGCAAATTCTTTCTATGGTCGGCAATTCACTGCTTGGCATGAGTGGGACGAGTTTCAGTGGTGTCAGGGTACGTCAGCGCCAAGATGTTGTAAGCCCCCAGTCTTCGGATTCACAAGAAACAATACGAGACGAAGATCCCGAAGTTTTTGAAGATGCACCGCCGCCAGCCGAAGCAAAGCTGCTGACGAAAGTTGGTTGGTGTGAGCAGCATCTTTTTGGGCATACATTTCCGGATCTGCATTTATTAGGGCGTCTCGGGCAGCTAAATCAAGAGTTGAAAGTAAAACCGGGCGCGAGCAATGCTGCTTTGATGGATGACATTGAGCCGATGATTAAAGCTGTGCTAGTTCGCAAGGGATCTAAATCGTAAAGTTAGGCAAGCCAAGTGAACTATTTCGGTTTGGATGTACGAGAATAGGCAAACCGAGCACAAGTATCCGGTTACAAGCTCATTCCAGCAGGCTGTAAACAGTTCTGCAGGCAAAGGAGAACGATATGTTGAAAGAAAATGACAAGTTTCCTGAGTTCAAATTGCAAAATCAGGATGGTAAAGAGGTCAGTCTCAAGGATTTCAGCGGCAAATGGCTGGTAGTTTATTTCTATCCTAAAGACGATACACCAGGTTGCACCATTCAAGGTAAGTCATTCACCGCAACCAAAGAAGAGTTTCAAAAAGAAGGTATTCATGTTGTCGGCGTTAGCCAAGATGATGTTGAATCACACAAAAATTTCTGCAACAAATTCTCTTTTGCTGTAGAGCTTCTTGCCGACACAGAAACCTCGTTGCTTAAAGCTTGCGGCATTGGCCAAAGCGAATATAAAGGCAACATGTATTGGGACCGTACAACTTTTGTTGTTGATCCCGAAGGCAAAGTCAAAAAAGTATACGAGAAAGTGCAACCGGACGGTCATGAGCAAACTTTGCTCAATGAGATCAAGCAACTGAAGCAAGTTGCAGTTCGCTAAAGCACTCGAACTAAAGACAGTTAGAGGCAGGGGCAAATGCTCCTGCCTCTTTTTATGATTTAGTCGGATCGCCGACAAGACCAATAAAGATTATAGTTTTGGTCGAATTGTTGACGATGGCAAATATAAAAGGACGATCTACTTTCATGACAAAAGGTGTTTCCGGCGGCGGCATTGCCGAACCGCACATCGTCATGACAGTCACTGCCGCCGCTTCTGTTCCTTCTTCATTTACATCGACGAATGTTTTGTGGAGTACATCGCCGACCCAAATATGTTGTACTGTTTTGGTCATGGGCGAAAAATCTGCAGCTTGCTTGTCGAAAGGGGTTTTCATCCCTAAATTCATCAGCGGACTTTTCAGGCGACTGTCGTAAGCAAACTTGAATTTAGGCAAATAGATTTCGCCCGGGCGAGCCGACAAAGAACCTGTCAACGACTGCCAATTCTTTGCTGAGAGAGTAGGCAATAAATCAAATGCGCTTTTACCTTTGGCCGGTAATAAGACATACATGCTTGTTTGTTTATCTGCATAAGGCAAATTGATCATTTCGCCGGTCGAATTTTTTAAGTAAGCCATCCGTCCGCTGCGATGCATTGTCGGACATTTAGTTATTTGACCGGAGCTTGCCTGAAAGTCTATGAGCTGAGTTGATGATTTGTCGAATACATTTTCCCAGGGAGCTTTGAAGTATGTAGCATTGACTAAAAGCAACAGATCCGCGGCTGATAATTGGTTGAGCATCCTTGGTATTTTGCCTTTAGTTTTGCCGCTAATCCAACTATTGATTATGTTTAGCGATTGCGGATTGGCAAAATCAAGCGCTTCTACTTGAGCTTGATAATTGGATTTGCAGACATCAATAAAAGCCGGATTGAATTGAATTTTTTTGTCGCCCCATAATGAGTTGGCGATATTCAAATGGAAGTTCGGATCTCCTTGGGTGACAGTTGAAGCAAGCGCTTTGTTCGGCGCAGTAATCGTCGCTACAAGAGTCCTGTCTGCTGTGTTGATATTTTGCGTATTGTTGTCGGTCAAATTCAAGACTGAAACAATTTCGTCTTTTGTTTTGCCGGCAGCGCCATTTACCGACATTTTCAGAACCTCGCCGATACTCAATGGTGAGATGAAAATGTTCGTTGCTTTTTTGTCTTTGTTTGTTAGCTCCTGTAGTAGCTTGAAGCCGAAGTTGTTATTGGCTAAAACCGGATCGTCTAGGTTTTTTGCTTCTGCTGCCGGTAACAGTAGAAAAAGTACAAGCAGTAGAGGAAGCATGTTTATTTGTTGCCTCCGGTTGCTGAAATCGCTTCCATTATTTGTTGGCGTATGTTGTTGACGCTCTCGGCACCGCTTGGCACAAAAATAGTCGTAGCGTTAGATTTGGCGCCGACAATGGCTAAGGTCTCAAAATATTGAGTCATCATTAGCATGTTGATTATGCTTTCATCCGAAGCTGATGTATAAGCGCCTTTCAATTCTTCAACCGATTTTTTCATGCCGTCGACAATGGCCAGGCGCTGTTGGGCTATCCCTTCGCCTTTTAAACGATCCGAATCACGCTGTGCTTCAGCTTGTTTGACGCGTAATATTTTTTCGGCTTCACCGCGGGCGTTTGCTGCTTCCCGTTCACGTTGTGCAGCGTTGATATCGTTCATTGCTGCTTTTACTTTTGCATCTGGCTCAATTTCGGTAACTAACGCTTTGACGATTGAATAACCGAAAACTTTCATGTCATTTGTCAATTCGGTTCTTATGGCTTGAGCGATGGTGTCTTTGCTGTCGAAAACTTCATCAAGACTTTGTTTCGGAACTTGTGATCTAACTACGTCGAAAACGAAAGTTTCAATTTGCGTTTCCGGGTGAGCTAGTTGATAGAAAGCATCATGCTCGCTACCTTCAATTACTTGATAGTTAACGGCGACACTCAAACGTACCGATACTTTATCGCTAGTAATCGTGTCGACCGGCACAATATGTTGTTGCAACTGAAGGCTTAAAGTTGTGCGAACCGTATCAATATATGGAATCTTAAAATTCAATCCTGCTCGGGCGGTCGTGTGGTATTTGCCGAATCTTTCAATCAACTTTACGGTACGGTTGCTAACCGTATAAGCGGCTGAAAATATGGTAACGACCATCACTAGAAAAACAAAAAAGAGACCGATAGCTTCCACGTTCATCCTCCTGGCAGGCTGTTCGTGTCAACTCTAACACTTATTTGCTTTATTTACCTTGAATCATGCTTTCGCTGACAGACCAAAGTCTTTGAGCTGCTTGAAGATCGTTTGCTTGAGAACAAGGGATGACTAAAGTCGGTTTTCCGCGAATCTGTTTGAAACCGTCCGGACCGTAAAAAGATCCGTTTGTTGCCTGAGGATCGAGTGCTGCATGGAGAATTGGTAAAGCGCCTTGAGCATCTGTTTGAGCTAAAAGCGAAGTTAGAATTTCGGAGACGTATGTACGTAAAACTCTTCTGCCTTGGCGTGGGCCGTTTTGCAAAATATTGGTTTTTGCCACACCAGGGTGTGCTGCGATACTAGTTAAGTTTTGAGCGCGACGGGCAAGCTCAAAACTGAATAACAGATTGGCCAATTTGGAGTTGCCGTAAGCTTTCCATCCTTCATAAGTTCGCTCGCCTTGCAGATCGTTGAAATCAATATTTCCGTAGCGATGCGCAATCGAACTGACAGTCACTACACGCGGTGCGCTAGAGCTTGCAAGCAAGGGCATCAGCCAATTTGTCAAGGCAAAATGACCGAGGTGATTGGTGGCAAACTGCATCTCAAAGCCGTCGGCGCTAAGCTTTCTTTCCGGCAGGGCCATAATTGCTGCGTTATTTATAAGCAAGTCGATGCTTTTTCTTTTTGCTGTTTGTTCGGTGACAAAAGCGCGAACTGAACTAAGGCTGGATAAATCAAGTTGTGCGAATTCGAGATCGGCTTGAGGCTGTTCAGCTTTTATGCGTTCAATTGCTGCTTCTGCTCTTATTGGATCGCGGCAGGCTAGAATTACTTTAGTGTTTTGATTGGCCAGGCTTAAGGCTACCTGATAGCCAATTCCGCCATTTGCGCCGGTAACGATTGCTGTTTTGTTATGATTCTCTATCACCATCCGAATAAGGTAGCATGGAAAATCAATACATCAAGCTCGATCAATATTTGAAACTGGCTGGCGCCGTAAATTCAGGGGGCGAAGCTAAACATTTAATTCAGGGCGGCGCTGTTATGGTTAACGGGCAAATTGAAACAAGACGCGGGCGGAAATTGGTCGCCGGCGATCTTGTAAAGTACGATCAAAAAGAGTTTAAGGTAGTCCTTGACGGATAACTTGCTAAACTCATCAAGTTTCGCTTAGAAATTTTTGCGATGTCACGAGGAGTGAACGATGAAAATTGGCGTATCTATTACAGTTTCAGTAATCTCAGCCTTGCTGCTTTCGCCTGCGGCGCCGGCTCTCGATTTTGGCGATTTGCTTAAAAATTATCTGGGTACGGCTGCCAACAACCAAACGGCTGCCGGTCAAGACACGATTAAAATCAATATGAATACTCGTCAAGCACAGCTTGAGCAAGAAATTGCTGCCGGTGTAGCCTCCGGTCAGCTAACTCCGCAAGAAGAAAATGATTTGCGCGCAGATCTCAACAGGATCGCTGCCTTGCAAGGGTCATATTTGGCTGACGGAGTTTTTTCGAACTTTGAAGTTCAATCGTTGCTCAATGAGATGAGCAACTTTTCCGGACGATTGAGTTCATATATGTCGAATACAACCAGTGTCGCTACTGGAAGTTATCGCGACAACAATTGGTTCCGTAATTATTTCAATCAAAATAGTTCCAACGATGTGGTTGGCAATCAACAAATGATGCGGGCTAATATCGACTCACGCCAAGCTCAGCTTGACTCTTTAATTACAGAAGGGATGAGCAACGGACGCTTGAACTGGAACGATGCCCAAAGTTTCCGTAATGAGCTAGGGCGTATTGCAAACAATGAATACACGAGTCTGGCTGATGGCAGACTGAGCTATTCGGAATCACGCCGTTTAATGGATGATCTTGAAGCTTTGAATACCAAAGTTACAAGCCATCTCCATGGTCAATGGGGTGGCGGTGGACGTCGCGGTCCGGGGCGTCACCATACCAACATCAATACCCAGCAAACATTGCTGCGCCAACGTATCGAAAGAGGACGTATTTCCGGACGGATTTCTGCTCGTGAATATGACCAATTAATTCGGGACGACCAAAAAATTGAAAGTCTGGAAAGCCAGCTGCGTAACTCAGGCAGAAGGTTGACTTTTGAGGAACAAAGACGCTTGCACAGCGAACTCGATCAGCTGTCTCGCCGTATAAGCCAGGCTTTGGATTCGCGTCAAGCCTACTAAATAAAAGCCCAGTTTAATGAATAAGAGCCTTCTTTGGAGGCTCTTATTTTTTTGGAACCAAAAGCTAAAAATTGCGTCCCCAATCAAACAAACCGATAAAAGTGGAGTTTCTTATGATAGTCAACGAAAAAGAAACAGTGGTAGTTAGAGAACCTGGTAGCACGGGTGATGGTGCTGTAGCAGCCATTTTAATTGCCCTTCTTGTAGCAGTAGTGATCGGCTATGCGATGTTTGCTTCGCAACCGGCGCAAAGTCCGTCTACTTATATACAAAAGGAAAGAACAGTGGAAACTACTGTTCCTGTCCCGGTGCAAGATTCAACACCGGCTCCCGCGCCTAGTGTTCAAATAAACACAGCGCCGGCAGAGCAACCGGTGGCACCAAGCACTGAATCCGGAGCCAGCCAGTAAATAAATGGAACTAATTAGGGAAGGACTGCAACAATGCGTGCAGGACTTCCTGTTCCGTTTTTAATCGGTAAGGCACCACAAAAAAGCTTTGCGCCGCGGGCAGGAAGCTTGTCCAGACAAGCCAAATTCTCAATTAAATAAACTCCTTTAGTCAGGATATGGCTGTGGACTGGGAATTGGCTGGTATTGCCTGGATCAAGGGATAAAGTGTCGATACCTAAATAAGCTGCCTGTCTTTTTTCGGCCAAAAATTCAGCAGCTTCATGGCTATATCCAGGAAAGTGTAAATGTCCTTGGCTGTCTGCGTTGCGGTAAGCTTGCGGATTATGCCAGCGTTGTGACCAGCCGGTCAGCAAAAGCACGGCCGAATGTGCTGGAATCAAACCTTTCTTTTCGAATTCTTTGATTTTTTCCAGGCTTAGTGAATAATCTTGATTCCGCTCCACTTCTTTGCGTACATCAATTACTACACACGGCACAAAAAGATTTGCTGTGGGCAGTTGATCTATAGACGTTGCTCCGGCTAAAAAATGGCAGGGCGCGTCAATATGTGTGCCGTAATGTTCGGGCATTTGAAATGTGCCGTAGCCGTATCCGTCTTTATTGACTGTGGCTACGGTCGTGTATTGAAAAGCGTCTCTGTCGTTGCGATAGTTAGGAATATCTGCGCTAATGGTATGAGTAAGATCGACAATTTTGTTTGCTTGTTCTTTTGCTTGAGCCGAAATATTTGTTAGTAAAAGCGCCAGAAGTAAACAAGTTATTTTGCTGTTGATTCTCATGCTATTCCTTATTAATCAAGCTTCGGTGGGTCCATGGAAAATTTTGTTTCAATAAAACAGTATTGATGACCGGAAAGTCGACCGACAGGATCGAGTACATCCAGATTTATTTTGTCGTGCTCAAGATATACCGACTCATGTAAATGAAAACGCAGCACATCACCAAGTACCAGGTTGCCGGCGCCTGGTTGTCCGCCAAACTCAATCACTTGACGTAAGCGACATTCCATACTGATTAAAGCTTCAGCGACCCGAAACGGACGAACGACCTGACACGCAGCTGTTTCAATTTCGACTGCTTTGAATTCGCTAATGTCGGCGGCATATTCGCCTGATGTTTGGCACATTTTTTCAGCTAGTTTGCGGCTTACTATGTTTACGACAAACTCTTTGGTTTGACGAATATTGCGCAAAGTGTCTTTAGGAACAGCTTTACCGTCAACAACCATTTTTTTGTTTGATGGTGCAAAACAAATTACCGGTGGGTTCGTGCTGGCTACGGTGAAAAAAGAAAATGGAGCTAAATTTGATATGCCCGTATCGCTTACTGTGGAGACCCAGGCAATCGGGCGTGGCAAAACGCTTCCGGTCAAGAGTTTATACAACGACTCCGGACTGGCTTTGGCTGTGTCGATGATCATCAGATTCCTCTACTGCTCTGTGCGTGACAGACCAAACTGTTCTTCAAAATTAGCCAGTTGTTCGAAAGTGCCGACAGCGTATACTTCATCATTTTGATTCAAGCTTAAGTCAGGCTCCGGGAAGGCTGTAATAGTTTGGTCATGTTTGATAGCGCTTATGGTAGCACCGGTACGTCCGCGAATGTTTAATTCACGAATGCTCCTACCGCAAACTTGGTCGTTCATGTCAACTTTAAACCAGATTCCCATTTGATCTTCGCCAAATGAGGGTTGAGAATCGGCTAACTCCAATTGGTCGATGTCAGGTTGGAAAACTGCATAACGGATCGTTCTTATTTTTTCCAGTGCCCGTTTTACCTCTTCTGTCGATCGTTCAAGTCCATGCAGTACTAAACGTGTGATTTCGATGCTGGCTTCAAATTCCGGCTGTACAACAGCGTTGACCCCGGCTGCACGAAATATTCTTATGTCATCGGTGCGGTGTGCCCGGGCGACAATTTTGATATCCGGATTCTTTTCGCGAGCAAAAGCGGCGACTGTTGTTGCCGATAATGGATCGGGCATGGAGAGTACAAGACAGGATGCATGTTTTAAGTTAGCTTTGACTAAAGCTAACTTGCCCATAGCATCGCCGTAAATATGAGGAATGCCGCGCACAGCCAAATCTTCAATAATATTGGCATTGAGTTCGATTACTACAAAAGGGATTTTGTAAGCTTCCAAAACCAGACCGAGATTGCGTCCGATTCGTCCGAAGCCGCAAACGATCACATGATTACGCAAGTTCGTATGACGTGATGTCTCTTTTTCATTCGGTGAGCCTGATTCGAATCTGCGCAGGATAATCCGTGGTATCACTGACATCAAGCCTGGGCTAGCAATCATAGTAATCACCGCTCCGGCAAAAAAGAGATTGTACATGGCGTCGGTAATGATTTTGGACTCGTAGCCTAAAGTCAAAAGAACGAAAGAGAACTCACCGATTTGGGCCAAGCCGAAGCCGACAAGTATGGCGCTACGCCGGCTGCTGGTGGCAAACATAGCGGCAAATGTACCGATTAAAGCTTTGCCTAAAATAAGTAAAACTACGAAAACAATTACTTCCAGCCAATGCTGAACAATAAACAGCGGATCTAGAAACATACCGACTGAAACAAAAAATATGGTCGAAAAGACATCTCTTAACGGGGACATGTCGTGCAAAGCTTGGTGAGCGTAAGTCGATTCGCTCATCATGATTCCGGCAAGGAATGCCCCCAACGCGATTGACAACCCGAGACTTTCGCTCAATAAAGCAATCGCTAAACAAAGTACAAGGATGGTCAAAAGAAAGATTTCGCGCGAATTGGATTTTACCGATTCGGCAAGCACTCGTGGTACTACTTTTGTCGCGCCCCAGATTATGGCACCGATGAAAATCACTGCTTTAACTACGGACAAAAGCAGTGCGGATAAATCGGCGTTAGAGGTTGTGGACATCTCTTGCAATACAGGCAAGAAAGGTATGATGACAACCAAGCTCAAATCTTGCACTAAAGAAAGCGGAATTAAAATCTGTCCGTGTATTGATTCGGATTCACCACGATCCATAAGAACTTTTGACATGACAACGCTGCTGGAAATGGCGCAAATGCAACCAAAGAGCAGTCCGGCCGCCGGGCTGTTGGCAAGCCCTGTGCAAGCGGCAATCAGCCAGGCGACGGCAATGGTGCCAACCATTTGTGTAATGCCGGCAGACAATATTCGTTTTGCCGAAGACATGACTTGTTTCAGCGAAAGATCCACACCCAAGGTAAACAGCAACATTGCAACGCCAAATTCGGCTAAAACCTGAATTTGGTCCATTTGGCTGATTAACTTCAGTCCGTGGGGGCCGATGGCGATTCCGGCCAGCATGTAGCCGGCAATTACCGGTTGCTTAAACTTGACGCATATTTGACCAGTAATCAAAGCGATGGTCCAGATCAGGGCCAAATCTTTGATCAATGCAAAGTCATGCATAAGCTCTCCTTTATGCCATCTTACTAGAAATTGCCAGAAAAGGTGCTTCTACTTTTTGGTAGAGCACCTTTTCCGTGACTGGTCGGTCGCAAAGAAATCAAGTATTTTGCAACATTTGCTAATGTTTCTTTGTTGAAGGCTTGGAGTCCAGATCTTCCAGGCTCTCTTCTGCGGCTGTAGCATCGCTGGTGGTGCTGACCGAGCTCTCTTCATTGATTGTTTCCGGTTTTTGTTCGGAACAAGCTGTTCCCAAGAAAACAATGGCTAGAAGCACGACAGCAATATTGATAATTTGTCGCATTGGTTATTCCTTCAAGTTATTTCTTTGCTTTCTTAACTTTCTTTTTGCAAGCTTTTTCGGTTGATGTTTTTGTCTCTTTCGACTTTTCGACATCATGGCTTGCCGGAGCTGTTTCAACTACGGCCGGTTCTGATGTTTGTGTTTCTGTATCGTCAGCCATTGCTGCACCGCCGAATCCTAGTGTAAGTAAAGCGGCGAGCGCTATGCTTGCGAATCTCATGTGGTTCTCCTTTTGTTACTAAGTTGGTGATTCTTACCTGGTCGCTGCAGCAAGGAAGAAGACGAACAATTTGCTTCAGCTAAGAATCACCAACCCTGATCGTACAAAGGTTACCTTGCAAAAAGCTTGCTTAGGCTTGCGGAGCTGGGAAAGAGATTCTAACTACTGTTCCCTGCCCGTTTTCATCTGACATTGAAATTTCGGCTTGATGGTTCACCGCGACTTCTTTGACGATGGAAAGACCCAATCCTGAGCCGTTCGCTGCGCTACCAAGTACGCGATAAAAGCGTTCAAAAACTTTCTCTCTTTCAGCGGCCGGAATTCCTGGCCCGTTATCCGAAACGGAAAGAATAACGCGTTTGTTTTCGGCCAGTAAACGGATGCAGACTTTACCCTCAACTGGAGTGTATTTCAAAGCATTGTCCAAAAGATTGGCTACAAGCTGTTGCAAGCTTGTAGCATCACCCTTGATTTTGTTTGACTCTTGCGCAAATTCGAAGGCTAAGTCAATCTTTTTTGAAATGGCGAATGAAACGTAGTTGGATATTACGTCGGACACTACAAAATTGAGATCGACGCTGCCGGCATTTTCGTAGTTAATGGTTCCCGGGTCGCTCCTGGCTAAGGCTAAAAGCTGGTTTACTAAATGTGTGGTTCGATCTAAGCCCGTATCAAGCTGTTTAATGATATTACGCATTTCGTCAGGGTTGGACATGCTTAAGCCGACGCTAGAATAGGTTTTTAACCCGGCAAGGGGCGTTCGTAATTGGTGAGAAGCATTAGCGATGAAACGTTGTTGCGCTTTAATATCTTCGCGTAAACGAGAAAGAAGATCGTTTATTGAAATAACCAGCGGATAAACTTCTTTTGGCGCTATGTCTTCGCTAACCGGACTTAGATCCAGCCTCGATCTTTTAGCGATAGCTGCTTGTAAAAATTGCAGCGGCTCGAGACCCCGTCCGACTCCGATCCACAAAGCGGTAGCTCCTAAAAGCATCATCAAGAGCTGTGGGACAAAAATGCTCATGAATATTTGCGTGGAAAGTTGTTTTCGACTGTGCAAAGTTTCGGCAACTTGAACGATAATCGGTTCGCTATCGGCTTCCGGCACGAACACTTTTCTTTCAGCTAAGCGTACATAATTTGAGCCGGCAAGCACTGTTCTGAATTGCGGTAAAGTCTCGGAAAGATCGGATGGTGCTTTAGGTAAAACCGCGTCGCCGGATAGCTTCTCGCCACTTAGTTTTTGGACTCGATATAAAAACAGATCCGAATTGTCGTGGCGAAGAATAGCTTGAGCAGCTGGTGGTAAATCGACAAACAAATGATCGTTTTTTACTTTTATGCGAGCGACAACCGAATCGGAAGAGTTCACGAGCTCTCGATCATATGTGTCGTTGGCGAATTTCAAGGCTAAATAATAACCGGCCGTAGTGCTGACAAGCCAAAGAAGTCCTAAAGGAACCGCCAGCCAGAGCACCAATTTTTTGCGGATTGAACGTTTCATTTCCATTCTTCCAGCATATAGCCGAAGCCACGAACAGTGCTTATTCGTACCGCCGCCGGTTCGAGTTTCCGTCTGAGACGGTGAATGATGATTTCGATAGCGTTGTCGCTCGGTTCTTCTTCCCAGTTGGCTATCTGTTCAATAAGCTGTCGCTTCCGCACTAAGCGTCCTGTTTTTTGCAGTAGAAGTTCAAGGACTGCCACTTCACGCGGCGTCAGTTCGGCCGGGACTCCGGCAATCAATACTTCGCGACTGTTAGTGATAAAGCGTACCGGACCATGCACAAGCTCGATTTTATTGCTCCAAATATGTTTGCGCAAAAGAGCGCGAATACGTGCTTCCAGCTCGCGAAAATCAAAGGGTTTGCTAATGTAATCGTTGGCGCCGCAATCCAGACCGCTAATTTTATCTTCTACCGAATCGCGGGCCGTAATTATGATTACCGGTAAAGACTGTTCTTCTTTGCGTAAGGCTTTTAAGACTTCGACGCCATCGGTGTCGGGCAAGCCGAGGTCAAGAAGCAGAAGATCGTAGCTTATTTCGCGCAAAGAAGCTTTAGCTTCGCTGGCGTTTGCTACAGCATCGACTGCATAGCCGGCATTCTCCAGCCCTAATTTTAGGGCTTCTTGCAGGAATAGATCGTCTTCAACAACCAGAACTCTCATCTTACCGGTATAGCAGCTGAACCTTGCTTTTAGTTTTCAACTTCCTTAAATGTTAACTTGGCTTCTCTAAATTGTGGCGGGATTGGCGTTCTTCGGTTATAAAGAGTTTTAAAGGCGGTGGTTTCGGACCTTGCCTAGGAATCTTTATTGCGAGGGAAGGATCGTG
This sequence comes from Candidatus Obscuribacterales bacterium, assembly GCA_019750335.1. Taxonomy (GTDB): domain Bacteria; phylum Cyanobacteriota; class Vampirovibrionia; order Obscuribacterales; family Obscuribacteraceae; genus JAIEPM01. The sequence goes on from JAIEOQ010000004.1 coordinate 328,061, forward strand.
CGCTCATATTTAAGTTTGTTTCTGGCATTATCTATGTTTTGTACGATCCCGGCAATGGCACAAAGCGGCATGCGGCTTCCCCGTAATAATGCTGCCTCTGCTTCTAAGTACAAACCTTTGACCGGCGCAGTTGATTATCGTGAGCCGGTTGTCGACTCTAATGATTTTGCACCTTTGGATGGGCGTACCGATGTCGCTCAGCTGCAAGGTGTAACAAACGGTATGCAAATGCGGGCCGGTGTTGGTGCTAATCGTCAACCATTGCGTTCTGCCGTTCCTTTATTTGGCAGTCAAAATCCTTTCAATTTGGATGCTAATCGTGGGCGTTTACCAGGCGATTTAAACGAGCAAGAGCTGAATGTATTGAAATCACATGACATTGTGATTATGCAAGATCGTTCAAGCTCAATGGGCGAAAAAGAATATTTTGCACAGGGTGAGTTTCCGCGCTGGTATTGGTGTCTTGCTCAAGCAAACGACTTTGGACGGCAAACCCAAAGATTGCCTAATTGGAGTTTTACTCTGGTGCTTTTTTCCAGCAAATACGATGTTTATCATAATGTTCGCTTGCCTCAGGTGCCTTCAATCTATCAAAGCCGGCATGGGCTTTATGTCGGTACTAAGCTTGCCGAGCCGATGTCCGAGCAACTAAACGATTATTTTCGCCGCCGCGCTTCCGGACGGGCTAAGCCACTGATCATCGCCGTAGTTACTGATGGTAAGCCGCAGGATGACGAAGATCTTTGCGATTTAATTATTGATGCGACACATCATATGCGCAATCGTGACGATATCAGCATCACTTTTTTGCAAGTCGGTACTGATGATGAGGGGCGAAAAAAATTGCGTAAATTCGACTATAAACTGGTCAAAAAAGGTGCGCGTTTCGATATCGTGAATGTAATGCCCTTTGAGACCGTTACGCAAATGGGTTTGACTCGCGCTTTAGTCACTGCAGTACAAAACGCCAATTCAGGATATTAAAAATCGATTCGGCTATAGTATGGGCAATCTTTTTTGCCGGAGCCGAATATGCCTGAATCAACCGATGTTATGGCCCTTATCACCAGGATAGAGGGCAGTGTTTCGGTTGAGCGTTCACAAGCGTCAACGTTCTTAGTTAGACTTTTGCTTGCCGGAGCTGAGTTCCCTGGCTTCTGGAGTGGCGAAATTATTCCGCCTTTGCGCTTGGAGCTGGCTGAATGGACTTTGATTCAACGTTTTGCCAATGTAGAGGCTATTGAGGTTTGGCGTCAATCGGAAGAGCGGAAAAAAATATTGGGCGAGTTGAGCTCTGACTTGCGTATTTGGGATGACTTAACCAGCACTCCCTCCCCTGGTACCGTTGCCACGTCTATTGTCACTGATGTGAAAGCGGGGATGCATGACGAGTATTGGTCGTGGCTTCTAAAAATTCAAAAAGCGCAAGCTCAATTTCCCGGCTATGCCGGTATCTATCTGCAGCCGCCGGCTCCGGGTACCGCTGGTTGCAAATGGACCTCAGTCCTTCGTTTTGATACAGCCGAAGATCTTGAACGCTGGTTTTCTTCGCCTGTGCGTCAAGAACTTTTGGCTGAAGCGAATCAATTTGTCAACGCTACATATTTTCAAAGATTGACCAGCTCTTTTCCTGGTTGGTTTCCAATAGATAATAATACTGGCGCTCGTCCGGCAAAATGGAAAACAGCAGTTTTAGTTTTTATTGGACTCTTTCCGCTTCTAATGTTGCTGAAGCGCTTTTTTTATCCGCAACTGGCTGGGATAAATCCGGCTGTTGCTACAGCTGTTGGTACGGCGGTCAGTGTGTCGATCATGACTTGGTTTACTATGCCAATCCTTATATACGGATTTAATTGGTGGCTTTTGCCAAATCAAAACACACGACTAAAAAACAATATTGCCGGTAGCTTGCTAGCGATCTTGATCGTTGCTCTTGAAATTTTCTTTTTGCATGATTTGCTGCCATATTGAAACCTGAGCAATGGTATTAAATTTGGTGCTTGAATAGTCCGAAAACTTCCTGACAAGCGGACCATCTTTAATATGTAAGAGACATAAATAAGATACACTGCCCTGCACTTGGTTATGCGTGAGGTTTAATCTAATGGGCAATTGCTTCAAGAAGATGCTAGTTGCGCTGTCCGGTTTATGGATTGGTGCATCGGCATCTTTTCCGCCGGCTATGGCTGCTGACAGCGATCTTACTGGTGTTCGCGGTTCTTTCTTCGACTTTGTCGATGATCCATGGAAACATGTCGGGCATGAAGAAGAATCTGCACGCTTCTATCCAGATGGACTGCTTGTAATGGACAAGGGGATCATCAAAGCTTTCGGACCTTATTCCGAAGTGGCGGCTAAATATCCCGGTCTTAAAGTTACCAACATTCCAGATCGGATCATTGTTCCGGGCTTTATCGATGGACATGTGCACTTTCCGCAAACCCGTGTGCTTGGTGCTTACGGACTACAACTTCTTCCTTGGCTCCAAGAATGGATCTTCCCGGAAGAAGCAAAATATCGCGATGATAATTATGCCCGTGATGGCGTAAAACGTTATTTCGATAACATGCTTGCTGCCGGCACAACTACCGTGCAAGATTTTGGCACCTCATACAAAAGCGCGGTGGATATATTCTTTCAAGAAGCAAGCAAGCGCAACATGCGCGTTATTTGCGGAATCGGTGGTATCGATCGTAACGCCCCCGATTATTTCGTGACACCGCCGGCGCAGTTCTATGCCGACAGCAAAGAGCTTATCCAAAAGTATCATGGTAAAGGTCGTAACTTGTATGCCATTACGCCTCGTTTTGCTTACGGTGATTCATCCGAACTGTTGACTAAGTGTTCGCAGTTGCATAAAGAGTTTCCGGATTGCTGGGTGAACACTCACGTTTCGGAAAACCCGACTGAAACAAGAAATGCTCCGCTTGAACATAATGTTAGCGACTATCTTGGCTGTTATGAAAAATTCGGCTTGGTTGGACCTAAGTTCACAGCCGGACATGGCGTATGGCTTTCTGATAGTGAATTGTCTCGTTTGAATAAAGCCGGAGCTTCAATCTCTTTCTGCCCGAATTCAAATACTTTTTTGGGTAGCGGTCTTTTCCGCCTAGGAGCAGTTACGGATCCGGCACGTCGTGTACGTTTGACTTTCGGTACTGATATGGGCGGCGGCAACAATTTCTGCATGCTCAACGTGCTCGATCAAGCTTATAAAATCGGCATGTGCAACAACACCATGCTCGACGGCAGCATCGACCCGCGGTGGCACGACAACGCCGAGTCCGAGCGCAATAAGCTTAACGCTTATCGTGCTTTCTATTCGGTAACTCTCGGTGGAGCGCAAGGGCTTTATCTGGATGACAAAATCGGTAATTTCAATCCTGGCAAAGAAGCTGACTTCGTTGCCCTTGATTGGAACGGTGGCCCGCCGGCAACTGCTTGGCACCAATCGCTTATTTGTGATAAGCCAAAAACAATGAAAGATGCCTCACAGCTTCTTTTTGGCATCATGGCTGTTGGTGACGACCGCGCAGTTGATGAAACCTGGGTCATGGGCAAACGCTTGTACAAAAAACCACAAGCGGTCGTTGTAAAAAGCAACGAACAGACAGCAGGCGATAACTAAGCAGTAACCGGAAACAGCGGCGGAGGATTTATTTATGGAACCTAAATCAGATTCAAATTCAAATGGATTCTCTCGCCGCCGTTTTCTGGCAAAAACAATTGCCGTTTCCGGTTCATTCCTTGCCTCGGGCGCTTATGCTAAGCAGCTCTTGGCTCAATCGCCAAATAATGCTTCGGTTGATCTAACTGTTTTGCAAAAAAGTATTCAAGGTAAAGTTGTACAAAAAGGTGATCCGGAGTTTGACACTTTTGTTTATGGCGAACTTTGGAACAAGCTTGTGCCCAAGCGTGCACCGCAAGTGGTTGTGCGTGTCAACAATGAACAAGATGTAGTTGAAGCTGTCAGATTTGCTAAAGCAAACAAATTGAAAGTTGTGGTGCGTGGTGGCGGGCATAATTGGTGCTCACCTTCTTTGCGCAACGGCGGCATGATGATTGATCTGACTAACTTGAACAAGGTTATTTCAATCGATCCGCTAGCACGAAAAGCAGTAGTACAGCCGATTATCAGTAATCGCGAAATACAAGCTCATTTGAATGCTCATGGTATGTCTTATCCCAGTGGGCATTGCCCACCGGTAAAACTAAGCGGTTATTTACTCGGCGGCGGTATGGCTTGGAACCAAGGCGTTTGGGGAACCGGTACTGAAAGTGTTGAAGCTGTCGAGCTGGTCACTCCGGATGGCGAGCTTATTACAGCAAGCGCCGAACAAAATAACGATTATTATTGGGCTGCTCGCGGAGCCGGTTGTGGGCTCTTTGCTGTGGCTGTCCGTTATCATTTGAAACTTTATCCTTTGCCTAAATATATAACGGCAAATTCTTATTCTTATCCGCTAGATCAAGCAGTGCCAATTGCTGATTGGTTAGGACAAATTTCCCATCGATTACCGAACAATGTTGAACTTAGTTTATTTATGTTGAAAGCGCCGCCGGAACTTGCAGCAAAAACAAAAACCAGTGCCGGAAAGATTTGTATGGTTACGGCAACTGTTTTTGCTGATTCGGAGGAAGAAGCGCGCTCGGCGGTCAAGCTTTTAGACGAATGCCCGTCGATGAGCAAATGTATGGCAAAAGTCACCAACGAGCATGTGAATTTCGAAAAACTGTTTGATATGTCTGGTTCTTTATGGCAAGCTGATCGCCGTAATCATGTTGAGGCGATGTTCTCTAACTCTAATGCCGGAAAGCTGTTCGCAGCGGTGAAAGATCATTTCCTGAAAGTACCATCGCCTGAAAGCATAATTATGTTCGCCTTCTTTACCGGACCGAGCGTACCGGCACCGTTACCTGATGCTGCTTTCTCCATGAGCGCTCGTCTTTATGGCGGTCCTTGGACGATGTGGACTGAAGCCAAAGATGATGAAGCAAACAGCAAATGGCATAAAAAGTGTATTGAGCTTTTAAAGCCGTTTGTTCATGGTCACTATATCGGTGAAAGCGATACGATTACTTATCCGGCTCATATTAAAGGCGCTTTCTTGCCGCGCAATTATGAACGCCTGCAAAAACTGCGTCAAAAACATGATCCGGACGGTGTTTTCTTTTCCTTTGCCGAAGGTCTGAACTAAGTTAGTTCAACTCGGTAATACGTAAAAGATCAAGCAAGCCGATATCGAGCTGTTCGATTGTCCATTGTGTGTCATAAAGCATGCGGATACGATTGTCTAATAGCCTGATGTTTTCTTTCTCTTTGGCTGTTTTACCTTCGATAGCGGCTAATTTTTCCAGCTGCTTTTCTTTGGTTGAACGTAAGTAGCGTCCTTTTTTCCAGCCATCAATCAAAACGTTTATCCGTGTGTGATTGTTGTTTGCATCGGGCGGTACAGAATTCAGATATTTAACTATAGTGTCGTAATTATGTTTTTGCGCAGGTTGACTCAAATGAAAAACATCGGCAAGTATGGTGGTGCCGCCGTCGATTTTTTTAGTACCGCTACGGCTGGCAGCAAGTGAAGCTGTGGATAAGAGTAAACCGATACTGCTGGCTAATAGCAAAAGCTCTGTGCCAAGGGCGTCTTTACCGTGCAAAAAGGCCGGACCGGATAAAACACCGAGTATGCCACCTTGCATAAAGTTGGCTGTGAACAAAGCGTTTAAGTTTCTTTGTCGTTTTGCTTGCAGCATGCTTTGCCCGTTCGATGACCAGGCAAGTTCGCGGTCTATGCGTCCGGATATCATTCGTATTTCAAGAGAGCAACCGAGCACTTTGTCAAAAACATCTATTTTGAGTGCCATCTCTTCATCGTTGTGCGGGTTGCCATCGCCGGCTTGTTTGATTTGAATCAAACGTTCGACTTGAGGCAAAATACCAAGTAAAGTGGCAGCTTCATAAGCTGCCGGAGATAATACTGCTTTTGTTTGCGATGCAGCGGCAATTTTAATTGGTGCTGCCGCTGTTTCTTCGATGGTCCCTTGTGCATGCATCGGCAACGAAAATGTTTGCGTAAGCACAAGGGCAATGCTCAAGAATATGCTTGTCGCTGTTCGTTGTCCGGCTTTCAAAGCTGTTTCTCCTTAGTTAACTGCTATTGATTCGTGTAATTCATAAAGTGAAGCTTCGAACTCTTCCATATGGCACTTCAAATCTTCAAGCAGATCCATCCGTTGCGAGATAATACAAATATTTTCTTTCAGGCATTGCTCCGGGCTGAGCGGATGTGCCGCCAGTTGAGCGCAGTGCATGCGATTGTTTATATTTATTCCTTCGAAATCTTGCCAGTGGCGGACCAATATTTCGCGACGTGTAAGTTTGCTTTCCGAGCCGGGAACCGGTGAATTCATGAACTTCCAAAGATAGCTGAGGCTGGCGTCTGCCGGTTTGAAATCTTGGTTGAAAATGTGACTGAGCATATTTGGTGCACAGTTGATTTTTCTTGACCAAAGAGACGGTACAAATAAGTTGCTTCCAGCAAGCAGAATCCCTGTGCCAAAAGTAGTAATGCCTACTTCTTGCGCCGGAATATGCAAACCATGCAAATTAAGCGATTGTTTGATTGTACCCATGACGCCGCCTTGCAAAAAGTTGGCATTGTTAATCATGTTGGCGGTCATGTTTTTTTTGTTGGTTAAAGAATCCAAGTTAACTCGTGTTGTGGAAAGATCGTAATTGATCATTGCCACCACTTTGCGTACTTCTTGAGAAGCGATAAAAATCTTCCACAAGCAGAGCAAGCGCGCATGTTGCATCGCTTTTGGTAGTTGAGTTGTTTTTGCTTTGCCGGCTGCCTTGTATTGACGCAAGCTTTCAACATAAGGTTTTATTTTTAGTAGTTCGGCCAGTTCGTTGGCGTCAGCGCGCAACTGTCCTTGTGCCTCGGCTTCGAGATTACGGTCCGGAATTATTTTGATATCGCGAAATTCATGCTTGTCGGTGCTTGTAGCTGCCAAACAAAGCGGTGAACCAAATATGATGGCAGGCAAGCTGCAGAACAAGGCTACACGTTGAATAATTGAATTCATGGTGTAGGTTCACGACTCCAAGCTTGAGACGTGAATAATCATACATCAACATTGCGCTTGACTAGCCGGCTTCTTTAAGCGGGACTGCTAAGTGCGGGAAGCCATCGTTGCTCGTCTCGTGCTTTCTCGTCATCCGGCTTCTGGTTTAGACGTTCCAGTTTGTCAAAATAACGACATTTTCCAAAGCTTTCAGTTCTTTCTGTTTGTAGGCTTTGCAAAGCATCCTCAATCAAGGCTTGTTCTTCCGGTAGCAATTCGCCGCCTCGGGCTCTGGCGTTGATCATAAATTCACGCATGGCGGACGATGTTTTATCGAGACCGGGAAAAGTTGCCCAAGCTTCCAGTTGGGTCATTTTTTCAGAAGACAATTCTTTGCCTTGGTAGTTTGCCAGAATATACTCTTCGGCAAGTGCCCGCGCTTGATTTAAGCGAGAATCCGGGTTCGAAAAATTTTTCCAAGCTTCAAGTTGTGCTATGTCAGCAGTTTTTAATGCTTTTTCCGGATCATCTCTATAAAGAAAGTCTTGTTGATAAAGCTTACGTAGATTATCGAATTTAGCTCCGGAATTTGGAATGTCGATCCAGCTTGCTAACTCTGCCTTTTCTTCCGGTGTTAATTTGCTTTCGTTCTCAGATTCAAGAAATTTCTTCTGAATCAGAGTGCGGGCACGATCAAATTCAGGATCTGGGTTGGAAAAACTTTCCCAACCTTTCAGTTCAGCTAAGCTGTTTATGTCCAAGCGAGGAGCACCAGGAGCCGGCGGCTGTGCTAGCGGTATCAGCTGATCTAATTGATTCAAATAGCTAAGTTCACGAGCAAGATCCAGTCTTTTGTCCGGATTGGGAAAGGCTAGTCTGCTATTAAGAAGGGCGGTTTGTTCATGAGTCAAAGGAGTTTTCTCTGAAGCGGCCATCTCAGCATATAAAATGTTGCGAGCTCTGGTTGAACCATCATCTAGTCCGGGGAGTGTTCGCCAAACCTCTAAATCGGTTGTTTCGCGTTCGTTCAATTCTTGCCCCATATTATCTCGCCTAGCCAATTCGCGCGGATAAGCATGGGGATCTTCTTCGCCGTCTTTTTGCTCTGGGTTACCAGGAAATTCAAGCAAAGCGTTATTGTATGCTGTCGTATAAGAAGGTTTTGCTGATTTATTTTTTTCTCCTAATAAGCCGGAGAATTCTATGCCGCTACCGGCAGCAGCCAAATCAACATTTTCTGCGGGAGATTTTGTCGCGTCGTCTTTTATCAGTGAGACTAAATCAAAACCGTCCGGCTTAGAATTTGTATCGTCTTTCGAGTTATCGTTTTCGGATAGTTTCGTTTGATTCTCTGAATCTCTGGCAAGCGACATACTTATTCTCCGTAAATTTAGACGGCAAGTGTATACCTTGGTAGCTTTCGGCGCGGTTCATGTTCAGGTCGTTCCCCGCGTTCTGGGGCATGTGTGTAGCGATAATAAGCTCTAAGCGAACCGTGAGGTTCGGCCTTAAAAGTATTGTTGGCTTCATGGGCTTGACTGAGCTTCTTATCTTCGACTTTAGAAAGAGTAGATAGTTCGGCTTTGGCAGCAAGTTCGCGAGCCTCATTGAATTTTTGGTCAGGATTTGAAAAAGATTGCCAGGCTGTTAATTCAGCTTTGGCTGTCTCTGAAAGTTCCGGTCCTTCACCATAGTTGGCTAAGATATGAATTTGAGCTAGCTGACGTGCATGATTAAGACTTGAGTCCGGATTGTCAAAAGCTCTCCAAGCTTCTAGTTTAGCTACTTGGCTGGGGTTTAATCCTCCTTCCTTTTCGCCGTGAAGATATTCTTTTTCAACTAGTTTGCGCAAAGATGCCGAATTTTGATCCAGTCCGGGGAATTCCATCCAGCCAGATAATTCAGCTGATTCTTCTTTGGTCAGAAGGTCTTTTCGAGCGCTTTTGGCAGTTAATTCACGTGGACGATCATATTGCGGATCCGGATTACTGAAACTCCGCCACGCTTCAAGCTCGTTTTTTTCTTGAGCGGTCAATTCTTCTTCTTCGCGACCTTGCTTTGCTCTCAGAGTACGAGCATTATCCAAGCGGGGGTCAGGATTAGGAAACTCTTCCCAGCTTCGGAGAAAGGCAGCTTCAGGCAAGGTAAGGTTGCCTGTCTGATCAAATAGCTCTTTGAATCTCAGGTTGCGCGCTGTATCCGAGCCATCATCTAATCCGGGAAATTGTCGCCATGTTTCGAGTTCATTTCGTTCCTGATTCGATAAAGGCTGGGTGCCAAGCGTTTCACGTTGAGCTAGCTCTCGAGGATAAGCGTGAGGGTCTTGATCGTCGTTTACTCCGGCTTGACCAGGAAACTCTTTCAATGCTTTTTGCCAAGCGCTCTCTTGAGCTTCATTCGCTGAAATTAAATCAAGCACCGGCGCGTCAACGGCAGCAACTTGTAGTGGCCCTCGTTCGCTTTTTTGTTTATCGCTGCTAAGCAAGTTGATAAAGTCAAAATCAGCATCGGAGCCGCTTTTTGGATCAAAATCTATTACAAGATCTTTCTTACTCTCAGTTTTATCTGTGCTCATAAGATTTACCGGTAGCCATATCTCTATTTCCTACCCGGCTCCGGGATAATCTTAAACCGCTTGAGATTAACTAGTCTGCTGATGCTCCGTAATGTCTTCCTGGCATCATTCGGCGTAAATCTACATCGATGGTTTTGTTCAAGCTGTATTGTTTGCGATGCTCTTCATCGGCAAATAACGGGTCGATAACTTTTCGTCCGGTAAGCTCACCGTAAGCATCGCTTAGTGTCACTTTTTCCATGTGGCTAAGCGGAGTAGTTGGATCCAGCTCTCCTCTTATGTAAATTTCACGTGCTTGGTCAAAACGTTTGTCCAGGTCCGGAAAATTAGCCCAGGCTCCTAACTCGGCGGCTTGTTCTTTAGTTAGAGCAGGACCTTTGTCATATTGATTGAGCACAGAAGCCTGAGCCAATTCTCTTGCCTGATTAAAGCGGCGATCCGGATTCTCGAAAGTCGTCCAAGCTTCTAATTTAGCTATTTCAGCTGGCTGTAAACCTTTAATCGGATCATCGCCATAAAGCAGATCTCTCTGAGCTAATTTACGCAGTTCGCTTGATCTGTAATCAGGCTCCGGAAATTGAACCCAGGAGCCTAGCTCAGCTTTCTCTTGTGGGCTTAAAGAGTCTGCATACCCCTCCTGTCTATTTCCTGGCTGAAAATAGGCTTGCAAGGCTTTGTGCATCAATTCACGCGGGCGGTCAAGCTTCTCTGCCGAATTTGGAAAACTGCGCCAACTCTCTAGCTCTGCGCGTTCTTTTGCGGTCAGGCTGCTCTCATTTAAATATTGCTTTTGACTTAAATCGCGTAAGTGTGCCATTTGTTTTCCCGAACCAGGAAACTCGTCCACGCTGCGAATAAAAGCCTTTTCTTCGTTTGTAGTTTCTTCACCCAAGAGATATTTATGGGTTAATTCTCGTGCTTTATTTTGGTTCTCGTCCAAGCCAGGAAATTTACGCCAAGCTTTAAGCTCCAGAGTCTCTTCGTCAGAGAGAGCCGGATTCTCTAAAATTTCACGACGCACAAGTTGTCTTGGCTGAGCGTGAGGATCTTCGCCTTTGTGATCCAAAGGCGGACCGGGAAACTCAAATAATGCTTTAGCGTCGGCTTCGCGATAGCGATTATTGTCTGTTTTTATTTGACTAAATTCGCGTGACAGATCAAAGCCTGAGCTGGCGGCTATTTCAATTTGACCAGGTTGTTCTTTCGATGCATCCGGTTTAGCTAAAAAGACTAAATTTAAGCTGTCTGTTTTGCTCTCTTCATTTGATTCAGCGCGAACGGCATTGTCCGGCTGATTAATTTGCCTGTCTTCTAAAGTCATTTAGTAAATTCTCGCGGTTAGAACTGTTGCGGTAGTGACAGCTTTAATAAACCCGAGTAATGCGTGATTTCCGTATTGCTGAAGCAGAAGGATTCATATAAAATCCATCCAGATTCAGGAGTACGTTTCGGCCCATGAGTGAGCGCGAATCCGAGTTGACTTACACGCGATGTGATGAGGATAACTCATTTAATTCATTGAGGCAAGAAGCAGTTGCAGACTGCTTTGGAAATACGCAGAATCGTGTAAAAGAAAATGCGGATACTTACTGTAATCCGATGAATCTTGATTATGCTTTTGTTCCGAAAAAAGATTATTCGCTAAACAATGCTCATCGCTCTTCAGCTGATCCTTCCTGCCAACTTTTGGACGGCAAACTCTATCTTTTCAGCACCAATCAAGAAGGCTATTGGGTCTCGGAAAATATGGGCAAATGGGATTTCATTCCGCATTTGTTCAAATCTAATTTTAACGAGGATCAAGTATGCGCTCCTGGCGCTTGGGCTGGTAAAAATGGCATGTTTCTACTGCCGAGTTTTACAGATCAAGTCTCAATGCCCCTTTATCAAAGCAAAGACCCAAGTACCGGTGTGTGGACTGAAGCTGCTAAAGCTTTTCCTTTGCCGGTGTGGGATCCGTCCCTGTTTGAGGATGAAGACGGTAAAACTTATGTTTATTGGGGGTCGAGCAATCTTTATCCGCTTAAAGGGGTAGAGCTTGATCCAGCAAATCAGTTTGCCATTAAAGGACAAATTCAGGAGCTGTTGCGTTTGCATACGCAGATACATGGCTGGGAACGTTTTGGTGACGACAACCAAAACGGCAAGCTTGATCCTTTCATTGAAGGTCCTTGGATGAGTAAATTCAAGGGCAGATATTATTTACAGTATGCTGCCCCCGGTACTGAGTTAAATGTTTACGGTGATGGTGTTTATACAGCGGACAGCCCGCTTGGCCCATTCAAATATCAAGCCCATAATCCTTTTTCTTGGAAGCCGACTGGCTTTATTACCGGTGCCGGACATGGCAGTACCTTTGCCGACAAGCATGGCAATCTATGGCATGTGGGTTCTTCGGTAATCAGTCAAAAAAACACATTTGAACGACGGTTGAGCATGTTTCCGACCTATGTAGATGGTGAAGGCGTGTTGCATACCGACACATCTTTTGGTGATTATCCGCATAAACTTGCCGTTGAAAAACGAGAAGAAGATTCAGGCTATACCGGTTGGACTTTGCTTTCTTATAATAAAAAAGCTTGGGCTTCCGAATCCAAAGAAAACAAAGATACGGCGCATGCTTTTGACGAAAATATCAAAACTTACTGGAGCGCTCCGAACAACAAAGAAGGACAGTTCTTAGCTGTTGATTTAGGCAAAGATTGTGATGTCCGCGCCATTCAAGTCAATTATGCCGACGACGAAGCCAGGCTTTTCGGTAAACAGCACGGGCTGAGTCATCGCTATCAAATACTGGAGTCGAAGGACAAAAGTGTTTGGAATCTACTTGTTGATAAAAGCAAGAACGATAAAGAAGTTCCTCACGATTATATTGAGCTTGTCGAGCCTGTTTCTACCCGTTATCTTAAACTTGTCAATTTGGAGATGCCGACGGGCAATTTTGCCATCGGTGATTTGCGCGTTTTCGGACAAGCACCAGGACCAGTGCCTGAGGCTGTTTCTGATTTTAAGGTGGAGCGTAATGCGGCTGATCGTCGAGATGCTGTCCTTAATTGGCAGGCTGTAGATGGTGCCTATGCCTATGAAATTGCTTTTGGTGTTGAGCCGGAAAAGTTATACAGTTCGCTTTTGGTTCATGACACTAAATATAATCTGCATTCTTTGAATGTTGATTCGTCATATTATTTCCGGATAAAAGCTGTCAGCGAAACAGGCATTTCAAAGCCAAGTACTGTCATTTCTATCCGTTAAGACGGTGACCTTCCGGGGAGCAGTTTACGCTCGTCGAAGTGCTTATCTGGGCTAGCGGGAGAATGGTAGGAGCGGGCGTAGTTTTTATTCGGCTCGTCGGTATCCGGTGTTGTCGCTTCAGCATAAGCTTGATCCAGCATTTCTTCTTCCGCAATAGTCAAAGATTGCATTCCTTCAAGCTCGCTTTTAGCATAAAGTTTTCGTGCTTGGTCGAACTTGCTGTCCGGATCGCTGAATTTCATCCAAGCGGTTAGCTCGGCTAATTCAGCCTGAGACAGGGGCGGACCGTCTTTATAGTTCGCTCTTATGTGAGCTTCAGCTAAAATACGCGCCGGTTCTTGTTTTGCCCCGGAAACATTGAAAATGCGTTGCGCTTCAAGCTTAGCGATATCAGCTGGTGTCAATCCGGCTTTTGCATCGCTTTCGTTTAAAAACTCCTTTTGCGCGAGAATGCGTAATTCTGCCGAATGTTTATTTAAGCCGGGGAAATCAATCCAGCTAGCCAGCTCCGCTTTCTCTAATTCTGTCAATGAAGATTCATTTTCAATAAGCTGGCGAGGACGATCGTATCTGGAATCAGGATTATTGAAACTGCGCCAAGCTTCAAGTTTAGCTTGTTCTTCCGGGTTTAATTGCCGACCGTTTTCACCATTGTCCGGTGATTGGGCAAGCCAGCGGTCCATATAAGCTAAATTGCGGGCCTCACTTAAACGTTTATCCGGATTGGGAAATTCTTGCCAACTTGAAAGAAAAGCTGTGTCTTCACGTGTCATAGAGTCCCGAGCAATCAGATTCTTAAACATCAAGTTACGAGCGGCGGTGCTGTCGTCATCCAATCCGGGAAAACGTTTCCACGCTCTCAGTTTGTCATACTCCTCTTCGGATAAAGTGCCTAAAATGTCGCGACGAGCTAAATCGCGGGGCTCGTAAAGCGGATCTTCTTTCCCTGGCTCAATTTTATCTTTTGGAAAAAGGGTTTTTGCTTTTCGATCGGCGCTTTGTTCAGCGGTTTCTTTTGTTTCATGTTCACCGGACTCTGTTGAAATCAACTCTCCGGCAAAAGCTAACTGCTGCGGTTCGGATTGAGAAGTACTTTTAGTATCTGCTGAAACCTTCTTGTCTTGAAAATATAGCGAAACTAAATTTAGTTCTGAAGATTGAGATTGGCTATTTTGCGTTTGTGCCAAATCAAGAATATCTGGGTGGCTTTTGCCCCCATTGCTAAGTGTCATTCAATTCTTCCTCACTGCGGTTCCGGGAGTATAGGTGAAGATTAGAAAGTTGTAAAGAGGACAGCGATCTTGTTTGTCTAAGCTGAACCTGCTACAACATGCTGTAGCTGTCGGTTACATACAAGAGGTGCTGTTCATGCGTAAGCATTTTATGGTTGCTGTTTTTGCTTTGACTCTTTCATTAACCAGTGAAAGTTTGCTGCCGATGGCAACTTATGCGCAACAAGGTATGGCTGCACCTAATGTTTCAGTAGTTACTTTGCAAACATATCCCGGACAAAACGGACAACAAATGGTCGTCACGCCAAGAGGCATGGCCGTCCCCTTGCCAGGTCCCGGTGTGAATGGTGGCACTGTGCAGATTTATATGGGAGCCCAAGGCGGATATTGGTACGTTGACAGAAACAATCAAAATGTTGATTTGACAGCTGACGTGCAAAGATTGCAAGCAAGAATTTCGCAAAACTCTTATCAGCAAGTGCCACAAGTACCTCAATATGCGCCTCAACCGGTTACAGTCAATAATTACGAAAATAATTCCACTAGCGAATCATCGGGTAGCGGTGCCGGAACCGCTGCTATGGCTGGCCTTGGTGCAATGGCTGGTGCGGCTATGGGTTCGGCAATGTGGGGTAGCAGTGCGCCTTACGGCACGCCATATTATTACGGTGCCGGTGGGCATCCTTATTATTATGGTGCTAATAACAAACCGGTTTATGTGAATAACAGTCGAAATGTCAGTGGTAATACAGTGAACCGCACTGTTGATCCTACCGTTAATACAGCTAACGTTAATCGTGCCAATGTAAACACTGGTAATGTCAATAATGCTCATTTCAACCAGATGCAAGATCAGCAAAGATGGTATGAAAATCAACGCACACAAAATCCAGCTCAATTTCAGCAATGGCAAAATCAGCGTAGTACCGGTAGTAACCCGTTTGTGCATCAACAAGCTAATTTTGGTAACGGTAATTTCAACAATACTGCAGCCGCTCAACAGCGTAACGGCAACTTCAACAATGGTGCGGCAGCTCAGCAACGCAGTGGCAACTTCGCCCAAAGCAGCGGGCGTAATTTTAGTGGTGCGCAACAACAAAGACAGTCGTTTAGCGGTGCTAATGGCGGCGGTCGTTTTGGTGGCGGACGCCGTCGTTAAGACTCCGGCTCTTTGTACAAACTTTGCATATTCAAGTCGCGTAATTTCGGGGCTTTGAATGTTGTTACCAATACGACTAGCAAAGTCATGCAACCGCCGAATACAACCGAAGGAACAACTCCAAGAAGTTTGGCTGCCACGCCTGATTCGAAGGCGCCAATCTCGTTGGATGAGTTAATGAACATGCTGTTTACTGCAGCAACTCTGCCTTTCATATCGTCCGGTGTGGAGAGTTGATAGATTGTATTGCGCAAATAAACGTTGATGCCATCGAAAGCACCGCTTAGAGCTAAAAGAAAAAGTGAGAGATAAAAGTTAGTCGATAAACCGAAAGCAATCATACAAAGACCGAAGGCAGCAACAGCAACAAGAAAAATGCGACCGGCACCGGTTGAAATCGGTCGGTGAGTGAGTATGGTTGCTGCAAGTAGCGCGCCGGCCGATGGTGCGGCTCTCATTATTCCTAGAGCTTGAGGTCCCATCTGAAAAACTTGATCGGCAAAAATTGGTAAAAGTGCAACGGCACCGCCGAAAAGTACAGCGAAAAGATCAAGAGCCATAGCGCCAAGTATTATTTGATTGGCAAAAACAAAACGTAAGCCTTCGTTTATATTTTCTAGAATACCGGCACTGTTTTCGGTGCGTAATGAACTTCTTGCCTTGATCAGAAAAAAGCAAATAAGTGAGCCGATCAGTAACAAAGCTGAGAATAAATAAGTTGCTTGTGCCTCGAAACATACATATAAGAAACCGCCGATGATCGGACCAGCCATGGCTGAGCCTTGCCAGGTTGCGCTATTCCAGGCGGCCGCATTGCCGTAAAGTTCTCGCGGGACGATGTCGGAAAGTAAGCCGAAAGCGGCTGGTGCATAAAATCCACGCGCAAATCCGGTTAGAGCAATGATTGCAAATATAGACGGAATTAGTAGTGCAATGCTCAAATTTTTTGCTGACAATAAAGAGAGTGTGCCGATGGCTAAGCCTAACGCAACGGTAGCGTAAATAAGAATGCTGCGGCGGTCAATGCGATCGGCGATATGTCCGGCATAAAGAGCGATAGTAATGGCTGGCAGCGCTTCAGCTAATCCGATTAAGCCTAAGGATAAAGCATTTTTTGTTAAAGCATAAATTTGCCAACCAACGGCGATGCTTTGAATTTGTACGGCGATAGTAACCATTAAGCGTCCGGCCAGAAGTAAGCGAAAGTCCGGAATGCGTATGGCGGCGTAAGGATTTTCGTTCATTGATTATTTACCGAATTTCTGGCGGCAGCGAATCAGCTCGGCAAGAGTGGCCGCTACGTCATCCAGATCCATAGGCATAATCTCTTTGCCGTAAAGGAGCTCTTGTTGAATTACATAGGACATCATTGAGCCACCAATGACGGTGGCAAGCGAAAGCGGGCTTTTAACCGGAAGTTTAGGGTGTTTGCTGAAAAAAGTTTCGGCAATAACAATAACTCTGGAAAAAACGGTTTTTGCGTAAAGACGCGCTAAATCCGGAAAACGTTCTGATTCGCCTATTACTGTTCGTAAAAGGGCGAGATATTCTTTGTCAGCTCGTCGTGATTTGATGATATCGCGCAGCATATAAACAAACTCTTCCGGAGTGGCGCTCATCATTTTTTGTTCGAAGTTCGGCGTGAAACGATTGATCGTTAACTCTTCGATGATTGCCGTGAATAACTCTTCTTTGTTTTTAAAGTGGCTGTAAATAGTCGCGCGAATGACACCGGCTTTAGCGGCGACGCTAGCCAGGGTGGTGGCGGCATAGCCATGCTCGAGAAAAACTTTGATTGCTGCTTCGACAATCTGTTTTTTCTTGTTGCGTGGGTGGGCTTGCGGCTTTTCAGTGATTTTTGGCATTAGTTGTTAACGGATTAATCATACATACGTGTATGTATGATAGCATAGAGGCTCACGACCGGGGACAAAAAATGACTAGCATCCAAAATAAAGAACCGGCGGCTCTTTCGCCGCAAGCGCCTCATGGAAACCGCCGAAAAAAGCTGATTCTATTTATAGTGATTTTGCTCCTTGCCGGGGCGGCGGCTTATTTTTTGATGCGTGGCGGACAAAATGACAGCAGTAAGCTTATGGTTAGTGGACGCATCGAAGGTTATGAAACGAATGTCGGCGCTAAGATCGGTGGGCGCGTCGATCTTATATCTGTTCGTGAAGGCGAGCTTGTTAGCAAAGGCAAGCTTCTTGTTCAAATAAGTGATGATAATGTTCAAGCTGAATTGCGCGGCAAAAATGCGGCGATTGAAAAAGCTAAAGAACAAGTCGAAGAAGCTCGTTATCAGCTGGAAGTAATTAAAAGTCAAATTACTGAAGGCGGGTTGAAAGTGGATCAATCTCAAGAAGAATCACAAGGGCGCATCAGCGAGGCTGAATCTAATGTCGCTAAATTTCAAGCTCAGTTTAGCGAGGCGGAAGCTTCTCTTGCCCAAGCCAAAGCTGATTTGCAGCTGGCACAAATCAGAAAAGAACGCTATGACTTTTTAGTGTCTAAAATGGCTGTAACTAAGGATGAACGCGATCAAATTGCTACTTCTTATGAGAGCAATTTAGCTCTTGTTAGTGCGCGTCAGGCTGGCGTTCTTTCGGCGCAAAAACAATTGAAAGCTGCTCGCGGACAATTGGATCAAGCTCGTTCCAGTCGTTTGAGCCCGGGTATTCAAAGCGCTCAACTGCTTGCTTCGCGCAAACAGCTTTTGCAAGCTGAGCATCAGTTGAAACGAGCTGAGCATGAGGTAGTTAATGCCGAGGCTTCTCGTGATGAGACTTTAGCAAATATCGCTTATTTGAAAATCCTCAGTCCGATTGACGGAGTGGTAACGGCTCGTGCTGTTGAGCCGGGAGCGGTTGTCGTGCCTGGTCAAACACTTTTATCTTTGATCAATCTGGATACGGTTTATTTGCGTGCTTATATTCCGGAAGGACAGATTGGCAAGATACGTATCGGGCAAAAATCGCTTGTTTATTTAGATGCCAAACCAAATGAGCCTTTTGATGGCGAAATTATTCAAGTTGATCCCGAAGGATCTTTTACGCCGGAGAATATTTATTTCAAAGACGATCGTGTACGCCAGGTTTTTGGGATCAAAATTGCTATTCGTCAACCGGGTAAATTTGCTAAACCCGGTATGCCGGCCGATGCGCAGATCCTTTTGCAATAAGGTGCGGTTATGCTTTCTGACCCGATAGTCTCGGTACATCATCTGTCTAAATCTTATGGCAGCCAGGCGGCTGTCAAAGAGCTTGACTTTGAAATTCGTGCCGGTGAAATTTTTGGATTGATCGGACCGGATGGCGCCGGTAAAACAAGTACTTTCAACATATTGGGCGGCATTATGGAAAAAACCGCTGGTGATGTGATTGTGCTTGGTACTTCAGCTCGTGAAGCGCGTTTACAAACCGGTTATTTGACGCAAATATTTTCACTCTATCTTGATTTAAGCATAAATGAAAATATTGAATATGCTGCTCGCATACGTGAAGTTCCAACTGCTGAGTATGAAGAACGCCGACAAAAATATTTGCGTCTGATGAATCTTGACAAATTCGGTGGTCGGCTTGCCGGGCAGCTTTCAGGCGGTATGAAGCAGAAGTTGGCTCTTTGTTGCGCTTTGATTGCCCAGCCGAAAGTTTTATTGTTAGACGAACCGACAACCGGTGTTGATCCGATTTCCCGCCGCGACTTTTGGGATGTATTGGCGTCCATTACCGGCGAAGGTGTAACCGTTGCTGTTGCCACGCCCTATCTTGACGAAGCTGAGCGGTGCAGCCGTGTAGCTTTGATGCACAAAGGTTCTATATATCAAATCGGCACTCCGGCTGAATTAAGAAAGAATCTTGGTTTGAGCAGGCTGGAAGTAAGAAGTAGCGATGTAAACGCTACTTTAAGAGCTCTTGAGTCTATGCCGCCCTCGTCATCAATTGCCGATATTCAAGAGTTTGGCGACCGTTTGGATGTGCTTGTTTCTAATGCGCCGCAAGCTGAAGCTGAAATAAAATCTGCTCTTGCCGGACTATCTTTACCCCCGGTTTCTATAGAAAATCAAGAGCCGACTTTGGAAAATGTTTTTGTCACCAGTCTCAAAGATTCGGTGTCCCTAAAAACTACACCCTTTCCGCTTGTAACAAAAGCGGTTTTAACGACGGGGCAAGCTATTGCCGCTCAAGCCATATCAAAGCGTTTTGGCAACTTTCAAGCAGTGAAAGATGTCAGTCTTACTGTCGACTATGGCGAAATTTACGGATTGCTGGGTGCTAACGGCGCCGGCAAAACGACAACAATAAAAATGCTTTGCGGATTGTTTGACGCCACTTCCGGTCAGATGGCTCTTGCCGGTCGTAAACATGATTTACGCAATGTGGAATTGCGTAAGCAGATTGGTTATATGAGCCAGAAATTTGTTCTATATGACGACTTGACGGTGATGGAAAATTTACGTTTTTATGCCGGTGTTTATCATATTCCGTCCGAACTGCTTAAAGAAAGACTTAGTTGGGCTATTTCTACTTTTGAGCTTGAGGGTTATGAAGAAACTTTGACCGCTGCACTGCCTGGAGGTTGGAAGCAAAAACTTTCTTTTGCGGCATCAGTGCTACATCAGCCTTCAATCATCTTTCTTGATGAACCAACTTCCGGTGTCGATCCTCTTGCTCGTCGACAATTATGGACCTATATCCGTCAATTTGCGCGTAACGGTGCGGCAATTCTTGTCACCACACACTTTTTAGAAGAAGCGGAACATTGTCAACGCTTAGGTTTTATGGTCGCCGGTGAGCTTGTCGCTCAAGGTACGCCCAGTCAAATCAAAGCCGATGAACCAGGGCAGCTGATTGAGCTTGCTGTGAATGACGTGCAAGCGGCTTATAAAAAATTACGTGAGTCCTTTGAGCCTTGGCGAACTTCCATTTTTGGTAGCCGGCTCCATGTAGTGGTAGATGATCACGGTGTTAATCAAGGGGCAGTATTAGCTCTCCTTGAGCATTCGGGTATCGCACTTTTGAGCCAGCGGACAATTCCTTTCTCTTTGGAAGATGCTTTTATCGGCATCGTGCAAAGAGCAAGCGGAGGGCATTGATATGCGTCTTTTTCGCCGAGCTTTAGCCCAAACGAAAAAAGAAATAGTTCAATTTCGTCGCGATCCGCTCACAGTTGGTTTGGCTTACGCTTTGCCTTTTGCTGCTTTGCTCATGTATGGGTTTGCTATTCGTTTGGAAGCCAAAGATATTCATGTGGCTGTTTTTAATTATGACAGTGGCAAGTTAAGTCGTGAGTTTGTCGATACGATTTATGCTTCTCGGCAGTTCAAAATGATCCCGACCGGTAACGGCAGCATCTTCTTGCCTTTGGATCGTAGCGCCGCTAAAGCGTCTATCGTGATTCCGCCTGAGTTCTCACGCCGGATTAAAAGCGGTGGCACAGCCGATATTCAAATATTGATTGATGGTACTGATATTAACAACGCGCGAGTAATTAAAAACGGTTTTTACGCGCTGACACAAGTGTTTTTGCGCAATCAAAACTTAAGACACCAAAATCAATATATTCGTCTGGCAACACGTTTATGGTTCAATCCTGGGCGTAAAGAATCGTTGTATATTGTTCCTGGTGCCATTGCGCTTATGACTTGGATTTTTCCGGCGTTACTGTCGGCTTTTGCTTTCGTGCGAGAAAAAGAACAAGGTACTGTTCTTCAACTTTATGCTTCGAGCATAACGGCCGAGGAGCTTGTGTTGGGCAAAACCATTGCTTATTTTTTAATCGGCATGGTGGAAGCTTTGCTTGTGATTGCCGGGGGGATTCTGATATTTCATGTGCCTTTTGTCGGCGATCCTTTCTTCTACGCGCTTTCTACCATGCTCTATGTTTCAAGCGGGGTGCTCTTCGGTATGTGGGCCGGCAGTCGTGCCAGCAATCAAATGGCAGCGATGCAAATTTGCTCGACAGTCGGCTTCTTAAGTGCCATGCTTCTTTCCGGATTTATTTATCCGATACGCAATATTACTTATCCGATTTCGCTTCTTTCAAATATCGTTCCGGCTCGTTATTACATCGAGGCCGCAAGAGATGCTTTTGTCCGTGCTGGTTCTTGGAGCGCCCATTGGTATGTGCCGGTTTTTCTCCTTTTCTTGAATGTAGTTATTTTTACGGGGGCTGTGTTCGGCATGCGCAAAATGCAGCTTTCCAAATGAGGAGATCCGTATGTCATTTTTAACTAACAGCGGATTTTGGGCTTTGCTTGTGAAAGAAACAAGCCAGCTTCTTCGTAACAAGCAGCTCCTGTTCATGCTTGTGATCATGCCGACTATCCAAATATTTTTATACGGCTTTGCTTTGAGTCCTGAAGTCAAACATTTACGTATGGGTGTAATTGATTATTCGCAATCGCCACTCTCGCGAAAAACCGTTTCCGCTTTCATCAAAAACGGTGTGTTCGATCTGGAAAGTTCAGGAGGGAACGAACTAAAGCTTACAAGCTTTGTCCGTGACGGGAAGCTTGATGTCGGAGTGGTTATTCCACCTGATTTCGAACGAAAAATAAAATCTCACAGACCCTCTACGGTTCAAATTATTTTAGACGGCGTCGATGCAAACACAGCCGGTATCGCCACCGGATACATAAATCAAATTATTGCTAATCTTGGTTCTGAGAGTTACGTTCACTCACCGTTGCTGCCTTATCCTGACGCTGTGCGTAACAATGCTACTTTTATTTATAACGCCGGTCTTGTGCCTGCTTGGTTCTTTGTTCCGGGCGTAATTGGTATGGTTTTGAATATTGTGGGAATTATGGTCTCTTCGGCCACCCTTTTGCGTGAAAAAGAAACCGGAACTCTTGAGCAGCTTTTGATGACACCGGTTACTTCGGCAGAAATTTTGGTAGCTAAAATAGTACCTTTGATTGCCGTACTGTTTCTCAATGTTGGGGTAAGCGTATTTATCGGTATGTCGGTTTTTGCTATGCCTTTTCGCGGCAATCCATTGGCCTTTGTGATTATCTCTTTGCTTTATATTTTTGTGGTTCTGGCAATCGGCATTGCTTTATCTACAGTGGCTGAAAATCAACGTCAAGCCATGCTGATCTCATTCTTTATCTCCTTGCCTGTCATTCAGCTGTCCGGTGCTATAGCGCCGCTGGAAAGCATGCCGCCGTTTTTTCAAAATCTTTCTTTGTTCAATCCATTACGTTATTACATTGTGTGTCTTAAAGGTGTCCTACTTAAAGGGGTTGGTCTCGACATACTTTGGCCTGAAATTCTAGCGATTTTTTGTTTTGCCGTACCCTTGCTCAGCCTTAGTGCTGCACGTTTTAGAAAACAGCTTAGCTGAAATGGAGACCTGCCAATGTTGGCGATAAAAATCAAATACGCTACAGCTTTAGGACTGGTGCTTTTGGCAAGTACCTTTACTGTTGCTCAAGCTCAACCGGCAGATACGGTGGATATACCGTCTCCGAGTTTGAAAGCGCTTTTGACGATTACAAATAATATGGATCCTTATCAACTGGATGCCGGTGATACGAGAATTATTTCGCTCAAAGAAACCTTAGAACGAGCCATGGCAGAAAATTTGGACATCCGTATACGGAATGCTGATGTCACTTCGCGTAAATGGACTTTAGCTTCGTCTTACGGTAAATTTTTGCCTAATATCAATCTTTCCTACCGCTGGCAATATTTGCGCGGAACACCGAATCTGCCTTTATTTGGCGGTGCCGAGCCAATTCACTTAAACAACCCTTTTATTATTACCGGAGCCGGCTTTAATTATTACGGTTATCGCGGTGGCAAAATTTTATTTGGCGCTCTGCAAAATCGTAATTATTTACGAGCGGCGCGTTATGAACAGAAGTCTGTTTTAAGCGACATCCTTTTGGAAAGCGCTCGTAATTATTATCGTTTGATGCTGGCTGAGGCAGTGTTGAATATTCGAATTAAAGCTGTGGAAACTTCGCAATCGCAGCTTAATCTAACCGTAGATTTACGTGATGGCGGTCGTGCCACCCAGCTTGATGTTTTGCAGGCACGGACACAGCTAGCTACGGATCGTCAAAATCTGATCGATCAACAAATTGAAAGACGCGATGTGGCAATTACGCTGGCCGAATTGCTTAATTTGGATCAAGGCGTGGATCTTGTGCCTGCCTCACGCCAAGTCAGCATGAAACGTTTGATTGCCGAACCGTTTAAGCCGGGCTTGTTAATTGCTAAAGCTGTTGCTAACCGGCCAGAATTGCACCAATATGAAGAGTTGCGTTTGGCCGCCAAGAAATCAATCGTCATGGCTACGGCCCCATTACAACCCTCTTTTAATTTCTTCGGCAATATATATGGAATTGGTGAGACTCTTTCTAATTCATACAAAACCGTAAATAATCCAATTACACTTGCTGAATCTGCCAGCTTTGGCGGCAATAGCTTGAGCCGAAGAGTATCTCGCCAAATCGGACCTTTGTATACCCTGGGCTATCAAGTAAATTGGAACTTTGAAGGCTTAGGCGCGGTGGATTTAGCCAATGTAATTTCAGCAAAAGCCCAGGCACGCCAGGCTCAATTGGAGATGGTGAAGCAAGTAAACAAAGTGACAAGCGAAGTACGTAAATCCTGTTTGCGGACATTAAGTGCCGAAAGAAAAACCGAAGAGACCGTAGCTAAGCTTAATTCATCCTCGGAAGAGTTGCGTTTGGCACAGCTACGTTTTCAGCATGGAGTCGGACTTTATCTTGATGTAATTAAAGCGCAACAGGATTATACTTCGGCTCAAATTGAAAATGCGCAGGCGCTGGTTGATTACGATATTTCTCAAGTACAATTTCTGAGGGACCTCGGGGTAATTTCAATCGCTAATATCACCAGTCCTCGACCCTTGGTTCTCACACAATAAGGACTAATATTTTTGGATCAAGCCGAATTCCTGCTGCTTGTTTTTATCCTTTCACTACTTTCCGGAGCTATAGCTGCAGTGGCAGGTTTTGGTATCGGTAGCTTTTTGACGCCTTTGTTTGCTCTACAAATCGGGACAAAACTTGCGGTTGCCGCTACTTCCATTCCCCATTTTTTAGCTACTCTTTTTCGATTTTGGATGTTGCGTCGTTTTATCGATAAGGATATTTTAGTTAGCTTCGGTATTTCAAGCGCCGCCGGAGGGTTAACCGGAGCCCTAATTCATAGTCATATTGAAAATACTCATTTGAATGCAATTTTTGGACTGATTTTGGTTGTCGCCGGAGCTGGTGGGGTCAGTGGCTTTAGCGAAAAAATACGTTTTCATGGCATATTCTCATTTTTTGCCGGTGCAGTATCCGGGCTATTGGGCGGTCTTGTCGGTAATCAGGGTGGAATCAGATCTGCCGCTCTGCTCGGTTTTAATTTGGATAAAACCGCTTTTGTCGCTACTACCACCTTGATTGGATTGATTGTCGATTGTGTACGAATGCCGGTTTATTTTGCCAATGATTTCAATAATATATTGGCTCTTAAAGAACCGATTCTGATTGCTACGGCCGGTGCTCTTGCTGGCACTTTGCTCGGCAAATATTTTTTGCAGAATCTTGACCAAAAAATGTTCAAGCGCCTAGTTTCGATAATCGTTCTATTGCTCGGTATTTGGATGTTGTGGACCGGAATCTTGCCCGAATAACATCAAAAGAGCAGGAATTACAAGTAAAGTCAGGCATGTGGAGCTGAGCATACCGCCAAGTATGACAATGGCTAACGGCTGTTCCAGTTCGCGCCCGGCGCCGCCCATTACGGCAATCGGCAGTACCCCAAGAGATGCTGTTAAGGCGGTCATTAATACCGGGCTGAGGCGATTGAGAGCGCTCTCTTCTATACGTTTTTTGCGGCTCAAATTGGTTGGAGTTGATTGGTTGAAATGATTGACCAGCATTAAAGCATTGCGTGTTGAAATACCGAGTAAAGTGATAAAGCCGACAAGGGAACCGATACTCAAAACAGCGCCGGAAAAAAGTACAGCCCAAATACCACCGACAAGAGCAAGGGGTAAATTGAACATGACTAAAAATGCTGTTTTAAGAGATTTGAAAGCAAAAGTTAAAAGCAATAACATACCGATAATAGCCATTGCCGAAAGCCAGATCAAATCACGAGTAGCTGTTTCTTGGGCTTCAAATTGTCCGCTGTAAGCAAGATAATAACCAGGCGGCAATTTAACTTTGCTCTTGATCGCTTCACGCATCTCTTGGACAACACTGCCTAGATCTCGTCCGGAAACGTTTGCTTGTACAACAACTCTACGACTGGCATTCTCATGGTTGATTGTATTGGGACTTTCGCCTGGAGTGACGTCAGCTAATGCTCCAATTGGTATTTTGGCATGACTGGGAGTGTCAATAAGCGTTGCTTGAATTAGCTCCATGTTGCTGCGATATTCAGGTTTAAACCAAACATAAACATCAAAAGAATTTTGTCCTTCAATGATTTGCGAAACGGTCACACCCTTGAACGCCGCTTCAATTGCTGAAGAAAGATCTTTGACTCTGACGCCGTAGCGAGCGGCAGCGGTGCGGTCTATTTTAATTGATATTTGCGGTACCGGAATAATCGGTTCAACGTGTACATCAACAGCCCCTTTAATCCCTTTGGCTACAGCTTCAATCTCTTTTGCTTTTTTGTGTAGGAGATTGAGATCCGGTCCGAATAGTTTAATAGCGATTGCTGCGTTTACTCCGGATAGAACATGTTCCATACGATGTTGAAGATAAGAACCGGAATCGGCAACCAACCCGGGTATGTGTGCAAACTCATGGCGTAAATGATAAAGAATATCTTTTTTGTGCGGACTGTCCGGCTTCAAACGAATATCGAATTCGCTGAAGTTGCCACCACCCCAATCCTCGCCGCCTTCTGCTCGTCCGGCACGCTGGCTTGTTGCTAAAACGTCATGCTTAGCCAGAAAATGGGCGGTCAGCTCTTTGCCGATATTGGTGGTTGTAGTTAGACTTGTACCAGGCATGGAAGTCGCTACGACAACCAAATTATTCTCGTCGAAGGCCGGTAAAAATTCGGAACCCATTACTACTAAGGGCAATAGAGAAAAGATGAACAATAAAATTGTCGCTGCCAGAACCGACTTAGGATTGCTGATACTTAAGCGTAAAAGTGGAGTATAAATCTTTTTGATTGCTAAAACTAATGGCGCTTCCTGTTCCGGTAAATTCTTCGCAGAGCCGAGTAAGAGAAAACAAAGTGCTGGTGTTAAAGTCAAAGCAACCAGTAAAGAAGAGAGTAAGGCAGCTAAATAAGCCGCTGCAAGCGGGCTGAAAATCCTTCCTTCCAATCCACCTAAAGAAAGTACCGGTAAAAACACCAAGCCGATAATGAATGTGGCGTAGACAACCGAGCTGCGAACCGCAGTTGAAGCTTCATATATAACTTGCCAGGCATTTTTATTAAGCGAGAGCATTTTGTTCTCGCGTAGTTTTTGGTATACGTTTTCCACATCAACAATAGCATCGTCAACTACTTCGCCGATAGCAATGGCTAGTCCGCCCAGTGTCATGACATTTATTGTATAGCCGCAATACTTAAGAACTAAAGCAGCTGATAAAAGTGAAAGTGGAATTGCTGTTAAAGAGATAAAGGCCGTGCGCCAGTTCCGCAAAAATAGGAGGAGTACTAAAGCGACAAGTACAGCGCCGAGTATAAGCGCTTCGCCGACATTTTTAATTGCTACTTCAATAAAGTCAGCTTGGCGAAAAGTGTATATAAGTTTGATGTCTGAAGGAAAGCTTGCTTGCAATTCGGATACGGTTTTTTCTACAAGTCTGCTTGTTTCTAAAGTATTGGCCCAGGGCTGTTTATAAACAGTAAGCACCACTCCGGCGTGACCGTCGACAATGGCGTCACCAACTTTGAATTGCGGGCCGATTTGTATTGAGGCGACGTTCTTTAAAAGAACCGGTAATCCGTCGCGGCTTGTGATTACAGTATCGGCTAAATCTTCAATTGAAGTGATTCGACCAAGCCCGCGAATAAGTTCTTCACTTTCTTTTGTTCTCAGAGTACCGCCTGGAGCGTTTATATTGCTACCGGCGGCAGCTTCCACAGCTTGAGACAAAGTAATATCGTATTGCTTTAGTTTTTCCGGATCGATAAGCACTTGGTACTGTTTGGTTTCGCCACCGATGACTATTACGTTGGATACGCCCGGCACTGCCATCAAGCGTAAGCGCAGAGTCCAATCGGCTAAAGTACGCAGATCCATGGTCGAAGTTTTGCCGTTTGCATAAAGTCCGATTTTTAAAATATCGCCTGTTGCTGATGTTATTGGGGCAAGGGAGGGCTCACGTACATTTGCCGGTAAATTATTTCTGGTGGATTGAAGCTTTTCTGAAACCAGTTGGCGAGCTGTAAAAATATTGGTGCCATCTTGAAAAATAACAGTAATTGCCGATAAGCCTGTCGTCGACAATGAACGAACTGTTTTTACACCGACAGTGCCGTTCAGTCCGGACTCAAGGGGACGCGTAACCAGGCTTTCTGTCTCTTCCGGAGCAAAGCCGGGAGCTTCGGTGAGAATAACCACCTGTACCGGTGAAAAGTCAGGAAAAACATCGATCGGCAACTTTAATGCCGATTGAACTCCTGCTGCCAGCCAGATTAATGATAGAACTGTGACAATCCAAGGGTTTTTTATCGACCATTTAATGATTCGGTTCAACATCAGGAAGATCCTTTTTTCCTGCCTGTTTTAAGAACAAAAGTCCAGATACCGATAATTACTAAAGCGGTTATCAATCCGCTTAAAAAGACAAAAAACATTTTTACTGGTTGAGCGGCTTGGGGCTCCTCGTCTTTCTCGTGCTGGCTGTGATCCTCATGTTCTTCACCTTCATGGGCACGAGCAATTCCCGGTTTGAGTAAATTTTGCGCTTGCAGTTGTTGGGCACCGCTAGTGACGATTAGATCACCTGCGGCGATGCCGTTGGTAATTTCGACATCGTTATTAGTGTGCATGCCGGTTTCAACGAACAGCGGTTCAAAGCCGTTCTCTACTTTCTTATAAACTAAAGTTTGCTCTTTATTTTTAACAAGAGCTGATTCAGGTAAAACAAAAGTTTCTTTATTGGCTGAGCCGGTGATTATCTGCGCGGTGACGAACATTCCCGGGCGTAATATACCTTGAGGGTTCTTCGCTACTATGCGCACATGAAGCGTTTTGGTACCAGTATCAACTAATGAGCCAACCGAAGATATGACGCCTGAAAGAAGGTGTTTGGATGGTGTGTGTATAACGACGTTTTGCCCTTCTTTGACTTTAGGAATCTGTTCTTGAAAAATATCGACCATCACCCAGATTGGATCTAAATTTACTATTGCAAAAACTTTTTTGCTTGGATCAACTCTTTCGCCAAGAGTAATAGAACGAGTAACGATACAGCCATTAACCGGTGCAATAATCGGTAGATCAGCAGTAACAGCACCGCTCTTAAGTGCTTGATCTACCGTGATTTCAGGCAGTCCCATAATTCGCAATTGACCTTTTGCCGTATCAGTTAATACGTCGCGTTGTTTTTGCAAAAGTTTGACCTCTTGCTCCAAGCGCTGACGTAAAGCGCTTAATTTGACTGTTGAACCGTCATAAGCATTTTTGGTTTCTTGATAGCTTTTTCGGGAAGAGATACCTTCTTTTAATAGCTCTTCTTCTCGTTCAAAATTGATTTTAGCCAGCTGTAGCTGGTTGGTTTGCAAAGTAATGTCGCTTTTAAGTTGAGTTTGTACACGGGCAATTTCAGCGCTAAGTTTGGTGCGTTCGCTTAAAAGCTGAGTTAAATTATTGGCGACTTCGATACTATAGACCAAAGCTAAGGTCTGACCTTTTTTAACGGTGTCGCCTTGCTTGACATACACTTCTTTAACTAAGCCGGAGACAGGCGGATTAACGTCAAAAGCTTGTGTTTCGGCAGCTTGCACTTCACCGGTTGCTTTTAGAGTTTCTTTGAGCATTACTTTGCGAGGCAAGCCAAATTCAAGACCAAGAGCCTTTTGCCCCTGGCTATCGATATTGATTGTTTCCGGAGTTGAATCTTCTTTAACAGCGAAAGCTTCGTTCTCACCTTCATGAGCGTAAAGCGGTGCTATGCTGAAACTCATAAGAGCTGGAAGAGCTAGGAGTAGAGCGATTCTTTTCACAAGACCATTGTTTCATACAATTTTATTCCGCGAACAAATGGTTTTAGTTTTCATTTTCGGCTTGAGGAACCTGATCTTGAAATACTCGTCAAATCATTAGTCCCTATTTGTGGATCAACAATCATGGAATCACTTGGCAGCTTTTATAAACATAAAGTCAGTCTCGCTAATTGGCAGTTAGGCGTGCTCAAATGGAGTTCAGCCAGTATCGGCATAGCAATAGGCGTGTATTTTACTGACATTCTACGTCCGTATATTTTGCTTTTTGTCGGACTTGGCTTAGCTTTAGGTATATGGTTAACACCAATATGGTTTAGAGCGATGAAAGAAAGTTCTTAAGCCTGGAACTCTCAGCGTCGACTCCCGTCATCGTTCCGGTAGACGGAGAAAACGATGCGTTATCTAGCAGCGGCTTTTGATTATGACGGTACACTTGCCACCCAAGGTCAGGTCGAACATCCGGTAGTAGCTGCTCTTGAAGAGCTTGTTGCTTCAGGACGAAAGCTTGTAATGGTTACCGGACGTGAGCTTGATGATCTGCTAGCTGTTTTTCCTCAAGCCAAAATATTTGATCGTATAGTCGCTGAAAATGGCGCTTTGCTCTATCGACCGGCAACCCAAGAAGAGATTATTCTTACTCCTCCGGCTGACTTGGTTTTTGTTGAAGAGTTAAAGCGGCGAGATGTTACGCCATTATCGGTCGGTCGTGGCATTGTTGCGACCTGGCATCCAAATGAAACTACGGTATTGCAAACGATCCGTGATCTTGGTTTGGAGCTGCAAGTAATATTCAACAAAGGAGCAGTAATGGTCCTGCCTTCAGGGGTGAATAAAGGTACCGGCTTAAAAGCAGCTCTTGATGAACTAGGATTGTCACCCCACAACGTAGTCGGTGTTGGTGATGCGGAAAACGATCATGCTTTCTTGTCTATGTGCGAAGTCTCGGTTGCTGTGCAAAACGCTTTGCCGGCAATTAAAGAACGGGTTGATATGGTAACCCAGAGAGAGCGCGGTAGCGGTATCGTCGAGCTTGTACGTGAGCTGCTTGCCAATGATCTGGTTAATCTTAAACCGTCAAGACATCGTTTGGAGCTTGGTACCGATGAAGAAGGTAAAACCGTGCTTTGTGAGCCCTATGGTACCGGCGTTTTAATTGCCGGTACTTCCGGCGGCGGTAAAACTCAAACAACAATGGGCTTTCTTGATAAATTATCGGCAGCAGGTTATCAATTCTGTATTGTTGATCCGGAAGGTGATTATGATTGCTATGACGGAGCGGTTGTGCTTGGCGATCCGCAAAGAGTGCCAAGTATAGAAGAAGTTTTGCAGTTATTACGTAAGCCTGGCGAGAACGCGGCAATCAATTTACTTGGTGTGCCATTGGCCGATCGTCCGGCATTTTTTGCTACTTTAATTCCTCGCTTACAAGAGCTGCGTGCGGCAACCGGACGCCCGCACTGGATAGTGATTGACGAAGCTCACCATTTACTGCCTTCCAAATGGGCGCCGATACCGCAACTTTTACCTAAACAAATCGGCGGCATGTTATTGATCACTGTTCATCCGGATAAAGTTTCGCAGCCGATTCTGGAGGCTCTTGATGTGGTAATCGGCATTGGTCAGGATCCGGGCGACATTATAGAAAACTTCGCTCGTCAAGTTGACAAAGCATTGCCAAAAGTCAGCCATGAGCCTTTG
Organism: Candidatus Obscuribacterales bacterium; assembly: GCA_019750335.1. Classification (GTDB taxonomy): domain Bacteria; phylum Cyanobacteriota; class Vampirovibrionia; order Obscuribacterales; family Obscuribacteraceae; genus JAIEPM01. Next base: position 359,216 of record JAIEOQ010000004.1, read on the forward strand.
GAAGCTGGCAGAGCACAGGTCTGGTTCGTCGATAAAGATAAAGAATCAAAAACTGTCGATATGTCTGTCTCCAAGCGAGATCGCCGCCGTCATAAGAAAAAATATGCTGAAGGCGAGTTGCCTGCTCATCGCAGTTTCTTTTTTACAGGTCCGGAAGAAAAGCTCAATTTACGCGCTCAGAATCTAATGCTTTTTTGTCAACTAGCCGAAGGTATTGATGACGGTACATGGTCGTATCATTTGAAAAAACATGATTATTCTTCTTGGTTCAAAGAGATGATCAAAGATGATGAGCTTTCGCAAATTGCTTATGAAGCTGAAAGTGAGAGGCTGACTCCTAAAGAAAGCCGAACTAAAATTATCGAAGCGGTAAATCAACGCTATACGGCTTAAGAATAAATGACTTAGCTCATGCTTGCTTATGACCTTTGCTGGATTTGATTGTTTGTTTTTTGCAAGTAAGATGCATTTGAAATAGATTGCTGAGGAGTGCTTAGAATTATGGTCTCCGCTTATATTTTTGCGCGCTTATTTTTGTTTGTCTTACTAACGTTTATTTTTATTCCAACCAGCTTCGCTCATAACAGCCTTAAATTCGCCGGCTCTGGTTCGGGTTCAATTTCGGTTAATGGTGCTGACGGGCATAAAATCGGGCAATGTGCGCTTAAAAATACTTGCGTAGAAGCTGATGTTTCTATGTATATGGCAAAAGTGACGGTAAAACAAACATTCCATAATCCGTACAATCATAAAATAGAAGCTGTATATACTTTCCCGCTTCCTGAGCATGCGGCGGTGGATAATATGCGCATGACCATTGGTGACCGCACCATTTACGGTACTATTAAAACAAAAGTAAAAGCGCAAAAGATTTATAGTCAAGCAAAAAAGAGAGGCTATGTATCAGCTTTGCTTGAGCAAGAACGTCCGAATATTTTTAGACAAAATGTAGCTAACATCGAACCAGGCAAAGAGATTACAGTCACTTTGCAGTACAGCGATCTCCTGCCATATGAAGGTGGACGATACACTTTTGCTTTTCCCCTTGTAGTCGGTCCGCGTTTTCAGCCTGAGGGCAGTTCATTTACTAATATCACTTACGGTGCTAGTAATTTAACTGCCGGACATCAAGTTTCAATCAAGGTTAATCTGCATTCCAGCTTGCCGATAAGTGATATACAGGCTGTTACGCATACTATTGATACTAATCAAATAAATCCAGGCGAAGCGATCATCAGCCTTGCTCGTGGTACGACAATTCCGAATAAAGATTTTGTGCTCAGTTGGCAGATTGCCGGTGAAAGTATAAAAAGCAGCTATCTTGCTCATCGTACTGGAAAATCAGGCTATCTAAATTTGATGCTGATGCCACCGAAGCGTTTGCGTAATGAAGATGCCGCTCCGAAAGAGATGATTTTTTTGATCGATCGTTCCGGTTCACAGTCGGGCGCTCCTTTAGCTAAAGCCAAAGAAACGCTGCATTACATTCTTGATCATATGAATCCTCAAGATACGATTCAAATTATTGCTTTTGGCGATCAGGTTGAGTCAGCTTTTGACAAACCTCAAGCAGCAAATCTTTTTACTAAAATTAAAGCCGGAAGCTATATCGATAAGCTTGAAGGTAACGGCGGTACTTGGATGGGACCGGCGGTGGAAAAGGTCTGTTCAGTACCTGCGGATCAAAACCGAATTCGTATCGTTACTTTTATGACTGACGGTTATGTCGGCAACGATTTTGAAATTCTCGGTCTAATTCGTAAACTAAGAGCTCAATCACGCTGGTTTTCTTTCGGCACTGGAGCCAGTGTAAATCGATTTTTAATTGACGCTATTGCTCGTGAAGGCGGCGGTGAAGCCGATTACATATTGCTTGAAACCCCGGGAGATGTGATTGCAAAAAGATTTTATGAGCGAATCTCAACACCTGTTCTAACAAATGTATCTCTGGAATTCTCCGGAATTGAAGTAAAAGATCTTTTTCCGCGAGCCGTAAGCGATGTCTGGTCCGAGCGCCCGCTTTATTTCAAAGGGCGTTATACAAAAGCCGGGCAAGGTTTTGCCAAACTAAAAGGCTTTTTGAAAGGTAAACCCTATGAAGAGCTTTTGCCTGTTGTGCTACCTGAATATGAACCGGCTAACGCTGAGCTGCCTCAGGTTTGGGCCCGAGCTGCAGTAGAAGAACTGACTGCTTTGGATTATTTCGGTATGCAAAACACAGAGCCGCGAGCCGAAGTAAAACAAGAAATTATTCGCTTATCTTTGACCCATCACATACTCTCCCAATTTACTTCTTTTGTTGCCGTGGACGAAAGTGTTTTAACTCAATTGGGTGAACCAATTAAAGAAACGGTGCCAATTGAAATGCCCGAAGGTGTTTCTTACGAACAAATTTTTGGCTCTGCGCAAAAGGCTAATTGGTCTTCAACAATTCCGCCGTCCTCGGTGAATTCCTCGCCCAGGGAGATTGAATGCAGCGGGGATGATTTTGGTAGTTACCAGTCAGCGCCGCTTTTGCAAGGAGCGGTTAACGGTGTTATTGGACCGGCTTCAAGCGTAGTTTTGGGTGTTAATACTGCCGGAACTGTAAAGGTGCGAAACACCTCAAATATCAGAACCTGGCTGCTGTGGTCTTTTTTGCTTTTGCTGATAATAACCTTTTATCTATTCTCTGGTGGCAAGAGGCTGTCCACTGCCCAAAAATGAATCGTTTGCCCTTAAATCCTCGGGCTGTTGTATCGGCAAAATTTCCCCAAAATTGCCACAAATGATTGCTATATTCCAGCATGGGGAAAAGCAATTTACTAAATAAATGACGGTACCCCGCATTACCGCAACCTTTTAGGGTCAAATCTTTATATGGCACCGCTTAAAGAAGTCGACACATCTTCGCCACCGCCTGCTGCAACAACCGGAAGCGATATTTCATCTCCCGGCAGTGATCGTATAGATACCAGATCCGAGCGCTCGAACGATCCTCCAGTTGATCGTGTCGGTTTGCTTCAAGGAGCCGAAAACCTACCGCCAGGCGCTGATACAAGCCAGGGTTATGTTCCGGAGGTGAACATAGTTAACGGCAAAGATAGCACCGGCGATCCGGCATTAGCTGAAGCTACTGCTAATAAAGCTTTAGGCTTAATCGATAAACAGGCTGACGTTTATTATAAAAGAACTGATAAGCAGTATGACCGCACCCCCGGTCATCATGAAAATACGGCTGATGGTTCTTCTTATGATATGGATCGTTTCGGACGATTGTCGACTTTTCATACAGGCAAAACAACTGATTACCCGGATGGCATTACTTATAGCAATATGAAGTATGACCGCCGCGGCGAACTTCTTTCTTATCAAAACACCGCCGGTCATACATTTACACGTTTAACCCAGGCAGACAGAGAAGGATTCTCAACTTGGACCTGCCATGATAAACATGGGCGTCCAGCTACATATGCCGGCTCAGACAGTCATGTCTGGCGCGGTAACATATCGATTACACCTGATGAAGGATTTCACAGTCATGTAGCTAGCGGTAAAAACAGTGGTGCTGTTTATAGCCGCAGTGCCGACGGTACTTTTACTCAAAGCACGGCGATTCGTGAAAATGGTGAATTCGTCGGGATTGACTCATTAGTACGTATGCCCGATGGCAGTGAAGTTACTGCCAAGTCGATGTTTAATAATGGCAAGCTTGACCATGACAAAAATCTTTCTATAGCAAGCGCTGACGGTAAAACTAAGTCTGAGCTAAAAGCTCCGGAAAACCAGAAGCCGGTGGCTGTTGCTGAAACTCAAGAGACTGCCAAATCTCCTCAGACCGATGCGACGGTTAAAATACCTGAGCCGGCTAAAACTCAAGAAGTAGCCAAAGCCCCGGATAAACCGGCTATGACTTCGGCAGAAGCAGCTAAAGCTGCCGATACGGCAATTAAAGCGATGGATTCTATTCCAGCTTTAATCGATCGCGTCGGAGCTGTATTTGATAAAGCCGAAATACTCAATGGAGCCACTATAACCTCGCGTTCCGACGGCCGGCATAACTTGAAGCTTAGTTTACAGCGTGGAATGACCTTACCTTCCACTAAAGAGAATATGGGACCGACACGCATCGCCCCTGAAGTTAACCTTACTATCGGTCAAAATCAAAATCGACGTAATAATGCCAGAAATATGGGCGAAAATGATACTTTGAGCGTCGACATTAATAGTGGTGTGAGAAGTACTGCCTATGGACCGCTTGGTGGCGGGCACCCAGCGTGGGCCACAGGAATACATATCGGTCGTGAACGAGACGGCGATCCTTATATGCGTACTGAAGGTAGCGGTCAAGGTCCGCTTGGTCGAGTACGCTCACGCAGTGAGAAACAATCGGGTGCTGACCTGGCAAACAGCGGCCCCCTTGGTCAAGCAATCAGCGAAAATCCACAAATTCTGGATAGTATACAAACCGGACTGGATGCTTTTAAGAATAGCGGCATCACCGGCTTCGATATGAAAAAGAACGATCGTCAGATGAACTTTTCGCTGGCAATGCGTTCTGAAACCGACATTCCAATCAATCAAACAATTGGTGCACCCGGTGCTGGAATAAGTGTTGAATCGCTGCATTTGAATAAAACACTTGGTGGCAGTGTGATTCGGACTGACGATTCAGTGACTGTGCAGTTTGACGAGAGCCGACAAGATTCGCCATTCTTGCGAGTCAATGCTGCCGGCAGCGATCTGCAATTGAAGCCGACTAAAATGACGATTAAGGATGCTCAAGGCAGTCCGGAAATCGCTCTATCGGTGAAAAATCCTTTCAACGAAAGTGAAATCATGGATTTTGGTTTGAAAAAAACCGGTGACGGTAAATATGATCTTTCCTATGATGGCAAAACTGAAAAGAGCATACCGATCAATCAAGAGATTCAATACGGGATTGCTAAGCTAAACGTTGATTCAGTAAAAATAGCTCCGAATGCGAAAATGACTGTTGAAAGAGATGCAAACGGACAACCAGCGATTAGTAATATCGAAGGACTTACCATAAATAACAAGCTTGCCAGTTTTGGCAAGGAAGTAAACATGGCTCTTTCTCCACGCAAGATTACCTTTGAGAATAAAGACGGCGTACAAATGGTAAATCCGTCCAATCTAAATGCGGAGCCGATGGTCTTCTCCATACCGGCATCACAAATTATTGGTGATAAACCAAGCGCCTTAGCTAAGCCGAAAAGTCCTTAGGCAGTAACTAAGTCTTTGACAGCAACACCACGCTCAGCTAGATCGTCGATGATGATCTTTGCTAGCTTCGGATCTTTGCCGATAGCCTCAGGCAGATGTACACCAGGGGTTGTGAACTGCTTTTTGGCTAGCATCATGGCAGTTGCTGCTGTAGTGAAGCCTGTTGTGCGGCTCATTGCCGAGTTGTTTTTTGTACGGCGGTCTATTAAACGCCAAGCGCGTTTTTTATTGCCCCGAGTAGCTTCAACTACCATCAAAAGCACGTCCGGATATTTTTCAGCCGGATAACGTGTGCCGATTGTAGCGCCGACACCCTGGAAAGCTTCGCCTTCCAACAAGCCCATTTCGTACAGATCGCGCATGGCGTCTAGGTGACCGGGCCAGCGTAAAGTAAGTTCGGCCATATCGGGCACATCAGGGAAGCTTGGCAGAAGCGAGCGTAAACCGTCGCTGATGAAAGCATCGAGATTGCCTAGTTCGCTGTCTTTAAATGTTTCGGCTGGCACCGTCATTGGTGCCGGATCGATATCTTTGCCGCCCTTTCTGGCGCGAGCCGGGCGTACATATTCAGAGAGTAGATCGTGTGGGTTGAAATAAACAGCATGTTTGAATACAGCTGGTGGATTCTCCGGCATGCCGCCGACAAGAATGCGTGCTGAATCAAGACCGCCAAGCTCAGTGTGAGCAAGACCGACGAGCATGTGGCTCAGTCCGGGAGCAACACCGCAATCGACTACGCAGCAGGCACCGCTTTTTTTAGCTTGTGCGTCTAAGTCAACCGGCGGATCGGGAGTAAAACAAACATCAGCTACCGGAATGCCGGCAGCAATAAGATTAGCTAGTGCAGCATGTGAAATGCGGCTTGGTACAGCTAATACGGCAGCATCAGCACCTTTAACTAGTGTGGCAGCTTGTGTAGCGTCAAGTACATCGCCTTGAATAAAAGTAGCACCAACAGGCACTTGAGCCGGCTTGCGGACGTCGACGATGGTTACTTCCGGTTTTTCCGGTCTGGCAAGCAAATTCTCAGCAATGACTAATCCTTGCATGCCGCCGCCCACTACAACAATTCGCATGAAAATGCCCTCACTTTTGGTGATTACCATGACAAGAAGACCATAGTTTATATGCTAAAGCAGTATTGAATATCAGCCGAACCCTATTTATTTAGGTTTGCTATATAGGCTTAAGCTAAGCTACGCTTGCCATTCAGGACTTCGATTAATTCGAGTAAAAGATCGTCCATACCTAAGACTAAAACACGCAGTTCGGTAAGCATGGCGACACGATCCTGCAAAACGGCAATATTTACTTCTTGAACTTTATAAGTGCCAGCGATGCGAGCAGCGGTTACTTTAGGTGATTCACGATGACCGCCGTGCATCAAGCACATGTTTAGTTTGCTCCAGCGATCAAGCAAGCTCATGCGTCTTGTAATTTTGCCTTTAGCTGGCACAGTATTTAAATAAGTCCAGACTGATTCAGCTATTTCAGGCGGATGATCGCCGCCGGCAACGATTATTTTGGCTAAAGTATTTGGCAGATGTCTTTCTAGGTTGCGGTCGCCTTGTTGTTGGCGTAAAGCCCAGGTGGCAAGACTAGTTTGAATTGTGCCTTCTGTTGTTTCGATAATCTCCGGTGTAATATCCGGGATGTTGCCAAGTTTAAGGCTGCCGCGCACAATACCGCTAACGCCGCCAGAAAGAAAGTTGGCATAAGTGTTTAAGCGTACAGCTCGATCTCGACGCTCGGCTTGATAAGCTAAAACTTGGTTAGTATCGGCCAGCTCACGATCGATACGATTGCAGGTGCTGCGTACGGTCAAAGAGATTGTCAATATCTCTTCAAGCAAAGTCTGGCGTAGATTCAAAAGGTTGAGTTGATTTTGTACTGCTAAATTCTTGTTCTCGCCGCGCAGACGAACATATTCTTCAAGACTAGAAAGGATGCCCATTTGTGAGGCTAAAGTGCGAGCGTCAGGCGAAAGCGTTTTTGTTATATGCAGCTGGCTTTCGTGGGCTGTAAGCGGATGGGTCGGTAAACCTGCCAGCTTAAGCTTCTCTTGTTCAAGCTCAAGGGGCGTAGCAACTGCGCTTCTTGAAGAGAAGACCAGGGCGGCAATAAAAATGATGTATTTTGTTGACTTCACAAGCCGGCTCGCAAACCTCCTGATGTTAGGACCTTGGCGGCACTGTGTCAAATTCGGCCGGTTAGCGATTAGAATTAGGTTATGTCTAAATCCGCCTCGGCAAAAATGCTCTCCTTGGACTGGGCGCACCCCCTTGTGCGTCAATGGTTTTTAGCGCGTTTTGGCAGTCCGACCGAACCCCAGCTTGCCGGTTGGCCCCATATACTTGCCGGACAAACGACACTTATTTCAGCGCCTACCGGTTCGGGTAAAACTCTGACTGCTTTTCTTGCTTGTATCGATAAGCTTGTACGCAAGGCTGTCGCCGGTAAGCTTGAGGATAAAACAGAAGTTGTTTATGTTTCACCGCTCAAAGCTTTAAGCAACGATATTCAAATCAATCTGGATGACCCGCTTTCCGAAATTTTAGCTCTGGCTGAAAGTCAGGGTATAACTATGCAACGCATTCGTACTGCAGTGCGCACAGGCGACACTCTTGCTTCAGAACGCCAGGCGATGCTCAAGCGTCCGCCGCATATTTTAGTGACTACACCTGAATCCTTATATATATTATTGACGGCTGAAAAAAGTCGGGCAAACTTAAGCTCAACTCAAACAATCATTGTTGATGAAATTCATGCTGTTGCTGATGATAAACGGGGCGCTCATTTAAGTTTATCCCTTGAGCGACTGGAGCATCTGTGTAAAAAAACGCCAGTGCGAATCGGTCTTTCGGCAACGCAAAAACCAATTGAGCTTATTGCTCGATTCCTGGCGGGCAGTCGCCGCCCGCAGCCGGTGATTGTCGATGTCGGACATAAACGTCAGCTTGACGTTGCTATTGCCGTGCCGGGCATGCCACTAGGAGCAGTGGCATCCAACGAACAGTGGGGCGAAACTTACGATCGTTTGGCGGAGCTTATCCAAAGCCATAAATCGACCCTTATTTTTGTCAATACACGCAAACTTGCCGAACGAGTAACCATGAACCTGGCTGAACGTTTAGGCGAAGAAGCGGTAGCTGCGCATCATGGCAGTTTGTCGCGCAAGCTGCGTTTGAGTGCGGAGCGAAGATTGAAAAGCGGGCAGTTGAAGGCCCTTGTGGCTACGGCGTCTCTTGAGCTTGGGATTGATATCGGTGCTATCGATCTTGTTTGCCAACTAGGCTCACCGCGTTCGATTGCTGTTGCTTTGCAGCGTATCGGTCGAGCTGGTCACTGGCGCGGTGCTGTACCTAAAGGGCGAATCTTTCCGACAACACGTGACGAGCTTATGGAATGTGCTGCTTTAGTTAAAGCAATCGAGACACGTGAGCTAGACAAAATCATTATTCCTGAATGTTCTTTGGATATTCTTGCCCAACAGATAACTGCCATGTGCAGCTCTACTGATTGGAGCGAAGATGATTTGTATGAAGCTGTAACTGCTGCTTCGCCTTATGCTAACTTGGACAAAAAGACTTTTTATGAAGTCTTAGAGATGCTTGCCGAAGGTATATCAGCTCGTCGTGGTCGTTACGGAGCTTATCTCTTATGGGACCGTGTGAATAAGGTTCTTAAAGGTAGGCGCGGTGCTCGTTTGGCAGCAATAACCAGCGGTGGTGCCATCCCTGAAACCGGGTTATATACAGTAGTTGCTGAACCGGACGGTTTGACTGTCGGCACTCTTGACGAAGATTTTGCCATTGAAAGTAACGGTGGCGACATTATTTTATTAGGCAATGCCTCCTGGCGAATTCGTCGAGTGGAATCGGCTGCCGGGCGTGTAATTGTTGAAGATGCTCATGGTGCACCGCCGACAGTGCCATTCTGGTTAGGGGAAGGTCCGTCGCGCACGCCTGAGCTTTCGCTTCAAGTAGCTAAATTGCGTCTTTTAATCAGTGAAGCAAAAGATCCGGACGCACTTATGCGGATTTTGCAAACTGAATACGGTCTTGATCAATCCGGTGCTGAACAAGCGATTGAATATATCCTTGAAGGAAAACGAGTACTTGGTGCCGTCCCGCAGCAGGATCTAATTATCGCCGAGCGCTTTTTTGATGAAGGCGGCGGTATGCAGCTTGTCATTCATTCGCCTTTCGGCGGACGGATAAATAAAGCTTGGGGATTAGCTTTGCGCAAATGTTTTTGCCGTTCTTTCAATTTTGAGTTGCAAGCTGCAGCTACCGATGATGGTTTGAATATTTCGCTTGCCGAACAACACAGCTTCCCTTTAAGCGACGTGTTTACTTTTCTCAGTCCGGAATCGCTTAAGCACATACTTGAACAGGCAGTTCTAGCCTCGCCGATTTTTACCAGTCGCTTTCGCTGGGATGCAACACGTGCTCTTGCCTTATTGCGTTTTCAAGGCGGCAAAAAGGTACCGCCTTATCTGCAACGCTTGAAAGCAGACGATCTTTTAGCGGCTGTTTTTCCTGATGCTGCAGCTTGTCAGGATAATTTGCCTGGTGATATCGAGCTGCCTAATCATCCGCTTATTAATGAAGTGATGAAAGACGTACTGACAGAAGCGCTTGATCTTGAAGGTCTGAGCGATGTGATTGCCGGTTTGCGTGATGGGCGAATCAAGACGCTTTCGGTTGATACACCGGTGCCTTCGGTTTTCTCTCACGAAATACTTAACGCTAATCCATATGCTTATCTTGATGATGCGCCACTTGAAGAACGTCGTGCTCGAGCAGTTGAAATGCGGCGAGTCTTGCCTGATTCAATGAAAGAGGTTGGGCAGTTGGATCCGGCGGCAGTCAAACAAGTGCAGGATGAAGCTTGGCCTGATGTGCGCGATCATGATGAACTGCATGACTTGTTGCAAACTTTAATTGTTTTGCCTGAGTCGGCTGTGGTTAAAAATGAATGGGTGAAATATTTCGATCAACTCAAAGCTGAGCGACGGGCGGCAAAAGTAATTGCTAATGACAAAATATTTTTTGTTGCTGCCGAAAAGAAAAAAGTTTTTGCTGCTATTTATCCTCAAGCGCAATATTTAAATGAATTGCCCGATTTGGATCTGCCTGAAAAAGACGATCCAGCTGAAAGATTGCTTTCTTTATTGCGCGGCTGGTTATCCGTAAGCGGTCCGATTACAGCAAGTGAGCTTGCTTCTTTATTTGCTCTTGATCAAGCTGAAATAGCTCAAGCTCTTCTGATGTTGGAGGCTACCGGTGCTGTTTTGCGCGGGCAATTCAGACTTGGGGTGAAAGAGCTTGAATGGTGTGATCGACGGCTTTTAGCTCGGATTCACCGTCTGACTGTAAGCGCCTTACGTCAAAGTATCGAACCGGCAACTTCAGCTCAATTTATGCGTTGGCTTACTCACTGGCAACATGTAGCTGCCGGTTCGCAAGTCGCCGGCGACGAGCGTGGCACTCTGGAGATTATTCGTCAGCTGCAAGGTTTTGAAGTGCCGGTAAGTGCTTGGGAGCATCAAATTCTTGCTCGACGGGTCAAAAATTATGAGCCGGAATTTTTGGATAAACTTTGTTTGACCGGTCAGGTTGGTTGGGGTCGTCTTTCACCGCATCCGGCAACACTTGATCAACCGGTTGCCGCCGGGCGCAAACGGCGTCGTGTGACACCGACCAGCAACGCTCCGATTGCTTTTTTTGTGCGTGCCGATTGTGATTGGATGAATCCACAACATCCGGCAAAATCAGATGACAACCAAGGTTTGAGTAATGCAGCTATTGCTGTCAAAGAGTATTTGCGTCAAAGAGGAGCGAGCTTCTTTGCCGATATAGTGCGTGGCAGCGGACGTTTGATGTCCGAAATCGAAGGAGCTCTATGGGAGCTTGTGGCTGCTGGCTTGGTTACTGCCGACGGTTTCGATAATTTACGTGCATTAATTGACCGCAAACGTCGTTTAGGCGACGGTTACGGTCGTTTTCAACGTCCGCGTCACAGCAGCGGGCGCTGGTCTTTGCTCCATATAAATGAAGTGGAACGCGGGGCCGAATTGGAAGCAATCTGCTGGATGTATTTGCGCCGTTATGGCGTTGTTTTTCGTGATCTGCTTGTGCGTGAAAGTGTATTCCCGCGCTGGCGCGAGCTTTTAATTACATTCCGCCGTCTTGAAGATCGTGGCGAAGTACGCGGTGGTAGATTTGTCACCGGCTTTAGCGGCGAACAGTTTGCTTTGCCTGAAGCGGTGGAGTCTTTGCGTGCTTCGCGCCACCGTCAACCTGAATCGGAAATACTTGTGCTTTCTGCAGCTGATCCTTTGAATTTAATCGGCATAGTTTTACCGGGCGAAAAAATCTCATCAACTTCAACAAATACGGTTGTATTGCGTGACGGTATGGAAGTTAACCCTCAGGCTAAAAAAACAAAACCAGCTTAATAGATCTCTTTAATCTTAGTTGCGTATTTTTACCGCTGACAAGCTGAGTCGTTTTAAACACAATGACATTTATATATGGCTAGGTGGGGTTTCTTATGGCGGTAAGTTCCGATGCCCGGGCAGCTCAAGACTCAAAATTTGAGGCTGTGAGCGAAGCAGCAAATAAAGAATCAAGTCAAAAACTTTCAGCTCAAGGCTGGGATAAAAATGACCAGGGATTTTTTGCGCGTAAAAACCAAAATGACGAAGCCGATATAGATAATCTGCTTGCTCAAGCTGATCTGCCGGCTCAAAAAGCAGAGGAAAAATCAGAGGGAGAAGAGCCTAGTTTAGATGAACTGCAAAATATGGGTGGGCTTACTCGAGAACGCCAAATGCAGATTATTGAACACCAGCTTAAAATTGCTGATGAAGTATTTGCCGAGCAGTTGAAGCGAGCAAGTACTCCTGAAGTTAAAGCTGATATTTATAGAAAAATTGCTGAGAACCATTTTTTCATGGGCGATCAATACATGCGCATGGATAACAAGCAAGAAAGCCATTTAGAACACATGAAAGCAGCCAAAAGCAATTTCAATACAGCTCTGAAAGAGCTTGAAGGGCGTGATTCGGATAAGCTAGAACGGGCAAAGATGCTTGGTGATTTGGCTTTTGCTGAAAGATGTTTGGCTACAAAAATTGGTGACGAAGACATTAAAAATGCGGAGTTACATTATCAACAAGCCATTGATCTGCTTAAGGCACAAAAAACGCCAGCCGATGATCAAGTTGCTCAAAATCAAAATGAGCGACTCTTGATGTATCTCTATAATAGGCAAGGACAGCTTTACAACTTGATCCGTCAACCGGAAAAAGCAATTAAAGCTCAAGATGCAGCAATGAAGATCTTTGTTAAACATCCGGAGTGGCAACAAGGGAACTAATTCGATTCATACATTGTCCTAGCCCTCGATGAAATATCGAGAGTGCGCGGACTATGTGGATCAAGTTCTTTGTTTCACTTGCTATTGTGTTGAGCGTTTGTCAAGCTCAAGCAGGAGCGGCTGTTCTTTATCAGAGTAACTATTCTGAGGGAGTTCAGGCAAGTTTGCCGGTTTCTTACTGGGCAAAAGATGACTTAAAAAAGCCAAAAGCAATTGTTCTTTTGGTTCATGGTTTAACTCAGCGACCTTACAGTTTGGATGAATTTGCTTCTAATTTAGCTGAAAAAGAATATGCCGTGTTTGGTGTTACTCAGCGCGGTCATGGCGAATGGCGCAAACACAAGCATTCACCAGGTTACACTTGCGACTTTAAAGAATCAGCGTTAGATATCCAAAAACTTTTGTTTGTACTGCGTCAAGCTTACGGTACAGATTTACCTGTTTATTTGATTGGTGAAAGCGCCGGTGCTTCTGTTGCTTTGCGTGCAGCTGTTAGTGCACCAAATATGGTGACAGGTGTGGTTCTGTGCAGCGGTGGAACAAAGCGCCAACACTATAAAATAAGTTGGGTGCTGGGCGATTTCTTTCGTTGCCTGCTTAATCCCTGGCGTCAAATAAATATGGCTCGTTATCAGCGTGAATATGCTTGCGAAGATCCGGCAATTGTTGAAATTACTTTGCAAGATCCGGAAGCGCGCCCGACTCTTTCCGGAATTGAAATACTTAAAGCGAATGCGGCCGTTACTAAAAATCGTCGCTTTGTGAAAAAACTAAATCCGAATATTTCTCTGCTTGTATTGCAAGGAGAAAAAGATCGAGTGGTTACTTATCGGTCAGCCCAAAAAGTATTTGAAAGTGCACCGTCAATTAACAAATATTTTGTCAGTCTGCCTGATTCCGGACATATGATTATTGGTCGCCCGCAGGTTCATCCACTTGTCGTCTCTTCTGTTGCCAATTGGCTTGAAAAAGGACCACGGGCTGGCACTCTTGCCGATAAATTTTAAAAATTCGAAATCAGGGGCGTTTTTATTGAACTATCCGGGCACCTAATTCGTATATAGAGATATACGGGTATCAACGGCGAGGGACAATTTATGTCTAAAAACGTTCAAAAGCTCCTGGTGGCGGCAAGTTTTACTATTGTGGCCATCTCTCCGAGCTTTGCTCAAGAGGGACCACCCGGTGGGGAAGGACCTGGAGGACAGGGTAATTTTGGACAAGGCGGACCAGGTGGACCTGGGGGCGGCGGTGGTGGTGGTCGTTGCGGCGGAGGCGGCGGTGGTCGCTTCGGAATGGGCGGCGGCGGACCCGGTAGTGGCGGTGGACCAGGCGGTGGTGGACCCGGTGGCGGCGGTATGCGCGGTCAGTTCCGCGAACGGATGATCCAGCGTTTCGATGCCAACGGCAATGGTCAGCTTGATCAAGGCGAAAAAGACCAAATGAAAGCTTTTATGGAACAAAGACGGGCTCAGCGTCAGCAAGGTGGCGGACCTGGCGGTGGAGGCGGCGGAATGGGTGGTCAGTTCCGTATGCGCGGTCAAGGCGGACCCGGTGGAATGCCTGGCGGCGGACCGAATGGTGGACCTCCCGGTGGTGGAGAAGGTCCAGGACCGGACATTCAATAGTCCTTAGTTTAATCTACAGTCATAAAGACCATTTGCTGCGGTAGATGGTCTTTATGCTGTTTATTCTTTGCGATAAAATCCAGCTGTGATTAACGCTGGGGTGATTATTGGCTATGTCGAGCAAAAAATATTTGTATAACTTGTTTATGGCGGCGTCTTTAGCTCTTGCCATACCGCTTGCTCAGGCTGCAAGCCCAAGACAGCAAGTGAATACAGCTTTGAACAATGCTAAATCCCACACCGATACTTTAGTAAAAAATGTTGCTTCTTTTTTGCAGATGACCGGACGTTGGGCGCCGGCGCCACAAGGAAAAGATATGCAGCTCTGTCAAGCTTTGCAGTCATTCCAGCAACAGGTGAATCTGACAGCTAAAAACAATGGCTCTCAGTCTTTCAACACCATGCAATTTCAGTTACAACAATTACAAAGTCAGGCTCAAAATCTTGGTCAACTGATCAATCAGGTTGGTCCGAATCCAACAGTACTTTCCAGTTGGAATCAAGTGCAAGGTGACATGATGGCGATCAACCAAGCGTTTTATATGCCTGGCGGCGCAAACACCATGAATAATTTTTACGATTCGGAACCGGGCATGATCTCTAATTTTGCCGGTATCAATCCAATGATGCCCACAAACCCGATGAATCCGATGATGCCGTCAAATCCAATGTTTCCTGGTAATCAAATGTTTCCGGGAAATAATCAACCTTTGCCTACTTATTCCAGCTACGGTAATAATTTCGGCAACAGCAACAACCAATCAATGTCGTCAGCTTTGAACAGTGCCGAACGAAGTACTAACCGTTTGATCAAAAGAGTAACCAGCTTTTTGCAAATGCGTGGACGCTGGATGCCGGCTTCAGGTACTCCGGAATTTCAACTTTGTCAGGATTTGCAAAACTTCCAACAAGCTTTACGCCAAGCGCAAAGAACTTCTTTTGGTATGTCTTACCCCGTCAGGCAAAATCAGTTGCAACAACTTAATGCAGCTGCTCAAAATATCGATCGTGACTTAATTCAAGCAAGTGTAACTCCCGATATCTCCAATCAATGGAATTCGGTGCGCAACGATCTGAACGCTGTTTTTCAATCCTTTTATACTTCAAATAACGGATATATGCCTCGATGAGAGTAATCGCTTCTTTACTTGTTTTGTTACTGGTTGCCATACCGGCTTATGCTGAACAAGCCGGAAAAATCAGAGTCGCTGTTTATATAGATCGCGGTGCTCATTTACGTCCGCAACTAAAAGAGACTTTGAGCACTCAAGAAGATATCAAAATGGTTACAGTGACAGGCGATGATATTCGTGACGGTTCTTTGCAAGATTTTGATTTGATTCTAGTGCCTGGCGGCTCAGCGAAAAAAGAAGCTGGTAGTCTTACTGCAGCCGGAAGACGAGAGATACGCCGTTTTGTTGAAGCTGGCGGATGTTATATTGGAATTTGTGCCGGTTGTTATCTGGCTACTGATTCTTCGGCTGAATATTTAGGACTGTTATCGATGAAAGTTGCCGACAGCAGTCATTGGCGGCGTGGGCACGCCACTTTGCCTGTAGAGCTTACTGAGCGTGGCATGGAAATTTTTGGCACGGATAAAAAACTGATTCATGTGGTTTATCACAATGGACCGATTTTGAAATATCGGGAGAATACGGCGAATGTCACTTCTCTAGCTCATTATCGCGGTGAAATAGTAGCACCCGGCGGTAAAGTTGGCGTGATGAAAGATGCACCGGCCATGGTGCTTGGCAGTTACGGTAAGGGTCGCGTTATTGGTATCAGTCCGCACCCGGAAAAAACCCCGGGATTAGAATGGATGGTCCCGCGTGCCATACGCTGGCTGGTTGCACACCAGTTACCTTAGTCTAAGCTCAGGTTGGAACAAATCGGAGACCCTCCCGTCACCCTTTTGTTACCTCCTCGTGCTTATTAATGCTAAATACTCGTAGCCTATGGATTACATTGCTGATTGTCGGCATCTATTTAGGATGCTCTTCAGGTTTTTGTGCCGAACCGGACAATTTAACCGGAGAGCCCCTTAAGTCTGGTGTTTCTAAAAGCGGACGGCAAGAAAGTTTTTTTGATGTTCTAATGACCCCTTTTTCACCGATGCGGGGCACTGAACGCGAGTTGCAGGAGTTGCAAGGACCGCTTGAAGATTTACGCGAACCAATCGGTAATTTGCAAGAACCGATTAATCGTTTAAGCCAGCCACTTGAATCATTACGTGACCCGCTCGCTCGTTTGCGCAGTCCTTTACGTAACTTGAGTCAACCTTTGCAAAAACTTGAACAGCCAGTATCAGAGTTGAGAAAGCCAATTTCAGAATTAAAAGAACCGATTCAAGAGTTAAAAACACCGATTAATGAGTTGCAAAAACCGTTGAACCAAGTGGGTCACGGGCTAAGCGACATACGCCAGCCGATTAACAGCTTAAAGCTGCCTTTAAGCAACTTAAAACAACCTTTGAATAATTTGAATGCGCCGTTGCGCAGTATCGCCAAACCATTAGCCGATATGAGCCAACCTTTAATAGGCATTCCAACTTCTATGGATAATTTTCGTAACTCAGTCAATTTACTTAAAAACGAAGTTTGGGGTTTGACAAATGAAGTTGGCAGTTTGCGCGATTCAATTAGTACCCTTGGCCAAAATATAAGCCTCTCTATTTTATTTGCTGCTCTAATGCTCAGTATTGCTATTTGGACACAGCGTAAAATTCCGTCAGCGGTGGAGCCAACCAAAACTACTGTTGAAACTGTAAAAGAAAAAGGCAATCGTCAAGTACCGCAAACAACAAAAACAGTGGTGACAACAGAGCCTATCCATCATCAGGTTTTTCATGCTGCTCCGGACGAAAGTGTTTTTAAGGACAGCTAAAAGTTTTGGCTTTAAGAATTTTCGGAACTTATTTTGACTGATTTGCGTCGGGCAAAAAGACCCGCAAGAGGATTATAACAATGAAGAAAACTTTGGCTTTGGTGGCGTTGGCCACAACAATTATGGTCGGTGTGCCGGCGTTTGCTGATACAACGACCACAACTACAACTACGACAAAAAGCTCATTTTTTAGCCCAGTGCTAGGTGTTGGCCGTTTCTTCGGCAAAGTGGTTACTATGCCGTTAAGCGCTTTTCGTGGTTCGGATACAGTAGTAGTCAGTTCCGCAGATCGAACAACCACTATCGGTGCTCAGCCGGTATTTGTTGAAATCAATCCAGCCGGACACGCAACAATCATTAAAGAAACTGTTGCTGTAGTACCAGGCGTTGTCACTACTGAAGTGACCACCATTAAAGTCAATCCGATGCATGATGAATTGGTTAATCGTCGCAATGATTTAGTTGCTCGTGCTACCGTAGAACAAGCTCGCGGTCAGCTTTCAGCTTCTGAAGCCAGCGGTTTTATTTCGCGAATCAATTCTGTGGATGACAGACGAGTTGCTTTGCGCAAAAATGAAGCTGCCGGTGCATATGTCAAAGAGGATCGTAAAACCGATACGCTTGGCTATTATGAAGAAGTAAGCAGCATTTTACGCAGTTATGATCGTATTGCCAGCGATATGCAATCCGAATCTAACCAAGGCGATAAAGAGCTTGCCGCTACCTATAGCTACATAGCTCTTTAGGAAGTAGGCAAATCAAAACAAAAGAGAGCGGGTTTAACACTCGCTCTCTTTTGTTTTAATCGTTAAAAAAGAAGGACGCAGATCCTTGCATCTCATGCGGTTTTAATGAAAACGATGCTTCAAACTGCACATCATGTTATGAGTGCTTTCTTGGCGTGGCAAAAGTTGGCGTGCAACTTCATGGACGATAGCGTCCGGTTCTTCAAGAAGTAAGCGATATTGAGCCAATCCTTGATCTTCGCCTTCTTCTAATATATCGATGGTCGCTCCGTCGCCAAGTACGGTAGCGCCTGTTGTCATAGCGTTAGCAAATGCTCCCCAAGCACCGGATGAACCGGCAGGCTCAGCGCCTAATTGAGCAACTTTTACTTTTAACACATCAACTCGTCGGGCGTGACAATCGCGTGCTTCAGCTAATTCGTGTCTTATTTCGGGGTCTTCGATTTTATTCAAAGCTTGTCCGTAAGTTTCCACTGCCGACATCTCGCCTTGCAATAAAGCGTTTAGTTGGTCAGCTGAATGACTGTTTGCAGGTTGCATAACATTTCCTCCAGTTTATTCTGTACTGGAGACTCGACTTAAGCCGTTCAGTTCCAAGTCAAAGCTTTGATCATTTCAGTATCGTCAACTTGATGAAAGTCCATATAAAACTGCCCGACAGCTTCAAAATCATTCGGATTTTCTAAGCCGACGATCAAGTCACATTCATTCTCCAATCGCTTGCGCGCATCGCTGGCGATAATCGGAGTCGCTAATATTGTGCGTAAAGCGCCAAGCTCTTTTAAGCTACGCAAAGCAGCTAAAGTAGTCATGCCGGTTGCGACACCGTCATCAACTAAAATTACTTGCTTGTTTTTTAGATCTTGATTTTCGCTTAGACCGGCTTGATCGAGCCAGCGTTTTTGCAAAGTTTTGGTGTCGTCAATTAAGCGATTGCTTTCTGTTTTTATGTAAGGATGAACTTGGTCGTTGATTATGCCCAGTGTCTCGTTTAGAACAACCACTCCGGTTGAAGAGACAGCGCCAAGAGCAAGTTCGGGTTGATAAGGTGCACCGATTTTTTTGGAAACAAGAATAGAAAGCGGTGCGCTCAGATTCTCGGCAATTTGGCGCGCTACAGGTACTCCGCCTCGAGGCAAAGCAATGATTACGGTATCGAGGTCGTTACCGTTTTGAGTCAAGATTTTTTTTAGGGCTTCGCCTAAAAGATTTCCTGCGTGCAGGCGATCTCTAAACATGACTATTCTCGCTTAATCTTCCTACTTGGATTATAAGCGATTTTGGTTTTTACCTAAGAGCCGAAATAGTTCGGTGCATTTCCGGCTTTCCATTTGATATTGCAGCCGGTGCTTGGTTTTTGCTCGGCGGCTTGTTCTTCGCCAGCTAAGGCTTTATCAATTGCTTGGCGTAGATCTTTGCCGCTTAATGGAACGTTATTACCTGGGCGGCTGTCATCCAGCTGACCGCGATAGATCAAATTGCGTTTGTCATCGAAAAGAAAAAAGTCCGGTGTGCAGGCTGCTGTATAAGCTTTAGCTACGGCTTGACTGTCATCGTGACATAAAGCAAAAGGCAGTTTTACTTCTTGAGCAAATTTTTTCAAGCTTTCAGGCGAGTCGTCGGGATATGAGCCAGCATCGTTGCTTGAAATACCGACAATAGCGATATCTTTATTCGTGTAGTCCTGACCTAAGCGCACTAATTCGTCTTTAATATGGACTACATAAGGACAGTGCTTGCAGATGAACATGACAAGCAAAACTTTTTTGGCAGCATAGTCGGCAAGAGTTACTTTTTTGCCGGTAACTACCTCGGGGAGATTGAAATCCGGTGCTTTGGTTCCCAGGGGCAACATTGTCGAATAAGTTAATACCATGGTAAACCTCGTCAATATAGTGTGGCTGTGAATTTTACAATAAATGAGTAGTCTTTTGGGTATATCTTTATGAGCATAATCTGAAGGATGCCATGGCTTCTGAAAATGAGCTGTCCGTTCCCAAAACCCTTGCTGTCATAAACGAGCTGGGTTTAAGAGTAAGCCAAGCTGATCTGGCTTCAGCTACCGGCGCTTCTTTATTTGACGTCCAGCGCCGTCTTAATGAAATTGCTGCGCGCACCGGTGCCGTACTTGAAGTTTCAGAAGCGGGACAAATTACTTACTGTTTTAAGCCGGGATTTCAGAATGCTTATGTTTTAAGCGGATATGCAGCAGTTGTACAGGACTCTTTATTTGCTTTAGGTCAAGCTGCCTTTTTTCTTTTGCGGATCTCTTTTGGAGTCATGCTTGTTCTTTCCATTTTGATTGTTATTTTGTTTTTTGTTGTGATTATTGTCGCTGCTTTATTTAACGATAATAGCGGTGGCGGTGATCTTAGCTTAGGTGATGGTTGGTTTGATATTTCACCGATTGGTGATGCATTCAATTGGAACTATACGATTAATCACGATCGGCGCATAGAGAAATACGGTGTGCCGGCTAAACATACACGGCTTAAAGAACAAGTAAAAAAAGGAAATTTCTTACTTGAATGTTTCTCTTTTCTTTTTGGTGACGGCGACCCCAACTACAATCTGGAAGAACGTCGTTGGGACTATATTGCGCAAACGATTAAAGCCAATAATTATTTAGTTGTTCAAGAACAGCTGGCGCCTTATCTTGATCCCGAGCTAAATCCTGAAGCCGGTGTGTTGAAAGTACTGCAACGTTTTAATGGCAGCCCTGAAGTTACCGAATCAGGAAACATAGTCTATGTTTTTGAAAGCTTGCGTGGCGCTCATTTGAATAAACAGCCTGAAAAACTTGAACCTTTTCTTGAGGAGCGTAAGCTTGAATTCAGTGCTTATCCGGCAAGCTCGCTCTTTTTTGTTTTTATGCTGGCTCTTATAAATTTTGCCGGCAGTTGGTGGTTGTTTCGTCATGTGGCAACAATTCATTTGTTGCATGATTTTGTTTATTTGATTGATTTTTTACTTGCTTACGGCATTCTTTTTCTTTTGCTTCCGGCTTGCCGTCTTCTGGTTAATGCTGTGATCAATGGCGGTATTGAAATGCGTAATCAATGGCGTCTGTCTCAAGCCGAGGAGCTTCATCCGCCTAAACTTGAACTTAAGAAAAAGCTTGAGGAAGCAAAGTGGTTGGCTGGGACTATGGTGAAAGCCCCGCAAAATAAGTTGACTTATACAACAAGCAAAGATCTTCTTGAACAGCTGACTGAGCGCTTTGATAAGCAAGAAGAGCCTTAGCTAACGGGCATTTCATCAATGTTTTGCTCTGTTTTATGATATCTTGAAATGCTTCGGCGCTGGTTTTTGACGGTTGTCATCAGGCGGCTGTCGATGCCGTATTTAATTGGAGGTTGCGCGTGCCTAAAGCTGGTATCGTTGGTCTGCCAAATGTGGGCAAATCGACTTTGTTTAATGCTCTTACTTCGTCATATCAGGCTGAGAGCGCTAACTATCCTTTCTGTACTATCGAACCAAACGTCGGCATCGTCAAAGTGCCTGACGAGCGTTTAGTTAAACTGACCGAGCTGGTTAAGCCGCAAGCTGTTTTGCCGGCAGCTTTTGAGTTTGTCGATATTGCCGGCTTGGTGCGTGGTGCTAGCAAAGGTGAAGGCTTAGGTAATCAATTTCTTTCGCACATACGTGAAGTCGATGCCATTGTGCATGTAGTGCGTTGTTTTGAGGATGAAAATATAGTTCACGTCGATGGTGCGGTCAACCCAGTGCGCGATCTGGAAACTATTCATATCGAGCTTGCCATGGCCGATGCTGCTTCAATCACAAAACGATTGGATCGTTTGCAAAAACAAAAGAAACAAGGTGACAAAAGAGCAGCAATTGAGTGCAGCATTTTTGAAAAAATCATGCCAGCCATTGAAGCGGTACAACCAATCGATCTTAATAAACTTACAGACGAAGAAAAAGAAATTCTGCCGCAGCTTCAGCTTCTTTCAACTAAACCGCTTTTGTATGCAGCTAACGTTAAAGAAGAGCAGTTAGCTAATCCTTCTGAGAATCCACATTTCCAAGCTTTGAAAAAACATGCCGCAGAAGAAAATCGTCCGGTTGTTGTAATCTCAGCGCAAATTGAAGCTGAGCTTGCTTCGCTTTCAGAGGAAGAACGCAAAGATTATTTAGCCAGTCTTGGTGTTTCTGATTCAGGTGTAAATACACTTATCCGTGCTGCTTTCGATCTGCTTGGTCTAAAAACATATTTCACTGCCGGTGAAAAAGAAGTGCGTGCTTGGCCTTTTGAAAGCGGATTTACTGCTCCTCAATGTGCGGGAATCATCCACACCGATTTTGAGCGCGGCTTTATTCGTGCTGAGGTAATCGGTTACAACGATTATGTAACTTCAGGTACTGAAAAGGTAGCTAAAGAAAAAGGTTTGATGCGTCTTGAAGGCAAAGAATATTTGATGCTTGATGGAGATGTAGTGCACTTCCGTTTCAACGTTTAGTTTTACAAAATTGAGTTTGTGAGGTTGAAAATTGACGATGAAAATTATGGATCTTTTCAAACGAGGCAATAAAACCGAAGCTAAAGAAACTTCGGCAGTCGTGAAAAAGTCCCTTTTTGACGCGATCATCAACAATCATTTGACTGATTTTGATACTCTATGCTTAAAGCATGAAGAAGAGATCTTCGCTAATTTTGCCGATTGGAAATCAGCTTCGGAAGATTTGCGTGCCGACGACGAAGCTTATCAATTGAATGTACGGTGTTTGCAGATAGTTGCTAATTATTTTTTGCGCAACCGAATGAAAGGCGAGTTGCACGCCATTCTGACCGGTCTTGATGATTCGCCTGAAACAATCGAGTGGCGCAACCGTTTGACTGAAGCCGAGCAGTTGATGGCTGAGCTCAAATATGAACAAGCCTTACCCTTGCTTGAATCATGTTTAGCAAAAAGCGCTCAATCATCGAGTGTCGGTATGCAAACTTTACGTCCCCTAACTCTTGGTTGTATCGGTGAATGCTTTTTCCAACTTGCTCAAGGAACAAAAGCGATTAAGCCTTTGCAAGACGCTTTGTCTCTTGCTGAAGAGCAGCGTGATTCCGATTCGGTACTGCAATATTTACGTAGCCTTTATGAAGTACATCGTTATCTTGGGGATCCGGCAGCAGCCGCGGGCTATGCGTTGCGCTTAAGCGAAGTGCTTGAAGAACGAGGATTGCTAATACCGGCAAGTAACTGGCGCCATCAAGGGCGGGCGATTAAAAATGGCGAGCCGCCTTTGCGTGCTGTAGTAAAAATTGGTGAAGAACTTTTTGAGTTGAACGATATTCCGGTTGTACAGTCGGACAAAGTCGAATTTCTGCCGATGCGCAGCCGCACTGAACTCAAGCTTTCCATGCAACTTTGCGATGAAGGTAGAGGTTTTGCCGAACAAACTGATGTGGATACGGCGTTGCAAAAATTTGCTGCTGCTAAAAAGGCTGATCCTTTGAACTATTGGCCGCACTATTATTCGGCTGCTGTTTTTATGCATCAAAATAAATTTGAGGAAGCAGTTAAAGCTTACGAAAAAACAGAAGAACTTTGTCCTGGTTGGGAGAATACTCGCTCTGAGCTTTGGCTTGCCCGTCAAATGGCTGCCGGACATATGCAAGAAGATGTCTATAAATCGGCCCTTGTGTTTCTAAACGATCAGCTGCCTGTTGAAGAAAGAGTGCGCGCTTGTAAAGAGACTTTGGCAAAATATCCCGACTACGCTGAATGTTATTTGAAGCTCGGCAAGATTGAAGCACTGGCTGGCAATAAAGAAGAAGCTAGAGCGCTTTTAGAAAAAGGTATTGCTGTGGCTGCTGAACCTGACGTGAAGAGTCGTTTGCTTTGCGACCTGGCGTTGCTGACGGCGGACAACAGCGAAAAACTGGCTTTGCTCAAATCATGCATTGAAATTGAAAATGGCAATTTGGTGGGACAAGCCCTGGCTCATTATTTGTTGCGCCAAATTGAAGGCTAACTTCGCTGTCCGATAAATAGTATATATTCAAGTCAAGTGACCAGCATAAAATCTGGCTGTCAACTGGATGCGTATTGCCTTCGGTCCCCTAAAATAGTTTCATATTCCGGCTAAAGGTGGACAGATGTCGATATCGCTTGATCGCAGAGACGACGGGTCGCTGGCTCTCTTTATTGATGGAGATCTGCAATTCGATAGTCGCGATGAGCGTATATATCATGAATGTCTTGTTTTGCCAGCTTTGGCGCTTGTGCAAAAACGTAAACCGGATCATCCGCTTACAGCCTTGATTATCGGTGGTGGTGACGGACTTTCTGCACGTGAAATTCTCAAGTCGTCTGATGTTACTAAAGTCGACCTAGTCGATTATTCAAAAGAGATGCTTGAACTTGCGCGCACTGAGTTTGCGCCATACAACGAACGTAGTCTTTATGATTCACGTTTGCATTGTCATATTGAAGACGCTTGGACCTATGTTGAAAAAGCAGCCAGTGACGGGAAAAAATATGATTTGATCGTTTGCGATCTGACAGTTGCGCAAACCATTGAAGAATGTCGTTTTCACAGTATCGATTGGTATGAAAATCTAAAAGCAATTACGGCTGACGAGGGCAGTCTGGCAATAAATGTGTTGTCACCATCGGCGACACCGGAAGCCTACTGGTCTGTGTTTAACGGTATTTACGCTGCTGGTTTGGCACCGCGTCCTTATCATATTTTTCAACCCTCATTCTTTGCCCTTGGTTATGGGCGCGACTGGGGTTTCATTCTTGCAGCGCCTCGCGCAATTGAAGCTGCTGAATTTGCCGACGATTTAGCTTTAGCGACGCCACGTTATATGCTCAAAGATCCGGAGCATGCGCGTAAACTTTTTGTTTTTCCAAGCGCTGTTTTTGCCTTAAGAGAAAACGCTCACCCGGCTCATGCTGGCAGCGATATTCTTTTGCATTATATGAATAACGGCAACGAGCCTGATACTAAAAACAATACTTTTGTTGATGCTTTAAGTCTTGATCTTTCAGGACTGGTCGTTCCTCAAGCTGAAGTTGGCACTCATGTGTTGCCTCTTGAAATACGTGAAGCGTTGCTTGAAAGCCAATGGCAATCGATGCAAGCTGATGACTTGCTTGAACGATTGCTTAGCTTGATGCCGGCTTTAAGACGATTTCAAACACGCAAAATGATCGCTGATTTTTTAGCTAGTCCGCTTTCTTTTTTGGAAGGAATTGATCTTTCAGGCTTAGTGCACAGCTTGCTTAAAAGAGCGGCTGAGCTGCCGGCTCTGCTTGTGACTGAACTTGAACTTTTACGCGACAAGCTTATGGACTGGGCAGGCGATTATCGCTCGTTGCTTCAACTTGGCTCCCGGGTAATGACTATCGTAACTTTGGTTGTTGTTGTCGGCAATCTTGCTTATCCGGATGCGGCTTACGGCAAAGGTGAGCACGGCGGTCATGGCGGTGAACATGGTGCTCATGCCGGTCACGGGGAGCATGGTGGTGGTCGTGGCGGTGAGCACGGTGGCGATCGCGGCGATCATGGTGACCGGGGTGATCGAGGATTTAATCGCGGTGACCGGGGATTCGATCATCATTACGATCATTTTGGACGCTGGGGCAATCGTGGTTATGGCCGTTGGGGTGGCTACGGTCGCTGGGGCGGTTGGGCTCGTCCATGGCATACCGGCTATTGGGGCGGCTGGGGTGGGTGGGGCGTTCCTTTCTATGCCGCCGGACCCGGTTATGTCAATCTGAACTTGAACACGAGCAATCAAAGTGTGGATGAAGAAGGTAGTCTTTATCCAGCGCGGAACTACAATTATCAACCAAGTTATGTGAACAACTACAATTGGAACGGCGAAGAAGCGCCGGCGCAAAGCCAAACGCAAGTTGCCGAGCAAAAGCCCGCCGGAGCTGATTACAGACTTGGTCCTGATGCTGACATTTTGCCTGATGGCAAGATTGCCGTCCAACTTACTGATAACGCTTATTTGATGATCACGCCGGCTGCGACTCAAGTGATGGATCAAATCTCCGGCAGATCGGTTATGACTTTAGCTAACGATCCCTCCTTGGTTTGGCATCTGTCTTCTGAAATTAAACGTCAAACTTTAGGCTTGCAATCGGCAGCTCAGTCCAAGCAGTCTTCGGGTAATTGGCAAAATTCGTTGAATGGACAAGGGGAGCCAGGCGGACAAGCTGGTAACGAGAGTAGTGGCGATGAAGTACGTAACATTCAATCGGTAGTGGTTCTTCTAAACGAAGCTAGTCAAAGTTTAGGTACTGTGCCGCAAACTCTGCCGCCGCAAGCCGCACCGCCGGCTCCCGGTGCCATGGAAGTCTTTGCTGGTACATGGATGAAACCTGACGGCAGCAGCTTGATTGTCAAAAGAGCGGATGGTTCTCTTGCTTATCTAAACGGCAAAGAGTTCACTACTTACCATGGTGAAACTATAGTCAAGCTTCCGTATCCGACAGCTTTTAAAAATGTTGTTGTTTCATATCTCTCAAGCTTAGTCAAAGATGCTGATGCAACTAAAGCAAGCTTGACTCAAGATCAAGAAGAAGGAAATGATCGCTTGCAAAAGCTTCAAGCTGAACTTGCTTCAGCCAGTAATGAAGATGACGCCGGTAATGAAGGTTCAGCCGGTAGTGAAGGTGGTGTCGAGCAAGCAAATGTTGATGGTGATGTAGTGCCGAAGCCGGAAAACAACCGTCGTTTGCAACAAGCAATCAGGCGCACCGAGCATCGGCTTAGTTCGATTCAGAAAGAGTTGGATACTCTGCCTGGTGAAATCGATGTGGCAAATAAGTTACTGGCGAATCTGCAATAGGTATCAATTATGTCTCAATTGCAAGTAGTACAGTTAGGCACCGTCGATCCTGGCTCCGTACTAGGAGAAAATTGGGAGACGCTAGTAAAAGGGAATCCTCATGCCGGCTTTATGCAAAGCTTGCACTGGGCTGAGTTCAAGCGTAAGCAAGGATTGGCTTCCATTCATTTAGGCTTATTTGAAGAAGAACGCTTGATTGGTGGCGGTTTGTTTTATACGGCCGCTAATAATAAAGGAGCCGGTATTTTAATTGCGCCGGAAGGACCGGTTTTGCCTTGGCGTGATCAGTTGAAGAGTCGCCAATGTCTGAATCTGCTGCAAGAAGCTATTGAAAAAAACGCTGGTGATTACAAAGCAATGGCTATGCGTTTCGAGCCGCGTTTGGAAATGCCCGGACCGAATTGTATTCAAGCTTATGGGCGCGCGCCGGTGGATCTTGTCCCGCGGGATACTCTTTATCTGGACCTCGGTCCTTCTGAAGATGAGCTGCTGGCAGCTATGAAAACAAAAGGACGTTATAATATCCGCCTTTCGCAAAAGCACAGCGTTGCCGTGCAAGAGTTCGACACGCCTGAGGCGATCAATCATTTCTATAAAATTATTGCGGAAGCGGCAAGCCGAGATCATTTTTCAGTAGAGCCCAAACAATTCTTTGTTGAGTTGGCACAAACGCTTTGTCCGCAAAATATTTGTCGTATTTTTCTTGCCGGTCATGAAGGACAGTTTCTGGCAGCAGCAATGGTGATCATTTATGGCAATCGCGCCACTTATTTATATGGTGGTATCTGTAATGAAAAACGTAATTTAATGGCTGGTTATGCGGTGCAATGGGCAGCTATTCAATCAGCTAAAAAAGCCGGTTGCGAAATTTATGACTTTTATGGTTATGACAAATTTGGTTTGCCCGGTCATGCTTATGCGCGCTTTTCACGTTTCAAAGGTCAATTTGGTGGTCGAGCTGTTCGTTTTGTCGGTGCTCACGAACATTTCTTTGTCGATCGTTTAGCTGACATAGTAATAAGAGCCGTCAATGAAGTTGCATTGCCGGCTCCTGTGAATGCTAATGTGCTTAGCGTTTCTAGTTTTGTACCGTAATATTCATCGTTGTTTCGGCTGAATTTACCTTGAATGCAGCTTTGTCGAAAGGCGGCGGACCAAAAGAGCCTTTAGCATTGTTGGAAAAGCCGAATTGAACTTTAGGCATGCCGAGCATATTAGTGACAATTTTGCCGCTGTTGTCTTCGTCGTGAAAAAGCTTAATTGCATAACTGCCGTAAGGTACATTGGCAAAAACACAATCACTTTGATTACCGCTTATTTGCGCAATCTCTTTAGCAAAAGCTTCTTGCCCGTGTCCGCCTTTATCTTCGCTAAAAGCTTGAGCTGAATTATAAAGGGCGATACGCACAACCCCGTTGTTGTTTTTCAGACCGTCCACATGAACTTTTAATTGTCCTTGATCGGCAGCCCACGCGCCTTGGCTTAAGCCAACAAGACACAACAAGCTCATAACTATTGCTTTCATTGCTATCTCCTAAATTTGAAAAGAACTAGTGAGAATAAAACTGCTGAAGTAAGAACAAGTGAGGAAAAACTATTAGTAAAGAAAGAATTACTGGTGAGGAAAGAACTGCCCGTGGAGAGCAAAAGGAATTGTTACCGGTAGATACGCTCGCCCGATCTCTTGCATAGATTGGGCGTCAATCATTATAAGCACCGATTTTGATTTTTTAGTATCCAAGCACAAAGTCAAGATGACACCTTGATCCTCTATTTCATTATTTAATGTATCTGCAATTGAAGTGTTCGGAGCTTGAATGAAAGTTGGCTCGCCGGTATAAATGTCCTTCTCGCTCCATGACAATTCGTTTTCGTTTTGCAAATCCAATTTTATAAGAGAGCTAAAAAAGTCACCTTGAAAGTGGGGAGCGGCGCCGTAAAGATAACGATATTTGCGGCCGGCGTAGCAAGCAGAATTTAAAGCTGGCATTTCAAGGGACGAATCGGTTTTGAATTGCCAGACTATTTTTTTATTTGTCGGCGAAATTGTGTAACGCCTAAGACGTGCTTGGGGAATATTGGCGCTGCCAACTTTATTCAGATAAAAAGCTTGAATGATTGCCGGATCTTCGTAAGCAATCAAATCAACAACAATGGAACCGTTCTCTTCATAAGCATTGGCATGATGAAAAGCAAAACAAGGATCGCTTTGACTGGAAAATACAAGAGTACCGTTTGTTTTATCGATGACAAAAATACGAGTAGTTTTATTCTTATGCCAATGATAATTTTCGATATAAGGCTTTCCAGAGAATAAAAGCTCGAGCGGGTTTAAAAGCAAAGGAAATTCAAATAGCACGATATAGCTTTGTGTTAAAGCAAAGCTGTGAATATAACCTGGCTGGGCTACTGGCAGTGAAGCTATTAGATGACGCTTTTGGGAGCCAGGTCTTAGATGGTAAAACTGATAATGACTTGTTGTGGAAACGTTGGTCAATAAGTTGTATGCCGATCCGTCGACTAAGTCATATTGAGGGTGGGCGGTTGTAATCTGTCCTTTAAGATTATCGGCAAAAGTAAAAGCACTGACTGTCGATAGTGTTTGCGGATTGAATTCAACGGGAAAAGGTGTTTCGGTCAAGGACAAATAATGATCGTTCAATCTAGCGATATTGACGTTGCCGTTGTCAGTCTTCGGCAAAGTAAGAACTGCCATTAAGCGCTCAAGCAAAGATAGAGGCGGATTGGTGCCGAATTCATTGGAGCGCAAACGTTTTTCCTGGGCTGCTTTGTTATAAGCTTCGCTTCGTAAAAAATCTGCCGCGTATGTGATTCTTCCGTTATGAAAAGAAAATCGTTGTAGTAATGAAAGACCGTCAAACCAATGATTGACAGTTTGTTTGCCTAAATCGAATTTTGCTGGTCCTGTACGTAAAAGTGTTCCGGAAAGCCAAAGCGGAAGATTCCCCTGTACTTCCAAAACTAACTCTGGAATGGGGTCTGAAAGGGTTTGAAAGCCGCTCATGTAAGGCGCTATTACCATGGCTTGAAGTATACAGTATATGTTTTCATTGTGTTCATTCAACCGTTGTTGAATCCATCTTTGGCTGAAGTTTAACCAGAGGCGGTGTGACATAATCAAGAATATGAATATATTGGAGCTGTCCGAATTGAAGACATAGATCTAAGAGTGAATTCGGCTGTCTCTTTGGACTGACCGCGCTATAGTTATATGCTGCAAGATAGTTCTGCAAATATTTTCTGCTGATGCCATGAAAATTAAAGCGAATAAAGTCAATCGAATCGTTGACAAGTTTATTTGTTTCGTCTGTAATATTGCGTTTTTGTTGTGTCGTTGCTATTGTCGCTGCTACTGCGGCTGTTGTCGCTTTGCGTATTGTCGGTTTTTCCTCTTGGTTGGTAGAAAAACGAATGTATCGTTCACCAGGGAGACGGGTAATAGCACCTTTCAGTTCTAGCATGGTCAGTGCCGCTGACATTGTACCGGCGGTCATTTGTGTTAGTCTGCAAAGAGCGTCAAATGAGATCGGTTCGTTTGACAGCAAGTCAAAAATTTGACGCTCCTCTTCTTTAAGCTGTGGTGTCAAAACTTTGTCGTTTTCGTCATCAGCATCTTCTTCTTCTTCTTTTCCTTTTCCTTTTCCTACGCTTCCCTCTCCCTCCGCTTCTTTATTTTCGTCATCCTCTTCTGCTTGAGGATGACTTCTTGCTGGCGTTTCGCGACTGCGTTTACAAAAAATACTGCTAAAAGCTGCAGAAGCAATTAGGGTATCTTCTTCCATGTGGCTTTGGATAACCGTTGTCAGCTTTTTTAAGATAGAGAGAGCGGAAGATTGGGCGATACCAGCGATTTTATGTAATCTAGAAGAGCTAACAACGATCTGGTGTTCTAGCAACCAAATCGCGATAAGCCATGGCTTTGCCAGCTTGATGCGGTTGAAAAATGTACCAGACGTGAACCATAGCTTCTTGTAGCAGCTTTTACACTTAGCTATTCTGCTTCTGCGCAACCTTTCGATATTGTCACTGCCGCAGTATCGACACTTCAAAAGTTTTTTGCCGTAGATTCTTCTGTAGAGTTCTTTTAGGCAATCTTTTTCGGTTGGAAATCGCTTATTAAACTCCACTATTGCAATACGAATCTTTTTTTCGCTTGCTGAAGAGTTGTTCGAATTTTTGAAGCGATTGATTGGTCGCATACTTTTTCCCAAGATCTATTTTATTTAACGGACTTGAGAGAGAAAAAGTTCAAAGGTGCCAGCCGAGCACATAAACTTCAATCTCCGCCATCTAAGGAGAGAGCTCAACCGATATCGGTTGAGCTCTCTCCTTAGATGGCGGATGGGGTGAGGATGAGGATTGTGTGTGTGCTGTGAGTTTTTTCCCTTTTTCTTTTCTGTGGGGGGGTGGCTTCTTTATGGAGTGCGTAGTTTATTATCATCAACAGGTCCTTAATATTGCATTGACATTGTTTTTAGAACCCATACAATGGAATTTATGTCTAATCGTCTATACATGCCAGCCGTCAAAATTCCTCACGTTACCGCCGAGGGGAGAAGGCTGCTGTTTTTGTATTGATTATCGCTTAGACGTTTTATGCAAACAGCTCCGCCTCCCACGCTCTAATGAATGGGGAGGTTTTTTGTTTTGAGGATAAAATTGTGAACGCCGTTGAATTGGATCAATTAAAAAAGACTTTTCAAGTCAAGCAGGGCTCAGGCTTTAAGCGAAGCAGCAAAGAAATAGTTGCTGTGGATGGCATTAGCTTGACTGTTCCTGCTGGGCAATCGGTGGCGTTCATTGGACCTAACGGTGCCGGCAAATCGACGACAATCAAAATGCTGACTGGTATTTTGCGTCCAAGCTCCGGTTCGGCAAGCGTGCTTGGGTTTAATCCTTGGGACCAGCGCAGTAAGCTCGCTTTTCAAATGGGCGTTGTTTTTGGACAGCGTTCTCAGTTGTGGTATCACTTGCCACCGCGGGATACATTTGAGCTGCTGGCTAAAGTGTATGAACTGCCACCGGCTGATTACAAAATACGTCGCGATATGCTTATCGAAAGATTCAAATTGAGTTCTTTCTTGAATACGCCTGTGCGTAAGCTTTCCCTCGGGCAAAGAATGCGTGCTGAAATTGCGGCTAGTTTGTTGCATAAACCAAAACTTGTATTTTTGGATGAACCAACAATCGGTCTTGATGTAATTGCACGTCAAGAGTTACGTGATTTGATCTGTGAATGGAATCGCGATGAAGGAGTTACTGTATTCCTCACAAGTCATGATGCTGGTGATATCGAAAGCGTAGCTGAGCGTGTGATTGTAATCAATCATGGTCAAGTGGTTCTTGACGGTAGTGTCGGTGAAATGCGGCGTGATTATTTGTCGGCTAAATTGCTGACGGTGGCATTTCACGATCGTCCGGCAAGCTTCGATGTAAATGGTGCCAAAATAATTGAGCGCACAGATCATTCATGCAAGCTGGAGCTCGATACATCGGTGTCGCCGGTTAGTGTTGTCGTGCCGCAAATTATGCAACTTGGTGAGGTTGCCGATATAACCATCGAAGACCCGCCGCTTGAAGATGTAATTGCGCACATTTACAGCAGTAAGCACAGTCCGCAACAAAGGTATTAAATATGAACGCTATAAAAAAATATTTTTTTGTTGCTTGGATTGCAATGCGATCCAACCTGGCTTATTTCAGTGAAGTATCGGGGCGTTTGATCTTTCTAGGCGTAGTTTTGTTTATATTTCTGCGCTTATGGCAAGTGACTTTTGGTGAGAATGGAGCAAAAACTTTGGGCGGGCTGACCCTCGCTCAAATGCTCTG
Organism: Candidatus Obscuribacterales bacterium; assembly: GCA_019750335.1. GTDB lineage: Bacteria > Cyanobacteriota > Vampirovibrionia > Obscuribacterales > Obscuribacteraceae > JAIEPM01. The sequence continues at coordinate 391,741 of JAIEOQ010000004.1, forward strand.
GTACCTCACTGTTACCGAGGCAATTATCCTTTCTTCGCCGCCTGTAGCCAGGTTGGTGGATCAAGATGTACGTACCGGTGCCTTGTCTGTTCAACTGACTCGCCCGTTGTACTATCCGTTCTTTTGTTTATTTACAAATTTAGGTGAACGCTTTTTGCGTTTCTTTCTGAATTTGGCGGTCGGCTCAGTAATCGCTTATATTTTCGTCGGCCCAATAAACTTTCGAGCGGATGGTCTGGCTTTGTTTTTATTGTCGGTACCTTTAGCTTTCACTCTTGATTTTTCTGTCAATTTTTTGATTGGCTTAGGTGCTTTTTGGCTTGAGGACACTGCCGGGCTGACTCTTATCTATTCACGTATATTGATGATTTTTGGCGGCATGCTGATTCCGATTGAACTCTTTCCGGAGTGGTTGCAACCGGCAGTCAAATGGCTTCCTTTCTCAAGCGTTGTTTATGGACCGGCTCATCTTTTTGTCAAACCGGATCTTGCCGAGTTTGCTTTGCTTTTGCTTAGACAAACATCAGCCCTTTTAGTTATAGGCATAGCGGTGTATTGGGTATTCCAAACTGCCATGCGGCGTGTATTTGTAAATGGAGGCTAAACGTGCGTGATGGCGGCTGGACGTGTGTGGCTAAATGTGTGTGTGGCTGAACCTGCGTGTGGCTGAACCTGCGTGTGAATGTGTGTATGGTGACTAAAAATGTATAAAAAACTACAATCTTATTTTCGCTTGGCTGGAGCTTATACAGTTGTGGGCTTCAAAGCTAATCTTGAGTATCGGGGCGCTTTTCTTTCGCAAATGATTGCTATGTTCTTGAACGATTCTGTATGGCTTGTATTCTGGATAATCTTTTTTACACGCTTCCCAATCTTAAAAGGTTGGAACGTAAATGATGTAATCACTTTGTGGGCGGTCTCGGCTGCCGGCTTTGGTATGGCTCATGCTTGCTTCGGCAATGCTATCTCTTTGGCCGGTCTTATTACTCGCGGGCAGCTGGACAATTGGCTCATCTATCCGCGTGCTCTTTTGCCCCATCTTTTGTTGGGTAAAGTAACTGCTACCGAATGGGGCGATATTCTGTTCGGCTATAGCGCCTACCTTTTGCTTGTTCATCCCAGCTTAAGTGATTTTGCCTTGTTTGTTTTTCTTACTTTTGCTGTTGCCGTGCTTTTTCTTGGTTTCAGCATTTTAAGTGGCAGTCTTGCTTTTTGGTTGGGTAATGCTGAGAATGTTTGCGATCAATGGCGTTTTGCCATGATCACATTCAGTACTTATCCGGCAAGTTTGTTTGACGGGCAAGCTAAACTCTTTCTGTACACAATTATTCCGGCTGGTTTTTGTAGCTATTTTCCGGTGCAGGCGCTTAAAGAGAACTCTCTTTTGTATGCTAGTTACAGCATGCTTGGAGCTTTGGCTGTGTTTGTTTTGGGCGTAGTTGCTTTTTATATCGGTCTGCGCCGCTATGAATCAGGCAATATGCTTGAAATGCGCTCTTGAAATTGGATAGGCTGTAAAGTAAGACAGCGCTGTAAAGTCAAAAAAATCACAAGCCTAAACCAGTACATAAGTCCGGGATATCTCGTTCCGGACTTAATAGTTAACTGAGCTAACAATTTGCTATAATAGAGAATGTAAAGGGAGAAGACTATGCTCTCGACGGATATCACAGCTGAAGCTTGCGCTGCTGAAGTAATGGAAACCATGCCTGTGGTTTTGCATTTCATTCGCCGCCGCTTGCGTAGTCAAACTGATGTCGATCTCTCGATTCCGCAAATTCGTGCTCTTTCTTATTTAAGCCGTCATCCGCGCTCGTCTTTAAGTGAGCTGGCCGACTATCTTGGCGTCAGCAACGCTGCCAGCTCTTCGATGATCGAACGTATGGTACAAAAGAAACTAGTAATAAGACAAGACGATCCTCAAGAGCGTCGTTGTGTGGAACTAAGCTTGACCGAGTTTGGTCGTGCTCAATATGAAATCGTTCGTAAATTATCCGTAGATGAGTTAGCAAAAGTGTTCAATCGAATGCCGGAGCGCAAAATGCGGATAATCTATGAAGGATTATCTTTGCTTAGAGATGCATTCGTGCAGGAGTAGACCAGGATGCTTGTGAAAAAGGAGTCGGGTGCGCCCGAGATGCAGATGAGCCAGAATGCGCCCAAACGCCGGCCAACTGTGGTCATGATTATGACTCTTATTTTGCTTGTTGTTCTACCTGTTGCTTATTTTTTATTCTCCGGAAATAATCCCTTCAATAATAAGGAAGCAAAAACAGAACGTCAGCCAACTCTGGTTACGGTTGCTCCAAGCACGGTCATGGACATGCCTGTGCGCATTAAAGCCATTGCCCACGTTGAACCGATGCAAACAGTCGCTGTTCGTACCCGGGTTGACGGCGAAGTGACTCAAGTCTTATTTAAAGAAGGCGATTATGTTCAGCAAGGCACGCCTTTGTTTCAAATTGACTCGCGACCTTTTTTGGACAAAGTCAAGCAAGGACAGGCGGCTTTAATTCAGGGTAATGCTGAGGTCAAACAAGCTGAAGCCGAAATGGCTACCGGTGTAGCTGAGCTGCGCCGCCAGCAAGCTAACCTAGAAAGCGATCAAGCTAAAGAAACTTATGCGCGCAATCAATGGAGCCGTTATTCGGATCTGGTCAAACAAGGGGCAGTATCCCGGGATCAAGAAGAGCAAGTTAGATCGAACGCGTCATCTATGGTAGCTATGCTCAAAGGCGACCGAGCATCTTTAGATAATCAAAAGGCTGTCATTCAAGCCGATCAGGCAAAAATCGATAGTGCTAAAGCTAGGCTCAGCTCTCTTAAAGTTTCGCTCGATAATGCCAAGCTGGAGCTAAGCTATTGCTTAGTACGTTCGCCGATTGAAGGTCGTACCGGCAAACTGCAAGTGCACCAAGGTGATATGGTCAAGCAGCACAGCGACACTCCTCTGGTTGTAATCAATCAGGTCAAACCAATTTATGTCACTTTTTCCATTCCGGAAAAAGAGCTGCAAGAAGTTGTCGCTCAAAACGCCCGTCAAATTTTGCCTGTAGATATTTTGACCAGCTCTGATTCTAAGCCGATAAAAGGTGAGTTGAGCTTTTTGGATAATACGGTTGAGCCGACAACAGGGATGATTAGCTTAAAGGCTAAAGTGCCGAATCTAGACGGTGGTTTATGGCCCGGGCAGTATGTAACTGCTTTCTTGTATTTGCGTACAATTCATAATGCGGTAGTTGTACCGACCCAAGCGATACAAATCGGACAAAAAGGACAGTATTTATTTGTTGTCAAACCGGATATGACAGCCGATCTGCGTTATGTAAAAGTAGATCATCACCATGGTGGAAAAACGGTGATTGCCGAAGGTTTGCAAGCCGGTGAGACCGTTGTGCTTGACGGACAAATGCAACTTTTACCCGGTTCCCCAGTAGCAATCGCTAAAGATCCGGCAGCCCAAGCTCAAGTCGATAAAGAGTCAAGATGAACGTCTCAGAGATATTCATTCGCCGCCCGGTCATGACCACTTTGGTCATGGCGGCAATTTTGATCTTCGGTGCGTTGGGATATAAAAGTTTAGCTGTAAATAGTTTGCCGAACGTCGACTTTCCGACAATCAACGTATCGGCAAGCATGCCCGGCGCCAGCCCGGAAACAATGGCATCCTCTGTAGCGACTCCCCTGGAGCGAGAATTTTCCACTATTGCCGGTTTGGATTCGATGAACTCTACAAGTGCTCTGGGCAGTTGCCAGGTCACTCTGCAGTTCAATTTAAGCCGCAATATCGATAGTGCCGCTCAAGACGTGCAAGCGGCCATTGCGGCTGCCGGTAGGCAGCTGCCAGCCGGTATGCCGACACCGCCAACTTTTAAGAAAGTAAATCCGGCTGACATGCCGATTTTGTTCTTGGCTGTCAGTTCGCCGACTTTACCAATTTGGACTGTGGATGAATATGCCGAAACTTTAATTGCTCAGCGTTTATCCATGATTAGCGGCGTCTCCCAAGTGCAAGTAATGGCACCGCAAAAATATGCCGTGCGTGTGCAAGTTGATCCAAGCGCTATGGCAACCAAAGGTGTCGGTCTTGATGAAATCGCTCAAGCGATTAAATCAAGCAATGTCAATCTGCCGGTCGGTACACTTTATGGTGAATATCACGCTTTCAATTTGCAACCAAACGGACAGCTGCTCAATGCTGCTGCTTACCAACCGCTAATTGTCGCTTACAAAAACGGCGCGCCAGTTCGGGTGAGAGATGTTGGTCATGCTATCGACAGTGTGGAAAATGATAAAGTCGCCAGTTGGTACAACAATACCCGAGCCATAGTTTTAGGCATTCAGCGCCAGCCGGGCAGTAACACAATTCAAGTAATTGATGAAATAAACAAAGTAATGCCGACTTTGCGGGCGCAAATTCCCGCTTCGGTTTCGGTAGACACTTTGTATGACCGCTCACTTACTATTCGTGAATCAGTCAATGACGTACAGCTGACTTTGGGGCTCACTGTCGGTCTTGTGATCATGGTGATCTTTGTTTTCTTGCGCAACGTGTCGGCTACTGTCATTCCAAGTTTGGCTCTGCCTTTTTCAATCATCGGTACTTTTGCCGCCATGTATTTGCTCGGCTTCAGTATCAACAATCTAACTTTGATGGCCCTTACTTTGTCGGTTGGCTTTGTTGTTGATGACGCCATTGTTGTTTTAGAAAATGTCGTGCGTCACCAGGAGCTTGGTGAACAACCGAAAACTGCCGCTCTTTTAGGCTCTTCCGAAATTACATTTACTATTCTTTCGATGACCCTTTCTTTGGTTGCCGTATTCATTCCGATTTTACTGATGGGCGGCGTCGTCGGGCGCTTGTTCAATGAGTTTGCCATGACGATTACAATCGCTATTTTGATCTCTGGCTTTGTTTCTTTAAGCTTGACGCCGATGCTTTGCAGTCGTTTTCTGAAAGTAGCCGAAGAACGCAAACCAAATGTATTGTTTGAATTTTCGGAGCGCGGCTTTGACGCCATGTTGCGTTTTTATCGTTATTCATTGCAAAAGGTATTGCAGCATCAAAAACTTACTTTGCTGGCTTTTTTAGGCATGACGGTTTTAACCGCTTATCTTTTTACTGCTGTACCGAAAGGCTTCATTCCAACAGAAGATATCGATCAAATTCTTGGTATGACTGAAGCTGCGCAAGGGACATCATATAAAGATATGGTCCGCCATCAGATGCAACTGATGGAGATTTGTTTGCGCAATCCCAATGTGGCGTGTGCCATGACCTCAGTCGGTGCCGGCGGTCCTAACGCTTCAGGCAACACCGGACGTATTTTTATGCGGCTTAAACCCCGTGCCAAACGTAAAGAGTCAGCTAACGAAATTATGGAAGAGTTGCGCCCGCAATTTGCTAAAGTGCCAGGGATTAGAATGTTTTTGCAAGTGCCCCCGACAATTAGAATTGGCGGTCAGCTGACTAAAAGTTTGTACCAAGTTGCTTTGCAAAGCGCCGACACTGAGTCGATGTATAAAGTAGCTACACAGCTTGAAACTAAACTTAAGGCAATGCCTAATTTGCAAGATGTGACTAGCGATTTGCAAATGAAAAATCCTCAGGTAAACGTAGATATAGACCGGGACAAAACAGCAGCTCTAGGTTTGACCATGGAGCAGATTGAAGACGCTTTAGCCAGCGCTTACGGCAACCGGATGATTTCAACTATTTATGCGCCTAGCAATCAGTATCGAGTTATTCTGGAGCTTGAACCAAAATATCAAATGGATCCTGGCGCTCTCAATTTGCTTTATGTGCGTTCAAGCCAAGGCGATCTTATTCCTTTAAGCACAGTCGCTAAACTTGAACCGACAGCCGGACCGCTTTTAATTAACCATGTCGGCCAGCTGCCATCAGTGACTGTTTCTTTCAACTTGAAAAAAGGTGTCGCTTTAGGTGACGCTGTTAAAGAAGTGGAAAAGGTTACTAAATCTGTGCTTCCTGATTCGGTAAGCTACAAGTTCCAGGGTACGGCTGAAGTGTTTCAATCGTCTTTGCAAAATATGGTCATGCTTTTGCTTGTGGCAATTGTTGTCATTTATCTGGTGCTCGGCATACTCTATGAAAGTTTCATTCAGCCTTTGACTATTCTTGCCGGTTTGCCTTCAGCCGCGTTAGGCGCTCTTGCCACTTTGATGGTCTTTCATGTGGACTTAGATATTTACGGCTTTCTTGGTTTGATCATGCTCATCGGTATAGTTAAAAAGAACGCGATTATGGTTGTTGATTTCGCTCTTGAATTGCAACGCAATGAAAATATGCCTTACGCTAAAGCCGCTTATGAAGCGTGTATTGTCCGCTTCCGCCCGATTATGATGACTACGTTTGCGGCAATTATGGGCAGCGTGCCTTTGGCTCTTGGTTTAGGTGCCGGTGGTGAGTCAAGACAACCGTTAGGTTTAACCGTATTCGGCGGATTGATGGTATCTCAATTGGTGACTCTTTATATCACTCCGGTCTTTTATATTTTGTTCGAATCTTTAAGCGAGAAAATAAAAGCTCGCAAGGCAGCCGAGGCATCCTCCCCGCCCAGCCGCATGAAGACAGGAATATAAGCTTAGAGCTTAACTACGATTTTGCCGTTTTGTACGTTTGATTCCATATATTTTTGCGCTTCAATTAATTGATCAAAAGTGAATACACGATCAATAATCGGCTTTAGATTGCCGTTCTTCAAATTGTCATAAACATACTTGACGGCGCGCTGACGCATTTCGGCGTTTTTGTTTATATGGAATAAAGTGTAGCCTTGAACGAGCAAACTCTTGTCTAAGGCAAGCATAAGCGGAAACGGTGTGTTGTCTAAGCTGAGAGCACCATATTCAAAAATGGTGGCATTATAAGCAGCGCATTTTGCCAATTGCATCAACAATGGTCCGGCTACCGGATCGAAGATCAATCCGGCACCGTTGTTGTCTGTGATCTCCATCACGCGCTTAACCATGTCTTCTTCGTCGGTGACGATCACATGATTGGCGCCGGCTTTGAGCAAGTCGTTTTTCTTGGCGCTTGTGCGTGTAGTACAAATCGATATGGCGCCGAAGTTTTTGCAAAGTTGAATAGCTGCATTACCGACGCTGCTGCTGGCAGCTGTAATCAACACAAAATCGCCTTTTTTCATTTTGCCGAATTCAACTAAAGCGCCATAAGCAGTAATGTATTGCATCCAGATTGAGGCACCTTCTTCGGGCGTCAAGTTATCCGGATATTTAGCCACGGCAAAAGCCGGGACAATGGCCATCTCGCCATAAACCCCATATTTGCTCATGGGAAAAGCAGGAATAGTGCTGACCCGGTCGCCAGCCTTAAACTCTTTGACGTTAGCTCCGACAGCGTCGACAATACCCGAAGCTTCGTAGCCGATGCGCGCCGGCAAAATTGGTTTTTCCAGATATAGTCCCTGGCGAAAAAGCACTTCAGCTCGATTTAAACCTATAGCTTCCACTTTTAAGCGGATTTCGTCGGCTTGGGGTGTTGGCACCGGCTCGTCGACAATCTTCAATACTGTAGCGTCGCCGACTGAATCAAACCGAACTATTTTAGCCATCTGGAGTCTTCCTTGTTGTGTGCGGTCTACATTATATAAGGGATGAAAATCCAAGTTGAGCTTAAAAGATCACTTTTCAACGACCCAAAACAAGCTTTAAGAGCTATAATCGAAATAAGAGAAACCCTTGATGAGCACGACTCATTTAGGGCAGCAGGCAACCAGCGCAAGCCGGAACCTGAAGGCACTGCGACGAGCGGTGCCTCTTTTGTTTAAAGTGGCATAGCGCTTGAAGCCTGGTTGCAGTCTTTAGCTAAATATTCGGGAAATTAGTGTTTGGTGCTGGAATGTGTGAAGGCGGCGGCACAAAGTTGGTTGCTTGTTCTTGCGACTCAACTCGTTTGCCTTGCACTATCTGATTGCCTCCGCGTGCCGAAGCTGAAGCTAGGGCTTGCGCTACCGCTTCCATAACTTCTTTTTCCGATTCACCGTGTCTGGGGAATGCGGAGATGCCGACGCTTACTGTTGCCGAAAATGATTGATCGACTTGAGCTGTTTGATTGGTGGAGAATTTGTTGCGCAGTCTTTCGGCAACAATGTTCAATTGTTCCAAACTTGTTTCGGGACACACAACCAAAAATTTGTTGTCGTCAAATTTACCGCGCAGATCCACTTCGCGTAGATTCTTAGAGATCGTGTTTGAAATGCCGCGCATCAAAGTTTCAAAAGCCAAAGCAGGAATGGTGGAGGCAATATTTTCCAACCCATCGATTTGCAACATCAAAACACCGACTGCACGTTTGTAGCGGCGGGCGCGTTTTACTTCAATTGCCAGTTTGCTTAAAATCGTCCGCCCGTTAAAATTCTCGGTCAAAGGATCGATAAAAGCTAAGCGCTCAATTTCGCTGTGTTCTTCGTTGCCGGCTATACCGCTTGCCGAGCCTGGTATAGGTGTTTCGAAAGTTTTGCGAGTATTGATTAGACTTTTAGCCGCTGCCACCGGTTTTTCAATTTGACCGGTAGTGCGAAACTCACGTAACCGTTTGTCGAAAAGCGATTCTTGTCCTTTCAAACCACGGTCTAGGTTTCTCGGATCTTCAGCCATATGCACCCCAACGCCAGACGCCATGTCTTCACTGCCAAGAGTAAACAAAGATTGCCAGAATGACAAGCCTATAAGGAAACAGATAATAATTAAGTCCGCTTAACTAGAAGCTTTATTCGCATTTGCCAGCCCCGCCAAGGGTCACAATTACCAACTGAGACAATTGTACGCCTGAGATTGGTTTTCAAGAGTTAAACCCTTGTCAGATTTGCGGCTTGCTACGTACTGTTCCCACCTGGCCAGTTCGTACTGTCTCAGGCTATTGGCAGTTTAGGGAATACTGACTGTAGTCGTTTGTTTTTCAACCCAATCACGAATCAAATACAAACGATCGTCTTCTACTTTGTAGAGCAAAGGTACTACACGTAAGCCGCTAAACAGAGTTTCCAGGCGTGCCGACTCTTGCAGAGAGAAGTTAATCGCATCATCGATTTCACGACTTGTAGCATGTTTATCAAAAAACTTGGATGCTTCGTCTTTGCCCCATTCATGCTCACTTACAAGAGTATCGACAAAACGTTCACGCTTGCTGTGGGGGTCGGACATTACACACTGGTTGTGCACAATCAATGCCATATATTTCACTCCGGAAGACAAGGCAATAGCAATTGAGAATTCGGAGTCTTGCATGTTGGCGCCGGTGCGACGAATGATATAAGCGCAATTTTTCGGCGTATGCAAATGTTTGCGATAGTCAATGCACATGCCGATTACAAGTTCGGCTTTATTCGATGAAGTATTCTCTACCTCGTAAAAATTCTGGCATTTAAGCAGATCTTCAACCGGTGTTCCTTGCAGTGCCGGCGGAATATTGTTTGGATTATCCACAGCAACAAGACGCGACATATCTTGCTCGTCACCATGTGTATGACGCTGGCGTAAATTAGCTCCGGGCATTCGACTGGCAATAGCGTTAGCAATCTGATTTGTGTTGAGCACAATAGCGTTGCGCAATTTGCAATCTTTCGGACCGGTTAGCTTGCTGTCATCACGCCCTTTAATATTGTCGGCGCAAGAACGACATTCTTTCTCAAGCATCTCTTGATTGACTGTAATTACGGCTTCTTTATAGTCGCTAAAAAGATTTTCGGCACCAATTTTTTCGTCAGCACCGACTCGTCGCAACAGCTCCCAAGGCTGCATCGGCAGCTCAGCTAAAACAAGACGAATACCGTTACGCTTAAGTATGCTGTGCAATGACATCAGCGCTTCGGCGCCTGTCAGGTCCATGATTTGCACATACTTCATATGCAGAACGAGCACTTTAACATCACGCATCTGCAAAATAGTTTCACTGAATCTATCGGCAGCACCAAAGAACAATGGTCCGTCAATTAAGAATGTGCGTACAAATTTGCAAGTAGGAATAGCCGGCGAATCAGCATTCTCAACCCGTGAATCTTCATGAGACAAAATACGCACTGAGGACATCTGTCTGATGAACATGCCGCAAGTAAGAAGCAGTCCGGTAACTACACCGGCTGTAAGGTCGATTAAAACCGAAGCAACAGTGGTGATCAGTACGATATAGCCTTCGGTTTTGGATGCGCGCCAGATACGCTTGAAAGCATCCATTTCAATCAAACGAAAGCCGGTAAGCACAAGCACTCCGCTCAAGGCTGCTAGCGGTATCTGCTCAGCATATTTAGCTAAAGCAAATGAAAGTCCTAAAAGAAACAGCGCATGAAAAATGCCGGACAATCGCGTTTTAGCGCCGGAACGAATATTCACTGCTGTACGCGCGATCACGCCGGTTACCGGAATGCCGCCAAAAAATGGCACAATCACGTTTGCTACGCCTTGCCCGATCAGCTCTTGATCCGAATGATGCTTAGCCGACATCGTCATGCCGTCGGCAACCGAAGCTGAAAGCAAAGATTCAATCGAGCCAAGCATGAACACTGTAATTGCCGAAGCAAACAAAGTATCCAGATCATCCCAAGGTAAATTAGGAATTGCCGGCATCGGCAACATGTTCGGTATGTGTGCGATATCGATAATGCGCGGAATATCAAACTTAAGATAAGTTGCCACCAAGCTGGCTACGACAATGGCCACCAGTTGACCGGGCACTGCTCGTGTCCATTTTGGCACAAGAATAGCAATCACAAGCACAAGAGAGCCGATCGCAATCGCTTGCAAATTGGCTTCTTGGTGGACAATCAAACGATAAAACAAGTGGGACATATCCTGAATAAATTCAGGCACCATCGGATGTCCGGCAAAAGGCGCAGCGGCGCCGGCGTGAGCAATCGGTTTTGCTTTCAAGCCTAAAAAGTCATCCAGCGAGTTGCAAATTACAAGTGTGCCGATAGCGTTGGCAAAGCCGATAATTACAGGGGTCGGTATGTATGAAATAAGTTTGCCCAGACGCATAGTGCCGGAAATTATTTGCATGACACCGGCGATCATTCCGACAAGCCAAATAGCCTGAATACCGTATGTTTGGGCAATTTCAATCAGGACAACAGCCATGGCAGCTGCCGGACCGGTAACTGCATATCTTTGCCCGCCTAAAAGCGAACCGATAAGCCCGGCAATAATACCTGTGGTAACGCCGACTCCCGGCTCAACGCCGGCGGCAATAGCCAGTGCGAGGTTAAGGGGCAAAGCAACAAGAGCGACAGTGATACCAGCCCAAAGATCAGCGACGAAAGTCTTTGGATTGACCATGGCTTTCCATTCGCCAAGCAAATATTTGACGTCAAATCCAAGAAATCTTTTTGAGGGAACCGGCAAAGAATAGCCCATGTTCTATCGTCTTCCTTACATCTTTTCGTACCAAACAGGCCCATCGTTCTCTTGTGCCGCTGCCGCTTTCTGACCTTTGCCCGAAGGTGGCGCCGCTTTGCTCAAGGTATCCAATACTTTTATATAGATGCGGAACATCTCAGCGCGTTCTTTGTCCGTCCAATCTAAAGGACGGAATTCATCCAAAATCTTATATACAGTACTTGCGTCTTTGGCCTGGCGAATACGTACTAGCCAATCGTCAAGATTGAGCGGCTGATTTGTCATGCAATTAGCATAGAGCGCCCAGCCCGTTTATACAACTCTTGACCCTTGACAGTCGGCTTGCTCAGCTTATCCTACGCTTTTGTCACGGATATCAAGACAGAACGAAACCAGCCTGTTCTCAGCCCAGAACTTGTCAAACAAAGCAACAGATTCATGCCCTTTTTGAATAAAACCACCATGACCGCCATATCGACTGGTAATCATCTGGATATTCTTGTTATGTCCGGCAATAGAATTAAATGACTGAAAAGGCACGAGTGGATCATCTTCGGCTGCCACAAGCATGATTGGAATATTTATATGCTTCAAAAGATGGACTGAACTTGCGGTGTGATAATAATGGCTGGCATTTTCGTAGCCGCCATCAGGCGCTGTATATCTGTCGTCAAATGCACGAATACTTTTGATGTTACGCAAAAAGCTCACATCATAAAGCTCCGGAAATAATCGCGCTTTCTGCACAATTTTTTGTTTCAGTGTGCGCAAGAACCACTCTTCATAAACTCTGTTTTTTGGACGTTCTATTTCGGTGATTGCCAGCTCTAAATCTATCGATGGCGAGATTGCTGCTACGCCTTTAAGCGGCAAATTATCAGCAAGGGCATTCTCTGCTGCTGCTTTGAGCATTACATTGCCGCCTAAGGAAAAGCCACCTAAAATCACGTTCTGAAGCTTGTCGCGTTCAGTAATTTCGTGCAAAACCGCAAGTATATCGGCTGATAATCCGGCGTTGTATAAGGTCGGCGTCAGATGCATTGAGCCGCCGCAATTGCGCATGTTCAGCCGAATGACATTGAGCCCGTGGTTAAACGCTTTTTGCGCGGCACCAAGCAAATATGGCGACTGACTTGAACCTTCAAGCCCGTGCATCAGCAAAAGAGTATGATGCTCCTGCGGCTTAGAATGATAATGACAGTGGGCCAGCAAGCGTATATTTTTGCCTACCGAAAACAATCGTTCATATGAACTTGCGGCAAAACTCTTGAATGAGCGCCGGATCATAAGCGGTGCCATGGTCATCAGATGCCCGTTCCAGAAGCGCGGGTCGGGTATAAACTCCGGATGTGACCATTTGTTTGTCATTTGTACTGCCAGACTATTATTTGAATGTAACCGCTTTCTTGTCTATTGGGCGGAATGTTATAGGATGTTATGTGGACAAATTACTCTTGGAGTAACAGCATACAGTGGCTGAAGGCGAACCGTTCTTTTTTTTCTTATTCGCAGCGTTTGCCCTTTTGATTATCCTGGCAATTGGCGCTAATTTAGGCTGGTTTCCGACTATATGATCAGGCGTGTATCTGCTCTTTTAATAGCTTTTGGCGCAAGCTTTTTGCTGTCGTCTTGTGCTGAACTAGACTTAAATAGCGCGGAGCTTACACGCAATACAACCATTGAGCTTGTTGACTGGCATGTGGTTGGCCTCTGGGTAATCAACTCGCCTGTTGCCTGGGTCAGAGTGACCAACTACAACAATGTGCCGCTGCACGACATTACTTTTGAATACGATACATACGATCTGAACGGCAAGTTCTTGAACAAAGGCGAATACACCATTGAAGGCACAGTGCAGCCTCATTCAAGCAAAAACTTTGCTGAATTGTATGTCGGTTTAGTCGACTTATACTCTGAGCGCCTGAGCATAAAGCTGCTTCGCGTCAAAGAAAAGCATCATTGACCCAAAGGACGTAATTAATAAGGACGGTGTTGCTGTTCTTTCTTGAAAGCCGATCTAAGGACCAGAAAGGCGATAAAGCCGTACAGCAGAATCATAATTCCGAACATGATTAGCGGCATCTTCTCGAAAATTCTCGCGAAGGGGCGAATCACCATCTCAATAATCAAAAATCCCATCTTTATTCCTGGCTGTCGGTGTTAGCGACCAAGATACGTCAATAAAAGACGATCCCTTGATAACTCAAGAATATTTTAGTGATTTCTTGACAGCATGCAAGTTAGAACTTAGTCGCCTTGCTTCCAATAAAAGTTCTGTTTTCCCCAGAGCTTAGCCAAAATCGGCAGCACTGTTTCAGGCATCATCACGCCTATTATTGCCAAAATAAGACCGATACAGAGAGCAAATGAGATATAAATTGCCATATAACTGCCGGCTAACCTTAAGCTGAAAAACCCTACAGGGGAGATTGTTGCGCGCTTTGATTAAGGTCTGGTTAAGAAGGAGATTGAGTATATCTCAAATTAGTTACAAAGTGTTATAAACCTTAAGGATTCTCCTCGGCAAGCTCCAAAGCCTGCACTCCCTCAAGGTTTCCGCCTTTGAACTTCCAAAGAAGCGAACTCAATGGCGAAGCAATTCTTTCACTCACCTGTTTGGCTAAAAGCCCCAAAGCGCACATAGATTCCTCATCTACGGCATTGCTGATAATCATCTGGTCGTTAGAAGGAATAACGGCAATAAGCCCGTCTTTGGCTTCCAATGTCTCTTCCAGGGACAAAATTGCCTGGGGAATACAGATAAGGGAAGAGATTAGCTCTTTGTTTTCTTCAAAGTTCAAACCGACCAGCCACGCTTGAATTTGGAGCGATTCAAACTTTAGTGGAAAGGCGCTGATGCCATCTTTCTCGATAATTGCCGAAATATTGCGGAAAGAAATCTGTGTTAGCGTCTCGGCATCAGGCAAACATGAAAGTACATCGCCTTTGCGTAAAGGGGTGTTCTTCCCGTCTTTATGCAGCATAAACTGGGCAACCAAGTACTCATGCTCGCTGCGCAAGATTTCGGTATAAACAATCGGTCCTTTCGGACAGTCAGAACCGCTTCCCAGCTCATCCGGACTGGGCGGGTTGGCAACAAAATTGCGCAAAACCGGCACTACGTTCTCGTATACAACCTGGGCGCCGTAGCGTGGCTCTTGTGCCGTCCACGTCAGGTCCTGAATAAACGGCTCCAAAATATTGTCCAGGTCGGCAGGATTAGCATGATAGCGGTTGTAAGCATCTTGCAAAGACAGCTTTAACACCGGCTCATTCTCACCATAAGATAGATCTAGTGTTAATGGCGACGCGTTATTGAAAACAATCGGCAAGCCGGCAAGGCGTTCCCTGAAACGCTGTGTAAACTCATCTTCGCTCATCACATCCGGCATCGTTTGCTCCTTGTCGCCCATTTTGGCATGGAGCAGCATACTTTATAGAGATTCAATTCTCCAGATCCTGAAGAAAAAGGATAAGATAGTTAGCCGATTCATGCGCTCGTAGCTCAGTGGATAGAGCATCCGCCTTCTAAGCGGAGGGTCGTTGGTTCGAATCCAACCGGGCGCGCCATTATATAATGGATGCCTTGCGGGTCATTAGCTCAACGGTAGAGCAGTTGCCTCTTAAGCAATTGGTTCCGTGTTCGAATCACGGATGACCCAAAGTTTTCAATATCCAATTGTGCTGTTGGACTTGCCTCATGCATGATGCTGTTGGCAAGGCTTTTGGTCTGGCATTGCCCATTTAGAAGCATTCCCAGGTGGGCTCCAATAATGAAGATCCCTTTATTCAGCGCTTCCTTTGCCAGGAAGCGGAACAGATTTTTGCGCACAATCAACCCCCCACAACAAACAGAGGAGCCTGCTAAAACAGATAACAGCTGTCGCAATGAAGGCGCACAATATCTTATGCGAGGCGTGGATAAAAACGAACTATCGGTAGATTTATTGAGTACAGTACACAACCAAACTTGCCCGCTCGAGCATACGCGCGCGACGGATAAGGTAGGTAAAGCGTACTGGCTCCAAAACACCAACCAGCAGACTTATAAGCCAGCTACCGCACGGTTCGACCCGCAACTTGAATACTATTACCATCAGCTCGGGCTTGATGATGAACCCCCATCAGAAAAGCCGTGGTGACAGTGCAAGTGTCATAAGTTTTGGTCGCATCTAACTTCTACGCGGTACACAAATGGCTAGGCACTTAATGTGGTGCCTAGCCATTGTGTGTGAGGTTGCTTTGAGTCAGGATTCGTTGGTTGTAATTACAGTAGATGCTCGGGTTCCGGATCCTGTTCCCGGGAATTTTCTTCTTGAGATCTGAATTTATTTTTGCGGTTTTTTGCGTGCGGATGTCAGGTGGCGAATTGCGATGTGGTATTCTGAATGTCTTCTCTACTCATGGGCGAGTGGCGAAATTGGCAGACGCGCCAGACTTAGGATCTGGTCCGCAAGGGTGAAGGTTCAAGTCCTTTCTCGCCCACCACTTAAGTGATCCAGCGAAAGCTGGATTTTCTTTTTGGGGGAGGCAAAAGGCGATTATCCGATCAATAACCGATCAAATTTGGAGTCGACATTTGCTG
Source organism: Candidatus Obscuribacterales bacterium (assembly GCA_019750335.1). GTDB lineage: Bacteria > Cyanobacteriota > Vampirovibrionia > Obscuribacterales > Obscuribacteraceae > JAIEPM01. The sequence continues at coordinate 407,699 of JAIEOQ010000004.1, forward strand.
CACTTGACGGTGCGCTACCAATCTAAATGGTTATTGCTAGTTCCAAATCCATCAACGTCGAATTTCACCAGTCAGAGACATGGTGGCAATTGCGGATTTGCTATGGAAGAGGGCAATAGAGTCAATGAGCTTAGAAGAATAGAACTACAGAAAACTCAAAATCAACCGGGATCAAACCCGTGTCGGTTCGACTCCGACCTTCGGCAGGCTTTAGTTTCAAGGTTTTGAATAACACACATTTTGGGGTAGTTTTTCCCGCATGTGTGACTATTGTGTGACGGTAGAAAAAATTTGAGTGGAAAATGATTGGTGCGGAAACGTAAATCAAATCTGATCCCCAAGAAACGATCGAGTTCAGATGAATGCGTCCTCTGATTTCAAGGAAAGTAGCATAATCATTTGGCGGTAGCAGCCGCTGTTATCACTTGTTCGTAGCCTATCAGCATTTTTTATTCTCACAAATTCTCGAAACACATCTCTATTGAGTGATGAGCTATTTCAAGAACGGTTTATGAAAATTCATTAGCCGCTGAGCTTGCGGGTAAAGGCTATTAGCAGTTTTCATCTTGAGAATGTCAACTGGCGTGCGTGTTGCACTAATTGTCAAAAACTGTCGGGTTTTTGCATGCGCTGCTCCCGTCGACTAGACGCCACCCTTTGCACGGACTTGGCTTCCAAAGATTCTATCGTGAATCTTTGCATAATAACCTGGTAGATCATTTAGCGCAGGCTGACCTATTTTCCTTTCTTTTTGCCTAAGGATTTCTGAAAGTGAGCGATACAGTCTGTTTTTGCCTTTTCAAGAACTGTGTTTTCGTCAATCGCCTGATAATCATCATTTCGTAGATCGCGACGCTTACCTGCCCTCTGTTCCGGCACGCCTACTTGCGTGGAAAATTCTTTGATTTTTTTGTTGACCCTCTGTGTTATCCACCTGTAATCGTTATACAGTGGATTAAACGTCCTGGTTTTCATCGGTTGTGTTATGCCAAGCGCGCGTGCAACGTCTATCGTGATGCTCTTTGCGCGCTCATTCAAATGAGCTCTGGATGCCTTGCGCTTAGCTGTTGGATGCGGTGCGGACTTCTGGAAGCTTCCAACGAGATCAGGATCTTGTTCAGCCAGCAAGCTGGCCAGCAACTCTTTTTCTTCTGGGGTCAGGTCCTTTATTCGTTCTAACAGCGATCCGACTTTTTCCTTGTTGACAAAATTGTGTTGCGTCTCGATTAGCTGTGAACCTACTTCAAGTAGCTTAGAATCGAGAAACTCATTACTTTCGCTTCCTCGTTCCCTAACAAACATTTCACCGGCATTGTCCGGCTTCTCATCCGCTACAGGCTCAGAAAATAATCGCGTTTGCAGAAAGGCTTGCTCATCCTGGTCAAACAACCTAAATTCCTTGAATCGACTAACTTGGTTCAGACCGGCATGAGATACGATATATGCTCGATCCGTACCGCCATTCTTTCTAATTACACGCCCCACGAACTGAATGTATGGGTTCAAGCTCTTATACGGCCTGAAGATTGCAGCAACCCCAAGCGGTTTGTGATCAAAGCCCTCGCCGAGCATCCCGACGTTGATAATTACATCGAGCTGGTTCTTTTTAAGTTTGTCCAGGACTGCTGCGTTCTTTGGCAAGTCTTCTTTATCGGAACTCACCAAACCGACACTCAATCCCAGTTTCTCAAATGCGTTTTTCACTTGCTCGCGCGCATGCCGAATCGTCATGGCTGATGCGATGATCTGATGATGCTCGTTCTGGAATGCTTTTCGTAATTCATCCAGCTTCTCTTTTGCCTTGACTGCAATTGAATCGCAGCAATCATCAGACATAGAAACTTTGTTTTGAAACCAAGATTCCTCTGACAACTTCAGAATCTCGCTAAGAGTGTATTGTTTCTTGTTGTCGTCTTTGAATACAAGATGCACTTCCTGTGGTGTCACATCGTGATGGCTGAAGTTTCGTATAACACTGTCAGTGATGGCTTCTTCATATGTGTATTTGTAGATTCTTTCCCCTTCAACCTTCTTACCATCGGTTCGGAACGGGGTACCCGTCAGTCCCACAATCTTCGCCTCGGGAAAGTAATCAATGACCGCCTTATATGTATCAGCGGCTTGGTGGTGCGCTTCGTCTATCACCACCATATCTACAGCATCTTTGCATTCGGCAAACCATTTATTCAGGTCAAATAGCTGCTGGAAATTGGCAACAACCACTTGGTTATCGATCACATCGCCACTATTAGCTTTGTCATCCAAAATAAGCAGAAAGAGCGAAGACTTTAAGTCGGAAATATCAGGCTTCGAAAACAGCTCTAATTCCTCGTATTTGTTCGATGTGAGCTGCAAGTCCAAGTCGTCGCTAATTTGCTTAACCAGCTTCAAGTTTGGCGTGACGACCAGCACTTTGCCGCTACTCAGCTCAAATGGAGCTATTGCAACCAATACCGATTTACCGGTGCCAGTGGGCAATTGAATTAGCACTCGGCGCTCTGAATTTGCTTTTGCGTAGTGCTCACGTATTGCTGCATAAGCCTTCTGCTGGCACTTGCGAAGCTTTGCCTGTACTACAGTCTTTTTGAACGGATTGGTGCTTACTGCTTGGATCATAATGCCCACCTCGATTCTTGGACTCGAAGACACCATCCTACGCCTATTCGTGAACGTCTTCTTAGTTTTTCACATTTTGATCAGATCTTGATATCTGGCGGATATCTGATCCGGTGCCGCATTCAGAGCACGAAAGAACAACCATCAATTAGTGCCTCATGCCATAAAACGGAACTACCAGATTACGCCATATTGACAACGTGGTTTCAGAAGGACAAATAGAGACATACATGAGAAAATATGTGGCTCTCGTCAGAATACCTCAAGGCGAGTAATGGCCTCTCGGTTGTCAAAAAGTGATTAAACTAGAAGAACTCAACACCGGAATATCATTGGTTGGAATAGAGCCAACTTTAGTAGCCACTGTTGTCGCGGTGGTTCCGATTGGTGATGGTGCCGTGCAGGTAATTTACAAAACGCCGGATGGCACAATAAAAGATCGTTTGCTTGGAAGAGCAGACGAACCAAATATTAGCGTTGCTACTGCCGAGCGGCCCTGGTCATTTGATGGGGATGGCGAATCCTTTAAGCTGGCTGTTGAGGCGAAGCGCATAGATTTGGCTTTTCTATTTGATCCGATGATGGCAGTTCACACATCAAACGTAGATCCGCTACCACATCAGATTACAGCTGTCTACGAATCAATGCTCCCAAATCAGCCGCTTCGCTTCGTCTTGGCTGACGATCCCGGTGCCGGCAAAACCATTATGGCCGGCCTCTACATTCGTGAGCTTCTGATGCGTGCTGATGCGCGACGCATCCTGATCGTTGCTCCTGGTAGCCTTGTTGAACAGTGGCGCGATGAGCTGTTTGAAAAGTTTGGTCTAGAGTTCCGTATCTTCTCTAAGGAGCTGGATGCAACATCTCCGAGTGGAAATCCATTCGAGGATCATGATCACCTTATTGTTCGCCTGGACCAGATGTCTCGAAATGAGGAGCACCAAGAGAAACTCTGCTTGGCTGGCTGGGACCTAGTAGTTTTTGACGAAGCGCACAAACTATCAGCACATTTTTACGGCTCCAAAATAGAGCGCACGGGGCGCTTTAAGCTCGCAGAGAAGATCGGTCAGCATACACGCCACTTATTGCTGATGACAGCAACGCCTCACAACGGCAAGGAAGAAGACTTTCAGTTGTTCTTGTCACTCCTGGACTCCGATCGCTTTTACGGTAAGTTTCGCGACGGCGTGCACAAGGTTGACTGTTCTGACCTGATGCGACGCATGGTCAAAGAGGAAATGGTGAAATTTGATGGAACGCCACTGTTTCCGGAACGCAGAGCGTACACAGTCAATTACGCGCTCTCAGACATTGAAGCTGCTCTGTATGAAGCTGTCACCCAATACGTGCAAACGGAAATGGGCAAGGCTGATAACCTCGACAAGAAGCGAAAAGGATCAGTCGGCTTTGCGCTAACCACACTGCAGCGCAGGCTAGCATCTAGCCCAGAAGCCATTTTTCAATCGTTGAAGCGCCGGCGTGAACGTCTTGAGCGCCGCTTGAGTGAAGATAAGCTCGGGATACGAGGACAACAATCCTATGCTGAAACGATTGTCGATATACCGGAAGATGACGATGATCTCACTGCCGAAGAACAAGAAAACCTTGAAGAAACACTGGTCGACGAGTCGACTGCTTCGCGCAGCGTTGCCGAACTCGAATTAGAAATTGAAATTCTCAAAGTACTGGAGCAGCAGGCAAAAAATGTCGTTGTGTCAGGACAAGATCGTAAATGGGAAGAGTTGTCGAGCATACTTCAACACGCACCCGATATGCACGATGCTGCCGGCCGCCAACGAAAGCTGATTATCTTTTCTGAACATCGAGACACACTCAACTATCTCTACCAAAAGATTGCAGGTGTTCTTGGAAATCCAGATGCCATTGCCACTATTCACGGTGGCACACATCGAGATGAGCGACTAAAGATTCAGGCAATGTTTCGTTCAGATCCTGATATACGCATTCTCATTGCTACTGACGCCGCCGGCGAGGGCGTGAACCTGCAGAATGCAAACCTGATGGTCAATTACGACTTGCCTTGGAATCCAAACAGACTCGAACAACGATTCGGTCGAATCCACAGAATCAATCAAACTGAAGTTTGCCACCTATGGAATATTGTCGCCAAAGAAACTCGTGAGGGCGCCGTTTTCCACAGGCTGCTGGAAAAGCTTAGCGTCGAAAGCACTGCTCTAAAAGGGCGTGTATTCGATATCTTGGGCGAAGTATTTGAAGGAAACAGTCTCAAGGACTTGCTGGTTGAAGCCATCCGCTATGGCGACCAGCCGGAGGTCAGAGCACGCCTTGGACAGCGCGTCGAAAAAGCTTTTGATCACGACAAACTAAAAGACATTCTCAGTCGCAATGCACTCGCCCAGGAGAGCATGAATGCCGAACGTCTGTTCGCCGTGAAAGAAGAAATGGAAAAGGCCGAGGCAAGGCGTCTTCAGCCGTATTTTGTCCGTGCCTTCTTTACGAAAGCATTCGAGAGCCTTGGTGGCTCAATGTATCCACGTGAAGCAGGACGTTACGAAATAACACACGTTCCAGCGGCGATTCGCGAGCGGGATAGACTCATTACAGGCAGAAACAGACGTGAAGCAGCTCCTGTACTCAAGCGCTATGAGCGAGTTTGCTTCACGCGGGAGGCGGTTCGTCCACTCGATAAACCCGGCTTGCCGTTTGCCCAAATGCTTCACCCAGGACACCCGCTTATGCTAACAGTAAGCGACCTACTCCTGGAACAGTACGGAAATCTCTTGCGCCAGGGCGCAATCCTTGTCGATCCAGCCGATCCTGGAGAAGAACCGCATCTTTTGTTTCTGTTAACGCACGAAGTGAAATCTGGCGATGGCCAGGTATTGTCAAAACGCCTTCAGTTCGTCCGCGTTAAGCCGGATGGATCTGCAACCTTTGCAGGTTGGGCGCCGCACCTTGATTTGGAACCGCTTCCGACAGAGACAAGAACCCTGTTGACCGATACACTGTCGGCGTCCTGGATTCGTGCCGACCAAGAACAACGAGCTCTTGCTCTTGCTGCTACGGTACTTGTTCCTGAACACTTCAAAGAGATTTCAGAACGCCGTATCACTCACGTTGATAAGACACTGGCTGCTGTACATGAGCGCCTCACCAAAGAAATCGATTTTTGGTCTGACCGTTGGATAAAACTGAAAGAAGACAAAGAAGCTGGCAAAGACGTTAGGCTGAATGTCGAAAATGCCAGGCGCATTGTGGGCGATCTCGAAGGTCGCCTAGAGAGCCGGAGAAAGGAGTTGTTGTCGATGAGGCATGTGACGTCAGCGACGCCTGTGGCCTTAGGCGGTGCACTGGTGATTCCTGCTGGGCTTCTCGCTAAATTGCGCGGAGAGCCAATGGATGATCAATCAGCATTCAGCTCAGACCCGGCAGCTAGAAGCCGAATCGAATTGCTTGCGATGAATGCAGTTCGCGCCGTTGAGGAGTCTAAAGGGTGTTATGTCCAAGATGTCTCTGCGCAAAAATGCGGATGGGATCTGACTTCTTATCCACCGGCCAACAATGGAAAGCAACAAGATGCACGACATATTGAGGTCAAGGGACGAATTAAGGGCGCTGCGACAATAACAATTACTCGCAATGAGATGCTTTATGGACTCAATCAGTCGGACAAGTTCATTCTAGCCTTGGTGCTCGTGGGTGAGGATGATTCGATAGACGGACCCTACTATCTGACCAATCCCTTCGAAACAGAACCTGGGTGGGGTGTTTCATCAATCAACTATGATCTCAAATCTCTTATCCAGAAGGCCAAACTTGTAAAATGACATATCAAATTAAATCACCCCGAAAGCTGATTGAAGTTGCACTTCCCCTAGATGCCATCAATGCTGCTTGTTCCCGAGAAAAATCAATTCGTCACGGACACCCGAATACTCTTCACATTTGGTGGGCAAGACGCCCACTGGCTGCTGCCAGGGCGGTCATTTTTGCCCAACTAGTGAATGATCCTGGCTATCAGCAAGGTGGCGGATTTAAGTACGGAAAGAATAAGAAGGACGCAGCTATTGAGCGGAAACGATTATTCAAAATAATTGAGGATCTCGTTCTTTGGGAAAACACCAATAACGAAAAAGTTTTTGAAGAAGCCCGAGCTGAAATTCGCCGGTCTTGGAGAGAAGTTTGCGAGCTCAACCGAGATCATCCGGACGCGGCCAATCTTTTCAATCCAGATAATTTGCCTGGCTTGCACGATCCATTTGCTGGTGGTGGCTCGATTCCACTAGAAGCCCAGCGCCTTGGACTAGAAGCATTTGCGTCTGATCTGAATCCAGTCGCGGTCCTCATTAACATGGCTATGATAGAGTTTCCACCTAAGTTTGCGGGCTGCGTGCCAGTTGGTCCCGAAACAGAATTGCAAAAAAGAACCAAGCAGCTCAAAACAACGGAGGAGTCCTGGCCAAGCGCAACTGGACTTGCTGAAGATGTCAGACGTTATGGTGCGTGGATAAGATCCGAGGCAGAAAAGCTAATCGGGGATTTCTATCCGAAAATCGAGATAACAGCCAGCATGGCTGATCAGCGAGAGGATCTTAAGCCACTTGTAGGACGCAAACTTACTGTTATTGCATATCTTTGGGCTCGCACGGTCAAAAGTCCCAATCCAGCATTTTCGCATGTTGCCGTTCCGCTCGCATCCAGTTTTATCTTGTCTAGCAAAGAGGCTAAGCAAGTTTATATTCTGCCGGTTGTTACTGGCGACACTTATCAATTTACCGTCCAAACGGGTACACCACCCGAAGCTGCCAAGACAGGGACAGCGGCTGGCAAACGTGCCGCTTTTATTTGCGTTGTGTCGGGTGTGCCTATCGATTACAACTACATTCGTGCCGAAGGTAAGGCCGGACGAATGGGACAAAAGCTCATGGCTCTCGTCGTGGAAGGACCACGCGGCAGAATCTATCTGCCACCTACCCAAGAAGCGGAGGAGATCGCTCTTCAAGCAAAAGCCAGTTGGAGACCCAATTGCGAAATGCCGAAGAAACACCGCAATTTCCAACCACCAGGCTATGGCATGGAAAATCTTGGAGACTTGTTCACAGAGCGTCAATTAACAACATTGAACACTCTTAGCGATTTGGTTATACAACTAAAGGATAAGATAAGGCAAGATGCAATTGTTGCTGGGAGACATGATGATGGAAAGGGATTAGCGGAAGGTGGCACTGCTGCCACTGCCTATGCCGAAGCAATCTCCGTTTATTTGACTTTTGCGATTTCCCGTTCTGCAGATCGAGGATCATCAATCTGTTCCTGGGATAGCAGTCCAAAAATGGAAGCTCTGAGAAATACATTTGGACGCCAGGCAATTCCAATGGTCTGGGATTTCGCAGAGGGTAATCCCTTTTCGGACTCCAGCGGTAACTGGCTCAATAATGTTGAATGGTGCGCTAAAGTGGTTGACAAACTGCCGGCAATTGTAGGCGGAACAGTTATCCAAGCAGACGCACAGAGCCAAACAATTTCCAAACTAAAGTCAATATCAACTGATCCACCCTACTACGACAACATCAACTATGCGGACCTATCCGACTTTTTCTATGTCTGGATTCGCAAAACCCTGCGCCCTCTTTTTCCAGCCCTCCTCGCCACTATTGAAGTTCCTAAAACAGAAGAACTCGTTGCATCATTGCATCGTCATGGAACCAGAGACGCAGCCGAGGCATTTTTCCTGAATGGCATGACTGACGCAATGCACAGCCTTGCTGAACAAGCAAACAGAGAAGGACCAATTACTATTTACTATGCGTTTAAGCAATCGGAAACAGAAGCAAACTCTGAAACGTCATCCACTGGTTGGGAAACTTTTCTCGAAGCAGTTCATCGGTCTGGATTGCAACTATCTGGCACCTGGCCGATGCGAACCGAAATGAGCAATCGCATGGTTGGTGCTCGTGCCAATGCGCTTGCCTCAAGCATTGTTCTAGTATGTCGAAAGCGGCCGGTGGATGCACCCACCATCTCGCGCCGAGAATTTTTGCGGGAGCTAAATTCTCAGCTACCTGAAGCGCTGGACGAAATGACAAAGGGTTCCGGAGAGGACCGTTCGCCGGTCGCACCCGTTGATTTGTCACAAGCGATTATTGGTCCCGGCATGGCAGTCTTCTCGAAATACGCAGCAGTCCTGGAGGCAGATGGCGAGGCAATGACCGTTAGAACTGCACTTCAGCTCATTAATAGATTTCTGGCGGAAGATGACTTTGATAGAGATACTCAATTCTGCCTCCATTGGTTTGATCAGCATGGATGGGATGAGGGACTTTTTGGTACAGCTGACACGCTTGCTAGGGCAAAAGGCACCAGTGTTGACGGTGTACATAGCGCCGGTGTGATTGAGGCTCGCGCCGGAAAAGTTCGTCTGATGAAATGGCCAGATTATCCAGATGATTGGAATCCTGAGACGGATACAAGAAATCCGGTGTGGGAAACCCTGCACCAACTGATTAAAGCTCTGAGACAGAAAGGCGAGACTTTTGCTGGAAGTCTTTTAGCAGCAGTAAGGGATCAGTCTGAGTCTGTTCGTCAGTTAGCTTACCGTCTCTATACACTTTGTGAACGAAAGGGCTGGTCAGAAGACGCGCGAGCCTATAACGAGCTGATCACAGGCTGGAGTGCAATCGAGGCTGCAGCTAATACAAGGCCTCGCGACAAACAGCTTAGTGTTTTTGAATAATCATGTTGTCTACGGAGTTGTCCGCAATGAAACCTTGGCGAGAAATTGTAATACCACATCCTGATGTACTTGAAGGGACTTTCCTTCAGTCAGAGTTTGCTGCGGACATTACAGCAGTTCGATCCGGCAAGGCAAGTAAGGAGTATCAAGACCCGGCTGCATTCTTCCAGCGGACTTATATTACGGAAGGAATGCGACTGCTTCTAATCCAAGTTGCACAGCGCCTCAATGGAAAAGGCGGAGAACCTGTTATCCAGCTACAAACTGCATTTGGCGGTGGCAAGACGCATACTATGCTTGCCGTTTATCATTTAGCAACTAGAAAGTGCCCTCTGGGAGACCTTGCTGGCATTCCAGCCCTTATCGACCAAGCTGGTTTGATGAATGTCCCTGAGGCGCGCGTTGCCGTTCTTGATGGAACCGCGCACAGTCCTGGGCAATCGTGGAAACATGGAAATCAGATCGTTAATACTCTGTGGGGCGAGCTAGCATGGCAGCTAGGCGGTGAAGAAGCATTTGCCTTGGTCAAACAATCCGACCAAAACGGAACATCACCAGGCAAGAATGTATTAAAAGACTTACTCGATAAGTATGCACCGTGCGTGGTGCTCATTGACGAGCTGGTTGCATATATGCGCCAATTCACAGATGCACAATCACTTTCTGGCGGGACTTTCGATAGCAATCAATCGTTTGTCCAATCGCTCACTGAAGCCTGCAAGCTGGTGCCAAATGCCATTCTGTTAGGTTCACTGCCGGAGTCAGAACTGGAAGCTGGAACCCAGCGCGGTGTGTCGGCTTTGCGCGCACTCGAAAAAACCTTTGGACGCATTCAAGCCCTATGGAAACCAGTTGCAACCGAAGAGGCCTTTGAGATTGTACGAAGGCGGCTGTTTGAACCTATTCGTGAAGAAAAAAATCGCGATCTGGTTTGTCGTGCCCTCGCTGATCTTTATATTGCAGAAGGAGCAAAGCTGCCTGCTGAGACTCAAGAAGCAAAATATTTTGACAGACTCGTTCAGGCGTATCCCATACACCCAGAAGTATTCGATCGCTTGTATGAAGATTGGACCACCATTGACGGATTTCAAAGAACGCGTGGCGTCTTGAAACTCATGGCGAAAGTAATCTATCGTCTATGGAAGGACAACAATAAAGACTTACTGATACTCCCCGCAAGTTTGCCGCTCTACGACGGAAGTTCACGAAACGAGCTTACATACTATCTTCCTGCCGGATGGGACGCCGTATTAGACAAAGACGTCGATGGTGATCGTGCCGAGACAACGGAACTTGAAAATAAAGAGCCTCGATTTGGCAGTGTCAATGCTGCCCGGCGCGTGGCACGAACTATTTTCTTGGGTACTGCACCTTCTTCCGTCGTTACCAAAGCTGGCAATCGTGGACTCGACCGTGCCCACATACTACTCGGTTGTGTTCAGCCCGGACAGACGCTTTCTACCTTTTCTGACGCATTGAACCGTTTGTCGGATTTGTTGCATTATCTGAATTCATCTGGTGATAAGGCTGAAGACACGACACGCTTTTGGCTTGATACTAGAGCCAATCTTCGTAGGGAAATGGAGCAAAGGAAGCAACGTTTTGATCCAAAAACAGACGTTCCAAAAAGAATGGCTGATGTACTCAAAAAACTCTGTGCAGGAGTGACTTTCTTTGATGGTGTTCATATCTTCACGCCACACGCAGATGTCCCTGACGACAGCGCTCTACGACTTGTATTACTGTCCCCGGAACACTGGTATTCGAAAGACGAAACTCGTTTAGCTTTTGAACCCATTGCTACCTACCTCCGTAACAATGGTGCAAAGCCGCGCCATCGAGCAAATCGACTTATCTTCCTGGCGCCAGACTATGGTGCTTTAAGTCGTTTTCGTGACTGTGTGCTCGTTGCTCTTGCTTGGAACTCTATAGTCGAAGATGTCTCTAACATGCGTTTGGTCCTCGACAATCTCCAGATTCAGCAGGCAAAGCGCGAACTTCAGACAGCAGAAGAAGTCCTTCCCAGGGCAGCACGCGAATGTTACAAATGGCTGCTTTGTCCTACGCAGGATTCTCCGACAGATACTAAATCAACTGTTGAACCGTTTCCACTAAATACCAGTGGTTCGACACTACCGAATGAACTCGAACGCGTTTGCACGGATAATGAGCTGGTCATAAGTAAGTGGTCGCCGGTACATCTTCGGAGTAAATTGTCAGAACTCTATTGGAAGCCCGAGAAAACGGCTATCGAGGCAATGGCATTTTGGGAAGATTGTCTTCGTTACCTTTACTTGCCACGCCTAAAGAACCGCGATGTTCTTGCGTTTGCAGTAACCAAGGGAGCTGCCAGCAATGATTTTTTCGGCACCGCTTATGGTGAACATGATGGCAAATTCGATGGATTCAAGCTCGGCGATCCGAATGTTCAGGTTGACGATACGCTTCTATTGATTGAACCAACAGCGGCAGCCCTTTATCAAAAGAGTCAAGTTGAGACACAAGAACAAACGGCCGTGCCGAGCCACTCCTCAACAATGCCAAACAAATCAAAAACTGGAATGGTATCGGAGCCCGTCGCTGAGCCAATTCTTGCCTCATCACAAACAGCGACAAAACGGCTAAAATCATTCCACAGCTCTGTAGAAGTAAACCCTTCGACCGCTAAAGTTCGCATGGTAAATCTTGCCGATGAGGTTATATCTGTTCTTGCGTCCGATCCTCAGGCTACACTCCGAATAACTGTTGAACTTAGCGCTGAATTTCCTTCAGGGGTTTCTGATCAGATCAAGCGAGCGGTTTCGGAAAATGCCAATAGTCTTGGTATCACTGTGAACTGGGAGTAGCCGTATGGTGAATCCTAAAGAACTGACACCAGCAAGATTGCAGATATTGCGAGCCGAAGCCCAGGAATATCGGCGTCGCCTAATGCAAGGTCTTGGAAGACCCATCATCTCTTACGAGCAAAACGGAAAACGATATGTTCAAGTTGGAAATGAGCTAAAGTCCTCAAATTCCTGGCGCACCTTTCATGACTTTCTTCTCGACTACATCAAGCTTTTGTTCTCCTCCGAATGGGGCACTACTGAACTCAAGAAATCTGACGCGAACGCACACCCGCTTATTATCTGGTACAGGAAGGTCTGTGAATTTCAAAGGAACGCTGCTCCAAACAAGACAACTGGTCTATACAACGCTCACCAGATTGGAGCTGTCAGGGCATATCTTGGATTAGCCTACGATCTTTATCTCTGTGCCCACAATGCCAAGCTACAGGAGAAACTTCTTCAACGCCTCCGCAACAAAGATCAATTCGAAGGTGCTGTGCATGAAGCATTTGTCGTCGGCTGTTTTGTCAAAGCAGGCTACAGGGTTGATTTCGAAGACGAACAAGATTCTACTCGCTCCCACTGCGAATTTACTGCAACTCACTTGCTAACCGGTCGAAAATTCTCAGTTGAAGCCAAGGCTATTAAATCAACATCGAACCGAGCCGGCGCATCCAATAACCCGCCCCGTATTGGAGACAAATTGTCTGGGGCGCTGCAGAAAAAAGCCGATCACGAGCGCATCATCTTCATCGATCTCAGTCGCGCCGAAAACTTTTCTGGAGATACTCCTCCTAATTGGGTAAAACAGGTCGAATCCGACATCGCCACGGACGAAACTTCCTGGACGTTCGACGGGCAACCCGCTCCACCAGCCTATTTATTCGTCACCAACAGCGGATTCTTGCATGCACTTGATTCAACTCAATGGTCCGAGCTCCGATTTATGACCGGCTTCAAGATCCCCGACTTTCCAGTTGGACGGAATCCCTCACGGATAATCGACTTTGTCCGGGCACGAGAGAAACACCTAGAAGTAATTTGGTTGCATGAAGCACTCGATGCCCACAAGAGTATTCCCGCTACATTCGACAGCCGCACCGCAGAAGAAGTGTTTGATAGCGAACTGCTCAATCGCCCGCGAATTGGTGACAATATCGGCATAGTCAATCCAGATGGCGAAACAGAAGTGTTTCGACTCTTAGATGCTCAGGTTGATCTGTCAAAAGGAGAGGTTTTCGCGCAGCTGCAGAGAGAAGACGGGAGCCATACTGTGGGAACATTTATGCTAACACCTGCTGAAATAGCCGCATACAAAAGAGAGCCCAATTCGTTCTTTGATATCGTAAAGCCCGTGCGCGGAGAGTTACAAACTCCTCTCGATTGTTATGACTTTCTCTTCGAGACTTATCAACACTCGACAAGGGAAACCCTGCTGCGCTTCATGGATAACTTGCCGCACAGGAACGCCTGTCAAGACTTGCCCCAGCATGAGCTTGCTGAGATCTACTGTGAGCAAATGGCCATCCAAATGTGGACCGACAGTTTGCAACGAGGTGTCCGAAAAAATGCTGGGCGCTAACATCTGCTTCTACTTCAAGCAAGATACAGAAAGTCAAGTCTCAATCACGGCACCATCAGTCAGAAAGGTGCCACGCAGCTAAGAATGAAAACTCTATTTACTGACGACTTGCGCGAAATTGCTACCAGGCTGCGCGAACAATCTGCAGGCATTTCTCAATTGGATGCTGCGGTATCTTCAGTGGAGCGAGCTGCCAATCGAGTCGGACAAAGCTTTTCCGGCTCATGGCTTGGATATCATTCGCGGGTCTATTACGCTGATTTTGCTGCCCCGCCTCCCGGTGCCCGCTTTAACCCCGAGTGGGGATTGATGCTCGACCGACGAATGGTCTCGGCTATGGGCGGACTCTCCGGGTCTGTGGGCAATTGGCAAGAATACTTATCGGAAACTGTTGCCAGCGAAATCTTGCGTATGGCCGGTGATCCATCGTTCGATACAAAGGAATCCAAAGCTTCCTTCGAGGAATTCAAAAAAGCGAAGTCTGAAACCCGTTCAATTATCGAAGCTTTGCGATTAGTGCATTGGGATTCCTATCTCGAAGACTTAGAAGCAGCCATAAATAAGCTAACTATGGTGGACGCAAATACAATTGCTTCCAGCCAATCATCTCGCAGTCAGTTTGCCTGCCGCGACCAGCGAGCAATGGCCGAGGGCTTTCAGATCCCCCAGCACATCATGGTACTGGCACGACTCACTGTAATTCGCAACAGTTTCTCTTTGTGTGCTGATCTCTCGGCATTGTTGCAACAAATGGCTTCACACTTGGATCGCATTAGGAGCACAAACCTCGTGGAACTAAATCAAGCAACACGCCTAGCCTTACGCCAGATTAGCCTAAATGGTGGCGCCGTTACGCTGTTCAAGGAGACCCAACCGACGGTCGTGCAATATTCAAATGGAACAAAAAGCTCTGTTGACTTTACCGATACAGAGCTTCAATACGCCTTGAGCAGACGGTTACTGGCGTTAGAGGACGATGATGCTAAGACAAAAATCTATTCTCTTACGCCGCAAGGACGTTCATTTAGTGCGGCTACGCCAAAGCTGCCTTTAGAAGGCATTCATGCCAAATTGACTGCACTCAAAGAGGAGTCTGATGCAATCGCTCTCAATGAAGGCATTAGGTTCGGTAGTCCGAAGAACGGTTTATATCGAGAGCCAGACGTAGCACCAACGTTTGCTAAATTTGCCAACATCGTCGCGCAATTGAATGAACATTATCCAGACTACTTTAGCGACCTGGAGGTCCGAGCCCACGAAGAAAGGTCCTCGGCACCCGATTCGCTCGGAGAACTCGTGGAATTGATTCACCAATCCGAAATACTTCGGTTATCTCAAGATGTGCAATCATGTGCGACCATTATTCAACGTCTTCTGCCAAAACCAAAAGGACAACAGATCGTGCACATAAATATCGGAACACTACAGGGAATCCTAAACACTGGTGAAATCAAGAATGTCGAAAACATCGACATCAACATCACTACCCTCAGCCAAACTGGCAATGCTGAGCTGGTTGATGCCTTCAGAACAATTACCGAAGCCATTGGTAAGGACGAGTCTCTCGCACCGGAGAAACGCGAAGAAGCGTTGCAACGCTTAGAACAATTAACGCAAGAAGCGGCAAAACCTCCCGAGAAGAGACTTCCAGCGTTTTCTTTGAAGGACTCTCTACACGGACTGAGCGAGATCATCAAAACCAGCGCGTCGTCTTTGACTATTTGGCATCTAGTTGGCAAAACCATTGCTGCAGCTTTCGGAGTAGATCTTCCGCAAATTTGAAGCGACTGTGATTGGTCCCCCTGCTTTCCACTCGCCAGGGGTCGCAAGGAGTCACAGCATCGCGAATTATCCGACGTGTGGTTGGTTGTCATAGCGGTAGACAAAAGAGATGTTTTGTTTACCGCTTGGTACCTGTGTCCAGTTAAGCCAAGTTCAGGCTTTCAAGGAGATAGATGGGGTATCTGGGCTGGACTTTTCCAAGAAGTCTGAAAGACATATGTCTAAGAATTAGTAGAGAGACGAAGCCGCAGTTTCCCAGTTTACGGTGCTGGCTTAACCGCGCGTCAAGCGGTGCTTTTGTGGTGATTTTACTTAAGCCCTTGCTGGCTTGACTCGCTGAGCCAGCCTCCGTGCTCGCTTGCCGTGCGGCATGAGCCGCGTAAGCAGCGAGGTAATGGATATGAAAAGCAGCGATAAGGCATTTGCCAATTGGATTCTACCGAGGCTTTCTTTCATCAAAAGAATTGTCGGAGGATATATTCGAGATGAGCATAGAGCTGAAGATGTCGTGCAGGAGGTACTTATAAAAGCATGGAAAAATTCAGGACGATTATATTTTGGTGAGCCGCAGCTGACGAGGTGGCTACACGTAACAGCAAGAAACACTGTCCTTGATGCGTTAAGAACCATGCGGCGTAAGCATGTAGATCACATGCACAGCTTGGACATAAACGGTACGTATATATCTAGTTCTGGTGATAGGCAAGTTGCAATAGCGGTCTGTGAAGAAAGCCACATTATGGATGTCTATATTACTGCTGCGATTGAGGCTTTCTTGGAAAAATTGCCAGAGGCGCAACGTAATGTTTTGGCGATGACCATGAATGGTCATACATACAAGGAAATTGCTACGCATACTGGCACCAATATAGGTACCGTTCGTTCCCGGTTGCATTATGCTCGCAAAAGAGCACAGGAGGAGCTTGCCTGTCATCATTAATTGCTTGATGAATTGGGGCGTTATTATTCTTAGCGCCCTAATTCTTTGATCTTGGCTGATCTTTGCTTGCCTGTCGATACTCGCCTTGCTGGCTATGTCTGGCTATTTAATATAGCGATTTTTGTAGTCGGTAAGATCCTTCGTTCTCTTGTGTTGAACGTTGACTATTTATCGGTAGCAATTCCATTGACTTTCTGATTGTTCACACATCGACAAAGCGGTCGAAGTAATCTTGGTTTTCCCTCCTGCCGGGGCGTGCCTATTTGATGCTTCACCGTAGCAGGACCTTCCATTCCGACAATGGGCAAGCCTGGTGGTGGCTACGCCACCCATTGTCTGGATGGAAGGCGAGGTGCGAATGCACTCCTGCTATTTCGGGGGCATCAAGACACGCAACCCAGATGGAGGTCACTACCATGAATAACTGTCTAACAATGGTCGGATATGTGGGACAAAAGCCAGAAGTCAAAAACTTTGCAGCTACCGGTAACAAGCTTGTGAAGTTCAGCATCGGAGTCAAGGAGTTTTCTTCCAATGACGATGAACAAAAAACGCTCTGGTTAGATGTGGAAGCCTGGAATAGCATAGGTGAGCGGGTGGTTGCGGCAGTCACCAAAGGACGCGAAATAGCCGTTACTGGGCGCCTGGGACTGAATTCATACGTAAAGGACGGTGATGATGGCCAACAAATTGAAGTGACCAAGCCTATCCTGAAGCTCAGCGGGTTCCATTTATGTGGACGTAAGCCGAGGAAAGAAACCGATAAATAGTACATTCGGAGGGAAGAGTACCGTTGGGTACTTCTCCCTCCATTTTTTTGTTTGGAACTATGGCTTGGCTTTTCTATTTGACTTTGAAAAAGGACCTGAATCGTTGATGCCGTGAATGCTGAATGTATGGGTGTTTCTGGTTCTAACAGGAAATTGACACATAATGGAGAGACGTTTTGCGTTTTTTCGATGTATGGTGTCTGAATCGGTCACTCTACATAGTTTTTCCTCGGGCAATATGTGTTATCACCGAAAAGATCTTTGAATCAGGAGGTGCGAAGGATGCTGATTGTAATAACAGGTGGTCCGTCGGTTGGTAAATCTACTCTGGTCAATGGGCTGAGAGAAGGTGGATATACCGTTATCTCGGAGCAAGCTACAGGTGTTATTCAAGAAGGAAAGGTTTTGCCTTGGGTTGACCGAGATGGTTTTCAACGTGAAGTGCTCAAACGGCAGCTTGCTGCGGAAGCACCATTTTTGGAAAGCGACGAACCCGTATTTCTTGACCGTGGAATATTTGACGGCGAAGCGTATTACATTTGCGATGGATTGCAACCACCAGATATATTCGATGCCGCATATGCAAGCAGATACTCCAGAGTCTTAATTTTGGAAGACCTGGGAATTTTCGAGCAAGATGGCGTCAGGTTTGAGAATTTGGAATTTACGAGGAAGATGACGCCGGTGCTGGAATCGTGCTACCGCAGGCGGGGCATCGGAGTGACACGAATCCCGGCTATGACTGCCAGTGCTAGGTTAGAGATAGCGGTTGGCATGGTGAGCTGTGTGCTTGTCTGAATGTTGCTTGTTTCTACAAGTGTTTGTTTTCGAGGGCGGCTAGGAGAAGAAATATTTGGAACCAAGCACTTCGTTGATATCTAAATTTCCGTAGGTCTTAAAGTGAGGCAAGTCGATGTTTGTTCGTTGGATTTGCTCATCTACGAATTTGTCCAGAATCGGTTTGCTATAGATGCTTAAAAATTGTTCGCGGATGATTCGATTCATTGTTCCTACATGCCGGGCGTGAACACCAAAGCTATCATGCACGACAGCAACATGATTTATGCCTTCTATCTCTAATGAATTGATAACTTTGATGAGATGAGCCGCATCCATTGAATGGACGAAATTGGCGATTATGCCAAGTTCTTGTTTTCGTTTGTTTGTTGGACGAGAATCATCAACGGGAAGGAAATAACGAACGCTGAATGTTTTTGTACTTAAGCGTTTGAATAAAGGTTTGCGGTAGTCTTGAACGACTTTGAAGCCGACCGGAGTTGTCCAAATAACTGGTTCATTTTCTTTTGCCAATTTTCGGGCAATGATTTGCAGCCAGTTTTTTACTGCTGTCGGTCCACTCATTGCTTCCTGTAGAGCAATAATAACTTTGTCTCTAAGGTAGATAAGGGCAGGCGTACTGGGATGATGCTTTCTTGCGGCGTCTTTCATTTGCCGTTTTATGCCTTCGGGTGTTACTCCGTAGGGAGTAGTCATAACTGGTTTCTTTACTATTTTGCGGTCTATCTTTCCTTGCCAGTAAGTTGCCCATGGACTTGTATCAGCAGCAACTATCTCTTCAAGCTTTTTTGCGACGCGAGTATAAATGTCTTCTGGTTGATCGGTAGACGCGACATTGACTGCCTTTGCTGCATCCTCATCCCTGCTCATAGCGCTAAGGTGCTGTAGACCGTTGCAGCGTCCATCGACATATACAGGCAAATATGTTTCTTTTGCTCCGTTTTTAATATCTGTCCAGGCGTATGCAGCGGCAAGAAATGCCCAGGGTTCTTCAGCGGCCAGCCAAAATTTTAATTCACCTGATGGACTGCGGACAACAGATTCAATTAAGTGTTTGTTTTCATTGCACCAGGCATATCGTTTATCGAGTGTAAGTTTGTCCAGTCCATAAACATTGGCTAGATGGATCGCGGTCCAATATTCGCTTTCTTCATTGACCGGTTCCGGTTTGCCAAATTCGATAAGAGCACGGGTTGAGTCATCGGCCTGGTTATTGATGATTTGCGGGACAGCATAAATGCGTCCGCGAAAATCCAGTTGATATGGGAAATAGAAGTGTTGTCCAAGCAAACTTTCACAAGTGTCTATTTTCGTTTCAATAGAAGCAATGACTTCGGGACGTAATTCGTCTTCGTTTTCCGGAAGGAAAAGCTTATTGCGCAGGTTTGCGTCATCCCAATAGGTTTTATATAACTCAAACAAGCGAGCATTTATTCGCCAGGAAGTATTTTGTAAGCTATTTACAGCACTCAGTACTTCAGGCATTTGCTCCATGTCATAGTGTTCGTCATGAACGAAGTTTTCGCCGTTTTTCTTCACGAGCACAGCTGGCATTTTGTAATAGCCTCCGCCACGCAATTCAGTCCATGGCTTCGGTTCGATGATGGTTGGTAAATTAATTGGAATGGCTAATGTGCCAGCTTTATGCAGTTTATTCCGGCGGTCTACCTGACGCATCATTAACCATTCTTGCCCTCGTGGAGTTAAAGATAGCACGGCAGTCTTCTTTTCAAAGTCAACGCCAAGGGCAACGTATGTTTTAGCAAACAATCCGGTTGTTCTCATTGCCAGCTCGATAAGCGTACCGCCAATAGCTATTTGTCGCGCAAGATTCCACCATGATGGCTCTTTCATGGCGTCAATAATTTCTTGAGT
Source organism: Candidatus Obscuribacterales bacterium (assembly GCA_019750335.1). Lineage (GTDB taxonomy): Bacteria > Cyanobacteriota > Vampirovibrionia > Obscuribacterales > Obscuribacteraceae > JAIEPM01. The sequence goes on from JAIEOQ010000004.1 coordinate 427,605, forward strand.
ACGTCTGGTGGCATTCCATTTGTTGCTTTGACGAGCTAAAAGTATGGTTTTTAGTCTGGAATCAGCTGAACATTCAGGATTTCCTTGAGCAATATCTTCATCAAGTTCCAAGAAGAATTGGTCACGACAATGTTGACCAATTTTCATTGCTGTTCTTCTAAGTGTTGCTTCAGCTTCTTTGCCTTTTTTGTCGATATTTTTGTGGCTTGTGGATAGCGTATACATGATAGTCATGAGTGTAATCAAGGCAAGCTCATCTTCGGCTAAAGCGGCAATAGGAAAGTCAGCAAGTTGAGCTTTGCCGCGTTGATTACTTATTGCTTGTTTTCGTTTTCTGATGCTTTCGGTTAGTGGTTCCAAAAATTCTTGCAGAAAACGCTGCTGGAAAGTGCTGAGGCTGGCTTTCTGGCGGAATCGTTCAGCGCCTTTACTGAAAGCTTGTTTCTCGCGTTGAATTTGTTTGAGCAGCAGCGCATCTTTTGTTTCCGTTGTCAAAGTGCCGGACCTCTTTTAGCAACTTTTACGATTATGGCAATTGGGGCACTTGACCTCAATTCTTGACTACGGCGTTTGTGTTGTGCGCATTGGTTTTTCTGCGTTTTTTGTAATTCCACCAAGAGGTAAAGTATGAAACCAAAAACAAATGGACTTCGAGCGGTAGCGGTTCTTAAGTTTGCAAGAAATTGCGTTTTGAGGCTGCTCTCTGTGGGGCGTCCTAAGTGTAAGGGTGCCTGTGATGCAAGAGGCTGGAAACCTCAAGCAAAAGAGGAGGAGGTAAGTACCGCAAATAAATAGAAAGACTGTTGTCGCTGAATTTTGCAACTGATTTTTGAAATATCCCAAAGTCCAAACAAGGAAACAAATATGTCTATCAATAACAAACAAAGCCAAGTTGCCTCGGGTAATTCGAAGACTGAGCCAGTGATATTGCTAACACGCAAGGAAGCCGCAGCTTACCTTGGAATAGCGGAGCAGACTTTAGCTGTATGGAAATGCACTGGCCGTTATTATTTGCCTTGCGCAAAGATAGGACGAATTGTGAGGTACAGAAAGTCCGACCTTGATGGTTTCATTGCAAAGCACATGCAGGGAGTTGAGCAACCACGATTCTCATAATGCATTGTGTAGGATAAGTAGCATCGTAAGTAAAGTCATAACGACGGATGTTGTCGGCGCGGAGTGGGCAACGACGCGCAATTAACGGACGAGCAAAGCGAGCCCTTACCGGAGGTGAGACTTCACCGGATGGTAAGGCAAGATAAAGAGCATTTCTTCTTATTCTGTATGCCACCATCCGTGGGTGTTTTAAGAACCGATGGATGGGGCTCGCTTTGCAAATTTCACTGTAATTAACTGCAAATACAAATAGGTTGCGCGTCTTAAGAAGAGGAGGGCAAGTATGTCCAAGCAAAACAATGATCTTAAGTCAAAAATAGATACTTATCTTTCAGGTAGTGATCACGAAAAGTTTTTAGCAATATGCAGGCAGAAACGTAAGACAAGATCGGAGATAGCGCGTGAAGCCATTCGCTGGTATCTCGATTTTGTAGAGCAAGGAAAGGAGCACAAGAATGAAGCCGAGTTAGCAAAGAACATCAAAAATATGACTGATAGAATTTGCGGGATGCTTGCCAGACAAGGAGCGCAAACAGGAACGCTATTTGAGCTTGCCTGGCAGAACCATGTCGAGAATAAGATGCAGGATCGTTTTGTTGCAGCAGCCAATCAAGTCAAAGCAAGAATGCGTAAGCGGTTAGAAGAAGACGAGAAAGCAGTTGCCGAAAGAATGAGCAAGGTAATCCAGAATGATGATAGTAAGGCATAGCTATATTTCTGTGAAGGCTAGGCGAGCAGGTGGTAGCGGGGGGATTAAAGCAGCAAGATCCCTTGCCGTCGGTACCGCTCTTAGCCATGTCAAATATATCCAGCATCGTCCAGGCAAAGACCTGGAGCAAGAAGGGCGAGATGTTTTTACTGACATGGATGATTCTGCTGATTCAAAAATGCTGCGTCAGCAAATACGTGAATATGAAGGACGCGGAGTAGTTATTCATAAGCTGACGCTTTCGCCTGAAGTAAATCCCAATGATCCAAAGGGATTCACAAGAGAGGTGATGCACCAGCTCGGGTCGGAGAAAGGTCTTGACCTTGAATGGTGGGCAGTAGCTCATAAGAATACAGATCACCACCATATTCATGTGGTTGTGATGCCAAAAGATCGAGAAGGGCGAGCTGTCAGGTTCGATAAAACCGACTATGACCGACTGAAGCAGTATGGAGATAGGTATTTAGAGCGTACTCAATATTCGGATTGTCGAATGGCGGAGCTAGTAAGACAGGAGAAGAACAGAGAACAACAAAAAGAGCGCCGACAGCAGCTCGAAAGAGAACGGCAAGAACGAATACAAAAGGGAGAGGAATTGCCATGGTTGCACAAGAAGATCGTTCGAGAGCAGCTTGAGCCATACAAGCAATGGAATAAGGGAAGACAGCCGGAGCAAGAAGATTCTTTTGAGTATCTTGACAGGCGATATTCAAAAGATGACGGATATGCGCGACTTACTGGTCTAAGAAAGCATCTGCAAGAGAATACTGACAAGTCGTTACGGTTACCAAAAGAGCACTATAAGCGTTTAGAGAATTGGATTGAGCAGAAAGACAGAGCACGTTTTGCAGGCGAACTTGATCGGCAGCTTGCTGGTGCAAAAGATGCTCAGGCAGCCGGAGAGAAAGTGCGCTCCTCTCCGGCTGCAAATCGGTATGTTGCACCTTTGCAGCAAGAAATGATGCGAAATCCAATTATGGGTTTATTTCTGACCGAAGCTTCAATTGCCGCGGAAATTGTCCGGTCGATACCACTTACGGATCAAAGAGATCGATTGAAAGAGAATCGCGATGAACTGGAAGACGCTAAGCGCGGTAGAGAAGCGAAGCAAAGGCAACGGCGTAATTCAGAGCAGAAAGCAGCTGATGAAGAAATCATAGGCACGCTGGATGAAGCAATAGATGAGAACAAGAATGTTCGTGAAGATATGCGCAAGCAAAAACAAAAAGAGAAAGACAAACGCGACAGGGATATTGATTTCATGAGGTAGCAAATATGCAAGCAATAGCACATGAATTCGGCATTGTAGAGACAATGCCGAAAGATTTACCTGTCTTGGCAGTGAATGTTTTAGATAGGCTTGGCTACATCGTATCAAGGGCCAGCAAGCAGCTCGATCAAATATTGGCAGTTGAAAGAGTAGATGAGCAAATCGGTAGAGATTGGTGGCGCCATGAATACAGAGTTGTTCTTAGATGGTCCGAATCGTCAACTGGCAAAATGTTAGTTGAGGTTGAGATCTGTGAGCGTAAAGGCGGTGGTACGGCTGAAGATTGCCGCCGGAGATGCAAGCAAATAATTCGCATGCTTCAGGATGATGCCAGGCGAGCGCAGCATGTTTCTGTCAGTAAATCAAAATCAGCTGTGCATGGGATGGCGACTTGGGGAGATGAGCAGGCTTTACGTGACGTCGGATATATCACCAGCAAGCCGGAGGCGACTCGATTAATTATCGGGAAGACCGAGCAAGACGAATATATTTCGGTGCCGGAACTTGTGACTAACGCCCATGCCATAGTTTGCGGCAGAACCGGCGTTGGTAAATCCAGAGGCTTCTTTATTCCCAATTTGATTGAGCGCCTTGGTACCAACATGGTTGTGACCGAAGCAACCCCTGGATATGAGCCTGGTGAGTTATATTCGTTAACCTCCGGCTGGCGTAAGTTGGCGGGGCATCAAATCTACTCGTTTAATCCGGCAGATATGACCTCTACTCGTATCAATCCAATTGACCGTGTCAGGTCGGTGTCCGAAACAGAGAAAGCGAGAGAAGCCGAGAAACTTGCCGATCTTATTATCATGAATGGGGCTTCTGAAGAAGGGCGAGTAGATCCGACATGGGATAGGTCGGAGAAGCAATTATTAGTTTCACTCATACTTCATGCTGCTGCCGGTGAGCCTGAGATAGGACATATCGGAGCATTAAGGTGGCTTCTGCTTTCAGGAATTAGTCGTGTTCGTCAAGCAATGGCTAAAAGTAATTCCGATCTGGCGCAGATGGAATTTGAAGGTTGGCTTGGTTCAACATCCGAGAATTTCAGGTTTGGTGTGATTTCCGGTTTAATGACCAAGCTGAATCCGTGGCTGACGGATCAATTGGTAGCGCTTACTGAAAAGACTGATGTAGATTTTGACGCTTTGCGGGAGCAACTGTTTACCTTTTACATCGCCGTACCAAGCCGGTCGCGTGAGAGCAAGCTTATTGGCTCTCTGCTTGTGAATTTCCTCTTGGATTTCTTACTTGATAGCAAATCGACAATGAAATATCCGACAGCGATGTTTCTGGATGAGTTCACGAATTTTGGCAAGATAGCAAATATCGCCAACGTTCTATCAATTATACGGAAAGCGCGGATAAGTCTTGTGCTTGGGTTCCAGAATTACTTCCAGCTTGAGCGAATTTACTCACAGAAAGAAGCTCAAATCATCTTTGACCAGCCAGCGACACAGATTTATTTCCGTCAGAAGAACTTTAAGGAAGCCAAAGTTTTAAGCGAAGCGCTTGGCAGAACGACGATTGAGGAAGTTTCCGTAAGTGATAGCGGCAGGGTCCAAGAGTTTATCCAGGGCAGAGCGCTGGCAACTCCTGATGAGCTGATTAACTTAACAGGCAAGGTAATTGTTTTCACCAATGACACCTGGCCGTTGAAGATTCCCCTCTTTCCCCCTGATGCCTATCAACATGCAATGGAATATCCGCCGCAGGAACGTCGGCTGCATGAAATTACAGAATCCGTCCGTCGGCGCGGGAGAGTGGGCGGTCAAAAGGACTCCGCTCAAGATGCTGCCACTAGGTCGGGGACGAGCAGAAATCGCAATGGCAAAGATTGGAGTAGAAAGCAGCGGAATTCAAATACGCGTACTCTTGAGCAAGAGCACGCTAAGAGCCACAGCACAAATTCATATCCCCAAGATGAAACACCGGAGGTAGATGACGTATGGCCTTCATAGCAATAGTTATTGGAATGCTGGTGTTTATTTTCAGCGCACAGTTTATCGGCGGAGTAATTTTGCAGGGTAAGGCCGATGGTATCTTCCCTGGATTAGTGCTTGGTATATGGGCTGCCTGGCCGCTCCTGCATTTTGCCAGCGTGTATAAGCAAAACCTCTTGCACCCGGCGCCAAAAATATACAACGCGCCAGCAAAAGTCGCGTTTGCCAAAATACGCGATATTCTGGCGGAAGCTTCATATAACTATGGCGACAAATGGCGTGTTGTCACCGCTGACACGCAGTCCGGGCGAATTATGGCAAATCTGCGATTTGCTGAAGAAAGTATCGGCTTTGCTTCTGATTCGCGAAAGGGTTTTCGCACCACAAATGAACGATTGCAGCGGTTTATTGAATTGGCAATTTATGTCAAAGATGCAGGGCGCGGATCAGCAATAATCCGACTTGATTTTAGTCCAGTGGCCGAAGGCTTTGGCTATGGTGCCTGCGATTCAATCATAGAAGGCATAAGCGGCGCGATTGAATCTGCTCTTGGTTCGGGCGTATTGGTTGGTAAACCTGCTGACAGCAAATTACCTGCTCCACCGTGGTGGCTATGGGTGCTTACCGCGATGGCGCTATTTGGACTATTAGGTGGCATGCTCAAAACGCTATTTAATTGATTGGTTTGCAGATGTATTGCCCCATTCACTACCTGGCAATGTAAAAACCATCGCCACCACCCAGAGCCGTAGTGGAACGCACAATAAACTAGAAAGCATCCAGCGCGATAAACTATAATTCGAACAACGTGATAAACTAGAAATCGTCCAGCTTAATAAACTAGAAATACTCCATTGCCAACCCCAGCCGAAAACCTCGCAAAATCACTAGAATCCCTGGAGAAAGCCCAGGCTCAAGGGAAAGTCGCCATCCGTAGCTCCGACCTTCCTCGGGCCGATCGCGAACGCCTACTCAAAAACGGCTTCTTAGAAGAGGTAATGAAAGGTTGGTACATTCCGACGAGGCCAGACCAGCCACCAGGCGAAAGTACAGCCTGGTTCGCGTCATTCTGGGACTTCTCCGCGGATTATCTAAAAAACCGTTTCGAAGATGAGTGGTGCCTTGCCCCGGAGCACTCTTTGTCGTTGCAAGTAGGCAATCGGGTTGTTCCGCTCCAGTTAGTTGTCCGTTCACCAAAGGCCAAAAACAACACAACGCCACTCCCTCACCACACCTCGATCTTAGATGTTCAGCTGGCAATGCCAGCCAAAGAACATATCCAGCAGATAGGCGGACTCAATGTTTTTTCATTGCCGACGGCATTGGCGTTCTGCTCTCCTACGCTTTACCGACAGAACCCAACCGATGCACGCGCAGCTCTCTCAGCCATTCCGAATGCTTCGGACGTCTTAAACATACTCCTAGAGGGAGGACACACGGTAGTTGCCGGACGTCTTGCTGGCGCGTTCCGAAACATTGGAAGATCGGGTATTGCCGACGACATTGTGGACACAATGAAATCCGCTGGATACGATTGCCGGGAAGAAGATCCATTCGCAGCTCCTGCTCCAATTCTGTTTCAGCGAACAGAGCGAAGTCCGTATGTCAGCCGCATGAAGCTAATGTGGGAGATGATGCGGGAAACCGTGTTAGAGCGCTTCCCGGCGCCACCCGGCTTACCCAAAGATCGAAACGCGTATTTAAAACAAGTGCAAGACAACTATGTCACAGACGCATACCACTCTCTGTCCATAGAAGGATACCGAGTCAGCCGTGAATTGATTGAGAAGGTCAGGCAGGGGAATTGGAACCCTGAGGCCGATGAGAAAGATCGTGAACTCAAAAACGCTCTCGCGGCGAGAGGTTACTGGCAGGCCTATCAGGCCGTTCGACAGAGCCTCACCCTGGTCCTCCGCGGCGAGAATCCCGGAGCCGTGGCCGACGAAGACCATGGCATCTGGTATCGAGAGCTATTTGCTCCGGGCGTGACCGCCGGTCTGCTCAAACCGGCTGACCTGGCCGGCTACCGAACAGATCAAGTGTTCATACGCCATTCCAAGCAAGTGCCACCAAGCAAGGATGCTGTCCGAGACTTGATGCCTGCGCTGTTCGATTTGTTGCGCGAAGAGAAAGAGCCGGCAGTCCGAATCGTACTTGGGCATTTTATGTTCGTGTACATTCATCCTTACATGGACGGCAACGGGCGCACCGGACGCTTCCTAATGAATGTGATGCTAGCCTCGGGTGGCTATCCCTGGACAGTGATACCAGTCGAACGGCGCGATCAGTACTTACGCTCCCTTGAGGAAGCGAGCGTCAATCAGAATATAGAGGCTTTCTCGGAGTTGATCTCACTGTTGGTCACCGCAACCATGGAAGGCAAACCAGAAGCCACTTAGCATCTCGGCTGTATGAACAAGTTGCGGGCATCAACGCAATTGCCATCATCCGACTGAAACCAGTTGCTTAATTTTCGCAATTATCGAAGGAGCGCTTGATTTCAGCTCGTGCTCCCAAACGGTCATCACTCTCCAGCCTTGCCGGCGCAGCCGCCTAGCACATTCACGGTCACGCTGAACGTTCCTCTCCAGTTTTTTACGCCAATAGTTGCGTCTGCTTTTAGGTAGCCGGCCGCATTTGAAGCAACCATGCCAGAAACATCCATTTACAAAAACAACGAGTTTGGCGTCGTCAAAAACGAAGTCCGGTGTGCCAAGAATTCCTCGAACGCGCAATTGCCATCCCCGTAATCCGGATTGTATAAGATAAGCCCGCAATCGGCGTTCAGTCGATTTGTTGTTCTTTCCCCCGATGTTGGACATTATTCGGGAGCGCATCTTCGGTGTAACATGATCCATATAAGAATCGCGACCCACGCAGTTAGAGCTTTTATGGACGCCTCTATTTTGTTATACGTTCAAAACAACAAAAAAGTTCAATCTCAAAATCCTTGCTGTAGTGCGGAACCGGAATTTCGCACAAGCTGAGATATGACTGTCCTCGTTGATTGGCAAGCCTTGATCAAAAATCCACACCTGGAACAGCCCGTTAAAACCAATATCCTGCAAATCTTCGCAGAACAACCGTCAGATTAATCCGAATGGCGCTCTTTCAGCGTCACTTCGATAGGCTGCTCGCAATGCGGACACTTAAATAGCCCGATCTCCGCCTGCAATGCTCTCTTATTAAGGACGGTGACTTCACCGTATTTGGTGCGTACAACTTTCATAAGCCTATGACCGCTCTTCCAAAGCTTTACCTGAAGCAAAAGATCTTGGTTGTCTTTGACGAGAAAGAGCATGCTGCGACTGGTCTTTCTCTCGCGTCCACGCGGACCGATCACGGTGACCGGCTCCTGTATCAGGCACGCCTGGCAGATGATTTCATTTGACGGCTTGTTGTCCACGACAATCTTGTCCGACAATAGCCAGCCTACACCTCTCTCTTTGAAACAGACGCCTGTTTCTTCGCTGCAACGACAGCCGCCGCACCTCTTTGCCATCGCAACGGAAATTGGATCCACAGGACTTGCAAAAGCCATTCCACTGTCTTCAAACCAAAACACATAGACGAACGTTTCATCTGTTTTAGGCTTCCTTTGGCTGACCATGCTATATCGACTCGCGCCTCCCTTCTCAGCACTCACGTCCTGAATTATGGATCGATCGAGCGGTGGCCGAATGTCTGGATGGCAAGGGCAAGTTAGCTGGCGGCAATCTTGCGCTTCGTCTTTCGCGTCATCATGTCCCAAAGCCGGTCGCCAACTTTCTCCATGGGCTCCTTCATGTCATTGACTTTGACAATCAAATAGCCTTTGGTCACATCTTCGGAATCGTTGCTTTTATGATTGGCAAGCTTCTTCAGCATCTCAAGATCTTGTCCCATCAAGAAGCCCTGCGTCAGGTAGGTGCGGCGGAGATCGTGCAAACCAAACGGAACTTTGGTTTGATCGGAAATCAGCTTGAAGTGCGTTCCGCGCAAGTCAAAGCGGCCGGTTTTACCGTCGGCGGCAAACACATAGGGATTTGCCTTGTCTTTCCTTGCTTTTGCGCGCCGATCAAGAATCTCTTTCAGCCGATCTGTTATAGGCAGCGCAAATTCAAGCTTGTTTTTTGTGTTCAGGATTTCAAAATAACCGCGCTTTGTATGTACGTCATCCCACTTTAAGCGCGCAGCTTCATTCTTGCGCAACCCGGTGAGCAGCACAAAGAGGAAGTAATCCGCCATGGCTTTGTCTTCGAGATTGCACAATGCCTGATACCACAACGGCAAATCAATCTCGGACAACATTGTTTGTCGGCGTTTTAGCTTGTTCCAGGAGTTCAATTGGTTGAGCCGCTTCACTGGGTTATACAAAACAACCGGCGTACCGTCAGGCATCTCGTACATCTCTTGAGCGAAGGTAAAGAGCGCTCGAAGCACACGCATCGTGTTATTGGCAGCGCCGGGACCGCCTTTGCCGGCAGAGCCGATTTCTCGATTTGTGATCTGATTGAACCGGCTTTCCACATCGTCTTTTGTGATTCCTGTCAGTAGGCGGTTCATCCAATCAGAAAGATAAGCGTTGGCGACGCTGCGGTAGTTGTCGATGGTGCCTTCCTTGAGATTTTTTCTGTTCAAATAATCTGTAAGCACGGAAGAGAGAGTAAGCTTTTGAACCTGCTTTTCGGCAGCCCATTCCGCTTCTTGAATTTTCTGACGGCGCTTCTGTTCAAGGCGGGGATCGATTCCTTGCCGCAACTCCGACAATAAACGAATTGCTTTGAGCCGTGCCTCATCCACCTTTACAGCCGGCCAGCGGCCGATCGTTAAAGTCACTGACTTTCTTGTGCCAGCCAATAGGTTTTCAACAAACCAGACCTTATTTCCGGCCGCCGTAACCTTAAACCGGAAACCAGGAAGCTTTTTATCCCGCCATTCGCCTACCGCTGTTGTGTTTTCGGCGAAATGATCGGTTAGAGGTCTTATGTTTTCGGCGTTTTGGTTCATAGCTCAGCTCCTATGATCGGTTAGCTCAAGATCGGGCACGGTCATTCTTATTGAGGTTTTCCTTCATTTTCGGCTCCCATGATCGGTTAGCGACTCACTAGATCTTTTAAATCCTTTGTCAGGCAACTTCGTATCTCTGCACTAGATATCGGGGTCTAGCTCAAAATTTACCTACGACATGCCATCGTTAGGGCAATTTTCGTCGATTTCTAACCGATCAATAACCGATCAAAAATCTTCCTCATGATATCATAAAAATTGGGGGGTGATCCATGAAAGCCTCACCAGTGCATAATTTCGGTTAACACTCGACAAGTCCCGTCAAACATGAAAAGTTCGTTTTTCTTAGACTTAGGATCTGGTCCGCAAGGGTGAAGGTTCAAGTCCTTTCTCGCCCAAGTTTTTTATATTATGCGAAGACCGTCGAAAGGCGGTTTTTGTTTTTGGGTAGAGTTTTAAACGACTGTAACTGCTTCATTGCAAACTAGAGGTATACACTGTCAGTTCCGCTTACACATCAAATTCGGACGGCGCGTCTTCTGCTGCGTGCAACGCGGAGTGACGACGCAGCTCGCGCTCTGCAAATTCAATCAAATTGGAATGTAACCAAGAATTTGGCTATGGCTTCCTTTCCGGCAGATCCTCAAACTATCAGTGACTGGTTTGTTGAGCATAGGAATGAGTGGTTTGCAGGAACCGCATACAGATTTGCGATCACGTTTGCGGAGCAAATGATCGGTGTAATCGACATCGATGGAATCAGCAATGCTACGGGAAGTATCGGCTATTGGTTAGACGAACTGTATTGGGGGCGAGGATTCGCGAAGGAGGCAGCCCATGCGATGGTTAGCTTTGCCTTCGAGGAACTGGAATTAGATTCCCTGCACGCAGGACACGCTTTAGACAATTTAGCTTCGGAGAAGGTGCTCAAGGCGGTAGGTTTCGCTCACATCGAGGACGTTACGATTTCATCGCGTTCTCGCAGTACCGAAATTACTCAGCGCAGATATTTCTTGGCGCGCCCCGCCCATGTTTAGTACCCTGCGCGCAGTGCGTATGGATATCTCTGTTTATAATGCAGAATCCGTGCCAAAATAACGAACTGCCGCTGACGCTTTCCACTGAAGCTGGTCTCTTGCTAAGCAGAATATTGGTACTAAAATATTCACAACTCAACTCTTGGATTCACTACAATTACTCTCAAATTCAAACCTACAATTGTTTTGCTAGCAGGTCTGATCTGCTTAATGTCTCACTCTGCAATTGCTAAACGAGTCGAATCCGAATGGCATCAAGCTGAATGGAGACCAGCTTCAGGACTCACGCAACGGCTGATCTGGCCGGATGAAAAATCCATTCCCGATAAATTTGTCATTCGGGGAAAAGAAGAATTGACCAAAGATGGAGGCTTCGCTGGTAAAGTTTCCATCCCGACTATGACAATCTATCCAGCACGTGGTAAAAACAGCGGAACTGCTGTTGTAATCTTCCCCGGCGGCGGCTACTGGTGTTTGGCGATGCAACTTGAGGGGACTGATGTCTGCGACTGGCTGACTGCCAAAGGCATTACTTGCATATTGCTTAAATATCGAGTGCCGGGAGACGGTTTATTTCCTCGTTCCGGCTGCTATCCGGGCAATAAAGCAGCGCTTGAAGATGCCCAGAGAACTATCAGAATGGTTCGTGCGCAGGCCTCACAACTAAAACTCAATCCACACAAAATCGGCGTACTGGGCTTCTCTGCAGGCGGACACTTGGTTGCGGCGACAAGCACGTTGTTCGACAAAAATATATATAAACCTATCGATGCTACGGACAAAGTTAGCTGCCGCCCGGATTTTGCTATCGCAATTTATCCCGGACACCTGACCGAACACACGAACAAATCGTATCAACTCAATCCATATGTTCCGGTGACAAAGAAAACACCGCCGACATTTATTGTTCAGGCGCAAGATGATCCGGTCGATGGGATCGCGAATTCAATTGCTTACTTTACTGCTCTGAAAAAAGCCGGTATTCCAGCGGAGCTGCACATCTTCTCTGAAGGAAAACATGCATTTGGACTGAAGGCTTCGCCGAAGCTTCCGGTTTCAGCATGGCCCTCTCTTGCTGAGAAGTGGCTTCAGTCAAATAACTTACTTGCAAATTAACTAACCTGTCGGTGCTTCATCGGCAGGGCTCGGAAACACCGGTATTTGTGGTTGTTTCTGGTGGATGTATTCAATGCTGAATTCAGCGTTCTTTCCTGGTTTTACGATTATATGATCGCCATCGTCAGCTACCGTGAGAGTACTTTTGAATAATTGCGGCATCCCCTCTGTGAATTCGCTTTTGGCTTCATCTGTGGTTGCGATTGCCGGAACTAAATGTGTTAGCACTAGCTGCTTAACTCCGGCACGTTGAGCTGTTTTGGCTAAGTCGAGCGAATCAGCATGATAGTTGGATAAGTCTTCAGCTACTTCAGCTGCTTGAGTAGTCGCTAAATTCTTGCGTATCAGGGGGCGACTGAATGCTTCGCTAATGAGTATGTCCGCATTCTTGGATTGCTCTTCCAATGATGCAACTACGGCAGTGTCACCGCTAATCACGATTTTTGCACCATGGTAGTTGATTGTATAACCGAATGCCGGTACCACCGGTTTATGTTGTACAAGGAAGCAACTGATCTCTAGTTTGCCGTCTGAATAAACTCTTGTTCCTTTAGCTGTGGTCCGGGCGTCGTGTGGAATTGCTCCGGCTAGCTTTGGATTCAGGATTCCATGCAATGTTTCTGTGCGAAACTTTGTGTCCAGGCGATAAGCTGTCTTGAGCCCTGCCAATACTTGTTTGGTTCCATGGGGTCCGTAAACATCTACAGCTTGTTTGCGTCCGTGAATCCATGTGGCATTCAGTAGCTGTCCAAGTCCGCCAAAGTGATCCGAGTGCCAGTGTGTCATGAAAACTTTGGAGAGGTGCCCGTAAGGCAAACCAAGACGCGCGGCCGTTTGAACAGCTCCTTCGCCGGCATCAAAAAAGAAAACTTTATCGTTTACCACCATAGCAATACAGGCCGGCTTTCTGATATTTTGCATTTCAGTTTCCGGATCGCCGGTGCCCAAAATGAAGATATGCAGGCAACCGTCATGCAAGAGTTCATTTCGTGGAATGGTCTCAACAAATCTTTCCGCTTTTGCGCTAGGAATGCCATCGGGAATCCCCAAAGCTAGCAAGAGAGAAACAATAATTCGTTTTTGAACTTTTTTGATTTGCATCAAATCTAACTCCCTGCCAAGTAGATGATTGCGAAAAATTATTGAGCAGGCTGATCTTACGACAAAAACAACTGGAAAACATACACACAGTGATTACCCGGTAGCTTTCAGTAGCCCTGCCTGTTAATGTTGGATTGTCTTTAATCCTCCTATCTGCAAGGTTGCTACATGTCAAAAAACAGAATGTTGTTGATATTAGTGATGCTGCTCGTTCTTTTTGATCGAGGGGCAAGCGCGATTGCAGGCGAAATAAAGGCTGCCGAACACGTTCATCGTTTTTTAGCTCCTGATGCTGGTTTTGCTGAATATTGGAAATTCGAGCTCAATCCGCCGATCATGGTTGAATACGGGATGGGCCCTAATGGGGCGGCGATGGGAAAAGCAAACATCGAATGCCGTTTATGGAAGTTTGGCGATTTGCTTTTCGGCAGTGGTGGTTACACATATAGTGACTGTGGGCTATACAAAGGGGGAAGCATTGAGGGACATCTCAAAGGAGGAAAGCTGACGCTGAAAATGTCCGGCTCTCTCAATCTTGAATTTGATGCTGTTGCCTCATCATCAGTCGGTCCTTTTCAGGGGCAGATCATTTTGAAGGACCAAGGAACAAGCAGCAACCGCCAAGCTGTTTTTCTACAGTCAGCAGCTAGTGAAGACCCACGAGCTCTTTCCTGGCGATCTAAGATGAGGAGCATACCCTTTAATAAAAACTACTGGAATGCGTTAACGGTTAGCCCGGGCATACACGGAAAGCCAAGTCCTTATGAACTGTGCTTGGTGAGCCAGACTCTAGAGCTTGTTAATGCCGAAGCTAAGTATGCCAAAAATTCCGAGCAGGTACTCAGAGAAGTCGAAGAGTTGGCTAGTTTACATTTTAGTGGTTGGAAAATAACGCGAGAAGATTTCGGGATGAACAATCTTGCTTGCATGGCTCATGCATCAATTGCGGATGCGCTTTATAGACGGTTGCTTGCCAATCAAGCTGCTCCTAAGCAATATGTAGTGAAAAACTATGTTGAGTTTTTACTGGCTTCGGGCAGGAATGCAGAAGCTCAATCTGTAAGAAATAGATTTATCCGATAACCTAAAGTCTAATTAGTGTTTGGGCAAAATCTTTTGCATCTTCGGTGCTTCGAGTGGCTTTACCGGTTCTGCAAACACAGTTATCGGTGCGTCGCCGGAGAAGTGCATCTGATTGCGTACATGCAGCCGGGTACCGACTGGTGTAAGTCTTGAGTTGCTGTAACGACTGACGTTGAGTTGGCTGGAAAATGCTTGTCCTGTGTTACCGATGCTATTTGCTCTTGTTTCTGCGTCTTTCAGCGCGGCGTTTGTCGCATGTTTTTCGCGTGCTTCGACTATTTTGACTTTTCGGTTTGCTTCGGACTGAATCGATTCGACAATTGTCTTGTAACTGTGGTTCTCGTAATCGTTACCATTGGCGCTATGAATAGTTTTTGGAACGGCTTTGATATCGTGCTCGGCTTGTTGCTTGATCTTTGCTATCTCTTTGCTGGCTTCATTGTGAATGCGATCCATTCTGGCTTTTGCCGTGCTCATAATTCTACTTTGCTCTGTGTGGCATTCGTTTAAAATGGCGCGGTTGAGCTGATTAGGCTCACTGGTTGATTCGGGTGGCAAAGTTGGCAGCAAAGCCTTTCCTGTTGCACTAGGCGCCTGGGGCTTCGGATATTTAGCCAGCTCAAGCAAAGCTTGCTGTGAAAATTTTGCAACTTGTGTTTTTGGAGCAAGTTCGGTGCAAGCTTTGAACTGTTCTTGGGCTAAATCATATTTGTTCAGTTTGAGATAGCTGTTGGCTAAATAATATCGTGCTTCCACATTTTTCGGATAAGCCTTAATCACTGCTTCGCCAATGCCCGCTGCTTTGGCATAGTTACCGGTTTTGAAAGCTTTTATTTCAGACGACAAATCACCCGCTGGTACTGTTGGTGCCGGCAGCGGTGTCTGTGCCCAGGTAAGCGGCATGATTGATAAAAAGGCTAGAGCTAAGAAAACTGATTCTCGCATAGTCAAATATATTCCCATTTTAGAATCTTATTTACTCAATGCCTGCATGATGAAATTGCCGGCGATGGCTTGACGCAAGCTTATCCCGATTGATGGTGCGGCATCGGGCAAGTCGCCTGAGCTGCTGCCGCCGAAATGCCCGACTAAGTGTAAGACTTGACCGCGTTCTACTTTGAAGGTTACAGCTAAAACGCCGTCGCTTTTAGGGTCTTCTGCTGCCAGCTGCTCGCTTTTAGCTAGCACTGTAACTCTTGGGCCTGTTATTTTGAGCAAGTGGCAACCGCCGTCCAGATGCCAGCTGGCGTTTGCTGGTATGTTTTTGAATAATGCCGGATTTTTTCCAACTATGTGTACGTCATAGTCCGGGCGTTTATTGCAACTGGAATTCCAGTCGATATTACCGGGAAACGCTTTGGCGTCGAAATGATCTGCGCTCCAATCGGTGGTTAAAAGATAGCCGCCGTTGCAAACGAAGTCGTTTACTTTCTTCACTGCTTCCAGCGAAAGGTTGCCCGGACAATTGATGATGATTGCTACTACATCGTTGAAGGATGTTTTAACGACATCCTCCGGCGAGACGCGCGTGTAAGGTATGCCGAATGCGTCGAGTGTTTGTGCTGTTTCATCGTAGCTGCCTTCTACGTCTAAAACGGATACTTTATCCATTTTGCTTAAATGACCGTAAAGCTCAGGATATGTATTTTTCAACCAGCCGCTGTAAAGCTCTGGATTCTTGAGTTGCTGCAAGTTATTTCGCAACGATTTTGATGTGTCGCTTACTGTTGCTGCAAGCGGTGCTAAGTCGTCTTTGAGAGCTGTGGCGACTGTGAGCAGGCGAGCTGAAAATTTTTGTCCCTTGCGTTCCAATATTAAGTTGAGTTTGTTCTCGACAATTTTGGCTGAGAGCACTTTGTCGTCTTTACGGATTCCGGCATAATAAGCTGGCGAGCCGAGTCTTAAGCCGTCGATTTTAGCTGGCAGCGTGCTTGATGAAAGTGTTATGCCGGCGTTTGCACAAGACGAGGTGATGATGTCCACTTTGCCATAAAGTTTGGTCGGTTTGTCTGGAGTTGACGGTGGTGTTTCATGGTAAGTGTGATCTTGTGCCTGTGCTTGGTTGCAGCAGAAAGAAGAGGCTGCAACTAGTGTATGAATGACTATGACGAATGCAATTTGCAGGACGGTGCCCAAGATTGTATTCCTTGACTAACTGACAAAATGCTTAAACGTCGATAGAGTTTATGACTTTGCTCTTTTGCCAGGAATATCATAATCCTACTGATCGACCAAAGCAATGTGAGCCAAAATAATCACTTTGACAACTGTGCTGCGCGAGTCAGGGTTTAAAAATTCATTAGCGATTTTTGCGCTCTGTTTGTGATTGTCTAAATTTTTTAGAGAAGCAGTTGCGTGCTCTAAATATCATAAGAAAACTCAAAAGGGGGTATATTATGCATCGTACTAAACTTGCGACAATTGTATCCGGGCTATTGAGCTTGTCGATAGGTTTGCCGCTAAAAAGCAGTGCTTACAACAAAGAAAAATCGGAGAACAGAATGCCGGAGCGACAGGCAATCTCTGAGCCAGAGTTCGATTGGGTTTGGAGAAACATTGGCTTTATGCCGCCTGAATTTGGCAGAAGATGGATAGTCCCTGTGAGCTCAGGTATTTATGTACCGAGAATCGATGTTGATGCTGCCGGTGATATGGTCAAAATATCTGCCGAAGTCCCTGGAATAGACGGAAAAAACCTTGATGTGACTATTATGGAGGATACGGTTTCGATTAAGGGTGAGAAAAAAGCCGAGGATAAAGAAGATAACGGGAACGGTGTTCGATCCGGTGAAAGATGTTATGGCGCTTTTGAGCGAACTATTTCTTTGCCCTGCAGCGTTGATAAAGATAAGGCGGAAGCAAAGCTGAGGAATGGGGTTTTAACCATTCTTGCGCCTAAGATGCCGGCCGAAAAAATTGGAGCAAAAAAATTGACGATCCAGCTTTAAAAAAATCATTAAAGCTATTGCGATCGAAAAAACTTTTTGTTATTTTCTAGATCAGAAGGTTCAATTTCCTTCGTTTCGAAAGCTCAAATTCTTGCTTTAAAGGAGGGTTTGCGGCATTTAAAACGCTGAAAATCGAATAGTCTAAAAATTATGGTTATACCGGTTCGCCAGACCGGCACAAAGCAATAAGGGCAGCCTCAGTCAGCTGAGGCTGCCGGCTGATTAACACTTTGCCCTACGAGATCTTCGGTTATACATACCGATATTTCTAGATGGCTATTTCCCTTCAATTGGCTGTAAAGCCGACTTTAGCTAAATAGACTGATGGAGGTATTGTCTATGTTGGACGCAACTTTATATACGAATATTTTGAATAACTATGTGAAGGTAGGCAGTCAAAGCTGTTCCCCTCGCTTATTGGCAGAACTTGCACATAGCGAAGTCGATAGAATTCGTTTGAGAATAGCCGAAAATCCTCGAACGCCTGTTGAGGTGTTGGAGATTTTGGCTGCAGATAAAAATGCCGATGTGCGAGTGGCTGTAGGTATTAATCCTTCGACTCCGCCGCATATTAGCTTCAGGCTGGCATTTGATGAAGATCCAAATGTCAGGCTGGGATTAGCCGATGACTTGAGCACGCCTATCGCTCTGCTCGAAAAACTAATGGACGATCCCAATCCTTATGTCAGTTGTAGAGCCAAGCAAACCAGGGAATTGATTTCGTCCGGCAAAGAGTCCGGAGTCTACAAATGTCGTCGCTTCTTTCGTTGGTGCGGCAGAGCGGCGGAGAATTCTCGACCTCAATATGCTTGAGTCGGGACATTGAGCGCGTTGCGCGCAGTATTGCACGAACGCTTAGAAGACGCTAATGGCGTTATCCATATTGTCGATTGCATCAAGCCGTGCTTGGAGCTTTGCTTCAGGCGTTGAATTTGCCATCTTAAGTTTGCGTTCGTGCAGTACTGCGCGTGTGCGTTGCTGCATTAAGTCGCCGAGCCAGATGCCGGTGCCGGCAGTGTATGAGGTAGCTGCTGAGGCGCCCAGCAAGTTGAATTTCTTTGGTTGGTCGTAATAACGATAGCCGGCTGTAATTGATAGCGCGCCTCGAGCTATGTTGCTGCCACCAATTAAAGTACTGAAGATTACACGTTCTTTGAACTGAGCTTCTTCTCGTTTCTTTTCGGAAGCCTTGATGAACGGTTCGTCAAAAAGTAATAATTGGTGTGCTTCGTAAATAGATTGGCGAGTGTTGAGGGCCGTGAGCATCTGCAATTCGTCTGGATTAGCAGTTTTAACCATTGTCGACAATTGGTCCATGTCTGCTTGAAGTTGGGCGGTGCTTTTAACTTTAACTTCACCAAGAGTTTTGTGCATAAATTGGCGAGCACGATGGGCACCATATGCGCCGCTGTATTTCATAATGAATGGAGTAGCCATAACGCTTGTGCCGCCAAGCACAAAGCCGATACCGGCAACTCCAGCTTGATGCGGATGATGATCGGTAAAAGCCAAAAGAGCATTGAGGGAGCCTAAAAAATTTGAATTGGCTGCTGTTTCAACGGCGAGAATTTTTGCTGTTTCACGTTGCCAGAGTCCATGTTTTATTTTGATGAATGAGTCAACAAAAGCCATTGTGGCAAGTTCGCGAATATCTTCAAGAACAGCGCCTTCAGCCAGAAGCATTTTTCTTTGCCAATCTGTAAGAGTGTAATTGGTGTGCACTTCTTCTTTGCGTTGCGAAATCAGTGAGTCTACATCATTGCGCATTTGCACAAAGTTTCTCAAGACTGTTTTTGTGTCCATTCCTTTGCGTTTAAGTTTGCGACTGCGCACATAATCGATGGTTGTTTCAATTGCTGCGCCGCCGATGGTTATGCAACCGCCTGTGAGCAAGAAACTGCAGCCGGTCCGACCAAGCCTGCGGCTCATACTCTTTGGCTCTTTGGCGCCGCGCCAGTCATTTACACCTTGCATAATGATGCCGGTGTGGGTGCTAGTGGCAGCACCTGTGTTATAGGCAAATTCGCGCCAGGGCTTGTATTTGTCAAAATGTTCTTGCTCAAGCAAAAATCTGTTGCCAAGCTTGAGCAATGCCAACTCTTTGCGCACGATTATGTTCGATAGTTTTTCAATATCCGGAAGGCTTGTTTCAGCAAAGGCAGAAAGCGGAGACAGCAAAGCAAGCAAGGAAGAAATTAAAATACGGGATGCAGATGCTGTTTTCAAGCGAAGCTCAAGCTTTGACGATGCCATGACCTTGCTTATATTACAACAAGATTGTCTCGATCAAATGCATGTCTGCGTTGCTGAGGGTAAGTTTGGCTGCTTCAAGATCGTGTTTCATATGTTGTGCTTTTGTGGTGCCGGTAAGAGGCAGCATGCCAATTTGCATGGCAAAGCGAAAGATCACTTGAGCGACGCCGGCGTTAAGTCGTGTGGCGATGGTGCGCACTTCATTGCTTGTCAGCACTTGAGTGTTGGCTGTGAGTAATGAAAAGCCTTGATAGATGATATTTTCCGTTTGGCAAATTTTCCGAACTTGGGCATCCCAACCGCTAACAGCGTAGCATCTGTTTTGGACAACCATTGGTTTAACAGAAGCTGTGCATAGCTCGGTAAGCTGATCGGCGGTAACATTGCTGACACCAATCATGCGTGTTTTGCCGGCACGATAATGCTCTTCAATCGCTGCCCATACTTCCCAATCTTTAGCGCCCAGTCCATTGCGCGAGTATGGTCCGTGCAACACATATGAATCAAGATAATCAGTATGCAAATGAGCGAGCGAGCTTTCAAACGATTGTTTTACTTGGGTGGTCAG
This sequence comes from Candidatus Obscuribacterales bacterium, assembly GCA_019750335.1. Taxonomy (GTDB): domain Bacteria; phylum Cyanobacteriota; class Vampirovibrionia; order Obscuribacterales; family Obscuribacteraceae; genus JAIEPM01. The sequence continues at coordinate 447,738 of JAIEOQ010000004.1, forward strand.
ATTTGCTTTAGCATCGTATGGTGTGCGGTGATCTTGACCGTCGACCGACGTAAATTTAGTCTGCAAAAACAAGCTTTCGCGGGCAATGCCTTTTTTAGCTAAATTCAAAAGTGCGTCGCCAACTAATGCTTCCTGATAATGAATAAGCTGATTAGCTGTGTCGATTGCTGTAAAGCCGTTTTCCACAGCCAGCTCGACAAGCTTGGTGGTGGCGCCTTCTTTCCAGGCGGTGCCATACATAAAAGAAGGAATTTGAACGTTGTTGTATGTGGTTAAAGCGATCAACGGTAATTCTCTCCTAAAGCAAAAGGCATATCTTAGCGTAAGACATGCCTTTTGAAATTAAGCTAGCCGCGTGGGGCCAAGTTTTTGCGAGCTGGATTTAGAAGTAGGGATAACCGACACCAGCGTAGTATCTGTTGTATCTTCTGAAGCGAGCGGCATCAATTCCCATACCGATTGCTGCGCCAGCCATGGAGCCGATGCTGGCAGCCGAAACGGGATATCCGTAGCCCATGCCCGGGTAACCGTAACCAATCCCTACGCCTGGATAGCCGCAACCATAATTAGCAAATGGTATTCCTGCGCCAAGCTGATAAGGATTAGCGAAACCGCCATATCCTGCGTATCCATTAAAGCCGGTGTAGGGCATGGTGCCGTATGAATAAGAGTAACCTGGGTTGGCGTAGAAAAAGCTTTGCGCCGACGCCGAGGGAATTATTTGAACGACTGCCGTAAGTGCTAAAGCCGCACTGATAGCAATTCTTTTCAGATTAATCATAAGGACTCCTCGTTTGTCTTCACAGTATATAAAGCCCGACGTGCCAGTGGCCGATAAGTTTCCGATTGAGATCTAAAGATAATCATATATACGACACTTGTGAAAGTGTTCTTTCGGTCGCCAGTGGGGCAATTACGCCGATTATGCTCTGAGTATGGTTTTAGAGGTTTTAAGTAAATGAGAACTATCAAACAAGCTGCATTGGCTCTGAGCGCACTCTTTATGTGTCAGTTGTCGTCGCCGGTGAAGGCAACTGCCGGTGAGCTTGTGCCGACGGTGCTGCATCGTACGGCAAATGTGGCGGTGCGCCTTGCCCTTGCTCCGATTGACGCGCCTTTGGGCGCTGTCGCTATTCATTCTTTAGGCAAAGGTTTCAGCCATAAAAAGAATTCGTTGATGACGCCATTTGAAATAGTTGGGCTTACAGGCATAATGCTTGTGGCTTTGCCTATTGATGGCGCCATCAACGATGATCCGATGCCAACAGTTATTGATGTGCTGATGCGCAACAAATAACTGCCGCCATCGGATCGGTAGGCTACTGACCGCGGGTTATTGCGCTGCTGGCGGCTGTCCCATCGGTGCTTGTCCGCCCATCGGAGCTTGCTGCTGTTGCATCATTTGCTCCATCTTCTTTTCCATTTTTTGCTCTTTCTTTTCCATCATTTTGTTCATCATTTTTTGACGCAAGCGTTTTCTTGGGCGCAATGGTTGATGTTGCTGCTGCTGTTGTTGCTGACCGTTCTGCATTTGGTTGTCATTCGGTAGCATGTTGTTAGGGTTCTCTTGAGCGTAAGCAGCAAGATTGCCGGCTATGAAACCGGTCAGGAGCAAAGTGCGAAATGCGGTATGCTTGGACATTTTTCTCTCCTTGAAAACGCGATAAAAGATAAGGTGCTGAACCTGAAATTTATCCAAGCTTAGCACCTTAGTGTGTCCGCTTTGTGAGGGAAGCGGCAGTTATGGCTTAGTAGGGGAAATAGCCATATTGGTAAGCACGTTTAAGTCTGCTGTTTCGGATTAGTCCGACACCGAGTCCGGCTGCGGCGCCGACACCAGCGCCGATGGCTGCGCCCGTGCCGACTTTATTGCCGCGACCGACAGTAGCCCCGATAGCGGCACCGCCAAGTGCACCGACTGCGGTGCCTGCTACCGTGCTCGATATTATTGGGTGACGGGTGAATACACCCGGAGCTCTGTAGTATGGGTCGTATGAGGAGATGCCGCCGTAGTACGGGGCGCCGCCATAATTTCCCATATAGGGATTTGACGAATAATATGGATTAGCAAAGAAGCTTTGAGCAGATGCCGAGGGTATTAATTGAATTACCGCTGAAAGTGCCATTAAAGCAGCGGCGGCAATTTTATTTCGACTGATAGACATAAACCCTCCAAGACGGCTCAAGCCAACACTAAGTAAAAACGCGGATTCTGGTAATGAACCGAGAGACGCCTTGCTGAAGTTTATGTTCCTTGTCACCTGGATGTCACACCGGCTGATTTATTGTTAACTCGTTGGTGAGGGAAACGCAGAGAGCGATTGTAAAGTAATAGCTTTCGGTGTGATTGACTGGTGACCATGACCCTGCCTCAATATAAAAAGAGCCTGATCGGGTTGATTGACAGGCTCTTTTTTTTCGGGTTAAGTGCGGGTCAGTTAGAAGTTCATTCCGCCGTCGGTGATAATCGTTTGTCCGGTTACCCAGCGACCGTCATCGGAGGCAAGGAAAGCAACCACGGCCGCGATATCGTTGGGCTGACCAACTCTGCCAAGGGCGGTTTTGGCAATGAATGCCGCTTTGGCTTCTTCCGACATACCGGCATTGTACATATCGCTTTCGGTGGTACCGGGGGCGACACCGTTAACGGTTATTTTCCGTCCGCCAAGTTCTTGGGCCCAGATGCGGGTAAGAACATCGAGAGCGCCTTTAGTTGCCGAATAAACGCTGGCCCCAGGCAAATTGGCTTTTGCTGCAACTGAGGAAATATTGATGATGCGACCGCCGTCGGGTATCTTTTTCAATGCTTCAACGGTGGTGGCAATTACACCTTTGACGTTGACGTCAAATACACGTTCGTAATGATCGAGTTCGATTTGATCGACCGGGGCTGATTCAAATACGCCGGCGTTGTTGACCAGAATATCTATTTTGCCGGCAGCTTTCACGACTTCATCAACAAGCTTTTTGCTTTCTTCTTTGGAAGAAGCGTTTGCTTTGAAGGCTAACGCTCCGACGCCGAGTTTGGCGATTTGAGCGACAACTTCGTCGGCAGCTTTTTTATTGTTGTTGTAGCTGATAGCAACTGTGGCTCCTTCTTCGGCCAGGCGCAGAGCGATGCCGGCGCCGATGCCGCGCGAGCCGCCTGTAACGAGAGCGACTTTACCAGCCAGTCTCTTTTTTGTTTCTGCTTCCGATTTTGTTTGAAGAGCAGTCATGAAATATCTCCTTTTATGTTTAGTCGGTGAGTATATAGTCATTGGTTTAGATTTGGGTTAAGGTTAGGCGGCGAATTTGAGCATCGGTTCATGAGCTAAGCGTGACAATGTTTTAGCGGCGCGATTAGCGACGTAAGGATTTTCATCGTCGGCAAGCAAATGAAGAATGCTTTTAGGCATGTGGTGATTTTCGGCCAGTGCATAACGCACGTCGGGATCTTGGTCGAGGGCAAGTTGGGTGAGGAACATCCTTGGCACTGTGGTGTTGTGAGCAAGGCTGAGGCGAACAAAGCTGTTTGCGTCGTTGAGGAGCTTTACCAAGGTGCGTAGAGGCGTAGAGCTGTGTTCGGCGACGCGTGCACGCACGTTTGGCTCCGGTGATTGGGCGAATTTGCACAGCATTCTTGGCGGTGTTTGCGGATTGCCGGCAAGCAAATATTCGGTGGTGGTTTGTTTTAAGGTGTACATGGTTCTATCCCCTTGAATTGTAGTAGACCGGTCGGTCTAAGCGTGGTGCACGAAAAGGTCTGCAAAGGCTTCGTGCCTAAGCTTTGAGAATTTCTCCAAAAATCATGTCTATGCAAACGTCGAGGGGTTCAGTGTTTTGTACTGTTTTAGCCCGCATGACGGCGCCGCTCCAAGCGGCAGAAAAGAATTCGGCTAACTCTTGAGCCGATTTATTGTTTTTGATCTCGCCGGATTTCTGTCCTTCATCGATGCAGGCGGCGAACATATCGCGCCATTTAGCCATGACTTTGGACAACTCTTTGCGTAAGACTTCGCTCTGGTCAGCCATCTCTTGGCTTAAGTTACCGATCAGGCAGCCTCTACGGCATTCTCTGGCGGCAAGAGTAGCCTTGGAGGTTTCGCAGTATGTTCTTAAACGCTCAAGTGGCGTTTGTTGCGGATTGCGCAAGGTGCGCATCAAATTAGCGGCATAAGTAACATCGAAATGATGGATGATCTCGACGGCATAGTTTTCTTTGCTGTCGAAATAGTGATAGAAGGAGCCTTTAGGTACGCTCAAAGCGTTGAGTATTTCTTGGATGCCTGTGTTTGTGTAACCCTTTTCAAACATCATTTCCATGCCGACTTCAAGTAAGGCTGTTTTGGTTTCTTGTTTAGTGGCTACTTTCGGACTCATTGCTCTTTACCTTTTTTCTGCCGTTCAGCAGTTGATGTTATTAGAATAGACCGGTCGGTCGAATCTGTCAAGTCTCAGAATACCTAGTTTTTCATTATATAGCCCTTTTTATTTTGCCTAGCGCTCTTCTGAAACTTTTGTGCCGTCGACAAGAGTATCTTTGGGATTAACAACGACAGTCTCGTTTTGGGAAAGCCCGCTTTTAACTTCAATTTCGTTGCCTAAATCTTCGCCAAGCTGAACTTTATTGAAATGAATCTGATGATTGCTGGCAACGGTTACTACTTGCGGACCCTCGGCGCGATTGATCAAAGCATTTGCCGGTATAAGCAATAAGTTGCTAGGGCGTGGCACTTTGAAAGAAACGTCGGCATACATGCCTGGGGCTAAAGTCAAAGCCGAATTATCTATATGTATCTCAGTGCGTAATGTGCGGGCTACCGGATCGAGAGCGACCGAGGTGCGGGCGACTTTACCGTTAAAAGTGCGGTCCGGAAATTCTTTCAATTTAATTTCGACAGTTTGACCGGCGCGCACTCCTTTTGAAGCGTACTGCGGTACGTCGACAAACACTTTCACTGTATCGATGCGAGCGATTCTATAAATAGGAGATTTGGAACTTTCGCTACCTGATGTTACTAACATGCCTTGATCGAAATTGCGTTCGGTGACTACGCCGGCAAAAGGGCTGACAACATTTTGAAAATTGCTTTCGGTTTGCGAGCGTTGTTCGTGAGCGCGAGCGGCAGCTATGGTGGCATCACTGACATTTATGTTAGCGCGCTCGGCTTTTAGTTTAGCTGCGGCGGCAAGCACATCCGATTGTGCTGCGCGTATGTTATCCAGAGCCGCTTCTTTTGCGGCGCTTGTGGTTTTGTAGCGTGTTTCTTTCTCTTCCACATCTTGAATTGAAACAGCACCTTGCTGACCTAAAACTTTGAAGCGCAAATAAGTTGAATAAGCAAATTTTTGCTCGCTTTCACGCTCGACTAAATTGGCTTGCGCTTGTGAAAGCTCGGCGCGAGCATGATCCAAATCGGCTTGAGCACGATCGCGATTGGCTTCGCTTTGGGCCTTTTCGGCTACTTTACTTAAAACCTGGGCTTGAGCTTCAATACGACTTTGGTCTATTTCCGGTGTTTCGATATGAGCTAGGAGCTGACCGGCGGTAACTCGATCGCCGATGTCCACTAAGCGTTTATCTATATATCCGTTTGCTCGAGCGTAAACCGGAGTTTCCAGAACCGCCTCAATGTTGCCTGGTAATTTCAGTGCGATTTCGCTGCCCGCAGATTTTACTTGGGCGACTGAAACTTGAGGCAATTGATGGACGGTTTTTTGGTAACTTGTTTCAAGCTCTTGTGATTGCATGAGGCGCGGAACAATACCGATCGGTAAAATGAGCGACATGGCAAAGCCGGATATGCTCATCAGACGGGTAAAACCATGACGTTGACGCTGGCTTGCTTTAGCTTTTTCAGTTAGCAACGGCAGTGCCTTTTGTTCGTTTGTGGCTTTTTCAAAGACTGCTTGCTCAGACATTTTTCTGCTCCAATTTGCAATCGAAAGCCTGCTGAACTTGCATATATGCTGCAAGCGCAGAGCGGCGGCAAGTAAGCTTGCCTTTTCCTTGTTGAATGACTTTGTTTGAACTCGATACTAATAGAATAGACCGGTCGGTCTAAGCTGTCAACCCTTTTGGCGATGAATTAACAAAATGAAGAATTTTTAGGCGCTGGTGGGCTTTTCATTTTCCGAAATCTTAGGTTTGAGCCGCTAGCTCGGATGTATTTTTCTTGGCGCGGGTCAAACTAAAAGCAACCGGTACGAAGAAAAGAGTAAATAAAGTAGCAATTGAAAGACCGCCGATAACGGCTCGTCCTAGAGGGGCGTTCTGCTCGCCTCCTTCGCCTAGACCAATTGCCATTGGAATCATGCCGATGACCATTGCCAGTGCGGTCATTATTACGGGGCGCAATCTGGTTTTACCAGCTTGAATCGCAGCGGAGCGGGCATCAAGCCCTTCGTCCAATTTTTCGTTGGCGAAAGTAACCATAAGGATACTGTTGGCTGTGGCTACACCGATACTCATGATGGCACCCATTAATGAAGGCACATTGAAAGTGGTAGTGGTGAGAAACAACATCCAAATAATGCCGGCAGCAGCTCCAGGTAATGCGGTGATGATAATTAAGGGGTCGGTCCAACTTTGGAAATTGATTACCATTAATAGATAAACAAGCAAAATTGCACCAATAAAACCGATGCCTAATTTGAAGAAAGCGGTGTCCATGCTTTCAACAATGCCACGGATAATTATTTGATTGCCTGGCTTCAAGCGCGGTTTATATTGGTCGACAATTTTTTGTATGTCTTGGGATACACCACCAAGATCGCGCGATTGTACATTGGCATAAATATCGTACACTGGCTGTACATTGAAATGGTTGATTACACCTGTACCTTGGGCTCGCTCGACCGTAGCGACGTTACCGAGTAATTGAGCTTGATCCGTAGCGCCTTTAGTTGAAAGAGGCGTTTTCAATATTTCGTCTATTGAATTTACTTTGTATTGAGGCGTTTGAATGGCAAGAAAATATTGAATGCCACTTAGCGGATCCACCCAATAGTTAGGTGTAACTTGTGTGTTGGAGCTCAAAGAAACAAGCACATCATTGGCAACATCGCGCTGAGTTAAGCCAAAGCGAGCAGCCCGTGCGCGGTCTACAGTCAGTTTTAATTGTGGAGCGTCGACTTCCTGATGCAAATGTACGTCGGCGGCACCTTTAACTTTGCGTACTTTTTCAATTATCTCTTTGGCGATTTGCAAATTCTCTTGTTTGTTATAACCGGCAACACGAATATCGATTGGTGCCGGCAAGCCGAAGCTCAAAATTTGATTGACAATATCGGCTGGTTGATAATAAAAAGTCAGATCCGGAAATTTGTCGTTAAGTGCGGTGCGCACACGCTTCATATATTCAGGTGTTGAATGAGCACGATGATGTTTCAGTGAAACAAGTATTTCACCGTCAGCCGTGCCGATTGTAGCGCTATCGCCAAAAGCTTGGTTGAAATTTTCTGCTGGTACGCCGATGTTATCGATGAGCAAAGCAATCTCTTCTGGTGGTATCACTTTGCGAATCTCGGCTTCGACGTCGGAGAAAATTTGCTCGGTGCGTTCGATGCGGGTGCCACTTGGTGCTTTAACATGAAGTCTGAATTGACCGGCATCAACTAGCGGAAAAAAATCGCGCCCGACAAAAGGTAACAAGCATAAACCGCTAATAAAAATAAATGTAGCCAAGCAGACAATTGCCCAGGGCAGGTCTAATGCCCAGCGCAATCCATCCAAATAAAAGCGGCGAAATACTTCAAACTTTTCGTTGAACCAATCATGAAAGCTTTGAAATACATTTTTATTGTTTGAGTCGTGCTGCTCAAGTTCGCTCTTGAGCATATATTTGACCATTACCGGTACTAAAGTTCGCGAAAGTATATAAGAAGCAAAAACAGCAAATACGACCGCCAGAGCAAATGGTACGAACAAATAACGCGACGGTCCTTCGAGCAAAACAACCGGCACAAATACAATACAAATAGCGGCGGTGGCAACAAATGCTGGCACGGCTATTTGCTCGGCACCATCTAAAATAGCTGTTTTCAAATCTTTGCCCATGGCAATATTGCGATGGATGTTTTCAATTTCAACTGTGGCGTCGTCAACTAAAATACCGATTGCCAGAGCCAAGCCGCCAAGGGTCATAATATTCAATGACATGCCTAAAGCGCTGAGCATGATAATTGAGCTCAGTATTGAAAGCGGAATTGAAACAAGCACAATGAGCGTGCTGCGCCAGCTGCCTAAAAACAAAAGGATCATGGCGCCGGTTAAACAAGCGGCAAGTATGCCTTCGTGAATGACATTGTCGACTGCTGCTTTGACAAATATCGATTGATCGAAAAGCTCAGCAATCTTCATGCCTGGCGGTGCTGCTGCTTGTAGAGTCGGCACCATACTTTTAATTTTATCGACTATGTCTAATGTAGAAACAGCGCCGTTTTTTAAAATAGTCACAAGTACCGAGCGCGAACCTTCGCTACGTACTATGTTCTGTTGGACGGCATAACCATCGCGTACATGTGCGACGTCGCGAATAAATACGACTTTACCGTTTACTAGTTTAATCGGCAAATCACCGATAGCTTCAATTGCTTCCGGTGTATTGTTCAATAGAACGCGATAATCAGTATTGCCAATCTTAGCTTTACCCGAGGGCAGCGCTAAGCTTTGAGCGTTGATAGCATCGTTCACATCGCGTGGTGACAATCCTTTTGATTGCAAAGCCATTGGGTCAATATCAATCATTATTTGACGGACTTTGCCACCATAAGGCGCAGGCAATGTTGTACCCTGCACCACTGCCAGTGCTTGACGAATACGAAAAATGCCATAGTCGTAAAGTTGAGCTTCGCTCAATGTTTTACTGTTTAGTGACAATTGAATAATCGGTACTGAGGCTGCCGTATAACGCAAAATAATTGGTGGTTGAACACCTGGCGGCATGCGACGCAAAATGGCTTGTGAAACAGCTGTCGCTTGAGCCATTGCTGATTCGACATTGGCGCCCGGATGGAAATAAAGACGAATTACAGCAAGCCCGTCGAGAGTTTGTGACTCCATTGATTTGACGTCTTTGACGTTGGCCGATAACGAATATTCACTATAAATAGTAAGGCGGCGTTCGAACTCTTCGGCAGGCAAGCCGTTGTATGTCCAGATCACGCTGATTACAGGAATATTGATATCAGGAAAAATGTCGACTGGGGTATTGCGAATAGAAGTGATACCCATGATCAATATAAAGATAGCCATGACCACGAAAGTGTATGGTCGGTCTAAGGCCAGTTTGACTACCCACATAATTTGATCCGCCTATGACTTTTTCCTAACCCAATTCGCCTATAATAGACCGGTCGGTCTAGTTGTGTCAAGTCACTCAAAATTCGTTTTAGCAATCTAAAATTTGGGCACTGGTGGTGCTTAGAACTTTAACCGTTATCGGTTGAGCTTCAGCGGAGAAATCCCTTGACTACGTCGGTCTAGCCAATTAGCCGGGCCAATGCGCTGGCATTTAATGATTCATAAGGTATAAAAAGACTGGTGTTATCGACTTGAAGTTTTAGTGAATCGTCGATTTTTTGAACATTACTAATTGCCGACCAGGGAATTTGTAGCGGCTTACCTATAAAGGATATTGCCGAACGCAAATAAAGATATTCGGCTGTTGTGCCGATATACAAAGCCTTATTGAACATGAGCATATCCAGTGAAACTGTTTTGCTTCTTTGCCATTGACCAGTAAAAGGCTGGAGCATCGGATAAAGTCTTGCTAGACGTTGCCAGTCCTTAGCTATAAACATCATAGAGAGTATGGCGATAAAGGGACCGATTAAAGCAACGATAAAACCTGTTTGGTGAGCACTAAAAAATTCGTTCAAAATAAGCTCCTACCAAATTGCTGTGAAGGTTTGTAGATTGTTCGGTCTGCCCACTAAATTTATATCGAACTTGAGTGATGTCTCAACCATTGTACTTGCATTATGCAAACGGAAAGATAATTGCCAGCCGGCATCGCAAATCATATCCAGAGTAGTCGTGCTTATCTCGTTGCCTGTACGTTTGAAATCAAGCTCGACGACACGGGTCGGTAATTTCAGTTTGTCCAGCTTCCCTTCCGGTTGCAGTCCGCGAGCGGCTGTATTTAAGCTGCCGTTGAAATTGAACACTTGCACTTTAGTTTGTTTTTTCAGTTTGATTACTTTGTAAAAGTCTTGAGTGCCGATTAAATAAGAAACCAGAGATTTTGCCACTAATCCGGGAGTTCGCTTTTCCATGGAATTGATCTCGTTTTGAAAAGCAACCAAAATCGGTTTATAGATTGTTGTGTCTTTGTCCGGTACTTGAGACCAAGCAAGTTTGTTATTTTTCAGCTCTTGCAAGCGCTCAAAAATCGGTATGATGGCAGCAAAATATTGCTCTGAACAAGGCACTCCAAGCCATTTCTGTCCGAAATCAATTTTGTTTGAAAGACGCGAATGTTTTAAAGCCTCATGTTGATTCTTGGCCGAGATTCCAATTTCCCAGTTTTGTTCAGGCACTGAAATAATGATGTCGCGTACGTCACCTAAGCCACCGGCTTGATCTGACTGCAAAGCTAAAAGAATGGCTTGCTTTCCTTGTTGCGCTAATACAAGCTGAGGCTCAAATCGAAGCAGCATTTGTGCGGCGGCATCACCGGCAAGCAAGTTATTCTCTTGATGTGTAGCTTCAAGACAGGCGAAATCTAGAGCCGCGTTTTGCAAAGATGAATTGTCGGTTGCAGTCACATTCTCTTGCCCGATTGCTTTTTGCAATGAGATTAAGGTTGCGTATTCAAATGCTTTGCCGCTTTGTTTTTGAGTAACCATATTTGTCGTGTTTTATCTGACAAACATGAGTTTATCCCATTGAACTTTTTATCGTTCAAATCCTGGCAAGGGGTTATTATTGGAGCTATGAATAGAGCTGCGCAAACGCTTCCCGCAAAAGCTGTTAATGGCGCCGCAAGTACCCTTGAGGTATTTGCGAAGGATAGATATCGTTCGCCTTTGCGATATCCCGGCGGTAAGCAAAAAGCTATCGAACAAATAGCGTTGGTTTTCCCTAAATCAGCTCGTGAATATCGTGAGCCGATGGTCGGCGGCGGTAGTGTATACCTGCATGCCAAGACTATCGGGCTTGCTAAGCGCTATTGGATAAACGATAAGTTTAAAGAGCTTGTTTCGTTCTGGCAGACAGTCCAGGACAAAGACACTTGTGCCAGGCTGGTTAAAGACCTGGAGAGTCTGCGTTCGAGTTTTTCTTCGGCGCAAGAAATAAAAAAATATTTTCTCAGAGCACGTCTGCAAGAGCCAGAGACTGAATATGAAGAAGCGCTGCTCTTTTTCTTTTTCAATCGAGTTACTTTCTCCGGCACAACAAGAGCCGGCGGCTTTTCCAGCTCAGCCAGTATGCGCCGTTTTACAGCTTCGTCCATTGAGCGGCTCGTGCCCATGCCTTGCGCCCTTGAAGGTACTGAGATTACCAATTTGGATTTTGAAAGCGTAATTAAAAAACCAGGCAAAGAGGTATTTATCTTTCTTGACCCGCCTTATTTCACTGCTACTAAGCTGTACGGGCATGGGGGCAGTTTACACTCATTTGACCATGAAAAATTGGCTCATCTTCTACAAAAGTCATCTCACAAATTCCTAATTACTTATGATGATTGCGATGCCATACGCAAGCTTTATAAATGGGCGAATATTAAAAACTGGTCGCTCCAGTACGGAATGAACAACTGCAATCTTGAGCGCGAAAGCAAAATCGGCGCAGAGCTTTTCATATCTAACTATTAGCCTGAAATTCTGACTTTTTCTTCGTAATTCCACGAATTTGACACGAAAGTGCCATATCTTTGCCAGTGTGCTCTTTGAAACCCGCATGAGGCACTTTACTAATGGCAGGCAGACCTAGAGCGTCCGATGCTTCGGACGACCAACAGCAGCGCTACGAAGAAAACCCAAGTCAAAACTTGGGCGGTCAGTGCTGGAGTAATCCAACCGAATTTCGTGGCTGTTCGCCTCAGCGTGGTTGTTCAACACCGGAACCCTATGCTTATACCAATGGTGGTATCTGCAACGATGGCAGCTGCATCAATATGCCGCCTGTGTTTTCTGATGGTCGCGGGGGAAATGGTGGACCAGCTAAATCAACCGGTGAATTACCGGCAGGGGTTTATAACGAAGATAGCGCTTTAAATGCTGTCCATGAGGCTCGTTCAGCCAACAAGCCGGTTGTTTCATTTGTTGTTGGCAAGGACGGTTTGGATGCCAAAACTAAAGCAACTATGGATGCACTTAAAAATGATGTATCTTTTGTGGCAATCGATCATGATTATGCCAATTGGTTAAAAAGTGCCAACGGTAATGGCGGACTGGAGCACAGACATTTCTGGGCTTTATCCAATTTATCCGGTGCTGCCGGCGATACTAATCGTATTCGTCCGAATACGGTCGGTGTGTACGATCCAAAAAATTTCAACGATGGGCAACCGCAGCGTGGTCTAAATCCAAAAGCAACAGCAGCTTATGACCAAACATTCGATTTGACTAAATTCTTAGGCGATCATCAAATTGTTTCGCCGGAAAAATTAGCCAGCATCGGCAGCGCATCTCCTGCCAAACCAAATGACGAAGCAAAACCAAGAGCCGAAAAACAGGCTGATAAAGCTGAGCCGTTGACTGACAAAGTTCAACCCTCTGTATATGCTGATTATGCAAGTGTTCCGCAGTTTACCGAAAATAATGTTCTTGCTGCGGCTCGTCAATCGCAAGCAGCAAACAATCCGCTTCTTTCTTATGTAAAAGGCGACGGGCAAACCAACCCGAACGTTGCTAAGGCCTTAGATTATTTGCAACAAAAGGGTTTGGCTACAACTGTTCAAGTTGACGCTGCCCGCGCTCAACAAATGATGTATCAAGGCTTGGAGTCTAAGCAGTTTTATGCTCTCAACAGTGCTGCCAATATAAACAGCCAAACTTTTGGCAAGTCTGTTTTGAATTCTTTTAACGGACAGCATGTTGCCGAGCAAGCAGCTCGTAACGCAAAATCTCAAGCTTACAGAAGCGTCGATGCAAACTCGCCTGACGCTGTCATGGATTTCTTTAAGCAAAGCAATGTCACTATGAAGCCGGAAGACGAAGCGGCAGTTAGCGCTATTCTGCGCGGACAGCCGATACCGGAAGCGAAAGCCGCGACAGAAGTAAAACCAGAAGCTGAGCCTAAAGAAGAGAAACCGGTTGATGAGAAAGCAGCCGCCGATGCAAAGGCAGCTGACGAGAAGAGAATAGCTGATGAGAAAGCAGCCGCCGATGCAAAGGCAGCTGACGAGAAGAGAATAGCTGATGAGAAAGCAGCCGCCGATGCAA
>JAIEOQ010000005.1 GCA_019750335.1 Candidatus Obscuribacterales bacterium
CAACATAAATGTCATTTCGCAAGCTGTAACACAAAATCTCAATATCAATAATTTAGGCGGAACGTTCCAGGCTTTGGACAACGTTATTAATATCCGCGACAGTTTATACAGCGGTACCGGTAATTTGAATTTAATCGGCGGCGACTGGCTGTCTGAAGAATTGAACTTATATAGCGGCTACGGCGATATCAGTTTGGATGTCGGCAAGTTAACCGGACATGTAAACAGCACTGCTAATGCTGCGCATATTCAAGCTTTTACACCGGTATTAAGGCTCGGCGCCTTAAATCTTCCCGGGGATCCTTTTGTGTCGAACAATGGCGGCAATTTAGATTTAACCAGCGTTGCTTTTCCGACAACTTATCTTGTCGCGACGGCAGCCGGCAGTATTTATACTTCAACTGGGCTGGCTATCGATACGTCAAATGGCGCCGGAGCCGGTGGCAATATAGTATTGGCTGCCGGTGTTACATCAACTAATACGAGCGGTACTATTACACTTGCTCGCTCAGGTTTGGGCGGCGATATTTATTTAGTCAGCGGCGGTTCTTTTGATTCTAATCCTACTCAGGATATAACCAGTATTACTTCTCAAGGTACAACTAATGGCGGCAACATCACTTTGGTTGCCATGGCTGATACTGCCGGTTCTAACACCGGCGGACACGTGTTGCTTCCGGCAAACGTTGAGGTTGCCAGCAATGGAGCCGGTAGTGGCAGCAACGGCAACGTGACCATAGTTGCCGAAGCGGCCCCGGGGTCTTCTACTGCGGCTATAAGTCTAGGTGTGGTTAATACGCTCGGATCCACATTTGGCACTGGTGGTGGTGGCAACGTCAATATGCAAGTGGCGACGCCAAATCTTGCCGGAGTATCAATAAATGCGGCGACCGGAGCTGTAACCGGAGCTTTCACCGGGGGAACCTTGCAAAATGGTGCATTAGCAATCTCAGTTAATGGAGCCAATAATTTGAGCATTCTTACCGGCGGTGCCGGTAGCACCACTGATGGCAGCGTGGGTTCAGTTATGCTGCTGGCCGGTGGTGATATATCCGTGGCTGGCACCGTTAACACTGCCGGTGCCGGTGGTATCGGTGGTGATGGGGATGTTAGCACCGGAGGCACCGGCGGTAATGGCGGCTTTATTACTATAAGCGCAGGAAAAACTCTTACGCTTATCAGCTCGGTTTTAGCATTTGGCGGCGGCGGCGGTGCTGCCGGGTCTTTTGGCACCAGCGGCGGCGGTGGTAGGGGCGGCACGATTAGTCTTGCTTCGGCTGGCGGCAGCGGCCTCAGTGTTGGCGGTGATATAAATTCTTCCGGTGGCGGCGGTGCTGGTGCTTCTCCTGTTAGCCGAGGAGTCGGCGGCAGTGCCGCAGCTATTACTGTTGCTTCTATTGGCGATGTAAATATTGGTGGGGTTGTGTTAGCTGCCAGCGGCGGTGATGGTGGTAGTGGCTTTGGCTCCGGCGGAGGAGGCGGTAGCTTCGGCGGAGGAGGCGGCGGTGGTCCGGCCAATAATGCCGGAGCTGGTGGTAACGGCTATTATGGCGGCGGCGGTGGCGGCGGCAACGGTAGTAGCAATAATGGCGCTGGAGGCGGTGGCGGCGGCTTCGCTGGAGGCGGTGGCGGCGGCGGCGGTGGCGCTGGAACTTTTGGCGGCGGCGGTGGCGGTGGCGGCGGCGGCTCCGCTGGAGGTACCGGTGGTACTGGCACTGGTGCCGGTGGTGCTGGAGTTTCTGGTGGAGGCAATGGTGGTAGCGATACAAGTGCTAGCCCTGCTGTAGGTGGTAATGGCGGCAATGGTGGCGCGGCGAATAATGCTGCTGGTGGTGCTGGCGGTGCTGCCGCTGGTGGCGGTGGCTCCGGGAATGGTGGCGCCGGGGGCAGCAACGGGAAGGCTTCGGCTACGTTTGGTCAAGGCGGCGGCGCGCAGTCTAGCGGCGGTAATGCCGGTACAAGCGGCACTGCTTCCGGCGGGACCGTTCGCTTGATGGGCGCAAATGTCAATGTTTCCGGTACGATTTCAAGCTCCGGTGCTTTTAACGGACAGTCTATTAATGCTCAAGGTGTCGGCGGTACGATTGTTATAGTTGCCACCGGTGGTGCCACCATAGATCCGGCTTATGTTGCTTCGGCTGATTATGGTCCTTCGGCAGGAACAGAGGGGTTGACAATCACTGGTGGTAATGCCAATACAAGCGTTACCGGCAGTTCGGCTGCTACCAGCATTTCGGCAAATGGTGTTTCGCTTGGCAGTTCCACAGGGCCGATTTCACAAACATCAGGCAGCGCTGCCATGGTTGTGATTGAAAGCAATGTCGGGCGGCTTATAAGCAACGGTGATTTAATTACGCCGTCAGAAAGAATTGCTGCTATTCAATCGACGGCTGGTACCCAAACTCTCCAACTTGGCGGCACCGGAGTTGGTACCGGCTACGCTTCCGGCGGTAGCTTCACTATTGCAGACAATAACCTTCCAGTTGGTGGTTTTTTCACTAATCTGATTTTGCCGGCTAACGTAACTATTAATCCGATTACCAGCGGTGTCATCACCTATCAGGGTGATAGCACCATAAATGGCAATATCGCCAACAGCGCCCCGGGAGCGCTTCTGGAGTTTAGAGCTTCAACTCCGACTTCTCAGCTTAATATTGTCAACAACGGCAGCATCTCTTATTCGGGACAGAACAGTATCGTCGGCTTCAACAGCCGTACCGGCGGCACGCTATCAGTAACTGGAACTGGCTCAATTACAGGTGATACGGTCAACTTCGGCAATTTGGATTTGACCACTCTGCAAATACAACAGCCCTATATAACGTTGAGTTCTTTTACTGGTAATTATTCAAATAGTGTTGTCACTATTCAACAAAATGCCATAACCGGAACAATCAATGTTGCGAATCCGCTGATCCCGCCAACCCCTTCTGGCGGTAGCTCAAGCGGTTCGTCGTCTGGCGGATCGAGTCAATTTATTGCTCTTCTTCTGAATTTAGGGCTATTCTCGCAAGCGCAAGCCAATTTTTTAACTTCGTTGAATGAACAGCTTGGTACGCGCATCGCCACAGATTACACTCCTCCGGCAAACGTTATCGGCTTGAAATTCCTGGAGGGACAAATAACCGCTGAACAGGTGGCGAATACAGGGCAAGCTTTGTTTGCCGCAAGCAGCTTCAATGCTAATGAGCTAAGTGCTCTTGCTCAAAAAGGCATTGAATTCGGAGCGGGCTCAAAAGACAACTTCCTCCAGCTAAATAGAGGTAGTTTGTTGCTGATGCCGACAGCCGATATATCTCTGCAAATCAGAGAAGGAGTTGTTACAATTCCGGCTGGTTCGATTGTTTGGGTGATTGAAACCGGTGCCGATGGCGCTGTTTATGATCTGCATGACAGAATGAGTCAACCGGTAAAAGTGCTTGTGAACAATAAAGAGATGCGCTTATCCCCCGGTACGCAAATATTGCTAACCCGAGACAGTAAGGGCAGTTTCGAAGCTCTCAATCCGGGAGGCTATATCGGTACTCGCAATGTAAGCGAGCGAGATATGGGTCAAGGGATAAAAGCTTATGTTGCGGACTTCACCATATCCGGTGGCATGACCAATGTGCAAGTAATACGTGAATTGCTCAAGTCGGACAATCCGGAGCATCAAGCGGCAGCTCATAAAATGTTGAAAAATGCTGCGATTATCTCCGACTTGAGCGGATACAAAACGCCATATAAAACCAAGCTCTAAGAGGCTGTTATGAAATTTGCTTTCAGCAAATCTGTTTTTGGGATCACCGGAACGCTTTTGTTGATTTGGCAAAGTGCTGGGAATTTAGCTTTAGCTGACGAGACCGGTGGCGACCCAGGGGCAACGGCTCATCAATGCCATCATGACGAAACCAATTGCCAAGCACAGTCGATTAATCTTGATCTGTCATCAACCAGCCAAAGTGTAACGGCAAATCATATTGCCAACCCGGTCAATATCGATGTTGGTGGAGCAGCAATGACTGTTACTCAAGGGATGGCTCTGACACCGGCACAATTAATTGCTGCCTATCAAATGGCACGAACCGGAGCCCAGTCTTTATTGATCGGTGTTGATGGAGCAGCTATTGGCGGCAGCTTTGTTTTAGGCAATCGTCTGGCTAATCATATAAGTGATTTAGTGATTCCAACCAATGTCTCTGTAATTAACCGAGCCGCTGACTTAAATCTTGTCGGCAACTTAAACAACTCAGGCAGCATTTATGCGGTAAGCAATAATCCGGCAATAACTGGTGCCAATATTTCAGCGTTGAATATATTGAATAACCAAACTGGTTTAATCACGACTACATTGCCGACAAACTTAGGGATTGATCTATCGCAATATTCGTCTGTATTGAACTTAAGTTTGAGTGCAATCAATAGCATCGTTAACTTGGGCTCAATTACAAGCTCAGGCAATTTAGCTCTTGCCGCCGGTGGCTCTATTCAAAATATTATGGCTAATACTGCTGCGGCAATGCCAGTTATGCAGTCGGCGGCGGCAATGAATTTACAGGCACCGCAAATAATCAATCAAGGTGCTATCACTGCCCAACTGAACAGTCTTAATTTGCTCACCGATTCACTTTTGAATTCAGGCGTGTTGCAAGCTGCTGCCGGTAATGTCGATATCTCAACTTTGGTTGGAAATACTTTGTCAATCAATAATATTGGTGGACAAATTCTTGCCGCCAACGATGTGCTTATTTCCACTGCACCAACTACATATAGCAGTCCGGGCGTGCCCCAGGATTTTGCTTCAATTGTTGCTGAAGGTGGCTTGCTTTCCGGAAGCAATATTAGTTTTACAAGTACGGGTGGAGCGGTCGGTGTTCGTGCCCAGGAAATGCGTGGTGCTGTTCATATTACCGGATACAGCTCGGCTATCGGAGCTGATGCCGGCGATTTGAATATTGCCAGTATCACTTTAACCGGCGACCCGGTTTATTATTTGACCGGCGGTGGAACCCTGACTATACCTGATTTTGATAGCGCCGGCGTGCCCACTGACTTTGTTGCTTTATCTGAGGGCAATATAGAATCGTCGGGCACCCAGATTAAAACATACGGCGGCAATGTCACTCTTTCTGCCGGTTATTTGTTTACTACATCCGGCGGACCAAGCCCGATTGCTTGTACTAACTGCTCGAGCTTCTTTTCGACGACAACAACACCGTCTGGTACAGCAGGCAGTATTTTGTTGAGTGGAGTGGACATAATTACCGACGGTAACGCCGGAGCCGCCGGTACAAGTGGCGGCTCTCCAACTGCCGGCGGAGCCGGCAGCAATGGCGGTAATATAACAATGCAAGCGACTGACGAAATTTTCGTCAACTCTTTGAGTGCTGTCGGTGGCGGTGGCGGAGTCGGTGGTAACGGAGTCGGCGCCGGAGTTAGTGGGGCTGCCGGCGGTGCCGGTGGAGTCGGCGGCGTTATTAGTGTTCCCTTTGCCAATCTTTTTAATGCCAGCACATATATATTTGCCGATGGTGGCGCGGGCGGTGCTGGTGGTGATAGCGGCGGGGGCTCTGGAAACGGTGGGGTCGGCGGTAGTGGCGGGAACGCCGGGCAGATTATCGCAGACAATATTGCCACTAGTTTTATTGCTTCTTCCGGTGGACTTTCGGTTATTGGCGGTGACGGAGGCTTCGGGGGTAACGGTGCTGCTCTGGGTTCTGACGGCAGCGGTGGCAACGGCGGCGTTATCACTCTTAAAGCCGGGCAGTTTCAGATCACCGGTGATTTTTGCGCTTGCAGCGGAATCGGCAATGGCGGTAACGGCGGCACTATTACTGTTCAAGTGAACAATCCGCTTACTCTTATAATCGGCGATACCGGTGCCAATTACATAAACGGGCAAATAAATGCCGAGGCGCTCAATGGCGGTATTGGCGGCAACATCAGCATTACCGCTCCGGCCGATATTGAGTTCGCGGCAGGAAGCTATGTTACCGCCGGTTCTCAGAACGCCGGTACTGTCGGGCAAGCCGGTGATATTACCATTGTTACCACCGGCTTAAATAGAAGCATTAGTTTTGCCGATACGAGCACTTTGTATGTTGCCGGGAACAGTCAGGGCGGCAGCATAAGTGTAGAATCGACAAACATAATAACCACAAGTGGAAGCATCTATTTTGCCGCTCAATCTCAATTTGGCACCGGTTCAACTGGTGGTACGATTTCGCTTAAAGCGCCAAACGGCATAACAATCGGTGGTGGTGCTCTTATCGATGCTGATGGTGATACGGCTGGAGGTAGAATTGATCTGTTGTCCGATGGCAGCATATCTTTGGGCGGTGACATTCAAGCAAACGGTGGCGTTACCGGCGGCAAGATTCAAATGTCGGCTTTCACTCCGGGTACAGGACCTGTCACGCTTATTAACAACGCTACTCTTAGCGCGACCGGAAGCGGGGGTATCATCGGTGTTAATGGTGGCTATGGCAACGCGATCAGCATAACCGGCACTGGGAGTATGAACGCCGGACAATATGTGAATGTCGGTTATTTGGATTCAACATCACTTGCTATTTTTAATCCCTATATTGTTGTTAATCCCTTTAGCGGTTTCTTTTCCGTAAACAACATTTCTATTGCTCAAAGTTCTATTGGCAATATTTTACAAGTATCGGATGGGCTTCCGCCCTCGCCGTCTGGCGGTGGAGGAAGCGGCGGTGGAAACAGTAGTTCCTCTTCCGGTTTTAGTTATTTGTACTATCTTTGGTTGCTCAATCAAATTCAGGCAGAACAAGTCGCTAACTTGAACGAGCAGTTAGGCACGCGTATCGCCACTGATTACACGCCACCGATACTTGAGTTTTTCTTGCAGTTTCCGCTCAAAGGCAAAATTGAAGTCGAACGATTACCGGCTGACGGCGAAGCTCTCTTTGCCGCAACCAGCTTTAATGCCAATGAGCTTACTGCGTTGGCTCAGCAAGGGATAATCTTCGGTTCGGAAAGCAAAGATAATTTCTTTGATTTGATCAAAGGCTATGTTTTATTTTTGCCGCAAGAAAATATCAATGTCCAAACTCGCGAAGGACTTGTTTCTATCCCTAGAGGATCGGCTGTCTGGATTATGGAAACAGGAAACGATGTTGCAATCTATGATTTGCACGATAGCAAAACAGCGCCAGTAATTGTAATTGTCGGGAAGCAAAAGATCACTCTCGGTCCGGGCAAAGAGTGCTTGCTCTCGCGAGATCGAAAATCCGCTTTTGCATCCTTAAATCCGGGTAATTGTATCGGTTATCGCGAAGTGCAAGAGTTCGATCTAGACGAAGGGGTCAAAGCTTTCACTTGCGAATTCTCCATTCCAAGCGGTATGGCCAGCGTACCAATTTTGCGTGGCTTGTTGGAGTCGACAAATTCTTTGCAGATAAAAGCCGCTCATAAAATGCTGAAAAATGCGGCGATTCTGTCTGATTTGAGTGGCTATAAAACACCTTATAAAACTAAGCCCTGATTGTTCTAAAAGATGTTGACAATTGTGCTTTCTTAAAGCGGAAAGACTAACCCTTTTGTTCAAAATTAGCTAAAATACTTGAGGAATCTGCGTTCCGCACGTATTTTGGCAGGGTAAGATGAAGTCAATAGAATACAAAACAATCAGTCTGGTAGCCGCTTTTCTTCTTTTATTCTCGGGCGCCGGACAGATGGTTTTAGCCGAAGACGGAGGCGCCGGTAATTCCAGTGAGCATTGTCATGAACACGAAGGGTGTGCAAACGCGCCAGCTCAAAACTCGCTTAACCTTGACTTATCATCGACAGCGGCTAGCGTTGTCTTCAACGGCGGCTGCCAGGCAGCTTCGGTAAATATTGATGTCGGCGGTGTAGCTCAAGCAGTTAATTCAGGACAAATGCTTACCCCGGCTCAAGCGGTGGCTGCTTATCAAATGTTGCACGGTGGAGTGCAAAACATACTTTTAGGGGCCGACGGTTCAGCAATCGGCGGCAGCATGGTTATCGGCGATCGTCTGGCCGGCATGCTTAACAGCTTAGTGATCCCGACTAACGTATCGGTAATTAATAAAGCTGCTGACTTGAGCCTTTTGGGCAACCTGACCAACTCGGGCAGTATTTATGCTGTAACCAGTAATCCGGCTGTAGAAGCTGCCAATATTTCAGCACTCAATATATTGAATAACCAAGGCGGTTTAATCTCGTCTGTTATGCCGACCGGCTTAGGGATTGATCTGTCTCAATATTCATCCATTTTGAATTTAAGTCTGAGCGCTATCAACAACATAATCAACTCCGGCGCGATTATCAGTTCGGGCAATTTGACCATGTCTGCCGGGGGCTCGATCCAAAACGTGCTTGGCGGAGCTGGAGCAGCGTTGCCTGTGATGCAGGCCATGAACAACCTCAATATGCAAGCGCCGGACATAATCAACCAAGGCAACATTATTGCTCAAATGGCTAATATCAATATGGCGACAAGCGCTTTGAACAATCAAGGCACCATCCAAGCCATGCTGGGCAACATTAATATGACCGCTTCGACTTTAGTCGAAAACATTACGATTAATGCTTTGAGCGGAGTGATGCAAGCGCTTAACGGTAGCATTGATTTGCGCGATTCTTTGTATACCGGACCAGGTAACGTTGGTATTTTTGGCGGCGATTATTTATCCAAAGCTTTCAATATTTATTCCGGTGGCGGTGTTGTCGATATTGACGCCGGCAAAGTAAGCGGACGTTTGAGCATAAGTGCTGATGCTGCTCACGTAAAAGCTGATACTCCGACTTTAGTTTTAGGCACTAACTGTTTGCTTGGTGACCCGACTTATTACAACACTGGCAATATTGAAATTGACGGGGCTATTATTACCGGTGAAGATCTAGCTATTGTTGCCGGCGGCAATATAACAGCAACAAGTACAACAGCAAGTATCAATACTGGCGGCAACGATCTGTTGATGATCGCCGGAGCAACTATCAATACTATCGGTTGTGTCGGCTGTTCGGCGTCTGGCTCTTTGAGTGGCAATCCGCCTTCAGGTGGTGTTGGACCCGCTCAAACTATTATTGTTGATCTAAATACACCTTTGGGTGGCAATATCGATCTGAGCATGAGTGAAGTCGGCACCGGTGGCAACTATATTATTGATACTTCAAATGGCGGTGGTGCTGGCGGTTCGGTAACTCTAGTTGCTTTGGCTAACGGCAGTGGTACTGGTTACATCAATATATATAATCAGAACGCTGCAAGTTCAATTAATGCTGCCGGTGCTGGAGCAACCGGCGGTGCCGTCACTGTATACGCTGGCGATGCTGACGCTTCTAGTGTGGCTATTACTACTGGCGACATCACCACCGGCGGTGGCGACGTTACTATTATGGCTGCCCAGGCTACCGGCAATGTGACTTTGGATAGCACTGGTCAAATTACTTCCGGCTCGATCGCGCAAGGCTCTTTCGGTACGGGCAGTATTTTTGCCAATAATATAAACACTGATGGCGGGCAAGCTATATTCCCTGGTGCTAACGGCATCAATGGCGGCAGCGTAAATTTGGCTACGACTGGTCAGATTGAAGTTGCTGCTATTACGGCCAATGGCGGCGCGGGCGGTGCTGGTGCAGACGGTGTTGTGATTGGTGCTAGCGGTCAAGCCGGTGGCAATGGTGGTAACGCTGGTAGCGTTTCGTTGCAAGCTGACGGTGCAATTTTTGCTAATTCGCCGATTAGCGCTGTCGGCGGCCAAGGCGGCATCGGTGGCAGTGGTGCCACTGGTGATAGCTTAAATAACGGCGGAGACGGCGGAGGCGGCGGTAATAGTGGTACAGGTGGAAGCCTCAGTATTAGAGGCTCAATTCTTTATCTTGGTGATTTGAGCAATAGCGGCGGTAGCGGCGGTAACGGCGGGGTCGGCGGCGGTGATGGTGGCGGGCCTCTTGCCGGCAGTGGTGGAGCCGGTGGTATTGGTTCTAATTCCGGTAACATAGTAATCACTTCTTCTTCCAACTTTATCTCTAGTTCCGGCGGGATTACATCTGTTGGTGGTAATGGCGGCGATGGCGGAAGCGGTGGCACAGGCGGATACGGCGGTGCAGGTAATGACGCTGGTTCGATACAAGTTGTGTCAGCGACCACAGTTCGTTTTGATCAAGGTATTTATGCTGCAGGCGGTAATGGCGGTTTTGGTGGTAATGCTGTTGCCAGTACCGGTGCCGCAGGCGGTGGGGGTAACGGCGGTAGAGCGGCAAACGTGCTCATATCTTCTGCTGATTTGGTTGGCGCTGCCAGCGGGCTAGGTCCGGTAATTCTTGTCGGTGGTACCGGCGGCGACGGTGGTTTTGGCGGTGATAACGGCGGTAGCGGTGGTGATGGCGGCCAAGGTGGTGTTTTTAACGTACTTTCCGGTGCTGAAATATTGGCTGGTTCGATAACGGCTACTGGTGGTGCTGGCGGCTCTGGACAGGCTGGCGATACGGTTGGCGGTAGCGGCGGGCAAGGTGGAGACGGCGGTAGCATCCTACTTTCGGCTGTTGATCTGATAGCCGGTGCTTCTGGCAACGCTTTGGGTACTCTCAATGTTTCCGGTGGTGCTGCCGGTGCCTCTGCTGGCATTAATACACCGAGCGTTTCGGCGCAAGGTGGAGACGGCGGCAGGGGTGGTAATGGTGGTTCCATTGTGCTCACAACTTTGGGCGGGATCGATGCCGGCGATATAAACGCTAACGGCGCGAATGGCTCAGACGGCTCGGCGGCTACAGGTGGTGAGTGCGGAGACGGCGGCTTGGGCGGGAGCGGCGGTAGCATAGTTATTAACGCATTAGACGATGTGGTGACTACAGAAATTAATGCGTATGGTGGAGCTGCCGGTAGCGGTGCTTTTGCCGGAGGCGGTTCTACGGTTCCGGGTCGTGCCGGTGTTGGTGGAAACGGCGGTGCAATACAAGCAAATGTTTTTGGCGATCTTGAATTCAGTTATATGAACGCCGCTGGTGGTAACGGTGGCAATGGTGCTCGTGTTACAGGCAACATTAGCCAGGCTGCTACTGACGGTGGTTATGGTGGCGCCGGTGGTGCTGCTTCGCTGCTTACTACTGGTGGCATTTTCGGTTTTGAAATCAATGTTAATGGTGGTATCGGCGGTATCGGCGGCGAAAACGTAGCTGGCAATAACGGCGGTAATGGTGCCAACGGCGGCAACGGTGGTTCTATCTCTTTGCTTTCCGGTGACGATATCGAGATATTGAACTTGTATTCCAGTGGTGGTGAGGGCGGACTTGGTGGTGACGTAAGCGGCGGGTTCGGTGACGCGGGCAATGGCGGCTCCGGCGGTATGGGTGGCTTGCAGATTGTTACTGCCGGGCGTGACATCAACACGATTACGGTTACTTCCTTAGGTGGTGTCGGCGGCACTGGCGGTATTGCCAGTGGTGGTAATGATGGAGTTGCCGGTGGTAGCTTTTTCGGAGGCGTAGTATTACAGCAGGCTGCCCGTGAGATTAATATTGGCGATTCAGGAACAGCAGGCGGTGTTCAAGCCGGTTCGATTACTTTCATTACAAACTATAGTTCGAGCACCCCGTATTTGACTCGCGTATTGCCTACGCTCAGTGTTTATTTTGTGCAAGCAGGAGATCTCGATGGAACCGGTGTAAATATAGACGGCGGCATAACTTGGGCTTTGAGCGATGTAAGCGTGGTGCAAAACACTACAAGTAGCGATCTTATAGTTAATAACTTGACCTTAAACGGCACTCAGTCATATGTGGCTACTCTAAACGGTGGAGCCTCAATGGGCGAAGGTGGTGTATTTGTCAGTTCTGTGGATGGTTTGATTTCAGGCGATGGAACCAATCCGCCGACCGGACAAGACGTCATTGTTCTTGCTAACGCCAACATCACTAATGACGGATCCGGCAGCTCGGGGACCATATCCGGGGTAAATAGTAACCCCAACACTCCGGGCGGGCAAATTGTTATGGTTGCCGGAACCACGGCTTCAATTGCTCTTGGTTCTTACGGCACCGGTACGGGCATTGCTCCTTTTCTTAAAACCGGAACTGCTTCGACTGACGGTGGTGCTGTCAGCATGGTAACTGGTGGCGGTGTAAATTTAGAAACCAACAGCAATCTTGTCTTTGTGCAAGCAATTCCGGCTGATGGTTCTTTATCAGGAACGCTTGCCACAGTAAATCTTGCTAGCATTTCAACCAGTGCTCAGGTGGCAACTGGTGATGGCACTAATGGCTTGTCGGGAGGCAGCATTGTCGTGGCTGCTGGCGGCGGTATCGATGCTGCCGGAGCCTTTCAAGCTGTAGGTGCTACCGGTGCTAATGGTGATTCGCGCTTTATCCATGGTGGCGCTGGCGGTGCTGGTGGTGTTGTGGCTGTAGTTGGCGGTGAGTCGGTCGTATTAACCAGTATTGCTGCTGATGCCGGTGCCGGCGGAACCGGTTTTGGTTCAGGCAACGGAAACATGGGCGGAATTGGCGGTACTGCCAATCTCATTGCTATATCTTCTGATGGAAGCGATGTGCAAATTAACGGTGATGTCACGGCTACCGGTGGTGGCGGTGGTTACGGTGATCGTGCTGGACGTGCAGGCAATGGCGGTACACTTACCATGTTGGCAGAGGAGGCTATTCTCGGTAATGTCACTCTGACCGGTGGTATTGGTGGCACGGGAGACAGCGGCTATTTTGGCGGCGGTGGCGGGCAAGGCGGCTATTTGGAAATACTTGCTGCTGACGCAGTCAATCTTGGTGCTGTAGTAGTTGATGCCGGTTTTGGTGGCATGGCAAATGCTGGAGCTGGTGGGCTTGGTGGGGTCGGCGGAGTTGTATCAATTCAATCTTTTCTCACAGTCGAACTGAGTTCGGTAAGCGCTTTGGGTGGCGGCGGTGGAGACGGCAATGCTTTTGGCGGAGCGGGTAACGATGGCGGTTCTGTTCAGCTTGGCGGTACTGTAGTCACTATTAATGCCAACGGCATTCTTGTAGATGGCGGTAATGTCGGTGCCGGTGCGCTTAACGGTTTAAGCGGTTTTGGTGGTTATGGCGGTGTTGTTTATTTGGATGCCGACAGTCTAAGAATCGGCGGCAGTATTTCAGCTAACGCCGGTACCAACGGTACTATCAATAATTCCGGCGGCGGCTTAATTGCGATTAATACTTATTCGAGCGTGGATCCCTTAGTACTCGGTAGCTTTTTGGCAAACAATTATGTTGATGGCACGCTGACTGCTAACGGCAACGGTGCGGGCTATGCCGGCCTTGTTTCCCTTGTTCTGGCTGGTGGCTTGTCTCTGCAAAATGCTGCTGGAATCTTTGCTACGACCGGTACGGGGCTTGGTGGAATCATTCAAATTGTTTCGGGCGGTGCGGTTGATGTCGGCGGCGGCAGTGACATATATGCCAGCGGTTCCGATCCGAACATCACTATCGGTGTCATGAATTCGGCGCCGATCTCAATTACTTCCAGCGGGGCAATTAATGCCAATGGTAGCAACGGTCTGTTGCAATTTATAATCATTCCGTCCGGAAATGATACTTTGGATGTATTGAACGATGGCACTATCTCGGCGGGTAGTATTGTTGGCTTTAATGGAGGTACTGACGGTACGATTAAAATAAACGGCAGCGGCGATATTAATGCTGGACAGTATGTCAATGTCGGTGATTTGGACGCATTCACTCTGCAAATACAACAGCCGTATATTACGGTAAGTCCTTTTACCGGTTCGTTTACTTCTGGCAAAATTTCAATCACGCAAAACTCAATTACCGGTACCTTGCAAGTATCCGCAAGTAGTGAGCCGGTGCCGACACCGGTTACTACTCCGGCAACCTTAGTTTCGGGATCGTCGTTTGGTTTAGCTCAATATTTTGCTTATTTATTGTTCTTGGCTGAATTAAACGCTAATCAACAAACTCGCTTAAATGAAGAGCTTGGTACACGTATCGCTACGGACTACACGCCGTACACGACGTTCCCTTATCAGCCGAATATTGAGTTTCCACTGCAAGGCGGAATCAAGATTGACCAGCTGGCCGGCAACGGTCAAGCCTTGTTTACTGCTAGCACCTTCAATGCTAATGAGCTGACTGCTCTTAGCCAAAACGGTATTGATTTCGGACCGCAGTCCGGAGGCAACTTCTTTGATTTGACCAAAGGCTATGTGTTGTTTATGCCGACAAGCGATATTAAAGTGCAAACCAAAGAAGGAGTTGTTTCAATCCCGAAAGGCACAATCGCTTGGGTGATGGAAACAGGCAATGATGCGGCTATCTATGATTTGCACGACAGCATAAAATCTCCGATTAAAGTGCAGGTCAACAACAAAGAGCTGACTCTGGCTCCGGGTACGCAGCTCTTGCTTACGCGCGACGGAAACGCCAGTTTCGATAAGCTGAATCCGGGCGGCAATATCGGCACGCGCAATGTCACTGAAAAAGATATGGGTCAAGGTATTAAAGCTTATATCGCGGACTTCACCATATCCGGTGGCATAACCAATGTGCCTGTTATTCGCGGCTTGCTTAATTCCAATAATCCGGAGCATGTAAAAGCAGCTCATCAAATGTTGAAAAATGCAGCGATTCTTTCGGATCTCGGCGGTTACAAAACACCTTATAAAACTAAGCAATAAGAGTTGATTGACTCTTTTGTGTCAGGATCACTTTCTTGTTTGTATAGTGCTGCAAGGGCTTCTTTTGCTTGTTTGTTTTTGTATTGGCTGAGTGCCCAAGCAGCATGTTCGCGCAGCATTTCGTTTGGTTCATGCAAAGCAAAATCGCGAATTTGTTGTATGCCATTTTCAGGACAGCGGTTACCTAAAACAACAAGTGCGTTACGCAATAAACCTTTGCGCCGGGGACGGGATAAAGGTGTATGAGCAAAACGATTTTCAAACTCTTTGTTTGATTTGATTTTTAAAAGATTGAACAAATTCAAATAATGTCCGGCCCCTTCTTCAGGATAGAACTCTTTCCATTTAGTTTGGGGCGGGCGTTGATTGTAAGGGCACACTTCTTGGCAGATGTCGCAGCCGAAAATCCAGTCGCCAAGCTTTGAGCGTAGCTCAAGTGGAATGGCGCCTTTATTTTCGATAGTCAAAAAAGAGATACATAAGCGGGCGTCGATTAGTCCGCCAGGCTTAATCGCGTCGGTCGGGCAGGCGCTAGCGCAACGGGTGCACTGACCGCAAGTGCCTTTGTATTCTTCGTCAGGATCAAGTTCGATATCAGTAAAAAACTCAGCAATAAAATGATATGAGCCCATAAGCTTAGGACCAATCAGCATCGAGTTTTTACCGCTGAAGCCTAAGCCTGAACGTTTTGCCAGAGCTTGTTCGTATAGCTGAACGTTGTCGGTGAAATATTTGCCTAAAAGCGGGCGCCCTAATTTTTTTTCTAAAGCTGCTTTTAGTTCACCAAGTTTTTGTGGAATCACTTCATGATAATCACGCCCAACTGCATAACGAGCTACTTTGCCGTAAGCTGCTCCGGGATCTTCCGGTTTATCTGTATAGTAACTGGCTAAAAGAACTACAGCTGACAGTGCTTCCGGGTGTAGCAGCTTCGGTGAAGTTCGTGAAATTGGGTCGCGTTTAAGATATTCCATACTTCCGGCATAACCGCCGGCTAACCACTGTTCGTAAGACTTGCGTTCTTTTTCCAAGGGTTCTAAACTGGCGATCACTGCGCGCTCAAAACCAAGCTCGCAGGCGGTCTCTTGAATTATTTCTTTTGCGCTGGTCAAGGCAACCTAGGATTATCCGTGAGCGACATACAAGATGAAAGTATAGCCCAGTCCTTGTCTTTGGATGATTTTAGTTATGATTTGCCCTCGGAGCTGATTGCCCAAGAGCCTTGCGGAACGCGCCATGAGTCACGTCTGCTTGTTTTGAATAAAGAGAGCGGTGAGCTTAACCATCATGTTTTTAAGGAGATTCGGAATTATTTGCGCCCTGGCGATGTTCTGGTTCTTAACGATACTAAAGTAATTCCGGCAAGAATTACCGCTCGGCGGGCTAGTGGCGGCGCTGTGGAAGTTTTACTTTTAAAAGCGGAAGCGCACAAGCCAGGTATATGGCAAGCTATGGCTTATCCCCTGCGGAAATTGCGCCAAGGCGATTCTTTGTTTGTCGACGGGGCTGGCGGTAAAGAGTTTGTCTTAAAGGTGGCTGATTTTGTTGAGAGTCCCGATGGGCAAAGACGTTTATTAATTGACTTTGGTGGGCAGCAAGAAGTTTATTCTTTGTTGGCTCATATCGGCTCGGCTCCTTTGCCGCCTTATATTCGTCGCCAGCGTCCGGAAGGCGATGAAGAGGCTAGACGTTCCACCGATTTAGAGCGCTATCAAACTGTTTTTGCTAAAACTCCGGGAGCGGTCGCTGCGCCCACAGCCGGACTGCATTTCTCGGCGGAACTTTTGCATGAGCTGAAAGAACAAGGTGTGGAGATTGCTTATTTAACCTTGCATGTCGGTCCTGGTACGTTTAAGCCGATCTCTCATTCGGTTGAAGAACATAGCATTGAAGCCGAAGAATTTAACGTGCCGGCAGATACGGCACATATTGTAAATAAGGCGCTGGACGAAGGGCGGCGTGTTATTGCCGTGGGCACAACCAGTTTGCGTACTTTGGAAACAGCCGGAAGTTCAGGCCGCCTGCAATCTGGCTCAGCAGAAAGCACTCTTTATGTTAAGCCTGGCTATGGTTTTAAAATAGTAAAAGCGCTGATTACCAATTTTCATTTAAGCCGATCGAGCCTTTTGGTTTTAGTTTCTGCTTTTGCCGGTCATGAAAAAATTATGCCGGCTTACAAAATTGCTGTTGAGCAAAAATATCGTTTTTATAGTTATGGCGATGCCATGTTTATTGAATAATCCAGCGTCCTATATATAAAGGAACGTCTTATAAAGGCACTGGTCTGACGACTACTTTAAGTGACCTTGTCTGCCGGCTCAAATTCCTTGCCGGGCCGGCATTTTGAGAAAAGTTGCCGAGCTTGTGAAATTATCGTGTAATAACCCTGCCAAGGGGGAATAAAAACCTTGTCGGTTGCAAAGGGTTGAGGTCTTCAGCTCGTTCCGGCAAGAAGGCTTCCCCAAGTCGCAATCTGGTAAACGCTATGCAAATGGCTCGGGTAGCCTTGGCTTTGCTGTGCGCTGTTTCATCCGTTCTCGGTATAAGCAGTGTCAATGTACAAGCCCAAGAATATTCAATCAGACAAGTATCGGCTCCGGTCGTACAGATGGGAGTTTCTACGGATACGGAAGCTTTGATTGCACCGCTACCTTTGCGTGCTCCTGATTACAGTCGTTTGGAAACTCCGGTTCAGCCAGTTGCGCCACGCAGACAAAAAACGAACGCGCAAGCCATGGCCCGGGCGCGTCAATTGTCCGGTGTTGCTTGTGAATATATTCGTACTTTGCGTTATGCCGAAGCGGAGCAATTGCTCAATGAAGCTTTGAGCATGGCGCCAAGCTTAGTTAGCGCACACAGCAATCTTGGTTTTTTATTCAACAAAACCGGCAGACCGTATGAAGCATTGCCTCATTTGGAGTATGCCGCTTCGGCTGCCCCGGAACAGCCGGCACCGTTGGTGACCCTGGCTGGAGCTTATCAGCTCATGGGTATGTTTGATAAAGCGATTGCTACTTATCGTGCTTATTTGTCGCGTTTTCCTTACGCGCAAGATCAAGCTTTCATTCGCGATATTTTGTCCAGGTTAGAAGTAGAGAATCGCCGGACAGTGGCGATTAAATCATCATCCGGTTATAACGGCGAAGATTATCTTTCTTTTTCTAATCAGAGAGGAATTCTCGTTTGGCCAAAAGATTCTTTGAAAGTTTATATCGGTACCGGTAACAATGTCAGAGGCTATAAACCGGCTTTCACAGCCATGTTGAAAGAAGCATTTCTTTCTTGGGAAGCGGTCGGTCCGTTGAAATTTCAATTTGTAGAAACACGCCAAGGTTGTGATATCGATTGTTCTTGGGTGGATAATCCAGGTATGCTTTCTTCGCCTGGTGAAGGCGGCGAAGCGATAATGTCTTATGAAAGACAGTATTTAAGACATTCGCGCATATTGCTTTTGACCAAAAGAACAACTGATGACGGCAATGTCGGTGACAATGAAATGTTTGCTCTTTGTTTGCACGAAGTCGGTCATGCCCTTGGACTAGTTGAGCATAGTCCTAATCATGATGATGTAATGTTCTGCACTGTTTTATCGACTAAAACAAAACCACAACTTTCTCGCAAAGACGTACTTACTTTCCAGCGTCTGTATTCTACTGGAGTTAGGCGTACTCTTTCGTTAAGATAGAAGGATCGAGTAAATAAAGCCGGATCATATTAAGCGCTTCGTTGGCGCTGCGCTGTCTTAATTCATCACGTCCGAACTTAGGATGGTAAGCGCGTTTGCTGACAATCAAATAGTCGGCTGCGGCCAGCGCGATATAAACCAGCCCGACCGGCTTGTCTTCGCTGCCGCCGCCCGGTCCGGCAATTCCAGTCAAGGAAACGGCAATATCGGCGCCAGTTAGTTCACGTAAACCCAGCGCCATTTCACGGGCGCATTCTAAGCTTACTGCACCATGTTTTGCCAAAGTTGAGGCTTTTACTTTCAATATTTGTTCTTTACTTTGATCCGAATAAGTGACAACGTTCAAAGCAATATATTTTGAACTACCGGCTATATCCGTAAGCCGTTTACTGACCAGACCGCCGGTGCAGGATTCAGCTGTGGCCACACTTTTGCCTTGTTCTGTTAATAGATGACCGACAGCACTTTCAAGAGTTTCATTATCTATTCCATAAAAAAGATGTCCACTTTCTTTTTTGATTTGCTGGCAAATAGGTGCCGCTAATTTTTGTGCTGAATCGACATTCTCGGCTTTAACGCTTACACGCAAGCGACATTCACCGGCGCCGGCAAGCGGTGCCACGGTTGGATTGGCGCCGTCAAGCAAGGAGGCGTACTTTTCGGCTAAGGCTGATTCACTGATGCCGAAATGTTTTAAATCCTGAGACCAAAGAATACTGCCGCCGAATATTTGAGCAAGAAACGGTTTGGCAGTTTCTTGCCACATTGAACGCATTTCGCTTGGTACGCCTGGAAAAGTAATGATATAGCGTGTCAGATCCGGATTGGCGATAGAGGCACGCTCAAGCAATTCACGCTCCAGCTTCCAAATGATACCGGGGGCGGTGCCAAAAACGTTGGGCAAAATCTGTGAACCAAAAGGACGCAAGGCTTGTTTGCGATTGGTTTCGGACATAACGAGGCTGCGCCGTTGGAAGATCGAGCTTATTTTGTCCAGAGTTGTTTGATCGAACTCCATCTCGACGCCGAAAAGTTCGGCGATACATTCATGAGTAAGATCGTCGGCTGTCGGTCCAAGTCCGCCTGTGGTAATCACTATTTGTGCGCGATTCAAGCCTTGGCGGAGGCAGTCGATAATGCGTTCTGTATTATCGCCAACAGTTGTTTGAAAAATGCAGTCAATACCAAGACCGGCAAGTTCAGCTGAAAGAAATTGCGCATTGGTATTTAGGATCTGCCCGAGCAAAAGCTCGGTACCGATTGAAAGAAGCTCAGCTCTAGCCATTTAGGCTGCCGGGTATCTGCCCAGTAAAAGATTTTCTTTGCTGTCCGGAATGATATATCCGTGTCCACCGCCGCCGCCAGGCGTCGGTTCCGGAGCGTTAGCGTTATATGTGAAAATAGCCCAAATGCCGATGGCCATTACCAGGAAAAAGCACACTATGAAAAATGTTAGCCAAGTGTTTGCTGCGTCGTGATGTCCGGAGTCACTCATTGCCGACCTCTTTTGCCTGTGATATATGCCTGCCGGCAACTGCCAGCAAACCTACATAATAAACCGGTTCAACACCGGCTTTCGAATCTCTTATGACGATTTAACCTCCTGGCATCTGCGGGCTAGAGTTTTGGTCGTCAATCAGTTCGGAAATTATTTGCTGAGAGCCAGAGTGTTCAGCAAAAGTAATCAGAGCTTTCCACAAAGTCCAGCCGCGACCGCGAGCCCAGGTAGCGTTATCAAGCCCGAGAGTTTCTTTAAACAGTTGGCGACTCTCACCCTGAAAAAATGTCCAGGCAATTGAAAGATCGCATGCCGGATCGCCCACGGCGCATGAGCCAAAATCAATCACGGCTGCCAGCTTTCCTTCTTGCATTAAAAGGTTGGTACTGCTGACGTCGCCGTGAAGCCAAACTGCTTGTTGTTCCCATTTGCTGGAGAGAGCTTCTTCCCATACTTTAGTGACTGCGACAGAATCGATCTGTCCGTCGAGTTTTGTAATTGCCTGACGAGTTTCAGCATCATAAACAGATAAAGAGCCGCCGCGATAAAAATTTTGCGAACCAGCTAAAGGTCCATTTGTGCTATCGATTTTTTGTAAGGCAACAAGAAATTCGGCAAGGGCAATTGCGACAGAGTCTAGATTGCAAGCTGGCTCTGTTGCTGCAGTGTTTCCCTTAAGCCAGCGATAAATGGACCAGCGCCAGGGATAGCCGCAGCCCGGGTTGCCCATTGCCAGCGGTTCCGGGATTTGCAAAGGAAGATGCGGCGCTAATTTCGGCAACCAGAACTGTTCTTTTGCCACTTGTGCTGCATAACGCTCTGCGCTCGGCAGGCGGATGGACATATCTTCGCCTAAACGAAAAGTTCGATTATCCCAACCGTCAACCGGAACCGGTGTAATAGAAAGCTCTGCCCATTTGTCAAACTGTGCAGCGATTAAACGGCGAGCAAGGGACGTATCAATAGTAATTTCGTCAGTCAGTCTAAAATCCTTTTATTGATGAAAGCATAGTTTTAGTAGCTTCAAAATTATAGGATTTTGCCTGACTCAAACCGTAAATCAAAATCATCTTGTTGTTCTTTTTCACTTTAATGCAACCGATCAGTCCGCTGACAGCGCGCCCATCTTTGTCCGCGCTGGAGCCGATTATATAAGCCATTTCTTCGCCGCCTACGGCTTCGCTACCCTTTTTGTCGATAGTAAGCTCGTCGGCGACGCTCGGTATGCCTTTGTCTGCTAAATCGGAGACTACTTTTTCGGCTTTTAGATCACTGTCTTCTGTGGACAACGGTTTGCAACCGATCATCAAAACCGTGTCGTCCGGTTTGTGTAAAATCGTCAACATTTTTGCACCAAATATGGTGGCGCCCAATTGATAGGTAAATCCGGCTGGCGGTTTATCAGGAAAATCAGCTATTGATTTGGCGATGGTGGCGATATGCTGCGGATCGGTCGATTGTTTGGCGACATAGTTGGCGTAGCAGGCCAAAGCAACCAGAGCGATGGTACCGGCTATTATAATGAGCGAAACGAAGCCGGCAAGTAACTTAGCCCAAAGCGGAAATTTGTTTTTGTCGGACACGGCTTAATCCTTGTTTTGACAATTACGCTGTCTGTATGACTCTACTGTGTTAGCCAGAAGCAAAGCCACGGTCATCGGTCCCACTCCGCCGGGAACCGGAGTGATGTTTGCGGCCATTGTTTGCGCTTCGGCGTAGAGTACGTCGCCGGTAAGTTTATTTGTGCCATCAGCTGTTGTGACACGATGAATGCCGACGTCAATCACTGTAGCGCCGGGTTTGATCCAGTCGCCTTTTACCATCTCGGGCTTGCCGGCAGCAACAACCAGTATGTCGGCGCTGCGCGCAATTGATTTTAAATCTTTGCTTTTGCTGTGGCAGATTGTAACGGTGGCGTTTTTTTCCAAAAGCATTGCTGCTATCGGCTTGCCGACTAGATTTGAGCGCCCGATTACAACGGCGTTTTTACCTTCGACAGCTATGTTGTGCCGTTCAAGTAGAAAGATGATCCCGCTTGGTGTACAGGGGCGCAGTCCTTTTTTGCCGGAGAACAATAAGCCAAGATTGTATGGGTGTAGTCCGTCGGCATCCTTTTCCGGGGCGACAGCCATTAAAATCGCTTCCGTAGGCAACCCTTTCGGTAGAGGCAGTTGTACTAAAATCCCGTCAATCTGCGGATCTTTGTTCAATTGATCGATAAGCGTAAATACGGCATCGGCCGATACTGAGCTTGGCAGTTCGTGCATGCGGCTTTCAATGCCGACCTTTTTGCAAGCCAATACTTTATTTTTTACATAAACGTGGGATGCCGGATCGTCGCCGATTAAGAGAACGGCTAATCCCGGCGGTCGTTTTCCGTCATTGATGTAACTTTCAACTTCTTGGCGCAACTCTTCTTTCAGCGCATTGGCTGCTTTCGTGCCGTCGAGCACGACTGCCGTTTCAGTGATCTCGCTGCTTTGTTGCACGTTGACCTCCTCACCAATGCCGGAATGTTTTGCTCATATCCAAGGGTGTGACCGAATGATCACTGCATAATCGTACACCGGATTCTTTTTCCACTTTACCTATAAGGGTAAATGGATTGTGTCCGGACTCTTGAATTTTGCCCCAATCGATTTCGCTTAAACAAGCGACCAATTCGTAATCTTCGCCGCCATAAAGGGCGAGTTCCAAAGCGGTTTGGCCAGCGGATTTTGCCATGCTAATTGTTTCAGGATGTATCGGAATGGCATCTTGTTGAATTGCGATTCCGACTCCGCTTAAGCGTGATATTTGTAAAAGTGCGTCAGCTAAGCCGTCGCTTGCGTCCATTAATGCGCCTCTCCCCTGACAAGTGCGCGCGAGCAGCCAGGACTCACATAGTCGCGGATAAGGGCGTAAATGTTTTTCAATGATGCGCCGGTAGAGTCCAGAGCCCTGACGCAACGCATTCAGTCCGGCAGCGCTGGCGCCAAAATCTCCGCTGACAATGACTAAATCGCCAGCTGTAGCACCGCTTCTAAAAAAGCAACCGGATTCATGAACGTCTCCAATTAATGTCACTGAGATTACAAGCTTGTCGCCGCCTGTGAGGTCACCGCCGACAATGCGAGTTTTGTGTGCTTTGGCGCATTCGATTAGGCCTTGATAAAGCTCTTGAAATTGTCGATCGTCAAATGTAGCCGGAAGGCTGATACTCACAAGAGCATAGCGAGGGCGTCCAGCCATTGCGGCGATGTCGCTCAAATTAACGGCCAGTGCTTTCCAGCCTAAGTCTTGAGGAGAGGTGAGGGCCAAAGAAAAATGGACATCTTCAACAAGCAAGTCGGATGTCACGATGTCCTGCCCGGGTAAAAGAGCGCAATCGTCGCCGATCAGCCTTTCTTCGGTCCATTCCTTGATCGATTTGATCAGTTTTTGTTCGCGGTTGCTAAAGTTTTCAGTCACGTTACTTAGTTGCTTAATTACATTGAGTTGAAGCTCTTAATGTTACAATCATTCCTTAAAGGAAGTCGAGAGGCAGTTGATATCATGTCCATTGGCGTTTTGATCTACGGCATCATCCAAGCTATCAACATGGTCGTCATTCTTTGGTGTCTGCTTAGTTGGTTTCCAAACATCAAATGGTATGAGCAGCCTTTCAAAACGTTGGATAATATCGTTCAGCCGATTGTTACTCCTTTCAGACGTATCCTGCCGACAATGGGCGGTATCGATCTTTCACCGATGCTTACCATATTTGTGTTGCAGTTCGTAGGTAGTTTAGCTCGCAATTTTTTACCTTAAAGCTGAGTCGCGATGATCTCTCGCCGCTTTTTTCTGATTAGCTCTTTAAGTCTTATATCGGCTTTTGATCTTTTGCCGGCTCAGGCAGCAAAAAAAGTCAAACCAAAAGTTGAAGTGTCGCGGGGCGGGCCGCGTACTATAGCTCGACAGGAATGGCCGCCGGCGATCACTCCGGAATATGCCGGTATAGTCGATCGCGGTTATGCTTGCTTTGCCGATGACATGGGACGCTTGGCCGTAGTTGACTTAAAGCGTGAAGATAATCCTCAAGTAATTGGCGAGCTTTTCGGCATCGGTCGAAAAGTCGTTGCTTTAAGTATTTTGCAATACAGAGCTTTTGCCGTAGTCCAAACTGAAGTTGGTGCGGATACTCAATATCAGCTTGTGGCAATAAATTTGGCGCCGGCTGATGACATTACAGTTATGTCTCGTATACCGCTTGCCGATTTCTCCGAGCCTTCGTCAATCACTGCTTTTGGTGACAACCTGGTGGTCGGTGGCCTAGGCTTGAATGGTGAAAGCCAGATAGTTGTCTATAGTATCGGCAAAAAGAAGTCGGTGGATCCTCTGCGCCAGTCGGCTCTCGTTCTTGAACGAACTCCGATTAAGCTTGATTTGCAGGAAAAACAGTTATCCGTCCTTTGCGGCGCTGCGAATACAGATTTAGTGCTTATCTCTTTGGCTAATGCCAGAGTGCCGGAAAAGCAAGGTGTACTACCCTTGGATGGCAGCTTCCATTGTTTAGCGCGTAATCGTAGCGCATTTGTTGTCGCCGGTACGGGATTGGATCGCAAACCGCAAATAAAGCTTATTTCGACCAAGTCACCGCTAAAAGTATTGAAAACGACGATATTACCCGCGGTGACGGATGTACTGGATCTTTCGGCGCAAAGAGAACAGTTTTTGATTCTAGCGAATCAAGGCAGTCGGCAAGCTGTCGTGCCTTTTTCAATTACAAAGAAAAATGATCTGATGCTAGCGGCGCCGGTGCTGCTCCCGGCCGGCAATCATGGTGTTGCTCAGCAAGCTAGAATTGCAGTAAAAGATCGCGAAGCCTATATTGCTTCGGATTGGGGTGGCGTACAAGTTTTAGGTATTCAACAAAACGGTTGGCAATTTAATTACAGCCATACTATTCCTCGTTTACCAGCCTCCGGTTTAGCTGTGGACGGCAATAAAGCGCTGCTTGCCGGCTCGGATCTTAAGCTCTACAATTTGGCCGATTTGCACCATCCGCTTCTGGAAAGCAGCGCCGAGATCAATGCAAATATAAGAGCAATGCAGCTTATCGGCGGTTCCGTACTTTGTCTAACCAGAGATCGCTTACTTTTGCGAGCAATCCGCCGTCCGGCAGAAATAATTTCTTCCATGAGCATTAACGGTACAGGTTTAGCTTATGACCAAGTAACTGGCCGAGCTTATGTCTTAAATGGCAAAGAAAATAAAACAATGATTTCGGAGCTGAAAGTGACAGAAGAATCACTTCAGCTTATCGTTAGCCAAGAAGTTCCTTTCTCTGCCAGGCGGATAGCGGCTGATGACGGACGTCTGGTACTTGCCGGACTAAGTGAGATAGCGCTTTATCAACAAGATAAACCCTTACGTCAAATCAGTTCACGGCAGATGCCTAATCTTGCCGTGCGAGACCTACTGATTAAAAATGGTGTGATTTATTTGTGCTGTGTCGATGAAAACCTGAAAGGCTACTTTATGGCTTTGGCAGCCGATAAAGAAGGTTTACCCACGCTCTCTTCTTTAGATTTGCCCGTAGATGCGGCGACTTTGGCTGTATCTAACAACTTGGCTGTAGTTTTAGGACGAGCAAAAGACGGCAAAGACAAAGCTGTGATTATTTCATGGCAAGATATTATGCAGGCTAAAATTGTCGATTCTTTTGCTGTTATTGATTCAGCTTCGGCTGTAACTATTCGAGACAAAACGGCAATAATTGCCGGGCGTGGTTTGGAAATAATCAACCTGAACTGAAAATCGGGTAGAAATATAAATGGATATCCTTGACTGACTGGAGAGAAAATGGCTGCGGTTAATGAAAAGGTGCGTAAACGTTTCCCGAGACTTAGTTCTTCGGCTTTTGAACATCCTTTGGATACACAAGCGCTGGATACTCTACGAAAGATTCCGGTGCTCGATAAAGTGATGAAGAAATTTTTGGAGCTGGGTGTCGAGCGTATGTTTCGCATCATGCTCATGGGTCAGGCCATTCATGTAACCACCAAGCAGTGTCATAAAATCCATAAAGTTTTCAAAGAAGCATGCGATATTCTCGATATGCATGAACCGGATCTTTTCCTGATGAGTGATTTTCGGGTTAACGCCTGGACTTTCGGTGTGGAAAGACCTTTCATCGTACTTAATTCGGCGTTGGTCGATCTGCTTGATGAAGATGAATTGATGGCTGTGCTTGCTCATGAGTTGGGGCATGTTAAAGCCGGTCATGTACTGTATCGCAGTTTGGCTTATTTTTTGTTGGAGTTACTGGGCAAATATACAGGTATGCTCGGACCCCTAGTTTCTATGGCTCTGACCACCTCTCTTGCTGATTGGGCGCGCAAGTCCGAACTGACGGCTGATCGAGCTGAGTTGCTCGTAGTGCAAGATGTTGATACTTGCATACGTTTGCACATGAAGCTTGCCGGAGGCTCCAAGACTGTTTTTGAGCAGACTGATATCAAAGAATTTCTCAAACAAGGTGGTGCTTACGAAGATTTTGATTACAGCACTTTGAATAAGTTCTATAAGCTGATGTATGAGATGAAGCTGTCACATCCTTTGCCTATTTATCGGGCAAAAGAGGTAAAAACTTGGTCTGAGAGCGGTCAATACAAAGAAATTCTTGCCGGGCGCTATCCGACAGACGACCGTGACGTTCAACAAGGCTTGCGCAGTTGCCAGCATTGCAGCGCTAAAATCAGTCCGTCATTTTTCTTTTGTCCGGATTGCGGAAAAAGTGCCCGCGTTTAAGCTTCTGTTTCTTTTAAGTTGCCGCCACAAAAAGCACAGTACTGTTTTTCTTGGTTGGCTGGTGCTTTGCAATGAGGGCAGACACAGCCTGAAGCCTTGCTGTAGCCAGCCATTGCTTCGGATTTTTCCGAGCGAGGCAGATCCGGATCGTATTGAGCTTTAATTACTCCGAGCTCAGCTTTTATAGATTCGATTTCTTTTTCCATATCTACAATTTCGTCAACACGACGCTTGAGTAAATCTTCTCCGACTTCGTCATTCTTGGCATATTTGTCATATATGAGCCGCCCGAGATCGGCAAGAGCGATTGATTTTTTTGCCGCCAAAGAATTGATTCTGTTTTGCAAAGTAACCGTTTGCATCATCTCTTGAGACTTGCTCTGAATCTTATTGATGCCGTCGTTAACTTGCTTAAGTCCTTCATTGACGTTTTTTGCTACGTCGTCTAAAAAACTCATGGTTAGTCTCCTCCTTTGAAAATCTGAACCTGATTGCGACCGCCTTCTTTGGCCGCATATAAAGCTTGATCCGCCTTTTGAAATAAATCGTCAGCATCTTGAGCGTGTAGAGGAAAATTAGCTATTCCCAGAGAGGCGGAAACTTTACCGGCAAGTGGAACTGTGGTTTCGCATATGCGCTTGCGAATCCGATCGGCAATGATTGTTGATTCTTCCAGTTTAGTGTTGGGCAAGAGCAGACAAAATTCTTCACCGCCGTAACGTGCCGATAGATCAATGGAGCGCGATGAATTTGCTAAAACATCAGCAACTGATTTAATGGCGTTGTCGCCAGCGGTATGCCCGAATTTGTCGTTGATCACTTTCAAAAAATCCATATCAATGACGACTAAAGTTAATGGCTCGGCATAACGTTTTGCCCGCTCGAATTCTTTTTGAAAAACATCGTTGAATTTGCGACGATTAGCCAATCCGGTTAAAGAGTCGGTTACGGCTTGAGATTTTTTCTCTTCATGTAAGTCGGCGTTTTCGACTGCTACTGAAAGTTGATCAGCAATTGAGCCGAAAAAGGTCATATCTTCTATATTCCAGGGGCGCGCCGTACTGCAGTCTTGGATAATCATGCAACCCATAGTGCGACCGCGCATGATCAGCGGGATCAACAATGCTGAAAGAAAACCGAACTGCTTTAGGAATTTTGAATCAAAGTCGCCTTCTGGATCATTTTCAACATGGGCTAAATCACAAGGAGCGCTTTTACTGAGAGCGACATCAAGAAAGCGCTGTCCAAGCTCAGAGAAAAAGAGTTCGCGAGAAGCGCCGGTGGTGCTGTTGTGATATTCATAAACATAAAGTTCATTGTCAATTGAAGAAGGGCGCAAAATGATGCAGCGACTCAAAAAACATTTTTCGCCGACATTATGCGCGGCATTCTGCAGAACCTGTTCGATCTCTACTGAGCTGCGCACGGCGCTGCTGATTTCGTATATGAGCTTCTCTTGCTCGATGTTGCGATAACGCAGGCCGTCTTTGACTTTTAAATCTTGAATTAACTTTCTGGTTTGTTCGACAAGAGAAGAATTCTGTTCTTCCAGGTCGTCATAGCGGCTGCGTAAGCGCTCGTTCTCTCGTTTAAGCTCGCGTATCTCCCAGCCATTTTTCATAGCAAGTAAAAGTGGATAGCCGGCCAAACGATTCTCGATCTCTTGAGGAGATTGGATTGTAATACCGGCCAAAATTAAACAAGCCGATAGTTCTTCGCTCTCTTGTAAGCGAAAACAATAACAGTCGCCCAGGCTGTCAATAGATTGACTGAGCTTACTGCTTATTGGTGTCTTAAAATCCGGATTGGCTTCCAGCTCTTCAGCAACTTGTTTGGCCAGTGGCCCAAGTTCAGCACTTTTCTCTCCGAAACAGCGACGATCGGAAAAAGTTTCCAAATCAGGATCCCAAACCAGTATGGCCGACGCTTTTGGCTGAAAACTTTCCTGAATTAAAGCCGCGACTGTACTGAGCAGAGCCTCAAAATCGAGGGTACCCAGAAGTTGCTGGTTATAGTCGGTTCTGTCCATGGTTGCCTTTATATCACTTTCCCGCTTACCGGTCTTTTATCTCCCTGACAAATAGATAAGCTGTAAAGACTCTTTTCAAGCTGGTAAATTATTGGACGTAAGCGCAAAAGAGGAATTGGTAATGCCCTGGAGACAACAGGACAGTCCGACCGTAATCGAAAGAGTCGTGTCAGTGCTTTGTTATCTGACGGCGGGTATTGCCGGCATCTTGTACATAATCATCTCGCGCAGCAGTTATCAGCCGAATTTTTTCCGTTTTCACTTCTTGCAGTCGATTATTCTCGGCATTATTGCTTTTCTACTTGGTTGGGCAAGCAATATCTTCGGCTTCACCTTTACCCCCCTATTTCAAATGCTCGATGGTCTGGCGCCAGGAATCGGCGGACAGGCTGCCAATATAATTGTGATGCTGGTTCAAGCAATTATCGCTGCATTCGGACTGTTGCCGGTCTACGGTTTGATTTTTGCGGCTTTGGGTAAATATGCCGAGATCCCTTTTATTTCTAATGTCGTACGTCAACAAATGCGCTGATGAGTCAAATCAAAAAAAACAAAATAATTTGTGTTGCTAACCAAAAAGGTGGCGTAGCTAAAACCACGACTGCAGCTTATCTTGGTGCTGCTCTTGCCCGTCTGAACCGATATGTTTTGCTCATTGATTCGGATCCGCAATGCAGCCTGACATACAGTATGGAGCTTGACGAAGCGCAGCAAGAGAAAGCTCAAGAAAACAATCTGGCGACAATGTATGAAACAGGAAGCGCGCTGGAACCCTGTTTGATTAAAGTGCGAGACAGTCTTTCTTTGATTCCCGGCGCGGCCGAGCTGATGATGTCAGAGGTGGCGCTTGATACTAACGCTCAAAACTCAGAACCGGAACGCTTGCTCAAAAATGCTTTGGTGCCTTTTGCCCATCGTTTCGATTATACGATTATCGATTGCCCACCGAGCCAGGGAATGCTTACGCTCAATGCTTTAGTTGCTGCTGATTATGTGCTTATTCCAACTGTAGCGTCGACTATCAGTTTGACCGGTCTAGAACGAATGATTGAGCAAGTGCATGAGATTGTCCACGGCGATCTGGCCTTAAATCCAGAGTTGGCCATTCTTGGTGTACTGTTGACGCGCTTCCGCCGGGATCGTAATGTCGAGCTTGAGATTGAAGAAAAGCTTAGATCTTTGCCGGAAGAGTTTCATGTTTTTCGTACTGTGATCCCTGACCGCAGTCAGTTTGGATTGTTGGGTGAATTGAAAGCGCAAACCGGACGACATCTGATGGAGCTTTCCATGGTTAGTTATTCGCTTTTGCCATATTTAACATTAGCCATGGAAGTGGAAAAATTATTGTTGCCAAAAACCGCACTGCGGCAGCCTCTCGATAAATAATCGGCGGTGGCGATGAAGCATTTTATTCTTTTGCTTCTGATTCTGAGTCTATCCGTTGTCACTGTGCAAGCCGAGACGTTCATTGAAGCGCTTGAGCGAGGTAATCGTGCTCTTGAAGCTGAGGATGATGATACGGCGATTCAAGCTTTTGTTGTAGCTAAATCCCTGGCTCCGGCCGGGGCTAACGATGCGCGAATCCAACTGGCCAGATTATATGCAAAGTTAGCGCGCTATCCGGAAGCGGAAGCGGAATATCAGGCCCTACTAGTTGGTTCGCGTAATCTTGATTTGCAACGTGAATTCGCGCGTTTTTATGCCGATCAAGGCAAGTTCAAACAAGCTTTGGGCTTATATCAAAATTTGTTGGCTCAAGATCACAATGATCGGATTTCGCTTTTAAATATCGGTCTGTGCATGGAAGCGATTGATGATATAGACAGTGCTAAAGATTATTACGAACAGGTGCTTGCTAAGTTCCCTAAATCAAGTGAGGCGGAGCAAGCAACAGGGCGATTAGCCCGATTGAATGAAGCGACAGACGCTCGGTTTAAAGGACGCTTTTTTCCTGTCGATCCCGAATTTGGCATTGTCGGTTTAGGCTGGTGGAACCTGGAAAAAATGCCTATTCATGTATACATTGATGATGGCGAAGGAGTAACCGGCTATCGCCCGGGAATGCGATCCGCTGTTTTAAAAGCGATGGATGTCTGGCGACAAGCTTCAGGCGGAAAAATCTGGTTTGTTTTGGACAATCAAGACCGCCAAGCGGAAGAATCCTGGCAGCGCAGCCTGGGGGATGAACCGATCCTCCCGCGTATTAGCGCCAATCCGGCTGATATCCCTGACGATCCGGTAAAAACAGGCATTCACGTACATTGGATTCCGGATCTTTCCGGAGCGGCTGTCGGTCTTGCTTGGACAAATGTTTTTGCCGCACGTGCCACGCAAAAAAATGACGGTGATTGTGAAATCTTAAATGGGCATGTTTGGATTGTTACCAACAGCCTGGCTGATGGCAAACCTCTGCCTAAGCGCGAAAGCGTTTCCAGTGCGGCACTTTTTGAGGCGCAAGATCGTTTGCTTGATGAGGTGGTGATGCACGAGTTCGGTCATGCTCTCGGACTTTTGCACTCGTCTCACCCGAGTGACATCATGTGTGCCGGTGTATTCGCTTTAAATAGCAAAGATCACGTTGAAACACGTACTCTATCTTCCGGCGATCAAGCTTCTCTTGCCGAGCATTACCATCAGTATCAAGGAACAGGTATGCCTTCAAATACAAGCAGTAAAACGGAAGAAAGAAAGTTGGCTTTGATACCGCTTTCGGTGCCGGACTTTTCCGGTAATCGTGGCT
This sequence comes from Candidatus Obscuribacterales bacterium, assembly GCA_019750335.1. GTDB lineage: Bacteria > Cyanobacteriota > Vampirovibrionia > Obscuribacterales > Obscuribacteraceae > JAIEPM01. Next base: position 31,351 of record JAIEOQ010000005.1, read on the forward strand.
TAGGAGCGTTAGAGGCTAAATATGCTGACATTGTGTTTGATTTTAATTCAGGCAAATATACTGACAGCTGGTCCAAGGCCAGTCTGATGCTGCAAAAAGATCCCAAAAATCCGGTTGCTCTCTACTTGCGCGCCGTGGCCGGCGTGATGCTAAGACGATGGAAAGAAGCGGAGAAAGATTATCGGGAAGTGATCAAGCTATCGCCGGATAGCGCTTTGACTCAAAAAGCGATGGAAGGATTACGAAAGATCGGCCATTAGAGTTAGCCGCCGAGATATTTACGCAAGCCTTCGGGATCGTCAGTAATGATTGCGTCGACACCTAATTCCAGGCAGCGTTTCCATTCTCGCGGTTCGTTTACGGTCCAAACAAAAAGTTCAAGGCCGGCTTCTTTCGCTTCTCTAGCGCCTTCCGGTAGGAGGCAGTCAAATGCTTGAATATAATATTGAGCTTTGAGTTTAGCGGCATAATCTTTTAAATCCACCAGCATGGCAGCGGCCAGGATACCGATTTTAATTTCAGAATCAAGAGCGCGTAAGCGTTGCAAGCAATGATGATCGAAAGAGCTGACGACGACATTGTCGCGATGGGGGTAACGCTCCAGCTCACGTAACAGATCGGATTCGATATCGTCATAACCAATTGGGGCGTTTTTCAATTCAATATTGATCAACATATTTTCCGGAAAAAGTGATAGTACTTCGGCTAAAAGAGGTACTTTTTCCGAGCGGAACTCTTTGTCAAACCAGAGTCCGGCCGATAATCTTTCTATTTCCGGATAACTAATATCTTTTATGTAACCGACGCCGTTTGTCGTCCGCTTGAGATCGTCGTCGTGTATAACAATAAGTTCGCCGGTTGCACAACGGTGTACATCAAACTCTACGCCAGCAGCGCCGAATTGGACACTTTTGCCAAAGGAAGCCAGGGTATTTTCCGGAGCCCAGTTTCGCCCGCCGCGATGAGCAATGATTTTAGGTAAATTTTGCATATCAATAGGCTAACTCCGCTCCGGCCAATTGAATCGTCTCTTAATTAGAATTCACCAGTTCGTTTCGATCCTGGTCTAAGATACAAGCTCCGCACAGGTGAGAACAATGGTTTCAAGCTCATCAAAAAAAGCCGCAGTAATTATTCCCGCTCGTTATCAGTCGACTCGATTTCCCGGAAAGCCGCTTGTCGATATCTGCGGCATGACAATGATCGAGCGTGTCTACACGCAAGCTAAAAAAGCTAAGCTTGTCGATCAGGTAATTGTCGCTACTGACGATCAGCGGATCTTTGATGTTGTGCGCTCTTTCGGCGGTGACGTGTTGATGACCCGCGCCGACCATGCAAACGGCAGCGAACGTTTGGCTGAGGTTGCCGCGAATATGGCGGAGCTGGAAATAATCGTCAACGTTCAAGGAGATGAGCCGCTGATTGACCCGCTAACTATTGATGCGGCTATTCGTCCGTTACTTGAAAATGAGCAGCTTGAGATGTCCACTCTAGCTTCGGAAATAAAAGATCAGTCCGAAATTGAAAGTGCGACAGTAGTAAAAGTGGTGACGGACAAAGCTGGCTGTGCTCTTTATTTCTCGCGTTCACCAATTCCTTTTTATCGTGATTTAAGTGAGGGCGGTAAATATTTTGGGCATATTGGATTGTATGTTTATCGCCGTCAAACATTGCTTGCTCTATCGGCCTTGAAGCCAACGCCCCTTGAGCTTGCGGAGAATCTTGAGCAGCTGCGCGCTCTTGAACATGGGATTAAAATTCGGGTAGTGCAGGTTGCTGGGCGGTCCCCGGCGGTGGATAAACCGGAGGATTTGGCGGCGGTGGAAAAAGCCCTGAGTGCTTTTTAGCAATCGGAAATTAATGCGCGACCGAGATAGAATCAAAAAACTCAAAAAGCGCCATGTGTTCTGGCGTTACGTGCTAATTATTGTTTGGTTGTCAATGGTCTGGTATCTCTCGGAACAGTCCGATTCTCATAATGTTACTCGAGAATTTTTTGGTGACTATAATTTCTACGGGCGCAAGCTTATTCACATTATTGAGTTTGCCGTTGGCTATTTTCTCGCTTTTATGTTTTTTGGAACGTTTCTCAAAAAGGGGCGGAAGATTGCCGGTCTTATGTTTATTGTTGCCTGTGCCGCTGTAGATGAGTGGCATCAGGGATTTGTTGAGCGCCGAGACAGTCTGGCCACCGATGTTTTGATCGATTGCTCGGGAGCGCTTATTGCTTATTTCGTTACGGTTTTCCGGCAGTATCTGCGTCGTGGCATGTAGTCGTGCGCTCTGAGAAAATTTCGGGTAAAATCAGTGGCATGCAGATTACCAGTCGGTGGTGCCATCGTGAAAATAAAAACTTACGGATTCAGTTTTTTATCTCTGTCGTTATTGATCACGCTTTGCCAAAGTAATCCGACTTTTGCTGATTCGAGTGGTCCGCGTATTGATGAGCGCGCACCGGATTTGGTGCCAACTCGAACCTTGGAACCAAAAAACGTTCCCGATTTTGTCGATTACAGAAAAGAGCCAGCAGCAAGAACGAATGGTGCAGCTTTGCAGGCTGGCTTGCAGTCGGCTACGCTTCCGGTGCAAACCCATTTGAAGCTAGTAGTCGAATATCCGGTTTCGGCGACGGCCAGCGTACCCGGCGATATTTTTGAAGGACATGTTAAAGACGATCTGTTCTTCGGGCGGACTTTGATTTTGCCTAGAGGCAGTCTTGTGCGCGGGCGGATCACTGAAGTGACAAAACCGCGCTGGATAAGCCGGGCCGGTAAGATCGGTTTGAAGCTAGATCAAATCGTCACTCCAACCGGAGAAGTCATAGCACTTGATGCTAGCCTTGAATTTCAAAAAGGGATGACTAATAAAGCCGGACAACTCGACCCCGGTACTAACTTTGGTACACGAGTAGAATCGAGTGTCAGAACCGTATCCGGGATGAATGAAAAAGGTGCTGCCAAAGGAGCTTTGGTCGCTGCAAACATAGCTACTCTCGGCGCGCCGATTGTAGCAACGGCAATCGGCACTTCGGCCGTTGCTTTATTTCGTTCGGGAGACAATATCAGCTTAAGTCCCGGGCAAGAGATTGAAATTTTGCTGACCAACGAGCTTGGAGTGCAGATCAACTAGGGCTACATTGTCACTGCCTTTTTTGCTTTGTTCTTCAAAGTTTTTTGAGCGATAGTGATATTGCTTGAGTACAAGCTGTTCGACGGCGCTAGATGCGCTGCGCGTCTGAATTCTTGCAAAGCATCTTCCGGATAATTCTTTTGCAGGAAAATTACGCCCATATTGTTATGAACTTGGGCGTTTGTTGGTTCAAGTTTCAAGCACACTTTGTATTCTTTCAGCGCTTGTTCGTACTTCTTTTGATCTAAAAGCACGTTGGCTAAATTGTAGTGTGCTTCAAAAGAATAAAAGTTATGGTCGATTACGGCTCGATACTGTTCTTCAGCGCCGGCGTAATGTTTATGCTTATGGTGAAGCGCGGCTAAATTAACTCGTGATTCATCCATGTCTGGACGACGATTGATGATCTCCTGATAACGGCGAGCGGCAAATTTGTCGTAGCCGGTAAGTTGATAAACCAAAGCTTTTTTATGAGAAGCTTCATAATAACTAGGGTTGAGCTCCAGCGCTTTGTTAAATTGATCCAATGCGGCTTGATACTTCTTCTGGCTGAGCATTTTGCAGCCTTCGTTATAGTAAAGCTGCGGGTCCTTTTTGGGCGGTGCTGCTGGCGAGGTTAAGGCTGCCGGGTCCGGCGCTTGCGGCAGTTCGTCTTCTATCTCGGCATTTGCCGGCAGGTAGAGCCAGGCGCCAATTAAGGTCATGAGCAAAGCTGTTTGTTTATGCATAATTCACCAGTTAATAACTTTTGCCTGTCTCTTTGCAGCGGCGCAACTATAATAGAAAAGTTTGATGGCTTATGCCCGTCAAGAGTTCTAATCTAAGTCGAGAATAGTCATGCGCTTGCATCAAAAGCATAATTACCCGGGCAAACTTATTGTTGTCGAAGGAGTGGACGGCTCAGGTAAATCAACTCAGCTTAATCTTCTGCGTAACTGGCTTGAAGACCGTGGTCATAGTGTGATTTTTACCGAATGGAACTCTTCCAAGCTGATTTCAAAAACGATTAAGCAAGCAAAGCGTGATAACAGCTTGATTCCGGTTACCTTCAGCTTGCTCCATGCTACCGATTTTGCCGATCGTCTGGAAAACATAATAAAACCGGCTTTGAAAGCCGGGCTTATAGTTTTAGCCGACCGTTATTGTTTTACCGCTTTTGCGCGCGACGTAGCTCGTGGCGTGGATAAAGAGTGGGTGCGTAGCCTTTACGGTTTCACGATCCGACCGGATGGAGCTTTCTATTTTCAGGTACCGATTGAAATTTCGCTGCAGCGCATTGCTAACAGCCGAGTGCCAGGTTATTACGAAGCCGGTATGGATATTGGCCTTTCCAGCGATCCGCGCGAATCATTCCAAATTTTTCAAACTAGAGTAATTGCCGAATACGACAAAATGGTTCCGGAGTACGATTTGCACGTTATGCCGGCGACTAAGGCTATTCATGAGCAACAACTTACTTTTCGCGACAAAGTTTCAAAACTTCTCTCTGTATAAAAGGAAAGTCAATTGCCAGAAATGTATCCGGGAAAATTAGTTGTTTTGGAAGGAACCGACGGCGTCGGACGGTCTTCTCATGCAGAACTCTTGCGTCATTGGCTTGAGGTGGAAGGGTACGGCGTTGCCGTTTCGGAATGGAAATCATCGGCGCTGATTGCAGCTGCCATCGATAAAGCTAAATCCAAAAATGCTTTGAACACCATTACTTTTAGTTTGTTGTACGCCACGGATCTGGCTGATCGCTTGAACCGTGAAATCGTTCCGGCGCTGAAAGCTGGGTTTGTTGTGATTGTTGATCGCTACTACTACACAGCGTTTGCTCGTGACGTGGTGCGCGGTGCTGATTCGGCTTGGGTGCGTAAACTGTATGGATTTGCTCCGTCGCCGGATTTGGTTTTCTATTTGCAAATGCCTTTGGACGATCTTTTGCGGCGGATTGTCACATCGCGTGGCGGTTTGGATTTTTATGAATCAGGGCGCGATATTGGCATGTCTACTGACCTTTATCAATCTTTCAAACTTTATCAATCTAAAATCCTCCATGAATACGAACGTATGAAAGAGGAGTTCAAATTTAAAATGATTGACGCTTCGCAGCCGCTGGAGCAGGTGCAAAAATTATTGCGTACGAATGTGCGACAACTTCTTGAAGAACAATCGGCTCTAATCAAGGACTCTGATTTGCCGGTTCTTCCAAAATAAGCGTTACGGGACCATCGTTAGTCAGTGTCACTTTCATGTCGGCGCCAAAAACTCCCCAGGAAACGGCAACGCCCATCTCCTCAAGAAGCTGTCCAAAAAATTCGTATAATCGTTTACCTTCCTGTGGGCTGGCTGCTTTGGTAAAGCCCGGGCGGCGCCCTTTCCGCCAGTCAGCAGCAAGAGTGAATTGAGAGATCAGAAGCACTTTGCCCGCTGATTCCATCAAGGATTTATTCATTTTTCCTTCAGCGTCAGCAAATATTCTCAGCTCCACACATTTGCGGGCCAAGTAACGGCAGGCTTCTTCAGTGTCGTTTTGTTCGGCGCAGAGCAGGATCACGAGACCTTTGTCAATTGAACCGGTAACCTTGCCATCTACGGTTACTTGCGCCGCGAGTGCTCTTTGTAATACAAGCTTCATGGTGTTAATCGTCCGATCGCCCTGCCTGTCTGCCAGTGAATGACAATTTATCTCTGCGCGCGTGCAGGCTCATTATTTATGCTACCATTCAAAATATAACGCGGGGTGGAGCAGTCCGGTAGCTCGTTGGGCTCATAACCCAAAGGTCGCAAGTTCAAATCTTGCCCCCGCAACCAAATTGTCGCATCGTTAAAATTGATACTACGTGCAGTGCTTACTTTGCTGTCGTCTGTTTTTAATCGTCGCGCAGAGCGATGAAAAGCAGTCTTCCGACTGTGTTCCATTTGCGCAGAAAAAGCATGAATAAAGCGCATAATACTATGCTGGCGCCAAACTGCCATAAAGTAATGGTCATGCCGTTGCCGCTGCAAGTGATAATTGTCTCGGTTCTGCTCAGCAAGGTTAGCTTGGTGTCGCCAGGCAAAACTGCAATCTCAATTATGCTGTTGTAAAAATTGGAGCGGGTAGCGGGAATCGAACCCGCGTGTGCAGCTTGGAAGGCTGCCGTTCTACCATTGAACTACACCCGCATGCCCGGTTGGACTGCCAGTACAAATACATGTTACCACAAGTGCTAAGGCGCCCAAGGAAGCCGGTTTCGCTTAAAATGTGCCAGAAGAGAGTGCAAATTCGGGTGCATATAAGTTGATCGACGTAGGCTCTTGCAGTCCAAAAAACGATTTTTAGTCAGCTGTAAAGCGCATTCTGGATTAGACCTTTCTGATACATTTTGTCAAGCTGCCCGAAATGCTTGTGGTGCAAATGTGTTGGTGATACTGTACGCACATTAAGGCTTGTATCAAAGTTTATGAGCTTTTGATTAAGCTTGGCGGATCCTTCGGGAATCATTTAGTATGTAGGTGTCTTTGCTAATGGCAACCACAATACAAAGACTCTGGAGAATGAACGAAAACGGCTCAAGCTTGGCCCGCGCCGAAAACGCTGCGGTGCCAAAAAGATTAGTGCCTCCGCATATCGAAGCGTTGAAGGCTTATCAACCAGGGCGTCCCGCTGATGCTCTGAAGGCTGAGCTTGGCATAGAACGTTTCATCAACTTGGCTTCCAATGAGAATCCACTGGGTCCGCCGAAAAGTTCTTTAGAAGCAATAAAAAAGGCTTTGCCTGAAATAAGCCGCTATCCGGAATCGGGCGGTTTTAAATTACGCGAAGCTTTGGCTGAGGTTTACCGCGTACAGCCTGAGAACGTCGTTATCGGTAGCGGTTCCGAAAGTATTATGGCTAATATTATTCGTGCTTTTCTGCACGGTGATGATGAAGTTGTTACTTCCGAAGGCACTTTTATCGGGATCTATGTACTGGTTAACAGCCAAGGTGTGAAGTTGGTTCAAGTCCCGCTTAAGGACTATAAATTTGATCTCGATGCCATAGCCGATGCTGTCAGTGAAAAAACCAAGCTGGTTTATTTGTGCAATCCGAATAACCCGACCGGCACCATGTTTTCGCGTGCTGAATTTGAAGCGTTCATTCAAAAGGTGCCGGATCATGTGCTTGTAATTCTTGACGAAGCCTATTTTGAGTTCACTATGGGCATTGCTGAATTTCCTGATTCAATGACTTATCGCTACGACAATGTTCTTACTTTGCGTTCATTCTCCAAGGCTTACGCCATGGCTGGTTTGCGCGTAGGGTACGGTATGGGCCACGAATATTTGATCAATTACGTAAATAAGGTGAAGCTGCCTTTTGAGCCTAACATGCTGGCTCAAGTGGCTGCGACAGCAGCAATTAAAGACACGGAGTATTTAGGCGGTGTTTTGGAAAATAATGACGAAGGTATGCACTACCTTTGCAATGAGTTTCAGAAACTCGGATGGTATTACGTGCCCTCTTCGACGAACTTTATCATGCTGCCCACGGACAGTCCGGAAAAGGTCAAAGAAATTCACGAAGGGCTATTACGTGAAGGCATTGCCATCCGGCCGCTTGCCGCTTTCGGATTACCGCACTGCTTCCGGATCACTATCGGATTGCCCGATGAAAATGAAGCTTGTATCAAAGCGTTGAAAAAATACTATTAAGCCAAACGCTTGTTGTAAAAAAGCTTTTGTGTTTCAGTCACGGTTTTTGCATATTTTGCCGGATGAAAAAAGTCCTGATACTTCTCCAGAAGTTGAGGACGATTGTTCACTTCTTTCCAGTGCATCTGATCGATCCAAATACGATCCACATAAGGTGTAAGTAAAGTAACTAATCGCTCGGGATCACAAGGTAAAAGCGGTGCTAAAGAAGCGTGGACCTTAATACCCTTTTTGTGCAGCTTTTCAATTAGTTCGAGCCGTCGTTTGATACTCGGTGCTTTCGGTTCGAATTCGGCGCGTACTGATTCGTTATCTGTCGTGATACTGACTCCGACCCGTAAAGATTTGCCGAATGATTGAAGCAGATCGATGTCTTGAAGAATCAAATGGCTGCGTGTGTGCAATATGAGTTTTGCCGGTTGATAACGTTTGAGCTCTTCCAGGCAACGCCGACTGAGCCTGTATTTTAATTCCAAATATTGATAAGGATCTGTGGCCGAGCTAAAAAAAATTCGGGAGCCGAATACTTTTAAGCGCTCTTTGCGAATCAGTTCCGGGGCGTTCAATTTAATGTTGACCCAGCTTCCCCATTCTGAAGGTTCGTGATCCTTGTTCGGAAACTTAGGTACATAACAATAGGAACAGCTGAAAGCGCAACCGGCATAGGGGTTGATTGAGTAATCAAAAGCAGCGGATAGCGAACCGTTGTTTTGGGCGGTAAGTATGGATTTGGCAATAATTTCGCGCACTTGTAAACTCATGGGCAAACCTCTTGCGTACCAATCGTATGTATGGTATCTTAGCAGATAGGGAAATCGATCACACACACACTCGTTCCTCCCTTGGGCGGAAAGTCTTACTGGCTTTCCGCCTGTTCCGTTGGCAAACCAACACTTGCAAAACTGTTTATTCCGGACTAAAGACAAGCGGAATCTTAGTTAAGATGCTTGTATCGGTTAATACGGAATGCGGTATTGAATATGGTGTCAACCCTGAAATTGTTGAATGAAAAGGCGGCAGCTTTTGCTGAGCGCACCGCGCTTTGTCTTGAAAGCGAAAACGGTTGGCGCACTTTAAGCTATGCCGAGCTTTCGCGTCGATCGAGAAGGCTAGCCTCGTATTTGATTGAATCGGGAGTTCAACCGGGGCAAAGAATCGCCATGCTTTGTCAATCCTCTTTGGAGTGGGGCGTAATTTTCTTTGCCGCCATTCGTGCCGGAGCGATTGTTGTTCCACTCGATCCAAAATTGACTGCTAAAGAACTAAAAGCAGTGCTAGATGATTGTCGTCCTTTCTGTTTATTTGTTGATCGCCCGTGTCCTGAAATCGATGATTCTATTTGCCCGAAAATTTTTCAGACAGATGAGCTTTTTTCGCTCAAGCCGAAAAAAATACGACGCGGGTGCGAACGACTATCCAGCGAACCGGCTGTACTTATTTATACGTCCGGGACAACGGCTAAGGCAAAAGCAGTGTTGCTCTCTCTGGACAATTTACTATTTCAAGTTGAGAACTTCAAATCAATGATTGATTTGAAAGCTAGCGATCGTTTTCTTTCGATCTTGCCCTTGAATCATTTACTTGAGTTGACTGGCGGTTTTCTTGGTGTTCTTAATCAAGGGGGAACGATCTGTTTTTGTCGCAGTATTTTGCCTGCGGAAATTATGCGTAATTTACAAGAACAAAAAATTACCGCTATGGTTTCAGTTCCGCTACTGCTAAAAACTTTGAAAAAAGCAGTTGAATACGAGCAAAGACACAGTGCGATAAATTTTGGAACTTTGCGAGTCTTGATTGCTGGTGGCGAACCTTTAGAACAAGAAACCGGCGAATTTTTTCAAGAGTTCGGTATTCCTGTTCTCCAGGGATATGGGCTTACCGAAACCAGTCCGGTTATAACCGGAAATACGCTACGCGAGAATAAGCTTGGGTCGGTAGGTAAGCCGCTCAAAGGAGCGGAGGTAAGAGTTGACGCTAAAGGTGAAATCTTAACGCGAGGACCCCACGTAATGTTGGGTTATTACAAGCAAGATCAGCTGACAAATAAAATTATTGACGAGGATGGTTGGCTGCATACCGGTGACATCGGTTATTTAGATCAAGAAGGCTATCTCTATATAAAGTGCAGGAAAAAAAATTTGATTGTCCTGGGGGGCGGTTTGAAAGTGTCTCCGCGTGAAGTTGAAATGGCGCTCTCGACCATGACTTCAGTGAAAGAAATTTGTGTATTACCCGGACTAATAAAAACCGGCTTAAAAAAGTGCCGAGAGGAAGTTTGTCTGATTGTTGTACCGGCCGCGCCGGCAGCGGTTATATATGATGAACTTGCGCAGTTAAGCTTAGCTCTTGCTGCCTATAAACGTCCGACTAGGATTGAATTTTATGACGATGCTTTGCCGCGAACAGCCAGCGGCAAAATAAAACGACTTGAATTAGCTCAATGGTTGAATGGGCGGGAGAATAATAATGGAGCGTAGTGCACTTGTAATTCTCTCTTTTAATTTCATTTATATAGCTCTTTTGCCGGTCATTTTTTTTCGTAAAAGCAAAAAGCTAACTTACGGTTGGTTTTTTACTGCTTTGCCTTTTGCTTTGAGTCCCCTTGGTGTTATCGCTTCATATTATGGATATTTGCCGCCTTGGGCCGATTTTGGTGATGTCGCTTCGATAATGCTGAGTGCTATTTCAATTGCTTTGATCTCTTATACTTTAGGTACCCATAAAATTCCGATTGCGCTGTGGCACCAAAAAGATGATGCGCCGCTAAATATAGTCACTTACGGCGCTTATCAATATATTCGCCATCCTTTTTATGCATCCTTTATTTTGGCTTTTATTGCTGCTTTTGTTTATGCTCCGCAAATAATTACATTTGCTGCCTTAGCTTATGCGATGGTTTGCTTAAATCTGACTGCCGGCAAAGAAGAAGAGCGTTTGTGCCGGTCGGATTTTGGCTTGGAGTACAAAGCTTATATGGAACAGAGCGGACGTTTTTGGCCCCTGGCAATAAAGCAGGTAAAAAACAGATGAGCGTTTATGTTGATAACTTTGTTTATTCATTAGGGGCAAACGTCTGCAATCTGTCCGAATCGGAGGCAACGGGCAGGCTGATTTCAGCGGCATCAGTTTTGGCAGACTCCGGATTTGCCTTGCATCATGTCTGTAATGAAGAGCAAGGAGCATATGATTTGGCTAAGCATTGCGCCGAGCAGCTTAATGACGAACTAGATCAGATCGGAGCGATTATTTACTCGACTTGTTTACCACAAAATGCCAATTGCGGTAATAGCAAAAAATTTCAAGAGAGCGGCGACGTCAAACACTTGATGGACTTTGCCGCTAGCCGCCTGCAAGCTGATTTCGCTCTGGAAAATGCGGCGGTTATCGGCCTTAACCAGCAAGCTTGCACAGGAATGCTTGGTTCTTTGCGTATGGCTAAAATGTTTTTACAAGATGAGCCGACTGCTGAAAAAGTCTTGTGTGTGACAGCGGATCGTTTTCCGGCAGGAGCTCTCTATGAACAGTCATACAATTTAATCTCGGATGGTGGTGCGGCTTGTTTAGTATCGAGAAAACCGGCGGCATTTCGTATCTGTGTGAGTCATTCTATTACTAACGGAGGACTTGCTTTCGCTTGCGATCAAGAAGTGATGGGTAGCTATTTTTCTTACGTCCATAAATTGATCCAAGAATCTTTGGCTAAAGGTGGATTAACAATGGCGGATATCGACTGGATTGTGCCCCAGAACATGAATGTAAAAGCTTGGAGCATCCTCTGCCGGTTACTTAAATTTGACGAGGCGCGTGTTTATGCGCCAACTCGTTCTCAGATCGGGCATATGATCAGCGGCGATAATATAGCCAATCTCAAACATTTGCTTGAGCAAAAACTTTTGCGTTACGGTGATAAAGTCATTTTGATTATGGCTGGATACGGCTTGAACTGGCAGTCTTGCATTCTGGAGTACTGTCAATGAATGCATTAAAACAAACGGCGAACAGATTATTCTCTATTTCGCAAAATAACTATTTAAATCCCCACACGGCCCTTGTTTGGCCTGAAACCCTGGAGCGAAGCCAATGGTTTATGGCGCCTGAATTGATATCTCTTAATGGTAGCCCGGTATATGAAGAGCTTTCGGAAAAGCAAAAAAAAGAATTGAGTTTTTGGGAGGCGGTGAATTTTTTCAGTCTCAATATTCATGGTGAGAAAGCGCTGGTTGAAGGATTAGCGCAACGTTTGTACCGGCGTGAATTGGCTGATGTCGCTGAATATTTGCACAGTTTTCTTGATGAAGAAAATAAGCATATGGTTTATTTTGGCGGGTTCTGTCAGCGCTATGCGGGAAAGATCTATCGCGATCGCAAGCTCAAAATTGAACGTGAATATGCTTATGGTGAAGAAGAATTTCTGTTCTTTGCTAAAACAATGATTTTTGAAGAGTTGGCTGATTATTACAATTTGCGTATGGGCAACAATTCGGAGATCGAGCTTACTGCCCGTCGAATCAATCTTATTCATCATCTGGAAGAAGCCCGTCATTTAGCTTTTGGTCGTGAAATTGTCAGATATTTGTTTAACAAGTTTGCTGCGCATTGGACAGGCGAGGTTTTGCAAAATGTACGTCACTATCTGCTTTCTTATCTGGAAGCGACTTGGAAAGAATATTACAACCCTGACGTATATCGCGATGCCGGACTGGATGAAGTATTTGATCTGGTCGACCAAGCTTGGCATTCATCTGCAAGTAAAAAACATCGCCAGCAAGCTTCTTTCCGCTGTGTGGACTTCTTTGTAAAAGAAGGAATTTTGGAGAAAAATTTAGTGGTATGAAAACTCAAGAAGATATGAAAAAAGAGTTGCACGCTTGGATTGTCAAAAACAACGCCAAAATCAAAGCGGAAGAGCTTTGCAATGATACGGACATTATTCGCGAAAGAATCATAAACTCCTTGCAAATAATAGATCTGCTTCTGTTTGTTGAAAGATTATCCGGTACGTCAGTTGAAGTGGAGCAACTTAAACCGGGAGCTTTCAAAAATATTGACACTATCTACCAAAATTTCTTAGAACGTCAAGGTGATGAGCAATGCAACAAATAGCTCAAATAACTGATTTCAGCGCTTTGCCCGGCTTGCACTGGCAAGAAAATGGGCAGCTCTCATTGAGTGGAAGTCTTTTGCGATTGTATAAAAAAATCGATCAAAAAATACTTTCTTTTATCCCGGATATTATTTTTGACGAACAGCAATTCTCGCCCTTTATTTCAGCGGAACAATTACATAAGTTGGATTATTTGCACGGCTTTCCACACTTAATTACCATGCCTGTCACGCTTGATTCTAGTCAAGCAAGTCTCCAAGCTTTTACGGCAGCACCGTTAAATGAAAATGGCAATTTGAATCTAACTAATATTGCTCCTTGTCGCGAAGTGCTGACTCCTGCTGCCTGTTACCATTTTTACGAAAAGCAATCTGATACTGAGCTGAATGGTCCTTGCTATCTGACGACTCTTTGTACTTGTTTTCGGCGTGAAAGCGCTTATCATCCGCTTACTCGACAATGGGCATTCTCAATGCGTGAATTTGTCTGTTTAGGCACGCAAGAAGAGGTGCAAGAGTTTCTCCAGCGTTTTGAAAAAGCTCTGAATAGCTACTTTCAAAAACAATTATGGCCAGTGATTTTTGAACAAGCGACGGATCCCTTTTTCAATCCTTTAGTCAATGCAAAATATGTTGTGCAAAAATTGGAACCGGTGAAGCGAGAAATGATCTATGCCGGCAATGTTGCTATTGGTTCTTTTAATTTTCATCGTACATTCTTCGGTGAGAGATTCAATATTCGCCGGCAAGGCGAAGCAGTCTTTTCGGCATGTGTCGCTTTTGGTCTTGAGCGATGGTTGTATGCCGTACTGGCTACTTGCGGACCCGATGAAAAGGATTGGCAAATTTGATGAATAAAGATGGAATTTTGCTTACTGGCGCCAATGGCTATCTCGGTCTTTGTCTTAGCCGGCGTTTGCTTACTCAATCGGACAGCATTTTGCATCTTTGTCTCAGAGCTTGCGATAAAGCTACTTTCGAACAAAAGTCATCGATGATTTTGTCTCGGTTTGCTGGTTTTGAAAAACGTTTGTTTTTTTACCCGGTAGAGTTGTCTCAGACCAATCCGTTTGCTGCGGTTAACCCAGCTGCTATAACCCGGATCATTCATGCTGCGGCTGTGACTCGTTTTAATGTCGAGGCGGATCTAGCCTCTGAAATCAATATTAAAGGGACTGAAAAAATTCTAGATTTTGCTCGCTCTTGCCCGCACTTGTCCAAATTTTTATTGCTGAGCAGTGTTTATGCCGCAGGACTGTGTACCGGGACTGTGCTTGAAAAACGATTAGAGGGGAGCAGCGGCTTTGCTAACTATTATGAAAGCTCTAAGTGGCAAGCCGAAGAAGAGCTATTCTCGCATTATGGCGATCTGCCTTGGAACGTGCTGCGTATCGCCACTATTATTGCTGACGATGAGCACGGCCGGGTAACACAGCTAAACGCGGTGCATAATACGCTAAAACTGCTTTATTATGGCTTGCTTTCGCTTTTTCCCGGGAGGCAGGAAACACCGGTTTATTTTGTCACGGCAGAGTTTGTCGAAGCAGCAACCTTGGCTGTAATTGAAAGAAGTGAATTACGACAGATCTATCACCTCTGTCATCAGTCCCAAGAATCAGCAAAATTAGGTGAATTGTTAGATGTGGTATTGCAAACTTTCGCTAGTTACGCTGATTTTAGAAACCGTCGCGTATTAAAACCTTTGTGGTCCGATCAAGAATCTTTTCAGCTGCTTTCTGAAGGGGTGGCACAATTAGCTGCCGGCAGTGTTGTCAATCAGGCTGTTTCCAGTGTGGCGCCATTTGCCAAACAGCTTTTTGCCGGTAAAGATTTTAGAAACGATAACCTGCTTTCAATAATGCCGGACTATCGCCCGGCGGATCCCTTGGTTCTGATTGAAAATATGTCAAACTATTTGGCAGGAACCAAGTGGGGGAGGTCAGTGCCGTATGCTTCTTAAGGAAGTGGAATTGGAAAAAAGTTTGCGGCAGCACTTTCACTGCGATATTTTTTGTGCGTATCAAACCGGTGATTTGCCAGCAGTCCAATTTAGTGAATCGGAGCTGGCAACGTATTCAACAATCAAAAATTTGCGACGTAAAAATTCATGGTCGCGAGGCCGTTTTGTCTTAAAAAAATTATTGGAACGTATGGAGCAAGACGCAGATACTGCGTCAATTACATTTCCGCATCGGGCGTTCTCTTTGAGTCATAGTGGAGAATGTGCTATTGCAGTGTTTTTGAAGGGAGAGCAAGCAAAGGGAATTGGAGTTGATCTTGAGTTTTTGCGTGAGATAAAAGATGAATCGGCTCGCTTTTTTCTTAATGACGCTGAACGAACTTGGTATTTCAATTTGCCTCCTGAATTGCGGATGACGAATCTAATCAGGTTGTGGACTATAAAAGAAGCTGTATTTAAAAGTGATTTGCAAAACGATTCTCAAACCTTAAGCAGATACGCTTTATTTGATCCGAGCTCTTCTTCCGGACAGGCGGAGCGTCAGGCTGAGGCAGAAACGTTTGTTTTTGATTATTTATCGTTAGATCTTGGTCAATCCTGGTTGAGTGTTGCTCTGGCCAGACCAAAGGAGTTGCGATGACTACTAAGTTGAACGAAAATGAACTCTGGCTTTTAAGTTTTTATCGTACGTCTGAAATAAGCGGTGCCCTATTTTTTGGACGGTTGTGCAAAACTCTCAAATCCAGTGCTGTTCAGCATGATATGAGCAAGCATTTTTCAGACGAAGCGCACCACGCTTGGTTGTGGACCGATTGTATTGCTAAGCTGAAAGCGCAACCACTTAAGCTTGCTGATTCTTATCAGGACCAATATATTTCAGCTGCCGGTTTGCCGGCCAATATTATGGAGATCCTAGCAATCACTCACGTTTTTGAAAAACGAGTGATCCGTCAATATGCTTTGCACAGTCGCGTTCCGGATTTGCAACCGGAGATTAAGGAAACTTTGTCGGCGATTATGCAGGATGAACGCTGGCATTTGGAATGGGTAAAAAATGCATTGCAGTCTATGGAGAACGAGTTTGGTAAAGAAAATATCGAGCAAGCATTGCAACGCTTTTTGCAAGCCGATGAAGAAGTTTATGCCAAAACAATGAAAGAGCATGAAGAGCGTGTGCACGGATTAGGAATTTTAGCCGGGAGATAAAACAATGCTCGATCGAAGCGCTGTGAAATTCAAAATTGCCTCGGTATTGCAAGTGCAACCGGAGCTAATTGTGGAAGAGGCAATTCTAAATGAACTTGTAGTTGATTCATTTATTCTTGTTGATTTAGTCATTGAGCTACAAGAAGAATTCTCTTGTCGATTAAACCAGGAAAATTTAAAAAGCGTACGTACAGTCGGTGATTTGATTCAACAACTGGAACTGCATCGGTTTGCTGCTGCTTAAAATCAGTTGTCGTTTTTTATTTCAGCAATCATTTTTGCTGTTTGTTTGCTGCCAAAAAGATCTTTTTGTGCTGAATAAATAAGCAACGCTTTTTGCAAATCATTTAATGCGCCAGCTTTATCGCCGTTAGCTAAACGTGCTTGTGCGCGAAATTTGCGGGCAGTAGCAAGCTGAGGATTAAAGTTTATTGCCTGTGAAAAATCTTCAATTGCTTTAGTGAATTCACGCTCTGCCATATATTCCAAGCCGCGGTTCAAATAAATGCCTGGATCTTCTTTGGCGAATTCGAGTGCTTTGCTGAAATCAGCAATTGCTTTTGCTGATTGACCCAGTCGTGAATAAACCAAACCGCGATCTTCAAAAAATTCAGCTTGTGGCTTTTGAGACAGTTCAATCGCTTTGCTGTAATCAGCTAAAGCTAAATTAGCTTTGCCCAGCTCCAAATAAGCTTTAGCTCGGCTGGCGAACAATTCCGGATCGGCAGGTGTAATCGAAATTGCTCGATCCAGGTCTTCGATGGCATAAGCAAAAGAAGACATGTGCATATAGACCGATGCCCGCCATTTGAAAGCTTCTAAGCTGTCCGGTTCGTTGCAAATTGCTTCTGTAAGAGCGTGAATCGCTTCTAAATGGTTGCCGGCACGGAACAGTGCTAGTCCGTGACCAATTAAATCCGAAGCCTCTGGTGTATTCTTGCCCAGTTTCAATAAACCGGACAAAGCGTGCTTGTTCTTTTGCCATTCACGAGTTGTTTCTTGAGAACGCTCTAAATAAGCTTTATCCAGGATAACGGCTTTATCGAAATCTTTAAGAGCAAGTTCGTGCTGATCTTTTTTCTTGTAATAACGAGAACGTAAAAAATAAGCTTCCGGTTGCTCGGGATCCAGACGAATTGCTGTTTCCAGATCGGCTAGAGCCTTGTCGTCTTCGCCTAGGCAGAGGTGTGTATCGGCTTTGCCGATATAAGCCAAAGGAAACTTAGGATCGGCAGCAATTGCTGCGCTAAAAGCATTTAAAGCTTCGTTGTACTGATTAAGTCCTAAATAAGCTTTTCCTTTGCAGGCAAGAATAATTTCACGGTTTGTTTTGCTTAAGCTCACAGCTTTATCGAAGCTTTCAATCGCTGATTTATGTTCTCCCAACTCCAATTGGGATAAGCCAAGCTGTAGATATAAGGAACCGTTTTTCGGGGCAAACTTAACCGCTTTGCTGAAATCTTTGCTTGCGCCTAAAAAATCAGCTTGGGAAAATTTGCCTAAGCCGGAAGCCGTCAGCTCCTGAACCATACTGTTTGGAAATTCGCTTTCGACCATGGAGTTGTCCGGAACATAGCCCGCTTCCTGGCCGTCATCAATTTTTGTGTTTGCCGGTTCTACTGCCAGCACTAGTTGCTGAGTATGAAAACCGGACAATGTTGCGGCTAAAACGAGGAGCTGCTTAATCGAACTTGACATTTGCTTCCATCCCGATATTTCCAAATCATACAGCTATTGACGATTGCTGACTATCGGTGTCTGGCGAACTCTCTTGTTAAGTTGCTTTTTCTGGCAGGCGCGACGTTCTTAAGTGTATAATCGGGGCGCTTTGCCGAGGTGCATATGAGTCTGGAATCCATACCGAAGCCAATTGAAGGCGAGCGTCTGGCAAGAGAATTTAAGACCGGTTTTTCCAAAAAACGTTTGTTTGTTTTTGGCGGATGCGCTCTTGTGCTTTTCTTTGCAACAACTTCTGTTGCTCGTTTGATTTTTCCTGCTAACCAAAACAAAAAAGAGTCTGCGCCACCATCGGTAATGACAGTCACTACTGTCCCTGTGCGTTATGGCACGATTAACCGCGAACTCTCGATTAACGGATCGATTGCTGCCTGGGATGAGTTAGCGATCGGTGCTGAAGCAAATGGCTTGCGCCTGGACAGCGTGCGTGTCGAAGAAGGGAATCAGGTAAGCAAAGGTCAAATTCTTGCTACCTTAAATTCGGCGGTGTTGCGAGCGCAACTAGAGCAAGAAAAAGCAAAAGCACGCTCAAATGAAGCTGCTTTAAGAAAAGCGATTCAACCTAATCGAGTGGAAGATCTGAACAGCTGGCGGGCAGCTCTGATGCAAGCCGAAGCTAACGTCGCCCAAGAGGAAGCCAA
Source organism: Candidatus Obscuribacterales bacterium (assembly GCA_019750335.1). GTDB lineage: Bacteria > Cyanobacteriota > Vampirovibrionia > Obscuribacterales > Obscuribacteraceae > JAIEPM01. The sequence continues at coordinate 49,786 of JAIEOQ010000005.1, forward strand.
TCTTTCGCGTAGTCGGGCAAATTCAGCCAATGCTCAAGAAAATTCAAGACGTTACAGTGAATTGCGTAAAGTCGGTGCAGTCAGCCAGATGGAAGCGGACAATTCGCTTACTGCCGCCCGGGCGGCCGAGTCGGAAGTTCTAGGGGCTGAGAAAAAAGTGTTGGCGATGAAATTTGCTTTGCGCCAAGCTCATGAAAAACTAAAGATGGCCGAGCAGGGTGGCAGGCAGGAAGATGTTCTCATTTCGCAGTCTAGCCTTGCTGAATCAAAAGCAAGAGTAAAACAGCTTGAAGCGCAAGTGGAACAAACAATCATTCGTGCTCCCGATAGCGGTGTGATTGTCAAACGTAACGCTCATTTAGGTGAGATTAGCTCCGCAGGCAAAGAGCTTTTTCGTATGGTTCGCCAAGACCGTCTTGAGCTGCGGGCTCTTGTCCCGGAGGTTGATCTAGTTAAAGTTCATGCCGGACAAGTTGTGCGTCTTTCAGCCGACATGAAAGGAACAACTGTTTTTTCCGGGCAGGTGCGTGAAGTCAGCCCCTTGGTTGATGAAAAAACTCGCTTAGGCACGGTACGCATCGATATAAATGAAAGTTCGCGTACGATCCATCCGGGACAGTTTTTCCATGGATATATCGAACTCGGCAAGCAAAACATTATGCTTGTTCCTTCCAAGTCGGTTCTTGTGCGTGACGAAAAATCTATTGTTTTTCTATTGCAGGGAAATAAGGCATTTAAAAAAGAGATCCAGATTGGTGAACCGGTAGATGACGAGATTGAAGTCTTGTCCGGACTTTCGGTCGGGCAAGCGGTTGTGCTTACCGGAGCCGGTTTCTTGAAAGACGGTGATATCGTCAGCACCACATCCGAACTTGCTGACGATAAACGTTAAAGGCAGGATGTTATGCAGCAATGGGATTTATCATCCTGGTCGATTAGAAACCCGGTTCCAACCGTAGTTCTTTTTCTACTGCTTACCATAAGCGGTATGTTCGGCTTCATGTCTTTAGGCATTGACGAGAATCCGAACATCGACGTGCCGATTGTTTCGGTTACAGTTAGTCAAATGGGTGCTTCGCCGACTGAGTTAGAAACTCAGGTGACACGCAAAATTGAAGATTCAATTGCCGGTATCGGCAATATCAAACATATCTCTTCCACTGCTAGCAACGGTGCCTCACAAACAAGCATTGAATTTGAGATCGGCACCAATACGGATCGAGCAGTAAATGATGTACGTGATGCTGTTACAAAAATCAGACAGCAACTTCCTCAAGGAATTGATGAACCAATAGTCCAAAGAGTGGATTTTGTCGGCGGTGCTTTCGTCAGCTATTCAATTGCTTCTAAAGAACGTTCGGTAGTTGAGCTAAGTTGGATTGTCGATAATGATATTGCCCGCTCTCTGCTTTCGGTTCCTGGTGTCGGACAAGTTCAACGAGCCGGTGGCGTGGACCGTGAAGTGCGCGTCAATCTTGATCCCAGTCGTTTGCAAGCGATGGGTGTTACAGCTGATCAAGTCAGCGTTCAGTTGCGCAATCTCAATATCGATCTGCCCGGCGGGCGCAGTGAAGTAGGCAGCGGCGAACAATCAATTAGAACTCTTGGTAGCGCTCTTTCAGTCAGCGACTTGGCGGCTACGCAAATCGCTTTGCCTGGCGGTGGTTGGACACGCTTAGATACGCTCGGGCGGATTGTCGACGGTGCTTCCGAACAACGCCAGTTAGCTTATTTAGACGGCAAGCCGGTGGTTGCTTTTGCGATTATTCGCAGCACAGGGAGCAACTTAGTTGATGTTGAAAATGGTGTGGATAAAAAGCTGGCTGAACTGAAAAAAATCCTGCCGAAAGATATCAATGTTCAGAAAATCCGCACCAATGGTAAATATGTGCGTGATGCCTATTCGGCCTCACTTGAGTCCTTGATGCTTGGCGCTTTACTTTCGCTTATCGTTATTTGGTATTTCGTGCGTGATATGCGCGCTACGGTGATATCCAGTTTAGCAATTCCGCTTTCGCTGATTCCGACATTTGCCATTATGAAATGGGCTGGTTTTACTTTGAACGGCATGTCACTTTTGGCTTTGGCCCTTGTAATTGGTGTTTTAGTGGACGATGCCATTGTTGAAATTGAAAATATCGTTCGCCATATCAAAATGGGTAAAAAGCCTTTTGAAGCTTCTTGCGATGCAGCAAGTGAGATTGCTTTAGCAGTTGTAGCCACTACTTTAACTGTAATTGTGGTTTTTGTGCCGGTTGCTTTCATGGGCGGCATACCGGGACAGTTTTTCAAACAGTTCGGCTGGACTGTGGCTGTAGCTGTTTTCTTTTCTTTGCTTGTAGCCCGCATGCTGACGCCGATGATGTCCGCTTATATGATGCGTGACATACCTGAATCTCATCAAAACGGCTGGCTCGATAATATTTATTCGCGTTCTTTGCATTGGGCGTTGAATCATCGTTTAATTGCTGTCGGTTTATCCTTTGCCATATTTGTCGGTAGTTTGATTCTTTTCAAAATGATGCCGACCTCGCTTATTTCAAATGTAGACCGTGGCGAAAGTGTTTTAACTGTGGCCTTGCCGCCCGGGGTAACTCTTTCGGATACGGAAAAGGTTGTTGACGAAGCCACTCGGGTCTTTATGTCACGATCGGAAACCGAACATATATTTTCGACTATCGGTACACCCTCGAGCGCTAAAAGAAACTCTGGCGGCAATCAAGGTGAAGTGAATAATGCAGTTGTTTATATCAGCCTAAAGCCGAAAGAAGAAAGAAAGCTTTCGCAGCAAGAATTTGAGGATGAAGCGCGCAAAGCGCTCGATCATATACCCGGTGCGCGCTTTGGTTATTATCGCTCGGTCGGTGGCGGCGGCAAGCCTTTGCGCATTGCTTTGACAGCAAACGATCCGGCTCTTTTGAATCAATATTCGGAAAAGCTCTTAAACGAAGTGAGAGCGATTCCCGGACTTTATGATGTTTCATCGAGTGCTTCGCTTTTGCGTCCGGAAATCAATGTCCGTCCGGATTTTGCTCGAGCAGCCGAACAGGGAGTTTCGGTAGCGGCAATTGGGCGCACGGCACAAATAGCTACTTTGGGTGATGTTGAATTCAATCTGCCTAAATTCAATTTGAAAGACCGCCAAATAAATATTCGTGTGCAGCTTGATCCACAATACCGCAAAGATATTCAGGTGATTGCCGGATTACAAGTTATGGGAGCGGATGGGCATTTGGTTCCCTTGCGCAGCGTTTCGCAAATTACTTTCGGTAGCGGTCCGGCTGAAATCACTCGTTACGACCGGGCCCGTCAAGTAACAATTGACGCCGGGCTGGAAGCCAATACTACTCTTGGCGAAGCGATGAAGCGCATACATGAGTTGCCTGCTTACAAAAATCGTCCCCGTGAAATACAGGAACAACCCTTAGGCGATGCTGAAATACAACGTGATGTATTCTCCGGTTTCGGCACAGCAATTGGTTATGCAATCCTTTTGATTTATGCTGTTTTAGTTCTTTTATTCGGTGGTTTTTTGCATCCGCTAACAATTATGGTTTCTTTGCCGCTCTCACTTTGTGGTGCTTTATTAGGGCTGATGCTGACTGGCAATTCTCTCGGTTTGTATGGGCTGATTGGTATCGTGATGTTGATGGGTTTGGTCACTAAAAACGCTATTCTGCTTGTTGAATATTGCTTGAAAGAGATGAGAGCCGGTGTACCGCGGGAAGAAGCAATCCACGCTGCGGGCTCAATTAGAATGCAGCCGATTATGATGACTACTATTGCCATGATTGCCGGCATGTTGCCGATTGCCCTTAAATGGGGCGCCGGTGCCGAAGCACGGGCACCGATGGCGATTGCGGTAATCGGCGGCTTGTTCACCTCGACAATTCTCACTCTGGTCGTGGTTCCGGTCGTTTTCACTTATATCGACGACTTTCAAAACTGGCTCTTTAAGCTTTTCCCGGGGGCTAAATTTGTTGAAAAAACAGATGAAGCTGGCGAAGCCGGAAAAATTAATGTCCAAAGCCACAAAAATGACATATATATGAAATAGCTTATAAAACCTAAGGGTGTGGGGGTAGCCATCGATGCTTCAATTTTTGCGTCCGGCGCTTTTACTAGGTACGACTTTTATTATTACCGTTCCGGTTCTTGCCCAAGGAACCGATGGTGTCGGTTTTGGCGGTCCTAACGACCCTGATGCTGGTTATACAGCTCCCGGTCCAGCTGACCCCGGCCCTTCTTCTTTTATTCCGGAAGGGATGCCGGGCCGCGCCAGCACAGGTCAGCAGTTTGGTAATACAACCGATTCCACCTGGCAGGATGTGCAGCATCAGTTCACTTCCGGCCACAGTACTATTTCACGGGTCGGCCAAACTCAATTTACTAATCAGCAAAATCGTTTGGAAATTCTGCCCACAGAGCTTGATTCTTTGGCTGTTGCTGGCGGGCATATGCGTCAAGCTTGCGGCAAAAGCTTCTCCGGTGGTTTTAAATCCAGCGGGACGGCTAGCGTTTTAAGCAAAATTTTCGGCTTGCCGCAAACATCGACCAGCTGCGTCGATTTGCACACGGCTCAATAGCTAACCGGTAAATCTTTCCAGCAATCCAAATAATCTTTTTGGCGCAGGTCACTTGTTGCGGCAAATTTTGTTGGCACATAAACAAGAGAGCTTTCGAACATAAAAGCTAAGGTGTGATCCAAATAAACCGGCTTCAGCTCAGCTGTACTTGCTTTAGTATAAGTATTGGCGTCCGGTCCGTGGGCGGACATTTGATTATGCAAACTGCCGCCACCGGGGACAAAACCTTCTTCTTTAGCGTCGTACACGCCGGTGATTAAGCCCATATATTCGCTCATACAGTTGCGATGATAATAAGGTGGGCGGAAAGTCTTTTCAGCTACCAGCCAGCGCGGCGGAAAAATGACAAAATCAACGTTGGCCGTACCGGCTATTTCAGATGGTGAGCTGAGCACGGTAAAAATCGAAGGATCCGGATGATCAAAGCTGACGCTGTTAATCACATTGAAGCGGCTTAAATCATATTTGTAGGGCACATAATTGCCGTGCCAGGCTACTACATCCAAAGGTGAATGGGAAAGAGCGGCGTTCCACATCCGTCCTTGGAATTTAGCCGTCAGTTGGAAGTTGCCTTCTTTTTTTTCATAACAAGCTTCCGGCGTCAAAAAGTCACGAGGATTAGCCAAGCCGTTGGCGCCAATCGGTCCTAAGTCTGGCAGACGAAAAGGCTGTCCGTAATTCTCGCAAATGTAACCGCGGGCGGTGCCATCCGGAAGCGAGACTTGATATTTTACGCCGCGTGGAATAACGGCTATCTCTCCTGGAGTTATTTCGATGACACCAAATTCGGTGTTAAGTCTGAGGCGTCCTTGCTCGGGAACGATGAGAAAATCGCCGTCGGCATTATAAAAATAACGATCCGACATCGATTGATTGGCGGCATAGATATGAACAGCGCTGCCGCGAATGCTGGCATAGCCGCCGTTGCCGGCAAAAGTAATCAAGCCATCGACAAAATCGGTCGGTTGTTTGGGGAGCGGTACCGGATTCCAGCGAAGTTGATTGGGCGAACAAAAGCTTTCATCAAAAGGACGGCTATAAATGAACTTTGAATCAAGTGGTTTAAATTCGCCGTGCATTACCGATGGTCTAATCCGGTAAAGCCAGCTGCGCAGATTGTGCGGGCGGCTCACAGTAAAAGCTGTGCCGCTCAATTGTTCTGCATACAGACCAAGGGGGGCTTGCTGTGGAGAATTCTGTCCCTGGGGCAGCGCGCCAGGCACTGCTTCCGATTGGAAATTATTACCGAATCCGCTCAGATATTTCAGTTCTTCAGTCATGTCAGCTTAAAGATTGCCGCGTAGTTGTTGCTCGCGTTCGATGGACTCGAACAGGGCTTTGAAATTACCTTTGCCGAAGCCTTTTGCACCTTTTCTTTGAATGATTTCAAAGAACAACGTCGGACGATCTTCAACTGGCTTGGTGAAAATTTGCAGCAAATATCCTTCTGATTCGCGATCAACAAGAATGCCCAATTTAGCCAAATCCGGTATATGCTCATCTATTTTGCCGACGCGTTCAGGCAAAGCGTCGTAATAAGTTTGCGGTACTTTGAGAAATTCAATGCCGCGCTCTTGCAATTTAGCCACGGTCGAAATGATGTCGGCCGTCGAGATGGCGATATGCTGAACACCAGGAGCTGTGTAGTAATCCAGATATTCTTGTATCTGTGATTTACGCGCTCCAGGAGCTGGTTCATTCAAAGGCAGTTTGATTGAACCGGATTTGTTTGCCATCACTTTTGATACCAAAGCCGAATATTGCGTGCTGATATCTTTGGCGTCAAAATATTGATAAACGTAGAAACCAAAAATTTGTTCGTAGAACTTAACCCAATGTTCCATGCGATCGCGTTCGACATTGCCGACTACGTGATCGACAATGAGCAATCCGGTCCCTTCGGATTTTTTGTCCATCGCGGTGAAACCGGGAGCAAAAGCACCGTTATAAGCGTGACGTTCGACGAAAGTATGGAGTGTATCGCCGTAAGTTTTGATCGTGGCGGTAACCATGGTTCCGGTGCAATCTGACTGTTCTTCAGGCGGTGACACGCTTTCGGCGCCACGAGATATGGCTATTTCATAAGCACGGCGAGCGTCTTTAACGCGCAAGCCCATGTTTTTTACGCCGTCGCCATGTTGGAGCACATGTCTGCCAATCTCGGAATCTGGCTTGAGACCGGAGGTCAAAACCAGTTGTACTTTCTTTTGTCTCAGTACATAAGAAGAGCTGTCGCGGCTGCCGGTTTCCAATCCCTTGTAGGCTACAACATCAAAGCCAAATCCTTTGTTGTAGTAGTAAGAGGCTTGTAGAGCATTGCCCACATAGAATTCGATGAAGTCGAAACCTTCAATCGGTATCTCCTCCAAAGCGTTGCTTTGAGCAGTTCTTTCCATGGTTTCTCCGGGCATCCGCATATCCTCTTTGACACCGATTAGAGCGCTTATGCAGAATATTTTACGACATTATTTCGTTTGTGACTTACCGAGTTCGGCAACAAGAGCCGCCGCATCTTTATTTTGCGGCTCGATTTTAAGCACTGCATGAGCAAGAGTTTGTGCCTCTTGGCGCCCGCTGGCTTCACGGGCAAGGCAAGAAGCCAGGCCTAGCTGAGCCGGAGTGAAATCAGGCTGTAGCTTGATTACATCTCGATAATATCCGATAGCTTCTTCTCGATGCCCGGCAGCTTCTTTCGCTCTGGCCAATTTGAAGATCAAAAGTGGTTCTCCGCGATTCTGTACCAGCGCTTCTTGGTAGTACAGAGCGGCTTCTTCTTTCTTGCCGAAGTGCTGCTTTACTTGACCCATCATTGTTTTCAAAAAACTAGCTTTTGGATATCTTTCAGCCAATTGAGTAAGCTGTTTCATCGATTCTGCTTCGTCGATTACTCGGGCTTTAAGCCAGGCTGCCTCACCCAACTCTTCTTTGCTCTTGTCATGACGTAAAGCTACGCGCCAAGCTTTTAGTGAACCGTTAGTGACTATTTCGTCTACTGCTGGATCATATCTTTCACCGGTTACGGTCGTGGACTTCGTTTCCGTTCTTTTTAAAGACGAAAGTTTTTGTGCGCCCATATTCACGTTTGAAGAGCATGCCGTGCTCAGCAAGATGGCGGCGGTGACTGTAATTACGGATGAACTTCTTGGCATTGTTTTATTGTTTAAGGCAGAAGCGGAACGTTACCCATTCCTTTTACTTCTTTTGCGTCCTTAATTTTAGCCGAAGCGATTCTACGTTTGTTGGTTGTGGCCGGTAGCGGAGCCGGTACTAAATCAAGCTCTTCTTCGCTTGAAGCTGTTTCTTGCACAGTTTCAAGCTGAGATTTCTTTTGTTGTGTCAGTAAGAAATGAATGCGAGCCGTAACTTTGTTTTTGTATTTTTCCGGCACGGCATTAGCGTAAGTAATGTCGATTAAAGCTCGAGCAGCTTGATAAAAATTACCCCGCTTTTCCAAAAGTTCAGAAAGAGCTACGCGTAACATCAGCTCTTTCGGTCTTTCTTGACTTAATGTGGTTAGTTTTTCAATCGCTGGATCGAGCAACTGCGGCTCGTTAGTATTTAAAGCCAGTTGATGAAAGGCTACATACATAGCTGGGTCTAACTCGCAGGCTTTAGCGTATTCTTTAGCGGCCAGTTCTTTATTGCCCAGATTACGTTGCACTTCACCAATTTTGAAATGGAGCGGGGCGCTATTGGGAGTAGACTTTAACTGCTCTTCATAAAGTCTGAGCTCTGTTTGCAAAGTCTCAACAGTCGGTTTAGCAACCGGTTTGTTTATTGCTTGCCCGTAAGCCGGAGCAAATATGGCTGCTTCGACAAGAGCGAGTGAAAAAATAATGGATAACGTTTTCCGCATTTGATCTATCTACTGGAAACCTAAGCTATGGTCCAAGAATTTGCCTGCTTTGTCAATTGTGAGCGGCTTATACTTTGCGAATGGTGACTATAAAGTAGCCTTCAGGTTGTTGCTTATTTTCGACAATTTGGTGTCCTTCTGCTGCCAAGCTTGAGGTTACGCTTTCTACGGGCTCGCCTTGATCCAGCATTACTTCAATAGTAGTGGCAGTAGGTAGCTTATCTAGAAATAATTTTGTTTTCACATAGTTCATCGGGCAAGCGACGCCGCGTAAATCTAAATGGTGGTCGGTCATTTTGTATTACCTTTCAGAGCTGTTTTAAAGCAAGCGTCGGGTACGCAGCCGAGCGGGTTCGGGCAGTGCTGAACATTTTCGTATTTAATCCATGATTTGCGAAAACATTCACGTCCATCTATATAAGGCACCAAATTCTCAATGATCTGCTGCGGTTCGTTGCCGGTTTCTTTTGCCAGACAAAATAAACAAGACATTGATTCGATATAGCCAAGAGCAAGATTTATTACTTGTTGACGTATACACAAAGGACGGTTGCAGCCGGAACAAATATCGGCCGCGCCTTCTATGCCATTATTTATTTTCGTGTCTTTATTCATACCGATACAATTTTGTCTTGGTGTTTGGCAAAATGCAAAAAATCTGGTCCTTAGCAGTAATCATTAGTGGGCTAAATGCCGGGGTGGCCTTCGCTCAGGCGTCGTTATTGCAACAAGGTAGGCAGTGTCTTGATATTAAGCAGTACGAGCGAGCCCTGGCGCTTTTTCAGCAGTTTAGCCAGGCTGCTTTTGAAAATCCGGAAGGCTATTTTTGGCAAGGAGTAGCTTTTGATGAGATGGGACGCTACGAAGATGCTTCTCGAGCATATCAACAAGCTATAAATTGCTGCGAAGAGAATAGTATGGACTCGGTCGAAATTCGCATTAATTTAGGTAATGCGTTTTTGAAACTGCACAAGCCCGATGAAGCAATTGTTCAGTATCATCGGGCGATCAACATTGATCGACGAGCAGCTGGGGCTTATTTGAATTTAGCCAGAGCTTTTATTGAAAAAGCTGATTGGCAGGCAGCGCTTGAGTCTCTTAATCAAGCGGCAAAATGCGGTAATGACACTGCACAATTGTCTTATTATCGTGTCAAAGTGTTAGCTGGTGCGGGCCAGAAAGCAGAGGCCAGGGTCCAGCTCGATCTTTTATTGAAACGTTTGAATGATGGACCTCAGAAAAATCTCATCAAAAAAGAATTTGAGTCTTTGTCTTCTAGCTGACGGGCGCGGGGATTGCGCACAAAAAAGCAAATATGAATCCACGCTCATGTGATCAGATAGAAGCTTCATTGGTTAACATGGATGAGTTGCAAAACGGCAAGAGAGCTAAGATATTGGCTGTTATGTTAAGTGGATATCGGTTCGAAATGATTGTCGGCTGTATGAGCGCCGGCAAGTCGAGCGAACTTATTCGGCGAGTCGAAAGAGCGCGGTTGGCTTATTTGCCGACAGTGATTTTTCGTCCGGCCACGGATACTCGTTCAAAACCGGATCATGTTGAATCGCGTAACGGTCTTGCTTGGCAGGCTATTGTCGTCAGTTCGGCAAAAGAGATGCTCAAATATTCATCTCAAGCCGTAGTAATTGGCATTGATGAAGTTCAGTTTTTTGAGGATGACATTATTGAAGTAGTGCTGACGCTTCTGCGTCAACGCAAAAAAATTATTGCTTCCGGGCTAGATCTGGATTATCGTGGTAAACCTTTCGGACCCTTGCCGAATTTGCTGGCTCTTGCGGATAAAGTCGATAAACTGCTTGCTGTTTGTCGCAAATGCGGCTCAGATTTTGCTTGCCGCACGCAACGGGTGGTTCAATCCAACGAGCAAATATTGGTTGGTGATGCGGCTTATGAAGCACGTTGCATCGATTGCTTCGAACCGCCATCCGAGTTTCAATTGAAGTTAAATCTAGAAGAAGATCTGGCTATCGTAAAAGGTCCGGCTAGTTTTTCCGCCGCAGTTTAAGCATCGCCCGAGCAATCTTAATCCATGATAAGGTGATAGAATTCGCTTCGGACTTTGGTGAGGGCATTTAATGTTGGTGCGGCTCATTTTTACTACTTTGCTCTCCATAAGTTTGTTGGGCTTTGGGCAAGAATGCCTAGCAGCAAAGGCCAAAACTGCAGTTTCTCCGAAAAAAACAGTACAAAAGAAAAAGCAGAGCAAGCGCTACAGCTACGGTGCTTATTTTGTGCCGCCTCCTCCAGCTTACATGCCGTCGATCTTGCCTGAGCTGCAAGTGTCAGCCAGGCATGGCGTTGCAGCAACGCAGTCGCAAAATCCATACAAACGATATATCTACACCCCAGTCGGCATGAACGAACCGCAACCGGTGCAAGTACGCAAGGGTGTTGTTACCTGGGTTTCAGGCAAGTCTTAAATTCGCTCGACAATCATTGCGATGCCCATGCCGCCGCCGATACAAAGGCTGACCAGCCCGTAGCGAGCTTTTCGTCGTTGCAACTCCAAACTAATCGACAGCAGTAATCGTCCGCCTGTAGCGCCGAATGGGTGACCGATGGCGATGGCGCCGCCGTTGACGTTGACTTTGTCGCGATCAAGCCCCAGGTCTTTTTCACAAGCCAGATACTGCACGGCAAAAGCTTCATTAATTTCGATCAGGTCTATCTGTTCGAGTTTTAGCCCGGCTTTTTTCAGAACCAAAGGTACGGCGGCAACCGGTCCGATGCCCATAATCTCAGGCGGCACACCGGCTACGGCAGAAGCAACTATGCGTGCCAGGGGAGCGCTGCCGATTTTTTCGGCATTTTTCATGGTTGTAATCGCCAGAGCGGCGCCACCATCGACGATACCGCAAGCGTTGCCGGGAGTGATTGAACCGTCTTTCTTAAATGCTGGTTTTAGCTTGGCCAACCCTTCAATTGTGGTCTCGGGACGCATATGTTCGTCGCGTTCGATTTTTATTTTGTTGCCTTTGCGATCTTTGATTTCGACAGGCACAATCTCGTCGGCAAGTCTGCCTGCTTCTTGTGCGGCTTTAGCTAAAGCTTGGCTGCGCAAAGCAAAATCATCTTGTTCCTGACGGCCGATTTTATATTTAGCTTGAATATTTTCTGCTGTTTCGCCCATAGAGTTATTGCAAATGGTGTCGCGAATATCCAGGCCGTCCCACATCTGTGTATGCCCCATGCGCCCGCCCCAACGGATGCTCCAATTGATGTAGGGGGTCATTGATAGGGCCTCTGTACCGGCAGCGATGACAGTCTCGGCTTGACCGCTGCGAATAAGCGCCTCTGCCTGGCAAGCGGCTTGAACGCCTGAGCCGCACAGTTGATTGATGATCAGGGCTGAGGTATCCATGCGCATGCCGCTTTTAAGAGCGATATGCCGCCCCATATAAATGGCGTCTTGGCTGGTTTGTAAAACATTGCCGACCACAACATAATCCACCGATTGTGGATCGAGTTTGCCTCTTTCTAAAGCGCCTTGAGTTGCTGCTGTTGCCAACTCGGTTGCTGTTTTGCTTGCTAATCCACCGCCGAAGGAGCCAAAAGCTGTACGTGCTCCGGACAAAATGACTATTTCTTGACTCATATAAATGGAATCCTTCTTGGTGAACGGTAGCTAATCTTCAAGGCGTTTATTTACTAAGGATCATTCTATTTGAGTCTTTAGCTACCAAATCTAAAACAAGTGCAAATGCGTAAAGTTATATGGCACATACAAGTTAAAATTGGCAAACTTAGGAATCTTTGCAAGTTCGTTTTGGAGGGCAAAAGCCTTGGCTAAAGTTGGAGTACCGAAAGAAATTCTCGATAACGAGTACAGAGTTGCGTTGACTATTGCCGGTTGCAGTGCCCTTGTTAACGAAGGACACAAGGTATACATACAAAAAGATGCCGGTGTTGGCAGCGGTTTGTTCGATGAAGAATATGTAGCCGCCGGAGCGACAATTCTGCCTGATGCAAAGAGTGTCTTTGCTGAAGCTGATTTGATCCTCAAAGTCAAAGAACCCCAAGCATCCGAAGTGCCGATGCTGCGCAAGGGACAAATTCTATTCACTTATTTGCACCTGGCTGCTCACCCGCAGCTAGCTATTGATCTGGCTAAAACCGGTGCTACTTGTATCGCTTACGAAACTGTTCAATATGACAACGGCCAATTGCCTTTGCTGACACCGATGAGTGAAATCGCCGGACGTTTGGCTACCCAAATTGGCGCTAACTACTTGGAGCGTCCGATGGGTGGTCGTGGTGTTCTATTGGGCGGCGTTCCTGGAGTTGAACCGGGCGAAGTAATTATTATCGGCGGCGGTGTCGTTGGTGCTAATGCGGCGAAAATTGCTGTCGGTCTTGGCGCTCGCGTCACGATCTTCGATCGTTCTCTTGAGCGTTTGCGCTATTTGGATGATGTATTCGATGGCAAAGTAAGAACCGTATTCTCCATCGGTCATTATTTGGATAACCTGTTGCCTTCGGCTGACTTGGTTATCGGTGCCGTTCTAATTCCTGGCAAACAAGCTCCGCGTATCATCACCAAAGACATGGTGCGTAAGATGAAGCCGGGTTCCGTAATTGTCGACGTCAGTGTCGACCAAGGCGGTTGTATTGAAACTGTACATGCCACCACCCACTCCGCGCCGACTTATGTTTGGGAAGGTGTTGTACATTACGGCGTCGCCAATATTCCTGGTGCCGTACCGTGGACTTCAACTCGTGCATTGACCAACGCCACTTTGCCTTTCTGTTTGAAGTTGGCAAAATTCGGCTATCAAGCTGTGCTTGATGATCCGGCTCTCAATCGTGGCGTAAATATCCACGAAGGTAGAATCGTTCATCCGGGAGTTGCCGAAGTGGTTAATCCACAGATGGCCACTGCCTAAATCGTTCTACATTAAACAAAATACAAGCTACAATATAGCCATTAGGAGGATTTTCTGGTGGCTATATTGAACTTTTTGTTGTTATTTGCGGTTTGGATGATGCCTGCATCCGCGATAGCTGCGGGAGCTAATAGTTCTGAGCCGGATAAATCTTTTAGCGGTAACAGTTCCTGGTACGGCATCCCTTTTCATGGACGAAAAACGGCCTCAGGCGAAATTTTCAATATGAACAAGTTGTCGGCTGCCCATAAAACTTTTCCCTTGCCGACATATTGTTTGGTTGAAGATCCACGTTCAGGCAATACGGTGATTGTAAAAGTAAACGATCGCGGACCTTACGCCAAAGGGCGTGTTATGGACCTTTCGCGCGAAGCTGCACGCCAGTTAGGCACCCTTTCGCGTGGGGTAGCTTATATCGAAGGTACAGTGCTTGGTCGTAAGGCACCGGCTACAGCGTCAAGCAATCCTAAGCTTTAATTCTCGTCAGCGATTGCTTTGCTTTCAATTGCTTCAGCTCGAGCTTCAATAGCTTCGGCTTCTTTGTCGCGTTTCATTTCGCGCAATAAGCCGGCATAGCTGCGCAAGCTGACATCCAAGCGTAGATCGTCGGGTCCGAAAAGTTTTTCGCGCAAAGCAATTGATTGTTTGAACAGATCTTCTGCTTCGGCATATTTTTTTTCTTCTTTAAGCAAGCGCGCCAGATTGTTCATGCTATTCGCAATGTCAGCTTGATTAGCTTCGGAAGCGCCTTTGCGCGAATTCAAGCTGTCGGCAAAATATTTTTCGGCATCGCTCAATTTGCCTTGTTCTTTATACAAAATACCGAGATCGCTCATCGTCATTGAAACATCAGGGTGCGTGGTGCCCAACGCCTTTTGACGAATGCTTAATGCGCCCTTGAGCAATGTTTCGGCTTCCGGATAACGTGCTTGCGCACGATAGAGCTCTTCCAGGTTATACATATAAGTTGCGCATTCCGGATGATCCGGACCAAGCTTATTCTGGGTGATTGTAAGAGCTTGTTTGATTAAAGGCTCGGCAGCGTCATATTTACCTTGATTAGCAAGTACGGCGGCCAAGCTGTTTATAGTGTCTGCTACTTCCAGGCTGCCGGCACCGAAAAGTTTTGTGCGCATCTCCAAAACTTGTTTATACAAAGTTTCGGCCTGCTCAAATTTAGCTTCTTCGCGATAACACATCGCTAAATTACTCATGGCAATCGCTACGTTTTTATCCGGACCGTTAGCTGCTTTTTGCACAATAGTCAGAGACTGTTGCAATAGAGGTTCGGCTTCTTCAAAACGTCCTTGTTCTCTATATAAACGAGCTAAGTTATTTAAGCTGACGGCTACTTCCGGGTTGGCATCACCCAGCTGTTTTTGGCGTATTTCAAGAGCGCGTTTATACAACGGTTCTGCTTCTTTTAGCTTGCCTTGTTCGCGATATACCACGCCTAAATTGCTTGCTACTACGGCAATTTCTACATTATCGGCGCCAAGATTCTGCTCCATAATAGTCAGTGCTCGTTTTAAGAGCGGCTCTGATTCGGCAAACTTTTTCTGGCTATTTAAAACCAGCACTAAGTTGTTCAAAGCAGTTGCTACAGGAAGATCGCTGCCGTTGCCGCTTTTCTCAGCGTTAGCTACTGTTTGACGATAAAGATCTTCTGTTTCGGCATAACGCTTTTGTTTGAAATAAAGCAATGCCAAGTTATTTACTGTTTTATTGATTGAAGAATAATCAGGTTTATCAACGTTTGTTTTTAGAGCAATTGCTTTTTTATAGAGCTCTTCGGCTTCTTTTAATTTGCCCTCGCCTTCATAAGCCATAGCCAAATTATTCAAAGTTGTAGCGGTGCGTGAATCGCCGGCAGCAAAGCTTTCGCTCTCTTTTAGGGCAGCGCTGAAATTTGTGTCGGCAGCGGCGAAATCGCCCTGTTTGTATGCTGCTTCGCCGGCATCGTTATAAGTTGCCCAGCTATCGCCTTGAGCAAATGCAGACAAATTGGTCAGCCCTAAGCAGGCGGCGGTGCTAATAAGGATAGTTGTTCTTTTCATCATTCTAGTTATTCTAATACACTTTGGATTTGGCAATAGTTATCATTATCCGCTATTAGGCTGCATTGGCTTATAATCTGCTATTCTGTTGTCATAACGTGCCTCTTGGCAGGGTTGCGGAGAGCTTGATGAGCGAACATTCTAACTGTAATCATCAAACTGATGCCGGCGGGCATAGCCACAGTCATTTTGAAGTTCGAGAAAAGAATCGCGGACGCTTGATCCTTGTTCTTTGCTTGACTGGCACTTTTATGTTGGTTGAAGCTGCGGCCGGTATTTACACGGGCAGTTTAGCTTTAATTGCTGACGCCGGTCATATGCTTGGTGACGTTGCTGCTCTTGCCTTGGCACTTTTTGCTTTTTGGCTTTCAGCTCAGCCGGCAGGACCTTCACGTACTTTTGGTTATCATCGTAGCGAAATTTTAGCGGCGCTGGCTAATTCGGTGCTGATGGTTATGGTGTCGCTGGTGGTGCTATTTGAAGCATGTCAGCGAATGGCGCAACCACCGGAAGTGCAAAGCGGACCGATGCTTATTGTTGCTTTTGTTGGATTGCTGCTTAATTTGGTTTCAATGCGTTTGCTCTCCAGCTCAGCCGAACAGTCGCTTAATGCCAAAGCAGCCTATCTGGAAGTCTTTTCGGACATGCTGGCTTCTGTCGGAGTTGTTGTTGCTGGCTTAATTATGATGTTTACCGGCTGGTATCTTGCTGACCCGCTTTTGAGCGCTGTTTTATCCGTTTTTATTGTTTTGCGTACTTGGGGGTTATTAAAAGAATCGGTGGATATCCTCATGGAAAGTGCTCCAGCCCATGTCGATTTATCCGAGCTGAACGATGCGCTACTGAAAATCGAAGGCGTAAGCGCAATTCATGATCTGCATGTTTGGACGATTACCTCCGGGGTTATCTCTATGTCCGGTCATGTGAATATTGGCGAAGGGGCCGATTCCGATTTAATCTTGGATCAGGTAAAAGAAGTGCTCGAGCACCGTTTTAATATTACTCATACAACCATTCAAATTGAGACTGAAAAGTCCCGCCGCCGCTGCAATGATATCTGCCTGGTCTTGTAACTCCAGAATCTTTGAGTATTATTGAGATAAATATTTCGGAGAATGTTATGGATAAGTGGCAGCAAAAATTGCAAAGACAAACCACCGCACAGAGAGCTTTGAGCGGGATAAGTTTTTTGTTGTCTCATCCAGACCAAGGACCGGATGATGAAACTGAATCGGCAATGGACGGCGCCAAGCTGATTGAGCTCTTAAACAAGAATTTCAAGCGTTTGGCTAAAAGCAATGATGGTATTACTCGTGGTGAGCTAACAATTGCTCTGACTAATCCACACGACTTTACTCAAGACGAGTATGTAATGCTGCAGCTCATGGCTAAGTATTTTGATACGATCGTCAATCTTTCTGATGACGAAGAAGGCGAAGAAACCAAAATTACAGAACTTGACGCTCAGGTCTTAGCCCAATTCATTGTTGACGGCAAGCTCAGTTTGAAGAGTTTGCGTTATTGGTGTTCCATGACCGGCGGTCCGGAAAATAACATACCAACTCCACCGCCGCTTACCGGTGATTCGGCTTAATTTTTAGCCAGTGTGTGCCGGAGTGCTTCTTCTATTTGGCCGTGCCTGAATTGGAATCCGTTGGCTTCCAGTTTAGCCGGTAGTACTTTGGCGCCGCCGAGTAAAAGCTCATCGGCCATTTGACCGAATAAAAGCTGGACGGCAAAGGACGGAACAGGGAGTATGGTTGGTCGTCCTAAAGTCTTACCTAAAGCTTGGGTGAATTGTGCATTAGTGACCGGTGTTGGCGCTACGGCGTTTACCGGACCTTCAAGCTTATCGTTTTCAATAGAAAAAAGAATGACATCGGACATGTCTTCCAGGGTGATCCAGCTCATATACTGTTTACCGTTACCCAGTATACCGCCGCCGCCTAATTGAAAAGGAGGCAGCATTTTTGCTAATGCACCACCTTTGGTGCTAAGCACGACGCCGATGCGCAAGTTTACTGTGCGAATTCCTTTTTGCGAGGCAGGGAGAGTGGCGTCTTCCCAGTCTTTGCAAACTGCTGATAGAAAGCCGGTTCCGGCATAACTATTCTCGGTCAGAGTTTCGCTGCCACGATCGCCATAAAAGCCGATCGCTGAAGCACAAACAAAAACTTTAGGTGGATTTTTCAAACCAGCCAAGCACTGTGCAAGCAATCTTGTCCCTTGCACACGGCTGTTGCGAATTTTTGCTTTTATCTCGTCGTTCCATCTTTGGGCTACATTCTCGCCGGCTAAATGCACTACGGCATCGAAGCCTTCCAGTTGAGAACAATCGAGTTCGCCATTTTCCGGGTGCCAGGTAATATCGCCGCTTGTGGCGCTACTGCGTACAAGTCTTGTCACCTGGTGCCCCTTGGCAAGGAGGCGGGATGCTGTTTCTGTGCCAATTAGTCCTGTGGCGCCGCTAAGTAGTATCTTCATGGCATGCTCCT
Organism: Candidatus Obscuribacterales bacterium; assembly: GCA_019750335.1. GTDB lineage: Bacteria > Cyanobacteriota > Vampirovibrionia > Obscuribacterales > Obscuribacteraceae > JAIEPM01. The sequence continues at coordinate 67,684 of JAIEOQ010000005.1, forward strand.
TATTTTTGATATTTTACGCCATTCTAAAGCTGATTTTATGTCTGATTTTGTTCCAAGCTACAGCGCCTGGCTAGCTACTCGACAACCGAAAAAATAGTTAAGCCAATAGTGGCTTTGATCTCATTTGTCGGTACTGTGGACGCTTTATCATAATCAATTATCCCGTGAGAAAAATCGTGCTTTTCAACAGTCTTGGGTATCTCGTATTTTTGCCGACTGTGGTCCTGCTTTTTTGGCTGGTGCCAAAATTTTTGCGAAGCAGCATTTTGCTCATAGCCAGCTATGTTTTTTACATGGTCTGGAAACCGATATACGGGCTTTTGATTTTTGGTCTAACTGCAGTCAATTATGTTTTTGGTTTAGCAATTGCTAAAAACCAAAAACATAAAAAGCTTTTGCTTATTGTGGCGGTGTCCGTAAATTTACTTACTCTTGCTTATTTCAAATATGCTTACTTTACGGTTGATCTGCTCAGCCAAATTGGCGCGCCCTTAGGCATACATCTTCCGCCTTTGGCTTGGCAAATTATTTTGCCTCTGGGAATTTCGTTCTTTGTTTTTGAATTCATTCATTATGTAGTTGATGTTTATCGCGGCGGCAAGCCGGTTCGCTCATTCATTGATTTTGCGCTTTTTGCCAGCTTTTTCCCGACACAAATTGCTGGACCGATTAAGCGCTATCAAGATTTCATTCCGCAATTAGCGGTTAAGGATAAGTTCAAGCTGCAATATTTCGATGAAGGGATGTGGCTTATCCTTTTTGGCTTGTTCAAAAAAGTGTTGTTTGCCGATAATTTAGCTGTTGTCGTAAACAGTGCTTTTGCTAATCCGGAGTTACTTACCGGTGCTGATCTTTGGCTTGCTGTTTATGCTTTTGCTTTCCAGATTTATTTTGACTTTTCTGGCTATACCGATATGGCTCGCGGTTCGGCGATGCTCTTCGGCTATAAAGTTCCGCTTAATTTCAATTTGCCATATTTAGCCGGCTCGATTGCTGAATTTTGGCACCGCTGGCATATCTCACTTTCAACCTGGCTACGCGACTATCTCTATATTCCTTTAGGCGGTAGTCGTTGTTCACGCTTTTTCAACTGGCGCAATCTTTTCTTGACTATGGCTCTGGGTGGCTTATGGCATGGTGCTTCTATGCATTTCTTTGCCTGGGGCGCATATCAGGGTATCGCTCTGATTCTGCATAAAGAGCTCAAAGCTTGGATGGACAGCCAATCTTGGCTGGCAAATATTCGAACAAGCGCTTGGTTCCATGTACTTTCGGTGGTATTTACTTTTCATGTTGTTTGTATCGGCTGGGTCTTTTTCCGGGCTGAAACTATGGATTCAGCTTTGTCCATTATCGGCAAGCTGTTAGCGGCACCGTTTGCTGCCTTGACTATGGTCAACGTTCAAGAGCCGGTAATTTTTATGATTTTGCCTTTTGTTCTGTTGTTACTGGTGACCGGTCAAATTGTTTCGGGCTATTTAGCTTCGCGCCAAGAGATCAAAGTGCCGCTCTTTGTAAGAGCAGTTTGTGTTTCAGCTTTAATCGCTCTGCTTATTGTGTTTACGCCTGATACTTCGCCGCGCTTCATTTATTTCCAATTCTAAAAGAGGGATTTTTGGACAATAAGTCTTACTTGAAATATTTTGCGGTGCTTATTGGCGTTGTTCTCTTTATTGCTGCCAATCTGGCTTTCTTTGCCTGGCAGCCTTTAGCTAAAGTTGATCCGGAGTGTTTACCTTCGGCTCACACCTGGACTTGGTGGGCTGGTCGCGAATATTTTGGACAGACCCGAACGCCGGAGCTTGTCATTCTTGGTTCGTCTCTTCTGATGAAACCGCTAGCTCAAGTGGATGCTGTTTATCTAAATAAAGACTTCGATTATGTCAAACATCATCAGTCGCAGTATCTTTCGCATTTGTTGTCGGACAAAGCAAAAATAGCCGGCCTGCAGTGTTTTAATTTTGCTTTGCCTGGTGCTATGGTTTCTGACGATTTCATGGTCCTGCGTACTTTAATCACGCAAAAAAGAAAACCGGCAGTTGTTGTGCTCGGCCTTGGTGCACGTGATTTTATTGATAGCGGTGTTTCTTGCCCGGCTGCGACGCCGCCGTTTCGCTATTTACGACGATTTTGTAATATCGACGATCTGGTTGAGCTGTCAATGCCGCAAATATGGCAAAAGCTGGAATATTGGATCGGTCAATCAATTTATTTGTGGGGCAAAAAACTTGATTTGCAAGTAATGCTTACTGAAGCAACTAAAGCAAATCTTGGACCGTATTATGCAGCGAATTTTCAGCCTTGCAAGCTTGTTGAAGCAAATCCGGAAAAAAATGTTCCAGGCAATTTGCGCTCAGAGATTGAAGCCGGCGTTTATATGATTAACGCTCATGAAACGGAGAGTTTTGCGGACAATACCGACGAATACAAAAAACGTTTTCGCAACAAGAACGAAAAAATGTTTGCTATTCAGTCCGAGTTTTTAGACAAGTTTTTATATGAAGCGATGGCCAATAATGTGCGTGTGCTTTTAGTCAATGTGCCGGTCACAGCCGCTAATCGCGCTTTGATGCCGGAGGGCGCTTATCATCGTTATTTGGCTTTGATGCACAAGATGGCTAAAAAATGGGACGTGCCGTTGCTGCAACCTAATCAGTCTGTGACATTCAAACATTCTGACTACAGCGATACGGCCCACATGAATTCTGTTGGTGGGCGTAAACTGCTTGAAAGTGTAGCCAGCTATATTGCTGCCGACCGTTATCTACCTTTAGCTTTGAATCGCCCGGATCGTACTGAGCGCGGCGTTGCTGGACGCAATCAGTTGTATTAGGAATATTTGTGGAGGTGCTGTGTTGAAAACACAATTTTTGATCGAACGACCGAAGATTGTTTGTTTACTAGCTAGCATTGCTATCTGGAGTTTGTCTGTACCTCTTGCCGATGCTCAGAAAGTGACTTATGTGAAGCCGGCTGGTGTCTATGCAACTATCCACACGTCGAATGATATCAAGCTGATGCAAGTACTGGCTAATGGTTCGCCTGCGGAAAAAGCACGCAACATCAAACTTGTATTACAATCGCCGACCAAATTTTCTCCTGGTGTATTGTTTGCACTATCTGCTGCATTGTCTGAGCATGGCGATAAAGACGATGCGATGTTCTGGTTTCTTGTTGCAGAATTGCGGGCCCAGTACGATGCTCAGCGTTGTGCCGATGATTCTGCCCGACCGGGAGCATTGGTTTTAAGGCGCCAATTTGGTGAATCTATATATCCGTACATGCGGCAGAATGCCGACAAGGTAGAGTCCGCTATCCCAAAGGTTTTAGCCTGGGATACAGCGCATTCATACGATTATGATTACCGTTGGATCAATCTGCATGGGCTGCAGGCGTTCGGAGCAACCTCCAAGACCAGCCAACCTGAGCTGACTTTACCGAAATCAGAATGGCCTGCCATTCGTAGTAAAGTGCGCGCAGATTTCAAAGAAGAATATACAAATACAGTCGCTTTGATAAGAGGAAAATCAATCAAAGCGTCTAAGCCGCAGGCTAATAGTGCTGATAGGGATCTGACAATGGGGTGCTTCAAAGGTGACCTTGCGGCAGTACAAGATGCATTGAAACGAGGAGCCAATCCAAAACCTGTGGAGCCTGGACAAACGCCATTGCACTTAGCTGCTACGGCTGGTAGCTTGCCGATCTGCAAACTGTTAGTAAGCAAGGGGGCTGATGTTAATGCATCTAGTCAAGGATCTACGCCATTGTTGTGCGCAGCGCGCTATTGCCATCCTGATGTAATCGAATTCCTTCTTAAGTCGAAAGCGAATCCAAAGGTGCGCAATAGTGATGGCATGACACCAATACTGACATTGCTTAATGACTTTAAGCGTAGCGATGCTGCTTTCTTGAAAATAAAAAGCACTTCGTCGGACAAAGATGCAATGGCAGCGATAAAAATGCTGATTGCTGCCGGCGTGGATCCCAATGTTGGAGCTACTTTTTTTGGAACCCCACTTAAGCTTGCCGCCGGGAAGCCCGGTTGTGTGGAAATTGTGCGTGTTTTGTTAGATGGTGGAGCCAAGGTTAATGAATCTGACAATGATTTTACAGCGCTGCACTCGGCAGTATTTGCCGGAGACTTTGAAATTGTGAAATTACTTGTAAGCCATGGTGCTGATGTTAATGCACGTAATTCAATGAAGCAGACACCTTTAGCTAGAGCTAAAAAGCAAAATGCTGTTCAGATTGAAAAATATCTGATTGAGCATGGAGCACGGGAATAAACGTCAGTTTTTAATTAGGCCAGAGGCAAGCTTCTGTAGGCGTTGATCAATCGTGAGGCGATATCTGCGCCGCGATGAATATATTGTCGTTCGGCAGCAGTCGGAAATTTTGGTTTGTCGTAATAAATTGCGAATGTGCCAATGACTTCTCTGTTGTTGTTGCTGAACGGAATGGACCAACACGCCCTCAGTCCATGGCTTATCGCTAATTCGGAAAAATCTTCCCAGAGAGGGTCCGTAGTTATGTCCACGCAGTAAACAGGATGATTACAGAAAGCAGCAGTGCCGCAAGAACCGACTTTGTACCCGATAGCGATACCATCAATTGCCGCATTATATGCCGGCGGCAAGCTCGGCGCAGCTCCATGAAGTAGGCGCTTGCGTGTTTCGTCTATCAGTAAGATGCTTATTTTATGATCCACTGCCGGCAAGTTTTCTAAGCCACGGACTAGTTTTTCCAAGAAAAAAGTTAGAGGAGTTGTGGCAACCAATTCTTGCTCTATGGATTGCTCAAGCTTGTCTAAAGGGTCTGTTGCTATGGCTAATTTGGTCGAGCTGTCTTCTTTGCTGCGCATGACAGACAGAATGGAGATAGCGATTCTATTTCCGTCTATTTTATCTATAAGCAAGCACGAATCAGCTCCGTCCCGGATGAATTCGGAGAGTTGCTCTATTTCCAGCTCGGAGTGCAATGTGATGATCGGGATAGTTTCATTCTGAGAGCGAATCTTTTTTAGGGCTTCGCTTGGGAGCCGAAGATCAAGCAAAACTGTATCAAAATTTGGATTTGTGCTTAGCTTCTCGAGCGCGTCGTTCAAATTACTTACTTGTGCTATACCGAATTCCAGTCCCTCAACTTCAAGGAGCTTTTCTCGTAGTGCAAGGGCGGACGAATGATTGTCTGTAACTAATAACAGATGAAGAAAGCGGTTCATTGAGCGGGAGCATCCTTAGGTAGGCTGTCAAAATAATCTTTCAGGCTTTGGCGATATTGATTTAAGTCCGGATCTTTATCGTTATGGTTTGAAGCTGGCAAAATCACTAAACGTTTTGGTTCAGAAGCAGCTGCAAAATTTTCTTCTGCTTCTGAGCTGGGCAACATATCATCCAGCTTTCCATGAATAATCAGCAATGGCGGATGTTTAGCGATGAGTACTGTTTGCACATCCAAAGCTGGGTTCGGTCCTAAAAAAGGCGGGTAGAGCATAATCGGTGGCACTTTCTTCTTTGCTAAACCGAGAACGCTGGTGAATGTTGAATCGAGAATAATTCCGCCGGCACCTTTGGTTTGTAAAAGATGAGCAACCATACCGCCGCCCAGTGATTCACCATAAAGCACGATGTCTTTAACCGGGATCTTTTTTATGTCAGTCAAATAATTGTAGGCGGCTTCACTGTCGGCAAGAGCTTGTGGAACCGTTGGTTTACCCTGGCTTAGACCGTAGCCGCTATAGTCGTAAATAAAAACCGATACTCCGGCGTTGAGCAGGGCATCAATTAAATGTTGACGATAACTAAGATTGCCGCCGTTGCCGTGGGCGAATAAAACTGTCTTTTGCGCTCCGGGCTTTTGAAAAAACCAGCCGTGCAGCATAGTCCCTTTAGCGTTCTTGAAATAAATGTCTTCTTTTTTTGCTCCGCCAATTTCAGCTACGCTATAAAGCTCTTTGTCGGCAGGAAAAGGGCAGAAAAGCACATGACTGTAGTTGTCCATCAAAAAACGCGGGCAGAAGAAAAGATAGCAGCCGACAATAACAATTGCCAGGGCAATAGAAAAAGTACGCAATAGGAAGAAAACTGTTTTTCGCATTTTACTAACTTAGCTGAAACGTGGGTTTATTTTGCAGAAGCAAAACAGTTAATCAACTGTTTTTATCGATATTTTTCAGTATTTCATCTTCTTGCTTCAGCTGCTCAGGCTTGGCTGTTTTTTCGTAAATGCGGCGCAAGCCTTTATGTGCGGCAGCGGAAGTTGGATAGAGTTCCACTGCTTTTAGGTAGTTGTTTTCAGCGTCTTTGACTTTATTGGTGCTCAAATAAACTTCGCCCAGGAGCATGTAAGCCGGCTGGCAATAAGGATTGATATCCAGAGCTTTTTGAGCCGCTGTTATCGCTTCATCCGGACGATGAGCTTGCAGTAATAAGTTTCCTTTGTCTACATATGCAAGAAAGAATTTGGGATCAATTTCTATTGCTTTTTGTACAGTTTCCAAAGCATGATTAGTGTCGCCTTGCTCAGCGATCATCAGCGCTTCTTCGCGTCTGGCTGCAGCTCGCAGCTCGATGGCGTTTGCTTTGTCTTCAGCTATTTTATTAGCCAGCTCTTGCGCTGCTTGAACCTTTTTCTCGGCTCGTAATAGTTTAAGCTGCGCAAGCGGATTGTCTGCGCCGAATTTTTTTGCTACATCAAGAGCTAAATCGATTTTGCCTAATTGCAATAAAGGATCGACAGCGGAAAGCAGAGAGGTTTTTTGGTCGGCTTCAGGAAGAGCGTTATATGCTTTTACCAGTTCACGAGCTGAATCGCCTGTGCGATCGCGTAGGGCGCGGCATTGCATCATGGCAAATTCGTCGCGTTTCTTTTGTTCTGGATCTTTGCTTGCTCCGGCTACAGCTTCCATGTTGACTGTCGCTTCGCGATAGCGTCCTTCGGCTAAAAGAACCGAAGCTAAGGAGCGCATGATGTCGAAAGGATTTATTTGACCGCTGGCACCGGATACTTGCCCGAGCTGTTGCAAGGCTAAGCCCGTGACAAAAGCTGTTTCGGCTTGCATATAATCACGATTGCGGGCATAACAAATACCCAAAGCAAGCAAGTCGCCAACTGAGCTTGGATTGATGTTCAAGGCTCTGGTATAAGCTTTTGCTGCTGCCGAATAGTTGTTGCGGTCCATTTCAATCAGTGCCGCTTCGCGGTGCGGGCGTGGATCTTTTTGATCGAGATTAGCGGCTTCTTTTAGTTGTGAAAGCGCTTCGTCGACTTTTCCGGATTTTTTCAAAGCCAGAGCCAACCCTAATTTCAAAGGGGCTGATTGTGGTGTTGCTGCTAGTTGACGTTTGTATTCAGCAACCAGATCGTCATAACGTTTTTCACGTTCAAGCAAAGCCAAAAGTTTGTTTTGGGCCACTGAATTTGTCGCATTGGCTTTTAAAGCTTCCTGCAAGCTGCTTATTGCGCTCGGAGCATCGCCTGAAAGTTCTTGCAAGTTTGCCAGTTCGATAAACTCAAAAGCGCGATCTTTGCCCAGTTCGCAAGCTTTTTTCTGTTCGCTAATTGCTTCGGCGAGTTTACCCTGATAGCGGAAAATGCGAGCGCGACTGCGGAAATAGCGGGGGTCATTGCCATTTAGGCTGATTGCTTTTTGCAGCTGAACCAGAGCTTCTTCCAGGCGCCACTGTTGAATATATATTTGTCCTAAGCGATAAAAATTATCGGCATTGTGCGGAGCCAGCTTTATTGCCGCTTGAGCGACAGCAAGTGCGCCGTCGAAATCATTATGACTAAGCTTTAGATCTACCAACAACTCTCGTACTTCGCGAGAGTTGGGCTCTGCAAAAATTGCTTTTTCGTATGCACGTTCACCGCTTGCCGGATTCTTCAGCGATTTTTCTTGAATGAATCCCAGGGTCCGCCAGCCCCAAGCAAAAGTTGGTTCGATGTTGACACAAGTTTCGCAATAGGTGGCAGCGGTTTTTGGATCACCTTTTTTAAGAGCGACACAAGCTTTAGCAAAGTTGAGTAAAAGATCTTTGTCTGGATTTTTATCGGCAGTAGTGAGTAGGGTTTGTGCTTGATCAAGCTTGCCGCCTGAGATCAAGGCAAAAGCTTCGATAATCTTGGCTGCATTTGGATCGTTTTCATTGGCCGAAGCTGATTTAACTGTTTCGGCTAGCTCTTTAAGTTCGCTGTGCTTGCCTTGATACAAATAAGCAAAAGCAAGCCAAGCTTGGCTGCGTGTGTCACTGTTACGTTTCAATTCGTCGATAGCATCGGGCCATTGTCCGCGATTAATCAAAACTCTGGCTTTTGTTTTCAAGCCGTCTTGGTAGACGGTGGTTTTAGAATTGGCCGCTTGGGCTTCATAGCCTAAGGACGACCAAGAACAAAGAAGCGAAAGTAATGAGATTGAGGCTAACGGAGTTATCTTTTTCATTTGCGGCTGAATCACCTGACGACACTACGCACAAGCAATACTAGCAGGACCGGCGTCGCCTTTTCTATACTCTTTGCTTGTCAGCCCCTTCTCCTGGGGTAAAGACCGACAACTGCATGACTTCGTCCAGCGGTATGGAGCGTAATTTCGGTCCATTGAGAATTTGACGAGCGGCGCTACGTTTTTCCATTTGATTCATCAAATAGTTGGCTCGATCTATGACCGGCGATGGCAGTCCGGCCATGCTGGCGACGTGGACACCAAAGCTACGGCTGGCGCCGCCGGGTACAACTCGGTGTAAAAACTCCACTGTGCCTTCTGATTCGGCTATTTGTACTTGAAAGTTGGAGACTTGAGGGAGAAAGCTTGCCAGCCCATTCAGCTCATGATAGTGAGTGGCAAAAATAGTTCTTGCTTGTACCGTTGTTGCTAAATATTCCGAAACAGCCCAAGCGATAGCTACGCCGTCATAAGTACTTGTTCCGCGTCCAACTTCGTCAAGCAAAACTAATGAACGTGCCGTGGCGCAAACGCAGCATTGGGTTGTTTCGCTCATTTCAACAAGAAAAGTGGATTGTCCTTGATTTAAATCGTCAACAGCGCCGATACGGGTGAATATGCGATCGACAAGACCAACTCTGGCTTTGCTTGCCGGAACATAACTGCCGATTTGAGCAAGAATGACTATGTGAGCTGTTTGGCGCAAAATACTTGATTTGCCGGCCATATTCGGTCCGGTCAAAATAATCATTTGTTGCTCGTCCGACTGCCCGTATAAGTGTGTGTCGTTAGCAACATATACGCCCATGGGCAGAATCTTTTCCAAAACCGGATGGCGACCCGCTTCAATTTCTAAAACCAGAGATTCATCGACAACCGGTCTTGTGTAGCGATTCTCGGCAGCGGCGGTGGCTAACGAAAGTAGTACGTCTAAGCCAGCCAAATGACGAGCTTGTTCTTTTAAGAGTAAGCCGTAGGGGCTAAGTTCATTGCGAAACTCGACATATAAGCGATATTCAAGTCCGGCTTGATTTTTTTCAGCGTTGAGAATCTTCGCTTCATATTCTTTCAATTCGGGAGTGATGTAGCGCTCGGCGTTGGTCAAAGTTTGTTTGCGAATATAATCTTCAGGCACCAAATTTTTGTTGGCGTGAGTAATTTCGATGTAATAACCGAAATTACTGTTAAAGCTGACTTTCAGAGATTTTATTTGGCTGCGTTCCTGCTCGCGTTTTTGAAAATCTTCAATCCATTGTTTGCCGCCACCCAAAAGCGATCGTACTTCGGCGAGTTCGGCAGAGTAACTGTCGGCAAAAATACCGCCGTTATTTATTTCGCGAGGTGGATCTGCGCATAAACTGCTTTCAATTTTGTCGGCCAGTTCCAAAAGGTCAGCAGGAGTTTGTTGCAGAGCTTTTAAATAGTTGCTGTGGCAGGTTTTCAGTTCTGCCGAAAGGGCCGGAATCTGTTTGATTGAAACGGCTATTGCTGTTAGATCTCTTGGATTGACAGTGCCTGAAGTGAGACGAACGGATAACCTTTCCAGATCTGAAAGTTGCGAAAGTGAAGCTTCAAGTTTTCGGCGTCTGGTGGAATCAGAAAGCAGCTCTTCAATCGCTTCTTGTCTTTGCTGAATCTCCGGCGCGGACAGCAAAGGTTTAAGTAGCCAGTTGCGTAAAAGTCGGCTGCCCATGCCTGTTTTTGTTTTGTCGATGCACCAGAGTAAGCTGCCTTCAAAGCTGCGATCTCTTACTGTTTCAGTTAGCTCCAGATTGCGGCGAGCGTTGTCGTCGATCACTAAATAATCGTCGGTACTGTATGTGCTTATTGCGGAAAATTTAGGCATTAAAGCAGCCTGAGTTCGCTCCAAATATTCCAGAGCGGCTCCGGCTGCGCCAATGGCTAAAGGCATTTCGTGACAACCGAAACCTTCAAGGGTAGTCACGCCAAAATTTTGCATGATTCTTCTTTTGCTTGGCTCAAGATGAAAAAACATGCTTGGTCTGCCGGTCAGTCTGTAGCGCTCCGATATTACAGGCGGTGCGTCAAAAACTTCTTGCGCCAGACCGTGAGGACCGCTTCTCACTGTTTTTTTAGGAACGAGAATCTCTTTTGGCGCTAAACGACCGAGTTCCAAAAGCAATTTATCTTCGGGCATTTGACTGACAAGAAACTCGGCGCAAGAGGCGTCGACTGCGGCAAGTCCCCACAGATCTCCGTTGTCGGAACTGCGTTGAATTGCCACTAAATAGTTGCTTTCACGGGAGGGTAAAAGATTTGACTCTAGCACCGTACCTGGTGTCAGGATCCGGCTTATCTGTCGCTCCATCGGTCCTTTGGTTGCGCCAGGAACACCGACCTGTTCGCATACGGCAACTGAGTAACCTTTATTTATAAGTCGACCGATATAAGCCTCATAGGCTTTGACCGGTATTCCAGCCATCGGCATGCGACCGTTAGGATAGCTCGGTTCCGGTCTGCCGGTTAAAGTAATTTCCAGCTCTCTTGCCGCTACATGCGCATCTTCATCAAACAGTTCATAAAAATCGCCAACGCGAAAAAATAACAAAGCATCAGGATTTTGCGATTTGATGTCCAAATATTGGCGCATCATTGCTGAAAGCGGCGCCGTTTCATTTTTTGGTTGTGCTTGAGCTGTCAGTTCGCTGCCAGTCATTATCATCCTCTGTTAATGTTAACGACTTGCGCCGGAAGTACGGCGTCAGTCTTTGCTGCGGCGTAAAATTGTTGCCGGCAACATCAATGATATCGCTTGATTGCCAGCAAGCATGATGAGCTTCTGGTAATATGATCAATTGTTCGAGTTGGCTTCTTGAAAAAAAGTGACACTAATCAAATGAATAGCTTTTGTATATCTATTTCCTTGTCTCTGGTTGTTGTTCTTGCCTCTTTGGGGCTACCAGCCAACGCTCAAAATTCAGCTGCGAAACCGGCTGTCAAACCGGCTGCTGACAAGAGTGAAAAAGCAGCTGCTCCTAAAGATACGGCGAAGCCGGCTCCGGAGCCTGTAATTGAAAACGTGGTTTCTTGTTCGGCAGAAGATCTCGTTGCCAAGCCCCATGAATACATGGGTAAAAACGTCAAATTTAACGCCGGCTTCTTTGCTTTCAGCAATTTGGCCCTCGATTATAAGCCGGCATTTCGTGCTTCCAAGACACATCTTTCTTTTTTGATTTTGCGTTCAAAAGGACACGTGCCACTTTCCGAGCTTAAATTGGCTATGGCTATTCCGAAAGAAAAGGATCCTGATACCCAGCTTTTAGCTACTTTAAAAGATGGTGATTCGCTGGAAATCACAGGCAAAGTTTTTAGTGCTGCTCTTGACGATCCTTGGGTGGAAGTTTTGAAACTAAAGAAGCTCAACGTTGACGAGAAAGATAAAAAAGCCGATGCCTCAGCTAAGGCTGCCGACAGCAAAGCTCCGGCAACCAAGCCCCAGAGTGGACGGAAGAATTGAGATTGAATAAGACAACAGTTGTGAAGGAGGCTTTGCATGGCTGATTCGGCAGAAATTCAAGCGCTTTTGACGGCCTTGAACGGCAAGCACGGAATACTGGGCTGCCTGCTTATCGGGGCTGACGGTTCCGTAGTCTCGAGCAGTTTGCCTGCTGAAATGGACATAGCAACTTTAGGCGCTCTCAGCGCCACGCTTTTTTCCAATAACGATGTCTCTTTGCAGCGTATGAATCGCGGCAATCTTTCACAAATGACCTTATTGACTGATCAAGGTATTTTGCACTTTTGCCAAATCGGCGGACATTATTTGGTCGCTCTGACGGCCAAAGGCCAGAAGATTAATCTTGAAGGTTTGATTCGTTCGGTTGAAGAACAGATCAATACTTTGAAGCCGAAACTAGCTTAGTTAATCGCCGCCGTAACGTCTTTGTCTTTGGGCGAATTCTTCGATTGCCAGATCGAATTGCTTGCTGTCGAAATCCGGCCACATCGTTTCTGTAACATAAAGCTCGGTATAAGCCGCTTGCCAAAGCAGATAATTGGAAAGGCGCATTTCTCCGCCTGTACGTATAAGCAAGTCCGGATCCGGCAGCCCCTTAGTGTAAAGATAGGATGATACTAAATCCGGTGTTATCTCTTCGGCAGTGATCAATCCTTTTTGCAGATCTTCGGCAATCTGTTTTGTCGCTTGGCTAAGCTCGAGACGAGAACCGTAATTTAAAGCTACTTGCAAGTTCAAGCCTTTGTTGTTTTTGGTTTGTTCCATGGAACGGGCAAAGCTGTCTCTTAGATTTTTCGGCATACCTTCTAAATGACCGATGAAACGTAAGCGAACCCCGGCTGAGGAAAGTTCTTCCAGCTCTTCGGTGAGGACTTGGGCAAAAAGTTTGAGCAAATAATCGACTTCTTCTTGTCCGCGCTGCCAGTTTTCGCTGGAAAATGCGTAGACAGTCATATATTCAAGGCGCCTTTTGCTGACGTGCTTGACCAGCCGTTTTAAAGCTTGCACACCCTCTTTATGACCAAGCAGGCGCGGCAATCTTTTTTTGTCGGCCCAGCGGCGGTTGCCGTCCATGATGATGGCAATGTGGCGCAACGGTAAAAGATCGGCTACGGGTTTCATTCGCTAATGACCAAGATGAATCTGTCATTTTATACCGGAAGAAGGCTTGAGGTCGCTTTCAAAATTGTTGGAAATGTGGAAGAATTCAAAAAAGTACATAAGCCGCACTTAAGTTTCATGGTCATTCTTCGCCCCACATATTTAATTAACGGTGACGTAACCGATATCGATCTGGAAAGGTTGAGAGCGGACGGTATTGCCGGTTTGATTTTTGATCTTGACTCGACTCTTATCGCTCCAAGAAGCGGAGTTCTTAGTGATGAAGTGGCGGCATGGTTGAAATTTGCTCGTTTGCATTTCAAAATTGCCATCGTCAGCAACAATAAAAAAGAGCCTTATCTAAAGAAAGCGCAAGAAGTGCTTGAAATGCCGGTTATTGGTTATGCTGCTAAGCCAAGTCGACAAGCTTTTTTCAAAGTTTTAAAAGAGTTTGGTTTGGAGGCTTCCCAAATAGCAGTTATTGGCGATCGCCCATTGACTGATGTTCTTGGTGGTCATCGTGCTGGGATGAAGACCGTTTTGGTCTGGCCCTTGAAAACGCAAGTTGAACCACGTTGGATAAAAATGTTCCGCAGATTGGAGCGTTGTGTGATCCGTTCATAGAGTAATATTAGAGCGTGGTCATGGTAGGTGGTTTAATGCGGCAGCTGGCTAAAACGAAAATTTCTCTGTTGCTGCTTCTGAGTCTTGCTGGAGCGGCAGCTCAAGCCGAGCCACCTAAGAAAAAAGTTGCCGGCTTGCCTTTGCCGATTATGTCGCAATCGAATCGAGCCGCGGTGACTGTACCGATTTCTGCCAGTCAGATTAAGGCGGCGGTGCGTAATACTTATCCGGCAAACCATATGCAAAAAGGTTTGCTTGCCAAACAAAATGGCGATTTTAAAAAAGCTCTGCTTGAGTTTATTTTGGCTGTCCAGGAAAACCCGCGTCAGACAAAAGCTTTTTATGAACAAGCTTTGATCTTTCGGCAACGAGGCAACACTAAGCTCGCTATCTCGGCTCTGGAACAAGCTTTAGCTATATCACCTGCCTACAGCGAAGCGCGTAATTTGCTTGCCCAACTTCATCTGTCCGGAGGCAATGTCGTTGCTGCTGCAGCTGAAGCGGGTAAAGTGCTGTATTTTAATACGGTAGCACCGGAGCCGAAGGCACCGGTAGTCGAACCGGCTCCCACTCCTTCTTTTGTTATTGATCCGGTTAAGCCAACGGTTGAAAGTGAAGCGCCAGCCGCTGATGCCGATCCGGCTAAGTTATCTCCGGCGGTAGCTGAGGCTTTGGCCATTGCCGCTGGTCCGCAAGTAGCCGCCGCGCCAGTAAGCGAGCCGCCTATTCCTCCGTCTCTTGATTTGTCCGATCTGACAACAATCAAGACTGATAGCAAAAAGAAGAAGTTCGGTTGGGCACGTATTTTTAAGCGGGGAGATAACACCAAATCCGGTGCTAAGCCGGAAAAGCCGCCGATAGAACAAACGGAAGAGCAAGAAGAAATGCTCTCTTCCTGGGTGCGCAACATAAAAGGATTTTTTGCCAAACCGGCAGAGAATAAGCCGCAAGTTGTAGCAGCAAGTATCCCGCTTAAGCCGGCAAGAGAACCGGAATCAAAATACGGCTTGCTTGAGGAAAATGTTTCCAAAAATATTGATGTTTTTGCCCCGGAAACTTTGCCGTTGGATGCCTCTGCCGAAGACGAAACGACGAAGCCAACATTTTTGCAATCTTTGTGGAAGCAGGCTACCGCCACACTATCCGGATTCGTCCCTGACTTCAAAACTGTTGAAGAGGTAGCACCAGAAAAAAATTCGCCTAAACCGTTGCCTATGGATATTGCCGGTATATTCAAGAAGCTTGGTAATGTAGTGCCAACTCCGGCTTTGCGTCTAGCTAAAAAAGAAAGAAGCGATTTACCTCAGCCTTCGGCGATCAATCTTGAACGAGAGAGAGCGCCATTGCCTAAATTGCCGGACTTAGCGATTAAACAATTAAGACCGATGGCCCTGCCGACGGCAATGGATAATAAAGCTAAAACACCTGAATTACCGGTGGCTCCGTTGCAAAAAGAAGAAGTAGTACCGGCTTTGCCGCAAGCAATTCAAGAAATTCTCAGTCAAACGGAGACAGTGCTGCCGAAAGCTATGCAAGCGGCTAATACTTTGGCCGAAGCTTTGTTGCCGCAGCCGGTGCCTATTGCTAAAACTGAGCAAATTGCCCCGGAACCGGTCCAGCTCAATCGTCCGCTTTTGGAAAATAAAGTCCCCGCTCCGGTAGCGGCGGCGATGAATAGTTATTTCGAGAAGAGTGTTGTGCCGACAACGCCTTTGCCGCCAGTTGAAACTGCTGAGCCGGAAAAATCCCCTTCTTCCGGTTTGACCGTTCTTACAAACAAGAACACTAAATCCGGCGCATTCTCTTATATGAAGCCGATTGTCGATACGGATCAAAGTTGTTTGGTTGCCCGCAACCAATTGCGAACTATTACACCAAGCGCGGCAAAAACTGCTGTAGTTCCTCCGCTACCACCGGAAGACGCCATTTCTAAGCGAATGCGTTATCTGCTTGAGCATGGCACCCAGAACTTAAAGCCAGGCGAAGCCTTTATGTATTCAGAGCAAACCGGCGAAGGCCAGCTCTTTATGCCTGATGGACATTCGGAGCGTCGGAAATTGGCCGGAGCCCAAGATGCGGAAACGGTTCTGCGGGCACGCCGTCCGGATATTATGGAACCAAAAGATTTGCAATACAGCTTGTCGCTTTTAGGGCGACTGTTGCCAGCCGAGCAGCCTCCGCGTCAAGTACAGCAGGAAGCAGTTTCAGGACCAACTCTTGAGCAGTTGATGAATCAATCGTCCCAAGGTATTTGGTCTTGGCTGAAAAATACTTTTAAGCTATAGCTTAGTTTTTTAACTTCTCTAAAAACCACTGGTTGAATTTTTTTGTTTGGCTGTCCATACAATTATGTCCGGCCCATTCGATTACATGGAAAGTGCTGTTTGGCACGATTTTGTGCATCGCTTTCACTGAAGCGTAAGGTGCGACGACGTCCAGGCGCCCGACAGTAAAGTGAACCGGGCAAGTCACCGGCGGTACGGCTTTTGTGTAGTTCAAATGAGCAAAATTCTCGACAATTTGTGAAAGACTAAAATGATCCGTGTCGATCAGTACGCGCTCTCGCCAGCCTAAGTTGCGATGGATGTGTGTGTCTTTTATTTGACGATAAGGCCAGCCCAGTAATAAGCGAAATGTTTTGACGGTTAAGTTAGGGACTTTTCCCGGCATTGATACAGCGAGAATTTTGGCGAACATTTCCGGGCGACGATGAGCTAGCTCTATAGAGATGATTGAGCCTAAAGAATGTCCGGCAAAAACTGCCGGGAAGCGTACGTCGAGACCTTCCAAAGTTTCGAGAAGATCTTGCATATGAACATGAATATCGGTTTTTTCTTGTGGCTCATGGCTTTCGCCGTGACCGCGTAAATCAGGGACGATGCAGCGATAGCCCAAGCTGACTAGGAGGTCGATTTGTGGCTGCCACATTTCGGCCCGGGCACCCGTGCCATGAATAAGAATGATGTCGCCTTGGTTGGCCTTGCTGTCGCCGTACTGTTTTACCGAAAGCTGCACTTGGCCACCTCCTGCACTTATAGTAATGCATGCCGGGGATTTTCGCCTGCCTCAGACTTAAGTTCGGTCAGGCTGGCTTTCGCTTGTTTTGTTAAAGTCAGACTCCGAAATATCGTCATCGCAACTTCCATTTATTGAAGCTTTGAGGATGGTACGGGATATTTCGAATACTGCCTCAGGTTTGTTGAAACAATATTTTGCTGGCAGCGCTTCTGCTTCGCGATTTTCGCTACGTTTAAGTCCGTTGACTAAATTGACGATCTCTTCCGGATGGTGCAAGCGCTTAGCTAAGCCTTGTTCGCAAAGAATATCAACGGTGCCGCGCTCTTGGGGCATTGGCTCGGTGATAACGTCTAAAATCATCGGCAAACGTTTGGCAATACATTCAAAAGTTGTCAGACCGCCGGCTTTGGTGACCATAGCGTCAACGGCACTCATTAAGTCGGGCATTGTGTCGAGGAAAGGCAGTACAGTCGTTGGAACAGGCGATTGCTCGGCTAACACTTTTGCTTGCTCATAAAGCTCGGCATTGTGTCCGCAAAGAAAAATCACTTGCAGCGGACTGGTCACTTTATTCAGAGCCTTATATGCGGTTAGCATATTGCCGCCACCAGCCCAGCCTGCGTTTATGCATAAAGTCGGTAGATCGGGTGACAGACCTAGGCGTGCCAGGAATGATTCGCGCGAAACTGTAGACTTTTTGAGAAATTCAGGATTAATCGGCATGCCGCAAACGCGAATTTGTGATTCTTTGATCCCCCATTCCATGAGCTTTTCTTTTACCAGCTCGTTGGGAGCAATTATGATGTCGGCATCAGCACAAGCCCAGCCGCGCCATAGATCTTTGTTTGGGTCCGTAATCACGATTACAAAATTCACTTCACCCTGAAGCCCAACATCATGCATGGCTCTGGCGGTGTAATGATTGGTCATTGGGTGCATCGAAACGACAACTGATGGTTTGCAACGAACAAGCTGTTCTTGCAGATGATTTTTGACCAGTTGGTAACCGAGCCGGGATTCGTTAGGGCGGATTACATGCAGAAAGAGATAGTAGTACTTCATTAAATTCTGGCGATGGCGCAGAAGATAATTGTAAAGAGCGACAAAGTTGCGATTTAGCGGATGGGAATTTTCGGCGACCGGCTCAGCCATTATGTTGATTGCTTTACCTGGAAATTCATCTTTGGCGACAATTTCCAGCGCTTCTTGGAGAGCTTCGGTCGCACTGCGGTGCCCTCGACCAGTATCCGAGAAGTAAAGTAGAATGTTTTCTGTCATGCTAAATATCTCAACAGTAAATTCTCTAGATTGCTTTGACCGGGAGTCTGCTACTCTTAGTAACTTGTGCTCTTTATTTTCAAGCCATTTGCTTGAGTTGTAACCTTGATAATGTACCACTTGCGAATAGAAAAGCTCACCATTTGGTTTGTGAGCATCATGATTTTAAGCCTCTTTTTGTTCGGAAAAGAAGCTTTAGCACATCAGTCTTTGGACTCTAAAACGGTCGTCCAAGCGGCTTCTCCGGCGTTCAAGTTTTCGTCTTATCCCTTGCCGCCGCCAGCCTCAAAATTAAAGGTTGCACCGTCCAACGTTCAGATCTATCAGCACGACGAAACGCCTATTGGCAACCGCAAGCCGCTTTTGATGGTGCATGGATTGCGTGGTGAATTTCGTGAAGGATTTCGCTGGGAAGTTGTTGTTCGTAATTTTTTGAAGGATCCGGAGTTCAGCAAGAATTTCAAAATCTATTATGCGCGCTACAACACATATGTTCGGTTGTCTGCGGTTAGGCCCCATTTTAAGAAAGCCGTGATCGAGCTTTCCCAATTTACCGGTGGTAAACCGATTACGGTTATGGCTTTGAGTATGGGCGGTAACGTAGTTCAGGATGCTTTAGAAGATATAGCTACAAACTCGTGTATAGAAAGAGTGATGACTCTAGGCACACCCTTCCATGGGTCGCCGCTTTTCTGCTTTGATTGGTTGCGTTACAGCATTATCAAAAATCATGATGTGCCTTGGGTGCGTGGTGATCTTTGTCTCTCTTATCGTCTTTATTTCGATCGACATCCGAACCTGCTTGAAGATTTGCGCTGGGATAATTCGGATAACGGTATTCCGACCATCGGTAAATTCTCGACTTGGTTCCCCTTTCATGTCACCGGTGAACTCAGCACTCCACGCATGAGCAATCCGCGCATAGTGAAACTGAACGAACATTTGCAAGTCGACAAAAAGAAGCTGGTTTGTTACAGCGGTTATTTATTGACCCATTATGTAACACCGCACCGATCAAGCAAAATTATGAACGCAATTAAATGGCCTTGGTGGTTTGCCACTTGCACTCTGCCTTACCATTTAGGTTTCGAACATTCGGTTTTGCGGGCTTTAAACTATGAAATGGGACGGATGGTTGTTGCCGACAAGTCAGGACAGAAGCCGATTTTGTTGGGCAGCGATCGTTATGGTTTGAACGACGGGATTACTCCTGTAGTCAGTGCTCTTTTCCTGCCGTCTCAAGTTTTGGCTGACAGCCCGATTGCTGATGAGCGAGACATGTCCACAATCCGCAAAAATGTCGATGTGAGAAAAGGACGGGTCTTCCGTCAAATCGATCACATTACTTTCGTTGACGGTTATCGTCCGCGGCGTTATTCGAAAGAGCTAAAGGATGAACTGGCTCCGGAGCTTGGAACAAAAACAATCTTCAATTGGATGCTAACAGACCTTTTGGAAAAAGAAGAACAGTTGGCCAATACGACCAGCTCTCTGTCTTCGCAGTCGGTTGCCGACTAATTAGCCAGTTCGCGAGCGAGCATATTTACGAACAAGCCGACGTCGGTGACAATGCCGATAGCTTGAGCTGAGCCACGATCCGAAAGTTTGGTCACCACAGCCGGATTGATGTCCACGCATACGGTCTTGACCCATGAAGGAAGCATGTTGCCGACAGCGATGCTGTGCAACATTGAAGAAAGACAGATAACCATATGAGCGTCTTGCAGATGTTTGGCGTATTGATCTTGAGCTTGCACTAAATCCATTAACGTTTCGGGCAAAGGACCGTCGTCGCGAATTGAGCCGGCCAATATAAAAGGAATGTTCGCTTTTACACAGTCGTGCATAACGCCTGATTTAAGTATGCCTTGTTTGACCGCTTCCGGGATGCTGCCGGCGCGATTGATTGTGTTAATCGCCCGCATATGATTTTTGTGACCTTCATGAATCGGCAATCCGTGCTCTAAGTCGACTCCCAGTGAAGTGCCGAAAAGAGCGTTCTCGATATCATGAACGGCTAGCGCATTGCCGCTCAAAAGTGCGCTGACATAACCGCTTTTGATTAGTTGTGAAAGATAGATGCTGCCGCCGGTGTGTATTACTACCGGTCCGCTGACAAAAACAATTTTGCCTTTCTCTTTTTTGATTTGGCGCATCATTTCGGCGATTTTTTTTACCGATGTTTCCACGCGCCGTTCGGAGGATATTTCGTTGGACATAAAAGCGAAGCCCATGCGATCTCGTTCTTTGAATTCGGGCATCACCCGAATCCCTTCATGGCCGCAAACTATTGAATCGCCTTTTTTTACATCTCTGAGCTTGCGGCAAATAGCTTGTCCGTTTTCGATACAGATCACGGCATCCATTCTTTGCGCGCTGGCAGTTAGCCATTGCCCCTGGTGGCGTACTGTTGTTCGATGATTGGTCGTCGAATAAAAATCATCGGGTACGCAAGCGTTTTTCTCGGCAGGTTTCAAGTGCGCGTCGTTTTCTTCAATCGGGCGGCAGCCGAGCAGCAAAAGATCGCCTAATGCTTGTTCGAGGGACTCTTTGCTTTTGCTGTTGACGCTCAACAGTATGCGCGATACTTCATCGTTTGTTTTGCCGATTTGAAACTCAAGTACTTCATAAGTGCTTTCGCAAGCAATGATGATGTCGAATATTTTGGTCAAAATATCCGAATCAATTAAGTGTCCTTCGGCTTGTACTGTCTCGGAAAACAAAAGCGCCCCTTTCTTAGTTGGTGTTAATCATTAATGTGAGAATTTGGATCCTTGGCAAAAAAAGACTTGTCCTTATACTTGTTTCTATGGTCCCGCAACAATTTTTTTATATTTGCTGGACGGTAGCTCTTAAATACAAAAGTCGAGCTTAAGTTCGTCTTCGGCGTCCCTATCCCTCAAGTTTTTCCACCAGTTAGGGAGGATCCATATTATGCGTGTAGAACTACTTTACACACCCGGATGCAGTTCGTACAGGAAGGCGCTGAATCTATTGGAAACGGTAATTGCCGAAGAGCGATTGCCCTGTCCGGTCGAACTCAAAGAAGTTGAACATGAAACTGCGCCACAAATTACTGTGGACGGTGAAAGTCTCAATGCCAAAATTCCTTGTATTGAGGAGCTGCGAAGCTTGCTCAGTAAACGCTGGCACATGCTTACAGGCATGATTTTGCAAAACGCGTAATTATTTCACATCCCTGGATTAATCCCACCAGGGCTATACCTCTGACTCCTCGCCTGGAGAAACCCTGATGTTATTCATTGGGGTTTCTTGTTAGGAATAGTTGTATTTTGTTGGCACCTGGGCGAGAATCTAAACAGATTACTTCTGGTTAATAGATTTTGAAAAAACCGATTGTCTCTGAAATAGCGCTTCTTTTCTTGCTTGTCTTGCTGGTAGCCAGTATGCGTATTTATATTGGTGAGCCAGGAGGGTTTATCTGGGTTTGGAAAGGTGAGCCTGGATTTAACGATACAATCGTCGATTTAAAAGAAGTGGTTACTATGCCACGTGAAGATCTGAAGCAAAATCATAGCGATGTCATGTGGCAGCTTGAAGACATGGGCTTAATCGAAGAAAGTTCTGAGCATGCTAAATGGCGGGAACGTTTGCATAAACGTAAAGCCGGACAGGTGACAATTCAGCCCAATTATTAACTAGGTCATAGTCATACTGTCTGGACTTTTACGGTCGGGCATCGCTATCATTGACAAGACCTGCTGATAACCTGGCAATGCTCTTTAACTCACTGAAATACGCAGTCTTTTTACCCGTGGTGTTCGTCCTTTTTTGGATGTGCCCTCAACGGTTGCGCGTACCGATTCTACTTATAGCTAGCTACGTTTTTTATATGAGCTGGCGACCGATCTATATTCTTTTGATTTTAGGCCTGACAGTTCTCAATTATTTTGCCGGTTTACTGATTGCTTCGCAGCCGGCCCGCAAAAAAATGTGGATGATATTGGCTGTGGTGGCAAATCTGCTCACCCTGGCCTACTTTAAGTATGCGCATTTCTTGGATGATACGTTGGCTTCGGCTCTTAAGCCTGCCGGTATTAACATTCCGCCGTTGCCCTTTGATATCGTTTTGCCTTTAGGCATCTCATTCTTTGTTTTTGAGTTTATTCATTATGTAGTTGATGTTTATCGCGGTAGCCAGCCGGTCAAATCATTTTTAGGCTTTGCTCTTTTTGCTAGTTTCTTCCCGACTCAAATTGCCGGACCGATTAAACGCTATCAAGACTTTGTGCCGCAATTTTTGGAGAAAGCAAAATTTTCCGTATCTTATCTGGACGAAGGCGGTTCGCTTATTTTGCTTGGTTTATTCAAGAAAGTAATGATTGCCGATAATTTGGCTTTTTTCGTTCAAGGTGGTTTTGCCAATCCTGAACTTTTTAGCGGGCTAGATCTTTGGGTCTTTACTTACGCCTTTGCTTTTCAAATCTATTTTGATTTCTCCGGTTATACGGATATCGCTCGCGGTTCGGCTAAGCTGTTTGGCTACAAAGTGCCGATTAACTTTAATCTGCCTTATCTGGCGGGCAATATTGCTGAATTTTGGCACCGCTGGCATATTTCGCTCTCCACTTGGTTGCGCGACTATTTATTTATTCCGCTTGGCGGATCGCGTTGTTCCAAATGGCTCAATTATCGCAATCTGTTTTTGACCATGACTCTAGGCGGGCTCTGGCATGGAGCTTCAATGCATTTTCTTTTTTGGGGAGCCTATCACGGGCTTTTGCTTGTTTTGCATAAAGAGTTCAGCTTGTTCCGTCAAAACGTAAAACCGCTTTCGCTCTTATTTGAAAGCAAGATTGGACGTTGGCTTTCTATGCTTGTCACTTTTCATGCTGTTTGTATCGGCTGGGTTTTCTTTCGTGCCGAAACCACTGAATCATGCTTGAGCATTTTAAGTAAAATGCTTAACCCGGGCTTGTCTTCAGCGATGAATTTGCCGGCGATCAATTATCCGCTGATCTATCCATCCATATACATTTTGTTGCCGCTTCTTGCCGTAGCTCATATCCTGATGGGTTATATCAACGACAAAAAATGGCTCCAGCGTGTTCCTGTTCCGGCAAAAGCAATTTATTGCTGCGTCATGATGTTTATTATTGTTGTGTTCTCTCCTGATAAATCCCCACGTTTCATTTATTTTCAGTTCTAAGCATGAATCAATTCTGGAAAAATCTAACTAAAGTGATGACGACAAGCTATCTTGTCTGGGCTTGTTTTGGATTTATCTGTTTGGATCTAGCTTTCAAAGCTGCCTATCCCTATTTGCGTTTAAGTGCTTACAATTCACCAAATCGCAGCTGGGTTTGGTGGGCAGTGCGTGATTTTCATCAGTCAACTGAAAAACCTGATGTGGTTTTATTGGGCTCATCTTTGATGATGGCTGCTTTGCACAACGGTGACGCTACTTATTTGAATTTGCCGCAAAATGTAGCTGTGCATCATCGCTCTTCGTTACTTGAAGAGCTTTGGCAAAATCAAAGCGGCAATAAAATTCGTACTTTTGCTTTTGCCATTGGCGGGCAAATGGTTTCGGATGCATACGCTCTTACTTCAACTTTGCTTGTCGGCCAGAAAAAACCAAAACTTTTAGTTTATGGAATTGCGCCTCGTGATTTTATGGATAACACTTTAACCAGTCCGGCAAGTACTGAGACATTCCGTTATATGAGCCGTCTAGGCGGATTGAAAGATGTTGCCTGGCAATCGCGTCCGACCTTTTGGGAGCAAGTGGAATATGGACTTGCCTGTGTCAGTCCGATTTACGAACATCGTCTCGATTTTGTTTATTTGCAGCATCATTATGTACAAGCCTTGCTTAAGCATTTGACCGGCTTCCAAAATCCGGATGAAGTGCATACGCCTTTTGTTGTACGTCGTCAGGCATTGCTTGAGCTGCCTGAAGATCAAGGCATAAATGATTTGATGGTGATGCCGGACAAAGAATATAAGTATGATGATAATTCGGCTGAATATAGAATGCGTTATCGTGCTTTCAAGCCGAAACTTTTTGAAGTACAAGTTGCTTTCTTAGAGCGTTTATTACGTTATTGCCAAACTGAGGGTATTGAGCTTTGTTTAGTTAATATGCCTTTGACTGTGGACAACGTGAAGCTGATGCCGCCGGGATTTTATGACAGTTATAAGCAGCGTGTTCTTGGTTTGACAAATAAGTATCAAGCTCGATTTATCGATTTGAATGATACTGCAATATTTTCTAAAACTGATTTTGCTGATTCAGTGCATATGAACGGCAACGGTGGTGTTAAATTCTTTCGGGCATTATCAACAAAAATAGCGCCGGCTTCACGATTGGCGACAGGGCAGCATGGCGTGACGCAATGATCACAAGGGCATCCTTGCCGACTCTCTTTTGGCTGATCGGTGTTTTTGTTTTAAGCGTGACAGCATTCTCTGTGCATGTTTTTCTATTAGGCTTGCCGAACATGACCTTATTGTTCGATTCACAAGCTTATCTCTGGGTGGCAGCTTCGTTGCAAAATTTTTGCCAAGCGGAGAATCTGTCGAAGTTAATTCACTATTGTGCTGCTGGATTTGCCGAGTCTGAGCGTTTGCAACTTTTAGCCTCGGTACCAAATCTAGCTGAAATTTGTAAAACTGGTCCGGTTGTTACCGGCTATTTGGCTTGTGCTTACACTCTGGCTGTTAAAGAGATTGGCTCGCAAAATTGGAGTGTAGCTGCTACCAGCATGATTCTCATGAGTGCTGGTAGCGTAACCGGTATTTGGCTTCTCGCAAGATTAGTAGCTGATCTAAAAACAGCTTGTTTAGCTACTTTTCTCTCCCTGGTTTATGCCGGACTAACAATTAATGCTGGGAGACCGTTGTCCGAGCTACCTTTGATCAATCTTACTGTTTGGTTTGCTGTAATGTTGTCCTGGTATCTATTCAAAGAATGGAATGCGATGACATCAGCGCTCTCCAACAAAACCCGCTTTGGCGCTGGAATTTTGCTTGGAGTATTACTGTCGTTGCTTTTGTTGGCTCGACCGACAGTGATTCTTTTACCGTTCTTGCTTTTACCGCTGATCTTTTTTACAACCAAAATTGGAAAGCAAAAACATGTTTTTCATAAAGCCACTTTAGGCGGGTTTTTGCTGGCGCTTTTTGTTACTTTAGCACCATGGGTATTGTGCAAGCAGATTTGTACCGGCACCCCCTCGATTACCGTAGATCGTTATGGCGCTTGGAATATTTTTGCTGGGACCAATTTGTCCTCTGACGGCTGGGATATGCTTCCTTCCGAAAATGTTAGCCATCCGGATCGCTTTAAGCTAAGCATGAGTGAAGCTTTCAAGCAGACCATGGCTGAAGCAGGCAATCATCCGGCGGCGTTTATTTATTTGCTTTTGCGTAAACCGGCGCGCCTGATCGATTCGCCGTGGAATGATTTTCAATTGCCGGTTTGGGGTATGACATTTCCGGCGCAACGCTTTTTGCATCAAATAATTTTACTTGCGGCCTTATTCGGCTTTTTCAAATTATTTGAACAAGGCTGGCAAAGACGAGATTCCAGTCGCCTTTTCTCGGCCGGAATTCTTGGCATATTGGTTGTCTACCAATTCGTTAGTTGTGTATTTATTACAATGAGCCGCTATTTTGCTGCAGCGATTCCTTCACTGATGATTCTGGCTGCTTGCGGTTTTATTTATGCTCGTCATCAGCCAAATCTTTGGCGGCGCGCAACTTTGATTGTAGCGATGATTCTACCCCCGGCTGCTGCTTTCATTCTTGAGCAGTTGTATGCTAAAAGCTCCTGGCAATTTACTTCATTTGCTTGTGATATCGGACCGGAATTACTTGCTTTAGTTTCGTCATTAGTAATCAGCGGATTGATAGTGTTGTCAATTTGGCTCTTTATGTTGTCTCTAAAGCAAAAATCTCTTGGACCTTGGCTTTTGGCAATTGGTGCCGTTTCTACGGTTTGTTGTTTTGCTTCTTGTTGGGATCGATTTTCCAGTATGGAAGGTGTAGTTAAATCTACGGATAATCAAAACCAGCTGAAAACAATGTATGTTGATCTGCCTTCCGAGATGGCGCAAAAACAGTTGATTATGGTAATCGATGTTGATACAGCTGAGGGAATGACGACTGAAATAAACGGACGTTTGTGCAAGCTGAACTTTTTACCGCTCTGGTCGATTGATTCAAGCTCACGGGAGAATCTAACTTATGGTGCTGCTTTTGCTTATTCGAGCAATCGTTCTTTTTTGAATTTCAGGCAGTGGCGTGCTGCTTTAATTCCAGCTGAAATTATGAAAACAGGTGAGCGTAATACAGTTAAATTTCCTGTTTGCAGCAAGTTATTTGCTGATTTTGTTGATGAACATAACAAATGCAACCATGAACTTTCAGTGCGCGAATTCTCCTGGAGCAAAGGCTTCTTTGCTAACTCACCTGGTGAAATGCGTGCTAACGTTTGGCCGGGCAAACCGGATTTTAAATCTGAATGGTTGCGCCCAAGAGCTTTTCTTTTAGCTTTAGATAAAGAGAGTGCTGCACTTCCGCAAGAGATGATTGAGCTTTCGCTACCGAATCAGCAGGTGGGCTTAGCTGCTGCTGAAAGAATGAAAGTAGTGCCTTTGTCGTATAAACTCAGCAAAGCTTCTTGCCCGGCGACCTTACATATTAAAGTCTCCGGCACTTGTCGCTCGACGGCAGGGCAAGGCATAGGTAGTGTTGCTTTAATTGAAACTTGGGCCGATGGCAAAGAAACCTTTGCTCCTTTGGCACCGCAGAAGATCCAGGTTGATGGGCAAGGACAAAAATTCTCTTTTGATGAATTATTGCCCTTGCCGGCCGGAGCCAAACCACCGACTCTGCGCCTGCTCTTTTTAGCAAGACCCTGGTGGGAAGCTTTGTCTTATGCAAGCTACAAAGGTAAAGTTCCGGTTGAATTTAGCGTATTAAAAGTTCGATTGAACTTTGAGCCACAGATAAACTTGAACAGTAAATCAGATGTTTATTTGTTGCATATGGAGCGGTAAGCAGGAATATTATCGGCGTAATGGTTCTGTGCCGCGTTCCAATATTTTGAGGTAAGCCTCATAAACAAAAATTCTCCCTCTTTGTTTACCTGTGACTTCTTTGACAATACCTATTTGTTCAAGATTCTTCAAAGCCGTGGTAACAGTGGGAGTCGTTAATCCTAAAGTTTTTACTACTTCCGGTATTACAGCTAGTGGCTTTTTCTCGAGATATTGATGCACTTGCATAGCAGAACCAGAACCTCTTCCTACTTCGGCGCTTTTGGCTCTGTCGATTTGAATTAGGGATAAGATTTCACGAGCAGTACCGGCTGCTTGCAGGGCAATATCGTGTACGCCTGTAAGAAAAAACTTCAGCCAACTTTCCCAATCTCCAGTTTCACGGACTTGCTGTAATTGCTCGTAATATTCTTGTCGGTTGGTTTTGAAATATAAGCTCAAATAAAGAATGGGTTCTGATAACACACCTTCAGAGCAAAGTAAAAGTGTAATCAATAGTCTGCCCAATCTGCCATTGCCGTCCAAAAATGGATGGATTGTTTCAAATTGATGGTGTATTAGTGCTGTCCGAACTAGTAGCGGTAATTTGTCATTCTTATTGTGCAGATATTTTTCTAGATCGCTCATACAATCAATAACACGATTTGGGGGCGGAGGAACATAAGTCGCGTTTCCCGGACGTGTTCCGCCAATCCAGTTTTGACTTCTTCTGAATGCACCTGGAGACTTACTGCCGCCGCGAGCACCGGTCATTAAAACTTCGTGGATTTCTCTAATTAGACGAGAGGATAGTGGAGCTCCCGTTCTTAGTTTTTTTAGTCCGTAGTTCATTGCTGCTACATAGTTGGAAACTTCTTGAACATCATTTAGCGGGACGCCAGGAGATTCCTCGCTTTCGTAGAGCAAAAGGTCTGATAAGGATGATTGAGTACCTTCGATTTGAGAAGATAGAAGAGCTTCCTTCCGCACATACATATAAAGAAATAGTTGTGTATCAGGCAGTATCGTTGTTAATCCGTCCAAGCGTCCTAAAGCCTGGCTTGCTTTTTCAATCAAGCTTTGCAAGTCTTCCAATATGAGAGCTTTTGGTGGCAGAGGTTGGGGTACTAAAGCCCAATAAGGTTCCTCGTCGCCGACAGAACAGCGAATCCGCTCACCCAGACGTATTTTTAGATTACTCTGCATCTTATTAAAGGTTCCTTTAATAGCAAGATTCCTTATTAAAGGATAGCACGGTATCTTTTAATAACAAGATTCCTTATTAAAGGAACCTTTAATAACTAAAAAGCTGCTGCCCCGGCTTCAGCTACAGTTTGATCCTGCTCACCGGAGCCACCGCTGACACCGATTGCACCAACAACTTTTCCTTGTTTCTTCAAAGGAATACCACCGGCAAAGATCATGATCTTGCCGTTGTTTGATTCATGGATGCCATAAAACTGTTTGCCTGGTTGGGCATGTTCAGCTAAATCTTTTGTTGCTATATCAAAAGCGCGGGATGTAAATGCTTTTTTGATTGAAATATCGATGCTGCCGATCCAGGCTTCATCCATGCGTACATGAGCGATTAAATTACCGCCGGCATCAACTACGGCAATATTCATCGGTTGTCCGATTTCACTTGCTTTCTTTTCAGCAGCAGCAATAATCGTCCGGGCATCCTTAAGTGAAATCATGAGTTACTCCTTAAAAGCTTGAGCATTGGGAACGATAGTGGCAAATAAATCACCAAGAGCGGCCATGGTGGTTTCATGAATAGTTTTTGCCGGAACTGTGGTCATTTCAGATCCTGGCAAATCGCGGGTAGCGCAGGCTGATTCAACTACCACTGTTTTATAACCATGATCAAGAGCGGAACGAACTGTTGCGCTAATGCAAGCATGAGTCATAAAGCCGGCAACAACCAGATCGTCCTGTCCAAGCTCTTTAAGATGGTTTGTGAATTCAGTGGAGCTGAATGAGTTCGGATAATACTTTTCGAACACCGCTTCTCCAGGCAGCGGAGCTACAGCATCGATAATTTGCACATAGGGTTGTTCCGGATCGAAAACGGCTGCTCCGGGGGCGGCTAAATGTTTGACATGAACGATTTTAGCTCCGGCTTTACGTGCTTTAGCAAGCAAAGTAGCTAATTCAGCGAGAGCTTTTTCAATGCCGACAAGGGGCAATTTGCCGTCAAGATATTCACGTTGAGCATCGACTACGACAATGGTGGCGTTAGCTAACTTTGGCAAATCGCCGGGGATATTTAAAAGTTTGCGTAAAGTCGGTGGGCTTATTTTTGTGTTCATCTGCTTCTCCCTGTGGTCATATTTATTTTTACTTGTTCAAGTTGTCCGAACTGAGCGAAGTATAGCCAGGCTTGAGCCTGATGGCCGGAGATACTTTCAAATCCCTGTACATAGGCTGCTAGTTGTTCCTGGTGCTGGCGGATCTGTCGTTCTAAAGCTTGGGGCTCGAAATGATCGGTTTTATAGTCGATGATATGCCAGCTGCCATCGTTATCTTCCAGAATCAAATCCGGACGAGATTCATTTTGTAGCTTGCTATTTTCCAAAAGTACAAAAGGAGTTTCATGAATCAGTCTTTTGCTGTTTTTGATTCGCTCTTTAAGTGAGCTGTTTAAAAATAGCTCGAAAAGACGCTTGCCTTCAAAAGTTAGATGTTCCTGTAATTGTGGATGCCAGATCGCGATTTCATGGTGAAAACAGAGTTCAAGTAAACTTTCAGGTGTAGGCGTGGCTGTTGCCTGAGAAAAATTGGACAACAAAAGATGAAAATAGCTGCCTAAAATTGTCGGATGAATTTTGATTGTTTCGTTTGCCGGGCTGATGCGGAGTAAACTTTGCCAGCGGTCAGGCCAGTGCATCTCCTGTTCGTTTTGTAGTTGTAATTCATCAAGCAAAGATAAAGACATCGGCGGTATGACCGGCTTGGGTGCTGCTGCGATTTCGGGTAAAGTCAAATGTTCTTGCAAGCTTTCCGGTGTACGCGCTAGTACATAATTTTGTCCTTTAAGCGTATCTTCGATCCAGGATGCAAAAGAAAGACGGGAACGTCTATCATCTTGAATGAACAGTCCGAGATAATCGCGAGCCCTAGTTGTCGCTACATATAAAAGACGTTTGCGTTCCTCAATTTCCATTTCACTGTCGAGGCTGCTTGCGGCAAGATAAAAAGCCGGCTTATCTTCATCAGCGTCTCTACTTGTATCAAGAGCGATGCCGAAATCTTTACTGATTAACAGTTTGGGTTTGCTGCGTTGCAGCTTTTTAGATAAACGGGCTAAAAGAACAGCGCCGAACTCCAACCCTTTTGAGCCATGGATTGTCATGATTTTTACGGAATTTTCAGCGGCAAGCGGCGCATTTGTTAGGTTGCGTACATTCAGATCACGCAGTGCTTGTAGTGAGCGTAAAAATTCAGACAAAGAAAGATGGTTATATTTGGCTGCCAAAGCCAAGAATTTACAGATATTGCGTGAGCGTTGCTTGCCGCCCGGCATACAAAGAAGAATAGCGTCGTAATTTGTTTTAAGCAGAATAGTTCTTACCAAATCAGCAAGGTTAAGATGATTGCGATCTCGTAGAAGACTTCTTAAAATCATTTGCGCCCGGCGCAAGCGCGGATCTTGGTTGTTCTTAAGTTCGGCATTTAAGGCTGCCCAAAGTGAACCGTGGTAAGTGGTTTTAATGATGTGCAATAAATCGTCAGAAAAACCAAATATCGGTGAACGTAAAACACCAAATAAAGCATGGCTGTCTTGTTCGCAGGAAAGCCATTTGAGCAAATTCTCCAGATCGTAAATTTCTTGGCGTTCCAAATAACCTTTACCGGCATAGGTGACATAAGGAATATCAGCTTTACCGAGAGCCGATTCCAGTGGCGCAAAATCGGCATTATCCGAAACTAAAATGGCGATATCGCCATACTCTAGCGGTCGTTCGCAATCCAAATTTTTGTCGAATAAAGGGATCTGTTTTTTGATTTTTTCTTGAATCCAAGAAGCAACAAGATCAGCTTCAATACTGGTTGCGTCGGCTTCTGTCTCAAGATTGTAATTGATTAGCTCGACGCGGCTAGCCTCAGGTGTATTCTCTCTGGATGCAGCTAAGCCGTTGAATTTAGCTGCAAATGAACGATCGGCACCAGCGGAGTCGAGCAACTGAGCAAAAATATGGTTTACCAGCTCAACGATTTGCGGATGGCTGCGAAAAGACAAGCTTAAGCTTAGAAGTTCGCCAGCGCCGCTAAGATAAGTTGCTCCTTTTTCTTTGCTTGCTTGTCCGCTGACGATGCGGGCGTATGTGTTGAACACACCAACATCGGCTCCCTGAAAACGATAAATTGACTGCTTGTCGTCTCCGATTAAAAAGAGCTTGGCTCCGCCGGAAGCTAAAGAAGTAAGCAGCTGTGCTTGTGTCCAATTGGTATCCTGAAATTCATCAATTAGTATGGTACGCAAGCCACGGCTGAGAGTATGACGCGCCGTGGAATCCTCTCTTAAAAGTAAATTTGAAGTTTTGCTGATTAAGTCATCGAAGTCTAATCTTTGTTTGATCTTTTTTGCTTGGGTATATTTAGCAAAAGCTGTTTTTGCCAGCTTAAGCAAGGCAGCTAATACGCGAAAAGCCTTTTCGTCTGCTTCATTCAAATTAGCTTGCAATGAGCTGCATTTTTCTTTGGCAAGATTACGTATGCTTTTAATTGCTTCGCGTAAATCTTTACCCGGGACGCCACCGGCGCGAGTTAATTCTTGGGCAGCGACTTCTTGCAAGGTTTGCCAACGCTCTTGCGCATTGAGTCCGCTTGTATTTTTGAGAGTTTCAATGAATCGCTGCATCTCTTGTTGTTTGAGCGCCAGCTGATTCCCTGGATCGCTCCAAGGGTTGTTGATTATATAGTTTGCTTCTTTCTGGAAGTCGGGGTTGTGGGGCAATTCATTGATTGTTTGCTCTATGCGTTTTTCAATGAATACGGAGGCATATGCTTTTATGTCAGCGCTATCAGAGCTGCCTAAACGTTGTAGCGCTTCTTGATACTGCAACGGTGCCTTGAGAAAGCCTGCCAACCATTGCTGAACAGTTTCAATTGAGTAGTCGATTAATTCATTGTTCTGACCTTGTACCAAGGATTCTTGTAATGTTTCGTCGATGCTTAGCTCAAGTAATTCGGCCCGTTCCAGATCGTCGAGAATTTGAAAAGAAGGATCGATTTTTGCTTCTGCCGGAAACGATTTAAGTATGCTTTCGCATAATGAGTGAATAGTGCCGATCTTTGCTGCATCGATTTCGGAGAGATGTTTGAGCCAGCGCTCACGTTCTTCTGCCGTGCCGGTTTCGCTTAAACGTTTGAGCTGCATTTTAAGACGCGAACGCATCTCTTCGGCAGCTTTGCGAGTAAAGGTTACAGCAATAATCTCGAAAACAGATGCTTCCGGATTAGTTTGTAATACTTCCAAATAGCGTTCGACCAGAACGAAAGTTTTTCCCGAGCCGGCTCCGGCTGAAACCAAAACATGCTTATCTATTGATTCGACAGCTGCCTGCTGTTCTTTTGTTCGATTAGGCATCGCTGTCATCTCCCGCGGCGGCACCGCTTATTTCGGCGATTCGGCAAACCCGCCGGTGATGGCATTTTTTGCAGACATATTTATTGCTTGGCGTAATGGAAAAGTCGCCGGATTTTATTTGTCGTACATAATTTCGCACTAACTCTTCTGTTTGCTCAAGTAACTGATTTAGCTTTTCGGACTGAAAATCCAGCTGACCGATCGGTTTGCCGGCGTTGACGCTTAAATACTGTCCGGAGCTGACAGTGGATTGCGGTGAGATACTTTTTTGTACTGCCAGTGCATAAACCGGAAGCTGGATATTTCTTCCTTCTTCAGCTTCGCGAACCGAGATGGCGCTGGAGCCTGTTTTATAATCCACTACTCGAGCTTTGCCGTTTGTGCCTAAATCAAGACGATCAATACTACCTCTGATTTTTACTTGCTGGTCATTGTCATTAATAACTAGTGGTGGAAAAGAGTTCTCATCTTCGCGTCCAAAGCTTACTTCAAATAAAGTCGGGAAAAATCCATTCGGATCATTTGCTAAACGTTCCAGCTCTTTATTGATAAAACGAGTTAAACGAAAAAGTAATTCATTCTGTTCGGAAGCCCAATATTTGCTTGGCTGAAAATCAGGAAGTGCTTCAAGCCAGGCTATTGCTTCCTTAAAAGCTTGAGCAATCAGCTCCGGAACTTTTGCTCCGCGCTCTTCTTTATTGATTTTGACCAGTTTTTGAAAAAATAACTCCAGAGCTTTATGGTATGTTCTGCCAAGTAAGGCTGTAGTTAAACCGGGCTTTATCTCTTCTCGTGGTTCCAGATCCAGAATATGGCTTGCCCAGAAGCGGAAAGGGCATTGCCCGAAATCATTGAGCTTGGTTGCTGTCCATGAATCAGGCAAACTAAGTTTTAAGGCTGAAGCAATGACAAAGTCACGTAAGTTGCCGCTAAAAAGATTTTTTTCTTGTGTAGCGGTGCGACTGCTTGCTGCGGCAAAACAGGAGTTGAACTGTTCTCCGTACTCAGCTAAGGCAGGAATAGTGGCTATGGAGTCCAACGGCGTATCATGCCAAAGCTTGGAGATTAAAGCTTCTCGATTAGAATAAGGCAGGTAGGCTGCCGAGAAAAATGGTGGCAACTTTTCGGGCGTGAGAGTATTTAGTTCATCCAGCTCAGTTAAATAAAATGACTCCACATATTCTTCGCCGTTCATATCCATTTCCGGGCGACTGAAATTTAAGTTTGCTGTGGCGCGTTCTGTCAAAGAATAAAACAAAGCGCGTTCAAAACTGGCTTCGTTTCTTGGATTGTATAAATCGATGCCTA
Organism: Candidatus Obscuribacterales bacterium; assembly: GCA_019750335.1. Classification (GTDB taxonomy): domain Bacteria; phylum Cyanobacteriota; class Vampirovibrionia; order Obscuribacterales; family Obscuribacteraceae; genus JAIEPM01. The sequence continues at coordinate 101,529 of JAIEOQ010000005.1, forward strand.
AATTTTGCCAGTGTTTTAGTTCGTCCGGACTGGTAAATCCATTGGCATGATGACGTCGTGGATAATCACCTTCATTCATGCCGGCAATGTGCACTGCCTTGAATAGACGATTTGGCGCCAGATCAGCCGATGAGATCAGTATATATTGATTTGATTGAGGTATTCGCGCATAGTTGGACGATTCGACCAGATGTATGAAACGAGCAATAAATTGTGTGTAGCTTTCTTTTTCTGAAGCAAAAAGTTGGCTTTGCAAAACCAGAGATTTTAAGGCGCGTCTTACTGCGGATAATGCCTCTTGTTCTGCTTGGCGTTCTCTTGGACGCTCAGTACTCGACAAAGGCAATTCGCTAAGATAGGTCTCTAGACAATTCTCAACCCAATGAACAAAATCGAGAGTGGTTGAAATATTGGTTTTTGGTGTGATTGTGTCAAAGAATTTTTCAAGCTGGTCTTTTAGATTCTTTTTTGTATTGAAAAATTTGGTCCATGATTGTCGTCCTGAAACCAAGCGCGATTTATAACTCTCATGTTCGAGAATGCTTGTTTCTTTGTGGGTTAAACCCAAGGCTTCCAAATTCAAATAGGGGCTGCGTAAAACTTCAACAAGATCGTTTCGTCTAAATTCTTCCGCGGACAAAGTTAGCAGTTTGCGTATAAAGCGCCAAACCGGCAAAGTTTTTACTTCAATACTGCCGTCGATAAAATATTCCAAGCCGGCATCTTCGAAAGCCAGTTCAATCGCTCCGGCATAGGAATCGAGAGAACGTACCACTACTAAAATTTCGCGAGGCGCAACGCCTTGGTTTAAAATCGCGTTTTTGCAGCGTCGAGCGATTTCGGACATTTCGCTAAATTTGTCTAGAGTAACGGTGAATGAGGTTTGGTTGAGTTCTGTTTTTTTCTTTGCCGGCAATGTTTCACGCAGCCCAGAGAGATTGTTCAGGAGCTCATTCAAGCTGGATTGTTTCCATGCATAATCAGAGGGAGCTAAAGTAAAAGGTTGCTGCGGTTCAGCTTGAGTTTCAGCATAATCAAAAGCAACTTCTGTTTGTTCTGTTTGTTTGGCTATACCGGCAAAAATTTGTGCCTGTAAGTGACTGACTCGATCGAAGCCATCGATAAATAAATAGCTGATACCGAGATCCGCCGGCTTGTCTGCATACAATTCTTCTCTGGCCATGAAGGCTATACGTTTTGAATCATAATGTTTAAGCTCGGATATTTCTTGCCAATATGCTTGATAAATTGTGGCAAGCTCAAAATCTCGCGAATCAGTGGCATTGCTTAAATTCAAGCGTTCAAGTAAATCTTCCGGGCTCAGTCCTGCTCTTTGAAATTCGTCGATTAAATCTAGAATTGCCGTCCCGGAACCTTGAAAGTCAGCAAGGGGAGCAAGAGTTTTTAGTCGACCTTGATCTCGTAGTTTGAGTAAAGTTTGCTGGAGCAATGTCGGTCTGAGCTCATCCGGCATTACTTTTAAATTCTGTCCCCGGGCTTGAAGCACTAGGCGACAGGCGTGATAAAAGGGATGAATCTCCAGACCGAAGATGCCACGAAAACTTTTGTCTTGGGCAGAGATCTGGGCTGCTTCTTCAGTTAGAAGTTCATGGAGCAGCTTTTTATAACGAGCTGAGGGAACGATAAATACACAACGGGCAAGAACATCGTTTTGTTTCAGCTCTATAGCTTTGCGTAAAAGATGTCGTGTCTTACCGGAACGATAAGGTCCAATCGTTAATTTAATAGAGCAATCTGACATTGATGGTGGCTTCCCGAATTTAAGCTCGGCAAGGCTCTGCTTTTAGATGAGCAAACAAGGCTGTGGACAGATAACGTTCGCCGGTACTCGGCAGCACACAAACTATAAGTTTACCTTTGTTTTCCGGTCTCTTGGCCAATTGTTCGGCGGCATAAACAGCCGCGCCGCTGCTTATTCCGGCAAGAATTCCTTCTTCTTTTGAAAGTCTGCGACCGTATTCAATTGCTTGATCGTTTGTCACTTGAATAATCTCGTCGACAATCGATAGGTCCAAAATTGATGGCACAAATCCGGCGCCGATACCTTGAATTTTGTGCGATCCCGGTTTAAGTTCTTGTCCGGCGCGATGTTGACTCAAAACCGGGCTGTCAGCCGGTTCTACTGCAACTATTTGTACGCCCGGTTTTCTTTCTTTCAATACTTGTCCGACACCGGTAATGGTGCCGCCAGTACCAATGCCGGCTACAAAAATATCGACTTTGCCTTCGGTATCGCGCCAAATCTCTTCGGCGGTAGTTTCACGATGAATCTGCGGATTTGCCGGATTGTCGAATTGAGCAGGCATGTAAGCGCCTGGTCTTTGTGAAACTATTTCGGTGGCTTTGTTAATGGCACCACGCATGCCTTCAGCTCCCGGAGTCAGAACTACTTCGGCACCTAAAGCAGCTAGAAGCAAGCGGCGCTCCTCGGACATTGTATCGGGCATCGTCAAAACCAGCTTGTAGCCACGAGCGGCGGCAACAAAAGCTAAGGCGATGCCGGTATTTCCTGAGGTCGGCTCGACGATGGTGGCGCCTTTTTTGATCAATCCGGCCTTTTCAGCATGGTCGATCATGGCAACGCCGATACGATCTTTAACCGAGCCCAACGGATTATAAAATTCCAGTTTGGCGGCAACTGTAGCTTGGTGGACGCCGGTAATCCGGTTGAGCTTCACAAGCGGAGTGTTTCCGAACAGTTCAGTTATATCCTTGCCGATGCGCATGGTATTGCTCCGTCTAATGGTTGCGGTTTGATTGCAGTTCTTTTTTAGCGAAAGCGTTGGCGCTTTTACTGCTCATGTAAGGGCGCTCGCGCAAGAAATGTTTGATAAAGGCAAATGTTTTGAATATTTGCAGCGGTTTTCCGTGCAGGCGGACTTCTCTTGTTAGCAAAGCTTGTTCAAGAGAAAGTTTGCCTTGGATAAGCTGATTGAAAGCGGTGCTGGCTATTAAGCAACGGGCGGCAGCAGGGCGATTGTCGTGAGAACTGAGGCTGCTGACTAAAACACGTTCGTTATCTAGTAATACCTGCCAACTTTGTTTTTCATCGATACTGAAAATAATCTCTTCGCCCATCTCTTTAAGATAAGCAAGTGATTTTTCGTCTAAGTTGGCGGGCATGAAACGCTCGAAATATTTTTCAGCAATCTGTTCGCTAAAAGGTTCTTGCGGTACTTGTAATGGACGTAAGCGTCCCCAATTCTCCTCATTGCCGTAGGCAATCAGCTTTTCAAAATAATCTTTGTCCAAAGCTTGCGGGATCAGATGATGGCGGCCCATAACTTCGAAAAGGCTGCGTGTTTTGACTTGAATATTGTCAGCGAGCATGCCGCGTAAAGTGCCAGGCAGGGCGAGATTGTCTTTTTCGCTGGCTTCAATGCCGGAAAAACCGATTAGTTTTGCTAGAGTTTGCAGCCACTCTTGATTTAAGGTCGTTTGTGTAGAGACTAGATTGCAAATGCGCGGGCGCGTGCTGTCTTCAATAATTCTACCGGCAAGCTCAGCGGCAACGTTTACCGGCAGCATCCAAAGCGATGCGTCCGGGTTGTAGTTAAGGGGCAGTTTGCCTGTTTCTTCCAACTCCTTTCGCTCGCTGGCAGTGAGCATTTTTTCAATCAAATTGCTCAGTCCGGAAAAAATGGTGCAGGAACCGTCAGTGGTGCTGCCGCTTAGAAGCGGTAGGCGAACCCAGTGCCAAGGAAACTCTTGCTTGGTCAGACTGCTCAATATTTTTAATTCATACTGCTGGCATACGGCTTCGAATTGGCTGCGTGACTTGCGCCGAACAAATTCAATCTCTTCAGGGACAACGCCGTCGGTTTGAATAGCGCCCCAGAGAGAAGAAAATATGATTGTCGGAATACCTTTCAAGCGTTTAGATAAAGCTTGCAATTCGTTAGAAGCCCAAATAGCGCGCGATACTCGCGGCTCATCAAAGTTGCTGGGCAGAGCGCAAAAAAGCACAGTATCGTAGGTGGTGTCACGCGGTAATTCGGTTGCGTCAAGCAAGCGTAACTTGTCGCTTAAAGCTTTGAATTTTTCTTGACTGCCTAAAGCTTTTTCGATTGCTGATTGCGCCGAGGATTGCAAGTCTAAAGGAGAGAGAGAGACATGCCAGGCTGATTTACTTGGCAGATCTACTCGCCAGCCATTATCTAAAAGCCAGGCGGCAAGATATGCTGAAAAGTTTGAGATCGGACCCCAAAGATAAGCGGTCTTTTCGCTCATTGTCCTTTACTACCCGTATGTCTTGCGGGGGTGCAACGACCCAGCGGGCGACTAAGGCTGGGATTGCAATAAGATAGCACAGATGAGCCTTCAGAGCCCGAACCACTTTGGAACTTGCTCTAAATCTTTACTGTCAAGATAGGCCTAGCGCGGAAAAATCTGTCTGAAATCCGTAGAAGATTCAACAATAGTCGAGCCGGCAAAATGATCGCCCCAACGTTGCCCGTCCGGGCGGCTATAAGCCCGATATGTTTCATAAGGAATAGCCAGAAGAATGTATATGCCGCCAATGGTGTCTACGGTGCTCATGACTAAAGTGTTGATCGTCTCGTTTGGAATAATCTTTAAAATCGTCGAGATAAAGTAAAGCAGTAAGGTCGGTCCGAACAAAACCAGGTTCCGCTTAATCGATTGACCGATATTTGCTCCCTGTCCGGTTTTGATATCAACTACTTGCAGACCCATCAAGTTCTTGCCAACGCCTCGCCCGCCATAGAGCCCGTCTTTAATCAACAAGTAAAAGACCATGGTTGTTTGGGCCTGAATAAAAATGCTGACAAAAGGAATGAAATTGACAACTAAACCGATAATCCAGCCGACGGCCACATCGATCAGCAAGGCGACAAAACGTTTGTCCATGGCGATTCGAGTAGGCGTTACTGCCAATTTCTCATTGCGCGAATAGCGACCGTAAGCGTTGAGTTTATCTTCCCAACTGGCTTCCTGCCGGCGTTCTTCCGGGTTATCGTATTGCTCTTTGAAAGGTTCTTTCATCTCACACCTTGGCTCTGCAACTATATGCCCGTTTAGCCGCTATATAGAACAAGTTTTCATCTTTCGGCTCCGGTTTGCAACCCTTAAGCCTAAAAACTTTGAACAAATCGAAAGATGAAGCGTTTTAGTTGTCATTGCAGTTAGCATTAAATCAGGACTAGTGCCACAGTTTCAGTTCTGGAGGTCGCAAGGAAATGAGTCATACGGTTATTGTCGATGGTTTGAGAACGCCGTTTGGAAAACTCGGGGGCGGCTTGAGCATGTTGTCGGCGGTAGACCTGATGCACCCGCTTGTCAAGGAACTTGTTTCGCGCTTTAAGCTTAAAGGCGAAGAGATTGATGAAGTAATTCTTGGTCAAGTACTGCAAGCTGGCTGCGGGCAGATTCCGTCGCGCCAAGCCTTAATTAAGGCTGGTTTGCCGACCACCTGCGAATCGACCACAGTGAATAAAGTTTGTGCTTCCGGTATGCGTTCGGCAACTTTAGCTGATTTGCGCATGCGCGCTGGTGACGGTGACATGATCATTGCCGGCGGTATGGAGTCTATGAGTCAAGCGCCGTATCTGGTTGATGCTAACTCAGCTCGTTTCGGCAAACGTATGGGTCATGTGCAGTTCAAAGATGCCATGCTTGCCGATGGTCTTGAATGTCCGGTGGCCGGAGTTCATATGGCTGTGCATGGAGCTAAAGTTGCCGAAGAGCTGAAAATCTCTCGTGAAGACCAAGATAAATGGGCTTTGCGCAGTCATCAATTAGCTTGCAAGGCTATTGAAAATGGCACATTCCAAAAAGAGATTCTGCCTGTAACCGTAAAAGTAAAAGGCAAAGAAGTTGTAATTGATAAAGATGAATCGCCCCGTCCCGATACTACTCTTGAAGCTTTGCAAAAGCTCAAGCCAGTCTTTTATGAAGGCGGTTCGGTCACGGCAGGCAATGCCCCCGGTATCAATGACGGTGCTTGCGCCCTGCTTTTGATGACTGAAGAGAAAGCGCACAAGCTTGGTTTGAAACCTTTGGCTAAAATTCTGTCTCATGCCTCACTTGGTCAAGATGTTCCATATTTAGCGACGGCGCCGGCTTTAGCAACTAAAAAAGCTTTGGCAAAATGTGGTTTGACTGCCGCTCAGCTTGAGCTGATGGAGATTAATGAAGCCTTCTCGTCAGTAGCTTTGACCTCGTTGCGTATGCTTGAACTTGATCCGGAAAAGGTCAATGTTAATGGCGGCGCTGTCGCGCTCGGTCATCCGATTGGAGCCAGCGGTGCGCGTATTCTTCTCACTTTGGCTAAAGAGATGGAACGTCGCGGCGCCCAATACGGCGGTGCAGCCATTTGTTCCGGCACCGGACAAGGTGACGCTGTAATTCTTTCCCGGGTCGGGCTTTAATCTTTCCTGGTTTTGTCCAAAAATATGAACCTGCGGGTACATACAGCCTATGACAGAACCAGCACGCCTAGAATCGGATCAGCCAAGCGCTAAAAAAAGCGAGTCTTTGGATTCGTCTTTAGTGACGCTTGAGGATTTCAAAGGAGCGTCCACCGAGCGTCAGGCGGAGGAACGTAAAGTTGCTGTCGGTGAACTTTCTGCTGATATTGACGAAGGCAATAAGCTATCTCCTCAACTTAAATTTTTAGAGCAAAGTCGAGAGTTGGGTGCTCTTTTTCTTAAAGCCGATCTTGCCGGTATTTAGGATTTTGTCAAAAATCATGTCGGCGATCCTAATATGCCAGCAATCGTTAATGAACTGAACAGTCATTTTCGAGAATACAAAATTGAGACCAGATGGATCCCGCAAACGCGGCATCTGGCTTTTTATGAAAGCGGGATACCGACAACGCAAAAGCCTGCCCAAGAAGCTTTGATATTTTCAGCTGATGGCAAAGTTTCAGCCAGGCAAAGGGCTGCTGATGATACTGCTGTGCCGAACGGAAAAAACAGTCAAGAAACTTTGCATGGTTTATCTGGGCAGGTTGTTGATGGTCTTGTCCAGCGTAAACAACAGGCTGATACGTTGCTCCAAACCATAAAAATAAATGCTGAGTTGATACAGCCCAAAACTGAGCAAGACAAACAAAATTTAGCAGTAGCACAGAGGCTTGCTGAATCTTTGACCCGGGGGCGTCTTGCCGATATGGTGCCGGTTTTTCAACGACAAATAAACCCTGCCGATCTTCCGGCTATAGCTGAAAATCTGGAAGCTCTCACTAAAGATACGGGACTTGTTGCTGAAATAGAAAAGGAAAGCAACTGTCTGGTGGTTGGAAAACCACGTGATATGGGCGATGGTTATGTATGCTTATTGCCCTGTTCATCCAGCCAGCGCCCTGTTGCTGGTCGCCTGAATGCCGATGCTGGCGGCGAAGGCGAGCTTCGCTCGCTTTTATATCGTCCTGGTTCTCATCTGCAAGCCGCGGAAACACCGGTTTTGTTTCGCGATGCGGCAAGGGCTATATCCAGATACATGTCTAAGCATTATTACAGCCAATTCTACTGACAAGTTTCGCGAATTTTTTCCAATGATCTTGCTGTGCTTGTTGGTACTAAAATAAGGCATAAGCAGATTGGGAATTGGTAATGTCGGACCGGGCGGTAGTAGAACGAGAACAGGCAGTTGCCAGAGTCGATGAATTGCGTCGCCAAATCGAGCATCATCGTTTTCTGTACTATGTGCTTGATAAACCAACTGTCAGCGATGCTGATTTTGATCTGCTTTTCAGAGAGTTGCAAGTTCTGGAGTCGGCGTATCCTGATTTAATTACGGCACAAAGCCCGACTCAAACAGTAGGTGCACAGCCAAGCACTGACTTTCGTCAAGTCAAACATCGCGTGCCAATGCTGAGCTTAGCCAACGCTATGGATGACGGCGATCTCGATCGCTGGCAAGAGCGGCTGGCTCGTTTGCTTGAACTGTCTGAAGAATCATTGAATAAGCTGCGTTATGTTTGCGAGCTGAAAATCGATGGTTTGTCTGTTGCTCTCACCTATAAAAATGGACATTTTGTTGAGGGTGCCACCAGAGGTAATGGCGATGTCGGTGAAGATGTTACTCTGAATTTAAAAACGGTGAACGGACTGCCCCAAGAATTAAAAATGCCTGAGTCGGGCAAAATACCTGAGCTTCTGGAAGTGCGTGGCGAAGTATACATGCCGGTTTCCAGCTTCAATGAATTGAACGAATCATTGCTTGAAGAAGGCGAGAGCCAATTTGCCAATCCGCGTAATGCAGCTAGCGGTGCTTTACGACAAAAAGATCCGAAAGTAACGGCAAAACGAAAGCTCTCACTTTGGACTTATTTTGCTTATGTCACCGATCCGCAAATTCAGGAACCGCAAACTCACTGGGAATCCCTTGCTTATTTGCAATCTTTGGGATTGCCGGTTGATGACAGTCGTCAGTTGGCAGTCGGCATTGATCAAGTCAAACAATATTGTGCACTTTGGGACGAAAAACGGCACACTCTCAATTATCAAACTGACGGTGTAGTAATCAAGCTTGACGATCGTAGTTTGTGGCGTAACCTGGGAACCACTTCTCACAGCCCACGCTGGGCAATCGCCTACAAGTATCCACCCGATGAAGCGGAGACTTTAGTTGAAGATGTCAGCTTTGATGTCGGTAGAACCGGTGCGATTACTCCGACCGCTTTTCTGGCGCCGGTAAAGCTTGCCGGCACTACGGTTAAGCGAGCCTCTTTGCATAATTTTGATCAGATCAAACGGCTTGGGGTGCGCATCGGTGATACTGTGGTTGTGCGTAAAGCCGGTGAAATCATTCCGGAAGTTTTGCGCGTAGTTTTGGATAAAAGACCGCCTTCCTCCGTTGAGCTGCAAGAACCGACAGTCTGTCCGGTTTGCGCAAGCCAATTACATCGTCCTGATGACGAAGTGGTTTTGCGTTGTCTGAATTACGCTTGTCCGGCTCAAATTCAAAGAAGACTTGAGCATTGGGTTAGCCGTGAAGCAATGGATATTGAAGGCTTTGGTGAAATGCTTGTGCGTCAACTGCTTAATGCCGGACTGATTAAAGACCCGGCTGACATTTATCAGTTGACTGCTGAAAAGCTCGTTGAGCTGGAGCGCATGGGTAAAAAATCGGTGGACAATCTTATGGTTGCCATCGAACAATCCAAATCCCGTCTGCAGGTCAATTTGATTTATGCTTTAGGCATTAAGCATGTAGGCGTGCGCACTGCCGAAATTCTTGTCGAACGTTTCTCATCTTTGAAAAATCTGATGCAGGCTGGGCTGGAAGATCTGGATCAAGTTGAGGGGATCGGACCTTCAATTGCTGAAGGGATAGTGCAATTTTTTGTTGATCCTGAAAATCAAGCATTTATAAAACGTTTGGAAGAAGCTGGCATTAAAATTGACGCAGTCGACCAGCCAAAAGAGTTTGTTGAGCAAACTCTGACCGGCAAAACTTTTGTTTTAACCGGTACTTTGCCTACTATGGAAAGAGCAACGGCTGAAAAGTTAATTAAAGCCAGGGGGGGCAAACCCACTTCTGCGGTCTCCAAAAAGACCGATTATGTTCTGGTTGGGGCAAATCCGGGCTCAAAGCTGCAAAAAGCGGAAGAATTAGGTATAACAATATTAGACGAGGAAGCATTTAAGAAACTTCTCGGGGTGGACAAATGAGGACCTTCCAATTTCAGACTTTAGGTGCAGCGATACTCTTTACCGTTCTCGGTATGGGAATTATCGGTGTGCTTGTTGTGCTGCCGGTAACTTTCATCCAGTGGTCCTGGAATTATTTTGTGCCTCCCTTCTCCGTGCTCCCGCCGATTAATATATGGCAAGCGATGTTGCTTTATGCTGCAGCTGCCGCCATGCTCTACATAAGCGGTATTGTGCGAGTTGAAATTGAAACCGGTACAGTCGACTAGCATGACGAAATTGCGTCTCCCCTTACTTGTTGCTTTGTCTGTTTTTATTTCAATCCAAGCTGCTTTTTGCCGGCAAGATAAAGCTACGGTTGAACCTTCTGAAATTCATATGAAAGAAGGTCTGAAAAAGATCAAAGCACACGATTATGAAGGTGCCTCGGACGATTTTCTGCAATCTGTTTATTTCTCGCGTAATCATTACAATCCACAGGCGTATCTCTATCTGGGTCTGTGTCATAAAGCAACGCGCAATTACAGTAAAGCAATTGAAGCTTTTCTCAATCATTTGAAGCAAGTAACCGAGCCGGCGCCGAATGCTCGTGTCGATCTAGCCGAATGTTATATGAATATCGGTGATTTCGATAAAGCTAAAATTCAAGTTGATCAAGCACGTGCTGAAGCCGACTATACCGATAAGCGTCCGATTTATGCCATGGGCGAACTTTATGAAAAAATGGGCGAAACCGGTATGGCGCTTGATTCTTATTGCGTAGCTCTCGGCGATCAACCTTGGACTTACACCGATGCTTATATGGGTAAAGCACGTTGCGAGATTAAGCTGAATAATTTCAACAATGCAATCAAAGATTATCGGGCGATTATCGATCAATGTTTGAAAAATGTGAATTGGGTTGAGCTTTATTACAATCTTGGACAGTGTTATTACAAGCGCGGCGATCACCAAGGTGCCATCGATCACTGGCATTATGCTTTAAAGCATGATCCGGATAATTTTGACTGTCACTCAGCTCTAGCTTTTATATTTGATGAAGAGAAGCATTATTCATCAGCAATAAAAGAGTATGAGGATGCTTTGCGTTGTGCACCAAAGAACTACAATACGGATAAGCTGAACAGACGCTTGATTTTTTTGCAGGCTAAACTTAAAGGTGATGAAACCCAGAAGCAGGTTAGACCAAGTCCTTATATGCGCCAACAAGAACAAGCGCAAAAAACTCCCGAAGTAAATATGAAGGATGCCGGATTTTGATCATAGTTGAATTACTCGGTGGAATATTTATTGCTGTAATAATTATGGCCGGCATAGTGCGCATTAGTGCCCCGATTACAGAAGCTATTGCTTCCCGGCTACGCCCGGAGCAAGAAAAAGCCTTGCAAACCAGAGTTTCCGCCCTTGAGCAAGAACTTTTGCAAGTTAGAGAGCAGATGGCTGAAATTCAACAATCCGCTGATTTTGCCGTTAAGTTGATCGAAGAAGAACGGCGTAACAAATAAGGTTATTTAGAGCGGGTGGCTGGAAGCTGCAATAAAGTGCTGAATCCGCCGGAGCTGCCGCTTGTGATCATTGTTGTCGGCAAAATACCGTTCCATTTTTTCACACGTTCATATTCAATCAAAGTCGGTGATTTTTGTAGAGCTAAGCTTTGTAGCTCAATCGATTTTGCTTGAGCTTCAGCTTGAGCAATTGTAATTTCGGCTTCTTTTTTTGCTTTATCCAACTCATATGATTTTTGCAGAGCTTGCTGTTCCATGACTTGCTTTTGCGAAATGGCTTGCAGCAGCGCTTCCGGTAAGCCGACATGAGTGATTGGAATGTCGGTAACTTCTACCAAGCCTTTTACATTCTCACGTACCATGCTCAAAACTTGATTTTTGATTGTATTGACGTTTTTGGTGGCAGCATCAGCTTTGTATTGTGATACTACTTGGCGAAAAGCCTCTTGTACCTGGGGCGCAACCAATCTGTCGAAAGGGTCGCCGGCATATTTTTCGTACAAAGTAAGAACTTGACCTTCCGGAATGCGATAAAGCACTTTGTATTGAATGTTGATCGGTTGTTGGTCGGCTGTAAGCGGATCAGCTTGTCCATCTCTTGTGTCTTGCTTAACTGAATACTCGACGATACGGTCGATCAGCGGGTTATAGAATTGCAAACCGGAAGGCAGAAGATTGCGATCCAGCTGCCCGAGGCTTACTTTGACCCCTCTTTGTCCTGGCTCGATTACCGCGCAGCCGGATAAGACGGTTGCCAGCAAAATCATTTTTAATGCAAAACCTGGTTTCATTGGCAACTCCTACTGACATTGACGGGCAACGACAAGAGGATTATAGCTCGGAAATGGCAAGTTTTAGCTTGTAGCCAAACTCAATTCGCGTTCGGCTTCGTACGGCTATATATCATGCTATCATTCGGATGCTTTTTGAAAATAAGTTGCTTCCCGCAGTTTATGAATTTAGGGCATGCTGTGTCAAAAAAACAAAATGTTTTACTGGTTGGGCTGGTATCATTAGCCATTTTAATTTTTTGTGGATGGCTATATATTGAGTTTGGTCCTATCGGTGCTTTCTGCCCGACGTATATTGATGGGACTGGCCGCCGTCAATTGATTATTTGGAAGGTATGCAGTACGGTAGGCTCTTTTCATAACGGTTTGGCTGTCTATTCTGAAGGGCAGAATGGTCAACTTCGTTATGGTTATATTGACCGTAACGGTAATATACAAATTCGAGCACAATATGAGGAAGCGGGACCATTTGGCAGGAGTCTGGCAAGAATAGTTCAAGATGGAACAGAAAAATGGATAGATAAAGATGGGCGAAGCCTAGTGACTTTATCGCCAGATCTAAGATCACAGTATCGAGGAAATGCAGACAGATTGATTCCTGTGCGGTCCTTGCGTTCGAATAAAGCAGGATATATAGATCGAATGGGCAAACTCGTAATTGAGCCTGTATATGCTGTGGTTATGCCATTCTCTGATGGATTGGCGGCCGTTGCAATTGAAAAGTTGGACCCAGTTAGTTTTGTGAACAAGCGGTTCTGGGGATTTATAAATGAGAATGGGACTTTTGTTATAAAACCGACGTGGTCATACGCAGAATCATTCAATGAAGGATTGGCATTGGTTGCGCGTGAAACCAACAGCGATGATCCTGCCATTTCCTATCGGTATGGTTTTATAGATAAAAACGGTAACTGTAAAATTCCGTTAGTATATTTACGTGCGCATAGCTTCCATAGCGGATTGGCATCAGTTCAAACCGCAGATCGTAAATGGGGATTTATAAATAAACAAAATGTTTTTGAAATCAAACCAATGTATACGTGGGCTCTAAATTTTTCAGAAGAATTGGCTGCAGTTAGGGATGAGCATTCTCTTTGGGGTTATATTGATCGCCAAGGTAAATGGCAAATCGTGCCGCGTTATGCTGATGCCGGCGACTTTGTTTCCGGTTTAGCAATTGTATGTGAACAAGATTCCTACTCGATGGAGCATCATCTTCTCTGGGGGTTAATCAATAAAACTGGCAAGTATTTGATTGAGCCAGATAGCAAAAAAGAGATTACTGATTTTTCGGAAGGTTTGGTAGGGGTTTATCCACGAGATAAATAAACTAGTGACTAACGAGAAGGCTTGCATGATGAAGAATAAGATAAGTCTGTGTGTCGTTTTGCTGCTGATGCTGAACTGCTATTTGCAAGCTGTAGCGGCGGAGAATGAATGCGATAAATTGGTAGAAGAATGCACACGTTTGGAGAAAGCCGGAGAATTTCAAAAAGAGCTGGAGCTTGCCGAACGTGCTGTATTACTTTGTCCTAAAAACTACTTTGCACATCAAGCTGTTGAATCTGCCGCGATAAATCTGAAAAAATTTCAGCGGGCATTGAGTGCCACTTGCATGTGTATAAAATTAGACCCAACACTCGATGTGTCTTACAGAAAGAGAGCAGCAGTATATGAACTGCTCAATAAATATAGTTTAGCCATTAGGGACTATAACACTGCGTTGAAGTGTGCGTATGGTTATGATGCAGAAATTTTGGAAGAAAGAGGAAAATGCAAGCTTAAGCTTGGCCGATATAAAAGCGGAGAGAAAGATTTACAGTCGGCGGCCATAATTTATCTAGAGCAGCACCAATGTGATAAAGCACAGAAATGCATTGATGAGTATTTGAAACTCCTCCCGCCCCCCAATGGTCAAGCGTAGATAGGAAGAATTTAGTTTGTTTACTGCTTGAGCAGTCGTTTCTCGATTTGATCAACTATTCCGGTCAAAAATAAAGCGATTGCGGCAAGTGCAATCACGCCTGTGAGCACTGTAGACATGTCATAAAGTCCTGAGGCTTTTACAATCATGTAACCTAAGCCTTCTTCAGCTGAAATAAACTCGCCAATGAAGGCGCCAAGAAGAGCCAGCCCGATGCTCAGCTTCATGGCATTGATCACCCAGATTAACGAAGATGGAATAACTACATGTTTGAATGTTTGCCAGCGGCTGGCACCGACAACTTTCATTAAGCGTAAGAAGCGCGGCTCAACCGACATTGCGCCCTGGTAGCTTTGTACGATAGATACGGTGACTGTGGACAAAAAGGCAAGCATAACTTTGGATAATATGCCGATGCCAAACCAAACGATGATGATTGGTGCTAAAGCAAAAATTGGAATAGTGGCAATGGCAGTTATATACGGCTTGGCAATTTTAGCGACTGTGCGTGAGTACCACATGGATAAGCCGAGAAAAGAGCCGATTACAGTGCCAAAAATAAAACCGCAGAGAGCTTCGAAAACAGTTACGCCGGTTTGATGAACAAGCTCGCCGCTTTTGAGCAAAGAAAAACAAGTATTTAAAACTTGGCTGGGGCTGGAAAAAATAAACTGACGATCTGGTTGTCCGACCGTTAGAAAATGCCAGATGGCGATAAAAATAATCAGCGGTAGTGGATAAAGAAAAAGCAGTTTCATTGAGCAATCACCGCCTTCAGTTCTGACCAAATTTGACCATAGTATTGGGCAAATTTGCTTGAGCTGCGAACAGTTGAAGGTAGCCTGCTTTCAGTAGCAAAATCAAGAATAAACTCATTGCTGAAAGAGCCGTTTTTGCTCATAATCAGAATACGATCTGACATGGCAATTGCTTCTTCAATATCATGAGTAACTAAAAGCGCTGCTTTGTTTTGTTCTTTAACAAGTTGAAAAAATTCGTCTTCAAGACAGAGCTTTGTATAAAAATCAAGGGCGGAGAAAGGCTCGTCTAGTAGTAAAAGCTGTGGATTGAAAAGCAGAGCTTGAATGATACTGACTCGTTGGCGCATGCCACCGGAGAGTTCTTGAGGAAACTTTTTCAGAACTTGTTTGTCCAAGTGAAAGAGTTTGAAATACTGTTCTATGTGTTTGTCGATCCATTCTTTGCTGGGAGCCTTGCCCAGCTTTAGCGAGAGCTGCAAATTCTTTTCTACATTTTGCCAGGGAAACAAAGGATCATGCTGGAAGATATAGCCGATTTTTTGCTTGCTTTTGTCGCTTTCGGATAACTCGATTTTGCCTGTTTGCGCTAGTAATAAGCCGGCAATTAAGTTGAGAAGGGTGCTTTTACCGCAACCGCTGGCGCCAAGGATGCTAACAATTTCATTCTTGCCTACGGACAAAGAGAGATCTTTGATTGTCCAGGGACTGCCTGCTTTGCCGTAAGTGAAACTGAGCTCGGATATATTCAGCATTAGTGCAAAGCTTTATTGGCGAAAGTCATATCGACATTATCTTCGTAGCGACCGGGACCTTTTAGATCTCCCAGTTGCCGGCGTAAAGCGGTGGCATTGTTCCAAGCTTCTTTTGGAAGCATTGTATTGGCTGGTGTGGTGCCGGAGTCAAGCATACGTTTGAGCGCTTCGCGTAAAGCTTGTTCGGGTACTTCCGGAAACTGTTTTTTGGCAACAGCAAAGGAGCCGTTAAAATCTTTGCGCATAAAGAGCATCGCTTTATTTAAAGCGTTTACAGCTTGCTGTATCTGGTCCGGATGTTGTTTGAAAAAGCTATCCGAAACCATTAGTCCGGTGAAAGCAAAGTCGCCCATTTGTTTTGTCGGTGAATAAACTACATGTGCACCTTTATTCACGGCAATGGAGACAGTCGGTTCAATCTCAAAAGCAAGATCAGCTTGATTGGCTTTGAGCAAGGCAAGAGATGTGCCGAAAGCACCTTGAACTATTTTTGCATTTACCGGCTTGCCGTTATTTTGCAGAATATTTTTCATCACTGCATAACAAGTTGAAGGCGCTGGATATGTAGTAACGCGATAGTTGCTAAAACCAGCTGCATTGTCGAATTTTTTGATTTCAGGCTTGAAAGTTACAGTCCAAAAGGGAGTGCCGCGTACCAGTCCGGCAACCACTTTTCCACCTTGCCCGCGCTCACGAGCGATGGCGGTAAAAACAGGATCCGAAACACCGAATTGAGCGTTGCCGCTGGTGACTGCAGCGAAAGTCTTTTCGTCGCCACCGGTGCTAACCAGTTTTACATCAAGCCCTTGTTCTTTGAAAAAGCCTTTGTCCAGAGCTACATATAAAGGCATGTACAAAAAGATGTGCCCATACTGAGCGATAGTAATCGGCTGTAATTTTATTGCCGCGAAGCTTGGTGCTGCCGGATAAAAAGCGAGCAGACATGCCAGAAGAATTTTTAGAAAGTTTGACATGCCTGCTCCTTTATTGATTATTTGCCTGTGTATGCTGGTTGGCGTTTTTCTAAAAAGGCAGTGACACCTTCTTGAAAATCGTCAGTGCGTCCGGCAATCTCTTGCAGATAAGCTTCATTTTCCAGAAGCTCTTCCAGATCCGGAAATACGGCTTTGTTGAGGGCGCGCTTGATTAAGCCGTAAGCTTTGCTCGGTCCTTGAGCTAATTGTTTAGCCCAGGCAACAGCTTCTTCAAGCACCTTTTCTTGCGGAACAAGTTTGTTTACCAAACCGAGTTCGTTTGCTGTTTTTGCGTCGAGTTTATCGGCTGTAATCATCAATTCAAAAGCTTTAGTGGCGCCGATTAAACGAGGCAAAATGAAAGTTGCGCCGGAGTCAGGCACTAAACCAACCTTAGAAAAAGATTGAATGAAGCTTGCGGTTTCGGAAACAACCCGCAAATCGCAAGCAAGTGCTAAGCTTGAGCCAGCACCGGCAGCGACACCATTAACGGCGGCGATTACCGGTTTTTCCATTTTGCGAATTTTAATTACCATCGGGTTGTAGCGACGGCGAATTGAATCGCTTAGTGATGGACGTCCGGCAGAAGCATCGCTAAATTTGCGATTTTGCAAATCTTGACCGGCACAGAAACCGCGTCCGGCTCCGGTGAGGACAACAGCGCGTACACTGCTATCTTTCTCCGCTTCTTTCAGAGCATCTTGCAAAGCAAAACTAAGTTCGTCATTGAACGAATTTAGCTTGTCCGGACGGTTGAGAGTGATGATTGCCACTCCGTCTTGTTTCTCAAATAAAATGATTTTTTCTTCGCTCATGGCTGATTCCTTATCTTCCGGTAAAGGTAGCTTGACGTTTTTCCATGAAAGCTTTCATGCCTTCTTTTTGATCTTGCGAAGCAAATAGAGAGTAGAAAGCTTTTCTTTCAAAAGTTAGCCCTTCGTTCATGCTCAGCTCTAATGATTTGAGTATGGCTTCTTTAGCGGCGCGCAAAGCTAAAGGCGATTTTTTGGCAATCTCTTTAGCTAATGCTTTTGCTTCATCAAGCAAAAGTTCAGCCGGAACCACTTTGTTTACAAGACCCATGGATAGAGCTTCGGCGGCAGTAAAAGGACGTCCGCTTAAAATAAGCTCCATCGCTTTATATTTGCCGACAGCGGCTGTTAAACGTTGGGTACCACCGGCTCCGGGCATGACGCCGATATTGATTTCCGGTTGTCCGAACTGAGCTGTTTCAGAAGCGATAATCATGTCGCAAGTCATAGCCAGCTCACAACCACCGCCTAAAGCAAAGCCGCTGACGGCAGCAATAATCGGTTTTTTGATGAACTTGACTTTGTCCCATACGGCAAGATTATCTTTGGCGGCGATACTGATTGCGTCTTCGTCGCACATCTCTTTGATGTCGGCGCCGGCAGCAAAAGCTCTTTCGCTTCCGGTCAAAATAATCACGCGCACTTTTTCGTCAGCATCGTAACCCTCAAGGGCAACGGCTAATTCGGACATCAGTTCGGTGCTTAAAGCGTTAAGCGCTTGGGGACGATTGAGAGTGACAATCGCTAAAGGACCTTCGGTCTCACACTTTATGTTTTTATAGGTGAGGGTACTCATCTCTTTCTCCTCTTTTAGTTTTACTGCCATTGTTTTTTCCTTCTATTCGGCGGCGCCAATCGGAGCCGGCGGTGGCACTTTGGATGCAGTGCGGCTGCGTAGTGCCGGATAGTTGATATCGTTTTTCTGTCTGAAAGAACGAAGCCCTTCGGCAGTTTCCAGAGCGCCGGCGTGTAGTGTGAGCCAGTCGCGAGCATGACCGATGGTCATGCCCCAAGAGAAATCACGCCAGAAATTAAGTTGCTGCTTGGTATAACGAGTGCATTCCGGCAGCTTGTTGTATAGCTTCTCAGCCATTTGAGCGACCGCTTCATCGAGCATGGACATCGGTACAACTTGATTGACCAAGCCCCAATCGAGAGCGGTAAAAGCATCGATGCTTTCGCAAAGCAGGAGCATTTCACGAGCGCGACGATCACCGACAATGAGCGGTAGCCATTGAGTAGCACCACCGGCAGCAACGCTGCCACGAGCAGCGCCGACTTGGCGGATGGTTACGTGATCGGCAGCAATTGCCAGATCGCAAGCCATATTCAGCTCGTTGCCGCCGCCTACGGTCATACCGTTCAAGCGAGCGATTGTCGGTTTGCCGATATTGCGCAAACGATCGTGCATTTCAATGAAAGCGTACATCCATTTGTAATAATCGTTCGGCTTTTTGAGCATGTATTCTTCTTGCTCTTTAAGATCGGCGCCGGTGCAAAAAGCCCGTTCGCCGGCGCCTGTAATTACAGCTACAGCAATGCTGTCATCGACGCTTATGTCTTGATAGGCGGTAGCTAACTCTTTGAGCGTAATCATGTCAAAGCAGTTTAAAACATCGGGACGATTGATTGTGATTGTGGCGATGTAGCCTTTTTTTGTATAAAGAATGCGTTGAAAATTGAATTCGCTAGCCGGTGCACCGCTAAGCATTTTTTCGACTTGTGTCATTTGCAAGGACCCCTTTTATTATTCTTTGCCGTCAACTTCGGCGAACATCATGCTTACCAGATCTCCAGCGAAGCTCATGATGTTTTTGCCGGCAGCTCTTCCTTCCGGACTGCTCAAGGCACTTTTTACGGCGTCCATGTTGTCGAAATAAAGCTCGGCCATCAAGTAATAAGGAGCTTCACCCATCGGTGCGCCGTTGACTTTGGACAGTTCAATCAACTGTAATCCAGGCATTTTTTCAGCCAGTGGAATATGTTCACCAAAATATTTTTTGTCGAACTCGGCTGGATCCGCAGGCTTCTTATAGAGGGCGATCAACTTCGCTACCATGTTTTCTCCTTTTGTTTCATGTGGTTGATTTTTTCGTTCAAGCTTTCTTTTTTGATGATTGCTTGAGTAATGGTTCCGTGTGCAATTTGACCCTGGCTGTGACTAGCTTCGACTCGGCAAACGACATTCTTGGCGCTTACTTCTGTGACCAAAGCTTTCAATTGAATTTTCATGCCAGGTATTGCGATCATTGTGTGAGTAATATCAATGTGACTGCCCATCCCTTCTTCGTGCTCTTCCAAATAAGGCAGGATTGTTTGGCGGGCTACCCATTCCAAATGGTGGACCAGAGAGGACGTTGAATAAAGTTCGTGCACCGTTTGTCCGTTAAATCCGGCAATCATGTTTTTGTCCACCGTAATTTCAAGATCGGCAGTTTGTCCTGGTTTTAGTCCGGCTTTCATTGAGCGTTCTTTTCAACTGACTTGTCTGCCGCCTCTCAAAAATGAGAAGCGCATAAAAAAATATGATGATGCACTTTCAATGCATCATCATATCCTCTCGATAACTGTAGTTAGCGCTGTATTAGCAGCTTTCTAGTCTTTTTCGACAACGTCGATGGCTGGTACTTTCAAGCCGTATCCTTCAAGGATTGGCTTCATTTCGTCGTACCAAGATTTTCTGACATCATGATTGTCGCGTTGTTTCAGTCTGAACTTTTGAAAGACTTTATTGGTGTTGCTGCCTGATTTGCCAAATACGCGGTTGACTTTCGGGAACCAAAAATCAAGGGCTTTCTGGATCTCAGCATTTTTAGCCGGATCTTCGGCGTAGCGCTTAACCCAATGTTCGCCGTGGCGGACATGCATCCATTCTTCTTTTTCAATCTGAACCATTGCTCTGGACCAAGGACCCCAGCTGCATTCGGCAGCGTCACGCAATTGATGGCCGGCAGCCCGGTCCATCAAGAAATTGAACATCACCAGATCGGCCCAGGTCTTAATCGGTTCATAAAAAACTTTCATCCGGTTGATCATGCCGGCTTCAATCAAAGCGTCGGTGTCGATACCGACTTTGTCGAGCAGGTCGTACATGGCACGAGCGTGACGAATTTCGTCCTTGACAATATTAGCCATTGCCAAGCGCTCAGGCATATTGGGAGCGCCTTCAATCCACGGTACATAACCGTAAGCGCCGGCCAATTCGGAATCGGCCTGAGCGATCATCAGCTTAAGCAAGCTGTCTTTATATTCGTCGGTAATTTCTTCGAGAGACTCAAGCTTATGACCGGCATTGATTTTAGCCATCATTTCTTCATTCTTGGCTTTTTGGTCCACAGCAAGCATTGTGTCTTCTCCTTTTGACAAGCCCGAACTATTGAAAATATAGCATGGCTTAAGGGCTCAAAAGCTGATCATTCGGCAATTTCTTCAGCTTTAGTTTTGGCGCTGGCAGCCGAAGGTGCCACCGGTATTGTGTTTCCGCCTTCGGAGCCGGTCCAAGCTCGATTGACAAGCTTAAGCAGGGTCCCGTCAGCTAAAAGTAGTTGGGGATCGCGGATAAAAACCTTGCTTACCGCCCAGCGTTTATATTTGCTGCGTCTGCCGACCAAGAGCTTAAGATTTGCAGCTTTTAATCGAGGCAATTTGTCGGCTAGCTCTTGGGCCGCTATTACTTTGCCGTTTGGCAAACGGACGCCAGCTGCATCTTTCGGTCGTAAATAACGGCTTTGTTCTTTATTCAGAAGTTGAGCGAAAAAATCAGCTGTAAATTCAGGCGTATTTTTAGAGCTGTCAGTTTGTTCGGTTATTAGCCCTGGTTTGAGACTGGGGCGAATTCTTAAAGCGAGAGCGTCTGCAAAGTTCTTTTCCGGATGGCGGCAAAATTGCTCAAAATCAGCGGCTTTCATCTCATAACCGAAAGCCATGTCCAGGGGGAGAAAATAAGGTGCTTGACCTGGTTCGGCAAAGCTAATCGGCAGATCTATTTCAGTGCTTTCCGGCTGTTCCCAAGGCAAGTTGCCACCTTGATATTTGCTTTTAGTCGGTACTGATTTAACTGTCGGTTGACCAAGGGAAAAGCTTTGTCCCAAAAGCGCATTTAAGTTGTTTTGTTCGCCGGAGCGATAAAGAAGATAAGCGATGTAACCGCCGCGTGGTTGGCAGTTACAGGTATTATCGCCAAAAAGATCGACTAGTTCGCCGCGGTCTCCTTGTTCAAGCTTTTGCAAAAAAAGTTTTGCCTGGTCGACAGGATCTTCAGCTGCCAAAGTCGTAAAAACGACGAATAAGACGAGTAAAAAAGCAGCAAAAAAAACGATGTTTCGAAAAGCTGTCATGTTGGCGCCGGCATGCTACATTGAGTCAGTCTAACACGCAAGGTTTTGAGAATATGATCAAGTTGGCGGATCCGGTACTGTTCCTATATATAGCATTAAGCGTTTTGGGCTTTGCCTTCCGCTTTTTCAAAGATCAAACCTGGAAAGAGATGTCCTTGCCCGTTCCCGGGCAGCGGTTACCAGGATTGATGCTGGCCCTCATTCCGCTTATTCTGCTTGCGCTCGGTCATCAATTCGGTGTTTCTTTAGCCGGCACTTTGCCTTATTTTGTCGCTGCTTCCGCACTTACTTATTTGTTGATTGCAATCAAATTGCCGTCATATTTAAGAGGGATCTTGCTTTTGGCCGGAGCGGTTGCTCTTACTATTTTCGGACCGGCGGCTGATTGTTTGCCGGCAATGGCAGCCAGCTTGCTTGGGCTATGTGCAGCTAAGTTAGCCGACAATCTTTTGTTTGCTGCTGATTCGGTATTTGACGATATCTTGCCGCCGGTTATTTGGCTTGCCGGAATTGCCTGGTTCAATACAGCCGATACTAGCGCCATGCTGACGATGCATGCCAGCGTGCTTTTGGCTGTAATTTCAGTTTCGTTGCTTATGCGTTTAGTGCAAGGTCCGATTCTTTTGCTCAAGCGCGGCGACGACAAAATCTATTTGAAAAGGCTAACTTTAAGTGTGTCTGCCGGATTAGCAGTATTGTGCATTCTGGTTAAGCTGCTCAATTTGATGGATATGCAAATTTTTGCTGCACTTTGTGGTGCTTCATTTTTTGTCGCTTATTTATTGAAAGATCTAAATGGCGATTTTCGTTATATGCCTAATATTCAACAAGCAATGACTCTTTTGATTGCAGTCGGCGCTTTGACTTTGGCTGCTACTCGTTTTTATGGAAACTTTGGTTTGATTGCCATGGCGCCGGCTTTTATGGCTGTGCCAATCTCTTCGGCGGCAATCTTCCCCGGCTTTTTCTTTGCCGCAAGAGTTTTATTGCAAGTGTTCATTCAAAATTTCAATTCAAATGTCACTGGTATCAATCTTAATCATGCTTATACTGGTGCTGCTATGTATGCCGGATTTTTGCTGGCAGTCATTTTTATGGCTCTTTTGAAAGAAACTTTCAACCGGAAAGTGCTGACGGCAATTATTTTAACTGCCAGCGCACTGATTCCACTGGCTGCTAGTTATCTCTTGCATTCAGAGCCGACAAGCAGTTTGCTTATTGCTTTTCTCACGGCTTCGACCATGCTTGTGTTTGTTGCTCCGGCATTGCAAGGACAGCCGCTGAAAGGACCGGAGAATTTGATTCTGCTGCCCTTTATTTTTACTTCGGCGGCAACTCTGACTCACGGATTGTTGGAGTTGGGTAATGAATCAAGTGTGGCGATGAAAACATCCATGCTTGGTTACACGGCGGTTATTGCTGTAGTTCTACTTGCAGCTTATAGCTGGATGGTAAGACGGCACGCGCAAAAACCATTGCCAAGTTCAAAATAAGCTTTTAATTGGCAATGCAATAAAGATCTTTGGAGATGCGTTTGCTGGCATTGTCTGAATGCTGCAAAACTTCAACCAAAATTTTGTCTTGAGTGCGCTGACAAACAAAGGTGCTTATTTTTGCCGGAGTTTCGTTGGCAGAACGTTTGCCTAGGATTCTTAAGGTCAATTGGCGCGGCTCGTATTTTGCTTCTATTTGAATTGGCGTCGAACGATTGTTTTTGATTTTCAGATCGGCGGCGCCATACCAAACAGTAGCGTCGAGCCCTGGTTCAACAGTGCGCATTGTTCGTAAATGAGGAACGCGCTCAACTACGGTCAAGCCGGACTCAAGAGCGGCCTGATAAATCGCCGAGGATAAAAGACAGATACCGCCGCCGGTTGTGGTCGGGCTTTCCGGACCAAGATAAGACAAAGCCGGACGATAGCCGCGACCGTTTGTTCTTGGCCCGACCGAACGATTGAAAGAAAAGGTCTCTTGCGGTTTGATCACGATCGAATCAAGAGCCCTGGCGGCAACTTCAATATTGTTTTTTTGAGCTTGATTCAATACCGATAACGAAAAAGTTTTACTTGTCAGTGTATCGCTAAAGGGATGGCTGAAAAAAAACAATGCGCAAAGTGAGAGCGGCAATAAAACCAAAGCTAAGTTAGCGGGCTTCATTACTCTTTGACCTCAATTACATCGGCTTGAGAATAGCCGCGTAAGTTATTCGTATACATGCCTTCCAGTCGGACCGGTGACATTTGGAATTTGCCAGGTAGCTCCATGCGCACCATGGCATGCAGTTCTTGCTTACCGTTAGGCATGGTGGTTACAAAAAATGCTAAATGGTCGTCCATAATGTCTTGATGTGTCCACCAGAGCCGGCCGAAATCGTCAGCTTGGTTATTGGTCTCTTCACTCAATTCTTCTTTGCTGCTGTTAGTTACTACCTCGCCGCCGCTAGGTAGCGGTGCTTGCAAGATCACATAAGGCATTGAAGTTGGCGTATCAATAGTCACTTTCATCAAAAGTGTTTCACCCGCTTTAATCGCTCCCGATACCGGTACTTGTTCGAAGCTGATTTTGCCCTCGCGATCAGGTGTCTTTGCTTGTAAGCGGAAGAAGCTGCGCTTGAGTGCCAACCCTTGTGGGACACTCTTAAGCACTGTCGTGTCGCCAGGTTGAATCGCTTTGTAATAGTTGAGGCTTTGTGTCCAGTACAATCTGCCTTTGCCGATCTTATGCAATTTAGCTTCTGTTTGTCCGGGCTTTAGGCTTAAGCTGATTTGTTGTTCGGGCATAAACACTGATTTGTCATTAAAATGCAAAGACTGTCCTTCTGCAGTTATAACAAAATCGGTGCTAGCGGAACTTGGCTTCTTAAGCTCAACATCGGTAAAGGCGCGTAATACTTGGGCTGTCGTTTTGGTATTGCCCCATCCGTCTTTACCACGTTGAGAGATGATCCAAGTTTTAATTGAATCAATACGATCTGTGGCATCGGGCTGGAAAGCCAAACAAGCTTCAAGAGCTAAAGCACTTGTTTCAACCCCGGTATAGCGATAAGTTTCATAGAAATTAGGGTTGCCTAATTTCTTGTACATTTGTGCCGTACGTTCCCAGTTCAACCATTTCATTCCGTTGCTGTCGCCGGCATTAGCCAAGTACAGCAAACGTTCATACAAAGCCTGTGCTGATTGTTTATCTTGTCCTTGAGCAAAGGCCAGACAAAAATAAGACAGAGCTTCCGGACTGAGTTTAATTGATTCTTTGTTCAGCCATTTTGTGAGTGTGACTTCCGGCTTGATACCGTGCAAACTCAAAGCGTATGTTGCTTTAGCTAAGTCGCTGATATTCTCGTTGATTCGCCATTGATCTTTAGCTAGAAGCGGATCTTGCAGCTGTTTCTGCAGATTGGTAATGGCACCCTTCAACCAAGTTATAGCGCGTTTTTTGCGCTCCGCATCTACGTTATAGCCTGATTCTTCCAGGAGGTGATAACCCTCGAGTACAAGAGCGGTCATGTAGGTGCTGCTCTCGTCGTTAGCCCACCAACCCCAGCCACCATCGCCGTGTTGATATTCATTCAACTTAGCCATTGAATCTTTATATGCTTTGTCAAAACGTTTAATGTCAGCTGTTGACAGTGGCACGCCGAGTTTTTTGTTCATACGCATAGCAACAGTCGATGGTATCAAGCGACCCATTGTCTGCTCGGTGCAGCCGTAAGGATAGTCAATTAACGCACTGAAGTTGCCTAAGATCGGACCTAAAGATGAAGAAGAAAGATTCAAAGTTACTTTGACTGAACCGGCTGCTGCATCTTTGGGATAAGCAAGCGGCAATACTATGTCTTGCTCTTCTTTGTCTGTGATTCCGGAAGCACATTGCAGCAGGGGAACGCCCAGAGGCAGAACCGGTAGTTTCGTTTCCATAGCGTCGCCATCGCTTTGTCCGATTGCTTTGATGCTTATTGTTGCCTCACCGGAATGAAGCACTTTTGCCGGCCAAGTAACGCGTGCTGCTTTATCCGTTTCAATCTTTATATGTTCGTTCAGTCCTTTGGTGATTTTGAACTGCGGTGTAATGCCCAGTTCAAGATTGAGCTCTTGAGCGGAGCCGGAATAGTTATGAACGATGGCGCTTATTTCACCGTCGTCTCCTTGGCGGAAGAAGCGCGGCAAAGCTAAGCGAACGATGATGTCTTGGCTTGATACCACTTTTTGTACAGCAACACCGACATCGGTAGCCATGCTCACGGCGCGAACCGTAGCTCTCCAGGTGGTGAGATTGTCCGGCATCTTAAAGCGCGTTTTGGCGATGCCGAATTTATCCGTGATTAAAGAAGGAAGCCAGACTGCCGTATCGCGGAAATCTTTACGCACCCGTGGTTCGATTTTGCTTGGTCCACCTGAATATTCTTCAGGGAAAGAACAAACGGTGTTTACTATATTGGCGCGCGGGTTGTAGAAAAATTTGCAGATGTTCGGAGCGTATTCGGGACGAATGGCATAAATGCTTTCATCGACTACGGATAAGGAGAGTTCGGTGTTTGCTGCCGGTTTGCCGTCAGCTTGCAGAGCTTTAATTGTGTATTCGGCTTGTTCTCCTGGTTTATATTTGCTTTTATCTGTGCTGATATCAATTGCTAGAAAACGATCTTGCGGTGAAACTTTCAGCATTTCGTTTTGCGAATAAAACTGATGTTTTTTGCCGACAAAAGCAGCAGTGACATAAACGTTTGGAGCGTAGTCAGGCTTGATCGGGATTTCAACTAATGAAGCTGTTGATTTCATCGGCACAACTTTATATTCATAAAGCTTGCTGCCTTCGATGCAGATAAGAGCTTGTGCCCCTTCTTTACCGGTGACCGGAGCCGTAATCAATATTTTTGCTGTTTCGCCTGGTTTGTATACCTTTTTATCAAGCTTGATTGAAAGCGGTTCTTTTGGTGCTTGATCGCTTGAGGCAGCATACGGATAGTTCTCGCTGTTAATCCAGAAGCTGTTGCTGGCCACGATATGATTGTGTATCTTGTCGTTAGCAGCGGCAACAATATAATAAGTGTCGCTTACATATTTGGCTTTGGTATCAAATATGATATTGGCTTTGCCGCTGGCGTCGGTGGCGATAGTTCTTTCTTCGCAAACTTGGGCGTCGCGATAACTGCTGTTAACCGTGTCGTAAGGACGGCGAACCAATTTGATATTTACTTGTGTATTGGCTACCGGGCTGCCTTTGTAATCGATGGCTGAAATTGTCGCAGACATTTTGTCACCGGCGCGTACGACATAATTGCTCGGTTCGACAAAAAGTTCAAAGTCACCGGCGGTTACTGGTACTGCACCGGAGCTAAGTACGCTTAAGCGGCTGATGTCTGTAACTTCAGCTTCAACACGATATTTTTTATCGGTAAATGCATCGGAAAAAATCGCTTCGGCATTATCTAGGATTGGTTTAGTTTCTACCTCGACAATTGCTTCTCCGCTTTCATCGGTTTTAGCGAATCCTTCAGCGATAAACTCTTCGCCGTAGGTTGTATATTCATCTTCCCCGCCCCAATTATCGAAATATTCGTAATAGCTTGGTCTCGGCAGCAATTTGCGATAAAGACCCCAATCGCTTGAAGAATAGATTGAATATTTGACTTTGGCGTTAGTGACAGGAGCGCCGAAATAATAATCAGCATGAATGCGGAATTTGACTTTTTGTCCGGCTGTTGCTCGGTCGGTCAAAGGTACAACTTCAACTTTGTATTCCGGCTTACGATATTGTGCTACTTCAATCCGTTCGTAGTCGGTGCTTTGATCCGGATAAACAATAGTGAATTGATAGGCTCCGGTTTTGCCTTCTTGAGGAATATCAAAACTGCCGTTAAAAGTACCGTGAGCGCTTGTTTTATATGTATGTTCTGTGATTTTTTCGTTGTCCGGATTTTCAATCACAACCTTAAAAGTTTGATTGGCACCGCAATTGTTTAGTTTGCCTGCGTCCAAGTCACGACAGATAGTTTTGAAGTGAACAGTTTGCCCAAGTCTGTATACCGGACGATCACTATAAAAATAGGTACGATGTTTATCGTTGGCTGATTGATAAAGAGATAAACCGCCATAAGCCTTTTGATTGTTCTTGCTGCCGACAACTAAAAGCGAAAAGTTGTCTTGAGCTTTGGTTGTTGGCGGCAAAGCAACAATGGCGAAACCATCTTTATCAGTGGCAACTTTTTCTTTAATCGGCTTATTGTTGCTGCGATCAAAAATGGTCAAGAGCACATCGGAAAGTGGGCGTAAGCTGTTTAAATCTATTGCTCTAACAAGAGTTTTTTCGTGATCTTGTTTGACGATTAAGCCTAAGTCCGAAACAGAGAACCAAAATACGTTCCAGTCCGATTTGCCGCGGGGATTGCTGACCTCAACTGTAGCGAAATAATCGCCGGGAGGCAGTTTGTGATTGAACTTGAATTCAGTATGGGCCCAATCTTGGCTGTCTGGCTGCAGATCCGTTTTCCAGGTTGCTACCGGTTTGTTTGAAGCAAAAGCTTCGCTCCAACCGCGTTTTTGTCCGTAAGGCTTGTACATGCCCAGCTCTGGGTTGATTTCTACGCCAAGTTTTTTTGCATTTTCCGGGTTGACAACATCAAGAAAATCTTTTTTGTATACGTTTACGACAGCCGCTGTTGATGCCGAAGCGTTTATCCAAAAATGTGGCGCTTCGTTTGTAGTAAACACTCGTGAATTGGAAGCGATATTTACGCTTGGTGTGCTGATTTCAAGCTTGATGTCATCTACATGGCTTACTTTTCCGTCTTCGACAAAAATGCCGTAGACATAGGCAGTGGAAAAGCCTGGCACGCGAACATGCAATGAATATTCGCCGGCCGGTAATTGGCTAATTTGAAACTTACCGTCAGGATCTACCCAAACGCCGCGCTCTTCTTCTTTACCGTTGCGCGGTCCGCTAGCAATAGCATAAACTTTGTTTTTGCGTATGTCGTAAGTATGTAGATTGAAACCTTCCTGGGCCATAGCCAAACGTCCGGAGATTGAACCGACCGGCTTGGACAGTAGAACAACCAGAAGCGCTACAAATAGAATTTGCAGTAAAAGAAATTCCCATGACAGATGCAGTTTGTTCTTTTCTGTTTCGCCCGTTGAGCTAGTCATGTATATCTGCCTCTATTTTGTACAACTGGTAAGGTTCACCTGATTTGATGCCTGCTTTGAGCTTTGCTTGGACCATGGCGTAATAAGCGTCACCGGCTTCACCAGGTAAAATCACTCCGGATTTACCGCCGGATCGGACTAAAATACCTTGCTTGAAAGGATTGATTGCACTAGTGTCCGTAATCGGTACTACAGTCTTTACTATGGTTACTTGTATTTTTAGCCGGTTCAGCTCGGATTTTTTTATCGGTGGATAGCGGTACTCTTTTGTTAAAGCACCTAATGTTGAATAAACTGTTTCGGCGGCGATAGATTTATGTTGCGGATAAAGAGTACCCCAGCAGGCGCGTGTTTTTTGCTGGCTGCTTAAAGTGACAAATACCGCTCCTGGTTTTTGAAACTCTTTTCTTACAGGCAGGTTATCGGCAAATTCTTTAATGGATGTTTGTCCTTGTTCGCCGCCAAAATGTAAAAGCATGGTTTCGTGCACGATTTCAGGTAGGCTTTTAACCGGTAATTGCGCTGCTTCTGAAGGTAGCTTGGCAATTAATGCCAAACAACAAAAAATAAGACTGAGAAAAATAGGCAATTTAGGACCGGTGCCTGTTGGTATTAACGCTAAGACAGCATAAATCATGGCATACCGGATAAAATACGCCGTGAAGCTGGAGCAAAGAACAGGTTAAATGTTGGAAAAATCTGCTGTTGGAGTCAAAAAATGACGGATGACAAGGGAGGCGAAGGGGTTGGCCGCCGCGGTTTTATTAAGTCGATTTTTGGCTTAGGCAGCGTGGTTGAAGTTCCAGCAGCAATTGCCAAGCCGAGCCTATCTCCGGCAAAGTTTTTTTGGACTGACTTACATACAGGACAGATTGGTTTTCCTGGTGGTCAAGTTGTGCCTGCCGGACTGCCTGGCTCTTTGATGAAAATTGTTGCTGCTGCCGCTTTAGTTGATGCTAGTCTTTTGCGGCCGGAAGAAAAATATGAGTGTCGCGGTAGCTTTAAGCTGCACAATGAAACTGTTCATTGTCTTTATCCTCACGGACAGGTTGATTTGAAACATGCTTTGGGTCTTTCTTGCAACATCTATTTTGCCCAGGCTTCCAAGTTAATTAGTCCGGGACTTTTCTTGAAATATGCATCTTTGTTCGGTTTAGATAAAGCGGTTGCTATTTTTAAGTCCGGAAAATTCCCGCAGCAACCATTGTCAAGTTCGCTTAATTATGTGCTCGGACTTGATCCGGAGCTTGAACCTTCGGCGTTGCAGATTATGCGGATGGCTGCTTTAG
Source organism: Candidatus Obscuribacterales bacterium (assembly GCA_019750335.1). GTDB lineage: Bacteria > Cyanobacteriota > Vampirovibrionia > Obscuribacterales > Obscuribacteraceae > JAIEPM01. Next base: position 131,457 of record JAIEOQ010000005.1, read on the forward strand.
TTGCAACAAAAGGAAGATTGCCTTATTTACATAGCGCTGAAGCTCCTGATGCTAACGGTGCTAAGTATGATTTGGAGCTGCCTGATCTTGTTTGGAGCATTTTGCAGCAAGGTATGCAAATTGCTGCCCGCGAGGGTACCGGCAAAAAGTTGGATCCGGATCATGCGATGAAGGTTGCACTTAAAACCGGGACGGCACCCTACGGTAAAACTTTTCAATCTTGGGTGACCGGTTATTTCCCTTGGGATAATCCGAAATATGCTTTTGTCCTTCGAGCCACAAGCGGCACCAGTCAAGACAGCGCTATTCCGGCTGCGCGTACTAATCTATTTGCTCAACAATGGCCTTAAGCTCTTCTGTATAATGCTGTTAAGCAGTGGAGAGGAAACTGATGCTTACCAATATGGACAAGTCTTTCTTTGCAACTTCGCTTCTAATCGCAATTTTTGTCGCTCATCCCGCCTATGCTTTTGACGATAATTGGTCGCTCTTTCCTGAGGATAACGGCAAACCAAATCCGTTAGCTTCCGGTGACGCTTATTTGAAAGGCGATGATAAACCGGCTAAACAGTCCAAATCGGATTCGGCAGCCAAGCCGGCGACGAGCGAAGGTGACAGTGAAATGCGCCAACAAATGAGCAAAGTATCCAGCTGGTTACAAGAGTTCAGTTTGCGCAATCATGGCAATTTTCCTGGTATTGCCAGCGATACTAATAGCCCGCAAGCTGCTTCGCAAGTGCAGCTTACTGAGTTGGTCGGACCCAATCCCTATGCTGATGTTGCATCGGCGTCACCATCCAATGAAGAACTGAACGGGCTTGGACCGGGAATTTCAGCTTACTATGGTAGTGAAGGCAGCCCGGCCAGCGGATCGCCGGTCGAAAGCGATGAATGGATGGCTGAGCAACAAGCGCAAAAAGTCGGACGTGTGCAGTTGGGCATGGACTATTCGATAAGCTCAAGTTCGATTGAAGCTTGGCGAAACGAGCCGCCGGATTCATGGCGTGGTGCGCCCGGTACTATCTATGCCAACGGCAACTATCAAGGCTTGTTTTATGTGTGGGGCGCCGGTATCGATGGCAAGCCGGTTAAAGACAGCAGCGGTCGGCGCACATATATTGTGACCGGAAGAACCGGAGCAACTCAGCAAGATCAAATTGCGCCTAATGAAGGCAACTGATTATTTCTTTTTTGCCGGTTCGGCTTTAGCAATAATCTCTTGCATATAAACTTTCAGATCCGGATTCTCGGACTCTGTTGTTCGGCAAATTTCCATAACTTTCGGATGTTGTTCGGCGTTGCTGGCTAAGGACCATTTGGCTGCGCTGGCCAGCAGCATTTTATTCAGATCTTTGTTCTCTTTGTCTCCAGGCAAAACAGTCATAATCCGTTTGACATATTTTTCGTTGCCGGAAGCGCTGAAGCAGGCCCAAAGCATATCAAGGACATCGGGAGAATCGATTGGCATCGCTTCCGGAGCCGGTGCTTTTTTGCTTATCTCTTTAAGAAATTCGTTTTTTGCTTTTTCCGGTAGTTGGTTAGCCAGCGTATTTAACAGCTCTCCGCCTTCTTTGCTATCGGAGCCCCAAATCGCGCTTAATATAAAGCTTCTGCTGGTATCTTTTACTGCTTTTGTTTCGGAGAATATGGCTTTGATTTTATCCGGATTTTGGGCAAAAACACGGCTAAAAAAAGCTTGTAGCGGTGCCAGTGAATTGCCTTGAAATAAATTTTCTTTGTCGGCAAAATTAATCGCTTGTACGGTCAATTCCGGTTGTGGATGTAGATAATAAAAAGTCATCCAGGCTTTAAGATCATCCAAGTTCTCGATTGCTTTCGGCCCTTGTTTAGCAGAAGCGCTAATCTTGTTTTCCGCCTGCTTTTTTGCTGATACCGCGGAGATGTTTGCCGGGCTGGCAAATAGTGCTAAAGCCAATAATAAAGAGGTTGATAATTTAAGTTGGCGGTCGTTCACGATCAAATGACTCCTTTCGCGGGCACCGAATGTAGTATCAAGCTTTATAGGCATCTCTGTCCGGATGTTGGAAAATAATTACGCAAATCGATGAAGATATGGTCAGTCCGGCCATAAGCAGAATCGCTGAATTGAAATTGCCGGTCAGAGTTGAAGTCCAGCCGGTGAGGAAGGGAGCCAGTACTCCGGCAGCAGCAAGAAAGCAGTCCATCAGCCCCAGGCTTGTTCCGGCTCGATCTTTGGCCAAGTCCGAATTGAGGGCATAAAAAGCCGCGTTAGGCATAAGACCGAAAGCAAGACCTAAAGAGATGAATGTGATTGCCAGAGGCAATGACTCACTCATTGTTACTGGAATGAAGCAACAAGCGGAAAGAAGCTGGCAGATCCAGATCATATGCGAGCGGGCAATTCTGATACTACCGGTTTTTTTCCATAGCCAGTCGGAAAGAAAGCCGGCTGCTGTTAAAAACACTGCTGCGGTCAACCATGGCGCGATGCAATAAATGCCCACTTCTTTTACTTTCAAATGATAAGTTTGCTCCAGAAAAGCCGGCAGCCAGGTAGTAGCAAAAAAGAGCAAGTAACCGAAAGAAAAGAAAGCAAAGTTGTTGGACATCAAGGATGGATTGAAAAGGATGAATTTCCAGGTGGTTTTTCCGGCGGCAAGATGATGCTTGCGCAGCTCGGCATCGGAAGCGCCATGTTTGATCTCTTGTCCTTCATGAATCAACTCAAGTTCGGCGTTTGAAACATGAACGCTGTTTTGCGGATAATCGCGAAACATTTTCCACCAGACTACGGCCCAAACTACGCCTAGTGAGGCAAGAATGACGAACATGGTTCGCCAGCCGTGTTGAATGATCAAATGTGAAATGAAGGGCGCGCCGATGGCCGAAGCTAAGGGCACTGCCGCTAAGCTGATTGCCGTTGAACGGGCTCTTTCTGACATCGGCAGCCAGTCAGTTACGGCTCGTGTCATTGCTGGAAAGCAGGGACCTTCAGTGATTCCGAGCATAACGCGCAATAAGGCAAGCACCTGAAAGCCGCTGGCGGCACCAAGCAATCCGGTACAAAGGGACCAGGCGATTGCAGAGCCGGCCCACACTTTGCGCGCTCCCCAAAGGTCGACAATAATGCCGCCGCCTAAAGTCATAATTGTGTAGCCGATGCCAAAGGCAGCTGCAATCATGCCGTAATCGGTGTTGTTTAGTCCGAACTCTTTTTGAATTGGGGCTACGGCGTAAGAGATCGCCGTACGATCCATGTAATTAATGATGATTATGATGAAACTGAGGGCGATTACCACCCAGCGATAATTTGTTCGACCCTGTGGTCGTGCCAGTTGAGCGCTCGTTGTGGACGGTTCTTCCGGTTGACGTTCTAGGGTGTCCATTGAGAGTGCTCCATGGTGCCCTTGGCAGGGCGGATAATAAGAAAGTCTTGAATTGTAGACCGTGGCGGCAAAAGTTTGAAGAGCGCTTTTAGGGGGAAAGAAGAATGAAAGAACTTGCTGTTTTGTCAAGAAGAGGAGGCGATTACTCTCATGGACCGAAAAGACCTGAAGCGTGCCGGATTCATCTGTATGCTCATTCTTCTGACAATGTCTGCTCCTCAGTGGTTAAATCCAGCAAATCAATCCGCGTCCACTTATGAGGCGCCTTGGATTTATCCAGGATTGGAACCAGTTAATCGCTAAGCTGAGCCAAGTGATATCATCGCAAGCGGTTGCATCTATGTCGCGATGATATGAATATCAATCTGTTTGATTTTGAAGAAGAAGCCAAAGCCAAAATGGCACAAATGGCTTTTGATTATTATGCCAGCGGGGCAAACGACGAAATTAGTTTGCGTGAGAATAGGCAAGCTTACGATCGTTTGCTTATCTATCCGCGTGTGTTGCGTGATGTCAGTGTCAGAAAAATGAACACGACAATATTCGGTCAAGAGATCTCTTTTCCGGTGATGATTGCGCCTACGGCTTTTCATCGTCTGGCCCATGCCGATGGTGAAATTGCTACAGTTCAGGCGGCGAATTCAGCTGGAACAATTATGGTTTTAAGTACTTTGTCTACTGCTTCAATTGAAGAAGTAGCAGCTCATGCTAAAGGCAATCTTTGGTTTCAGCTTTATGTTTATCGCGATCGCGAAATTACTAAATCCTTAGTGCAAAGAGCAGAAGCGGCCGGGTGCAAAGCGATAGTTTTTACTGTGGATTCGCCGGTTTTGGGACGTCGTGAACGGGACATTCGTAATAACTTTCATCTACCTTCAGGCATAGTGGCTAAAAATCTGGTTTCAGCCGAACTGGCCGATGTTCCGGCCGGAGCAGAAGATTCTGGGCTGGCTGAATATATCGCTTCGCTTTATGATCAGTCTTTGAGCTGGAAACATTTGGAATGGTTACGCTCAATTACTAAATTGCCGATTCTAATTAAAGGAATTTTGCGGCCAGACGATGCTGAGCTTGCCATTGCCAATGGTGCCAGTGGAATAATCGTATCCAATCATGGTGGACGGCAGCTGGATACGGTTCCGGCAACTATTTCGGTGTTGCCGAAAATTGTCGAGGCTGTTGCCGGAAGAGTTGATGTGTATGTCGATGGTGGCGTGCGTCGAGGTACCGATGTTCTAAAAGCTTTAGCTTATGGCGCAAAAGCAGTTTTTCTTGGGCGCCCGATTCTCTGGGGATTGGCTTGTGCCGGGCAAGCCGGTGTTGAGCAAGTGCTTGAGCTGTTGCGTGAAGATCTGGATCGAACGATGATACTTTCCGGTGTGTCGAGTTTAGAAGAAATCGACGCTGGTTTGTTACAGATCTAGTTCTTATGTAGCTACTAAGTCTTTTAAATTGAAATCTTTTTCCGGATCTACGGTTAAAAACGAAAATACTTTTTGACGATCAAGATAGCCGACAAATTTGCCATCGGCAACAAGAACAATTTTTTCTAACGGCACTTTCTCTAGAAGTTCCAGTAAAGCTTTGCTGTCAGAGCTTATTTCCAGAGACTGACAATCTCCGTGCAAGAGTTCTTTGTCCGGACCGCTTAAACCGCTCCATTGGCGTAGCATGTCATAAACTGATCTCTTGTCGATGCGCGCGCCAACAAAAGTAGCAACTGCGCAGGCGATCATTAGCGGTAGCACAAGAGCGTAATGCCCTGAAATCTCAAATATGATTACAACCGCGGTAATTGGCACGCGAGCTACAGCGGCGAAAAAAGCCCCCATGCCGACAAGAGCCATGGTTTCAGCTGAACCGACGCCGAACAAATAATGTTCCAAATAAGATACGGTGGCACCGAGCGCAGAACCTAAAACAATTGCCGGGGCGAACAAACCGCCAGGGGCACTTGAACCGTAAGCCATTAAAGTCAAGAAAAAGAAAGCGCAAAAAGCTAGCGGTACCATGTACCAAGCTGTTTGTCCGGCAATGATCATATCGTTCAAAGTGGCATAATTTCTAAAATGTGCGTCGGGCATAAAAGCAATAATCAAGCCGGAGATCAAACCAGCAAAACCTACTCTAAGACAGATTGGGATCGGGGCATAGTCGCGATACAGTTTCAAAAAGAGCAGAATGCATTTGTTGAAAATACTTCCTAATATGCCGGCTGCAATTCCTAAAATAACCCAAAAGGCGATGTCCAGAGGCGTGAATGAAATCTGCAACGCTCGAATTGGTAAAGCTGATTCAACGTGGGGTGCGTTGAGCAGATGAGTGGCAATTGAAGCTACAAAACAAGCGATAATCGCTGTCCCAATAGCTGGTGTTGAAGTATCTTTGAGCAATTCTTCAACGACAAAAAGCACGCCGGCGATCGGCGCATTAAAGGCTGCGGCTAAGCCGGCTCCCGAACCAGCGGCTACAAGTTGCTTCGTTCTCTCTTTAGAGCAAGGAATAAAACGGTTCAGATGAGCGGCGATTGCCGCACCGATATGTACTGTCGGTCCTTCGCGTCCGAGAAATAAACCGGAACCCAGTGCGATGGTTCCGGCAAAAAGTTTGACAGCCGCTACCTTTATGTCCAGCGGGAGCTTTGCTCCCAGCAAATAAGCTCTTACTTGAGGAATGCCGCTTCCATAGGCTGTTGGTGAAAATCTTTGTACGAGATAGCCGCTTATTAATCCGCCAATTAAACCGAATGTCGGTAAAACGATTATGGCTGGTGCTTGGCTGCTGAGCCAAACGCGCAGGCTGCTTAAATACCAGACACCGCTTTCCAGAGCCAAAGCCGATAGTCCTGCCGCTAAGCCAATGATGCAAGCGCTGAGTAAGCCGAATTTAGTGTCGTCTTCTTTTAGGGAGGGCATAGCTATCCTGCCGAGGAAAGAAGGCTGTACAACAGGGTGGAGGCAACGATGCCAGATATAATCACATATTTCCAGTTGCGCTCATGTACGAAAGATACTAGCGAAAGAATTACACGCAAAATCGGATTAAAAATAAGCATTAGTAATCCAAGTTGAATAACGCCGAGGGAACCATGTTGGTTGAACTGTTCGATAATGATTGTGCAAGAGCGAAGAGAAGCTGGCTCACCGCTAAAAGTTTTATAGTGCGGGATCATATCGCCGTGATGATATAGAAATGCCAGTGTGCCGATAAGCACTATCAGCGCTGCTATTGCTGTAAAGGTGCGGAGCAGTTTCATGAGCCGCCGCCTCTCAGCCCTTTGCTGATCATCTGTATTCCAATTAAGGCAACAAGTACGGTGAAAATACTGCGCAGTATTTTGTTTTGTACTTTAGGCAAAAGTTTTGCGCCGATAAGTGAGCCGGTTAAAACTCCGAGCATTACCGGTGCGGCTAGAATCGGATCGATATAGCCACGGCTTAAATAAATGCCGGCGCTGGCTGCGGCAGTAATACCAATCATAAAATTGCTGGTAGTAGTCGATACTTTAAAGGGTAGTTTCATGGCCCGATCCATGGCTAAAACTTTGATCGCGCCGGAGCCGATTCCAAGCAAGCCGGAAAGCCAGCCGGCAAGAAACATCAAACTGAAGCCGGTAGGAACATTTTGTGCCCGGTATTGGATCACGCCTTCGGTTGTCGGGCAAGTTCCGTACAGCTCTAACCATTGAGCGGTTTTATTCGGCGCGTTCATCTCTTCTTTTGGGGCGGAGGGCTTTAAGGACATCCATGCTGATTGAAGCAGGACGGCGCCGAAAATTATGGAAAGAATTGATTTGTTGAAATAAGTAGCGGACATGGCGCCGGCAATTGCACCGAATGTAGTGGCGAGTGCCAAAAAAATCGCCAATTTGACATTGGTATATCCTTCTTTCAGATAAGCTGATGCTGATCCGGATGAAGTGGCAATCACCGAAATAAGCGAAGTGCCGATGGCGTAACGCAAGTCGACGCCGAAGGCTAAAGTGAGCAGAGGCGTCAAAATTGAGCCGCCGCCTAAGCCTGAAAGAGCCCCGAAAATTCCGGCAATAATTGAGGCAAAAAAGAGCAGTAATGTAAGTGGTATTTCAGTCATCGGCATAATGAGTATAGCAACTTGCTCAGAGGGCACCATAATGCTTGAATAATAAGATCTGCGGGGTGTGTTTTGCCGATACTTTGTCTCTTGTGGTTATGCTTGTTCCTCTCTACTTGTTGTCCGGCTTCAGCGGCGGACTTGGTGCAAGTGCGGCTTTTTCAAGCTCATCCGAAAATGTCCGGCTTAAAGATCGAAGGTCCTTGTCGTGTTGTTGCGCACAATCAAACCGTGTCTGTATCCGCTGTTTGTACGCTCAGGGTGGAAAACAATCAGCTTTTGTTATTGAGTAAAGCGCAAGAGTGTTTGCTCAAAGCTAGATCTTTGCAAGTAACAGGAAGCTCTGCTCGTGGTCTGGCAATTCGTTTGTCTGATGGTAGAGTTCGGCATTATCGCGGCAATATAATTCTTTCTCTTGATAAGAGCGGCGCCCTTGCAGCAATCAATCAAGTGTCGCCAAGAGATTATCTGCTCTCGGTGGTAGGCAGTGAATCATTGCCGGATTTTCCTTTGGAAGCACTTAAAGCCCAGGCTGTTTTAACGCAAACTCGTCTGGCACGTTATAAACCAGGTGACTATCTCACTGATACCACGAACGATGAAGCTTATTTGGGCGCTGATTATGAACGACCTTTGGTCCGGCAAGCTGTGATGAAAGTTTGGGGGCAAAAGCTTTGTTTTGGCGGACGGCCGATTGAAATTTTTTATCACGCTGCTTGTGCCGGCTCAACCAGTGATGCGCGTTTGTTCGGGGGTAAAAACTATCCGCAATACTATCAATCTGTGGTTTGCAACCACTGTCGAAAATCACCTTTTTGGCAAACAAAAAAAACAATTTTGCCAATTGACTCTTTAGGACAAGAGTTCAATGCGTTGCCGCAAATTGGATTGACTGACAAGGCCGGACGTCCGCTTGTGCTTTCGTTTCCAAATGGGCATTCAATCTCGGGCTATAGTTTCTGGCTGAGGCTCGGGCAAAAATCGGGCTGGGATAAAGTGCCTGGTACTCGATTTACTCTTAAAGCTGAGCGGATGGGCAAGGTTTTTCTCAGCTCTACCGGAGCCGGTCACGGGGTCGGTATGTGTCAATGGGGAGCTGCGGAGCTGGCTCGTCAAGGTAAAGACTACAAGCAGATTCTTGCTTACTATTTCCCTAAATGCCGTCTCAGTTTCTGATATATTTAAGCCATTGTGGCGGCGGAGGTGGTTATGGGTATTTCTCCGGAATTAAGAAAGCGTATTTCACAAAAAGCAGGGACTTTCAGTGAATCGGTGATTCGTGAAATGTCGCGCTTTGCTGCCGCTTACAATGCTGTTAACCTGGCGCAAGGAATGCCTGATTTTGCTTGTTGCGATGAACTTAAAGCCGCAGCTTGCGAAGCTATTGAAGGTAATGTCAATCAATATGCCATCACCTGGGGTGACAAAGCTTTTCGCGACGGCATATCGGAAAAGAACGCTCGCTATCTCGGTGTTACTTACGATCCGGAAAGCGAAATTACGGTAACTTGCGGTGGAACAGAAGGCATGATTGCCACTATGCTTGCTCTTGTCGATCCTGAAGACGAAGTGATTGTTTTTGAACCTTATTACGAAAACTACGGACCGGATGCCATTCTTTCCGGCGCTAAACCACGTTATGTATCGTTGAAAGAACCGGATTGGACTTTTGATCCGGAAGAGCTGGCTAAAGCTTTCAACAGTAAAACAAGAGCGATTGTAATAAATACGCCGCACAATCCGACTGGAAAAGTATTTAGTCGTGAAGAGCTGACGATTATCGCTGAGCTTTGCAAAAAATGGGGTGTTTACGCTTTTACAGACGAGCCTTATGAGCACATTATTTATGATGGTATCGAACATGTGTCAATGGCTTCTTTACCCGGCATGAAAGAGCGCACTGTTGTCGTCAACAGTCTTTCTAAAAGTTATAGCGTAACCGGTTGGCGTTTAGGTACAGTACTTGCCGCACCCGAGCTAACTTTGGCTATAAGAAAAGTGCATGATTTTCTAACAGTCGGAGCGGCAGCACCATTGCAGAGAGCTGCTGCAACAGCGATGAAATTTCCTGACGAATATTATCGCCAGCTTGCTTCTGATTATGAAAAGCGGCGTGATGCCATGCTCGCTATTTTGGATGAGGTTGGAATTACTTATTTCAAACCCCAAGGCGCTTATTACGTCTTTTGCGACATCAGCAAATTTAGCTTTCCAAACTGTGTGAAATTCACCGAGTTTATGGTGAAAGATGTCGGAGTGGCTGTTGTGCCTGGCTCCGGATTTTTCCGACCGGGTGATTTGGGTGATAAATATATTCGTTTTTGTTTTGCTAAAAAACCGGAAACGTTGGCAGCAGCTAGAGAGCGCTTGTTGCGCTTACCGGAGAAGTTAGCGGCACGCAAGGATGGTTGATATGTACACTTGTTTTCATTGTTCAGCTGAAAATAGAGAGACTGCGCGCTTCTGTCGCTTGTGCGGAAAAAAACGTTTAGTAGTAGTTGAAGATACACGAGCTGAACACGGGCATAATTGCTCAGCTTGCCAGCAAAAAGTGCGTGCTTCAGATAACTATTGTCTTTATTGCGGTCATCAACTGGCAGCAACAGCGGTCGCCCATAGCAAAGTATGTTTGTTTTGCCAATGTGAACTGCCGGAGAAAGCCGCTTTCTGCGCTAAATGCGGGCAAAAAACGTCTGGTAGTTCTTATGAAAAAGCCCATATCGCCGCCGGGTTATTTCACGATGACAACCCGGAATTAATGCCAAGATATGAAGCTTAGAATATAAATGAAAGTGCTTCGTGACCTTGTAAAGATCTTGTGTATATCTTTAGGAGCCGTTGTCGCTTTAATGCTGGTCGGTGCGCTAACGTGCGTGGAGCTGTATGGGCTAATACTGGAGCCGCATGTAAATAGGCATTTATCTTCAGGGCGGTTTGCTACTTTAGATAAATCCGGAAAACTCACATTATGGCCTGAAAATACCTATGCACTTTCGAACTTTTGCGATGGGTTTGCAGTGTATAGAGAATATCAATATCCAATAGCTGAATTCTCTGCTTCAGAACTTCGCCAGCCTTTATTAGAAATGGGCAGTGGAGGACTTATAGATTATGCCGGTAGGAAATATCCCTTCAAAATGTGGTGGATTTATCCATCTAGCAGGTTAGCTCAAGGATTGATCAATGTAGAAGACCCCTATTCAAAAAAATATTGTTATATTGGACTTGATGGCAATAAAAAAATAGCCCAAGAGTTTTCTATGGCCGCACCCTTCTCCGAAGGACTAGCGGCTGTTTCTGTTGAGCCGTTAAGTTATCAAAAAAACTCAAGAAGAGTTGGTAAATGGGGTTACATAGATAGTTTTGGTAAATTTGTCATTCCACCACAATATGCTGTTGCCAGTAATTTTGTTGCCGGGCGAGCTTTTGTTGAGCCAATAGATAATTTCGACAAAACATATTGTATTGATAAAACAGGAAAGACGATTTTTGCAAATACTTCTGGTGAGCTAAGTGAGTTCACCAAAGACGGTATTGCTATCTCTCGTTCTGTAGCTCGTAAATCGCATTCTGGTGATGTTGTATCGCGTACGACGAGCCTAGTAGACACCGATGGTAAAACGATAAAAAAAGGAGTGGCTTTTAGAAGTTTTTCCGAAGGAATGGGTGAAGTAATTAACAAAAATGAGTTTCTTGAATTTGCAGATAAGCAAGGAAAAATTATTCTACGAACAAGGTTTAAAGCGAACTGGTTTTATCCAGTTGAATTTGGTGACAATATAGCTGCGATAGCCTTGGATGAGGTGGAGCTAGATCTAGGCAAATATGCTCCAACGATTTATCGTTTGGGGTTTATTGATAAAAAAGGCAAATTGCAAAATTTTTCGTTCGGTAATCGTATTATTACAGCTGCATACCCATTTGTTGATGATCATGCTGTGGTAAAAACTTTTGTTAAACCCAGTGTCACCAAACAGTAATGGTTGCCCGGCCGTTATGAAAACTTTCTGCGCCGCGAAGTGGTGATGTTTTACCAACTAATTTAATTGACAGTAAGTTTCCGCTCTTGTCGATATAGCCCCATGCATATTTGGCGCAGGTGGAATATTCATATTTCGTAGGAGCAAGATCTCTAATTGCTACGGCAGCGAGTCCTTCGGAAAAAGGTCCCGCTTCGTAATACTTTGGTTTGAGTAGGATTTCACCCGACGAGTTTACATAACCAAAACGTCCAGTAGCTCTATCTCGAAAGGCCCCAAGTCCTTCAGCGAAGTTGATTATCCTTAGATTGTTTATCGTGAATTTTCCGTTTTTATCGATTAAGCCATTTGGTACTTTAGGAAATTGCGTTGAAACAACAGCATAGCCATCTTTGCTATATGGATAAATTTCTGTTATTTGCGGGTTGCTAAATACAATCTGTCCTTTGTTATCTATACAGATTGGCTTCCAGGGATTATCTAAAGTGGTGGCAACGGCTCGTTGGCAATGAAACTCGCTTACGCGAGCCAACTCCATTGGGAAAGCTTGCTTTCCAGTTGTATCTATATAGTGCCAGGGAGATGAACCAAAGGATAAATGAGCTTCATCCTCATTCTGACCAACGTAAGAAATGTCAGATACGGCAGCGAGCCCTTCGGAAAAAGGTCTAGCACGTGCATATTCTCTAGCAAAAGCATTGTTTCCGTTGCGATCAACAAAAATATAACTTCCGACGCCATGGCGTCGTTCAAGTCGAGGACCGTTGGCAAAATCATGTTCTGGTACGCCTGGGGCACCAACGATTTCATTGCCAGAACGATCGATTGTTCTTTTATCCCAAGATATCTCGTTTATGTCATTGGGATTTGGTTCTAGAAAGAAAATTATTGTGCGGCGTATTGCATCTCCGTAGAACAATGCAATAGCTAGGCAAAACAGACACAACAATATCTTTTTGAAGGTTATCCGATTGTTCTTGTAGTTATTGTTTATTTTGTCCATTTTGCGTCAAATGAGGCTTCTACTTGACGTGCTGTACTTAAAGCTGCGGAATGAGTACTCTCTGCTAGCTTGATACAGTAATAAGGGAATTAAATAAGTGTGCCGAGAGGCGGATTTGAACCGCCGACACAAGGATTTTCAGTCCTCTGCTCTACCGACTGAGCTATCTCGGCATCTCGATAGTCCAAGCAATATACCATACCTGAATTTAGAGCGGACTAAGTGCTGTCGGCATGTGTAGCTGAAATCAGGCTAATCAAAATGTGCGCGGTGTACTGGTTGCCAACTTCTTCAAATGGATTAATTCACTTTGCATCAGAAGAGCGGCGCCACGCCACAAATAGTGGGTAGGAATATGCTCCAGGCGAATGAAAATATCTTTTAGTGAAGTTTTTCCATTGGCATTGTGCAATATTTCTTTCATCGCTTTTATCTCTTCTTCCGAAGGCGGATCTTTCAAATCTTGCATAGCGGCAATGATATTTTGATTTTTTCCGTTTTGTTCGGGCCAAACGAAAAGATCCGTTTGTTTTATGAGTTCCTGTGCGGATAGATAGTGATCTTTAGCTAAGGCGCCATCCATCAGGATGCGCTCAAGTGAATTGGGAACACTGAATGTTTTGTCCAGCTGTTGTACTGCAGTTAGATTGTTTTGATCCATGCCGGCTAAATCGCTGAAGTCGAAGTCACCAGCTTCGAACAGTACCAAAAATTCAAGAATGGCTTGGGTGCCCCCGAATTTGCCCATTCTTGCTTTGGTCGGTTTACCGCTTTCCAGAAAACACCAGAACTGCTTGCCGTCTGGATTACGAACAGTGAGCACTCCGCTTTTCCGGCTAATGGCTAGGGACTGCAGCAGTGCTGCTGAATCAAAAATGTCAAGAGAGCCGCCGAGATTTGGTGATAGTTTGGTGGAGCGAAACGCTTTTGGTACTTGTTGAATCCAAACGATCCGTTCGCGTTCTTGCAGTCCGCGCGCATAAGAGAGTGCTGTTTCCATATTAATGATCAACTGTTCGGCGTCGAAACTGTCTTCGGGGCGGTTGGTTATGCCGATGGCTGTAGACCATTTGCTTATGCCGCCGGGCCAAGCTTGTGCGTCCAAGATCTGTCTCAATCGTTGAGCGAATATGTTCGCTTTTTTAGCGTCAATGCTGCGCAAGATTACAAGAAATTGTGCACTGCCATAGCGGATCAGATGATCGCCCCAGTTGCTTATTGATTCTGCGCGCCTTTGCTTAAGAACGGCTTCGATACGCTTGCCCAGCTCTTTAATTAATAAGTCCCCGGTTGCTCGGCCGTATTTTTCGTTGATCGCTGCTATATCGTGCCCTTCAATTAGAACTAGAGAAAAAGTTTTCAGACCTAAACTTGAATCTTCTGGTCGAGAAAGCAGTTGCGGCATTAAGTGGGTAAGATAATTTTTGTTGGGATAGCCGGTCAAAATATCTGTGCGTGCTGTTTCAACCAGTTCTTCATAAATAACGATGTGACAAAGAGCTTTAGCTGCCACTTGTGCAGCGCGATTGAGCACTCGTCGCATATGATCCAGGCTTTGCGGTTGAGCGCGCAACAAGATGGTCAAATAAGCCAAATTGCGTCCTTGAAAATGCATGGGCACGAAGACTAACTGTCGCGATCCGGTCAGTTCGGCAATTTCGCGCAAGCATAAATCGGTTATATCAATGACATCAAATATGGTGCAAGTTTCAATCTCTTGCGGAAAGGGAATTGGATGTGGTGCGGCTAGCTCACGATAAACTTCAATCGGGCTGCTTGTAAATCCAAGATACGAGACTAAGAGTGACTCGTTATTTTTATTGACGCTGAAGCACATGGCTAGATCAATTGATTGCGGAAATTCCAGGTTGAGAGCGGAAAGCAACGCATCGCCCAGCTCGTTGATCCTGGTTTTTTCATCTAAGTTATGCCGTAAATCTTCGATGAACTGATTTTCGGCTTCTTTAATATAAAGAGCGGTTTTTTCTTTGTTGACGCTGGAAATGTCTTCTTCGTAACGACGATTGAGCTTTTTGATTTTAGCTTCACGTTCATCCAGCTTGATTTGTTGTTCATCGACAACTTTCTCTTTACGCTCAATCAGTTTGCGCAAGGAGAGTATTTCGGATACGGCAGTTTGTGTTTGGATTGGCTTAGGCGATGGAATACCGCTATCTTTGCGCTTGAAATAATTGAGTAAATTGGTGACAGGCAGAGTTACCGACATCCAGTACATAAGCGCCGCTATAGCTATATAAGAAACAAGCATGACGCAGAGCACTGAAAGCGGTACGGTTTCAGTGAAAAAATCATTGGCTAGACCGAGCGGTGGGGAATCGTAAAAGCCAACATGTAGATTGCTGTCTTGATTTACTGCTTTAACTGATTCGTAATAAGGTTTGCCGCGCCACACCAGAGAGCGTGAAAATTCTTTGTATTCCGGAAAATTAGGACGAAAAGTTTGAGCAAAAGCAAGGGGGTTACCTTTCTTATCCGTAAAGTAATACCAAGAAAGATGGTTGTCACTCAGCTTTTCTAAAAGAGAGGCCGGAGTGGACTTTTTAAGCTTGGGTGTTTTGAAAAAACGTTGAATTTCGTCCGCGGCAACTTCTTCGGCAATGTTATCTCTGTAGCCGGAGGTGATTTTTGGATAAATTACGTTGCTCAGTCCGGCAACAATAAAAAAGCCGACGAAACAACTGAAAATAAGACGTATATAAAAGTTGTTCAAGTAGCCTGTCAAAATTCGGGGGAATATTGACTAATTATAACAATCAGGCTTCTTGCCGGAAATAGCTCAATAAACGCTCGAACCGGGAATAACCTGGGAGCGGTTGTAAAGCCCGGACACTCTTAGTCCGTCCATGTCTTTTTTAACAAGAAAATCAGCGATAAATTGCTGTACTACCGGTCTTTGCCCCTGGTGCATGGTCAAATTGCCGGTGACACAAATAACCACTGAGCCATCAGGGTTAGCTGCTGTGGCCTGCACGTTGGATTGCTGAAAGCTGCCGCTTATGCGTCCGGTTTTAACGCCGTCAGCGATTTCGGGAGTCCAAAAAGCAGACTGAAATGTTTGGGCCGCTGCCGGTGACATCCAAGACATAGCTTGAGAATGACTTTGCCCCGCGGTTTGAGGGTTATAGTCCATAGCCGTGCCCACCCACCATTTAATGAAATCGACGGCTAGGGCCGGATCTACCTTGCTGTTTGGATTTGCCCCTTGGGGTTGTTCGGGCTGTGTTGTCGCCGCCTGGTTAACTTCTTGGCGTGGGCCGGTCACAGTTTTATCCGAACCGCCGCCGAAACCGCCGACAAATATAGCCAAAAGCCCAACAATGACAAGCCCTAAAAGAATCTTGTCTTGAAAAATCCTCTGCACGGCTGCTCTGGCCACTTCGTAGAACATGACGCCTTACCCTAAGAAGATCGACTAAAGACAGATAATACTATAGTGGGAAAAAGGCAAGTGGTCCATTTATCCGCGGCGCTGTACAATATTGGGCGATTGCGACTTAATCTCTGGCCAAGAGATATGGGAAAAATTCATGTCCGGTGACGATTTAAGCGATAAAGAAAACGAAGAAACACAAGTTTTAGAAGAAGCTTTGCTTGAAGTTTTTGATGATGAATCGGCGGATTTTCCGCTTTCAGCCGAACAAGCTTTAGCCAGCAGTCGTAAATATGTAGCTTATACGGTTAAGTTACCTTCCGAACAATTAGCGGCTCTGCAGTTGATTTGGCTTGAGTTGAAACGCTTGTACGGAGCACATTCTCCGGATAAAAGCGGCATTATACAGCAAGCGATTACTGAATGGTTGAAGCGTTGGGATGGGCCGGATAAGGCACAGCTGTTACGGCAGCTTTTGGAAATTCGCGAAAATACTCGTAAGCGCCAGTATCGCAAACTTTAATATGGAAAAAACTGTTTCGGAAAGACCGCTTTTGGATATGGCATTGCTCGGGCGCGAATGGCCAGAGCTCAATGAGAGTACTTATCTTAATAGCGGAAGTTGCGGTATTAAGCCGCAATCGGTTTTGAAAGCAATTGAAAATGGTTGGCAAAAGCTCAATCAAAATCCAACAATTACTACATTTCTCGATCAAGAGCCCTGGGAATCGGCACGCAAAATTTCAGCTCAGCTTTTAGGCTTGCCTGACCAATCTTTGCTTTTAACTCCGAATTCGACTTACGGTTTGCAAATGGTGATGCAAAGCTTTTTGCTTAAGCCGGGCGATGAGTTGGTAATGACAGACCACGAGCATGGTTGTGTTAACACTCTAGCTGAATATCTGACTAAAACTCGGGGCATCGTTGTAAAAAAAGCACAAATGGAGCCTTTGTCCGGCAGCGAAAAGTTGACGGACAATATTTTGCAACTAATTGGGCCGAACACTCGTTTAGTTGAAGTAAGTGAGATTGATTGTTATACGGGCTGGCGTCCAAATCTGAACCGTTTAGTAAACGAGTTACAGGGGAACTCGCTGCCGCTACTGGTGGATGGCGCTCATACTCCGGGGCAAGGACCGCTTGCCGCTCGTGATTATCCGTTTTGGATTGGTTCGGGGCATAAATGGCTTTGCGGACCGAACGGCACCGGCTTTTTGTACGTCAATCCGCAATATAAGGAATATCTGCAACCTTTATGCGTCGGCGATCGTTTGTATCAAACCGATTTTTCCGAACTGACGCGCCTGGAATGGCCGGGTACTTGCGATGTAGTTAGATTTGCCGGCTTGGAAGCAGCCTGCAATCTGCATTTAAGTTTAGGACAAGATAAAATTCGGGCGCGCCAATTACAGTTGGTTGCTTATTTGCGGCAAGCTTTGAGTGCTTTTCCTGATTGTCGTATTCGCACTGCCGACATTGATTCAGAATCATCAGGCATGCTTGCTTTTCATTTTCCAAAAGGACGTTTGCCGGAAGTTGATCTGCGCGAACAGCTCTGGCAAAAAGAGAAAGTCTGGATTCAACCGGACTTTGCCTGCCCAGAGGACATCAACTCCGGAATGCGGATATCCTGCCATGTTTATACAAAAGAGCAGGATATCGATCGCTTAATTGAAATTTTGCAGCGCTTACTTAAATAGCCAGGTTTAATGGCGCTTCAAGTGATGGTACAAATAGTAGCCAAATCCGGCTAGTCCGACAGCTACGATGGCGATGTCGAACTTATGCCAAAGATCGGTGAACACTTCCATGTTCTCACCGAATTTGATACCAACCCAAGTTAGGAAATAGCACCAGATCCAGGAACCGATAAAGGTGAAAAGGGTAAACATGCCAAAGTGAGCTTTGAGCACACCGGCAGGGAATGAGATGAAAGTACGGACGACAGGAAGCATTCGGCAAATAAAGAAAGCCCAATCGCCCCAACGATCCACCCATTTGTCGGCATGTTCTAGATCTTTCTCTTTAAGCAAGAACCAATGTCCGTATTTTTCAACGAAAGGACGTCCACCGTACATACCGAGAAAGTAAGAAGGAATAGAACCGATTACACAGCCGATAGCACCAGCTAATGCAGCCAAATGTATGTTCATTTTGCCTTGTTGCACAAGCACTCCGGCAGTGGGCATGATTGCTTCGCTCGGCAAAGGAATATTTGCCGATTCAATAGCCATCATGATTGCGATTCCAGGATAGCCCCAGCTGGCGACTGTCTCTCTGATCATGACTAAGATTGGATCTATAAACTGGTGTAACACGGCTTCCCTCGCGGCAAATGTCAAAGATGCCATTCTACTGTCTTCAACGGCTTTCTACCGGAAACGGCGCTCAGCTGAAGATCTAAAGAGGCGAGGGCTATGGCTATTTGCGCCAGGGCTGGCGTATTAGCCAAGATAAGGATTGGTTAAAGATTCTCGATCGTTACGACTTCAGCTAAGTCATGACGCTTGATTTTGAAAATTTGGCAATAAAAATAGAGCTCGGCTTCCAAGCATTGTTTTATAGTTTCAGCTTGACGAAATCCGTGTCCTTCGTCGGGAAAAGTCAAATAAGCAACCGGCAGTTTCTTTTGGCGTAAAGCTTGTACCAAAGTTTCTGATTGAGAAGGTGGTACTACTTTGTCTTTTAGTCCCTGAAAAAAGATTACCGGACAATTGATTTTTTCCGGATAGTTAATCGGTGAGCGTTCTTTATAAATCTGTTTTTGCTCAGGATAAGGTCCAATCATTCGATCGTTATAGTGAGCTTCAAATTTATGTGTCTCTTCAGTCAGCCCTTCCAGATCGCTTATGCCGTAATAGCTGGCACCGGCTTTGAACTTATCTCTAAAAGTCAAAGCGCATAAAGTCGTGAACCCGCCGGCGCTGCCGCCGCAGATGATTAATCTGTTGTGGTCGGCTTTGTTTGCTTGGCACAAATAATCAGCGGCGGCGATGCAATCATCTACATCGACGATACCCCACTGACCGTGCAAACGTTTTTGATAAGCCTTGCCGTAACCGGTGCTGCCGCCATAATTGACGTCGACTGCGGCAAAACCACGTGAAGTCCAATATTGAATTTCCAGCTCAAGAGTGTTTGAGCAAGCTGCTGTCGGACCGCCATGACTAAATACAATAAGCGGTGGCTGGCTCTCGGTCGGCGCTATAAAGTCCGGGTTTTTCGGTGGATAGTAGAAAGCGTAAACTTTTTGTTTGTGCTTGTTCTCAAATTCAATTGACTCAGCTATTGAAAAATATGATTTATCCATAGAAATATCGTTTGATAAGCGTAATACTTCTATTTCTTTGGTTTGTAAATTGAGTCGGACTATCTGTGAAAATTCAGTTGGGGAGCCGGCTCGAAAGATCACAAAATTATTTTCTACTTTGACAAAAGTAATATCGGAATATGCTGTTTCAATCTGGCTGAACTTTTTTGTTTCTAGATCAATCTCGCCTAATTTCCATTCACCTTTTCTGTTGAAGGCGCAAATAATTCGTTTGCCGGCATCAATAGAATAAGTGTTCTGAGCAAAAATCCAGTGTGGTACTGCGAATTCAGCTTCCATTTCTATTAGAATCTGGTTTTCACCGTAAAACCAAGAATACAGATTCCAAAAGCCGTTTTTATCCGAGACATAATAGAGTGTTCCGTCGCTGCCCCATTCCGGTTGATATATTGATTCATCGCTGCCACCGGCAACTTGTTGAACGTTGGACAAACTGCCGTCGTTTCCTAAATTGCCTATCCAAAGCTTGGTTTCATCCCAGGGCATGTGCGGATGATTCCAGGTAAGCCAAGCAAGCAACCTGCCGTCCGGACTTACTTTTGGTGATGAGAAAAAATCACTGCCGGTCAGTAAAGTCTCAACGCCGCCTTGTCCGTCAAGCTTAATACAATCAAGGGAGTTTATCGGTTCGCCTTCACCGTATGAATAATCTTCTCTGACTACAATTAAGCGATTACGATTTTTATCTACACAAAAATCAGCAAAATGGGAAGAGCAAAATTCAGATATTGCTTCCGGCTTACCGCCTAAGGGTTGGCGATAAATTCTTTGATCGGCCAAATTGTTGAAATAAAGACAACCGTCAACAATAGCGAATTCACCGCCGCCATATTCATGAACATTGCTGCGCACGCTGAACGGTGCTGGATTAACATCGAATGTTTTGCCCTGACGATCGCGACAAACAACTACACAACGTCCTTTTTCCGCCGGGCGAGATTCAAGCCAAAAACAATCGCCATCTACCATTGTGCAATGGCTTAAACGGATATTGGCCGAGGCTACTAAATCAGAGCTTATGGGCGAGTCCCAAGCGCCGTAAGCGCATTCTTTACTCATAATTTAGTCCACCGATATCACTATATGATCCGAGGCAACACCGCACAGCTTGCCGGTGGAATCTTTTGCCCAAGCCCGCACTTCGTAAATACCCGGCATCGGGAATTCTTTTAAGTTCAAAGTGAAGTCAGTGATTGTTTGCGGTGATTGAAGCAAGCGCATTTTTACTGCGCTCTGTTTGCGACAGTTTTGTTCTTCAAATAATAAATTGGCTCTGGTAATTTCCAGCTCGGTTGAGTTTGCTCCGGCAATATGACTGCAGTCTACGCTTAGAGTTTGGCTCTGTTCTTGAGCTCCAAGATGGAGATAACCTTTGCTGCCTAAATAGCCAGAGTTAGGAAATTTTAGGAGCGGCATTACTTTTTCGTTTTTGATGATGGCGATTGAACTGATACGTACAGTGCTGTTGGCCGGTAAAAGCACTCTTAGTTTATTATATTTGCCGCCCAGTCCCCAGTCAGGCAGCCCGTGTAAAGCAAGAATTGCTTCTTGAGCTGAGTTGTCTGCAAGGCACTCGGTATGTGCCCGTCTTCTTAGCTCAAACTCTTGATTGAGTTCATTGGTATAAAGCAGATCGAGACTGGCCAGTTTGGCCGTGTTTTCTATCTGTAATGTTATGCTGATGAAATTGGTAGTCCAACAATCATTTGCGCCTGGTCTAAATTCAAGAAAACATGGTGTTCGTCCGGTTTTTATCGAAAGTGAACCGTCGCTGTTCCATTTATAGTCTTGATAGTTGTGCGGTGGTTGCAGTACTGATTGAAGATTTTGACCTTGCCAGATTTGTTCGGCCACGCTCTCTTGAGGAATAAAAACACGGTTGAATTTTTTGTTTTTACTGTCCCAAGCAATTATCTGGATTAGGTCTTTGTTTTGAGCTATTGAATCTTTTAAAAAGCCAAAAGGAAAAATTGGTTCGAAAGGATTGATTGCCAGGCTGTTTTTAATATCACGGTCTAGCTGCGGACGTCGACACATGCCATCAAGCGAGTTGCGACAGGTGTAAGCACCGTTGATTTGATCGGGCAAGCCGATGAATAATACTTGTGGATCGCCTTCTATCTGGGCGTACAATTGTTTTAGCTCGGAACGAATAGCATTGTTCTCTTTGCCGGCATCTTGCCAGGGTTGATTGTTGATCCAAAGTACGATTGCACAAAGGGCAATAAAACAGCTTCCGGCAATACGAGCAAAAGTGGCAACTTTTGCTTTGGGCAAAGTAAAAGTTGCGCCAAAAATAATTGCTAGAGGTACAGTGGCTAAATAAGCTAAACGACTGCCTTGCAAATCGTCAGCTATGGCAAAAATTTTGTAAACAGGTAACAAGCAAAGTACGAACCAGCCGCTGTAAAAAATCAAAGCCGGTCGCCATTTTTTTGAAATGAAAAAGCCAAGAAAACCAAAGCTCAAAGAGATTGCTAAAAGTATCTCCCAGGCTTTAGTAATTAAGCTGTGCGAGCCAAGTAGGCTTCTGTTGATTGGCTCGATAAGCATTTTTAAGCCATGGAGCCAACCGTTGATAAATTCTTTGAGGTTGGCGACAAAAAACAATGAGTTGTCGTAGCCGCCGACAAAAGTGCCCAGAGCTAAGCGGCGAACTAAAAAATAAAGAGCGAGCAGAACGAAAAAAGGCAAAGTTGGTTTGATTGACTGTAAAAGTTTTAGCGGATTTTTTGGTTGGCAAAAAACAAATTCAAAAAACAAAAAAGTAACCGGTAGAGTAATGGCCATCTCTTTAGAAAGCAAGCCTAAAGACATAGATATCAGCGCTGCTGCGAGCAACCAAATTTTTTGTTTTTGACGCCAGGAAAGATAAAACCAAAAAGCAGCCAAACAAAAAGTTGTGACTACTGAATCGACTCGTCCGGTAATCCACGATACTGCTTCGGGATGCAGAGGATAAAGGGCGAAAATTGCCGCTGAGAATGCCGGCCAAAGTTGGGTTTGTTCAAGATCCGGATCAACTTTTTCTTGGATGAATTTGACAATATGGAAAATGAAGATAGTGCTTGCCAGGTGAAATGCCAGGTTGGTCAGACGAAAACCAAGTCCATTGACTCCCCATAACAAATAATCGGTATACATGAATACCGAAATAAGCGGGCGATAAAAGCGGGTTGTAGTGCCGTCCAGCCAAGAAGTGTAGAAATTGCGCCAGACAAGCTCTGGGTGGTGAATGGCTTGAGCCAACCAGCTAAGATGCACAAAATCATCACCGACAAAAAAATTGAAAAGGACCGGACTGTAACTGACAAAAGTCAGCAAAACAA
This sequence comes from Candidatus Obscuribacterales bacterium, assembly GCA_019750335.1. Lineage (GTDB taxonomy): Bacteria > Cyanobacteriota > Vampirovibrionia > Obscuribacterales > Obscuribacteraceae > JAIEPM01. The sequence goes on from JAIEOQ010000005.1 coordinate 153,951, forward strand.
TAAAGAGCAGAATGTTACCGGTAGTGCTTAGTTTGTGGAATCCGGACAATTCACAGACTCCATTGCAACTTCGTAGGCCGGACGATCTTCCAAGTGGCAGCGTACTTCGGCTTTGTTTTTAATTACTTTGGCCGGAACGCCGGCGACGATCATATTCGGAGCGACATTATGTGTAACTACTGAAGCACCGGCAATAATTGCGCCTTTGCTGATGCGGACCCGAGGCAGAATAAGAACTTTAGCGCCGACAATCACTCCGGTTTCCAAATAAGGACCTTCACGTCCTTTGGAGCAAGGTGGATGCAGGCTGTCTACAGTACAAGACATCGGATAGAAATGTACGTTATCTTCAACAGTCGTGAAAGTGGCGATGAAAACATTATTGTGAAAACGGCAGTCATTGCCGACTTTGATATGACCGTCCGACTGCGACAAAGTACCGAAACTGCAATTGTCGCCAAAAACGCTGTTCTCTCTGATGACAGCTCGATGCCCGGTTTGGAACCTTTTACCGGCTCGGCAGGAAGCATAAATGATTGTGCCTGAGCGTACGGTGCTGTCGTCCCCGATCAGCAATGGCGGGTTTATATAAGCTGGATCGCGAAATCCGGCTAAACGTTCGCCGAGAATGCACTGAGCGCCAATGAAACAATTCTGTCCGATTTTGACGTTCTCATAAATGACGACACCGGGTTCAACAATAGTGTTGTCCCCAATTTCAGCACCGTCCATGATTATGGCATCGGCTGCCAGTTTAACGTTGCTGCCGATTTTAGCTTTCGGCGATACACCTGTCATTGATTAAACCACCGGTACAGCTGTTGGCACGGAGCCGCCAAGCTTAGCTGTAAGTAGTGCAGTCAAAGTTTTGCTGACTTGGTTTACTTGGCTCCAGGTTAATTCAGGATACATTGGCAAAGAGATCACTTGAGCCGACAGTGCTTCGGATACAGGGAAATCGCCTTCTTTGTATCCGGCAGAAGCAAAAGATTTTTGCACGTGCAGCGGGACCGGATAGTAGCACATAGACGAGACACCGGCTGCTGCCAGATCACTAATAAGCTGGTCACGAAACGCTCGGTTAGCTTTATCATCGTTGCCGATGCTGACTTTAACCGTATATTGGTGCCAAACGTGAGTATTGCCGGTAGATATTTGCGGTATGGAAAGTCCTGGGCAGCTCTTCAGAGCTTCGGCGTACCATTGAGCTACTGTATTTCTTTGGGCGTTCCACTGGCGCAAATGTACGAGTTTGGCCAGCAATACTGCGGCTTGAATTTCATCAAGACGGCTGTTTACGCCCAGTTCATCATGATAATAACGAACTCTCATGCCGTGGGCGCGAATCGCTCTTAAGCGCTCGGCTAGTTTGTCGTCGTTAGTAGTGATCATACCCGCGTCCCCAGCAGCGCCGAGATTTTTGGTCGGGTAGAAACTGATACAAGCTAAATCACCGAAGTTACCGGTGCTTTGTCCGTTTTGTGTAGCGCCGATTGCTTGTGCGTTGTCTTCGACAATCTTCAAAGAAAAACGTTCGGCAAGAGCTTTAAGCGGAGCCATATCGGCTGCTTGTCCATACAAATGCACAGGCATAATTGCTTTGGTGCGTGGCGTGATTGCTTTTTCGACTAGAGCCGGATTCAAATTGAAGCTTGTCGGATCGACATCAACAAAGACCGGTTTTGCTCCGCGCAAAAGAATTGCTTCGGCGGTGGCCGCAAAAGTAAAAGGCGGTGTAATTACTTCGTCGCCGGGTCCGATATCGAGAGCCCAAAGGGCTAAGACTAATGCGTCCGTACCGTTAGCGACAGCGATGGCGTGCTTGGTTGCACAAAATTCGGCTATCTCTTTTTCCAAACGGCTGACGTATGGACCAAGAATGTAATGCCCGCTGCGCAAGATTTCGATTACTGTTTTTTCCAGCTCGGGTCCGATCTGTTTATATTGCTCTTTAAGATCGAGAATGGGGACGGATTTTTCTGCCGAATCTGTCAATGTCCTAGACTCCTTCGGTACTGCCAATTAGCTAGTTTCAAAGTTTAGCCCGCTTAAGTGAACAATCCAAGGAAGGTCATATAAGGTTCGGGCTAATCGAGTAGGCATGGGCATAAAAATTTTATCAGGCAGAGAATTCTCTGGTTTTTGCTGCAAAAAAGAGAGGTCTCGGAGCTTGCCGGGACCTCTCTTTGTATCGTCTGCTTAGTATTTGCTTTTAGCGACGTCCGCGGGCGCCAGCGACGGCGACAGTGCGGGATAGCGCATTGGTAACGAAGAGATTCAAGCTGACGCCTTCTCTTTCAGCGCGGTCAACCAAGGCTTGGTGAAGTGAACGGGGCAAACGTACGGTGAATTTGCCGCTGTAGCTCATGAATTGGTCTTCACCCTTGCTGCGAACGGTTTTAGCGTTATGCTTGGCAGCTGGCTTCTTACGGGCTGGTACAGCTTTTTTAGCCAGGCTTTTAATTTTGGATGACTTGCTTGGCTTACTTTTGGCCTTCGATTTTGCGGTTGCCATGTTCTTCTCCTTATCCGAAGAGTTGGTTTTTGATTGGTTACCTTTGGTCATTAGTGGTGCCTAGGCACCAGACTTAGTTGCGTCATTTGCCCGGAGGGCGGTAAAAGTCTTCTTCGGACGCTCAAAGGAACGGCCTCAAAGAACCTATATGATCTTGCCACCTAATACCACCTTAAGTGGCATAATCATTCTACCAGAAGTTATACCCGGGGGCCCTTTTGTATATGCATTTGTTTGCGAGGCTGGAAATGCTATGCTGTCGAGCCTTTCCTAAAGTGCACCAGCTGTGGGGCGCACCGCTTTTAATGGCTGGTATCACCTTTGGTAGTTAAGGATTAAATTAGCTAATTCGGGTCAAGAGGGCTGTTTTGAGAATATTGATAGTCAGATTAGGTGCAATGGGAGACATCATTCATGGTCTTCCGGTTGCTGCCTTTCTCAAAGGAAAGATCCCTGGATGCCACATCAGCTGGCTTGTTGAGCCGCCGGGGGTTGAGCTGCTCAGGAACAATCCGGCTGTTGATCGAGTGATTGTTTTCCCGAAAAAGAAATTGATCCAAAGTCTTAAATCCCCTGCTCGGTGGGGCGTTGCGGTCGCAGAATTTAAAAAAATCATGTCCGATCTGCGCGAACCGGCTTTTGATGCGGCTATAGACCTTCAAGGGTTATTTAAGAGCGCTATTTTCAGTGTCGCATCCGGTGCCAAATTACGCTTTGGTTTTAAAGGCACCAGGGAAGGTGCTGAGCATTTGCTGACGCACCGTCTGGATGTGGGTGATTATTTTGGTGCTAAACGGCATGTCGTTGAACTGAACCTGCGCCTGGCAGACTATTTTGTCAGTTTTGTCCAAGGCAAAAGAGCGGTGTCTGATATTGAGGGCGGTACTGGATCCGGTTCGTTTCGTACATATATAAATGATGGTGTTGAATTTCCTTTACCGATACCACCGGCGGAGACGGCCGAAAAGATTGAAGGCTGGATCGGCGCTGGCTTTGCTTCTGTGCCAAGTGTTGCTCCACCCTTGGTGGCGTTTATTCCTGGCACCACCTGGAGTTCCAAAATCTGGCCGGAAAAAAAATGGGTTGAATTGGCGCTGAAGCTGGGCGATAAGCAGCCCTGCCGCCTTATTTTGTTAGGCGGTCCCGCTGAAGTTGCAGTCAATGCGCGAATAAAAGAGCAGATTCTCGTTCTTGATGGCGATTATCCGATTCTTGATTTAACCGGAAAAACGACGTTTTCCGATTTGATTGTTCTCTTTAATAAAGTCAGTTTAGTTGTCGGAGCTGATACCGGTCCGTTGCATCTGGCGGCAGCTGTTGCTGCCAGTCCGGTGCTGGCTGTATTCGGTAGCACTCCGCCTGGACGCAACGGACCCTATGGCGCTTTGTCGCGAAGCGTCAATTTGAATCTATCCTGCCAGCCTTGCTTCAGCAAAATCTGTCCTCTAGGCACCAATGCCTGCTTAGAGGATTTATCCGTAGAGCTTGTCTTAGCTAGCGTTAATGATGGCTAGAGTTATTCGCTAATCCAAGGTTGGATTGTGCGATCCCAGCTGCCGACTAGCTCATTCTCTTTAAAGAAGATGCCAATCTCTCTTTTGCCGCTTTCCGGACTGTCGGAGCCGTGTACGACATTGCGCCCGATCTCCAATGCCAAATCGGCACGGATAGTTCCTGGGGCTGCGCTTGCCGGGTTGGTGGCACCAATGACGTTGCGAGCGATGGTGACGGCGTCTTTGCCTTCAAGAACCATGGCTACAATCGGTCCGGAGGTGATGAAAGATACTAATCCATCAAAAAATGGTTTGCCTTTATGCTCACCATAATGAGTTTCGGCTAATTCTTTGGAGACTTGCATGAGCTTCATGCCGACAATTTTCAAACCTCTTCGTTCAAAACGAGAGATTACCTCACCAATCAATCCGCGCTGGACACCATCCGGTTTAATGGCGACAAATGTTCGCAACACTTCGGCCACAGCTGTACTCCTTGTAGATCAAATCAGGGAATAAGCTAGCATGTGAATGAGCGTTCTCAGTTGACCTTAATGAGTTTCGCAAACTTTGGATCCATTAAACGTTTACCGGAACTTTGAAACTCAATGTTATAGAGTTCTTTCTCACCTTCGCCGATTACTTGTGTAACTTTGCCCATACCAAATTTTGTATGCATCACTTGATCGCCAAGCTTAAATCGTTCGAAGCTTGGTTCGGATTGTGTTGAGTGATTTGGACTTTCCGGCGGTGGGGTATAGCGGCCGAGCACCCGCGGCTTGGCTTGGGCTGGGGTTGACGGTTGTGTCTGACCGAAGCGAGATTGCTGCGGTTGAGAGGAATAACGGTTTTGTGTTTGCGGTTCAAAGCTTGGTGTTGCTGGCTGTGATTCAAGTCCGGTAAGCAGATCCGGTTTGATCTCAGATAGAAAACGGCTCGGGATGGTGTAGTTGGTTGAACCGAAATTACCGGTCATAAAAGAAGCGCGTTTACGCGAATAAGTGATATACAGCCGCTCTTCGGCTCTGGTTACGCCGACGTACATCAAGCGGCGTTCTTCTTCAAGTGCGGCCGGAGAGTGAGAGTTGATCGAGCGTACATGAGGAAAGAGTCCTTCTTCAAGCCCAACCAAAAATACGTTTTTAAACTCTAGCCCTTTTGAAGAATGCAGAGTCATCAGACGGACAGCGTCTTCGCCATGCTTGACTGCATCCAGGTCGCTAACCAGTGAGATGCGAGTAAGAAATGATTCCAGATTCGGTTCGTCAGCTAAAGATTCAAACTCTTGAGCGACAGTGATTAATTCGCGTAGGTTTTCCAAACGACCGTATGCTGTTTCGTCTTTAGCGGCGCTTGCTTCTTCTTCAAGTTTGCGGGTATAGCCCGATTGCGAGAGCAATAATTCGAGTAGTTCAGAAACGGACTTGTGCGTGGCAAGATCTTGCAGACGTTCGATCAGTAAAGCAAAGTCAGCAAAAGATTTGGCTGCCCGCGCGCTCAAGGCCGGAATTTTATTTGCCAGAACAGCGGCATGCAAAAGGCTTATATTGTTCTTTTCGGCATATTCAACCAGATGATCCAAGCTGGATTTACCTAAGCCACGTTTAGGCGTATTGATCGTACGTAAAAATGATTGTCCGTCGCTGCCGTTGTAGATCAACTTCAAATAAGCGATTACATCTTTGATTTCAGCGCGATCATAAAATCTGGTGCCGCCAATCATCAAGTAAGGCGTATGATTGCGCACGAGCACTTCTTCCATAGAACGGCTTTGGGCGTTGGTTCTGTAAAGAATTGCCGTGTCGGATAAGTTAATGCCGCGAGCTTGCAGACGCTTAAGTTCTTCAACTACGAAATAGGCTTCGTCTATTTCATCCATTCCGGCATAAACTTTGATCTTTGCTCCTTGCCCGCGATTGCAGCGCAAAGTTTTTTCAATACGTTCAGTATTGTTTTGGATGATACTGTTGGCCACTTCAAGAATGCTGGCAGTACTGCGGTAGTTATCTTCCAGCTTGATCAGTCTGGTTTGACGATAATCTTTTTGGAAACCGAGAATAATACGAAAGTCCGCTTTACGCCATGAATATATGGACTGGTCGACGTCTCCGACTACCATCAGGCTGCGCTCATGCCAGAGTTTTGTCAACTCTTCATCGGTAATGTCTTTTGGCTCTTCGCGGCACAATGAGCGGATAAGCTTATATTGGGATTGGTTGGTATCTTGGAATTCATCAACTAAAACGTGACGAAAACGCTCCTGCAGCTCACTTCGCAAATCAGGATCTTGATCCAGCAAATCATTGAAAATCAAAATCAAATCATCAAAATCAAGGGCATTGTTGCGAGCCAGCCCGGCTTGATAATGATTGAATATTTCAGATAGTTTTCCGTCGCGGTAAGTACGCGCTTCGCTTGTAAATTGAGCGGCGGTTAAACCGTCGTTCTTAAGGGCTGAAATGGCATAACGCATCTCGCGTGGTGCAAATACTTTCTCGTCCAAATTGAGTTTTTGGACAGTATTTTTGACCAGGCTCATGCTGTCTGTTTCATCATAAATGACAAAATTAGTTTTCCAGGTCAAACCTTCTTTGCTTTTGTAGCGATGTATCTCTTGGCGCAAAAGACGTGCGCAAATACTATGAAAGGTACCAATCATCAGGCGACGGGCGATTTGGGGTCCGACCAGGCTTTCTACCCGCTCTCTCATTTCGCCGGCGGCTTTGTTGGTAAAAGTGACAGCTAGTATTGATTCCGGTGCTTGTTTCAGGGTCGAAAGCAGATAAACCGCCCGCTTTGTCAAGACCGTCGTTTTGCCGCTGCCGGCGCCGGCTAAAACCAGAGATGAGCCCCAGTTCAAAGAAACAGCTTCCAGTTGGTGCTGATTTAGTCCTTTAGTGAGAGTGTCTTCCATCGGTCCGGCTTGTAAGTTGATAGTGTTGGTATTCATACTTAATTTTTAGCGGTTTCTGAAACTGCTCGCCAGTGCGGAATTTCTAATACCGTCTCTTTGCAATCCAGGCTGCCCAAAAAGCACGTAATTATGAAAATATTCTTTTACGACTTGTAAACTGGGACTGTGAAGTCTTCCTTATCGACCCCGCAGCCTGTAATCTTAAAGGCGGCGTTTAAACGCCGGATGACAGTAAAGACACTTAGGATTTACGGTGATTTAGATGAGTTCAGCTGATCGTGGCACTATGGCTGCCGTACCGACATTGGATGAATTGGCTCAAGAGCTGCTTTTGATCCAGCAATCAGGACCCAGGCGCGTGGCTATATTGGGCTCACGTAATCTGCCTTTGACGCATCAGCAGCTTGTCGAGATGTTGAGCTATGCGTTAGTGCTTTCAGGAAATCAAGTCGTAACCAGCGGCGGCGCTAACGGTACAAATATGGCTGCCATACGCGGTGCCCAGCGCGCAAATCCGGACCGTTTGGAAATCATATTGCCGCAAACTATCGGGCAACAACCGATGGAAGTGCAAGATTTGTTGATCGGCGTTCGTAATACTGTTGAATATCCTGATCGCCGAACAATGACATTGGCTGATGCCAGTAAGCTTTGCAACCATGAAATAATTGATCGTTGCCAGCAGATAATCTGTTTCCTCTGGCATACAAGCTACACACTTTTAGAATCGGTCAACTATGCTAAAGAGCATCGTAAGATTGTTACCAGCTTCTATCTAGATTGAGTGCTTGACGTATCTATTGCCTACCAGTAGCCCGTTTTTTCTGCTTTCGGCAGCGGCTGCATCTTTTGTTGTTTGCTGTTTAGCGTATCCGTTTTATATCGGTTGGCTCAAGCATAAGCAATTGGGGCAATTTGTTCGCGAAGACGGACCGCAAAGTCACGCTGTTAAACAGAAAACCCCGACTATGGGCGGCTTGTGTTTCATTGGCGGAACTACACTCGTATCGCTTGTATTTCTGCTCGGCTCCGAGCTGGCTACTCATTTTCTTCATCTGGCAGTGCCGCTGCTTGTTTTAGTTATTGCCGCCTTGTGCGGTTTGGTCGGTTTTGTTGATGATTTCGGCAAAATAACCAGTCGTTCCAATAAAGGCATATCCGGTACAAAGCGGTTGGCGGCTGAATTTGGCCTGGGCTTGGTGCTTGGTTTGATCCTGCTTTATTTGCAAGCGCCGATTGCTGATTTTGTGCTTCTTTCCTCGACCTGGAAGCTTGACCCGTTTTGGACCGTATTATTCGCTTTATTGATGGGGCCCTTTCTGGTTGCTGCATCGAGCAACGCCCTTAATTTGCATGACGGCATGGATGGTTTGGCTGCCGGAACAGCTATTCAAGTCTTCGCTACTTTAACTTTCATGCTCACTGCTTTAGCGCAGCCGGGTTTAGCTTGTATTGCTGCCTGCGTTTGCGGCGCACTTGCTGCTTTTCTTGTGTTTAACCGTTATCCGGCAAAAGTTTTTATGGGCGATACGGGCAGTCTCTTTCTCGGAGCGCTAATGGCGGCGCTGGTATTGGCGTCGGGACTGACAATCTGGTTCATTCCCCTGGCGCTTATTTACATAATTGAAACTTTGTCGGTCATTGCTCAAGTCGTTTATTTTAAGTTGACCAAACCTTATCAACCAAGCGTACCGATGAAACCCTGGTCTCTGGTTTTGCTCAAGCTTACGAAACGTTTGCCCGGAGAAGGTAAGCGCCTTTTTCGCATGGCGCCGATTCATCATCATTTTGAAGCACTTGGCCTGGAAAAAGGTATACGCGAATGGAAGGTGGTGGCATGGTTTTGGCTTTGCCAGTTTGCCATCTGTCTTCTTTGTTTGTGGCTCTTTGCTTTGCAAAACGGGCAATAGAGATATACTTTATTGAGCCTAGCGGCGTAATTAAAGTTTGGTTGCCAACCAATGACAAACAAAATAAATGAATTGGTTATGCAGGGAAAGGTTGAGGAAGCTTATTCGCTTTTGTCGGACCAAGCCGCTCAAGAACCGGATAATGCTCAAGCTCATTTTGAGTTAGGCAGTTTTTGTTATAACCAAGGAAAATTTGCCGAAGCAGAGCGGAGCCTCAGGCAAGCAAACTCAATTTCAGCGACGGCCTCGAGCTTTTATCTTTTAGGCTTGTTGTTGTTGCGAGCCGGTAAGCATGAAGCGGCTATGGAGTCTTTTCGTGAAGCTTGCGAATTAGACGAGAATTTTGCTTTAGGTCATTTACACTGGGGCATCGCTCTTTTAGCGATGAACAGTTTGAATGGTGCTCTCGGTCAATTCAAATTGGCTTGTCGCTTAAACCCGCAACTTACTGTTGCTTTTTACGAGGCCGGTGTAGTCAGCTATCGCCTGGGGAGCTATGTTGAAGCTGCCGAATTTTTTGCAAAAGCCACTGAGTTGGAGTCTAATTTAGCCGAAGCTTTCAATGGGTTAGGCGCAGCGCAACTGGCTTTGCAAAACTTTAGCGAAGCTCGTCAAAACTTTGAAAAAGCTTTGAGTCTTGATGAAACCCAAGTACAAATACGTTTGAACTTAGCTGCGACTTTAATGCGTTTAGCTAAATTGGAGGAGGCTTCTCGTTGCTATCAGGAAGCAATTAACCAGCATAACTCGACAATTGATGCGCGTTCACGCAGTTATATGTATAACGATTGGGGCGTGAATTTAGCCCAGCTGGGACATATAGAAGAAGCGGTCGAAAAACTGTTTCAGGCGGTAGACATTGATCCGTCTTTAGCTCAGTCAAGATTGAATTTAGGCCTGGTGCGCATCTCCTTAGGAGAGTACGAGCAGGCTGCTGATGATTTTGAAAAGCTGCTTGAGCTGGAGCCGAATTATGCCCCGGCTTTGTTGCCTCAGTCCACGGTACTTTTTTTGGAAGGGCGTTGTGAAGAAGCTCTTGAACGTTTGACTGCGTTGCAAATGCAAGGCGAAAAAACGGCGTTGCTGTCTTTGTGGAAAGGTTACTGTCATTTGGCGCTTAAACAGTTTGCCGAAGCGGAGACAAGCTTTCGCGATTCATTAGCGCTGGAGCCTGATAATCCTCTGTCTATGGATGGATTAGGTGCCGCATTGGCATTTCAGGATCAGTACAATGAGGCTGTGGCGAAATTCAAAGAGTGCACGGAAAAACATCCTGATTATGCACCGGCTCATCTGCATTTGGCGCGGAGTTATGAGGCTGCCGGTAATATTGAAGAGGCGCTCGTAGAGTACAAAGCCGCTGTAAATAAAGACCCGGATTGTTTTCTGCCGGAGAAAGAAACGATTGAAAGTTTGCTCAAGCATGCTCGTTTCGATTTAGTGCAATTGAAAGCGGAAAGGCTGCTTTCTGCCCTGCCTGAAGACGAGCAAGGGCAGCTTGCTTTAGTGCGAGCGTTGCGTGGACAAAATCGTCAGGAAGAAGCTGCTCAAGCTCTGGAAAAACTTTTAGCGCAACACCCGAACTGTGGTGTAGCCCATATGCTGCAAGGACAAATTTATTTGGCCGGTGGACAGCTTTTAGAAGCTGATGAAAAATTTCGTATGGCCGCCGAATTTTCTGAACCCGATGCCGGCTTGTATTTTGCTTGGGCGAAAACTCTGGGACTCTTAGGTTTACATGAGCTGGCTATTGAAAAACTAGAAAAAGCAAACGAAATTGATCCTTTTGATGCCGACATCTATGAAGCTTGGGGCGCTACTTTAAAGCTCCTGGGACGTTATCAGGACGCCGCCGAAATTTATCGCAAAGCGGCGGAGTACATTTAGTCTATGCAAGAGTTGTCCCATGACGATTTGCTGGCTAAGTCCAAGCAATTGATTTATTTTCGCTTTGCCTTTGCTGTCGTGGCCCTCTGTTTTGTATTTTTAGTCGGACATTTTGTACGCATAGATCTTGATCCGCTGGCGCTTAGCGGGACTTGCATTTTTGTTGTCTGTGTCAATGCAGTCGGTTACTTTTTGCTCAAGCAGGATCTCTTACCTAGCGAAAAAACTTTGAACGGGCTGAATGCCGTTTTGCTTTCAGGGGATATAGTTGCCATCAGTTGTGCTGTGCATCTGACGAAAGGTGCTGAATCAGACCTCTTCTTTCTTTATCTCTTACCGATTTTGCTAGCCAGCAACGTCTTCGGGCGGATTGGAATTTTTTTGACGGCGCTTTTTGCTTCATCGGCGTATGTAGCAGTTTTACTTGTGGCCAACTGGAGCTTCCTCCCTTTTGCTTATGTCAATGTTGTGCCGGAGAGCTTGTCTGCAGCTTACGCTCATCGCCTGCTCGGTCAAATAGTTTCGCGTAGCGGCATACTGTTCATTCTTTCAATTGTCTGGGCTGCTTTTTGTTTACGCATGTCCGGAATAGATCAGGACACTAAGTTACGCTTAGAAGAACAGTTGCGAGCTAATACAGCAAAAAATTTGGAATTGAGACAGATTCAATCTCAACTTATTCATCAAGAAAAAATGGCTTCGTTAGGACGGATTGTTGCCGGAATCGCTCATGAATTAAACAATCCGATTAATTTCGTTCATGGCAATTTGCCTTATTTGCGCGAATATTTCGAAGATCTAAAAAAGCTAGTCGCCTCTTTTGATCAGATCGGAGACAATCCAAAAATAAGAGTAGAAGAGCTGAAGAGGGAGATTAACTACGATTTTTTGGTGACTGATCTGGACAACATTATTGCCGATTTAAATGAAGGGGCCGAGCGGGTGCGTTTGATTGTCAGAAACTTGCGCAGCTTCAGCCGCTTAGATGAGGCTGAGCTGAAGGAGGCTTCAATTGTAGACGGACTGGAGTCGACGATAAAGATATTGAGCCAGTATTACGGGCAAGACAAGATTGCTCTTGAAACAAGCTATGCTCAGCTACCCTTGGTTTTGTGTTATCCGGGCAAATTGAATCAAGTATGGATGAATCTGCTGTCTAACGCTGCTCAAGCTGTTTCTCAGGTACCGAATCCGAAAGTGGTTATCGCCACAGAGCTGCTTTCGGACTGGATAATTGTATCTGTTGGCGACAACGGGCCTGGTATTAAAGAGTCCGATCAGAGTAAAATCTTTGAGCCGTTCTTTACGACAAAACCAGTCGGGCAGGGGACCGGCCTCGGTTTATCGATTTGTCACTCAATAATTGAAAGACATGGTGGGCAGATTTGGTTTGAAAGCGAGCCGGAGAAAGGTACAAAATTCTTCGTGAAAATCCCCATTAAGGCGGTGGTAGATCTTAATGAACCGGGACAAATAGAGCCCTCAGTGACCTAGTTACATTACACTAAACAAACATGATTTTTCGCCATAAAATTCTGCTTGTCGATGATGAACCGGCCAATTTGCGGCTTTTACAAAGGGTTCTCGGTCGCGACTATGAAATTCTTTCCGCTCAAAGCGGAACGGCGGCTTTGGACATTCTAAAACAGAGCAAAGTCAGTTTAATCATTTCGGATCAACGGATGCCGGGATTAACCGGGGTTCAGCTTTTGCAACAATCCTTGGCACTGGACCCGGATGCCATTCGTATCCTGCTCACAGGCTATACGGATATCCAGGCTTTGATCGATGCTATAAATACCGGGCAAATTTACAAATATGTTCAAAAACCCTGGGATGCCGAAGATTTAAAGCTTACAGTAAAGCGTGCTTTGGAAGCCTACGAACTGCGCTCTTCCAATCTTAAGTTGATCAAGGATTTGCAATCAGCGCTGGCCAAACTGGAGAATATTTCCATCGGTACGATTACTGCCCTGGCTAACGCTCTTGACGCTAAATGCGACTACACTTCGGGGCATAGCTTGCGCGTGAGCCGTTATGCTTTGGCGATTGGCAGAGTGCTCGGTTTTGCTGATGATCAGCTGAAAGATTTGGAATTGGCCGGTATTTTGCATGATATAGGCAAAATTGGCGTGCCGGAGTCTATTCTCTGGAAACCGGGTCGTCTTAATGATGAAGAACAAAAAATCATGGCTATGCACCCTTTAAAAAGTGTGCAAATGATTGGCGATATCGAACAATTCGAACGAGTTAAGCTCTGGGTCAAGCATCATCACGAACATCTGGACGGTAGCGGCTATCCGGATCGACTGACCGGCAAAGAGATTCCGATTGGCGCGCGCATTGTACTTGTTGCCGACGCTTATGATGCCATGACTAGCGACAGACCGTATCGGATGTCGATTGGCTTTGAGCGAGCAACATCAGAGTTGCGAAAATTTGCCGGCAAACAATTTGATCCTGAATTTGTTGAAGCGCTGCTTTCGGCTGTCGGTGAAAACGGCGAGCATCTTAGTTCGAACGGAATTCCAGAGAGCTTTCTTGGATTGCAGCTCGGGTCAATTGATCCGCTGCAGAGCGGTAAACAACACTTGGTGGAAGCTGCACGCCTTCGGCAAACTGGTTTGTAGATTGATCGCGTAAAGCGACGACACGATCGCTTTGCAAAAGCAGTTTATCCGGTTCGGTCGGTCCGAAAAGTGCCACCACTCGCTTTTGCAAGCCTGCGGCAATATGCATTGGTGCTGAATCAACACAAACAATCAAATCGGACAACTGCATCAGTGCCGCTAAGTCGCAAACTGATTTTGTTTTACCGTAAGCATTGATGAAAGCTTCAGCTAAGCTGCCCGACAAGTTAAGCTCGGCGGTAATTGCTGCAATGCAAGCTTCGTCATCCGGCCCACCGGCCAGAATAACCTGGCATTGTTCAGCCAGCAATTGCTTGATCAATTCAGACCAATTAGCGGCAGACCAAGTTTTATCGATTCCTTTTTGCAAGGCTAATAAGCTGCTGCCAGGATGAATGAGCACTCGGTGTTTGGTTGCTGCCGTCGGTTTGGCTGCGGCAATGAAGGCTGACATGCGCTCTTGCGCTTCTTTTGTAATTGTAATCGTTGGCGGTTCTGGATCTAAGGTTATATCCAGACCATGCACCAGATCATGATACATATAGCCAGCATATTGATTCTTATTTAAAGGAACGGCGGAGGTCAGCAAAAAGCGGGAAAGCGGACCGGAATCGTAGCCTATGCGTCGGGGAATACCGGAGAGGAATAAAAGGGCTGCTACTTGAGGCGAACTTCCTGAAGAGAGCACCAAGTCATACTTACCTTGTCTAATTAGCTTGACCAAATCGACATAATCACTGAGTAATAAAGGCTTTTTCTTGATGTCAAAACAAATATTGCTGTCGATCAAGTCGGTCAATTGTGTAATCGAGCGTGAACGTGGTTCTGTGAGGAGCGTAATGTGCCAGTCTTGATGCTCGGCGCGGATGCTTTTTAGAGTCGGCAAGAAAAGCACTTCATCGCCTAGTCCGCCGAAATTAATAGCAAGCATTTTCATTTCTGTGAGATCCTAAGCCTTATAATATGCCAGTTACGGCAGGCAAGATTGAAGTTGAGACAGACTAATTGGCCGATTATGTTTATTGCCAGCGCCTTATTAGGTGTTGCGATAGGCTATTTTATTACACTTGTTTACCAGCCGAACTTAATTCCTCCTGCTTTGCGAATTGGCGGACTAAACAGACCGGCTACGGTGCTTCTTTTGGGCGTGGATATTGTTTACGTAAAAGGGCGCCGTTCCTTGCACTCGGATCATAATGCATTCAACGGGCGTTCCGACACGATATTGCTTGCTCGTTTTAATCCTTTGAGCAATCAATTTAGCGTTCTTTCGATTCCACGCGACACAGCTTGCGACATTCCCGGTTACGGCCGGCAGAAAATAAACGGAGCTAACGCTTTAGGCGGACCGCAGCTTGCCTGCCGCACTGTTCAGGATTTAACCGGTATTCCAATCGATCATTATGTTGTGCTCAATGTTCATGGATTGGTCGATCTTGTTGATGCTTTAGGCGGCATACAAGTTCAAGTTCCCAAGCGTATGCGCTATCACGACTATTCGGCTAAGTTGGACATCAACTTAAATCCCGGACCGAGCCTTTTAGACGGTAAAGCAGCTATGGGATTCGTTCGCTTTCGTCATGATGCATTAGGTGATATTGGTCGAGTCCAGCGCCAAGAGCTATTTATGCGAGCGGTGATGGATAAAGCCATTTCTCCGGTTACTTGGGCAAAGGCTCCGGATCTGCTAAGAATCGCTCAAAGTTATATCAAAACCGATATGAACGTTACGCAAATGATGCAAATCCTCAACTTTGTGCGGGCAGTTCCTAAGGATGGCCAGCAGATGGTCATGTTGCCGGGCAACTTTTCCGGAAGCGGTGATTGGGCTGTGGACGAAGAGGCTCTGCGTAAAGTGGTGGCTAGCATGTTGGGGCGTCCGGCAGCAGCAGCAGTGCGCAGTCAAATCCGGGTAAGCATTGAAAATGCCAGCTCAAGCCCGGGACTGGGCAGAAAGTTGGCGCGCTATCTTTCACGGTTCGGTTATCAAATTATGGCTGTCGATAGCAAGTCTGATACTTATATGGGACCGATTGCCGCAAGCAAAATCATCGCTGAGATGGCTAATCCGGCTGATGCTAAACAGCTGCAAACCGATCTCAGGCAACGCGGAGAGATTGTCAATGCCTCCCTTGGTGATATCCAGAGCGCTATAACCTTAGTTGCCGGCGATGATTTGATACCGCTGGTGGAGGCAACCACTTGGCGAGGCGCTCAACACCCCCGCCGCTAAGTTTGTAAAATTACTTTGCGACAAATGAGCTAAATCGTGTAGTAATTATTACGATTGGGTGCCATTATGGCCTCTACCATTATGGTTTAACTATCTCTTGGCGAGTGTGGCGTTCCTTATTAGTAGGTGGCAAGTATGATTCATTATTTGTATGCGACGCGCGGCGGTTACTTGTACCTGGTCGGACGTTATAACGCTAAGCCAAAAGCTGAAAACGAAGGCGAGTTCGTGCTTTCGGTTCCCGAGAAGACTTCACAAGTAGCAATCGACAGCTTAGCTCACCGCCGCTTTATGGAACATCTCAGACGGCCACGAAAAGTCAGCCATGACAGACATCGTTCCGGTCAACAAGAGACAGAACGCGAATTAGCCACAGTCTAAGCCATACAATATAAGACAGTCATTTGAACTAAGCCGGATCCCAAGCGGGAGCCGGCTTAGTTGTCGATATTGACTGAGAAAAACATCATCTATAAAATTTTTTTTGGGTATCTGTTATCGGAAGAAATTTCGTGGGCAGTATACCCCTATAGCTAAATTCTGTTTTGGCGCTCGGCCCTCAGGGCTGATTTGTGAGGGGTTGATTATTTTCTTTACCGTTGGAGGTAAGGGTGATGCATTTAAATCGTAAGAACAAAGGTTTTACCTTGGTAGAACTACTGGTAGTAGTCGTCATCATTGGTATCCTTGCTGCTATTGCGCTACCAAACTTCATTGGCGCGCAAACTAAAGCAAAGAATGCTTCTGTCAAAGGCAACATGAGAACAGTCCAAATCGCGGCTGAATCTTATGCTACAGACAGCGGCGGCCAATATGGTATTGCTGTAACTGATATCGTGAACTTCGCTCCTGGCGGCAGTAACACAATCGCTGGTGGTACGGCTGGAACCTGGCCGGGCAATCCGCTTGATACTGCAAGTCCTGGCGTAGCCGCTGGTGCTGCATTGGCAGACCCGGCAGCTGTAGCTGCTCTGAGAGCTGGCGGTATCAACGCTGGTGCGATCATGGGTCAAGCTCTATATGCCGGTACTGCTGATAAAGCCAGCTATGCTGTTACCGGTATTGGTGCTGATAAGAAACAATTGGCTGATGCAAGTGGATTGCAACCGCTTGTGTTGTCAAATCAATAATAAAACTGTCGGTTTAAATCGACAGAGCTAACGGCAGGCTCGAGCATCTGCTCGAGCCTGTTCTGCTTCAAAAACTTATTTGATGAAGCAGGAGGTAAAGAATGGCTGTGCAAAGACAAAGCAAGGGTTTCACCTTGGTCGAGTTGTTGGTAGTCGTAGTTATTGTCGGCATCCTTGCTGCAATCGCTTTGCCTAACTTTATCGGAGCCCAGAAAAAGTCAAAAAATGCGGCTGTAAAAAGCAATATGCGTACAGTACAGATTGCTGCTGAAACTTATGGTACGGATAGTGGTGGACGTTACGGCTTAGATCCTGGTGTGATTCAAAATTATGCACCGGGAGGCAGCAACAGTTTTGCCGGTGGTCAACTCGGCACCTGGCCGGCTAATCCTGTAGATGTTGGCATTCCCGGTGTTGTTGCCGGAACAGCCCTGGCCGATGCCGCTGCAGTAGCAGCTTTGCGTAACTCGATTCTTACCGGTACTAATTACGGACAAACCAGTTATAGCGGCACTACGGATCAAACCAGTTATGCTGTTTGGGCCATGGGAGCTGATGGACGTACCGTTACCGATGCTATTGGTACAAAAGCACTGATTTTATCGAATCAATAAATGGATAAATATTCAAGCAAACGGCTGTTGTTCGGGCTTTTTTTTGTACATCTTTTTGTTTTAGTAGTTCTTTATTGGCCGGCGGTTTCCGGACAAGCTGAATTTTATTTTGAGGACATCACTCATTTTTTTGAGCCTCATTGCCGCTTTATCGGGCAAGCGCTAAGAAGAGGCGAATTCCCCTTGTGGAATCCTTTGAGCTATTGCGGTATGCCTCAAATCGCTGTCAGTTCGCCAGGAATATTCTTTCCTTTTAATTGGCTCTTTGCTTGTCTGCCTTTCAGTATGGCTTTAGCCTGGATTATGATTGTTCATCAATTAATAGCCGGTGTTGCCGGCTATTTGTATGCCCGCTTTTTAAAGTTGCCTATATTGTCTTGTGTTTTTGTTGGAAGCACTCTTTGTCTTTCCGGTTATTTGTTTGGTTGCCAGAGTAACTTTACTCTTTGTTGCACGGCAGCTTGGTTGTGTCTGTCTTTTTGTGCTTTTGCATATTTGATTGATGCTGTTGCTTTGCCCGAAATTTTGTTTTGGAACGGAGTAGCTATTTTGTCTGTGACAATGACTGTTGCTGCTGGCCGTCCTGAAATTTTTGCGCCAGGTTTTATCCTTTTGTTTTTACAAAGTCTCTTTTTGTCTGCAAAGCGATGGTCAATTTTTTGCGGTCAATTACGAGTGTTTTTTATTGGATTGTTATTTGCCATGCCGGTGATCCTGCCTTCGCTGGAGTGGATCCCCTGGTCGCGCCGGGCCGAAGGACTTTTTGCCGGTGAAGTTTTACTTTATAGCGCCAACTGGTACGACTTTTTATCCCTGTTTCTTTTTCAACCCCTAGGTGATTTGCAAAAAGTTGATGCACCCTTTTTAGGGTTGACCTTGCCGATGAAGTACATGCCTTACTTGTCCTCGGCTTATATCGGTCCGTTCGTTTGTACTCTGGCTTTGTGGGGTGTTTCGGCAAGATCTCGGCTGGCTCTTATGCTTACGCTGTTGCTGCTTATTGTACTTGTAGTTAGTGCCGGTCTGAATGTGCCTGGTGCCACTGTTGTTGTAGAGTCATTGCGCTTATTTTCATTTTTACGCTTCTCGGTTAAGTTTTTATTTTTTGCTGTAGCGATAATTGCATTGCTTGCTGCAATCGGTGCTTCTGAATTTTTGTCCGGGCGGACTCGTTTTTCTTTTGCTTTTGTATTTTGGGGAATTTTGTTTTGGTTGGGAGTTATTTTGGCAGTTAGCGGCAACAAAGTGATTCTGCCGTTTGAAACCGGATTTGTCGGGCAAGGACAACGTGAGATCGGACAGCAAGTCGTTGCCCAATCTCTTCTGTTCACATCTTTATTTGGTTTGCTGCTGAACGCAGGGGCTAAATTTGCTCTGGCTAAACTCGCCTGGCGGCAACTTGTTTTGTGCGGATTTTTTGTTTTAAGCATGGCTCTTTTTATGTTCAATGCCCAACTTGGCTCTTTGAAATTTGCTTCGAATAAATTCTTTTCTTATCCCTCGTCTCTTGTTCAATCCATAGAGAATGGGAGGTTGATGACCTTTTATATGGAGTCTTTCTTTCGTCCGAAACAGTTTGTTCAAGAAAATCAACCGACGGCCGATCTCTATCAATATGATCGTCAGGTTTTGTTTCCTAACAGTAACTATGATTTTGCTATTCCGCATATTTACGGCTTTGAAGGAGCGATGGTTGGCGAGTATTTTTATTATTTGACCAACGTTTTTATTAAAAGCAATCTTTCTTTGCCGGGCAAGCAAGTCGCTCATTTTGTGCAAAGTATCAAGAGCAAGGCGGAGAATCCCGATTTTGGCCTTAAATCTGATTTGGCGCTTTATCGCTTTTTACAAACTTGTTCTTGCCAATATATAACTACGCAACAAAATAGCCTTAGCAGCGATGGCAATTCGACTTCATTGAAGTTGCTCGACAGTCGGTTTTTTACAATGACAAAAGAGATCGACAGTTTGAATCTGCGTCTTTACAGT
Organism: Candidatus Obscuribacterales bacterium; assembly: GCA_019750335.1. Classification (GTDB taxonomy): domain Bacteria; phylum Cyanobacteriota; class Vampirovibrionia; order Obscuribacterales; family Obscuribacteraceae; genus JAIEPM01. The sequence goes on from JAIEOQ010000005.1 coordinate 173,266, forward strand.
ATTAAAGACCCTTTGCCTCGTGTTTCACTTATGTATAACTTCAAAATATTTTCAAATCGCGATCACTTAATCGATACTATGTTTTTTCCTGAAAGAAGCGGGTTCGCGCCGAAGCAGGCCTGTCTGCTGGAAGCCAATCCGGGATTTGCGCCATCTGAATCAGCGCCTGGTGCTTACCGGCTAAAAATAAAAGATCTTTCTTGTCAGCATATACAAATAGAAGCCGTTACTGAAAAAGCAGCTGTATTGGTATTAGCTGATCAATATTATCCAGGCTGGAAAGTTTTTGTTGATGGTTCCGAGCAGCAGTTATTGCGGACAAATGGTTTCTTTCGCGGTGTAGCGCTCAGCCAGGGACAGCATGAAATCAATTTTGTTTATGAGCCGCAGTCTTTGAAAAATGCTTTCATTTTGCTCGTTTGTGGCTTATTGTGGCTTGCGCTCTGGTTGTATCAACTGTTCAACAAAAAAACTGACGACGATCCCCTGCTCTCTGCTTCTTGATTACCGGCTTTATGGTAGCATCACAGCGATGATTACAAAACCAAACATGTCATTGTTTTATGTCGTAATTTGTCTGGTCTTGGCACCAGTTCTTCATTGCTTGCAGTTAAATCTAATTGCTGCTACTGAAAAACAAAGACATCCGCAAGAATATGGCAAAATCTTACCTTCGGTTGAGACGGTTCGTCTTTTATCCCTTGGATTCGAGCGAGCAGCAGCAGATATATATTGGTTGCTTTTCGTACAATATTATGGCGATCCGGATGCCGGCGGATCTAAAAGCCGCTATATTCTGGCACCGCGTTTTTTGGAGTTGGTAATTAAACTTGATCCGCATTTTATTGAACCGTATTGGTTTGCTTCATTTATTCTTGGTTCTGAGCTAAAACTAAAAAAAGAGTGCGAACAAATTTTGGATTTTGGGATAAGAGAAAATCCTGATTCCTGGACTCTTCCGTATATAGCTGGCTTCAACGAATATATCTATCAAAAAAATGTGAAAAAAGCAGCGGCATATTATCGAATTGGAGCCGCCTGCCCGAATGCACCGGCTTGGTTGGCCCAGCAAGCAAAAATTATGGATTCTGGCGTGCCCGCCATTGTAAAAACCACTCAAATTTGGTGGCAGGTTTATCATACCGCCGACAGTCCGATGATTAAACAAAAAGCCAGAGCCCAGCTGGTGACACTCTTTTCACAAATTTATTGGTCCGCACCGACTCAAATAATTAAGGACACGGCAATGATGCGTTTGCGATCTCTGGATGCTCGTCCTATCCCACAATCTTCAAGCGGAGGATCCTAATCGTGAGCACAAACATGCGTGCTTTTCATTTTTGGCTTGTAGCTTTATTGTTTGTTCTTTCCGGATTGAGCAGTCTAATCTATCAAGTAATCTGGACTCGTCTTTTGATTTTTGTTTTTGGCTCGACCAGCTTTGCTACAGCGACTGTACTGGCTGTTTTTATGGGTGGGTTGGCCCTTGGTTCTTTTGTTGCCGGACGGATAGCTGATCGGATAAAAAATCCCTTTTTGCTCTACGGAATTTTAGAGGGAGTAATTGGTCTTTTCGCTTTATTTGCGCCTTTATTGTTTGACAGCTTCATTCCCTTCTATCGTCTGCTCTGGCAATCGATGCATCTTTCAGTTCTACCTTTTAATTTGATTCGCTTTACCATAGTCGCTCTTATTCTTTTAATACCAACTGCGTGTATGGGCGCTACTTTGCCCTTATTGGCAAAATTTGTCACTGCCAGTCTTGAAGAAGTAGGCGAAAGAGTCGGTATTCTTTATTCGATGAATACTTTTGGTGCCATACTCGGTACCCTGCTTGCCGGATTTTTGTTGATTCCAAATTTAGGTTTGTGGCTGACAATTGTAATTGCGGCTTCAATCAATTTTGCCTTGTTGCTGGTCGTATTTTTACTTGCCGGCAAATGGAAGCCGCAACAAAATGAACCTGAGACTCAGGTCGTTTTGCAAGAAAAACTGCCCTTGGAAGTGAAAGTGGTCCTGATCTCTTTTGCCGCATCAGGCGCTATCGCCATGATTTATGAAGTGACATGGACACGTTGCTTGTTAATGGTCGTTGGTTCGACTACTTATGCTTTTTCAATCATGCTTTCCACTTTTTTAATTGGAATTTTTCTCGGCGGATTGTTTTTTGCGCGGCTGGCCGACAAGGTAAAAAATCCGCTTATTTGGTTCGGTTGTTTTCAGGTTTTGCTTTGTTTAGGCGGTTTTCTTTCAATCTGGCTGTTTAATATGCTGCCTTATTGGAACCTTGCGGCCAATATTTACTGGCGGGGGTTGCCGTCGATGGGAATGTTTGTGCGTTTTTGTTTGTGCGGTCTTGTGCTTTTGCCGATTACATTTTGTCTTGGTGCAATCTTTCCCTTTGCCGTAAAATCATGCGCGCGCAGCTTAGAAAAGCTTGGACGGTCCATCGGCACGCTGTATTCAGCCAATACTCTTGGCGCCATTTGTGGCGCTTTTGCCGGCGGATTTATCATTGTTCCGCTGTTTGGCTCCGAAAAAACTTTGATACTGTCAGCGGTGACAAATCTAGTTCTGGGCGTTGCCATCTTGCTTTATTTTGGCGCAATGCGGCCCGGCGTAAAAATATTCGTACGTATTGCCACTGTAGCGGTTGTCGTCTGGGCATGCGTGGCTCCCGGTATTTGGGACCCTGTGGCCATCCTTCTTTCGCAATCGGCTCGTAGAAATTTTATCCATCTGCAAGCGGCGAATCTGCCTTCCTATACCGACTGGATAGCCATGCTGCATAAAGTTCGGCAAGTCGAATTCTGGAAAGACGGATTGTGCGCTCATGTTGCGATAATGAGAAATCTTGAGAATGGGCATCTGGCGCTGTTGACGAACGGACATGTAGATGCCTCCGATTGGCATGATATGCCGACACAACAGTTGATTTCGGTTTTCCCGCAATTATTCAGATCTAAAAATGATGATGTTGCTATCATCGGCTGGGGCAGCGGTGTGACAGTCGGTTATTCCTTGCTCTTTCCAGCAAAAAAAGTTGTTTGCGCTGAAATCGAGCCGGAAGTGGTAAATGCCGCCCGTTGTTTTAACCGGGTCAACTTAAATCCGGAGAACGACCCGCGTCTTGTAATTGAAGCTAACGACGGGCGAAATTATTTGCTTGCCGCTAAAGACAATTTCGACGTTATTATTTCGGAACCGTCCAATCCATGGCAAAGCGGTGTTTGTAATCTGTTCACTAAAGAGTATTTTCAAATTTGTCATGATCGTTTGAAGCCGGGCGGTGTTTTTTCTTTGTGGTGTCAATCCGGAGAAGTCTCGTCCGAAAATATTATGCGAGTGCTTAAAGCATTGCACCAAGTTTTTGATCATGTAATGGTATTTGCCATCAATGATGTCGATACTTGTGTTGTAGCCAGCGACGGGCCTTTGACTCTGGATCTGAAAGCAGTTAATACTCTGATGGAGGCTCCGAGGCTGAAAGCAAAATTGAAAGATATAGGCATTCGGAGCGCTGATGATATTGCGGCGCGAATTTATATGGTACAGCCGGCAATCGATGCCTTATCCGGCTCGGTGCAAGCTAATACTGACGATATGAATTATATGGAATATGACGTAGCTAAAACATACGAGCAAAAAAGCTTTATTGCTGACAATGCTCGCTGGTTCTTGCGCAACGGCGGACCGCTGTGGGACGGCATCAACTGGGACGGTTACAGTCGCCAGGAAAAAGCAAAAACAATGGCTGCTATTGCCGGCGATTGTATGGCTCTAAGCCCCGGAAGAGCAATTCGCTGGGCGGAAGCTTCTTCTGCCCTTGAACCTAATGCGTCCGCTTATATTACCGCCGGTATGGCTTATTCTCTGAATGGAGACCATCAGCAAGCGCTGAAAAATCTTGACCAAGCGCTTAAAATGGAGCCACAAAGTCTTAAAGCTACGGAAGCGCGTGGATTGCTTCGTTTGCGTGCCGGTGAGAGCCTGTTGGCGCGGCAGGACTTTGAAAGTTTGCTGCGGAAACAACCGGACAATTTGATTGTTCGCTATCGTTTAGCGCAAGCTTATTCTTCTGTGTTTGCTGACGATCGTAAATATAGTGATCAGTCGCTCTATTCAGCAGATTATGCCAAAGAAGCTGGTTTAAGCAATCCGAAAAAAGTTTCGGCATTGTTAACGCCGCTTGCTGCAAATGCCAAGTTTATTGCGCAGCATCCTGGGGTTACTTTGCTTTTGGGACAAAGTCTGCTGGATGCCGGACAGAGTCAAGAAGCTTTGAGCTTAGTCGAACGCTATTTGGCCGTTGAGAAACAAGATCCATTTGCTTGGCGAATTTTAGGCAATATATATGCGGCTAAGGGTGGAAAACAACAGGCGCAAATTTGTTTTCAGCAAGCTTTATTATTGGAAAATCAGATGGCAACGCCGATGCTCGATGTTGCCGAGAAATTAATTGCTGACAATAAAAATGCTGAAGCGGCAATTGTGCTCAACAAAGTAAAAGTCTTGGCGCCTGGCAATGCCAAGATGCAAATGCTTCAGGCTAAGCTTGCTCAAGGTGGCGCTTAATACCGCCTGACTATGTCGTATACTTTATACAGACAGAATTGGGAGGGGAGCTTGTGCAGTTAGGCAAGTTTAAGTTGCACATCATTCGTGAATGCAGTTTCAGGCTGGATGGCGGCGCTATGTTTGGCGTTGTACCTAAATCGCTATGGGACAAAGTTTCACCGGCTGACGAACGCAATCGGATACTCTTGTATTGCAACTTGCTTCTGATCGAAACGCCTGCCGGGCGTGTTTTGGTTGAAACGGGAATGGGACCGCGCTGGTCCGAAAAAGAAGCAGATCGTTATGAGCTAAAATCCCTGGTTAACTATGATAACGTGCTTGAAAGCGTCGGCTTGACCAATAACGATGTTGATGCCGTTATTATTTCGCACCTTCATTTCGATCATGCCGGCGGTGCCACAGTCTTAAAAGACGGCAAACTGGTGCCAACTTTTCCAAAAGCGAAATATTATGCTCAAAAAGGCGAATTGGAGTTTGCTTTTCAAGCGAACGCTCGCGCCAGGGCCAGTTATCGTCCCGACGATTTCCTGCCGCTTCAGGAACATGGCGTTCTGCAATTAGTGGACGGTGACAGCGAGATTTTGCCTGGCGTCAGCGTGCGTTTAACTGGCGGGCATACTAGCCATCATCAAGTAGTGACTTTTGAATCGGAAGGCAAAAAAGGTGTTTATTTTGCCGATATTATTCCAACCAAGAGTCATCTGACACCGCCATGGGTAATGGGCTACGACCATTATCCCCTTGCCAGTTGCGATATCAAGTCAGAATATCTGGCCAAAGCGGCTCGCGAAAATTGGCTGGTTGTTTTCGATCATGAGCCAGGAGTGCCTTGGGGTCATGTTATTCAAACTGCCGAAGGGAAATTCGATTGGCAACCTTTGACTGAAGAGAGTTTAGTTGCCGTCTAGCTAAACAGAGAGCCGTTAAAAGTAAGATTCCCAAAAAAGCGATTAAGCAGCCCTTGGTAAATGATTCAGGCTGATAGCGCATTACGATATTGTGCTTGCCCTTACCCATAAGCAGAGCACGATTGAACAAATTTGCTCTGATTACCGGTGTATTCTTGCCGTCAATTTCAGCTGTCCAGCCTGGATAAAACTGATCGCGAATTACAAGCAAGTTGATACTGGGACAATTTACTGTAAGTGTAAGTCTCTCTGGTTTATCTTCAATAACCTGGATTGTGGCTTTAGCCGGATCCGGAATCCCATATTCATTTTTATCGATCGATGGCAGATCGGCGCTTTGAACATAAGTTTGGCTGTCATCCATGCTCAGCGGTGCGGCGAGCATACCTGCTACTTTTTCCCAGGAACTCCAAGAGACTACATCGTTGATATTAGTGGCAAAATGAAAGCGGGAAGTTTGCATTTTGCTGCGATAAACACGGATATTCAACAGATCGTCATCGATAATCGGGTCAAAGAAACGTCTGTCCAACAAAGGCATTTGCTGAGCATACTGCCACCACTTTTTGGTTACGATATACCGTGTATTCGACAAGTTGCAGAAACGGGCAAGAGGACAGTCGGTCGTGCCGACTGCGTTATACGCCGAGGAGCGTTCGAGTGCTGCCATATAAATGTTGATTATTTGTGCTGTTTCAGCAAGTATATAACCGTTGGAATAATTCCAGCCGCTTGAAAAATTGCAGTTAGGAAACATGGCGTCACGCGCATAGGCATGGAAAAGTGCTGCCTTTGAGCCGGTTTTATTGGCAAAATAAAGATCCGGAATTGAAAATGGTTCCAAATTCAAATAGAGAATTCGTTCTTTTGTTGGGATGGGGTTAAGCTTGTATAGAGCTTCTTTCAGGATTTGCGGTTTAGTATAAAATCCACTTTCAGCGCCGTGTTCGCTGCTTTTTAGTCCGTAAAAGAATAAGGGACAGACGATGCCAATGGACAATGCGGTAAGTGCTACCCGTTTTCTTGTATTGAATTTTTGTCCTAAATAAATGCACAAACAAATGAATAGCCCTAAGCAGGCACCGCTAATCAAGCTTGCCGGCAGGCAGGCGTGCAGGCGGCTAAGGTCCGCCCTTGTTAAGTCAATCTGATAAGCCAGGGCCAAATTTTTTACAAACAAAAGTGTTTCCGGTATGAAATAAAAAATGGTTCCACTCAAGAAAAACATTGTCCAGAAAGCGGTTAAGAGTATCAATATTTTGTCGGGAATGTGGTTCCGGCTGATATGCTGAAAGCCGCGGCAAGCAAGAACTGTTGCTGCCATAACCGGAAAAATCAATAATTTGACCGGGTAGCGTAAAATTTGCAATTGAGGAAAAAGGGCGGACAAAAACGGTGCGACAGGCGTTTGATCTCCGGCGGCTAAAAGAGCAAAAAAGCCGCCTAAAAGCAAATAAATCCATCTATGCTTGAAAGACTTGTCGAACAGTCCAAGTAAAAAGACGGTAAAAAAGCCTGGTCCAATATAAACAGCTGAGAGCAATGGTGTGCGACGGCTGTCTTTATTGATTAGATCCAAGAAACGATCGCTTTCCGGTCCGAATTTTTCCATGAAATTTCCAAACGGCTCAAGAAAAATCATTGATAACCAATCGTACCAGTGAGCGCTCCAAATAAAAGATTCGCTTATGTTTATGCCTTTAGCTCTTGGGGATAAAGAAAGCCATTCGGCAGCTGGCAGCAGAGCCGGCGCGCATAACATGATGCCGCTTATCAGTGCGGCAAAGCTGAAAAGCAAATCGCGCGGATTTTTTGCGGCAAGAGCGATAATTTGCCAGACAACCAGAGCTAAACCAGGCAAAAATATTTCCGGTCGGCCGGCATAAATCATTAATGCCACCGACAACGAAAGCAAAATTAGATATAGAGTTTTTGTTCTATCCGCAGTTGCTTTGCTCACTGAAAGAGCGGCAAAAAGTGTGAGCGGGAGCCAAGAAACAGTTGCCACATAATCGGGAAATTTTTGCATGGCAAACATATAGCCGCAAAATGACAAACAATAACTGCCTAATATTGCTGCGTTTTGACTGAATTCTTGGCGACGCAAATAAAGAAAAGTAGCGATAGCTAAAATCAATTGATGAAGTAATAGATAAATTCCTTCACCGGCGCTGAAAGGACAAAGTGCCATTAAATAAGTAAAGGGATAAAATATGCCTGGTGACAACACTGCCATTTGTGGCATGCCGCAATAGCTGCTCGGATTCCATAAAGGCAACCGCCCTTCTTTAAGCGCCTGCCCAATATAAGCGCAAACCGGTTGATATAAATAAGTAATGTCCGAGTCGAAAAATTCGCGCTGACCGCTGATGAATGGCCAATAGATCAAGCCTAACAGCAAGAGACCAATCAAAGCAAAAGCGCTTGGCTGTTTGAAATTCATTGCTCTATTGTTTTGCAGCTTCATGTTTGTTGTGCAGTTGACCGCAAGCGGCGTTTATATCCGTGCCGCGTTCCAGCCTGATTGTTACTGTTTTCCCGCTTCTTTCCGCTATGCGCTTGAAGCGTTCTTGCACTTCGCGACTTGGGCGTTCGTAAACTACGACACCGTCGGCGGTGCTGGTCGGGTTGTAAGGGATGAGGTTGATGTTGCAGTGAAGAGTGCGGACAAGTTCGGCAAGCTCTTCCGCTTGTTCGAGTCGATCGGTGATGCCGGCAAGCATCACATACTCGATAGTTATTCTTCGTCCGGTAGCGTTGTAGTACTGGTGCAAACTACCGATTAAATGCGGAATCGGAAATTTTTTGTTGATCGGTACGATCTCGTCGCGGCTTTGTTTGTCCGGGGCATGGAGAGAAAGGGCCAAGGTGACTTGCAGTTGTTCTTCGGCTAACCGTTCGATGCCGGGAATAATTCCGGAAGTTGATACGGTGATGTGTCTTTGTCCGATGCCGACCGAGTTCATTAAAGTGTAGATTGATTTTATAACTTCTTCGGTGTTCAAAAGCGGTTCGCCTTGTCCCATATAAACAATATTGGAAACGCGTTGCCCGCTTTCGCGCTGTATGCACATCAGCTGGTCGATGATTTCTTGCGAACTTAAATTGCGTTTGAAACCTAAATAACCTGTAGCACAAAAGGTACAACCGACAGCGCAGCCGACCTGACTCGATAAGCATGCCGAAAGAGTAGATCTGTCACTAAATGACATCAGTACCGATTCGACCATTTGACCGTCAGGAAGGCGGAAAAGATATTTACGGGTGCCGTCTCGGCTTACTTCAAGATGAGCTAACTCAAGAAGAGCGACACTTGCCTTCTCTTCCAGCAGCTCACGCACTTCTCTTGATAAGTCGGTCATTTCGGCAAATGAGCTGGCATACTTGCTGTAAATCCAGCTATGTATCTGTCTGGCGCGAAAAGCAGGCAGTCCCAACCCCTTGACGAAGGCGGTAATTTCATCCAGATTCATGCCCGAAAGTGCTGGTTTTGCCGGGTCATACATAGTCAAGAGCCTCTTTTATTTCTTGTGGTCTTTGATTTTGGCGCGCTTCAGTCGTGACGGACAGTAAATTCTTATCACTTTGCCCTTTCAGGAAATCCCGTTAGATATTAGGCTGGAACAGCTTGTACGCGACTCTGAAAACAAGCTGATCAATACAAGATGTCAGTATAGCGCATGCTAGAATTAATCTTCTAATCTGCCTTTCTGGCCGTTCAAGCCACTTAACAGGAGCAAATCATCTAATGTCGGATACTTGGGAGGAAAAGGCTAGAAACTGGTTCAAGGCGCTCTTTGGTGACACCAATGAGAAAAAGCTTAAGTCGATCCAGGACAAAGTCTTGCAAGCAAACTCCTATTCGGATGCTTTTGAAAAGCTGTCTGATGATGAGCTGAAGAATAAAACAGTTGAGTTTCGTCGCCGTATAGATGAGGCGCTTAAGAACGTTGAGAATCGGGAGCTCATTCCTTCCGATGCTCCGAAAATGCCCGGACAGTTTCGTTATGAAGCAGATCGTGTTCTATCTGAAGTGCTCGACGAAATGTTGCCTGAAGCTTTTGCTGTCTGTCGTGAAGCCAGCCGTCGGGTTTTGGGGATGCGCCATTTTGACGTGCAACTGGTTGGTGGCGCTGCGCTTCATTACAATAAAATTTCAGAGATGCGTACCGGTGAAGGTAAAACCCTGGTTGCTACTCTACCTGCCTATTTGAACGGACTGACCGGACGCGGTGTTCATGTCGTAACCGTTAACGATTATTTGGCGCGTCGTGACTCCGAATGGATGGGACGTCTTTATAACTTTCTCGGACTGACTACTGGACTTGTCTATTCTCATCAGCCCGATGATGAAAAATACGCTGCCTATCGAGCTGATATCACATACGGTACTAACCACGAATTCGGTTTCGACTATTTGCGCGACAATATGCGCACTACCCTTGACTCTCTTGCGCAAAGACCGTACTACATGGCGATTGTCGATGAAGTCGACAACATCCTTATTGACGAAGCGCGTACTCCGCTGATTATTTCCGGATTCCCGCAAGAATCTTTTGTTGAAGTTTATCGAGTGATGGCACAAGTGGCGCCGATGCTCGAACGAGGCAAAAGTAAAGACGATGAAGATTGCGATTATTTTGTCGATGAAAAATCGAAAAATGTGTTGTTGACAGAACGTGGTCATACAAATGCCGAGCGTATTCTGCAGGTGCCGGATCTTTATGATGTGCGTGCTAATTTAGCTCATCATTTATGCCAAGCCTTGCGCGCAAAAGAGCTTTACAAGCGTGATACTGATTATGTCGTTCGTCAGAACGAAGAAGGCAAGCCGGAAGTTTGTATCGTTGATGAATTCACCGGACGGATGATGGTGGGCAGACGTTGGAGCGACGGCTTGCACCAAGCGATCGAAGCCAAAGAAAGCGTACCGATTCAAGACGAGACGATGACTTATGCCTCGATCACCTATCAAAATCTTTTCCGTCTTTATCCTAAGCTTGCCGGGATGACCGGTACGGCTATGACCGAAGCTGCCGAGTTCAACAAAATCTATAACTTGGATGTGCTGGCAATCCCGACCCACAGACCGTCAATACGGGTGGATCAAGCTGACACTATTTATAAAACCGAGAAACAAAAATACTACTCGGTGGTGGAAGAGATTGTTGAGTTGCATGAACAAGGACGCCCGGTATTGGTTGGTACAACCAGTATTGAAAAGTCGGAGCTGGTTGCCGATTTGATGGCTAGTCCGCAAAAAATGGGCGAATATTTGAATCGTAAGATCAAGCGTATCGTTGACGAGCTGAAGAGTAAAAAGCTGGAAGGCACATCGATCGATGCTCTGAAAAAGATTTTTGAGCGTCCTGGTTTGATTGATCCGAAAAAACTGGAAACTGCAGTAGACGAGTTCATCAAAGAGTTTCCTAAACAAGCTGAGCTTAACGACTATCTGCTCTCCATGCTGAAAACAGCCACTGTGGTTGCGGCAATTCGTAAAGGCATTCCGCATCATGTACTCAATGCCAAGCATCATGAAAAAGAAGCGATGATCGTTGCTCAGGCTGGACGGAAGGCTGCTGTCACCATTGCCACCAACATGGCTGGTCGCGGTACGGACATTCTCCTTGGTGGAAACGCTGAATATTTGGCCAAAGAACAGTTGGCGAAGCAAGGTGTTGATCTTGCCGATCCTACTTATGAAGAGAAGTTGACTCTAGGCAAACAAAAATTCAAGCTGGAAACCGACAAAGAGCATGATGAAGTTGTGGCGCTAGGTGGTTTGCATATCATCGGTACCGAACGCCATGAAGCTCGCCGGATCGACAATCAATTACGCGGTCGGGCCGGACGTCAGGGCGACCCCGGTAGCTCCCGTTTCTTCCTTTCTCTGGAAGATACTTTGATGAAAATATTCGGCGGCGATAAGATCGCCCGTTTGATGGATTTCATCAAAGCTGATGAAGAGATGCCGATTGAGTCCAATATGGTGACTAAATCCATTGAGAACGCTCAGAAAAAAGTTGAAGCTCACCATTTTGATACACGTAAGCATGTATTGCAGTATGACGACGTGCTCAATACTCAGCGTGAAGTGATTTATCGTGAGCGTCGCCGCATTCTTGAGCGAGCTGAGCTTAAAGAAGCGATGATTGAGCTTTTGGATGAGTATGTACAAATCGTCATCGGCTCGCATATCAATCCGGAAAGTCCGCCTGAAACTTGGCAAGATGAAGATTTGCCTCAAGTCTTGCAAGTTTTAAGCGCCGATATCCCCTTGCTGGCGGATATTAAGCTTTCGGAGCTCGACGGCTTATCTTATGTCGATCTCGAACAAAAGCTGATCGAAGCTTCGCACATGGCTTATGAAGTGCGAGAAGAGCATCTTGGGCTAGAGATGGCTCGCGAGCTGGAAAAACAGATCTTGCTGCGCACGATAGACAGTAAATGGATCGACCACTTGCACAATATTGATCTTGTGCGAGAAAGCATCCACTTGCGTGGCTACGGGCAGCGCGACCCGCTTCAAGAGTATAAGAAAGAAGCGTTCGGCATGTTCGAAGAGCTCCTGAGTTCAATTCGTCAGGAATCAATTCAACTCTTCTTCCGTGCCCAATCGATGCCGACTGACATGCCTGAGTTGAGTCAGGAAGAGCTGGAGCAATTAATTGCCATGGCTGAGTCTGAAGTTGCCGAAGCTGAGGCGGCGGCCAATTCTCAAGAGAAAAGTGATAACAATAAAAGTGCCCAAGAGGTCTAAAAGCAGAGGTCGCTCTTTATGAAGATCTTATCTTTTAGTACCAGCGGGATGGCTATCCAGCTGGCACTTTTGGATGGCGAACGCTTGATTCTTGAACGCTCGTGTATGCCTCAGGCAAGCAATCGTCAAGAATCAGCTTCCATGTTGTTGCCGACAATTGACGAGGCGATAAAAGAAGTCGGTTGGTCTCAAAGCAGTTTGGATTTAATCGTCGTCGATATCGGACCGGGAAGTTTTACCGGTGTGCGTGTCTCTGTAGTTACGGCGCGTACTCTCGGGCAAGGGCTTAATTTACCCGTAGCCGGTATCTCTACTCTTGAAGCTATGGCATATGGCCGCTCGCGTCCTTGTTTTGTGGCAATGCATGCCGGTCCGGGCAAATTTTTTCTTGCTGCATTTGCTGATTCGGCGAAGGAAGTTTTGGCGCCTTTACGCACAGCTGCTTACGGGGGAATTGAAGAGCTTAAAGCGCAGCGCGGCGAATTGGATTTAATTGTTGATCAAGGGGCTGCGGAAGCGCTGGCTCAAGCCGGTATCCCTTGCCAAATTTTTGCGCAGAATATCGCAACAGAAGCAGCCTTTTTGGCATACAATCGAGTATCTTTACAGGAATCTCTTGGCAATGGCGAATTCAGCCGTTCGACCCTGACAGCCTCTTTTCCCTGGCAATCGGTTGTGCCACTATACTTGCGTAATCCTTCGGTGACCCTGAAAAAACACAATGGAATTGCACATACGCCAAATGACCCTAGCTGATCTCGACCAAGTCATGGAAATCGAGCCGGTAGCATTTGGCAGTCACCATTGGTCGCGTCAGTCTTTTATTAATGAGATAAACAATCAAAACAGCAAATATTTTGCTGCTGTTGACGGTGCTACCGGCTTAATTTGCGGGTATTCCGGCTTTTGGCTTATCGGTGAAGAGGCTCATATTACTACCCTTGCCGTGCACCCTGATTACAGACGATGTGGTATTGGGGAGCGCCTTCTTATCAACGATATTGAAGCGGCATTAAATCTCAGCGCTACCTGGATACTTTTAGAGGTAAGGGCCTCCAACGATTCGGCACAAAACCTGTATCATAAGTATGGTTTCAGAAGTATGGGGGTACGCCGCCGCTATTATCAAGATAATGACGAAGATGCTCTTGTGCTTTGGAAAGAAAGTATTTCCGCTCCCGAATTCAAGCTTCTTTTAGCGAAACGCTTAGAAGACTTGGGAGTAAAAAAACAAGGCGACGAATGGAGCTTTGTTCTGCCGGGTGTGCGAAATCAGTCTCAGTAATAGATGGTGTCGGAGAAAAAACATTGTCCTCAAGGATAAGACAAAATCTACGCAATTTGCGCAAAAAATCGCTTATTGGCCAGATCGTCTTAACTCTTCTTTCAGTGGAGCTGCTTTTTTTCGCTACTTTCGCCTCTCTTAAATTACCCACCCCAACCAAAAACAATCTTGAACGTTATGTTCGTTCTCAGGTTTGTCTGTTGGTTGCTGAGTTACCTGCCGATCTGCAATCTAGAGCTCAGGCTGTGTTTCCTGAACTTTCTCAACCGGTGGAGTCGGTACGTGTCGGCTCCTATACGGCTGTACTACCGCTGGCGGTGGCACTTGGCTATGTGCTCGGCTTGCCTTTGTGTTTGATTTCGGTTTCAATCTTTTTTCTGCTTGGCATAATCGGTCCCAAGCTTGGTTTGTTTATGTTCGCTTCCGGCGGCGGTTTTGATTATTGGCGCGAGCCAGGGTTTGGTTATTTGGCAGGACTGATGGCCGGCTCTTGGTTTGCCGCTCGGATCAATATCGACGACCGTAAATCTTGGCGTCAAGCGTTGTCGGCTGTCGGTGGTGTGCTTGTCGTGCATATATGCGGTCTAGCTTATTTAGTTGGCAGCAGCATTCTCATTCTTTTGACTGAAGGACAAAGCGCTTATCTGAGCTGGCAGCCCTGGCTCTCCGAGCAAATGCGCAATCTCAGTTCTTATGTACTGCCCTATGACTTGCTCTTTGCTTTCCTTTTAATCGGTATTTGTTTTCCTTTGCGATGGTTGGTGCATTTATTGACCTCGCCGGATGTTGTTGGTCGTAAGCTGAATCGCGCTACACAGCAAGCAGATGTATTATCGGAGCCCAGTGTATAAAAATGCCTCTTAAGTTGGAATGTGGAAACAAGCGTAATATGATTTTTGCCGGATTAGCGTCATTGGGAGCTTTGGCTGCAGGAACTTACTGGTATGCCAGTCGGGTTGAAGCGCGCCGTTTTAAGCTTGAAGTAGTAAACGTGATTACTGGAGCCGGTCATGAACCGTTAGCTGAAGCCGAAGCTGTTGCCGGACGACACCCGCTTTCTTTGCGTGTGTTGCACCTTTCCGATTTGCATTTATCTAAGCCAGAATCGGTCAAAATTGATTTTGTGCGACGAGTTACAGATGATGATTTTGATCTGATTCTTTTTACCGGAGATATTTTTGAAAATTATTCCGGGATTGAATATGCTTCGCAATTGATTAGCCGCCAACCACGCTTGGGAAGCTATGCTGTTTTAGGCAATCATGATTATTACAACTACACCATGTTCCATCGCACTCTTGGGCGCTTGCATAAAAAGTTTCGTTACCCCAAAGAGTATCGTGATGTCGAGCCGATGGTGGAAGCTCTAGAAAATGCCGGCATTACCGTGTTGCGTAATACCAGTAAATCTCATGAAGAAGAAAAGGTGCATATTGTCGGAGTGGATTATCCTGGCATTAGTGATGCTGACTTAAAAAAACTAGTTCAATCAGCTCCGAAAAATCATGCGATTCTTTTACTTTTTCATGTGCCGAAAAATTTGAAGCGCTATGCGGAGCTGGGAGTACATATGGCTTTTGGCGGTCATACCCATGGCGGCCAAGTTAGAGTTCCCGGAGTCGGTGCTTTAATTACAGATTCCGAACTGCCGCGTCATGAAGCTTCCGGATTGTTATGGCGTGGCAATACGGCAATTCATATCTCGCGAGGACTTGGTGCTGATCCACGCACCAACTTTCGACTTTTTTGTCCGCCCCACGCTTCAATCATCAACATAAAGCATTACAGCTGAATGCATGGTTAATCTCAACTTCCGGCAGCTAAAAAACGTCAATGGCATTATTTGCCCGCTGTTAGTCTTGCTCTTATCTTTGCCGGCTTCAGCTCTTGATGCTGTCGTCAATAACGATAGCGATGCGGCAAAAATAAACAGCCAGACAACGGCTGTTTTAAAAAAAGAGCTTGAGCTGGAGCGCTTAAATGCTGAGTTTCGGATGGAAACTTCTCTTGTCAGTCCTTGGCGACAGCGCCGCATGTTCTTATACTCACAAGCTAACTCATGGTTGACTCAAGTTAGTTTGATTCAGCAGATGCGTGTACGTTATCAGTTGGCTCGTGAAAAGCGTCCGCCTGGTTCGGGCAACGTTCAGTTTGATACTGAAGAAGAGCTGCCGGACAATGAAAGAATTGTTCAAGTCGATAATGACGATGATGGAGATTTTGACGAAGAGATAATCATTGATGACATAGGTGTTTCCGGACGTGGTCCGGTTGGATCGCAGCGTACTGTGGTCAGGCAGCAAAGAGGAAAAGAGCGTGGCAAGCTTGCCACTGCAAATATTTTGCAGATGGTTGGTCAAGGTGTCGGTGCTTCCGGGGCATTATTTGAAGTCGGTTTGAATTTCAACAATTATTTGCGCTTGCGCAAAAAACTGCTCACTCCGGCTTTCTATCGTGGACGAGCACAAAAAATACATGCTGAAATAGACGAGCTGCTAGCGGCAAGAGAGCAAGCTTGCGGCAGCGCCCAGCTGTCTTCTCCCGAGCGCCGGCTGATTGAAGTCGAAGGCAAAATGCTTAAAGATCTGCGTGATTTATCCTTAATTGAGTATTCGGAATATCATGCCGCAGCCAAACGTTTTTGGACTTTGCAAAATACGGCTTACATGGTTGACGTAACAAAAAATATGCTTGGTTTAACCGGCAGCATAATCAATTTGACCGGCAATCATTTGCGTCGACCGCGTATGCAAGGCGGCGGCGGTGTATTCTCTATTCTGAGCGGTGTTGTCGTTCTTCTGACACCAGTAGTTGGGCGTGTTTCAGGCAATGTTTCTGGTCTGGCAGCCCGTCGACTTGTTTCTAGAGAGTTGACCACAGTGCGGGTAAAAGACTTGGATACTTTTGTTGCCGACAAACAAAAACTAACTTCTGCTTTGAATAAAAGTAGCGATTCTGCTGATTCGTTAAGAGCCGGCATATCGGATCGTCTTGCTGTTTATGAGCAAGTGGAAGGACTTTTAAGAAGCAACATCAAATATAGTGAATCACAAGCGAAAAAAGCTCATGCTACTTTGGTTGAGAATGTGGTTTTTGCTGGTGCGGTTGCACCGCCGCGGATTGCAAACGGTGTTATGCAAATTCTTGGCGGTTGGCGCTATTATACAAATCCGCCTTTAGCCAACAAAATGTATGCAGCTGGGGCAACCGCGTATTCTGCCGGTACAGCTTTTAATATTTTGGAAACGATGCGTGTACAAGCTAGTTTTGAACGGAATTATCACAAACAAAGAAAAACCCATTCGACAAGCAAGGATCAGTTTAAGAATCGGCTAAAACGTTTGGATGAAATGCAAGCCGGATTACACTAGCCGGCAGTGTGTCTGATAACCCTGAGGCAGATGAGAAAGTGCGTTAGGCGTTGCATTTGTGGGTATTATACCTAGGTACCCTGTCAGCTAGAGCCAGCATGCCTACAGAACTTATTGATATACGCTTATACGCCCCAATGGCCACAGTTACAGCAAGCAGTATTGCTACTTTTCTCTGGTGGTTAGCCAAACAGCGCAAGCGCTTGTCAATATGCGTCATGCGTTCTGAGCCGCTAATTGCCATGCGTGGTACGGCAAGACGCAAGCTTAAAGTGATGTTTGGTGACAAACCGCTGCAAAGCGCTTATCTGTTGCACATTTCAATCTTAAATGACGGCAATCAGCCTATTGCTAAATCTGATTATCAATCACCTGTACGTATTGAATTAAATGCCGATGCAAAAATTTGCGAGGCGGATGTAATTGAGACTTGGCCTGCGGATATGGATCGCACGCTCTCGTCTGATGTAACAGTTAATCTGATAAAGACGGTATCCGATTCCTGGCTGGAGCTGGAGCCGGTTTTACTTAATTCACGCGATGAAATTGTTTTGCAACTGTTGGTTGAAAATTATGATAACCATTTGACAGTCAGTCAGCGAATTACCGGGATCAAAAGAGTGGATCAATGGAAAGAGTCGCGTTTCATTCCAATGTTCATTACCTTTTTGGGAATTTGCGTATCAATCTTTGCTGCATTTTTTGTCGAGCCGGATCAGCCTTATAATCTTGCTTTACCATCCCTGCCTTATATGATTCTTGTTAGTATCGGCGCTTTAATGCTCACTACCGGCATTGCCTGGCCGCATTCCGAGCGTTCGCGCCAGTTTTTGCAACCAAAAAATTTCGCAACAGAACGGCAAAATAAAAAGACCAAGGTCTCCATGGAGGGAATATGAGGATTAGCCAGCAGCTAAGTGTCTTAACCCTTAGCGCCACCATCGTAATTGTCTTAGTTGCCGTTAGTGCGTATTACAGTGTGACGATGCTTACCGACAGTCATCGAGCTGTATATAACAGCGCTTCAACTTTGGGTGCCACCCAAGAACTCTGTTTTCATATAGCTTACGCTTCGGCTTGCCAGCGAGCTTACATCATTACCAATAAAGAATCGGTGCGCGATCAATATCGCAGCGAAATTGAAATGGCTAAGCAAACTTTGAGCAAGTTAAGAGGTTTGATTGACGATCCTGACGAGCGCGTCCTTCTGGAACGCCTTGATAAAAGTATGACTGAAAGAATTGCCAGCTTGGAAATGACCGTAAATGAATTTGAGCTTCATGGGCAAGCTGCTGCTTTCGAACGGATCAAGCAAGGTGTCGGTTTGGCAGTAATGACCAAAACGATCAAACAAGCAAACGAGCTTTGCGAATATGAACTGAAACAAATCGGTAGCTGCCGGCGCATTGCCGAAGGCAACTCCAAATCCACTGAAATGACTATTTTTCTTGGCTCAGCTTTAGCGATTGCAATCATACTTATTTCGCATAAGTATCTTGCCTACAATCTTTCTTCCGCTGTGGAGAATTTGCTTAGAGCTTCACAAAATATCGTGCTTGGACGTTTTGAGTCGCGGGCAAACACTGACGGTAACAATGAGCTCAGTGATATTGGTCGAGCTTTTAATACTCTTTCCGGACATTTAAAAGCAAAAACCGAAGCACTGGAAAGTTTGAATGCACGTTTGGCAACTATTGAGATTGAATTGTTCAGTAAGTCGCAAAGCTTGGAAAAACTGGAAGAGATGATTGGCAGTTTGAATATGTTAGTTCAAGAGACAGCTCATGAATTTACTCAAGAAGCTGAGCATCTCAAAGCTTTCGAAGAAGAGTTCGAGAATGCCAGCGATGCGGCTAATCAATCGCGAGTGGCTTTAACTAAGATATTAGGGATGGAAAGCGATATTCAGTCATCGGCAGATATTATTGAACGTAAATATCGTCATGTGAATGATCGAGTTGAAGAGCTGAAAGGACAATCCGTTCATGTATCGGGATCCTTGGAGTCGGTTTGGAATAAAGTGCCACTGGTAAAAGATTCACTTGCGCAATTAGCTTCATTGGATAATGAAATTGCAGTTCTCGAAGCAATGTCTGCCGTTGCTAATGCCAAGCAGGGCTCAAGCACTAATCCGGAATTTGTCGTAATTGTCGAACGTTTAAAAGAGTTTCGTCAGTTACTTAATACATTGCGCAGCGGTCTTGGTTCTAACGTTACTCAAGTGCAACAAAGCACAAGTGAAGCCTTATCTACTACTTCACGCTTTGAAGGCATTTTGAATGAAACAAAACGTCCCTTGGATACTATTGATTCGGGTACGAAACAGTTAGTACAGCTGCTTGGAGCGAGCCGTATTGAGCTTGCCGAGCTCAACCGTTTGCATCAACGTTATACCCATGCTTTGGATATTCTGGATAAACGTATAGATCTGCTCGGTATTGATGCGGTAAATGATCGTAACTTTGCTGAAAAGTTGAAACTACGTTTGAAAGAACTTTCGGCCATTCTTGCCGATCGAGCTGAAGCGGCAGAATCAAGCGAAAGTGGAAGCTATAAGTTACCGACTTGAGTCTACATGTGTTTAGTCTAACTTGATCTTGTGTTGACAAAAAGTTGACTCAAACTTAGGATGTCCATATGCGAAACCTTATGTGCAACTTGCTGATGTCCATGTCTCTCCGCCGGGGGGCTGCCAGCTTGCGCGCATAGTCAGTATTCGTCAAGTTATTAGCAGCAAAGCCCTCCGGTCTGGAGGGCTTTGCTGCTTTTTGCATTGAAAAAGGAGAAAACAATGTCATGTTCAATTGCCGCATCAAATAAAACGGAACTTCGCCAGCGTATAGATTCGTTTCTCGATTCGTTGATTAGCCGAATTTATGTTGATGCGCCCTACGTGAAAAATTTCATCGGCGACAAAAAAATAGATCTCTCTTATTACAAACGTTATACGGTGGAGATTATTTTGCGCTTGAGGCTGAAGCGTACGATTGATGCTCTGACTATTCATTATTTCACTAAGAATAATCCACAGCTGGCTAAGCTTTGGTCGGAATACACTGCTGATGAAATGCTTCATGATGCCTTGTTTGTCAAAGATCTTGAATCTTTAGGTTTAAGCAAAGCGGATATTTATGCTACCAAGCCGTTTCTAGCAACTAAACTGTTGCAAGGTTATTTCTATTATGGTCTGGAGCATGAGGGACGTCCGTTGGCGTCGCTGACCAGCTCTTACTTCATCGAATACACTGCGGAGAAGACCCAGCCTGTCTGGCTGTCCAAAGTCGAAGAGTCGTGCGAGCCGAGAGCGCTTAAAGGTGCGCGCGCGCACATCAGTCATGATGCCAATGATAATCATACTGACTTCGTCTGGAGTGTGCTGTCGTCTTTAATTGAGAACAAAGACGATGAAGCTAAAGTCTTTGAACATCTAGAACATATTTACACTTTGTTCGCACTCTTCTTCAAAGAGCTCCACGAGCAAGAAGTGAATATGCGTAGCTCACCGAAAGAGAGGGACATTCAAAATAAAGAGAGGTCTGTAGATCATGGTTATCGAATTAAAAACAGTAGAAATTAGTGCCAGTCGGGCATCCGGCGTATTAAAACATTATGGTATTGCAGCAAATGATCAAGAACCGCTAGTTGTTTCGCATCAAGAGTTTAGTCGAGGCGGGCATTATGGCATTGAAATTCCGGCGGTCAACTCGTTTAAAAGTCTTGAAATTACAATCAATGCACTTAAGCGCGAAGGCATCCAGTGCACGCGTTTCAATGAAACTTTAGGGTCGCATCTTCTGAGCGATTCGGAAGTAAAAGAGATGTTAGCCATCTGCCGGCACAATCAGATTGGCATTCTGTTTAGTGTTGGACCGCGACCGGAGTATGACATAAAAGCTAGTTTTTATCGCAGTCAATTTGGTTTGGAAATGGGGCGGCGTTTAAACAATAGCGATGCAATCCGTCAATCTATTGAAGAAGTATTGCGCTTGGTTGACTTCGGTTGCCGAGGTTTTACGGTGTATGACATTGGACTTTTTCGTATTCTCAATCAAATGAAAATAGATGGCATTTTGCCAAAAGAGCTGCTTCTAAAAGCGTCTACTCATTGTATGGTCACCAATTCAGAAACGGCAAAAGTGTATGAGGAGAATGGGGCGACAAGCGTCACTACTGCTCATGATTTAGGACTAGGGATGTTAGGTTCAATTCGCAAGCGCTGCGGTTTGCCATTGGATGTCCCTACAGATGTTTATAAATCAAAGGGTGGCTTCATTCGCTTTTACGAGCTTTCCGAAATTATTCAAATCGCTTCACCGGTGATTTTAAAAATGGGAGCCAGTGTTCAAGGGCATCCTTACGATACGGTCAAAGATGAGCTTTGTTTGGAAAGAGTAAAACGAATAAAAATCGGTTTAGAGATACTGGGCAGAAACATTCCAAGTGATTTGCGTTTTATTGACAGCACAGATCCTCAGGTGTGCTTGCCGGCAATTTAGGAGTTTTTATGATCAAGCGATATAAAGAATATTCGGTTCAACTTGTTGATTGTCGGAAGATGCAAGGTGCGGTCTTACAGCTGATAAGCGACGATCTGTCGCGCTTTTTGCCGGAGCTGAAAATAGTCGACTATTTTCAGAGCAAGCCAGACATCCTCAAAGACAGTGATTATGTAATCGTTAGCCGAAATAAAAACGGCGAAGCGATTGGTGTTCTGGCTTCAAAGTGGCATGTGGCGGCGGGCTTTGACTTTCTGCATATAATGACTATTTTTATTGCCGAACATTATCAAGGCACCGCCTTATTCAAACGAATGTGGGGTTTGCATTTTCAATCGGTGCTTCATGACAAAGGCTTTTTTCCGGAAGTATTTTCTTTGAAAACATACAATCCGATATCCTGCTCTCTTTTACGGAGAGTGGCGCGTAAAGCGGATGCGGCTTTTTATCCTGATTTCAAAGGCAAGCAATCGGATTGGATCAAAGTCCGAGTCCAAGAGATTGCAGCGATACTCGAGCCGACTGCTGAATTTGTTGTAGAAAGCGGTGTGATAAAAAACGGAGGCGGCCTAGTTCCGCAAGACTTTTATCCGGAGCTGCCTAAAAGTGCAAAAGCAGACATCATGTCTTATTTCACAAATGAGCTGACAGCTAAAGACCGGCTTCTATGCTGTTTGTTCTGTCCGAATGAAGCTTCGGGGCAAAATATTTTGCAGCAATTTGCTGCTTAAAGGAGAATAAATGAACTCTTGGTATGCTTGGCTGCTTTTGGTAGTCGGTCTTGCGCAGATGGCTGGCGATCTATTTCATCTGCCGATCCTAAAAGGGGTTGCGGCAGCCACTATGTGTTCTCCTTGCCCTAAAGTTTTTACAGCTCACAAAGGCTATGAAACTTATTCGACAAAATTTATTGTCGAGTGGAAAGATTGGCAGGGGCATTGGCGGTCGCTGCCGATAGATCGCGCTGCTTATGAGCGTATTGCTGGGCCATACTGTCGGCGAAAAATATTTGAAGCTGTAGTTGTGCATTGGCCGGTAGCGGCAAATGAGCCGGCTATTAAAAAGATGTTTCAGCAAGTAAGCAAATATGCTTTAACCGGAAAAGCGCCTTTGCTGCGTGAGCTTGGGATCAAACAGCCACAAATTGCCGGTTCACTACGCATTCATTTTGTACCGGCAACAGGTATAGATATGGGCAGCTTGCCGCGCTTTTTAGAGGTGTCTTGCTTATGACATATTTTGGACAAAACGGTTGGACTGCCGGTCAATATCAGATCTATCGTTGGTTGTTCGGCGTCTATCTGGCCTTTCATTTCGCTACTCTGGTTCCTTGGGGCAAAGAGATGTTTTCAAATGAAGGTTGTTTGGCTGAAGCCAGTCTCAGCCCTTTGGTCCATCTGTTTCCAAATATTCTGGCGGTTTATGATTCACCGCTATGGATCATGTTACTGCTTTTGAGTGCCGTCATTTTGAGCTTTTGTTTTGCTTGGGGCATTTATGATCGTTCTGCGGCTCTTGTGTTGTGGTATATCTGGGCTTGTCTTTTCGGACGAAACCCTTTTATTTCAAATCCGGCTTTACCTTATGTAGGCATTCTTTTGCTTGCTCATGCCTGCATTCCGAAAAATCAAAAAGGCATACCGCAATCAATCTTTCTTGTTGTCTGGATTCTTATGGCAGCGGGCTATTCTTACAGTGGTTATACAAAGCTTGTTAGCCCCTCGTGGTTAGACGGTACAGCTGTAGAAAAAATTCTTAGCAGTCCACTTGCCAGACCAGGTGTACTCAAAGAAATTTTCTTTGCCTTGCCGCCGCTCTTTCTACAAATGGCAACTTATGTCACTCTTGTTGCTGAGCTATGTTTTTTACCTCTGGCTTTATTGCCGGCGGCCCGTCCTTTTATTTGGGCTGCGCTTTTAGCAATGCATATAAGCTTTCTTGATCTGATTGATTTCGCTGATTTGAGCTTAGGTATGATCTTTCTGCACTTCTTTACTTTTGATCCGCGCTGGATCAAGCCGCGTTTGTTTATCGGTGCTCAGGTTGGTGGATCTTTTTCTTTGTGAATTGATCCATCAGTACATAGATTACCGGCACTATATAAAGGCTGAGCACTGAAGATAGGATCATGCCGCCGCAAACAGCCGTACCTAACGAATGTCTACCGGCAGCGCCGGCACCACTGGCAAATACGAGGGGTAAGATACCCATGATGAAAGCTAAGCTGGTCATTAAAATCGGACGCAAGCGAATCTCGGCAGCTTTTTCTACTGCTTCTTCTGCTTTCAGTCCTTGTTCTTTCAATTGATTGGCAAATTCAACGATTAGGATGGCGTTTTTGCTAGCTAAGCCAATCAGCATTACTAATCCGATTTGACAAAAAACATCGTTTTGTAGTCCGCGTAAATGTTGAGCTAAAAGTGCGCCAAGCATTGCCAGAGGCACGGAAAAAAGAATGATGAATGGATCGCTGAAGCTTTCATATTGAGCGGCTAAGACCAGGAAAACAAAGAGTAAACCCAGTGAAAAAATGATGAATGTTTTTGTGCCGGCTTCGCGTTCTTCTTGCGAAATACCGGTCCATTCATATGACATGCCGTCAGGCAACACTTTCTTTGCTAACTGCTCCATTGCTTGCATGGCCTGTCCTGAGCTGAAGCCCGGAGCAGCCGAACCGTTTACTTCGGTGGAGCGGAACAGATTGTAATGTGAAATAGTTTGCGGAGAGGTTGTGCGTGAAATGCGAATCAAGTTGCTCAGCGGCACCATCTCTTCTTTTTGTGAGCGTACATAAAAACCGTTTATGTCGTTAGGATTGGCCCGGAAAGCTTGGTCGCCTTGTACATAAACACGATAAATACGTGCTCCTAAATCAAAATCGTTGACATAAGCCGAGCCGAGCATAACGCTTATGGTGGTGAATAAGTCGTTCAATGAAATTGAAAGTGCTTTTGCACGATCGCGATCGACATCTACCTGCAATTGCGGGCTGTTGCCTTTATACGTGCTGAAAATGCCGGCAAGACCCGGTGTCATATTTGCTTGACGGCAGAACTGTTGAGTGACGTCACCTAACTGTTTGAGATCGGCTGCGCGTAAATCTTGAATTTCAAAAACAAAACCGCCGTAATTACCTAAGCCTTCAATCGGTGGTGGATTAAAAGGGATGACCGTAGCGTCTGTTATTGACATGAGCGGCATACGAACGCGGTTAATGATGCTGTCCAAATCCTGACCAGGTTGTTTACGATCATGCCAGGGCTTTAAGCTGGAGAAGACAATACCGCCGCTTGGGCTGTTGCCGCTGAAACTAAAGCCAACAATGCCGAATGAAGATTCAATTTCCGGAACTTTGTCCAACTCTTTTTCAATCTGTTTTAAAACATTCAGAGTGTAGTTTACTGATACACCTTCCGGCGCCTGAATAATCGTAATGAAATAACCGGAGTCTTCATTTGGTACAAAAGATGTTGGTACGACCTGGAAAAGAAAGTAAGTAGCTCCAAGCAAGCCGACAAAAATAAGCAGAGTGATTGCTTTAAGACGCAGAGCTACTTTAAGGCTTGAAGCATAAATTGATTTCAGCCAATCCAAAAAGCTGTTAACGTAATGAAAAACAATGTTTTCCTTTTTCTCTTCTTCTTTGAGCCAAAGAGCGGATAGGGCAGGAGTAAGAGTGAGTGCGTTAAAAGTAGAGATTGCTACCGAGATGGCGATGGTTAAAGCGAACTGTTTATAGAGCTGTCCGGTTGTTCCAGGAAAGAAAGCTACTGGAATAAAAACAGCGCCTAATACTAAAGAGATGGCAATGACTGCGCCTGTGACTTCGCCCATTGCTTCGGTTGCTGCTTTAAGCGGTGGCAGTTTTTTCTCTTTGATAAAGCGGCTAATATTTTCCAGAACAACAATAGCGTCGTCGACCACAAGTCCGGTAGCTAAAGTCAGACCGAATAAAGTTAGTGTATTGATTGAGAACCCGAGCATCTTCATCACAGCAAAAGTACCGATTAAAGAGACCGGAATGGTGATTGCCGGAATAATTGTGCTGCGCCAATTTTGTAAGAATAAGAAGATAACAACAACAACCAAAAGAATGGCTTGAGAAAGAGTGACAATTACTTCTTTGATTGATTCTTTAACAGCTAGTGTTGTGTCAAAAGCAAAATCGTAAGTCATGCCTGGCGGAAAACGTTTTGACAACTTTTCCATTTCACGGCGGACGCCTTCGGCTACTTCAATGGCGTTGGAGCCTGGACGTTGGAAGATTCCTAAGCCAACGGCTTCCTGTTTTTTGTAGCGGACGATAGTTTGATAATCTTCGGCTCCAAGCTCGACACGTCCGACATCTTTAATGCGGATAATCGATCCGTCGGTGCCGGTTTTGAGAATTATCTGTTCAAACTCTTGCGGTGTTTTTAAGCGACCGCTTGCCCGCACACTGATTTGAAAGCTTTGATCGGTCATAACCGGTGGTTGTCCGATTTGACCGGCGGCAATCTGCTGATTTTGTTCGGCTACTGCTTGTACTACTTCTGCAGCCGTCAGCTTTTGTTTAGCGAGTCTTTGGGGATCAAGCCAGACGCGCATTGAATATTTGCGCTCGCCGAAAATTTCGCAATTGCCTACACCTTTTATCCGCTTTAAAGCATCCTTGATATAAAGGTCGGCATAGTTACTTAAAAACTGACTGTCATAGCGGTTGTCTACGGAACGCAAACCGATTGCCAAAACGAAAGCGGTTGACACTTTATTGATACTGACGCCGGTTCGTTTTACTTCGTCGGGTAAGCGACCTTGTACAGCAGCTACTCTTGTTTGTACGTCGACAGCAGCCAAGTCGATGTCGCGTTCAAGATCGAAGGTGACACTTATGTTGCTTTGTCCGTCGTTACCACTGGTTGAAGAGATATATTTGATGCCGGTGGCGCCGTTGATCTGTTGCTCAAGAGGGCTTGTTACCGAATTCTCCACAACTTGAGCGCTGGCGCCGGTGTAAATCGAGGCAACAGCTACTCGTGGTGGAGCGATATTCGGATACTGCTCTACGGGCAAGCTGGGAACGCTTATTAGCCCGGCAAGCAAAATGATGAATGAGCAGACCGTGGAAAAAATCGGACGCTTGATGAAGAAGTCTACAAGCATGCCCTCTCCGTTATGGTGTGGCGGCGATGGCCATGCCGTCGCTGAGATTCTGTACGCCGGAGCATACTAATTTTTCACCTTTGTGCAACCCGCTCAACACTCGATAGTTGTTACCTTCGATGTCGCCTAGCTCAACACGCTTTTGTTTGGCGATTAATTTGCCGGCATCGTTGGTCTCGGCAACAAAAACAAAAAATTGTCCGCTTAGTTGGGTTACGGAGCTTGTCGGAATCACCGGTGCCAGCTCTTCTTTCCAGACTATTTGTGCACTTAAAAGTTGTCCTGGACGCAGCTTGCCATCAAGATTTGGTATGGCAGCCTTAACTAAAACAGACTGATTGTCGTTATTAACTTGTGGTGAGATAAAAGAAACGACTCCGGAACCACAAACAGTTTTGTTATTGTCATACAGATTGACTAAAAGTCCTTGTTTGAGCTTTAGCGTCTGACCGGTCGGCACATCAACATAGGCCTCCAGGGGGCGGCTTTGGTTGACCGTGGTCAGCACTGTAGAAGATGTGACATATTCGCCGAGTTTTACCGGGATGTCACCGACTATGCCGTCTAAAGGTGCTTTGACTGTGTAATAGCGTAACTGTTCGTTTTGTTCGCTGATGTGTGAAGTAGATTGTTTGATTAGTTGTTCGTCTTTGTCAACAACTGCTTGCTGAGCTTTGATCTGTGACTCAAGTGATTCAAGATCCGACTGTGCTACTTTCAAATTAGTAGTATGTTGATCTACCGCTTCGTGAGAAACTGCTCCCTGGGTATAGAGAAGGCTGTAGCGTCCGAGTTGTGCTTTGCAAAATTCGACAGTGGCAATTTTTGACGAACGGCTTGCTTGCAGGGATTTTAAGCTAGCCGCGGCATTGTCTCTTTCGGAACGTAAGGAGCCGGCTGTGGCAATTAAAGTGTTTACTGTGGCAATTTGTTTAGCTTGATCGAGCTTGATTAAAGGTGCGCCTTTTGTCACTTGTTGCCCGGAGACCACATAAATATCTTCAATTTGTCCGGGAACTTGTGACTGCAAAGTTATTGCTTTTCTTGATTTTAAAGTAGCAAGCAAGGTTGATTTATCGGCAACAAGCTCTTCTGCCACAGGTTGAAGACGAACCGACATCACCGGACCGCCGGCATCGCGATTGGAAGG
This sequence comes from Candidatus Obscuribacterales bacterium, assembly GCA_019750335.1. Lineage (GTDB taxonomy): Bacteria > Cyanobacteriota > Vampirovibrionia > Obscuribacterales > Obscuribacteraceae > JAIEPM01. Next base: position 200,959 of record JAIEOQ010000005.1, read on the forward strand.
AGTGGCTTGCTGGCAGGCGCTTAATTGGCTAACAATCAAACACAGCAAAAGACCGCTCAAACAATATTGCCGAGCAAGCAAACGAATTATAGAGGGGTTAGTTCGTCGTGTTACCAAAATATCCATGAACCTGCACGCCCATTCTAATTCTAGCGAGATTTCGCCCTGTACAGGTGAATATTAAAAGCGAATCACGTAAGCGTAGTGATTATGGTATCAAGTCCGGTGTCAAGCGATAGAGGTAACGAATGGTAGCGGCGTCGTTTGCTGATATTACGCCTCGTCCGTAATAAATGCTCATCAAATCACCGGGATTGGGGCTGTGATCTTCAATGCCGAGAGCATGACCCATTTCGTGTGCAGCAGCGGCTCGCAGCTTATCGTAGGGCATTGGTGTTCCGCCGGGCTCTGTTGTGCGCAAAAGGATGACTACCGGTTTGAAATCAGCCTGACCGCCAGCCAGGATTGCTTTGTAGGGGAAGCTCTCTTTGGAAGTGACCCCGCGAATATCGTTGGCAAAAAGTCCCAGTCCTAACTTGTTTACAAAGTGGTGGGTCCAGAACACATAAATATCGGCATCAGCCGGATTATCGGTTAGCTCATAACGAAAAAGCCCTTCCCGTTCAAAGGCTTTCCACATTTGAATCCCTTGTGTGGCTGCCTGACGCATTCCTTCGTTGAACTCTTGGGCTTGGGGCAGGCTATTTAAAGCTTCCGGGCTGGATAGCACTTGAGCCGCTAAAAACGGCCAATCAGCTTTGTTGTCTACGTTGGTTCGCGGTGCGCCGGTGCTTTCATCCACATACCCGTCCAGGCAGGAGCCGGGGGAGACGTACACTTTTAGTGGCATTTGTTCGGGTAGCCAGTGAATAACACCGTATTGACTGCGAAATTGAGGATATACCTGTCCGCTCGCCGGACGTTTAGGCGCAGGTTTACTTGTCGGGCGGGCTAAAGTTGAGTTCAGACCGGCAAAGACAATCAAACAAAGGCTGAGAAATGTTTTGTGAGATCCCCGCATGCCGCGCCTACTCCTTTGCAAGCCCTAGAAAGTCCTGGACAATTCCAGCTTCAAAAACCATAATAATCGTGAACCTAAGATAGGAGCAATTCTAAGGGAAAGCTTAAACGAAAAGCACTTTTGCTAATTACTATCTATATTGAAGTTGCGCTTCTATCCGCAGTATCTCCAGGCGAGGAACTTAAGGGATTGAGTTCGTCGGGGCAGCACCGACCCTGCGGCCATAATCAAATAATCTAGCGCATTGCTGAGCTCAAACAGATCGTTTGGGCTCTTCTTTTTTGCTAAACTCAAGCCGGGTTGGATGGGTTGTGCAATGGAATTGAAGAAAAAAACACGTGCTGTGCTCCTTGCTGCCGGTCAAGGCAAGCGAATGAAATCAGCTTTGCCTAAAATTTTGCATCCGGTTCTTGGAAAGTCGGTACTGACTAGAGTTTTGGATGCCGTTGATGGCTTGGGTTTGGAGCATGTTCATATTATTGTCGGACATAGCGCCGATCAAGTAATTGATTTTCTCAAGCAGAATCCACCGAAAACGCCGTGGTCCACTCATTTGCAAGAACCGCAGTTGGGAACGGGGCACGCTTTGATGCAGCTGGCTCCCGAACTTAAAGCTTTCGACGGTACTTTGCTTGTCACTGTTGCCGACGTGCCTTTGTTGCAATCATCCACCTTGGCTGATCTGGTGCAGGTACACGATCGTACTGATGCCGTGCTCAGTCTTTTAACCACTAAAGTTGACGATCCGCGCAGTTACGGACGGATTATTCGCGACGAGTCCGGACAGGTTTTGCGGATTGTTGAAGATAAAGATGCCGATGAAGCTCAGAAAAAAATCACTGAGATCAATCCGGCAATCTATTGCTTCAAATGGCCGGCAGTAGAGCCAGGTTTGAAGAGCTTGAAGAACAATAATAAGCAAGCTGAGTATTATTTGACCGACTTAGTTGAATGGTCCAGTTCGGCGGGCTTTAAGCTGGCAAGCGCGTTGACCAAAGATTGGCGAGAGGTCTCCGGTATTAATTCGCGCCTGGAATTAGCCGAAGCAAACAAGCTGTTGCGCGATCGAACTATAACCAATTTAGCTCTGGAATCCGGTGTGACAATCATTGATCCGGCAAGTACATGGATTGCGCCAGAAGTAAAAATCGGGCAGGACAGCACGATATTTCCTGGCTGTTATATAACCGGTGAAGTACAGATTGGTGCTTCCTGTTTAATCGGACCAAATAGCCAAATCAGCGGACTGACTCAAATCGGCAATCACAGCCAGGTAGCGCATTCTGTTGTTGTGGCTTGTCAGATTGGTTCGGCTGTTACGATTGGCCCCTTTGCTCATTTAAGAGAACAAGCTGTAATTGCCGATAAATGTCGCATCGGTAATTTTGTGGAAATCAAAAAAAGTCAGGTCAAATCTCAAACCAACGTCTCTCATTTAAGTTATATCGGCGATGCCGTGTTAGGTGAGCAGGTGAACATTGGCGCTGGGACAATCACAGCTAATTACGATCGTCTTTCCGGGAAAAAATCGCAAACAGTAATTGGCGACAACTCCTCAACCGGAAGTAATTCGGTTTTAGTTGCTCCGGTAACTATTGGTAATGAAGCGATGGTGGCTGCCGGTACGGTTGTTACTCGCGATGTTCCGGACGGCGCTTTGGCTCTTGGGCGAGCGCGACAGGAAAATCGCGAAGGTTGGATCTCGCGACGGCTGGCTAAAAAATAAGCTTATTCTTGGACTGGGTCCATCTGGGCGACGAATTGCAGACGGCTGCGTTCCATTTCGGCGAAGCTGGATGATTCCACCGTTACCATTTTAATTAAATGAAGCGGGACCAGATGTTTTGAATAATTGCGGTCGTCGGGCTTGTCGTCTTCGCCGTAGCTTTCAATCTCTACATAGTCTTGCCCGAGACGTAACATCCGTCCTGTAAGAAAGGTGCCGTCAGCAAAATGAAGCCGCGCCCACTGTTTTGTGTCGCACAAACGTTCCATTCGTAGTTTCAGGTTCATAATGCTGGATCCTGCAGACAACTTTCTCTTGATATCTTGATTCTAACACCTGCGTCAAGTACCCCAGAAGTTTTTTGATTGCATTCAATATCTGAGTCGGATCTTTTGAATATGTCCTGGATCTTTTTCTTCTTTTAAACCAGCTGAAACGCAGAAAAATGCCAAATGACGGCATTTTTTGACCTAGTCAAGGATTGCTCTTTCAAGCCTAAGGAATAAACTTGGAAGTGTGTTTAGTTGGTTGCTGCTGTTTTGGCCTAGAAATTCGGGGATCATGAACGATACAAGTTTGCCTGCGCACTTACAAAAGCGTATTGAGGAGCTGTGGGGACGCGAAAAAAGCTATTGGGAAGATGAAATGTATTCCCAGGAAGCTTTAACTAACATGGAGTACAGGCAAGTCCTGGAAACGAGTTTTAATCTAGACCCGCTTGGACCGCTTCCGGCTCGGCAGTCAGATAAACGCCTCTAAGAGTTAAAAGCGGATCGGTAATATCAAATACGGTGCTTTGTCGAGCGATTGTTTCGGACCAGCCACCGGTAGCTATTACTTGAGCTGAATAGCCTAAAGTTTTGCGAGCTATTTTGACCCAATATTCAACCAAGCCGGTTTGACCGAGTACAGTGCCGCTTAAAATTGCAGCATCTGTATCTACGCATAATTGGCGTTCGCTGTATTGCTTAAGGGTGGGCATCGGTAGCTGAGCTGTCGCTTCATGCAAGGCGGCAATTGTTTTTCCCAGACCTAAAGTGATGAAGCCGCCTTGAAATGTGCCGTTCTTATCGACGGCAGTTAAGGTGGTTGCCGTTCCCATATCAATTACAACGGCGCCGGCATCACGACCGTAAAGCTTCCAGGCGGCAACGGCGTTGGCGATTCGATCCGCTCCCATGGTCGGATAAATACCTTTAATTACATTGCTCTTGCCGGTAGCCATGGTCAACACTTTGTGTCCGTGTGCGGTCAAAAGAGCTTTCAATCCGGTTGCTGCTTCGGGAACCACCGAACAAAGTGCGACAAAAGCTGGCTTATGGCTGTTAATACTACGCCCGGCAGCTTCAATATCATTTGATGGATGAAACCAAGTTTCAACTAAGACACCGGTACGGAATAATCCGCAGCTTATTCGGGAATTGCCTAAGTCGATGGCGATAATATCTTTTTTGTTTTCCATAGCTTACTGCTCGCTTTGCTGTATATATGCTCGAATGCTCTGAGCGATTTGTCTGCCTATTTTTTCTTGAAATTGCGGATTGATCAATTGGCTCAATTCATGGGGATTGATCATAAAGCCGACTTCAAGCAAAATTGCCGGCATTTGGCTGGGACGACAAAGAGCCAAATTTTGATAGCGACAACCGTAATCAGGCAAGCCGGAAGTTTTGACCAAGTCGGTTTTGGCTTGGCGAGCTAGCTCGATTGCTTGCGGGTGATACCAATAGCTGGATGTTCCCAGTTCTTTGTTCGGATCGCGCCCGTCAGGCAATGCATTGTTATGAATGGAAACCAGCAAGTCAGCCTTGGCGGTAACCGCTATATCTACTCGTTTGGCTAACCCTACATCCTCGTCTTTGCTGCGAGTCATTATTACTCGTGCTCCTAGCTTTTCCAGCTCGGCTTGGACGAAGCGACTGATTGCCAAATTAATCGTTGCTTCTTTTGTGCCGTTGCAGCCGATTGAACCGGTTTCTTGACCGCCATGACCGGGATCTAAACAAATCACTACGCCCTTAAGCGATTCTTTGGCTGTGAACAAAGTCGGAGGCTTCTTTATGTGAAGCACTAAATTGGTATCTTCGTAAGCTGCGAAAAATCCCCATTGTCTAGCTTGTTTCAATGAAACAGATAATTCGTAGTGGAGATCTTCTTTCTGCTTCCAGGTGATGCAGTCGATTAGTTGAGTGCAGGCCGGTTCTTCGTCTGAATTCTGATTCTCCGGAGTGACGAAATCAGTATCGGCTGTGGCTCCGAATAAATGCAAAACTAATCGATTCGGTTTTAACTCTTGTTCTATTCGGTAAGGCAAGCGTTGGTTGAGTGGAATGATCACACGAGCGCCATAAGCGTCGCTCTCCATATTGATGGTGCTGACCTTTGTTTCCGGTAAGCTGCCGCTGTCGCTGTCCGCGCTTAGATCTGCATTGTCAATCCATACATGTTTTCCCGGGCAAAGTAGAAAACGTTGCCATTTACCTTTATAGCCGTCGGATAAAAGCCGAATACCGGCATCAAGCGGTGTTAATCTGGCGGCTTCAGGACCAACGCGCACGGTTGTTGCGTCGTGCAGGGTGGTGAACAATCGTGGTTGCTCAATTACGGTTATGCTGCCGCTAGCGGTTTGGCTTACGCTTTCTTGATTGTTTTTGGCTGTGAAAATCGGCCTCACTTCTTCGAAATGATCGCTGTTTGTTATTTTATAAAAAGCCAAATACAAATCTTTTTGCGTTGCCGGATTGAGTTGATAACTGACACCGAAAGCTGTTTCCATCCCTAGTTTCACTGAACTTGTTTTGGCGCCGGGTGCGGGGTTATACACCGGTTTCAGCGGTATGGTTTTTTTGTCAATCGTCACTGAAACGTCGGAGCCGGGGCTCACCCGTGCGGCAAAAGCAACGATATCGCCTGGTATAACACCGATTGGCTCTTGCGGGCTGAGTGATTCTGGCAGGATCTTCAGCGGCTGATCGCTTAGCACTACCGGTGGTGCCGGACGTTTAATTGTTACAGTTAAAGGATCTTTTGCTTTGATGTCGCTTGTAAGTGAGAAAGTGTTGCTCCCCGGCGACAGTTTAACTACATGAGCGAAATAACCTTCCGGGCTCAAGTTAACCGCTTGTCCATTGCAAAATAAAGAGCTGTTTGCCTTGACGCTGCCGATAAGAAAAGTAGATGTGCAATTGATTGTCGAGCCGGTTTTCGGATAAACAAGCAGAATGCCGTTTTTCTGATAGCCTACCGGTTCTTTAGGTCCGGCACTTTCAAAACTTTTTTTCAAAGTACTTGTTTGTGGAGTCAGTTCGGCGCAAGCCGATAAACTACTCAAAAAGAACAAACCCGAAAGTAAGGTGCAACGCTTTTTCATTTAGTCGTTCCTTCTGTTGCGACGGCAGCCAGATCATTTGTTTGGTAGTCGAAAGGCATTGCGTAATTTATGTCCATGCCGGTGAGATTGAAATTGGGATCAAGCTCGCGCTCTTGGTATATCAGGTTGACCACTGATTTGTATTCTCGTTCTATGAGTTTTTGGTGCCGACGAAAGAAAGGTGAAATCGAACAAGTTCGGCGTTCCGGGCGATAAACATAATTGTTTGGATCGTTCAAAAAATGATGACACGATTGCTTTAAGTCGGTGTCGATGGTTTCTGGTTGAAAAGCATGATTTGCTAAGGGTGGGCTACTTTTGGCACCGTTGCAAGCCAGGAAAATACCGCGCCAGTCAGTGTCGGTAATTGTTGGTAGAAGTTTTTCGTTTTCCAGCTCGTTTATGGTATAAAATCGTCCGCCGACAATAAAACGCTTGCGCAACGGGCTGTTTTCTAGCTGGCTAAGAGTTTTGATTGGATAATGATCGGCAATGTTTTTCAAAACCAATAAGTTGTAAGCATTTAGCCAATAGGCGAGTTTAGCCTGCTTTTCGGAGAGCTTTTCCGGGCTTGTAGTTGCCAGCTCATTTATTGCCTTTTTTAAGTCGCCGTCTTGTTTGAGCTTGGTGTAATCGACTAATCCGTTTTTGACATATTTAGCGAGCAAACGATTGTAGATGGTAAATTGACAAGTTTTTGGAGCTTCCACTTTCAATGTATAAAGTTGAAAATATTCAACGATATCCGGCAAATGATTGCAAGCAATAAAAATAAGCCCGCTTGCCAGAAGCAAAATAGGAAGGGCCCCGATTTGAAATACTCGCTTTACTTTTTTCACGCCTATAATTTTATCTGTTTTAATTGATGATTATCCAGGCAAAACGGAAGGTGACTTCTTGCGTGTTTTCCAACTGACTGACACACACTTTTTTGCCAATGAGAGCGGACGGCTCTTAGGGGTAGACACTGCCAAGAGCTTTGCCGATGTTTACGGCATGCTCAAAAGCGAATACGGCACGCCGGATTTTTATCTGTTTACAGGTGATCTTTCGCAAGACGAAACCACCGAGTCGTATCGGCGCCTGGCTGATTCTGTGGGTAAGGCTAATGCTCCCTGTTATTTTCTGCCCGGCAATCACGATCAAAGACAAAACTTGAAGACTGGGCTTCTAGCGTCGCCAACCAGTTTTTGCAATGAAAGAGGCTTTATCAATTCCGGTTGGCAGATTATTTTGCTTGATTCCTTGGTTGAGGGAAAGGTAGGCGGTTATCTTGCCAACGACGAATTGAAATTTTTGGAAGAGACCCTTGCCAAGAAGGCGGATCATGTACTTATTTGTGTGCACCACCATCTTTTGCCTTGCGGTTCCAAATGGACGGACAAAATCGGTATTAGCAACAGCGATGCATTTTTCGATATAGTCGATAGACACGATAATGTGCGTTGCGTGCTCTCGGGTCATATTCATCAGGCTTTTGATGCTGTACGCGGTAATGTGCGTTATTTAGCTACACCTTCAACCGGTGTGCAGTTCAAGCCAAACTCGGACACATTTGCTGTTGATGCGCAACCGCCCGGATTCAGGATTCTAAATCTTGAAGCTGACGGTAGCGTGAAAACTTCGGTTCATCGTCTGACAAATCTTCCGGAAGGCTTGCAGCTTTTGTCGGCGGGCTATTGAGTTCGTCGATAAATGGTAGCGCCGCTGGTGCCAGAATTGCTCAGCGCGACGGACGATTGTTGAGTTGGATTGAAAAATTTGGAGCGTACGAGATTCGAACTCGTGACCTCTTCAATGCCATTGAAGCGCGCTACCAACTGCGCTAACGCCCCGAACAATGCACTTATACCATAAAGAAGTCATGATTATGGGTCATTAACCGCTAATATCTCTTTTAGAAGACTTGGTAAAAATGCCCGAAATGCGCCATTTTACTTGGCTCTTGGCGTGGGTAAATTACTCGGCGCTTTGTAAATGCACGTTTTTACGTTCCTAAGTGTTATGCTGATAGGCTTAAAATCGGCACTAGAGCTATAAATTTGGAGTCTAAAAGAGTCTAAGTTTTGCTCGTCGGAAATGGAGACCAGTTCGATGCGACATCCTCGAGTATTGGATAGCAAGCAAGCCGTGCTGCTAATTATCGATATCCAGGAAGCTTTTCGCAAAGAGCTGAAAGATCTCGACAACCTGACTCGTAATATTACAATCATGGCTGAAGCGGCCAAAATACTTAAGTTGCCTGTAATTCTTACGGAGCAATATCCGCAAGGTCTAGGCAAAACTATGGCAGAAATTGCTGCCTGTCTTGGTGAACACCAATATTTTGAGAAAACGGCTTTTAGTTGCTGCCAGGCGGAAGGCTTTATGTCTCAGTTGGAAGCTTTAGGACGCAAGCAAGTAATTCTTTGTGGGATTGAGGCTCATGTTTGTGTCAGCCAAACGGCTCATGAGCTTTTGCACAAAGGCTATTCCGTTCACGTAGTCCATGATGCTATTTCCAGCCGGAATCCGCGCAACAAAGAAATCGGCTGGGAAAAAATGATTGGTTCCGGTGCCGTTCCTTCATCGGTTGAAATCGCGCTTTTTGAGATGCTTGTGCAATCCGGTAGCGAGCAATTCAAGTCGGTGCAACGCCTAGTAAAATAGTGAGTCATGAGTAAAAGCGAGAATAAAGAACGAAATAAGCAGGCGGTAAAAGTAATTTTGCTGAGCTTACTTCTTGGCTTGCCTTTCTCCGCAGCGGCAGCTCAAAACTCAAGCCAGCAACCACAGCAACAATCAGGACTCAAACCGATTGGCAGCACTGACAACTCTTTGCCTGTATCGCCTTTGAATACGCCTGCGGCAACGACAAAAAATGATACGTCTCGTACGTCACCGCCAGTGGCAGCAGAGCAGCCCGGAACGCCTTCTTTGCCTTATTCTTACGACGGGAAGCCGGATCCGAATTTTCCTAATCTGGTTGGTCCGCTTTCTTCCGATACAAAAATGCTTGAAGAAGTACCCTTAAAGCTGCCGGCATCATCCGAACTTTTGCCTGTCGGTGCCAATTTGCCGACGATCAGACTTGAGGCTTCATATAATCAGCCGGTCTCACTTAAAGATACGGTAATTTTTGCTGTCTTAAATAACCTGGCTATCGGCATTTCGCAAGAACAAATGCGTTCGCAAAAATGGCTGATGATTGGTGCGATCGGCAATTTTGCTCCGGACGCTTTGATGATGTATCGCAGCTTATTCCAGGCAGGTTCGACCTTGGTTGGCGGTGTGATCCCAACTCAGTTCTCTACGCCAAACGTGGTGGCTACTGCCGGTTTCCGCTACTGGGGTTTCAGAGGCGGACAAATTTTGTTTACAGCATTGGCTGCCAAACATAACTTTCTTGCTGCTAAGTCATCGTTGAAAGCGACAATCAATGACACTTTGCTGGCAGTGGCCTCACAATATTATGATCTGGTTCGTCAACAAGCATTTTTAGAAATTCGGGTGCGTGCTGTCGATACTTCGCGCGCTCAACTTGTTTTGAATAAACAGCTTGAGGCTGCTGGCACGGGTACTTATTTCAACGTGCTTCAGGCTGATACGCAGTTGGCAAATGACGAACAAAACTTGCTTAGTCAGGAAGTAACTTTCCGAACGGCAGCCATTACTTTGGCTAGGACTCTCAACTTGGATCTTGGTGCCAACCTGATGACGGTTGATAGTCGTGTGCGCAAAGTGCGACTGATTGATCCGAGTTTAGATATAAACGGTTTGATGAAAGTAGCCGTTAAATTCCGTCCTGAACTTAGACAGTTTGAAGAGCTGCGTTTGGCAGCCAGGCGAAACATTCAGGTAGCGGCAGCTCCGCTTTATCCGACCATGCAATTTTTTGGGCAATATGCCGGTAACGGTGCCACCCTTGGACCTGGTTACACTGTAGTCCCAGGAAATACCAACGTCGTAGCAGTGCCCGGGGGCAGTTATAACCCTAGCGCGGTAAATGTACCTGGGCTTTCCGGTACCAGCGTTCCATCGGTAGCAAGCAGTCAGTCCTCAATTGCTACTTCCGGCGGAACCATTACTAACCCCGGTCCGGTTTTGCTTACCCAATCGTATACGCCGGCATATATTGGTAAGCGCCAAATGCGTATGTCCTATCAAATCGGTTTTGAAATTGACTGGAATTATTTTGGTTTGGGCATCAACAATGTAGCTAACGTTCAATCGAATAGACATATTGCTCGCCAAGCTCTTTTGCAAGCTAACCAAACTTTTCTCAACGTCATGCAGCAGGTTCGCACCTCATATTTGCAATGTTTGATTATTGAAAAGCAGATTGATGTGGCTACACGTGCTGTAGCTTCATCAAGTGAACAGCTGCGTTTAGCTCGAGTGCGCTTAGCCAACGGTGTCGGTACAAACATTGACGTGTTGCAAGCCCAACAAGTATGGACTCAGTCCTTGATTAACAAAGCGGACACCATTCTGCGTTTCAATCAAGCTCAGGTCCAATTGCTGCACGACCTTGGCGTCATTTCAGTAGATACTTTGACGTCCGGACGTTTATATAAAGGATTGGTCCCAGGCTAAGAGCGGAAGCTGATACCGCGACCGGCTTCATAAGTCCGGCTGCCGACAACTTCGCGTCTTTTGCGTGCCGGGATTTGAATTTCAATGCTGTCTTTATCGTCGTTAGCTGTGGTGTCGCCTTCATAGGCGCCCCAGTGTTTAACATTGAAGCGCTTTTTCTTGGCGGCTTCACCCATATCAATCAATTCTGGGAAGGCCATGAGCGCTATCGCCCAGAGGGCAGCGACAATACCGATGAAATATCCGAACCAGTCCAGCAACGGCTGCACTCCCCAAAGTTTTTAGCCTACAAAGTTTAGGCCAGTAGGCTTTTGCTGCAAAGGGGGAGAATACGATTTATTCTTTTAGGTAAGGGGGCAAGCTCGAAGAGCCTGCCCCCTGGTGATGATTAGGAGATGAATAGTATTTTTAACTGCCGCAGTATTGATTAACGGCGCATTACAACAACAAGGTCGCGGTAAAGATCGGCTAACTGCGAAGTAACTATGGCTGTTTTTGGTTGCTCTTCGGCATAACGGCTAAATTCGGCCGCCTTTTTTTCAAATATACCGACTAAGCGATCTTCGAAATTCTTGACATGCTGTTTCATAATATGTCTTCCTAGCGTGCGAAGGGGAGCACGTATAAATAGAGGGTTTTGGCGGGAACTCAAGAATGAATTAATTCTGTCTCAAAATGATGTCAAGCTCAAGGGCCTTTTCGAAAAAAATCTTGGCAAATACGATTTTTTATCTTTTAGACCCCGTTTGGGATATCGAATGCAGATATAACTCTGCATTTTCTCTTTGAAACCGTGTTTTGCAGATGACTATCAGGCTGGAACCAGCTAAAATTGATGTTGTAGTTACTTATGACGCGTGGCAATGGGCTCTGTTCGCATTCCACTTCAGCCTACGTTAAGACAGATTCTTGAGTCTGAAGCTCTTTCCGAATCTCGTTTGATTTTTGGCGAAGATTTTCTTGACCGTGAAGTCTCTCAAGTCGTCGGCAGTTTATATGGCGGGCAAAAAGATGGCACTCTAGCTGTTGTGCGGGTGGAAAATCTCGTTGGACAACAAGCTTTTGAAGTGCAAAATCTTGCCGGTCTGGTTTTAATTGAACCTCCCGGTTCAGCTCTGGCAACTACTGGCAAAAGTTCGGCGGCTAAAACTCAAGTCGGACTTAATTTGGATCTTGAGCATGTGGTTAAGCTTTGCACTGAAGCTTCAACACCGTTACTAATTTTGCAAGGTTTTGGCGAACCGCAAGAAGTGGCGGCTGAAATCAGAGCTTCATATTTGTCTGAGGTGAAAAAAGCCAGTACCAGACTGCATACTCATTTGATTAGAGTCTTAATCGAAGAAGGTTTAAGTGGCTTAGTTGACCGCCTTGCTGAAATGGTTGAGCGTCCGGTTGCTGTTGAGAGCGCCGACTTTAAGATTTTGGCTGCTCAAAATATGAGCTCCACTCCGCTAAACCAACAGCGAACTCTCACTGAAGAAGTTGCCGAAGAGCTGCAACGAGAGTTGCGCGAACCGTCGGATCCTTCAGTGCCGGAACTTTTAGTAGAGCCGGTTCGGATTGGACGACGATTGGTTGCGCCGATTGTGCTTGAAGGAGCTGTCGTCGGCTATATATCGATTTTGGTTCGTCCAACGGATAATGATGCTCTGCTTACTGAATATTTGCGTCCGGCAGCGGTAGCGGCCATGGTTGATTTCAGCCAGAGAAGGCGTGACTTCTCGGCGACTTATATGACTCATGCCAGCCTGCTTAAAGATTTGCTTTCGGGCGAAACTCTTGCGACAAGCGATCAGGAGCAACTTGAACGTTATTTTGGTTTTGATATTCGTGACGGCTTCTTGGTGTTTGCTGTAAAAATTACTCCGGATGAAGCGGCAAAAGCCTGGGCTTCAACAGATGAGTATCAAGCGCTTGTTGAAATGGAAGGAGCCAATGTAGCTGTGGTTCCTTTTGATGCCGGTGAGAAAAAGACCTGGCATGATTTAGCTGAAGAGCTCAAAGCTTCAGTGACAAAAGTTTCGGCAGAGGCAAAAGTGCAAATCGGTGCCGGACGTTTAGCCCGTACAATTTTGGACCTTTATGATAGTTACGGTGAGGCTAGACAAGCTTTGATCACCGGCTCGATGATGCATGGTGAATCCGAATTTCTGATTAGTTATTCTGATTTAGGAATTAAGCGCATTCTTTATTTGATGAGCGATCATCCTGAGTTGGAGCGCTTCTATGAAGAGCATCTTGCTCCGCTTGAGGCTTACGATGTAGAGTGGGAAACGGATTTGGTTCCTACCTTGCGTGTATATTTGGAGCATGGTGCAAACTTGAATTCGGCTGCCAAAGCGCTCTTTATTCACCGGCATACGATGCGTTATCGGCTCGAACAAATTGCCGACATTCTAAAAGTTGATATCGACTCTCAGGAAGTTTTACTTAACTTACAATTCTCTTTCCAAATCAAAGATATGAAAGGAATCGACAAGTCTTGAGCCAGCCTGCCGTCGAGATTCAAAACGTATCCAAAAGCTTTGGCGATACTCAAGCTTTGCAAAACATCAACTTGCAAATTCATGATGGTGAATTTTTCAGCTTGCTTGGACCTTCCGGTTGTGGCAAAACAACTCTTTTACGTATGATTGCTGGGTTTGAATTTCCGACCAGTGGCGCGGTGATTATTTCCGGTCAAGATATGAGTCGGGTGCCGCCGCATAAACGCCCGGTAAATATGGTTTTTCAAAGTTACGCTTTGTTCCCCCACTTAAGCGTTTTTGACAATATTGCTTTTGGTCTAAAGCTAGGCAAAAAGTTGAGCAAGCAAGAGGTTGAAGCGCAGGTGCGCTGGTCACTTGATTTAGTGCAGCTGCCGCATATTGCTGCTCGCTTTCCGCGAGAGCTTTCGGGTGGGCAACAACAACGAGTTGCTTTTGCCCGCGCTATCGTCAATAAACCCTCGGTTTTACTTTTGGATGAACCGCTTTCGGCCCTCGATCCTAAAATCAGGCAAGAGATGCAAGCAGAGCTTGCTCGGTTCAAAAAAGAATTGAGAATTACGTTCATCATGGTTACTCACGATCAAGCCGAAGCCTTCGGACTTTCGGATCGTATAGCTGTTATGTCAGCAGGCCATGTCGAGCAAGTCGATTCTCCTGAAAATATTTTTGCGCGACCGGCCACTCCCTTTGTTGCTGATTTTATTGGGCAGGGTAATTTGCTTACAGCCGAAATTCTTGAGCAAAAAGGTGAGTTCTGCCAAGTGATGGTTGGTCCAAATCTGAAGCTATGGGCGGCTTGTCCAAATGGCGCCTCTCAGGTTGCCGCTGGACAAAAAGTTACTTTGCTGATTCGCAATGCGGCACTTTCGTTGACTGAAGATCTTGGCACCATAAATGGTGGCGAGCCGGTAAATGTTTTTCCGGTGGAAATTATTTATAAAAGCTTTCAAGGTGAAACCTCGGATTTTCAATTGAAAGCTTTTGGTGAGATCAATCTGACTGCCTCGCTTTCCGGTGAAGAATCGTATAAGCATGCTGCCGGTCAGTCTCGTCATGTTATGCTCCCGGCGAGATCGGCCCAAGTTATTCTTTGAACAAATGATGACGTCACGCAATCGTACAATTCAAATATCGGCAGCCGAACGAGTCGCTCTTAAAAAGCGGCTGTTGAAAATAACGGCAACAAAGAAGAAGCTTTGCGGAGTTTATAACGGCGATTATCTCAAGTTGATTAAAGCTTTGCCCGAGAAGAGCATTGATTTGTTATTTCTTGATCCGCCATACAATTTGAATAAAAATTTTCATGGCGCTAAATTTGCTAAGCAAGACGTACACTCGTATACGTCTTGGCTGGATGAAACTCTTGCTGCGCTTAAACCGTTCTTGCGAACGACTGCTTCAATCTATATTTGCGGTGATTGGTATAGTTCGGTTTCGATTTATACCGCTGCCGCTAAACATTTTGTCGTGCGTAATCGGATCTGTTGGGAAAGAGAAAAAGGTCGCGGAGCAAAAACAAACTGGAAAAACAGTTCGGAAGATATTTGGTTTTGTACTATGTCCGACTCTTACACTTTCAATGTAGATTCAGTGAAATTGCGCCGGCGGGTAATCGCTCCTTATCGTCTTACGGACGGTACTCCAAAAGATTGGCATGAAACAAATAATGGACAGTTTCGAGACAGTCATCCGTCCAATTTTTGGTCTGATATAAGTGTGCCGTTTTGGTCTATGGCTGAAAATACGGATCATCCGACGCAAAAAAGTGAAAAACTAATGGCGAAACTGATTTTAGCCAGCAGCAATCCCGGTGATTTGCTGTTTGATCCATTTGCCGGTAGTGGTTCTAGTTTAGTTGTTGCAAAAAAATTGAAGCGCGATTATCTCGGCGCTGAAATCAATGAAGAGTATTGTTTGCTTGCCGAAAAACGCTTACTTTTAGCCGAGCAAGACAAGCGTATTCAAGGCTTTGCTCAGGGAGTTTTTTGGGAACGCAATACACAAGCCGAGCAAGATGCAGCTAGCAAAACTAAGCTGAAAAAGTAGGCTATTTGCGGGCAATTAATATGCGACTGCCGTTTTCCAGGCAGGTAAGCTCTTCAATCTGCCAGTTCTTAAACAGCTCTTTGATCTCTTGATCCGAAAAACAGCGCAAAAGCATGCCACGCCGGCCTTTGTCCGTATAAATTTGGCTGCCGTCATCAAGTTTATAAAACTCGCCGGGGCCGGTTCCAACTTTATCGAAACAACCAAAAAAGAGCCCGCCAGGGCTGACGATGGCTTCCAGGTTTAATATGGTTTTTTGGGCGAGCTTAAAAGTAAGATGCTCAAATATGGAGTTGGCGACAACAGCCTTAAAATAACCCTCAGGGAACTGCAAATTGCTTATATCCTGAACTTGAAAGTCGATTGAGAGGTTTTCATGTTCAGCCCACATGCGCCCGAGTTCTAGGGCATGGGTGGCTACATCGACACCGACTACCTGAAAATCCTGGCGAGCCAAATAGATGCTCAACCAGCCGCTACCGCAACCCAGGTCGAGGATTTTGGCGCTTTTAATATCGGACAAAAGAGTCGGAATCCGCTCAAGATAAGACAAATCGGGCATTTGAGTATATGGCGTTTTTACCATATTCCAGGCCCTGTCCCAGAAATCGATATTATCTTTATAAATTGTCGGTGTGCAGTCAGATTCGCTCATTTGCAGTTTATTGTGCAACACGACCGTTAATTTGAATAGTCTCTAGCCGCAAAGTATTAAGTGCGGGCTAGTCCCTCGGCGTAGGGCAAGATTAGCCGGTAGAATTTAGGGGTAAGGATTTAGCAATGGCAGACCAAGTTAGAACACAACTTTTCATGATGCTGGTACAGCAGTCCGGTCCGGGCGCTTTGCCGCTTAGCAACTTGGCAGCTAGTGAGCTTTTGTCCTTCTTTCGCCATATTGAAGAAACTTTGGTCAGCCAGGGTCTTGGACCCTTGCTTGTTTATTGGTGCAGCCACAATGCAAAATGGCTTTTAGCCGAAGGTGAGCAATATCGGAAACTGACTAGAGACGCTCAATGTATCTCCATTTTTTCTGAAGAACAGCCGGATAAACAAGATGAATTTTGTTTTTTAGTGCAAAGCCAGGGTATTTCAATTGTTGTTTACGGGCAGTTGTCCGAAGAAGCTGGCAATGAAAAGATCTATCAATGCGTGGGCTCCATAGATCCGCACACTGTGCGCAGAGCCTTCCAGCATATGTTGCCTGTTTGGCAATTTATCGATTTGCCCGAAGCTAATCGTTTGGACGATATCCGCAATAACATGGGTAATCCGGTTACGGCGCCGCATTTTGTTGCCGGTTTACGTCATGATTGGCCCGTCGTTAAACAAAGACAAGCGCACCTGGCTGGTGTGACCATGGAAAAGCATGGGGGGATGACTTTACCGACTCCGGACATCTCCGATGATGCCGGGCGTTCAACTTTGCGCGGGTCAGGCTCTTTGTCAAAGCCTTCCAAAACAGCCAGAGCTGATAAGCCGGCAGAGGAGCTGCCGACACCTCTTGCTAAATTGGAAAAAGTGCTTGAGCCGTCTTTGGATAGCCTTGCTTCAGCGGTAACGCCGGCGCTGGATGATAAAGCTTCAGCCAAAAAAGGGTTGAAAGATTTACGCGAAGTTTGGACCAACATTACGCAAGAGACGCGCACTGTATTTGCCCCTGATGCGCAAAAAATCATTCGCGATATAGTTTCGACAATGCGCATATCGAGCGATTTACCGGCTATTTTACAGTTGGCAATTGAAGATTCGACCAGGCTTATCCGCGCTGATCGCGGACTGATTTGGCAAATCGTTGATGATGAACTTGTTGTGACCAATGAATTTGCCACCAACGGGCATAACTGTTTTGCTGATCGTCGTCTTGGTGCTCAGGAATCGACGGCTATAGTTTCAGAGTTTATTTCGCGCTTTCCTGATGAATCAGGAAGCGGTGTAATCGCTATTGTTGACACCAATCAAGACATGAAGCTGAGGCGCATGTCTCCGACTTTGAGCGATTTGATTGAATTGGGGGATGTTAGAGCCAGGCTGGTTGCCCAGATTCGTTGTCGAGGTTTAATCCACGGATTTATTGAATTGCAGCAAGAGCGCAAAGGGCGCGATTGGAGCGAACAAGACGCTGCTGTTCTGCAAAGTGTTTCTGAAATTCTATCTCTAGTTGTTCAGCAATCATTCGACTTAGCAAAAATTGAAGCTGATGCCGACGAGATGAAGTTGATTAACGAAATGTCCAGCATATTTCGCGATTCGCGGGGGCACCACGAGCAACATACTCTTGAAGAGTCGGTTAAACTTTTTGCCGATCACACCGGATTCTCTCATGCTCAAGTGTATCGTTTCAAAACAGACGATCAAGTTCTAGTGCCGCAGATCTCGGAGCAAGAACATTCCGAACCGATTGATCTTGGGGAGAAACAAAATCCTTTTGTTCAAGTTTTTGAAAGCGGCAAACTAAAGATGATCAACAACGAATATTCAAAACGAGGTGATCGTTTCTTCGGACACGATCAAGCCTTGATTATTCCGCTGTTGTCCGAAAGCGAAAAGCTAGGAGTGCTTGGCTTTTGGAAGCGTAAAGAAGGAAGCCCAGCACTGCGTCTGCAGGACAGAGATTTGGCTTTGACTGTAGCTGGTAGTCTTGCCTCGTTTATTAGAGCCAACCGAGCGATTGTGGATTTAAGGTTAGAGCGTTCGCGTGCCAGCTTAATCAATGAAGTCACAAACAAAATTCAACAGTCATTGAAAGAAGTTGATCCGGTTCTCGAAACTTTAGTTACAGTAATGACAAAATATTTCCATTTGGAACTATGTGTCGTTTCTATTTTTGACAACAATACTAACTCGTTCCATCGCTCAAAAGTTGACGGCGAGCTTGCTGAGCCGGATGGAACTCATATTGGCGAGCATCTTTTCTCTACTTTTAACCCGCTACTCAGTGCTGGTAAAACACAATTGTTGAGCCGCAGCGATATCGATGAAGCTTTTGCCGGCAGTGCATATAAACTTCCGGACAACGTGAATGCGATTATGCTCATGCCGATGCGTCAAGGTACAAGCTTAAAGGGTGCTTTGTGTCTGGTCTCCTCGACCTTTGAAAATTATCCAAGCTTAGCCGATATGCATATGGTCGAAGAAGTCTTAAATCACGTATCGGTTGTACTTTCACACAAAGAACTTTTTGAACAAGTTGAGCGCCAAGCGGTAACCGACGCTCTAACCGGGCTCTATAATCGTCGCTATTTTCAAGAGCAGTTGTCTCGCGAAATGGACCGTCATCAGCGTTTTGGTCACCCATTCTCTTACATTATTATCGATCTTGATTATCTGAAAAAAATCAACGATGGTTTGGGGCACCAGTATGGAGACGTGGCAATCAAGCACATATCGTCAGTAATCAAAAAATGTGTGCGTGATGTTGATACAACTGCTCGCTATGGCGGTGAAGAATTTGTTGTTCTATTGCCGGAAACGGACATCGAAGGTGCGCGAATTGTTGCTGAGCGTATGTGCGCTTCAATCCGCGAGGATCAGGTGGACGGTGTCGGTACTGTGACTGCTTCTCTTGGTGTGGCAACTTTCCCTTATGACGCGGACGATCGCGACAAACTAACTGAGCTTGCCGACCAGGCTCTATACTTAGCCAAGCATCAAGGGCGCAATAGAGTGTGCTCTGTTTCGCAAGATTTGTTGCCGGCGCTGGACAGAGATGAGCTGAAAGCTTCTAAAGAAAGACGTAAAAGTAAAGCGGATACAAGCCAGGTTTCGGCTAATGTCGTTAAAAAGAACACCAACGAAAAAGCAGTTGAAAAATCGCCAGCCCTTAGCGCAATCGATTTAAATTTAATTGCTGAACATGGGATTCTCGGTGTTCTCGGCACCGTAATTAAAATGGTTGAAGCACGCGATATGTACGGTCCGGAGCGTTCGCCGCGTTCAGCTGAATATGCCGGACGTATTGCTCAAGCTTTGCATTTATCTAAAGAACACAGCACAATAATTTCGCTGGCTGCCATTTTGAATATTTTAGGCAAACTTTCAGTTGATGAAACCATCTTGCAAAAGCCTGGTCCGTTAACGGCGCAAGAAAAGCTAATCGTTCAAAATTCACCGAGCGCTGGTGCGCGAATTTTGGAACCATCCAAACAGCTGCATCGAGTTTCAGCTGTTGTCGCTTCCTATCATGAACACTGGGATGGCTCCGGCTATCCTAAAGGCTTAAAAGGAGAGGATATACCGTTAGAAGCTAGAATTATCGCTCTGGTTGATGCCTATGTGGCGATGACCAGCGATCGACCTTACCGCAAAGCTTTAACTCAGCAAGAAGCTGCCGAGCAGCTATCGGAAGGCGCTGGCAAAGAATGGGACCCGCGTCTGGTTAAGCTTTTTCTTTCGCTTTTGAACCAAGAAACTGTGGCGAGTCCGTCTGATCAGTCGTCAATCAGCTAGTCTGGTGTAGTGCTGTTCCCAGCGGTTCTTTAGCTCATTTTGAGCCAGTTGAATTGCTTGGTTTGGCGGTAAAGTAATCCGCATTGTTTGTTTCTTGCCGCTGGCATCATATTGATGACGCAGTCCGGTTTCTTCGAAGAAATCATAAGTCAAAGCTTTCGTCCATGCGCCTTTTGCCAGGACTTCCAGTGTAATGGTCAACCCTTTTGAGGGGTCATAAGCATTGCCGGTTGTAATTATTCTTGCCTTTTCGTTTATGTTTTCAACAATATCAGTGGCGCTTTCCTTTTCATCGGCAGTGGCTTGTGGACTGACTTTTGCTTCGTCATCAGAGTCAGCCAGCTCGACTCTCTCAGCATTTTGTCCGGGCTTACTTGCACGAAAAGCGTTGATCTCTTCTGGGCTGGGCAATATCAATACCATGCCGCGTGATAGTTTGGCCTGTGGATTGCCATCTTCGTCCGTTTCGCTGCTTAAGTTGTTAACTGAGGCTATTAACTCCCAAAGTTCGCTATCTAGCAAAGCCGGATGTTTGAGCGCAATACTGCGTAGGGTATCGCCAAGCCGGCAAATATGGCGGATGCGATCGTCATCGTTCTCCGGCTTTTTATCGGCGAGCGGTCCGAGATATTTTTCGACATTCTCTCTTCTGGATTTCGCTTTCTCAAGCTCAGCCAGTGTTTTGGCTTTTGGTTGCATTGCCTGGAAAGCAGCTGCTGCCGGATTGTCTTGCCAGTTGTCGCCAAATCGGGCTTTGAGTTCGTCTTCGGCAGAACCAAATTGCGGTCCGGTAAAATCGATGTCGTTCTTCTCTTTGTCTTTTTTGCTGCGGAAAGATTCCACATCAGTTTGGCTGGGCAACCAGATAAGCGATCCGACTTGCGGATCGGCATAACGTTTGCCCTGGTGTGTCATTGTCGGGATCACAGTATTGTTGATTTGATAAATCAGCTGAGCCAACTTACTGTCTTGCAAGTGTTTGGCAGCAATATTGGATAATGTATCGCCCTGACGAATTCGATAACGAGTACGCTGATTGCGTTGTTGTAGTTGTTGCTTTTTGTCTTGCTCTTGAGATTTCTCTTTTTGTTTGAGTTCGCGGTCTTTAAGCTCTTTGAGCTTGCGTGCTTGCATAAGCGCCATAAGCTCTTCTTGAGAGAGTTGTTTGCGTTCCTCTTTTTCTTTTTGCTCTTCTTCTTTCTCTTTGCGTTTACGCTTCTCTTCTTCCAGCTGCAAATTTATTTGGTCTTGTTGCTTCTGGGCGTTAGCTTGAGCTATCGCTATCTCAGCGGCGTTGGTTTGCAAAGGATCAAGTTTAGCTTGTTGAGTTTGACCCGGTAGAACATCACCTTGTTGTACCTTGCCAAATAAAGTTCCTTCGGCAGCAGTTGTACCGCTCTCTCTTGTGGTCAGCGTCCGAGCGGTGTCTTCAGCCCTGACGTTTTGTATAGCCTCCGGTGCGACTCTACTTGTGATTGTGCTTGGCTCGATGCGTGCTTCCTGAGCACGTGCGGTAATTGTTTCTTGACGAACGTCTCTTTGTTGCGCTCCTAAGAAATCACGATTTTGTAAGCGAACAACCAGATCGCGGACCGTCGGGTCCATGTTGTCCATTCTCAAAGTAAACTGTGTTTTGTCGCCAGGTAAGAAACCGCGCTCTCCCGGTTTGTCACCAAGACTTCTTGTAACTAAATCACCGGCACGATCTTGGGCTCGTCCGTCTAGGCTGCGTCGATCCCCAAATCCTTTTGCCAATTCAAGCATTATTGTTCGTGATTGATCCGCCGTTGGCACTTTATCAAACTGGCGGTCCGGTCGACCAAGCAGATCAAGCACGCGCATGGAGGTTAGTCGTCCGGCGTCGGTTGTACCATCGAAACGTCCGGTTTTGTTCAATATGGTGAGCATATCGCCCATGGCTTTTTGGGTTTCCGGGCGGAGCTTACCAATATCCAGCGGCAAGCCGGCGCGACGATCTTGCCCGGCAAGTGTTGCTTTTAAATCTATAAGTTGATCTGGGCGCATGCCTTTAAAAATTTGTCCCAATGCCATTCCATCGGGCGTAAGCGGAAGCTTACCCTGTTGAAACTTATTGATCGCATCGAGCATGGCGCCACGCTGCTGACCTTGCATCTCGGCAAGCCGCGCTTCCATTCTGGCGTCTTGTGGACGAACTCCGGTGGGCGAAAATTCGCCTCTTGGTCCACCTGGGCGCCCTGGTTCACCATCTTTGCGCGGACCGCCGCCACCGACGCCTTCGCCGCCTGGTGGGAGTTGGCGCCTGCCGCCCCAAGGTTGATGTCCGCCGTCAGGTCTGCCGTCGGAACCGCCGCCACCACCTTCGCGGTGTCCTGGCCAGTTACGACCTCCATGTCTACCAATTTCGCCTTCTCTTACGACTTGAGGTGGTTTGAAGTTTTCTGGCGGATTGAATGTTCTTCCGCCGCCGCCCATTGTTCTTCCGATTTGATCCTGAATATCGGCGCGTCTATGAGCAATCGCGGCATCAGCTCCCCGCGAATGATCGGAGCCCCAAATTTTGTTGGCGGCATCAAGATGACGTTGGGCAGCTTCAGTGCGCCCCAAATCAGTTTGTAAGCGACCGGTACGATCCATTCCCGGTCTGTCTATTACGCTCGGGTCTTTTGGTGTAAAAGTGCCATGTCTGCCACCTCCAGGAACGGCATCTGAACCGAAATGACGTCCCGGACCGGGACCGCCTGGTCTGTCTCCGCCAGGACGCTCTCCGCCAATGGGCTTGTCCCCGCCTGGTCTAAAGGTTGTCTCTCTTCTTTCTGGTAAAACGGTATACGATTTATCGCCAACCACGCGTTCCGTTCGTTCAGTTCTCGTTGGCAGCGTTGTCGTTGGCGGACGTTCTGCCACGGTTGTTCTGGCTGGCATGTCCCTAACCACAGGTTGTGTAGTTGGCTGGGCTATAAACCGGCCTTCGCTACCAGGAATCGGATGACCAGAGCGAATGTTCTCATATTTGAGTGTGTCGCCCGCAACTGGTTTTCCGCTGGCGTCGATTCTCTGTAAGGTGTTTGTTCTATCGTCTCTTTGATAAAGCTGTGTTTGCCCATCCGGACGTTGCATTGCTACTGTCGTTTGCTTTGTCGCCGGATCAAAACGCTCGCGAGCAGTTTGAATGGTGCCGTCCGACATGCGCATCGTAACGTCTTTCATTGTTGTAGCGGTGGTAGATTGTTGCGTGTATTCTAAAGCTGCTTTGCCAGTCGTCCCATCTGTTGGGGCTTTCGTGTAGACGGTATCGCTGACTGTGGATCCAGGTTGTTGCCCTATGGCATCGTTTGTTCTTACAGCATCTGTCGGAGGTATGGGCTGCCGTGCATCAATTGCTGCTTGATTTAGAATGTCGAGCGGTTTAGCAGGTGTTTCAGGGCGCGGAGCTTCAGGGGCAGCAGGAGTTCCACCGTCAGTCGCTCTGTTTTCCCTTTGAGGTAGATTTGCTCCAGAACCTTCCATGTACTATCTCCCTGCCGGTTTGAGATTGGCTGTTGAATTAATTTGTTTCAAATAACAAGATGCGTTCTCTGCATTTTTTTTAGTGTGTGGAACTTTTAGCATTGAATCAAATGCTTTTTTTGAATCAATATATTTACGCTGTTCGTACAAATTAACGCCTAGGTTGTACCAAGCTGCGGCATAGTCGGGTTTGATTTTGAGAGCAGTTCTATAAGATTTTTCAGCCTCACTTTTTGCTTGTAAATCATCTTGTACATTTCCTAAGTTGTACCAAGCATCAACAAATTCTGGTTCTAGTTGAGTTGCTTTACGATAATTCTCTTCTGCTAAGGCTAATTTATGGCTGTCAGCGTATCGATTTCCCAGCAGATAGAAGATTTTGCCGTCAAATACATATATCTGGAGGGCTTTGGTTAGAAGCTCTATTTCTAACGGTGAATTGTGAGGATTCAGATGCATCGCTTTTTCTGCTAATGCAGCAGCCTTTTTCCAGTCTGCATAATTTCCTTTGCCAGGAAATTTGCCATTGCTATCGGCGAAGGCGGGAGACTCGAACATTAAACCGGCAAAGATTAAAAGGGCGGCGAAGCTTAAAAGACTTCGGCGTTTAATCTGTGGCTCGGACGAAGAATTCACAAAAATCGTGGCTGGCGCCGAGCCTCGAAAAAAAATTGTTGCCTGTAAGAAATTCCGCGGTTTTTCTAACAGGGGCGGAAAAGCTTGCTGGGCGCGGCGGAGCCAGGTTAGCAGGTATGAGCTAGTGTAGTAAGGTGATTTAAAAGACACTGTAGTAAGAGATCCAGAATTAGCTTAAGAATGTCAAGAATATAATGGAATATACCCCGCGAGTCAATTTATTAGATGGCATTGGGCGCTATATTGCCTGCTTTGGTTAAATAATGGCTCTGCTGGGCATTCAATTCTTGCTGCCTTTAATATATGAGCCAGGGCTGAAATTCTTCTGAAAATATCTAGGGCTGATCTTTTTTGAAAACGATTTTTGAAACGATCGTAAACACCAACCGCATAACTAACGCATAAAACAATGACCACTGCTGACGAAGAAGAAAATATTGAACCGGATATTCCTCTCTCAGGCTTTACCGCCGACGGGAAGGAAATTTCCTATCCGGGCAAAGGATTTCCTGTAGTTGAGATTGGAGCGGATGGTTGGTTTTCGCAAGACCCTCGTTTGACGAGACAAGAAGATGTGCCAAGCGTGCTCATCGAAAGACGTTCGGATGAGCATGGCATTTTATTGGATGATCTTGGTGAAAGAGTAAGACTGGTTGGTCTGAAATTTCGTGGGCGCGATCTTTATTTGATCAATGAAAAAGACGCTGAAACCGGACACTACTTGGTGGCATGGTTTGATGAAAGCTGGCAACGGCATCATCTAGTAGTTGATAATTTGCCACTTACGGTTTGGATGGTGCGTAGAATACAAACCCGGTCGCTAGATGGTGAACTCAGCACCTTCTCAGAAATAGGCACAGACTAAGTTTCGTAGTTTTAGCAAGTTTTTGATTTTAGGGTCTTGTCTAACACTTGACCACCTGCTATATTGGAAATATCGAAATTGATTCTGTCGCTACAGAGCGGGCCACCCGTTTGAGCCCCGAGTAATCATCGCATACTTCGCGGCATTCAGTTTCATTGTGTTGATCCAGGTGATCGAAAGATACTAAGGAGCAAGCCTCTCTGGGCCCGGTGGGTGAACCGGCAGGGAGGCTTGGTTTTTTGCGTGCGCGTATGCACCATATGCGGTGCGATTACTTTGGCGTGATGCTATTCAGGCGACGCCGCTGTTAGCATGTTATCGCTTTGGCTAATGTTGTTCGTCAACAGAGCGATAAGCTTTGCAGATAATTGCTTGTGGGCGTTCTACTTTGAGGCATGATTCCGGGTCGTTAAAGCGACAGGTGTCGCACAAATAACGATCACCCTGCCAGCGCCAAGCAGCAAGCAATGTAATGGCTGCTGCCACTGCTGCGCAAATGATCGGAATAATGATTTCAATACTCATGAATTACTGTGCATTCCATATATTGCGTATTCCTATCTTCATGAACTGCCGTGCATTTTTGGATCGAGTATGTCTCTTAAAACATCACCTAGTGTATTGAAACAAAGAATGGTGATGAAGATAGCAATACCTGGTGCAATTAACCAAGGTTGATTCAGTAAATCATTTACGTTGTCCAAGGCAGCTTTAAGCATATTTCCCCAGCTGGCATCCGGCTGTTGTATGCCCAAGCCGATGAAGCTCAAGCCGGATTCGGAAAGAATAAAGTTCGGCACTTGCAAGGTTGCTGCTACAACGATAAAGCTTGCTGTTTGCGGCACTACGTGTTTAATTACATTTTTGAATTCGGTCATGCCGGCTGCTTTGGCTGCCAATACAAATTCTTCTTCGCGAATGGCGAGAACCATGCCTCTGATTACACGCGCTAAACCAGCCCAGCCAATGAAGGATAGGATTACCGTAATTAAAGCGAATCGAGTGGAGCTGGACATGCCTGCCGGCAAGATAGCAGCTAAGCCGATTAACAAATAAAAGGTAGGAATCGACATGATTGCTTCGGCTATACGCATCATTGTTATGTCGACAACGCCGCCGATAAAACCGGATAAGGCACCATATATGATGCCGAGCGGAAATGAAATAATCAAGCCAAGAAAACCGATGGTTAAGCTTTTCTGCGCACCAAAGAAAAGACGAGAAAAATTATCGCGGCCATTCATATCTGAGCCAATAAGAAAAATGCGCGCCGGACCATTAATGCCGAACAAATGAATATTGCCCGGAATCAATCCTAATATTTTGTATTCTTCAGCTTTAGCGAAAAGTACTAGAGGATATTTTTTGTCTTTGATTTCAGTGTAATTTTGTTGATATGTAGCCGGATCAAATGTCCGCTCCATCTTATAGATATAAGGTGCGCAGGCTTTGCCATTTTCGTCTTGCCAATGGATTGGTGTTGGTGGTGCATTGGCAAGGTCAGCATCATTGAAGTACATGCTGTAGGGTGCTAAAGCATCGGCAAAAGCAGCTGATGCATATAAAAGAAAGAGAATAACCAAAGCAACTTTAGCTACTGGATCGCGCCAAAGCTTTTGCCAGGGGCTTATGCGCTGGAGCGGTAGAGCCGCCGGTGCGATTATTGCTGCTTCAGTCATGCTCATTGGCGCTCTCCTTATTCCAAAGTTATTCTTGGGTCGGCGACCTTAAGCAGGACGTCGGCCAGGAGATTTCCCAGTACAAGCATTAATGAACCAAGCATCAATGATGCCATAACTAAGTTTATGTCTTTAGTTAGAACGGCATCTAAGGTTAAGCGACCCAGTCCCGGATAGTTGAGCACGGTTTCAGTGAGGGCGGCGCCGCTTAAAATGCCGGCGAATTCAAAACCGAAAAGAGTAAGTAATGGGTTGATTGCGTTACGCAAAGCATGCTTGTAAATAACTACATTCTCTGGCAATCCCTTGGCTCTTGCTGTTTTTACATATTCGGCACGCAGAACGTCAAGCAAGTTTGCTCGCATCTGTCTTTGAATGCTGGCGATATTGACGAAAGTAAGAACGGCAACCGGGATGATCAAATGGTGAGCTAAATCAATAACTTGTCCGAAAAGATCGCGCTCAAAAAAGTCAGGACTGGTCAGTCCCCCGATTGGCAAAACGCCGGTAGCCAGAGCGAGCATTAGAAAAAGCAGCGCCAGTAAAAATGTAGGCATTGCCATAGCCACAGCGCTAAATATTCCCCAGAACTTGTCTATCCATTTGCCGCGATGTACAGCAGCAAAAATACCGGCTGGGATGGCAATAAGCCAAGTAAATAAGATTGAAAGCGAGCTAAGCAAAAGTGTATTACCGGCTCGTTGCGCAAGCAGAATGGCAACCGAGCCACCGGAAACCGAGGTGCCTAGATCCCCTTGCAAAAGATTGCTCAACCACTTGAAGTATTGAACCGGAGCCGGTTTATTCAAGCCAAGACGTTCTTCTTCAGCACGGATTGTCTCGGCTGAGATTGCTGGGTTGGATTTTAATTGAGCTAAAGGATCGATTGGCGCCAACTTGAGCATGGTGAAGCTCATGATTGAAATAATCAAGAGCAGGGGTAGCGCTTGCAATATTCGTTTGAGGGTGTAGATTGGAATAGACATCAAGGCTTACTCTTGCGAACGTAGATCTCTTCAATATTATGCATACTACCTAAAGGCGTGTAGTTTATGCCGTAGGGCGTAGGCTTGTAATTGCCGATGCGATCATGAATAGCAGTAATCAGTGATTGGCAGTAGAGATAGATTACCGGCACTTCGTCATAGGCTATTTTTTGGAATTGATCGAAATATTCATGACGCTTTTTCTCATCAAGCTCTACTGCGCCTTGGTCGAACAGTTGGTCGATTTGCTTTTCCCAAGGACGGGCATCAGGCACGATTACTTTGCCTTTGGCGTCGGGCAAGCGCTGATCGAACATATGAATACGTCCATCTGATTTCCAGACATTAGCTCCACCGTATGGTTCAAGGCGCGAGCCGCTCAGACCCATAACGATTGCTTCCCAATCGAGGCTTGTTTCGGTTTTATCAATTAGAACATTGAAGTCGATCGGTTGATAATTGACTTTGATACCGAGCTGTTTTAAATCTTCAAGGATGATGATGCAAGTGGCATCGCGATTAGTGTTGCCTGAGTTTGTATGTAGCGTGAATTCGACACGATTACCGCTTGAGTCATAAAGATAGCCGTCATCTTTTTTAGTGAATCCGGCTTCCTTCAGAAGCGTTGCAGCATAGTTCAAATCTTGCTGATAGACAGGCAAGTTTTTATTGTAATAAAGGCTTGCTGGTGTTTCAGCTGTGAATAGCTCAATGCCGACACCGCGCAATACGTTATTGACGATCCGTTGCCGATTAATGGCGTGGCTGACTGCTTGTCGAAAAAGTGAGTTGTTGAACCATTTTTGTTTAATCGGATCCACATACGGTTTGTGATTTTTAGGATCTTTGCGTTGATTCATGTTCAGCAAAAGAAAGACCGTACCGTCATCCGGGCCGAGATTGTACATTGAATAATGTCCGGCGGCTTCACGCTGTTTCATTAGTGCGGCGTCGAAGCCCCGCACTGAGCGTGTATCTAGCAGATCGATTTCGTTTCCGTAAAATTTGAGAATTTGTGTGTTCTGATCGGGCACAATGGCAATAACCATTTTGTCCAGATAAGGTAAGCGAGTACCTTCTTTATCGACAAAATGATAGTAAGGATTGCGCACTAACTCTACACGTTGTCCTGGTACGTATCTTTCCAGCTTGAACGGACCGCAAGTAACCATATCTTTTGGATTAACGTTAATGTCCCAAAAACTATGAAATTTGGAAACGGCTTTTTTAGTCACGTTTTCCATTTTGTGTTTTGGGGCAATGCCGACGCTGGTCAAGCTGGTGACGAAGGGCGCGAAGGGTACCGAAGTACGAAAGATTACGGTATAGTCGTCGACTTTTTCGACTCTGGGAAATTCACCGTACACAGACATAGTGTCGCGTAAACTGCTGTTGCCGAAGCCGTTTTTAACGATTGTGCCAAATGTATAAACTACATCATCAGCTGTGAGCGGGTGTCCGTCTGACCAGCGTAAACCTTTTCGCAGCTTGATTGTATAAGTCTTATTGTCTGGCGCGATCGTTACTGATTTGGCCAGGCGAGGAATCGGCTTGCCGCTCCAAGCGTCAATAAACACCAGAGGATCGAAAAGTAAAAGTCCTAGCCCGTGGCTTTCGACATCAGATGCCGCCCAAAGATTGAATGTTTTCGGACCGCTGCCAAAAGAGGAAACGGTCATGGTGCCGCCGCGCTCTCCCAGCTCTCCGCGTGCTTGCCAATATTCTCCTTTGCTCCCTTTATCCAATTCAAGCTCAACTAACTTGAACGGACCAGGGTCGGGTGGCAGATTAATGCCGGTTGTTTTAGACCCGAGAGAAGTTTCGTTGCGCAGAGCAGCTTCACTACTGACCGCAGTCTGATTGGCTGAATACCCGTTTGTTGAAGAGCTGTCGCTTGCGCCTTTTGAGCAAGAAGCTAAAAGGAGAGCAGAGAGCGCTATAAGTGAGAGTGATTTTTTCACTGCGCTGAACCTTGTTCTTTGTAGATCTCTTCAAGATTGTGCAGACCCATAATCGTTTGCGATAGAGGAGTTGGGTCGTAGTTCTTAATTGTGTTGCGAGTGCCGATGATTGAAGTCGGGCAGACTATATAAATGAACGGTGCTTGATCGTAAATGATCTTCTGGAATTCATCGTAAAGCGCTTTGCGTTTGGTTTGATCGAATTCGCAAGCAGCCAGATCGTATATTTCATCCATGCGCTTTTCCCAGGGACGAGCATCGGTAACTTTGATATTGCCTTTGTCGTCATGGTCTCTTTGATCGAAAAGATGGAGTCTGCCGTCAGTGCGGAAAACGTTGGCGCCATTGTGCGGCTCAAGCGGGTCGCCTGTTAGAGCCATGAGTTGAGCATCCCAATCTTTTTTGCTGTCCATTTTGTCTTGGATCACATTGAAGTTCAACTCTTGCAGGTTGGCTTTAATGCCCAGTTTTTTCATGTCATCGGCAATCATGCCTGCTGCTGCCGGATAGAAAGTACCGCCGGAAGCGTAGAGTAGATCAAATTCAACTTTATGTCCCTTTTTGTCATAAAGATAGCCGTCTGGCTTTTTAACGAATCCCGACTGGCGAAGCATGTCTTCGGCGGCTTTAAGATCAGGCGAGAATGCTGGCAAATCTTTGTCGTAAAAAGGCGAAGCTTCAGGCATTGATGTGTGTGAAACCGAGCCGATGCCTTTGAAATAGTTGGCGACGATCTTTTGTCGATCGATTATGTGATTAACAGCTTGGCGAAAGTTAGTGTCGTTGAACCAAGCTGATTTGATTGGATCGACATAAGGCTTTTTGCTTTTGCCGTCATTGCGTTGATTCATATTGAATACAAGGAAGAACGAACCGGTGGACGGTCCGAGATTGTAGAGGCGATAGTTGCCTGCTTTTTGATTTTTGAGCAAGTCGACTACGTCTCGGGCTCGCAACTGTGTAATGTCTATTTCTTTAGCTTTGAATTTGAGCAAAAGAGTATTGACGTCAGGAATGATTGTATAAATCTGTTTGTCTATGTTCGGCAAGCCTCGACCTTTTTGATCGAGCATATAAAAGTTGCTGGTTTTCTTCAGTTCGACCCGTTGCGAAGGCACAAAACGCGAAAGAACATAAGGTCCGCTTGTGATAAGCGAAGCCGGATTGCAATTGACAGACCAGAGTTGTTCGAATTGACGATGTCCGTCTTTTTTGCTGATTATCGGCTCGACGATATGTTTGGGAGCAATTGGTGTGGCTAATAAACGTTTGAACGGTACAAAAGGTTTTGCTGTAACGAACTTATTGGTCAGTTCGTCTTCGGATGTCACTTTCGGCATTTTACCTTCAACTTGAGCGATATCGCGAATTGAGGTGTTGCCGTAACCTTGTCCGATTATTTTGTTCCAGGTAAATTCGACATCGGCTGAAGTAATCGGCTTGCCGTCTGACCACTTTAAGCCTTTACGCAAGCGAGTTATATAAGTTACGTGATCGGGAAGCTCTTTGATTTCTACTGCCAGATCTGGCACAACGTCGCCGTTAAACATGTCTGTCTGCGCTAGGCCGCGGAACATCGTGCCGCCCAATTCGCTTGAAAGAGAATCGGCCGCTGTCCAGGGATTGAATGTTTTCGGATCAAGCCCGACGATTACGCGCACAAGCGAGCCGCCTTGGACGCCAGCCGGATATCTGCCTTGCAAGCGCTCGGCGCCTTCCACCATATAAGTTTTGAAAGGTCCCGGATAGGCGGGGTTAACCACAGGCAATGCTGATTTTTTTTCTTGGCAGCAAGCAGGGACTCCGGATTCGTTATTCTCGGTTTTGTCACCACCGGCGGTGCTGCAACCGCTGAGTAGGATCGACAATCCGGTCAGGAGCGTGAAGGCGTTAGTAAGATTGCGCATGTCTGCTTGAAAACCTGAAAAAGGGCTCAAGCATCTATTTTAAACCCATTGAATACGTTCGCCTGCTTTGCAACGTGCTTGTATCAAGTTATTGTCGTTGAACAAGTTTGAGCTGGCTCGCGAGCAGACTATTGTCCGTTGAAAAGTTCCGGGGCGAAGCTTTTAATGGACTGCACGGCAATGGCGCCGGCAAAGTTAGGCAGTTCGGTTTGAATGACAGCTGTGCCTAGTTTTTGTTGAAAACTAGCTCGGCGGACGACGACACCTAACACCTTACCCCGCTGGCTGACTACCGGTCCGCCGCTGTTGCCTACTGATACCGGGGCGTCTACTTGCAAAAAACGTGGCGCTACGCGGCTTATGCGTCCGGTGCTAAAAGTAGGGGTGTAGTATGAGCCTGAATCAAAATCAATTTGATCTGAAGCCAGAGGATAGCCGATTACTTGTATCTCTTGCCCTTCCGATGGCTCGATGTTTTCAAATTCAAATATCGGCAGGGCTAAATTATTTACCGAGAGAAGAGCCAGATCCGGATCGTTATCCGATTTAGCTACTTTGAAAAGCTGTGCCGGAATAGACGGCTGTGTTACCGGTCCGACCGGATGCAGAAAAAATCCGGTTTCTACAACTAAGCCGGCTTGAGCAAGATATTTCTGAAATTGAACACGGCTTGGATCTGCCTTTACCGAAAGCGTGTTTTCATAAGTATCCCAGACACCATCTACGGTGCTTTGATAGACAACCTTTTCGCTCAAGCTCATGTCTTTTTTTTGCGATAAGTTGACGATATTCAAAAGGTCGCGATAACGATTTTCCGGATCGCCGAAACCAGCTGTTTGCTGAGCATAAAAGCGTAATGCGGCAAAGAAGCGTTCGCACTCTTTAATTAGATTGTCGCCGCTTGTGACTACGTGTCTATTGGTCAAGAAATAACGTTTATCGTTTCGTATAGTTTGAATCGGAAAGCTCGAGCCGGAGCCGACAACACGAAATCCTTTGTCGTCAGCTGAAGTACCGAACACCGGGTAGCGATATTTAGGCGAAAGGTCGGTTAAATGGGCAAAGCCATTTTTTAAGCGAAATTTGACAGCAACATTAAGCTGAAATACACGACCTTTTAGACGTTTATCCAGGGTTTCCCAGGATTCGGCTTTCTCTTGAGCGTAAGCAGGCAGCATTTGGGCAGCTTGGCAAAAAAATGACGAAGCACAAGCGGCGATGATCAATGTGATTTGACGGATATTTGCGGTTAAGTGCATCGCTGGATTAACTATGGACCTGCCGGATTAGAATTCTACCTATTTTAGCCACTTTATCATTGTCTGGCATCAATTAAGCGTCCGATTTTGCGGATAACCGTATGGTCCTTAAGCTTGCCGAACTTTATTGTAAAGGGGTTGGCGATTTGGTAAATGAATAATGGTCATGAATATTGGCGCCAGCCAACAAAGTTTGCCTCAAGCAACAACAGCAGATTCGTTGACAGCGACAAGTCCGGTGGCAGCGGAAATATCCACAGCGCAGATATTGATTGCGCTTATGGTTGCCGGCTTGGGATTTCTGGTCGATGTTTATGACATAGTGATTTTTGCCGTAGTCCGGGTCTCGAGTCTTGTCAGTTTGGGGGTGGCCCAGCAAGATTCATTAAGTACCGGTGTTTGGCTGCTTAATCTGCAAATGGCCGGAATGTTGGTCGGCGGATTTTTGTGGGGAATACTCGGCGATAAAAAAGGGCGAAAGTCGGTGCTCTTTGGTTCAATCGTTCTTTATTCTTTAGCCAATATATTGAATGGTTTTGTCACTGATGTATCCCAGTATGCTTTTTTGCGTTTTCTGGCCGGGGTCGGGCTTGCCGGCGAAGTAGGTGCAGCAATGACTATTGCCGCTGAGGTTACGCCGCGTAAGTATCGAGCTTACGGTACGGCTGCTGTTGCCGGGATTGGCGTTTTTGGTTCGATTTTAGCTAGTTTGGTTGGTGGTGCATTATCCTGGCGCATGGCTTTTATCACAGCCGGTATCGCCGGCATATTTTTGTTGTTTGCTAGAGTGTCGCTAAAAGAGACGCCGCTTTATGCCAAAATTTCGCAAGATGACAAACTTGAGCGCGGTAGTATCAAGCTTTTATTTTTGGATAAAGATCGAGTTCTGCGCCTCGTTCGCTGCGTATTGGCTGCGATGCCTTTATGGTTTGTGCTTGGTGTTATCGTCTCGTTTGCGCCGGAGATTCGTGGTGGCGGAGTCGGCAATATTGTTATCAGTGTAGCTGCCGTGGCGCTGTTTTATTCTATCGGTGAAACAGTCGGCGAAGTGGCAAGTTGTGTACTCAGTCAAATATTGCGTAGCCGAAAGTTGGCGATGCTGGTTTTTGCTGTCGGTGCTTTTATCTCTTTGATGTGCGTTCTTTTCGGCCCACCGCAATTTTATGGAGCATTTTGTTTACCTCTGGGATTTTTTGTTGGTTCCTGGTCTGTGGTTGTCACCTCGGCAGCCGAACAGTTCGGAACTAATTTAAGAGCGACTGCTACTACCTTGGTTCCCAATTTGGTGCGTGCTTCGGTAATACCGGTGACGACTCTTTTCGGCATTCTTGCGGCTACTTTTGGTCCGATCTTTGCGGCGATGGCTACCGGTGGTTTGTGTTTAGTATGCGCTGTTGCATCCATACTCTTGATGGAAGAAACTTACGGCAAAGATATGGATTTTGTAGAGCGTTAAAAATCAGCTCGGAATTGTAATTTCAACTTCGAAGCTGCGTTGCCAGGGAAGACAAACGCGAACCGAAGGAATTTGCCAGCCGGTGGCGGAGCTTATTTGAGTCAAATAAGGCTTCATCAATTCGGCCAATTTGCTATCCGGTACGGGTTGTCCGTTGAGTTGGGGGCGTACTTGAGTTTGGTATGCCCAGTCGTCGGCAAAACGGATGAACATAGTTTCGCGAAAAGCTTTTTCGGATTGTTCGCTAACTCCTTGAAGTTTAGAGAACCAGCGGGCTACGCTCAGAGCAATGGCAGAGCCTAGTGTATTGCCGCTGGTGTTCCAGCCGGCGTAAGCGCAAATTTTAGAGAGCAGCTCCGGACGTTTTAGGAGTTCGGAAACAAGCTCGGGATCGGCGCCGTTAGCATAAGCTAGATCGCAAATAGCGACGGGCTGCGGGCTGCGTTCGATAATTTCCAGGGCGCGGCTGACAGCTTCGCTTGAGTTGATGCGGCGAAGATCGTTTTGTCCGGGAAGGAATATATGATCGCCTTGCTGCGGTTCGGCGCAATGAATTAACAGTCGAAAGTCTTCGCTTCCGTCTGTTTCGTTGATTACGTTCAATCCGGCTGCGTGTACATGTTTTTCCACACTGTCGCCGATTGTTTGTCCTTCGTAACGGCTGGCATTGCGAGAACCGTAGTTTGAGCTGTAGTGTACCGAAACTCGCGGACGTTTTTGTGTTGATTCAAGAATAGCTCTTGTAAGCAAAGTGGACATGGTTTCATCGGAGCCGGCGTAAGACATCACTTTTCGTGCAATGCCACCATCTTGCGCGGCGCGCATCAATTTTTCTTGTTCGAGTTTGTTCAATCCGAACTCGCCTGAATCATCCTGGCTGAAGACGATGAAATCAATGGCACCGGATTTTACATAGTCGATAAGTTGATTGTTGGCTTTGAAATTACGCCGGCGTGTTTTCAGATAATCTTCACGCACGCTAGGTTCAATGCGCGATTCGGCAAGAGATAAAGCCCCGGCAGTTAGCTTTGCGCCGCTAGCATTTTTGTGCAGCATTTCTGACCATTGAAAAATATCGCGCCCGTAACGTGACCAATATTTTTTTTCTTCGGTATTGTCGTAATTATCCGAAATGCGCATGATACTTGATTGAGCGTAAACGGTGAGATTGTTGCTGACCATTTTTTTCCAGCTGGCGATCTCTTTAATGCGACTGTTGATTTCGCTATCCGTTTCTTCGCCGCGTCTTGAGTTGATTAGTCCACCATAGATCAAGCTATCCAGACAAACGAGTAATTTGTCCGGTGTTTTATGTTTGAGAGTGTCAGTCAGCCATTCGTTTAAACCGGATGGGCGCGAGGGCGCAGTTAGGGAACCGAGCAGATCTCGCGGTGCAGTAATGGCTTGAATACCGGCTATACGACAAATTTGTTGCGGCAGCAAGTAAGTGACCGGGCGATTGTCGAGAGGGATTAGTACAAGCTGCATATGGCTTCCTATGGACGTCCGGAATCGAGACTGGTTTGCGTATTGCCCTGTCTTTGATAAAAAGGAACGGCTGGCTCCGGCTTAATACGTATGCCTCGTTTCTGCTCGAATTCAGGACTTATGATAATGCCGTTGGCAAATTCTTTTTCTTGATCGGTAATTTCCGATTTTACAGGATTGGCAATCTCTAAATCTGAAAAGTCCGGTTTTGACCACACTGCTGTTTCGAAAAAGAGATGCTCGCCGATTAAATCACCTTGAATCGGCGTATCAATATATAAGGATAAGACGCCGGTTTCCGGTATCTTGCCAATGGCCACCAGTTTGCGATCGGCGCCCAAGCGCAAATTTTGTCCGTATACCGGCTTTGACCCGGAATTCTTTTCAGCCATAGAAATTGCTACTTTGGATCCCGGTCGTCCTTTGATTACAAATTCGGCCGGCTTACCGAGGACCATGCGTCCGGGCAAATAAACCAGAGTGTTGGTAATTAAACGATGCCCAAGTCCGCTCAGGCGGGAAGCGCCTCTTGTCGGTAAGGTCAAAGTGGACTCGGCGCCGGCGTTGTCGGTTCGTGTTGAACTGATAGCCGGTCCGAACGGTGTCGGTTCGGTTTTGAGCATATTCGGCGGTCCGAAAATTTCATCACCAGTCCCGGCTGCGGCTTCGCACGTCAAAGTGCAGGAAGAGCCGAGAGCTATGGATAATAGTAAACGCGACAACAAGATCTTCATTGTATGCTTAATGGTAGCCAATCCTACATTAGAGCGCCAGTTTTAGTAACGTGTTTTTCAAACGTAATCACGCGAAATCTTCCCAGTCTGAGCCCGGGCATATCTTTCCGGCGCCGAAAAAACCAGTCTTGCCTGAATTGTCGCGAAAAGTGTCTGATTGGGCCCAAGATCAACGCATATTATTTGATGCCATTTGTCTGGCTCTTTCTATCCATGTTTTGGCCCTGCCCTTTTTTTGGTTCATCGGTTGGGCGTTGCCATGGCCTAAGTCGCCAATTATCACAACTATAATTGAGATTAATCTTGAAAACTGGCCGAACGAAGCAATCCCGGAAAAGATTACTGACATCCGCAAATCAAATATGCATAAGTACGAAAAATAATCGAGAATTTTTCTCTGTCTATTATTTGAACTATCTACATCGATCGTCGTAGTAGATATAAGAAAGAGATTTTTTAGAGCGTTTGGCTATGCATGTGGTGTCTTGTGCAAATCAAAAAGACTCCTGTTGATAGTTGGGCGCGAGCCGGTTGAGATGCTATCGGGCTTCAAGTATTCTATTTAGCTCGAAGTGATTTTGCCCCCACGGTTGTGGTGGTAACGATTTTGCCAGGACGTAATGAGTAATCCAGTGCAAAAATTTTGGAAATTTCCGGATCAGTGCCAGCCGGCTCCTGAGCTAGTTGAAGCGGCCCTCGGGTCGGAAATATTGGCTAAGCTTCTTTGGCAAAGAGGGGTGGTTACAGCTGAGCATGCTCAAGCTTTCTTAAACCCGGCAAGTTATGTGCCGACAAGTCCAATGGCATTTGTCGACATGACAAAAGCGATTGTCAGAATCAGCCAGGCGATTGCTCAGAAAGAACAAATTATTGTTTATGGAGATTATGACGTTGATGGCGTCACCGCTACTTCGGTGATGCTATCTGTATTGCGCCAGCTTGGGGCAAACGTTGATTTTTATATTCCGAACCGCGCCACTGAAGGCTATGGTTTAAATCTGAAAGCAATCAGTGTTCTTGCCAGCAAGCGTCGGGCAAAGCTGCTTATTTCTTGTGATTGCGGTATTTCCAATTTTGCCGAGATCAATCTGGCTCGTTCTTTAGGGGTCGATACGATCATTGTCGATCACCATTCAATGCCGGAAGTATTGCCGCCGGCTTTAGCTATTTTGCATCCGAAGCAGCTTGACGAAGAGCATCCGCTCTTTCATCTGCCCGGAGTTGGCGTCGCTTACAAGCTTGCTGAAGCTCTACTTCTGGATAATAAGCTTCCGGATGAAGTAGCTAAGCTTCACGATTTTGTCACTTTAGGCATGATTGCCGATATGGTGCCTCTAATTAAAGAGAATCGTTATTTAGTGCAGATTGGTCTGCCGGCGCTTGCTCGTTCGGAGCGAGCCGGCATTCGTGCTTTGCTCGATCAAACTGTACGCATGGATGGTACTGATATCGTCGGTTTCGCTCTTGCTCCACGAATCAATGCTGTTGGTCGTTTGTCCGATGCCAGCATGGCTGTCAAACTGATGACCACCGACGATGAGAAAGAAGCAGCTGAGCTGGCCAAACAGCTTGAGCTGGAGAATGCTCGCCGGCAAGAGCTTTGCGAGCAGATATTTTTTGAGGCCGATCAAAAAGCAAAAGCTGCTTTAGCGGCAGCCAAAGACCGAGCTATAGCCATTTATTCAGCTAACTGGCACCACGGCGTAGTCGGTATTGTCGCTTCGCGTCTGGTCGAAAAATATCATTGTCCTGTATTCATTGCTGAGCTGGATGAGGCTGAAGGCAAAATCAAAGGTTCGGCGCGTAGTGTTGCCGGTGTTGATTTGTATCAGGCATTGAAAGCTAATGAGCATTTGATGACTAAGTGGGGCGGACACCAGATGGCCGCCGGCTTCAGCGCTGAACAGCAATCGGCAGATGCGCTCTGCAAAGCTTTGGTGGCAACTTGCAATGCAATGCTTGCCGGCAAACCGGATGCACCGATTCTTGCAGTCGATCTGGAATTGAATGCCGATGTAGTTGATTTATCTCTGGCTAAAACGATCAATGCCCTTGGGCCCTTCGGCATGTGGAACAAAAAAACTGTTCTTGTGCTCAAAGAGATGATTGTCACTGATTTGCGTCCTCTGGGCAAAGAAGGGAAGCATCATCGGATCAATCTGAAAGATCGCACTACAAATTCCAAATTTGAATGTGTATTTTGGCGTAGTACCGGCAGAATACCTGAGGTCGGAATGCTGATTGATCTGGCTTTCCACCCTGAGGTTAATGTATACAATAACGCTGAACGTTTGCAGCTGGTTTTGAATGATTGGCGTCCGGCTGGGCAAGAGATGTCCGAACCGGTGCTTGATTTTTCGCCGCAAGCCGAAGCTGCGGTGCCGGAGACCATGGCGGCACCAATCAATAATGATGCAAGCAATTCGCTGCCGGCGGCGGCGGAGACAAGCAAAAGTGATGATACCGTATCCGGTGCTGAGCGGATGGCGGTGCCGACCTCGGCGCCGAAGCCGGCAGTGTCCATGAATTTTACCGACTTGCGCGAGCGCTCCGATACTCAAGCTGTTCTGGAAGCAGCTGTCAGAAAGTTAGGCGACAAGCTCCTTGTTTTTGCCGAATCGACGGTGAAAGTTCCGGGAGTAAGTTTTAGCGATCGAGCCAATCTGGCTGAAAAATCTCATCTGCTTTTCTGGGAATTCCCGAGCAATCTTCAACTGCTTCGCACTATTCTGGCTAAAACCCAATCAACCAGCATCTATCTGCTTGGGGCGGCACCAATTGTCGAGCTGGATGCCAACACATTCATCAAAAAATTACTCGGCATTATTCGCTTCGCCGTCAATCAGCGCGAAGGACAAGCTGAAGCCGACAAAATAGCCATCGCCATGTCAACCAGTAAAATGGCTATTGCTCTGGGTTTGACAATCTTGAAAAAAGTGAACGTCATCGATTGGTATGTCGAGGAAGGCACTTTGTTCCTGGATATTTTAGGACCGCCTAGCGAATCTTGGGAGCCGCTTCCGGAGTTTCGCCAGCTGCACAACTGTTTGAAAGAGATTAATGAATTCAGACAATGGCTGTCAGAGAGCTCTCTGGAAGAGATACAATTAGCTTTAGTCCCCAATGCAATTCGTATGAGCGGCAAATCAACAGGGGCTTCAAGTCAAGAGTTTGACGCTTTAGGATTATCGGCAAGAGAAATCAACAATGACAGAGAAAGTATGTCTTCCCGTTAGCAATGAAAAATGTGAATGGCTGAAAAGCACAATCCGCGATATTCCGGATTTCCCGAAGCCAGGCATCGTTTTCAAGGATATAACCACTCTTTTGAAAGACAAAGATGCTTTCAAATATGTCATTGATGTGTTTGCCGAACATTTTTCCAGCATGCAACCGAAATATATTGCCGGCATTGAAGCGCGCGGTTTCATTCTTGGACCGGCTATCGCCCATCGTTTAAACGTCGGCTTTATTCCAATTCGCAAGCCAGGCAAGCTCCCGCACAAAGTGATTAAAGAGTCGTATCAGCTTGAATACGGTACCGACACTCTGGAAGTGCATCATGATGCAGCTGTTTCCGGAGACCGAATTGTGCTGATCGACGATCTGCTTGCAACAGGCGGAACCGCTGGTGCTGCTAGTTCTTTGCTTAAAAAAATAGGTGCTGAAATAGTCAGTATCGGTTTTGTCGTTGAACTCGGCTTTCTTGGCGGTCGTGCCAAAATGCCTGAAGGCACCGATATTTTTTCAATCATTCAGTACTAATCAAGCGTAAGAGCCATCGGCCAAGCGTATTGAAATTTCGCCGGCATGAAGACGAATCTCTTTGTTTTCTTCCGTTCTGACTATCAATGCTCCGTCGGCGGCTACGTCGGCGGCTAAGCCATAAATCTCTTTGTCGGCTAATGTAGCGCGAATTGTTTTGCCCAGGGTTGCTGAACGTTCTTTCCAGAGCTTGATGATTGTTTCGCCTTTGCCGCTACGCAGAAGCAAATAATATTTTTCCAGTGCGCTGCATAAACTTGCGACTAACAAGTTTGCGTCTATTTGCCTGCCGCAAAGCTGATCTAAAGCGGCAACACGATCTTTTAGCTCGGCAGGCAAATCAATTGCCGTCAGATCCAGATTAATACCGATGCCGATGATTACGGCTGATTTTTGCTGGCGATTTTTAGTCTCTTGACCGGGGGCTTCGCAAAGAATTCCTCCCAGTTTGCGTCCGTCAAATACAAGATCGTTGACCCATTTAAGACCGGGTTGTAAGCCGCAGGTGCGCTCGACTGCTTCGGCGCAAGCTAATCCGGCAACGAAGCTCAGCAAGGGCAAGCTTGCCGGTGTTAGCTCCGGGCGCAGTAAAAAGCTTATATAAACGCCGGAGTCGGCTTTTGAAAGCCAGCTTTTTCCTTGTCGTCCGCGTCCGGCTGTTTGTTGTCTAGCCAGTACGAAGGGGCCTTCGTCAGCGCCGGCACGAGCCAGGTCGCTGGCGCGATTGTTGGTCGAGTCCAGAACTTGCCAAATTTCATTGGCATCCGTTTTCGAACGTCCGACAATGGTGCTTGTCAGATGGGCTTCAATCACTTCTAAAGCGAATCTTGAATTATTATTCGGTTCAGGCAATTGGTGTAAGTGATTCCAGATTTGTGACTATCTGTGTTTCACCGGTCATTACTTTGTGGACCGGACATTTATCAGCAATTGATTTCAAAGAATCAAGTTGCTCTTGATTCAAGTTGCCTGAGACGGCAATCTCTCTTGTCACTTTGGTTTGTTTCTTGCCGTTCTGGTCTTCGACTGTTTCGTCGCTTAGTGTGACGCTGACAGTTTTCAAATCCCAGCCGCGGCGCTCGGCAAACAATAAAAGAGTCATAGAGGTGCAGGAACCCAAGGCAGCAAGCAAAAGCTCGTGGGGGTTCGGACCGGCATCAACACCGCCGTGTTCTTGCCCGGCATCGGCAATTAAAGTGTGATTGCCCACTTTGATTTCGTGCTTCAATCCACCTGGTTGTGAAGTGACAACTGCTTTAGCCATTTTTCTTCCTCCGCTGTTCTCTCATTTAAGACCATCTTGACATGGTGCGCTCTAAATTTAGGTAATCATTTATCTTGTCATCGCTTGCCTGGGAGCGGATATAGGTATTAACTGGTAAGTAGGATGATTCAACTGGACACGGAAAGATTATTGTTGCGCGAGTTCGTCAAAGCCGACTGGACTCAAATCCATGTATACGCCAAGGACCCTGATGTCGTGCGCTACATGGAATGGGGACCGAACAGCAAAGAGGACACGTTGGATTTTATTGACGCTTCTCTTGCTTGTCAGAAGGAGCGTCCGCGCCGTATTTACGAATTTGCCGCATTGCTTAAAGGGACGGATATTTTGATTGGCGCTTGCGGCATTCGTATTGCCGAATCAGATCCGATGCAGGCCGAGATTGGCTATTGCTTTAACAAAGACTTTTGGGGCAAAGGTTTTGCCAGCGAAGCGGCGGCAAAAATAGTTGAATTTGGTTTTAAAAATCTAGGCTTGCATCGCGTAACAGCCACGTGTGATGTGGATAACAAAGGGTCGGCTGCCGTGCTGGAAAAATTAGGCATGCGACGTGAAGGACACTTCATCCAGGACAAAAAAATCAAAGGGACTTATCGAGACACCTATTTTTATGCCACTCTCGGTTTGCAAGAGGCGATTTTGGGTGGTGCCGTGGATGGTGGCAACTCCTAAGCTTCGTATATGGTGCGTATATCTTTCCGGCTTGTTCCCATCTTTCGTGCAGAGTTAATCTCAAAAGATCGAATTTTATGTGAGAAGCCCGACTAGGCGATCATTCCGAAGACCAAACAGCGCCGGGCTTTCACTAAATGCGTATATGCAGGTGATAACTGAAGTAGGTAATTGTGTTAAGAATCGGCCAGTGGTATCTTCAAACACAAATCAAATCTGATGAAGGAGAGCCGCCCAGAAATATATCTGGCTAATACTCGTTACTTCGAATATAAGTAAGAGTAGAAGATCGGTGGGCAAGTTATTTTTCCAGGTGCGATTGAAAATTAATCGCTTTCGCAGGCGAACATAGCTAAGCCGTAAGGCCTATGCAAGATATACGAGAGATGTCTTTAGCGGGCATGGTTAACCATCGCCCTGTCTTTTCATCCCTCTAGTTAG
The DNA here is from genome assembly GCA_019750335.1 of Candidatus Obscuribacterales bacterium. Lineage (GTDB taxonomy): Bacteria > Cyanobacteriota > Vampirovibrionia > Obscuribacterales > Obscuribacteraceae > JAIEPM01. The sequence continues at coordinate 243,255 of JAIEOQ010000005.1, forward strand.
CGGTCCGGATTTGAGTTTAAGAGCAGGAGATAATATGACTCAGTCAACAACCGTAAATTCCACCCCAATGACGGATTTGACTCCGGGCCATGGGCAACACAAAGTGCTTCGGCGCGATGGCATCGTTGTTCCATTTGATCCGACTAAAATTCAGGTGGCAGTAACCAAAGCCTTTATCGCCGCTGAAGGCGAGTCTTGTGCCACAAGCTCGCGCTTGCGTGATTTGGTGCAAAAGCTCACCGAACAAGTTGTTGAGTCTTTGACCAAAAGACAAGCAGAAGGCGTTCCGATACATATCGAATATATCCAAGATCAAGTTGAGCTTGCTCTAATGCGTTCGGGCGAACATGAAGTTGCCCGTCGTTATGTTCTATATAGAGAATCCCGTGCTCAAGAAAGAGCTAAACAAACAGCCGAAGGTCTAGGACGTCCGACAGCCGAGCTGCGCATGACCTTGCCGAACGGCACTCAAGTATCAATCGATTATGTGCGTTTACGTACGGTTATTGAAGAAGCCTGCGCCGGATTGGGCAATGACGTTTCGGTTCAAGCTATTTATGACGGCACAATCGCCAACCTTTATGACACCGTTCCGGAAGATGATGTTTTCCGCTCAGCAATCTTGAGTGCACGCACCCTTATTGAGCGTGATCCTTCTTACGGTTTTGCTACAGCCAGACTTTTGCTCGATCATATTCGTCGCGAAGTTGTCGGCGAGCCGGTTACTCATGCACAAATGACCGAGCTCTATCCTTCTTATTTTGCTGACTATATCCGCAAGGGTATCGAATTTGGTCTTATTGATCCGCGTCTTGGCCAGTTCAATTTGCAAGAGCTAGGTAAAGCAATCAAAGCCGATCGTGATTTGCAGTTCCAATATCTTGGCTTGCAAACACTTTACGATCGTTATTTGCTGCATAACGACGGACGTCGTTTCGAGTTGACTCAAGCTTTCTGGATGCGGATTGCCATGGGACTCTCTTTGAATGAAGTAGAAAGAGAGCGCCGGGCAATTGAATTCTATGAATTGCTTTCAAGCTTTGACTTTATCTCTTCCACCCCGACCTTGTTCAACTCCGGAACCCATCGTCCGCAACTGTCTTCTTGCTTCCTGACCACCGTCTCAGACGATCTGGAAAGCATTTACGACGGTCTTAAAGAGAATGCTTTGCTTTCTAAATTCAGCGGCGGCTTGGGTAACGACTGGACCCCGGTTCGCGCTCTTGGCGCCCATATCAAAGGCACCAACGGCAAGAGCCAAGGTGTAGTTCCGTTCCTTAAAGTAGTCAACGACACAGCTGTAGCCGTTAACCAAGGCGGCAAGCGTAAAGGTGCGGTTTGCGCTTATCTTGAAACCTGGCATGTAGATATCGAAGAGTTTCTCGAAATGAGAAAAAATACCGGTGACGACAGACGCCGTACTCACGATATGAACACTGCCAACTGGATTCCTGATCTATTTATGGAACGGGTAATGCAGAACGGACAATGGACTCTCTTCTCACCGGAAGAAGTTCCTGAATTGCACGATTCATTCGGCCCGGAATTCAAGAAACACTACGAGCGCTATGAAGCCATGGCTGAAGCCGGGCAGATCAAGCTCTTCAAGAAGATCACGGCTGTCGGTCTCTGGCGCAAAATGCTTTCCATGTTGTTTGAAACCGGCCATCCTTGGATGACTTTCAAAGATCCATGCAACTTGCGCAGCCCGCAACAACACGTCGGTGTTGTCCACAGCTCCAACCTTTGCACCGAGATCACTCTCAACACTTCGGACAAAGAAACTGCTGTTTGCAATCTTGGTTCAATCAACCTGGTCAATCACATCACTGAAAAGGGACTTGATCTGGCTAAGTTGTCCAAGACTTGCCGTACTGCGGTAAGAATGTTGGATAACGTTGTCGACATCAACTACTACAGTGTCGGCAAAGCACGCAACTCCAACTTGAAGCATCGTCCGGTTGGTCTGGGCTTCATGGGCTTCCAAGACTCATTGCACAAACTGCGCTTGCCTTACGCTTCTATGGAAGCGGTTGAATTTGCCGATGCTTCAATGGAAGCAATCAGCTACTTCGCCTTATTGGCAAGCAGTGAGTTGGCGAAAGAACGCGGTACCTACCACACTTACAAAGGTTCATTGTGGGATAAAGGCATATTGCCGATTGACAGCTTGAACTTGCTTGGCGAAGTGCGCGGTGAGTATCTCGATGCTGACAGAAGCACACGCTTGGATTGGACCCCGGTGCGCGAGCATATCGCTCAGTGGGGAATGCGTAACTCCAACGTATTGGCAATTGCGCCGACGGCGACAATTTCCAACATTGTTGGCGTAAGCCCGTCCCTTGAGCCGACTTTCCAAAATCTCTACGTCAAGTCAAATCTTTCCGGTGACTTCACCGTACTCAATCCGTATTTGGTTGAAGACTTGAAGAAGCTTGGCATGTGGGATGAAGTAATGGTTCACGACCTCAAATATTTCGACGGTACTTTAATGCCGATCGAACGTGTACCAGCTGAGTTGAAGCAACTTTACGCTACAGCGTTTGAAGTCGATCCGAAGTGGCTAATTGAAGCCGGCGCTCGTCGTCAAAAATGGATCGATCAAGCGCAAAGCTTGAACTTGTATATTGCCGAGCCTAATGGCAAGAAGCTCGACGAGACTTATAAGTTCGCTTGGTTGCGTGGTTTGAAGACAACTTATTATCTGAGAACACGCGGCGCAACTTATGCTGAAAAATCAACCATCGATACTGGTTCGCTGAACGCAGTTGTTAAAGCAGCCGTCGTTCCAATCGAGCCGCAGCCGAAAGCCTGCTTAATCACAGATCCTGAATGTGAAGCTTGCCAGTAATAAGATAGATGACACATATACGTTTGTATGGTATAAAGGGGAATAGGGGTCACCATGCTTAATTTCGATAATATGTCTATGAAACCGGCAGGCATTGCAAACAACAATGTCACGGGATCGACTGTACCGCAGGCTGCAGCGGTAGTTTCAAATAATGGGCAGGCTATGTCGTTTGAGCCTAGTGCACCAGCTATTAATCAGGCTGGAGACCAAACTATGCAAAATGAAGGTGTTGTTGCTGGCGCTACCGGTTTGGAAGAGATTAGTTTCAATGCTGCGCGTGTACGCGTAGACGACAAAAAAATCATCAACTGCCGGGCAGACGTCAATCAGCTCGTTCCTTTTAAATATGAATGGGCATGGCAAAAATATCTCGATGCGTGCGCCAACCACTGGATGCCGCAAGAGATCAGCATGAGCCGTGATATCGCTCTTTGGAAAGATCCTAACGGTTTGAGCGCTGATGAACGTCAGATCATCAAACGTAATCTCGGGTTCTTTGTCACTGCCGATTCGCTTGTTGCCAATAATTTGGTTCTAGCAATCTACAGACATATCACTAACCCTGAGTGCCGTCAGTATCTTTTGAGACAAGCTTTCGAAGAAGCTTTGCACACACATGCTTATCAGTATATTGTGGAAAGTCTTGGTCTTGACGAAGGCGAAATCTTCAACATGTATCGTGAAATTCCTTCGATCCATGAAAAAGATGCGTTTCAGTTGCAGTTCACTTCAGAACTTGCCGATCCTAATTTCCAAACCGGCACTTTTGAAACAGACCAAAGACTGCTGCGCAACTTGATTGGTTATTACATCATCATGGAAGGCATCTTCTTCTATGTCGGATTTGTACAAATGCTCAGCTTCGGCCGTCAAAACAAAATGACCGGCGCTTCGGAGCAATTCCAGTACATTCTGCGTGATGAGTCGATGCACCTAAACTATGGTGTCGATGTAATCAATCAAATCAAGAACGAGAATCCACATTTGTGGACTCCTGAATTCCAGCAAGAGATCATCGACTTGATCAAACAAGGCGTTGACCTGGAATACAAGTATGCCGAAGACACCATGCCGCGCGGCGTGCTTGGCTTGAATCGTGACATGTTCTCCGAATATCTGCGCTACATCGCTAATCGTCGTTGCAAACAGATTGGTTTGACTGAGCAGTTTGCCGGTGCCAAGAACCCATTCCCGTGGATGAGCGAAATGCTTGACCTCAAGAAAGAAAAGAATTTCTTTGAGACAAGAGTAATCGATTATCAAACCGGTGGAGCTTTGTCCTGGGACTAGTAATCTGAGGCTAATTTCGGATAATCTTACAGATGGCTCAATCAAAAAAAGGTCCGGTGAAAGCCGGACCCTTTTTTTTTTGGGGTTGTGGCAAATTAAAGAACTGAACAAACACCGTTGGCATAAATGTCAGTGGCTCTTTCGATATTAAGCTCACCGAGACAACCGCCTAATCCGGTACCTGGTTTCCAGCGGATGTCGCCGGTTTCATGGGTGAAGGACGGAGCTGGTTTAGGACCGGGTCCGACAAGAACGACAACCACAAAGTTCGGTGCCCACCAGATACTTTCACCGGATAGAGCTTTGTTGGTGCCGTCTGCATGATTGCCGAGATCAATCCACGGGGCTTGGGCGGCTGCCATCTGTGCCGGCGCTGCTTTTATGTTCCCCTCGCTGTCGGGGAAAAGAATATATTCTTGAGCGCCGGGAATGAAAGGCTGGGTCGAAAGCAATGAATCCAGATCCGCTTGCGAAAAATCATGCTTGATTTCACGGATGCGTTGTAAAAGAACCGCGGTCACATCGTTATAGTTATGATTAGGCATAGCATAAATTGCTTTCTTCAAAGTTGGTGGCATATATTCGTTGCCTAAAGTGGCGGTTACAGTCATGGTGCCAACGCCGGCTTCATATTGGCGTACTTGAACGTCAGTATGAAAGCTGTAGCTGTTGGAGCCATGATAAATGCCGTTGGCATACCAGTAGGCTGTGTTGTCTTCGAATTTGATACGCACGAAGGCGTGAGGCATGGCTAAGTCGAAGCTTTTTTGCGGGTTGGTCATGACAAAAGAGACGCCTTGATGAGCATTGGCATTTTGTCCCGTGCTTTGCCCGCCGCAGCCGAAAGCGTTCGGAACGGGATTGTTCCATTCAGGCAGTGCGTTGGCTTGAGTTGTGTCGGCTGCAAAAGTGTTATTCGATACTAAATGTGGTGCTTCGTTATGGCGGAAAGGCACGAAACAAATATTGCGTCCAAGGATGTTGATCGGACTGTATCCTTTTAAGCGCAGCTCGCCATTGTTCATTTGTTTGAACATATTGTTGCCGTTTGCGGCGAAGTTACCCGGAAGCTGCTGATTGTGAATGATGATGTTCGATTCTTCACCGCGATCCATCAGGGATGTTTTCCAGTTTGCACCGGCTTGAGCTTGAACTGTAGCGTTATTACCGAGCATCCGTGCTGAATTTTGTCCGGCAACTTTATTGAAAAATCCATGCAGATTATTTTGGTTTTTCACTTGATTGGCAAGACGGTCGCTAATGCGTTGTGCCGCATCATAAAGTGCATCGGCGTCACTCCAAGAAGTACCGCTTTGTGTTCCTTCGCTTTGCATGGCGGCAGCGTTCATTCTTGCTAAAAGCGCCTTAGCCCAAACACGGTTGATGTTGGTTAAACTGAAGGAGTTGTCGCTGTCGGCTACGTCATTGAATTGCTGTTCGATTGAATCTTGAGCTGTAGTTTTGACAGTTAAAACATCGCGTCCAACATTCAGCGCTCCGGCGTCGATAGCATTTTTAACTTCGTTGCCGCCGCCGATATTGAGTATAAGCTGGATGAAGGCGAGCCCCGTAAGCATCATTGTGAAAGCGCTGGTTACAACAAAACCGAGCATGGCGCCTTTTTGATTTCTTTTACCGATTGTCTTTTTAGCCATTGCCTCAACCTCAACAAAAACTGCGGTATGAAGCATCAACCGGCGCCAAAAAATAATTAGGCGGAATTGCCTAAGTAGAAGATTAAATCTATAAAGGGGCTAGCCTAGTGGCATTCAGCCTTTGCTTTAGTCTGGCAGGGCATATCAGTGCCGGAGGCGGCAAAGGCTCCTTTAAGAGCTTGGCGCCAGCCAGCATAGTCTTGGGAAAGGTCGTTTTTAGGAGCAAATGAGCGGTCGTCTGCCCAAGAATCCTTAATCTGCTCCGGTTTATCAATCAGCCCTGCACCCAAAGCGGCCATAGATGCTGCGCCCCAGGCTGTAGCCTCGACTTGCCCGGAGCGGGTAAGGGCAACTTTGAGCAAGTCAGATTGGAATTGCAACATAAACTCATTACGAGTAGCGCCGCCATCAACACGCAATTCGGTAATAGCAAGTTCGTGAGCTTTCATCTGTTCGGCAACATCTTTAACTTGATATGCCATTGCCTCAACAGCAGCTCGCACGAAATGCGCTTTTCCTGTGCCGCGGGTAATGCCGACTATGGTGCCGCGCACATCTGAATTCCACCAAGGTGAGCCTAAGCCAACAAGTGCCGGCACAAAATAAACACCTTCATTCGTGTCGATTGATTTGGCTAGAGCTTCGGCTTCAGCGCTGTTTTCGATGATGCCGAGTCCGTCGCGCAACCATTGGATTGCCGCGCCGGCAATAAAGATTGCACCTTCGATAGCATAAGTTGGGGCTTGGCTGCCAATCTGCCAGGCAACTGTAGTTAAAAGTCCGGGCACAAGTTTAAGTGCGCTGCCGATGTTTACTAGCAAGAAACCGCCGGTACCATAAGTGCATTTAGTCATGCCCGGTTTCAAGCAAGCTTGCCCGAAAAGAGCTGCTTGTTGATCGCCGAGCATACCTGTAATCTGTGCTTCAAAGCCGACAACGTTTTTGTCAGTCAAACCAAAATTGTGATTCGATGGCTTAACTTCAGGCATCATCACTTGTGGAATATCCAAACGCGCAAGCAAGTTTTTATCCCAGGACATTTCTTTGATGTTATAGAGCATGGTGCGTGAGGCGTTACTAGGCTCGGTGGCATGCACTTTACCACCGGTTAATTTCCACAAGAGCCAAGTATCGATGGTACCGAATAACAATTCACCTTTGTTTGCTGCATCTTTAGCGGCCGCAACGTTATCCAAAATCCATTTGATTTTTGGACCGGAAAAATAAGCATCAGGCACTAAGCCAGTTTTATTGCGAAATTCATCCGATTCGTTGCGCAGCTCATTTGCTAAATCTTGAGTGCGGCGACATTGCCAAACGATTGCTCGATAAACTGGCTTGCCTGTTTTTTTATTCCAAACAACAGTTGTTTCGCGTTGATTGGTAATACCGATACAAGCAATTTCGGAGCTGTCTACGCCGGCTTTTTTCAAGCAGTCATGAATGCAATCAAGTTGTGTTTGAAAGATCTCTTCAGCGTCATGCTCTACCCAACCAGGCTTTGGAAAATGCTGGCTAAATTCTCGTTGCCCGACGCCAAGGGTCTTGCCTTCCAAGTCGAACAAGATTGCTCGCGAGCTTGTTGTCCCTTGATCCAGGCTTAGAATGTAGCGCTTCATTGAATAATCCCCATTTGCATTCAGGGGTAGATGTTAGCAAAAAGCTCAAAGCACTGAGCTTGTATTTGCATAAACAAACTTGCCAATCTCCAGCAAACAATCAGCATAAGTGTTGATTGAATCAGGGTTCTTTGCGATTCGCTCTTTTTTAGTTAGAGATTCCTGATATTTATCTGCTGGCGGCAAATGAACGAAGAGAACGCCTAAGCAATGAGGATTCTCTTGCCAATTGTGCAAGCTCCGGAAATAAAGTTCATTACAGATAAAAGTGCCGGCATGGTTAGAGATGCCGCAGGCAAAGCCATTCTCGCTAAGATGTTTCTCCAGCGCCGGCAGAGGCAACTTGGTTCGATAAGCTTCGTTTGTTATCTTGTCATCTAAATATTCATCATTATGCTGATGCCCGTTGTTGTCCGGGATGCGATAGTGCCGGACGTTAAGAGCAAATCGTTCTAGAAAAATCTTGTCCTGCTTTTCGGCAAAGCCGGTGAGCAAAAGGAGAAAAGGCTTGTCAACATGGCTTGTTACTAATTGATTGAGAATTTGCCAAGCTTCGTCGCAGCAAGTAGGCAAAACGGCTGAACTAACCGGAATCTGCTTCTGATCAATCTCCAGGCTTGTTGGCAGCCGCTCGACTGTATCTTGACTAGGGTTGTAAGTGAGATTATTAAAGGGATCAAAGCCGGTGGCGATAATGCGCATGGATGAAGCTTTCCGGTTCTTTTTCTGAGTTTTGCCGTGTGTGACGTTTGCCTGCTTGTGGGCCTTGCCATCCACAAACATAGTGTAGAATGTTATTCCGCTTCTTGCCGAAGTGGCGAAATGGCAGACGCAGTTGACTCAAAATCAACCGGGATCAAACCCGTGTCGGTTCGACTCCGACCTTCGGCAGGCTTTACTTTCAAGCGATCTACAATTGGCATTTTTGGGGTAGTTTTGCCACCATGTGTGACTATTGTGTGACGGTTGAAAAAAATTGAGTGGAAAATGATTTGGGCAGAAATGTAAGTCATATCCAGATCAAGAAACGATCGAGTTCCGATGAACACATCCCCTGATTCTGGGGAAAGTAGCATTATCATTTGGCGGTAGCCGCCTACTCAGTCAGCAGACGCCGCAGCAGGTATCCATCTATACAATGTCGGCGTCGGCATAGAAATGCCAAGGTCACGGGCTACCTCTCGTGGTGGCATACCGGTGGCAAGAAGCTTTTTTGCCGATTTGATTTTGCTATCAGTCATAGTTCTCTTTCTACCACCAATTCGACCGAGCTTTCGGGCTGAAGCAAGGCCCGCCTTAGTCCGTTCCTGGGTGAGTTCCCTCTCCATTTGAGTACATGAAAGAAAAACCGCCCAGCGGCTGTTGTAGTATCGATACCATCTGTTTTTGCAACAGAGCCATTGCAAGCGTATTTGTAGGTTGACCCGGAAGATAAGCACCGGGCAATAACGACACTTAAGTGCTAGAGCCATTGCTGTATTAGCTGAGCTGTCTTTTACTGAGTGCTTATCGGTCATTAAGGCAACCCGTACCAGGTTGCGCGTCCGGCACCGTGCCGCACCAATAGCTTTTTCTCGACCAAGCTGCGGAAATGCTCTTTGAGCGTGTTGCCGCTTGCACCGGTGGCGCGCACCATGTCGCGCATGGTCACGCGGCCTTGATCGCGGGCATAGTCCAGAATCTTGACAGCCAGTTCCGGCAAGTCGGCGAGTACGATTTTTTCGCGCTCGACTTTAACGGCCAGTCGTCGCATTTGCTGCTGCAAAGCGCGCATGAAAAATGCTAGCCAGGGCTGCCAGTTTGGTGAGTCGGTGCGAAGGGTGCCTTGCGTCTGGCGCAATGCCAGATAGTAACCCTCTTTGCTGTTCTCGATGACGCTCTCAAGCGAACTATACGGCACGTAGGCATAGCCGGCTTGCAGCAAAAGCAAGGTGGTAAGAATGCGGCTCAAGCGACCGTTGCCGTCCTGAAAAGGATGAATTTCCAAGAACACGACAATGAACACGGCAACAATGAGCAAGGGATGTAGCCGGCGCAGGTCGCGGGCTTCTGCAAGCCAAGCGACCAGCTCAGCCATAAGGCGCGGCGTGTCGAAAGGCGTCGTCGTCTCGAACACAATGCCAATCTGTTTGCCGTCCTCATCGAAGGCGGCAACGCTGTTGGACAGCTTTTTGTATTCGCCACGGTGCCGATTATCCTTCTCGCTGTAGCGCAGAAGGTCGCGGTGAAGCTGCTTGATATGGTTTTCGTTGATGGGAATGTGCTGCCAGGCGGCAAAGACGGTTTCCATGACTTCGGCGTAGCCAGCTACTTCCTGCTCGTCGCGGCTCTCGAATTTCTTGATTTCCAGGTCGGCAAGCAACCGCTCGACCTCGCGGTCGGTCAGCTTGCTGCCCTCGATGCGGGTGGAGGAACCGATGCTTTCGATGGTGGCAACACGGCGGAGTGCTCTCAGCCGATCGGGCGCAAGGCTCCCAAGGGCGCGCCAGGCACCTTTGAACTCGTCGATTTCGGTCAGTAACGCCAGCAAATCCGGCGTTATCTGGATGGTGTCTGTTTTCAGCATCTGATTGACTCCACCTGTATTATCACCCGATTCCACCCGATTGTCCACCCGTATTATCACCCGATTCCACCCGATTGCTGTCTCGTCCGTGCCCATCTAATTCTTGCTGAGGCTTTCGCCGCCCTTAAGCTCGAAGGTGCATCGACGGGCTCTATTGCAAAAATCGATTTTGATACAAAATTCGTGATCAGGAATGGCTTGGTTGAGCGATTTAATAACCTGAATTTTGTCGATTTTGGAGTTCTTGCAACAGAGCCGTTGCTTTCCCTTGCATGGAAAAGGTCGAGCATCATCATTTGGCGGTAGCCGCCTACTCAGTCAGCAGACGCCGCAGCGGGTATCCATCTATACAATGTCGGCACAGAAATGCCAAGGTCACGGGCTACTTCTCGTGGTGGCATACCGGTGGCAAGAAGCTTTTTTGCCGATTTGATTTTGCTATCAGTCATAGTTCTCTTTCTACCACCAATTCGACCGAGCTTTCGGGCTGAAGCAAGGCCCGCCTTAGTCCGTTCCTGGGTGAGTTCCCTCTCCATTTGAGCCAAGCTAGCCATTACATGAAAGAAAAACCGCCCAGCGGCTGTTGTAGTATCGATACCATCTGTGAGACTGCGGAAATTGATCTTTTCAGCATCAAGTTGCGCGACCAAATCAACCAGCCCCTTTACTGTTCGTCCTAAGCGATCAAGTTTCCACACTACAAGTGTGTCCTCCGCGCGCAAATGAGACAGAGTCTCATCTAAGCCAGGCCGATTCTTGTGCGCTCCACTTAGTTTATCCGTGAAAATACGCTTGCAGCCTGCCTTTTTCAGAGCATCCAACTGCAATTGAAGGCTCTGGTCATTCGTTGAAACTCGTGCATAACCAATGAGCATTTTTTATTCTCACAAATTCTCGAAACTCGTCTCTATTGTGTGATGTTAGAGCAACTATTTCAAGAACGGTTTACGAGAATTCATTAGCCTCTGGATTCGTCAGCCAAGGTTATTAGCAGTTTTCTTCTTGAAAATTGCCGTTTGTGAGAATGCCAAGTGTGTCTTATGCAGTCTTCCATTCCCTGCCAAGCAACTGTTGGGTCTTTCACCACGCTACCTAACGCAGGGCGCGACCCATGAATCTTTCGCAACCAATCCCACCTAACTTGTGCTAGATTAACAAGCGGTTTACTAGAGGATGCTTGCACAGGAATAGGTCCGTGTCACCAGAACAGCTTCGCCAGTTTATTAGTTCCAAGATGTCTATATCTCACGTATATCAACCGGCGTTTATCATTGCGCTGTTAGAGAACCACGGACAGGCTTCCGTGGATCAGATCGCAAGAAAATGTGCTGACCTTGAGGGCGGCACTCCAGCAACATACGGACCGAAATTGACAAAATATCCCAAAGAAGCACTTACCAAACACGGTGTCATAACGCCTGTCGGAAAGACCGAATTCAAGCTCACTACCGACATTACTCAACTATCCCAGCAAGCCCGTCAAGAACTCAGCGACCTTTGTAAGCGCCGGATGGACAAGGTCAAGTAACACCAGTCTTCCGAACACTGTGATCTTCAATCACGACACCAGCACTGCCGAGTCTATCGGCCCAGCCCTTGCGATTACCGATAGTTGAGCCATTAACAAGAAGACCGAGTTCCTCTTCCTGGCGAGTGAGCTCTGCGAACTTCTCAAACAGAGGGTACGTGGGCGCGACAAAAGTCTCCTTCCGATGCAATATAGGCGGGTTCTGTGACTCTGTATAATCCGAATACTTCACATGCAAGTCACGCAGATCTATGCGCATACTTGTTTTTAGAGAAGGATGAGCCTCGTCATCAAAATCTGGATAAAACAAGTAAGAAATTTTCGGTGCATCAATGTGAAATTTGACAAGCGTGGCATCATCCATGCGTCCAACGGTGCGACTAGCACAGCCTTCATACAACCGAAGAATCAGATCGAGCTCTTCAAGCGCACTTATATGAACGTACAGCGAGTCAGGCAACAGTTTGCCGATTTTACTGGTCGAGCATGTCTTAGCTATAATCCCAGGCTGTCCGAGACTGAACAACAGTTGATCGGCATTATCGCAAGCAGATTTGTAAGAGCCAAAAAACGCCTTTATATCATTCTGCAACTCGCTTGCAAGCTGTCCAATTCGCGGCCGCTTGCCAAACTTGCTCAGTGCAATATAGAGAGAAAAATCCTGCTTTCTTTTCTGTATTAGTTCATCCCATTCTTCTCGACTCGTAGCTTCAACCACTAATTTGAATGCTCGGCTAAGCGAGCCTAATTCCTTCAAGATCTCAGCTTCGTTGCCTAGCTCCCCACGCAACGGTATACGTCCACGTTCACTAACAAAATCTATCAATGGTTGAAGTATGCTTTCACATTCCTCGAACGTCTTGATCTTAAGCCGGACTCGCGGTGTTGAACGCCGACTGTGAAAACGAGATGCGCGGAACGCTTCTGCGTCTTGATCTCGACGAAATACAAAGTAAATTCCGAGCCCTGCCGGCACACAATCAACACCAAGCGTCGAGTCTATGTATTCCTTCAACTCCTCTTGCTTAAAGACCTTTTGGAACGTGTTTCTCTTTGTAAGAACGCCGTCCCCAAAGGCTACAACCTTGTCGCCCAAGTAATCCAAGAGTACTTGGGCAGACACAACCAAAACAGATTTCGCCAGTGACCAGGCAGACCGCAGCACATCTTTGCGTTCTTCTGGATTTTCAATCACGTTCAGTACGTAGCCCAGGTTAACAACGTCAGCTGCTTTCCGCTCCGTGTCCGGACGGAAGTAAGGGTCCCATCCGGAGGCTATAGCACCAAGCGTCGCAATTCGCTCGACATCACCGCCGTGCCCACAACCGTAATCGAAAAATGTAACCGACTCCTTAAGAAATCCAGCCTCTACAGCCATCTTAACAGGACGAGACAAATCAGAACGAATTATCGCAGCCTTATGCCGGTCAATTTCTGTGCTCAACGACTGTTCGATCGACATCAGGCAATTGAGTCCTCCAAAGCATGCCAGCCAAGTGCCTTTCTAACCTCAGAAGCTGCCTGCGAGATGATGGACACGCATTGATCGACCTCTTCATCAGTTGTGAATTTCCCTATGCCTAACCGCAAGGCTGAGTCCTTCAGTTCGCTCTGCAGCTCCATAGCCGTAAGCACATGTGATGGTTGTTCTATGCCAGATGAGCATGCCGCTCCCCGCGATATAGCTAGTACATCGCGAAGACGAGCGATCATAGCATCGTTCGTCGCACCAGGAATAGAAATGTGAAGACTCCCAGACAGCCGAGCATCCTGATCACCGTTCACGACCAGCGCTTCAATCCTCTGCTGTAAGTTATGCTGAAGACGATCTCTCAGGGCAGCGATTCTTGGTTCGTCAATTGTCATCTCTTCCGCGCGTAAGCGAGCTGCCTCCCCAAATCCAACTATACCAGGCACGTTAATCGTTCCTGGACGAATTCCATATTCCTGATGGCCACCGCCAAACATGGCTTGTGGCAGTGAATCACGTTGTGAAATGAGGGCTCCCACCCCCTTCGGTCCATAAATCTTATGGGAGGACAACACCAAGTATGTCAGTCCCCACTCGTCGAACCGCACTGGAATTTTCCCTACCGCTTGTGACGCATCACAAAGCAAGGCGGTACCAGATTCGGTGCACAAGCGAGCAACCTCTTCCGTTGGGTAAATGTTGCCCACCTCGTTGTTAGCCGCCATTACGCATACAAGGTCTGCGTCGTTTCCCACTGCCTGACGAAGGCTTTCAAGGCACAGACGACCCTGGCAATCCACTTTCAGATAGCTAATTTCCGCCAGACCCGATTCTGCGGCTATTTCACAACTCTCCAGAACTGCAGCATGCTCTGTAGGTGAACAGACCAGCTTAGCCTTCCTGTGACGTTCGCCCCTTTTAACAACGTGGTTGACCACCAAATTGATAGACTCGGTCGCACCTGAAGTGAACACCACTTTGGCGCGCTTGCCGTTCACTAACTCACTAACTTGCTTGCGTGCTACTTCAACGGCCTGGCCGGATTCCGTTCCCAAGACATGATCGACGCTACTTGCATTACCAATTAACGACGTCATCGCTTCCGCCACGGCAGTCACAACTCTTGGATCTACCGGTGTGGTCGATAGATAATCGAAGAATATTGGCTTCCTGTGATCCATGGTCATACTCAAAGGTGACATGCCAGACAGGGCAAGGTGTCATCCTCATCATCCAAGACAGCTTCAAGTGCTTGCGCTAACGGTTGATTAGGGCGTCTAGCCACCTCTTGTAGCATTGCCTTTTCATGGTCTGCGATGATCGCTTCCTTCCGAGCCACAAGTTCTATTAGCGACTCGCCTTGGCTCCAAGTGAATGTCCGTCCGTCGCTGTGATTTTGCTCGTAAGCTACGGCTTGTGCAAATAAGTCTGGATGTTCCTCAGAAAGCCTAACCCACTCGTACTTGCGCTGGAAAAAACAAAAGTAGCACCCCGACCGTGACCGCCACTTGTAATAAGACGGCATCCCTATTCCGCTTTCTTCCAATATGCGTATGATGTCAGCCTTTACCAACCCGTCTTCTTTGAACGGATAGACTGGCTTGATACTGGGCTTTGTAGAAATGTAGCCATCGCGCTTCTCGTCAGCGCGAATACCAATGTAACTTACCGCTTCGTCATCTCCGATGAACTGTTCTAGTGGCTTAATTTTCAATTGCTTGGTGCACCACCGTATTTGGGGTGAGGGCAGCACACCACCGTATACATCTAGCCAATGGTCGAATCCGCGCTCGGCACTGAGGTAGGTTATTGTGATACCAAGCCGTGCCTTTAGCTTTTCCAGGTATTCATACGTTTCTGCCAGCTCTTTTTTTGTGTCGCAAAAAAAATACTCCATATTGGGCACTTTCTTGTGCATATAGACGGCAAGCGCTGCACTGTCTTTTCCGCCCGATAGACCCAATACATGACGAATTGCCTTGCTCATGCTTCACCTCTCCGGCTTCTCGATTCCGACCCGACCGCAGAAAGCAAACGTTCCGCAAGCTTAGATACCACCGCATCATATAATTCCGGATTTGATTGCAGCTTTTCCCGAATGATCTCATCAACAATTCTGCTAACGCTTTGATCTTTGGCTGCATCGATCCACAGAATTTTTTGCGCTTCTTTCCCCGAAGATTGCGTCAACGTGATCTTTTTCGCTTCATATCCCGCACCTGGAGCATGCTGCAAGTTTGACTGAATTGACTCAAAGTTGTTGAAGCGTTTTGCGAATGTACCCACCCCTTCCTTGAATAGATCAAGGTCTTCATCACTCCAGGATTCGGCGGGTTTATCACCAATGATCATTAATAACCTGGTTAGCCAAACCCGATCATCCACATCATCGTCCACAATGTGCGAAACGAAGCTCGCAAATTCTCCATTGGGCATGTTCAAGGACAGAGTCTGTCCCCGCATTCTAAGTGTTTGGCGCAATGAGGGTGCATTAATGCGAAATGCCTCACAAAGGAGCGCCTGGCACTCAGAAATCATTTCTTCGTGTGCGAGCTGCAGCTCCCGCAGGGCATTTAATAAGCCTAGTCGCAATTCTCGCGCCTTGCCTGTATTTTCTTTGTCTTTTGGAACTATCTCGGATAATCCCAACGCTTCGGGTATCGCTACAAACAACAGTTCATCTGGTTGTTTCGCGTTGATGATTGCATCCCGAACAGAAATAGCTTGTGCTGAAAGATTTCGTGTCCTCCTGGTATACGCCGGTAACGATTTAACAAATTGCACCAGTGGTTTCACCACACTAAGTAAACTTGCGTTCCTGCTTTTGCCGGGTTGTTTGTCGGGCCGCGACACCAGCTCTTCAATTTCTTTGAAGACCTGAGCTCTCAAACCAGTTGTGACAAAGTGCTTCACAGCAAAACGACTTGGATCTTTTACAAGCAACTCGAAATGTTCTGGCCCAAGAATCGGCAAAAACGATCCGTCCTTGTAAATGCACACATCGTCACTGCGAGCTATTAGAACAGCCGCAAATAACACTGGAATAACCCCAGATTTGACACCATACGGTGCCTTGGACAAAAGCTCATACAATTCCGACACCGTTCGCGGCGCCTCTACACTTTCAATGCAAAAATGTTCAATCGCATCCCAAACTGCTTGCACTCCTGTATCTGTCGGAGCGCCGATTTCCCAACGATCGCTTTTACGAATCGGTCTATGGATGCCTGTTTTCTGCAAGACCGACTTATACATGCTTACTTCTGGTCCAAACCCCTTCAGACCGAGCTCGGGAACGTCGTGCTTCAACACCAGAGCTTCGATTAGCTCTCTGCGTGCCTTTGCTCCTTGCGAAGTCAATTCTCTGCGATTTATTAGCTCGTTATGCAATCGCGGTGTCGAGCCATAGACTTCGTCGGAAATGTCCGAAAGACAGGCAACCAAATGTCTATGTGATTTGATCGAACATTTCTCACCAATAACATAAGCCGTGGTGCCATTCTTGAACTCGAAACACTCTGACAGCACAGCATCTAGGTGCCGCTTTGCAATAAAAGTCCGTTGTCTGATCTCTCGTCGCGCCACTCCGTCGGTTTGCAACTCCGGCGATTCTTGCCGGATTCGTTGTAGAGCCGATAGCTCGTGCACTGCATTCTGGACGACAGAAACATTCGATGCGTTCAGTAGAACTATTGGTTTCCCATCATTTGTGTAGTCCGGCGCACTTTTGCATCGCTCTGGACCAACCCAGAACAATACCAACCCATCTGCAGTCGATGATTCTGTATTAAGTCCTTCTAACTCCTTCGCTTCGCTTACAAAACGCTGCTCTAAGTACCTAAACGTGCCGAACTGATAATTATGTCGTTGCGGCACAACAGGGCCTAGCGGCGCTGATTTATTCAACAGATCAGACAGCGACCGCCTTTCCGCTTGAATAATTAGTTGCAACGATTGCTCAATATTGAAATCCGATCCTTCCCAGACCCGTAGCTCATCTAATTGTCTGCGATAGGTTATCAATCTCCGCTCTGCGATAGAGTCAATTAAATTCTTCCAGCGCTGCACTTCAAATTCATTGTCCGGCGCATCGCACATAGATAAAGCCACAAGGTTACGACTTGCCCGTAACGTGCCGGCACTTGCAATTAAGTTCAATATTCCAATTGCCTTAAGCAAACGGAGTTCGTCTGGATCAAGACCAATAGATTCCGTTATGCGTCCTTGGATCTCCACCCAACGACTTAAATGCGGACGCGAATGAATGTTGCTCCCAACTACATCCACAAAGTAGTCATACAGGCTGTCGAGCTTCATCATTGGCAGGGTATCCTTCGAAACCTCGTGGTTTTCCAGGAAGTGAGTAAATGAATGCGGCTCATCACTGGTCAAGAAAGTGAACAGCGAGCGGTCATTTTGAGCAAACCGATTACAGAGAAGTGGCAGTGCGACTGCCGCAATCGGATGCAATGGCATCAATTCAGCCAACATTGTTTCGTTTGACGAAAATTCAGGCACGATGCCGGCTATCTCGCGTTGCCAGCTTTTTGCACAGCTCTTTGTGAGCGTTCCCAGCCATTTTTCATTCGAGTATTCAATTGCTTGCGAAATAAGTCGAATAGCTTCACTGGCTGAGTTTGTAAAAGGTATGTCTTCAAATCTTCCTTGTATTTTCGACCACTCAGTACGCTGGGCACTCGATAATCCCTGACCATATTCCGCAAAACTTTGATGTAGCAGCCCAATTACAAAAATCGCGCTATCAGGAGAAGGCGATTTGAATTCCGCAAGTTGTTGGAGCAAGTATAGATCGCCATCAGCTTGATGCAGCGCCGCGAACTCTAGCCCTTTGCCTAACTCATCCAAAACAATAACAACTCCGGTGCTTGCCACCCGAGCTACTTCTTCGACGAATTCTAAAACTACGCCGGAGTCAATAGTCGCATTCGCCTTGAGTCGCTTGCATTGATCCTGTAACGCGTAGAAAACATCCGGTTTCCGACCTGGCGCCTCCGACCAATATTCTTGAACCCCGCGATTTAGCGCCTTGAGCACCGTGTGTGCGACGGGCTCTCGCTGTGCTGTCGCGACAGCTCGCACAACGCCCCGAACTCCAATGCGACTAGCGAATTTAGATAAATCAGACTTGCCCCCTGCGCTCGCCGAATTCAATATCTGCTTGCCAGTTTTTCGCGAGGCGCTTTGTGACGGACCACAGAGACTCAACAAAAAATGAGCGAATGAAGACTTACCCGTTCCATATGCGCCGGTTAACGTCCAGGCACGACTTGCTCTCTGCAATCCAATCGCTGAGAGAATCCTCTCAAGCGCGTGCGCACCTCTTGGAGTTACTACGTAACCTTCAAGGGCCTCAGCGCTGTCTAAATCTCGCTCCAAATTTATCGAGCGATAATATCGACGCTTCAGATGAATATGCTCGGAAAGCAGTGCCATTAATTTTTATCTCCGTATTGCTCCGAAATAGTTTCCTAGAATTGCCTCTGCAATCTTGGCTGGGTCTCCTGAAAATTGCAGCTGCACAACTCCGGCGGTGTCCGAGAGGACTGTGTCTTTGCGTTTTGTTGCAACCGTTTCTAATGCCGAATAAAGAGCCGACTCCGACAATTTGAAAGCCAACCCGGGACCGCCATGTCCGTAGAGTAGTTGGGAAACGTTTATCGACTGCTCGCTTCTGCGTGTCTCACTGGCATATTCAAGCGATGCCGCTGCCACAATGTGCGGTGGCAAGTTTGACTTAGCACCGATGTGAAATGCAATGTGTTTACCACCTACCAGCCGAGTTAACAAATTGAGTCCCGCGAAAGGAGAACTAATCGTTTCCTCAGAGACATTTTTGCTTCCCTCCTCTCGGCAGTACATCCTCGTTAAGCAGGAGACGTCGTTCCCAAGCGTGGTTTCCGAGAAGCTTGAATCAGGCCAAGTAAGATCGATAAACCCTTGCAGCTCACTCAGTAGGTCGTCGGTGGAAAATTCAGGATGACGTAGATGGTTAAACACAAACGACCAAGTCGTAGCTGTACACGGGTTCTTCAAGAGCTTCCAATGCAACAGCCAAAGTGAACCTTCGTCTTCCAAATACGGGTCCCACCCGGTATCCGAGAGTAACCTCTGGCCAAACTCTGTTGGTTCGACGTGTTTTGTCTTCGTTGCCTTATCTGTAACTTCTTCTGCAAGCTTGAATGCCAAACACCAATAGCGAATCGCTTTGGCCATGTTCTTCCCAACCCCAAGAACTATTGGCGCATCGTCACGGTTGAATACGGATACGTCCTTGCATAAGGCATCGAATCCCTTTTTCAACCAACCGTTTCGAGGAGGGAATGTTTCATGCCGAGCAAATGTTGGGCTGTTTCGTGTCTCATGCTGTAGTTGCACAACTGGCATTTGCTTCTCTCCCGCATATAACGAGTATCCGCCTCTTACTATGATCTAAATTCACTCTTAATTCAAGAAAAATATTCTATGCGTTCCGCTGTCAATGCCAATTTCAGCAAGCTTGCTTGATTGGAAATATCGCTTGGTAGATCAAACGTCTATCGATTTGCTATGCAAAAGTCAAAAGAGTGAACTTAATTTCTTTCTCACTGTCCAAGTGTCCCCATCTGTATGTATGGTATCGCAAAGCCTGGCGGATGACAACCATTTTTGCCTTCTTGACTTGGAAACTGCTTTTCTGACTAGCTCGCCAGCTCGCCCAAACAGAACAAATGACCATTCTCTGGGCCTCATGATTGCGAAATGCGTGCACGCAGCGGCACTGTAGATATTCTGCAGTCTTGCAAAGTAAAATTAGTGACCATAAACATAGTGATCCGATTATCATTGGAATGATCAAAGCTAATGCTTGTTATCCCTGATTGGTTATCTCTCAGAACAATTAACCCCGATGACTGCTCGCTGTTACTGGATTTCGCAAATGAATTCGGTATTCACAGCTTCGCTGACATCGACGTAGACATGCTGCGAACATGCACTCTCGCTAAAACCGATCTACCAACCTTCTTCAAATTTGTACGACTCCTGGGACTTTACGGAGCCTCTTTCGCTGGAAGCCTGTCACGATATTCAAGACCAACCACCCATAATCCAGTGCTCATAGATTTTCCAATTGGTGATAACCGCCTACTGCACGAATCATCGCTTGATCGTAATGCTGTCATTTTCCTGAACACACTCACTCTAAAGCGAATGGATTCACTGAGAGGAATTGGCTTAGACATTCTTGCCGAAGTCATCCAAGCAGACATAAG
Organism: Candidatus Obscuribacterales bacterium; assembly: GCA_019750335.1. Taxonomy (GTDB): domain Bacteria; phylum Cyanobacteriota; class Vampirovibrionia; order Obscuribacterales; family Obscuribacteraceae; genus JAIEPM01. Next base: position 263,509 of record JAIEOQ010000005.1, read on the forward strand.
TGGCCTCATTCCTGCGATTAATTACGAAGGCGGCAGAATTATCGATGACTCTTCGATGCTTCAATATTTTTACGCACAACCATGCACCTCACCAATGGAGCCACAGTCCGACGAACCCCGCGAATGCTTTCATGTACTTCAACGCAATAACAAAAATCCTGATGGCACGTCTCAAGTTGTATGTTCCGATTGCGGTCACGTAATATCCGATTCTGGTCCGGTGGTAAAAGAATCCATCCAAGCATATCCACAACAGTCGGAACCGTTGCTCGTTATCCCCTATCAGCTGACCGTCTTGGCTGAAAAAAGCATCCAACACCTCGACCTGAATGTAAGAGCATTCAACATACTCACGCGCAACAGGATTGCAACCGTAGGGCAACTAGCAAAACTTACTGCCGAACAAATACGGTCATACAAAAATTGCGGACTGGACACCCTAAAACACATAAACGAGCGCCTAGAATCCTTTCTAACTTCCGAGCAATTACTTTCTCTCCGCTTCGGTACCGTGCCCACTCACGATGGCGATCAGACTCCACATCGCGTCATTGAAGAGCCGGAGGTTGATCTACCCAAGGTCGACCTAAAAGAACTGTTGGGCGATGAGCTTGCGGCGAATCTCGACGATTGTGCGCTGGATGACATCACTAAACTACGTGCACTACCAGCCGCAAGCTTCATTCTATTGCTGGGCAAAGACACAGGTCTCAAGGCTTGGTCCTTAGTCAATAACACTCAGCCCAGTCTTGACGAACCAATGCTTGGACTCGAAGCACCAGAGAGTGACCCAGCCGACCCCTCGTCATGCTCTCAGGCAGAGAATCCTCTTTTCCAACAGATCAAATCAGCACCTTTCTCTAACGACACAAAATCAGCTTTGGAGAGAAACGGCTACACATACCTTTGGCAAATCTATGCTCCGCAAGTTCGCCAAGTCGTGATTGATCTTGGACACAGAGCTTGGGCAGAAACCTCCTCTTACGCCTTTAGGATAGGGTTAAGGACGCTTCCGTTAAAGCTCTCATCGACCGAATGCTTGCTGCACCAATTGATGCACATCTGCCTTCAGGTCGAAGCAAAGCTCCCTCAAATTTTGGACCATCGAAATCTGCAGATCTTTCGCGAACGCCGATTATCCTCTACCGGCAAACCTACCCTCGATGAGCTAGGACGAAAGTACAACGTCACACGGGAAAGAATCAGACAAATCGAGGCGCGCTCGGTCAAAACAATCCAACGCTCCTTCTCGCCACTACTATCCCCAATAAAGAAACCGATCAGCGATTTGATCCTTCAGCACGGCGGGGTGATGGAATGGACAACTTGCGTTATGCACGTAGACCATCGTGAAATCCTCAATGTCCTAATGGACGTTCTCGACATCGAAGTGTTTTTTGATGAACAGATAGATCTAATTTGGCATCGAGACTTACATCATGCTATCACCGAATCAGGCTCGAATATCTACGAATTGATAGCTCACCGTATCAGTAAAAATCTCAAGACCAGCGTCGACCTTGTTTCTCACGACCAGATCATAGAATCTGCGGCCACCACATTAACAGAAATCGCATCACAGAAATCGCGGCAGCAAATATCTACTCAAGTCATAAGCGCAATTGGTGCCGCAGTAACCAAAAACTATTTCGTAGAAACACAACTCGGTTCATTTAGGAAAAAGGACGTAGGTTTATTTGAACTCGTCACTTACGAATTCAGCCGCCAATTCCCGACCGGTGCCTTCATCTACAAGTCCGGAGAACAAATTTGGCAAACATTGTGCGCGGTTATACCAGGATTGGAGAAACGAGGTGGCCCTCGGTACATCCAACAGGTCTTAACAAGAGACCACGACATTCTTCTTTGGGATACTGGATTTTATATTCACAAACAAAACATAAATCCCGATATGCAGCTTGTTCATGAGCTGATCAGCGACTGTATCAACGAATTCGACAAAGTCATTCCAGATCTCAAAGTACATTTGTTATTCGACCGCAAGAAAGCTCGCTTAATCAAGGGCGGTATTCCTACCTCTGCGGCATTGTATTCACTCATGAGGTGCATTGCTCATGACAGGCTGATTTTGGACGACTATCCCAGAATCCGGGATGCTAGTGCTGCGGTCAAAAATCTCAAGCAAACCGAGCTTGTTGAGCAATTTGTAAAAGAAAATAGCCCGGTTTCGAAGAAACAGATTCTCAAATATTTTGGCGAAAGAGGGTGGCGCCCCTACGAAACCGAGAATACGCTAAGCCGCTGTGGTGACATTGTAAGAATAGGTACTAACTTCCTCCACATCACCCATATCCAAGTTTCAAATGACGCGCTAGATGCACTGATACTAAAAATTGAGCAAGAGCTTGAGCAGTTAGCACACTTCAACATCCGACACATACGAGCCAAATACCCCATACTTTGGAATGCTGTCTGCAATCGCAATCTTGATCCCCACTCAATGGAGAAACTTCTCTCTAACTTGCAGCACGTAAAATTCAAAGTCACCCGATTGCAGGTCACTTTAGAAAACTCCATTGATCGTGCACTGAGCAAAGAAATTTCGGAATGGATTCGAGCTTACGGAAACTATGTTTCTGTCGAACAATTGGAGAAGGAATTTTGTCAACAGAGGGGCTATAAACAGGGCTCCATCAAGATGGCCCTTTACTGGAGCGATTTGCTCTGCTGTTATAAAAACTGCTATGTCCATGCTGAAACAATCGGCTGCACGCCAGAAACCCTTGATTTAGTCAAGCAAACGCTACTCGATGCAAGTGATTGTCGCGCTAAAGATCGACTTCCCCATGTAAGCTTCGATTGGTTTCTTACAAATTATTTTTCCAAGCTGCCACCATTGAATGACCCTTTCGAATGGAACACACAACTTCTGATTTCTATCATTGAACAACTTGACATTGCCTATGTTTTCCATGAAGCCTTCGTACTCAAAGATAATGACTTTGACGTGGACGACTTCGATGATCTAATCGGTTATCTGATCGGAATGGTTTTTGATAACTACCGGATCGACCTTAAGAAAATTGAGAATTACACCAAAGCCCAAGGATTGCTCGACCTTGGCGCAGGCCTCAGAAGGGAAGATGTGTTTTTTGATGGCTCCTCTGTCGAATTAATTGACGAGGGACAATCAGTAATGCTCAGCTCAATTGGTAGGCAGAGGTATACCAAGGTATGACCACTACCCACACCGTTATGACGCTCAAAGAGCTGCCTCTCCGGACGACATATTCCAGCGTTGACAGCGATTTATATAGAGAGCTTATAGTTCCCTTGCTCTCAAGATCCGTCTCCTACGATCGAGCCGTTGGCTTCTTCTCATCGTTATGGCTTAAGGAAGTGGCACTTGGGTTTGCTCACTTCATCACTAACAGTGGTCGAGCCCGCATTTTAACTTCCGTCAAGTTGTCGCCCACTGATTGGGAAACAATCAAACAAGCTGGTTTGGGACAGTCCCCAGAAGGTGTAGTCGAATTCGCGATCAATCAAGCTGTCGAAGAGCTTAAAGCGAACCTGGAACGCCAAACTCTGGGAGCACTTAGCTGGTTGATTCAAAATGACATCCTAGACCTGCGATTTTCTGTCCCAATTGGCCGCTTGGATGGTGGCATTATGCACTCAAAGCTGTCACTGTTTTATGATGCCCAGAATAATGCCGTGGCTGTATTTGGCTCTCAAAACGATAGCTCACAAGCTGCAATCAATGAAGAAACCCTTAGTGTCTTCACTAACTGGGGTATTGGAAAGGATTACTTCTACGACTATGAAAAATCATTTGCGGAGAAGTGGAAAGGAAATGACACAACGATCACAACTGTAGGCATACCAGAAGCCGCAAGGAGAAACCTAATAATGGTTGGCGAACAATACCAAGAGCTTTTTAGGGGAAAAACAGTAAACAACCCTAGCGCCAAGGCTTCGCGGCAAACACGTGATTATCAGGAAAAGGCCATTCAAGCCTGGATACAGAACGATTGTCAAGGGCTCTTCGAGATGGCGACGGGCTCCGGTAAAACATTCACCGCCATATCAGCTGCCTTGCGCGTATTGGCAGATAAAGGTCGCTTGGCGATTGTAGTTTTGGCACCGTTTACGCATCTAGTAGAACAATGGACGAACGAATTGGAGCAATACGAACTGTCACCAATTGTCTGCATGGGAAGTTACACAACGTGGCAAGCCGAAGTTAAGAGAAAAATGCTCGAATTTCGCGCGGGAATATCAAAATCTTTGTGCATCGTTGCTACGCACAGCACCGCATCCGGTGCTAAATTCCGCGAAGTGATGGATAAGCTGCCAGCTCCCTGGCTTCTCATTGCTGATGAAGTACACAATCTCGGTGCATCAAAACTGCGAAATGCGCTCCCAGAATCCGCTGACTTTAGGATCGGCTTGACCGCAACTGCCTCTCGGTGGTTCGACGATCAAGGAACTGACTTCTTGCGGCAATATTTCAAGAAGACTGTCATTGAGTACGGATTGAAGGACGCTATAGATGCCGGAGCACTCGCTAGTTATAGCTATTTTCCAGTTTGTGTTGAGCTCACGCATGACGAGCTGCAAGAGTATGCGAACTTGACCAGGCAAATCAGCAGAGCCGTTCTTAATGCCGGCATAGAAGACGAGCATGTACAACACCTTCTCAGGAAGCGCGCAAGACTCGTCGGCACTGCAAGCGAAAAGATTCCAAAGTTATTGGCCCTTATTGCCGAACACCGTCAACGCGCGCTAACTGAACAGGGACGGTATACGCATAATCTCTACTACTGCAGCCCAGGTGAACACGCAGATGTCGTAGCTGCTCTCAGCGGACTTGGACTCAAAGTGCATAAATTTGTTTATGACGTCTCGCAAACCGAACGCGCCAGCATCTTGCAAGCTTTCGCCGACGGGGAACTAGAGGGCCTTGTGGCCATTAAGTGTCTGGATGAAGGCGTGGACATTCCTGCCACCCAGCGAGCCTACATCCTAGCTAGTACCACCAATCCAAAAGAGTTTATACAAAGACGAGGCCGCCTGCTCCGAAACTATCCGGGCAAACAGCCTCCAGAAATATATGACTTTGTCGTCGGACCCTGGGGCTACATCAATGATTATCCACACGATCTAGCACAAAGCCTCCTACGACGCGAGCTTCCAAGAATCGTGGAATTCAATAGTCTTTCGCGAACCAAGCATACCGCCACTAAAACTGTGTTCGAGGCCTGTAAGTTTTACGGTATGGAAGATATGCTCTATCAAGAGCCGTGGGAAATCTATCAAAACACCCAACGCCGACCAGATTGACACCGAGGACAACACAATGAATGTAGATATAAACCAGCTTCTCTTCGAGGAGCTTCAAAAGGAGCCAGATGAACTTAGCAAAGCAATTTGCAAGCTCACTATTGAACTTGCGCAAGACGCAACCAACAAAGGCATTACAAACATTGCAGACCATGTAAGTAATGTCCTCGATCAGAAATTAACCCGCATTTTCAGGGAATTTGACAAATGAAACTAGAGTACCTACGACTCAAGAACTTCCGCCAATACCTTGGCGAACACCTGATAACGTTCGCCGGAACCGACTCCAGTCAGAACGTAACCCTCATCCGAGGCGCAAACGGTTATGGCAAGACAGGCATTTTTCGAGCCATAATGTTTTGCCTCTACAGTGACAAGGCGCTCGATCAGGATAACCTATCACCGCTGGCAGCTAAACATGGATTGACACTCGTCAACGAGCTGCTTCTCGACCGACAGCCAGGCACACCAACCACAGCCTCAGTCGAACTAGCCTTCACCGACAACGGTGAGCATTACGTCGTCAAGCGGGAGATCCAAGGCTGCAAAAACAGTGATGGTGAAATAGCCCAACAAGATGGACCAGTGTCTTTAGAAGTTAGAACGAGTTCTGGCGATACCAAACCGCTCAACAAAGACAAAAACGAAATCGACGCAAGAATAAATCAGATCCTTCCTTCTCGACTGAGAGATTTTTTCCTATTCGATGGCGAAAGAATGGAAAAACTCACTCGTCCAGGAGACGAACAAAAAGGCGAGATCAAGCGCGGCATCCGTACACTGCTGCAATTAGACACATTGGAGCAGGCCATCAAAGCGCTGAAGAAGCAAGAGGATAAACTAACCCAATTAATACGCGTGAATTCCAGCTCTGAACTTGAGGCAATCACGGAACGAAAACTCAAGGTCGATCAAGAAATCATTTCTCTGGAAGCAGACCTTGACCTGGCTCACCAGAACTCGGAAATCGTTGATAAGGAAATCTCGCAGATAGAAACAAAACTGAATGAAAATCAGCAAAGCGTTCTACTGCAACAAAAGCGACATGAGGTTACCAATCAGATTTCCGAGAAGGAAACACTATGGAAGGAAAGAACCAAACAACTGCGGTCAGTTCTCGCTACCTTGGCGCCCGGTTTGGCTTATGCCCCAGTTGCGGAGTTGTATGCCGACTTGAATGGAAAGGTCGAAAGAGGAGAACTGCCTTCCGAGGTCAAGGAAGAATTTATACAAGGGTTGCTCCAAAATCAGCTGTGTATTTGCGGCACACACCTAGCCCAAGGCAGTAAGGAGCAGGACAAGATACGTGATTACCTCAGCAAGAAAGGAATTCCAGGACAAGACGAGCTAGTGCAGCTCTGCATAAAATTGGCAAAGGTTCAACAACTTGGCTCCGACAAGAATCGTCAATTCGAGGAGGCTGTACTCGCAATCAATTCGAGTCGCGACGAGATCGAGACGTTGCAAAAGTCACTCCAGCGAATTGAAGAAGAACTCGGTGATTCCAAAGATCTGGATGTACAAAAGCTGGCAACACTGCTTAAGCAGTTTAAGCAAGATAAGGCCACATACGAACGAAAGATCGGTTCTCTCGAACCTCAAATACACACCAAGAAGCAGGAAGGTATCGCTCTGGATGACAAAATCGATGAGCTTAGCAAGAAAAGTGAGCTCACCAAAGAATATCAACGCCAGCGCGCAGCCCTTAAGGCTTCCATCGATTGCTTAAAACAAGTCAGTAACAGATACACCACCGTAGTGCGCGACAAACTAGCGCATCTCGCCAGTGCAGCATTCAAGAAAATGGCTAGTGAGGAAACGCTGGAAAGTCTTACTGGAATTGTGATTACAGACGACTTCCATCTCGAAGTTGAAAATGCCTTGGGAAGACCCATGTTATCCCAAATTTCGAGCGGACAGAGGCAAATTGTTTCCTTGGCTTACATCTGCGCGCTAATCGAAGCCTGCGGCAATCTCGAAATGCCACTACTAATGGATACCCCGTTAGGCAGATTATCTGGCGCGCACCGTGACGGTTGCCTCAATTTCCTTCCCTCTAAAACAAGCCAGTGGATTATGCTCGGCACGGATACCGAGATCCAAGAAGAGGAAGCCGAGGCCTTACGAGGTTCCGGCAAATTTGGAAAAGTCTTTGAGATTGATGCCGTCGAGATGTTCCATTCGAAGCTGAAGGAGTTTCCCGTTGCAACATGGCAGCCCGTCCGAACAAAAGCCAAGGTAGGTGTATAAAATGACGGTCCAAGCAGAACCAAAAAATCCTGATTTCCGTGTGAATGATCGCTGGCGATTCCTTTACGAGACCCTGTGTCGAAGAGGAAAAATCGCGCAGGATAACGAATACTGGATCTTCGAAAAATACACTCAACTGTACAGCTTTGCCGCCGCTCTCGGCTTCAATGTTGGAAAGAAAAACGAAGTTAAAACAAGTTACACGCCCTTCACGCTAAATGAGATCAAAGAAGATCCAGAATGGCCTACGCTTCGAGCAATAGCCTGGAAAGCCTCAGATTGCAACACTGAAACCATCCTCGACTATAGAAAGACAATCAAATTGTGCGATGAGTTGGCTGATGGAGGCATGCAATACCTCTTTGACGAGTTTTTCGCGGCACACGTCAAAGACAATTTCTTGCTCCGCCCGAAGCATATCGACATTGAAGGCGCACTCTCACTAATCGTCATGGGCACACGGCGGCAAGCATTCTGACTACGCAGTCGAATTGCTTAAACATATTTTTTGGGCTTGATCCCGGATTGAAGATTGTCAAGCTCCGTTTGCAATGCCGTTTTGGTTGAGTTCAGCGTTTTTAGATCCAGACCAACTCCATAAGCGATTACTTTCAAGGCTGCCTTTTGGTTTTCCTTGGCGGTTATCATTCGTTTCCCAACCGGGTTCCACAAAAGCCCGGACCAGGGCTCCTGACTCAGTTCCCACGGTACCTTAGACAGTCTTTTTACCGAATCATCCAGACTGATGCCTTGCTCCATCAACAATTTCAATGACTGCAGGATGAGCTGGAAACCGATTGGTCTGAAGATCAAATGCCCGCCCTGTGCCGTGCGATATTTTTTAACCGCATGCGCAGATGTTTTGCTTTTAGCCACCTCTGCCAATGCAGGCATATTCTTTTGCAACACATCGAGCACACTCACTGCTCGACCGTAATATTTTGCTATTACGTCATCGGCTGGTCGCTCGCGTTTGAAAACGTTCCAATTCCTCTTCTCTTTGAAAAAATCGTTCAATGCGTCATACAGAGCGACAATGCTTGTGACACTGGAGTCGTCGGAAGCGGGAATATTTTTGGTTTTCTTGATGTAAATCTTGTCCTGAAACAAAGAATAATTGTCAATTAAACGACGCGTGATGATTGCAATTACATCGTCATCATCGAGTGCAATCAGCTCCATCGTGCTTACGGCTTTTGCGTGCCTATTTAGAACGGTGAATAGACGGCGAGTTCGTTCAGTTCCTATCTGCGTTTTCGAGTGCGCAACGAAAAGGCATGCAATCTCTTCGTCGCCGAGCTCTCTGTCCTCGGCTAATGCCTTTTGAATTCCTACTACGCGATGTTGCCCGTCGATCGCGAATAGTTCTTCACCCCCGTCAAGGCTTAGAAAGCCTAGCACGCCCGCCAGTTCCGTTTCCTGATCATCTAATTTCGCTGACTTGTCCGTCCTGCGCACTGCAACTTCGCACCACTCCGGCGAACCGCCATAAACTCCTATGACAAGAGCATTGAAGAGTCTTTGCTGTTGAGAGAGCAGGTAGCCTTTGATCAAGTCAGAGTGACCTTCTTGTAGTTGCCTTTGTATGTAGTCCGACAATGTCTGAGTTTCATGAATGTCGGCCACCGGCTGCACTCTGTCAGCTATGTCACTCATCTTCATTATACAGACATAGTAGATCCAATCTCCCATGCTGCCTCTGAGGGCTGGCAGAAGCAATCTTCTTCCTTTTGCATCCTTCTTCATTACGCAAATGCCCTCACAAATTTACCTACCTCGCCCTTGAACTCCGTATTAAATGGCGGCACGAACCCGCCTAACAATTGATCCTCTATTGCTTCCGGCGTTGCTTTCCCACCGGCAGGAATTACTGCATAGAAGAAGTATGTGTAGCCCACATATTTGGGTAGGTTTGCCACAAGCTTTGGCCTGCCTTTGCCAGAGCTTATTTCAGTTATGTATTGCCCGAATCGTTCACGCAGTGTCTGCTTGGTGGTTTGTCCAATGTATACCAGGTAAGTCGGCTGTAACCCAGCGGATTTCTCAGGCATAATGATGAATGCGTAAACGCCCGGCTCTTCAGGAATGCTTTTTTTCTTTTGTGCGTCGAACTGCACCGACTTCCACTTCAGTCCCGTAGCTTCCTTGTATTTCTTCCAAGCGGCTGGCCACATCAGGAACGTATGCCGATGAGCTTTTGCCTCATCATGTCCCGGCAGATCAAATTTAGTCCTTTGGCGCGGCATTTAGAAACTCAGAAACGGATTGGCGCCCAGCCAGCGATTAGCACGACGAAAATAATACCCCATCGCTAGGTGGCAAGCCAAATTTTGAAGTTGTCATGGAGGTGGACAAAATGGTTGTTTTATCTACCTCTATGACAACGAAATTGTAAAAGTTGCGCAGCTCTTCGCAAGAGAATACGAGTGCCCCACTCTTCCCTCAAGCTTAAGCATGATTAACTATTCTGCAAAACAGATTCACAAGTTCAATCTGTTCAATCCGGTTGCAATGTGTTCGTGCTAACGCTGGGCTGCCAACAACTATTGCCAAAGATTTTGCGCGTGAGATTGCAACATTCAGTCTGTTTTTACTGAATATAAATTCCAGTCCTCTTGGGGATGCATCTCCGGTGCTGGAGCACATCGATACAATGACTATCGGCGCTTCCTGTCCTTGAAATTTATCTACTGATCCTACCTTAGCGCCCGGAATGCAGGTTTTTAATCGACGTACCTGCATATTGTATGGAGCCACGATCAAGATATGATTCAGATCAACTGGTTTGATTGTCTCACCATCCGCAAACGAGCATTTTAGTAGCTCTTGTACGATTTGAACAATAGCAGCGGCTTCTTCCTCGCTGTCTTGTGAATTTCCTTCGTGCACAACTGGTACGTAGAGTATGCCTGAAGGCTTGAGCGCGGGCCCATTGGAAGAAGCAGGTAGCTTCACTACTCGCTGTTCTGTATCAGCAAATGGCTTAAGGCGATCTTCATATATGGCACCGGAAATAAATTTGCAAACATCCGGATGTAATCTACGGGTGACACCAAGAAAAATTCCGAGATCATCTGGGATGATTTGTTTACCTTGAAGTAGATAATCAAGGATAGACTGTCCGCTTTCCCCTGGATGTGTTCCTTGCAACGGTTGCGATAGTTGCATCTGGTCGCCGATCAAAATTAAATTGCGAGCGCTTGGTGCTACGCCGACTAAATTTGCCAAGGATACCTGACCAGCTTCATCGACAAACAAATAATCCAACAAACCAACTGCACGCGTGTCGCTGAAAGCCCATGCTGTTCCACCAACTAACGTGATTGATCTTGTATGTGATTCAAAAAAATCTTTAGGCTTAAGAGGTTGAATCTTATTGCTCTCAACATGAAAATTGTCATTGTCAGATTGAAGTTTGGCTGCTCGTAATGTGATCTTGCATTCGTCCGCTTCTGTTGCTACATCGTCCATAAGCTTAGCGATTGCCTTGTGGCTGTTTGAGGTTACACCAACTCTTTTGCCTTGTTTCAGCAGTTCGACAATTGCTTTGGCAGCCGTATATGTTTTGCCGCTGCCTGGAGGTCCCTGGATACATAAATAGGAGTTTTGAAGTTTGGAGATGATATCTACAGCACCGGATGTTAAATCTTGCTCTGGCTGAATCAAGGCTCCTGATTCTAGACCGCTAATTCTTGGTCTTCTCCGGCAAAGAAAATCATTTAAGGCGGAAGGCAGCTCTTTTCCCTTGAGAAAAGCGTTTGCTGTTTGGCAAATTGACTGTGCAATTGCGGTAGCATCAACATACTCATTTTTGATCAAGCTGAGCTTGTTGGGTGGTGCTGCCAGATGTGTGGCTCTTTTGAGCGAGACCCTTCCTTTGTCTACGTCAATTTCTGCGACTGTTATACTCTCTTCGAGATCATGGGCGTAAAAGCAACTATCTTCTGAATCAATCTTTGTGTCTTGATTGGGATCAAACCGGTAATCATATAGATATGATCGTGCAACCTGCCTTCGAGCTGTGTCAGTTCTAACTAGTCCAGCTAAGCAGCCGGGATCGTCAAATAATTCTTCCTCAGTCATTTCATGACGATCATATTTTGCCCAAAATACCGGCTTAGCTTCTCTCCAATGAAACTCGAGCAAGTGAGCCAATAGCTCGCGGATACGCATGTTCTCTGTTTTTTTATTTGGATCAACGGGAATGTCTTCCAGCATCTTCAAAGCCAATTCTGTTGCTGCCGCCCGGGCTTGCGCAGACTTTGTGTCTTTGGCTTCTTTTAGCTCCTTTGCTTGCCATCTTATGCCGTGCTCATGTTGCAACACTCTTAACCACTCAGCCAATTGCCAGGTGGAGTCACAATCATCATTGTTGTAATTACGAATTTGTCTAAGAATTTCAGATGTTTGCCAATCATTCCCATCTCTTTCATCAAGCCAACGTTGGTAGAAGACTACTGAATCAAGAGCTGTGGCAACATCTCCTTCGCGCTTTTCTTTGTATAAACGCTCAATGTTTTTAATTGAATAACTTGGCTCACCGACTTTGAGTGATTGTCTGACGACGGTATACAGATCGACAAAAACCTCATTCCTGAGAAGAGCATCGACTTCATTTTCTTTGGTGCCATACTTACCCATGAGCTTTCGTAAGGCAGTCTTTTCATAGGATGCATAGTGATAAACGTGCATCAATGGATCTTTCTGCCAGCGCTTATAAAGCCAGTCTATGAAAGTTTCAAAAGCTAACTTTTCTTCTTCTCCGGTATGAGCCCACCAATCGATAAATTCTGGTTTTCCGTTATTTATTATTGTGGCACCGAAGAGGTACTCTAACCCGCCTTCTGTTAATGGGTATCCTTCCATGTCAAAGTAAACATCCAACGGTGAAGTGGGAGGGAGTAAAGTTAGCCCAAATCCTTTGGTTTGCGGTTGAACGATTTCAAATTTCGGTTTTGGAAGCCCTTTTGATTCAATTTGCAATCGAGCCTGCTGCTTTAGCGTTGCAAATATCGGCTCTTGCATTTTAGGAATGGTAGAAAGCCGCGACTGTGCTATATCAGTCATTGTATTAATGCCTACAGCATATAGTTTTTTTATTTGCACGGTTCTTATATTGGCTACGCGGCAAAGATGATCTTTCTTTTCCATCAATTCTTTCGCGTGTGTTGTCCAGCGTCCGAATTCTTCAAGACCAATAAAATCCGGTGGATTATTTGAATCGAAATTTTGCTGCTGATGCAACAGAGCTTGTCGCAACTGTCGATAAAAATACAAATAATCTTCTGTGCGTAACGAGTGCACTCTTTTGTCGCCAAGTACCACGTGTACGTTTCTAGGCAAGTGATCCTGTGCCAGTCTGAGCATATCTGCGTAGCATGCAAGCTGAATAAGAAAATAAGGCTTGGATTTAAGCGCTAATTTGGTGTCCCAAGGCTCATAGTGGTAATTACCTAAACTTGATTCTCCTGGCACTTTAATAAGAAAGTCGGCATAACCAGCAAAATTTTGATCGCGCAACGCCGCTTGATAAACTACTTCTTTGCCTTCTTGCATGGCCGTGAGAGTGGCTGCAAATTTGTCAGATTCTGATGAAACATCAACTACTTCACGTCCCTGACTTTTCAATTGATCAACGAATGCTCTCTCGTGATCAAGACCCAGATTTTGTAAAATTTTACTGGTTGCATCATCTTCGTCTGGTTGATAAGTTCCAGGAAACTCAAGATGATACCTGTTCATCCAAGTAACAAATTCTGATTCCATGAAGCGAATCAGATCGGATGGGGAGAATATGAGCTGCTCGGATTGTTTTTGCATTTTGTTGGTGCTATGCCCTAGTTAAGTGCTTCAGCATCTGAAACTTCAATTTCTTCGGCAGTTTCGTGAGTCATTGTATTCAAAGTGTGTAATTGTCTTGGTGCTGCATCTGATGTTTCGATGATATTAATGTCCTTGCCATCGGCGGCACCTAGTTCTTTGAATTTTCGGACAGTGGTCAATACTCGTGTCTCTAAAGATATGGTGACTTTGTTATAGGCATCAACTGATTTCTCAAGTCCTTTTTTCAGTTCGATAAAATGTCCGGTTAAGGTGCTGATTCTGTTGTATAGTGTTCGACCGAGATCGCTAATTTTAGAAGCATTTTCTGCTATTTTTTCTTGACGCCAAACGTAGGCAACCGTGTGTAGCAAAGCCATAAGAGTCATCGGAGTAGCTACAAGCACTTTATTTTTTACCGCAAATTCAATTATTTCCGGCTCTTCTTGGTAAGCGGCTGCCAAAATAGCATCGTTGGGAATAAACATCACAACAAAATCGGGTGATGGAGCAATTTGAGAAGCATAGTCCTTAGCCGCCAACTGCTGTATATGTTGGCGTACTTGTCGTTCGTGATCTTTTAGATGCAGGCTTCTAGAACCATCGTCTTGTGCTTCTACCGCATTTAAGTATGCCTGTAAAGGAACCTTAGAATCGACCACTATTTTTTTACCTTCTGGTAGCTGTACCACCATGTCGGGACGAAGTCGTCCCTCGTCACCGGTAATCGTATCCTGTTCAATAAAATCACAGTGTTCTTGCATGCCTGCAATTTCAACAACTCTTTTGAGCTGGAATTCACCCCAGCGCCCACGTGTATTCGGAGTACGTAAAGCTTGCTGTAATTTGTTTTGTGTATCGATAAGTTGTCCTACCTGATTAGTCAGAACTTCATAGGCGCCAATCCTAGATTTTTCAAGCTCCTGAATCTTGCCTTCCACATCTTTCAGAGAGTCACCTAAAGGTTTAACTAGCTGATCGATTGCCTTTTGCCGGGTTTCTAAATCATTCTTGGCACTTATCTGATATTTTTCAAAAATTGAGTTGGCTAAATTGATAAATGTCTTGTTGTTCACATCCAAGGCATCAGCCGAGAGAGCCTTAAATGCTTCTTGAAGTTTTTCCTTTGCTTCATTGATTAGCTGCAATTTTTCCTCAAAGCCTTTTGTAAGCTCAGTCTTGCTTGTTTCAAGCTCCTGAACTTTTACCTGCAATTTGGTGTTTTGATCAACGTAATCCAGCAATTGTTTTTCTTTTTGGCTGACTGTGGTTTCCAAATCCGGAATCCTGGTGTTGCGCTCTTCAGCAGCAGCCAGTTTCATCTTATAATCGGATAAATCAGCCTGGGTAATTTCCAGCCCATTTTTGAGCTGTAGCAATTGCGTTTCTTTAGTGTCGACGCGTTCCGTTAAAAGTAGAATTTGTTGCTCGTTTTCAGGAGTGCTTTTGGGGCTTTTTAGCTTGTCGCGGAGAACAAACCATAGAAGAAGCGCGCCAATCAAGGCACCTACGAGAAAAGCTAATAATAACGCGAATTCCATGTTCAACTCCTGTAGATTCATTTCGAACTACTGGTCATTTCGGCCGCCAGGATGCTGGCAGGTTTGAATAATCAAATTTATAATGATAGCAAAAGGCACCATCAGCTCGTCGCGCGAAATATTTCTTGTCGATCCAGCCACGCGGTCCTTGTTCGTCGTTGCGTGCGTAAAAATATGTTTTGTCGCCTCGGTCTTCTATCCTTGTGATAGGACTTGCGCCATTCTTAGGACCAGGCCAGCGGGCGGATACTGCTGGGTCTAGGCCGCCTGAGAGGTGATACATATCGGGGTATCTGGGGTCCCATGGAAATGCGGGATCGAATCGTATTTGGACAAATTCTGAGCCAGCCCAAGAAACAATATAATCACCCGGCTTAAGGTTGGAAACATCTTCTTTGGGATTCATTGGCATTAAGGTGTATTTGTCGGATTCTTGGCTAACGGCACCTTCTAGTGGTACTGATTGCTCATCGGCAAATACGACTGAACCGAATACTGTAATGGCAATGCTGAGAATTGCATATCTCATAATTGATGCGCTTTTATATTCCCTCCTCACTTTTACCTTCTCCGTATAATGAATGAAACCCTTGTTGGAAATATGCTGATGCTATTCTTTCAGGCATTCGAATAATTCTGCGGCAAAATGGTATGGCATTTCGCGCAAATACAATCTTAACTTCAGAGCCAGTCTCTTGCCAAGCATAATATTGCTACTGAAACATTCGCGATTAATGGAGTTAGATGTTTCACACAAAATCGCAAGTAGCTGCGAAATAGGGCGACTCGGGCACAGATAATAAATATACAAGCACCCTTTTGGATCGAGCACCTTATACTGTCGGTCGGCAGTAGCTAAGGGGAAGTGAAATACAAACTGAAGCTGTATTCAGTAATTAAAGGGATCGCTTGAAGCGATCTGGTGGGGGAAGTGTGGTGAAAATCCACCGCTGTCCCGCAACTGTGAAGCAAGAAATTGCTAGTCAGACTACCCACCTGAATACAAAAAAAATTGAATTTACCTCTTCGAGGCAAGGAGGAAGATTTCTGTGATCGCAAAGAATTGCGATTCATACGAGATGTAGTTCCTGATCGAAGATCAGGAATTTTTTTTTGCAATAAAGCTACGTGCCAACGTAAATAAGCCCTTCATCAGACACACAATCAGGCAAAACTATGGATTTTAACTTAACAGAAGATCAACTCGCTTACCAGGAAGTAGCCAGAAGTTTCGCTCAGAAAGAACTTGCTGCCCATGCGTCTGGATGGGATACAAAAAAAACTTTCCCAAAAGAAGCTATTAGAAAAGCTGCCGAATCAGGATTCTGCGGCGTATATGTCAAAGAAGACGTGGGCGGTCTAGGTTTAACCAGGCTCGATGCGGCAATCATTTTTGAGGAGCTAGCGGCTGGCTGTCCATCTACTGCCGCCTATATCACCATCCACAATATGGTTACCTGGATGATCGATGAATTCGGTACGCCGGAAGCGCGTGCAAAATTTTGTCCTGAGCTGGCATCAGGAGAAAGCTTCGGCTCTTATTGTCTAACTGAACCTGGCTCCGGATCGGATGCCGCTAGTCTTAAAACAACCGCCGTTAAACAAGGCGAATATTATCTTATTAACGGCACAAAAGCTTTTGTATCCGGAGCCGGCGAAAGCGATGTGTTGGTGGTGATGGTTAAAACCGGAGAGAAAGAGATCAGCACTTTCATCATACCGACCACACTTGAGGGAATCTCTTTTGGCGAGAACGAGAAAAAGCTTGGCTGGAACACACAACCGACAAAAGCGATTTATTTTGACAATGTTAAAGTGCCGCAAGAGTATCTTCTCGGTAAGTTAGGCGAAGGCTTTAAGATTGCACTTAAAGGCTTGGATGGCGGGCGAATCAATGTTGGCACTTGCTCTGTCGGTGCGGCTCAAGCAGCTTTGACACATGCCCAAAGGTATATGCAAGAACGTGAACAGTTTGGAAAAAAACTGGCACAATTTCAGGCGCTACAATTCATGATTGCCGATATGGCTACAGAGGTTATCGCTTCGCGGCAGATGGTGCGGCTTGCTGCTTCTAAGCTCGATGGCAAGGATGCTCAAGCAACAACGTACTGTGCAATGGCGAAAAGACTGGCTACTGACCTTGCTTTTAATGTTTGTAATCAGGCGGTACAAATATTTGGCGGTTACGGTTGTACCCAAGAGTATCCGGTGGAACGGTTGATGCGCGACGCTCGTATGCACCAAGTTGTAGAAGGTACAAACGAGATAATGCGGGTAATCATTTCGAAAAAAATGCTCGAAGAAGGAGCGACACTACAAATTAGGTAATGCAAATGACTAAATACCAACATATTGTTTGCGAACAAAAAGCTGGGGTAGGTGTTCTTACCTTAAGTTCAGAGCCGACTTTGAACTCACTTACAGTGCCCATGATTAAGGAGCTCCATGAAGTTCTAAAACAATGGAAAGAAGACAGTAGTGTCGCCTGTGTGTTTTTACAGGGTGCCGGTGAAAAAGCGTTTTGTGCCGGTGGTGATGTACGAAAGTTGCATGATGCAATTGTTCAACAAGGCAAAGATGCTCCGGGAAAAGTACCTGCTGACTGCTTAGAATTCTTCACCCAAGAATATCGCTTGGATTACGAAATTCATTGTTATCCGAAACCGATTGTTGTTTGGGCAGACGGAATAGTCATGGGTGGGGGCATTGGCTTGGCAGCTGGTGCCTCTCATCGTGTGGTAACCGACAAAAGTAAGCTTGCTATGCCGGAAATTACAATCGGACTTTATCCGGATGTAGGCGGTACCTGGTTTCTCAATAAAATGCCAACGGGATTTGGTTTGTACCTGGGCATGACAGGAACCCGGATCAATGCGGCTGATTGTCTGTACCTAAACTTGGCTGATTATTACATCGCCTCAAGCTCCAAGCAAGAAGTGATTGATACTCTGCGTAAAGCAAGTTGGGAAAGCAGCAATAAAGCAAATGCAGAAATAGTTACAGATATTTTGCAGTCTATTTCGGCTAAACATCAGTGTCTTCAATCAGCAGCCGAAGCGCATCAGTCATTTGTATCCGAATTTGCCAATGTTGATTCGGTGGCTCAGTTTAAAGAGTTGCTTGTGAATTGCGAGCAAAAAGACGAATGGATAAGTGCCGGTATTGTTGCTTTTGAATCTGGATCTCCAAGCTCAGCGCACATCATATTTGAGCAGCTAAAACGGGGTAAAAACTTGAGTTTGGAAGCTGTGTTCCAGTCAGAGTTAAATCTGTCGGCTCAGTGTACTATTCATCCGGATTTTGTCGAAGGTGTTCGTGCCTTGCTTGTAGACAAAGATAAAATGCCAAAATGGCAACCGGCAACCCTTGAAGAGATCACAAACTCCTGGGTTGAAAGTCACTTCGTCCCGCTTTGGAAAGATAGCGAACATCCTCTAAAAGAATTAGGAAAAAACGAGGCGTTATGTCAAAAATAGCATTTATTGGCTTGGGCAATATGGGCGGCCCAATGGCAGTTAATTTAGTGAAAAGCAACCATGATGTAACCGGGTTTGATCTGTCAAAAGAGGCGATGTTATCTTTTGAGAGAGCTGGTGGCAAGACGGCAACAACAGCGATAGAAGCTTGTGATGGGGCGGATGTCGTGGTTACGATGCTGCCTTCGGGAAAGCATGTTGCGGGGCTAATAACTGCTGAGTTTATCGATAACCTGAAACCAGGTACTTTAATCATTGAAAGCAGCACCATCGATCCGACAACGGCTCGTAGTGTTGCTTTGTTGGCAGAAGCCCACGATTGCCTGATGGTGGACGCGCCTGTTTCCGGTGGTACGGTCGGCGCACAAAACGCTACTCTAACTTTTATTGTCGGTGGAGCGGATCAGGCTTTGGAAAGAGCCAGACCCTATCTGAACTGTATGGGTAAGAACATTTTTCATGCTGGACCATCCGGCGCCGGGCAGATGACTAAAATTTGCAATAACTTGTTATTGTCCATTTTGATGATTGGTACATCTGAAGCTTTAAATCTCGGTGTGGCTAACGGTCTTGATCCGAAAGTTTTGAGCGAAATTATGCAAAAAAGTTCGGGACGAAATTGGGCTCTGGAAATTTATAACCCATATCCGGGTGTAATGGATGGAACGCCTGCCTCACGCGAATATGTTGGCGGTTTTGCTGTGGATTTAATGGCTAAAGACCTAGGATTGGCAATTGAAGCAGGATTGCAAACACATACCACTACTCCGCTTGGAAGCACTGCATTTGACCTTTACAAAATGTGGAGCGAAGCGGGCAGTGGACGGTTGGATTTCTCAAGCATTATTCGTTTTCTAAATCAAAAGGAATTGCAATTATCATGAAATTTGAAACCCTTGAATTTACACAAGAAGGGCATGTCGGGATATTGACTATTCAACGTCCCCAAGCTCTAAATGCGTTGAACGCACAAGTGTTGGCTGAGCTTACTGCTTTTGCTAAAGAGATAGCTGTAAATAAAGAGATTCGTGCTCTGGTAATTACGGGAGCAGGCGAAAAAGCTTTTGTTGCTGGTGCTGATATTAAATCAATGGCCGATATGACGCCTGCCGCTGCACAAGCTTTTTCGACAACGGCTCAGGCAGCCTTTAACAGTATTGAGAACTTACCTTTTGCTGTGATTGCAGCAGTAAACGGATTTGCTTTAGGTGGCGGTTGCGAGTTGGCATTATCCTGCGACATCATAATTGCCAGCGAGAAAGCAAAATTTGGGCTTCCGGAAGTGACCCTTGGATTATTGCCCTCTTTTGGCGGTACACAACGTTTGCCGCGAGCTGTCGGTTTGTTCAAGGCGCGTGAAATGGTTTTCTCCGGTGAATTTTATTCGGCGCAAGACTGCCTGCGCATGGGTTTAGTTAACAAAGTAACTACACCAGAAGAATTATTGCCTGAAGCGAAAAAGCTGGCAGCAACCATTGCTTCTCGAGCACCGATTTCAGTGGCAAAAGCTAAGCGCTCGATAAATAACGGATTTGAATTGCCGCTGGAAGAAGGGCTTAAACAAGAAGCTGTATTATTTGGTGAGCTCTTTAATACACAAGATCAAAAAGAAGGGATTGGCGCATTTATAGAAAAACGCCAACCGGCTTTTACCGGAAATTAGAAATATTGGCTCGCTGCTTCGTTTCAGCTGTCAATTAAATAACGAATCAGTTAAATAACGAACAAGTCGATGAACTGGTTAACCGGCATTTGTTCAAGCTCTGATTGCTTGTTGCAGGCTTCATTGATTGCTTGAACTTGCTTGGCTGGAAAACGTGTAGACAAATTTGTCGTTAGTTTTTTAAGCAACTCAGGGATGCCTTCGTTGCGACGTCTTCTGTGTCCAAGCGGATATTCGACTTCAACCAGCTCGGTAGATGAGCCGTCTTTGAAGAATATCTGAACGGCATTTGCAATTGAGCGTTTTTCCGGATCCAAATAATCTTTGCTGTAGCGTTTGTTTTCTACAGTTTGCATCTTTGCTCTAAGAGCGTCAATTCGCGGATCCGCAGCAACATTGTTTTCGTAATGATCAGCTGTCAGCTCACCGAAGATCAGTCCGATGGCAGCCATATACTGAAGACAATGGTCGCGATCGGCCGGATTATGCAAAGGTCCGGTTTTATCGATGATACGAATGGCCGATTCGTGTGTAGTGAGAACGATTTTGTCAATTTCAGACAGTCGATCACGAACCTGCGGATGCAGTTTAATAGCGCATTCCACGGCTGTTTGTGCGTGAAACTCAGCCGGGAAGGATATTTTAAAGAGAACATTTTCCATGACATATGAATCGAAAGGTCTTTGGAATTTGAACTCGTTACCTTTGAAAAGAACATCATAAAAGCCCCAGATTGGTGCTGACAGGGCTGATGGATAACCCATCTCGCCTTTCTTCGCAAAGAGAGCCAGGCGTACGCCACGGCTGGTTGCGTCGCCGGCAGCCCAGGATTTTCGTGAGCCAGTATTTGGGGCGTGGCGATAAGTACGTAACGCTTGACCATCAACAAAAGCTAGAGATACGGCATTTGCTATCTCGTCAACGGTGCAATCAAACAACTTAGCAATTACAGCAGTTGAAGCTACTTTGACAAGAGCGACATGATCAAGTCCGACCCGGTTGAAACTGTTTTCCAGGGCTAGAACACCTTGAATCTCATGGGCTTTGATCATTGCTGTAAGCACGTCTTTCATGACCAAGGGTTTCTTTCCTTCGGACAAGCGGCCGCGGCTTAGCCAATCGGCAACGGCAAGAATCCCGCCGAGGTTATCTGAAGGATGACCCCACTCGGCTGCTAACCATGTGTCATTGAAATCGAGCCAGCGAATCATGCAGCCGATGTTGAAAGCAGCCTGCACCGGATCGAGCGTAAACTGCGTGCCCGGTACACGCGCACCATTAGGAAGTGTAGCTCCTGGTACAACCGGTCCCATCAGCTTTGTACATTCAGGATAACGTAAAGCGAGGATGCCGCAGCCAAGAGTATCCATAAGACAAAGACGGGCTGTTTCGTATGCTAATTCGCTTTCTGGTTCGTAGCTATGCGCGTACTTGGCTATATCTAAAATTACTTGATCGAAATCTCGACGAGCATTGTCAGTAAGCACGGCAGCTTTTTCATTTGTTGTAAGCATAATTTTGATTAGTTCCTTGTTATTGACGTGCTTCCAGAGGTGCCCAGGCTGTCGGTTCAGGTCCAATATAATTGGAGGTTGGGCGGATCAATTTATTGTTGGCTCGCTGCTCAATTATATGGGCTGCCCAGCCTGAAGTTCGAGAAATAACGAATACCGGGGTAAACATCGCGGTCGGTATTCCCAAGAAATGATAAGCCGATGCGCTGTAGAAATCGAGATTTGGAAACAGCTTGCGCTCTCGCCACATTACTTCTTCGATTCGCTCAGACACTGGATACAAGACTTTGTCATTTACTGTTTGAGAAAGCTCGTATGAGAGCTGTTTTATTGTTTCATTACGCGGATCGCATACAGAATAAACGCGATGACCGAAGCCCATAATCAGTTTCTTTTTGTCGAGCATTTCTAAAAGTCCGCGTTCGGCTTCATCAGGCGACTTGAATTGTTGAATAAGTTCCATTGCCGCTTCGTTGGCTCCGCCGTGGAGAGAGCCACGTAAAGCACCGATAGCAGCCGTGATGCATGAATAAAAATCCGGCATTGTAGAAGCAACTGTACGGGCGACGAAAGTAGATGCATTGAATTCGTGTTCGGCATAAAGCACAAGTGAGGCATTCATTGCTTTTTCTTGAAGAACGCTTGGTTTTTTGCCATGCAGCAAATGTAAGAAATGTCCGGCAATACTCGCGTCGTCAGTAACAGTGTTTATTCTTTGTCCGGAGTTTGAGAAGTGGTGCCAATAAAAAAGCATGGATGGAAAGACAGCAATTAGACGATCGGCAATATCATATTGATTGTGTTTTTGTCCTTCCTGCTCAAGTACTCCGAGCACTGAACAACCGGTTCTGAGCACGTCCATGGGATGGCTTTCAGCAGGCAGCTGTTCAAGGGCGCACTTCAATTGCTCCGGTAGCCAGCGCAGCCATTGTAAGCGTTTTTCATAAGCAGCAAGTTCGGTCCGATTAGGAAGTTTGCCATAAATCAACAAATAGGCAACTTCTTCAAAACGAGCATTATCGGCTAAGTCATTGATTGAATAACCGCGATAATTGAGACCTTTACCTTCTTTTCCTACAGTGCAAATAGCCGATTCACCAGCGACAATTCCGGCTAAGCCACCTGTCTTTTTAGTAGCCATTATTTTTTCTCCTGTAATAAAAATGAATCGACTTTCGCCTCATAAGTCTTGTAATCCAAGACCTCATAAAGCTCTTCGCGGGTTTGCATGATCGGCAGCATTGGGGCTTGAGTACCCTGCTCCTTGATGCACTGATAAACTCTGAGCGCTGCCTGACTCATAGCTCTGAAGGCAGACAACGGATAAAGTACTAGGCTTACTGAAGCTTCTTTGAGCTGTTGAACCGTATAAAGATCGGTTTTGCCAAACTCGGTAATATTAGCCAATACCGGCACTTTCACTGCATCGGCAAAAGTTTTGTATTGGGCAAGATCGGTCATTGCTTCCGGGAAGATCATGTCCGCGCCGGCCTCAACACAAGCAATAGCCCGGTCGATAGCGGCGTCCATTCCTTCAACGGCAAGCGCATCGGTTCTAGCCATGACTACAAAAGAATGATCCAAGCGCGCATCAACTGCTGCTTTTATCCGGTCAACCATTTCGGCTTTGCTGACTATGGCTTTATTTGGACGATGCCCGCAACGTTTGGCTTGCACTTGGTCTTCAATATGACAGCCGGCAGCTCCAGCTCGTGTCATCTCTTGAATGCAACGAGCAATCCCCAAATAGTTTCCAAATCCGGTGTCGGCATCTACCAAGAGCGGCAAATCAGTTGTGGAAGTTATTCGTCTAATGTCTTCGCAAACATCATTGAGATTGGTCATCCCTAGATCCGGAAGTCCGAAGGAAGCGTTAGCAACACCGGCGCCAGACAAATAAATCGCTTTAAAGCCGGCTTCTTCTGCCAGAAGTGCGCTGTAAGCATTAATCGTTCCCGCCACTTGCAACGGGGATTCATCTGCTAAAGCCTGACGCAGTCTTGCTCCAGCCTTATCAACCGTTACGATTTTCTTTGACATACAATTTCCTTTTTTTCTTGCCTACTTCCGCACCTGAAACAAAAAAGCCCCTGATCTTCAGACCAGGAACTCGATTTCATATGAATGGCAATTCTTGCCAATGATCATAGAAATTTTCCTCCTTGCCTCGAAGAGGTAAATTCAATTTTTTTTGTATTCAGGTGGGTAGTCTGACTAGCAATTTCTTGCTTCACAGTTGCGGGACAGCGGTGGATTTTCACCACACTTCCCCCACCAGATCGCCTTAAGCGATCCCTTTATTTGCTGAACACGAGATCAGTATTTATTAGGTCTCCCATCTCATTATGCCTACCTATTATATTACAGAAGGCGCTGCCCTTGGAATCCCTTTGGGCTTACAGGCACATATAAAGAGAGTAATCTTGCTGATTGCCAAGCGACGGCGGTGTTATCTAAGTTCGCAAAGGAAGTTGCTTGCGCCAACGGCATTCTCTAGATACCCGCTGTAAGTTTTGATTTCGACCAATCCTTGATTCATAACCAGAAAGAATTTATAGAGAGGAGATAATTCCCGCCAGAAGTCATATAGGCAGCTTTTATTCAGCAATGTGGCAGGTGAAATTTCAAACTGAATGAATTTGATCTTTTGCTGTTGGAGTGTTTTTCTTGCGCCTTCAATTACGTTGAATTCAGCACCTTCGACATCAATTTTTAAGAGATGAATATCGGTCAACGAATATTTTTCCATCAGATTATCTACGGTGTCGATGGATACTCTTTCTTCAATTAACTCACCGGATATTTTGTGTGGCCAGAATTCTACGAAGCCGGGATGCGCACTTGCTCCGGTGCAGGTTTGCCAGGGCATGTAAATCAATTGCTCGCCCGGCTTATCGCCTAAGCCCAGCTGGAATATGCGTACGCGCGATTCTGATTGTAAGCTCTGTTTTAAGGACTCGGAGGCCGCTGAAGTCGGCTCGAAAGAAAAAATTTCAAATTCAGTGTTTGTCGTGGAAAGCTTATCGACGCACATGCTTGCGTACTGTCCGATGTTAGCTCCCACATCGAATATGACAATCTTGTCTTTGTTCGATCTCTTTGAAAGAACGTAGTTGAGAGCGATTTGTTCACCGCTTTCGCGGCAGGACAATCTGCCGGCACCGGAGAAGTTCAGGGCATGGGCTGATAATTTGCGCACCAGCAACCAGAAGGAGAAGAATGCTGGTCGTGATACTAAAAATAGAAAGAGTTTGTACAAATGCACCTGGCTATGATACTTCGCATTCGAAAAAACACATTATATCAGAGGCACTACTGCATCTTTGGGGTAGAACAAGCGCAACCAGGCGATTAACAGGTCAACTCTTAGCTTTAAATAGTCGATTGGAATAAATATGAAAAACCGATAAATGAATAAGCGAAAAGTCAGGCGGGCGCTAAGCTTTGTTTGGCTATAAGCTTTCAGTATTTTTTGACGAGTGCGCAACGCATTTGAATGTTCGACCTTGAAAGGTAGAGGCAATAAGAGCAGAGTGAGCAATCGTGCCGATAATGTTTGGTAATAGTTCGGTAGAGGATAATTCCAGGCTTTATATTTTGCCCATAGCAGCACGCGTAGGCGTAGCTGATCTATAGTGGAGAGGGTGCTGTATTGCTTTGGTTGGCTGTTGTTATTTGTGGAAAAACCTGTGCGAGGAAAAGAGCTCTTGTCCCCCCACCAAGTCAGCCCGTGAAATGTGCTTGAAAGAAGCGATTCGTGCCAGGGAATATTGAGCCATTGGCAGATTTTGTGCAGCATTTTTTCCGGCTCTTGATTTAGATCTTCGATTCTTAAAGCCCGGCTGTTGTCCGTTCCTGGCTTTGCTGTTCCGTCTAAAAGTATGTGTTTAAGCACCGCTCCTGCTGGTTCCTCTTTTGCATGTTTCAGCAATGAATCCAGCGTAGCAAGCGGCTCTCTGATTGTGAGGATGTATTTGGTATTTGGAAAATCCTGAGAGAATTTGGCTGATTGTTTTGGCGGTAAAT
Source organism: Candidatus Obscuribacterales bacterium (assembly GCA_019750335.1). Taxonomy (GTDB): domain Bacteria; phylum Cyanobacteriota; class Vampirovibrionia; order Obscuribacterales; family Obscuribacteraceae; genus JAIEPM01. Next base: position 289,106 of record JAIEOQ010000005.1, read on the forward strand.
TATGATTTGGAAAAACAATCAACAAGTTCCGATCCTGAGGCAGATTTCTGTCGAGCCCGAGATGATAAGCCAAATGGATCGTTTGAAAAAACATTTTTCTGGTTAAAGGACCAGGATGTTCGTTGAAAATCTCGTCAACGGCATTCAAAAATTTTTCTTTGTCCAAAGACAAATGTTGATTTTGTTCAGGACCCATGCGCGTGAGTCCATATTCCTCCCTGTTGTTATCGGTCCATCCACACCAGGTTTGCAGGCGTGAATCGAAAATCGCGGCAAAACTTGAGGAGAACTTCTCAATTAATTCTTCGCGTTCCAGAGAACTGTTTTTATCGTAAAAATCAAGCAAAAAATAGAAGAAGACGCCGGCTGTAGTAATCGTGTTGGGATGTCCGTCAAACAAGCTTTGCAAAAATAGTGAGCCGCTCCGCCCGTAAAAATTTATGGCAAGAATATTGTTGAGCTCGCTTGCCACGTCTTTAAGAGATGCCGGATTACTTTCGTGCATTGCTTTGTCGAATTAACCTACGCGCCATGCTGTCCAGGCACGTGTTAGATAAGGAACGACAACTTCCGAGAGTCCGTTGGTTTCTTTTTTGATTGTATCCAATATCATCTGCCAGCGTTCGGAGCCGGCTTGAACTTGTATGTCGTTCACCGAGTGCCATGCACCTAAATAACGTTCTTGAGACATGATTTCACAATGTTTGGATTCCATAAAAAGAACATCGCGAAATTGTCCAGTGGAAATGAGTTCTTTGTCCCATTCGCGTGTGGTTTTAGCGCTGCCTGAAGATACGCGCTTTATTTCAGGAACAATCTCTTTGATTTTGGAATCGATTTTTAATTGCAGCTCTGAGCTGGAAAGATCTCGTGGATTCCAGAGAATCGTCAGCATGCCGCCCGGACGCAGTATCCGGTGAAACTCACTTAGTCCGCGTTCTAAGTTCACCCAGTGGAAAGAAGAGCCCATTAAAACCCAATCGACGCTGGCGGATGGTAAATTTGTGGCTTCGCCGGAGCCTTCTAGCCATTGCAAAGAAAATTCTTTGGTATATTCCTGCCCGTTAGCTCTCATTGCCGGATTAGGCTCAATCGCTTTCAATGACTTGATACCGAGTTCGCATAATTGTCGCGTAAGCTTGCCTGTTCCGGCGCCGACATCGACGACATCAAGCTTGCCGTCCGGGTGTTTACTTAAGTGGAGCAGCGCTTTCAGCACAATTTCGGAATAGCCGGGACGATGGTGATAATGTTGAGCTAATTCGGTGAAATCACCATGTTTTAGTTTCATGCTTTCCATCCTCTTGCTACCTTTTAAGTAAGAACGTATCGATTAAAATCAGGGCTATTTCTTGTGGTGAGCGGCTTCCGTCGTTTATCACAGTCAAATCGGGATTTAAGGGCTTTTCTTCTTGAATATTTATGCCTACGACAGAATGATTTTCTGCTGTTTCTTCGTAGACATGTTTTTTTCCTCTGCGGGCAAGGATGTCCAATGGGACGTCCAAAAAGATTTCTTTGTATCCGGGAATATGCTTTCTGTTCCATTGTTGAATTTCATGAAACAAAGAAATTGTGGCGCACACTACGTCTATACCCTGGTCAGATAATAATCGGCAAAGTCGTGCGTTTCTGTATGCACTACGCAGCCTTTCCTCTTTGCTATAGCCAAGATCGCTGCCGAAAACTTCTCGTAAAATGTCACCGTCGAGAAATACGACATTCGATTTTTGAGCGAGCAAATGTTCGTATAACAACCTTCCTACTGTTGTTTTTCCTGCTCCGGATAAACCGGTTATCCAGTATACTTGACCAGAGTGCACGTTATCACTTAACTAAGGGATCAGGGATAGATTATATCTTGACCGGAAGCAGACCAGATGGTAGTTGACTCAACGATTTTTAGCTTTGGTACTAAATCCGAAACTTTAGAACGTCTGGAAGGAAAGCTGAAAGAGGCTGTGGTTCTTCCTCAGATGCGTTTTACTGTTGCCGAGTGGCAAGGGGCGCAAAAGCAGTCAGTAATAAAAAAAATTGAAGAGCAGGGGTGGTTTAAAGTTCCCCTTATTGTTCGCAGCAGTGCTTCAGTAGAAGATACTTCTTCAAGTTCTCAGGCCGGACGATTTTTATCTTTGCTAGACGTAAAGGGGAAATCAGAGTTCGAGAATGCTGTCGATCGCGTGTTTGCATCTTATGAGTCAACGAAGCCTGAAGAGCATGTGTTGATTCAACCGATGGTGCAAAATGTCAAGAGTGCTGGTGTCGCTTTTAGCTTTGATCCGAATACGGGCAGTCCTTATGTGGTCATCAATTATGATACGCATTCTCATTCGACTGCATCGGTTACTTCCGGGGCTTCAGGCGATCTGAAGACCTTTTATTGTTTTCGTCATAACAATGTTGCTGATTTGGGGGCGCCTGTCGCTTCGGTTCTAGCTCTTGTCTATGAGTTGGAGAATGTTACCGGCTGTGAGAATCTCGACATTGAGTTTGCCATTGATAATTCGGGGCAGCTCTATCTTTTGCAATGCCGGCAGCTCGTTTGTTCCGCTGGCAACCAGGTTAGCACTGATAGTTTGCGTCCTAGTCTGCAAAGGATTGAAGAAAAAGCAATCAAGCTCAATAAATCTCATCCCTATTTGTTGGGAACGAGAACTGTTTTTGGTGTAATGCCCGATTGGAATCCTGCCGAAATTATCGGAACCAGACCGCGCTCTTTGGCTTTATCGTTATATCAAGAGCTAGTCACGGACAGTATTTGGGCTTATCAGCGTGACAATTACGGCTATAGAAATGTTCGCAGTTTTCCGCTTTTGGTCAATTTCGGCGGAATGCCGTTTATAGACGTGCGCGTGGACTTCAACTCTTTTGTGCCGGCAGATTTAGCACCGGAACTCGGTGAACGGTTGGTTGACTATTATATAAATTGTCTCGAAGAGAATCCCAACAGTCACGACAAAATTGAATTTGATGTTGTCTATACATGTTTCACTTTTGACTTGCCGGAAAGAATAAAACGCTTGCAATCGGCCGGATTCTCCGCTGAGGAATGCGAGACGATTACTGACAGTCTCTGCCGGCTTACAAATAAGATTATTGGCGAAAAAGAAGGTTTATGGCAGAAAGACATAAATAAAATTCGTCGCTTAGAAGTTCAATATCAAAAAATCAGTACCAGCAATCTTGATCATCTTTCAAAAATATATTGGTTGATTGAAGACTGTAAGCGTTATGGTACGCTGCCTTTCGCCGGACTAGCTAGAGCAGGCTTTATTGCGGTTCAAATGCTCAAATCTTTGGTCAACGTAAATATAATCAATCAGAATGAGTACGATCAATTCATGTCGTCTCTGGACACTGTCAGCAGTCGAATGAACAGAGATTTTTCTGAGCTTAGCCGTTCTCAGTTTCTAGATAAATATGGCCATTTGCGTCCCGGTACTTACGATATTCTTTCTTCGCGATATGACGAAGAGCCAGAAAGATATTTTGACTGGGCGACACAAAATGCTGAACAACACAAAGAACGCGCTGAATTTTCTCTCAATTTAAGCCAGTTTCGGAAGATTGAAGAGCTTCTGCAAAAATATCACCTTGAATATAGCGTGCTTGGATTTTTGGATTTCTTGAAAGCAGCAATTGAAGGACGAGAATTTGCCAAGTTTGTATTTACCAAGAGTCTAAGTGATACTTTATCGCTCTTAAAAGATTTGGGTAAATCTTGCGGATTCTCAGTCGATGACTGCTCTTTTATAAATATTCAGTGCATCAAACAGCTGTATGCCTCCAGTGCGGATGTAACTACCGTCTTGGCGGAGAATATCAGAGCCGGAAAGGAAGAATACGAGAAAACAAAACATTTACGCTTGCCGCCGTTGATCATTAAACCAACGAATGTGTGGAATTTTGAATGGCCGCAGTCTGAACCCAATTACATAACCCAAAAATCAATTAGCGGTCCGGTAGTTTTTTCTACTGATGATAAAAGTAAGCTGAACGGAGCAATTCTTTTCATTCAAAATGCCGACCCTGGGTATGACTGGATTTTCTGTCATGGCATTAAAGGTTTTGTCACCATGTATGGAGGCGTAAATTCGCACATGGCGATCCGGTCGGGAGAATTAGGCATACCGGCCGTAATCGGAGCCGGTGAATTATTATATGAACAGTGGGCCCAAGCTTCCTTGCTCAATATAGATTGCTGTAACCGGCAAGTAATTCGTCTCAAATGAAAGTAATCATATTAGCTGCCGGTACGGGCACAAGATTACGTCCCTTGACCGAGAACTCACCAAAGTGTCTTGTTAGCTTAAAAGACAGACCAATACTCGAGTACCAGTTATCTGTTTTTAAGTCTTTCGGCTTAGAGCAAATATCTATCGTCACGGGGCACATGCACCATGCGCTCGATCCTTATGACCTAAACAAGTATCATAATCCTTTATTCGAATCGACAAATATGGTTTCTTCTTTGTTTTGCGCAAAAGAAGAATTCAATGATGACTTGATCATAAGTTACGGCGACATCATATTTGAAGTGGCTGTTGTGGAAAAGCTGCTTGCGGAAACAGCCGATCTGTCTGTTGTAATTGACCAAGGCTGGAAAAAGCTTTGGCAATACCGTATGGATGACCCATTAGCTGATGCGGAAACGCTGCGCACAGACAATCAGGGATATATCACTGACATCGGGCGAAAAACCACTTCATACGATGAAATCCAAGGACAGTATATCGGGCTCTTAAAAATCTCTCGCAATGCCATGGAACGTATTATTGAATTCTATGAAAAGTTGGATCGAACCGCAGTCTATGATGGAAAAAATTTCGACAACATGTATATGACTAGCCTGATTCAAAGTTTGATTCAAGCTGGATTCAAATTTAAAGCTGTGAATATCAACCATGGATGGCTTGAGGTGGATAGTTTACAGGATCTCAAGAATTATCAAAATTTGAACCCGGAGAATGAATTATTCAGTTTTGCCAAGTTTTTGTATTAATTAGCGAAAAATCGGAACTGATTGAGAACTTTTAGAGCGGCGTTGCGTCGGATCAAAAAAATAGAAATGACTGCGATTCGTTTATTGCTGAAGCGATAAATGACAATACCGCTATCGAGGAGGTTTTTTATGTCATCCGAACTCAATCCGTTTAATTGGGGACGCTCGAATTCCCCAGCAAAACGTGATTCTTCTCATCCGTCTTTTTTAGGATTTGATCGTCTTTTGGATGATCTGTTCCATCCGGATATGTCGTTATTGCCGACTTTCACAAAAGATTTTGTCCCCTCAATCGATGTCTCGGAAGATGATAAAGAGGTTCGTATTGAATGCGAATTACCGGGCATAGAAGAAAAAGATATCGATCTCAATCTTGCTGATAATAGATTGACGATTAAAGGCGAAAAACGAAGTGAAGAAGAATCACACGATAAAGGTACACGTAAAAATGAACGTCGTTACGGAGCCTTTTCGCGTTCGATAGATCTGCCGTCAGGACTTGATTTGGAGAATGCAGATGCCAGCTTTAAAAATGGAGTCCTATGCGTGAAGTTTCAAAAAACCGAAGAGTATCGTAAGCATTCACGTAGTATTCCAATTGGCGATAAGAGTGAGAAAAAGAATAAAAAGTCCTGAGGGTTTTTTATTCTGCAAAAACAAAGGACCTAGCTGATATTCAGTTAGGTCCTTTGTTTTATATTGGTGACTTCAGTCTACTCGTTTAGACAAATGTTTTTTGTGAATCTTATTGCTTATGCCATTTAGGTCTTTTTCGATTTTTGTAATATCGGCATAGCTAAGCTTTCCGCCGTTATCAGCTTTCATTCGATTTTGGCGTTCGCAAACGTCGGCTAGATCTTCACGTAAATCATTGGCTTCTTTCAAAGTCAAATTGCCGGCTTTTTGAGCGCTATTGATTCGATTTGAAAGAATATCATGTCGTTGAGTGACAGTCAGTTTCTTGGCCTCAACTGTACTAATAGTAGCTGTTGCCGTTAAAGCTAAGGCTGCTATAAAAGCTAAATAGCGAGTCATTGTTATCTCTCCTTTTCTCCGGTTTTTTCCGGTAAGGGTATGACGTAAACAATTGTCTATAGTTTCCGATTTATTTCGGCGCCTGTTTAGATTGTCACATATTCGTGACCGCAAGCCCTGGAACTATTGTCTTAGAGCCATGTCTGCTCACCAGAAGTTGTTTTGCATTCGCTGCTAATTGGCTGCAAATTGCAAAGAGATACCGGCTTGTCAGCATCACGATAATAACAATTGAGGAAAAAGATATGAGACAAGGTACGAAATCAAGTCCGAAAGAGGCGATGGAAATTACTGAATTACTCCATCAAGACCATCAAAAAGTTCGCGATTTGTTTTTTAAGTTTAAAAACTCGGAAAATAAACAAGAGCAAGAAAAAATTGTCGAAGCAATCATTACTGAGTTGCACATCCACGCTACGGTAGAAGAAGAAATTGTTTATCCTGTTGTTTCAAAAGAAGCAGAGGATGCGGAAGATTTAGTTGAAGAAGCCGAAACAGAGCACCATATGGTCAAGCATCTAATGGCAGAGCTTTCGGATATGTCGGCTGATGAAGATCATTTTGAAGCTAAAGTAACGGTTCTGTGTGAATTGGTCGGACATCATATTCGTGAAGAAGAAAAAGAGATGTTCAAAAAATTGAAAGACAGTAGCGCAGATCTCGAAGAGTTAAGCGAAAAAGTGATGGCAAGAAAGGAAGAGCTTGAAGCAATGCCACTTCCTTCAATGCAATCGACCCTAACTATTGACAGCAAAAAGTCTGCTGTTAAAAGTCAGAGTGGACTGAGTGCAGCGCGACGCAAGAAAACCGCGTAGTAAAGTTACCTCCCGAATAAAGGTGGTACGGACAATCTGTCTGTACCGCCTTTATTATTCCAGTACCTTAGGAACAAATAGCCTTCTGTCATGTCGTAGATGCAGCTATGAAACTGCAGATGCCAGCTATCCAAAAAGAGAACGCCGTGAAAAAACGAGGTGTGATCAAGGATTTTTTTCGTGCTTTAGGGCCAGGGTTGATTACCGGTGCTTCAGATGATGATCCCTCCGGTATTGCAACTTATACTGTAACCGGAGCAAAATACGGTTATTCTTTTCTTTGGGCAGCCTTAGTCACATTTCCGATGATGTCGGCGGTGCAATATCTTTGCGCCAAAATAGCTATTGTTTATAAAAAATCTTTGTGTCAAATAATCAGTGAGCGTTATCCAAAGCCGATAGTTCAAGTTGTAGTTTGGTCGTTGTTAATAGCCAATGTGTTAAACGCCGGTGCAAATATCGCTGCGGTATCGGCGGGGATTCATCTTTTGATTCCAGGACCCCAGGCACTATTTTCAATTTTGGTCGGTATTTTTGTTCTTGTATTTCAATTTGTGGGATCATACGAGCGTATAAGCTCAGTATTTAAATGGCTCACTTTAGCTTTATTTGCTTATATCGGCACTGCTTTTTTTATCAAAATAGACACGGCAGCTGTTATAAGCTCTACTTTTATACCGAAGCTTGAAGCCACTAGTGATTATTGTGCTGCTTTGGTGGCGATTCTTGGTACGACAATTTCGCCGTATCTTTTCTTTTGGCAGTCCCAGCAAGAGGCAGCCAACGGTAAACCAATAAAGCCTTTTGGTTTCAGTTCGGCGGCAAAATTGGCGGTACGAAAAGAGGATGAGAAGCGAATCGGCAATGCTGTAATTGACGTGAATACAGGCATGTTGTTGTCTAACGTAGTAATGTATTTCATTATTTTGGTATCGGCAGCTACTCTTCATAGCGCAGGTAAGTACGAAATCAATACGGCAGCTGACGCTGCTGCTGCACTGACTCCGCTTGCCGGACCTATGGCTTCAGCATTGTTTGCCGTGGGCATTATCGGCAGTGGTTTATTATCCATACCGGTTTTGACTTTCTCAGCAGCTGGAGCTTTTTGCCAAGCTTTCAATTGGCGAGATGGATTAACTTGCCCGCCGTACAAAGCTAAGCAGTATTACGTCATTCTCAGCTTATCGACTCTTGTGGCTGTTTTGATTGCCGAATTAAAAGTCAGCCCGATTGCATTTTTATTCTGGTCGGCTGTGATTAATGGGATTCTGGCACCGCCATTGCTTTTGATTATCATGCTAATCAGTAACGACAAGCAAGTGAGTAAAGAACAGCCTAACGGAACTTTGGTCAACAGCTTAGGTTGGCTGACTACTGTTGTTATGGCTTTAGCTGTCATTGCTTTGGTTATTTCGTCGTTATAGATTGCCGTTCATTTGTTTGCCTGGTTAGGCAGCGTTATTTTTCGGTAAAAGTTCTACTTTCATCCAGCCGGGTTCACGCTTGTCAAAATGTTTATAACAAGCTATGGCATCTTCCATAACATGCATGCGTGTCAGTATGTCGGCTGGGTGAAAATCATTCTCTTCGGCCAACTTTAATAACTTCGGAATATATTTTGAATGACTACAGTTAGCTGCACGAATAGTCAATGCTTTTTGCATGGCTAAACCAATTGGAAAAGAAACGGCATTTAGTGGATAAACGCCAATAATTGAAATAACACCGCTTTTGCGCACGCCTTCAACGCACCATCTCAGTGCTTGATACGGTGCGTCTCCTGCTCGCCATTGACTGCCGAACATGAGAGAAGCTGGTGCAACTAAGCGTTGATCGATAAAACTAGTCAGTCGACTTAAAAAACCATTTTTAGCCGGCCCGGAATGTGCTTGTTGAGAGTCAACTCCGACGGCGTCGATACAGGCGTCCGGACCATATCCATTACTGTGTTTTTTGAGCGCCTCAACCGGATCTTCAAGCTCATAATTGATTGGAATGGCACCTTGTGCCGCAGCCATCTCTAAGCGGTCGGGAATAACATCAACCGCCAGTACAATTTTTGCGCCTAAAAGAATGGAGCTGGCAATAGCCATTTGCCCGACCGGTCCGCAGCCGAATACGGCAACTGTATCGCCAGGCTTTACATCGGCAATTTCAGCTCCCATATAACCGGTAGGAAATATGTCTGAAAATAATAAAGCATCTTCTTTGCTGATTGCTTCCGGCAATTTAGTCAGTACGGTATCGGCATAAGGAATGCGTGCTCTTTCGGCTTGTAAGCCATGAAAGGGTCCGCTCGTTCCCGGTCCGCCAAAAAATGCGCTGCCAGCTTCCGGTCCGTTAGGATTTGCCCGATCGCATGAAGAGAACTCTTGCGCCTGGCAGTAAACACATTTACCGCAGGCAATAGTCGAGGCGACAACTACTCGGTCACCGGGTTTAATCTCGGTAACTCCCTCGCCGACTTCTTCAACTATTCCTACGGCCTCGTGACCAAGAATAGTACCGGGTATCATGCCGGACATTGTGCCGCGAATCATGTGTAAATCAGTACCGCAAATAGAGCTGGCGATAATTCTGATTACGGCATCTGTCGGTTCTTGAATCTGCGGTTCTGGTACATCGGAGAGCTTTACCTGTCCAATGCCATCAAATGTTACTGCTTTCATAACGTCACCTATCTAGGTTTGCCTTTTTGATTGCCGCGGTGTGGACCGATATCTTTAGCTCTTTGTTCTTCGATAATAGTGATTGCCTCGCTTTCTTGTTCGGCCATCAGTTCTTCGTTGGTCATTTCACCAGGTTCGAGCATATCGTCCAGATTTGATTTTGGTACTTCAACTTCGGCATCGACAATGGAGCCGATAGTGATTGCGCTACCAAAATCTTCGAGCAGTTCGGATTGTAAGCTTTCATCTTGGTTGTGCAGAGCCTCAAGCTCTTCTTCAAATTCATTAGCTTCGTCAGCGATGCCTTCTGACCAATGTTCATCAGGTGCAGCCGGAGCTGAGCCGCCTAACTTATCTAGGCGTTCTGATTCGTCACGAAAATAATCATGAGCATAAGGTTCGTAACGAGTATCTTCACGAAAAGCATTTAATTGTTCTTTGCGATTTGGCTCTACGGAGCTTTCATCTGTTTGCGACAGTGAGCCTTGAAGCGGAATACCGCTAATCTTATTGGCTTTGCCTTTACCGGGCTGATTCATGTTGTTTGTCCTTCATTTCATTGTTTGCAGAGCGACGCATCGTCGGATCTAAAGTTCCGAAGCTCCTCCGCAATGATATTTTTGCTTCCAAGCTTGAGCTGATTTTTCTTGTTGACGAAGAATTGGTAGCACCTGCTTTGTGCTGTTCCAGTATGCAGCTAAATTGATTTGTGCTTTTTCGTAGTCAATACGGGCTTGATCGACAGCTTTATCCGCTCCGATATGGCCTAAGTAAAGATCTAGTGCACGGGCGTAATTGTTTCTTTTTGCTTCGACTTCTTTGGCGAGCAGAGCGATTTTTTGTAAAGCCTGGTTTGAAAGCTTCGCCGGCATAGAATGCTGAAACTCACTTTTTCGCAAAATTTCAGCGATGTTGTCGCATTCTTCAGCGAAACATTGCAGAGGAAGAAAGTTAAGCAGTGCAATCAATAAATAAGGTCGATACATACCGGTTTGCTCATGTTAGGTATCCGTGGACAAAGACAGAATTCGCTAAGACTTGTTCCAATAGGGGGAACCAAATAGAAAAAGCCTGGTCTGGCAATAGGACGACCAAGGGGATAGAAATAATATGTTTTTGAAAAAGTTTTTGACATTGAGCGTTCTTTTGGCTCTTTGCGTGCCTACCGCTATTTCGGCAGAAGAGTCTGTCGTATCCGAACCTGCACAAAAGCCAGTTGCTAATTCTGTAAAGACCTCCCCGGAAGTGAGCAAGGGACAAATCGAGCATGCGGCGCAAAAACAAGAACAAGTCGACAAAGCGATGATTGAAGGTGTCAATCAAGTTGATGGGGTTGAAGTAGATCCTAAACTTTTTGAACAAGAAAAGAAAGGTTTTTCAATTGGTGATTTGAATCCAATTAAATGGATATTTAAACCAGTAATTGACATGCAAAAACAGATTGTTCATTTACAAAAGCAAATTATGCGCTTAGAAGCGCCGATTGCCAGCCTGCAAAAACCGATGGTTGGTTTGCGTCAAGATATGGTCGGTGTTAGTAATCAAATGGAAGTGATGCATGGTGATATCAATAATATTCATGGTGGCATGACTTCTGTAGATAAACGTTTGAGTCACGTTGAGCAGCAATTGGACAAGATTTATACGCCGGTTGCCGAATTGAAAAATCCGGTTATTCAGCTGCAAAAGCCGGTGACTGGTGTTGGTAATCAGCTGACCACCTTGAAAAAAGATTTGAAAGAGTTGAAAGATGTAGTCAGTTTAACGACTACACTAATTCTTATTGCTGTAATAGCTGTCGGGTTTTTGATTGTAGTTGGTACTCCAGTTGCTGCTCTGTTTGCTTGGCGCCACAGAAGAACGATTATGGAAAAACTGGGAGAGGATACTAGCGGTAAAGCTGAGCCTCTTGCTGAAACCGAGAGTGACAAGAATAAGGTTAGACCGATAAAAAAATTGGCATCTAATGAGTAAAATCAAAGGAGTGAAATCAATGGATTTAAATATCAGAAGTTTGTTCGGCGGTAACAACGAAGAACTAAGTGAAGATGAAATCAACGCCGAAGTCCTGCTTAAAGCTGATCACCGTAAGGTTGAAGCCCTTTTCAAAGAGTATGAAGAAGGTAGTAAACAAAGACAATCCATAAAAGAGCAAGTAATTAAAGAGTTGACAATCCATGCTCAAGTGGAAGAAGAGATAATCTATCCGGCTTTAGATAAGATCAATCATGAAGGCGCCGGTGAAGCTAAAGAAGAGCATCATGTTGTGAAAGTGCTATTAGTTGAACTTGAATCTATGCCTGCCGGGTCTGATGAAACCAAGGCAAAGATGAAAGTTCTTGGTGAGATTGTCAAACATCACGTTAAAGAAGAAGAACATGAGCTGTTTCCGGAGATGAATAGATCGGATGTTGACATGGATGCTCTTGGTCAAAAACTCAAAGCTCGCAAAGAAGAGCTTTTGCGCCAATATAAGCCAAGGAAACAACCAGCCAAAAAGACAACAGCAAATAAAGGCAAAGTAGTGCCAGCGCGTAAAGCGGCTGCAACTAAGAAAACTGCTAGTGCGGCTAAAACAAATAAACCAAAAACGAGAAGTCGTAAGGTTGTTGCACGCAAACGTGCCAGTTAGTTAGATAAAAGATTAGGGGAAAGTAGACCGGAGAATACAGTTTCTCCGGTCTACTTATTAGTAGGCAGGGGAACTTTATCGGGCTGATTTTACTCTCTGCATTATGTTACATGAATACAAGCGTAAACGAAATTTTGCCAATAAAGGTAAGAAAGCGGCGTTTCCCAAGCCTTTTGCCCCGATGTTGGCGAAGTTAGTCAAAACTCCATTTACAAAACCAGATTGGATTTTTGAGCCTAAGTTAGATGGTATACGAGCTTTATCCTACATTCAAAATGGAAAAGCGAACATGCTTTCGCGCCGCGGGCTTAATCTGAATCATCGTTATCCAGCCATTAACCAAGAGTTAGCGGATATGGATGAACGGCTGATTTTAGATGGTGAGATAGTGGCTCTCGATGCAGAAGGAAAACCTTCATTTCAGCTGCTGCAACAGCATGACGAGCTGTCCGCTACTGCTGCAAAAAAAGTTCAAATTATCTATTACGTTTTTGACATTCTTTATTACAAAGACCGTGATTTGCGTGGGTTATCCCTTAATGACAGACAGAATGTGCTGCGTCATGTTCTTTCTTCAGGTGAAAGCGTCAAAGTTGTTGAAAGTCTGAATTGCGATGGCAAACAAGCTTTTCAAATCTGCTTGGATAAAGGTCTTGAAGGAATAGTGGCAAAATATGCTCAAGGGATCTATGAGCCCGGCAGACGTTCGGAAAATTGGTTGAAAGTAAAAGTAACACAAAGTGCCGAGTTTATAATTTGTGGCTATAACCCCGGTACTGGGTCCCGCAAAAGCACGTTTGGTTCACTTTTGCTTGGTTATTATGACAATAGCGGTGAGCTGATTTATGCCGGTAACGTCGGTACTGGTTTCAACGCACAGCTTTTAGCAAAGTTGAAAAAGCTGATGAAACCGCTTGAGCGTAAAACCTCGCCATTTAAGGAAAAAGTACCTAATGGCCGATTGGTTACTTGGCTTACGCCGGAGCTGGTTGCTGAGATCAAATATGCAGAGATAACCCAAGACAAAAAATTGCGTGTTCCTGTTTTTATGCGGTTACGCGAAGATATAGATCTTCATCAAACCGGACCGACACCGGTGGTGAAGGCGGTACCAGCTACAGTTGCTCAAAGTATTGAAGAGCCGAAAACGGATGAGCTGATTCGCACACATTTACTTGATCAAAGTGAAAACGTAAATTTACTTGTGGCTGGTAACTCAATTAAAATCACCAATTTGGATAAAATTCTCTGGCCGGGAAATACAAAAACCGGACCACTGACAAAACGTGATTATCTTCTGTATTTGTTAGATATGGCGCCGATTTTATTACCCCATCTGAAAGACCGTCCAATCACCTTAATTCGTTATCCCAGCGGTTTGAGCGGACAGCGCTTTTTTCAAAAACATTGGAATCAGAATCGACCGTCATTTGTTGATACAGTCGAATATTATTCTGAGCATAATGATACTGACGAAGAGTATCTTATTTGTAATAATCTTTCGACTTTATTATGGTTCGGACAAATGTCCTCGTTAGAGTTACATACGGCTCACAGTCGAGTAAACCCTGAGCCAGACTTAAACCATCCGGACTTTATTGTTTTTGATTTGGATCCTTATGTTTATAGCGGTAAAGAAGCTAAAGGTGCAGAGCCGGAGCTTAACAGCAAAGGCTTTGCCAAAGTGAAAAAAGTTGCGTTTTGGCTTAAAGAGGTCTTGGATCAAATCGGGATTAAGTCCTATCTTAAAACATCAGGCCGTACCGGATTGCACATTTATATTCCGATTGTGCGCAATGTCGAATATGAAAGAATAAGAGCCGTAGCGCGCATATTAGGCGAATATCTTGTTTCAGCTCATGGTGCGGATATTACTGTGGAGTGGGCTGTATCCAAGCGAACCGGTAAAATATTTTTTGATTACAATATGAATGCTAGAGGCAAGACTTTGGCTTGTCCTTATTCACCACGCAGCACAGCTGAAGCTTGTGTTTCAGCGCCAATTGAGTGGAGCGAATTGAGCGATATTTATCCGGATGATTTTACGATAACAAATATGTTTGAGCGAATTGCCGAAAAAGGCGACTTGTGGTCGGATATTCTGGACAACAAAAATGACTTGCACGTTTTACTTTCAAGCAAGAAAATGAATATTCTCAATCTTGTACCAAAAAAGACATAGACGTTAAGCGGCCCCTCTTTTACGAGAGGTTGCTTTCTTAGTCTTAGCCGCACTGCGCCGAGTTGCGGGTTTCTTTGCTTTTGTTGTTTTACGAGCTGTTTTTGGTTTGCCTTTGGCTTGAACTATGCTTGCTTTTAAGGCGTCCATCAGGTCTACAACTTTGCCGGAAGATTTCGGACGTTCAGCTGTCGGCAATCCTTCGGTTTTGCCTTCTATAACTTGAGCAAGAGCTTCTCGATAATGGTCCGTGTATTCAGTCGGATCAAAAGGTTTTGTCATCATATCAATCAAGCTGCGTGCCATATCCAGCTCTTGCTTAGATAATTTAGTATGGGACAACTTTTTTTCTTGTTTTTTGTTGTGGACGTCAATACGAATTTCATCCGGATAATATAAAGTTGAAAGAATCAACAGGTCGCCTAAAGGGCGTAAAAGACACAATCTTTCTTTTGTGCGTAAAGCAACAGTAGCAACACCGGTCATACCTTTTTCTTGCAAAGCTTGTAAAAATAAAGCAAAGGGTCTGGCTCCCGCTTGATCGACCTCCAATAGATATGATTTTTCAAAATAGATTGGATCTATTTCGGATTCGGAAGCGAAGGACGATACTGAAATTACTTCTTTGCTCGGCAGCGGCAGGTTTTCCATATCTTCAGCGCTAATAGCTACATACTGTCCTTTGGCGTATTCGTAACCTTTCTCTATTTCATCCCAACTTATTTCTCGGTCACAGCTTGGGCACCAGCGAACTTCTTTTATGCGATTCTTGCATTTATTGTGAATTTGATGAAAAGCAATGGATTTATTTTCAGTAGCGGCATACAACCGGACCGGAATACTGACCATTCCAAAACCAATTATGCCAGTCCACATAGACCGTGCCATAGTTTGTCCCTCGCTTGTGTTTTCAAGAAAGACCGAAAGTTGGAGGTTAAGTTCCGTCGGTTAGTCCTGGAACTGTAATTTAAGATCGTCGTCCAAAAACGAAAGAAAAATCGGAGGAAAAAATATGCCTAGAGGAAGCAAAGATAAATATACCGATAAACAAAAGCGCATGGCTGAACATATTGAAGAAAGCTATGAAGATAAAGGTGTCAGTACTAAAGAAGCTGAACGCCGGGCTTGGGCCACTGTAAATAAAGAAACCGGCGGTGGTAAGAAAAAGGGCGGGAGCGGTCGAAAAAAATCGACTTAGAAAAAGGAGAGAGGCTCGATCATTCGAGCCTCTCTCCTTTTTGTTAACGAATGTGGAATATACTCCGCCACATCTGAGTTAGTGAGTTGAGCAATGGTTGCGGAGTATCCGGATCACCTTTAAGCATAGAGCTGGTGAATGCTTGTGCTTGGTCTACACTGATATGAGGAGGCAAGGGAGGAATATTCGGATCGCAGTGCACATCAACAACTACCGGTCGATCACAGACTACGGCTGCATTCAAGACTGGCATCATATCTTCTATGCTGGCAATAGTCAGTCCGCGCAAACCGATTGATTCGGCATAATTAGCGTAGGAGAAATCAGGAATATTTTGCGAGGCTTCAAATTTGGGATCCCCTTCCATTACCCGCATTTCCCAAGTGACGAAATTAAGGTCGCGATTATTCAAAACTACGACCATCAAGCGTGGATCTCTCCATTCTTTCCAATATTTACTGATGGTGATTAGCTCGTTATTGCCGCTCATCTGCATGGCTCCGTCGCCGACTAAAGCAATTGCCGGTCTGTCCGGAAAAGCAAATTTAGCGGCGATAGCGTAAGGAACGGCGCAGCCCATTGAAGCTAAACCGCCTGAAACCGAGGCCATCATTCCACGCTTTATTTTGATATTGCGGGCATACCATACGGTGGAAGTGCCTGAATCGGCGCTGATGATTGAACGGTGAGGCAGCATTGTCGAGAGTTCGGAAAATACTCTTTGTGGGTTAAGCGGATCGGCTGGATCTTGAGCTCGTGCGTCAACTACTTTCCACCAGTGGCTTACCCAACCTTCAATTTTAGTTCGCCAGCTGCGATCTGTTTTCATTTGCAAAAGAGGGAGAAGAGCGCGTAAAGTTTCACCGCTGTCTCCCTGAAGGCTGGCGTCCATCGGGAAACGCAAACTTAAGTTGCGTCCGTCAATGTCTATTTGTACACCTTTAGCTTGCCCTTCTTTAGGCAAGAATTCAGCATAGGGAAAGTTAGAACCGATCATCAAAAGAGTGTCGCACTCGCTCATCATTTTTTGTGTGGCTTCAGTACCAAGCATGCCGATTGAGCCGGTAACAAAAGAGAGCTCGTCGGGCAATGCCGCTTTTCCCAGTAATGCTTTGGCAACACCGGCGCCCAAGATATTTGCTATTTGAATTATTTCTTCGCTGGCGGCTAATGCTCCGGCGCCAACTAAAATTGCTACTTTCGTACCCTGATTGAGGATATCGGCAGCATGTTGCAAGTCGACATCTGTCGGCAACATTCGTGGACGTGAATAACCGATACCGGAAAATGTTTTACCATGTTCTCTTTTCGGCTCAGCTTCGGCCGGCTCCGACTGTATATCATGTGGCAGGATTAAGCAGGTAACTGTTCTTTCAGCAAGTGCAATTCGTAAAGAGCGATCGAGCAAATGTCTGATTTGTGCCGATGTAGTTGCTGTATTTACATATTCATGAGCTACATCATGAAAGAGCACTTGTAAGTCGACATCTTGAATATAGCTGGCACCGATGGCGCTACGCTGTTGCTGCCCGATAATAGCCAGGACTGGTTGATGATCCATTTTGGCATCATAAAGACCGTTTAAAAGCTGTATCGCCCCGGGTCCGGATGTCGCTAGGCAAACGCCGACATCGCCGGTGAATTTTGCATGAGCGCAAGCCATAAATGCCGCCATAGCTTCGTGGCGAACTTGTACGAAATCGATAGCTTCATCTGCTCGATTTAACGCTGATATTAACGGATTGATGCCGTCGCCAGGATAACCGTAAATTCGATTAACTCCCCAATCGGTAAGGCGCTCCACAATAAAATCACTTACTTGGTAAGTCATAGTTTCCCCCAGCTTTTAACGATGTGTATGGGTGACGATAAGCGGAGCAATAAGTTCAGCTCGCTAGATTAATTCGATACATTCCGATACTGTGAATACTCTTAGGAAAGAAGCGGAACTTTCATCCGTGCCTGTAGTCTTGCCTGAAGATCAACAAAGGGGCAGGCTTATGTTTAAGATGAACAAAAAAGTCCGTTATGCGGTTGCCGGCTTGGGACATATTGCTCAAGCTGCTGTTTTACCAGCGTTTAAGCATGCCGGAGAAAATTCAGAATTAACCACTTTACTGTCGGATGACCCGGTAAAGTTGCAAGAAGTGTCTAAACGTTATGATGTCAAAAATACTTATTCTTACGATCAATATGATCAAGCCTTGAGCAGCGGAAATTTTGATGCGATATACATAGCGCTGCCTAACGATTTGCATAAAGATTTTACAGTGAAAGCGGCTAATAAAGGCATTCATGTTTTGTGTGAAAAGCCGATGGGCATCTCGGTTGAAGAATGCCTGGAGATGATTGATGCAGCCAAGAATAACGATATTAGGCTGATGATTGCTTATCGACTTCATTTTGAAAGAGCGAATATGGAAGTCGTTAAATTGATTCAGTCCGGGCGTATCGGTAATCCGCGTATATTCAACTCTTCGTTTACGATGCAAGTGCGTGAAAATAACATCCGCACCCAAAGAGAGCATGGCGGCGGTCCGCTTTACGATATTGGCATTTATTGCATTAATGCTGCGCGCTATGTTTTTAAGGAAGAGCCGCTTGAAGTTACGGCACTATTTGCTCAAGGCAAAGACCCTCGCTTTAGTGAGGTTGAAGAAGCTGTTGGCGCAGTTCTGAAATTTCCCAATGAAAAAATTGCCAGCTTTGTTTGCAGCTTCGGTTCATTCGATGTTTCACGCTATGAAGTAATCGGTACTGAAGGACGAGTAGCGGTTGAGCCGGCGTATGAATATGTCGGGGATCTTCAATATCAATTGACAACGAACGGTCATGAAGAAAAGCGTAAAGTGCCTAAGCATGATCAATTTGCTCCGGAGCTGCTTTATTTCTCGGACTGTGTGCTTAAGGTAGTTGAGCCTAGACCGTCTGGTTACGAAGGGCTGGCTGATTTACGTGTGATTGAAGCTATTCAAAAATCAGCTCAAACACATATGACTGTGGAAGTTGAACAAACTCCGGATTTAACAAGTAAACCGGATGAGTCCATGGTTATTGAAAAACCGGCGGTGGCAAAACCACCAATTGTTCATGCTAAATCAGGCTCAATCAGCTAAGAGAATAAAGGAGGGATCATGATGGAGGCTCTTTCAACTGAAGTGCTGCCGCTTAATGTAATTGTTGCTCAGCGGCGAGCGACTCAAGGCTTTCGCTCGGATCCTATACCGACTCATGTTCTGAAAGAATTGCTGGAGCTTTCTCTTTTAGCCCCTTCAGGCTATAACTTGCAACCATGGCGTTTGATTCTTGTTCAAGACAAAGATAACAAACGACGCTTGCGAGAAGCGGCTATGAATCAAGCTAAAGTCGAGGAAGCTCCGGTTGTTATTATTGTTTGTGCTCATCCAAACAGTTGGACTACTGATTTAGATAAAATGCTGGCTCTAAGCAAGGCGCATGGTGCGATAACCGACGACGATACTGCTCAGAGTTTGAAAAGTTCTGCCGAAAAATATTTGAGTTCGATTGACAATAAACTCTGGGCGACAAAACAAACGATGATTTTGTTTACGCAGCTTATGTTGTTGGCCGAAACTTACGGTTTGGATACTGCGCCGATGGAAGGATTCTCGGAAAGCAAAGTCAAGGAGCTCTTCTCGATTCCTGAGGATCATCTGGTGCTTGCGCTTTTGGCAATTGGCTACGCTGGCAAAGACGATAAGCCTTTTGCCGGGCGTTTCGACCTATCTGATTTAGTTAGTTCGGAAAATTTCGGACAACCATTAGTTTTCGAAGAATAGATTACAAGTAGTGATTAATGTCTTATACCTCTAGTTGAGTAAAATGTACAAAGTACGTGGCCGGAGGCCAAGTGAATCAGGAGATGCATAATGCACAAAAAGTTCGCTAAAGGAGTGTTGGTATCTCTGTTAACGCTGACATCCATGTCCTTAGGTTTAGGCATTGTTTATGGACAAGAACTGCAAAAGCAGTCAAGCTACATGCCGGTAGTAATCAAAGAGGCATTTGATGCGGTTGTTGCGCGCATGAGCGGAGCCAAACCGGCAATTGAAGCTCGGCATCAAGCGTTGCTTGCTTCACGATATGATTTGAGCAACCGACCAGCTCCAGGCGAAACAATGACCGGCGGCAAACCATTGCAAGATGGCATTCGAGTTAAGCTCCCGCAAAGTCTGTCTTGGGACGATTTGGCAAATATGCCGGCTGCTGAGATCAAACAAAAAAATCTTTTCCCGCAAGGATTTCTGCCTCTGCCCCACCCGAATCATCCGGAAGGCGGCATGCTATTTCCTAAGCAAGAGATTGATGAGCTGAATAAGCAAGAAAAGCGTGATTTAACACGTTTCGATCTCGATTTTGATTTACCGGATCATTTCATACCGAAATTTCCGGCACCAATCTTTTTGACGACACGCCCTGATTTGGGTGATGTGTCAAAAGGCAAACTAATTACGATTGATAACTATTACGATACTTTCAACGGAATCTTAAATCCGAAACAGTTGGAAGGTTTGCGTCTTTTAGTTACACCGTTTCCACAGCAACAGTTCAATCAAACCGAAGACAGAAGAAGTTTGCGTCCAAGCCGTGGCGTAAGCTGTTTTGATTGCCATGCTAACGGTCATACGAATGCCGCTACTCACTTGGTTGGAGACATCAGACCACAAGAGTTTCGTCATCGTCTTGATACGCCGACTTTACGTGGGGTGAACATTCAACGTTTGTTCGGTTCGCAACGCGCATTGAAAACAGTCGAAGACTTTACCGAATTTGAGCAACGTGCCGCTTATTTTGACGGCGATCATGTGATTGCTGCCAAGAAAGGTGTAAACCCGCTTGAGCGCGGTAGCCAGGTTCATTTTATGTCCGAGTTTGAAGAGCTGCTAGACTTTCCGCCGGCACCGAAGTTGGATGTATTCGGTAAGCTTGATCCGCAACTAGCAACACCAGCAGAACTTCGTGGTCAAGCTGTTTTCAACGGCAAAGGACAATGTGCTGTATGTCACGTTGCACCTTATTACACCGATAATTTGATGCATAATTTGAAAGCCGAACGTTTTTATAATGCACATATGATTAACGGGATGATGGCGTCGGCAGATGGACCGATCAAAACCTTCCCCTTGCGCGGCATCAAAGACAGCCCGCCCTATTTGCATGACGGTCGCTTACTTACTCTTGAAGATACGGTCGAATATTTCAACTTGATTCTTCAAACTAAGCTTACAAAAGAAGAGAAAAAAGACCTGGTTGCTTTCTTGAAAGTACTGTAAGTAAAAAACAAAAAGAAAAGAGTCGGTGCAGATATCTGGACCGACTCTTTTCTTTGGAACCTTAGTCCCTTTTTTCTGTCCTCCTATAGATAACGAATCGCCTAACAAGGGAGATGAAACAATAATGGACAGAAATTATATGGAGCAGCTCATCGGTAAATTAGAGCGTGAGCGTACTATTCATGGTGAAAAGTTTGGTAAAAACAAGGCTCACGATCAATGTCTTGAACGTTTTGACAAACTCATTGATCAGTTGAAAGCAGAATGTCCTTGTGAAACTAATATCACCGGTACTGACCATACAGTTAAGGGCGACGAATTTGAAAAAGCTGAAGCGCTGAAAAAACAAGGCGCTTGGTTGGAAGAGCATCACCAACCTGTGAAGGCGCAGGCTGTCCAAAATCAGGCTCGTAAAATCGTAGCTAAACAGCTGAATGAAATAGACGGTTTTGATCGCTAATAGCATTCTTTTTCATAAGGAACAAAACGGCATGATTACTGTCTTTAAGCTACCAAGTTTTGGAGAGTTTCATTTATGTATACCTTAATCAGTCTCATACTACTTTTGTGGATAGCCGGCTTTATATCTAAAATTGGCGGCGGTCTTATTCACGGATTACTTTTAGTTGCCGGTGTATTGTTTGTGCTTGAGATGATCTCCGGACGACGTACGGTCGGTTGATGAGTATGCATATTTTGTCTCATGATCTTGACCATAAAAAGTCGTCTGGCGAGAATGAAGCGAAAAAAACAAGCAAAATAGTGGAATTTATTCTGCAAGAAGCACGCTTGATTTTACCTGGCTTGCAAGCTTTGTTTGGGTTTCAATTAATCGCTGTTTTCAATCAGGCTTTTGACGAAAAGCTATCTCAACCGGAGCGAATAATCCATCTGATTGCAATTATGCTAACGATGGTATCGATCGGATTGCTTATGGCGCCGGCTGCTTACGATCGTTTGTGTGAACCGGATGGCGTGTCGCCGAAGTTTATCAAACTGGCGACCCTGCTTTTGGCTTTAGGTATGGTTCCGCTTATGTTGTCGATGTGTGCGGATTTTTACTTAATAGCGAGAATTATTACTGAAAATACTGCCTGGGCGGCTGTTTTGGCGACCGTAGCCTTATTTTTCTTTTCCTGGCTCTGGTTTGTTTTCCCCTGTTGGGATCGATCTGCTAAACTATAAATAAGAATTATGCAGCGTCATCTCCTGGCTATCATACGCAGAGGATTCCTATGAAAATACAGGTTCTGATCTTGACAGTGTCCGTTGGTTTAACGACGGTTTGTCCGTGTTTTGCTGAACTTAATACACATGCGAGCTCCGAAAGTTATAGTGAAGCTGGCTCAATGGCTGGAAACAATAATGGCTTTCCAATACTTGGTGGAGCGGCCGAATCGTATGGTGCAGGTGGAGTGATTACTTCCGAGCCGTCTTCAATGCCTAATCCAGGTTTTTATAAGTCGCGTACTCCGGTCAAGGAAAAACCGGCAGAACATGAAGTGGTGGGAGACGTTAAAAACTACACTTGGCCACAAAAATAATTGTCAGATAGACAACAAGAGAAGAAGAGAGATGGTGCAATTGCACCATCTCTCTTCTTCTCTGATATTTTTACGTCAAGCTTAAAATATACTGAGGCCGAAGAACTTAAGTAAGTGATGTGAATCTTTCTTCTTTTTGCTGACAGTTGTTTTTTCAACGCTCGGAGCTACAGATCTAGTTTCAACTGTTGCCGTGCCGGCTGGTTGAACTATAGTTGTACTACCGAATGAATCTTGAATCAAAACAGGATCCGCCGGTATAACTGTTGTTGTTGAAGTTTCTACCGGTACAACTTCTTGTGTCGTTTTGATGGTTTCGATATCTCTGGCGTTGGCACATTGAAAACCAATGGCTGTGCTTAGCGCCAGAAGAATTGCTAAATTTCGTAATCTATCCATTATAAACTTCCTCTTTGCTGTGATTAAGGCTGCTTGAGGGACGTCCCGTTGCCGGGTTGGTTCCCCGACCGCATCCTTGCTTGTTTTACCTTTAGAAAGAGGTAATAAAAAAAAGTGGAACTATTCAGGTTCAAGATCGCTCTTGGATTAAGTTGAATTATGGAGGTAAATTGACATGAAGCATGTAATCCTGGCTGGCATCGTTGCCATCGGATTTTCTGTCAACAGTTCAATGATTGCAATGGCTGGCGAAGTCCACACCGAAACTAAAGCTACCACTCAAACCGGTACTGAAGCTTCGTCTGTGACCGTCGAAACACGCGGTGTTCCGGTTCCCCAACCAAGCCGTTCAGCTGCGGTTTCAGTCCAATCAACTCAGCGGACTGAAACGCTAAAAGAAGTGCGTCCGGAAGTAAAGACTTACACCGAAAGCACAACGATCAAAGCTAGATAGTAAATATCCAGCTTTGATTTGTAGAGGATGCGGGTTTATTGATCCGCATCCTCTACTTTTTTAAGTGATAGGGAACTCTGGAGAGTATCTCCCGTCGAGCACTGTGAATGTAAATTGCCATTCCGCATTATTCGGAGTTCTTTATGTCACAGGCGCTTATTTGTATCGTACCCGGCATTCCCGAAACTGATGCCATCATCACGAATTTGCGTACGGCTGGATTCGAGCCTCACGATATATCGGTACTTGTACCGGATAAATTTGGCGCCGGAGATTTAGCTTATGAGATGCATACAAAAGCTCCGGAAGGAATTGCAATTGGATTGGGTGTTGGCATACTGCTCGGAAGCATATGTGGTTTGGTCGTTGTCAGCGGTGTAGTTTCTCTGCCGCTATTCTCGGCGATTGCTGCTACCGGTAGTATATTCGCTACTTTAATATGTATCGCTATTGCTGTAATGCTCGGCAGCTTGATCGGGGGAGTAATCGGCATATTTATTCCCGAATATGAAGTAAAACAATACGAAAGCAGAATTCGCGAAGGCAATATTCTTTTGTCGGTTCATACCGAGAATAACCATGAATTGCAACGCGCTGAAATGATTGTGAAAAAGGAAGCTGCAAGCAACATTCATTATATTGATGAAAAGAAAGTTGCCTAATAACAAAGTCCGCTATAGGAGGTAATTTATGAACTGGGATCAAGTAAAAGGTAATTGGAAGCAGATGCAAGGACAGCTTAAATCCAAGTGGGGTAAGTTGACCGATGATGACTGGAAAGTAGTCGAAGGTAAACGTGATCAGTTAGCCGGTAAATTGCAAGAACGTTACGGTTATGCCAAAGAAGAGGCTGAAAAAGAACTTGACGAATTTTGTCGAGCACTCTAAAAGCAAGATAGAAGTGCGCCGATAAGAGAAAGGAGTTTTGCGATTATTCGCAAGGCTCCTTTCTTGTTAAGGAATTTACACTTAAAGTCAGTTGGCGGAACATATTGGTAGTGATCTTGTCATTCAATATGTTTGGATCGAACTATTTAGCCAAGAGATAAGCCGGTAACAAAACAAAGATGTAGGTGCTTATTCTCGAAGGAGGAGTTATGAATCCGCAGTCTGAAAAAGAGCTTTCCCGCGAATTATATGATCTATCTTTCGACATGCAACGGATGTTGAAAATTCAACTCAAAGAATTCATTTATTTGATTGAAGACGGTGAAATATCCGAAGTTCTGAAAAAAGATCAGTCCAGCGAATTTGTTGATCACACGCAAAAAGCCGCTTAGTCGTTGTTGCGTTGGCGGCATTGCTGGTAGTAAATTTTTGGGTTTGACGTAGAAATCAAGTAAAGGTGCCTTGACAAAGCGAGGAACTTCTTTCACCAATTTATTGTCCTTTTCAAAGCCGGTAGCCAACCAGATAAGTTCAGTAGTGTTACCGGTTTATAGGGGGCAATCATGTCAAACTTAGAACTGGGACAAGAAGCAAAAGCTTTTTACGTACAGTTGATGCGTGAAATTACAGTTCAAGCTGAGGAGCTCAATCATTCCGAAAGAGCTGAGCTCGGAGAGTTGCAAGATGGAATTTCAATGCAACATATTGAAGATGGCTGGGTTAGCTATAAAGGTATGTCTTGGGGAGTCGCTCTACAGCAAGAACCAGTAGCTATAAGCATGACCTTCGGTCCGGACTGGCCCTTTGTCGGACACAAGCAAGATCTGGAACCTAAGCTAGAAAATGATCAAGTTGTCTGGATTAATAACAGTGACAACAAAAGTTTTAGTTCAGCAGCGCAACTCGCCAGCTATGGCTTGGAAATGCTTGCGGCAAAAGTGCACGATTCTTTTAGGAGGTTTTGACCAATGGATACGCATGAAGTTGAAGATTTGAACTTCTTATTGAGAGGAGAACTGTCTGCTGTGGAAGCTTATACTCAAGCATTAAAAACAGTGGAAAGTTCTGAAACTTCAAGAGTGCTTGAAGAATGTCGTGAATCTCATGCAACAAGAAGTGAGAAATTACGTAGCGCCATTACCGAACTTGGCGGTGTTCCGATGGAAAGTGGTGGTGCTTGGGGCGGGTTTGCTAAATTCATGACCGAAGGTGCTGCCGCGCTTGGTGATAAAGGTACACTTGCTGCTCTTGAAGAAGGTGAAGATATCGGCTCCAACGACTATGAGTGGAGACTGGTTAAAATGCATGGCAAATATCGCCAACTAGTCAAAGAAGAGCTCGGTCCGGAGCAAGAACGTACTCATAAAAAATTGATTGGATTGTTTCACTAAACAATCCAATCAATTCAATCAATAATATTGAGGTGGGCGATATGCTCACCTCAATATTATTTGTTCAAGTTGTTCGTCGACTTTTTTCATATCTTCTTGGGAAAGCAAGCCTTCCATTCGCGGATAAAATTCCTTGTCGCAAAAATTACGATGCTCCTCGAACTTGGCCGATATAGTCTCAAGTTCTTGTTCAAAACCAGGCTCATCGACGTGAAGCATGACAATGCTTTCAATTTCAGAGGTTATACCCTTTTCTTGATTGGTGAACTGTTCCACCAGTTCTTTTGCGCTGTCTTGATCTTTCAAATTGTTGACAAGGAGTTTTTCCTTATTGAAATGTTGTTTGATTGACTCAAGCGATTTTTTTGTTGATTCGAACACCCGGTCAAAATGCCATTCCGAATAATTTGCCGCTGTCTCTTTCAGACGTTCGGCAATGATGGCGCTATCCCTACTTAATACATCAAATGCGTCCATATCTGCTCCTCGATCTAACTAAGTTGTCCCGAATCAGTGACGTATTTAGATGGTCTTGGTTCCGTTTCCGATAAGGCTTTCCATAGATATTAGGGGGTAGCCTTATATGCGATTTGTTTATAAAACTACATGAGAATGTTCGGCGCGAAATAAAACGCTTAAATCGGCTCAGCATAAGGTTTTAGCCTAAAGATACTGATTTTATTCAGCAAAAGGCTTATGTAAAATCACGGGCTCTTTCGTGTGGGGTTAACCGTACAAAGTACCCCATAATTATTTCTGAATATTTGGTGAAAGGCTGGTAAAAAGACTTTTTTGGCAAGCTCGCTCTGCCGGGTTTGATCAGAATGTTTGGGGATTCCCTCAGATTGTCAGTTCTATGCAGGCGAGGCAAAATAAACTCAGAGCAAAGCGCTCCAAACGAAAAGCAACCAATAAGTGTTGCCGTCAACGGTAAATCCAATAACCGGATGACACGTTCCCCTAAGAGAGGTATGACCTATGAAGTCTTCTACTCCGAATCTTGCATCCATTAAAGGGATGAGATCCAACATCCGCGTAATTAAAGGTGGTAAGAAAGATTACCTAGCCATGAGCGATACGGATCTAATTATTGCTTGTCAGCAAAAAGATCAAGAAGCTTTCAAATATCTATTTAAAAGATATGAGTCGACAGTAATCGGAATGATTTATCGTTTAGCGCCGGATTGGAAAGATACATCTGATTTAGTGCAAGAAACAATGATTCGTATTTGGCGATCAATAGATCAATTGCGTAATCCCTGTTCATTTAAAACTTGGTTGAATCAAATTGTCACCAACCTTTTCTATGATGAATTGAGAAAACGTCCGCGCCAATTCCAAATTGTTTCCTTGGATGAGCCTGTACAAACACAAGATGGTTCGGACAACTGTACGCGTGATATTCCGGATAAAGCACCACAGCCAGAAGGTAAGTTGTTGGTTAGTGAGCTTTCTTCCGCTCTTGCTGACGCCATGTCGCACATTCCGGATCAATTTAGAAAAGTGGCAGTTCTTCGGGATGTAGAAGGATTGTCTTATGAAGAGATTGCTGAGATTACTGGTACTCGTTTGGGTACCGTAAAATCAAGAATCGCTCGGGCGCGTTTGAAAATTCAGGAGCATATTACTCCTTATTTAGATTGTGCATAACTAGCAATCTTAACTTGTTGCCCAGCAGAGTCCCGCTTTTAAAGCGGGACTCTGTATTTTGAGGAGAAAATCGAGTGCGGGCGCTGATAAGGAACTTCAAACTAATGTTCCCGTCTGCTAGTCAGCAAAACTTTGAATACGGTTTCCAACTCTAAGTAGGTGATCTCGATGAATATCAAACGGTGTAAATGGTTGGCCGGCATATTACCAGCGGCCTTGATGACTACCAGCTTGTTTACTCCGGCTAAGTCAGCCGAAGCGGTAGTCGCTAGAACAACATTGATTACAGCTTGTGGCAGTTTATTTGAAATAGATGCTAACGCCGATGGCATGTCTGCCAACGAGCGAGCTCGTATCGTTCAAAAAAATCTTGATAATGCACTTATCTCCGCAAAAAATAGAACGCCTTCGGCCGTTCGGGTAGAAGTTATGAATCGCAATCCGATTGTAACTTTGGACGGATTCTATATTGTTACAGCTGATGGTAATAGTGCAGCCAGAAACAGAATGACTCAAATGGAATTGGCTAATAAATGGGCTGATAGCATTCGTCATTGTTTAGCTGACACCGTAGCCATGAACAATTATTTGGCATTATTGACCGGTAATTTTCCGGAGAAAAAAGTTGAAGCTGTCGTTTCACGCAATGACGCCATTGCTGTGATGACAACTGATATGTTGTTCCCGATTCAACTTGCTACACCGATCTCTTCAATGACATCAATTGTTGGAGATAAAATCGAAGCCGTAGTAAGCCACGATGTTCCTCTTGGACCGACATTTGATACTTATCTGCCGTCCGGCACCGTTGCCATGGGTGAGCTGGTTCCGGTAGCAAAATACAACAGTGCATCGGCTTTTCATAAAGATGGTTTGACTGTCGACTTTTATGAATTCCGCACGCCGGACGGACGTAAAATTCCGATTGACGGACATGTGCTTGGTTGGATTAATCGCTGGCGGACAATTTCCGTCAAACCGACATCGGCTGAGTGCTGTGGCAACCCGGTAGCTATAACCAGCAGTGGTGCTTTCAAAGTAAAAATTCAGCCTTCACGTGGTGTGATTGTCGGCGCCTGGAAGGGCGCACCGCTCGATCCTTCTACAATCGCTCCGGCTCCCAGATTCTCCTTTAAGAGAGAATCCGGATTACGCATCGGACAAGGCGAGCCTTTGATGCTTCAGTTGCACAGCTCGACTGCTCTGGCTATTGCCGGAAGCAGCATGTAATTTAATCGCAAGTTTAAGAGGAAAATATAATGAATATCGGTAAAGTAAAACTGGCTTTGGCAGGCTTGTCCCTAGCCATGCTGCTACCAAGCCAAATGGCATATGCCGGCTTTGCAAGCGGCAGTGCTGTGACAATGGGAGGCGATCCCATATTTCGCATCGCCTCAGGAGCGGAAGGTTATACAGCAGAACACAGAGCTTGGTTGGCTCAGGATGCCTTGGATAATGCTCTGGTTTTATCCCGTGACAAATCGCCATCTGCTGTCACGGTTGACCGTGTAAACGGTGCTTGGGTTGTGATGTTGGGTGGACGCGTAGTTGCCACTGCTGATTCAGGCAGCGCTGAAGTAGAAAGTCTTTCTGCTGAAGCTCTAGCTAATCGCTGGGCTGACTCAATCAAGAATTTCTTGGCTGACGATTCCAAAACTGACAATTATGTAGCCAATCTAACAGGAAAAAATCCGGTGCAAGCTACGGTTGCCGTAGTAGAAAGAAGGCTTTATGCCCCAGCCGGATTGGCTTTTCCGGTGCATTTAACGAGGGACATAATCGCTTCAAATCTAGCGCCGGGTGAAGTTATTGAGGCTCGCTTGGATAAGGATGTACCGCTCGGACATTATGTGATTCCAGCCAACTCGACGGTAATTGGTGAAGTCGTACAAAATAACACGAATGATTATGTAATTCGTTTTACGACTTTGCGTACTCCGAGTGGAACTGAAGTCCCAATCAGCGCTTATGCCTCTGCTGATTATGTAGTGTCCAGCAGTGCCCCGCACCGTGTTTGTACTTATGTTATTCCTTCCGGTTCTGCTAATGGCATGCCGGGAGTCGTTGGTAGAGTACCAGCTTCAATCGGTATCGGTGCGGTCAGTGGTTCTAGAACTACCACTTTGGTATTGAATAAAAATACCGATCTGGTTGCTAGCGAACCGATGATATTAGTGTTCGAATCATCCACGCCAGTTGCCGTAATTACTCGCGATACTGCGATGTAGTCTTAATCTAAAAAGAAGAGAGGAGAGAAAAATGAATAAAGATAGAGATAAAAACCTTGAAGATCAAGAGCTCGATGAAAAAGAAGATCGCAAAGGCGAACATTGTGAAAAACCGATGGGTCCCCGTGAGCGCGATGCTAGCGGCAAGGATTGCGGTTTGAACAAAGACAAAGATCGCCTTTGTAATGAGGACGAAGACGAAGAAGAGGCTCCGAACGAAGAGGAGTAGCTATTCTTGGAACTTGAACTGCAGGCAGGACATCTTTAACGTTGTCCTGCCTCTTTCTTAGAAAAAATATTTCGCTTAATAAATGAAAAATCGGAACTTATCGCTGAAAAAGCCGCCATTAATACTCGAACTGTCCGTTAAATTGTACGGAGACCAGATGTATGCAAGCTAGTACATATAAAAGTGACTATGTCGGACGCGACTTTATTGTGTTTTTGGCCATTCTTTTCGCAATAGCCAGCTGTGCAGTCGCTATGTCGGTTGCCGATTCGCAACACGAACGGGTTGCGAATCAACATCGTCACATGTCTGTTTAACTGTTCGAGAGTTCAATATGATTCCAAAAGGGTTGATTTTTATGATGAATACCTTTGATTTGATTGAGTATCAAGAACAAGCCCGCAATGCGAGTTCGCCGCGAAAGCTGTTTGAGCTTTGGGAAGATATTTGTCGTCGCTACGATCGAGGAGAGATTGGCAAATATGAATTGGATGAAATGAAAGAGGCTATCTGGCCGATGATGCGTTTACTTACGCGTCTGCAAATGGAAATTGACGGTCATCCCATTTCTGGTGAATCCAAAGCTTATGTTCATTCAATCAGTGGCAATTTAGAAAAAAGGAAGGCAAGTTAGTCATGGAAAATGATTTTATTAAAGATGTAAGCGAGATTCGTCGGCAAGCACGCATGCATGTCGAGGACGGTGCTCTTACCCAAGGTTATAGTGCCAATCGTGACACGATAGTCAAATTGTTGAATGATGCTCTTGCTACTGAAATTGTTTGTGTGCTTCGTTACCGCCGCCATTATTTTATGGCCAAAGGTATCGCTGCCGAACCGGTTGCCGAAGAATTTCTTGAGCACGCTAACGAAGAGCTCTCTCACGCTGACAAACTTGCTGCTCGCATAGCGCAGCTTGGCGGTGAACCGAACTTCAATCCTGACAGCTTAAGCGCTCGCAGTCATGCTGAATATATTGAAGGCAAAGACTTGAATGATATGGTTCGTGAAAATCTAATTGCGGAGCGAATCGCTATCGATAGTTATCGAGAGATGATTCATTATATCGCTGATAACGACCCGACCACGCGCCGATTGTTGGAAGAAATTTTAGCCAAAGAAGAAGAACACGCTGATGAATTATCAAATCTGGTCAAGCCGGAACTACCCAAGGCTTCCTGATAATTTAAGTGTTTTTGGTTTAGTTTTGCCGCAAGTTCCGGAGTGAACTTGCGGCTTACATTTTGTAGTGATCCTTTCTATGCAACTTTATTGAAAGAAGTGCGTCTGGCGTACAAATTATTGGAGGCAACTTCTATGTCTTTACGCTCCCGAAATCCAGTAGATTTAATTGAGCCAAAACCAGTAGCGCCAGAGCCTAAGCCATTGCCACCAGAGCCGAAGCCGGCGCCGCCTGAACCGTGGCATTTACCTGAACCTAAGCCAGTTCCACCAATGCCGCCAGAGCCGGCACCACAACCGCCTGAGCCTGGTCCATGGCCTGAGCCAACACCGACTCCACCAGAGCCATTGCCGGGACCTTTGGAATTAGCTATTAACCCACGCTAAATTTAGTCTACTCTTCTGCACCTAATACGGTGCCAATTAAAAGTCCGGAGGGGATTTCAGAGATGTAGCCGGCTTTGGTTACTTTTACTTCCAGAGATGTATTCTCAGCGCCTGCTTCGCGCAACACATTTTTTACGCCAGGTAAAACCTGACCGACAACTTTGCCTGTACTATCGTTTAAAATTTTACCCTCGCCGTTTACCGATACATTAAGCAGCCGTACTCTTGAAACCGGTCCTTTATAGGTTTGAAATAGAGCGTTCTGCATAAACTTACTGAATCTCTCGGAATGGATTATTTCTGCTTTTACCGGCATGCCCGAGGCGATGTTGACTATATTCAACATCAATATTGTTTGGCACAGCAATGATTTAACTCTCAGTTTCATGGCTATTCTTACCCGTTTCTCTAGTCTGCCGGCTAGACGGAACCCCGGAGCGAATGTTCCAAAAGCAAGCGTCCGTTGGGTGCTTAAGATTTGTATATCCAATTGGATCCTGCCGAAAAAGAGCAAAATCTTAAAAAAAAACGCCAAAATTGGGCACTTTTCTGGTGATGCCCCGTCACAAAATTACGCTGTAAACGGAGGAAGCGCATTATGAAACTCTTTATTCTCAAATTGGCTTTAACTGCATTAGCTTTTGCTTTTGTTTTGCCACTAATTCCGGGAATAGATTTTCACGGCAACTTCCTTGCGGCAATCATGATCTCCATCGTATTCGGAATAATGCTTTGGGTAACAGATCTTATTGCATTGGCGATTTCGACTGTATTGACGGTCAGCTCCTTAGGGTTAGCCTTAATCTGGCTAATACCACTATGGATTCTCGGATTTTGGCTCTTGCCGGCAGTGGCCTTGCGCCTTGTTGCTGACGTTATGCCGAACAATCTGACAATCATGGGCTGGATGCCGGCAATCTTCGGCGGTCTAATCATGCTTTTTATCGGCATGCTCACAAGCGATTCTTCGCGCTTGCGAGCTCAAACTTAGATCGGTAGTCCCTAACTGGCGAGGCAATATTTTATGGAATTGGTAGCATTTATTCTGTTTATTTTAGTGGCAGCTGCTTGTGCTGGAATCGCTGAAGCATTGGTTCCTGGACAAGTACCAGGCGGTTTTCTGATGTCGGCTCTTGTCGGCATAATCGGTGCTTGGGTTGGTGCAAGCCTTTTCGGACATATGGGTCCTGATTTGGCCGGCATACCCTTACTGCCAGCAATTATCGGCTCAGCGCTTCTTATCTTTGGTCTCAAACTGATAAGACGTAGTACAGCCCATACATAAATAACTCGTACGTTAGTGAGATGCGTGCAATGAGGCATGGAGAAAATTATGAATTACTTTAAAACATTGAGTTTATTGGCAATGACAGTGGCACTGGCTGCGCCTGCCTATTCTGAAACTGAAACTACAGTTATTGAAACTAGAACTGTAACAACGCCGTCTGTAGTAAGTACTCCGGTGACTGTAACAACACCGTTAGCAGCTTCGGTGCGCACTTACGCCGTAGTAGATCCGATATCAGGTGTGGTAAAAGACTATTACGATCCACAAGTACGTCGCACCATAAGTGGTGTCGTTCTCAGTCCTGGTCTAATCGTAGTAGACAGGGGCAACGGACGACTTATTGGTTCGATAGATGCTTTGGGCAACATTGTGGATCTTAAAATGGCTACTGCTGCTCCGTTGTTAACTACCTCCATTGATACACGCCGTCGTGATCTGGAAATGGCTCTTGATTCAGCTTTAAGCAAAGGCGAAATTACAGTAGCCCAAGCTCAAGAGCTAAGAGACGGTTTGGAAAAAATAGCTGCTCAGGAAGCCGCAGCTCTTGCTGCCGGTAGTGCAATTAACACTTACGAAGCAATGCTTTTAGCCACCAACTTGGATATGCTGCAAGCCAGATTTGCGCCCATCGTTAAGACAGTTACTGTTAAACCGGTAATTTCACCTCAGTTTATTACCGTATCCGGACAAACCGTTTATACGGATACTTTGACTTATCGCAGAACGAAAATACTGCAAAGAATCGATGATGAATACGCTGCCGGACGGTTGTCTTCGGAAAACGTATCTGACTTGAAGAGCAAGCTGAACTCTATCGCTTCGGACGAAACTCGTTATAGAAAAGATGGAGATCTGAGCTCTTCGCGCAGAAAAACTTTGGACGTAAAGTTAGACCGCGTGCAAACCGCTCTGGAAAGAGATGTAGCCAATATCAATGCCAAACGTTCGCGCATCGGCATTCGTGTTGACTAATTGTTTGCAACGACTTTGAGTTATTGGAGGTTCAATTATGCAACATGCGGTATTAGCTACGCTCTCAGGACATGAGCAATCAGCCCGTGTTGTCGGGGCTCTTAAACAAGCCGGATTTTCGGCGGATGATATTTCGGTTCTGTTGCCCGATGAGTTCGGTGCGCAAGAGCTTGGTTTTGTTCGCGGAAG
This sequence comes from Candidatus Obscuribacterales bacterium, assembly GCA_019750335.1. Lineage (GTDB taxonomy): Bacteria > Cyanobacteriota > Vampirovibrionia > Obscuribacterales > Obscuribacteraceae > JAIEPM01. The sequence goes on from JAIEOQ010000005.1 coordinate 322,731, forward strand.
CAAAGCTCCGGAAGGTACGGCTCTTGGCCTTTGGCTGGGTCTTCTTGCTGGTGCGATCTTCGGCTATTATGCCTGGTCAATGCGTATTCAGGTGAACGGTTTGGAAAGCTTTTTCGTAGCTGGTCCGGCTGTAGCATCGCTATCGATGGCCGCTTTAAGCGGAATAATCGCTGGTTTGTTCGGCGGCTTGATTGGCTCGACAATGCCTGAGTATATTGCTCGCAAATATGATCGCAAAACACGCTTTGGCAGCTCGCTGCTATCTGTGCATATCGATAATGGCTCAGAACTTCGCGTAGTCGAAAAACTGCTTGCCACTGAAGGTGCACAAGAAATCAGGTTGATGCCGGAAGATTCCGACCGACACAAACCTGTCCAGTTAGCTTCTTAATGGAGGCGACCTACGGAGCTGCAGCCTGGGTGCAGCATTACATTAGATACCAAACCAGCTCGTTTCGGGCTGGTTATTGCTAGAGGGAGGTAACTCTTATGGTGGAGTTCAACAGAACTTTTGCCAATCACACACAAAGGATGGTGAATGCCGAATCAAAACAAATGCCGACTTTTACGTTAGCTAAAATACGTTTGGCCTCTCATCCCGATGCAAGCACACAAGCGCTTTGCAAATTGGCGAAGCACGTGTGCCCTCAAGTTGTGATACGAGTGGCAGAAAACATAAATACACCGGTGGAAATTTTAGCTATTTTGGCTAAACATTCGCACTTTGATGTAAGAATCGCTGTATCTGAAAATAGCCGAACGCCCTTCTTGATCTTGCTTGAATTGATCAAAGATATGGACGCTGATGTGCGTTTCAGCTTGGCTGAAAATCACAATTTGCCGACAACATTGTTGGATGTTCTGGCTCAAGACGAAAATCCGTATGTGGCTTTTCGAGCGAAAAAAACCCTAGAAAGAATTCGCACGGCTAGATCTAAAGGACATGTTTGGTTTCCAAAACTTTGGTACCAAAATCGTAAACGGGAGACCGGTTAAACCATAAATTTGGACAGGCAATAGGCGGCATATAAATGTATCCGGACTTGCAAAGATGAGTCAAAAGTGATACAAAAGTATGCCGCCTTTTGTTGGCTTCAGGCCAAGCAGCGGCTAGGTAAAATGCCTCTTGGCAAAGATTGCATCAAGAATTTTGACTACTGTGGAAAACGAGAAAAGATCCTGGCTGGCCGTCGAATTTGAAGTCGACGCCGAGCATGAAGATATGGCAAGCTGGCTGATGATTCACTTGGGAGCCAACGGCTGTCAATTAGTAGCTAAAAATACCGAACAATCGACTTTGCAAGCAAGTTTTGAGCGTGACAAGCTCACCCTTGAAGATATGCCGCAAATAAATGCTCAGCTTGACGAATACGGATTGGGCAAATGCGTAGCTTCTTTAAGAGTAAAAGTAATTGAAGAAGAGGATTGGCTTGCCGAGTGGAAACGCGGTTTCAAACCTTTGCATTTAGGTGAAAAATTTCTTGTTTGTCCGCCTTGGTTGAAACATGAATTGACCGAAGATGATCTGGCTTCGCGCAAAATCATTTATATCGAACCAGGTTTGGCTTTTGGCACCGGTTTTCATGCTACAACCCAATTTTGTTTGAAAGCTTTAGAATCGCAAACTAAATGTCAAAATGTACTTGATGTTGGCACTGGTAGTGGCATCCTGGCTATTGCTGTAGCCTTAATGAGCGACACTGCCAAAATAACAGCTGTTGAAATTGATCCGGTTGCTTGCAAAGTCGCCAATGAAAATCTGGCGATTAACGGTGTAAACAAGCGTATTGAAATGATTGAAGGCACAAGCGAAAAAGTTGCCGGACGCAAATTTGATGTGATACTTTCCAATCTGACTTGCGAAGACAATGTTGCGCTTTTGCCTGAATATATGATTCTGCTTGAAGCGCAAGGCAAAATGATTATGTCGGGCATACTCAAAGAAAAATTACCGCGCTTGGAAAAAGCAATTCAAGAAAACAATTGCAAAATAAGCCACTCTGAAGTCGGTGATATGTGGGCAGGTTTAGTCGTAGAGGCAAAAAATGGATAAAGATAATCCTGAGCTGCCGGATGAACTTGGCGAAACCGTTGAGATAATTTCCAACGATATCGAAGAAGGTTACAAATTTCTTGATGACGAAAAATATGAAGAAGCAAGCGAAGTATTTGCAAAAACACTTGCTCAGTGTGAAGGTTTGCCGGCAGAAAGTTTGTTGACTTTTGGCGCTTTGCGCGGACTTTCAATATCATATGCCGGCATGAATGAAATAACTAAGTTGGCGCCGCTTGTGGATCGTTGGGTCGAAGTGGGCGAAACACAGCTTGGTAAATGGCATCCTGAAACAGCTTACGCTTACTCAATGCTTGGCTTAGTCAAAGAAGAGCAAGGCGATTTTGATGAAGCTATAAGTATGCACGAAAGAGCAATCAACATTCTTGAGAAGAGTGAGGCTGGTTACGAACAAGGCTTGGTTAATGCCATCGATGAACTGTCAGGCTTTTATTTGCGACGCAAGCGTCTTGATGAAGGACAAGCATTGCTGCAAAAAATAGTAAGCATGATCGACAGGTTCGAAGAATTTGCCGAAGCCGACAAAATAGAATATTTGATCCGTCTTGTTGATGTTTCATTGTTGAGCGGCGACTTCCAAAATATGGAAGCCGTTTGCCGCCGCGTTCTAAGCTATGTACAAGACAACGATCAAACTTATGCTTGGTATCCGCTTGCTGCATTAGCCTGCTGTTTCTGCAGTCAAGGCAAATATGCCGAAGCTGAAGTAGCTTTTGAAAGAGTTTTAGAACTGATTGATCAAGCCGGACTGGAACACAACGAAGGCTTCCGTAGAATATTTGATGCGTACGGCGAAACTTTGACCAAAGCCGGTCGTGACGAAGATGCTTTATTCTTAAAAGCAAAATCAAGACGTCTTGTTTATGAGCAGTTTGAAGTAGACGCTGAAAATGACGAAATCAAAGCTAATGGTGTTGGTTTTACTTTCTTAGCGGATGTTCTTTATCGTCTCGAGTCACCTGAATTGGTGCTCGATATAAATGAAGAAACCGAAGCTGCCTATCAGACAGATATTCGCAAACTATTAATTGCCGAGCTGCAAGACTTTTTTGCTGAGCAAGATTTTCTGGAAGTTTATCTCAATCTTGGTGATGTAGAAAAACAGATCAAAAATCGGCTTGAGCAAACTTTTGCCCGCAAAGGCTTCGGCATTGTTTTTCGTTTCCGCGAATTCAGTGATAGCGAAGGCTTCCTTGAAGTAATCGGTAAATTGCAAGCCGCTGCCGGAGAAGTTGAATCTGGTAACCTGTCTGTTGCTGAATCAATATATGAGCAAGCGATTGAAGAGGCAAAAGCGTTTCCGCGCTCCCGTCTTTTAGAATACGTCAAAGAAGAATACGCTGATTATTTGGAACGTATCGGCGAAAATGAAAAAGCTCAAGAAGTGCGCCGACGCGAAGATTAGTCTTTCAGCGTTCAGATGAGTCGGGTTTAATTGCGGTTATCCCTAATCCGGTCATGACTAAATGACAATTTGGGCGGTACAGTGTCACAAGACAGCCACATTTATAGGTGTCAATTATGAGCGAAGGCAGTGCGTTAAGCGGTTTTTGTGACCATGGGCACCACAGCCATGGAGCGCATGGATCCGGATTTATCCATCATCCGGACCAGTCGACCAGCTGGAGCATGGCTATGCAAACGGATAAGGACCCGAACAAAATGTTCTCGGGTAATCCGCTGTTTGTGATTATTCTGGCTTTGGTAGTATCGGGTTTGCTGATCTCCCTTCCTTATGTGCTTGATGCAATTCAGCTGCAGTCTTTGGTTGATAAAGGAAATATCGAGCGGCAAGCGGCCAAGAAAGCGGCTGAGGAGCAAGCAGCGCAAAAAGCTGCCGAGGCCGAACAGCAAGCGGCAATGCAAAAGGCTGCCGAACAACCTTTGCTGGCGCAACCACAAGCGGCTCCGCAATCATTGTTGGAAGAGGCTCCATCTGCGCAAAATCAAGCTATGCAAAAACAAGAGCCGGGAGCTATTACTGAGCGTCAGTTGGGTAGTTATTATCAAGACTATTCGCAATCGGCTTCTCAAGCCTTTGCCGCAAGCGCTGCCAATCCTTTTGGTGTGGACAGCTCAGCAGCAACTGTTCAACCAAGAACCTCTGCGTTTCAGCGTCGTAGCCAGAATACTGATTCGTTTTATCTGCAAAGTACAACAACTTCGGCTGATGGCAGACCGCAAACCAAACAACGTTTGGTGGTTACGCGCTAAGTCCGCGAGGGAACCTTAAGTGGCTCACATCGTCAATCTCTTAAGTTGGAAGCCTCACCCAGCTAGGCTTTCGCAAATTTGCTATAATTAAGGACCCGGAGTCGCCCCAGGCAGGTTTGCTAAGCGATTCCATATTTGAACCCTGACAAACAGCCGCTTATTTTGTGACACAAGTCTGTCATTGCCTTTTAACATGGGGGCGTTTAGATTCGACAGGGTCGTGGGGTCATGAATTGCAAGTCGAGGTCGTTCAGTTTCTCGTAAAACACTGGGCAAAACACAGATGCAAATAATAATGTCATCGCTGGAAACTTCGGCGCTCCTCGCGCTGTTGCTGCCTAACTAAAAACTTAGGCTTTCCGCCGGTTGGAGTCTTGGTTACCCGATTCTAACTGGCTAAAAACGGTAACTGCCCTTGAGTGAAGTTAGCGATTGCTAGCTCGAGTTAAGACATAATCGCGAACCTGGGTGGCCGTTCTGGCCTCATTCAGCAGTACTGGAAGAATTCAGAACTAAGCTTGTAGTACATTTGTCTCTCTGCTTCTTTGGACGCGAGTGCGATTCTCGCCGCCTCCACCATTTTTATTTTGGAGACTTGAAAGCCGCCACTGGCTTGGTTCGGTGAGTGCGTCAATATCACCGTGATGTGCCCTGTGCACAAAACTGTGCACACTTGAGTGCGAATAGAGCTCTTGCATCCATGCATTACTTCGAATGTCCCCGTGATGTCATTACTGGAAGGTGCATGCCCTTCGCAAATGCACATGATGTGTTGGGGTTGAAATCGTTACTGACAGTCCAGGACAAAGAGTGTGCTATTGACGTGTTACTGCTGGATTAATTGGAGAGCCATTATTTGACCAAGAACACAAAAGGATCAAAATCGTCGAGTTCGCAGCCCGGCGCGAATCAGGGAAATCTTGGTTTTATGCACAAGCTTTATGATTGGGCTGGGTTCGAAAAATTTGTTTCTACACTGTACGAGGATGGCGGTGAAGTTGTTGTTGAACGCAATAAAATTGAAACTGATAAGTATGGAGCTCGTCGGGAAACAGACATAAAAATTACAGAGCGGAAGAAGCTGCATACCTATGTAACGCTGGTTGAATGCAAGCGCTGGAAAGATCCTGTGTCCAGAGATCGGGTGGATGTGCTAGCTGCAAGTTTAGATGGACTGAACGCTCAGAAAGGTGTGATCTTCACTACTAAAGGTTATGAAGCCGGTGCGGAAAGTTATGCCAAAGGCAAGGGAATAGATCTGTTCATCGTGCGCGAGCTGACTGATGAGGAGTGGGGCTTTCCTGGTCGCCACATTCAATTTTATAAACACCTTTGGACAGGACAATTCAGCGCGATAAATATACCAAATGCTGCATTGACTCTGTTGATTGAGGACTTCTCTGGGGCACTCGATTTAGATGTAGAATTATCGTCGGAAAAAGTGCTGGACCCGACATATGATTTATACTCGGTGAAAGATGGTAGAAGAGGACAGAACCTGATTTCGCTCTTGGTCAATGGTCATGCCTTGATTTTGAAGCACCTCTCTAGCTCCGTAGGAATACAACAAAATAACGGCAAGGATATTGCGCTACTGTTTGCTGTGTCTGGGAGATTCGATTTCGAAGGCACGGAATTTCGTCAGTTACGAATTCGCGAAGGTGCTATTAATTTGAAAGACATCTTCTTTACGTTCGTAGCTCGCGTCGATCAGGGCGAGTTCCGCTTCGACCGAGGACAGAATGTAGAGCTGGCGGTTGCTGTAGAGGATTTCTTGAACGAAAAAAGATATCTCGCTGTTCAAAATCAAGGTGAGGAGCCGACGAGTATTCAGCTTCTCGCCAAATCGGTTTTGCCGACCCCAGGCGAGCTTCCAATGGAAAACGGAACAGTGTTGCGAATGTTCACCGCTCCAGGGGGTGCAGTTAATACTGAAGGCTGTAGAGGCGGAGGAACGATTCGCGGAAGAATGCGGCTCATGGTTACGACAGTCACTGAAAACCTAGCTCTCCACTTGGAATTCGAAGCCAAGGAATGACTATGTCGGTATTTAGGCAAAACAATACTAAACTCATAGCTTGCTGGCGGAAAGGCGCGGACGTGCGTCGATGAAAAATACGTTAGAACCAGTTTCCTTGTCGGTAGCAAGTGCTGCTAATTCTTGCTTAGTTTGTTTCATGTCGTGAACTTCTACAACTACATAGGAAGCACATTTGGTTCGCTCGGCACGTTTGTAAGCCTCAAGTTGTTTGGAATATCCTGATAAAACCTTGGGGTTATCCGACATTTTGAATTCCACAAGGTGCTTAGCCGCAGCCGTACTAGAAAATTTGAAGTCTACTTCACCGGTGCCCTTGTTAGTTTCAGGCGAAACATCGATATTATTCATTTGGCAAATGCTAGAGGCTGTCATAAAAAACAACCGCTGAACTGTGTCTTCCCAAACATGTTTATCCTCGTTACGATTCCAGAGTAACTTCCAGCAACCCTGATCTTCAATCATTGTTTGAAACTCCGTGAGGATTGTTTTGACAATTATATTCAGTTCATCCGAACTATGCTGTTTTGGTTGTTGGAGCTCTACCTGACGCTTATCTATAATTTCTTGGATTTCTTTTTCTCTTTCCGTATTAATAGCGCCTAGAATAAGTGTGAGGCATGTCCTTGTATATGTTACGAGTATGCCCAAGTGTCGGCGTGTGATCATGTCATACTGAAATTCAGCGGATTCCTCGATAGTTTCAATAAGTTTTGGGACTAAGCCGAATTTGCCATTCTGTTCTCTAAGTTGATTAAGCATAATTTCGTATTGCTGAAAGCAATGCCAAATTGGTTGGAAATAGAACTCCTTTGTGTCTGGCTCATCATCGAGGAGTGTTTGAATCTCGAAGATGATGCCTTCAAGAATTGCCTGGGACTCGAGATAGCTAAAAAAATGAGATTCCTTTGGCATAGCTTGCTCCTTAGAGAACGCGATTATTGTGAATTCTGATCCTCAAGTGGAACAACCGAGAAAGATAGGTTGTAATCTATATTTTCGCAGACGTATTGAACGAATCCTATGTCATCACTTCGTCAGAACATTTTTTTGTTTGCATAATGTCCATAGCTAATCAGATTATATCAAGTACTCTTAGTGGTATATTTCAGAGTGTTTTCTCGTTGGCTAATAAGATAGCAACACCGTAAGGGGAAAACTTAGTTCTTGCCACCAAAAGAATCTTTGGAAGGCTCCTGACTTCGAGATAGGAACTCCTCAAGCCGCTTTTCATTGATATTTGAGGAATCGTCTATAAATCTTGTGTAGTGCTTGAAGGTTATTTGCGGCGGGGAGTGTCCGAGCATTTTTGCTACCCACGTTGGCTGTAAACCCTGTTGTAAGCACAGGGATGCAAAAGTATGCCTGAGTTGATATGAAGGGCGATGCCTAATTTCAGCCTTCTTAAGCGCTGTTCGCCACTCGCGGTCGGCATGTTTGTCGAAAGGCTGTCCGTGCTTATTTAAGAACACGTATCCTTCAACATGCTGGGTTCTGTTATTTTTCAGTTCCAAAAGGACTTCTTTCACGATTGAGAACATGTGAATAACTCTTTTACCGGCTTTTGTTTTGGGGGTTCCTTCTTTTCCGCGCACCCTGCCTTTATTGATGTGTATTTCATTGCGCTGAAAATTTATATCTGACCAGCGCAATGCGAATAGTTCATCTGGGCGTGCACCGGTCCATGCCAAAGTCAAAAATAAAGGTCTTTGGTGGGGTTTTAGCGCTGTTATAACCTTGTTTAGTTCTTCTCCCGACAAGGGATCAATATTGGGCTCTTCCTCACGTAGTGGGGGTACGTTAATGGCAGGATTATCGGGAATGTATTTACGGCGCAAACACATCTTCAAAATGTAGCGGAGTGGCCCCATAATGTTGTTTGTTCGAGTAGCGCTAACCGTTGCTGATACTTCGGCTTGAAATTTAGCAATGTGTTCTTCGGTAATTTGATCGACAGAAAGATGACCAAATGCGGGAATGAGGTAATTTTTGAGAATTTCTTCGTATCCGCGTTTTGTGCTGTCTTTTAGATGAGGACGTTCTGCAAGGTAAGTATCAGCAACTTCCTCAAATTTCTTGCGTTCTTTCTTTTTGAATAAAGTCTCTAAACCAGACATTTCGCCGGTAGCTCTATGTAAGGCGCGCTGGCTTTTGATTTCTGCTAAAACAGTCTGTGCTTTCGTTTTTTCAGGACCAATTGATTTTCGATAAAGTATGCCATCAACCATGCAGCGTATGTACCAACTGCTTCCGCGCTTAAAGAGTCCGTCTTTAACGCTTTTCTGGCTGCTTTTTCTTGGTGGATTTTTCTGCGGCATCACTTTGTTCTTTGCTACTTCGAACTGGTCCTAAATTTTCGCGTCCCCATTTTTGGCATTTGGCACGTGAGCAATAATATCTATCGCTACGATGTTTTCGCCTTTTAATTGTTTTCTTCGTTCCTTCCTTTTCTTTGTCCGCTTCTCTTTTTTTATTTTGGACTTTTTTTAGTCGCGAATAAAACTTGGTAGGGCAATGTGGATTTCTACATATGCCGATAAGAGAGGCCGCCGTTACTTCATCGAATAATGCCAGAGAAACAGCCGCTAAATGGTCGTCAATTATATAAGAAGGCTGCCACTTTTTATCAATATTAAGTCTTATATCTTTCATCAACCAAGTAAGATGGTGTGCAAGGTAGGCTTTTGCAAAATCAAGCCGATATTTTTTTCTTAGCGCTTCTGATTCCCATTTCGAGATAGAAATAGAAATATTGAATTCACTTTCAGGGAGCATTTTGCTTGCGGACATGCGTTTGAGCAATAGCGGCAATTTAACTCCTAATAAAACTTCCTCTACTACAGAAACTTCTACTTCTAGTGATTGCAAATCAAGTTTATGTACTAGATGTCTTTTATCCGGAAACCATAATTTTAGTTTTTCGTGATCTTGATCCGAAATGACTTGATGTAGCTCTTTCAACCAACGAATGAGATTTGCAAAATCCAAAGTGGGATCTGTATACCATCCTAAGACATTGAGCTTTTGCTCTTGAATCTCTTTAGGAAGAGCGTTTATCTGTAAAAGGTATTGATGTTTAGATCTGTGGGGAACGCCATATTTTTTGCAGTATTTCAACAAATCTTTTGAAGTTCTGATTTGCAAAAAGCGTTCTAACAATTCAACTCGTACAAAACTATTTTGAAATTTGAGCAGAGGAAACTTTGTTACCTCTGAAGATCCCTCTTTAATAATGGCTCCATTGTTCTCTAGCCAATAGACTGCTTTTTCTGACATCAGGTTGAATTAACTCCGAACTAATAGCACATTTGTTTTGCCAAAATGGTAACACAAGCTGGTTTCGTAAGATACGCCGACTAAACTTTGATGAAAGGAGGTGATTCAAATGGACGAAGAGCGAATAAAAAAGCACGGAGTGTCCCCAGGTTTCAGCCTAAAAGAGTTAGCTGAATGTTGGGGTGTAAGTGAACGGATGCTATGGAAAGAGCTGCATTGCGGAAAACTAGAAAGCATTCGCATAGGACGCCGTGTGATTGTGACTAAAGAGCAGGCAGATCGCTATCTGCTTCGTTGTAGTACAAAAGTTTTTAATGCAAAACAAATTGCATCAAAAACACTTATCGACATCAAAACTAAAAGGATAAACTGAAATGAGCGAAGAAGAAAAAAGCATAAATAATACGGTTCATACCCTTGTTAGCGAAAACGATCCTAAAGCTTTTTGTGATTCCATTGTAAATCTTACAAAAAGCTGCAGCTGGTTATATCGTCAATTGAAGGAAGTGACCGCAGAATGTTGGACTAAGTATTACTTGGATGGGACAGAAGCATTGGATGACATGTCCATGGAAAGTTATGGAGATTACTTTCTTAGTAAGTTCTATTCATGGGTGGAACATATTGAAAATGCAGACTTCTCATTCTTAAAAGAGGATTCTTCAACTTAAAAGTATGCGGACTGTTACCGGTGAAAAACATTTTTTGCCGGTAACAGAGCTGCTTATGGATCGCTATTAAAAAGAATCATGAGTTGATTTCGTAATCATGATTTTAGCACTTTGTTGGCGGAAGTCACTTGTCTATATATAGACACTAAAGTCAACGCTCAATATTTTTACGTCCGTATTGCTCTCCCTGTCTTCAAGATCGGGAGTTGGGGTTTGCTATGGAAATTCAAAATAAAAGACTGAAAAGGCTCGATTTTACCTATGAGGCTCAAAATATGCTGAAGAAAGCTGCGATTGCTTTGGAAAAACTTGGAAAGGAGAACATCTTGATCGTCACACTTACTCATCCTGGATCTACAAGAAAAGCACTATCACTGTTGGAACAAGAATCAGATTCGGTTGTTAATAAATTCAATGAGTATTTACGTCGTAATCTAGAGAAACCTGAATACATGTGGGTTTATGAGTACCAAAAGAGAGGTGCTCTCCATCTCCACTATGCGATCTACATTCCACCATCTTCTGGTTACGAAGTTCTGACCAGATTTACCCAAGAAGCGATCCAAAACCGATGGTTCGGTATCCTTCAGGATCTTTCTAAAAAATCCGGTGTGGATATTTTTGAGCGCATCGATGGAGTTGTTCCTCTTCAGTGTGATCCATCGATTGTTAGGGTTGAAGTTGAACGTTGTTATAGCAGCGTTCAAAAATACTTTTCCAAATCTAACTCAAAAATGCCTTATAGGCATTCTGATGGTACTGTATCCGCTCCGAAATGTTGGTCACGAATAAGTAAATCACTCCGAAAAAGGTTGCGCAGGGAGCAGCTAACTAGGATCTTTGAAGTAGATGATCAATTGTTCGCCGCTACCCTAATACAACATGCTTTATGTTTGATGAATCCAAGTAAGTTTGGGAGTATTACAAATAAATATTGGAAAGTATGGAGTGGGTATTGGTTTGAGGTTCCTGTATCTCGAATTCAATACTTGCAGACCGTTCTTTCTGAACTTGCTAAGAAGACAAAAGAAGAAGTAGAGCGGAATAGAAAGTTAAATCGCGGTACTAAGCGTTCTCCTGGAGCGAGAAGGCCTGTACGGCATAAAGTCACTTTTCAATTAGAGTCAACAGGAAAGGGACAACTGAAGTTTTACGACAAAAGGAGAACTTCGAATAAGAAAAAATAGTCGCAAGTTGTAAAACTAAAAATGATCTATTTCAAAAATGCTATTTGATAAAGCGCAAACTATTTCACGTAGAATTCCCGCTGACGTTATGTCTGCCGACGATGGATTTGCGAACGATGCACCATCGGAAGCTCGCCACAGGCACCCGTAAACCACACGCACAAAGATTCAAAGGATGAGCAGGGTTTGTATAAAAAATCGCTTGTGTTTTTTTTTCTCATTGAAAGATCAACCTAAGGAGAACAAGACAATGAAAATTATGGATGAACTAACTGAATATGCTAAAACTCAAGACATTCCAGAACCATCTTGCTATAGCGCCCTTTGCTATCTTGTATTGCGTGCCTTCAACGTAGATCCTTTAAGCTCACGTGCCAAAGAATTTATTGAAAAAGCAAGACGAGCAATTTATTCAAATAAAGAAATAGAGCCACCGGTGGGAGAAAGGCTACCCCCCTCCGCATCTGGTTATTTATATGATACGGAGTCCGCCATAGCTGTCCATAAGGCGGAAATTCGTGAATTTGTAATATCTGTTGTAGAAAAGACAGCGAAGGACGCCTCCCGCCGTAGTGATTCTGGCGTTGATGCCTCCAGCGATGATTCCGGCAGTGAGGACCCCATCGCTGATGCTTCCGACAATGCTTCCGACGTTGATGCCTCCAGCAACACCGATGCTTCCGACATCGACAACACAGCAAGAAATGCATGCCTGAGGGCCCTGAAAAGTTATCGAGACTACGCAGCTGAGAAGGAGAATGGTCCAAAGAGTGAAGTACAAGCTTTATTTGGTGACAAGATCCACAAACAACAAGCGGGCAATTATCGAAGACAACAGGAAGTACAGGCACGAATTAAGCGGCAATTTGAACAACTACCAAAAACAGAGACCTATAGCATGCGACAACTTGAAAAAATTATGAGAGCAGATTCGCGTACTATCAAGAAAGCCTTACGCGACAGAGGCATCAAAGGATACTGAAAAGAAAGAGATCTTCTTCGATTAATTCAAATGCGCCAAAACTACCAATTTTTCTGAAGTCATGATTTTTGCGTATATATTGTCTACATAGGGGATCAATCGATAAACCCTTATAGGGACAGTAATTTAAGCAAGTATATACGCTTACCAAAGTACATGGAGTAAATTCAAATGGGTAGCCAGAAACAGAAACAGGTTCGTCGCAATTACTCAGACGACCAAAAGAAAGCGTTTGTTGATGAAGCAATTGCCACCGGCAAGCTTACTGACACTGCGCGCAAACACGGAATAAACGTCAACGTTTTAAGTCGGTGGAAGTCTGAATTTTATGGCTCAACGCCCGAAGATAAAGCTGATTGCCGCTTCATTACCAGCGACGTTGAGGCCGAATCATTGCGCAAAAGCCTTACACAGATAGAGCGCCTAGAAAAGCTGCACAATGGGCTTGTTGACTCACTGACACGTGATATTGTCCAAAAGACCTCTTCATACAAAGCTGCCATCACCAATACAAGCCTTGTTAATTCCCTGGATAAGTTACTTCAGTTGAAAACTTCGGTCCATAGTCAACTTTACCGTGTTCAAAAGCCGTCAGATAACAAATCAGAAAAAGAGTGGGAACTTGAGCGTGGGGCACAACAGATCGTCGAGATAATGGTTCAAGAGTTTGTCAAAGGCAGGATAATTCGATCCGTCGGCAACCGAGAAAAGCTAGAGGGATCAAAAGAACCTGACATAAAGCCACCGCTAATCATCCCAGCAAGCGTACTTGAAGATATCGCTTCAGACACATCGCTGATTTAAAACGCTTCCGGTATCAAACGGCTCACCATCCACAGCCCACTTTATTTGGGAGCCTTATAAGGGCTTGTAGCATACTCTCAGAAGAGATTCTACCTCTCACCGGCAACCCTTAATCGCTCGTGACTCAGGGCTGGTTTCTAAAGCTGCCAGTACCGAAATCGAAATAAAGCTCAAACGTTCCCAGTGGGCCATGTCTGTTTTTGGCGATGATAATTTCAGTACAGTTTTTATCCGGTGCTTCAAGATCGTAATAAGATTGCCGGTATAAGAACATCACTAAATCAACATCTTCAACAGCTATTGCTTTGTGTAGATCACGCAATTGAGGTCGATTGTCTTCTCTGCCGTCAACAAGTTCATTAATCGGAGAAACAACTATCAACGGCACGTTTAGTTGGTGCGCTATGTTCTTCAGGGAACCGGAAATTGTCGGTAAGTCTTGCCTGCCAGTGTCAGAAAGATGCTCTGTGTTCAAATGCTGAATACCGTTTATGATCACCAGCCCTAAATCCCCCATCTCCGATCTTGCGCGTTTGCATTTATCAAAAATTTGGTCAGCGGTGAGCGCAAATGAATCATCAATCAGGATCGGAAGACTCTTGAATCGATTTGCGGCATCGTAGATGCGACTCCAATCATTGTCGTCCACCATCCCTGCCCGCAATCGGGTGGCGTTGAGTTCCGCCATACTTTGAAGCAGCCTGCTTGCCAGAAGTCTCTTGGATGTCCGTGAACTAAATATCGCGACAGGTAATTGATTTCCTGCCGACATATATTGCGCAAAATTCAAACATAGGGCAGTAGCGCCCATTGATGGCCGTGAACCGATAACGACTAACTGGGATGGATGAAAACCGCCTGTAAGATCGTCAAGAGCTTCAATTCCCGTAGAAATGCTCGCTATGCACCCCTTATTGTCAGCGCGCTTTTTAATTTCAGCAACAGCATCATCAACATGATTATTGATGTGTGTCAGATCATCGATTGCGGTAGCCATAAATTCCAGTTAGCACTTTTCTCTGGATTCATAAACCAGCTTTAGGAGACCTTCTAGGGCTACTTTTTTCTCTTCAACGTCCGTTTTACTCAAACTGATCTTGTAGCCTTTTGGGTAATCGAGGGCTTCAAACTCGTCTGCCTCGATTCTGCTGTCAAAGTAGTCAGATTTTGGAACATGAAGGCGCAAAACGACATGGTTTTTCTTCGGTACGAGGGTGGCAAAGTTAAACGGCTGTGTATCGCGCTGAAAACCTATATAGACCTTGTTGTACTTCAAGGAAATTGAGGGCGCGAACCCCTTGCACATATTTGCGATCTCGTCGGCGAGAGATACCATGTCGTCGGAACTCCTCGATACCCAGTAAGAACGATCCGTAGGTGCCGCCAGAGTATCTTCGTCTTCATCCACCAACCCACGAGTCAGCTCATTCAAGACAGTCGTGAATACCAAAGTAGTACTGTTTCCGACTCTCAGGGCTTGCATTTGCAGCGCAATTATTGGTATTGAGCCGTTGAATAGAGAAATTACATTCAAGAATCTGCTGCTGATGTCTTCAGCGACAATTACAGCGCAGTGATCGTACTGGGGATAGCGCTTTCGTTCTATATCCCAATAATCAAGCGTTCTGATTATGTGTGATTCGTCTGTTTTTCCAAGTTGAATCTCCACTTCGTATCGTCGGAGGGTATCTATATTCTGGAGTAACAAATCGAGCCTTCCAGAGCCTTTATGGACCCTCTCACGGTCACGTAGAACAAGGTCACCCAATCCCAAAACCGAGGGATCGTCGGCAATAAGATTTTGTACCCAAAGCTCATTAAACTCAGGAGAATCTTTGAGCCAAATTCTTTTTGGTTTTACATAATTGGCATTTACTGACATACATACCTCCGAGAATACACCGCTACTCCGTGAAACAAATCCACAGAGCTGCCAACATTGTTTGACTGGTGGTTCCTTCAATTGTGTTACCGATTTTCTGCAAGCTTTCTAGCTTGCAGCCGTTTGCGTCATATAAGTCGGCCCCCCTAATGCTTGCAATCTTTCTACCGCTGGCGTCGTAAATGTCATTGCCTCTGACGGTCGCGACTTTTCGTCCTGTGGACTCATAGAGGTCATTTCCCTTCACGGCAGCAATGCGGCGACCCAGGGAATCGCAGAAATCGGTTCCGCGCATCTTGAATTTGCTCATGTTTTTGCACCTCTTTTAGAACAATTCCTTCAACCGAAATTTGCTCCTACTGACAGATATTAATCTAATTCCCAAAAAATTGTACGCGGCGTACATGTTGTATGCGGCATACAAAACGTTTAATGTGCTTAATGAAGAAGAGAAGATCTCAAGTTAGCCATAAAACTGAGGATATTACCTTTTGGGCTGCGATGCGAAACGCCCGTCTCGCTAAAGGGCTGACTCAGGAACAGCTTGCTGAGAAAATAAGAGAAAAGGCGGATGCGCCATGGATTTCTAGAGTGGAATCTGGGCAGAAAGATATTTCTCTACGTACAGCGCTCCGAATTGCGAAAGCCTTGGGCGTAGATATGTTTCTTGATAAATCTAGGTTGCGAGAAGATGATTGAGTCGGTTTGTTAGTTTTGCTGGATTGTAATCATCAGTTCGCTACATGACGCGCTACTCCAACTCGCTACCGCAAGTTGTACACACTTCAGATAAGCTTGGACTGCTTCCGGGCATAATGATGAGTTGTGTCGTTCGTTGTTTTTTTGCCTTAATAGTGGCTTTACGGAGCAGATACCCGATGTCATAGGGCTTGAGTTTTTCTAAGCTCACTAGTGAGGCAAAAGCCAACTCGATCTCGTTGCTAACACCACTGAGAACTTCGGCGCAAAATTTTGCGGATGCGCTTATATAGGCTGTTTCTGCCTTTGTTTCTTCTCCTCGGCCGTCGCCTCTTTCTACCATTCGATAGAAGCTTAAAGGCAACGAGTGAGTTTGTGCGGAAAGAAATCGATAGTAACCACGGATGAACGAAATGTCTTTAGTCCCCATGCGTTGTAATATCTCGTCTTGAATGAGCATGAGCGCGGATTCGCCCTTTAAAAACCGCTTTTGTTGTTTGTCTGGTAGTCCGCTAAAGAATGGATTCTTTTGAAGCTCATCTCGAAGCTCATTTGCTTGCTTTTCAAATTCTGCGAGCTGTTTATCGTGGGGGTCGAAATCGCGGAACATTCGCTGCCGAGATAAGCAATCGTGCAATTGTATTACGCGCAGTCTAGCTATCCATTCGTCATCGGAGACCTTTTCAAAACAGAGATAATAAAGCGTTAGAGAAAGCTCGTAAGCATTACGTACTAAGGATGCGATTGCACTAAAATCCCAATGAATACCTATTGGATTGATTTTGCTTTTGGGGCATAAGAAGAGGATGCTGACACATATTGTGCATAGGCGTGTGAATAGTAAGGATGCCCAGAAGCGTCTCTCACCTGCATCATGACCCGCTATTGATTGGGAAATGGCAATTGCACGTTCAGTCTGTATGGTTAAGAAACTTATTGCCTCTGGGTATGTTTCTGGAGTATTGATTTCGTCGGAGTTCATATTTCCTCGCGGTGAAGACCTTTCAGCAGTATAGCGCTTAGGCTATAAGGCATGAGCACTCATTGTTTCTGCATCGTGGACTTTTGTCGGTTGTTCACAATAGAATTTTTTGGGAATATAACAAATGGATTTTCTAGCAGGAATCGATAATGGTATTCATTAGCTCTGCATTCGAAGATTGGAAATTTAAAGGGCATTGGTGGAATGTCAACCAAACTGTCCTGCCAGAGCAAGATAGAGGCATCGTTGCTGGTGAGCTTCACTATAAAGGGTACGGCGAAGGTGCATTACTCACAACAATAGGCAATATTAACAATCTAAATGATGAATTCAACGATGATGTCACCTGGGTTCATACAATCTTATTTGATATTGAAGTTCCGGCGTGGTTACACGGTGTAACCACAAATGGAATGCCCATCACTTTGGTGGATGTCATATATTTTGGGGGACGTAGTAACTCAAGATCTGTCTTCGCTTCTGAAGATCGGCTTAAGCCTCGCATTGTAGTAACAGATTTGCATGTATTACCCGATACTCTTTATAAGTCAATGACATTGAGTTTCCCGGGACTGTTAGCATTTCTACAGATAAACCCCTCATACGAAGCAGAAGCAGAAACTAAAATTAGTATTCCTGAGGCTGTTACAGAATTTGTTGTAGATTCTCATTTCAAGGATATACCAGTCAAACTCAGTTTTTGGTACCGTCCTATCTGTTCACAGGACTTTTACTCTAGTTTCACATTGGAGACGTTGGCCGGAATTACCGTAGACGGTGCTACGCCTCAGAGCGCCGATTGGTTTCTTGAGCTTGCATATTCACTGCAATACTTATTCTCAACGCTATATGGTTCTCCAACATGTCCGCAGAAAATAGTACTTACTACAGAAGCGGATGAGTCAGGCGCTCTTTGGTATAGCTTTGATAGAAAAAGCTTTCGGCAGGACTTTAAAGAACATGAGCTTTTGGTAACGGTTGCAACTCATACTGACGCTGCCTTACGGCAAGCAGTAGAAAGCTGGCTCAATTTATCTAGTGATTACATTGAAGTCATTCATCGATTCTATGGAAACTTTTTCTTTCCTCATCCAAAGGCTCGAATTAATCTAGTCTTTTACTTGCAAATAATGGAATTTTTGCACGAGATCTTATTTCCAAGCGCCAATATTCTGACTGATCAAGAAAAGACTCAATTCAAGATAATCAAACAGTTTATAAAGAAGTTTCTTAAGTCAGAAAAGCAACTTAAACAATATGTAGATAACTGTCTCGTTCATATTGGCAAGCCGACTCAAAAAATTCGAACAGAAAAACTATTCAACGAATTGAGTGATCTTTACCCTTTTATCTTTTTTGAAGATGCTACAAACTTTGTTAAATGCCTGATCGAAACAAGGAATTTTTATATTCATGGAACCTTGCCAAAGCGGGATACTTTGCTAGAAGTTCTCGAACAGACTACTGCTGTGGAAGGGTTGAAATTAGCCATTCTCTTATTGCTTCTTCGACAGCTGAATTTGGATCAAGGACTCATCCGACGTCGACTGAATACCAGTACGGAATTTAGAAACTGGAACGTTTTAAGCAATCGCTACTTTGATGATGAGAAGCTAGCGAAAAAGGTAAGTGATCCAGCCAGACCATTGACGAATCTCCAGCTCTGATTGCTTTAGTATCCTCAGAATTCAGGAACTGGGCTAACCTGGCAGCAAGTAATTCTCCCTATAGAATATTGAGGATTTCTCAAGTACCGCTCTGCTTGTCAGATGCTATTTAAATTTTATTGGGACGATGCAAAAAGATATTCTTTGCTTTTAATGGATAGGACAATATCCGCTACTGTGCCTGCTGGTAATAGCTCAACTTTGTTGAGAGAAGTGAGCGTACATTCGCAGGTCCATAAATCTCCATTGTCTAAAACAAAATCTATAGTAAAAGGCAGTTCTTTGGCCTTATATTGCTTCTCTAATTTTTGCCAGTCGATAGGAAAAAAAGTTGCTTGAAAGGCAAGCCTTGGTTCTTGCAAGTTCTTCATATTAAGACCGCCCCTCACTTGTCTGTGCTGAATTCGAATGAAGGTATCTTGTCTCCATTCATCGTAAAGGCGTTTTCCTACACGCCCTTCAATCACTCGATTCTTAAAATCGTCATCTCCCAACATCAGTTGATGTAGTTGTTTTTGCATTAAAGCATCTACCATTCTGCGCGGAGCCTTAGCTTCGATGGACTTATTTTGTTGATTCTTATATAAGATCATTCCATCCGAAATGGTTTCATCCAGAATAATATGACATTTGATATATGACCCCTGTTGTTTGAGAGGTGGCGCTTTAGGAGATATCGAAAGAATTTTAGCTTTACTTTCGTGAGTCAATGGTACGGAGCTCATTTGTTCTTCGATGAGTCTTTTGTATGATTCTGGTATGGGCAACTCGCTTCGTAAATAACGCCATTGGTCTTTAATCAAGTCGACAGTTTCCTCTACTGTTCTGAGAACTGAACGTTCTGGCAGTTTTGCTATTTGTGCAAAAGTTTTGAATGTATCAATATTGATTTTATTGAAGTCACGTATGCCTGCAATTTTATGTGGTAGCGTGCGGTCTATATCAGAATAGACTGCAGTTGAAATAAAGTCGTAGGCTGGTGCGAGCCTTGGCTGACGACCATTAGGGTAGATAAGAGACCAATTTTTAAGATGCATATCAGCATTACCTGTTATGACCATATGGACAAGGCGTCGTACAAATTCCAGAATGGCCTCAAGTCCTATTTCTATCCAGAGAACATTTGCAATTGACTGGTAGTTGTATATTGGGTCGTATTTGTCTATGACGTTAAAAACTTGCGCAAAATCTTCCATGTGAATTCTGCCACCGTCATTGGTGCGATCGAATCTTCTGGAAAGTAGACAGTAACCTTCTAGGGCTTCTGGAAGATCGTGAGGTAAATTTTCGATATATGCTGTTGGTGTCAGTTGGAAATCTGGTACCTGAATACCTATCCTGGAAGCTAGAAGAAGCATGGAATATTCCACTTCATTAACGTAGGCATATCCCGGAGAGGGTAATTTGACGATCCAGTGTCCGCCAATCCCTTTGGCTGGTATGACTATTTTTGAGTCTCGCAAATCCCCTGAGAATTTCATTTGGACGCCAGCAAGCGAAAATCGGAGTGAGTCTCCAGAAGGCTTCTGGTCTATGATTTTGTCGTGGACGTCTGCGGAGGAAGATTGTGAGCTTGCGTCAGGGAGAAGTATTACAGCCCCGGGTAAATCATCTTTGAGTGCGGTGAGCAAACGGAATTCCTGAGTCTCCTTGATATTTGCCTTTTCGGCCAAGTATTTTCTGAGCTTTCCTTCGGGAAGTAAGTTAGAAAAAAATGGAGGTAGACCTACGGAAGGAGGTTGAGCATTTTTTTGTAGATCGTTCAGAACGTTTTTGTAGGATAAGCTCAAAATAGGGCGACTGGGATCCTCCATGTATGAGCGATTAAAAGCAAGGAATGTACGACCATCGGGAAGTTGTGTAAGAACCCCTACAGAGCGTTCATTTAGAAAAACGGAAAGATTCTTTGCGGACATTATTCAACCTCGTCGGGTAATGGGCCGTAAGCCGCCGGGAGGTCTCTTTGTGGCTCAGAACCAGCCTGAATGAGATAAGAGATTGAGGGTACATGCTGTCGTGGAACTAGCATTAACTCTAGATCTAGCGCTCTTGCCCATTCAGTTAATGTACTTGTCTTAATATCGTGCCTGGATTGCTCAACTTGTGAAATATAGCTTTGTGTTAAACCCAGGAGTTCGCTTAATTGTGCCTGAGTTATACCTTTAGCTTTTCTGGCTTTTAGTAATGAACTAAAAAGGCTGGTGTCCATGACTTATCCCTATAGTGGGTTGAAATGTAGCTCCAGTTGATGAAAAGCAATTTTAGTCAATGCGTTGACTATTTGGATCTAGTATAGTCAATGTACTGACTATACTATGACATTCTAATAGTTAATGCAATGACTTTTCTGGCAGTCAATAGTCAGAGGATTGACTTAATTAACTTATGCATCCTAATAACAACCAGCTTGTTAGGTCAGGAAAAATCAAGAAACTAACATTAAATGGATTATTGAAGGATCTTTTCCAGCTTAGTAGCGCTGCTTAAGAATTTGAGGTGTGGCAAATTCATGAAAGAAAAGCGGTTGGCTTACTCTATTCATTAAATCCCAATAGATACTCTGGGTGAGATCTGATTGACACTCAGGAGGAGAATTATAGTTGTAGTGATCAGATACTACATCAATCATGCGATCATATTTTAGTTTTACATACTCAAATATTCCTTTGCGTATGTTGTTTAGGTATTCGGCAATTGCGCTTCCGTGATACGTGCAAATGTTGTTATAAAACCAATCGTGAAATTCTGGCATCACAAGGTAACTTTTATGAAAATCAATATCGATTTCGTTATCGTGTAATACGCTCTGTATAGATTTCACATTTCTGCTTAGTCTTGCAAAATTGTGTTTTGCTGAATTGCCACAAATTTTCAAGAACGTAATCCGTTTTACTCGAATGTTTGTTTCAACTTCGATCGAAGGGAACCAAACTTTACGGGCTACGCATTCGCCTTCAAGCCAGTCAAAAAATTGATCTACGGGTTTGCGAAGGCATGAAGTATCGGAGTTAAGTTTGCCATCTTCACAAATACGGCGCAAAAAAAACAGGAAAGTTCTTTCGGAACCCTTTTCAGCTGTACTAAGCGGTGGTAATCCAAAGGGCTGCTGATTAGGCTCGGATAAAAAATCAGCCAAAAAGATATAAAACAATTTTCGATGAGACTCGCTATTAAACATTACCTCAATGTTAGGACCAATATTCTCTGTACAGAAGATGTCGTAATTAACCATGCTGTGTATCAAATCCCAGGCTGCACAAAGGATTATTATTTCCTGTTCGAGTGGCGTGAAACTCACTTGCTGGATCATTGATTCGTTCCTGCATTACTATTTCTTCCCGGTCTTTTCCTTGATCTACGCAAACGAGGTGGTGGAGCAGATGTAGGAATGTCTACGCGTCTATCCAGCAAATTTAGCATTGCTCGTGCATCAGGTATTCGAAGCCTAATTAGGCGTTCAAATAAATCCAATCCCCAAGATCTTGCTGGCTCATCTTGATGTTGAAGATGAAGAGCAAGATCTATTAATTCGCCGGAAAGTAAGGCGTGGCTTGTTCTATAATCGCCAATGTCCTTGCCAAATTCTTCTATCAGAACAAGACAAATTCGGTAAACGCTTTCGGGATACCATGCTACTAAGTCTTGTAAATCTTCGAGAAAACGGTATGTATCCAGTGTCCGTAGCAGTTTACGCTTGCAAGCAGCAGAGTCTAGAAATGATTTCGTTTGTTCATCAACTAAAAGCGGGTGAAGTAAAAGCCCCTTACTGATGGCGCGATAATAACTCTCATCATCCTTCTCTAAAATGGCTGAAAATAAGTTTGTCTTTCGTTCCCTATCTCCGGGGCTTGACCAAAAGCGGCCAATCACATAAGCCACACCTTTCAAGGAATCGGAATATCCATTATTTGAAAGTAGATTGTCTAAGGCTGTTTTCGTCCACAAACGGCTAGGAAACCACATATAGTGTAAAGCCAGCAATTCTCCGTAAGCTTGTTTTCCGTCAGACCATGATGAATCACGGAATCCTTTTAACCATAATCTAACTAGCTCTTCGCTTATCCAGCCATGTGTGTATGCGAATAAATGTATTCCCGATTTTGATATGAGCGGTGAAGGTTGATTTTCTAATAGGGTCTCTAGTAATTGATTCGCTCGTGAGTGATCTACAAAACATAATTTGGTGAGCCATAAAAGTGCAAGCAAACGCCAGGTTGATATGTAATCTGTGAGATCTTTTCGTTCTAGAAATTCTTCTAGTAACAGCAACCACTCATTTAGTTGAGGCGGATCGTTATTAATATATATAGCTGCAATCGCATCAATAAAAGTAAAAGTGCTCGTCTCTGAAAAGCCTTCTTCCACATCTGTCGACCAAAGGAGGCTGTTCTGTTCTCTCTGTTCTCGTTTGACTAATAGTTCAGCTTCTCCACCTTTATGTTCTTGTAAAAACAAATGTAAAAGCTTCTCAATTTCATCTGGAATTTTAATTTTAGCTTTTGATTTATTTCGAACTATAGATGCGCTGCGGCTCCGAACTCTGGTGCTTGTGAATCCGCGCTGCTCAAGATTGATTATTAACTGAAACAAGGAACTAGTATCCAGACCGGATTGCTCTAGCCCTGCTAGAGCATGACTCGCGGCAATTTGGTTCAAGTTTGGATCGAATTTTTCTATTAACCGAAAAACTTTCTTCTGATCTTTTTTTGCTAAATCGACTAAATTATGGCTAAGTTGAATGGTGCCACCTTTCATTGCGTCCTTTGGGTGGGTATCACCAGTACTATCATTTAATTCTCTGAAGAGTCCTAATAAGTTCTCCACGGAAGCTTGATTCATTTGATCGATAGAGATTGGGCTACCTATCCATGATACTTCTTTGAAGTGTTCTCTTTCGTTTTGTAGGTCAGGAAAAGCGCGTTCTTCTTCCTCTCGAAGCTTATTGAAATCAACAGAGGCTAAATCTGATGGAACCGATTGCAGTAACTTTAGCCGATGTTGACGATCCCATTTGAGCCGTTGAAATTTGGTGGTCGTTAGATCGTCTGGGAAATGATCCGTGTAGTGGGAGTAACTTTTTATATGCTTGTTGAGTATTTCGCGTTGTTCTGTATCTAAATAAGGATATAAAGCGCCGATTAGCCGCGATGAATCAATGTGCTCGGCAAAAGCTGTACCAAGATAGAGTCGACGTGAATCTTCGATCAAGAATTGCAATGAAACTGTGGGGTTAGTACTTACTGTTTTTAATAGCCCGCGTGCTAACAATCGCTGTAGAGTAAGAACTTTTATTTCTTTATTTCGCTCAACGAATTCGCAGTAAATCGTAGGAGATGTTTCCGCGAATTGAGAAAGTGCATCATCCAGGGCATTAACTATTGAGTATCTATACGGTTCGTCAAGATCTGTATGTGTACCGTCTGTCTGGTACTTGTTAACAAACTTATGGGGTTTGTGTGCTATTTCTGAAAGCAAATCTACAAGCCATGGCCAAAGCGTTTCAGCAAAAGCCTTGGGGTCTGAATTGATGAGGTCGCTTGGTATATGAAAATCATCACGATCGATTAGTTGAATCAAAGACTTTCTGTGAGGGCAGTTATAATCCTTTTGCAGATCTTGAATTTCGCTTTCAGCTTCAGCTTCAGCTTTTACTTCATTGTGGTTCGGCAATGATATGTTTCGGGCACGTTTTAACTCCCCATTCAATAGTGCATAGAGAAGTTTTGCTGCCAATTCTCCGGGAAAATTGGACTTATTCAGCGTTAAACGCTCGATCCATACGAGAGAAACATCGGTTCTTTCTAGTATTGTGCAGGCTATATTTAAGGAGCGGTTGCACCAAGAGGGTAGTGATTCAAGAATAGGCAGAGTATGAAAATCCATTTCTGGATTAATTAACCAGTTTTGCTCTAACAAAGTTAGAACTGTTTCTCTGTCAAAGTGAGCGGCTCTCTTTAGTAAGCCCAATATTTCATCTCCGTGCTCTTTCGACCTTCTCATAAATCCCGGGAGAAATGCACCTCTTAATTTTTGAAACCAACCAGGGCTTCCTGCTACCGATACAAGAACTGTAGAACGAATTTCTTCGTTATTGAGGAAGGGGAGAAGCCATGCCATTTCATAATCTCTTGGTTCAGTAAGTTGACCCAGAAATTCAATTATCAAAAGTCGTAAGTGAAAGCGAAGATCGGGATTGTTTATCAACAATGAGACTTCTGTTTTATATTGCCCATCACTACCGTCGCGCATGTAATTCAAGGCATTCCAGAGCTGCGGTCTTATGAATAGACTATCTTGTCGACTGTTAACATAGGTAGATAAGGATTGTGTGCCTTTTAAAAACGTTCGAGCGCGGACGTATTCAAAAAGCGTTTGATGCGTGAAAAATATAGTGCCATTAGCGATATCTTCCTGAAGAATATTTGATCGAATAAGACAATCTATTGCAGTACGATTAGCAGAATAGATACTCGCAGGTGCGCTTAGTTGCTCAAACCTGCTCATGTATTCGGCGATTTGTTCCAGTACGCTTTCGTTGGTTTCATTTGAGTCTTCTACGCGAAGACGCCAAAGTGTATTTAGCAATCCTCTGTAGGATTTGAAGACATTCCCTGGCTCTAGTGCTTGAATGTCTAGAAATATCTTCAAATACTGAGGTGTGCGGAGAAGTGTTCGAACATCTTCTGGCCAGCCGTGATATACAATCTGTCGTCCATCAAGGACCGGGGTGATTTGCTCCCACTCTGGTAAAGGTAGATATACTCGCGGAGCTTCTAATGAACGTAAATGTGGATCATGCTCAGCTTCAAATTGTCTTGTAGAAGCGACTATATGGACATTCTTGATTCCGGCTAATTTCTGAATTAAGTCCAGCCAGATAACAATGCGTTGAGGATATAAGCAAGTGAGTTCTGATAAGGCGTCTAGTTGATCTAATATTACTATTATTTTGTTGGTTTTGGACAGTTCTTGTATAGAGACATCTAGCGGCGCGTCTAAATTAAGTGTTGTTTGTATTGCTAACTCAGTGTCAATATTTGCCAGCAGCTGATCAATCTTAAGTGCTAATACAACGCTCTGTGCTTGAACCATATTGTTTGCGAGTATTGCTAGCAGAGCCGATTTTCCTGCTCCTGGAGCTCCAAGAACCAACTGTATACTCGAAGGACTATCTGAAATGTTTTTTTCTAGAATCTCTAAGCAAGGAGACTCTAAGCGGGTCGAACCATCTAAAGTTGAGGGCCAATGTAGAAGTTTTTGAGAATGTTTTTTGAAATTAGCTTTTGTTTTTTCAAGAACTTCAGGTGGTAGCGCGGTGGCTGGTATATGCGGTATTAAACTGCTGGGGATTGCAATTTGTTGTGGCGACAATGAACTTAATAGGCTGGCTTGTACGACATCTGGTGTTAGTTTTTTTGCTGCAATGATTTCTTGGGTTTCGTATTCATCAGGATTTATTTTGAAAATGCATTCAATAAGCCTAGGAACTTCTAGTGAGGACATGCTTTGAATTTTATTGATTAAGATTGTCGCTGCTTCTTTGGCCTTCGTTGCGATGTAGCCACCTTTTTGACGAATTTGTTCTGCAATAATTATTTCAAAATCTTGGAATTGAGGTAACGCTTGTTCTAACTCTAGTTTGGCGAGTACTCTTTTTAAATCTTCGATACTAAAGCTATGTGCGTCTCCATTTATTTTTGAAATATAGGTGGTCAGCTGTTTCGTTGGGTTTTCTGATTTAGCAGCTTCATTAACAAGAAAGTCGAGTGAACGACCATTTTGTTCAGATAAAAAACCATGATTACTAGCAATGACAAATCTTTGAAATTGGTTGCGGTAAGTGCGGTCAAGTTCAATAAAACGAGCCATAGTGCTAAGTATGTCAGTATCTACAGCCGTAATAGGACGACGATTTGGGATGCGGGTCTTTACCTGGATACCGACAAAGCCGCCCCTCTTTAGTTTTATGAGTATATCTTCATGGTGCTCGCAAAATAAGCTGTCAACTTCACTTGTTGCATCAAGCATGGAGATTGCTTTAGAGGCTATATATTTTGCCTGATACCGCAATCGACGTTGCATATCATCGCCTTTGTCGGTCATGCTTAATTCTTGATCTGGTCTGACGTTCAACTGTTTTTTTTCGTCTTTATAGAAGGAGTTTTGCGGGTACACGAAAGTTTCTTGCGCTTGAAAACCCGCCTTGGTCTTATTTCATTTAAGAATTATAGCTATTTACGCATTCATTCGTTTTCCAAAAGTAGCTAGTTTCCCAATCGGGAAAAGTGACTTGGGTAGGAAAACCGGCATAATTTTGATAAAGAAATCGGTTTGTTTGCCTTTTGATGCATTGGCGATTGGTGTGCACAAAACTGTGCACAGTTTGGGTGCAAAATCATGCTTTTTGATGCATTTCGGTGCAGGCATAAGTTCGGACGAATCAAGCTATTGAAGCCAAAACAGCAGAACTGTGGTACCTTTTAAGTTGAGCGTGAGGACTCTCTCGCCGCCTCCACCATTTTTATTTTTGAGACTTGAAAGCATTCATAAATACCGATTTCTCGTTTATAAGAGAAGTCGGTATTTTGCTATTGGGCCCTTTTGGGATAAGGAAAAGTTCTATAGAGAAAAGGTCACGAAGCGGACGATCACTTTACCGTCACAATCTGGCTGTAAGCTGAAGGTTCTGTGAAAGTTACAAACAATGGATGATGAAACTGTTTAAAACACTGGCACTATGTTGCAGCGTCTTACTGCTCTTACTGTCGATATCAGGCTGTCAGGCACCGCCTGACAGCAAAGAAGCATCGCATACGACTAACGAGGTCGGCAAACCCCTTGTCAAAGACCTAGCGTTGAATGATGAAGAAGCAACGCATACTACTTACGAGGTCAGTAAACCCCTTGTCAAAGACCTAACGCTGAATGATGAGTATGTATGCCAGATTAGAGCCATACAGCATATTGAAATTCGTTCATTAGAGAAGGGTTACCTGCAAAATGTACTGATAGACGAAGGAGACGCTGTTCACAAGGGACAATTGCTTTTTCAAATAAAGCCCAATGTCTACCAAGCCGATGTTCAAAAATCAGAAGCAGAGGTTGAGCTTTCCAAAATTGAGCTGCAGAACAACCAGGCACTTGTCGAAAAAGACATTATTTCCTCCACTGAAGCCGCCATGTCTGCCGCGAAGCTGAATAAAGTCAAAGCGGAACTAGAGCTAGCTAAAACGCATTTAGGCTTTACTGAAATTCGAGCTCCGTTTGACGGGTTGATAGGCCGCTTTGGTGATATTAGGCTGGGCAGCCTACTGGAAGAAAACCAGCTGCTGACGACCTTAAGCGATATGCATCGTCTTTGGGTGTACTTCAATGTGCCTGAAGCTGTGTACCTGGACTACATGAAAAATAGGCAAAACGGCATTTCTCAGAGCGTTCAACTGGAACTCGCCAACAAGGAAATCTATCCTGAACCTGGAACGATAGAAGCCATTCAGTCAGACTTTAACAGTACCTCAGGCAATATTGCCTTTCGAGCGGCCTTTAATAACCCGCATGGTCTGCTGCGTTACGGGCAAACAGGCACAATACTATGGCCCAAGAAGGTCAAGCAGGCGGTCATTGTGCCCCAAAAATCCACGTTTGAAATTTTAGATAAACGCTTCATTTATGTTGTCGACAAAAACGGGGTGATTCACGAACGTGAGGTTAAAGTGGCTGGTGAAGAACCCAACGTATACCTTGTTGCCTCTGGAATAACCGCTGATGAGATGTTCCTGCTTGAGCGACAAAACAAATTAGATAAAGGCGACAAAATCAGCTACAAGCTGATTGATCCCAAAATTGCTATCGAGAATATAAAACTGTATGCAGAATAGTTTAGGTTCGGTCAACTATGTTTCGTAACATCCTTAAACGGCCGGTACTCGGGATTGTTGTCTCAGTTTTAATCGTTTTCCTCGGCTGTCTGTCCCTTGTGCAGCTTCCTATTTCGCAGTTTCCCCAAATTGCGCCCACCGTCGTCAATATCTTTATTGCCTACCCCGGTGCCAGTGCCGATGTGCTTACCAAGTCGACGCTGGTACCACTGGAAGCGGCCATTAACGGTGTGCCGGGCATGCGCTATATGTCCTCTGATGCCACCAGTGCCGGTGAGGCCACTGTTCGTTTAGTATTTGAACCAGGTACCGACTCCAACCAGGCGGTGGTTAGCGTCAAAACCCGGGTGGATCAGGTGATGACCTCATTACCTGATCTCGTTCAGCGAGAGGGTGTCATCATTCGACCCCTACAGTCCTCCATGCTGATGTATGTGGATTTATATTCTGATTCTCCCTCCTTTAACCAGAAGTACCTGTTTAATTACGCCTATACCAAGCTAATACCGGAAATTCAACGGATTCCAGGGGTTGCGAACGCGACCTTATTGGGCAGTAGAACTTATGCCATGAGGCTGTGGCTTAACCCTGATCGCATGCGAGCCTACAATATCTCTTCTGAAGAAGTGGTCGAGGCCGTTAAAAGCCAGAGCCTTATTGCTCGTCCTGGCCGGCTCGGTATCAGCTCGGGGAAAAAAGCCCAGTCTACTGAATATGTGCTGAATTATGTCGGCCGCTATACCGAGCCTGAGCAGTACGAAAATATCATTATCAAAAGCTCCGGGTTTGGTGAAATGGTCAAGCTTAAAGACATTGCCACCGTGGAGCTGGGCAGTGAGTTTTATGATATTTACACGAATTTGGATGGAAAGTCTTCCGCGTCTATCGTGCTGAAACAGACGTCCGATAGCAATGCCAGGCAAGTCATCACAAAGGTCAAAGAGAAAATCAGCGAACTCTCTAAGGCGTTTCCGGACGGTATACACGTCCAGTACAGCTACGATGTCTCCAAGTTTTTAGACGCCTCGATTGAGCAGGTGATTGACACCATCCGTGATGCGTTTATTTTGGTCACCCTGGTCGTCTTTCTGTTTTTGGGAGACTGGCGTTCCACCGTCATTCCAGTCATTGCCGTACCTATTTCCTTAATTGGGCCCTTTTTGGTGCTCTCGATGTTTGGTATGTCCATTAACCTGATTACCTTATTTGCTTTGGTACTGGCTATCGGCATTGTGGTGGATGATGCCATTGTGGTGGTTGAAGCCGTCCACAGCAATATGGAGAAAGACCCGACGTTAACGCCTTATGCGGCGACGCAAAAAGCCATGGGCGAATTGGGAAGCGCTATTTTGGCCATCTCACTGGTGATGATTTCGGTGTTTGTGCCGATAGCCTTCATTCCCGGCCCGGTGGGGGTATTTTACCGGCAGTTTTCTATTACGATGTCCAGCGCCATTGTGATTTCGGCGTTGGTGGCGTTAACGCTAACGCCTGTTTTATGCGCCATGTTTCTTAAAAACCATGCCGGTCACAAGCCCTCTTTCAACGTATTTCAATGGTTTATTGGTTTATTCAATTCTGTTTTCGAAGTATTCACCCGTGGCTACATGTGGCTCTTAAATCGTTTCGTCACACAAAAAATAATGTGCCTGGTGGTGATCATTTTATTTTCTGCCGGCGTTGTTTATATGAGCCAAAAGGTTTCCTCCGGCTTTGTCCCGAATGAAGACCAAGGCACAATCTACGCTATTGTTCAAACGCCACCCGGGTCTTCGCTGGAGTACACCAACAAAGTGATGGGCGAGCTGCAAAAAATGACCAAAGGGGTTGACGGGGTCGACTCGGTGACGTCGATGGCGGGCTACGAAATCATGACAGAAGGCAGAGGCTCCAATGCGGGAACCTGTCTTATCAACCTCAAAAACTGGGAAGAACGCAAACAAAACGTCCATGAAATTATTGAGGAGTTAGAGCAGCACACTGCTGGGTTGGGAGGCCGGGTTGAATTTTTTGAGCCGCCAGCCATTCCAGGCTTTGGATCTTCTGGCGGATTTTCGTTGCGATTACTGGATAAAACCGGCGATCTCCGCTATCAGGATCTGCAAGTAGCCACTCAGGACTTTATGAAAAACCTGATGAAACGCAAAGAGATTTCAGGGCTTTTTACTTTCTACAATGCGTCCTACCCGCAATATGAAATCAAGATCGATAACCAAATGGCCATGCAGAAGGGAGTTTCCATTGGCACGGCTATGAGAAACCTGGATGTTATGAACAGCGGATCTTATGAGCAAGGGTTCGTTAAATTTGGCCGGTTTTTTAAAGTCTTTACCCAGGCAGCCCCTGAATTCCGCAGGAATCTGGAAGATCTGACGACCCAGTTTGTCAAAAATGACCAGGGGGATATGGTTCCTTACTCGTCATTTATGACCTTGGAAAAAACAAAAGGGGCCAATGAAATCACGCGTTATAACATGTACAACTCTGCCGCCATTCGCGGATTCCCGGCAAAAGGGTATACGTCTGGCGACGCCATTCAGGCTATCCGCGAGGTGGCTAAAAACACCCTTTCACGCGAGTTCGACATTGCGTGGGAAGACCTGGCCTACGACGAAGCGAAACGCGGTAATGAATTTGTTGTTATTTCTTTGATTGTTGTGCTTTTTGTCTATTTAGTGCTGGCGGCCCAGTACGAAAGCTTTGCACTGCCTTTGGCCGTACTCTTCTCCTTGCCCATTGGCATTTTTGGCTCCTTCGCAATGCTCAGTCTAATGGGCTTGGCCAATGATGTGTATGCACAAATTGCTGTTATTACCCTGCTTGGATTGTTGGGTAAAAATGCTGTGCTAATCGTCGAGTTTGCGG
Organism: Candidatus Obscuribacterales bacterium; assembly: GCA_019750335.1. Lineage (GTDB taxonomy): Bacteria > Cyanobacteriota > Vampirovibrionia > Obscuribacterales > Obscuribacteraceae > JAIEPM01. Next base: position 353,950 of record JAIEOQ010000005.1, read on the forward strand.
TTCAAAAGCGGAATGAAGGTTTATCGTTGCGAGACGCTGCCCTGGAAGGTGCCAGGATGCGGTTTCGACCGATCCTGATGACGTCCTTTGCCTTTGTCGCAGGGCTTGTCCCCCTTGTGTTGTCGCATGGTGCCGGGGCAGTAGGAAATAAAACCCTTGGTTCGTCTGCCATGGGAGGGATGATTACGGGCACCTTCATCGGCGTGTTGGTTATTCCAGGGCTCTACTTTCTATTCGCCAAGCTGGTTGATGGAAAAAACCTGTTGAAAGATGAAGACCATACCAGTATCACTGACTCCATTGTGAGGAGAAAAAAGAACCGTTGGCAAATGCAGAGAAGGCTAACAGGACAATTTAAATTACTGATCAAAAAAATGAAGTCTCCAGCCGCAGCCGACGAACCTCCAGCCGCAGCCGACGCTATGCCTCCAGTTGAAACCGATGCGAAGCCTCCAGCGAAGCCTAAGGATTAATCAGTCAACTATGAGCAGAATGGACAGAAAAAAAATTGTTAGTCTTCTAACGCTCATAGCTTTTATGGCAGTCCTTCATGGGCCTGTTTTTGCAAAATCGTTTTTTCATCCGCTTGAGCTGTTGGAAAAAAAGGCGACATTCAACGTACCAAAGAAGTATGACATTCCGCAGCTAAAGGGCTCTGTTGCTGTTGATAGTGCGGCTTCCATTAACTGGCGGCATTTTTTTTCTGATCCTGATCTTGTTTCCTTGATTGAAAAAGCCCTGGCAAATAACCAAGAATTCAATATTGCGATACAGGATATTGAAATTGCTACCAGTGAAGTGAAAGAAAAACAAGCTGAGTATCTGCCTAAAGTCGGCTTGGGGTTTGGCGGAAGTTACATTCATCCATCCGAAAACACCCCGGAAGGCGTGTTGGATACAATCATTGAGAAAAATTTTTTCAGCAACCCGGATTTTAACCTGAATCTGGGTCCTTCCCTGAGCTGGGAAGTGGATATCTGGAAAAAATTGAGAAATGCCAAAGAGGCAGCCAGAATGCGTATGATAGCTCAATACGAGGTCCGTAATTTTCTTATTTCCAGGCTCGTTACTGAAATTGCACGCAGCTATTATGAATTGATGGCTCTGGATAACTCTTTGCAGATACTAGATGCAAACATTAGCATCCAGGAAGCGGCTTTCGTCAAAATGCAGACCTTGAAGCGTTATGCCAAAGCGAACCAGTTAGGGGTCAATCGGTTTGAAGCCCAGTTAAACAAGACTAAAAGCCAGCGGTATGGAACCAGTCAAAGAATTGTTGAAAAAGAGAATTTTCTGAAGTTCCTTTCCGGTATCTATGATGAAGGACCAATAAAAAGACACTCTGATCAGTTTATGGCGATGTCGGTTGATGAATTGCAGACGGGTGTGCCTGTTCAACTTTTGGAAAACAGAGCCGATATTCGTCAGGCTGAAGCGGCGATTAAGGCGGCAAAGCTCGATTTAAAAAGTGTCAAGGCCCAGCTATACCCCAACCTGACGATTAACGCAGGTACTGGCTTTTCGGCGTGGAACCCCCAGTTGCTTTTTAAAACCCCCCAGTCGTTGCTCTACAATGCAATGGGTAACTTCACGGTTCCATTGATCAACCGAAGAGCAATCATTGCACGAATACAGATAGCCGATGCCTACCAAACACAAACGGTTTTGACTTATGAGCAGACTTTACTAAAAGCCTACACTGATGTTCTTAATCAGGAGTCAAACATAAGAAATATGCAGCAGGCCTTCGATAAGAAAAAGCGAGAAGTCGTATTGCTTGATGAGTCTATCGGTACGGCAAACATGCTGTTTAAGTACGCCAAGGCGACTTACGTCGAAGTGCTGCTCACCCAGGAAGAGAAACTGAACGCTGAAAAAGAACTGGTTGAAATGAAAATGAACCTGGTCGGGTCCAGAGTTAACCTCTATCGAGCACTAGGGGGCGGCTGGCGTTGAATAGAGCGATGGAAAAAACATTTGAGACCCGCGTGCCCTTGCCCGTCATCCGTTCCCTGTGCGCCTGGGGTCTGGTGTTGAGCCTGAGCGCTAGTGCTCCGCTGGCCGTTTTGTCCGCCAACATCCCGGCTGAAGGCGGAGGGTCCCCAGTGTTGCAGAGCACCATTATCAAGACCGAGTGCAATAGTCCGCAACGCCCGACGGTCAACACGGAGGATATGCGGACGGTTGCCCCCGGCACGGCGTTGGATCTGTTGCTTTCGACCGAGATTGAAGCCGGCGTGACCGTGGCAGGCGATGAGTTCTTCGGCAAAATCAGCAAGGACGTGCTGGTGGATGGCCGGGTGGTGATACCTAGGGGCACGCTGGTGCACGGGGTGCTGAGCACCATGGAAGATCCAAAACGCGCTGGCCGCAATGGCTACATTAACGCGCGCTTTGATTATTTAATCACGCCTGACGGGCGTGAAATCCCGATTGAGGGCAACAGCACCACGCGGGACTCCAAAGGCAAAGCCGCAGCCAAAGTCGTCGGACGTGCGGCGGGCTACACCGCCGTTGGTGGCGTGGTCGGTGCAATGATGGTGCTGGAATATGGCGGTCTGGCGGCTGCAGCGGCCAGTCAAGGGTACGCGCTGGCGGGCGGAGCGGCTATTGGTGGAGCTGCCGGGCTGACAATCGCCATGCTGATGAAGGGTAAAAGCGTCATGCTCCAGCCCGGCGCTGAAATGCACTTCAAACTCAGCGAGCCGCTGAAACTACCCACCATGACCATGCCCGATGAGACGGCGGAAGATTATAGCCTTCCTGGTCTGGAGGTGAAGGTGGCGGGCATGCGCATTGACGGCCACCCGTCCGGCGAGATTACGCTGACGCTGGACATTCTGAATCAAACCGAAAATACATTCTCCACGTTTGACATTGGCCTGGAGGACGAGCTGGGCAACCTGTTCTTCCCCTCTCACCTTGGCGATACGGGCATGTGGTCCAGCAAAATCAAGCCCAGCAGTCACCTCAACAGCAACATCACTTTCAGCGTGGACAACGTCAAATGCCGCCACAAGCTGGTGTTTTTCAAGCCGTATTCCCGTGAACCGCTGGCAAAATTCACCCTGATGCCATGCATGCAAGCGGCAAAGCCAGCCCCAAAGGCAAGCGCTGGGCTACTGAAGCGTACCAGCTAGAATGTGTCGTCACTGGCTTGGTTCGCTGAGTGCGTTGGCATTGCTTTGGGGTGACGTGTACACAAAATGGTGCACAGTTGGTAACTAACTGCGAGTTTTTACGAGGTTGTGCTTATCTCGAATAATAGTTCCTACCTTGCGTTCAGGCGGACAAGGAGCCGTGCTGATATGAATATCGTGGCCAAGTCTTTGTAGATATTCGGTAAGCCTTTCAATTGAGAATTCATCGAACTTGCCATTGAGAATTTTTGAGACTTTAGGTTGATCTGTGCCAATAGTGTCAGCAACTTCACGCTGGGTCATTTTGCTTCCACGAATAACTTCTTGCAATGCCATGAAAAGGTAAGACTTAAGTTTAAGTCCGGCAGCTTCTTCTTCGCTAAATCCAAGATCTGAAAATACGTTCTTGCTCATGTTTCTGTTCTCTTCGTACGGTTTTCGATAATTTCTTTATATCGTTTGCTGGCAATCTTGATGTCGGATTTTTCCGTTTGTTCTGTGGTTTTCTTCGTTATTACATGAAACGCATAGATGCCTTCTTGAAATTTTGCGACGTAAATTAATCGGTATTGGCTTTTGTTTTCGTCTTGAATTTTTATCTCACGAACACCGGCACCAATTGAAGGCATCTCTCTGAAATGATCCGGGTCTAGTCCTTGTTGAACCCGACCGAGTTGAAAGCCAATTTCTTTCTTCATTTCAGTTGGCCAGTTTTTCCTGATCTCCTCTTTGAGATTGTCTGGATACCAGATAACCTCTTTTTCTTCTTGCGGATCGATCCGGATTGTTGAATTAAGCTTGTGCTTCTTGGTCATATTAAAGTGTATGCCAGTTTTGGCATATTGTCAATGGACAGTCAGCGCATTGGTGGAAGGCTTACAAGGATCTGTTTGGGGTCTGGACGTTTAGAAGAAAAAAGAATGTGCGTTTGGGTCTAGGGATTAAATGGTTGCATCTTGGCTTACACCTCTAGAGGCCGAGGGCTGTGGTGCCGGTATTGCTTGTGCCAACTATAAATCGTGCCTGTGATTCCAGCTGCTTTTTTTTGATGCTGTGCTAGTGTAATGGATATCAAAAAAATCTGAATGCGGTATGGATACATTGTTCTTTTTCCAAACAACTAATACGCCGCCTGAGAATCTATGATCCGAATCAGTGAATTCAGGCTGAATGTTGAAGACGGTTTTACCATTTTTGTCAATAAAGAAGGATTGGTCTTTTATGCGAACCCAGCAAAGTCCTTCGTGAAATTGGCTGGCATCATCAAATTCACCTTCAAAAGCTTTTTGTCCGTTTGTGGTTACAAAATACCATTTATTATCTTTTTTTACGCTGGCAAGCCCTTCGGAAAAGCTGTGACAGCCATCAAGCTCTGGTTGCAGAACAAACTTGCTGGTCTTATTAATAAACCCCATTTTGATTTGAGTTTTGTCTTTAACTCCAACTGCCGCTAGTCCTTCTGAAAAATTCTTTGGAAACAAAAATTTTTGATTTATTATCAACCGTCCTTTTGAGTCCATAAAGCCATTTTGTTGATCGTCTTGAATATAGAGCAGTCCCTCAGACATGGAATTACTCTGGCAGTGCTTAATCGTTTTGATTACGGTTTGACGTTGATTTATGTATTCCCATGAGCTCGGTTGATCAGATTTTGAAGTGAGCGCAATACCTTCGGCGAATGGTCTTGCAGTTCTATATATTGCTGGAATAACCAGCTTTCCTTTCCGATTTATATAACCATTATTGATTTTTGAGTTATTAAAAACAGCGATGCGTGCCATTCCGTTACTAAAGTCATCGGCCATTTGATAATTAGGCTTAATCACTACCGTACCTGTTTTATTTATAAATCCAACCTTTTGCTCTTCGGGAGTAGATTTGGAGCTTTGTCGAAGAAATTCTTTGCGAAACCAAGCAAGCCCTTCGGAAAATTGTCCTACCTGATTGAAAGATGGCTCTATCACGATGTGCCCGGTGGTATTACAGAATCCGTATTTACCATTTCTCGTGAACTTAAGCATTTCTTCGGACGCTGTTTCTACGTATGATGCTGGAATTTGAGAAATTAATTGTCCTTGTTTATTCAATAAGTACCAATCTTCGTAGGCTTGCTTGTATGCGGCTATCAATGCTTCTCGTTTTTGGCGACGAGCTAAAACTATATCTGCTTCTGCTGTACGACCTACGGCGCGTAATGACTCTTCATAGCCGCTCAAGGCGGCATCATAGCTATCTCCAAGAAAAAAACCTTTCAGGGCAAATTCATACCAAATAACAGCGACTGCATATGATCGCTTTTCTCTATAAACATTTGCAATATGAGAATCAAAAGCGAGGCAATGAAACATCATATTCTGGGATATATGAGAATCGCCCCTATATTTAGGCGGGCGAGCGTATGTTTCTATGAAATCTTTGAATTCTTGATTCTGATTAGTGGTTTGGCAATATTCATAGAGCTCAGTTACAGGCTCAACTGAGTTTGAAATGGTCCCAAATTTTAATGCAAAATGGGCACGTGTAAATAAATCATTTTCAGACGGTGAAGGTGGGGTAGGCCTTGCCAAAGCAGTCAAATGATATGTTAGGCAGAAAAAGATAAATGCTAGCAAAATTCGCCTGATGACAAACATTGCAAATTACCTTTCTTCGCCGTACCAATTAATATTCCGCGTTGAATATAGAACTATGGTCATTGCGATAAACAAACCAATTGCACCAACTAGCAGTGAGAAATCTTCTAGCTGAAGCAATATGTAGAGATATACGTATAAGGCTGTTAGTGTTGTCGCTAAAACTTTCCACAAATTCTTGCTGATGCCTTTAGAAAATGCTTGTGTGTACCAAGTTATCTGTACAACAGTGGCAATGCTTGCAAGAACATATGCCCATACAAATGGAATCCACTCGGAAGCGGCAATGAGCAGTAGGAAGAATAAGCTGATTGCTAAACCAACTAATAGGTACTGAACTTCGTGGATGCGAATTCGTGCAACCATTTCGAAGATGAAGAAAGTCAAAAAGGTCATAACAATGAATAAGCTACCGTATTTCAATGCACGAATGGCTGTTCGGTAGAATTCAACTGGTGTTGTGAGTGTAACTCCCACCATATATTGTGCTAATGAATTTTTGATTTTCGGATCGGAATCAGTCCAAATTTGTGGAAGGTTTCTCGTGAAATATGAAACTTCCCATTCGGAGTTAAAGCCATTTTGAGTTATTGTTTTTTGATGTGGAAGAAATCCGCCTGTAAATGTCGGATCTTTCCAGGTAGAAGATAACGTTATTTTGTTCTCTTTACCGGCGGGAAATATATTGAGATCGCGACTTCCATTGAAATTGAGTGTAAATTCAAATGGGTATGTGCCAGTTTTGTCTATGTTCTTTAGTGCTACGCTCTGCCCGGCATCGAACAACTTCAACCCATTTGTCCCAGGCACGAATCGCAATTTTTGATTAGCCCAATTGAGCGTAGTCTCTTTACGAATACCACGTAGATCTGACACGCCTAGCGCAAGCGTGGCATCTTCCCACACCAAATCCTTTTCGGAAATTTTCTTTTGCTGCAAATCATTGGTATTAAATGAGCCCTTAAAATCAAGAGTTGCTGCATACACAATTGATTTAAATCTACCTTCGTCACGAATTTGCGGATCTAGTTTGCCATTTACATTCAGTGTTTCTGGAAAGAAATGCAAATAGCCGATATCTGTTTTCGTGACTGTAACTGTTTTCTCTTTTGTCTTCTCATCTTTTTCGGTTTTATCGGCAGGAACAGTTTTTTCCTCAGTTATTTGAAACCGATAAGGGATGGTTAAAACGGGACCAATTATTGTTTGTGAGCCGCACCCAGATCCTCTGTATTGCTGAGGATAGGAAACATTGAACGTTTGTCGTTCATCAATAACACCTTTAATCATTAAAAGAGGAATTTGAAGCAGAGCTACGATGAGTGCAATGAACCCTGCCTTTATTGTGATATTTTTGGATATGGATTTACGTGGCTTTGGCGTAGGTTCTGGTGCAATAGAATCAGAAGTTTCATTCATGTGGTTCATGCCCGATAATCCATTGGTAAAGTTGCCCGCTTATGCTATCTCCAGACCTATCATATCAGGTCGTTTCTTGCTGAAGGGGGAGCATATTTTTGTGCACTCTCAATAAAAGAATTTGCGTAAGTGTGGTGCTTGGGGGTAGTCTATAATGTTCGCCTGTTAGATCAGCAGGAGGTTCTCATGGGTATTTCTGTTGTCACAAACCGCACGTTTATCGCACTCGTTGCAGGCGTTACCGTCGGGATTGGCGGGATGGCTTTAGCTCAGCAATGCGGAAAAGGTCAAGTGAAAGTGTTGCCGCTATCCGATTGGAACATCGTGGAAAAGCTTGACGGCAAAGATGCTAAAGCGTCGGTGCTAGAAGTAACCTTTGGACCTGGGCAGAAAGATACACCGCACCGTCATGCTGGTTCAGCATTTGGCTATGTGCTGGAAGGCAATTACGAGCATGCCATTAACGATGAGCCAATCAAAACTTACAAGACCGGAGAGACGTTTTACGAACCAGCCGGATGTGTGCATCGGGTTGCTCAAAATGCAAGTAACAAGACCAAAAGCAGGCTACTAGTTGTGATCTTGCATCCACGCGATGCTAAAGAGTTGACGACTTGGGGTAAGGACAAAAAGTAGGGATCGATTAGCTAATCGGAGCTTACTGATGAAGATTTTTGTTGCTGGTGGAACCGGAGCGATTGGTCGTCCGTTGGTTGCTGAGTTGCTTGCCAAAGGACACACGCCAGTTGTTCTCACTCGTTCTCAGGAAAAAGCTCAGGCACTTAAGCAAGAAGGCCTAGAGCCAGCGATCGCTGATGTGTTTGATGCTGACTCAATCAAGAAGGCTATTTGTAGTGTTCAACCTGAGGTCGTGATTGAACAGCTCACATCATTGCCTAAAACCTACACTCGTGAGTCAATGAGTGCTGCCGCTGCATTCAACAAGCGTATTCGCTTGGAGGGAGGAGCCAATGTGCTTGCGGCTGCGCAAGCAGCTGGTGTACGACGATACTTAAGGCAATCAATTGCATTCTGGGGAGTTCCTGGTGTCGGTTTGGCCGATGAAGAAACACCTTTAGCATATGATGCTTCGCCTGCGGTTGCTGCAGATGCTCGCATCGTAACTGAGCTTGAGAATAGCTTGTTGGCAAACTCGAATAACATAGAAGGAATTGTTTTACGTTATGGCTTCTTTTACGGACCGGGCACCTGGTTCTATCCTGACGCTGATGCCGCTCAACAAGTGCTTCAGCAGCAGTTCCCAATAGTTGGGAATGGCGAAGGTGTGTGGTCGTGGTTGCATATTGAAGACGCCGCGATTGCCACTGCTTTAGCTGCTGAACTAGGCAATGCCGGAATCTATCTGATAGCAAATGATCGACCTTTAGCTGTACGCGAATGGTTGCCGGCATTTGCCCAGTGGTTAAAAGCCCCGCCACCGCCAACGGTATCAATTGAAGATGCCCTAAAAGCTGGTGGCGCGGATGCGGTTTTCTATGGGACACAGATGCGTGGTGTGTCGAATGCCAAAGCAAAACGCGAGCTGAATTTTCAGCCCCGGGCGCTGGAATGGATTGTCAATAATGATATTGTTTGACAATCCATTCAATTGAGGGTGTGGGATGAAAATTGTAGTGGTCGGTGCCTCTGGTTTGATTGGCGCGAAAACAACCGAAAGGCTACGCAAGAAAGGGCATGAGGTCGTTCCTGCGTCACGAAGCTCTGGGGTGAACACAATCACGGGCGAAGGTCTGGCTACTGCGCTCAAAGGTGCCGATGTGGTACTTGACGTGTCTAATTCGCCGTCGTTTGAAGATAAAGCAGTGATGGAATTCTTTGATGCATCCACGCGCAATTTGCTTGCTGCTGGAGCGACTGCTGGTGTCAAGCATCATGTCGCACTTGGTGTGGTCGGGACAGAAGAGCTTCAAGGGAGCGGTTATTTTCGTGCGAAGTTAGTGCAAGAAAACCTGATTAAGTCTGGCGGCATACCATACACAATTGTCCAGGCGACGCAGTTCTTTGAGTTTATCGGAGGGATTGCGCAAGCTGGTGCTGCTGGAGATACTGTGCAGGTATCCACAGCGTACATGCAGCCGATTGCGGCAGACGATGTGGCGGATGCCGTGTCTGCGATTTGTCTCGAACCGCCGATTAACGGAACTATTGAGATTGCCGGACCGGAGCGCTTTCGACAGAACGAAATTGTTGAAATGTATCTGCGTGCAATTGGCGATTCACGCCCTGTCGTGGGTTCTGAAGATGCGTCTTACTTTGGAGTAAAGTTGGCTGAGCAATCACTCGTTCCGGGAGCTAACGGACGAGCCAGTTCAACGAAATTTGACAAGTGGTTGAAGGCGTCTCTTGGGCTGCTTATTGCTATTTGCTTATCGTTTGTGTCTTCAGTTGTCCATGCACAAGTAAAGTGGATTAACGCAGACTATACGGCAGAACCACCTTGTGGCGGGGGAATGAGACTAGCTATGGCTGAAAAATCAAATGATATGACTCATGCGCAGATGATTTTGCATATCCGTGCGGCGAATGAAGTTGCAAAAGAATGGAAGACGTTTGGGCATCATCCGTTTGGAGCCGTTCTTGTTGGACCGGATAATCAGCAGATACTGATGAAGCAGGGAAACATTAGTGTAGTGCGCCATGCGGAAACAGAATTGGCTCGTCGTGCTGCAGAGGCTTATGGTTCAGGGTATTTGTCAAAATGCACGCTTGTTACGACCATGGAACCTTGCGTGATGTGTTCTGGAAATATTTATTTCGCCAATATAGGCAAAGTGGTGTTTGGTGCAACAGAAGAAGCTCTTGGAAAATTGACGGGCACAAGCAAGATGAACCCAACGATGAATCTACCTTGCAGGCAAGTATTTGATGCCGGGCAAAAATCGATTCAAGTGACTGGGCCGTTTCCGGAATTAGAAGAAGAGCTTATCGAGCCGCACAAAGGATTCTGGAAGTAAGTTAAGCGCTTTCTTGATCAGCTAAAAATGTTTCTTGAGCTTTCAAACGAGCTTGAGTTCGCAGTGCTCTATTTTGGACGTACGGATTGTCATCTTTCGCTAATCTTTCAAGTAATATTGCGCTTGTCCAAGGGTTTTCCGCCATTGCGAATCGAACATCGCAATCGGCATCGCCAGCCAATGTATCAACAGTGGAACGAAGGCTGTTGTCGTTTTGTGCGACGGCTGATCTTATGTCGCTTGAGTCGTGTTGCGAAAGTAACTCTAGTGTTTCGGAGTTCGTTGTTCTATTCTCCGCAACGCGCTGTTGCACGGATACGTTGCCTTTGCGTGCCAGTTGTTCGAGCGCGCCGAGTCTAATGACTAAGCTTGAAGCTAGTCGATTTTTGGCTGCAGTGAACATGTTCCATCGCGGGCACATCCAAATTGCGCTCATACTTGTTTTTAGATCCGGTTTTAGTACCATGATATTTATAATCCTCATTTTATAGTTATTCGGAGGATTTATAAATGCTCTGTCCTAACCTCAGTCTTATAGAAACGTTTGCTCAGAGAAATCCAGTAACGCCGAACATGTTTTCAGTATGGCACGTTTTCAAGTTTTATGCTTGTTTTTGATTCGCTAAAATATTGTCGTGAAAAATCTCCTTGAGAAACTGGCTGTAAAACTACCGATTATTCAAGCGCCAATGGCTGGCGTTTCAACCCCAGCTATGGCTGCCGCCGTTTCTAATGCTGGGGGTTTGGGATCAATAGGGATAGGTGCCTTAGATACAACAATGGCTCGCGAGATGATAGGAGCCACTCGAAAACTTACAGACGCTTCGATTAACGTTAACGTGTTTTGTCATCAGCCGGCAATTGCAAATCCCCAAAAAGAATCAGCATGGCTTTCGTATTTGGCGCCGCATTTTGCTCGGTATAATTCTCAGCCTCCAGGGCAATTGAAAGAGATCTACAAAAGCTTTATTGAAGACGATGAAATGTTGGACTTGCTTGTCGAGCTTCGTCCGAAAGTTGTCAGCTTTCATTTTGGTCTTCCATCGCAACAAAAAATCAATCGTTTGAAAGAGGCAGGAATTGTGCTTTTAGCTACGGCAACTAATTTGAGTGAAGCACAACAAATTGAACGTGCCGGTATAGATGCTGTTGTTGCGCAAGGATACGAAGCTGGCGGTCATCGTGGCGTTTTTGAGTTGTCTAAATCTGATGAACAGCTGAATTTAGCAGAATTGATACCTTTGCTTGTAAGCAATTTGAGTATTCCAGTAATTGCAGCTGGCGGTATCATGGATGGTGCCGATATTGTTACGGCCCTTAGTCTGGGGGCTGTGGCGGTTCAGCTTGGTACTGCATTTGTCGACTGTCCGGAGTCCACGGCAGATACATATTACAGAGCCGCTTTGCGCTCTGAAGCTGCTCATAATACTGTGATGACTAAAGCAATTTCTGGTCGCCCGGCTCGTTGTTTAGCCAATTTATTTACAGCAATCGGAGAAGAGGTCGATCCATCAGCCATACCCGATTATCCAATTGCATATGATGCCGGCAAAGCGTTAAATGCTGCGGCTAAGAAATCCGGAGAAGGTGGCTACGGAGCTCAGTGGGCTGGACAAGGAGCTCCACGCGCTCGCAGCATGCCGGCGGCGGAGCTCCTTGCTCAATTACAGATTGAAATGGAACAAGCGAAAAAATAGCAACTATTTTGCCAGGTACTCTTCCAACTTGTCGAATGAACCGGTCCAGCCGATTGTCATGCCGCTTCTGCCTTGAATAAAGGTAGCGAGCTCTTCGGCTGCAGTTTCGCCATAGCATTCCCAGTTTATGGTTATGCGAGTTTGATCCGGTCCTTCCTCTGATAGCGTGACAGTGGTTAGCATAGTGGCTGGCCAGGTTGGAGCCATTGGGTGGCGGCTAAGATTGCCTTTCTCATCACAAAATTGTTGAGTGTATTTGAGTTTGTACGGTTTTACGATTTCCAAATAATGAGCACGTCCGTACATTGTCAAACCGGCATTGTTGAACATGCGATAAAAAGTGTTGCCGCCTGGTTTGATGTCACATTCGATAAACTCCATTTCAAATCCGGTCGGAGGCAACCATTTTGAAAAGTGATCCGGATTTGTCCACAACTCAAACATGGTCTCTATTGGTGCGTTGAATGAACGGTTGATGACAAACACTTCTTTGTTTGCCGATGTTTTTTCCAGATATTCAGCAAGACGATCCCAAGTTGCATTGCCGCCGGCTTTTTTGATGAATTTGCTGGTTTCTTCAGCTGCTTCCGGAGTCGGCAACGTCATGGTCATGTCCATTGTGGTCTTTCCCTTGTTTTCGGAAAAGAGGACAGTCACTCGAAACAAGGGCGCTTGCTCATCGTTGCCGCCGTGATCGTAGACCAGCTTTGCGCATTCTTCGACTTCAAAATATTTGGTTTTGTTCGGATAATCAATGCCGTCCGGACCATGCATTGTGTAATGCCAGTGTCCGCCCACTTTCAAATCTTTGCTGTGAGTTGTGATTGTAAATCCACGCGGTCCCCACCATTGAGCTGCTTTCTCAGGATCGGTCCAGGCATCCCAGACAGCTCGGACGGGAGCGTCATAAACTCTAGTGATTTTGAGTTCGTTGGATTTATTTTTTACGGGCATTTTTCTTTCCTTTTTTCTTCTTTTTGACAGTGACGGTTTGGAGATAAGCTTCTAAGCGATCAAAGCTTGCTTCCCAAAAGACTCGATATTCTTCCATCCAATCGGCTACTTCTTTTAAGCCCTCTTGATTGAGCTTGCAAGGTCGCCATTGTGCATCTTTTGTTTTGGTGACGAGTCCTGCCTTTTCCAGCACTTTAATATGCTTGGTGACGGCTGGTAAGGACATGTCAGTTAGAAAAGGTTTGGCCAGGTCTGAAACACTGGACTCGCCTTTTGACAACTGAGCCAGCATCGCCCGCCTGGTCGGGTCGGCTAGGGCTGCAAAAGTCTGACTGAGGCTGTCATGCACAGTAATTTACCGATTGGTTAATTAACGATGTGGTTAACTATAAATGATCGATTCACCTCATGTCAATTTGAAATTTCTTACAAAGTGTTTACTCCTTCGTTACCTCAATAGAACGCAATCGAAAGTATCCTTTTGAAGAAAGTTGTGGCTTGACGGATGAGTGAGGAGCAAAACAAATGACAGCATTAATGCGACAGATAATTAGCTGTGGACTTCTTCTGATGTTGTCCACGCATGTTTTGCCTGTCATGCCAGTCTTTGCTGAAGAAGCCCGCAATGTGTTAACTGACTCAGAGCTTGCAACTGTTCAAGGTGAGGTCGGCATCGCTGTTCTTGATACGGCAAGAAAGAAAGAGTTTTTGCTTAATGCCGATAAACCGTTTCCTTTGCAGAGCGTTTGTAAGTTGCCAATTTCAATTGCCATCTTGTGTTTGGCTGATGATAAAAAACTGTCCATTCAAGACAAAATAACTGTACGCAAAGCGGACATTGTTCCGTATTACAGCCCGATTAAAGAAGCGATCAAAGGCGAACAGTCTGATTTTACTATTCGTGAGCTGATTACACGAGCTGTTTGCGAGAGCGATAATACGGCTTGCGATCTACTGATTAGTCGTGCCGGTGGCGCTGAAGTTATAACAAGCTTGCTTAAAAAAGCCGGTGTTAAAGGTGTGCGTATTGATCGTCCGGAAAGAATAATGCAACCCGACAGTCAGCGTATTGTCGAGTATCTTGCCGACCCTAGAGATACGGCAACGCCGGAAGGCATGGTTGATATGCTGCAAAAACTCTATAAAGGTAAGTTGCTGTCGGAGAGTTCAACTGCTTTGATCTTGGAAGATCTGTTCAAATGCAAAACCGGCGCGAATCGAATCACGGCTGGTTTGTCTGATGGTTGGACTTTAGCTCATAAGACAGGTACCGGCGCTGATGTTGCCGGTCAAAATACTGCTACTAACGATGTTGGAATTATGGTCGGTCCAAAAGGCGAAGTGATTTATATCGCTGTATTTATAAAAGGATCGCGGGCTAAGCTTGAAGCGCGCGAGGCGCTCATGGCAAAAGTGGCAGCTAAAGTAGTCGCGGGCAATTTGTAGATTCTGTCATCTTACATATATAAGCGACTGAGATCATCCAGCCGCTTGAGTCGCTCTTGTAATATCTGACTGGGCAATTCGCCGCGCTTGCTTAGTCTGTGGCTCCTAATCATGCCTTTGATTATGGTATAAGGCGTGTTGATGAGCGCGTAAGCTTGTCCGGTTCCTTGAGTGATACGTCCGGCAAATCCTAGCCGAATGGCTGTGGTTGGGTCGTGAGGATATCCGTAAACCGCTACTGTAGCGAGTGTGGAGCTTGCTACGCCGGTTAATCCGATTAACGGACCTGATATCGATTGCTGCTGAGCAATTTGGCGATAACGATTTATATCCTTAGTTTCGCGATCCAGTGCAGCGTCTAACTTTTCTGTTCTGGCGTTGAGTATTGAAACTTTTCGCAACCAATCTTGATTCGTTTCCAGAGATAACTGCTGCTGTAGATCGTCTAGTTCGGTTGATGTCATGGAAGGGCGCTCGAACTGGATTTCTTTGGCGAGCTTTCGTCTTTGATGTTTTCGAATGGCAATGCCGGCATAGTTGCGGACGATCGGGTTGACTGTTGCCAGTGAGTTTGAGACAAGTGCGAAAATCACCGAAGAACGAGCTAAGTGAGGTTGCTCAAATGCTTTCAACGCCATTACTCCTGCGCTCATTCGTAAGAAATTTTGTAGCGCGTCTAAAGAATAAAATGTGTTTTCGCGCCAGGCTTGATCGCGTGAGTGACAGCTCCAGGTGCCAAATTCGAAGAGTAATTGTTGGCGTATCCTTTGTATCAGCTTTGTCTCTAAATCAATTATTTTGCGACGTTCGAGAGAAGGTTCTTCCTTCTCCAATTGTGCTCGTATTTCAAGAAGCCTATCTGTTTCTGCAACTATATTTTTTATGAACGTGAGTGAACGCTTCGGAGAGTGACCCTTTTCTCTTTCTTTCAACATTATCCAAGTATTTTGTGCCAGCTCTAGAGAAGATGCGGAGCCGCTGAGCGCGTTTCCGGTAATGCCGCAGACCAAAGCGTTCTTCAGTTCGTTTCTGGAAATGTTGGCTGGATTATTGAGACCCCGTGCTTGTTGTTTTAGATCGATAAGAGTTGCGGCAAAAGTGAGAGATGTTCCTGCTTCTCTGCCGATGGGATAACTTAGCCCGCGCCATTTTTGGTGGCGATTAGCCTCCAAGTGAAAGTGCAAATTGAATTTTGCCATCTTAACCAGTTCGATAAATATGGCTCTGTCTGTTGCAGCAACTCTTTCTGTGAGGGTCAACACGGACCCGCTTGGGATGGCATTGAAATCGTTTGCATATGCTGCGGTTTGTCTTGTCAGGCTCAAAATCATTAACAGACATAAGGCCATGAACCGCTGCTTGCGGCTATTCGGGCGAATGACATCTGTTGCTGGGGATTTTGACATGCCTGGCATCATACTACTACGGGATGATTGAACCAATCCTATAGTAGTATGGTGCAGTTTCAGTTAACCAAGGATGCCAGAAAAATGAACTATCGAGCCCAATCAAAAATACTGGCTGGAATGCCTACATTTTCTATTTTGCTAATGGCGTTGATTGCTCTCATGCTATTTTCAAGAGCAGATGCGGCTCCTGGTGATCTTGCTAGTGGTGATAGTTCGTCTTCAGCCACTCTAAAAGGTACTGTTGTTGAAGTGGGCACAGCCTTGAACAATCTTCGCGATGCTCGCCTGTCCATCGGCAGAGTGAGGAAGGCTACCGCAAATTTATATGATGAAGTAACCAGGCAGCAAGTGTCGATGAATTCCAGCCCTAACGTAGTTGGAACAATGGTAATCATGACTTCGACGCCGAGATTCTCGGGACAGTTCTTGCCGGCTCGAAAAAAATGGATAAATGCTTCTATGGCTGAAATCGGGCCGATTATCAATCTGTTTAAAGAAGATGTTGATGCTGCCATCGAAAGTGATCGGCAGGCTGATGTAAGCGCTGCTACACACGAGGCCCTTAGTCCATTGCAAAATGATGCTTTCGAGACGGTGAAGATATCTTTTGGCTTATACAAACAACTTGAGAGTCTTACCTCTGGTCCTCTCTATGATAATGGCGCAATTGCAACCGAAGTAAAGAAGTTGGACAATCAAATGAAGCAACTTGATCGCTCCTTAAAAAAAGGAATAAGCATTTTGCAAAAAGATGCGAAAAAGTCTAAGCACTCATAGGGCTATGGCTTAGTTTTGTACGGTGTTTTATAGCCACCCAGGTCTGACAAAATGGCCGCGTTCTTCAGAACTTTGTGTGCTGCTTTGACTTGTTCCGAATTGTTCGATTTGAGCATGTCGCGAACAACTTGTACATTGCACATGCCGCCAGTGAGGGTAAAGTCGGCGATATAAGCTTTGATGCCTTGTCCCATATCTCTTTCGGTTACGTTGCGCGTGCCGATATTTTTACCGGGGTTCAATGTATCGAAGCTGCCTTTGCTGTCGCGAGTGAGCAATATTTGTTTGCCTGGAGCTAAGGTCAGCTCTTTGTTGTTGACGCGCAATTTTACCGGATCGTTCATGCTGTCGTGCATATCATAAACAGCGGAGTCGTTGCCTGTTTCCATGACAAAGACTACGGCACCCTTCGGAATGGTGACGATGCCTTCTTGTGTTTGTACTTGAATGTTGCTTGTCGGCATGAACAAAACATCGCCTTTGTTCAGGTCGAAGAAATTGCCGCTAGTTTTTGGTCCGAATACAATTCCTTGAAGTGCCAGAGCCTCCAGCTGATCTTTAGTGAAGTTACCGGCGGAGAACAATGCTTGTCCGTTGGCGGCCATTTGCTCGACTTGCACATTGCCTTGCAAAGGAAACTCAAGGTTATATACCGTTGTTGCTGGCGTGTAATCGGTAGCAAGACGTGTACCGATTTGTTCGTTGAATTGAGCTAGCGCTGCTTGTTGCTGTTGTGAAAGACTTTCAAGTTGCAATAGAGACAAGAATGCGGCAAGCGTTGAATTTGTTGTAGTGGACGATGAACCGGATCCAGATGGTGACGGTGTTGGTGGTATTGGTGCCGTTCCGGCAATCTGAATCAAGCTTCCGCTTATTCCGCCGGTTTGTTGAATGGAAATGTTGTCCAAAGTATAAGTAGTTATTGGTGAGGCAACTGTGGAAAACGGAGCCTGTATCGCCAGTGTGGTTGGATCTAAACTGCCAAAGTTGATTGTGTCTCCGGTAATAGAACCACTGCCGGTAAGGTCGATTGTCAACGAAGTGCCGCTGTTGAAACCGATAATACTTGAGTTATTGGTGTTCGAGGCTTGAATTACTCCGTTATTTACGACTGTAAGCGGATCGTTTCCGCTTACAGTCGTAAATTGTACTTGTCCGCCGCTGGCGTTCGTGCTGGAAGCATTGATCATTGCATTGTTTGTTATGGTGCCCGAGGATTTCAAATCGATCCTGGCACCACTACTATTTGCAGAGAGATTCTGAGCAATCGTAATATCTCCGGAGTTAGCCAAACTGAATGCGCTTTGAACAGATGAAGCATTGAGAGTGATCGTATCGCCTGTTGTATCTTGCAAATAGGCTGAGGCTGCCGTCACATCCAATGTGAGCGCTCCAGGTGTTGATCCTCTTTCAATTGTTAGTGGCGTGGTGCCAGTAGTGCTGATACTGCCACTGGCAGTCAAGGATATTATCGGGCTTCTTATAGCAGCTGTTGCTACCGCTGCTCCGATGCTGGGTGCATTTAGGGTAAAGGATGTAGTGCCAACCGAGGGGTTGCTGCTATTGGCTAAGATAACTGCGGTAGAAGTGCTATCGCCTATATTGACTATGGCGCCGCTGACAAACAAGCTCAAGTTAGCGCTTGGGTTACCAATTCGCAATGCAGAGCTTCCAGCGCTATTGCCGGCAATGTTACCAGTAGTGGAAGTTAAAGAAACAATTGGGCTGACTATGGCATTGTTTCCTGGCGTGCTAGCTAATATGTTGCCGACAGTATTTAAAGTGAAAGATGTAGTGCCAGTTAAGGCGCTGGTGCTGTTGGCGAGGGTAACGGCTTCAGTAATTGTGTCATTTAAATTAACGATATTGCCGCTGGCATATAAATTCAATCCTGCGCCGCCACCAATTTTGAGGGCGTTTGAGGCGCTAGAATTACCGCCAATGTTTCCACCGGTTGCTGTCAGCGAAATAATTGGGCTGCTTACAGCAACATTGGCCGGTGTGCTCGTCAATATATTGCCGTTGGTTGCTAATGTGAATGAGGTTATAGCCAGTAATACACCGCTGCCGTTGGACAGAGTTACGGCTTCAGAATTGGGATCGACTAAATTGACGGTATTGCCGTTTGCATACAAAGACAATCCGGATGTGCCACCACTATTGATGCGCAAGGCGTTTGTCGCTGCGGCATTGCCGCCGATATTTCCAGTTGTGGAAGTCAGTGAAATGATCGGGCTGGCAATGGCCGTGTTCCCGGCTGTTGCTGCCAGTATGTTGCCCTGAGCATTTAAAGCAAAAGATGTTGAGCCGATTAATGCGCTGCTGCCGTTAGCTAGAGTGACGTCTCCGCCTGTGGAATTTCTTAAATTAACAACGGCGCCTCTTGCGTATAGAGTCATGGCCGAACCATTATTGTTGACCAGCAACGGAGTCGAGGCGCTGGAATTTCCTCCGATGTTTCCATTTGTGCTGGTAAGCGAAACTAGGGGACTTCGAACCTGAGGAGTGGCATAAATAGCTGAGCCGTTTTGGAAATAAGAATTGAGGGCTGTAGCTAGATTGCTAGCAGTGGTTAATGAACCGCCGGTATTGTTGGCCAGAACAAAAGTTGTGCCGCTGCCAGAATGCGTAAATGTCAGCGTTCCACCGCTAGGTACCGTGGTTGAGAAAACGTAGGTATATGTCTGTCCACCGATCACAACACTAATCGTGCCCGCAGAATTAGAGAATGGATTGTTGCCAAAAACTTGATTCGTCGTTCCATCGTAACTTGTAAAAATAAAGTTGGTGCCTGCCGGTGCCGTGATTGAAGCTCCGCCGATTATGTTTCCGACCGCACTCAAAGTAAAAGAAGAGCTGCCCGAAAGAGCACTACTGCCGATTAAAGTTACAGCTTCCGAATTGGCATCGCTTATATTAACGATAGTGCCGCTGGCAAATAAGGACAAACCGGATGTACCACCGCTGTTAACTAGCAAAGAGCTTGAGGCGCTGGAATCAGCACCAATTCTTCCTGTCGACGTTAACAAAATGACCGGACTGGTAATCGCCGTGTTGCCGGTTGTGCTAGCTTTTATGCTGCCTGCTGTAGTTAAAGAAAATGATGCGGTGCCATGTAATGGACTGCTGCTATTAGCTAAAGTCACTGTTTCTGAGTTGGTATCGCTTAAATTGACAAAGTTACCACTGGCAAATAAATTGAGCCCGGCTAAGCTGCCACTGTTGACCAATACCGCGCTGCCGGCGCTTGTACCATCAGAAGTTATATTGCCGCTAGTTGCCGTCAAGCTTAACGTAGGTGCCTGATAAGCTGCCGTGCCGAAAATGTTGCCAGTGCTGGCGGTTACATTCAATATGTTACTTGCGCTGAGCACGTTACGGTTTTCCACTGACGGCGCTGAAAGGGTCAATGTTTTATCTGAAGTTAGCGTTCCGCTAGCACTTACCAGTAATGCCGCTCCTGGTGGAGACGACACTGTGGAAGTAATGTTCATTGTGCCAACAGAATTATTGCTGTTAGTGAAGCTTGTCGTACCAGCAATCAATACTTGCGTGGTCGTGCTGCTGTTAGTCAGATTGACGGTGATAGCCGGACTGCTGTTTATGAATCCGGTAAATATCAACGTGTATGAGGTAGGTACATTGAGAGCGGTCAATGCACCTAAAGTTACAACGTTGGTTGGAACGTTAGAAGCAACGGCAACTGATGTGTAAGTGCCGAGTGTTTGTGTGCCGCTCAATCCTAATAGACCGGTGCCAATAAGCGTACCGATACGGGATTGAACCGTAACATTTGCCAGATCCAAGCTTGTAAGCGGAACAGTTTGATTGGAGGTTGTAGTTGCTACCACCCGAGTACCGAATGTCTGACTAGTGAAATAATTTACTGTCAGTGTGCCACCAGCAGTGCTACCACTACCGGCATCACTGCCGTTATTAGCACCGTCTGTTCCCATTAAGCCGCCACCAGCTAATTGGGTGCTTCCACTACCACTTGGGGTACCGCCCGAACCAGGCGATCCGCCTCCAGTTCCACCGGATTGTCCGCTACCATATGTAAGATCGCCTGAAACACTACCAGCTGTGCCTGGTGCCGTAGTGCCAATTCCGCCAGCGCCGCCGCCGCTAAATCCGCCGCCACCACCCGGACCAAAATTACCAACGCCAGCTCCAAGTCCACCACCACCACCGGAAGCTGCACCGGTTCCACCACCAGCTCCGCCATTACCTCCGTTATTGAACACCCCGCTACCGCCGCCGCCGCCACCGAAGCTGCCGCCGCCGCCGCCGGCATTTACTAAAGCACCGCTCCCACCATTGCCACCATCATAGGAGTATATATTGCCTGTTGTAACTGAACCGGCTGGAGCCGATAATAAAATATCGGCTTTTGCACCGCCCGAACCACCGTTGCTACCCTGTCCGCCACCGCCACCACCGCCTGAGGCATTGATTTCGCCGTTTATTTCTATATTGCCGCCACCACTGGTTACTGAAATTGCACCAGCATTACCGCCGTTGCCACCACTGGAATTACCATAAAAATAACCGCCTTGGCCGCCGCCGCCATAAGAAAGCAAATTGCCTGCTACTTGTAAATCGCCGCCGGAAATGAGCGTAATAGCGCCACCATTGCCCCCACTAACACCGCCGGTGGCACCGTTACCGCCGTAACCTACGGTAATGACGCTGCTGGTTAGATTCATTTGGGCAGCTGTAGTCGGTGCGTTATAGCCAAAAGTAGCTGTTGTAGAAGTCGTTCCTGAATCAGTGAATGTGGCGACACCTCCGCCGTTAGTAATTGTTGGCGCACCGGTGACAATCGTAACCGCTCCACTTGTGGTAGTGCCGGCTGTTTGTACATATGGTGCCTGAATCGCTTGGGTGATCGGTCCGGATTGGGCTGTGCCGCCGTTGCCGCCTGCCGCAATCAGAACAGAGCCGCCTGCTCCGGCGGTCCCGTTTGTGCTAATGAGACTGTTGTTCGTAAACCAAATGTTGCCATTGCCGGCAGCATTGGAGTTGGCCAGTAAATATATATTGCCGCCGTTTGCGCCGCTCGTGTCCAACACATAACCGCCGCCGTTGTTGCTAAAGTCGATATTGCCGCCATGGGTGTTGTCGAATTGAAACGTTGCACTGGTTAACGATGAGGCGCCGTTAGTAATCGGGCTTCCAGTCGGAGTGCCCGAAATGTTTGTTATATTGGCTCCGGCAACCAACCAGAGATTTCCGCCTGCTGTGCTGATACGCGCCAGGCTGTCACCAGTAATATCGCCGCCGGCTATTATTGCCGTAGCTGTGCCGGTGCTAAGGGTGCCGTTTATTTGCAAATCTCCGGTATTGGCCCAGAGCGGATCGCCAATAATGCAGCTGTCACCGATTACCAGCATTGGTGTGTCGGCAACAATGTGAGAGGCTTCAGCATAAGTGCTTAAAACACCGCTGACCAATCCGGCAGTTACATTTACTGAACCGCTGCCCGAATATAAATTGAGTTGTTTGGATAAATAGTCGCCGCCAAAAAGATCAATGTTGCCGCTTCCGGTGTACAAAGCGTCGCGTAAGTTGATCGAGCCGTTCAAGGCCTCCATCGTACTGTTTGCACCGAAGATGTTGATGTTGGATGTAGCAAGCGAAGACAACACATTGATGTTGCCGTATAAAGACTGAATCATGCCAGCGTTGTTGATCTGCGAAGCAAGCATATTTACTACGCCTGCAGCTTGCATGATTGGAGCAACAGCCGAGCCTGAAGCCATAACATTTTGAATTGAGCCACCGGCAGACAAATTTAAATCGCCGGCGCTGGAAATAATGCCTGAGTTGATGATGTTGTTGATGGCGTTAAGACTGAGGTTTAAGTTTGAAACTAAATTGCTGTAGTTGGATAAGCCCAGGCTAGCGAGTCCGCCTTCAGGAAGTATGGTGGTAAGCAGGCCATTTTGACCGTTGAGAATATTGGCAGCAGTAATTGAAGCTGTAGTCACAGCCGGGTTGTTAGAAATAGAAAGAAGAGTGCCAGCATTATTTAAGTCGCCGGCCAGATTTAAAGAAGAAGTGCGGTCGACAACAGTGACGCCAGTTGGTATGACGATGCTATTGAGCATGTTGGCAAGATGAGAGCCGATGACCATACTGCCTGAGAGCCGATGACCATACTGCCGCCAACAGCAGAGCCGTCCATGCCCAGAAGAATATTTTGCACACCGCTGTGCAGCATTTGATAGGCAGCAACAGCTTGAGCCGGTGTAAGCATTTGCCCGGGGTTAACAGTTTGAGCGGTACCGGCGACGTCAATATTTACCGAAGTTGGGTTTGTGTGGCCACCGCTGAAAACGACGCTGGCAGCAGTAGAGGACAAGTCAAGATTGAGAGAAGAAGGTGTTTGGGCGCAACCTTCAGGATGGCTTTCGCAATGGGGCGCATCGCCACCGCTAGCTTCGTCGGCTACAGCCATCTGCCCTGTGCCCTGAAATAAGATTAAAACCGTACCTGCGATACCCAAAAACCGACGAAATACGGTTCTCATAGAAGATTCCTTAGTAAATCCGGATGCCAAAGCTGAGCGGTAGAAACTCCTTCCATTATATATAAGTCATAAATTTCCAACAAGTCACTTGGAAGCTCGAGAGTTCATTTGCTGGCCTTGCTTTCTTGCCTACCAAAGCGGAAGCACATAATCGTAAAGTCGGCTAAACAGGCAGTGCCACCATATAAGGTGCCGACGTCACTAATATCTTGTTGTCATTTTGCCGATGTAAAATTATTGTCTGAGCAGTAAAAGTTGGAACAATTTCGCTGTCACTCCTTTCTTGAAATTACCAAGTAAATGATTCAAGGAGGATCTGATGCGAATATTCGCTGGTGGTGCTTGCCTGTTAGTCCTGTTGAACGTTGGCGGCATGGCGTTGGCTGACGAGGCTCCAAAAGCCGATAATACTGCTCAAAATCACGGTGTGCTTGAGAAAGATTCAGTTACCGCGGAAAAGCAAAAGAACTATACAAGCGATGTAAAAGTACTTGCTCGTTTGCGTAGGTCGATTATGGACGAGAAAGGTCTGTCGATGGATGCGCAGAACGTCAAAATTCTTTATTCGGACGGACAAGTCATTTTGCGCGGTCCGGTCAATAGTGAAAATGAAAAGTCTCGAATTGAACAAGTGATCAAAAACTGTTCGGACGTAACTTCTATCAAAAATGAACTGACAATAGCGGCAAAGCCGCACTAGAGTTTTGCCTCTATAACACAACTACAAAAATTGGAGAAAATAATGACACACTCAGTAGTGGGAATCGTTCATAACGCAGTACAAGCTGAAAATATGGTTGTTTCCTTGCAGTCAGCTAGCTTTGCCAATAGCGAAATTTCAGTTCTGTTTCCGGATAAAGAAGGAACTAAAGATTTTGCTCATGCTAATTCAACCAAAGCTCCGGAAGGTGCTATTGCCGGTGCCAGTACCGGTGGTGTAATTGGCGGCGCTTTAGGTCTTTTGGCTGGTATCGGCGCTTTAGCTATACCTGGCGTTGGACCGTTAATCGCTGCCGGACCGATCATGGCCGCCTTAAGCGGTGCCGCTGTCGGAGCAACAGTGCTTGGTGTTACCGGAGCGCTTGTCGGCATGGGTATGCCTGAATATGAAGCTAAAGTGTATGAAGGCAAAATCCGCGATGGAAATATTTTGGTTGCCATTCACAGCGCTGACAAAGATCGCTTGAAGCTTGCTGAACGGATCTTCAAAGAGAATAATGCTACCGACATTCATTGTGTCGGCGGAGCAGCAGTTAAGAAGAGCTAGATAAAGATGAAAGAAGGGCATTTCGTATAACGAGATGCCCTTCTTTCAATATACCAATTTTCAACGTAAGAGTGTTGGCAGATGCAAAAAGTACTTAAGTTATTACCGGGCTTCGATCTACCGTTATGGCTGGCGCCCCTTGGGCTGTCAGTCAGATTGTTTTTGAATGCGGTGAGTGTTGATGCATTCAATCGTTTGCGTAAAGCTGAGTTTCTGAAATATTGCCAATGGATGGGTGAAAAAGGCTTTCATTTGGTGGCCTTGGCGGCAGTTTTTGTTTCAATTGCTTTGACAATCGAGTGCGTAATTGAAATGCAAAAATATCGTGCTCAGGATTTATCCGGTGCGATTATATCTATCGGTTTGTTGCGTGAAATCGGACCGATGACGGTCAGTCTTGCTTGGTGTGCTCGTGTCTCGGCAATGTTAGCTAATGAAGTTCGTTATTATGCTAGCGATGATATTGAAAATTTCGGCAAGAATTTTATTTGTCCGCGTTATTTAGCCACTTTAACTATGGCAATACCGCTTGGTGCTTACGGTCTTGTTTTTGGCTTTATTACCGGTGCCTTGGTTGCACCGTTGCTAGGAGTAAGCTCCACCAACGATTTTCTTGAATCAGCAAGAAGAGGAATTGAGGACAAAGATTTAGTTGTTTATTTTCTCAAGCTGATTTTAATCAATCCAACTATCGGTGTATTTGCCGGGTGTGCTGCCGGTTGGTATGGGCGCGGCAATCGCGGTATTTCAGTTCCGGTGGAAGCAAATGCGGTGACAGCGACTCTTCTTGTTGGTTATATCGCTAATTTGATTGTGACTTATGCTGCCTATCTTGATTGAGAATAGTGGAAACAATGGATCAAAAGAATCTCAGCGAAACCGAACAGTCTCCATCTATCGGAGCTGATGTTTCGCTGGGAATTTTTACAGTTGTGGCGCTGATTCTTTTGTTGTGGGGATATTGCTGGTTGAAAAATTACCAGTCTTTGCGCCCGCCTCAACGAATCAATGTTGTTTTCAAAGAGATTGCCGGACTTAATGAAAATGCTGCTGTGTATGTCGACGGTATGCGTGTCGGTATGGTAGACCGCATGGAATGGCGAGGCGAGCATCAAGTTTTAGTTTGTTTGCGAATTAACTCTTCCATTCTCAAAATTCCTGTTGGTTCAAAATTTGAAATTCTCACTAACGGCATTGTCGGGGCTAAATATGTGCAGATTGATATGCCGCAAACCGAACCAGGCCAAGAGTATCCTCCTGTATTAGCAGATGAGGCATTCGTTCAAGGTGAAGATCCGATTCGTCCCGAGCTTGCCGTGAACAAATTAGCTTTAACTTTGAGCAACATCGATATGAAGCAAGTGGGAGAGGATTTCAAAGCGGATCGTCGTCGCTTGGTGCGCGCTGCGGACCAACTGGCGCTTTTGGCCGACAAATCAATGCCGGTAATTGATCGTGCTTTGCCCTTAGAAAATGAGTTGACCGGTTTGACCAAAGATCTAAGAAAAACCACTAAAAAAATGGCCAAGCTATTTGATGATCCGGCGTTCTCAGCTGACTGGAAAGAAGCAATTGTTCAAGCCCGCGGTGCTACTGAAAATATTCTGACAGCAATACGTGAGTTAAACACAACTCTTGGTGATGGTCCATTCCGCCAGGATCTGTTGCAATCTTTGCAGCAGTTGAATCAATCAACGGCAAATATTGCTCAATCGCTAGATTCATTGCAACAAGTGACCGGCGATAAAGACTTCCGCCAGGATCTAAAAGAGATTTTGCAACAAACACGGGCGGCATTGAACACGGTCAACGAAATTACAGACAAGCCGATGAGTGCTGATGTGCGTTCTACTTTGCGTAAAACAAATGATGCAATTATTCATTTGGATATGGCAGCGCAACAAATGAATCAAATTCTCGATAAAAGAAGTCCGCTGCTTCATTTGATGCTTGGACGCCCCGGACGGCTTAAAGTTAAGCAGCAGCCTTAGCGGTGGTGCCGACAAGTTCACCGATCTTCGGTGTGGCTGGTTCTGTTTCTGGTGTGGCTTCGTGCATCTGGCTGACCAGTCCGAACGAATGCAAAACACGTAAGATCATCCAGGATAAGTCAAATTCATGAGGTTTCAAGCCGGAACGTGCTGATCCGGGAAAAGCATGATGGTTGTTGTGCCAGCCTTCGCCGTTAGCCAAAAGTGCCACCCACCAAACATTGACGCTGTCGTCTTCTCTGGCGTAAGTTTTGTACCCCAATTTCGGAGTATGACAAACAACATTGAGTAAAAGCGGTATTTGCAGAACAGCAGCGCCGGCTAAAGCGCTGGCTAAAGCAGCTTGCCAGCCAAATAAGCTCCATAGTCCGGCGCGGAAGAGCAATCCGGATGCAGCTACTAATCCATGTGCTTTGTGCCACTGACCATCTTGTTCAAGAAATTTATAAACAGGATCTGTCACCAAATCAGGGCATTGTTGTTTGGGGTCGATATAAACAGGATAAGTTTTCGGTGTCATCCAACCGTAATAAGCATTCTTGAAGCCATAACGCGGAGAGTGCGGATCAAGTTGAGTATCAGTGTATTTGTGATGAGCACGATGAATGGCAGCCCACCAGATAGGCGATCCCTCAAAAGCTAAATAACCGCCGAGCACCCAAAAATATTCAATTGCTTTACTGCATTTGAATGAACGATGTGAGAGCAAGCGGTGATAACCGATGGTCACACCAAGGCTGTGCCACAAATAAGAAGCGGCAAAAACCGACAGAAAATTGAACATGAATGGTCTCCCTAATTCTTAATGTGATATTTCTACTAGGGCTTTTTGAGAAATGAATTCGCGGACTTTGCCAAATGACAAGAAAAGAGCCGCATGAATCTTGGTCACTTCAGTCCAGGCTTCTTTTTCTCCTGCTATTTCCAAATCGCGGCATAAGGTAGCGATCTCTTTTGCGCTTACTGAATAGCTGCCGCTTTTAATTTCGTGAGCGATTCGTTTGACTTCCGGTGCTTTCTGAGTCTGAACTGATGAGCTTAATTGATCAATCAATGCTTCTGTGACGATCAAGTATAAATCCAGGATGTCATCGAGTTGATCGATACCGTAAAGCACGTTTAAGTATGCACGATCAAGCGGTTCGGAAGTTATTGATTTAATATCATTCGCATTTGCCGGTTCATCTGAAACTGTCTTGATCTCTATATTGAGCCAATATTCAAGCCTGCTCTTGAGCATGGCGCGGCTCAGCGGTTTAGCAAGATAATCATTCATGCCTGCAGCGATGCACTGCTCGCGAATGGTTTTTTCGTCAACTGCTGTACAAGCAATGATTGGAATATTTCTCTGGCTGGCAAATTCAAACTGGCGTATTTTATGCGCAGCTTCAAAGCCATCCATTTCAGGCATCATTATGTCCATCAAAATTGCTGATGGTCGGCTTCCTGTAGTGATTGCCTCCACAGCTTGTCGTCCGTTTTGGACTAACATATAGTCGAAGCCCAAAGAATTCAATAATAATCCGGCAACCTTTTGGTTGACGGGGTGGTCTTCTGCCACCAAGATTTTATAGGGGTAATCTGGCACAAATAAGTTCTCCTTGTTTTTAGGCGAGAAGAATAATCATTTGTTCCTTAGCCGTTACTTTTCGTTTCGTGTACGTTTTGTTTTACGGGACTTCTCTTCCCACTCCTCACGCTGTCTTTGCAGATCTTCGCGTAAGCGTTGCACGCTCTCTTGCATCGTCAAAATGTTTTCTTGACGTGTTTGTGCATCTTCGGTTGTAGTGGTAATTTCATTTGTAGTACTAACAAGTTTGCGCAATCGATTAGACTCGTTTTGCAAAACAAAACTATTCTGCTGCAGCTTCAAGATTTCTTTTTGAAGCTGGGCAATTTCGTCTTGCAAAGTTTTCAGTAAAACTTCTTGCTCGTCGACGTTTTCTTTATCTACTAGTTTAGCTCGTTGGTCGTAAAGTTCTTCGCGCTTCTTTTGAATCTTTTGGCGCTTGGTAGTAGTTTTGACCCGATCCGTTTGCACAGCTTCGCGATTTTGTTTCAGGCTGTCTTCATTATCTTTAGTCATGATGTTACATATCTGGATTTTGCCGATCGTGCTTTTCGCGCGCCTTATGCCGATCTTCTTCATGGCGGCGTTGCAAATCTTCGCGCAACCATTGCAAATTCTCTTGCATGGTTTGTATGTTTTCGCGCATTGTTTGCGCATCTTCGGCCATGCCTTGAATCTGGTTTTCATAACCATCAGCTAAGCGACGCAGACGATTGACTTCATCTCGTTCTGCATGACTGTTGGTTTGCAATTGCATGATTGCGTGCTGAATCTTCTCGACCATATCTTGTAAGTGCTGAAATTCAATTTCATGCTCTTTAGTGTTCGCTTCGGTAGCCAGCTTATCGCGCTGCGCATGCAATTGATCCCGCTTTTGTTGCATGTTTTGACGCTTGTCAGCAGTCTCATTGCGCTGAGTTTGCATATCCTGGCGCTGCTTATCGATCTCTTGAGCTGTGTTGTCTTCTGTCATCATCGTCAACAAATATGGCTGTAACTTGATCGCATCATAGGTGAACTGTAAGCCAAGCAGCAACACTATTTTGGTCTTCAATGTCTACTTTGGTACTGCAAACCAAGAATGTATGGTGAATAGCGGAATTTTGATTATTTCCTGACAATTCTTGTTGTAAAGCGGCATACTTAGATTAGAACCAGCGTTCGCACTTTTTAGGTTTTCTGTCGACGCTACGTATATGCCAATTAGGCAAACCTTATAAAGATAGGTTTGCCATGCAAAAAAGCAAACGACGCCGCAAAGACCCTATATTGCAAGCGCTAGGACATGCCATCCGTGAGCGTCGTCTTGAACTAGGTTTATCTCAAGAGATGCTCGGACAAACTGCCGAACTTCATCGCACGTATATAACTGATGTCGAAGGCGGGGCGCGCAACATCTCTTTTTTGACATTGTTAAAGTTAGCAGAGGCACTAAAGTGTTCTCTGACTTATCTGATGATCAAAATTGAAGAAGCAACTAAATAGCTAGTGTGCAGTTGCTTTGGATTCTTCCTCTTCGCCATTTATTTCGGAGAGCAGATCTTGTTTATATTCTTGAGCTTTATCGGTTAAATCGTAAGCCGAGTCTTTAACTAATTGACCGATATGCATTACTCGCTTAAACAGTTTATTTAGGCAAACTCTACCGGTTTCTGTGGATATGGCAACGACAGCAAGTAATCCAAATACTTTCCATAAACTCATTATGTTTTTCCTCAAAATTCACTTTGAGCAAAGACTGGATCAAAGCGATAAAGTTCCTGTAAAATTCATGAGTTTCTATCTCATACTGGGAAATCGCTGGAATGAAAGTCATTCTTGCCGAAAAACCGTCAGTGGCGCGGGATATTGCAGCTGTTGTCGGAGCAAATGAAAAAAAGAGCGGCTATTTGCTAGGCAATGGCTACGCTGTTACATATGCGTTCGGCCACCTAGTGACTTTTGCTGAACCGGAGCAAATGAATTCAGCTTGGGGTAGCCCTTGGCGACTGGAACAGTTGCCGATGATTCCTGAGAAATGGAAATATACGCTTGCTCCAAAAGCTGCCGAGCAGTTTGGCGTGATTAAAAAGCTTTTGCTGGACTCCGGCACCGAATCGATTGTTTGTGCAACAGATGCCGGGCGTGAAGGGGAGCATATATTTCGCTTGATCTATAAACATGCCGGTTGTAATAAGCCGGTTGAACGTTTATGGATCAGCTCTTTGACGGCTGAGGCAATCAAAGATGGTCTGGCTAAATTGAAGCCGGCTTCTGAGTTCGATAATCTTGCTGACGCAGCGGCTGGACGTGCGCAAGCCGACTGGATTGTCGGGTTGAATTTTACGCGAGCTTATACAGCGATGAATCGCCAGCTTTGCACGATCGGTCGTGTACAAACACCGACCTTGGCATTGATTGTCGAACGGCAAAAAACAATCGACAATTTTCAATCGGCTAACTTTTACGAAATACCGGTTACTTTCGAGCCGGGGTTTATAGCGCGTTATATAACACCGGGTGAAGATGCCCAAACACGCTTACAAGATAAAGCCGCAGCTCAAGCTATTCTTGATTCGATTAGCTCTGTTGCAACTGGTATAGTCAAATCGGTTGTTACTGCAGAGAAGAAAACTAAAGCGCCGGCGCTTTATGATCTGCTTACTTTGCAGAAAGAAGCAAACAAACGCTTTGGCTATACGGCTAAAGAAACTTTGGATATCGCTCAAACTTTATACGAAGAGTACAAGCTTATCTCTTATCCGCGTACTGAATCACGCCATCTTTCAAACGATATGGTCGATGAATTGCCCGGTGTCGTGCGTGCGGCCTTGAAAGCCCCGACTACAGCACAAGCGGTTCGCGATGCTTTAACTAAAGCTTCAATTACGGATAAAGTAACGACAAAAGAGTTGCGCCCGCATTTAAGCAAAGCATATTTGGACGATAACAAGCTTACTGACCACCATGCGATTATTCCCACTCACAAAGCTTGCCCGCCGAGTTTGCCCGAAAAACAGCGCAATATATATCAGTTAGTGTCCATGCGCTTTCTGGCGATTTTTCTGCCGCCTGAGCTACGTGATGAAACAACAGCAATTATCAGTCTAGGCGAGCATCTGTTTCGGGCCCGCGGTGTTGTAATTAAAGATCAAGGCTGGACTATTGTTGAGCCAAAAGCAGATCCGGCTAAAAAGACTAAATCAAAAGAAAAGGATTCTAGCGAAGAAGCGCAACAACTGCCGGCATTAGCTAAAGGGCAAGAGCTCAAAAAAACAAAAGCTGAGCTGAAAGAAAGAAAAACAAGCGCGCCGAAACCTTATGACGATGCCACCTTGCTTGCAGCTATGAAAAGCGCCGGACAAGATATTGATGATGAAGATCTAGCAACTTATATGAAACAAAAGGGCTTGGGCACACCGGCAACACGGGCGGCAATTATTGAGCGTTTATTGCAAACTGGTTATATCGAAAGACAAAAGAAAGCTCTGGCGCCGACAGACAAAGGCAAAGCGCTTATTGAACAAGTGCATGCCCATCTTAAAGATGTAAAGCTAACTGCTTCTTGGGAACAGCGCTTGGCTGATATGCAAGACGGCAAGCTTGATTTGTCCAACTTTGAGAATGAAATAGCTGAATTTGTCCGTACGATTTTGCCTGAAGTGGCTAAATCAAAATCAGGGCTGCGTGTACCGAGCGAAGGCGATATCGGTGCTTGTCCGCAATGTGAGGTAGGTTCTGTTCGCTTTACGCCAAAAGGAGCCGGTTGCAATCGTTGGAAAGAAGGTTGCACTTTTTCGATTTGGCGCGAACAGTATGGCAAAGAGCTTAAAGATACTCATATCAAAGAGTTGCTTGAACATAAGCGTACCAAGCTGATTAAAGGTTTCAAGAAAAAATCAGGCAAAGGCACGTACCAAGCTTGTTTGGTATTAAATGAAGAGTTTAAGGTTCGTCTTGATTTTACCGATGGTACAGGCGTTCCGGTTGAAACGATAGCTTGCCCGCAATGCAAAAAGGGTGAAGTTCGTCCTAACTCTAAAGGTGTTGGCTGTTCTTTGTGGCGAGAAGGGTGCACCTTCTTTATTTGGAAAGAACAGTTTGGCAAAGAGCTTACTGATGAGCAGATTAAGGTACTTATTGAAAACAGACGCACCGAGCTCATTACCGGTTTCAAGAAAAAAAGCGGTAATGGCACTTATGATGCACGCTTGGTCTTGAATGAATTCTTCAAAGTTAGGCTTGAATTCGAAAATCCGGCGAAACCTGTTGAATCGCCGGTGGAAGCAGAAGCTAAATAATTAGCTCGGACTATTTATTGCGCTGTTTTTTCTCAGCTTTTGCTGCTTTCTTTTCTTTCGGTGTTTTAGCCGGCTTTTTCTTTGTTTCTTTCTTTTGTTGTTGTTCTTTGCCCATAATGCTTACTCCTAAGTCTCTAAAGTAAATTAGCACAGTTTGGCAATTATTTGGTAATTTAACTGCTAAATTGGTTCGAATGGCAAACAGGTGAGTTTTTATGAATTCTGACAAGAAAAACAAGAGTGAAGATCTGTCGAAGTTGGATACCGAACAACGCAATCCACGTACACAAGATCTGGATATGCTCTCGACGGCTGATTTAGTAAAAGCTCTGCATACTGAAAATCATTCTGTTGCTGCGGCCATAGATCCAACTTTAGCTGAAGTAGCAAAGCTTGTTGATGTTATTGCCGAACGTTTAAAAAAAGGCGGGCGGCTGATTTATGTCGGTGCTGGAACAAGCGGTAGATTAGGAGTATTGGATGCCAGCGAATGTCCTCCGACTTTTGGCGTTTCACCGAGTATGGTGCAAGGCTTGATCGCCGGTGGCGAAAAAGCTTTAGTTGCTTCCATTGAAGGAGCTGAAGATAACAAAGAGCAAGGTGCTCATGATTTAGCGGCAAAAAATATTACTGAACATGATGTGGTTGTCGGTATTGCAGCAAGCGGACGAACACCTTATGTGATTGGTGCTCTGGAACATGCACGCGCCAAAGGGGCTGCTACGGCAGCCGTAGTGAATGCTTCTAACTCAGCTCTTGCTAAACATGCTGATTTTACCTTGGCAGCTGTTACGGGAGCGGAGCCGATTACTGGTTCTACTCGTATGAAAGCTGGTACGGCGCAAAAATTGCTTCTCAATTTAATTAGCACCGCTTCTATGGTGAAAATAGGCAAAGTGTATGGAAATTTGATGGTTGATGTTAAAGCAACAAACGAAAAGCTGCGCAATCGAGCTATTCGCATAGTTCAGCAAGCGACAGGCGCAGCTGAAGAAGCTTGTGAAAAAGCACTGACTGAAGCAGGTTGGCATGCAAAAGCAGCAATCGTCATGCTGCTTTTAGGTACGCCGGCTGATGAAGCAATTAAACAGCTGGAAAAAAATAACGGTCATATTCGCCATACTTTGCCGACAGAATCTCGCTAAGTACAGGAGCAAAAATGCCGCTTAACTTTGAAGACAAGCTTGAAATACAAGAATTGGCGGTACGCTATGCCAATGCTATGGACGATGGGGATTTAAAAGCTTGGCTTGATACTTGGGCTGAAGATGGCGTTTGGGAAGGCGGCATCGGCAAGTACGAAGGCAAAAAATCGCTATCTGGTTTGCTTGGCGATCTCGGTGCCCGCATTCAAAACAAACGTCATGTCATGACTAATTTTGTTATTGATAGTGCTGGTGATTTAGCTAAACAAAAATGTTATCTGTTCGTTTTTGAACGTGAGAATTCAACTGAGCTGGTTGCTTCCGCTGTTTATGAGGACACTTTGCAAAAGATTGATGGACGCTGGAAATTTATCAAACGTTCGGTAAAGCTCGATCCCAGCTTCGGTAAAAAACTATGAATGCCGATACCAGGCTGTCTGAAGCGTTAAAAGCCGGTCCGGCAGTACTTGATTATATTATCAGTTTGAATCCTCATGATTTTGAACGCTTGCGTAATCCTTTGTTGAACAAAGTGATGCCGCCGCGAATTACCCTTGGACGTATTGCGGCTATGGTCAATATGCCTGTGGCTGAGCTGATTGCCAAAATTCATGAACTGTCTGGTTTGCCGGCTGAGTCGGCTCAAATCATCGAGACTAGAGAACTGCCCCACTCGGCAAAAGAACCTCCACTTTGGCTTAGTAATGTTGATTTGGATAAAATCAAATGGGTTGATGTTACACCGATAGACGCTGAGTTAGGCGACCCGATGCCGCCAATCAACATTGCGGTCAATACAAGCAAACCGGGCGATATTGTCGGAATTAAGCATATGTGGGAGCCACAACCGCTTTATGATATTTGGCATGGACGCGGTTTGCAGTTTTGGTCAAAACAGGTAAGCCCTGACCTCTGGCATGTTTTTGTCTATCGTCCGGAATAAAGGAAGAACTCGGTTATGTCACCAGCGCTTAAAGCTTTGCTTCACGGATTCATCGATTATGCCGGCATTTATCCGCCGGCTAAGTTGCCGATTGAAACTGCTGTCACCAATTATGATACTTATCAAAACGGTGAGTACGCTTGGATGTTGCATTGGTTAGTTGTAGGAGTCAATGAACTGGAACATGTACCGGTTGCCTTTGACGGTTCTTTGTCTGTGCTTGCTGAAGCCGATAACTCGCGTGCTGCTTCTATGGAAACAAAAGGAGTGATTCAAGCCGATCGACCGGTCTATTGCGAAGTAGGGGCAAATAATTTGGCTTGCCTTGATCGTATAAAACAAACCGGATGTTTTGCTAAAATACGTACAGGCGGATTAGTCCCGGATGCCATTCCGGCACCGCAAGCAGTGGCAAATTTCATTCTTGCCTGTGCAGAACGCAGATTGCCTTTTAAAGCAACAGCTGGTTTGCATCATCCATTACGTTCGCTGCAGTCGCTCACTTATGAAGCTGATTCGCCAAAAGCAGTTATGCATGGATTTATCAATGTACTGATGGCTGCGGCTTTTGCTTGGCATGGCAAAAAAGATATTGAGCCGATTATTGCTGAAACTGACCCGAAAGCTTTTGTATTTGACGAGCGGGCTCATTTTCGCGACATAAGTTTAAGTGTGTCTGAAATTGAAGATGCACGGCGTAATTTTATTCATACAGTCGGTTCTTGCTCTTTTGAAGAACCGATCTATGATTTGCAAAAACTAGGCTTGTTTTAAGCTTCAAGAAAACGTTTGAGATAAGGCGCGGTCCGGCTTGTTTTTGAGCCGGCTACTTGGTCTGGCGTGCCGGCAGCAACGATTTGACCGCCTTTGTCTCCGGCTCCCGGCCCGACATCAATCACCCAATCGCTACCGGATACTATGCGCATTTCGTGCTCAACGACAATCACTGTGTTTCCTGATTCGACTAAGCCGTCAAGCTGTGTCATCAATTTTTCTACATCAGCCGGATGCAGACCGGTAGTTGGTTCGTCAAGAACATATAAAGTATCGCCGTGTTGTACACGCTGCAGTTCAGTGGCAAGTTTGATCCGTTGAGCCTCACCACCGGAAAGTTCGGTTGCTGGTTGACCCAGGCGTAAATAGCCGAGTCCGACTTCACGCAGGACTGTCAGCGCTCGACGTACAGGAGCGTCGTCAGCAAAAAATTCCCAAGCAGTATCGACAGTCATGGCTAACACTTCGGCTATGTTTTTTTCTTTGTATTTTATTTCAAGTGTTTTAGCGTTGTAACGAGCGCCATGACAGACATTGCATGGTGCATAAACGCTTGGTAAAAAGAGCAACTCGACCATGACAAAACCTTCGCCTTCGCAATTTTCACAACGACCTTTGGCGACATTGAATGAAAAGCGCCCGGCATCATAACGGCGTGATCGAGCGGTTTTGGTAGCAGCAAAAAGTTTGCGCACATGATCGAGCAAGCCGGTATAAGTAGCTAAGTTAGAGCGTGGAGTCCGCCCAATTGCTTTTTGATCTACGCGCACTAAGCGTCTGATTCCTTGTAGCTTACCGCTAATACTGCCTCTGGTTTCAATCTCGTTGCGTTCAAGCTCAGGTCCTTCATCATTGTCGACAAAAGGAATATCTTGCCCTAAATGACAGGCAACAAGTTCAACTAAAGCTTGGCTAACAAGGCTTGATTTACCGGAGCCGCTGACGCCGGTAACTGTAGTAAAAGTGCCTAATGGAAATTCAATATCCAGATCTTTTATGTTGTTGCGTGTAACACCGGATAGTTTTAACCAGCCTTTGGCTGAACGCGGCTTCCGTTTATTTAGGCTGTCATGTTTAGCAAATAAATATTCGCGTGTGCGTGATTGCTTTATTTCAGCTAAACCGGATGGTTTGCCGCTATAAAGAACATGCCCGCCATGTTCACCGGCGGCTGGTCCGACATCGACAATCCAATCGGCATGTTTTATCACATCAAGATCGTGTTCGACTACAAAAAGCGAGTTGCCTGAGCTCTTTAATTGGTCGAGAGCGGTAAGCAGAGATTCAGTGTCAGCTGGATGCAACCCGGCTGAGGGCTCGTCTAATACATAAACGACACCAAACAAGTTAGAGCGTACTTGAGTGGCTAAGCGTAAGCGTTGCAGCTCGCCAGGTGAAAGAGTGGTGGTGCTACGATCGAGTGCTAGATAACCAAGCCCGAGATCGAGCAACACTTTAATTCGTCCGGATAAATCTTGAGCAATTCGTTGGGCGACTATGCCGCGTTCCGGATGGTGATCTTTAACGATCTTAGTCATTGCTGCCGTATCGCCATCGGCGTAAGGACGCAGAATCTCAGCTGTTTGAGTTAAAG
The DNA here is from genome assembly GCA_019750335.1 of Candidatus Obscuribacterales bacterium. GTDB lineage: Bacteria > Cyanobacteriota > Vampirovibrionia > Obscuribacterales > Obscuribacteraceae > JAIEPM01. The sequence goes on from JAIEOQ010000005.1 coordinate 390,496, forward strand.
GTAAGCGTGACATATCGCTTATATCTAAACCGGCAAATTTGACCGACAAAGACTCTTTGCGCAATCGTTTGCCTTTGCAATCGGGGCATTCGCTGCTGACCATAAATTGGGTCAGACGCTTTTTCATCATTGCGCTTTGGGTGTTAGCAAAGTTATAGAGTACATAACGTTTGGCGCCGGAAAAAGTACCCATATAATCAGGCGGTTCTTTGCGTTTAATTGCTTTACGAATCTCAGCTGTGGTTAAGCCGCAATATACAGGAGCCACCGGTTGTTCATCGGTAAATAAGATCCAGTCGCGATCTTTTCTAGGCAAGTCGCGCCAAGGTGTATCGACGTCATAACCAAGCGTAATTAAGATGTCGCGTAAGTTTTGTCCGTACCAGGCTGGCGGCCAAGCCGTAATTGCTTTTTCGCGAATAGTAAGTGAATCGTCGTGCACCATTGATTCTTCCGTAGCGTCATAAATACGTCCTAGCCCATGGCATGCCGGGCAAGCGCCGGAAGGTGTATTTGTCGAAAAAGATTCAGCATCGAGATGTGGCTGGGAAGCCGGATAAATACCTGCTCTTGAATAAAGCATGCGCAACAAGTTTGAAAGAGTGGTGACGCTGCCCACAGATGAACGAGTAGTCGGTGTGCCGCGTTGTTGTTGCAATGCCACTGCCGGTGGTAGCCCGTCAATTTCATCGACTTCGGGCACGCTCATTTGATGAAATAAGCGTCGAGCATAAGGTGAGACTGATTCCAAATAACGTCTTTGCGCTTCGGCATATAAGGTGCCGAAAGCTAAAGAAGATTTACCCGAGCCGGAGATGCCTGTAAAAACTACCAGAGCATCACGTGGTATTTCGAGACTTACATTTTTCAGATTATGCTCGCGGGCGCCGCGCACATAAACAAAGCCGCTCGCCGTTTGTGTGGAAGACTTTTCGGAATTATTTTTCCCGCTTGGCTTCATGCCTCGGTTAATCTCTTGAAATGTACATGCCTATCTTTGCAACGTTGATATATTATACCGGCAAAGTGCAGCACGATTTTGATTACGAGGAGAGACAGTGGCTCAACTTCTACTAGATGAGTTTCGCGGGCTGAATAACAATCAGGCTTACGAATTGGCCTTTAATAAGCGCCTTTTGCGCCCAAATCCAAATCTGCCTGGGCGTTTTCTCGGGAACAGCCAACGTGATGATTTTCTCCCGCATTTACATACGCTTTTACGCGAGCTACCCGAATCAGCTGAAATTTTTGATTTTGGCGCTGGTGGCGGTGAAATTGTTGATCTGGCCTTAAAAGAAGTAGCAAGTGCAACGATTAACCTTGAAGAACCGAATCCACTTTTAATTGCTCAGTATAAAGAACGTATTGCTAAGTCAGTGAATCTGTCACTTGGCGTAAGTCATACCGGTCCGCTGCAAGATTATTATGGTGCCGATGCTGCGGTCCTGCGCCCGCTCAAGCAGCAAGACTTAGCTTTAGCAATCCACATGATTTATCATCTGACCGATTTTACTTGTGCACAAATAGAGCCGGATCAGGATCTCAAACAAGCGATCGGTGCAATGTATTCTTTCTTAAAGCCCGGCGGTGTTTTGTTTGTTGTTTTTGCCAATCAGTTAGTATCAACAACTGGACAAGCTAGTCGCTATTATTTTCAACAAAAGAATGATTTAGCTACGGTTCAAAATTTGAAGCAGATTTGTGAAAGCCGCGATAAGCTTCTGCGTCAAGGCTTGATTGAACTGTATCTTGATTCGATTTTTCCGGATAGTAAAGCTGTGATTAAAAGTGTGAGCACCCAGAGTTGTATCTTCGGTTCTACTCGTGAAGATATTGTTGCCATGTGTTTGACTGGCGAACTTGGTGAAGCAAACGACGAGCCTTTCGATTTAAACAAATTGGAAATATTGACTGAGTTTATAAATCGACATGAACAAGAGATTGGCTTAACCACTGAAGATCGAGAGATCCCTCAAAAAGGCATGGTTCGTTCTAATCAACCGCAAATAATCACAGTGATACAAAGACAAAGTAAATAAGGCTATGCTAAAAATCTATTTTGCCGGTTCAATTACAGCCGGTCGCCATGATCAACCAATCTATGAATCTATTATTGCTGAATTGACGTCTTACGGTCAGATTCTGACTGAGTTAATCGGTAGCGTAAATTTATCGGCTCAGGGAGAACCGCTTTCAGACAAAGAGATCCACGACCGGGACCTGGCTTGGCTTATGGAATCCGATTGTATAGTCGCTGAGGTAACAAACCCTAGTTTAGGTGTTGGTTATGAAATCGGTATTGCCAGCAAAGCAGGAAAGCCGATTCTTTGTTTATTTCGTTCAGGCTCAGAACGTCGCTTATCGGCAATGATTAGCGGCTGCCCGGGTGTAATTGTTAGGCACTATAAAGAGCCGAGTGAAGTAGCGCCATTGTTGCAGGAATTTTTTACTAAGATTTCTCAAGAGCGTTCTTGAGATTATCCAAACTTTTTTGCATCTCTTTGCCCATCATATCTTTGCACCAAGCGCCCATTAGATTCATCGGATAAGCCATTTGTCCGACAAAGTTGGATGTCACTCTTGTTTTGTCTTCGCCGACAGCTTCTGTAGTTAGAAAACCATGATCGGTCCCGGCAAAAGGTCTTTTGAAGCGTAGTTCGAAATCCATACGTTGCCCGTCGACAATTTTTGTGATCTCTTGTTCGCCTTCGCCGACATCATTGTTTTCGCTGTTCCAGGAATAAACAAAACCGACAGTACCGTCTGTACCGCGATATTCTTTTTTCATGCCTGGATCCATCATTACCCAGGTATTGTAATTGTCTTCATTTTTCAACTGTTTGACATAATCAAAGACTACTTGGTTTGGCTTGTTGATGATGATCTCGCGCTGGAGATTCATATCTTTGTCCATAAAGAGCGCCACGACAAAAGGAATGGCGATAAGTATCGCAAGACCGATAAGCACTCTGACAAGTATTTTTTTCATTTGCCGTTCCTGAAAGAATGAGACGCCACTTTGACGTCCCATTCTCCCACAATCACCTGTCAAGAAGTGTTATTCGCGAATTGTGCCAACCATAGCTGTTTTATCGTGAATCCGATCTTCGTATTCTTTGACTACGTCTTTATATTTATAAAACCAGGGCCACCAGTGACGCAGTCCGTTGCGGTACATTCGCCAGGATGCGTATTCTGCGCTCCAGTCTTGAGCAACCATGCCGTACACACCAGCATAAAACTGAGTGCGGTCGCGGGCTACTTGGTCGCAAATATATAAAGGACGCATTTCCGGGTTGCGTGCCACATTAAGGAATTTGCGGATCTCTTCTTCGCCTGGGGCTTCAAACAGTCCGGTACGAATATGAACGAAATTCATTCCCATTGCTCGCACTTCTTTTTCTTTTTCAACAAGTGGATTCATCCGGCAGTTGACTATAGTCTTCACGCCGAGTGCTTTTAATTTTTCTAGTTTTTTATGGTTAGGGATTGGTCCCCAATAACAGCCTGAATCGACCTTGCCGTCTCGACAGCCGCTAAGAGTAAAGCAGGCAAACAAAATAAGTGCTGTTATTCTGATCAGAGTAAAAGTTGGATTGTGACTAAGATGTGGCATATGAGGGTCTGCCTTATAAGGGATCTTTCTGATGCGGAAAAAGACGAAAAAGTTCTTGCGAAGTTCCTGTTTAATGCCTTTTCGGGCAGATCGCTTAGAGTTTGTGAAAGTTGTAAAATCGTTTTCAGCCAAATAGATAGTTTGTTGTTAGACTTGAATTTAGCGGTGTTTCGGCGAGGTATCTAACGTGGCTTCTATCAAATTTTGTTCGTTTATTGTCGCTTCCATAATTGCAGTAACAGGCTTATTGCCCGCCTATTCTCAGACTGTGCCACAAGTTAGTCCTTTATTTAGTTCTCCGCCGACTGCTGAAACAAAACAACTTTTGCCTAATTTTGGTGTCGTTTCCCCGGTTTTGGTCCGAGGTGCTCAACCGAAGCCTGGCGGACTGGAATATCTTAAAAAGATGGGTGTAAAAACTATTGTTAATTTGAGAGACGGCAAAGGTGATATTGAAGCTGAGCGTAAAATTGCCGATAAGCTCGGCTTGAGGTTTGTCAGCATTCCGATGAGTGTGTTTAAAACTGCTCGTAAAGATCAAATCGATAAATTTTTGACTACGGTTAAAACGCCTGAGAATCAACCGGTATATGTACACTGCCGTCAAGGACAAGATCGTTGCGGCACTATGGTTGCCGCTTATCGAGTAGCGGAGGAATCATGGACTGCTCAAGTGGCCTATCAAGAAATGCTGAAATATGGTTTTCATCCGATATTCATTGGTTTGAGCGCTTCCATATTCGCTCTATCCTCTACATTAGGACGACCAGGCGGTTTGCCTAATCCTTTGTACAATATCGAGTCGCAACTTAAAGATGCTGTTACTGCTCTCTAAAACCAAGCTTTTTAGTTAAGAGCCAGAGGGCCCATTTAAAGTGATGAACGCGGATTTTATGGAATCCGCGTTCTACCATTTCTTGGTAGGCCGCCTCTACTGTCCAGCCGCATCGTGCGATTCTGTAGAGAGCGATCACTAAACCGGTACGATCGACACCGTGATAACAATGAACAAAAATCGGATGATTTTCTTTGTTGTCCAGAACAGAGAGAAATTGTTCAATTATTTCAAGGGTGGGCCAGCTCCAATATGTCAGCGGAATACTGACAAAATTCAGGCCTAACTCCCCGGCTTCTTGGCTTTCTTTGATAATCGGGTTTTTCTTCCAGCGTAAACTAAGAATAGTTTTGATGCGCATCTCTTTTAAGAGAAGCAAATCATCTGCTTGTGGTTGCCCGCCGCGGTATAGCCAGTCGGTAACCTGGCAAAAATTCTCAGCTTTAATGTGCGGGTTTAAGTTGGTCATAGCCTTGATCATTTTACTTTGGCCCATTATCCATTTAAACAAGCTGTTTGCGGAAACGATTGGCGCTGGCAAATAAAATTATAAAAGCAAAGATCGCCAGTATGCTTACATTAAGCCAGAGCATAGATAAGGTGGCTCCTTTCAAAAGAACGCCTCTGGCAATTAAAATATAATAGCGAAGCGGGTCAAAAAGAGCGACAGCTTGCATCATAGCCGGCATGGTATCAAAAGGAACAACGCTGCCGGACAATAAAATCAAAGGTATGTTTATAAAAAATGAACTGAGCTGAGCTTGGCGCTGGCTTTGGCAAATGGAGCCTAAAAGCATTCCCAGGCCGATTCCGACAAATGAATAAAGTGCTGATGAGGCTAAAAGAAGTAAAAAGCTTCCCCGACAAGGCATACCAAAAATAAGTTGGGCGGCAAACACTGCTAAGCAAACATCACCAAGCAAAAAGAACACAAGCGGTATGATTTTTGCTAAAAGTATTTCCCAGGGCTCAGCTGGAGTCATCAGTAATTGTTCCATGGTGCCGCTTTCTCGTTCACGCAAAACAGTGGCTGAAGCAACAAGAGTGGCAGTTAAAGTCAGGCAGGCGCCAAGAATACCCGGGACAAAAAACCAGCTGCTTGACTGATTTGGATTGTAGAGAATTTCAATATCAGGTTCGATTGAACTGTTTGAGATCGTAAGTTTTTTCTGGTTATCGCTCTGGTTGCGAAAATTGTTGATGTTTTTAAGTAGATCGGCGCTGGCAATTCCGGCGCTATAAGCGTTAACGCCATCAACAATGATTTGTACTTCGGCAAGTTTGTTCTGTTTCAAATCAAGAGTAAAATCTTGCGGGATGACAATACCAGCATCATATTTACCTTTTTCAATCTCTCTGCTTAAAACTTGCTCGTTGGGCAGAGTAATATTTTTTTGAAAAACTTTGCTTTTGCTTAATGCCGCAATTAGCTCGCGGCTTGATTTGCTTTGAGCATGGTCGACCGCGGCAAGAGTTAAGTTACGGACTTGTGGGTCAAGTGCGCCACCTAAGATTAAAAGCTGGATTGTCGGTGGCACTAAAATTAGAAACAACAGATATTTATTGCGTAAAATTTCGCGGCTCTCTTTGACGATTAATGCCCAAAGATGGCTTGCTCTCATTTTATCGATAATGGTTCTTAGCATATTGAGCCCATCCTAACTTTTAAGTTGCATTTGTCTTGTGCCGTATAAAGTAAAAAGAAAATAGCTGAGAATAAAGAGTAAAAGTATGAATGGTATTTGCCATACCGAAAGCCAGCCTGTACCGCGGACAAAAGTGTCGCGGCACAAATCAATGAAATAACGGGAAGGGACGATGATTGAAAATAAAGAAAGAGGAAATGGAATGTTGCTTATGGGATAAACAAAGCCGGAAAGCAAAAGGCAAGGAAAAAAGCCTAAAGATGACGTGGCTTGTACTGCTGTTGTTTGTGAATTAGCATAAGTACCAAGCAGGATGCCGAAAAGTACGGATGTAAGTACATATAAGGGTGTAGCGATTAAAAGCGGCAGTGGATCCCCTGTTGGCATTACTTGAAATAAGAAACAGCCACTGCCGATCACTATTGCTGCTAAACCAAGACTAATCAAAAAATAAACAAGTGTTTTGCCGAGTAAGAATTCAGCGGCGCTTATTCCAGAAGAATAAACACGAATAATCGTCCCTTGTTCTTTGTCACGTGAGGCTGCTACTGCTGCCAACAAAGCCGGATACATCCAAAGAATGATTCCGAAAGCACCGGGTACGATAAATAAAGACTCTTCGCGCCCGGGGTTGAACCAGGTGCGTAAATGAGCTTTTACTTTTTGCGGATAAACATCCGGATTCTTAACTGTTTTCAGCATAGCAATAAAATATCTATTTGCAGCAGTAATCGTGTTTGAAATTATTTGTGTATTGGCAATATCCGTTCCGTCTATATACACTTGCGGCTGAGAGGGAGTACCTTTGAATATTTGAGCTGTAAATCCGGCCGGAATTAAAAGAGCAGCTTTAGCTTCGCCTTTGTCTAAAGCTTCTTTGATTGACTTAGCGTTTGAATCTTCGGCTTTACGAAAAACATTGGTAGCGTACAAACGGTGTACATACTCACGACTCAAAGAAGTATTGTCGTGATCTTCAATTACAATTGGTATGTTTTTTGATTCTAGTCTTATGCCGTAACCGAAAAGGAGCAATGAAAAAAGCGGCAAAAGAAATGCTAAAGCTAAGCTCAGTCGATCTCTTTTGAATTCAGACCACTCTTTAACTGCTTGTGCTGCTAATCGCATTATCCCTGCCTCCGTGTTTTTTCAATAACGGCAATGAATGCGTCTTCAAGCGAAAAAGGAATTGAGCGCAAGGAAGCGACCGGAATATTTTTTTGCTCAAGAATAGCCTTTAATTTATCGATGCTCAGCTCATCGTCAACCAAAATATGAAGATTGCTGCCGAATACAGAGAGTCGCCAAGATTCTATTTCGGAAGCTAAATGCAGAAATAAATCCTGTATATTGTTGCTGCGTAGTTCATAAAGATTGCCTTCACAGCTGGTTTTGATTTCATGTGGGGAGCCGCTAGCAACAATAGTGCTTGAGGACATAAAAGCCATGCGGTTACAATACTCAGCTTCATCAAGATAGTGTGTCGTCACCAAAACGGCGGTGCCTTTGCCAGCCAAAGAGCGAATTTGGCTCCACAGTTGTCTACGCGCTAAGGGGTCGACACCGGCTGTAGGCTCATCGAGGAATAAAATTTCAGGCTCGTGCATTGTGGCGGCACCGAAAGCAATTCTTTGTTTCCAGCCTAAAGGTAAAGAACCGACTAAAGTTTTTGCTTGTTCTTGCAATCCGCTTGATGTCAAAGCCCAAGCAATCATTTCTTTGCGCTTATTTAAAGGAACCTCGTAGACCGAAGCATAAAATTCTAGATTTTCCTGAACATTCAAATTATCGTATAAAGTAAACTTCTGACTCATGTAGCCGATTTTTTTGCGTACCGAACGCTGGCGTAAGTCGCCTTTTATACCGCTTAGGGTTACGCTGCCGGCACTGGGCTTGAGCAAGCCGCAGAGCATTTTAATTGTTGTTGTTTTGCCGGCGCCGTTTGCACCTAAAAGACCGAATATTTCACCGTAGTGAATATCCAGGTTGACTTGATTCACAGCTTGGAAATTATCGAAATTTTTGTTTAAGTTCTTAGCTGAAATGGCGATTTCACCATGTTTGTTTTCAGTGTCGTTTCTTTTGCTGGGATAAGGTAAGTGGGCTACTTCTTGCAAGCCGAGTTCACGCAAGCGCATTATGAAAACGTTTTCCATACTCGGTAGCATTTCGTGGGCCGGTTTGCAGTTTATTTGATGGCGAGACAAAAAATCTTTTACTTCAATCTCGGCACTAGCTGCATTCTCGGCTAAGAGTTGTAAGTGATCACCAAATGGATAGGCATCAGCAATATTTTTTGTATGTTCAGTTTTAAATTCAGAAAATATATCGGCAAATTTATCGTTGTAATCAACGATAATCTCCAGTCGCTTCAAACCCAGGGCTGCTTGTAAATCTGCTGGTATGCCGACATCATGAATGCTACCTGCATACATCAAAGCAATGCGATCGCAACGTTCGGCTTCATCAAGAAAAGGTGTGGCTACTACGGTTGTTACTCCTTGATCCCTAAGCATAATCAGTTCTTGCCATAGTTCTCTGCGAGCTAGGGGATCGAGTCCGGTTGTCGGTTCATCCAGCAGAATCAATTTCGGTTGAGAAATTAAGGCACAACAAAGAGCCAGCTTTTGTTTCATGCCACCGGAAAGTTTTCCGGCTAAGCGATCGCTAAACTTAAGCAAACCCATATTTTGCAAAAGGCTCTCTCTTAGTTGGCGAAAGCGTACGTTTGGAACGGAGCGTAACCCTGCTTCATAACGTAGATTTTCATCGACAGTTAAATCAGGGTACAAAGCACAGTTTTGCGGCACATAACCAATCTGTTTGCGGACATCTTTCGGGAGACGCCCGAAAACACGAATCTCGCCGCCATCAGCTTCTAAGACACCGGATAATAATTTCAAAGTCGTAGTTTTGCCGGCGCCATCCGGTCCGATTAAACCAAGAAGTTCTCCTTGTTTTATTTCCAGGCTGGCATTTTTTAAAGCAATAACATCGCCTTTATATTTTTTTGCTAAAGCATGAAATGAAGCGATGTTATCGCTTTTCTTCAGCTTATTTTCAGTAATTGAGGCAGTCATTATTTTGTGCTCGATGAGCTGAAGTCAATTTTTGCTTCGGCGGGCATGCCGGGTTTTGCCAACCCTTTACTGTTCTCTAAGCTGAGTTTGACACCAAAAACCTGGCGTACACGATCGTCTTTGAAATAAATATTCTCCGGTGTAAATGAAGGAGATTTATCGATCGAAACAAGCTTAGCCTTTAACGGTTTGTCCGGAAGCGAATCGAGATAGACTTTGGCCTCTTGTCCTAAATGAATGCGGCTCATCTCTCCTTCTGGCACAAAGCCTTTCATATAAACTGATTTCGGATCGCTCAAGCTGACAAGCACTTGTCCGGCGGCTACTAGCTCTCCTGGTTTTACGCTTAAAATCGAACATGTACCATTAATCGGACTTGTTAAATTGAAATAGGAAAGACCTGAATTAAGTTGTGAATTCATTACTTTTGCTTTGATGATTTCAGCTTGTGCTTTATGCAAAGTCATTTGTGCTTGGGTCATTTGCGTTGTCAATTCAGCTTTGAGTTTGCCTTTTTTGCTTTTGGAAGTAAAAACTTTGGCAAAAAAGCCTTTGCCTTTTGCTTTAGCTTGAGCAATCTCGCTCTCGACGTTTTGAACTTGTTGTTTTGCTTGTTTCTCTGCTGCCTGAGCCATAGCTAAAGCTTCGCTGCTTGCTTGAATCTTAGCTTTAAGCTGTTGCGCGTCTAAAACTACCAGCAACTGCCCTTTTGTCACTTGATCGCCTTCTCTAATCTTTACTGTTTTTACTCTGCTTGCAGCGCCCGGAGATAAATGTGTTTCATCAGCTTCAATCCGCCCGTTTATGGTGAAATCGTTGTTCTCCGGTTTTTGCGGAGCCTGAGTAAAGATTCCATAACCGAGTGCTATGCCAGCGAGGAAACAAACAGATGTCACGATTATACGGCGTGGCCAGGGGTTATGTTTGCTGACTGATGTTTCAATTTCCGGTGCTTCTTCCGTGGGTTCGTCAGGGCTTGAGGGGAGATTGCTTACCATTTCGTCGACTTCCTTGAAGTTTCTGAACCTTTGTCGAGTTTGTGAGACGTGCTTTGTTCTTTTCGGTTCCAAATAGATTCTTGGGGATAACCTGAGCATTGCTATTGTTTTCCCCAAATGATTTCTTCAAGAAAGGGGAACTCTGGCGAGCTTTTTGCGCCTTCATTTGCAGGACCCCTATCAGAATTTAGCCATGCCAAAAAATGCTTTGATTATCTATAACCCAACTGCACGTTCCCAACAGCAATCCGAAGTTTGGATTGGAAAAATAGTGGAAGAACTGAATAAACGTGAAGAATATTTAGTGACGTTGTATCCAACTACTGCCGAGACCACCCCTCATGACTTAGTGCCGCTACTCAAACCGCCTTTGGACCTGGTTATCCCGGCTGGCGGTGACGGGACTGTACGCTTTGCCTTAGCCGCTTTAGCTGAAGCGCGCTCAGATATACCAGCTGCCATACTACCTTTAGGCACAGGCAATGTCTTGGCACGTAATTTAGGCATAGTTAAAGAAACATTTTTTGCTGATGCTTTGGAAAATGCTTACGACAACATAGTGAACGGTCATCCGATCCGTATTGATATGGGTATGATGAACGGCGAATATTTTGCCGGGATGACCGGCGCCGGACCAATCTCCGATGCCTTTCTCAAGCCCGGTCGTGACGAAAAAACACAATTTAAAATGCTCGCTTATGCAACAGCGATGATTGAGACTATATCAATGCCCCCTGTAATTTTTAAAATCACTACTGGTGGACGCTCTTTCAAGGTTGAAGCCTCAGGAATTTTTGTCGGTAATGTCGAAGATTTAGGTTTAGGCAAGCCGGTGGATATCAATGTATTAAGTGATGGTTTTCTTGATTTGCACATTCTCAATCCAAAAAATTTCGGCGACTATGTTAATGTCGGTTTTCGTTTTGCCGGCGGCGAAGTCGAAGGTGAAGTACCTGATTATGTGTTGAAAGTAAAAGAAGCGTTGATCGAAGTAATGCCAAGACGAGGTGTACGCTCATCTTTCCAACGCATTGGCAGTAAAATCAAAGCTTTCTTTAGCGGAAAAGCTGTAGCAGAGGTGCCGCGTGGTCAACAAATAATCGGGATGATCGACGGCGAAGCTCATGGCACAACACCATTGCGAGTTACGGTCATACCGCAAGCGGTAAGTGTGCTCGTACCACCTGAACGTGAACAGATGCTTGTCGAACAACTCTCTGACAACGATCGACAATTACAAGCGATACCGGATCTCTTACCAGTTGTCCCGCCTGGGGCTGATGATGGGATTGCCAAGCAAGCCAGCTAGAGGCTTGTCAGCAAGCTATAATCCACCTTGCAGTCGATGGGGTTGGATATAGTGAAAGAGTTGAGCTTTAATCACGGGCGGGTTTCATTTTCGCTTGATACTTTAGAGATGGCTCCCTGTCTTCCGGACATAATTGAAAGCCGGATCCGTTTGTTTTATATCGATGAAGACGGATTGATGGAAACAGGCTTTTCCGATTTTGCCGGACTTGTTGATATGAAGTCGAAATCTTGTTTATGGCTTCATTTATCCGGTTCATTCAATGACGATTTCTGGCGTAAATTGAAAGAATCTTTTGACTTGGCTGACGAACAAATAAAATATTTGCGCAGCCCGCACCGGCGCTCATTTTGCGACGATTATGCAAACGGCATATTTTGGACCATGCCGCGACCCGTGATTTCCGAAGATTTTGAAGCCATTGAAACAATCAATTTTTTCTTGGGGCAAAAAATATTGATTACGCGTCAGTTCAGCCAGGATAACGCTTTCAGCTTGATTATTCATTATCTGATGGGTAAAGAAAAAATGCTGGCTGCTTACGGTGCAGACCGGCTTGCCGCTGAACTTATTGAAGACATAATCAATTGTTATACCGAGGTTCTGAAAATAGGCGGTATGAAATTGGAATCAATTCAAAATAAAATCATTCGCCGCCCGGGTAAAGAAGAACTTTTATTGATTAATCGCGGGCAACAGATTATTTGGATTTTTCTCAATACTGTTTGGCCGATTGAATCAGTGATTCTTAGTCTAAGTCGTTCAAAAAATCCGGTTGTTACTGCGGAGGGAAAGCAGGAGCTTTCTTACAGGCGTGAGGAAGCGGCCTCCATTGTCAGATTGTTTGAGACTTATCGTTCCATGTCTTACAACTTGATGGACGTGTATGTTTCCGGCTTAAGTTTGCGTACAAACGAGACCACAACTGTATTGACTATTATTGCCACCTTGTTTTTACCGCCAACTTTAATTGCCGGAATTTACGGAATGAATTTTACTATTCCAGAAGTTCATTTCGTTGGTGGCTATTATTTATGCTTGGGATTTATGATTGCAGTTTCGGGCAGCTTGCTTTTCTGGTTTAAGAAAAAAGGTTTTATCGACATTTAAATAATAAGCGGGCAGGATTTTTGTCCTGCCCGCGCTCTTTTATGCTTGTTGTTTTTATTCTTTCCGCTGGTACGGCTGAATTAGTTTATGCACTGAAGAGGTTTTTATATCGATGTTTTTATTGACGCAATTGAGACGTAAGAGTTCCGCGTCTATTTAAGCAAGAAGTACAAAAGGCAAGAAGAAAAAATAATCGCTGTGCCCGTAAGCATATAAATGGTTTGGGCAAACAACGTTTCCATGCACATATTCATACTCCATCAACTCTTTTTATCAAATCATCTGGAGTAGAAACGGCCAATTAGAGCTGCCCCCTAAAGTTATAGGGGTTTTCCTTAGTCCCTTTTTTTCTACTTAGCTTTAAGAAGCTGAAAAGGAAGGTGCTGTGGGCGCTCCGCCGTTTTGTCCTGGTTGGCTGGAATCATTTGGTTGAGGTAATCTAATCAAGGCCATACGTGAAGTATCGTCAGCTCCGTAATGAACTAAAACAGAGCTGTCGCCTTGCACTAAATCACCGATACCGGCATCAAACACCGTATTTGGGTTAGTGCCAATGGTCCAGGAAACACGTTGAGTGTTTTTATCCAGTGCTCCATAAACTTGGGCGGTTTCATTGGTCAGCTGATTGACATAATTCCCTCTGACAATGCCATCTTTGTTGATAGCCAGTTGCAGAATCATGCTCGATTGATTCTCTCCCGGTTCAGCCAAAGCAAAAACGCCAAGCGGTGCCCATTGTTGATTTTGGCTTTGAGTATAGTCAGCTGTTTGACTTTGATCATCAGTATTAACGTATGTCGCCGGCTGATAGTTTTGACCGGTTTGAGCCAGCTGTTGCGCTTGTTGATAATATTGGCCGGCAGTGCCTGAAGGCTGTCCGTTGATATAAACGTTGTCACCTTCATAAGTTACGTTTGTCGACGAAACCGGTTGGCTGTTTTTACCGCTGTTAGCTAAGCTGGCCATGCCAAGAAAAGTGCCTAGGGATGACATGCCCATGCAGGTCCACATGGCGGCGCTGGACATACCGTACCAGCCCCAGCCGGGATAACCACCCCAAGCGCCATAACCATAAGGATGATAGCCGTAGCCATAGCCGTGGTAGCCGTATCCACCATAGCCATGGTAGCCGCCATATCCACCGTAACCACCATAACGATTTACGTTGTAATTGTTAGTGTTGTGGGTGAAATTGTCGTTGTTGAATGAATTGCGGACGTTGTGTCCTTGGGTATTTAAGCTACTTTGATTAAATTGACCTGGTGTTCGGTTCTGATAGCCGGACACTTTGCCGAATCCGCCATCACCGGTAAAAGAACCGCGATTAGTGTAATTACCAAAGCTGCTTGAGCCATGATAACCACCATAGCTACCACTGCCATGATAACCGCCAAAACTGTCGCCGTGGAAACCGCCATAGCTGCCACCATGGAAGCCGCCGAAGCTACCGCCATGGAAGCCGCCAGCAAAGCCCCGGGCGAATGCCGGAGCGGCAAGTAGTGTGCTAACCAAAACAATTAAAGTTGCTTTTGCAGATCTAACTAACATGTATTTCCCTCTGCTGTAAAAAATGATGCTTATTTGATAACGCGTTGAACTTTCAATGGAACCAAGTCGGCAACAGCAACACCGTTGACATGACGATTGACTGATTGCCAGGAGAAATTATTGGCGTCAAGGGCGTTGTACAAGTTGGTTGAATCAGTTAATGAACCATTGCGTTCGACGCCTGCTGTTTCGACAATCCACTGATTTTTTTGTTTAGTCCAAGTTCCTTGGCCGAAACCACCGGAAGCATCAAACATCCAGGAAACCGGTCTTTGATTGATTGGATCCCAACCGATAATTTGTGTTTCTGTTTGCGGAGTTTCGTTGGGCTTTTTCACTTCATATTTACAGCAGATGAAATTGTGATCCGGTGTCCATTCAACTTTAAGATTGACGGCAGCGTCTTTGCGGTCAGCTGACCAGTTGCCGATTAGCCACTGCAAATCTTGCAACGGTTTTACTGCTTGTTCGCGGTTAAGAATTGAAGTTTCGGTTGCTGATGAAATCAGCCAAAGTCCGTTTTGTTTTTCAAAAACCATGGAGTGTCGAGATGAAGGAATCAGGTTCACTCCGTCTTTGCGTTTGACTATCCCTTCCACTAAAGCAACATTTTTTGCAGGAAAGCGAATGCTGTCAGCAACAATTTCCACTTGTGGTTTGCCGCTTTGTTGAAAAACATCAATGAAAGTTTTTTCTAGAGCGGCATGACCGACAAACTGGCTGCCTTCGTCATCGATATAGCGACCGGCTTCTGTCCACAGGCTGGCCATGGTTTTAGCATCACCATTGTTGACACAATTTCTTAAAACAGCTAGCTGAGCCCGAACGGCGGACTCGTCGCCTTTTATCTGAACGGTTGTCGTTTCTTTGACCGGGCGGCTGCTTTTGCTCATAACCGGCAAACCCAAAGAAATGGATAAAAGTGAAACAGCGGCAAGCGATGGCAAAATCTTTTGAGCTAACATTATTGTTTCAACCTCAATTGGTGCTCTGAAACCGAATGACAATGTTAGCTAACGATGAAATCCTGTTCCATTCTTGATATCTCTAAAGGTTGTTTTCAGGTGGCAAATAATGGAGTTTAGAAAAGCGATTGGCGACGATTATGCAAAGATTGTCGAGCTGCAAAATCGTAATTTAGCCTCAGTTTTAAGCTCAGAAGCTGCTAAAGCTGATGGTTTTCTTTCTGGCTCATTTAATGCTGAGCAATTTGCTGCTATGAACAGCGATCTGGCTGTGGTTGTTTGTTTGGAGCAAGAACGCTTGTTAGGCTTTTTGTGCGCCAGCACTATTGAATTCTCAAAAGAGTATGCAATACCTGCGGCAATGATCAAACGGTACGAGAGCTGTTTGTATGCCGGTATTGCGCTGTCAGAATACAATTCTTGCGTATGCGGACCGGTCTGTATTGAAAAATCCCAAAGAGGGCTTGGTTTGTTGGCAAAATTGTATCAGTCGTTATTTGAGCTTTTGCCAGAAAAGTACAATCTGGCTGCCGTTCTAATTGCTCTTAATAACCATAGATCTCTTGTTGCTCACCAAAAATTGGGTTTTGAAACCGTAGATCGTTTCCCGTTTAATCAAGCTGAATTTCATACCTTAGTTAAAGCGCTCTAGGACTCGCTACCTCTTATAAAAGATAGTTGTCTATCGGCTTAGGGAGCAGCCCTATATTGTTATAGGGAAAACCCCAGTAGATCGGCCACAGTATCTGAGACCATGGTAATTTCTGCTTTAGAAAACCAATTCGAGGCAGCCGATTTATGTATACCGACAAGAACTTGACATGCGTAGACTGTTGTTCACCTTTTTTGTTTTCGGCAGGTGAGCAAAGCTATTTCAATCTAAAAGGATTGACTAACGAGCCGAAACGGTGCGCCAGTTGTCGTGTACTTTATCGGGCTAAGCGCCAAGGCAAAGGACCGGAATCGACAAGTGAAGTAGTTTGTGCCGATTGCGGTGCCACCGCCAGAGTAGCTTTCCGTCCTAACGGTGATCGTCCTGTTTATTGCACTCGCTGCTATATGACCAAAAAGACCACCCCAGTCGAAATTTTGGCAGCCGGTTAGATTTTAATACTGCGCCTAACCTTTATTACAGGAGCTTCCGGATGAAAATTTCCGCTCAGAACAATCAATGGGAAGCTCAAATAGATAAGGTGATCGCTTCTTATTGGCGAGGCGCAGTATCTTATGCAAACAAACAAGTAAGCTCACTGATTGATGCACTTAAACGTGATGCCGCTAAAGGTAAGATTGACAATGAGCTAGTCCAAGCACTTTACCGCCTAAGTGATTTTTACTGTTTCGAACGGCAGTATGTAAGCGGTGAAAATCTGCTCAATGTAATCTTAAAAGTGCAAATTGCAAGCCATAACCTGAGCTACGAAGAAACCAAAACCAGACTTGCTCGACTGCGCTATGTCTGGAGCCGTGATGATCATGCGCGGCAGAATGGTTCTGATAATCTGCTTGTGCTCATGAATAACGTCATTAAAGAATCCGCGTAGGCAAATTTATTTAGGCGAAGACAATGTCAAATCTTAATGTAAGCCTGGCTGAGGCTTTGCAATATAGGCGTTATCGGGCGGCAACTAATTTGTTGAAAGAGGCTCTTTTTGCCGCTAGTGAATATCGGCGAATTGACATTGAGCTGATTAATCAAGCAAACAGTGTCGCTAAAATGTTTTATGCCCAGTCGGAATACCAGCAAGCTGCAGCATTGTATCGTTCAGTTTTATTGGCTCAGCAAAATGTGCTGGGCGCAGATCATCCCGATGTAGCTGACAGTCTGGCTAACTTACGTGATGTTCTTTGGGAAACCGGTTGTACGACCCCCAGTTAACGCCAGTTATTATGTGAGCGCCCGGCTAGTTCGCGATTATTCAACTCATATTGCACTCTTTGATCTAAATCATTGAAGCGATCGAGCAGTTGTCCATATTCGCCTCGATTACTAAATCTTCCGCTGGAAGCTAGTTGTACTTTGCGATTACTAATTTGGTCGAATTCGCGTTTGAGCATTCCGTATTCACGATTTGATAAACGTCTTGATACGCGACCTTGTTCAAGCTTGGCTGCTACTTGTGCTTGCAGAGAATTAAGTGAATTGCGATTACGCCAATTTGAACCGACTAATCTGGAAGAAAGTGCCGGATTATTGCTTAAGTTTTGCAAGCGAGAATCAATATTGTTCAAGGATGTAAGCACTAATTGTGCTTCTTGAAAGGAGAATTGACCGTCAGTCGTATATTGATTTTGTAATTGACGATTTTGGTTTAATTCGGCTCGGAAATCGACTGCTTGTTGAGAATTTATCTGTCCCATTCTTTGTGCGTTAGTGACTACAGAATCCATTTGGGAACGGCGTGAATCTAAGTTAGCCATAGTTTGAATTTGTGTGTAATTACCGCTATTAAAAGGCTGTCCGTTCAAATAATTTTTTACGCTGTCCAAAAGATTCTCAGCTTTTGCTGGTGATGCTAAACCGGCACTGGCGATTAAAACAAGTAATAAGTTTTTGGTTCTGTGCATAATCGTCTCCATCCCTAACTGCATCGGTAGTGTTTTCACCGACGGCTAGTAGTGCTTTAAGTTCCTAAAATATTAAGGCTGTTATCCGGCGCGGCGACGGAGAGCACGAACTTTGCCGGTTTGAGCAACCCGTTCGACTGGGCGGAACTGAGCGAACATATTCCACCATTGAGCAAGAGTATTATTCTCCAGCTCTTTTTTCATTGACTGAATACGCTCTTGCCGTTCTGCTTTAGGCATGAATAGTGATTGTTTGATTGAACTCACGGCGTTTGCCGGTTCTAATGGATTAGCCGGTAAAGCATGGCTGCCAAGTTTGTCCCAAGCTCCAGCGCCAGGAGACAAAAGTAGAACGCCTGGCTCGCCATTTTGACAAGCTGCGTATTCCATGGCGGTTAAGTTAAGACCGTCACGAACCGGATTGACCAGCATCGCTCTTGAACGCTGATAAATATGCGCCAGCTCTTGCGGCGTAAAAGATTCTTCAATCCAGACTACCGGTTGCCAACCGTTTTTGCTCCAGCGATGATTGGTTGCAGCAGCCAGCGCTTTGCAAGTGTGCCAGTAATCATCAAAAGGTTGCAATCCCGGACGGGTTTTGCCGCATATTTGGACGAAAGAAAGTGAGCCGACCTGATCCGGGTTTTCTTCGAAAAAGCGGTCGACAATCAGCATTCTTTCAAAAACTGATTTTGTATAATCGGCGCGATCCACTGAAAGAATGAAGGTGCTGTCCATCAGCGGTGCCAGAGTCGGGTGGTCGATATGGATATGGGTTTGTTTGGCTAAAGTCGACCAGTGGTGCAAGTCAATTCCCAACGGTCTAACCAGAAGTTTTGTGCGGCTTGCCGAACGGGGGCGCTTATTGTTTGGCAGCGGACGCAGAATATAGGATGAACGGCTGGCGGCTCCGCCGATGCTCAAAGTAGAGTTATTAAAAGTTTCCACGTCTGCATAACGTTTCTCAATAGTTAAACGTTGACGATTGACTCTATATTCAGGCAAATAATTTTCGGCAAAAGACATGAAGTTTTCAGCATATTCATTGACATGAAAACCTAAAGCATCGCCGTTAAGCAGCCCGCGTGCCACTTCGCACATCGGTTCCACATATTCTTCCTGTACGTTTTTCGGCCAAGGTATATGCCAAAAAGCAACAGTTTTTCGACTATAAGGAGCCAGCAGTTGCGGCAGTAAAGCTAGCTGATAATCTTGAACAAAATATTCTTTGGAAGCATGTGTCTCGAAATCAATATAATCAGCAATCATCCAGTTAAAGCGTTGATAGCTGCGTCTATCTTCTTCGCGAAATTTTGCATATTGCGGTAGATCGTGAAGAATCGGCCAAAGAAACTCATTGCAATAGCGGTAATGTCCGTCAACAACTGTTTCCGGAAGTACGGTTATCGGTGCAGCATGTTTCTCTTGTGAAGATAATGAATTGAGCGAATTTTTGTCCAGGAACCACCAGTTGGAAACATCATTCTCTTGATTTTTCCAAAAATTGCCTAAACCGGAGGAAACTCCGCCAGACACGCCAGGACCGCGGTAAGATACTAAATCCATCATCCTTCTCCACGCAACCGTACTCAGTGTTCATTACTGCCTAAGAGTAATTACATTCAAGCCGGGGAAGTTTGCACCGTGGGCTAGACGAGACTGTCTTTATAAAGTTCCGCTATAAACTATAAGTAAGCATTGAAATCTGAAGCTTTCAGATCTCTGACGAAATCATGAAACTGTTGAGTTTCCTGGACCTCGTTTTCACCTGATGTGATAGCCGCTTCAGTTACTATTTGTGAATCAACATAAATCGGAGCGCCGGATTTAATCGCGATTGCAATAGCATCTGAAGGACGAGCTTCGATATATTTTTCACTAGTTGAAGGCGCGGCTTTTTCAGCCAGTTTAATTGTAGTGTGATAAGTATCGGCTTCAACTTCGGTTACTTCTACTTGTTCGACGAAATAGCCGGATTGTTCGATGATGTTCAGCATAAGATCATGAGTCATTGGCCGATCCGGTTTATTGTTTTCTAGCGTTCGTGCTAAAACAATAAACTCGGCAACACTGATCCAAATTGGCAATACGCGTTCTTTAGCTTCATCATCCAATAAAATAATCGGCTGCCCGCTTCGAGCATCCAGTCCAATTCCGGCAATATGCATTTCGATCATTGTTCTAATGCTCTTATTTGTGTTGAAATTTACCTAAAGCTCTTTCAAGTGATTCGCGAAGCTCATTAAAAGCCACATTCAATTCTGAGCCGGCTTTATCAATTCCAGGCTTCAGCTCTTCCCATGCTTCTTCTGTTGATGATTTCAACTCGCCGAAACATTTTTTTGCTTTTTCAAGACGAGCTTGAATGCCTTCAAGTTTTTTGTAATATTCTATTTGGGCATCGGCGCCAGCAATCTCAGCTTTAGCTTTCCATTTAGAATAGTCGGCTTCCCAGCCTTTAATTTCAGCCTCTACACGAGCCTGATATGCGTCTTTCAAACTCATAATTTTTTCCTCTTTTAATGTTGATCAAGACTGCTGCTGATAACAAAGGTTCCCAGCCTAATGTGTCTCAGTCTTTTTCTCTGGTTTTAACTTCAATGCTTCGTCCGGGTCACCGGAGTTACCCGGCGGTACGTTCGGAATATGTGAAACATCCGGTGGAGCCGGTTGTGTGGCTGGCACCGTTGGTGGTGCAGCTTTGTGTGGAGGCTGCATTTGTCCGGGCTGTGTCGGCGAGCTTGCGGTTTGTGCGGCAACGGTAATAATCGAGCAAGCAGAAAGCGTTGTGAGCAAAAGCAACTTCTTCATATAAATCACCTCGAAGCCTTATGACATACAGGCTTACTGAATTGATGCGCAAGTGAAGATTGAAAAAAGGAGAAATAAGTTCCCGAGCTCAGTAAACCTAAGCTCTGTCCTTGATTAGAGCGTAATGCAAAATGGCCATGACACTGATGGCATCCGTAATCTCGCCGGACAAAACCATTTTTAGAGCTGTATCGAAGGGAACTATTTTATGTATTAGCTTTTCGGTGCCTTCAGGCATGGCGATTCCAGGGCTTAAACCGGTGGCTAGAAAATAGATAGCTATTTCGTCACTTACCGAATTGGACAAATGGCTTTGTCCCAAATATTGCCAATTTTTGGCTTCGAATCCTGTTTCTTCTTTCAGCTCACGTTGGGCAGCTTCCAGCGGATCTTCGTTCTCCGGGCAACCGCCTTCCGGAATCTCCCATGAATATAAATCCAAAGCATAACGATACTGTCCGATTAAATGAACGTTCTCGGCTTCATCTATGGCCAGGACACCGACAGCCTTACTCTTAAAATGCACCAAGCCATAAATGCCTGGCTTGCCATCGGGCTGAATCACCTGATTCTCGCGCAGACGAATCCAGGGATTCTCGTAAATGACTTTGCTGTTCGTCGTTTTCCAGGGGTTTGTTTGATCCATTTTTCCAAGCCAGAACCGCTCTCTTGATATTAACTGCCTTGCAACCGGAGTCCTGGGTTGATAAAGTTAAAGATGTGTCCTGCCGGTCAGAGGCATGAAAAATTAATGGAATCAGGGTATGCGGGCTTAAAGTTGACTGGCTTGGTGATGCTAGTTGCGTTGGCCGCAGGATTACCTAAACCGCTTGCCTATTCTGCAGACCTAACTGAACTTGAGCCCTCGGCTTATACTCAGCAGGGAATTGCCGCTTTTCATCGTGGTGACTACCCTAATGCCATTCGCTTCTTGAGTGGACGAACGAAAACCCAGCCTGTTGATCCAAAGATTTATTACTATTTAGGCAACTGTTATTTGCATACAAAGCAGCATGAACAAGCTGTACGTATGTTTTCGACTTGTATTAAGCTAGCGCCAGCAAGCCAAGCCGGACGTTATTCGCTAGCAGCTTTAGAGCGAATGTCCATAATGTCTAATCAGCATCAGGAGGCTGGTCACCCTGAGCCGGATTCCCAAGCAACAGCAGCCAGTAAGGATGCGCTGTCAACCTTGGCTGCTATTGACAAAAGTTTCAATGACGCAGTCGTACGAATTAAAAGCCAGCGTCAAACTCTGAAAATTCGAGTAGACCGTGTCTGGGAAGATTTGCAAAACGATTTGACTGCCATGACTCCGCGGACGACTACTAATTATGCTGTTGAAATGGAGAGAGTGCGGCGAGAAGCTGAGATTAAAGTAG
The DNA here is from genome assembly GCA_019750335.1 of Candidatus Obscuribacterales bacterium. Lineage (GTDB taxonomy): Bacteria > Cyanobacteriota > Vampirovibrionia > Obscuribacterales > Obscuribacteraceae > JAIEPM01. Next base: position 412,364 of record JAIEOQ010000005.1, read on the forward strand.
AAGAGATGCAGTCCAAAGAATTACGCTTCGAAAGCCGTCTTTTAGCGCCAGAAAAAATTGATGTCAGAGCAATCCCGCAAAATCCGCAAGACAAAACCGATGACACCAGCACAGCCCTGGGATCGCTTTTGGATCTTTTCAAACCGGAAAAACCGTTTGATCCATTCGGTACAGATATAAAACCGGAACTTACGGCTAAGTTCATGACGATTAAAGATGTATTCGGTGAAATGAGCACCTATCAACCGTCGGCACGCAAAATGGCAAAACAAGTATTTATTCAACTTAAAAGCGGCATTGAAAATAAACAAAATTTGCTTGATCAACAGATTTATCAACTCAAAGCTAATCTAATCAGAGATGTAGCTAGTATTAAGTCGAACTATGGCAATTCGACGTCAAATTTGCAGTTGACACCTTCCTATCATCTTTCCGCTTCTAGAATTCCGCGTAACAATCAAGGCAATCTTACTCAGATGGATGCTGATGTTTCTCAAGCCACTGAGCGAGCCAAAAAAAGGATCAAAGAGTTGCAAGACAGTTATGGTCGTGATGTTGATGGATTAATTGCTGGAGCTAAGGAGAGAATCGGCGGCATGGTCGCTCAAGTCGGGCAGATGAACAAACAATTGCAACACCCAAGCGGCAATATAATGGTCGTTCCATTAGGCACTGATGTTTATACGCGTAACTATGTCAATTTCGGTGATCGCCCTGAGCCACAGCCGGAGCTGAAAGCGCAAGCAAAAAAAATGCAGCAAAATAAAAAGCAAGCGGAATCCAAATAATGACAGTCAAGCTAAGTATTCTCGCTGCTGCTTTATTTGCTTTAGTCGCTTCTCTACCGGTATTTGCCCTACCGGAAAAAAAGATTACTCTTTACGGAAAGATAGACGAGTTTTCTTATCTCTGTTCATCAGCCGGAGTACGCTTGAGCGGTGGCGGTAAATTACCGGCATATGTGGATAAGATTTCACTGGGTAGCGCTGCCTCTTATTCCGGTTTGCGTCAAGGCGATAAAGTATTGCAAGCCCAAGTCGACGATCATGGGATTATTTTGAGCATTGATCGTAAAGGTAAAACTTATCAAGCGCGAATAGCTACAGACGTTAAAGGTTTGAAGGCCCAATTTGAATCGAGAAAAATTGCTTTTTCTTTTGGTGATTCGCCTTTTGATAAAGATTTGAAGTTGCTGAATAAATGCGATTTGGTTCTATTGCTTGATCGCAGCCAGTCTATGTCCGACACTCACGCTGGTTGTCCCGGTGATCTGAGCAAATGGGTATGGACGAAACAACAGATAGATAATTTCTTTTTGGCAGTGGATCGAACTATGGAAAAAGGGTTTAATCTGGTGCTTTTCAATGATTCGTATCAAGAAAGAAAAGATGTCACTCTCTGGGATTTGCGTCAAGTTTTTGACACTGTTAAGCCTGCTGGTACGCGCAAGAATATTTCCTTGCCCCTGGAATCGGTGCTGAAAGATTACTTTTATAAAAGAAAGCGAACTTCCGAGCATAAACCATGCTTGCTTGTAGTGCTTACTGACGGCGTGGAAAATGTCGGGCAACCGCTTCAAGAAGTTTTGATTGAAGCTTCTAAAAAGCTTGAACACCAGGATGAAGTGACTGTTGTTTTTATGCAAGTCGGAGATTCGATTTTTGCTGAAGAGCTCTTTGATGATTTAGATCAAAATCTTGTTGCCAAAGGAGCGCGGTATCATATGGTTGACTATCAGCCGTTTTCTGAGCTGAGAAATCGTGGTTTACTTTTTGAGATTTTAAAAGTAGTAAAAAAGGTTGTTACCGATGGCAGCTCAGCTCAATCAAAATAAAACAAAAAACAATTTGGACTGGACTGCCGCTGATTGGTCTGTTCTTGTTTTCTTGTTTGTTTTGGCGGCTTGTCTTTTCTTGCCAGGATTGAGCAATTTCGGCATTCTCGATCCAAGCGACGGCTATTATTCCGAAGGCGCGCGTGAAATGCTTGAACGTGGAGATTTCCTCACGCCTTATTTGAATTATAAACCGTGGTTCGACAAACCGATTTTTACCTATTGGTTGATTATTGGCTCTTACAAGCTGTTTGGTGTTAGTGAACTAGCCGCTCGTCTGCCGGGAGCGCTTTGCGGTATCAGCTTAGTCCTGTTTCTCTATTTTTTTGCCAGACAATTTATGTCGAAACGACCGGCTTTGCTTTCGGCCCTTGTGCTTGTTTCAATGCCGATGTTTCTTATTGTCGGACATATGTCTTTAACGGACATGCCCCTATGCTGTCTTGTTTGGTTAGCAACGGGCAGCCTGCTTGTTGGTAGTACCCGGCAATCACGTTTGATTTTATGGCTCGGTTATCTCTTTGCCGGTCTCGGTCTTTTGTGTAAAGGTCCATTAGCGGCTTTTCTTATTGGTTTGAACCTGTTGATTTTTCTTGCTTTGACAAACCGTTCCTTGGCTCAGCTCTGGCAATCGCTTAAGAAACTTGATTGTTTGCCAGGCATAATAATTGCTTTGGCTGTAGCTTTGCCTTGGTATGTTACTGAAACAGTGATTACTAAAGGTGCTTTCTTTCAACATTTCTTTCTGAACGAAAACATCAATCGAGCCATGGGCGCTGTCGATCATAAAGCCTCTTTCTGGTATTACTTGCCTGTGGTTCTTGGTGGTGCTTTCCCGTGGACCATACTCTTGTTTGCCTTTCTGCCATACAGTTTTCGTTTTTGGCGCCGTCAAAATCCTTTAACTGAACGTCTTGCTGCTCTTGGTTTGTTCTCTTTTTTGATGATCACGCTTTTTCTAAGCATATTGCCGACAAAGTTAGTAACTTACATATTGCCTGTTTATCCGGGATTGGCATTATTTATGGGTAGTAGTTTGCATAAATTGATGCGCTTAAAAAATCCACGTCAATATGTCTGGACCGGTGTGCTTCTCTTTGTTGTAGCTGCTACTGCTTTGTTCTATATCAATTTTGCTAAAAGCAAATTGCCGCCATTACCTGATCTTTTATCAGGCATGTTGCTTGTGGTTTGTTTAGCATATTTGGCTTATACGCTTTTCTTATGGCGACGCCAGTCGTATGTTGCTTTGAACATTCTTTTGAGCAGTGCGATTTTTTCTTGTGCAGTGCTTGTACCCTCCGGACTGAAGCTTGGTTACGACATGAAATGTGCTGATTTTCATCGTTTGATTCGGCAAGTAGGCGAACAAAATATCAATCCTTTGCTTGTCGGCCGGCGTAATCCTTCGGCAATGTTCTATTTGCGCAAACAAATCAATTTTTTACCCAGTGCCGAAGTGTTAGTTGAGCGGCTTAAGGCTTCTTCTGCTGATCAATGGTTGCTTATCGATAAAGGCTGTTTCGACATAGTAAAACAGGCTGGTGTAGAAACCCAGATTGTCAGCCAGCAAGGTGACTGGTATTTACTTCGATTTGGACAAAATCGCTGATTTTTGTTTGTCACGACGCTGTCACGGCTGGCTCATTATATTTCTTTCAAAGCACGGTTGTGTGGAGGAAGCTTATGAGTATGGTGAAAATCCGTAATTGCCGCGGTCAAGGGATTATTGAAGGCACAGTCGGCTTAATAATGGTGATTACAGGCATAGTAATGGGCGTCGTTCTATTATTGTGTACAGGTTTTGCCGTGAACTATAAGCAGAAGCTTGGTTTTGTCGCTCAAGAGGTATCGGCCTATGTACAAGGGCGCGGTGATTGGCTAGGTACGACTCGTCCGGACTATAGTCCGAGCGCCGTGCAAACTGAAGCTGCAGCTGTGGCAAATGAACTGCTTGAGCAGTTTGGCTTGCCTCCTTATAGCAATATCCGTTTTGATGAAAGTCGTGTTGGCAATCATCGATATTGCAAAGTTACTCTTACTATCAATCAATTGCAGATCCCAGGCGCGGGCATATTGCCGAGCATGATCTCAATGTCAGAAACCGGAGCGGCTGTGGATCATTCGAGCGATTGTTGGGGTTATGCCCAAATTCGTATTAACGGTCAGATGGGTAATGCGGGAATTGTGGTGCCTATTGTTGGTTACACATTGCGCAACCAGCCTTTTAACATGGGTGGACCCTATGGCTGTACGCCGCGCGGTGCCAGCTATACTGCTGGTTATATGCTTCAAGGTGAGCCGGTTACCGGTATTCGTCAGTTAACCGCTAACGGTATAAAAGAAGTAGCGTTTTAGTTAATCAATGCGGTAACCGATGCCGGCTACGGTAGATATTAGGTTTGCCTGCCCGATAGTATCAAGCTTTGTGCGCAAGCGCCTAATACTTTGTCTGACTGCATCAGGAGAGGTTTCGGAATCACTATTCCATACTCGCGCTAGAATGGCTTCGGTGCTGAAAGCTTGTCCTTTGTTACGTACAAGAAATTCGAGCAATAAAAACTCTTGAGCAGTCAATGAAATCTCAGCTTCGGCAGTGAGCACTTTGCCTGATTTGGAATCAAGGGTTATACCGTTAATCTCCAGGCGATGGCTAGTTAAGCCGGCGGCGCGTCTTAAAAGAGCGCGTACTCGAGCTAAAAGTTCTTTGCTCCTGAATGGCTTAGTTAAATAATCATCGGCGCCGGCGTCGAGAACAGACTCAATATACGAAACTTCTTGGTTGCCTGTAAGCATCAAGATTGGCACCGTCTTTTTCTTGTTGCGTACAGCTTGGCAAATTTCAAAGCCGCTAGCTCCGGGTAAATTCCAATCCAGAATCAATAAATCATAATCACTGACAGCAAGTAGATCTAACGCCTGATCTCCGTTCGGACAAATCTCAGTGTTATAGCGCTCTTGTTGTAAAAATTCTAAAACAGCTTTAGCTGTGTCGTTATCATCTTCAACAACTAAAATTTTGGCCAAAATCTTTCTCCTAGTCTGGCAGCCTAAACCAAAAGGTACTTCCCCGTCCTTCTTCGCTATCAACGCCAATTTGTCCACCATGCTGTTCGATAATTGCTTTGCAAATGGCTAGGCCTAACCCAAACCCCCCTTTTAACTCGTCTGCTTTATTTGTTTGAGAAAAACGATTAAAGAGTAAGGACTGTTTTTCCTTAGTGATGCCGCTTCCCTGGTCCCTGATTCTTATTTCAGTAAAATTATTCTGTTTTTGGGCCGATAAACTAACAGTTTTACCTGGCTCCGAAAATTTTATGGCGTTGGAAAGCAAGTTGATTAAAACCTGTACGAGCTTATCGGGATCGGCTAAAACACGACAATCGATATTGTCGGTAGTAAGTACAATTGATTTGTCATCAGCTAATGGGCGCACGGTCTCAAGGCATTCATCCACAAGAAAGTTCAAGGGTACAACTGTCTTGCGTAATTCACTTTTTCCAGTTTCGAGCTTTTCTAATAGCAGCAATTCATTTATCAATATAAGCAGCCTTGAAATGCTGTGTTTGGACCGTTCTATACGTTGTGTCGCTTCCGGTTGCAGTTGCCCCATAGAGCCGCCTTCAAGCAACTCCAGCGTTAAGTTTAAAGCTGTAAGTGGGCTGCGCATATCGTGGCTGATCATAGCTAGAAACTCTTGCTTTAATCGTGAGGCTTCATTCAGAGCATTGGCCATTTCATGAAAACGTTTATCCACCTCGGCGATTTCATCGCTGCCGGTCAATGGTGCGGCGAGCGGTTGTCCGGACTGTAAGCGAGTGCTGTTTTGATCGAGAGTAAGTAAACGTCTAGCGATATTTTTAGAAAAGAATCTGGCCAGAACAAAAGCAATTAAAATGTTCATGGCAACGCCAAGAATTAGAAGTTGTTGCACTAAAAGTCTGGAATGGGCAGCGTCTTGCGGTGCGTCTTTTTGTCTTTGTCGTTCTTCGTCGCTGAATTTGTGCACCGCTGATAACAGCTGAGACAGCAATCCTTCAATTTCGGCTGTTAACTCTTTGGTTTCGATAAAAGCCGGTGAAAAATCACCAAGCTCAGCGCCCTGTTTGACCTCGGCAAAAATTTCCAAACAGCGAGTGCTCAGTTTACGTATACGCGTTAAAGCTTCTCTTTGAGAATTATTGCTTGTTGTCAGCGTTTCAAGAGTAGTGAGCTCTTCAGGAAGGCGTTGGCAAATGGCTTCAAAACGTTGGGCGAAAAGCGGGCTGCCGGTTTTTGTATAAGCTAAAAGTGAGGCTCCGGCGTCAAAAAAACCTTTGCTGAAAGACTGTGCTTGCAGGATGACTAATTTTGCTCGATTTGCTCTTTGTGCATCATGCTCGGCTTGATTGAGCAAAAAAATCAATATGGAGACAAAAAGAATTTCGCATAGCAGAGGCACTGCTACTAAGATCAATCCTTTTTGCGATATCTTCAGCGTCATGGACTGACTCCCCGCTTTTCTACGATAGAAAGCTCTTTAAGACTGACAATATATGCCGGTGTATTTGTCAGTTTTTGCAAGCGATAAATATGCAAAGCTTGATTATAGAGACTGATTGAGCTGTCCCATTTTTTTTGTCTGCTCAGAGACTGAGCGTGATAGCGTAAAGCTTCTGCTAGTTCTGGGCTTTTATTGCCATAAATTTGTCGACAATTGTTTGTTACTTGTTGATAAAGCTTTTCTGCTTTTTCGTATTGCTCTAGATCTTTGTAGGTGATCGCTATGGATTGCAAGCAAGTAGTTGCTTGAGGGCTTGCTGCTCCATGCAATTCATTGTAAACAAGAAGCGCTTTTTGGTACCAGCTTTGGGCTTCGTTAAAATCGCCTTGAACGGCGCGGCAATAAGCTAAATAATAAAAAGCATCAGCTAATTTTGCTTGATCGGGACGGCGTACTTTATTCAACTCTTCGATTGTTTGTCTATAGCAGCTTTCGGCATTCTGCCAATCTTTGTTGGCTCGGTAAGATAGAGCCATTATGTTTAAGGTAGAGGCGATATCAAAATGTTTTGCTGGAAACCATTTGCGTTGTAAAGCCAAAAGCTCTTTATTTACTTGGAGTGCGTCTTGATGGCGTCCGGAATATAAGTTGCAATTAGCCATTAAGCGCATGCTAGCAATTAAACCGGAATTGGATAGAGGATCGTCCGTATGCTCGGAGAGATAACTTGTGACAATAGATTCGGCTTCCTGGTATTTGCGTTCTTGAATATAAACCTCATAAAGACGACGTTGAATGCGCATCACGTCAGGGTGCCCGCTCCAAAGATTCTGCTTTGCCAAAGCCAAAGCTTCTTTTTGCAATTCTTCGCCTTTGCTTAAATTACCTTGGGCTGAAACAACTGTGCCGAGATCGCTCAAGGCAATAGCTTTGTGCTCGCCGGAAAGTTTTTGCTCGTCAGCAATTTTAATGGCGTTTTGCAATAGATTTGCTGACTCTTGAAGTTGATTTTTTTTGTAAATAACTGAAGCTTTAACACGATAATCAAGCCAAAGTCTTTCGCCTGGCGGCAAAGCAAATGCCGGAATCAAGCTTGTCCAGGCAAATAACAAAACTGTTGGTTTATAGTTCACCAATATCACCCAGCCAAGCTTCAGGATGTTTGTTGATAAAGTCTTGCAGGATTTGAAAGCATTCTTCAAGATTTAAATCTACAACAGTCAATCCGTTTTGCTGCATGCTTTCCATTGCACTTTTAAAAGTTCTGTTTTCGCCGGCGATTATTTTTGGAATAGCAAACTGGACTGAAGCGCCGGCGCACATGGCGCAAGGCATCAGTGTTGAATAAAGTACGGTATCGCGATAATGTTTTTGCTTTCCAGCGTTGCGTAAACATTCAATTTCGGCATGAGCAGTCGGATCGTTATTTTGTAAGCGACGATTATGACCTCGCCCAATGATCTCCCCATTACGAACTAAAACCGAACCAATTGGAATACCACCCTGGGCCAGTCCAATCTTGGCTTGCTCGATAGCTGCTTGCATAAACTGATCCATGCTCAATTCCTGTTACTACCCATATGTAGTATATTGTGTGCGGACATAGTAATCCAGGCTTTGGTGAGGGGCAGCAAATCACTTGCAGGAAGAAACGGATAAGTCGGTAACGTCAGAAAATGCTTGGGAAATGCCTGGTATAAGTGTTCAGGTTGAACAACCCAAGCGCAAGCCATCAATGTTGCATAAAACGCTTGGAATGTGGATCCATCCTTTTACGCGCTTTCACCGCATACCGGTTTCCAAGCGGGTTTGGCTTTATATGGCAGTAATGGCTGCTTATATAGTTCTTGTTAACTGGATTACGGATCAAAACTTCCCTACTCATGTTTTTAAAGAAGCGGGGACCGCTGCTTATGGCAGTGTGATTATGGGTTTGTTATTGGTATTTCGCACTAACTCGGCTTATGAACGTTGGTGGGAAGGGCGCAAGCTGTGGGGACAGCTAGTCAACGACTCACGCAATATGTGCTTAAAAGTCAAAACTTTTGTGCCTGTCTCCGATGCTGAAAAGGCTCGGTTGGGAGAGCTAGTTATTTCATTTGCTTATGCCTTGAAACATCATTTACGGGGCACGACACCAAGCGATCCTTTGCCGGGGTTAGGTCCTGTTACTGCTCAAGAAGCAAAAAACTTGCCGGTATATACTGCCGGTCGCATCTATGAAGTTTTGATGGAATGGGAACGTGGCGGGCAGTTGGATAATTTCACCCAGCTAAGGCTTGATCCCCATGCTCGAGCTTATATGGATATTACCGGCGCTTGCGAGAGAATCAAAAACAGTCCTTTGGCTCTTTCTTATCGAGCCTTTATGCGGCAAGGGATTACGCTCAACTTAATTGCTTTGCCTTGGTATATCGTGCCTGAGCTGGATATTTGGTGGTCCATACCGGTCATTTTAATCGGCTCCTATTTTCTTATCGGTTTAGAGCTGATAGCCGAAGATATCGAAGATCCTTTTGGCGAAGATGGAGACGATCTGCCCTTGGATTCAATTTGTGCCGGTATCCGTTCTACGGTGAGCGATATTCTCAATTTGCAAAAACAGCAAAAATTCACACGCTCATTTGTTATGCCCCGTGTAGATCCGCTCAAAGATCATTCATAACCGCCTAATTTTTTCGGTCTGGCCGTTTTAAGCTATGTTTGGTGACGAGAAAAGGATTAAGCATGAAATTTTGGCCTTTGCTAGCAATATTGATTTTGGCGCAACCGGCATTAGCCGAAACGCCTACGGAAGCGTACAAAGAGTTGCATAAAAAAGAATTGTCAGCCACTTGTTACGAAGACCTAGTTAAGTTGCGTTCAAGCCGTTCGGTAGCAAAAGATCCGCCCCAAACTCCGGAAGAAGCCAAACAGTTTTTTACTTTGTTGCAGTTTATTATGCCGAAAACGGTTACAGTGACAGGCGAAGAGATAAACGGCGACGAAGCGACAGTTCATGCTGTTGCACCGCCGGGGCTAGGCGAAGACCCGGCGACTAAAACAATCGGTATCATCAAGCTTTTTAAAGAAAAAGACGGTTGGAAAATTGACCATGAAAAATGGGACAGTAAAGTCGAGAAGAAAGACTAGTTGATTTTATAAATCGCTAAGTTTAGTCACTTTGACCCAGCGATCATTATTGGCTCCGTGCTGGTTATCCAATAGAATCCAACAACTGCCGTCGGTGTCAAGGTACGCATCGTGGATTGTTTGTACATGCTGAACAGTTTTGTTGCTGTTATGGGTGACTACAGCCATAGGCAATTTTCCTTGTGCTCTGGCCTGCATAATTTCTGTGGCGCCTTCATGTCCGGCAAAAAAGGGTATGGGCTGATCCAGCAAAATAGTTGATGCTTTGACGATGTCGTCTTTAATTAAATCAGGGCCGATTTCCGGTGTGCCAAGCGTTTTTCCAAGATGATCAATCAGTTCGTCCTCGCCCGATAGGTCATAAACACTCTTTGGCATAAAAGGATCTTTATAGAGAAATTGGTTTTTATTGTTGACTATGGCAAGATTTGTTTGTGGATCGATTCTTTCGACCAATCCTAATTGATAGGCGCCGTTGATCAGAGTCATTTGAACTATTTGGCTGGCCAAATTGCGCAGGGCGACATTGCCTTGATCAGGATTGTATTTTTTTTCATCAGAACCAGGAATTAAAGCTCCAATCGGTGGTTTTACTGTTTGTTCATTATGTGTGCGGAATTGTGACGTGATTGCCATTTGTTTGAGCATGTTGCTGTAGGCGTCCGGATTTTTACAGGCAGCATAAATTTCAATTATGGCAACATTGCAGGTCGGATGATTGCCTTGATCTATTTCGCGTGGATAAGCGATATTACGCAGTCCGGTTTCGACTATTTGATTCATTTGTTCGGGACTGTACATAAGACTCGCATCTGCTTGAAAAAGTATTTCAGAAAAATTGTCCATAGTAGCCGTTAATTTGTTTCGGTCGGTGCGATAAAAGGCTGTCGTTTGTTCAAGTTGCTTGATATAAGCTTCGGCTCGTTCAGTACGCAATCCTTTATTCTCGGCTAAAGCCGTAAATTTTTCTGTTGCTTCGGAAAAAGAACGCGAGGGTAACGGCTTGTCCGTAATTTCGCCACGCTTGAGATCGCGCAACGGCGAGAGCTTGTCTCTCCCGTAGTTGTCTTTGTAGGTGTAATCGCCCTGTCTATCTACTTTTACTTGGCGGCGTACTGTAAGCATGCCGGCATTGTTGTCATCTTTGTAAGCAAAATCTTCTGTATTTTGCATACGCTGCCAGTCCTTCTGTTTGTAACCAGATTCTGTGCGAGTAACATCTTTTATTTCTCTTAGCTTATCGCCGTCATAAACAAAGTCTCGATAAGAACCGCTGTTAAGAGTCGCTCTCTGTAAGCGATCTGTCCTGTCGTATTCGAGCTTGCTTGAATTGATGGTTTCGCACACTCTTGTGCCGTCGCCGCGGAAATACTCAGTCGAGCAATCGGGATTGATTTTGATACCACGACGAATTTCGCTATTCGGTCCGTTTTGCCAGATGTCGGAATTTGGCTGACGGGTCCATTGGCTTAAATTGTTACCTTTGCCGTAAGCCATGGAAATTAGCTGCGAATTGCTATCATAATCGAATTCGGCACGCTCGCCGTTAGGTAACATGATCGAACGTAGATTGAGGCGATCATCGTAAATAAACCGATTTTTGCTTTTAGTTTCAACATGGTGATATCCGTCCGGAGTCCATTTGTCGATTTGATCGGTCTCACCAACTGTAACCAGTGTTCCATCCGACTCAAGATACATGTCTTTTAGAGTTTGAGGCGGTTTCTGATTTGAGAGCCAACGATTATTCTCTTTGTGCCATTCTGTTTTAACGGCACTTGCGTCATGGTCGTAAGTTGTTATCGTGATACTTTCGGCTTTGCCGTTTCTATAAGTGGCTGCAACTTCATTGCCATCTGGTCTGGTTTTAGTAAAACGACTAGTCCAGATGCCATTATTCTCGCGGTCTTGCCGGACTGCTTCCGGTAATTCTTTATTGTCGGCACCAAGATGAATCAGTTTGGCATTACTGTCGTTTGCCTGTACGGTGTATACACCGTTAGGGCTTATGTGTTTTATTCCGGACCAATTGCTAATTAGCTGACCGTTTTCGTAAATTTCATAATTATCTACGTGATAGTTGTTTCGCAGGTAGGGCATACCGTTATCCTGCCTGACCGGGCCCAAATATTTGAAAGTGGTTTTGTTGTTGATTATTTCGCGAGTAGCTAAATAGGGATCGTTAGGATTATCATAAAAAAACTGGCGGCGCCGGCTGCCGTCAGCTGAAATCATTTCGGTGATACGTTCTTTGCTGTCGCGAATATAGGTACCGTCGGCTAAAGTAACCTCTGAGCCAGAAAGAGTAATTGCTCTGTTAATAGTGGCGTATGGTTGAGCATCGCCTGGCTGGGCTGTAATAGCGACTTTTGGTAAAAGAGCTTCGGCGGCCGCTGTATCCATCTTCGGCAATTCGCTAACCGGCGGTGCCCAATCGCCAGCTTTTTCTTCGTCTTTGCTCTCGTCAATTTCCGAAAGTTTTTTATCGCGCGGCGGCGCGCCTTCAAATCCGCCATCGGCCATAGGGATACCTCTAAACCGTTATATCCTTATGCCCGGTATGCCTATGGATTATATTAATCGCCGTAGGGGTACCACCAGGATTTAGCTTTGTTAGCAAATTCCCAGTGTACGTGCTTGGTTTCGCGGAACTCATCCAAGCCTTCTTGGCCCAGCTCCCGGGCGCCGCCGCTTAATTTCATGCCGCCAAATGGTCCGGCATAGTTATCGGTCAGGGGATCATTAATCCAGATTGTTCCGGCTTTAACTTCTTCCAAAAAGAGTTTAGCTTTCATCGTGTCCGTGGTAAGCAAACAAGCTCCTAAGCCGTAAACACAATCGTTGGTTAAAGCAATCGCTTCTTCGAATGTTTTATATTCCATAAGCGGGATTGCTGGACCGAAAGTCTCTTCATGCATGATCCGCATTGAGTGATCGGCATTGGCAATAACTGTTGGTTCGTAAAAATAGCCTTTTTGCAATTTTTCCGGGCGTCGTCCACCGGTAAGTATTTTGGCTCCTTTGCTTGCTGCTTCTTTGACGTGGTCTTCCACCTTGTCGCGGTAAGTAGCGCCGATCATTGGTCCAATATCAGTTGAGGATTCGATACCAGGTCCTAAGCGCAAGCTTTTTACGTGTTCAACAAGTGCTTCGGTAAATTGAGCGGCTTTTGATTTAGGCAGATAAACGCGCTCGGTGGAAGTGCAAACCTGACCGGCGTTAGTGAGCGCAGCATAAGCTAGAGCGCGAGCTGCTATTTCCGGATCGGCATCTTCAGCGATCACAAAAGCATCTTTGCCGCCCAACTCCAAATGCAGCTTTTTCATCATCGGTCCTGCCAGGCTGGCGATACGCTGTCCGGTGGCGAGGCTGCCGGTAAAAGCAATAACCGGAACATCTTTGTGGGTGACTAAAGTTTCGGCTACTTCTTTGCCGTAACCGTTAACAACGTTGATTACACCGGGAGGGAAATGATCGAAACAATGTTCAGCTAAATACATGGTCGAAAGCGGCGTCAATTCGCTTGGTTTGATGATTACAGTATTGCCGGCAGCAAGTGCTGGAGCGACTTTCCAAGCCATGAGCAGTAGCGGATAGTTCCAGGGAATGATGCACGCGGCAACGCCGTAAGGTTCTTTAATAACCAGGTTCAGCTGTGAATATTCGCCTGAAGGCAGAACCCGGCCGCGTTCGTGTCGGCCAAGCTCAGCATAATAGTCGAAAGTGTTCATCAGCCATTCGAACTCTTCCTCATTCTCGGGCACTGGTTTACCTTGTTCGAGAGTGAGCAATCTGACGATCTGATCTTTATGCGCGCGCATTTTTGCTGCTGCTTCATGCAGAATGTGAGTGCGATTGTTGGCAGGCATGCGTCGCCAGCTTTCAAAAGCCAACTTGGATGAAGCGATAGCTGCTTCGGCATCTTTGCTTGTACCGCGCGGTACTGAATCGAGAAGCTCTTCATTAGCCGGGTCATAAACTTTAATCTGTTCAGTGCCACTGCCGGCAGTGAATTGCCCGTTGATATAGTGAAGAGGCATCGTCTACTCCTTTATTTCTTTTGCGGTCTTTTTAATGGTTGATTTTGCAAATTCTGTTTGCGAACAAGAAATCTTTTTGCCCAGGATTTATATTCTGTCGAGTTCTTTATCACTGGCTGAGAGCCGCTCGCATTTATGTTGCGAGCGCAGACGGATAGATTGGTCAAAAGGAAAAAGCTTGAGCTTAGAAGCAGCAATGCAAATTTCATCGATCTTTCCTGTCTGTCCACCGGCTGGATTTTAGCATTATTCGGATTCCAAGCATTGCTTGTAGCCGTCTTGATAGCTTGGGTAAAGAAGTTTTAGCCCGAGTTCGTTAAGCAAAAAAGATGAATCGATGCTGCGGCTATTGCGCAAAGTGATGTTAACGTTTTCCGGATTTGTTGATTCGGGAAAAGGTAAATGCATTTTCTCGCACAGCCACTGAACCAGTTCTTTCAGCGAACATGGATTGAGATCTCCGACTACATAAGTTTTGTGTTCTAAATTCTTTTGCGCTAGAACAGCAAGAATTATTCTTGCTAAATCATCCACATGAATACGCGAAGACAATCTTTCTCCGTTTCCCGGAAGTTTAAAAGTACCTTCTTTTAAGCGCAAATGCAGCCCGTTTGCCGGTCCATAAATTCCCGGCGGACGTAAAACAATGGCACCATTAGCTAACCAGGCATCTTCGGCGGCCAATCGTGCTTTTGTATTTTCGCTTTCTCGATCCGGGGAACTGGTATTGTCGATGGTGCCAGTTTGACTGCCGTAGACGCCGGTACTGGAAATATAAATCAAGCGTCGAGCTTTTCGGCAAGCTTTAGCCAATATAGCGTCCGCTTGTCCGTCGGGAGGAAAAGTCGCGATTACATCTTTTCCGTCGGCTATGGGCTCGATTATTTCCGCTGATGGCAAGGGCATGATTATTGGTTTAACACCAAGATCAGCTAGCCAGAAAACACGTAAAGGATCCCGTGTGGTTGCGGTGATTTTGCTCGGGTCGGGAGAAGCTTTGATCAGAGCTTTGCCTACCTGACCGATACCGATAATCAGCATATTGTTCATTTGCCAAAGGTATCCTAAAGGCGTGAAGAGTATTATACTGAACAAGCAGTTTCGCTTTGTCTTGTTATGAATTTCAAGATTAATCGCCAGGACATTATAGACGGTACAATCGAGCTTCATAGCTCAAATTGGGGCGGGCGGGCCAGCGCTAATTTGGATGGTAAACAGCTTGAAAGAGCCAGAGAAAAAGGTTGGCCCTTTATCGTCCCAGGCAAAAAAGGGAAATCGCACAAGTTATATGTGCGTGCTCATTTTCTAGATCCGGTTCCGGCTGTGACTCTGGATCAGCAAGAGATACTGCTTGCCGAGAAGCTAAGAATTGTGGACTGTTTCTTTGCGGTGTTACCGATTGGTATGTTCATCGGTCATGGACCTTTGCCGACCCTTCTTGGTTATTTTGTTGTTTCGGCGAATTTTAAGATCTTGCGCAGCAAGTGGATGCCAACCTTAAAATGGGCAGCCATATACGCTTTGAGCATTGCCGTCTTCGGTCTGACGACAATGCTCAGTAAGCTTATTTGGAATACCCGTTAGAGTGATTATTCGAATTTCAAAAGTTGGACATCGAACACTAAGGTAGCGTTCGGCGGTATGGCTCCGCCGGCTCCACGAGCGCCGTAGCCTAAATTCGGCGGGATGACAAGACGGCGAGTGCCGCCTACTTTCATAGTGGCAACGCCTTCGTCCCATCCGCTGATAACTTCACCAGCACCAAGAGTAAAGGTGAAGGGCTCTTTGCGATCTACTGAACTATCAAATTTTTGTTTGTTGGTGAGCCAGCCTGTGTAATGGACTGTCACTTTGGAACCGGGGCGAGGTTGAGGACCTTTGCCGGTTGTAATGTCGAAATATTGAAGTCCGCTTTGGCTGGTCGTTGCTTTTTGTCCGGCGGCTAAAGGCCAACCGCCGCCCTGAGCGCTGCTTTGTGCTGGGAAGCTGATTAAGAATAAGGAGATTGCTCCGGCGGCAGACAAGAAACGCTTCGTTCTATTAGTCATTTCATTAACCTTGCTAGCTGGTCGACAGCTTTTAATTATACGTTGTATCCTGAGGGTGTTTTTTAAGGGCTGCGAACAGATGATCCGACTGCTCATTGTTGACGACCACCAACCTTCAAGAGAAGAGGCGCTACGTGAATTAGCGGCTGGTGATTTAATTGAAGTGATTGCTGAGGCCGAAACTTCGGATGAAGCGTACAAGCTTGCCAGCGCTCTTCTGCCTGATATTGTGCTTTTGGATCTGCATTTGCCCGGACTGATCTCCACCCCGGACCTGATCAAACGTCTGGCCTCTTTGAAGAATGTCAAAATAGTCTTGTTCGCCAGCCAAAGCAAAGCCTCCGAGGTCCAGGATTATTTGGATGGCGGTGCTGCTGCTTATGTCTTGAAAAGCGATCCGCCAGCTCTTTTGCGTATGTCATTGCTTATGGTGTCTAAAGGATCGCGCAACATCGTTTCGCCGTCATTGCCGAAGAATCTTTTACGTTTAAGCGCGCAAGAGCGCAATATTTTGCGTGAAGTATGCAAGCGAGGCGGGCTGGGTAAAGCCGCCGAGCGTATGGGACTTGCTGAATATGATTTGAACCAGATTCTTTTTCATCTGGCTGATAAGCTTGAAATTGAATCTGCTGATAAGCTGTTGAAATGGGCTAAAAAGCACGGCTTTTAAAGGAGAGTATCGATGCAGTTTCTGGTAACCGCAAATGATGGCAGTGACGAAGAAGCTTTGTCTCGCCGGCTGGCTGCACGAGAAGCCCATCTTGCTTTGGGCGATAAAATGCGTGAGGAAGGCACCCTGTTATATGCTGCTGCCATTCTCGATGATCACGAAAAAATGATCGGCTCGACAATGATCTGCCAATTCGAAAGTCGGGCGAAACTGGATCAATGGCTCAAAGTCGAGCCTTATGTCACCGGAAACGTCTGGCAAAAAATTGTTGTGCAACAGTGCAAGGTTGGTCCTAGTTTCGCAAAAGTTTGTGTATGAAAAATTGGCACAGCTATCTATTCATACTGTTGTTGGTCTTCGTTTGTACCTTGCCTAATGCTCTGGCTGGCGGTAGCCTAAAGTCTTTCAAAGGCTGGGAGCTCTATAGCTGGCAGGCTGGTGGTCAGTGGCGTTTCTCGCTGCTGACAGGTACTAACCGGCAAAAGCAATGCGATGAAATAAAATGCGAAAAAAAGGCTTTGACGTTAGCTGAGTTAAAACGAGAGCTGAAAAATTTGTCCGCGGAAGAGCCCGTATTCTGGACGTCGAGAGCGGATGACTGTTCTTTGGCGGTGCCGCCGGATTCAATCAAAGAAAGCATCAAAGCCGATTGCCAAAAACTGCATTTGCAACTATTTTTACCGCTTGAGGTTCAGAGCAAAGCCGACAGCAATAAAACCGAGTAGAACGCTGCCGGTAACAATGGCGCCAATCTCCCAGGCGGTGAAGCCGTGTCTGGTCAGAAGCCCTTTTGGCTCTCGTGCATCCCAGTATTTATTTAACCAATGCTGAACTATTGCCAGCGGGATGACGCTTATAAAAGAGAGTAAATACCAGGCTCCTCCAAGAAAAGCCAGTAAATCAAAAGCGATTGAAGCGCCGACAATGAAACAAGCTGCAGCAAGTGGATGTTTTGAGGGCCAGGAGCTTGCGTCGGGAAGTAGACGCGCGATACCTAAAGCCAAAGTCAAATAAAGATAGTTGTTTACATAAGGAATAAGGACGCCAAGAGTTCGCAGCATCGGACTGACATCTTGAAAGCTGCTTAAGTGTTGCGGTGATAAAGACTCAATAAAACCGCTTGGCGGCTTGTTTGTTTGCTGAGGGACATTATGCGCAGATAAGTCTCGCCAGTTTTTATAACACCAGTAAATGAAATATAGCTTGAAAGTGGCGATGCTTAAAACGATGACATGCCAAGCGGGCTGCTTAAGAGACAATGCCGGTGTGGCTTCTTTTAATAGTGGTTCTTGAGAAATGGTCTTACTCCTTTTACCCTAATCATTCTAAAGTGAATATTCAGTTGGCGTTCATGAAAGGAAATTCTCGTTCACAGACAGGGCTTGATCGCGGATAATCATATGGTTGAATTTTTATGAGTGTTCGCGAGGGATATGCCATGGTGAATGCGGTGATGCTTGTTGGTCGTGTCGGCAAAGATCCCGAAATGCGGTATTTTGAATCCGGTCGGGTAAAAACCACTTTTAGCGTGGCTGTTAATCGTCCGACTAAAGAACGTGAAACTGACTGGTTCGATATTGAACTTTGGGGACGCCAGGCTGAAGTTGCCGGTGAATATGTGCGTAAGGGCAGTTTGGTCGGTATTGAAGGTCGTCTTGATTTCAATAGCTGGAGTGATGACAGCGGAGTCAAACAAACAAAACCTTATGTTCGCGGCAGCAATCTGCGTCTTTTGGGTAGCAAAGGTGATCGCGGCGGCGATACTCAGTTTACTGAGGGTTAATAGTGCAAGCTGCGCTTGTTGACTACCTGATCATCGGCATTTATTTCGTTTTCGTGCTTGGCATCGGCTTCGCTCTTAAGAAGCAAGTAGTGACAAGCGAAGATTTTTTTCTGTCTGGTCGTTCCATTCCAAGCTGGATAACTGGCTTAGCATTTCTTTCGGCTAATCTTGGCGCTATTGAAGTGATGGGTATGGCTGGCAATGGTGCCGAATACGGTATCATGACCGCCCATTTTTACTGGGTCGGCGCAATTCCGGCCATGTTATTTTTGTCCATTTTTATGATGCCTTTTTATTATGGTTCGCGTATTCGCAGCGTCCCTGAATATTTGAAGTTGCGCTTCAATGAATCAACTCGCGCTTTCAACGCTGTTTCATTTGCGATCATGACCGTGCTCATGTCCGGAATCAATATGTATGCCATGGCGATTGTTTTCAATTTGCTTTTGAATTGGGATATGACCGCTTCTATTTTGGTTTCGGCTGTTGTTGTATTGGCTTACACGGCGTTAGGCGGCTTAACTTCTTCTATTTATAATGAAGTTTTGCAGTTCTTTTTGATCGTATTAGGATTTTTGCCCTTAACCATTATTGGCATTGTAAATATCGGCGGCTGGCAAGGTTTGTCGGCACAACTACCGGCTGGTTTTAGCCATCTTTGGTCGCACACTGCAGGGGTGAACAATCCGATGGGAATCGACTGGCTCGGCATTGTTTCCGGGCTTGGTTTCGTTCTTTCATTCGGTTATTGGTGTACTGACTTTCTTGTCATTCAACGTGCTTTAGCTGCTAAAGATTTAGCGGCAGCACAGCGCACTCCTTTGATTGCTGCTTTCCCAAAAATATTTTTTCCAGCGATTACTGTTCTGCCCGGTATGATTGCTTTAGCACTTGTACCGCAGTTAGGGCATAATCCAAGCGATCCGCATATGCGTTACGACATGGCGCTACCGTTGCTTCTGGCTAAGTATTATCCTTCGGGCATGCTCGGTATCGGCTTGACGGCCATGCTTGCCAGCTTTATGTCTGGCATGGCTGGAAACATCACTGCTTTCAATACGGTTTTTACTTACGATATTTATCGCAATTATTTCGCTAAAAATAAAAGCGATGGACATTACATGATGGTTGGTCGGCTTGCCACTGCCGGCGGTATCTTTGTCAGCATTTTTACCGCTTATTTTGTAATGAGCGCGCCAAGCATCATGGATTATATGCAGACAATTTTCTCTTTCTTCAACGCACCACTTTTTGCCACATTCCTTTTAGGAATGTTTTGGAAGCGCGCCACGCCGAGCGGAGCTTTTGTCGGGCTAGTCTGTGGAACTTTAGCGGCCCTTGTTCAGTTTGTTCTTACCGGACAAGGAATGCTTCATTATTCATCGGTGATGGCCGGAAACTTTTGGCGGGCAAGTATTGCCTGGCTGGTATGTTTTCTTGTCACTATTGCAATTTCGTTTGTGACAAAGCCGAAACCGCTTGAAGAGTTGACCGGTTTAGTTTGGGGAACTACGGTCGAAAGTGGTTCGGCTGTTCTTGTCTGGTATAAGAGACCGACGGTATTGGCAGTGCTTATTCTTGTGTTAACTATAGTCTGCAACTTGATCTTCTGGTGACAAAATGTTGGATCTTCGTTTCCCGATTGGCCTATTCTTTTGCATTAATTCATTGGTACTAATTGCCGTCGGATTTTTCCAACCTCAAGGAACTCGGCTTGGTGACTGGGTTCTTAACCTGAATTTGACTTGGGGCTTAGTTATGGCTGTTTTTGGCGCTTTTATGCTGATTTTGTATTATTCTGGAAAGAATAGTCAGTCAGAGTAAAGCTTTACGGATTCATTACGGACTTTTAGTCCGTAAACGAACACTTGACTGAGGCAAGAAGACATCTTCCTTATAATACGAATGTCTCTGTTCTGTGACATCAGTCAACGTATCTCATGCATCCTCATCCCAAAAATTTTCTACTTCAATCCTTACCGCAAGATTGTCTTGAAAAATTTGCCGATGCTTTTGATTATGTTGAGTTGCCGCGACGAAAAATAATTGCTGAACGTGGAGAAGTGCTGGAGCATGTGCATTTCCCGGATAGCGGCATGATTTCCAAAGTGCTTGTCACTGCCGATGGTATACCGATTGAAGTCGGTACGATTGGTAGAGAAGGATTTACCGGAGTGCCTTTGCTTCTTGGTTCGGATCTGGCCGATTGCAAGCTTATTTCTCAAGTTGCCGGCTACAGCTGGCAGATAAGCGCCTCTGACTTTAAGCGCATGATTACCGAAAGCGAAGAGTTAAAGCTGATTACAAATCGCTTTATTTTGACTATGCTTCATCAAATTGCGCAAACAGCGGCGTGCAACCGTTTGCATACCATAGAAGAGCGTTGCGCCCATTGGCTTTTATTGGCCGAAGATCGAGCCGGAGCGGACAGCTTCAATCTGACCCAAGACTTTCTTTCGATGATGCTGGCGGTGCGACGTTCAAGTGTAAATCAGGCGATCAAGACTTTAGAGCAGGAAGGTTTGATCAGCCACGCCCGGGCTGTAATTACGATTAAAAATCGTGCTGGTTTAGAAGTAATCAGCTGCGCTTGCTACAAAGAGATCAAACAATATTATGATGAGATTATGAAACGAACCCTCAAGATTGAAAAATGAGCAAACGTGTTCTGGTTGTCGACGATGATCTGGCCGGCAGAAAGGTTACTTCGCGCCAGCTTGAACTTTTGGGCATTCCGCATCACGCGGTAACATGCGGCACGGAAGCTGTGGAGCACGGATCGCTGTGCTGCTGTCATTTGATTTTGATGAATGTAGAAATGCCGGATATGAATGGTCTTGAGGCTACCAAATCCATTCGCGAGCAGGAGCTGGTTATTTGTGGGCACAGGCATACAATTATTGCCCTGACCGGTACTGATGATCGTAAAGCTTGCTTGGATGCCGGTATGGACGATTATTTGCAAAAGCCGATTTTATTGAAACAGTTGCGCAGCGCTATGGACAAGTGGCTTCTTTAAGCGTTTGCATATAAAAGTTGCGCACTTCTACTGTGCGTGGATGAATCGGTCTTCCTGATTCAATCAAATGAACCAAGCCGAGATCCGAGGCCACGACTATGGCGTGGGGAACGTTTATTCTTTCTTCGTCAATTTTTAGAGCGGCCCAAATAGGCGCCGTATAGCTCCTGGCTCTACCTTCCTCCAGGCAATCGGCGAGAAAAAGCGTTTCGGAAAGTGGGCACATTGGTGCGTTGCCTAAAGTATGTTCGGCAATTGCCGCCAGTAGATCGATATTTGTAATTCCCAGCTCTTCTTTGGCTACGGCCGCGGCTACAGGACCATGCAAAAGATGTCCGTGCTTTGCTTCGATTTCGCCAAAAGGAATCTGAAAATGACAGGCAGCCTCGACAAGCTCTTTCTCTTTCATTTCTTTGCAGGCATCATGAAGCCAGGCTGAAAGCTCAGCAAAAAAAATATCGCAATTGTGTCTTTCTGCTATTTGTCGCGCAACTTTAGCTACACCTTTAATGTGTTTGAATCTTTTTGCGCTGACTCGCGGTTCGACCCAAGCGCGTACGAAGTCGATAGTGATTTTTTCGGGAACGCCGTTTCGTTTGGTCATTCAAACACCTTCCAGATAATGTTTGTGTTTGAGTAAGAGCTGATTGACGTCATTTGTCACTAAATAAAGTACTGACTTATGCTCTCTCAATCTTTGTCTAATCATGGAGCTGGACACTGGTAGCTGAGGGAAATCTATCAGTTCAAAATCAGCGTCAGCAGGCAGATGTTCGGCAAGGGTTAGTCGGTTCGCTGACGATTGTCTCGGGGCGACAAGGATGCGGCAGAGCTTAAAGAGAGTGCTTGCTTCATGCCAATCTTTCAGTGAAGGCAAATTGTCTTGTCCGACAAGTAAATTCAAGCGAATCTCTTTACCGAATTCTTGCTTGAAATGGCGTAAAGTGTCGACTGTATATGAAGGTCCGGAGCGGGTCAGCTCGACTTGTGATGGTTCAAAATGAGGATTGTTCGTACAGGCGGCGATTACTAATTCGTGCCGTTTGTCGGCGTCTAAAAGATCCGTATGTCGATGGGGAGGCATCGGGCTGGTGACAAAAATTACTTTGTCCAAATTGAACTGAGAACGAGCAAATTCAGCAAGCAATAAATGACCCCAGTGGATCGGATTAAAAGTGCCGCAGAAAATGCCGAGCTCTTTCAACTCTTTCTCTCCTTGGCGTCAGATTTTATGTAATTACGCGTATATACGCGTGGCATGCGCATTCGCATGCGACAAACAAGCTCGTAAGTAATCGTGTCGAGCAAATTGGCCCAGGTGGATAAATGAAGCTGTTCTGTTGTCTCTCCAGGCGTAGTGTCCGGGTCGCAGCCGATTAAAGTGATGATGTCGCCTTCTTGGGCTTCAAGTAAATCGGTAATATCGAAGATCATTTGGTCCATGCTAATAAGCCCGATCTGTTTTACTTTTTTGCCTGCCAGCAAGCCGTAAATCTGATTGGATAAACGTCTGTCTATGCCGTCGGCATAGCCGATTGGAATTGAAGCGATGCGTGAGGGACGGCTTGCGGTCCAGGTTAAGTTGTAGCCCACTGATTGGCCGGCTTCAATCTCCTGTATATGATTTATGCGTCCGCGCACTGATAAAGCTGGGACAAGAGTAGTTGAAACTGTTTTTGCTTCCAGTCCATATATAGGTAAGCCAACGCGAACCATGCCAAAGTGACTTTGTGAAAAACGGCGGGCGGCTTCACCGGAGGCCAGGTGGATTAATGGCTTGTTGCTGTTCTCAATTTTTAGTTTTTGTAATGTTTTTTGGAAAAGCTCTATCTGTTTTGAGGTAAAACATTCTTCATCGGCTTGTGCAAAATGGCTAAAGATACCGGCTAAGCGAATATTTTTTTGCCCGGCAAGCAGATCCAAAATTGCTTCAATTTTATTTGGAGCGATACCTAATCGGTGCATGCCGGTGTCGATTTTTAAATGAATATTGGCTGTACGATTTTGTCTTCCGCAAGTCAAAGCGATGTCGGCAATTTGATTTTCGTTGGTGACCGTTAATGTAAGTTCGGCGTCAAGAGCAGCGCTCAATGCCCAGTTTGGGCAAGGTCCGAGTAAAAGTATATTTTGTCGTACACCGGCTGCGCGCAATTGGCAGCCCTCATCTACGGAAGCGACCCCAAGCCAGTCAGCCCCGCAAGCTGATAAAACATCGGCTACACCAAGAGCCCCATGTCCGTAGGCGTCGCTCTTAACAACAGCCATCAGCTTAACGCGATCGCCAAGCCAGGAGCGAACAATAGCGACATTATGTTCAATAGCGTTAAGGTCGACTTCTACCCAAGCTTCTCGTCGGATCGAGGCAATAATTGGTTGGCGCTGCGCAAGCATTAGTAACTTCTTGGGTTGAAAAGCTTTTCTATATTGAAGTTTATGCTAGCATAAGCTGTCCTTAAGTCACAGGGAAGGCATTTCGACCTTTTTACCTGATTGACGAACGGCTGATCGCCAGAAGATCGCGTGCCTCGTGCATACTGAGTGGATGACGATAGCTGCCGGTTTGTCGCTTTTGCGGCAAGGTGTCCCGTTTGCAGTTTGGTAATCGTGAGGTTTAGCGCTTTGAATAAAGCTGATTTAGTTGATGTAGTTGCAAAAGAAGCCGGCACAACAAAAAAAGATGCCGAGCAAGTAATAAACTTAATGATGGAAACGATCATTAAGCATGTGTCCACAGGTGAAAAGGTTACTCTTGTAGGCTTTGGCACATTTGAGGCTCGCCAGCGCAAAGCACGCACCGGTCGTAACCCCAAAACCAATGCCCCGATTCAAATTCCAGCCAAGCGAGTAGCTGGTTTTAGAGTTGGTAAAGAGTTCAGCGAAGCGGTCAATAAGAAGCGCTAAGCACTTTTGTAATTAGGTATCCCTAACGATTAAGGAAATAACTTTGGATTCTCCATGCGTAGCTGTAATTGGCACCGGAAATTGGGGCAAGAATCTAGTTAGAAACTTTGCCAACCTTGGTGCGCTTGCAATGGCTTGCGACCTTTCTGAAGAGAGGTTGGACCTTATTCGTAAAGAACATCCGGAAGTACGGACAACAAATAGTATTGAGTCGGTACTTGCCGACCAACAGGTTAAGGCTGTCGTTGTGGCAACACCAAGCGACAGCCACTTTCCTGTGGCTAAACAAGCTTTGCTTGCCGGCAAGCATGTTTATGTGGAAAAGCCTTTGGCTCGCGATGTAAATCATGCCAAAGAGCTTGATCGATTGGCGACCGAACGCAATCTTGTGCTAATGGTCGGACATCTTTTGCTTTATCATCCTGCCGTCAATACACTTAAGGAGTTGATTGCTTCCGGTGAGTTGGGTGAGTTGCGCTTTGTTCGTTCGGATCGAATGAATCTCAACAATAATCGTCGGGACTGGAGCGTCCTCTGGGACTTGGCTCCTCATGATATTTCAATGATGAGTTATCTGCTCGATTGCGACTGTGTTGAAGCAGATCGCGTCGGTGGTTGGGATGCGCAAGGGGATGGTTTGGTTGACGTGGCTTATCTGGATTTGGTCTTCCCGATTAAGGGTAGACGAATTCCCGGACAAGTCCGCAACAGTTGGATTGACCCGCAAAAATTAGTCAGGCTGACAGTGAACGGCAGTTTGAAAACAGCCGTACTGAACGATCATCAGGCTGACAATAAATTAGCTTTGCATAGTCTGGGGCATTCCGGACGGATGGTAGTCGAATATCCGGAATATCCGGATGCCGAACCGTTGCATCTGGAGTGCGAGCATTTCTTGAAATGCATAAGCACCGGACAGCGCCCAAGAACAGACGCTAATAACGCCTATCAGGTGTTAAGAGTGCTGTCGGATGTTGAGGAGAGGCTGTCGCGCAGACCAGCTTTAAAAGCGGCAGCTGCACGCACATAATAAGAGACTTCTTGTTAACGTGCTATTGATTGCTGCCTGGGACCTCAACTATAATGTGAAACCTGAATTGCGGGAGTAATTCAGTGGTAGAATGCCTCCTTGCCAAGGAGGATGTCGCGAGTTCGAGCCTCGTCTCCCGCTCCATTATTATTTCAAGTCAATTTTGCCGGGCCTGCAGTGCTGCTTGGCAGCCTTGTCTTATCTCTTAGTTTGCCGGATTTAAACTAAGGGTATTAATATTGACGACGGCTCATGTGAGAGACGTTGGTTGGGAGAAAGTATGAGCGAGCAAGAAGACCCGCAGGCTGAAACAGTAAAGATTGCCGGACACAGCGTAATCAATCGTCGTTCACGCTGGGTGAGCAGTTTGGCCGCTCTTCGTTATGTAAACTCAATTCAAAAAAACAATATTGTCAAAGTCCGGGATACGGATAAAGTAACGACCATTTCATTGGTTCTTTGCTGTGTGGCGACTCTAGTGTGCCTTATTGTTCCGCAGCTGGAGCGGCATCGGGTTAGTTTCGTTTTGGCTGCCGATATTTTTGTCGGTATATCGCTTCTTACTTATGTGGCAAATCGTTTCGGCATTTTGACTACCTTCCAGCCGCGTCAAGCCTTGCTTACTTGGCAGTTGATGCTTGGCACGAGCCTTTTAGGCATATTTTTCACCATAAATCTGGCATTACTAATCTCCTGGATGATTTCACAAAATCAAATCATCATCTTGCCTTTAGGGCAGTAAGCAAAACTAAACAAATAAGCATGGCAGCCGGTTTTGGCTTGCTGTTCATGCTAAAATCGCCAAATGCTACTCAGCATGAGCTTTGTACTTGAACAAACGTTCAGGAAAGCTGTGCTGAAAGGCAAATATACGCTTCACACGCCATATTAATGAAAAGGGAGAGCCATGAAGGTCAGCATCGAAAAAGAAGGCACTAACATCGTTAAGGTGGGTGTTGAGGTTGAGTCTGACAAAGCGATGAAGGCTTATGAAGTAGCCTGTCGTCAGGTTAGTCACCGCCTGAATATTCCTGGTTTCCGCCGCGGAAAAGCACCGCGCAATATGGTTGAACGTGCTGTCGGTGTTGATTATTTGAAGCGTGAAGCCCTGGGTAACCTGGTTCCGGAAGTGCTTGGACGCGTAATTCAAGATGAACAGTTGGATATTATCAACGAGCCGCAAGTTGATTCCTATGAGTTTGAGCTGGGCGAACCGCTGAAGCTGAAAGCAAGCCTGGAAGTCCGTCCGGAAGTGGAGCTGGGCAATTATCGCGGTTTGAAAGTAACCGTCGAAGAAGCCAAATTACCGACTGATTCAATGGACAAGGCTTTGCAAAGCATCGCGGAAACCCGTTCCACTCTTGAGGCTGTCGATCCGCGCCCGGTGAAAATGGGTGATACGGCTCTTGTTGATTTTGAGTGTTTCGTCGATGACAAGCTTGTTGATGGCGGTAAAGCTGCCGGCTTGCATTTAGAGATGAAAGAAGGCAATTTCTTGCCTGGTTTCTGTGAACAGGTAGTCGGTAAGGAGCCGGGCAACTCTTTCGAGATTAAAGCCACCTTCCCCGAAGAATACAGAAATACGGCTTTAGCCGGTAAAGATGCCGTATTTAAGGTTGATCTAAAAGAGATTCGTAATCGTGTAATGCCCGAAATGAATGATGAGTTGGCTAAATCAATCGGGCAAGAATCGCTGGATTCTTTGAAAGATGCTTTACAAAAGCGCTTGGAAGAAGAAGTGAAAAATGAGAATGACGGGCGTGTACAAAAAGCCGTAGTTGACGCCGTAGTTGCTAACGCTAAAGTCGACATTCCGGACAGCATGATTGAGCGTGAAACCAACCTGCTTCTTGCCCATTTGAAGCGTTTTGTTGAAGGGCAAGGACGGAGCTGGGAAGAGTTCGTCAATGCTCCTGAATACCCTGAAATGTACAAAGAGAAGAAGGAAGAAGCTCGGACCCGGGTTTTAACCTCTCTTGTTTTAGGCGGCGTAGTCCGGGCTGAGCAGATTCAAGTTTCGGAAGAAGAAGCCGGTCCTTACCTGGCCGAGCTGATCTCCCGTTATAATGTTCCTATAGAGCGTATTCGCCAAGATGAGGAAGTGAGAAGAGCTTACGAGACATTAAATCGCCAAGCGATGGAAGAAGCTTTGACCCGTAAAGTTGTTGATTTGCTTGTTGGTCAATCCGAAATTAACTTTGTTCCGGAGAAAGAGGAGAAAAAATAGTCTGAAGAGCTAGCCAGTTCTTTCAGCTACCTGTTGCCAACAAGAGTGTGCTTAAGAAGTAGACGTAAACTAAAGCCTTCTATTCCTTGACACATTTTCATAAGACGGTATCTTTCGATATATGATATTGAAATTGATTTTAGGTAAGTCACAGAGTTAAAAAGAGAAGGACATGAGCAACTTAGATCCAAGACTAATTCAAAGAGACCTTCATGACATCTGGAGCATCGCTCCAGGGATGTACTATCCGCCTACGGTTATTGAAACCACCGCACGTGGCGAGCGTGCTTTTGACATCTTTTCTCGTTTGTTGCGGGAACGGATTGTTTTTCTCGGCACGCCAATTGACGATACCGTAGCCAACATGATCGTTGCTCAACTTCTGCTTTTGGAAGGTGAAGATCCGGAAAAAGATATTCGCTTGTATATCAATTCACCAGGCGGTTCGGTAACTGCCGGTATGGCTATCTTCGACACGATGCAACATATCCGTTCTGAAGTAGTAACTATTTGTCTTGGACAAGCTGCCAGTATGGGTGCATTCCTTTTGTCCGCCGGACAAAAGGGCAAACGCCTCTGCTTGCCCCATGCCCGGGTGTTGATTCACCAACCTTTAGGTGGCGCACAAGGACAAGCTACCGATATCGAAATCGCTGCTCGTGAAATCCTTCGTATCAAGCGGGAACTAAACGAGTTACTTGCCGCTCATACCGGTCAGTCGGTCAAACAGATTGAAAAAGATACTGATCGCGACAATATCATGACTGCTCAAGAAGCCAAAGAATACGGGCTTGTTGATGAGGTCATCGTTAGGCTCGATCAACAACCCAATTTGTCAGCAGTATAGAAGTAGGTAAACAGATGCCCAAGCAATCCGATAACAGACTGAAATGTTCCTTTTGCGGAAAGAGTCAGGACCAGGTTAAAAAATTGATTGCCGGGCCCGGTGTTTATATCTGCGACGAATGTGTTGATCTTTGCAATGAGATCCTCGATGAGGAACTTTTTGAAGGTACTCCACAGGCGGCTGCACCTCCGGAGCCGGGCTTACCCAAGCTCATGGAGGTGCCGAAGCCTAGTGAGATCAAGAACTTCCTTGACCAGCACATCATTGGTCAGGCTTCAGCGAAGAAAGTTCTTTCTGTTGCCGTTTACAACCATTACAAACGTATAAATCATAATCAAGAGTCACCGGATTCTATCGAAATTCAAAAGTCGAACATCATGCTGATCGGACCAACCGGGTCCGGCAAGACTCTTTTAGCGCAAACTCTCGCTAAATTCCTCGATGTTCCTTTTGCTGTTGCCGATGCTACGACACTGACCGAAGCCGGCTACGTCGGAGAGGATGTCGAAAATATTCTATTGCGCTTGTATCAAGCAGCTGATTACGACATCAAAAAAGCTGAGCGCGGCATTATCTATATTGATGAAATCGATAAAATTTCACGCAAGTCTGAGAATACGAGCATTACCCGTGACGTAAGCGGTGAAGGTGTTCAACAAGCTTTGCTTAAGATGATCGAAGGCACTTTAGCCAATGTACCTCCGCAAGGTGGACGTAAACATCCTCATCAAGAGTTCATTCAAATAAATACGCAGAATATTCTATTTATTTGCGGCGGTGCTTTTGTCGGACTGGAAAAAATTGTTGAAACAAGAGTCTCTTCGGATCGCAGTATCGGTTTTGGCTCCTCAGTTCCATTGACTGCTTGGGAAAGAGAACAAAGAGCGAGCAAGATTTTGAAAGATGTGATTCCGGACGATTTGATGCGTTTCGGTATGATTCCGGAATTCATTGGTCGTGTGCCGGTATTGGCTGTATTGGACGCTCTCGATGTGGAAGCTCTGGTACGTATTCTTGTCGAGCCGAAAAACGCTGTGCTTAAGCAATACGAACAATTGCTCTCTTTGGATGGCGTGCAGCTCAAGTTCGATCAGGAGGCCATCGGTGCCATTGCCGAAGAAGCTCTAAAACGGAAGACCGGCGCTCGGGCCTTGCGCTCAATTGTTGAAGAGATCATGCTCGATATCATGTATGAAGTGCCTTCGCGTACTGACATCAATACGTGTCATATCACCAAAGATCTCGTGCAAAAGCGATCTTCGGCTGAACTGCTTCAGTTGCCGACCGGAAAGCTGAAAGGCGAGATAGCCTAAAGCTCTGCTTTAAGAGCGTATAGCCATGCCAGATCTTACAGACAAAATTTTGCCTTTGATTCCTTTGCGGGACGTAGTTGTTTTTCCGCAAATGGTGACGCCGCTTTTTGTCAGCCGTCCAAAATCAATTACGGCGATGGAGCAGGCTCTACTGCGTGACGATCGTCTTGTGGTACTTAGTGCGCAAAAAGATCCGGAATGCGAAGAGCCGGCTTTTGACGATATCTATTCAATCGGCACTGTCGCTGAAGTGATGCAGATGCTTAAGTTGCCTGACGGTACAGTAAAAGTATTGGTGGAAGGTTCTTGCCGAGTCAGCATTGATTCTTTTGATGAAGAAGCCAATCATTTTGTTGCTGCTGTTACTGAGCTTCCGGAAGTAATTCATGAAGATGAGCAGTCAAAAGCTTTAATGAGAGTTACCGGCGAAAAATTCGAGCAGTTTGTCAAATCTACTAAAAAGATCAATCCGGAAAGTTTGCTTGCTGTTTCGGGAATCGGTCAGGCCGGACGTTTGGCTGACATCATTGCCACTTATCTCGGCTTAGAAGTATCGGAAAGACAGAAATGTTTGGAGATACTGGATAGCGCCGAACGTTTGGAATATATCGGTCAGCTTCTGTCCCGCGAGCTGGAATTGGCTTTTCTCGAGCAGCAAATTCATGATCGTGTGCGCTTTAATCTGGAAAAAACACAGCGTGAATATTATTTACGCGAAAAGATGCGCATCATTCAAGACGAGCTGAATTCGGAAGGCGAACAGGTCGGTGAAATAGCCGAGTATAAGCAAAAAATTGAGAAGTCTAAAATAACCGGATTAGCTCTGGAACGTGCCCAGAAAGAGTTGCAACGTCTGGAAAAAATGATGCCGCAAGCGGCGGAAGCTTCGGTTATTCGTACTTATTTGGATACTCTTGTCTCTTTGCCCTGGGGTAAACGTTCTCGTGATGTAATCGATCTTATTCGTTCGGAAGATATTTTAGACGAAGAGCATTATGGTCTGGAGAAAGTAAAAGAGCGAATCATCGAATATCTTGCCGTGCGCAAGTTAAGTAAGCAACCGCAGAGCACCATTTTGTGTTTAGTCGGACCACCGGGGGTTGGTAAAACAAGCCTGGTTAAATCCATTGCTCGAGCGATGAATCGTAAATTCGCGCGGATATCTTTAGGTGGAGTTAGCGACGAAGCGGAAATTCGTGGGCATAGACGGACTTATATCGGCGCCATGCCTGGACGGATAATTCAAGCGCTGAAGCAAGCAAATACAAAAAATCCGGTTATCTTGCTTGATGAAATTGAAAAGATGACTCGAAGCTATCAAGGCGATCCGACAGCGGCCATGCTGGAAGTGCTCGATCCGGATCAAAACGATAATTTTACCGATCATTATGTTGACGCACCGTTCAGTTTAAGCGAAGTGTTCTTCGTTGCCACAGCTAACAGCTTGGACTATGTGCCCAGACCGCTTTATGACCGTTTGGAAGTAATCCATATTTCGGGCTATACCGAAGAAGAAAAAATTGCTATTGCCGAGCAACATATAATTCCGAAAACTCTGCAAAAACACGGTATCAGTGCCAGGCAACTAAAATTCGCTTCGGCTGTCATTCGTAAAGTTATTCAAGAATATACGCGCGAAGCCGGAGTGCGTAATCTTGAGCGTGCTTTAGCAGCGATTTGTCGCAAAGTGGCTACGCAAATTGTTCGTGATCCGAAGACTGTAATCAAACTTCTACCGCAACAAGTGACTAAATATTTGGGACCACCACGGGTAATGCGTGAAAACGAAAGTCCCGGTGCTCAGGTCGGTATTGTTACCGGTCTTGCTTGGACTGAAACCGGCGGTGAAACTCTTTCTGTAGAAGTAAACACTATGCCAGGTAAAGGAAAATTGCAGCTTACCGGACAACTGGGCGATGTGATGAAAGAATCAGCCCAGGCTGCTTTTAGCTATATTCGCAGCCATGCGGAGCAGCTTGGTATACAGCAAAATTTTGGTGACACGGTTGACGTTCATATTCATATACCGGAAGGAGCGACACCAAAAGACGGTCCTTCGGCCGGGGTTGCTTTGACCTTAGCGCTTTATTCCGCTCTTTCTAAGCGTCCGGTAAAACCGAGCATTGCCATGACCGGTGAAATTACTTTGCGTGGAAGAGTGTTGGCTATAGGCGGACTAAAAGAAAAAGTTTTGGCTGCGTTGCGCGCCGGAATTAAGACAGTCCTGTTCCCGCGAGCCAATGAAAAAGATCTGCAAGAGATTCCTGATTATGTCACCAGTAAAGTTAATCTGATTCCGGTTGCTCATCTGGACGAAGTATTTGCTCTGGCTTTCAAAGAAAAAAACAAGACGAGCAAGCCGGCCAAAGGACGCACGGGTGTAAGAGTCGGAGCTAAGCGCTCGGCCCTGGGGCGGATTAAATAACCAGACCGCCGGCAATTTATCAGCCGTTTATATGGCGGTGATATTTGGTTAAAGGGTGGCATAACTGACTTAGTCACGTGTCGGTTCATGCTGAGGTATTTATGGCAGGTTCAATGCCCGCAGATGAGGAAAACCTTGATTCTGCGGCAAAATTGATGCAAGAAGTACTGAAAAAAGCTTCTTCTGAATTGGAAAGAAAAGTTTCCATTCTGACCGGTAAGCTTGTTGCTTTTAATAAAGGCATGGACAGGCTTTTTCAAGATGAAGCAAAGGCGGCTTATATGCGCCTGGAAGTATGTCTGAGACAGAATTCGGATGCTTTATCTCAAGATAAAGAAGAGCTGAAAAAGTTGCTCAACCAATATCAAGAGACTGAAATAACCAAGTTGTTGCAAGCCAGCCGTCAAGGACGCCAAGAGCTTGCCGGGCAAGTCAGCCATGCCTTATCAAAGCTTGGGCAAGTTGCCGAAAGAACAAAGTCTACTTTAGAAGAGATGGTTTTAGCTCCGGAAGCGAATATTGAAAGTCGGCTCTTTCGTTTGCGTGATTCTTTGGAGCGGGCGGTTCAAGAGAGCCAGACGACTCTGTCTACAATTGAACAACGAGAAAGCGAGCGAATTAAGACTGCTGGCAACGATCTGGCTGATAAATTAGAGAACGAGCTTGGCGCTTTCAAGCATTATTTTGAAGACAATCGTCAACAGTTTGAAGCAAAAGTCAAAGAAAAATCAGATTCAACAATTTTTTCTGTGCAGGCTGAAAAAGAAAAACAAGAAACGAATCTAAAGCGCGCTTTAGATTCGTGTTTGCAGTCAATTCAAGAAAAAGAAGCAGCAGCTCGGGCAAAGATGCAATCTTTGCTGAATTCTCAAACCGAAGATGCGTCACGTTTTCTTACTGCTTTTGAAAACAAAGGTAAGTCCGATGGACAGATGGTTTTAGAAGTTTTGCAAGCTGAGCTGACCAATTTTACGGCGGCGTCGCGCAGTCAGGTGTTAACCGAATCCTGGCAATCGCAACAAAGACTCTCTTTGATTAAAGCTGAACTGGCTGTCAAATTGCGCGAATCTTACCGAGAATGCGCTGAAGGAATTGAAACGCTGTACAACAAGCTGGAAGCTGAAATTGATAAAGAATGCAAATCTGACTGGGATGAAGGATTCTCACGCAAGTTGAAGGAAGAAAGAAGCAAAGATCATTTGCAGGGACTTTTTCGGCGCAACGGGAGCAAAGTTCTGGAAAATGTTGCTGCGGCTGCGGCTCAGATTGAAGCTGATTTTCAAAGATATGCAGAAGCTTGCGAACATAAAGTGGAAACGATTAAATCTCATGCTTGTGAATCTCTGGAGCGAGAAACAAAATTGATGAAAAAAGAGCTGGAAAGGAATGAGCTTGATTTTGAAAAGCAAGTCGTCGACCTGGAGATGCAAATTTCACGAATTGAAAAAGTAGGGTTGGATGCGGCTCATATAGTAAAAACAATCAAAAAAGCAAATCTCAAATTCTAAATGTATAGGAAAGTGTAAATGGCTGCCCAAGGAAAAACTCTACAAACTGTCTACGATGAAAGCGTACATACGCTTGACGTATTGGCGCAGAAACAAAAAGGGAGTATGGATAGCGTTCGCGAAGCCGCTTCCGATGCCGGAGACAGGCATGAAGAACAAGTAGCCGAGTCTTTGAAGCTAACGGCAGAAAAATTTGATCAAGACATTGTCGCTTTTGTTGACGGAGCGATACGACACATAAAACATATCATTGAGCTAGAAAAAAATGAGAATGAAAGATTGCAAGCCGGGCTGGAAGCTGAGCTTAAGCTTTTAGCTCGTTCTTTCGAGCAAGAGATAAAAGGTCTGACTGAATTCATTAGTGAAAGATTGAGCCGCAAAAATACTACGGTGATGCAGCAATCAGATATGGTAGCCGGAGGGGCTGCTGCTGCTTTGGACGATTTGACTTTCAATCAAATTAAACGCTTGAAAGCCTTGTCGCAAGAGAAAAGACATAGTTTTGCCGACCATGCTGTACCAAAAGTGGATTCGATCTGCGATATGGTTGGCAGTGTGCCGGCCGAGTCGGATGAGCGATGGTCTCGCCAAGCTGAAGCCACGGAAGCTCGCTTACAGACAGCTCAAGAGGAGCTTTGGCGATTGGGTGAAGAGAGCAAAACAAAAATCGAGTTTCAAGTTGCTGAACTTGAACAAGGTTTAGCGGAGAATATAGAACGCTTAGCTGCTGAGACTGGTTTGAAGAAGCAGCAGGCCGAAGATGAAGCTCGCGAGCAAGCTAAACGTATATTGGCGACCCTGGCAAAGCAGCAGGAAGAATTTAACGAGCGTACTTTCAATGATTTACAGAATGAATTGCGAGCGAATCAAGAAGATTTATTCGCTAAGCTAAACGAAGTTCATCGTGATACGGCTGAGCTTTCTTCGCAACTTAGAGGAAATATAACCTCTCTTTCCGCTTCTTTGCGAAAAAACGGTGAAGACAAATTTAAATCTTACATGCTTGATGTTGCTCAGAAAGTGGCGGCAGCACGTAGCCATGAACAAACTATTGATGAAGAATGGCGGCACCTGATTGCGCAACTTAAAGCTGAAATTGACACTATTGAGCTGAGCTTCGAATCGCATTTGCAAACCATTGCCCATGAGTATAGTGAAAAACTATTTGCTGCATGTGCGGAGGGAGAAGCAGCTATCGTGCGCAGTCACGATCTTTGCTCTCAAGAATATAAAGAGCTGATTGAGAATCAAAAAAGAAATATGGAAGCAAAAACCGCTTCTTTATTGGCGCGCATAAACTCTCTCACCGAGAAAGCGGTTGCCGGGATTAGATCCGCGTCTCAAGAAGAATCTTCAGGAAGGGGCAGCCGAAAAAGATCGAAAACATCCGATTCTAACGGAGAGTCAAGTATATGAGTTTCTCGCTGTTTCAAGCAAAAATTCCTTATGAAGATGCGCGTCCTTATCTTCGTTATTTCACTCCCTATGACGCTCAATTTCCGGAAGCTTGGGTCAATACGGCAGTAAATAATTTAGCGGTCGGCGATCTAATCTTTGTTTTGGATCCGATTTTATCCGCTGCTTCGCAAACCCATGTTTTAGGAGTAGCTGAAACCGATAAATTTAGAGTTGGATTACTGCTCTTAGTCTTTGCCATTGAGTCCGGGGCACATCAATGTTTGGTCGTTGGTTCCGAGGATTATGAAGCGCTAAGCGTAGAAGAACTTTTTAGTGCTCGTGCCGAAGCGGCGCAGAAAAAAGGTGCCGGATTTTATTATTTACTCGCTCGTCCGCTGGAAAGCTTGTCTGTAGCCCAACAAGATGATCTGGCAGAAATGCAAAAATGGACAAGTAGCGGCAAGCGTAATCAGTTTCATCGCGGTGTAGCCGAGCCGGTATTTGCTTTTCTGAGTAAGCTGGATGTGAGCATCGATGTGATTTTTGCTCAACAACCGGTTGATATCAAAAGTCTTGGCTATTTTCTTTTTACAAAAAATCAACCGAGCGCTTCTTCTCGTATTCCTGACCTGAGTAAGAAGTTCTATCCTGTAAAAGCGGGAGAGGAAATCGGTACTGTTCCGACTAGTCCTGCTGCCGAAGCGAGAATTGAAGAGCCGGCTTTCGATGTCGATTTGCAGTCTTTGTCTCCTCCGCCCCCAGGTTGGATGCCACCGCCGCCGTCCAAGAAAAATTCGTTCTTTGAGAGCCCGATGGATGGCACTTCTGATATATCTACTCTTGGTCTGGCTAAAGAGATTGCTTCTATTGTTGACAATTTGAAAGATGCTGTTCACAGTCCGGAGCAAGAACAAAATAATTTTGATTTGAATAGTGCTTTTGGCCCGCCAATAGTTGAAGAGCCAGCTGTTGAAGAGCCTGTGGTCGAAGAGCTCCAAATGTCTTTTTTCAGCGATCCACCGCTGCCGGAAGCTGTGCCGCCAAGAGAAGAAGACATCGTACAGGCGCCGTCTCAACCTTTTCAAATATCGCCCCAGTCCTTTTTTGAAACTCAAGATCAAGGGATTTTTGCTGGAGATGATTCGCCGGAAACAATTTCGCTTTTATCCGGGCTATCAGATGCGATCCAATCTTGGGCAAGTGATAGTGAAAGTGAGATTGAGCCAATCGTAAATAAAGCTACTGTGCCGCCGGAAGCGATGCCTGAAATAAGTATCGCCAAGAGTTATGAACCGCCGAAAGAAATTTTTGAGGAAGTACTTTTAAAACCGGATGAGAGCTTTATTGAGCCGGTTAGTATGGGATTTGAACCAGCGATACTTCCTGCCGAAACAGCGCTAGAAACCAAAGTTGACACTTTCATAATTGAAGAAAGACCGTCTCAAACTTATGGCGACAGTGAAACTCTGATTGCCGTGGCTCGCCAAGGTTATGGTTCGGGCGTGGCGATTCTAATTGATAAACTCGAGCAACAAGCTTTGCTGGCTACGATAAAACTTGAAGAGAAGCTTACTGAGGTCGAGCTCGATCTTAAAGCGTATCTGAATACTCATTGTGACGAATTGCATGCTAAAAGTGCTGCGAGCATGCAAAATGTAGTGGCACTTAAACAAACTCTTTACAGCAGTTTGTTTGATGCGCTGGACTCTTTAAAAAGTCGTTTGGCTGAGGCGATCAAAAGTGGTGATAGCGTTGCTGCCACTTTCTTGCGTGATGCCGAGCAAGCCTTGGTGCAGCAAGCTGAGCAGTCCGAAGCGCTGATTACTAGACAAATGGATGAAATGAAGTTCGAGTTAGCCACTCATTCTTCGTCGATCCTGGATAAATTGACGGCACGACATGAGCTTGCTATGCGAGATTTGAACGATATTCTTCGTGGCGTTGAAGAACGTGCAAAAAAAATCTCCGAACATAATCTCGTACTTTTGGAAAATGACTTTAATAAGATTGTCACCAGTCTGGAAAAGCTGAAAGAAACGGGAAGCCAGAATTTAGCTGCGGCCTTCGCTCATTTTGAAGCTATGCTTTCAGCTAGTCAGGAAAAAAATCTGAACACTCTAGAGAATCTTGCTGATAGTCTGGTCGACGAATATGAGTTGAAGTCCGGGATTGGACAAAAGATTCTTTATCGAGTGGCAGCCACTTTGGAAGCTGAAACTGTAACACCGGTACTTGAGGCCGGAAAACATACTTTTGACACCGTTTCTCGCGAATTGAAAGAGAATATTGCCCGGCAAATCGTTCAAGAAAGCGATAAATTTAGGAATAGCTTGACAGGAGTCAGTACTAGCTTTCTTGATGAAATTAAGAAAGGTCTGTACACCATCGATGAAATCAGGCTTGGCGTAACAAATATACGCGAAGACGAACTGAACAAACTGGTCGATTCGATGTGGCTTTTTATTGAAGAAAAGCGCAATGATGTGAAAAAGCAAGCTGAGTATATTCGTAATGAAGTGGCTCAAATCGATAAAAATATTGATCAACTGAATCATACAAGTGAGACTTCATGTAGCAAAGATTTAGCCGAAATGGAGATTACTTCCTTAGGCAAGCTGCGTAGCTTGGGACTTTTAATTCAGTCTGAAACCACATCTGCAATTGAAATGCGTTTGTTGAAGATTGAGAAAGAAAAAGGGCAGGCTTTGCAAGAAGCACTCATTTCAAGCATGGAAGAGCAATCTTTTGCCGCCAAAAAATCAGCGCAAAGCGATTTGGAAAAAGTGAAAGCAGCGGTCAAAAAAGCCTTTGCTGAAATTCAGTCGGCCCAAGACGCTTGCTCCCAATAAAAGAGCTGTTTGCTTAAGAGTCCTTAATATATCCGTGCCGGAGCGGAAGAGATCCTTATATATCTCTTTGCCCTCCTTTTTCTCGGCTAAAATTTGATCCTTCTGGGCTGGAATAGTGCTTGTTTAGAGCATTTTCATTCTTGTCAGTAGCGTTCGGATTGGAGAGCCATAAAGGGGGTTGTCATGATGACTGTAAAAACGACAGATAAGAATCAGGAGTATTTAAAGCTCGATGATCTACATGTCAATCCGGTGCTTAGTCGTTGTGCGCGCATAGTAGTTGAGCGTGCTAAAGGCTCATTTGTTTACGATATGAACGGTGATGCCTATCTTGATTTCACCACTGGAATTGCAGTCAACAATGTTGGACATTGCCATCCTAAAGTTGTCGAAGCAGTGCAAAAGCAGGCGGGACAACTGATGCATACTTCGGTTACCACTCACCATAAGCCTTATATTGATCTTTGCAAAAAAATTGCTGAAATCGCCCCCGGGCGGCTTGACTCTTGCTTCTTAGCCAATAGTGGCGCTGAAGCGGTAGAAGGTGCCGTCAAAATGGCGCGTTATATTACCGGGCGCCCAGCTATCGTAAATTTCCGTGGGTCGTTCCATGGACGTACGATGATGACCACGGCTCTGACCACATCAAAGCTTGTTTATCGTGAAAAGTATGAGCCGTTCCCCGGTTCGATTTACACCATGCCTTTTCCTTATGTTTATCGTTCGTCATTCCGTAACAATGTTGAAGCTTGCGTGGAGCATTGCTTACATGAAATTGAAATGATGTTCAAGCAGCTGGTTCATCCTGAGCAAGTCGCTGCCTTTTTGGTTGAACCGGTGCAAGGTGAAGGCGGTTACGTGCCGGCTCCGGCTAGCTTCTTGAAAGGATTGCGCGAAATCGCGGATAAGCATGGCATTTTGTTGATTATTGACGAAGTGCAAACTGGTTTTGGTCGTACCGGAAAAATGTTCGCCATCGAACATTACGGAGTTGAGCCGGACATTATGCTGATGGCTAAGGGTATTGCTGGTGGCATGCCAATTTCCGGATTCATTTCACGTCGCGAGCTTACACAAAAATGGCAACCAGGACGTCACGGTTCAACCTTTGGCGGCAACCCGGTCTCTTGTGCCGCGGCGCTTGCCACCATCGATGTGTTGCAGAGCGAAAAGCTGGCTGAACGTTCGGCCAAGCTTGGCAAAGAGATGATGGACAGGCTGAGCAAGCTCGTCGGCAAGAATCCTCATGTCGGTGAAGTGCGCGGTTTGGGCATGATGATTGGTGTCGAACTTAACGAAAAAGACGGCAGCCCAAGCCATGATCTGGCTGAAGCTGTTGCTGCTAAATGTTTTGAAAATAAGTTACTCGTTCTTACATGCGGCAGTCACGGTCACGTGCTCCGCTTAATCCCGCCGCTGAATATCAGCGACGAAGAAGCCAAACAAGGCTTGGATATTCTGGAAAATGCAATCAACCAAGTGTGCAAATAAGCGGGGGAATTAAAATGAGTACGCAAACAGAAACTCGTGAAAAAATGCAAGGAAAGCCCGGAATGGTTCAAACCTACCAAAACTACATAAACGGTAAATGGCAAAAGGCAAAAAGCGGTGAAACATTTGCTAGCTTGAATCCGGCTAACCAAGAAGAAGTAATCGGGCATTTCGCTCTTTCCGGACCGGAAGATGTTAAAGAAGCTGTTGATGCCGCTGAGCGTGCTTTGACTGCTTGGAGACGCACTCCAGCTCCGACCCGTGCTGAAATGCTTTATAAAGCGGCGCATTTACTTGAAGCTCGCAAAGAAGAGCTTGCTCAAGTGATGACTCGTGAAATGGGCAAAGTGATTAAAGAAGCTCGTGGTGATGTGCAAGAAGCGATCGATATGGCCAAATATATGGCTGGTGAAGGTCGCCGTCTTTTCGGTGCCACAGTGCCGTCTGAGTTGGCCAATAAATTTGCCATGTCGGTTCGTCAACCGATTGGTGTCGTTGGTATCATCACTCCTTGGAACTTTCCGGTGGCAATTCCGAGCTGGAAAATGTTTCCGGCACTTGTTGCTGGTAATACTGTTGTTTTCAAGCCGGCAACCGATACTCCACTTTGCGGTTTGATGTTTATTGAAATCATGAATGAAGCTGGATTCCCGCCAGGTGTAATCAATTTGATCACCGGTGGTGGTGGCAGAGCCGGTATGGCTCTTGTTGAAGATCCGCGGGTTCGTGCGATCTCTATCACTGGTTCTACCGCCGTCGGCCGTCAAGTCGCCGGTAAATGCGGAGAGCTGATGAAGCGTATTTCGTGTGAACTCGGTGGCAAGAACGCTATATGCGTTATGGATGATGCCGATATGGATCTGGCTCTGGAAGGTGCTCTCTGGGGAGCTTTCGGAACGGCAGGTCAACGCTGCACAGCAACCAGCCGCGTAATCATTCACACTAAAAAATACAAAGAGTTCTGCGATCGTTTCGTGGAAAAAGCCAAAGCTCTGAAGATGGGCAATGGTCTCAATCCGGAAGTTGAAGTTGGACCGGTATGCAATAAGTCTCAACTCGAGACAGTGCATAGCTATGTTGAGATCGGCAAAAAAGAAGGCGCTAAGCTTCTTTGCGGTGGCAACATTATGACTGAAGGCGAATTCGCCAAAGGTTGTTTCCATGAACCGACTGTATTTGCCGATGTCAAACCGGACATGCGCATCGCTCAAGAAGAGATCTTCGGACCGGTGGTTGCTTTGATTGAAGTTAAGAGCTTCGAAGAAGCGCTTAAAGTAGCCAATGGTACTGAATACGGTTTATCGCTCTCTATGTACACTCAAGACGTCAACCGAGCTTTTACAGCCATTCAAGAGCTCGAGTCAGGCATCGTTTATATCAATGCTCCGACTATCGGTGCTGAGATACAACTGCCTTTCGGTGGCGTCAAACAAACCGGCAACGGTCACCGGGAAGCCGGTACTGCTGCCATCGATCAGTTCACCGAATGGAAATCCGTTTATATCGATTTCTCGGGACGCTTGCAAAAGGCCCAAATCGATGCCTACGAATCTAATTCAGATAAGGAGTAATAAAAGCCATGGATTTTGACTTCACACCTGAGCAAGCCGCGATGCGCAAACACATGCGTGAATTCGCCGATCGTGAAATTGCTCCGAAGGCGCAAATGAACGATCGCGAGTGCAAATTCGATTGGGATATCGCCAAAAAGATCTTTGCTGAAGGTTTTCTCGGCTGCCCGGTTCCGGAAAAGTACGGCGGTTTGGGCATGGATTACATCGCCTACGGTTTGATGACCGAAGAAGTGAATCGTGTTTGCTCCTCAACAAGAACTTTGTTCTCTGTGCAAACATCTTTGGTTGCATTGACCATCCTTAAATGGGGAACCGAAGAACAGAAGAAACATCTTCTGCCGAACCTTTGCAATGGCAAGTTCATCGGCTGTTTCGGTTTGACCGAACCGGAAGCAGGAAGCGATGCCGCTAACCAACAAACCAAAGCGATTAAAGACGGTAACGATTACATCATCACCGGACAAAAAACTTGGATCTCCTGCGGATCAATCGCTACACATGCTTTGATCTTCGCTACGGTTGATTCTGGAAAAGGTCATGAAGGTATCACTTGTTTTGTTGTTGATACAAAATCCAAGGGCTTCTCGGCTCAATCAATCAAAGGTAAGCTAGGCTTGCGTGCTTCCGATACTTCATCACTATTCCTTGATGAAGTAAGAGTGCCAGCTGAAAATATGCTTGGTAAAGTTGGTGAAGGCTTCAAGATCGCCATGTCTGCTTTGGATAATGGTCGTTTCTCTGTTGCTGCCGGTGCTGTCGGTCTGGTGCAAGGTTGTATCGATCATTGCACCACTTATGCAATGCAACGCATCACTTTTGGTGTGCCGATTGGACAACATCAACAAGTACAAGCGATGATTGGCGACATGGTTGCTGATTGCGAAGCCGGACGCTTGCTTTATTTGCGTGCTGCGCACTTGAAGAACAAAGGCGTGCGCAACACGCTTGAAACTTCAATCGCTAAGCTCTTCTGCGGTGAAGCCGCTAACAGAGCCGGACATAACGCGGTACAAATCTTCGGTGGCTACGGCTTCTCCGATGAATATCCGGTTGAACGTTATTTCCGTGATGCCAAAGTACTGAATATTTACGAAGGTACTCGCGAAATCCAGCGCATTATTATTGCTCAAGATGCGCTCGGTATTCGTCCGGCTAACGGCAGCAAAGCTGGAACAGCACTAGCTGGCGCCGGCGCTTAATCGCAGCTGTAAACGATTCAATGAAGGAGAGCGGAAACGCTCTCCTTTTTGTTTGCGGAAACGCGTCTCTCTTTGTTTGCGGAAACGCGTCTCTCTTTGTTCGCGGAAACGCGTCTCTCTTTGTTCGCGGAAACGCGTCTCTCTTTGTTCGCGGAAACGTGCTTTCAACCAGTGAAAAACGGCATTCCTCTTGGCATGCAAGGCGAGATTCATCTTTAACCTGTGCTAATACAACTATAATTACAGTTGCAGATAACAGATCAATCTTCGGTGGTATAGAGAAGATCTAGTATCTGAAAGCGAGAGGCTTCTTGACAATGCGCAAGCTAATTCTATCTACTCTTCTGCTGGGCAGCTTCGTGCTTTCAAGCCCTGGCTCTTTTGCTTTGCAGGAGAATGGAGAAATTGAAGTAGATGTAAATACGGCCGATCAACATTGGCGTGATGACAATCAACCGATTCCCGGCGGCGTTACTCATGGTACTGAATCGGTCATCGTCACAGAAATTGACAAACTTCTTGGCGCTGCTCTTGACAAAGATCCGGCTACCCAAACTTATGACAAAGCGGTCACGCACTATCGTAAAAAATCGCAAAGAGCAAAGGCTGCAGCGGCCGATTCTGTGAATGCGATTGTCCCTTATACGGGATTTTCCCATTCAAGTGAAGCTGGCGACATCATTCTTGGTGAAAAGCTCAAATTGCAAAGTCGTGCTGCTGCTGAATATGCGAAGCAGAAAAATGTCGATGAAAAGCATCATAAATTGAATAATGCTGTCATGCATATTGCCACCGGGCTTGGTGGCACAGATCCAAAACAAGTGGCAGATGTCACTGCTGCTGGAATCAAACGCTTGCAAGAATTGGTTGGTGAGGTACCGGCTAACGAAATGTTTGAGACTCTTAAAAAGTGGAGTCAAGAATTTCATGTAAGTGACGCTGTGTTTGCTCAGAAAGTCTGGACGCCGGATGAGCAGGAAGAGAAATTGCAGATTGTTGTCTCTAAGGCTGTCGAGACTGACAAGGTAATTAATTCTATTGATAAACAAGTTCATAAGTACAATCATATGAGCAAAGGTAAGCGTGTTGCCGGTAAGGTAGTTAGAAGTACTCTCGGTGCGGCTTGCTTAACGCCGACTGTGATCGGTCCAGCTGCGCAGATTGGTTTGACTGCTTTTGAACTGTGTACCGGCGGTCCGGAAGAATCTAAACTTTTGAAAGAGCTTTATTTGATGAAACGACGTGAAAGTCGCACCAAAGTATTATCCGAGCAAGCACATTTGGCGTTGAGTAATTATCAGTTGGCTGTGTTGACTAAAAATCCGATACAGTTGGCTTTGAGTGAGTTGATGATCGCCGACTTGGCCGGCTCAGAA
Organism: Candidatus Obscuribacterales bacterium; assembly: GCA_019750335.1. Lineage (GTDB taxonomy): Bacteria > Cyanobacteriota > Vampirovibrionia > Obscuribacterales > Obscuribacteraceae > JAIEPM01. The sequence goes on from JAIEOQ010000005.1 coordinate 455,511, forward strand.
TTGGCAGCACAAATTATCACTACGCCCGTCCTTGATAGTACAAAAAATTTCATAACACCTACTGCTGCTCTTTCAGCGATGCCCAAAGTGAATCTCCTGCCTAACGCTGAAAATAACTCAACCCGTGTTGTAAACCAATAAAGGAGAAAAAATGTCTGTATATAAAGTCACAGAAGTAGTTGGTACATCACCATCAAGCATTGCTGATGCTGTGAAAGTTGCCGTAAAACGTGCCGGCAAAAGTGTTCGCAACATGCATTGGTTTGAAGTTGTGGAAACACGCGGGGCAATCAAAGATGGCGAAGTAAGCGAGTTTCAAGTTGTAGTGAAAATCGGCTTTAAGCTAGAAGATTAGTAGTTAGCAAGCTAAAGTCGGTATGCTAACTTGCAGGGGCGATATATAAGTAAGCGTTTGTGCATAGCTGAGTGGTCCAAATTGCCAACACCACTCTAGCAATGAGCCGCACGACCACTGGGCTTTGGTAAGTTCCAGCCAATATGCTGCAAGATAATTTTGCAGACACTTTCTGCTTATTCCATGAAATTTATTGCGAATGAAAGAAACAATAGCATCTATTGTTTCTGCAATTTCAGCTGTGGGAGCAGGATGAAATCGCGCAGTATGAGAAGTCCGTAGAGCTTTTGCTTCGGACGACTCCGCGGTGGATCGTACATAGCGATCGCCGGTCAAGCGAATGGCTGCTCCGGCTAATTCCAGCATAGTAAGAGCTGCAGATATTTCATTTATCGGCATTCTTGTCTTGTGATGAATAGCGTCCACATGAATTGGTTCTGTGGATAATATGTCATACAGAGTTTTTTCATTCCCGAAAAACTCTATGGCGTTTTTGTCTAAAGTTCCTTTCGCTAGGTGGGTTTCGCCATCTTTGCTGAAAGTGTCACTATGCGGTGCTTGAGTGATGAGTCGTTTTTCCATTTCTTCCTGTTCGGAAAGAGGGTGTTGTCTAGCCTGCGTCTCTCGGCTGCGCTTGCAGAACACCGGTGTGAAATAAGTCGATTCTGTCGTTACCTTTGTTTCCAGCATATGACTGTGCGCAACCGTTGTAATCTTCTTAAAAATATGGAGAGCCGATGATTGGGCAATGCCGACAAGCTTATGAAATCTAGATGAGCTGATGATTACTCCTTGTTCCATTAGCCAAATGGCTGCCAACCAGGGTCTCGCTGCTCTAATATGGCTAAAAAATGTACCACCGGTAAACCAAGTTATTTGTTTGCATTGCCGGCAGCTGCCGGTTCTATCGCCGTATTTCTTGTTCAGCTCTGGACTCTTACAATAGCGACAGCGAAAAACGTGTTCGGGAACAGCTTTGCTATAGAGTTCTTCCAAGCAATCTTCTTCCTTGGGAAACTGAGTGTTAAAGCGCAGCATAAGAGCGTTGAGCATCTCATCTGTAATGCCTGAGCCGGACTGTGGGCCCGGTTCATTGGGATTGTCTGACATAAATCATCCTCAGTCATTTACTTATTTGTACGAATGAGGCTGGAAAAAGTTCAGATCAACAGGAGCAGTGAAGAGCTAAACCGATATCGGTTTGACTCTTTACTGTGATGGGTTTGCGTGAAGTTAGGCGCGGCAATCAATTCTGACCAGCGCCAGCTAATTCCAAGTCAATGTAACCAATCCCAATTCGAGATTGTTGGTAGGTCATTCTCAGGAAAATAAACGGACTATGTGCCAAAAATACGATCGCCGGCATCACCTAAGCCAGGAACGATGAAACCGTGTTCGTTAAGATGGCTGTCAATAGATGCTGTGGTTATTTTCACTTGGGGAAATTTGTCATGAACAGTTTTGATTCCTTCCGGCGCTGCCAAGAAGGATACTAAATGAATATGTTTGACGTCCAAATTGATGAATAGCTGGATGGCAGCAACGGCTGAGCCGCCTGTAGCAAGCATTGGATCGAGCACGTAAACTTTGCTTTCGGCCGGTAACCTTTCGGGCAATTTGGCGTAATAAGAGATGGCTTGTAGCGTCGCTTCGTCTCTTTTTAGTCCGACGTGATAAACACGAGCATTCGGTGGAACCAGTTCTTGTGCGGCTTCGGCAATCACAAGACCAGCTCTTAAAACCGGAGCAAGAACGACATAATCGTTTAGAACTACGCCTTGTGCTGGTCCCAGCGGCGTTTCAACGCCGGCTTCGCGGGCGTGCAGATCGCGAAAGGCTTCATAAGCCAAAGCTTTGCTTAATTGGATTGCCGTGCGACGAAACTCGTTGGAAGGTGTTTGATAGTCGCGCAAACGAGTCAGGTAATGTTTAACCAGAGGGTGATCGCATACTTGAACGTTTGCTTTGGTTGAAATTGTCATCTGACTTTTGCCCCGATTAACTCATTAGAAATGGATCGAGCCCAGCGATCCGCTTCCAGTATATCGTCAAGTGATGGTCTGGCAACCTTTTGATGAAGATCAAGCACTTTTTCGATATATCTGGCAATATCGACAAAGCGAATCTGTCTTTCCAGAAAGCAGCTGACAGCTACTTCATTTGCTGCATTTAAGACTGCTGCTGCTGTTCCTGTATCGTCAGCTACTTCTTTGGCTAGACGTAAACAAGGAAATTTTTCATAATCTGGTGCTTCAAAAGTGAGTGAGCCAATCTTAATCAAATCAAGCAAGGGCACAGAAAGCGAGGTGCGGCGTTCCGGAAAATAAAGGGCGTAATGAATCGGTAAATGCATATCCGGAACCCCTAGTTGTCCGACTACTGAATTGTCGATGAACTCAACTGCCGAATGTAAAATGGATTGAGGATGAACTAATACATCAATGCGTGCTGCTTCGATGGCAAATAGCCAGCGCGCCTCGATAATTTCAAGTCCTTTATTCATCAAGGTTGCCGAGTCGATAGTAATCTTTTGACCCATCGACCAATTGGGATGTTTTAGCGCATCATCCATGGTGGCACTTTCAATTTGTTCTTTGTTCCAAGTGCGGAAAGGACCGCCAGAGGCTGTAAGCAAAATACGTTTCACATCTTTGTTTGAATAACCGTTCAAACTTTGATGAATAGCCGAATGTTCGCTGTCAACCGGTACAATTTTTGCACCGTACTTCTGGAGCATAGGCATAATAATTGAGCCGGCGGCGACAAGCGTCTCTTTGTTCGCTAAAGCCACTGTTTTTCCGGCGCGAATTGCAGCTGCTGTAGGCAAAATACCAAGGGCGCCAACAACACCGGAAACGACTGTATCTGCTTGCGAGTGGCTGGCAACTAGATCGAGAGCGCCTAGACCGTAATCTATTTCCAATGCGGAATTTTTGGTGCCAAGTAACTCTTGGAGTTTCTTGGCTTCTTTGGCTCCGGGTACCGACACTAGGCTGGGTTTGAAAAACTCAATTTGTTCTTTGAGCAAAGACAAATTATTGCTGCCGGCAGCCAGAGCTACGACTTGGAAATCGTCTTGATGCGCTTTTACTATATCCAGGGTCTGCTTGCCGATTGAACCGGTAGAGCCAAGAATTGAAATCGATTTCAATATAATTACCTAAAGCAAGAGCTTAGATCTTATCGCTAGATTAGCGTGGCCGCAAATTAGGCGGTAGCTCCACATTTTGCAAGAACAACTTAAGCGCACCAGTTGTAATAGCTTTTTCCAAAATGGCATATTGAGCCTGAGCTAAAAATGCTTGATCTGCCGCTCCCATCCAGTAAGCTGCCGGATTACCGCGGGCTAAACCGTAAGGGTTTAACGGTGAGTTCATATAAAGACTAGGTATTCGAATATCGCCATATTGGCGCGTGCATTCTGTTGCTTTGTCAGCTTCTGCTTTTGCTGCTTTTATTTTTGCCAAAGTTTGTGGATTGTCTAACTCTTTAGCGGCTCCTCTGATGATCTGTTCCAAAGCGTTTGATTCACCGCTGTCAAGCTCCCCGTTTTTAGCCATGGTTAAGGCCTCGGCAAAAGTAGGTAGGGGCGGTAATTTATCAAGAATCGGCTTTAAAGATTGTCCGAGATAAATATCTGCCAGTTGCAAACGTAGATAAGGATTACGTGGATTAGCGTCAGCCGCTTCTTTTACTATGTGCTCCAGAGTGTCGAGAGATTGCATTCCTGCAGCCAGGCTAGCTGCTCGGTGGAAAGTATTGATTGGATCAGAGCTTTGTTTTGCGCTGCGAAATCCCGTATTTTGTTCCGCCCATCTTAAAGCGCTCTCTTTCTCCGCTTTTTCTTCTGGAGTACCTTCCGGCATTTTCTCGATATTGGCTTTAATCGTTTTGACTAGATAATTTTCATTTGCTGAAACCCGCATATCAACGACGCTGCGTACATAAGGCTTTTCTTGGCGCCCATGAGTGTCGACGGTGGCATGAATTTCAATTTGTTCTAAATTTTTCGGCATATAATGCTTTGCTTTATTGTCGCTGCCGTTTTCAATCCAGAATAAATAACCTTTATCGTCTACCCACTCTTTTAGTCTGACTACTTTTTGCCCGTTTTCATCTTCTTTAGCCGGCCAGTTGTTGATTCTTAGTGTTTTATAGTCAGTGCGAGCCAGATGAAGATCAAAGTTAGGATCGTTATAGTCGACTTCCAGCCTGCCGTTAACTACCGGTAATACTTCAGCCTGAGTTAACGCTCTGTCGTATCCGGCTGGTGCTTGGGCTAAAACATCCTGGACTGGCGCTTGTGCTAGAGCATCACTGCCCTGCACTTGTGCTAGAGCATCAGTCTTGGTTCCTTGCGGGGCGATTGATTCCAATAAATTGCGGCTGGATTCAGCAGCATCTTGCCGGTCGTTCTTTTTAGATCCGCCGGATAAATCTTCAAATTGACCTTCTACCGCCATAACACTCCAAGTCTATTTCTATATAGACCTAAGGTAGCTAAGGCGGCAGCTGGCCGTCAATGTGAGTTTTACGTAGTCCGGCTTAAGCCTTTTCGGCTATTTCTTTCTCGATTTGTAAGAGAAATGCCTCAAGGTTAAGTGGGGCCATGTTTCCGGAGCGGCGATGGCGCGGTGCTACAGTTTTGTTTTCCAGCTCTTTGTCGCCGAGAACAAGCATGTAAGGAATCTGCTCCATTTGGCATTCGCGAATGCGATAGTTAATCGTCTCGGCTCGATCGTCAAGCCTGGCCCTCAGACCGACTTTACGTAGAGCCTCAAAGATCTCTTTCGCGTATGCGTGATGCCTGTCCGAAATAGGCAGAACTGCCACCTGTATCGGCGCCAGCCAGGTAGGGAATGCGCCGGCATAATGCTCGATTAAGCCGCCGCAAAACCGTTCCATGGAGCCCAAAACAGCTCTGTGGACCATGATTGCCTTATGTCGGTTACCGTCTTCACCAATGTATGTAACATCGAAACGATCGGGCAGGTTAAGGTCGACTTGTATAGTCGGACCCTGCCATTCACGTCCGATGGCATCAAACAGCTTGAAGTCAATCTTCGGTGCATAAAAAGCACCGCCGCCATGATCGACCTCATAATCCATGTTTTTAGCTTTTAAGGCATTCTCTAAAGCATTTGTGGCAAAATCCCAATCGTCTTTCGAGCCTAAGGATTTTTCCGGACGTGTAGCCAAATAAGCTTTGAAGGTATAACCGAAAGTTTTCATCAAGTGGTCGATTAAATCGACAATCCCGATTACTTCTGATTCGAGCTGATCCGGACGGCAGAAAATGTGTGAATCATCTTGAGTGAATCCGCGTACACGGAGCATGCCATGTAGCACCCCGGAACGCTCATATCGATAAACTGTTCCCAGCTCGGCAAAACGCAAAGGCAGATCTCTGTAACTGCGCAGGCGCGATTTATAAATCATAATATGACCAGGGCAGTTCATCGGCTTAACCCGATACGGCTCCTCGTCAATCTCCATGGAAGCGTACATATTTTCGGAGTAATTCTCCAAATGTCCGCTTATTTCATACAGCTTTTCATGAGCGATATGGGGTGTGAAAACAAATTGATAATCACGCTTGCGATGTTCGTCACGCCAAAAGTCTTCAATCACCGAGCGAACGGTAGCCAGATTTGGATGCCAGAAAACCAAGCCAGGACCAACTTCATCATGCATAGTGAAAAGGTCGAGCTGCTTGGAGAGCCGTCTGTGATCGCGACGCTCGGCTTCTTCAAGCCGGTGCAAATAGTCGGCTAAATCTTTTTCTTTCCACCAGCAAGTAGCATAAATACGTTGCAATTGTTCGCGTTTTTCGTCGCCGCGCCAGTAGGAACCGGAGACTTTCATTAGTTTGAAAGCTTTGATTAAACCGGTTGATGGCAAATGCGGTCCACGACAAAGATCATTCCAAACTGTTTTGCCTTCTTTATCTTGCATCAAATATAAAGTCGGATTGTCATTGCGATGTTCGTCCAAAAGCTCGGCTTTGAACTTTTCGCCTTGGGATTTAAATTCAGCAAGCTGCTGGTCTACATCCGGAATGCAATAACGGACAAGCCTTTGATCTTCGCCGGCAATACGTTTCATCTCGGCTTCAATTTTTTCCAGATCTTCTGTAGTTAAAGGATGATCCGGAATTTCAAAATCATAATAAAAGCCATCTTGAATAGTTGGACCGATGGCAATTTTGGCTTTGGGAAAAATTCTTTGCACTGCCTGGGCCATAACGTGGGCAGTGGAATGCCGCAGCAATTCATAAGATTCGACATCGTCGGCAGTGAGTATTTTGACAGTGTCTTCGTTTTGCAGTGGACTTGCCAAATCTCGTATTTCGCCATTAATCAATAAGCCAACGGCCTTACGAAACAGCCCTTGTGCGATTGATTTGGCAAGATCGCCGCCGGTGCTGCCGGAAGGTAGGCTTCTTTGGCTACCGTCAGGCAAAACAACGTTAATCATGGTTTCTACTTGTGACATATTCAACTCCTTTAAGCGGCATCTACAAACTGCCGCACCGAAGCGATCTTATCAAACGAACCGAAGCAGGGACTCTCCAGACCCTTGCTAAGATGCAATTCATTACTTTGGTAGAACTTAATCCTGGAATTCGGCTTCCAATTGACTGATGAAAGCAGACAACAAAGGACCGGTTGTGAAGAAGCGTATGCCGGCTGCATCCCAAGTATAGAATCCGCTACGCGAATTGCCGTTATCAATCCAAGCTTCTACTTTGATGCCTTGATGATGAGATTGGCTGAAATTAAGTTCAAAAGAAGGCTCATTAGGCTCCCAGCTGAGCTCTTGTGACTCCCCTTGCAAAAGATTTTTCAGAGCTTGGACGAGTTTTTCAATCTCATCTGAAGGCTTGCGGCATAAGCTGCAATTCTCGTTTGCCGCAGTGGAAAATACCTGGTCATTGCTTCTCAGGGTTATCTTTACATTCTGCCAGCTTTCATTGGCAGTTCGTTCCGGATTTTGCCTATCTCCAGCTTGAATCTCTAAACTGCTTGGACAATCTTTTTCTTCGGATTTAAGTACAGCCATTATTTTCCAATACAGAATGTAGCGAATACTTGAGTGATAATCTCTTCGCTGACAGCTGTCCCTGATATTTCAGATAAGCTGTCCAGGGCAATTTTTAAGTCACTAGCCAGACAATCTTGAGGCATTCCTTTATGAAGAGTATCCTCTACTTGCAAAAGCGAATTATAAGCTCGTAAGCATAGCTCAGATTGACGTAGGTTGAGGGATGGCTCGTCTTTGATCTCTCCGTCTTTGTATACCCATGACTCGAGTGCGGACTCTAGAGCGGATAGATTTTCGCCGGTTTTTGCCGAAAGCTGGACAGTGCCGATACAGTTTGATGGCAAGTGATCTGTGTCAGACGGAGAACAAAGGTCGATTTTATTGCCGACTAAAATAAAATCAGCACCGCGAATGGAATCTACTATTTGGTCCTCACTTTCGGACCAACCTTTTGTCAGGTCGAGAATGAGCACGACCAAATCGGCCTCGGCGATTGCTTTTTGACTGCGCTCAATACCAATTTTTTCTACCAGGTCGTCTGTCTGGCGTATTCCAGCCGTATCGATTAAAGTCACCGGAATTCCTTTTATATCGAGCAATTCTTCAAGAGAATCACGTGTGGTTCCTGGAATTTCAGTGACAATGGCTCGATCATATTTTAGTAACTGATTGAGCAAGCTGGATTTACCGGCATTGGGCCTGCCGACTAAAGCCAGCTTAAGACCTTCGCGTAAAAACTTTCCGGCGCGGGCTGTTTTTGTCAGTGTTAATAAAGCCGCGAGGCTTTTCTTGACTACTGCCTCGACCTCCGGTTCCGGTGCGTCGCCTATCTCTTCGGGAAAATCCAAGCCGGCGACAATTCTTGTAAGTAGTTCAATCAAATCTTTGCGCACGTTATCTATTTGTTTGCCGAGGCGTCCGGAGAGGGCGCTTAAAGCAATTCGTCTTTGCTTGGATGTTTTTGCCTGGATCAAATCTTGCACCGATTCGGCTTGGGTAAGATCCATCCTGCCGTTAAGAAAGGCTTGTTGCGTAAATTCGCCGCGGCGGGCAAGCCGAGCTCCGGAATTAAGGAGCAAAGTCAAAAGTTCGTGAGTGATTAAGGGACTGCCATGGCAGGAGATTTCAGCCAGATCTTCACCGGTATAACTGTTCGGTCCTTTGAAAAAGGTAAGCACAACCTCGTCCACTATTTCCAAAGATGATTGATCGTATATATATCCGTGCCTGGCCGAATGGCTTTTGAACTCTACCGGTTCGGATGAGAGTTGATTTTTTTTGTCCTTAAAAAGATGCGCCGAAAAAATTTTTTTGCAGATTTTTTCTGTTTCCGGACCGGATAAACGTACGACAGAAATGGCGCCAGTGCCCGGTGCTGTTGAGATTGCGGCGATCGTGTCAGTGAATTTCATATGCCTTCCGTTTCGACAATCATATTATTTCCTGTGTGATCCTACTTGAACAGTGCTTCTTACGGTGTTAGTATTCGTTGCGTTTCGATCGGAAACATTTTTACATTAGGTGATTGGTGAGGGGGTACCTCGATGAATAGAGCAGAACTGGTAGATGCAGTAGCATCAATTACCGGACAAACAAAACAACAAACGCATGATGCAGTTAATGCTATCTTGCATTCAATTACCGGCGCTTTGTCAAAAGGCGATCGCGTAATGTTGGTTGGCTTCGGAACATTCGAGCGCAGAAATCGCAAAGCTCGTTCCGGCGTTAATCCGCAAAACCCCAGACAAAAGCTAACCATTGCTGCGGCAAAGGTTCCTGCTTTCCGCGCTGGACAAGAACTGAAGAACATTGTTGACGGACGCGCCAAAATGCCGGCAGCTCCTAAAGCTGAAAGCAAACCAGCCAAAAAGGCTGCTGCTAAACCAGCTAAAAAAGCCGCCGCTAAGCCAGTTAAAAAGGCTGCCAAGAAACCGGCTAAAAAGCGCAGATAGGATCACAGCTTAGGCTGTAACTAACCTAATCTCAAAGAGGCAGGTGTCGTTAAGACCCTGCCTCTTTCCTTTAGCGCGAAGACTTGTTTTTATTTCCGGCTTTAGTTGCGGAAGTCAAGGAATTAGGCTTTTCGATAATGCCGCCGGCAAGCAAAAGTTCTAAGACTGCTTGCACTTCTTCCTCGATACTCATAACCGTACTGTCAAGTTTTAATGCCGGCAAACGTGGCGGTTGGTAGGACGAGGTGACACCGGTCATCGACTTTAATTTCCCGCTGTTGGCTTGTTGATACAGTCCTTTTGGATCCCGTTTTTGGCAAGCTTCAATCGGGCAATAAACAAAAATTTCTTTGAAATCATCGGCACCGACTATATTGCGTACCGCTTCGCGATCGGCGCTGAAAGGTGAGATGCAGGCTACGATTACAATTGAGCCTGTATCTAAAAAGAGTTTTGCTACTTGACCGATACGACGAATATTTTCGGAGCGATCTTTAGCCGAAAAACCTAAATCCGATGATATGCCGGCTCGAAGATTATCGGCATCCAGGGCTACGACATGATAATCGTTGGCAAAAAGGTGGTGTTCCAGCGCTTTAGCCAGGCTGCTTTTTCCGGCTCCGGGCAAACCGGTGAGCCAGAGGACGGTGCCACGATGACCATTTTTGGTTTCGTATTTCTGACGTTCGGTATAACCTTTTTCGGCTGTGATATTACGATTACGTGCTGATTTTTGAATGCGGGCGCGAGCATGGATGTCGATGGAACCGGCAGCCAGGGTGCTGGTTTCGGAACAGATTACAAAGCAGCGAGTTTCCGCTGGTCCGATGCTGCGATCGAAAGCTAAAGGCACTGAAGAACGAATTAAAACATCGACAAAAGAACCGTTAGTGATTGGTTCTTTAATTGGTTCTTCGGCTAGATCCTCGGCTGTATCAATTAAATGAACGGTGGCCGGAGCCTCCATGGTGCCAATCTTAACCGTATAAGTGGCGCCCGGAATAAAGGGCTCTTGCGAAAGCCAGATGGCTCGACCGAGTATCTCTTTGTCTACTTCCGGCGCATCGTCGGGAAAAGAAATGATTTCACCACGTTCGACATATACTTGTTCGTCAAGCTGTAAAGCTATTGATTCACCGCTTGAAGCCACATTTACTTGATTGGGATATTTCTCAATTGAAGTTACGGTGGAGATTTTTCCCGATGGTGAAAATAAAATGGCAGATCCTGGTTTTATTTGACCGGAGACTACTCGCCCGGCGAAGTGGCGCTTATTTTCAAAACGATAAACATCCTGCAGGATCATGCGAAAAGGATCATTCTCATCATCCCGTTCTTCTTGTTTGTCGCAAACGGCAGCTAAAGTTTCTAAAAGAGGTAATCCTTTATACCAAGGCAGCTTAGCGCTTGGTTGATCAATATTTTCGTTGAGATAAGCCGATACCGGGACTACTGCTTGACAGTGCAGATTCTCGGCTGAAATCAGCGTTTTAATCGAGGTTGATATCTTGTCGAAAGCTTCTTGAGAATAAGCGACTTCATCCATTTTATTGATGACGACGATTATTTCACTCAAGCCGAGAATCTCAAGTACTTTAAGATGTCTCAGTGTTTGCGATCTGATTCCTTGCTGGCAATCAACCAATAGAAGGGCGGTTTCTGTGCCGGATGCTCCGGTAGTCATATTTTTCAAGAATTCAAGATGCCCTGGTGCGTCAACCAGTAAATAACCGTTCCCTTTGAATTCAAATTTGGCTTGGGTGGTTTCGATGCTTACACCCTGCTCCTGTTCTTCATGAAAAGCATCGAGCAGAAAAGCCGGCTCAAAAGAAGAGCCTTTGCTTTGACAGTAATCTTGAACGCGCTGAATCTTATCTTCGGGAATGCATTCGAGCTGCAGCATGATACGGGCAAGCAGCGTGGATTTGCCGTGGTCCACATGACCAACGACAACAATTCTGCGTAAGTCTTTTGACTTCCTCACCCAATCCACCTTTGGCGTTTACATGTAACCATCTTTTCTCAGTTTTTGCATGGCATGAGAGTCGGCTTGATCTTGGGCGCGACCGGCTCGTTCTCCGACTCGGGTGATTTTTAATTCGGAGATGATGTCATCTATATTTTGAGCTTCTGATTCAATGGTGCCGGTGCACGGCCAGCAGCCTAAACTTCGGTAGCGCTTTCCGTCTTTAGCAAAATAAAGAGGCATAACTTGAAGATTCTCTCGGCGAATATATTCCCAAACATTTAGTTCGGTCCAATGTAAAAGTGGATGGATGCGCAAATGAATGTTGGTCGGCACGTGCAAATTGTAGTAGTGCCAGACTTCTGCCGGTTGCTCTTTGTATGTCCAGGTGGAACTAGCCGAGCGCGGTGAAACTACACGTTCTTTGGCACGGGAGCCTTCTTCGTCACGACGAATACCGACAAGCAATCCTTGGATTTCTTGTTCGCTTGTTACATTAAGTAGAGCTTGCGTTTTTAACGCGCCGCAGCAGGTTAAACGTCCCTGGGCAGGCCCCATGCCGTTAGCTAAAGCTTCTTTATTCATCCCGACAATCAGACGCAGGTTGTGCTTCTTGACAAAACTGTCGCGCCATTCAATCATTTCTGGAATCTTGTAGCTTGTATCGATATGCACAAGCGGAATCGGCACGTTGCCTAAAAAGGCTTTCTTTACCAGATGCAAAAGCACGGTTGAGTCTTTGCCCATGGACCACAGCAAAGCTAAATTTTTGATCTTCTTATAGGCTTCACGGATGATGAAGATACTTTCGTCTTCAATTTGGTCTAGGTAATCAGCCATGGGCTCCACCGCTTGATACTACAGATATTGTACCCAGAGGTTAGCCGAGAAGCTACTCAATTCTAAGATTCAGGCTTCACCTGATAACGCAGCAACAAGAGTGAAATTGCGTTGTGAAGGATATGGGCAATAATTGGTGTCCAGAGATTGCCTGTTTTCATATAAGCCATGCCAAGCACCAGACCGGCAATCATTGCTGATAAGACATAAGTCTTTTGTTGCAAGCTTGGATCGTGAAAGATACCGAATGCGATGCTAGCGGTAAATAAGTTTGTTTCCTTTTGCATGATGCCGCGGAAAAGAATCTCTTCGCAAAAGCCGGAAACTAGAGACATAATGATGATGTCTTGCCAGCTCAGCGTTAAAACGAGCGGAGCAAGAAAGTTTTTGCTGAACTTTCGCAGCCCGGAAAATAGACGTAGATATTTGCCTAGGAAATAGCAAAACCAAGAAACAGCGGCAATGCCTAATCCAACCAGCACGCCTATTATCACTGCTTCACGGCTCAAGGCTAAAGATGGTGCCAGTTGAATGTTGCCGAAAAAGCGCCAAGCCGTAGCTGTAAGCAAAAGCAATGCTTCAATTGTAATAGTTAAGCTTAATAAGGTCTGCCGGCTTATTTCCGAATTATTCATCGTTCAAAACGACCTTTGGTGCGATTTCGATTAATTCGTTGTTGCGGCCTTTTACGGCACATACTGCTACTAGACTATTCTGCCACGTCGCCATGACATATTCTTGCCACGCTGGATTGTCTGCAAGAAAAATCTTTTGTCCTAAACGTAGTGTGCGAGCTTGGTCTGCGTCAATCTCGGCTGTCGGCAAAGGTAAGACTTGTTGCGGCGAGATCAACAAAGAAGCAGCTTGATTCGCTTGAGCGCAAGCTTCTATTTCAGCCAGTGTTTTTGCTTGTGCAAGATGAAGCTTTCCGGCTTGTTCACGCAAAAGCGACTGCAGACATCCGCCGCACTCCAGGATCTTACCCAGGTCGCGAGCGATAGACCGAATATAAGTTCCGGAAGAGCAGTGAACACGTAAAGTTAAATAAGGCGCTTCATAAGCAATGAATTCATTGCTGTAAATGGTCACTGTTCTTTCCGGTAAAGCCGCGGGAGCTTTTCCTTCACGTGCCAGCTCGTATAAACGTTTGCCATCAACATGAATGGCGCTGTAGAGAGGGGCAAGTTGAGTGATTGTGCCTTGAAAGGAAAGAAGAGATTCTCTGACGCTTTCTTCTTTTGGCAAATCTCCGTTTGTGGCGATCACTTCCCCTTCGATATCATCGGTGGTGGTAGTTTGACCGAACAATATTTTTGCCAGATAAGTTTTGTCGTGATCGAGAAAGCGCAGCAAGCGGCAAGCGCTACCGATTGCTACCGGCAACACGCCTTCGGCTAATGGATCTAAGGTACCGCCATGGCCGATATGTCTTAGCTTAAGCGCTTTGCGTAAACGATTGATTACGGCATGAGAAGTCATGCCTGACGGTTTGGCTACATTCAAAAATCCGAACATTTAAGAGTTAGAGTTCGCCGCGAGAAATTTTGTTGATCAACTCCGAAACTTGAGCTCCACGCTCTAAAGAGTTGTCCAATTTGAAACTAATATCGGGAGCAAAACGTAATTGCAATCTGCGTCCTAATTCACCGCGAATCTCACCGGCGTGATCGGTGAGAGCCTCCAGGGTTCCTGTTTGTTGTGTTTCCTCGCCGAAGACCGAAATGAAAATTCGGGCACGTCTACAGTCGGGCGAACATTCAACATCGGTCACTGAAATAAGACCGCCCATACGCGGGTCTCTCAGTCCGCGCAAAATAATGTCGGACATCTCCCGCTTAATTGACTGCGCGACTCTTAAATGGCGTGGTGTAGACATTACTAGCGGACAAGCTCTCGCTTGACTTCCTGTATTATGTGGGCGTTGATGATGTCGCCTTCGATTAGATCGTTGAACTTTTCAAAGCTCATGCCGCATTCGAAGCCTTGAGCCACTTCTTTAACGTCGTCTTTGAAGCGTCGTAAGGTGTCGATCTTGCCTTCATATATTTGCGTGTTGCCGCGTGAAATTCTGACGAAGCAGTTGCGTTGGATTTTGCCGCTATTAACATAACAGCCCGCAATAACGTTGTGTTTGCCCAACTTGAACACTTGTCGTACTTCGGCGGTACCGAGGTGCACTTCTTGTTTGATTGGCTGGAGAAGCCCTTGAATCGCCAATTCTAAGTTGTCGACAATTTCGTAAATGATGTTATAAGTGCGAATGTCGACACCGACTGCTTCACCGGCCCGGGTCGCGTTAGCGTCAGGCTGAACGTTGAAGCCGATCACGATGGCATTGGATGAGGCGGCTAAATTGACGTCATTCTCCGAAATATCTCCGGAAGCTGTACGCAATACGCGGACATTTACTTCTTTAGTAGACAGTTTTCTGATTTGATCACCAATCGCTTCCGCTGTTCCTTGAACATCGGCTTTGACGATAATATTGAAGTCTTTTACTTCGCCTTGTTCAACTAGATCGTGGAGCGATTCTAGAGTGACACGATGACTGCGTTTTTCTTGTTCGGCAATCTTACGTTGTTCGGCAAGTTGTTTGGCGTATTGCAGAGTATCGCAAACTTCAAATTTGTCACCGGCCAGAGGTACTTCGGGCAAGCCGAGTACTTCAACAGGCATGGACGGTCCGGCCGCTCTTACTTGCTGTCCGCGGTCGTCGAGCAAAGCACGAACACGACCAAAAACACTGCCGGCAACAATGATGTCGCCCATACGCAGAGTGCCGTTTTGCACAAGCGCTGTTGCTACTGCGCCTTTACCGCGATGAAGTTCAGCTTCAACGATGGTGCCGCTTGCTGCTTTTTCCGGATTAGCTTTTAAATCCTGCATGTCGGCAACGAGAAGAATCATTTCTAATAGATCGTCCAACCCGGTGCGTTTCTTAGCTGAAACGTTGACTGTAACTGTCTCACCGCCGAAGCGATCAGGAAGAATGCCGTGCTCCATCAGTTGTGTGAGCACACGGTCCGGATCGGCACCGGCTTTGTCGACTTTATTTACGGCGACGATTATTGGTACGCCGGCAGCTTTAGCGTGATCGATCGCTTCAATTGTTTGAGGCATGACACCGTCGTCGGCCGCTACAACAAGAATGGCGATGTCGGTGCATTTAGCGCCTCGAGCGCGCATGGCAGTAAATGCTTCGTGACCGGGAGTATCGAGAAAAACAATCTGTCTGGCTTGTCCGTCTTCGCCCGGCACTTCAACATGATAAGCACCGATGTGCTGAGTGATGCCACCATGTTCGGCGTCGGTAAGCAAGAATTTTGTTTGTCTGATGGCATCAAGAAGGCTTGTTTTACCGTGGTCGACGTGACCCATGATTGTAACGACCGGTGGTCTAGGCACCAAAGCGGCAATTTCATCTTCGGTCAATTCAATCGGTCTGTTGGCTTCCTCTTCTTGGACCATTTCTTCCATTTGAATGTCTTCAAGAGTTTTCAGCTCATAGCCCATTTCTATTGCTAGATCGCGAGCTAGCTCCAGTTCAACCATTTGGTTGACGGTGCGCATGAAGCCCTTCATAAAGAGGCGTTTGATAATTTCAGTTTCGGAAACAGCCATTTTTTCGGCTAATTCAAGCACGGTTAAATCGGTAGAAAGAGCCAAGATGGTTGGCACTTCTAGAGTTGCTGCCGACGGTTTTGCTTTTTCTTCGCGTTTTTGTCCGTGTCTGTCTGACGGCGTTGAGCGATGCGCTTTTGGTGCTCGCGGCGGTGTGGCGCGGAAAGATGGTGCGGCAACCCGCGTTGGCACCGAAGGAGTCATCGGGCGTACTGTGTTTCGCTCTTCAGGCTCTTCTACCGGTGCTTTTGTTGGTGCAGCTGGGGGCTCGGCTTCAACTTTAGGCTCGCTTAGTTCAGGCGGAGCAGCTTCGGCTACAGGTTCTTTCTTGGCAACCGGAACTTCTGGCTCTTCAGCTGGTGTATCTTGCTTAACTTTTTCTATCGCTGGCTGGGTTACCGGTTCGACCGGTTCAGCGACTATTGTTTTATTCTCGAGAACTGGCTGCGGTTCGACTATTGGAGCGGCCGGTACTGATTCAATTTGGGCTGCGACTGGTTCTGTCGCTGTTTCTTCACTGGCAGCCGGAGTCGGGCGCCAACGATTTAGAACACGTGGCTTGACTGCCGGTGCCGCCGGTGCTGCAGCAGCTTTGCTTGCTGTAGCTTTAGTTGTTTTAGTAGTCGTAGTTTTAGTTGGAGCCTGTTGTTGCTGTTGTTTTTTCTTGCCGAGATGGGCAATGAAAAGTCCGACAGCGGCGCTGTCAACCGTGCTCGAATGGCTCTTTATATCATAGCCAAGTTCGCGGAAGGTATTGATTACGTCGGCGTTTGGTAGATTCATCCGCCGTGCTAATTCATAAACCCGAACACGATCATCCATCAGACTCCCTCCTTTCTTTGGTATTTTGGCATGTTTCCAACCATTTCTGTGCACTTTGATCGCAGACTGTGGATAAGTTGTGACTCAAGCGGCCAAGCAATGAGCCTTTTCGGAGCGCTTTGTTTCGGCCTTCGCCCTTCCAGTGCATATTTCAGGCGGGTGCCTTTCAAGGCGGACTCAAGGCAGGCAAGAGATGAGCATATGTATGCCGATCTCCCGGAAACAGCTGCGGTACCTTGATTCGCCGTGTTAAGAAAAACTGCGTTGGATTTGAAATCAACTGTCAACCGGAGCATTTGCCGACGGTCTGTCGACTGGCGACAGACCAGGCAAAGTCTGAGTCTTAGCTTTGATTCATCTGAACTGACCAGTAGGTTGGCTCCTTAATTAACCTGTCGCTTCAGCGTTGACAGGTTTATAACTGCCGCCGGCTTGGCTTTCTGATTTGATGTCGATCTTCCAGCCGGTCAGCTTGGCGGCTAAGCGTACGTTTTGGCCGCCGCGACCGATAGCCAAGCTCAGTTGATCGTCCGGCACTATCACTTCAGCGCGACGTCCACCGGCAGTCGGTGCTGCTTCGGTTGAGTCATCATACAAAGCCACCGTAGTGATGCGAGCTGGGCTGAGAGCGTTGGAAATATAGTCGACCGGGTCGTTGGAGAAACGGATGACATCGATCTTTTCGTTACGTAGTTCGGCGACAACGTTCTGAATGCGAACGCCGCGGGTGCCGATACAAGCGCCGACCGGATCGACATCGGCATCTTCGGAGTGCACTGCAATCTTAGTTCTGTAACCAGCTTCACGAGCGATAGATTTGATCTCGACTGTACCGTCTTCGATTTCTGGTACATACAATTCAAACAGTTCGCGTACAAGTTCAGGATGTGCTTGTGAAACGATGATTTGCGGTACTCGTCCCGATTCGCGCAGCTCAAGAACATAAACGCGTACACGATTGCCGACTCGCGGGCTGTCGCCGGGAAGCTGCTCTTTGCTTGGCATGCAGCCTTCAACGCGACCGAGATTGATGATTACGTTGGTGCGGTTATTGCCGACAACTTCAATTCGTTCGATTTGTCCTGTTGTGCAAGTGCCTTTACGCGCTTCAAACTCTTTCTTAATCAGCTCTTTCTCTGCTTCACGCAAGCGCTGAGTAATCAGTTGTTTTGCTGTTTGAGCAGCGATTCGTCCGAATTCGGAAAAGTCAGCCGGAGTTACTTCAATCTCCAGAACTTCGCCTTCGGTAACGTCCGGAATCAAATCTTTTGCTTCAGCAAGACCGATTTCGTGATATTCGTTTGAAACTTCGGCAACTACTTCTTTTGGTGCAAAAATGCCGATTTCACCGGTTTCGGTATCGAATATGGCGCGTACCCCTTCAACATCATGATCGGGGACTTTTTTCTTGTATGCAGCGACTATGGCGTCACATACATAGGAGATAAATTCCTCCTGGGGTATGTTGCGCTCTCTTTCTAGCTCTTCTGCGGCTTCTAAAAGTTTGTCGCCTATTTTAATCATGTTATATCCTCCATATTCAATTGTCAGTTTCAGTTGGCTGCGCAGGCTTTATTGCTTGCCGCCGGATTTGCAAAATCTTTGTCAATTCCAGGCTAATTAATTGGGGAATGCCTGTATCTGTCTCTTTCTTTATTGTTTTCTTTTGTTTGCTAGAACTTTGTTGTTTAATCACTTCCGGGTTGGAAATTTGAATCTCGCCTTCTTTATGTCCGGAAAGAAGACCGGAGAATTCATAGCCGAGACCTTCAATCAACTCTTTTGTTTTGACGGCAACCGGTTCTCCGACAAAAGCAGCAAAATCACGTTCGGTTTTCAGCACTCTTTCCAGCCCCGGACTTTGCACTTCAAGTAAGTAAGAACCGTTAAACATTGCCGATTCGGAGCTTTCTAAAAGTGGTTCAAGTACACGGCTGAAGCTTTCGCAATCGTCAAGACCAATTTGTCCGCCTGGTCTGTGGATAGTTATTTCCAAGCTTCGGTGTTTCCCTTGTTGGGTAATTCGAGCGTCCACTACGCTTAGGTCCGAAGCTAATGAAGCGGCGGCATTTTCGGCTAATTCAAATATTTCTTCTAACTTTGACTGCATGATTTTTTCATTCTTCGCCAGGAAGAACGACGACTCGCCGTAGACTAAGAAAGTCTACGACATAAACCGAATAACTCAAGCTCATATGGTAACATGTCAAGCTTTCGGGAACAATGAATGACAGCAAAAGTTATCTTATTGAACAAGCAGAGGCGGCACCGGCTTGATACCAAGTGGCTGGAGTCCAATACTGACAAGCTCTTTGGGCAAGTGTTAGATAACTTAAAGAAATATCCCAGTCCTCTGGTCAAAAAAAAGTTGATTGCTGAATTGAAAGAACGAGGCACTCTTTCATTAGCTCTGGTTTCCAACGCCCAGATCAAAAAACTGAATAAGCAATGGATGAGTAAGGATTACGCCACCGACGTACTCTCTTTTCCCTTGTCTTTGGAAGCACCACCGGAACCGCTCCCCTGGGAAATTGGTGAGCTTGTGATTTCAGTGGAGAAAGCTTGGTCTCAAGCGCAAGAATTCGGGCATTCTTTCGAGCGAGAATTTGCCTTTCTTTTCGTGCACGGCTTTTTGCATATTCTCGGCTTCGATCATATGGAGCCCGAGGAGGAAAAAGAAATGTTCGGACGGCAAAAACAGATATTGCTTGCCGCTGGATTTCCGCGAACTAAATGTTAGGCTCGGGTAAAATTTGACCAAGATTGCTTCATTGATCTTCGGGAACCATATCGGCATATTCTGCCTCATGATATCTTTGGTTTAGGTGTGATGATTGCGCTTGGTGATGGTAGATGAAAGCGGACAAAGACTCGAAAACGCTTGACGAAAATCTTTCTTCAGTTTGGCGGCGGCGTGTCCAGCGCAGCAGAAACCTGTTTGAATCGTTTTCTCATGCTCTAAACGGTTTGGAACAAGCCTTTGTTGCCGAACGTAACCTGAAAATTCATCTGATTATCGGTTCTTTGGCTATCCTTGCTGCGTTGCTTTTATCTTTTGATTCATTCAGTTGGGCTGTGCTTTTTATGGCTATTGGGCTGGTGATTACTGCCGAGCTCTTGAACACAGCCGTTGAGCGTGTAGTTGATCTGGTCAGCGGCGGGCAATTTCATATCTTAGCCAAAGAAGCAAAAGATATTGCCGCTGCTGCGGTTTTTGTTGCCTCGTTAACGGCAGTCTGCATCGGTGTTGCTTTGTTTGTGCCCAAGCTTTTGTTGCTGGTTGGACCTTAATCGGGACTGACTCGACTGGGTAAATAGCTGGTCAACCCGTTTTGTTTATCTTCAAATATTTGCACTTCGACTTGATAAACCTTGCGCAAAACTGCTGCTGTTAAGGCTTGAGAGACATTTCCGCAAACGGCAATTTCGCTTGGTCCGTTAACGCCGCTTTTTAATAGAACAATCTCGTCGGCCAAACGCGACATTAGATTGAGATCGTGCAGAACAAGCAAAATGCCTAAGCTATGGTCTTTCAATTCACGAATAAGTTGAACCAACTCCAATTGATGGCGGAAATCCAGATGGGCAGTTGGTTCATCTAGAAGTAAGAAGCGCGGTTCTTGAGCTAATGCCGTGGCAATAAGCACTCTCTGTCTTTCGCCGCCGGAAAGACCGTCCATCATCTTATGGCGCAATTCCCAGCTGCCTGTTTTGTGTAATACGCTCTCAATCACATTCTTGTCTGTGTCGTTAGTGGACCAAGACCACCAGCTCTGATAAGGATTGCGTCCCAGTGATACCCATTCATACACTGACAGATGGCGCAGCTGATCCAGTGTTTGTGGAACATAGCCAACTGCTTGGGCAAACTCTTTGTTGCTTAACTGATCTATGTCCCGCTCTCCAAGCCGTATGGAACCGGACAAAGGATGCATTTGCCGAGCCAGACATTTCAATACAGTTGATTTTCCTGCTCCGTTTGGACCGGCAAGAACGACAATCTGTCCTGAATTAAGCCTTAGCTCTTTGATCTGTGCTACAGCTTTATTCTGCCAACCGACAGATAAGTTTTCTGCATTCAGAGTCATTTGTGTCATGTTCTTTCCGCTTCCTGTTTAAGAATTAGAAAGAGAAAGAAAGGACCACCAAGCAGACTCAACAATGTACCTAAAGGTAAGTCTTGCCCGGGAAGCAGGAGACGAGAAGCTAAATCGCTGATCAATACAAGCAGCGCTCCTAATCCGGCCGCGGCAAAAATATGCGCACGTTCGTCGCGACCAAAAAGCTGGCGAGCAAAATAAGGAGCAATCAAGCCGACAAAACCAAGTAAACCGCTTAAAGATACGGCTGAAGCGCAAAGTAAAACTGCTGCGGCAAGAATGGCGCTTTGCGCTTTACTGACGGACAAGCCAAGGGAGGCGGCTTGAGTGGCGCCTAAAGATAAAAGGCGCAAGGGCTTGCTTAAGAGCAGCGCCGCCAAGCAACCGCAGAGGATATATAAACTGACTGGGCACAATTCTTGCCAACTACGCCCGCTTACACTTCCGGCTAACCAATAAAATATGCCTTGAGCCGGAGCGCTTGTTGGTGCCGCGTATAGAAGCAGGGTGATTAAACTCGAGCAAACCGCCGAAACTGCTACTCCTGATAACAATAATCGGCTTATGGAGAAACCGCGCGAACTGCGAGCCATGGATGCCACTAGAATGCTCGCTAAAAAACCACCGGCAAGGGCAATTAGCGGAATAAATGAAAAATCGATTCCGCTGACCATAGCCAAAGCGACAGCTAATCCGGCACCGCTTGAAACTCCGGTTAAATAGGGATCGGCAAGTGAGTTGTTTGATAATGATTGAAGCAGATAGCCGGAAACGGCAAGTCCGGCTCCAACCAAGCAAGCGGCAAGCAGCCGAGGCAAGCGAATTTGCCAGAGTACATTTTGCAGTCCAGGATCGATTTGCGAAGCGTCAGCGGCGGGAAATAAAATTTGCCAAACCGTATCGGGCCTGAGATGGATCTCTCCCAAGCAGAGATTAAGCGCAATGCCTGCGGAAAGAGCTAAAGTCAAGAGTAAGAATTTGACTGGCAAGATTCGATGATTATTTCCAAATTAGTTTGCCGATTGTCGCAGACCCACTCCTTATCGTGCAAGCAACGCGTGCTAACATGCTAGATATGATCTTTTCAGTCGCTGACATGGCTCTTTAAGGTGATAAATGAACCGCTCCATTTACCTTGATAACAGCGCTACAACACAAGTGAGGCAAGAAGTTAGGGAAGCAATGCAACCCTACCTAGATGAAAAGTGGGGAAATCCTTCCTCAGTACATTATTATGGGCGGCAAGCGCGCCAGGCTGTTGACGAAGCCAGGCAATCAATTGCGGCTTTGCTTTCTTGCGAAGAAGACGAGATTTATTTCACACCATGCGCTACCTATAGCAATAACACGGCGCTTTTGGGACGGGCGCGTTTCGTTCTGGCAAACGATCGTTCTAAAAGACTGGTGACAAGCCAAATCGAGCATCCTTCCTGTATCGGGCCGGCGCGTCATCTTGAATCGGCAGGGTGGCAGGTGGAGTATTTGTCTGTTGACCGTGAAGGTTTCTTTTGTGCTCAAGCTTTGAAAAAAGCCTTGAATAATCAAGCCGGTATGGTCTCTTTGATGTGGGCCAATAATGAGATTGGTTGTGTGCAGGATATGTCAGCTCTTGTTGAGGCGGCTAAAGAGTCAGGCGCTTTTTTTCATACTGATGCAGTACAAATTGCCGGTAAGCTACCGATAAATCTCCAAAAATTACCGGTGGACACGCTTTCGCTTTCGGGACATAAGTTTTACGGACCAAAAGGAATTGGCGTTTTGTTTGTCCGTCGGGGTTCAAATTTGATGCCGATCATGTTTGGTGGCGGTCAAGAAAAAGGATTGCTGCCTGGGACTGAATCTTTACCTAACATTGTCGGTTTAGGTGTTGCAGCTAAGCATGCTCTTGCTGACTTGGAGCTGACCAAACAAAATTTACGTCGTTTGCAAAATATATTGAAAGAAAAATTGTCGGCGATTGAAGGTTTAAGACCAACGGGACCGCAAGACGATGAACGACGCTTACCCGGACATTTTAGTTTTATCGTTCCCGGTGTTGAGGGCGAGTCGATTGTATTGCAAGCCGACTTACGCGGTCTTTGTGTATCGAGCGCTTCGGCTTGTCATAAAGGAATTGTTCAACCGTCTCATGTCGTATCGGCTTTAGGCTTTACTGAACAAGAAGCTAAAGGTTCGGTGCGAATTTCGGCTGGTTGTTTTAATACTGAAGCCGATTGTGAAAATGCGTGCAATATTTTGAGCACGATCATTACTTCGTTAAGCAGGCAGGCGACTAATGCTTCGCTACGTTAAAATTTCTGCTCTGGTCTGGTTGGCTAGCTTGGTATTGCCAGCGGTGGCTTCTGCCGGCAATGATTTATATAAACGCGGGCTGGAATCTTATAATCAAGGCAAATATGGCGACGCGGCAAGCTATATGTCGACCATTCTTTCAAGCAGCCCGGACGATGCCCAAGCACACGCGCTTTTAGGCAAGATCTATCACAAACAAAAAAAACTCGATTTAGCTGTAGGCGAATATAGCAAATCTTTGAACGCAGATCCTAACTCAAGTGAGGTCAAATACAACTTAGGTATTGCCTATTTTGATTTGAGCAAATACAAAGACGCGGAGAAGCTCTTGGAAGAAGCAGTTGGTGAAGAGCCGAAAAATTTCGAGTATCAATACAATCTGGCCTTAGTTCAGGAAAGATTGGAAAAAAGCGATCAAGCTCTGGAAGGTTTTACTCGAGCCGTTCAATTAAATCCGGAGAGCGCTTTGGCTCGTTATTGTTATGGACGCATTCTACAAAAGGCCGGAGCAACTGAAAAAGCAATTGAACAATACAAAAAAGCTCTGGAGATCAATCCGAAATATGTTGAAGCCTATAACAATTTAGGGGTTGCTTATCAAAATATCGGTATGTTTCCTGAGTCGATAACGTCCTTTCAAGCAGCTTTGAAAATCAATCCGCGTAATCAAGAAGCGCAAAGAAATCTAGGTTACACCCAAGCTCATGTCAGCTTGGGCATTACCTATTTCAATCAAGGCAATTTAGGCAAAGCCTTTGAAGAGTACAAAAAGGCTCTGCAAATTGACCCGTCTTATGCCGACGCTCATTACAATTTAGCTTTGTTATATCAAAAACAAGGACAGTTGCAGCAAGCGGTCGGGCATTATCAGGCGGCAATCAAGTTTGAGCCGAGCAATCCGAAAGCGCATAATAACTTGGGTGTAGCTTACAGCAAGCTAGGCAAGATTGATCTGGCTGAAGCTGAGTACAAGCAAGCACTTAAGCTCAAGCCTGATTATGCCGAAGCAAGACAGAATTTGCAGTTCTTGCAAAAAGCTACTGGACGGCAAAAATAATGAGAAGAAAAGCTCTTTTCGCCGGCTTATGCTGCACAGTGCTTTTAACCGCTTGCAGTAAAACACTCAAAGATAAACTGGCAGGTGCTGATACTAAATATGCAGCTGGCGCCTATGTCGACGTTAACTCTAGCGATCCAGGTAAAGAGATTGACGTAAAAAAATCAATCGCCTACGGAAAGTACACGATAATCGATTTTACAAGCGAATACTGTTCGGCTTGCGAAGCGATTCATCCATACTTGGAAGAACTTTGCAAAATGCGTTCAGACATAGTCGTGCGTTCATTTGATGTGAACAGACCAGGCGTGGAAGGTATTGATTGGGAATCGCCTCTTGTTGCGCAATATCATTTGCACCAACTTCCTACTTTTCGTATCTATGATGCAAGCGGGCACTTAATGGCTGAAGGCGATGGGGCCAAGAATCAAATCATGGAAGCAATCAACAATGATGTGGTCCATGCTGATCGTAAATAAGAAATAGCAGTACTTAAGGCAGGCGTATTGGTGCTGTTACCAATTTTTTAAAGCCGCCGTCTTCGTCTCTCACTCTTAAAGCGACGGCGAACCAAAGCGGAGTATTTTTGCTGCTGGCGAGCTCCTCTGCCTTTATTCGGTAGCGGCCGCTTGGATCAAGCTTAAGCTTATAGCGAGCTATGCGCGGATTTTTTAAGGGAACGGTACCGAAGCCCGGTAGAAATTCGACTCCTTCTTCGCCTGTAATAATGCTGAACTCGGTGCCGGGCACTGGGTAGCTAAGCAAATATGAACTCGCTTCTTTATCGGCAACAATAAGCCCGCTGCGAACGCTTACAAGCCTATTGGGCAAAGCTGGCGATACTTTTTTGACGGTGTTTAGATAGTCTTGAAAAATTTGCGAAGTTTTTTTATCGGTACAAATAACTTCCCGGGCATTCTTAAAGTCGTAACCTTCACCGCCGTCGAAGCTGAAGTTATTCAAAGCGATTCGATAAAGCCCGTTCTCTTTCACTTTTGTCCAGTTTCCTTTGCCGTCCTGGATCAAAATAAATACAACACGTTGTCCCGGTGCTTTGGCTGGGTCGTAAGCCATTTTCATGCCACCGACATCAAGAAAGCGAGCGCCTAGTATTCCGGAAACGCTGTTTTCCATGGCATTTAACAAGCAAGCACCGTCTACGGTGGCCACTTTCATAACGTTGTTGAAAGGCAAAACTTCGTGAATCTTTTCGGCAGTAATCGGTCCTTTGTCGATCCAGGCTCTGATGCCGCCACGATTTTGCATGGCTGCTTGTACGCCATATTCTTTGCCGGCAAACAACAACGAATCACAGATCAAGTCGCCGATTGGCGAATCGCAAGCATAGCTGCGAAACTGGTTGCTGAATTTGCCGGCGGCAAAACCAGCCAGACAGGTATGCATCGCGGCAAAAGGTTTTCCTTTATCCTGAACAAAAGCTTTTACTGCCGGATCTTCTGGAATTTTGTCGTCAAGATCAATCAGTCTATATTTTGTTTGAGGTAGATCAACTTTTCCTGCTTGGTCAAACGCCAGCTCCAGCTTGCCTAATGCCCGCCCGTAGCAGCCGGTTTGAACAAGGAGACAAACGCTGCCGTCGTTGCGTTTTACCAGGATCGGATGTTCAAGGCGTGTATGGCTATGCCCGCCAATTACAGCATCGATCTCTGGTACAGCTTCGGCTAGATCTTTTTCCAATTCAATGCCGCAATGAGATACAACAATAATTTTGTTGATCCCCTGGCTCTTGAGTTTTTCTACTTCGTTTTTTAGCGGTGCAAGCCAGTCGCCGTCGGGTGCTTTAATTTTTACGCTCTGTAGTTTTGGTGCTACATCGCGGAGCTTAGGTGTGATCATGCCGATAAAAGCAATCTTTTGCCCGCCGATAGTCTTGATTGTGTAAGGCTTGACCAAAGCTGCCAGATTAGGCTCTGTTGTTGTATCCAAATTGGCTGAAACGATCTCAAATTTGGCCAGCTTTAAGGCTTCAACTAGATTTTCGGTGCCGTTGTCGAATTCATGATTACCGATGGTGAAAATATCGTAGCCGGCTTTGTTCAAACATTCGACATCGCTTTGACCGTGATACTCTTCAAAATATGGCGTGCCTTGAAAAATATCGCCGGCATCAATCGCTAAAACGTTATTGCTCTTTGCTTTGGCTTCCTTAATTAGGTGGGCGATGCGAGCCATCCCGCCGATA
The DNA here is from genome assembly GCA_019750335.1 of Candidatus Obscuribacterales bacterium. GTDB lineage: Bacteria > Cyanobacteriota > Vampirovibrionia > Obscuribacterales > Obscuribacteraceae > JAIEPM01. The sequence goes on from JAIEOQ010000005.1 coordinate 481,763, forward strand.
GTTTTGCCGTTCTGGCAATAAGAATCTTCGTGTGAATGTAGGTCGTTGCTGTGTAAGATAGTGATTGAAAAAGCATCTGTTTTGGCGGTTGCCGGCAGGAGGAGACTGAAGACCAGCATGAATGTAGCAAGCAAAGGCAAGTATACGGTTGTCATGGCTGGATTCTCTCTCTTTCTAAGCCTGTGGCTTTGTTTGTCCGCTAAAGCTCAATCACCTGAGCTAATCGATGTGCCTAATCAGTGTATATCGGAAGCCGGCTGCCCGATTTCTTTCGACTCGGTAAAAACCCAGATGGAGGTCGACACTTTTGGCACACCGGTTGCTTGCCGAGTTTATATAGATTATCGCAATGGGGCCCCAGCACCAATAAATGCTGTTAGATTTCGTATCGGATATATAGATTCAGAAGGACATGTTTGCGGGCTGTTTCATGGACCCGACAGTAAACTCTTAGAACCTGGTGCACAAACCTCAAGCAAATGGCGTGGTGAAAAAGTAAGCCCGAACACCAAGCAAGTTAAGCTGCGGGTTTTAATGGTTCGTTTTGCTGACGGTGTTGTTTGGGAAAGCGAAAAAATGCAGGCTCAACCGCAGCCCGAGCCTGACTCCGTAATTTAATCCAATTTTCAAAGAATTTTCGCTTTTCAAGAGGCCGCTATATTCAATTGCGTTGTATTGTATATCCACTGTCCTCATCTTGAATAAAAGTTAGGAGCTTGACGATGAGTTCCCAATTCCGCACCGCGTTTGCAGGGTTCGGAGTGCTAGCCGTATGCTTAGCTATGGCTTCGCTCAAATGGCAATTTTTACTGGTTGGTCTGGCTTTTGCCGGGATCTTCTGTGGCTATATGAATTGGCGCCAATTGGTTGGCAGACCGGAGCCGAAAGAAGATCTTTTCGCCGATCTGGATCGCTATGAAAGACGTTCGCGTCGTCGCCGTCGCGAGAACGTGCTTGCTTTTCCGGAAGGCAGCTGGAGTGTTTCGGACGCCAGCGGCATCTAAGTTCTTTCAATTGAACTTTTTCTTTCTGAATACGTAAATGTATTGTGTGTGCTATTTCGCACACAAGCTGGCGTATGTCGCTATACGCCAGTCTACTTTTTGCTGTAATTTTCCAGCTTGCCGATAAGCCAGCCGGCGGTGGCAAATATAGCTTTGGATTTACCGCTACGTCCTAGGGCAAATCCGGCACCGGCAAGGCCGGAACCTAAAGCGCTGGGTTCAAAAGTTTTGGCTAGAGTTGAATCGGCGCCGAATTGGGAGCTTGCCAAATTGGCTAGCTGGCTGTCGGCAAAATAGGTGCCGCCGCCGACAGCGGCGCCGCCTGCAATGCCGCGTATGAATGATTTGGCGTAGCTGGGTTGCCGTGCCTCAAGCTTTAACTGTTTAATTATGTCTGAATGGTCGGTAGCCTCATGCATGAAAGCGCTGAGTTCATCCAAATGTTTTGCGGATTTCGAAGCTTTATCGGCCTGGGCTAATTGTTTCGCCTGAGCCAGAGATGAATTTGTTACTTCGGTAAGCGGGCTGAATTTGTGTGCTTGTCTAGCCCAGGTTGGTGCGTCGTCAGCCAAAGATATTAATGCGGTTCTAGAATTTTGCACCATATAACCGTTGTTCAGAGCGATACGGTCTAAAGTCAGTTGACCGGTGCGAACCGCGCCGGCACTGATGCCGCCTGCAGCTATATAGTCGGCTTGGTCGCTGTTTTTGATCACTTCGGAGCCGGCGATAGCATTATAAACTTTGCTGGCGCCATACCCAACAGTGTAACCAACCAGACCATACTTCGCAGCGCTTTTGAGTCTTCCCAGCCCTTGTCCTGTATTGAGCCCAAGAAAGACACTAGTGCCGGCAATATGGCCTGGAGTGCATAGAACCTCAGGTGGAGTAATAGGCGAACTTTCCGCTTTCTGGTCTGCAATTAGAGTTAAAGGCTGGAGACATTCCGGCTGAACCTTTGTACTCTCCACTTTTTTAGCAGACAATACATTTAATTGCGGAACTGCTTTTGTCCAGTCCGGATTAAAGGCTGGTGTTTCTGTTTCTTTTGCTGGTTGAGCTTGATCAATTTCCATAAAATATCAACTCTAAATGGCTCAATGGATTTTGCTGCAAAATAGAGAGTCAGTCAGTGGTGAAATTACGCAGGCGAGATTATTTTTGGGCGGATTTTTAGTGCAAGAGCGATTCCACATAATGAATCTGTCTTTGTAGAGCAATGAGCTCCGGGTTATCTTTCGGAAAAAAACTTTGGCGGATTTTTTCGTCTTCGCGATAATATTTGAGCGCTTCTTTATAGTTGTGCTGTCGGACACAAAGTTCTGCGCTCATTGCTAAAGCCAAAAGAAGTGAAGTTATTTGTTTGGGATCCTTTTTTGTTTCTTCTGATATTTTTTTTGCTTCGGGTAATAGTTGATTGAGAGTGTGCCTGTCGTCAATCTGTTTTGCTAAATCAGCAATTTGGCTGAGAAAGGACATTTCTGTGAAAAAATCAGTCTGATAATCAGCAGTTTTGGCGCTTGCTAAAGCGGACTGTAAATGACGGGCAACTTCTTTTTTGCTTTTTCCGCTATGCAACGACCATTTAGCTTTGTCGTATAGTAAGTCGGCCTTTTTCGGGTCGGCTTCTTGTTTATGTTCGTGCAGAAAAGCGTCCAAATAATCCAATTCGGATTTTGCTTTTTTTAGATCGTAAGTCAGATAAGTATTAAAAAGACCTCTGCGATTGTTGAATACGGCATTGGGTTCTTGTTGGCTTTCGGCCTCAACAATGCCAATCTTATGCAGTAATACTCGTTCTTGGTTTAAGCCGTTAGCCGCGTATCTGGCGTCTAAAATGTGTCTGTGATTACGTCCAGGGAAACGAAAAGCAAAAGATTGAGGTTGATACATCGTTACGGCAGCATGAATGCGGGTTAAAATAGCCCGCTCTTTTGTTTGTTCAGCTTGGTTTAGTTTAGCTGCTAGATCGATTGTTCCTAAGAGCTCCAGTGTTTTGATAGTTTGTATAACAGCTCTGGTCATTTGATTTTGATGAGCAAATTGTATTGCTTCCAGGCTTGTTTTTTCTGCGTCATTTAAAATGCGTTCAGTCGGCGTGATTGCTGTTTTTAACGAGAGAGCCGGTTTTGTTTCTTGCCACGATTTTAACCAGAAAAATAAAACCAAAAATAAACTGACTATTGCAACAGCGATAAAAGGAGTGTTGTTTTGTTTTTTGATTGGATCTGTGCTGCTGCTGCTCCAGGGAAGCAGGTTTTGGTAGTCGTTCTGATTGAGAGGCGTTCCTAGCTGTATTTTGTTTAACGCCTCGCTGAACTCATTTGCTGATTGAAAACGCAACGCCGGATCCTTTTGCAGCGCTTTTTGCAAAACAAGATTCAGGTCGTTTGATACTGGCAGTGGCTGCGGCATTTCATTTGCATGTTTATGGATTAAACCGATTGGGTTATCGACTTCAAAAACCGGTACACCGGCAATACATTCATAGACTATGCAAGCTAAAGAATACAAATCGGATTGTTTGTCGGCATGTTTACCCTGGCACTGTTCCGGACTTAAATATTGCGCGGTGCCGATAAGTAAGCCGGTTTGAGTAAGTTTTTGGCTGAGCTTTCCCGACTCAGGCAACAATTTCATCAGTCCGAAATCAACGAGCTTGACGAAGTCGATCTCAGGCTCGTTCAAAAGCATGATATTCCCGGGTTTGATGTCGCGATGGATAACACCATGGGAATGGGCATATTCAAGAGCCTGACAGAGCTGAATCGCTATGTGCAAAGTACGCTCGACTGAAAGTTTGCTTTCTTCATCCATGACTTGGCGCAAAGTCTTTCCGGATAAATATTCCATTGATAAATATGGAATATGATCGTTCCAGAATCCAAGCCGATAAATGGCCATAATATGGCGATGCTGTAATGAAGATAGAACCTTGCCTTCTCTTTCAAAACGGGCTCGGCTGTCGGCATCATTAAGATGATAGGTGTTCATCACTTTAAGGGCGACATCACGCTCCAAGCCACTTTCGCGTGCTTTGTAGACAGAGCCCATACCGCCGCGACCAATTTCGGCAAGAATAGTATATTTGCCGTCGATAATGCTGCCGATCAATGATGATTCACTGAACATGATTAATCGCCTTCTTTGGCAACCAAATTACGTAAGAAAGGTAAGCGTTGAGCGACAGACAAAGGTTCATTTAGCTTAGCGGCCAAACAAACAATCAGATAGATTAGAAGCCCGGCAGCCGAGGCTCCGCCTACGCTGAAAAGCAGTCGGAGGAACTGCGCCAACGGCAAAGATTGTAAGTAATAAGTTAAAGCGGAATAAGCGCCAAAGCAAGCGATACCGCTGGCAGTGGCAGCCACAAGCATGATTGAAACCGGGCGCAAAAGCTGATTGAATCCTAGCAAGCCCAGTTTCTGTTTAAGAAAGAACATGAGCAACGTCAAATTCATAATCGTAATTAAAGTCGTTGCTAAAGAGATACCGCTTACGCCCATATGTAGCTGGCAAACAAGTAGATAGTCCAAGCCGGCTTTGACGATGATCGCGATAACAGCTACACGATAAGGCGTGTTGGAATCTTGATAAGCGTAAAAGACTCGGGTGATCAGATCGCGTGCGACATAGAAAAAAATTGAAGGGATGAGAAATACCAGAGCGGCAGTGACAAGCTCGGTGGATTCGGCATTGAAGTTGCCGCGCTGAAAAAGTAAGCGAATTATCGGCGCTGGAATCGCAGCTAATATGGCTGTAAGCGGCAGAGCGAGAAACCAGAGAAAGCGCAGAGCGCGACGCAACTCTTCTTTCAAATCATCGAAACGGCGTGCGCTGACCTGTTCGGTAAAACGCGGTAGCATCGGCACTAGCATTGCTGTAAGCAAAACGCCTAATGGAAGTTGAATTAAACGATTAGCGTTGATGATCGCTGTCCAGCCACCTTGTCCGGCAGCCGAATTAGTAAAAAAGGCATCGACATAAACGGTCAACTGTCCGATTGAAGTGCTAAATATGGCTGGCCAAAGCATGGAGCGATATTCTTTAATACCGGGTTGCGGCTGGAATGAAACCGCGTATTTTAATCCGGTTTTTAAAGTGCCTGGCACTTGAGCTAAAAGCTGGCCGATAGCGCCAGCAAGAGTGCCGACAGCTAAAGGTAATCCGGTCAACAAAGCTGTTTCAGGATTAGTCCAGCCGAGCACAGCAATGATAATTGCCAGGCTGGCTATAGCTGGAGATAAGGATGGCCAGAGCACTTTGTTGTATACATTGAGAATGCCGTATGAAACGCCAACCAAGCCGGATATAACAATGAGTGGCAGCATTATGTTGAACTGTTCTTGCAGCTGCTGCTTATAAAAATTGCGCAAAAAATTCAGATCGTGCCCTTTAAGTAGATCGGGCAAGCGAGTCGTATCTATTTTGTATGTTTGCGCTTGCCAGTCGATCAGATATGGCGCGGCAAAATAAGCGATGATTGAGATTACGCTCAAGCTGCAAAAGGTGAAAAGCAATACTTGGGCCATTAATTTGCCGGCAGTTTCTTCTTGTTTGCGATTACCAAGAATGGCTACTGTGGCTGAATGAAACGGTCCACCTAAACCGCCGAATAAAACCAAGACGTTACCGGTAACCAGATAAGCATAATTGTACGCGTCAGCGACAATGCCGGTTCCGTATGCTTGAGCGACAATGATGTCTCGAGCCAGTCCGGCAATTTTTGAAAGAATGGTAAGTAAAGCTACAATACCGAAAGTCTTGCCGACGTTGGCTTTCTTTTCGGTGCTCAATGGACTTTACCTTGAATCTCGGCGGCGTATTTTACAGATGGTGGCACAAAAGAATTGGCGCCGGCTTTTTTACTATTGAGTTCGATTTTCTCTGATGGCGGTATGCCTAAATAACGAGCTGCTTCTACACAAATGGCGTTAAAGACCGGACCGGCAATTGTATTACCCCAGCGTCCGTCGGTCTGGGGACTGTCGACAACGACGAGGCAAAGAAGTTGTGGATTGTCTGCCGGTAAGAAGCCGACGAAAGAAGCAATTGTAGCGCCGGCAATATAACCGCGGCCGTTGGCAGTAACTTTTTGCGCTGTTCCTGTTTTGCCACCAACACGGTAGCCTGGAACTTTGCCTGCCAGCTGTGTGCCGATGAAAACATTGTCTCCGAGCAGCTTGGCGATAAGCTTAGCTGTTTCCGGTTTGAGTACTTGAGTTTTGCTTGGCTCGGTCCATTTTTCAGTTACGCCTGTGCGCGGATCATAAATGCGTCTAATCAAATGTGGTTGTACTTTGGTGCCGTTATTTGCTACAGCCGATACTGCCGCTGCCAGCTGCAGCGGTGTCATGGCGATTGCACCTTGACCAAATCCGGTTGTTGCCTGGTCTATGGGCTTCCAATATTTATGATTGAGCAATAGTCCGGCTGACTCTCCGGGGAGTTCAATACCGGTTGTATGTCCTAGCCCGAATTCGCTCAGTTTGCTATGAAACTGCAAAGGCGTCATCATTAAGCCAATTTGGGCGGAAGCAACGTTGCTTGAATGAATGAATAAGTGAAGTATGTCGAGAGAACCAAGACCGCCGGGCTCGTGGTTATGCAATGTTCTGTTGCCGATAGTGATACTGCCGTTGTCAATGAAACGAGTGTTGGGTTTGATCACGCCTAAGTCTAAAGCTGATGCTACGGTAAGAATCTTAAAGGTCGAGCCCGGTTGGTAGACGTCGACCATGGCCCAGTTTTTGGTTATTTCGTATTGATATTTGTGGTACTCATTTGGATCGTAATTTGGATAATTTGCCCAGGCTAAAATTTCACCGTTAGTCGGATCGAGAACAATAGCGCAACCGCGCTGTGCCATTGAGTGTATACAAATTGCCGACAACTCTTTCTCGGCTAAGTGTTGCAGATAGTTATCGATGGTCAGCTCGACATGGCGCCCCATGGGCGGTGTTATATCCAGGACTGGAGTAGTGTTGCCAACGATGATTGGCCGTCCTCGTCCGTCCAACTGTGGACGTTTTAGATTGCCAGTATTTTGCAATAAAGATTCTTCGGCTTGTTCGACACCGCCCTGCCCGTGCGTATCCATGTTTACATAGCCGAGCATGTGCGAAGCTAAATTGCCCTCCGGATAATGGCGGAATGAGCGTGGCACAATATCAATGCCTGTCCAATTCAAACTTTGCAGTTCATCGATCTCTTCGCGACCCATGTGCCGAGCCACGGTTACAACAGGGTAGCCGGCATTAAGTAAGCGCGAAATTTTTTTGTAATCGAGATGACAAATGCGGGCAAAAGCTTGAGCGGCTTCTTCCGTGCCTACTTTTAAAAGCGACGGATGGACGTAAACATCGTATCTTGTAGTATCAATGGCTAAAGGCAGTCCGTGTCTGTCTGTGATGGCGCCGCGATGAATGAGCAAATTGCTTTGTTGTCTTTGTACAGCTGCCTGCTGTGTAAGCTGTGGTCCTTTGATTACTTGCAGATAGTAGAGTCTACCGGCGATTAATACCAAGCCGCTAATAATCAACATTTGCCAGAAGCGTAGCCGCCAAACCGGCGACATCGGTTTGCGGCGTTCGCCGGCAAATCTGTTTCGCGATACCTCGGGGGCGGGTGATACAGGCATCTTTGCTTAATAACCGGACATGATCGGCAGGAAATGCTTACGTGCTTTGTAGGGCTTTGTTGCTGCCGGCTTGATCTCTTTGACGATTAAAACTCTTTCCGGAACACGGAGCCCGGCACGCCCTACGACATTAGCTTGAATACCCTGGAAAGAGATTGATTTTAAAAGTTGTGCTGAAAGCTCGGTATTTTGCTCACTCAGTCTTCTTGCTTGTTCTTGCAGTTTGCTGATATCAGCTGAAGATGCAACATCAAGACCGTAGCCGAGAATGGCTAATCCGCAGCAACCGATTAAAAGCGCTCGCAAGATGCGATTCGTTTTTACTAGAATCGGTGCTTGTCTGTGACTGATTCGCGGGGTCCAATCAGGCAAAGAGTCGATGGAGATACGCGAAGAATTATTCTTTGCCACCACGGATGGTAGAGAATCCGAAGCGGATCGTGTTTCCCACGGCTCAGCATTGATCACGTTTGGCACTGCCGACATCTGTTGCTCTAGCCCACTCTTTCCCCAGCCCGTAGTTTAGCACTACGGCTCCGGGGATTGGCAAGTGTTTCTATATCGGAGGGTTGTAAAGGTTTGTTTGTGAGTATTTTCAATTCTTGTTTTTTGTCGCAAGTGCAAATCGGGTACCGAGGCGGGCAAATGCAGCTTATACTGTGGCTCTTGAGAATTTGCTTAACTAGCCGATCCTCAAGGCTATGAAAGCTAATGACAACTATGCGTGCTTCAGCTTTCAATTTCTTTATGGCATCGTGCATGAATTTTTCTAAGACCCCGAGCTCATCGTTTACGGCGATGCGTAATGCCTGAAAAGTACGTGTGGCTGGATGAATTCTTTCGTAATCGCCTCGTCCGCCTCGGGCTCTGCCGACAGCCGACATGACAATTGAGGCTAATTCAGAAGTTTGTTTAAGCGGGCGTGCGTCAACGATTCTTTTAGCGATTTTGCGGCTGAATTTTTCTTCGCCGAAACGATAAATCAGGTTGGCCAGCTCAATCTCCGGCAGTGTGTTAACCAAAGTCTCAGCCGTTAGAGTTTGGTCTCGATTCATACGCATGTCTAAAGGCGCCGTAGTTTGAAAACTAAAGCCTCGCTCGCTGTTGTCAAGTTGAAATGATGAAACGCCAATGTCAGCCAAAATGCCGCCTGTTATAGCCTCGATCCCTAGCTCATCCAAGATCGGCTCAATATTTGAAAAATTGCCTTGAACTAAATGCAAATTTGGACAAAGGTCTAATAGACCGTCTTTTTTCAGGCGTTCTTTGGCTAAATCAAGAGCTTCTTGGTCTTGATCGATGCCGATAACAGTACTGTCAGGACCGGCTTTTTTTATTATTTCGCTTAAATGACCGCCCAAGCCCACTGTAGCGTCTACCCAGACTAAACCCGGTCTGGGGTTGAGCCAGTGCATGGATTCCGCCAAAAGCACAGGCGTATGAGAAAAGGAGTTGTTTTCGGCCATTTATTGCTTGTCGCGTTTCTTCGAACAAAATTCAAAGTCCCAGCAGCAAAAATAAATCAGCTGCATGGTGATCAAGCCGATTATCGGGCCAACTAGAGTCGGAGGGCAAGAGTGGGGCATATTATTTTCCCACCAAGAAGCTTCTAGGCTGGCTCCAGTTAAGAGAGCAATGACCGGTAGCAAGCTTAAAAGAACGATAACGCCTAATTGTTTGTTAGTGGCTGTTGTGCCGCCCCAATGCCAGCGCATACCGTCCCACCAAAATGTCGGTGCAATTCGCCAGCCTAAAGTGTTGGCTGGAAATAAAAGACGGCCTCCGCGTAAAGGCACGAAGCCACGGTCGCAGCTATTGCAAGCAAGGGTTTCGGTGTGACCGAATGGTTCAAGAATGCCCGACGAGCACCGCGGACAAGGATAACTCTGGCTGAGAGCAATTACTTGTTGTTTCAATGGCGCCGGAGACGGCGGTTGAAACATTTGTCCTTCATCCATCGGCTGACTAGGTATCGACATAGAGACCATCCCACGGCTTGAGCCATAGCGCATAAATTGCTTAACAGTTTCTAAATACCCGGAGATTCGTCTGAATCTTCAGCTCTTGGGGAAATTTGACAAAATTTAATCAGAAGTGAGGATCTTTTCGGCTGGCGCCAATTGCTCCAGCGGCCAGAAATAAACGAAAGAGCACACTATAGTCTTCATCAGTAATTTCAATTTGGCGGTCGTCGCAGCGCTTAACGCCGGGAAGAAGCTCCGCACCGTCAGCCATGGCTGGATCGAAGAAAGTTATCTGCAAAGTAGACGGTTTGGGTGGGAAATAAACATTCCAATAATCGCGTTTATTCATCGCTTCAACAGCGCTGTGACGTAAGCTTTCCAGGGACTCTTGAGCGGGCATGAAAGCAGCTGAATAACGTGAAATCGCTTTTTTTACTGCAACAGTCGGTAATGGACCGAGCAATTCAATCGCCTCTTGGCAGGCGGCGTCATCGCCGGTTACAAGACCGATTGGTACACCAAAAAAACCAGCTAAGGCGGCATTTAATCCGATTTCGCCTACGCTTTTACCATTAAGTTTTACATCTAAAAATACTTGAGCGCGGTAAGTATGGCTGAGTACACCGCAAGCAACGCCGGCGCGAGCATGATAACCGACGAAAAACGCCCCGTCGAAAGGTTTGTCGCAAAGCTCTTTTGCCGCGGCTTTTCCTGAAATTCCGGCAACCATCGAATAAGGTCTTTGCCAGCCGGATAAGAGTGTCACTCCTTCGGGAAGCAATTCGTGCCTGAGGTTCCGCCCGTCCCAGTGTGCGTCGGCAACATAAATGTCTGTTGCGCCGGCCGAACGTGCACCTTTAATAACGGCTGCCAGCTCTTGATGCATGAGGGCGACCGCTCTTTCATAACCAGGCTCTCCCGGTTGAGTCTGGCTTGAGTGGACAATTCCGTTAACGCCTTCCAGATCTGCCGAGATATATATTCTCATTGCCAGTGATTCTCCTGATAATTGCCGACCATTCTATCTCAGTCATTGACCATAGAATTAGGTGAAAAGTTGTCAAGGTTTGTCTGGGAAGAGATAGCTTTCGCTATAATTTGTGAGGGCGCCAGCTTTGGAAAAGGACGAGTTCATGCAAATGCTAAAACCGAATATTTCGGGAGAGCATAGCTCGAGCAATGCCAAAGCCAACCTCTCTTTTACTAAAATGCAAGCCCTGGGCAATGATTTCGTGCTTTTAGACGAAGCTGAGCTTGTTTCCGTTTTTACTACTCTAAACGTGAAGTCCGAGGCGGCAACTTTATCGAAGTTAGCTGTTAAATTATGCGACCGTCATTTTGGTGTTGGTGCTGACGGCTTGATTATTGTTGGTCAATCAAAGAATGATTGTGATCTGTCTTGGACCTATATCAATAGTGATGGTTCGACTTCAGCAATGTGCGGAAACGGCATTCGCTGCTTAGCGTTTTGGGCGGTGGAAAAACAGATCGTAAAGAAGAATGAGTTCAACGTATCGACGGCAAAAGGTGCGGTCGGAATTCTTTATGAAAGTGCGCTTTCAATTCAAAGCGATCTGGGCTTACCCTTGTTAAATCCGGCGATGATACCGGTTGCGGAAGCGAATGCTGAACCTGTGGTGCGTAAAGAATTCTCTACCAGTTGCGGCAAAATTTTTATTACGTGTGTTGGTATGGGTAATCCGCATTGTGTCATTTTTAATCCTGCTTTTTCAGCTGATAGCTATGGGCAAGTTGCTTCCGAGTTGCAAAAAGACGCTTATTTTCCGCAAGGAGTCAATGTCGAGTTTGTTCGCTTGCGTGACTCTCGTTTTGCCGAAGTCATTGTTTATGAAAGAGGTTGCGGTCTGACTTTGGCTTGTGCCAGCGGTGCTGCCGCAGTGCTGGTGGCTGGTGTGTTGGAAGGCTGTTTGGAGCGGGAAGCTACGGTTCGCTTGCCGGGAGGCGACTTGCAAATCTCCTGGTCGGGAGAGGACCATCATGTCCGTATTTGCGGACCGGCAAACATTAGCTTTACAGGCACTGTTGATTTATCGCCGTTTAAGCGAGAATTGTGCCAGCCATGAAAGAATATTTGCAAGAACGTGAAACTAGAATCAGAGGACGGCGCCAAAAGCGCAAGTTGGCACGTGTAGCTCGTGTGCGGCGTCAAATTTTTCGTTATATATTTTTGTCCGCTCTGCTTTTCTTGGGTATTTGCGGTTTTACCAGAATTAAATGGTTTCTCAATGATCCGGAAACCGATATTGTGGTTCAAGGCAATCAAGTCGTTCAGGTGGAGCAGGTGCGTGCCGTGCTTCGTCCCTATTTGAATCGGCCGTTATATCTTCTTGATCCCAAAGAGATGGAAAATAAGGTCAAGCAGTTGGCTGATGTTCGCTATGCGTTTGTGCGACGTTACTTGGCGCCCCACCCGCATTTAGTCGTTAACTTGATGGAAGAGTTTCCCTGGGCTACTTTTGCCAACGACCCGGATACTTTGCCTAGCGCTGTCATATCAGAAACCGGACGACTAATTCCTCTTGAGCAATTTCCAGCTGTGCCGCAACCGGGCTTGAAAATATTTGGCAGTTCAGCCACGAAAATGAAACCGGCTGACATTGAAGCCTGGTCTAATTGGACTAATTATATTACTGCTCAAGTTGGCTCCCAAGTTGACTCTGTTGATTTGCGCAAGCCGGCAGATGTAATTGTGAAAGCCGGAGATTTTTGTTTGCATATCGGTGCGGCTGATGCATCTCTGACTAAACGTCTCGGGCGCTTAGCTTCAGTTGTGCCGACTGTGACTTCTTTGTCGGATAACATTGAATATATTGATTTGAGTTTGGAAAGCAACGTACCGCTAAAAGTTTCGAAACTACCGCGTAAACCGCGAGTTGAGGACGCCTCCGCGAGCAGTTTACCGATGGCTGTCGCTAATAAGCAAAGCCTATAAATCTTTTTGTGTTTTTATTTTGGCTTGATTCCAAAGTTCGGCAAGCTCATTCTTGCTCAACTCGTTTAAGGGCGCAGCCGAAATTTCTTCCATGGTTCGATAACGTAATTTGAATTTGTCGACAGCGCGTAGAAGTGATTCTTCAGGGTTCAGGCTGTTCCAGCGCGCTACGTTGACTAAGGTAAAAAGTAGATCCCCTAGCTCCATCTCCACTTCGCTTTGACGTTGATCGCTTTCTGGTAGAGCTAAAGCCTCTTTTAATTCAGCTAACTCGCTTAGTACTTTATCCCAGAGCTCGTCAAAATTTTGCCATTCGAACCCTTGTCCGACAGCCTTTTCTGAAATTTTCAGAGACTTTAAAAGTGCCGGTAAAGTAGTAGTGATGCCATCCAAGGCGGAGCCGTTCTTCTGTCCTTTCGCTTCCGCTTCTTTGGCTTTGATTGCCTCCCATTGGCTAACAACTTCGCTTGCGGAAGAGACTTGCGCATCACCAAATACATGAGGGTGGCGTGTAATCATTTTTGCGTTAATTACAGCCGCGATATCGTCAAAGTTATATTGGTTGCTTTCGGAGGCAATTTGCGCGTGAAGAGCAATTTGCAATAAAAGATCGCCGAGCTCCTCTTTTAGCTTGTCCGGATCATTTTGATGTATCGCTTCCAATACTTCATAGCTTTCTTCCAGCAAATAGCGAGCCAGACTCTTGTGATCTTGTTCGCGATCCCAAGGGCAGCCATCCGGTGCGCGTAAGCGCGCTATAGTTTTTATAAAGTCGTCAACAGGAATTCCCATTAAGAGAGGCTAACACAAGATTCAGCAATCTGACATTTAGGGCGACTTATTGTTATATTGAGTGTCCCTCATCCTATAGAGAAGGCCTTTAAGTGGATATTTGCGTAATTGGAGCAGGCTATGTCGGGTTGGTAACCAGCTGCAGTCTGGCTCATCTCGGTCATCATGTGATTTTAGTAGAGGCTGACAAGAACAAGTTGTCTATGTTGGAAAAAGGTAAAACACCTTTTTTCGAACCGGGCGTGGACGAACTTTTACAGAAATATGCCAATGGATCCAATTTGATCTTTTCGGGCAGTATCGCCGAAGGCGTGAAGAGGTCCGAAATCATATTTATTGCTGTAGGAACGCCGCCGATGCCGTCCGGCGAACCGGATATGTCTTATGTAGTCAAAGTCGCCAAAGAGATTGGTGGCGCTTTGGATACCACACGTAAGCGTATTGTCGTAAATAAATCTACAGTTCCGGTTGGTTCCGGTAACTGGGTTGAGATGCTTGTAAAACAAGGGCAGCAGTCGGTACAAACTGTCCCGGTGCGTAGCTCAAAAGTTGAATCCCCGTTGGTAACCGTAGCCAGCAATCCGGAATTCTTGCGCGAAGGCAGTGCTGTTTATGACACTTTTTATCCCGATCGTATTGTAGTCGGAACGGCTGATCCGATGGCGGTCGAAATGATGCGCGAACTGTATCGTCCGGTAATCGAGCAAACTTTTGAGCCGCCTGCTGGTACGCCGCGACCGAACGGGTTTAGTAACGTGCCTTTCGTTGTCACCGACATAGCCTCGGCCGAAATGATCAAATATTCCGCCAATGCCTTTTTAGCGATGAAAATAAGCTTTGCCAATGAAATAGCCGGTATTTGCGAAAAAGTTGGAGCTGATGTTTCTCAAGTGGCGCTAGGGATAGGCTTAGACAAGCGCATTGGCACTCATTTCTTACGAGCGGGCGTTGGTTGGGGCGGCAGTTGTTTCGGCAAAGACGTCAATGCTCTGATTGAGGTGGCAAGAGAATATAGTTGTCCGACCCATCTTTTAGAAGCAACTATAAATGTCAATAAAAACCAGCGCCTATGTGCAATCAAAAAGCTGCAAGAAGAATTGAAGATCATCAAAGGTCGGACCATCGGTTTGCTCGGTCTCTCTTTCAAGCCGGACACCGATGATTTGCGCGATGCTCCAAGCCTTACAATTGCTTATCAGTTGCAGAAAATGGGGGCTCAGGTGCGAGCCTACGATCCTGTGAGTATGGATTCTTGCAAGCGTCTTCATCCTGAATTGAACATTCATTATTGCCAGAATCTTGAAGAGCTAGCTAGCGGGGCTGATGCTTTAGTTTTAGTCACTGAATGGAATGAGTTTGCTGAAGCAAATTGGAATAGCCTGGCTCACCAAATGCAATGGCCTCTAATTATTGATGGACGCAATTTCCTTGTTGAATCCGAATTGAGCGAAGCGGGCTTTACTTACCGAGGTATTGGTCAATGAGAATTTTGATTACCGGTGGTGCGGGTTTTATCGGTTCACACCTCACTGACAGGCTCTTATCTCAAGGACATTACGTGTCCGTGATGGATAATTTGATTACGGGCAATTACAACAATATTGCTCAGCACAAATCAAATGAGCGTTTCGAATTCATTCATCATAATGTCAGCAATCATATTCATTTGATAAACGATCTTGATTGGGTCATACATTTTGCCAGCCCGGCAAGCCCAATAGATTATTTGCAGCTACCGATTGAAACTCTTAAAGTAAATTCGCTCGGCACGCACAATACGCTTGGCTTGGCTGTCGCTAAAAAAGCCAAATATTTTTTAGCGAGCACTTCGGAAGTTTACGGAGATCCGCTTGCTCACCCACAATCGGAAGTTTACTGGGGTAATGTGAATCCGATCGGACCGCGAGGAGTTTATGACGAATCGAAGCGGTTCGCTGAAGCAATTACAATGGCGTATCACAAAAAACACGGTTTGGATACACGCATAATCCGCATTTTTAATTGCTACGGACCGCGCTTGAGACCTGATGACGGACGCGTTGTTTCATCATTCATTAAGCAAGCGTTGAATAATGAGCCGCTAACAATTTTTGGTAAAGGTGAGCAAACAAGAAGCTTTCAATATGTGTCGGATCTGGTAGACGGCATCTGCGGCTTGATGGATGTGAGCTTTCACGAGCCGGTAAATTTAGGCAATCCTCAAGAAAAAACAGTGCTTGAACTTGCCAAAATAATCAAAGAGCTGACGAATTCAAAATCGGAGATCGTTTATAAGCCGTTGCCGGTAGACGATCCGCAGCGACGGTTGCCTGATATCAGCCGAGCGCAGCAATTATTTGGCTGGACACCAAAAACAGATTTAAAAACAGGTCTTTTAAAAACGATTGAATGGTACCGCAACGAATTACCGAGGCTAGCTGTAACTGGTTGAAGAATATTTTGCTTGCAGCTTCGTTTGTGTGTGTGCAGCTTTTGCCTGCATATTCGCAGCCGGTTGAAACTTCGTCTTCGCAGCGCAAATTAATGCCGGCAACGCCGCACTATGATAAGTCTGTTCCGACTGTAAATGCGCCGGTTGTTCCTTCCGAGCCTATTTTTGCTCTTGCCGCTCCGGGCTGGCAGGATGCCTATACAGTAACCGTATTTGCTGCCGCTCCTGGCGAAGCAATATTGACCGCTGACGGTAAAGAGGTCGAGGAAGTCGGGGATGAACCAGCGGACATCCTTAGAGAATACGGCTGCATAAAAGCGATTTGTCGAGTGTTTCGTAAAGGGCGAAGCATCTGTTCGGTGAATGAATATATTTTTGCTTCGCCCCAAGGTGCTTACGGTGCTTATTCTGTAATGCGCCAAGGTGCGTCTACTGTTGTAATTCGCGGTGATGCGTCGTCAGAAGACGACAATTGCATTTGTTTTTGGGAGCACAACCGTTTTGTTTTATTGAAAACGAATTCAGATAATGATGACGAGGCTATGGCTGTATTAGCTAAATTTGCCGACAAACTTTCAATAAAATCACGGCAGACCGCACCTTTGCCAGCCCTATTCAATGCATTGCCCAATTGGGACAAAATAAAAGGCAGTGAGAAATTGTTCATGGGGCCTTTGGCTTTGCGTCGATATTCCAATGTTCCTTTTGGCAATTCGTTGATGATCGATCGAACTCAGATCGGAGTTATTGCTGATTACGCTATCTCTTCGCCTTTTCGCGAGCGCCTTAAGTTGCTGGTTCTTGAATGTGGAAATCCGGACTTGGCAAAAATGGTATACGGCGGATATGCAACAAATATAGGTTTCTCTAGCGACAAAGTTGAACGCACTGATTCGCTGCTTTCAGCCAGGTTATCTGACTCCTATCTAATGAGTCAGATATTGGGCACTCGGGTTGCAGTAGTCTGCGGGGCGCGTAAGAAGTACTCTCCGCAAATATTGCTTCGTCAAGTCAGATAGAACTGTACATATATGGATCTCGGGGAACGGCTCTATTAGCGGCGACTTATGTTCCGCTGCTTTTCCTTATACATATATAGGTAGGCAAAATAGCCCATTTTCCTAGATCCTTAAGTAATGGTGTAGAAGGTTTTGTTCACAGAAGTACAAAACACGCCATTCTACGGGCTTTCGCGATTTGACAGTACTTATAGGAGTTGATATCATTCTTTCTTATGCGCAGTCGTTAATTCGGCGGCGCGATTTTGAACCCTGATAACTGAATAGCCATGAACATATAGCCTGTCAATAATTTTGAGTAGGCCAAATCAAACAAGCTTTGTTTGCCCGCTTGTACACCAAGCGGTTTTAGCAATGGAGAGTTTGATCCTGGCTCAGGACGAACGCTGGCGGTGTGCTTCACACATGCAAGTCGAACGAGGTAGCAATACC
>JAIEOQ010000002.1 GCA_019750335.1 Candidatus Obscuribacterales bacterium
GACCCCACCCCCACCCGGCCCATCCTTTTTGTGATTGGAGAGGGGGTATAGGCATCCCAGCGATGCAAGCACACTCGTGCCAGGGGTCCCACTTTTGCAGAGATAGAAAAAAATTCGAAACAGCCGTATCAACCAAAACGAATCGTAGAGAGGCACAAATGACTTCAAGAATATCTTTTTCAGAAGTTAAACAAGCAACAAAAGGACAATGGCAAAACATTCTGCCTTTATGTGGCATCAATTCATCATACCTCACTAGCAAGCATGGACCATGCCCTGTATGCAATGGCAAGGATAGATTTCGCTTTGACAACAAAGACGGTAACGGAACTTTCTTTTGCAACAACTGCGGAGCCGGCGATGGCTTCAAGCTTCTAGGGCTTCACCTAAATAAGAGCATTAAGGAAACATTCGAAATAGTAGCCACACATTTAGGTGACCAGAACTTCAACAATAAGCAGCCAGTCTATGTATCTCCGAAGATTTCCACTATGCAAGCGAAAGAAAAACTGCAAAAAACTTGGGATTCAGCAATACCAATCAGCCCTGGCGACCCAGCCCATCAATACCTCACACAAACCAGAAGGATATTACTAGATCGCATTCCCAAATCCCTGAGGTTTCATCGAAAACTCAGCTATTACGAAGGCAGCGCATACATTAACAGCTTTCCCGCCATGCTGGCTGTAGTTGCAGATCTTAGCAATAAACCCATAACGATTCATCGAACTTATCTTACAGATGATGGAAAAAAAGCCCCTGTAAGCAATCCCAAAAAGCTTATGTCATCTGTAGAAAATTCAATTAATGGGGCTGGAATTAGACTGTACAAACCAACAACCATACTCGGCATAAGCGAGGGTATTGAAACTGCATTAGCTTGTCACGTCGCCACAAAATATCCAGTGTGGTCCGCTATTTCTGCTAATGGAATGGCAAATCTAGAGATCCCAGATTCAGTTATAGACATCATTATCTTTGCCGATAACGATAAAAAAGGTGCCGGACAAACCCATGCAAAAAAGCTAGAAGACCGCATGTTAACCGCTGGCAAAAGAGTAAAACTTTTAATACCCCCAGAAGAGGGCTCAGATTGGCTAGATTTCCTGATAAAACAAGGAGAACTTAATGGCTAGCCTAAAAGAACTCGTTGACCAAGCAGCATGGACAACATCCAAAGATTCAGATCACGATCAAGAATCTATCCTCTGCGAAAGTATCCCAATGGCATGGCCAGTATTAGAAAGTCCGGCACTTTATGGATTAGCAGGAGATATTACCAGGGCTGCAATAGAGAATAGCGAAGCTGACCCTGCAGCGGTTTTGGTCACGACATTAGTATATGCAGGTGCCGCATTTGGTACCAACTGTTACTTAGATATTGGGGATACAAAACACTCTCCACGTTTAATGGCAGCAATAGTAGGCGCTTCTGGTCGCGCCAGAAAAGGCACATCGACAAACCCTGTTAAGAGAATATTTGAAACTGCTGAAAAAGAGCATAATTTACCACTTCTAAAGGTTTCCAGTGGACCTCTTTCGAGCGGAGAAGGAATTGCATACGCAGTTAGAGATCCGGGAGAAAAACTCAATAAGGAAGGCGAGTTAGAGGATGCCGGGGTAGCGGACAAGCGCCTCTTAGTGCTAGAGGGCGAGCTAGGAGCGCCCTTAAAAGCCATGCAAAGAGAGGGAAATACATTATCCGCGATTATACGCAATGCCTGGGACAACGGAAATATTGAACCGCTAACTAAATCCAATCGGATTAAAACAACAAACGCTCACATATGCATCGTGGGACATATTACGAGACAGGAGCTGACCAATCTTCTAAAAACTAGCGAAATATGGAACGGATTTGCGAATCGTTTGCTGTGGGTTTGTGCTCGCAGACAGAAGCTAGTACCACTCCCGATCCCCATGGATATTGGTATTGTTCAGAATTTGGCAAGCCGACTTGCTGAAGTCATTAAATCCTCTGAAAGATACGGTTCTTTTGAACTTGATTCTGAGACGAAAGATATATGGAAGCAAGTATACAAAACAGTTTCCCGCGACGAATCAGGTGTGTTTGGAGCCATAACAGCAAGAGCCGAAGCCCAAGTTATGAGACTATCGCTCATCTATGCCCTACTAGATGGCAGTAACACAATTCGCACTATTCATCTCAGAGCTTCACTCGCATTATGGCAATACTGCTTACATTCAGCGCGCTACATTTTTGGCACTTCAGAAAACGATCCTCATACAAAGAAAATTCTGCAAGCTTTATCGAAAGGAGAAAAGTCACAAACTCAGCTGAGTAACTTATTCAACGGACATTTACCGGCAGAACAGCTCAAAAAGATCCTTACGGAGCTTCAATCAATGGGATTGATTGAACAACAAAAAAGAGGTGGCAAACGTGGGCAAGGGAAGGTAACCACAATATGGTTTCTAAAATCCACCACCAGCTACATGAATGAAGAATCGGAAGATTTGGAAGATTTTGAGGAAAAGCACAATCTATGACCTTTTTGACATCGCTTGGGCTTTTTTCAAAAGATGCTCCAAGAGATTATGCATTATAAGCATTTCTTCAATCAGCCAATAACTCTAAGGACTGCATCAATTCCGCAAATTCGCCAATTACGCAAAAGGCAAAAAATGACAGATCTATTACAAGCTTTTGACCGCGCAATGAACAGAATAGAAAGAGAGAAGGCAGATTTTCTTGCAGCAGAACTCTCTCTACAGACAAATGACTTACGACCTTGGAAGGCGCGAATTAATACTGCAACAACAATAGGAGAGATATTCGCGATTCTAAATGACTTCCGCTCATTATCTTGGACGGATCAGCAAAGAGCTGAAATTAGCAGAATTTATCATCAACGTATCAAAACCTGTCAAAACATAGAAGGAGAAAATTATGTGTAGGAAGTGCGGTACTGACGATTTTCGAGCAGTCCTGAAGCAAACAGTAACTACGGATTATTTTTTCTCTCCACAAAAATCATTAGCCCAATTTACCAAAGGAATAAAAGAAGGCTACAAAGTATATGAAGCCCCAGACGGAACAAGAGGATGTACCGTAAGGTACGGTAATTCTTTCGGAGGATGGCACGGCTCAGATATTGAATGGCTCCAAATCCATCTTCAAGAAGTGCCAAAAGATATCGAATTCACACGAAATGTACTAATTGAAATCAGACGAGCCCGCGAAGAAATGGAGAAATCTATGCGTCCTTGGGCTCGCGCAAGAGAATTGAGTCCCAGTCAATACTGGTCACAGAAAAACATCAGATTGTGCACCAGCAAAGAATAAAGGAGCGTCAGCCATGAGTGGAAAGAGAAGACATCCGGGCATGTTCAAACCGGGACAATCCGGCAATCCGCTGGGTAGACCCAAAGAATCGTATCGTATTAGCGAGCTTGCAAAAGAATACACTGAAGAAGCCTTAACTACTTTGATCGAAATCGCCAGAGACAAGAAAGCTCCTGCCAGCGCACGAGTACATGCCGCAAGTGCTCTGCTAGATAGAGGCTGGGGTAAACCTGCCATACACATAGAGAGCGTAAATATGGCTCTAACATACGAAGACTTTTTGGCTCAACTTCCGCCACCTACCGAAGAAGAATTAGCCGGTGCAGATTTTGAACTTATTCCAGTGAATAATGAAAGCTAGTTATTAATTAGCTTCTGTTTGTATCAAAGAAGAAGATTTTATGGATACGTCAGCTTGTTTTTGAACTTGCCTAGTTATCGACATTACATACTCTTTGCCATCATTGTCAACAACAAATAGTTTTCGTTTCTCTATTGCAAATTTTACGGGACCATTGATTACCAGGTTTGGCGATTTTGACCATCTCCATGGTAAGTCACGTGATGCCAAATATGTGCGTTCGGCATCTTCGATTTTTATTGTGTCATAGACTCTATATTGCGGTTGAATGGAAGCATCAGAAAAAGAAGTTTGGCTTGAATAATTTTGATTATTGAATGTATTAGCACTGCCAGTGTAATTGTATTTGACTAAATCTCGCGATGTTTGTAAATCAATAAGGGTACCTTCGTGCCAATCTCTTTCCTTATTACGCGAAAGAACCTCTACAGGAGAGTAAAGACTCAATATCAACATCACTGCAAGAATAATCGTTTTAGCAAAAAATGGCACGGACATCTTCCTCATATCACCCTCTTTCAAATACCGAAACATGAGTCTTGAAGCGCTATCTTCGGAGCTAGATTAGGATCAAGGCTGACAGCTTTTTTGAAATCATCAAGAGCCTTCTGTTGATTTCCAAATTTCTTATACGTCATACCTCGCTCCATATAAGCAGGTGCAAATTTAGGATTCAAAACAATCGCTAAGCTACTATCTTCCATCGATTCTTGCAACAATCCCAGCTTTCTATTAGCCGCGCTACGACCAGCATATGTCCAGGCTTCTTTTGGGTGTGCTTTAATCGCAAGACCATAATAAACAACCGCGGCAACTTCTCTGTATGCATTTGGCTTATTCGTCGCTTTGGCTAGATCTTCAATCCCTTTTTGATGCTGTCCCAATTCGCGATAAATAACGGAACGTTGACTATAAGCAGTTCTATTTGCTGGTTCTTTTTTTATGGCATTACTGTATGCCTCCAAGGCTTTTTGAAGTTGCCCCTGCTTATTGTAAATATCGCCCATAGAGAGAAAAGCTTCAGAAGCCCATCGTCCAGCCTGATCGACAAGAACAGCCTGGCTGAAGTCTGCTATCGCCTTTAAGGGCTGTCCCAAGCTATTGTAATTGCTTCCACGCAAAATGTAGACTCGTGGATCTTTAGGATCTAGTGCTACTGCTATATTAAAACTATCGATGGCTTTTTGATATTGATGCAAATGGTCATAAGTCACTCCTCGAAAATAATAGGCTCCCGAATATTTCGAATCTTTCTTGATCGCTAATTCGTAGCTCTCTAACGCTTTTTGGTACTGTTTAAGGCGATCATAAGCCATTCCACAAGTTGTATAAGTTTCTGCAGCAAGCGCATTCTCTGGGTTCATACCTAATACGCTAATACAATCTTGAATTGCTTTAGATGCTTCCGATTTTGCAGCTTCAGTATCTAGACTGGTTATTGCAAGCTGATAATGTGCATTTGCTCGATCGCTGTAATCCCATATATACCCTGGCTCTATTCTGATTGCTTGATCGTAGTCCTCAATCGCCTTCTTGTACTCACATAGCTTGTAATAACTATAAGCCCGGCCGCTATAGTTCAATCCCGACTCAGGCTGCGGTTCCAAAGTAATGATCTGACTATAATCATCAATTGCTTTTTGATATTCTCCAAGTGCACGATAAGATCTAGCACGACCACGGTAAGACAGTATCGACCGAGGATCGATATTAATTGCTTGACTGTATATCGTAATCGCCTTTTGATAGTCTTTTTCATGACGATAGAGATCAGCAAGCCCCCTATAAGCTAATACTAGCTGCGGATCAGTATTAACTGCCTTTACATAATTTGCCCGCGCTTTTTCAGGTTGATTTAAGCCGGTAAAAGCATCACCTATATTGCTATAAGCAGAAGCAATCAGTTTAAGATCGCCTTTGGAATATGTTATGACCGCCAGGTAGTCTTGAATAGCTTGCTGATACTCATTTAGTCTAAGATACGCATTTCCTCTAAACAAATAGGTACATTCATCTTCCGGATTGAGTGTGATTTGTTTGCTTAGCTGTTCAATTACTGCTCTTGTCCCATTATCATCCTGAGTTTGCACGCCACCCGAAGAAGATTCGGAAACAGCAACACTCGAAGCAGGGTCATTTATAACACCAGTCTTCGTTGATTCGCCCAAAGCTGAGTTTTGAGTCATAAGCAAAGACGCAAAAAAAACAGATGTAGCACCCAAAAGTACTTGTTTCACAAACAGCATTGGTAATCCGCGCTCCCGAAGAGCCCCCTCTTGAGTACCGCAATAGTAAAGCATAGAAAAGCCCATATATTCATTATTTAAGTCCAATTTTATAGGAAATACCGTTTGCCATATATCGAGCAAAGACTGGAAAGTCTCTGCTATGGATATTGGCAAAAGAGCTATAAAAAAATTCGGCAAGCGCATACAGCAGCTTAGAAAGGCAAATCGCTGGTCACAACAAGAATTAGCCGCCCGAATTGAAGTTGAACAATCCTATGTTAGCGATATCGAAAGGGGTGTTTTTGGACCTTCTTTCGCAAAGCTAGCTAAAATTGCCGCTGTCTTTAATATGACCATTGCCCAACTCTGCGAAGGCGTGTAATCCCTGCCTCCCTTATTGCCAAGAGCAGCATTCGAACTATAACTCCCTCTCATATGTGCCCAAAGACCATATAATTCATTGGTCTTGCGATTTGAGTATGTCCATGAATTCTATTTTTCAAGCTACGGTATCTGATGTTCTTTCTCTTCGTCTTCCAGCAACCGGAGACAGGTTCACACAATTTTGTGACTCTATTCTTAGAGCCCAAGCACATCTTTCAGGTGTAAAACAGAACGAGATATTGAGCAACCTACAAACCGCGAAACCGGATGGTGGAGTTGATACGCAAATAAACTGCTCCATAAATGATTCAATTGGTTTTCTAAATGAAAAAACAATTTGGCAGTATAAGGCTCAAGAATTCAGCAAAATTACAAATGCAAAAATTCGCGAAGAGCTGAAAAAGCCTTACGCAACCGAATGCATACAAAATGGCTATGCTTATAGATTATGCGTCTGTGACAGTCTTCCCCCGGAAAGTCTTCTCGAAAAAGAAAAAGTCTTAAATGCCGAGTTGGCAAAAATAACAAACAATTCGGCAGAAGGCAGGATTGTTACTGCAGAACACCTTGCACCTTGGCTTAGCTTATTTCCTACTTTAGTACAAGAGTTCTTTCATAAAGGTATTTGCAGTGAGGGGCTACTATTCACAGCTTGGGGAAAGAACATAACACAGGGAACACCTAAATATGTTCCTGTTCCAGAGTGGGACAATTTAACTAACAGCATTCTCAATCATCTGAATATGTCACATATGCCAGCTGACGTAGTACTAGCCATTGCTGGAAATGCCGGTGTTGGAAAAACTCGCTTAGTCTATGAAATCATCAAGGAAATTGATGGAGCAAGCTTACTAGTATCATATGTTGCTGACGAGGATCGCGCAAAGCGTCTGGCAACACAGCTTGCGAACACAGATCGAGCAGCCATCTTGATTTCGGACGAATCGTCAGCAAAGGGACAATTTAAACTACGCGAACTTCTTAAAGGTCACTCAAATAGAGTCAGAATAATTTCCATTGGTCTTGGCTTAGAAAAAGGTCTGTCTGATGAATATGTTTTGGATAAAATGCCTTCAAACATAATCGATGAAATTCTGGAAAAGAATTTTCCAGAGATTCCATATGAAAGAAGGAGAGGCTACTCTGAGCTGGCAGGTGGCTATATAAGACTAGCTTCCGATCTGTGTCAACAGGATAATTTTATTCAAGCCTCTGGCGGTTATACCGGCGCGCCTACCAGCATAAGGTCTTATATTGACCATAGACTTTCCGAAGAAGAAGTGAAGGTAGTAGAAGCCTTATCACTCTTTTCAAAAATAGACTATCGAAGCAAAGACGTTGAAGAGCTTGATGCAATGTGTTCCATGCTGAATTTGGATAAGAATAACGTTCTTAAGCTTGCAACAAAGCTACATGAGCCACCCGGATTTATAACTAAAGCAGGTCGATATTTAATAGTAAGCCCAGAAATCATTACTCAAGTTGCTCTACAAGGAGCTTGGAGTAGGTGGGTAAAAGGAAATGAAACCGAGTTTTTTGAGAATCTTCCTAAAATTCTTTTGGAACCTTTTATTCGTCGTATATCCCGCAGCGCAAGCAAGGAGATTAGCCGTTTAGTCGGCGACCACTTTCTCCGCTGGGCAAGTTCCATTTCTTCAGGAGATTTGGGAAACGTCGACAAGATTATCAGATTTGTTCGACTAATTGAAATTCAGCCATCACGATATCTGCCAATGCTACGGCGCCTCGTAGAACAAGCAACTGACTCTCAGCTTCAAATAACAAATGACTATCATTCATCCAGATCTTCATCTAGAAGAGAGTTAGTTTGGTTATGCGAAAGACTAGCTTCATTTCCTGAATGTTTCAACGATATCGAAGCAATTTTGCTTAGACTGGCAGAAGTTGAATGCGAGCCAAATCTTGGAAATAATGCAACAAAAGAGTGGATGCAATTATTTCAAATCGCATTATCTGGAACAGCCGTACCATTCAATATTCGCCTGGCAATACTCAAAAAACATCTATGTTCTAATAATGATTTGCATTCTAAGCTTGCAATTGAAGCTCTTAATCATGTACTAGATAATTATGAAACTGGCTCAGTAAGACAATCTGTTGTCGGCGGGCGAGTTCCCCCTGATCCATGGCGTCCTAGGACAAATAAAGAGTATCGAGGCTGTATTACTGATGCAGCCAATGTATTAATTGAGTTGCTGAAATCTGGCAATGATTCGCTAAAAACAAAGCTAGTTGAAATGGCAATTACGAGAATAGATGACCTATTACACTGGGGATTTCTGCCTGAAATTAGACTAGCGTTACAACCATATTTACATGATGAGAACACACTTAGCACTTTGCTCTCTCGGCTCGAAGATTATCTTCATTTTGGTGAGCAGAATGCTCAACCCAAATACGCAGAGTATCTTAATGAAGTCCGGCTATGGTATGAAAGTCTTCAGCCTACGGATATTCACGGAAAAATAGTCACTTTATTTGGTTCAGAGATATGGGCACGCTTGGTCCATAGAGGAGAGTCAAATGTCAATCAAACTATCTCTGACTTAGCAGAACAACTCTATATAAATGAGACTCAGTTTGAGAAAGAACTAGAATGGCTCAATTCAGATCAAGCAAAAGACTCTTCCTGGCTAGGCGTAGAATTGGGTAAACTGGATTCAGAAGGCAAATATCTAGATAAGATTTTGACTTCAGCCACCCAAACAAAAAGGGCTTTATTTGCAAAAGGCTATATCAAGGGGATTCTGTCAACACAAGAATCATTGCTTTCACGAGTAAACAAGCTCATGGATCTTATTCAAGAAGAATCACCAGAGTTGGCATTCGATCTCTTTACGTCTTCTCGTCGACCATTACAGGCTCTGGAAAGGACTATTTCTTTATTTCAAAAGGAAAGGCTTTCAATAGCATACTTCAAGTCCTTTATGTACGGAGCCGATAAAGATGCTCTAACACTTACAGAGTTCGTCCGTGTTCTTGAAATACTAGTAGGATTAGCTTTGTCTGGCAACACAGATGCAGCATCGTTGGCATTTCAATTTCTTGCATCTCGTTTAGATCAAGAGAATCGAGAACAAGTTACTAAAATCATTAACGCTCCACAGGTAAAGCAAGCTGCATGGCAATTGCTAAATTCAGCAGCAGCGGAGTCTGCCATTGAAAACAATTCTTACTGGTGGGGTCGTTTATTGAAATGGCTTCTTCCAGACAATCCCACACTCTGCGCTAAATTAGCCACAAAAGGTGTTTTTTCCAGTGGAATTCGCACAGACAAAGAAGCGGTGGAGATTTTAGTTGCTGTATCAAAAATTGATCCAAAAGCAGCTTTCAACGCTCTTGAGGAACTCATCAGTTCAGAAAAAACACAATGGCGATTTTTCGTTATGGAGCTTGAAGAGTTGATCTGCCAGCTCCCAGCCGATGAATTAATCGACTGGCTAAAAAATAGCGATTTGATTTTCGCACAAGCAATTGCCAGACATTTGCCAAAACCTTATTTAAACGATGAAGGAATTGCGACAGTACCACCTTTAACATTACAGTTTTTCTCTATCTTCGATGACGATGACCGAGCATTTCACGAATTTTGTGCCGGAACAAATTCGGAAATTGGCTGGGTTGGAGAGCTTATAAAACAAAAGCAAGAGTTGATCGCAACCGCAGAGCAACTCTTACATCATGAACTTCGCCGAATTAGAGAATGGGCAGTAAATGAGATTGAGACTTCCACAGCCTTAATTATGTCTCTAGAGGATGACGCGGAAGAGAGTTTATTGGATTAATAAAGCCGTTCATGTTATTCAGATAGACGATAGAATGCAACTTTTAGCATAAATCTATCAATGACACACGAAATCAATAAACTAACTATGCCAGTCCACAATAAGATCTGTTCTCCCAACTCTATACCAAAGATTTTTGGTTTTTTGTCAGGTGTTACAGCCTTCGGTTCTCTCTCCGATATCACAGCCGTAGGCTCTTTCTTCGGTACCACAGCCGTAGATTTATTGCTAGGTGTGCGGACATTTGGCATTTTAGACTTATTTTCTTCCATAAATAAATAACGACGAAACATTATAAAACTGGGCAAATTAAATGTTGACCGTCGAAAGAATGGCTGTCCTGGAGCAGGAATCGGAGCTGGTGGTGCAAACCATAGTATTTCTGCCACAAAAACACCCGAGAATAAAAGAAGCCATAGTAGATTGAATAAACACTTCATGAATTGCGTATTTTTATATTCATTTATCCAGAACTCTTTTGTCGCAAATTCTAATCGAGACCTAATAGACCCTTGGTAGCGACTTGCCAACGAATTGAAATTTGTTAGAACATCGCTTATTCCAATTCGACTCTCTGGATAAGGGATGAATACAAGAAAAGTCTGCAACATAACCTTTAGCATGATAATTGCCAGGACAAATAGATTTAGCATCATTGCTACAGTATGAATTCCATCAGCAATTATAGTAACAGCAGCTACTACCACCGTTACAGCTAAAGCTGCTATCTGTAGAACTCCAAACAATCGCGATTCTACTCGCACACCTCTATCTAGCTCATGATTGAATGACGTTTCCGATAAGTTAGCCATATATTCCAAAGTGGAGGTAGACGGCGACGAGAGTTGGTACTCAAGAATCCTCTTCTGATCTTCATCCAGTTTTGGTTTATAGTTATCGTCGAATTCCTTTCTAATTCTTTTTTTGATTGTATTAGCCAAGGCATCTGTCATAGTACGTCCTACAGCTCGGCAATAATCAAATACGCACATTTGCACGTCTCCCAGCTATTAGTCGGATAATTTCATTTGCTAATGGAAAACTCAATTGATTTTCCAGCCATACCCAATTGCCATTCGGATTGATCTCTAAAAAAACGAATTTACCTTCAGGAGTTCTGATTAGATCAATACATCCGAAATTTAACTCAAAGTGCTCTAAAAGCCCCAAGCATTTTGTCGAAATATCTTTCGGTAAAATACAACATTCGTGGCGAGGCGGAGCCACTGAACCAATTTGCCATTTGCGCCAATCAACATTTGAAACTTCAGAATCTTGAGAATGAATTTCCGCCGCAAAGAGTTTCTTACCAATTACAGTAACTCGAATGTCGACATCTTTTTTTATATGCTGTTGAACAAGAATAGGTGCAATAGATTTTGTCTTCCGCAACCAATCCAAGTCAGCTTCTGTTATTTTTGACGTAAAAACACAATGAATTTGTTCATCCTGTTCTTGTATAAGCCCATGGCTTAATGGCTTACAAATAATTTCTTCATTTAGATCAGAAGAGAATAGTAAGATTTCTTGCGGCTCTGTTGCAATGCGAGTAACTGGTATATTAAAACCCAATTTTCTCGCTACATTCAATTGACGAATTTTATTGTTAGCCTTCCAAATATTGAGTGGATTATTTAACCATGCCGATTCAGGAATAGCAGCCCAAGCTCCTCGCAAGAGTTCATCTATTTCACTTGCAGTATGGCTTAGCTCTTCTTCTACGCACTTAATTACGGGCTTTTTTGGACGACGAAAAATCGCTCCGGAAACCTTAGCAAGATCGACGGACACATTTCTGTATTTATCTCTGAGAATATAACTTTCAGATTCATCCGCTATTTCGTATGACAGAGAATATTGAGTATAGAGATCCTCTGTATTAAAACGGAACGCGCTCATTTCAAGTGTATCTAACCGATTTACCAAAAAATCAGTGGTTACATCATCCTTGGAGCTAATCAGTAAAATCATAAACGGTTAACTAGCCCGGTTCCGATTCAAAATCTCGCCCTTCCCCAAAGACCTTAGTAAAGGTTTCTAGTTCTAATTGAGTAATACAATCCGTAGATAGAATTAGCTCACCAGTTTGTAATTGCACATAATTTTGTTGCCGACGTGCATCGTAATGCAACTCCTGTTTCTTTTCATGGAGAACACTCTTCTTTCGCATAAGCAAAGATGAAATCATTTGTTTACCTAATCCATATATTCTTTCAATATAGCGTATGAATTAGTCCTACTCATAGGAAAACTAAGCAAGATACGCTATTTAGTTCCTTTTTGTGCCTAATTTTGCCTCTATACAATCATTTTTCATCGATATTCAGAAATGAATTGTCAGTAAATTCGCGCAAAAAAACCATTTCCGCACCCTATTTGCACCCTGGCGCAGGAAGCGAAATTTAACAAAATCCTGCAATCCAGATATAGACTTCACCCGCGGAGAGATTCGAACTCCCGACACCCTCCTTAGGACGGAGGTGTTCTATCCAGCTGAACTACGCGGGCTCAATAGCTGAAATAGTTTATCATGCTAGATGATTAGCTCTTGATATTGACAAGCCTCCGGTGCCGCAAACGCAAATGAAGATTGCTTTTACACGAATCGACCTCAATGCCTGCCAAACCGTTGTGACGAGAAAGGATAGCGTAGTTTTAGCTGTTCCGACTCATGATCGTCCAAAGGTTACGCCTCACGATCTTGCTCATTTCATAATTGAAAGAGAGCTTGGCTTAGACCACGGATTCTGGGGTAAAGCAGCTGCTGGAGCCATGTTTTCCGGCATGACAGTAATAGAAGGGCAGCAAAAGCCTCACGCAAAAGATCGCTCACAACAAGCAATAAAAGACGAGAAGCAAATCGGCGTGTATGCCGAAGTTCTTGTTAGCACAATTCTGCATATGGCTTTAGATAATCTGGATAAAGATTGGATTGCATGTCAGCGCGAACTCAAAGAGATGTGGGTACCACCTGGCGTACAAACCATTCCTTGGACATCCGCACGTTTAACCAAAATATGCGATGAATTACGCAAAGCAAAAGATGACTGGCAAAAATTAGCAGTAGGCGAAACTATGCATGTTCTTTGGACTATTAATGCTTAGCAGCTAAAACCCAAATGGCTTATACGCAAAAGTAATTTTGTGATTTCCCGCCGGCAGTTCAATCCCTCGATTGAATAAATTGACGCGCAAGATTGGCACAGGCTTCCCGTCAACTGACGCTGTCCAGCCTGGATAGAAATGATCAACTAGCACAAGTAATTGTGACTCGGTAATTTCAGCCGAAATTTCAATCTCTTCTGGTTTGTCTTTCAGCAAAATAAGCTTGCCTTGTCCGGTTGGTTTACTGATTGAAACAGTGTTTGCTTCAACAAAAACATCGGTAAGTAAGTCCTTGTTTTTAGGCTCGCAAATATCTGGTGTAAATTTGTGCCAGTTCGGAACCTGCTTGATACTTTGAGCTAAATAAATGCGCGGACAAGTATTTATGCATTTATAAATACGCATATTCTCTTTTTGATCATCGTCTACAAGCTCAAATAAGCTGGTATCAAGTTTTGGCGCGGCAACTATTTTGCTGTCTTTTTTTGTTCGCGCTTGAGTAAGCACAAAATTAGTAGCAGTGAGCTGACAAAAACGCGCTAGGGCATAATCTGTTTTACCTAAAACTTTGCTGCGAAGATTTTGTGTAGTCGTAAGCAGAATTTGGCGATACAATTTTTGGAAATGCTTAGTTTCTGCGGCTTCGTAACCACCTGTTTCAGCGATGCCGAAATTCAAATTCGTGTTGGATAACATTACAGAACGTGCGTATTGATAATAGGTTTCGTCGAAGGCTCTTTCATTGCTAGAACGATAACGTGGAACCACTAGAGGATCTCGATGTAAAGCAAGAACTCTTTTTCCAGCTAAGTCATTTTCTTTGCTCAGCAAAGTTTTCAGTCGGGCAACCAGAAAACTTGGTTTTTCGAAATAGCCTGCTGTTGCCGAATGGCGGGCATATTCGTATGAAAAATAGAAAAGCTGCATTGCCAAATAAAAAATAAGCCCGGCAGCAAAGAGCTTTAATTTGATGCGATTAGATTGGTAGAGCCAATACAGAAAACAAGGCAAGGCACCAAATACGGAGGCTGTACGTAAGCTTTCGCCAAGTAATATTTGGACTTGTACCATAGGCTCCATCGGGAAATTTTTGCCTTGAAGCCATGGATAGTGAGTTGTGATTTGAGCCAGATCAGGAAAAGAAACCATAATCAACCCAAGAACAAAAATAGCAAACCAAAAGGATGTGCAACCAATTAGAAACCCATTGCCTGCTCTTTTTTGTTGCAGAACATAAATGCCACGTGCAGCAGCTAGAGCCAAGATCAATGCCGGGAAGATCATCAGCTTAACCGGATAACGGAATGTAGATAAAAAGGGCGAGAGACTAATTACAGCCGGAGCAAATGGTGTAAATTTACCAGCTGCCATTAAAGCTAAGCCAGTGCCGATAGCAGCAACTGGAAAACGTGCTTTCCATTGTTTGTCTAAAAAGCCGCATATAGCAAGAGTGAGAACACCTGGTCCGATATAAGACGAAGTCAAAAATGGTAGAGCGCCAACACGGCTTGCCACCATGTCACGATACGGACTACCGTGAATACCAATTTTGCAAAGATCACCAAGTGGATAACCCAACACCAAATTCAGCCAGTCAAACCAATTAGCGCTCCACATCAATACCCATTTAGCGTTCAGTCCGGTGGCGCGCGGTGATAATTTTGCCCATTCAAGTGCTGGCACAATTATCGGCAGAGCTAAAAGAACACCGCAAACCATTGCGAGTAAAGCAAAAAAAACAAGTCGTATATTCGCAGAGCGGATATTTGCCAGTCGGACAGTTGCAAGCTCGGTATTTGAACTGTTCGAAGACGAACGACAGTAGAGAGAAACAGCATAAAGACCGGTGATTAAAAGGCTGGGCACACCAACTTCAGGGCGTCCGGCAGCGACGGTCATAAAAATGGTAAGAGACAAACCGACAAACACAAACATATTGGCTGCAGTGAAATCAGCTTTCAGCCGGTTCAATAAATACAAGCTCAAAGGCAGCCAAGCAATAGTGGCAATCAAAGTAAAATTTGCCGCCAGAGCAAACATGTAGCCACATAAACAAGTAACCGTAACAGCAACAATCGCAGCAAGGCGTGTCCAGTTGCACGAACGAACAAAGAGATAGGCACCTAAGCCGGCAATTGCTTGATGGAGCAATAGATAAATCGCTAGCCCTTGGCTAAAAGGCAGGAAGATAAGCAGTAGCGTAAAAGGATAAAAGAACCCCGGCGATGGCACAGCTATCTGGGACATGCCGCAATACAAAAGCGGATTCCACAAAGGCAGCCTGCCCTCCATCAACGCTTCTTTCATGAAGTGGCAGAAGGGCTGGAAATAATAAGTGATGTCTGAAAGACAATAATCTTCTTTGCCTAAAAGATAGCCTGAATGAAACCAGACAAGTAAGAAGAGGATGCCTGAAGCTAAGAGCCAAGCAAAGCCTGGGCTTAGGTCATCCTCTTCTTGTGTTGTTATCTGTTCGCTATGACTAATCAAACGTTTTGATTATTGCAAATGTTCGGCGGCGCCAGGCGTTGAGCCGACTACCGGACCTGTGGAAAGCGAGCTTACTGCTTTGCTCGAGAATTCCATGAGCGGGTTGACGGCGATACTGCCACCAATAATTCCTACCAAGCAGATAGCGATTGCCAGTATCGGTCCGAATTGCGAATCAGCAACTTCGACTCTGCGATTAGGCAGAGCAGCAACTTTCACTGACGGCTCGCGCACAATCATTTTGATTGCGACACGGACGTAGTAGAACACAGCCGGAACCGAGGTAACTAAGGCAACGATTACTAGCCAGTTACCCAGTGTGGAATACATCTGGATACCGGACCAGAATACGAAGAACTTAGCCAAGAATCCGGCCGGCGGTACGGGCAAGCCTGCCAAATTCATCAAGCAGATTGCCATAGCCATAGTCAGCCAAGGACGCTTGCGAATCAGTCCGCTCCACTCGGTCATGTCGTCTGTGCCCAGTTCGTTTTCAATCATGATGGCGCAGGCAAAGGCGCCGAGGTTCATGAAGCCGTAAATAATCACGTAGAACAAGAGCGAGGACAAGCTTTGACCGTTGTTGGCGGCAAAAGCAATCAAGAAATAGCCGACGTGAGCTATTGAAGAATATGCCAACATCCGTTTGACCGAAGTTTGGCACAGAGCAATCAAGTTGCCGACGACCATAGAAAGGATTGCCAGACCGGCAATTACCGGCACCCAGTCAGCCGAGGCTGAGACGAAGGTGAAGGACAAAAGACGGAGGGCGACGACCAATCCACCAAGCTTGGAGCCGACGGAGAGGAAAGCCGTAACCGGGGTCGGGGCGCCTTCGTATACGTCCGGGGTCCACATATGGAAGGGGACCATGGACAATTTGAAGCCGACCACACTAATCAATAGAACGATGAGGAGGATGGCAACCAAAGAGGGCGACTGGGCGACCTGGAAGATTTTGGCTTGGATGTCGTAATAGTTGGTTGAGCCGGTCAATCCATAAAGGAAGGACATGCCATACATAAAT
This sequence comes from Candidatus Obscuribacterales bacterium, assembly GCA_019750335.1. Taxonomy (GTDB): domain Bacteria; phylum Cyanobacteriota; class Vampirovibrionia; order Obscuribacterales; family Obscuribacteraceae; genus JAIEPM01. The sequence continues at coordinate 16,709 of JAIEOQ010000002.1, forward strand.
GTAGCGGTGGTAGCTGCAGTTGAAAGCAGATACTTAAGTGACGCTTCGTTACTCTTGAGATCACGCTTGGCTATGCCCGAGAGCAAGACGCAGCAGATAGTCAGAGTTTCAAGGGCGACGAACAACATAATAAGGTCGGCGGTGCCGGCTAAGAACATGACCGACAGAATGGCAGTCATCAAGATGGCGTAATACTCGCCGCGGTTCGGGGTGAACTTGCGCTCGTAACCCATGCTCATAAAGACGACGATGATGCCGACTAAGCAGGTAATCAAGCCGATTGCTATCGAAAGTGTATCGATTACATACAGTCTGGCAAACAAATCTTGTTGCTCAACGCCGAACTGTTTCAAATAGGTAATGGCTGCCAGAGCCAGTGTGCCGATACAAACAAGCGGTGTCACATGTTTGCGTTTCGGGAAAAACAGATTCCACAAACAGGCAATGACCATGCCTGTAATCACCCACAGGTGCGGGGTTAGGAGTGAGAATACGCCGGAGAAAAATTGATTGTCGCTCATGAATGCCAACAGGCCTTTCTGGTGTAGAACGTCATCATTTTACAGACCTTGAAGACTAATAATCGTAGTAGGAGTAAGAGTTCAGCTAGAAAAAACTTAAAAGTCGCTAACTCGCTGTATAATTAAAGTCAATTATCAAGCGGGTTTACGTCCATCATAGAGCCGAAGAAGAGCATTCCAATGACATCCAAAGTAGCGCGACCGGGGTTTGGTCAGGGTCAGTCACCTTGTTTAATTGCTTTAGAGGATGGGCGAACATTTACCGGTATCCATTTTGGTGCCCCAGGCACCCAAACCGGTGAGCTTGTTTTTAATACTAGCCTGACAGGCTATCAAGAAATTTTGAGCGACCCGAGCTATGCCGGACAGATAGTGACAATGACCTATCCGGAGATTGGCAACTATGGTACTTGCGACGCCGATTGGGAGTCTCGCAAAATTTTTGCCCGGGGTTTGGTGATCAGACACTTAAGCCGTCGCTACAGCTCTTGGCGCTCGACTAAATCTTTAGGTCAGTTTTTGCAAGAACAGTCGGTTATCGGTATAGCCGATGTAGATACGCGAGCGATTACTCGCCATATAAGGGATAAGGGCGCCATGCGTTGCGCTATCTCTTCCGAGATACTCGACCCCAAAGAGTTGGTAAAAATTGCTGCCGCTTCACCGGATATGAGCGGCGCTGATTTCACAGGCGAAGTAACGACGCCTGAAAGCTACGAACTGGGCAGCAAAGGCGATTATCATATTGTCGTTTTAGATTTTGGCATCAAGAAAAACATTTTGAATAAGCTTGAGCAGCAGGGCTTTAAGTTGACTGTACTGCCCGCAAGCGCCACTGCATCGGATATACTGGGATTACGTCCGGACGGCTTATTCCTGTCCAACGGACCGGGAGACCCAGCTGCTTGCTCCGGGATTCTCTCTCAGTTACCGGCTCTAATTAAGACCGAAATGCCTATTTTCGGCATTTGTCTGGGACATCAACTTTTAGCTTTAGCCCTTGGTGCTAAAACATATAAATTGAAGTTCGGACATCGGGGCGGCAATCAACCAGTAAAAGATTTGCTAACTGGCAAAATTGAGATTACCTGCCAGAACCATGGATTTGCCGTCGACAGCGATAGTTTGCCAAAAGAATTGGAGCTGACACACATCAATCTGAACGACAATAGCGTTGAAGGTTTTCGCCATCGTCATCTTCCGATATTTTGCGTTCAGTACCATCCAGAATCTAGCCCGGGACCCCATGATTCGGAGTATCTTTTCGCCCGGTTCCGCCAAATGATTGAAGAATCCAAAGTGAGTAAGAAGACTTGTACAAACTAGCTATATTTGATTTTGACGGTACTCTGGTCGATTCAGCACCAGGCATTGTTGACGTTATGAAAGATGTCGTCAACGAATACAAGTTCAATCCGGACATTTTGCAGAGCTGGAGCCATTTAATCGGCGTCCCTCTGGTCAAACAGATTGAAATACTTTTCCCGGATAAGCTGACTGCTTTTCACGAAGAAGTTGCTGCTGTTTATCGCGAAATTTATGACACTAAAACAATTGAAATTTGTCCGCTTTTCCCCGGACTTGAAGAAATGCTGCGCAAACTTAGGGATGCTGAAATTCTTATTAGCATTGCTTCTTCAAAGCGCCGCAATCTGATTGATGTAGTGCTCGAACACCACAGCCTGTCTGATTATTTCAGTATAGTCGTGGGAGCGACCGATATCACTCAACACAAGCCGCACCCAGAATCTATTTTATTGACCGCCAAAAAACTCAATATTCCGCTCAGCAATACTGTTGTGATCGGCGACAGTACTTACGACTTGGATATGGCCAGAAACGCCGGCGTAGACGCTATCGGCGTCACTACCGGAATCCATACCCGGGAACATTTGCAACAGTCTGAGCCGAAACATATCGTCGATGGGCTCCACGAAGTTTGGCCTTTAATTCTCAACCGTGAAATTAAAGAGCCACCTAAGCCAAAAAGCTGATTGAATTTTTCTCATCAAAAGCTTAAGCGTTATACGCAACCAATGACTACCTGACGACGTCCTTGGTATCATGATGCCGCTGGCATTGAGCGCCTGCGCGCTCCAAAAAACAGTCTCGTACGAGGGAAAATCATGGCTCATGATGTCCGTCCAAAAAGTTTAGTCCTTATCTGCGCTTTAGCTCAGATTATGCCCCTTGGTGCTTTGGCCCAAAGTGCACCTTCTGCCGATGCAGCAGCTAGCGTAGAGACGACAGCAAGCGTAGAGACGACGGCGAATGTAGCTCCGCTAAAACCGCCAGCCTCGGACGCTCGTGAAGTCGAGAAGCCGCAAGCACCGATTACAACTACTAAGTGGAAGCCAGGCGAAGAGCTAAGCATCACCACTAACACCGAAGATTTAATTCCGACAGACAATATCGAACTGGCGCAAAAACAGGTACAAGCGTATCCCGATAGTCCGGAAGCCAGCTTTATTTTGGCTGTGGCGTTGACACGCACAAGCCGCGTCGAAGAAGCCTTGAAAGAAGTACGCCGCGCGCGCAAATTGGCTGAAACTAAGGGCGGTACCGCTTATTTCGACAAAATGATTGAGTCATACGAAGATATGCTCAAGAATTATCCTAACGATGTCCATGTGCGTTACGGGCTTGCTTGGGCGTATTACATGAAAGCTTATTTGCTGGCTAACTACTCAAGAAAAGTAGCAGCCTGGAAAGCAGTCAACGGCGACCCGGCTCATCCGAACGCCAAACCGGCAGCTGTCCCGACAGCAACGCCGACACCAAAACTTGATTTGAACAATCTTGCCGGCACTCTTGGTTCTTTAGTTCAAGGCGGCGGCACTCAAGCTTTGAAGATCCCTTCAGTGATGGACAAAGTAGATCCGGCTGATGTGCCACAAATCAAAAAGTTCTACGAAATGGCTTTGCAAAAGCTGGACGATCTGATTGCTCAAAAGCCTGATGATGTCTGGGCTGTAGTTTACAGAGCTCATTTGCGCGCCGAATACAACGGCAATCTTGATGATGCGATGAAAGTATGGACAGCCTGCCGTGATAAATATCCGAACAATCCGGCAGCTTACTTCTTTCTTGGTGAAGGCTACTTAAAACAAGGCAACTTAAAAGAGTCGATCAACAACGTTTCTCGTGCAGTCGCTCTTAGAGCAATGGGATATTAGGAAGCAGACGGAATCATATGCCCGCGGCAAGCTTTTCCATACATTCAAATTGGTTCCGCAATGCGGTGAAGCTGGTCGCGGCTTTGTCCATTCCCGCAGGCATTGTCTGGTTTTTCATTTACTCCCAAGAACAAGCGCGAATTGAAGTAGAGAATTATCAGAAAGAACAAAAAGCGAATCCTACCAGCGAAGGCATGGTGGTCAACGATTATCAGCTCAAAGAAGTCGATGACTACAATCATGTACGTTGGCAATTGGTCGCTAAAAAAGGCTCCATGGCGCCGAATAATCGGGATGTTCTACTTGATTCGGTAATCGTTGAATATTTTGACGGACCCAATGTCAAGATGCGAATTTCAGCACCCAAGGGCGAAGCAAACCAAGAAACACGTTACGTCAAACTGATTTCAGCAGACAATAAGAAAGTTGAAACGATGGGAGATGGCGGTAAGAGCAAGTTTGAAGCATCAATAGTTGAATTAATTAAAAAGAATCAGTTCATCGCTTCTGGTGGTGTTATCATCGAGTGGTCCGAGGTAGCCAAGGTGACTGGTAATACAGCATCCGGCAATATCGACAGCTCTGGAATTAGCAATGTGAAGGTGGCTGGAAACACCCACTCAACCGTAGTCGTTAAGTAGTGCAGGAATCTATGCAGAGTTGTTATATGAGTATCAAGGATAAAGCAAGAGTCGTCACCGGCTTCAGTTTCGCCGGCATCATGCTGCTCAACACTTTCCTCCCTTCCTTGGCACAAGCACCGGGGGCGACACCAGGTGTTCAAGGGCCGATTGATATTAGCGCTAACGAACAAGAGTTTGCCGGCGATTCGGTTATCGCTCGCGGCAACGTACGCGTTCTATATAAAGACAGCATTATTTTGTCACCGATGGCCACCTTATTTAAGGATGAAACAGGCAATCCGCAACGCGCCATTTTTACCGGACATCCGCGTCTTACTCAAGGCACCAATAAAATTGATGCCGAAACTTTGACTTTTGAAATCGCCACGCAAAAAATTGTCGCCCAAGGCAACGCTCACTCTGAAGTTGAATCCGGTGGTGATGATAGCGGCGATTTGAATCCGACTTCAACGGCTAAAGCACCGGCGAAAAAAGTCGATGATGACGATGAAGAGAATGAAAAGCCGAAACAAGTTGTGCTTGATCCTAAAGCGAAGAGCAGCAAACCGGCACCTAAATCCAACAAACCGGTTGAGCACATCATCACCGATGCTGACACTCAAGAATATGATTCTACCGGCGGTCGTTTCGAAGCGATTGGTCATGTGCGCTTGAAGCACGGAGATATTTTTGTCAAAGCCGAAAAACTGCTTCTGGTTTACGGCAACAATAACAAGCCTGAAACAGCTGTTTTTACAGGCAAAGTAGAAGCCACGCAAAATAAAAATAGCACTCTGGCTGATACCATCACTTATTCGCTCACGACTCGCCGACTGCAAGCAACCGGCAACGTGAAATCAAAAGTAATTCAAGAGAAAAAACCGGAACCGAAAAAAGCAATACCGGTAGCCAAAGGCGACTTGCTTGGTTTGCCGGCTAACGCTTCTGCCAAGCAGGTAAGTATCGGCTCTGTTGCATCGGAACCGGACAAACCGATCTTCATCCTTTCCGATTCGCAAGATTACAGTAAAGAGAACGGTCGTGTTTCAGCTCACGGTAACGTGCGTTTCGTTTACGGAGACACAGTCGGGATCAGCCCGGCGATTGTTCTTGTGCGTAATGCCGACGGCAAAGCCGAAAAAGTGGTTTTCCAAGGACGCTCACAGCTTACTCAAGCCGGACGTCGTTGGATTGCCGATTCAATTGTATATATCATCGCCGAACATCGTGTAGTCGCTCAAGGCAACACCAAAGCGATGATCATTCAAAACCGCAACGAGCCGGGCAAACTGCTGCCTGGCGGCCCGGCACCGCAAGCGCCGGTCAACACCAACACCAGGTTGGCTGAACAGCAAAGCAGCACGCGCGCAATCAGCGCATCGAAGATAGAGAAACCTCAATGAGTTTGGTAGTTCAAAATATACAGAAATCATACGCTGGCAGGCGTGTGGTAGACGGAGTTAGCTTCAATGTGGAACGCGGCGAAGTAGTCGGTTTGCTCGGACGTAACGGCGCCGGCAAAACAACAAGCTTCGATATGGTCCTTGGGTTGGTTAAACCGGAGCAAGGCACCATTACTTTGTTCGGCAAAGATATCGCCAAAATGGCTATCCACTTACGTTGTCGTTTAGGCATCGGCTATCTGCCGCAAGAAGCGTCCATCTTTCGTAAGCTCTCAGTGGGCGACAATCTGCGCTTGATCCTTGAGCTTCGCGGCAAGAACAAACGCGATCAAAACACAATGATCAAACAGTTGCTTGGTGATTTCGGTCTTGAACATCTAGAAGCAACAACAGCGGTTCAGCTTTCAGGCGGTGAACGCCGCCGTCTGGAAATCGCTCGCTGTCTGGCTGCCGAACCGAAATTCATTTTGCTCGACGAACCTTTTACCGGGATCGACCCGATCTCTATTGCCGACATTCAAGGTTTGATCCGCCGCTTGCGCGATGAATGGGGCTTGGGTGTTCTACTCACAGACCACAACCCGCGCGCTACCTTGAAAATTACAGATCGAGCTTATCTTATCGATCACGGCAAAATTTTGGTTGCCGGAACCTCAAAAGAAGTTGCATACAGCCCCGTGGCCCGCAAACAGTATTTGGGCGAGGATTTCACTCTATGATCGGTATCAAGTTACTCGACCGCTACATCGCCAATGAATTCTGGCAACCGCTCCTTTTCGGTATCGGTATTGTCACCGGCGTTTGGTTCGGCGCCGACCAGTTGAAGACCATCTTCAATTTGATCATGAAATCAGGCGTGCCGCTGAATTTGGCATTTATGATTATCGGCTTGCACTTGCCAGAAATCATCGTTATGACCATCCCGATCGGGGTGTTGTTAGGAACACTGCTTGTATTCAACCGATTGTCCGGGGATTCGGAAATTATCGCTATTCGTACAAGCGGTATTAGCTTTTATCGGATCATGTTGGCACCTTTGCTTTTCGGCTTGCTGACTAGTTTCGCCAGCTTCGGTATCAACGAATATGTGGTGCCACTGGCTAACCGGACGTCTAAAAAACTAGAGTTCTTAGCTCTCTATAAAAGTGAGCTGCCCACGGGCCAGGCGAACTTTACTTATATGGAACGGGGCAAAGACCTTGCTCTCAACCGGGTTTATTTTATCGGTTTTTATGACGGTAAAAAAATCTACAACGTGATTATTCTCGATTTTACGCGCAACAAACTTGTGCAGATTATCAGTGCGGCTAAAGGTTTATGGACTCACGGTGAATGGGTCTTAGAGCAGGGACGAACATATGTGCTTGCCGGAGACAGCGACATCACTCGTATTTTGAAGTTCGACAAGCTGGTAATTCCTGGTATTCAGAACGCACAAAAAGCGCTGGATACACAAAAAGTACCACCGAAAGATATGAGTATCTCCGAGCTTTCGGCATACATGGATCTGATGAAACAATCAAATTCATTGGGCAACGATATTATGGTGCGTTATTACCAAAAGTTCTCCCAGCCGCTAGCATGCTTAATCGTTGCTTTAGCCGGAGCACCTTTGGGACTCTTGGCTCGCCGTTCACGCAGCAACTTAGGTTTAGTCTATAGTGCCGTGATTGTATTCCTTTATTATGTATTGCAATCAAGTTCGGGCGCTTTAGGCGACTCCGGACGCTTGCCGGCCATAGTCGCAGCCTGGCTGCCGAACATTGTGATCGGCGCTTTGGGCGTGATCATTCTTTACTTCAAAGCCAAATAACACTGCTACTCTCAGCATCAATACCTCCTATGCATGAAAACCCGAAAAGATCTGCATGGACAATGCGTCTGAATTCAAGAGTGACGCCCTCAAGCGTGGCTGCAAACAGCATGGCATAGAGCGCGAGTACAGGCCCGCCTGGTAAACCACATTTGGGGGCATAGCCGACCGAGTGATAGGCACGGCAATGAAAATGGTTCATGAATTGCTAATTATAGGTTGCTCTCATCATCGTTTACCTCCTTTTTTGAACGAGTTGAGCAGCCTAACTAAAAGCGTCACTACTAACCGAGCCTATCCGGACGGCGGTTGCTTTTGACAGCATAAAGCTGACTGAGGTTACTCGCGCCGAATAGTGAGCTTCTTTCCTTCAGTTTGAGCCAACTGACTCTTTGGGACAGTAATTGTAAGTACGCCATTTTTCAGGATGGCCTGGGCGTTCTCGCTTTGTACCTTGCATGGCAGGGAGATCGTTCGCTCGAAAGCTCCGTATGAGCGCTCAATCGCGTGAAAAGACTTATCAGCTTTTGACTGTGTTACTTCGTCCTTCTTGTCGCCTTTGATCGTGACCGAATCATCATTCACGGTGACATCAAGATCCTTATCGTCGATGCCAGGCACCTCGGCGGTGATTTTTATTTCGTTACCCTGCTCAGTTGTATCTAGGCGCGGAATATATGCGCCCATACCGATCGGGAAAACCCAGCTCCGATCCATGTCTGATGACATAACGTCGAAGTTCCTCAGCATCCAGCTCGCATCAGGATCGTGTTGCATAGTTTTCCACCATGGCTCAAACATGTTAGAGGGAAGACTTAGCCGTGATGCCGATGCGCGCAATTTGTTAATCGCTTCGTCGAGATCGGAAAATCTCTGAGGGCCGCGAGTCGATCCAGTATGGACACGAACTTGAGTCTCTGGATCAGTCTTGGACGATTCTACTTTTGGGGAGCTTTGGGCTTCTGAATGCAGCATCTGTCCACCGGTGAATCCGAACGCCAAGCCCAGTCCCAGTGATAACAATGTCAGCTTGCGTTTGTCAATTTGAGCCAAATTGAGAGTTGGTTTCATAACAACCTCCTTCAAAAGTTATGAATGCCATACACGACCCGTCTCAAGGCGGAGAGCCTCTGACTGGTCATCCTTTTTTGACAGTTATTTTCTTTATGTGCTGTTGTGAGTTGGCCGTCTTTGGCAAGCTCACGGTAAGGACGCCGCGCTTAAACGTAGCCGCAGCATTGTTTTTATCGATTTCGCATGGAAAGAGAATGCTTCTATAGAACGATCCATAGCTGCGCTCCATGCGGTAATAGCCGCTTGTATTGTCTTCCTTCTCTTCGCGTTTCTCCCCTTTTATAGTCAGGCAATTATGACTAATCGAGACATCAAGATCTTTCTCGTCAATCCCTGGAAGCTCTACCGAGACACGAATATCATTGGAGCTATCCTTTACTTCAACGCGCGGCTGGAACATGCCTCCCGATAGATCCGAAAATGGAGTCATCATACACATTTCGAAAGTACGGAAGAAATTTTCAAAGACGCGATTCATGTCTTGTTGGAGCGAGAAGTGTGGAGTTTGCTCACTAGACGAGCCATTTCCCTTTCTGACAGGAAGATTCTTCTTGCCCCAGTTCCAAGGTATTAAATTACCGTTGAAAACCATAATCGTCTCCTCCTTCAAATACTGGTTTGTTATTCAGTTTGCACCGCGATTTTTCTGGGCATGGCTCGCTTGCTTTTTGGCAACACCAACTTAAGTACGCCGTTTTTGACTGATGCTTGAATGCCATCTCTATCAATTTCATTTGAGAGCGCAAACACCCGTTGATAGCTTCCGATGCCATATTCGGCATAGGTCAACTTATAGCCAGGAAGCTCGGACTGCTCCACATGACCATAGATGGTCAGGATGTTCTGTTCAAGTGTAATGTCCACCCCATCTTGCTTTACACCAGGCATATCAGCCAACAAGACCAACTGTTCTTTTGATTCATAGATATCGGTAATAGGCGTGTAAAGCTTATGCGTCCTTGTCTGCTCGGCAGAGCCTTGAGTGGATACTTCTTGCTTGTTCATTTCCATAAGTTCGTTAGGCATGACAAACCTCCTTCATTGACGAGAGAAACTAAGATTCGGATACAACGCTTATTCGTCGCGGTTTTTCTGCTTCAGCACGCGGAAGCGTGATTTGCAAAACGCCGTTGCTAAATTTTGCCTGTACGTGATCCGCTTCCACACCAAAAGGAAGTTGCAGCGAGCGGGCAAACTGTCCGTAACCCCTTTCCTGACGATGACGGGATTCCCCTTCTTTCAACTCTTCCGGATTTCTAGAACCTCTTAAAGTCAGAGTGTCGTTGACTAATGAAATGTCTACGTCCTCCGGTGCAACGCCGGGAATCTCAGCTCGAACGATCGCCCCGTTTTCGGAAGTCCATACATTTATAGGGGGAAATTCGGCCGACGCCTCCAGCGGAACACTTGCTGTCAGCAATCGGTTCAATGAATTCTGCAGCCGCTGCATATCACGCAGAGAGCCAAATAAATCGTTGTCAGCATATCTCTGAAGCAACATAACCTACGCCTCCTTCTACAAGATCACTTTGGAATGCAGATCAGGTTTAGATTATCATTGATTTGGACCTGACCCGCACCACAGCTAGGGTCCATGATTCGTGGTATCACTCAACAGTTAGACAATCGAGCAACACCCACTAAATAATTTACTAAGGAGAATGGCGGCAACTGTCACTTTACACGATTTTTTAAAGTTTTTTGGAAGGTAATCATATAGATACGGGACCGATTTTCCTGACAAAATGCCGCCAGCGGACGTTTCAAGAAGCCATCTCTGTTACCCACACGAAGATTATAAAGAAAATATTAAGACGCTTGCACGTCGAAAAGTTTTTTGCTATAAAAATTCTTGGAAGGTTCAATTTGCCTTCGTTGTGATTAGCCCAAATTCTGCTATTGAGGAGGGTTTGCGCCAGTTTTGACGATAACCAAAGTTGAATAATCCTGAAGCGTAAAAGTACCGGCACGCCATGCCGGAGAAGCAAGTAAAAAGGCAGCCTCAGTTGCTCTGAGGCTGCCGAGCTGAATGTTCCACTGCCAAGGAGATCGTCGATTCTTTGACGGTATCTCTTGATGGCTATTTCCCTTTAACCGGCTTACCAAGCCGGCTCTAGCTAAATAGACTGATGGAGGTGTCAGATATGTTGGGAGCAAGACAATACGGAGATGTACTTAGTAACTATGTAAAAGCTGGTAGCCAGAGCTGCTCTCCCGAGCTACTGGAAGCTATGGCCCACAGCGATGTCGATCGAATTCGGTTGAGAGTAGCAGAAAATCCGCGCACACCGATAGACATTCTGGAGGTATTGGCGGCAGACAAAAATGCTGATGTCCGGGTTGCCGTAGGAACGAATCCATCAACTCCGCCATACATAAGCTACAAGCTTGCATTCGATGAGGATATAAATGTGAGGCTAGGCTTAGCCGATGATGTCCACACACCAATTGAGCTTTTGGAGACGCTCACAGAAGATGCGAATCCATACGTTAGCTATCGGGCAGTCCAGACAAAAGACATTGTTCTGTCGCAAGGCAAGCCCAGAAGGTTTGGACGTCGATTTATTCGGTGGCTCAAAGAAGGCATGAACAAGCCCGAGTTGCGATATGCGTAGTCCATTAGGAGGTGATCGACATGACCTTGGTCGTCACTTTTATGATTTGCATTTTATCTGCGTTCGCAATAGTTTGTCCTAGTGCCGCACGTGACGGCATCATCACTACACCGATGCTGCATAGGGACCACCTGGTTCAACCGCCATCAAATGCGCCGCAGCTTGGCGACTTTGGAAACATTGAAGATTGGCTTTTGAAGCGGTTGCGCTCGCCAAGTAAGACGACGACTGTATAGGCAAAAGTGATTTCACAGATCACTCTAACAGTCAGAAAGACCAGCTGAGAAGTGATTATACTGCAGCAACTTTTTGCTGGACATATTTATGGAAGCGGGTTTTATCCGTAGCTTTCATGAACACGTCGTCGGGGTCTGCTTTGCCTGCAGCCACAAGTTTTTCCAGAGCCGAGTCCATCATTTGCATGCCTTGGTTGCCGCCGGCTTGAATAATCGATTTGATCATATTTGAGTTACCCTCACGGATAGCGTTGCCTAAAGCAGCACTGCCGATCAGGATCTCATTGACGCCCAAACGCCCTTTGCCGTCTACTGTTTTTACAAGTAGCTGGGAACAGATGGCAACAATGGAACCGGAAAGCATAGTACGCACAGCCGGTTGCTGCGATGCGGGAAAAACATCGACAATCCGGTCGATTGTTTTAGAAGCCGAGTTAGTGTGCAAAGTACCGAGCACAAGAAAACCCATTTCAGCCGCTGTTAAAGCCAAGCGAATTGTTTCCAGGTCGCGCATTTCACCGACCAGAATCACATCTGGATCTTCACGTACAGCAGCGTGCAAAGCAGTTTCAAAACTTTTAGCATGTTGCCCGATTTCACGGTGAGTGATCAAAGATTTTTTCGGCGTGTGTACAAATTCAACCGGGTCTTCAACAGTGATGATATGTTTTTCGTGGCGTTCATTAATGTCGTTGATTACACCGGCAAGAGTAGTTGATTTGCCGCTTCCGGTCGGTCCGGTAATTAGAATAAGCCCGCGTTCGTAATCGGCAAAAGAGCTGATTACAGGCGGCAAATTCAACTCAGCCAAAGTTTTGATTTTTTCCGGAATGATCCGAAAAACGGCAGCCGCTCCGTTATTTTGATGGAAATAATTACAACGAAAACGAGCGACACCAGCAAGGGCATAAGCAAAGTCTAGGTCACGATCGTTGCCGTAAGAGCTCTTTTGTTGTTCGTTCAAAATTTCGCCAAGCAATACAGCCATCTGCTCTTTATTAATTACCGGCGCCCCTTCGATCGGTTCGATTGTACCGTGCACACGTACTTTCGGTGGTTCGCCGACTACCAGGTGCAAGTCGGAAGCACCGCTGTCTTTCATATGTTTGAATAAAGCATCCAGCTTTGCCATTTAATCGCTCCAATTTAGAAAAATGCTTCGTCCGTATATTTTTTAGCTACTTCGCGGGTCACTTTACCTGAACGCACAAGCTCACCGATACTTTGTCCTAAAGTCATCATGCCCTGGGAACGCCCAAGCTGCATGATGCCTGGGATCTGGAAAGTTTTCTTTTCTTTGATCATGTTGCCGATAGCTGGGCTGACAAAAAGGATTTCATAACCAAGAACCCGTCCTTCACCGTCGGCAGTGGGCAATAAAACTTGGCTGAATACACCTTGCAATGATTCGGACAACATTGTTCTCACCTGCGACTGTTTATCCGGATGGAAACTGTCGATAATCCGCGAAATCGATTTTACGGCGTCGGTTGTATGCATTGAAGCCATAACCAAGTGGCCGGTTTCCGAAGCGGTTAAAGCCAAACTGATAGTTTCAGCGTCACGCATCTCACCGATCACGATTACGTCCGGGTCTTCACGCAAAGCAGCCCGCATCGCTCTTTCATAGCTATTGGTATGAACCAATACTTGACGTTGGTTGACGATACAATTTTTGTTCGGATGAAGAATCTCAATCGGGTCTTCCAGAGTCAATATATGGGCGCCATGATGTTTTTCGTTAATCATGTTGACCAGAGCGGCCAAGGTCGTACTTTTACCGCTACCAGCCGGACCGGTAATCAATACAAGTCCGTGGTGAAATTCAGCAAAACGTTCCAGTCCTTGGGGCAAACCCAGCTCTTCCAGAGTCGATGCTTTTGGCGCTAAAACACGAAAGCTGGCATTGATGCCTGACTGTCCTATAAATGCGTTAGCCCGAAAGCGCCCGATTCCCGGAACCTCATAAGTAAAGTCAACATCTTTTCGGTCTTCAAAAGTTACCTTTTCTTCGGCTTTTAATAATGAAAGCAAAAGTGGGCGTAAAGTCGATTCTTCAAGGGGTGAGCTGCCTGTCGGCAACACTTTGCCGGCAATCCGCATTAAGATCGGGTAACCGCTATGCAGATGCACATCGCTGGCTTTAGACTCCACTCCCCGCTGTAAAATTGTATCGAGAGTCCCATCAGCGCCTAAAACAGCTGTTTCCACGGCTCGCTCCTAATAAACCACTATTGGAGCTATGCCCTCTTTTTAGACCAGATATAACATCCCAATCTAAGCCGGTAAAATTTTTAACTCATCTATGGTCCGCGATAACCAAGCACGACCAAAAGACAGGGCCCGCCGTAAATAACGTTGATGCCGGCTTTTTGCGCCCGCTCAATAGCCGGACGGCTTTCGGCTCCCGGTTGCAACCAAATGTTTTTGACACCACATTTAATGGCATCATCGATTACTTTTTCTGTCACCACAGGCGGTGTGATAATCGAAAGTGATTCAACAGGCTCTGGCAAAGAGGCTAAGTCCGGATAACACGGATTACCGAGCACAGTCTGGCAGTTTGGGTTAACCGGATAAGCTTTCAAGCCATGCTGCAAATAGCATTTGTAGCACTTGTGACCGTATTTATAAGTATCGTCGCTGGCTCCGGCCACGGCATAAGCCGGGGCAGCCAGAAAAGTCTCAATCTGCTTGCCAACTCCGTCCATAATTCTGCCTTTCAAACAATTTTTACGCTTACAGATGACATAATAATCTACGCTTGCCGCTGTTGCCTGAGATTAGAGACTCTTTTGATGAACACTAACTTTCCGACTTTGTGGATTCTGTCCGGCGTTGCCACTGCTGTGGCGCTGGTCGGTCTTTTCATAATCAAAAAGACGACTAATCCGACTTATTTGCGCAAACATCATGGAGTAATCGACTCGATTTTAGGCGTAGTCGGTACTTTGGTTTCAGTCTTACTTGGTTTGTTGGTCGCCGGAGCGCTCGGTCGCTATGAGCAGATAAACTCGGAGGTAAGTTCGGAATCACGCTCACTTTCGCAAATTTATTTTCTAGCTTGCGGTTTGCCGGAAAAGCAAAAAACTTATTTGCAAAAATCTTGCCGGGATTATTGCAACTTTTTGATTGAACAAGAGTGGCCGGCCATGGAAGAGAATCATCTTTTGCCTGAGGGTCAAAATCTTTGCCGAAAGATAGTTAAAGCTGTGGTTTTACTGAACCCGCAAACCCAAGGCGAGTCCAACATTCATAACGCCCTGATTGCCTCAGTTGAAGATTTAGGCAAAGGGCGCCGGGATCGAGCCGAATCCATGCGTTCCGGTATGCACAGCACCGGAGCGACGATTTTTATCTGCTCAATTATTATTTTGATTCTGACTTTTCTTTATGTAACAAGAGGGATGGTCATCCATACTGTTTTAACCATGTTTGTTGCGATTTGCTTAGCCATGAACATCGGTCTTTTGCATCTTTTGACTTCACCTTTCAAGGCCGAGCTGAAGATTAAACCGACCGGCTTTATCCTCGACCGCGAAATCTTTGACCAGCTGGATAAAGAAGAAAGTAAAGCTAAGTAGCTAATCTAGCTTAAATTGGTGATTACGTATTGACTCATTGGCTATTCCCGATTAACGTTCGTATATATTAGCCATATCCATCGTTAATTACTGACAGCATGACAAATTCTCAGGCAAGTTTCATACGCGCCAGACGCCCTCAACTGAATAAGAAGATGCTGCTGTTGAGCGCCTTGAGCGTCGCCTTGGTCGGCGGCACTTATACTTTTATGAGCTTCGATGGTCCAACTCGCTTAAAGTCGCTTTTTAATCAAAATACAAAAGTCGAGCCAGTTAAAAAGACCAACAGCAAAAAAATGCTCGCTGACGCCAAAAACAACTCGGCAGCTTATGTCAAAATTTTGGACCAAGCAACAAACGATTTAGCCGCACAAATTAGCAAATCGCCAAACGATCCGATGCTGCAGAATCAGCTTGGACTGATCTATTTAAGTTTGGGTGATTACGACACAGCCGAATTTTATTTCAAGAGTGCTGTCAGTTTATGTCAGGAAGCAATTTCGGCAAGCACCAACAATATAGAGAAATCAAAAACCCTTGGACGGATGGATGAAGCAACCCAAGAGTTGATGAAAGCTTCACGGATGTCGGTTGAGCTTTCGGCTGCCCATTCTCATTTAGCTCGTTTATATGATTTACGCGGCGACCGCCAGGGCGTAATTGCCGAGCTGGATAAATTAACCAGCGACGGAGCTTTGTTTACGGCAAGCGGTCCCATCCGCAGCAAAGCTGGTCAAAACAGCAAAGAGACTCAGCTTTTGGCTCGCGCCGAAGCTAATATGAAACAGAATCGTATTCCCCAAGCGATTGAAGATTACAAAAGCGTTCTTAAAACCAATCCGAAAGCAGTTGTTGCTCACGAAAAGCTGGGCTTGATCTATGCCATGTCTGCCGATTTGCCGGCAGCTGCAAGCGAATGGGAAGAAGCAGCCAAACTTGAGCCTAAATCAAGTGCAGTGCAAAACAATCTTGGTCTTGCCTATCAAAAGTTAGGTCAGAAAAAAGAAGCCGAAGAAGCATTTCGTCAGGCCCTTGTTCTGGATCCTAAATCAGAAGAGGCAGCGCTCAACCTTAGTGAGTTATTGGCCGCCGGCGGTGAATTAAAGCCAGCCATGGAAATTTTGCAGGAAGCTGCCAAAAACAATCCTAATTCAGCTCGCGCTTACAATAATATCGGTACTTTTCTTTCGCTCTCCGGCAATTATGGCGAAGCTCTGAGCGCTTATCATAAAGCTTTGAAGCTTGCGCCGAATATGGCTTCGGCACATTACGGTTTGGGCATTGCCCTTATGCATAGCCACAATTATCAACCGGCGATTAAAGCTTTAAAACAAGCTTTGGTCTTGGATCCGAGAATACCAAGCGCCGAAACCAAAATCGAAGAAGCTTATCGACTTGCCGCGCGTAATTAAGGCAGGTACAAACAATGCAAGTTGTTTCGCTTATCGGCCCGCCAGGCTCCGGTAAGTCTACTGTTGGCAAACTGCTTGCCGACAAGTTAAGCTGGGCTTTTCTTGACAGCGACGAGTATATTCAGGAAGCCGAATCCCTGACTATTGCTCAAATTTTCAAGCTAAAAGGCGAGCCGGCTTTCCGCCAAATGGAAATTGACCTAGTAACTGCCCTGAAAGATAGCCCCCAAAGTTTTCTCAAAAACAAAAAATCCGGACTTTTATTTGCCACAGGCGGCGGTTTACCTTGCCAGGCAAATAATTTTGCCATCCTCCAGGAGCTTGGAGAGATTGTCTATTTGACAGCCGATTTAGATATTCTTGTTACACGAGTTAAAACAAAATCCGACCGTCCTTTGCTTAATTCAAAGCAAAACCAAGCCACAGCCACGGGAACGGAGAATGAGACCAGGCTACTGCTTGCCAACTTAATCAAGCAAAGAGAACACGTATATGGGCGTTCACGGTATAAAATTGACACATCGGCCTTGAATCCTGAGCAAGTTTGCAATGGCATTATTGAACTGCTCAATTCCGGGTGAAAGTGGCTAAGCCAGGAGAAAGCCTTGTCGGTAACCCAAGATGAACTGATGTTTTTGCAATCCCAGCTTGAAGGGTTGGAATCCATCTTCTTGGAGCTTATACCTTTTGGCGTGGAGCTGAAACGCCAGCAGGTGCAAGATTATTACGAAAAGCGCTTAGATCAAGCCACACGCCCGACAGCCAATGTAGCCGAAAACGAACTTAAACGACAGTTCAACACTAAAGCGAATAATGTACGTAATCTGGTCGACAGCGCCGAATCTTTAGGCGACGCCAGCAACAAGCTTAACTTAATCCGGGCGGCAGCCAGTTTGCCCGAGCAAAAAAGCAAAGCTCTTTCTAAAAATGTTTCGGCTATTTGCCAACAAGTGCTTTATGAAAACAGCCTTGATCAAACCGAGCTGGATCAAGTGCTCGGACAAGATCTTGGTCCTGTGGAAGCCCGAGTCTTGCTTGGTTCATTGATGTTCTTGATTGTCGATGAGCTTCAAACCAACGGAAACAAAGTTCTGGTCAAAGACATATTGTTCCGCTTGATTCAACATGTCAATCAAAGCGGTTTGCTTTCACGGAACGACCCTTTTTTGATTGAAGCTCAATGCGCTCTGGAAGCCATGTCCGACGAGTTGAATTAAGCGTGAAAATTTTAGTCATACACGGACCGAACTTAAATATGCTTGGCAGTCGCGAACCTGATGTTTACGGCTCACTCACACTTGAGGCGATCAACGATTCTCTAAAAAAATCAGGTAAAGAGCTCGGTGTAAATGTGGAATGCTTTCAATCAAACAGCGAATCAGCTTTGCTGGAGAAGATTCAAACGACAGGACAAGATGGTTTTTCAGGAATCGTGATCAATCCGGCCGCTTACGGACATACTTCGATTGCTTTACGCGACGCGCTTTTAGCTTGTGCTTTGCCCTTCATTGAAGTGCATATGACCAATACTTTCTCCCGTGAATCTTTCCGTCACAAGAGCTATTTGGCCGATCGAGCCAGTGGTGTCGTCATCGGTTTTGGAGCAAAAAGTTATCTCCTGGCCTTGAAAGGATTAGCAGAAATGCTCCTTGGCGATCCGGCTGCCACGCTATAATCTGAAGCGGAACGCACTCTGGAAGCGGTTATCAGGAGGCTATTGGATCAATGTCGGCTTTGGCAAGAAAACTAACGGTACTATGCGCAGGCTTCACCCTGGCAGCATCTTGCACCGGCATCTTTACGGTTCAGCCTTTACAAGCCGAAGAAGAACATAAGGTCCAGCCAAGCGGAAGCCAAGAAGACAACTCAGATAAAAATAAGGTTGGCGAAGGCAAAGAGACAGTTAAAGATTCTCCGGATCCGAACCGCCCTTTCAGCGCCGAATGCGTCAAAGCTTATAACGCCGGTGTCACTTTGCACCAACAAGGTTTTCTCAACCAAGCGATTCAAAAATACAAAGAAGCGATTACGGCCGACGAACGGATTGAAGCTGCTTATTGCAATCTCGGCTTGATTTATTGCGCTCAAAAAAATTGGGCAAGAGCGATGGACACTTTCAAAAAAGCAATCGCTCTGAAAAAGGATAATCCTTTTACTTTGAACGGCATGGGCTCAGTCCTTTATTCCAAAGGCAAGCTTAAAGAAGCAATCGAACACTGGCAAAAAGCCTTAGAGGCAGACTCGAAATTCGCCTCGGCTTATTTCAACATCGGCAATGCTTATGAGAACGAAAAAGATCTGGACAAAGCACTTTCCAACTATGTCCTATCAATCAAAGCTAATCCAGCCATGGCTGACGCTTATTATAAAATCGGCTGTCTTTTTGCTAAACAAAAGCATGACGCTCAAGCAAAAACTATGTTGGCTAAAGCAATGCAACTTGCTCCCGATGCCGATTTCGCCAATGACGCCCGCAAACAATTGACCAATATCACCGGTTCATTCACCAAAGACGAAAGCAGTGAAGACGAAGTGAAAATGAATGTGATTGCACCACAAAGCCCGGCAGGCGAAACCACTTCCGAAAAATAAGCAGGCAACCATGTCCAGCGAAGTCGATGCCAAACAAAAAACCATAGCCAAGCTCATCGACGGACAGGTGGTTGATTCGGACGGCCGCGTAGCTGTTTGCGTTAAAGGCGTAGCCAAAGGATTTCCGGCTACTTTTGAAGCTTTCTCGCCAGGCTGGCCCTTCGGCTGTAGTTATGCCATTGAAACAAATTTGCTGCAAAATCCTCAGTCAAACGCAAACGACAATCAAGCAAAAATATCCGTTATTCCGCGAGTCGGACGCGGTTTGCTCTCTTTCTTTTTTCATACTTTTCTTTTTGAATCCAAAGGAATGCCTGTAAACGACAAGAAGTTACAGTCCCGGCTCATTTTCAGCTACGACGATCAGGCTGTCGCCATGCGCTTTATCAAATACCCTGGTGTTGCCGACCTGCTTTTAACTCTAGAAAGCGAATGCAAAATGAAAGAGATGATCATTAAAACGGACGCTGGCATCTATTTATCTCAAGCTAACTCATTCAACAGTATGAATCTGGATCTCTGCAAAGCCACTTTCAACTTTATGGCCGATCTCGGTCAGGTTTTAGCCGACTCCTTTAGTGATTGAAGAGCTGGTAATATTAATTGAAGATTGAAGGGCATCCAAGACATCTCGCTCCACAGGCACCAGGTAATGCTCAGTAAAGAACGCAATCAAACCGGTCTTAAAGATGCAAAAAACAGATCGCAGATTCAGCTGAAAGTTGCTTTTCTTGCTCTAGTCGTTATCGCTACCGGCGCCGGAACATATTATTGGTTCAGTTCAAATAAAAGTGAATTGTCCCCTGAAGCGCGCAAAAATATGCGCCGAGTAAAACGGGGCGATATCAGTATGAAGATTATTGCCACTGGTGTTATTCGCCCAGTCAATCAAGTAAAAATCAGTCCTAAATTCACCGGTCTTTTGAAGAAGCTCTACAAACAGCAGGGCGACTATGTCAAAGCACATGACTTAATTGCCGTAATGGACGACAGCAACTTGCAAGGACAGTGGCAGGCAGCCAAAGCCGCTTATGAAGCCGCTCAAGCTAACTATGAAAAGACCAAGCACGGCAACCGCCCCCAAGAAGTAGCTGACGCTGAAGCTCAGTTTTCTAAAGCACAAAACCAAGTGCGTTTTGCCAACGGTGCTCTGAGCAGGGCGCGGATGGAGCTGCGCGCCGCCAATGCCAGCTTACTGCGAGACGATACTAACGCTAAAAGATTGACCGAACTGGCTCGGCAAGGAGCCGTATCCGACCAGGATCGGCTTAACGCTTTTACTCAAGCTGAAGTAAGTAAAGCCAAACTAGAACAAGCACAACAAGACCTTAAACAAGCTGAAAATAGCTTGGCTCAGGCTAAATCCGACTCGGACAGCTCCAAACAAAAACTAAGCATGTCCAAAGAAGGATTTCGCAGCGAGGACGTGAAAGCTGCTTATCAAAGCATGGTTCAAGCTGAAGGCAATTTCAAATATTTGCAGAGCCAAATGAACGACACCCGTATACTTGCGCCTTTTGACGGTGTAATCACCCAAAAATATACCGATGAAGGTGGAATCGTAACGCCAACCACATCAGCAGCAACGACATCGGCCACCTCCAGCTCTATTGTTTCACTTGCCGGAAAGCTGGAACTTGTAGCAGCTGTTTCCGAAACTGATATGGAACATATCACCAGGAATCAACTGGTGACAATCACAGCTAACTCTTACCCTGCTAAACGTTTTCACGGACATGTCACTTTAATCGCTCCGGAGGCCATCGTCACCCAAAACGTCACCAGCTTCGAAGTACACGCCAGTATCGATGACGATCCGCAGCATTTGCTCATGTCCGGGATGAACGTTAATGCCGAGTTCGAAGCCGGTCAGAAAAAGAATGTGCTTCTGGTGCCTACAGCCAGCATTGTCACTAAAAGAGGTAAGACCGGTGTTTATGTGCCCGAGGGAGCCGACAAAACCAAATTCGTACCGGTTATGGTGGGTGAAACTTCAGGCACTAAAACAGCCATCGTCAACGGACTGAAAGAAGGCGACCAGATTTTTGTCGGCTTGACCAAAGAACAACTAACCGAAGAAGGCTACGGCACTGACCAGAGCAAAGGCGGACCCGGCGGCGGCTCAGGAAATAGTGCGCCAATTCCACGCAGTTTCGGCAGGAAGATGTAATCACATGCCTTTGTTTGAGCTTGTAAAAATAGCCTGGCAAAGCATAGTCGCTAATCGTATGCGCAGCTCTCTCACTGTGCTTGGTATCATCATCGGCATTGCCGCCGTAATCACTCTTTTAGCGATCGGGCAAGGCGCAAAACAAGAGGCAGCAAAACAGATTCAAGCTTTAGGCACCAACGTTTTGATGTTACGCGCCGGAGCGGCAAGCACCGGTCACGTCTCTTTAGGCGGCGGCAGCGCCGCTACTTTAAGCTGGGAAGATGCCAAAGCAATTAAAGAAACTTGTCCGGCGGTCGTTGATGTAGCGCCAGGAATAATGAGCAATCAACAATTGCAATACGGCGGGCAAAACACTCTAACGACAGTCACAGCTACGACTCCGGCTTATACCGAAGTACGCAATTTTTATCCTTTGCAAGGACGCTTCGTCTCCGATACCGACGTGGATCATGCCAGAAGAGTTTGCGTTCTTGGTCAAACTGTAATCACCAATTTATTTGGCAACAATAATCCAATCGGCAAATCGATTCTTATACGCGGTGAACTTTTTGAAGTAATCGGCACCATGGAGCTTAAAGGCGCCACTCAATTTATGGATATGGACGACCAGATTTTTATTCCGCTAACTACAGCTTACAGCCGTCTTGT
Source organism: Candidatus Obscuribacterales bacterium (assembly GCA_019750335.1). GTDB lineage: Bacteria > Cyanobacteriota > Vampirovibrionia > Obscuribacterales > Obscuribacteraceae > JAIEPM01. The sequence goes on from JAIEOQ010000002.1 coordinate 38,579, forward strand.
CGGAAATAAAAGCGTGAGCGGACATTCAGTTAATTGGGTCGTAGTTAAAGTAGAAAGAGACGAAGATGTACTGCCGGCTGAATTTCAAATTACCAATCTGCTTAGACGACGTCATAAGATCACACCGCCTTTCACTGACGACTTTATGTTGCGTACACAAAAAGAATTTGCTGAAACTGCCGAATCGGTAACCGGCATATTTACGACCCTGCTCGGCTCAACAGCAGGAATCTCATTGCTTGTCGGCGGCATTGGCGTGATGAATATCATGTTGGTTTCGGTCACAGAAAGAACACGTGAAATAGGCATTCGCAAAGCGTTGGGAGCAAAGCAATCGGACATCATGTCTCAATTTGTGATTGAAGCAACCGTACTTTCTTTATCCGGTGGCATTTCCGGAATTCTACTTGGACTAATAGTGTCATATGCTATTGCCTTCTTTGCTAAATGGACAACTTTGGTCACGGTCGAATCGGTGGTTTTATCATTTGCCGTATCTCTTGTCGTGGGGCTATTTTTCGGGATTTATCCCGCATCAAAAGCGGCAAAACTAGACCCAATCACAGCGTTACGATCAGACTGATTGTTAATCCTGTCTAATACTAAGCCCCGACCGGGTTTGGCGGCTCCCACCTAGGGCATAACCATTATGTGGGCTATTGGCGCATCAAATTTATATGGAATCACTGGCAGAACTTATTCAACGCGCACCAAAACAATCCTGGAAAGTCTCGGTCATTGAAGCTGAGAATTCGCGGGAAGTGACGCACACAACCGAAGAGCTGTATAAAGCTGCTTTGGATTTGGCTATGTGTGAATGCGGTCCGGATCATCCTGATGTTGCCGAAGCGGCAACTTATCTCGGCGATCTGTATCTCTTTTTAGAACGTTATGATGATGCCGAAGTTCTGTACCGCAAAGCTCTAGATATCTATCGCCGGCGTTTCGGCCGAGAGCATATGCTTTATTCCATGGCTTTGCGCAATTTAGCCGAAGTCTTGCAATCAGTAGGCAAAGATACTGAAGCTAAAATATTACGCTCGCAAGCACGCGGTATCTTCGGCTAGGTCTGAGCGAAAATCTATCGCCATAGAGTAATATTTGATGGCGATGATTCAACTGAAAAATATAGAGAAGATCTATAACTTAGGTGGCGAGCCTGTACATGCTCTGCAAAGCGTGTCTTTGGAAATTGCTGCCGGTGAATATGTAGCAATCATGGGCAGCTCCGGCTCAGGTAAATCAACCTTGATGCATATCATCGGCTGCCTCGATCAACCGGATAACGGTACTTATAAACTCGACGGACAAGAGGTGCAATCACTCTCCGAAGACGAGCTTGCCGACGTACGAAACAAAAAAATCGGCTTTGTTTTTCAACAGTTCAATTTATTGCCGCGTATGGACGCTCTGGAAAATGTCACTTTACCTTTGATCTATGCCGGACTGACGCCAGCAAAAAGAACCGAGCGTGCAGCTAACATGCTACGTTTAGTCGGATTAGGCGAAAGAATGGGGCATCGTCCTTCTCAGCTTTCAGGCGGTCAACAACAGCGGGTGTCAATCGCTCGCGCCTTAGTCAATAAGCCGGCAGTGTTGCTTGCCGACGAGCCGACAGGTGCTCTGGACAGCCAAACTTCGGAAGAGATTATGGCTTTGCTTGCTGAATTGCATAAAGAAGGAACGACAATTATTCTTGTCACTCACGAACCGGATATAGCAACTTTTGCTCACCGGCTCGTGAAGCTAAAAGACGGATTAATCACAAGCGATCAAATTATTCGCAAGCCAGGCTGACACAAAATTTTCATATTTGTTTCGTATACTCCACATTGACCCGCGTGGAGTGCTGCCTATGTCGCCTCAAGAAAAAACCTTAGTTGATCTGCCTGCCAATCTAATAATGTGGACTCATTATTTGAATAAAGGCAAAGAATATTTGGCCACAAATAAAATGACCAAAGCAATTTTGCATTTAAATCTTGCCGACCAGACTGCTTTCAAAACTTTGTCCGCCGCCGAACAGATAGAAGCTTTAAACTGGCTGACATTTACTTACTACAAAACAGGTAACGGCATAGCAGCCAAACAATGTTCAGAACGGCTACGCGCTTTGCTTTCTGAAACAAGCAGCTCCCAATCCGATATCAGCGATGAATATCTGCTTTTAAGCAAAGCTGTTTTATTCGAAACCGAAAATAACTATCGTCATGCCGAAACCGCCTATGCTTGGCTAATGGCCAACTATAGACAAAAAGGAATGTCTCCTTACAGTTACGAAATGACGATTCTTACTGCCCATACGAATAAATTCAATAAAGCCTAAGCTTCGGACTTTTTAAACGCCATCAGTTGATCTGCGTTCTGCCGCGCCCATTCTTCGAACTTATCGAGAACCGGAATGAGCGTACAACCAAGCTTAGTCAATTCATACTCTACTTTTGGCGGTACTTCAGCATAGATTTTGCGCGAAATCAAACCGTCAGCTTCAAGCTCTCTTAATTGATGAGTGAGCACGCGCTGGGTAACACCCTGTAATGCGCGACGTAATTCGTTAAAACGTTTTTTGCCGTCCCGCAAATGATAAAGGATAAGTACTTTCCACTTATCTGAAACCATGGCTATGGTGCACATAATCGGACAAATCAGCTTGTTGTTCATCTTGTTTTCCTGGTATCCAAATGAATACTACAGCACATTTTGGTTCCTAATTGCGTTTGGATACTAACAATCGTAAGATCAAATGCATAAAGACACAAGTACCTAAGTTAAGGAGATAAATCATGAGCGTTGGTACCTTGAGCAAAGAACAAGCTGCCGCTGTAGCCTATTTTGAGCAAAAGCTAGCCTTTGAAATCGGTCCGGTCGGTCTTAAAATGGCCTTAGAAAAAGGTGAAAAGTTCCAAATCGTTGATTTGCGCACACCTGAGCTTTACGCCAAAGGACATATCCCCGGCGCCATCAATATTTTGTTTGAGAATCTCGACGAGAATCTAAGCAAATTGAGCAAAGACACGACTACTGTTGTTTATTGCTATGACGTCCTTTGTCATCTTGCCACCCGAGTTGCTTTGGAATTAGCTAAAAAAGGCTATAAAGTCCAGGAGCTTCATGGCGGTTTTGATGGCTGGGCTGACCACCAGTTCCAAATCGAAGGAAAAGCTCATAAAGCCGGCAGTTGCGGCACAAGCTGCGCTTAATTTAAGACGAGAAAGGGGGGCTTTTTCGCCTTCCTTTCTCGCTCTTAGCGGCTTTTAGAGATATGCTAGTATTATTAATCTACATAAGAGCCACACGAGGAAATCTGCCATGTCAGAAACTACTACCGCCCAAACAGCTATCGTCAGCGTCACTCCGGAAGCTGCTGCGGAAGTGAAAAAGCTTTTGGCCAACGAACCGGGTAAAGCCGGCTTGCGCTTGGAAGTTCGCGGCGGCGGCTGCTCAGGCTTTTCTTACGGTTTGACTTTCGATAATGTTCAAGAAAACGATCATGTCGTTGAAGCTGAAGGCATTAAAGTTATGGTTGACCCGAAAAGCGCTATTTATCTGAAAGGCACTATTCTTCATTTTGAAGCTGGTCTGGAAGGACGCGGTTTCACAATCAAGAACCCACAAGCAAAAGGCAACTGCGGTTGTGGAAATTCATTCAGCGTCTAAAATGTCGTTGACTACAAACGAACAGGTACTCGCCGTGCGTAAAGCCGGCGGGTATTTGTTTTTAGATACAAATGGATTGATTGAAATTTCAGGCAAAGACGCGGCAAGCTATCTACACGGTCGCTCAAGCAACAATGTCACCGCTCTTGAGCCTGGGCAAGGACAGCTCAATTCACTTTTAGATCGCAAAGGTTATATTCTTGCTTTTTTCAGCTTGTATCGTCTTGAAGCGAACTATCTGCTTCTTACTGAAAAAGCTCAAGTAGCGGAAATTCTAAAACAGTTTGAGACTTACCATTTTCGCGAAGAGATAAACTTCCGCGATTTAAGCGATGCAACAACGGCAATTGCCGTTCAAGGACCTTTGTCCGAATCACTTTTAGACAAAGGACTTACTCAGGGACAAGAGCTTCCGCCTGACGAATTCGGCATTGGTGAATTCGAACTCTGGCAGATCAGCTGTCGCGTGATTAAACGCTCACTGACAGGCGAGCTCGGCTATATCATTTTAGTTGAACAGAAAGATCGCAGCGCCATGGAAACTGCAATTAAAAACGTCGGGGCAGCACTCAATATAGTGCCGATTGATCAAGTCACTCTAGATATCTTAAGAGTGGAAACTGGCATTCCACAGTTCGGGCTTGATATGAGCCAAGAAGAGATCCTGCCCGAAACCGGCTTGGAGCAATATGCTGCCAGTTACAATAAAGGCTGCTTTCAGGGGCAAGAGGTGCTTGCCCGCATTAAAACATACGGCGCACCCAAACGAGCGCTGGTCGGTTTGATTTTTGCCGAAGGGCTACAAACACCATTTGCTGGCAACACTAATTTTGAAATTGGCGGTGAGCCAGCCGGTACGATTAAAAGCTGTATTTATTCGCCGACTCTTGGCCGTGTAATCGCTCTTGCATACATCAGTCGCGAATATCGCGTACCGGATAAAGAAATAGCTGTCCGTATCGCTGGAATTGACACAACTGCTCGTGTTTCTTTTTTGCCGATTTATACTCCTAAGTCAAATGCCGAACGAGCGAAAAAACTTTTCAACCAAGCTCTTGCTGAGTTTGCTCACGGCTCAGAAGAAAAAGCAATTGCCATTTTGCGTCAAGTGATTGAAGCAGATCCTCATTTTATCGATGCTTATGAAGCATTAGGCGTCGTTCTTGCCCGACAAGAACAATTGGATGAAGCGATTGCTTTAATGCATTCGCTTATGCAATTAGATCCTGATAGTGTCATGGCTCACAGCAACTTATCACTTTTTTATATGCAACAAGGCGACAAAGAAAAAGCTGAAGAAGAGAAAGCAATCGCCATGGGTATCCGCATGAGCAAAATCGCCAAAGAAGTAGCTGCCAAACAAAAAGCAGACCAAGACAAAGTACAAAAAATGGAAGCAGCCAAAGAGCGAATGTCTATGTTCCAGCAAGTGCTTGAAATAGACAAAAATGATTTGCTGGCTAATTACGGTCTGGGCAGCATTTATGTTGAGTTAGGCGAATATGAGCAATCCCTGTCATATTTATTGAAAGCGCTTGAAATAAAACCAACTCACAGTGTGGCTTATTTAGCTTTAGGCCAAGCCTACGAAAATCTCAACCGTTATGCCGACGCGCAAACTGTTTATCAAACCGGTATCGAGATTGCCGCTAAGCGCGGTGATTTGATGCCGATGAACGAGATGAAATCAAGACAGGCAGCTATCAGCCATTTGCTTTAATTTAAACGCACATCGCCTGCATCTTTTGTATAAGACAGCAGGCGATGGTTAGGGGTGCGTAGCAAAATTATATGAATGGCCACATCGAACCATTCAGACACTTTTAGTATGCCCACATTTTTTTTGCCGGTACCAAAATTAGCATAAATAGAATCAATTCGAATTCAAGACAAGCTTAAAAGCAGCAATTAGAAGCACACTTGCCAAAGTTCGGCGCAAGAGCAGCGGACTTAAACGATTAGCCCCACCATATCCACCGAGTAAGGCGCCGATGACCGCAGCTACAATCAGTGGGCTAAACAGGTCAAGCTCTAATCGTCCGCTAGCTTGACGAGCTAAAAGTCCGGCGGCAGAATTCACGACAATGAACAAAGCTGAAACCGCAGCCGCTCGTTTTGTATCAGACCAGCCGGCAAGCACAATTAAAGGCGTCAAAAAAATACCGCCACCGATGCCGACGATACCGGACAAAAAGCCGATCAGCGCTCCGGACAAAAGTCCGGAAATAAGAGTCAAATTTCTTTTTGCTACAAAATATTCTTCTTGTGGGCGAAAAAGACGCACAGCAACAAAGACCAAAGTAAAAGCTAGAAGCAGAAAATAAATGCTTTTTTCCACATGCAACAGCCCCCCGGCAAAAGCACAAGGGATTGAAGTAAGAACAAAAGGCCAAAATAAAGGCCAAGAAAAATAGCCGGCACGAATATAAGCCATGGCGGAGATAGAAGCGACAATCAAATTCAAAGTAAGCGCCGTGCTCGACATGAACCCAGGTTGGGCGCCGTAAAGTGAAAGAACAGCTAAATAACCCGAGCCGCCGCCATGACCGACAGAAGCATAAAGAAGAGCAACAACTCCGACTAACAGAACAAGCGGCGGAGTCAGCTCAGACATAGTCTATTTACCGTGTCCGCCGCCAGAAAGCACATGAAAGCTGTGTAGGACTGCCGGAAACAAAGCATCTAGATACTCCACTACAGCACCTCGCGAACCAGGCAAAGCAATGATCAAAGTTTTTCCGCGCAATCCAGCTTTCGCTCGCGAGAGCATAGCAAGCGGCATTCGTTCTTGTCCGTAGGCTCGAGCAACCTCGACAATTCCTGGAATCTCTTTATCAAAAAGCTTGGTTAAAACATCAGGTGTAATATCACGCGGACCAAGCCCGGTACCGCCGGTGGTGACAATTAAATCAACTGCCATTTCGTCAGCAAATTCTTTAATTGAATCAGCTATTTTTTCGCCATCATCAGGAATTACGCGATAGTCAGCCAATTGTAAGCCGAGCGTTTCCATTCTTTCGACTACGCATAAACCGGCCTTATCTTTTACTGTCCCTGCAGCTACAGTATCCGACATTACAAGTACAGCTACTTTTAAAGCTGCGGCATCATAAGAACGCCAATCGGATTTGCCGCCTTTTTTCTCTAAAAGCTGGATTGAAAGTATCTCCATAGTTTTATCCAGAGCTTTCAGCATGTCATAAATAGTTAGAGCAGCAACCGACGCTGCAGTTAAAGCTTCCATTTCAACGCCGGTTTTATAAATAGCTTTGACCGTAACCGTAATCAAAATACGATCTTCAAGCAACTTAAAATCAACCGACACAAAATCAACCGGCACCGGATGGCAATAGGGAATGATTTGACTGGTTGATTTGGCAGCTTGAATAGCCGCTACCTTGGCTACAGGCAAAGGGTCACCTTTTGGCAGATCGCCTGAGCGCAATTTCTCAAGCACAAAGGTCCCTGCTTGCAAAGTTGCCTGGGCTGTAGCTGTTCTCAACGTATTGGTTTTAGCCGATATATCTCTCATACCGGTCATTATCCTATATTCAAGCTTTGCTAAACTAGTTGAGAATTAAGACACGGGTTCTCAAGGGACATGAAGAAATCCTTCTGGCTGAATACAATCGCTCTTAGCGTTTATATTTTTCTTTATGCGCCGATTCTGGTATTAGTTGCTTTCAGCTTTGATGATTCGCGTCTGGCAGTAAAATGGACCGGCTTTACGTTTAAATGGTACGAGTCGCTTTTTACTAACGATTCATTACTTTCTGCGCTTTCCAACAGTTTGTTCATCGCTTTAATTAGTGTCGCTATCGCTGCCGTTATGGGCACCATGTCAGCAGTCGGTCTTTCACGCTTACGTTTTGCCGGTAAAGGATTTTATCAAGCGCTTTTGCTCTTGCCGATTATTATTCCGGAGATTGCTATGGCAGTTGCCGCACTCTCTTTATTTATTGCTTTAGGCTTACCTTTAAGCTTAGGTACAATCATCGTTTCACATATAGTTTTTTGTGTAGCTTATATCTGTCTTGTGGTAATGGGTCGGCTTGAAGGATTAGATCCAAAGCTTGAAGAAGCAGCCTGCGATCTAGGAGCGACACCGCTTACTGCTTTTTTCAAAGTAACTCTGCCTTTGCTAGCACCAGGTATTATCGCCGGCTGTCTTTTAGCTTTCGTTCTTTCTTTAGACGATTTTGTAATTACACAATTTACTGCCGGAGCAGGCGATACGACTTTGCCGCTCTGGATCTATGCTTCAGTTAAATTTGGCGTCAGTCCGGCAATTAATGCCTTAAGCACTGTAATGATTGTACTTACGGTCGGCAGCTCACTTGCTGCTGAATTTTTGCGCAAAAAAAGTATGTCTTAAATGGGTATATGTTGAATTATGGATACTCAAATAAAAATCGTAATTTTAATAGCGTTTCTCTCTCTTTCGGGCGGAAATTTTGCCTGGAGCAATCCCACCTTCGAAAAAGCACGCAAAGATTATGCCGCCGGTAAATATGCCGTTTGTCTACAAAAATTGGAAGCGCTCGGACAATCAAATAGTGATTTAGTGCATTATTACAAAGCTCTTTGTCATCAACGTACGAATCAAGCTACTCAAGCTAAAAGCGAATATTCATGGGTAGCTAAAAATTCAACTAACCCAAGCTTGCGCGCTAACGCCGGAACTGCTTTACGTTCCATGAACAAAGCTGCCGCTCATTCTAGCTATAGCGGTGCCGGCAATGTTTTCAGCCAAAACCAACCGCAATCCAGCTCGCGCAGCGACATGGCGCCGGCTTTAGGACAGCGTTTACCTGAACCGCCAGGTTGGCAACGCTGCCAACCAAATTAGTTAGATTACGCCGGTACAGCGTCGGTTTCCACAGCTTCCTGGCAAACAGTACATAGCTCGGGGAATTTAGCCGAAGAGCCAACTTCAGGCAAATATTTCCAGCAACGTCCGCATTTGCTGCCTTCGGCTTTAAGCACCCAAACCGTAACGCCTGATTCAGCCGCTTCCGAAAGAATTTCGGCTTGCTGCGGTTTGTTACCGTTACTTGTCACTGCCGCGCCGGAGGTAATGAAAAGCTCTTTTAGATTTGAATCAAAAGAGCTTACTTTAGCGGCAACTGCCGCGTCCTGTAACTGCAGAAAGACTTGGGCTTCAAGTGAACTGCCGATTTTACGTTCAGCGCGAGCTTGTTCAAGAGCTTTGTTCACGACATAACGTACAGTGATCAAATCTTTCCAGAAATCATCTAATTCCGACTTAGTCAGCTCTTGATTTACAGACGGAAAATCACTGAGCAAAGCGCTTTTGTGTTTGCTGCGTAGAGCTTCCGGACTATGCTGCCAAATGTCTTCAGCTAAATGCGGTGTTACCGGAACAAGTACACGAGCTAAACAATCAAGAACTTCATACAACACAGTTTGTACTGCCCGACGATTAACCGATTTGCGCGCTCTTGTATAAAGACGATCTTTGACTATATCGAAATAAAAGCTCGAAAGGTCGACAACACAAAAGTTTTGCAAGACTTGATAATATTTGAAAAACTCAAAACGGTCGAAATCTTCTTGCAGCTGTGCGATTACCTCTTGCAGACGATGCAAAATGTATTTATCCAAACCGGTCAGCTCGTCGTATGAAACTTTGTCCTGAGCCGGATTGAAATCGTTCAAATTGCCAAGCATATAGCGAGCCGTATTACGCAGCTTGCGATAAATCTCCGCCAGTTGAGCAAGCATATTTTTGCCGATTGGAATATCGTCGGTGTAATTAACCGAAGCAACCCACAGACGCAGAACATCAGCGCCGTATTGTTTGATTACTTCCTCAGGGGCGACCACATTACCCACTGATTTGGACATTTTACGTCCGCTTTCATCAACAACAAAGCCGTGAGTCAACACTGTTTTATAAGGAGCTCTTCCATGAACGGCAACACTGGTTAAAAGGGAGGATTGGAACCAACCACGGTGCTGATCGCTGCCTTCCAAATAAAGCTCGCACGGACTACCTTTCAGCTCCGGTCGGGCATCAAGCACCGAAGAATGAGTGACACCGGAATCAAACCAGACATCCATAATGTCTGTCTCTTTTTCAAACTCGCTGCCGCCGTCCTCACATTTGAACTCAGCACCAAGGAAATAAGCCGGCTCATGTTTCCACCAGCTGTCCGAACCTTCTTTTTCAAAAATATCGGCAACTTTATTGATTACCAGCTCGGAAAGAATCGGTTTGCCGGTCTTTTTGGAATAAAACACCGGTATCGGCACACCCCAAGAACGCTGACGGCTGATGCACCAATCAGAACGTTTTTCCACCATGGCATAAATGCGATTACGCCCGGTTGCCGGGATCCATTCAACTTGATCAATAGCAGCCAGTGCTTGCTTACGAAAACCGTCCACTGAAGCGAACCATTGTTCTGTGGCCCGGAAGATCAAAGGTTTTTTGCACCGCCAGCAATGAGGATAGCTATGACTAATTTTGGCATGATTCAAAAGACGACCAAGCTCTTGCAAATGTTCGATTACAAGCGGGTTGGCTTTATCGTATCTTGAACCGGCAAATTTACCGCCTTCTTCAGTGAAGATGCCCCGTCCGTCCACTGGCGAAAGAACACCGATTTTATATTTATTACCAAGAATAAAGTCATCCGGTCCGTGACCCGGTGCCGTATGCACGCAACCGGTACCGGTGTCGTCAGTGACATGTTCACCACACATGACTAAGCTTTGACGTTCGATAAAAGGATGTTTTACGTTCAAACGATCCAACTCAGAACCTTTAGCTACAGCTAAAACTTGAGTTGTTGTTTCATCTATAGCGCAAGCCGAAAACACTGCCGACTTCAAAGATTCAGCAACAACCAGCACACCATGTTCTTTTGTTTGGACAAAAACATAATTGAACTGCGGATGAACGGCTACACCTAAGTTTGCCGGCAGTGTCCAGGGTGTCGTCGTCCAAATTACAAATGAAACATCGCCTTTGCCTTGCACTGCCGCCGGCAGCTTAGCAAGCGAGTCGGCAGCTACTGAGAATTTAACAAAAATAGCGTCGGAGGTATGATCGGCATATTCAACTTCAGCTTCAGCAAGGGCTGTTTCGCAAGTCGGACACCAAGAAACCGGTTTTAAGCCTTTGTATAAATAACCGGCTGCAGCCATTTTGCCGAATACGCGCACTTGAGCAGCTTCAAACTTTTGATCGAGAGTTATGTAAGGATGAGCCCAATCACCCCAAACACCTAAACGTTTGAAGTTCTCCTCCTGCCCTTTCAAGTTAGCTAAAGCAAACTCCTTGCAGCGCTGGCGAAGCTCAACGGCAGTCATTGAGTTGCGACCGCCTTTCACATCTTTCAACACCGCATTTTCAATGGGCAATCCATGGCTGTCATAGCCTGGAACATACGGCGAATAAAAACCACGCTGCGCTTTGTATTTAGTAACGATGTCCTTGAGAATTTTATTCAAGGCGGTGCCGATATGAATTTTGCTCGAGCTCAAATAAGGCGGTCCATCATGCAAAACAAACTTGGTCCCGTTTTTACGTGCCTCAAGATTTTTTTCGTAGACCTGTTCATCTTGCCAAAATTTTTGAATCTCAACTTCGCGAACAGTGCTGTTAGCCTTCATCGGAAACGCCGTTTGCGGCAAATTCACACTGTAGGATTTCTCGGTCTTCTCGCTCATTGATTGGCACCTTGATTAAGCCGGCATAGTTCTCAAGAACTTAAATGTCAGGAACTGTCGCCTTTTATTTATATGGTTAATTAGACAAGAAATTGTCCCAAAAGGTCAACCAGTCGGGGCTTACCGTTAATGATTCTTATATCGAAACGATAATGCGAAGCACTTAATCTAGTAAACTAACCCCATTAAATTGGAGAGAAAAGAGTGTCGGTTAAAAACACAGCTATGGCTGCTGCTCGCGCTGCAGGCGAGATCCTGAAATCACGCCTAGGAAACATTTCTTCCCTGGATTATAAGAGCGCTTTCAACATAGTCACTGACGTGGACAAAGCTTCCGAAAAAGAAGTAATCCGGATTATTGCCGAAGCTTTCCCCGGGGACGAAATTCTCGGCGAAGAATCCGGCGCTCATAAAACCGGATCGACTAGACGTTGGCTAATAGATCCGCTGGACGGCACAACGAATTACACTCATTCTTATCCTTTTTTCTGCGTTTCAATCGGCTTTGAAGATAAAGATGAAATGCTTTGCGGCGTTGTTTTCAACCCAACAACAGATGAAATGTTCTGGGCCGAAAAAGACAAAGGAGCATACTTAAACGAACAAAAACTTGCTTGTTCAAAAACCAGCACTCTTTCTCAATCTCTTTTAGTTACCGGTTTTCCGCCGGACAGTAAAAATGTCAAACATAACAACTTGGATGAATTCGCCCGTTTAACTCATCTTTCACATGGGGTCAGACGCGACGGAGCGGCAGCACTCGATCTTTGTTTTGTCGCTGCCGGCAGAGTAGACGGCTTTTGGGAATACAATCTTGCTCCCTGGGATTTAGCTGCCGGTACCCTTATCGTCCGCGAGGCCGGCGGTAGGGTAACTGCTCCGGACAACAGCAGATTCGACATGAATAAAGGTCATGTATTGGCAACAAACGGATTTATTCACACTGAACTCAGCGAAGCTTTGAGGTAAATAAGTGAGCGAAAAACTATCAGTTTGTTTTGTCTGGCATATGCACCAGCCGCTTTACAAAGATAGAGCCAGCGATCGTTATCTTATGCCCTGGGTCAGACTACACGGCATAAAAGATTATCTGGATATGCCCCTTGTTCTGGAAAGCTTTCCGGCAGTCAAACAAACTTTCAATTTAGTACCATCCCTGCTTGAACAGCTGGAAGATTACGCCAAAAACAACGCTTGCGACGAACAACTGCTTTTGACCGTCAAAGCGGAAAGCGAATATTCCGACGCTGACAAAACAACCATTCTCACTGAATCTTTTCATGCAAATTTGGATCGTCAGATCAAAATTCATGCTCCATATCATCAGTTTTATATGCGCAAAGAACGCTTAGCCAAAGCTGGACAAAAACTTTCAGCAATGCTTGAAAAATTCAGCAATCAAGAATATGCCGATATGGCAGCCTGGTTTAATTTAGCTTGGTTCGATCCGCTTTGGATCAAGCGCAAGCCGGAACTTGCCGAGCTAATTGCTCAAGGCAAAAATTTCAGTCAAAAACAACGTCAGCGCATAATTGAAATTCAACGTGAAATTATCGCCCAAACGATTCCTGTTTATCGCTCATTAATGGAATCAGGTCAGATTGAAATTACAACAAGCCCTTACTATCATCCGATTTTGCCTTTACTGATCGACAGCAATGTTGCCCGCCTGCCCGATCCTTACACAACATTGCCTGAGCGTGTTTATTTACAAAGAGAAGATGCACAAAAACAGCTTGAAAAAGGTCTGGCACTTTACGAGAATCTGTTCGGGCGTAAAGCTCAAGGCATGTGGCCCTCTGAACTTGCCGTCAGCCCGGCTGCTTTGGAATTAATCGCTCAAGCCGGTATCAACTGGGTAGTGCTCGATGAAGCTCTTTTGACTAAAACAACCGGATTGCATATTTATCGCGATGAACACGGCAACCTGAACAATCCCGAAGTTTTATGCCAACCCTACAAGCTACAAATAGGCGAACAAGAGATCAATATTCTTTTTCGCGAAGTAGTAACAAGCAATGAGATTGGTTTTTCCTACGGTGGCAGACCACCTGAGGAAGCAGCGCAAGCTTTGTACATGCGCTTAAAACATATCCAACAAAAACTTTTCAATTGGGAACATGAAGGTGTAGTCACTATCGCCCTTGACGGTGAAAACTGCTGGGAAACTTATGAACAGGATGGTCATGCTTTTCTAAATGAGCTCTACAAAAGAATTTCAAGCGATACAAGTTTGAATGTTTGTACAGTCAGTGATTATTTAACGCGCAATCAAGTGCGTGAAACTTTGCACAACATTCATTGCGGTTCTTGGATTAATGCCGACTATCATATTTGGATCGGCGATCCGCTTAAAAACAAAGCCTGGGATCTTTTAGGTGAAACAAGACAATTTTTGTCTTCCGAGCTGAAAACAAGCACCTATTCAGCTGATGTCGAAAAACGCTGCTGGGAAGAGATATACGCCGCTGAAGGCAGCGATTGGTTCTGGTGGTTCGGCGAACCAAACAGCTCAGCTTCGGATCATATTTTTGATGAACAGTTCAGAATTCGTTTGCAAAATGTCTATAAATTTCTCGGCAAAGAATATCCTGAACATTTGGCTAAACCGATTGCCGCTCAGGTGGCTATTACAAAGCCTAAAACAAAGCAAGAGCATCAAGCTTACGTTTAACTATCTTCCACTTTATAGCCTAAGCCAGGCAAATTACTAATTGCCGAAGGCAAACCTTCAATATCCAGTTTTTGGCGTAAACGTCTGACACATTGTCGTACAGATTCGGTAGTTGATTCGGAATCATCATTCCAGACCCGAGCAAGCAGTGCTTCAGCGCTAAAAACTTGACCTTTATGACGCATCAAAAATTCAAGCAAAGCCAGCTCTAGATTAGTCAGTTTTACTACTTTGCCTTTGCGCATAGTGCGTGCCGATTTCACATCAAGGACTAAATCGCCGACTTCAAGAACATTGCTCACCGAACCAGATGATCGCCGTAACAAAGAGCGCACTCTTGCCGCCAGTTCGCGCGGCTGAAAAGGCTTGGTCAAATAATCATCGGCTCCCGAATCAAGTCCGGATTCTTTATCTGAAAGGTCGCTCATTCCTGTGAGCATCATTACAGGAGTCGTATCACGCCCAGATCTTATCTGTCGACAAATGGTAATACCATTTGCTCCCGGTAAATTCCAATCAAGCAGAACAAGATCAAATTTTTTGATTTTCAAAAGAGAAAGCGCTTCCCGTCCGTCAGCCAGAGACTCGACAGTATGATTTTCTTTTTCCAAAGTATCGATTATGGTTGTCACTACTGATTGATCGTCTTCAACCACTAAAATTCTAGCCATGATCTTTTACCGGTATAGTGAACCAAACAACATTTTTATTTTCAACACGTTGCGCTTCAAGCTTACCACCTAAAGCTTCGGCGATCACCCGAGAGAGAGTATTCTCCGCGACACCGGCAGTATCATTTTTTCCGGCATCGATAATTCTAATTTCCAGGAAAGAATTTTTCGTTTCAAGGGTGATATCAATTTTGTCATTCCGCTCTGAAGAATCAATAGCTTTAATGATCAAATTAAGAAGAAGACGCTCAAAACGGGCTCGATCACAAACAATTTTCAAGTCGGTTGTTGAAGAAATAACCACTGAAACATTTTTTTTGTCGACTAAATCTTGTACAGTTTCCATAACTTGATCAAAAACAATTGCCAAATAAAAAGTCTCTGGTGTTTCAACTAAAAGAGCCTCATCCAATTTTTCCAGATCAAGCAAATTGTTTACTAAGCTGATTAGACGGTTGGTGCTAGCAACGGATATTTTTGCTCTTTGCAATACTTTCTCCGGTAAATCAGGATAAACTCCATCAGCAAGCAAAGTCAAAAAACTGTTCACTCCCGTAAGCGGACTTCTCAAATCGTGATTAATAACGGCTGCCAGTTCGCTCTTGATTCTTTCCATCTCTTTTTCTTTTTCGGCCGCTATTGTCAAAGCATCAGCCATTTCATGAAAGTTCTTATCCACGGCACTTATTTCGTCATTGCCGGAAAGCGGTAGCAAAAGCTCTTGTCCAGATTGAAAACGGCGGCTGTTTTCGCTAAGTACGGACAAACGTGCGTTAATACTTTTACTAAAAAAGTTCACCAGGAAAAGAGCAACAATAATATTCATTGCTACGCCAAAAGCAAGGAATTGAGCCACCATTTGCCGAGATCGTGATGCTTCATCCGGACTGCTTGCTTTTACTTTTTGTTCTTCTTCAATAAATATACTGACCTCGGACATCAGTTGCCCAAGGAGCCTTTCCACTTCTTTTCGTGCTTCCATTACCGAAAGAAAAGGCAAAGAGAAAGAGCCACGATCACAATTGTTTTTAGCTTCAGCAAGAATCTCCATGCCGCGCTCGGTTAAAAGTTTGATCCGTCGAATTGCTTCTTTTTGTTTTTCGCTATGAACCGAAGACGCTTCGATAAAATGCAGTTCGCCCGGCAAGCGGGCTTGCAACGCTTCAAAACGACTGGCAAAAATAGCATCATGAGTGGCGCCGTATGCAACAACAGAAGAAGCAGCATTAAAAAAGCTGTTCAACAGCGCTTGCGCCTGAACAACTACAAGCCGAGAACGATTAGCGGCTTCTGTAGCTCGATCAGCTTGAACTACAAGCATAGTTAAAAACAGGATGAAAACAATCTCGAAAGCCAAGGGTACGGCAACAAGTAAAAAACCTTTTTGCGCTATGGTCAATTGCTTCATTCAATCGCTCGTTTTCTGTTTAAGTCTAGCCAAGGATGCCTGGGCCGCTGCATAATTTGGATGGGCAGTCATCCTGTTTTTTTCATAAATAGCTATTATTTGTTTGTAGACTAATTCAGCTTCACTCATTTTTTTTTGCTTTAAGAAACAAGCAGCATAATAAGGCAAGCCAGCTGCCAGCTCATGGCTTGAGCTACCATAAGTTTTTTCTTTTAGCGCCAAAAGTTTTTTGAAGCTGTCCTCAGCTTTTTGATACTGTCCGGCATCAGAATAAGCGATGGCTAAAGCCTCAAAACAGTTTAGACTTTGCGGGCCGCTTTCACCTTCACTCTCTTTGAAATAAGCAAGCGCCTGCAAATATATTCTCTCTGCCTCGTCATATTTAGCTTGAGCAGCGCAAGAATAAGCTAGAAAATAAAGAGTGAGTCCTGATTGCTCTTTCTTTAAGGACTCTTTGTAATAGAATTCTGCTTGATCCCATTTTTGTTTAAGTCGATAGAGTTGCGCCAGATCGAAATAATTGCTCCCCGATGAGCGAAGAGCAAGTCGAGCTTTAGTGCAATCTATTGCTTGATCAAGCTTATTTGTTGCCTGATAGAGTGCCGCAAGCTGAGCCAAACTTTCCAAAAACTCATTTTCTTCTATTTTATCGGTCTTTAAGATGGCAATCTGTTTTTTTAAGAGTATTTCGGCACGGTCATAATTTGCATTGGTAATACAAACAGAAATTAGTGTTTTACGTAAGCGTAAAGCATCCGGATGGCTTGGCCAAAGAGAATCTTCGCTTAACTTAAGAGCTTGTTCAAGCAAGGTTTCAGCTTGCTTAGTTTGTTTTTCCGCTTGTTTGATCCGGGCTAAATCGCCTAAAGTCAGAGCATAGCGATCGTCCGATAACTTTTTAGCTAAAGATAAAGCAGCCTGAATGATTTCGGCAGCATTATCATAATTACCTAGCTTGAACTCTCTGGATCCTTTTTCTCGCAACTCCATCCATTGCTGCTTTTCATTAACAGCCCAGGCATTTTCATGAGCCATTAGGTATAAGTTCAATACAATCAATCCGGCAAGAAAAAGACGCATATTGAACTTATACCCGGCGGGGCGCTCAGGGAGCGATGCTTGCCACAGATGACGAGCTAGGACGACCATTCTTTAAGATTGAGCTTGCCACTTGACCGTTTAAGCTAAAAGCACAGTTCAAGCTGGCACCTCTGACTTTGCATGATAGAGGACTCGATTCATCAAAATTTTGATTTAAGCCTGTGATCGCTAAAACAGGCACCAGAACGCCACGATTACTACCGGTGCCATTCACACGGAGCCAAGCGTAACCCCAGCAATCGCCTGAATGATCAACCGAGGCACCGGTTTCACTCAGTCCAATAAAGTTAGGCAAAATGCCGGCGCCGGGAATTTGCAAACGATCGGCAGTCACTGTCACTCGACAATAACGATTAGAACCAACGGTTGTTTCAGTAAATGTGACATCACTTGCTGCCCCCATGCCCAAGCTTTCCATCAGCTCGTCAGCAACCTGACGCGCCTCTTCTTGAACTTTCTGAGGATTATAATCCGGACGGGTACAACCAAGCCAATCACCGCGACTTTGCACATACGCCGAAACTTCATGAGCGACAAACGCCAGCTTTTGTTTATAGTTCAAAGCATAACCAGTGCACAAAAGCAGCACGGTGCCTAAAACAATACCGGTAACAATTAGAACTAAACCGACAGCCCCTTCAATAAGGCCTTGTCCACGGGAATTTCGCATGGTCTCTTCTCCTGCCGTTTATAACCATGCTTTCTTATATTTCGACCGGCGTGACAAACTTGTGAGAAGATTCCTTAATCCCGTATATAAAGAGCGGAGGCTTGATCCTGACAAAACAATTTCCAGCCGGGCTGGTCTTTCAGGCGCGCAACAAGAGCGCTTTGTTTAGGGAAAAGAATCCATTTTATGTGATAACGATCAAGAACCCTCTGCCAGTTAGGCTGGAGAGTAGCAACAGCAGCATAATCCAAATAGAATTTTTCACCGTAAAAATCGACACGGTCATCTATAAATACGCGCCGTCCGGTTTTATAAGCGATATAACCGCCCCAATTGTCAAAATTAAAGCCTTTGTTTTCCGGTAATTTACTCAAACAATCAAGAGTTGCAGTCGGCTTATTTGCCGCGTCAAACTTAGATGTAATAAGCTCAAAACCAAAAGCTTTGCCCTTACTCAAACAAGAAACAGCCAGAATCAAAACAGCCAATATCGGCAACAAATGTCTGGTACAGGAAGCCTCAATCCGATCGATATTGGTCCCGGTTTCTTGCCACAGCTTATACGCGCCTCGGCACCAGGAAGGTGCCGACTCCAACGATAAGCCGGCAAAAAGTTCGGCAATAAAAGGTAAAGCAACAATGGCAAAAAGCGGCATGTTACGCACACTAGATAATGAAAGATGCGCCAATGCCAGCACCAAAAATAGCCGAGGAACATTTATTTTGCGTCCGATTTTTAAGAACAAACCGAACAACAATAAAAAGTACAAAAGCTCAAGACTTGTAGTTTGCCAGTCGCCATGAAAAACCGGTGATTTATACTCCTCAGTGTTAGCTAAAACAATGCTTTGCTGGAAATATTGAGCGATATATTCATATAACCTAACGCCGTAGGGATTGAACAAAGTTGCCAGAGCAGCAATGCCCAAGCCAAAAGCAAGCTCTATTGTTTGCTTTTTCGAAATCACTATTCGACAAACAAGATAAATGCCGATTATCGCCAAACCGGCAATAAATGCCGGATGACAATTGACCCAAATAAGCATGCTCAAACCTAAGCGCCACCATAATTGTTTGGCAGTAAGCTTGCCCTGACAAAAAGCATCCAGCCAAGCCGCATAGAAAAATACGCCAAAAAATGTAACCAGATGCGGGCGCACAAGCCAATGTACAGCTGAAACTATTATGCCAAGCAAACACAAAAATATGGTAAGCAAAAAATGACAGCCGGCTTTGCGACAAGCTTGATAAAGCAAAAGAAACAAAAGAGCAACGCTAGCACCACAAACAAAAGTAACTAAAGACAAGCCCCCAAGATTATCCAGAGCGGCTAAACAAACATCAAACAACCATTCATAAGCCAACCAGGGCTTATCGGCAAATGTATATGAAACCAGATCTTGGGGCGGCAATTGCCAATGATTGATTATGTAATGACCATTTAACAGATGCCAACCGGTGGAGCCGTCAGCAAGCATATAGTTAGGCAGATAGCCGAAAATAAGCTGCAGCAATAATAGAAATAACAGATCGCCGAGGCTGGGCATCCAGCTAGGGCGCATCTTCATGTTCTCGTTTAGCCGAGCCAATAAGCACTTCGCTTGTATGATGTACTTTATTGCCCCGGCGATAAAAACCAAACCAGGACAAACAAGCTACTTTGAAAACTTCAACAAGCATCTTCGGTGAATCAACTAGTACGTTGACTTTGGAACCTTCCATATTCACCCAGTTAATTGCCACTTCGGCAATCTTGTAATTGCGCGTACGGGCAATATGCAACACTTCGACGTCAAAACCAAAACCGTCAATACGATTGACTGAAAAAACATCGCGGGCGATTTCACGCTTAAAAAGCTTGAATCCGCATTGTGTATCGAGAATGCCCGGCAAAAGCAAGCTTTGCACGATATAATTGAAAGTATTACCGACAAATTTGCGATGGGCTAAAGCTTCGACTTTACGCGATTCGTCAGGTTTAGCTCGTGAACCAATTGCTACATCAGCACCACCGGCAATGGCTTTTTCCAAACGCTCGACTTCAGCT
Organism: Candidatus Obscuribacterales bacterium; assembly: GCA_019750335.1. Lineage (GTDB taxonomy): Bacteria > Cyanobacteriota > Vampirovibrionia > Obscuribacterales > Obscuribacteraceae > JAIEPM01. The sequence goes on from JAIEOQ010000002.1 coordinate 58,505, forward strand.
ATAGGTGAGCTGCCGTCAGCATCATCGATGAGTAAATAATCACCTTTAGCCGCCATGATCCCGGTGCGTACAGCATAACCTTTACCCCGGTTCGGCTGGTAAGAAAGCACTCTTACCTCGGGATGTTTTTGCCCATATGACATCACCATGTCAGTAGTAGCGTCGTCGCTGCCGTCGTCAACAACCAGCACTTCAAAGCTACGCCCTCTGCCGCCAAGAAAGTCGCAAACAGATGCCAAGGTAGCCGGCAAGCGGCTCTCTTCGTTATATGCAGGAATAATCACTGACAACTCAGGCATGGCCTTAGTATAAGCCATGCCTGGGAGTTGAGCATTTAAGCGGACTTACTTGTCTAACTGCCAAATCGTGTCATATTGAAACGACGCCAATATTCAGCTTCATTTTCGGTATAGCGTGTTCTATCTTGTTGCCAGTTCATATAAGTCGGTGTATAGATCACATCAAAAGCCAGCGGATTCAAGGCAGTTTGCAACGTTCGTCCGGCTATGCCAAGCCCTGGTGTATACATCGGTATTCCGCGCGTAAAGGCAGCCCCCGGCAACTCTCTCACAGCATCTTTAGCTGCTTGGCCAAAGGTATCTTTCCTGCCGGTAAAGCGATCGCCGTAAGTCATATCAAGAGCGTTTTGTCCGATTACTTCCATCCCACCGCTTACAGTACCAACAGCAACCCAAGGCAATACTCTTGCTCTTAAACCTGTTTGACCGGCAACACCCAAAACAGTAGCGAATCCAGTTCTTCCGGCAGCAACCATATTCCCACCCGGTATGGCAAAGGAAGCTCCGGTCACACCGTAGCGAAGTATATTATTCAATCCCGGTCCTTTGCCGGTAGCAGCATATTCAACACCGCTGCCAGCTAAGCCGCCGGCAACAAAACCAGCACCCACGGCTACCGTGCTTGTGATTAAGAGGGCAGCAACTGCGGAACCGGCTCCTGTTCCGACAACAGCAGCGCCGGGTCCAAGATAGAAAGTAGCAGCACCGGCAGCTAAACCGGCGACAGCGGCAGCGCCATAAGCAAAATAATTCCAGTTTCGTTCAAAAAAGCCTTTTTCACGTGTAGCTTCAATTAAGCCATCGACATTTTCACGCATTTTAGCAACTTGGTCAGGATTCATACCTTCAGTCATCAGACCGCGATCTAAATAGCCTTTGGCTTGATGAAAAAGCTCATTGGCAAAAGCTTGATCGTTTGCTGCGAAGTGAAAACAAGCACGGTCATAAGTAAATCGCGGTTCGTAAAAATTAGCGATTTTATCTATATGCTGCTGTTTCTCGTCTATCTGTTTCTGCAAAGCTTGCAAGCCGATTTCTATCTGTTTTTGCTTGCTTTCTTTTGTTTTCGCATCAATATCTTCAGCTGCAATTTTTTCCAGCTTTTGTCTTAGTCTTGTTTGTTCAGCTTCAAGCTGACCTTTTTGCTGAGCACAACTTTGTTTATATTGCTCGCAACAAGCTCTAGCCGTGTTTATTTCAGTACAAGCCGCATTAATATTTTTGTTGACATTCAATTCATGATTGAAATTTTGACGGTGGATTTCAATTGCAGCCATCGTACCGACAGCCTGACTTTCAGTAGCAATTCTAAAGCGCAAATATTGCATCGAGTTATCCGATTCAGCCACCTCCGGTGTATCGGCAACAGCGCGGTTCATCAAAAGCTCCGCTTCGCTGCACTTACCGTTATCCAACTGAAACTTGGCATAGTTAACTCGAGCTTGATAGCCTATTTGTTGAACGTTTTTCAGATCGTCAATAACGCTTTGCTCCGGATTTGTTTTTGCTTTTTCTTCAGCAAGCTCAGCGCCAATATGAGCATAATCAATCTGTTCGGCGGCTTCAGCGCATTGACGATAAAGAGCTTCAGCTTCAGCCAAATTTTTAGCAATATCGATTTTCGGATCGATAAGTGATTTTTGCATGGCTGCAACTTCAGCATTCCTTCTCGGCAAATCAATTGCTTCTTTGTCAAGCATTGTTTGCAGCATGGCAGTTTTTTGCTCAGCCGGTAAATGATTAACAGCATTGTTCAAAGCATCGCGCCGGTCTTGGGGTAAAGCTCGCATACAAGCTTCTAAATACTGCTCGGAAGTTAATTGCGGACGGGCGGATGTTTCTAATTTGTGCGCTTTTTCCAAATTAAGCACAATCTCTTTTGCTTGATCAGATTGATACACAGAATAAGAGTTGGAAACGAGATCGCTTACACGAGCATAAGTCTCGGATCTCTTTACCTCACCACTGGTGCGTCCAGCTTGATTAACCAGAGCAAAAGCTTCGCGCAGCTCATTTATGCTTGGTTGACCGATACCATAACGATCAGCATTAATTGTATTGGTCGGATCCGTATAACCTAAAGCTTTAAGCTCGGCAACACGCAATGAGGCCGAAGCAACAGAATGTCTTAGCATCACTAAACGACCATGATCAGCTACACTCGTCAATAAGTCATCGAGCTTTTTCATTTCAATGAATTTGTCTTTTAATTCCGGGTTTTTGAGCATACTTTGTTCAAAAGTTTCAAGCTCTTTTTCTTTGTCTTGAACGTCAAGCTTATCCAGCGGATCGGACGACGCTTTCATTCTTCTTACTTCGCTCACTTGTTGCAACCAGCTTTGCAATTGCGGAGTAGTCTCGGCACGGTTAGCCATTTCTTGCCAAACCACTTCAACATCAGGGATACCGCTGACAATGCCTAGTGTTTGCACCAAAGGAACCTTGCTTTTAAAACCAAGCTCTTTTGCTAAATGTTCGCATTTGAAAGTGCTTTCTGCGAACATGGCGTTGACTTTATCTTGATCGACACTGAGAGCGCTTTTAAGCGCATTATCCGTCTTGACACTTATTTCCATTTTGAGCTGGGCTACACAATCAAGTACCGTCGTCTCGCGTACTTTACCTTCGCGAACATCAATCGGATCATGGGCTCCTTTAACATCAAGAATTTGGCCTTGTTTGCCATAAATAACTTGAACCTTTTCGTCTTTAGGTTTATCAGCCAATCCATTTATTAATTGAGAGAGACCATGCATCTGCTGCATTTCAGTAAACACATTAACAGTAAGTTGTTGTTCGGCTGCCTGACCGTCAGACTCTTGGGCTCGATCATTAATTGGCGAGAGCCTTCCTCTAAAATCCTCAAGAACCTCACTAACTGCGGTCGTTTGTGTCTTTTCCGCTTGTTCCTGATTTTTGTTGCCACCAGCTTGATCGAGACCGCTCATTTCTACTTAACCTCATACTTTCATATCAGTGAATTTGCTGTTCACCGGTATCTATACGAACTATGCCCTTTTTAGACAAAATTCATATAAATATGTCTCGATTAAGCCACAGGCTGACAATTTGATCAGTTTTAACGACCTGGATTGTTAGTGAGCGGCTTCTTTGTTTCTTCAAGAAGTTGGTCGAGAGTTTTACCTCTTCCTTCAAGCATGCTGTTAAGAGAAGGAACATAAGGCAATTTATAATCAGTACCCGGCACTTTAGGCAATCCATAACCGAAGAACTGTGTTTGCAGCTCCGGTAAATTAGCCGCACCGGCAACATAAAGCGGCGCTACAAACTTACCGACTTTGTTCGCCGACAAGAATTGATTAAGTCGTCCACCGACCCCCAATGACTTAAAGTAGAACTCGCTCATATTGTAAGGAGTGCCGACTAGCTGCAAGGCTCCGGATGTAGTCATCTTAGTGCCTAACCAGGCTTTAGCTTTAAGCTCAGTCGTTGCTTTCAACTCCGCATAGTTCTGAGCCATTTTCGGTCCAAAAGGATTAACTCTGAAGTTATTCGATTCAAGCAAAGGACCAACAAAAAGCGCTTGTCCAGCCGGCGTTTGGAATGTGTTTAATAAATAAGAAAACGAAGCACCGAGTGTCGTTTTGCCATAATGTAATGCTGTATCGGCATAAATACCGGCATATTTTGAATAACGCTCCAAAGGATCAATAACTAAAGCCGCTTGTTCAATAGCCGCACTGTGATTTTTGCTTACTTCAGCATAAGATTTTTTGATTGATTCGGTACTTGTTGCAAAAGAATCCCGGGCATAGTTTGTATTAGCAAAAACATCCCAACGGCTGCCGTCCTTCTCTTCGTCATGTTCATATTGAGCGATTAAGTTTTGACGTAAACTGACATAGCTTAAACCGGTCGAGTAATTACGTATGCTGTTTGCCCAGGCATAACGAGAGAGCTCTTTAGTTGGAATAACCCGCGAAGCGCCAAGGATCCGATCCATGTAAGGTATTTTGCGCATTAACCCTTGTGAAACATGCAACTGTCCGGCTAAAGCGGAGAAGTTCAGCCCTGAAAGCTCGGCTTGCAAAGCCGGGCTCATCTGTTTAGCAGCAGTAGACAGTGTTAAATCATCAGAAAGTTTTGCCAGATCATCACCGGCAGCGCCAACGAAACTAACACCTTTTTTCACTAAAACGGCCTTAAAGTCTTTTATTGTCGCGATACCGCTTTTTTCTAAGGCAACCATTGTCTGCTCAACACCACCGGCACTCTTACCGAGAACCGTATTACCGGCAAACCGCCCGATTGCTCTTGCTGCAGGCAATAAAGCAAACGCACTGCCACCATGCACCAAACTGCTTCCGAAGCTTTCACTTTCACCATAAGCAATTCGCGCTAAACCGGCTCGCGAACCGACCGCGCTCAAAGCTCCGGCGCCATAGATCAATCCGGCATTACGTAAACCAACTTTTGCCACTAAGGATTCACCGCTTACCACCAGCTTCCAAGCACTAGGTCCAGCCTTTATCGAAGCTAAGGCAGCCACGACGGTCAAACCAACCCCAGCTGCGGTTACATCCATCGGCAAATTCCATTTAGCTTGGTCAACTTTCGCCAGCTCGCCTTCAAGTGCGGCTTTAATATCCACAACTTGTTGTGCTGCTTCCGGACCACCATCCTTAGGCGCAATATCCATTTGCAAAACGCTGCCAATCAAAGCTTCAAGCTCAACATCAGGTTTTTGATTGAAGTCTATGCCCCGTTCATGATATTTTGCTTTGTAATCTTTAACTACTTTGAGCAGCTCTTCAACACGATCCGTTTTTAAATGTCCCAGCGTCCGCTCATAAGTGAATCCGGCACCGGACAGAGCCGGAACTTTTTTATAGCCCATATAGAACATTATCGCTTCTTTGCGATAAAGCGAAGGCATTTGCAAATAACAGGCGGAACCATGACTATCCGAACCGCGAATCATTCCACTGAAATTCAATAAACCGTTAGTTAATTTATCTCCGGAGAAACGCAATGTGCCTTCTTTTTCATTCCCGTTGGCTGAGTCAGCACTTAAACGCAGATCGTAGCCTAGAAGCGCTGCTCTTTCTTTCAAGGCAGCATAGGATACGCCATCGGCTTTCATAAACTCTTCGAGTGCTTTCTTCTGTTCATCACTCTTATGATTGCTATTCGGTTCCAAAATAATAGTCGTAAAAGCCAAGCCACCTTCTTGGCTGCGACGAATGTCGCCCGGATTACGCGGATCAGGGGTCAAGCTAACTTTATTTTCGATATGAGTTGCCGCTTTTTCCAAAAGATCGTACGGCATCTCATCAGCCGACTTAATCACTGCTTGCCAGGCTTTATCGGCCTCGGCGTTATACCCAAGCTCGATCAATCCTTCCGCATAAGACTTGCGCTCATCAGTTAAATTGATCAATCTTTGTATTCCGGATTGAAATTGATCATGCTGCTCCAATCGCTCGCCAAGAGTAAGCGGCTTATCAGCAATCAAGCCCGATTCAAGAACACCCAGAGTACTGGTCATATCAGCTTTAATCAGTTGAGCTTCTCTGGAATTTGTACTAAAAAAGAGATCCGCCGATTTGATTGTTTCTTGCATGACAGCATCGACTTCATCAATACGTCCGGCTTTTTTCAAAGCTAAAGCATATTTTTGACCGGCAATTATTGGCAGAGACAAAGTCCCTTTGCTGAAGTCCAATAGAACCTGACAATCAGCTTTTTGCTCCGGCGACAACCCTCCTTTTTCAAGAGTAGCAAGGGCAAATTCAGCTTCCGGCTTAATCAACTCCGCTGATTTTTTTACGGCAGAATGAGGAAAGTTTTGCATGGCAACAGCAACTTGTTGCCTGAACATTGCCGCTTGTTCGTTCTGTCCGCATCTGGTCAAAATATCAGCATAATTTTCACGCACAGCTGCTGCTTTCAATAATTGCTGACCGGAACTTTCAATATTTTGGTAGCACTGCAAAAGCTGCATCGGTGTTAACGCTTCTTGTGCCGGAGTCATTTTGGTTTCAAGCATAGAAACGAGCTTATCCATGTCGCTCTTAATCAGGTTCGATCGCCGATCCATCAAAGAGAAAGCAAGACTGCTAGCCTCCGGAATGCCGGCAAGCACTCTGTCTCTATCAGCATGCTGCTTCGCTAAATTGAGTAATTCAGCATATTGTAGGCGAGCGTTCACAGGCAATAATAATTTGCTTAAACCAACCTCGATCAGCTGCTGTCCGCGCAAACCTTCTTCGGCTGTATATTTAGTGCTTTCAAGAGCAGTAAATACTTTTTCCAGATCTTGCTTAATCAAAGCCTGGTCATTCTCTTTTTCCATTATGGAAATGGCTTCTTCAAACTTTGCTTTCAGTTCTTGATCAAGTACAAAATCAACTTTTTGCTCTTTGGCAGCTTTTTGTTTTTCAGCTAAAAGCTTAGCTGCTTCATTGAATTTTTCTACACCAATCGAAGGTTTTTCTGCCTCCGATTTTGCTGCTAAAGCAGGATTAGGTTGAACAATTTCTACTGGAGCTTGAGCCTTAGCCGGAAGCAAATCAGTCTCTTTAAGATTAAGACGTTCAAAGAGCTCCTTAGTACCGACAGTCTTCGCTAAAATCTCTTGTCGGTAAGCTTCCGGTATGAAGCTTACCGCTTCTTCAAGCTTGGTTTTGGCAAGCTTTTTATCTTCGTCATTACCGTGACTGAGCGCATCAGCGTGTAAGAAATAAGCCGAATAACTACGTTGCGCAATTCGGGCCGCTACCTCAGACGATTCAGCTTGCCAGGCGCTAGCAAGATTTTGTATTGGCGACAAGCGCCCAATTATATCCGTTTCCAATTCTTGGATATGAGGAAAACGTGCCGGATTATCAGCAATAATTTTGCGAATCTCTTCTTTGCGCTCGGCAGGAGTATTATCCGCATAAGCTTCTACAAGCAATGCTTTATCTGCGGCAGCAGGTATTTTATCTTGGGCAATTTTAAGCTCTGCTTGAGTTTTATTTTGCAGCACTCTAATTTCTTCAGCTACAGACAATAGCTTGCTTATACCAATGGACTGCAATTCTTGATATTTCGTTTGTGCTTCTTGTAGTCCATCCCATGTAGCTTGAAAGCCGCGATATTTCTTATTTAGATCCGCAATAATAGCCTCTTTGTCTTTGGCACTAATATTTTGATTGAATAACTTGTCTGATTCTTTTTGATCTTCAGGACTCATGCTTTTTAAAACTTCTACAAGTTTTTGCTCAGCTCTATTAATCCTCAGCTCAGCTTCACCACTGCAAAATGCTTGTAATGCAATACGCTGCTCGCGTCCTTGACGATCCAGTTGTTCGAATTCCGGATATTTTGCAATTAATCGTGCATAAATATCAGCTCGCTCCTTGTCTGAAACCTGAGCATCACTTAGCTTATTGTAATCAGCCTGATCTTCTGGATTTGAAATTATCTTTTCGATAACTTCTTTATATTTAGTTGAAACTTCAAGTACCTTTTTATCGATAGTGCCGTCGAACAAAGAGCCCAAAAGCTCATTACGGCTAGCTTCTTGCGCCTGCAAATACTCCATGTCTTTTTTCGTTGCAGCGTCGATTAACTTGATGCCTTTTTCAAACTGTGGCTTAAGTTTATCCAAAACAGCTTTTTTATCTTGAGCTTTATCCAGCTCGACTGCCGCTTCAACCAACATTTCCATTGGACTTTGTTCAGACTTTTTAGGCAATGCTTCGGCTCGTTGTTTTGCAGACAACTTTTCTAGAGGTTTTGCTTCAGGTTTTTCCGCCGCTCTATTAGCTCCAACTTTTTCCGGTGGAACAGCCATTTGTCCGCGTCCAAACACATTGAGTTTTTCAGCAATAGGTAAAAGTAATTTGCCATTTTCATGGTTGGGATCCAGATATTTTTTATCTATTTGCGTCAATTCAAAAATAACCTTTTTGCTCTCTTGAACCGCTTGATCATTGAAAAGCGGGCTATTTAGTTGCTCTTCAGGCTTCAAAGACATAAATTGCTTGACGCTGTCTTTAGCCAAAAGCTGAGCCAAATATTGCTCACGTAACTTAAGTGGGGATTCATACAATTCATTGAGCCGAGCATAAGCACTTACCGACTCAAAAGCAGCTTTTACTAGCGGATTTTGGTCAAGCCCTTTATCCAACTTGACGTTTTCTTTTTCTTTGCTGAGATATTCATTTAAACCTGTCGAAAATTCTTTCCACCATTGCGCATCTTTTTGCAAAAGCTTGGCTTCTACCGGATTAGTCTTCAACCAATCTTCGATTATTTTTGCCGGCTCAGCGTTAGTGTTGATACTTTCGCTTCTAGTCTCCAGAACAAGCTTATTGAATGCGACTGTGTCCTTTGTTTTTTCTTCGCCTTGCAACAAATCGTTTTTATTTTTTTGAAGCAGACCAAGTGAGTTTTGAATAACAAATTTTTGATTATTTAGGTCTTGCTTTTCAAAGAGAACAGCAAGAGCAGCCGCTTTCGCCTGATCATTAGGCTTAAACTTATTCAGCTCAGTTTTCATAGCACTCAAAAGTCCGATTCGTTCAAGTTTATCCGCTTGTCCGATTGCCGCTTTGTAGCCTTGATTAAGTAGTATCTGGTATGGATCATCGCCAGCTTTAGCAAGCACTATATCGCCTGTCGGCAGGCTGAAATTACCGTCGGTCATTCTTGTCGGCGGCCAAGCATCAACTTTTACGCCCTCAGGCAATTCACTACGCACCGCTTGCGGAATAAATTCCGCTTTTAGTTCGCCTGTATTTTCCGGCGTATTATCAATAGTTTCAGGTTGTTCGTCACCATCAAATCTAGCTTTTATTTTTGCTGCTCGCTCCGGATCAAGTCCGGACAAAGCTTTCATATAATCGGGATCCGGCCGAAGCCCCTTGGCCGCATCACCTTCCATGAGCGGATCTAAACTGGCCGCTTGATCAAGAAGCGAATTAGCTCTTTTTATTTGCTGGCTACGTTCTGGCTCCTGATAGGCATTGCTGGCTGCCAACAATGAGAAACCATGATTGACTCTTGTATAACCGGAAGCACGCGTCAGATCGCTTATGCCATCTCTGATGCTCTCAGCTCTTGCCAGTTTTGTTTTACCGGCGTCACTTTGATCAGCTTTTAGTTTCTCAATATCCTGATCTAAACTGCTGATTTCAGCCACAAGATCTTTGCCGTATTTACTTAGCAACGGCTGCTCATTCTCAAATTTAGGCTTAGTAATATATGCCGGTTGTCCATTGTCGTCAGTTAACTGTTTGCCTTGCGCATCTAAAAGTGGAATTTGTTTTCCGTTTGCATCAAGCAAAGGTTCTTGTTCATAAAGAATACCGTCAGCATAATCTTGAGCAGCAAAATATTTGTTTGAAGCCAGCTCTTGAGCTTGCTCAAATTCTTTGCTCCCCGGTACATGACCAGCTTCTAGCGCTTTTTTTACATTGCCCATTCCATCTGCGGCAAGCGCTAAAGCAGTAGCGAGCACTTTTCTGTCATCAATTGCTTGAATCCGCAATAGAACTCGCTCGTCCGTATCCGTTTCAGAGAATCGCTCCGGTTTGGACTCGTTTTGAGATTCTGTTTGACGCACATCATTTTGTAATGCCACAGTCGCCTCTTTGGCGGCTGCCTGGTCACGTTCCTGAGGACTTTTTATTTCACGATTTTTGGCTTCTTCGTTAGGGCTTTTTTCTGGTTTGCCATCGTTAGACATAAAAACAAATCCTTTGCAAAAATCGCGTTGACAAACGAATCTACACAAGAGCAAGAAAATTTGGACAAACGGACCTATTCTCCGTCCAAGTGTGGAAACTCCTTAAAATTTCATGCCCGCAAAAGAGCTCAATCAATCAACCTGCCAAGTTTTCCGGCTTTATTAATTGAATTGGACGACTGTGACACCGTCCCCGCCCTCAAAAGTCTCACCTGGTCTGAATTTTGCCTGGTAACCACTAGCTTGCAAATAGTCACGCACCGAAGTTTTTAAGGCACCGGTGCCGTGTCCGTGAATAATCATCACCGGCGAAAGTTGCAAACGATAACTTTGGTCGACAAACTGCTCCAATTCAGCAAGAGCCTCATCCACACGCTTTCCGCGAATATCAAGCGTATTGCGTTCGCTTCTGACAAAACAAGGATCCTCAGCTTCATGAAGCACTCTGCGATTCGGAGCTTTAGGTTGTTGTTTCAAACCCGATTTAATCTTCGGCGCATTAAAAAGCTCAAGATCGGCCAATGAAACTTTAATCTTCATTGAGCCGGCAGCAACAGTGGCTTGCTTGCCTGAGGCAGCTGAGCGATGAATTTCGTCGATAATACCGGTTCTGTTCAAGGATTTTATCCGGACCGACTGTCCTTTTTGCCAATTAACTGCGCTTTCCGAGCTTTCTTCCGGCTTAAGCCAACCAAGTTCCTCTTTAAGTTGGTCGAGCTTCTGTCTCGTTTCTTGAGCTTTAGCCAAAGTTGGCTCTTTTTGCAATTGGGCAGTAAGCTCAGCCACATTCTTTTTAGCCAGCCGCAGCTCTTCGCTCAAACTGTTAGCCGCGTTGCGTTTAAATTTGTCTATCTGCTCTTCCAACTGATCGTTTTTTTGCTTTAAGTCAGAAGCAAGAATATTGAGCTCGGATTCTTTATTATCGAGAAATCTTTCTCTCTCTAAAAGTCCGCTTAGCTTAGCTTCAAGCTCTTCAATTTTGATTTCAAAATCTTGTTTTTCTGAACTTAAAAGCTCTTCCGCCTCGGCAACTAAAGCTTCAGGCAAGCCTAAACGACTGGCAATAGCAATCGCTCTTGAGCTACCCGGCACGCCTAGTTTTATATGGTAGGTCGGCGCCAGAGTTGCTTGATCAAAATCCATGCTTGCATTCATGAAACCTGATTCTTGGTGGGCCAGAGTTTTTAAATCACCAAAGTGAGTGCTGCAAATTGTCAGAGCGCCGGCATTTTTTAGTCTGGTCAAAATAACTCTAGCTAAAATTTGCCCTTCGCGCGGATCGGTACCAGCACCGATTTCGTCTAATAACACAAGACTATCTTGTGCAGCGTTGAGCACGATTTCAACGATAGCGCTCATATGAGCCGAGAAGGTAGAGAGATTTTGCTCCAGTGATTGTTCATCACCGATATCAGCTAAGACTTTCGAAAAAATTACTGCTTCTGAATTTGCAGCAACAGGCAAAAGTAATCCTGCTTTCAACATCAAAGCAAGTATGCCGGCCGTTTTTAAAAGCACTGTTTTTCCGCCGGTATTCGGTCCGGTAATTACAAGGGTTTGCAGATCCTCGCCTAGCATTATGTCGTTAGGAACAACCGAATTTATACTGTTATTTTGCAGAATAAGCAGCGGATGTCTGGCTTGCAAAAGCTTAAGTTTGCCGCTCTCTGAAATTTTGACCGTCGTGCCACCATATTTTTTTGAGAGCAATCCGCGAGCCCAAATGAAGTTTATCTCGATCAAACTTTGAAATGATTCTTCGATTTGCGGCAAACGACTGCGACATTGATTACTTAACTCGAGAAGCAAACGTTCAATTTCACGCTCAATCTCCACTTCAATCAAACGTATGCGGTTAGTTAACTCAACCACCGCTATCGGTTCGATATAAATTGTCAAACCGGAAGCAGAGCTGTCGTGCACTATTCCTTCAATGCTTTGCCGATGACTGGTATTGACTGGCAATACATAACGTCCATTGCGCTGAGTATAAATAGGCTCTTGCAGCGATTTAGAAAGAGTGGGCGAGTTTATTATCTTTTGCAGCTCTTCTTTGATCTTCCCTGCTAAACGGCGCATATCTTGTCGCAACTTAGCCAAAGCCGGGCTGGCGCCATCATTGATCGTGCCCGATTGATCGATGACTTTGCCTATGACTTGCTCAAGCTCGGTAAGAACATGCAGCTTCGGCAAAAAAACATGTAGATTCGGATATTTCTCCGCTTCGATTGTGTTCAGAACTGTTTTTTGTCGGCGGCTAATTTCAAGGGTGCGCTTTAGATCCAGAATCTCAAATTGTCCAAGTACGGCACCGGTTCCAAGCCGGCTCAAATGATCACGCAGATCAGGCAATTTATTTTGAGCCAAATCTATATTGTCGGCAAACAAAGCTTGCGCTTCCGCTGTTTGTGCCAACGCTTCAGTAATGATGATTTTATTTGCTTGAGGCTCAAGGGCAAGACAGAGCTCTCGACTGCAAGGGCAGGGAGCCTCAAAAGAAAGATATGCCTTAAGACGTTCCCATTCCAGGGATTTCAGAGTTCTGGCGTAAAGCTGAGCAAAGTTCAAACCGGATAAATGCTAATTGAGACTTCCGGGATCCCCGGCAACAGCGCTAACAACAGCAGCAACTACTGGCGGCTCAACTGTGGCAACAGCTGGTTTAGCAGCAACCGGTACAAACGGCTCCAGACTATCCATACCCATGTTATCCATCAATTTTTTCAAACGTACTCTTTGCAGTTCGTACATCTTGTTATTGCGTTTATGCACGATGCCGATTTTTTCGAGCTGCTTGATCGCTTCAAGATGTTCTTCCGGGACCGCATTCACTTCAATTGTGCCTTTTTCTGTCAACCAACCTATGGTCTGAGATAATGAGCCTAACAATTTCCTCAGCGGTTGTTCATAATATGCAGACATTCACGGTACCTCCCGAGCAAGGTTAATATTAACACTTAAACCAAAAGAATGCTTGCCGTCGACAGAGGCAAAACAGCCGAATCACTGACAGGATACCGGATTATCAATTTTATGAAAGCGCTTAAACAATCGGAGCAAGGAGACAATAGAATTGCTATTAAGATTTAATGGCAGCCAGCCAACCGTTGCCAGCTCTGCTTTTATAGCTCCTAACGCCACTCTCATTGGCATGGTCACTATCCAAGAAGAAGCCAGCATCTGGTTTCAAACAGTTGTAAGGGGAGACATCAATCATATATCGATTGGCAGTCAGACCAACATTCAAGACAGTTGCGTTCTACACGTCACCTACAAACATCCGGTCATTCTCGGCAAACGTATAACAGTAGGTCATGGAGCCATTTTGCATGGCTGCAACATTGCTGACGACTGCTTAATCGCTATGGGAGCCATTGTCCTTGATGGAGCCGTGATCGAAGAGAAATGCTTGATTGGCGCCGGAACACTTGTGCCACCGGGAATGGTCGTTCCTCAAGGCAGCCTTGTTCTAGGCTCACCGGCAAAAATCATTCGTCAACTGAATGACGCAGATTTAGACAAAATAGAACGCGGTTGGCGTAATTATGTCCAATATTCCAAGCAATATAAAGACGAAATCGGCTAGCACCATATTTGGTGCAAATTTACTTAGTCGCTCATCTCATCGCTTAATGCTTTTTCCGGTACGCTAACCAAAACTTCGGCACGCTTAGCTTGCAGTCCGTTGTGCGGACGAGCCGTATGGTCATTCAACCAGCTAACAAGCGTAGTTATGGTATCGGCTTTCATATGATTGGTCTCAATCAATATGTGTCCACGCTTATCGAACCATTGCAATTTTTGATCTTCACTTTTCAGATTAGCCATTAGCTTAGGAACTGCGTCGGCACGTACGCAACGATCACTTTTCCCTTGCATAACCAACACAGGCTTATTCGCAGCAACATGAGGAACAAACGCCATCGTTCCGTTCACGGCTTTATAACTTCTTAGAAGCTCATAGATGCTCATCGTGCGGCGCACCTGAGAATCACCGAGAAGTTCCGAGACTACAGCAGGATCTTCGGAAGCATAGCGCTTCATATAAGGTCTCAAGTCCAACTGTCGGCTAAAATTAGCCGGCATCAAACTGATATTCGCCAAAGTGCTTTTATCCATAAAGGTATTGGCGCGCAACGCCGGTGAACAAAGAACCAAACCGTCTATCAGCTCAGGATGAGAGGAACCGATACGAATAGCCAGATCCGCACCAAGGCTTTCTCCCACCAAATATAGTGGCAAGTTCGGATTTTGTTTTTTCAATGAATCGACAAGTGTCGTCAAATCATCGGTACTTTTAGCGTAATTGATTTTTTGTTTGCAATCGGTTTTAGTGCAAAATTCGTGCGGGTAATCTGTGGTCAGACGCCCGTAGCCGCGCATATCGCTTGCATAAACAAGATAACCCTCGTTAGCCAAGCTGCTGCCTAAACGCTCGAAAGAGAGACCATGCATCACAAGCCCGTGCATGGCAACAACAATGCCCTTTGCTGAGCTTTTCGGCGCCCAATGATAAATCGGCATCTTAAGTTTGTACTGCAGGTCGGTATGGTGCTTGCAGTTGCCTTCGGCATGTGCCGGCGGCGAAATTTGAACGGATGAGAATGTGCAAGCAAGAGCAATTAACGTAGTAAGTAAGAGATTCCTTTGATTCATAACGCCAACCATTAACCCCCTGGAATGGACGTATCTGTTTCATAACTCCGGCAAGCTTTCAGAAAGAACGCTTGACTACCCGCCTGTTCGTAACAGTTTCTTACCAACCTGCCACCATCTTCTAAACCTCGGAAATGAAATGCGGCCTGCTAAGCGTGTAAACTTATGCAGGAAAGATTGGGGATATGCCCACCAGCATTGATGTAAGCGACAGCCAAAAGTGCCGGCTTCAATGGATTAAAACTGAGATTAAAGATTAGAGTTAAGCAAACAATGCCTAAGCGCACAGATATAAAAAAGATTTTGGTACTAGGAGCCGGACCGATAACCATCGGCCAGGCCTGCGAATTTGATTATTCCGGGACCCAGGCTTGCAAAGCGCTGCGGGACGAAGGATTCGAAGTGGTCCTCATTAATTCGAACCCGGCAACGATCATGACCGATCCCCAAGTAGCCGACCGTACTTATTTAGAACCGGTTACCGCCGAATTTTGCCGAGAGGTAATCATCAGGGAAAAGCCTGACGCTCTTTTGCCAACCATGGGCGGTCAAACAGCTCTTAACGTAGCAGTCGAACTTGCCGAAAGCGGAGTATTAGATCAATTTGGTGTCGAACTTATTGGCGCAAAGCTGGAAGCGATAAAACTTGCCGAAGACCGTGAATTATTCAAGCAAAAAATGCTTGAAATCGGACTGGACGTACCAAAATCGGGCATAGTTCGCAAATTCTCTGAGGTACGTGACGTAGCCGCCGATATCGGCTTTCCGATTATTATCAGACCAGCCTTCACTCTTGGTGGCACAGGCGGTGGCATAGCCTACAACCAGGAAGAGCTGGATGTCATTGCCATGGAAGGTCTGAACGCCAGCCCGGTTCATGAAATATTGCTCGAGCAAAGCGTACTCGGTTGGAAAGAGATCGAGCTGGAAGTCATGCGGGATCGCCTGGACAACGTCGTAATCATCTGCTCGATTGAGAATTTCGACCCGATGGGCATACATACAGGCGATTCAATTACAGTCGCTCCGGTCCAAACTTTAAGCGACAAAGAATATCAGTCACTGAGAGACGCCGCTATTAAAATCATTCGCGCCATCGGTGTCGACACAGGCGGTTCAAATACTCAATTTGCCGTTGATCCGCAAAGCGGCCGAATCACAGTCATTGAAATGAATCCGCGGGTATCGCGCTCTTCGGCTCTAGCAAGCAAAGCCACCGGCTACCCAATTGCCAAAATAGCAGCCAAGCTGGCAATCGGTTTTACTCTTGACGAGATTCCAAACGACATCACCAAAATTACTCCGGCATCTTTCGAGCCGGTTATTGATTATGTCGTCAGCAAAATACCACGCTTTAATTTCGATAAGTTCCGCGGCTCGGACACAACTTTGACTACTCAGATGAAATCGGTAGGCGAAGTAATGGCTATCGGCCGTTCTTTTCAAGAATCGATTCAAAAAGCTCTCCGCGGTATGGAGCTTGGTTTACCCGGTTTCAGTCCGGTGCCGCAAAGACAAAAAGCGGATCATTCCGAATGGCGCAGACGTCTAGCCGTGCCGAGCAATCACCGAATTACGGATATTTTCGGCGCTCTGAACGCCGGTGTTCTAATTGAAGAGATTCATGAGCTCTCAAATATAGATCCCTGGTTCTTAGACAATCTGCTTGAGATATGGCAAGAAAGTAAAGCGCTGAGCTCAGCGGTTAACTCCTTAAATGAGCTCGACGAGAAATATTTACGCCGTCTCAAACGCATGGGCTTTAGCGATAAACAAATTGCTAATTTGATCAGCGATCAAGTAAGGGAAGACGACATCTATAAATTGCGTAAGAAGTTTGGCGTTGTGCCGGCTTTTAAGACTGTGGATACTTGCGCTGCTGAATTCCAAGCTCACACGCCTTATCTTTATTCAACTTATGAGGACGAATCGGAAGTACCACCTTCAGACAAAAAGAAAGTCATAGTACTGGGCGGCGGTCCCAACCGAATTGGTCAAGGAATCGAATTCGATTACTGTTGCGTACAAACAACCATGGCCATTCGCGAATTAGGCTATGAAGCAGTAATGGTCAACTCCAATCCGGAAACGGTATCAACTGATTACGACGTCTCGGACCGGCTTTATTTTGAGCCCCTGACCTTGGAAGACGTAACCAATATTGCCGAAGCGGAAAAGCCGATGGGCGTTATCGTGCAGTTAGGCGGGCAAACACCATTAAAGCTGGCAAAAGGACTGGAAGCACGAGGCATACCGATTCTTGGAACTTCGCCCGAATCAATTGATTTAGCTGAAGATCGAGAACGTTTCGCTAAAGTGTTGCACAAACTTGGCTTAAGACAACCAAAAGGCGCCACTGCCACTAAACCAGAGCAAGCGATTAAAGTAGCTCAAGAAATTGGTTACCCGGTTCTGGTGCGCCCGAGTTACGTACTTGGCGGCAGCGCCATGCGCATTATTTTCACACAAGAAGAGCTGGAGCAATGGCTTGGACAAGGCTTCAATGTACAACCAGGACATCCGGTACTGATTGACGAATTCTTGGAGAACGCAGTCGAAATAGACGTTGACGCCATTTGCGACGGCAAACAAACGGTTATTTGCGGGATCATGGAACATATCGAACAAGCCGGTATTCACTCAGGCGACAGCACTTGCGTGCTGCCGACACAGAGCATCCCCTTAAATGTAATTGAAGAGATTCGCACAGCAACAAGAGCTTTAGCTCAAGAGCTTAAAGTAATCGGTCTGATGAACATTCAATTCGCTGTTAAAAACGAACTTCTATATGTACTTGAAGTTAATCCACGCGCTAGCCGCACTGTACCTTTCGTTTCCAAAGCTACCGGTTTACCCTGGGCCAAGATTGCCGCTAACGTCGTCCTCGGTAAATCGCTTGCTGAGCTAGGTTTAAGCGACAGACTCCTACCGCCGCACATCTCGGTTAAATCAGTAGTTATTCCTTTCAAGAAATTTCCCGGCTCTGAGATATCTCTGGGACCGGAGATGCGCTCTACAGGCGAAGTGATGGGTATCGCTCAACAGTTCGGTCTGGCTTTTGCTAAAGCGCAAATAGCCGCCGGTCACGATCTGCCTGTCAAAGGACGCATATTCATCAGCGTTTCCGACGCTTACAAACGTGATGTAGTACCGGTGGCCCAAAGCCTTTATCAGCTTGGCTTTGAAATAGTCGCCACGCGCGGAACCGCTTCAACCATAATGGCCGGCGGCATACCGGTAACCATAGTCAACAAAGTCTCAGAAGGTCGCCCTAACCTTGTTGACCGGATCAAAAACGGTGAAATAAATCTGGTGATCAATATTCCGTCCGGACGCTCGGCTCATCAAGATGACCAAATAATAAGACGAGCAGCAATTAACTATAACGCTCCGGTTGTCACCACTCTTTCCGGAGCTAAAGCTACGGCAGCAGCAATAGCCGCTCTGCAGCAAGGCTCACTCGGAGTACAAAGCTTGCAAGAATATCATCAAAAAATTGCTTTCTGGGAAGATAACAAAGCCGGCACAACAAGATGATACGGCTATTCTTTTTCATTCTTGAGCGCTCGGATATAATCATCTGAACGCCCAAAATGAGGATCCAGCCGTGAGCATAGAAGTTGCCAAGTATATCGATCATACAAACCTGAATCCGGCAGCAACAAGCAAAAATATCGAACGTCTTTGTGATGAAGCTAAAGAGTTCGGTTTCTTTGCCGTTTGCGTCAATCCTTATTTCGTCAAACAAGCGGTAAAAGCACTCTCTTCAAGCAATGTCGCTGTCGCTACTGTAATTGGTTTTCCCCTCGGACAAAATCTTACCGACATCAAGATTGCCGAAGCGCAAAGAGCAATCTCGGAAGGCGCCGAAGAGTTAGATCTGGTGATCAATATTGCCGCTCTGAAAGACGGTCAAATCGACTATGTGCGTGACGAAATCAAAGCAATCGTTAAAGTAGCCAAAGATCGCCTTGTTAAAGTGATCATCGAGTGCGATCTACTCACCAACGACGAAAAAGTAGCAGCGACAAAAGCAACAGTTGAAGGTGGCGCCGGTATGGTCAAAACATCCACCGGTTTTGTCAAAGACGGAAAAGGCGCAACAGTAGAAGATATCCGCTTGATGAAAGAAACAATTGGCAGCGCCAAAGTCGGTATCAAAGCCAGCGCTGGCATCCGTGATTTCAATCAAGCTAAAGCTTTGATTGATGCCGGTGCGACAAGATTAGGCACATCCGCTTCAGTCGGCATTGTGCAGGGCAGCAAAGTCGTAAACGCTGCTTATTAAGTAGCTGAGAGCTTGCAGCCGCGCGCTTTCATAATTTTTTGCAGCTCAAGCAGGCAAGTGTAAGTAGGCAAAAGCCATAAAGTTTTGCCTGACGGCAGCTCAGCTAGCGCTTTATCTAAAGCGCCGGACAAGTCAGGTTCAACAATAATTTCGCCGCTCTCAATGCCGGCATATTTCAGCCTGAGAGCCATGTCGTAACAACGCTTGCCGCTAACGATAAAAGGTCCTTTTTTGTCTTTCAGTTGCTCGAATTCGGCATCCCATAGCCAAGAAACATCTCTGCCATCGGCATAGTTATCATTGATCGCAATGAGCAACTGACCATCTTTGTCAGCAGCAGCCGCCTGCAAAGCCTGAGATGCACCGGCCGGATTTTTGATTAGCTGAATCAAGAGCGTTTTATCATCAAGATTGATTCGTTCCGAACGACCAAAAAGCGTTGAATAACGGCATAATCCTTCTTGCACCGCTTGAGCCGAAATACCGGCAGCATAACAAAGAGCGGCGGCAGCCAAAGCGTTGTAGACATTGAACAAGCCCGGCAGAGGCAGCTCAATTTTCAGTTTATGTTCGCCATACTCCAAAAGAAACTCAGATTTTACGGCACCAACATTTACTTGATCGGCGATAATTTGCGGCTCTACTCTGGCCTTACCACAAGCCGGGCAAGAATAATGTCCAAGCTGTCCGTAAAAACGCCGCGAATATTCATATTCAACTCCGCAACAAGGTGAATATGAAAGCTCGGATAACTCTTCTTTTACCGTACTCTCCACTGCAAGCTGGCGGATTCCATAAAACAAGCGCGGACAAGTTGCAACCATTTGTGCCACATTTGGATCATCGGCATTCAAAACAGCAGTGGACTTGTTGATTTCAATTCCACTTTGTATGAGCTTAGCCGTTGTATCCAGCTCGCCAAACCGATCTAACTGATCGCGAAATAGATTAGTCACCAGAACAATAGAAATTGGTGTTGCTTTTGCTACCAAAGGTAATGCCGCCTCATCAATTTCAAATAAACAATAATCAGCGTCAACTCTGCCGCAAAAGGACGCCGCATCGACCAAGCTTGCCGTAATACCGGCAACAAGATTAGCTCCCTGCCGGTTATGCACGACTTTCAAACTTTCAGCTTGCAATATGGAGGCAACTAAACCGGATGTGGTGCTTTTACCGTTTGTGCCGGTAACGGCGATGACACCACGCTCAGCTTGAGCGGCTAAAGATGACAGCACTTTGGGCGACATTTTTTCGGCGATCCGTCCGGGCAAATTAGAAGCTAAACCTAAACCGAAAGTTTTAATTGCAAAAGCTGCTGTTTTACCGGCAACAACGGCCAGCATGTCCTTTAGAGCAACACCGTTCGCCTTAGGCATGGACAAATATTTCGTTGACATTAGGATCGACAAAAGCAATCAAATCATTTTCACTGGCTGAAATCGACAGTTCATCGCCTAAAGTAAATGGATATTCAATGTGGTTTCCATCTATATATACAGCGCCTGTGCGCATTTGCGAAAGGAGACGGATACTTTGTCCTCTCTTTAAGAGCCCTTTACTGAATTGGAAAGTCTGACCGGGTCGCTCCCAGGGCTCACGCACAATATATTGAAAGTTGGTTGCCGTAATCGGCAGAATAGCTCCACCGGCTGATTTCAAAGCTCCAGTCGATCCCGATGGCGGCCCGACCCAAAGTCCGGAAGAACGTTGTTCGTCTATTTGTCCGTCAATTTCCAAAAGATAACGACTGGTACCGGCCGGGTTGGAATGAGCAATCAAAGCTTCGTTCAGCACTAACTCCGGAAGTTTTTTACCGTTAAGAGTGAGCTCCAGACGCAAAAGACGTTGGGCAGCAAGCTCATCTTTTTCCAACTTGTCCAAAATTGCCACTAGATTGTTTTTATTAGCAATACAAAAATGACCGAAACTGGAAGAAAGAGCTGAATTTATACCGAGAATCGGTGTCCGCAAAAGTGAATGGGAAGCATCAAGAAAAGTACCGTCGCCACCGACCGAAAATATCAGATCGTATTTCCCTTCTGATTCGTCCAAATCGGCACGGGCTACCATTTTGTAATCAACGTTACGCTTTTTCAGTTCGGATTCCAGCAAGGAGAGCGTCTCCATGTGCTGTTCATGAGCAAGAGAGACCTTTGCTACCGACTGATGCCCGCTTTCAAGCAGCTTGAGAAAACGTTGTTCTTTGAATTCAAAAGCCTGCAACTGCAGAGTTGATTTTTTGAAAACTACAAGTACGCGGCTAAGCTTCACCTAAATCACCAAAGCCTCGTTAACGTTGCATAGCTTATCAGATATACTGCCGCCTTTCCAGTATGGGAGCTACGGCTGCTATACTGGTGCTTCTATGCACTCATGCGCCCTTCACTCATCCAGGAGGCTTTCAATGTCACTTTCGGGGTCGGAAATACGCAGTCGTTTTATTTCCTACTTCAGGGATAAAAGAGGGCACTTACATCTTCCTAGCGCCAGCTTGATTCCTGACAATCCGACTTTGCTTTTGACATCAGCCGGAATGGTGCCTTTTGTCCCTTATTTTCTCGGACAAGCACAACCGCCAAAATCAAGAATCGTCACTTGTCAAAAATCGGCAAGAGCCGGCGGTAAAGATTCAGATATTGAAAACATCGGGCGTACGTCTCGCCATCACAGCTTTTTTGAAATGCTCGGTAACTTCAGTTTCGGCGATTATTTCAAAAAAGAGATCATTCCCTGGTCTTTTGAATTTGTGACTAAAGAGCTTGGGCTCGATGCCGAACGCATTAGCGTCACGATTTTTGAAGGCGACGGTGCCGTCGGCGCCGACGAAGAAGCTTACGAAATCTGGCACAAACAAGTAGGCATGCCTGCCGAACGGATAACGCGCATGTCCCGGGCCGATAATTTTTGGGGACCTCCCGGTCCGACCGGTCCTTGCGGTCCTTGCTCCGAACTTTATTACGATCGCGGTCCGGACTTGAAAAACGATCCGGAGGCCGAAGCTCGCGGCGACCGTTTCATTGAAATCTGGAACCTAGTTTTCATGGAGCTGTTCAAAGACGAAGAAGGCAAATACAGCCCGCTAGCGGCAAAGAACGTTGATACCGGCGCCGGACTGGAGCGCCTAGCTACGGTTCTACAAAAGAAAAATAACTCTTTTGAAACTGACCTTTTGTTCCC
Source organism: Candidatus Obscuribacterales bacterium (assembly GCA_019750335.1). Lineage (GTDB taxonomy): Bacteria > Cyanobacteriota > Vampirovibrionia > Obscuribacterales > Obscuribacteraceae > JAIEPM01. The sequence goes on from JAIEOQ010000002.1 coordinate 80,625, forward strand.
GATTTTAGAAGAAGTCAGCCGTCTTTCCGGTGTCAAATACGGGACTAATCCGGCAAGCGACACTTATTTGAAAATCATTACCGACCACGCACGTTGCGTAAGCTTCCTGGTCACAGACGGTGTGCGCTCAAGCAATGTCGGTCGTGGTTACGTATTACGTTTCATCACCAGACGCGCCGCTCGTTTCGGACGCTTGCTCGGTCTTAACGACCCTTTCATCTACAAACTAGTACCGAAAGTGGTCGAGCTTTACGCTCAAGCTTATCCGGAGCTCTTACAGCAAGCCGATCTTACTCAATCTGCCATACGTAGCGAAGAAGATCGTTTCGCTAAAACTATCGACCGCGGTATGGTTTATCTGAACGAACTTCTGGAAAAGCCAGAGAAACAAGTACCTGGAGCAGAAGCCTTTAACTTACATGCCACTTACGGATTCCCGATTGAACTAACAAGTGAAATCGCTCAGGAAAAAGGCAAACAAATAGACATGGAAGGTTTCAACAATGCTCGCAAAGAGCACGAAGAAGTCTCTTCCGGCAACAAATTCAATGTCATTCTCACAGGCGATGAAGCTTTCGGTGACATCCTGAAAAAACATGGTGCCACTAAATTTAGTGGCTACGAAAAAACAGTCGATGAAGCTGAGGTGCTGGCAATCATCAACAAAGGTAAATTAGCCAATCACGCAGAAGAAGGCGATGAAGTGGAGATTTTGCTTGACCGCACACCTTTTTATGCCGAGTCCGGCGGACAATTGGGCGATCAGGGAACCATCGAAACCGACGAAGCAAAAGTTTTAGTGCTCGACACTAAAAAGCACGAAGGCTTACATGTACATAAAGTACGTGTTCTTTCCGGCATTCTTGAACCAGGTCAAAAAGTGCGGGCCCTAGTTGATAAGTTGAGACGCGAAGCTACGGTTTTACATCACAGCACCGCTCATATTTTTCATGCTGCCATTAGAACCGTCCTCGGCAAACAAGTGGTCCAAGCCGGTTCGCAGGTCGGACCGGAAGCGATGCGTTTCGATTTTACTTTCGAGCGACAAATGAGCCCACAAGAACTAGCTGAAGTTGAAAACTTGATGAACGAATGGGTTCGTCTCAACTTACCGGTCACCACTCAAGAGATGTCTCTTGACGAAGCGAAGAAAACCGGTGCTATCGCCATGTTCGGTGAAAAGTACGGAGACATAGTGCGAGTGATCTCCATGGGCGATGTCAGCCTTGAGTTCTGCGGCGGTACTCATGTCAGCTCTACAGGACAAATCGGACCAACCAAAATAATTTCGGAAGGCAGCATCTCCTCCGGTGTACGCCGAATCGAAGCACTTTCCGGACAAAAAGCTTGGCAGTATATTAGCGATCATATGAATATTTTGGCTGCCGCCAGCGGCAAATTGAAAATCAAGCCAAACGATTTAATCGCTCAAATCGATCGTTTGCAAGATCAAATCAAAGCCAAAGAAAAAGCCGCTCAATCTATGGAAGAGAAGCTGGCTCTTGCCCAATTACCGGCGTTACTTGCCGGCAAACAACAAGTCGGCGATCTGGAGCTTGTCACAAGCAAAGTCACCGATGTCGGCGCTGAAGCCTTAAAAGCTTTAGCAGACCATTTGCGAAAACAAAGCGACAACATGGTTGTCGTACTAGGCACAGCCCTTGCTCCCGATAAAGTGTCGCTGGTTGCCGGAGTTTCAGACAAGCTGACTAAAAACGGCGTTAACGCCGGCAAGCTAATTAAAGAAGTGGCTACTCGTTGTGGCGGCTCCGGCGGCGGTAAGCCGGAACTTGCTCAAGCCGGAGGCAAAGATCCGTCCAAGTTGGATGAAGCTTTAGCCGCAGTCAAAAATATGCTTGATTCAGCCGGAGCAAGAGCCTAATGAGCGAATTCAATAAAAGCGAAGTTGTACTTGCTTACGCCGACGGCGGCTCACGGGGTAATCCCGGACCGGCTTCGGTTGGCGCTGTGCTTGAACAAAACGGCAAAATAATCGCTTCTGTTAGTGAATATATTGGAATCGCCACCAATAATATTGCCGAATACAGCGGGCTTGTCCGCATTATGGAAAAGGCTTTGGAGCTTGAAGTAAGCTCAATTGAAGTGCGCATGGATTCCGAACTTGTGGTCAAACAGATCCTTGGTCAATATAAAGTCAAAAATCAAGGCTTGCTTCCTTTATATGCAAAAGCCAAAGCTTTATCGTCCCGTTTTACTCAATTCAAAATCGTTCATGTCCGCCGCGAATTCAACAAAGAAGCCGACAGGCTCGCCAATCTAGCCCTTGACATTGAAGCCGGGCTGAAAACTCCCGGCTAATAGTTGAACCTACGACGTAAGAATAAAGTCCCCAACGAGGCCAGAGAATTGAAAACAGCAAAACTCAATCTACTCCTTGTGGCCGGCTTAGCTTTGCTCGGATTAACAGTCCCAGCAGCAATTGCCGCCCCGCCTGTACGCGTAGCCGTGGTTCCCGGCAACGGCAGCGGTATGGAGCAAGAGGTTGTTGATCGCATCACAAGCGATTTACAAGGTAATCCGAATGTCAGTCTGTCTACAGTCAATCCGGACTGGTTTGTTCAATGCAATATTGTTGATCGCACCGATACCGCCGGCGGCAGCGTCCGGGTCAACGGTACAGTCGTAATCAAAACTCTAAACGGACATGTTTTAAATACGGTTTCCATGCAAACCAACAAGCAAGATTTTTCCTTGCAGCCCGGCACGCCAGTAAACAAAAGACTTTTCGATAATGCCGCTCGCGAAGTGGTACAAGGCATTGTCGACAGAGCTCGTCAGCCGCTGGCTACAGCAGTCGATCTGGAAATGACAACACGGGATCAATTGATTAAAGCGCAAAGTCTTGCCGACCAAGATAAATACGACGAAGCAATTCAAACTCTGACAACAGTCAGTCAAGACAGCCCTCATTTTCAAGATGCGAGAAAATTAATTGCCATCTATCTTCTTGAAAAGGAAGCTTGCGAGGCCATGACCGAAGCAAAAGCTTTAGCTCAGAAAGGCAAATATAGCCAAGCAATCGAGGCGATCAATCACTACAACAAAACTATTGCCGACCTTAAAAAAGCCGGACGCAACAAACGCTATCCTTCTTTAGCCGCTTTGCTAGCAAATTGCCGAGCTAAACTGTCTGCCCGCCGGCATTCACCTGGCAAAACCACGGCGAAGTCAAGCGCTTCAACAGACGCGCAATTGCAAGCGCTCGACGCACAAAAGAAGGCTCTGGACGCTCAAAGAAAAGCAATTGACGCTCAAGAGTCAGCACTGAAAAATAAGACAAGATAAGGCTTCTCTAAATTGTGAAGATTGCTGACCACTTGGATCTAACATAGACAGGTCAGTCTTAACTAAGACTGAAAGGAATGGAGAAAGAGACATGAAGCTGCGCAAATTAGCCGCACAAATTTTGAGCCTGTCCATCATCGCTTTATCCTTCTGCCAAGCTCCGGCTCAGGCAGACGCCAAGCGACGGATAGCAGTTTTGCCCTTTGAATACGGCGCCGTTACCTCCCAGGTCGGCACGGTTGACGTGGGCAAAGGGATCACCACTTTAATGATTACTCGCCTGGTCAATGACGGTACCTACAAAGTTGTTGATCGCCAAATGCTGGATCAAATCCTCAAAGAACAAAATCTTTCAGTCAGCGACAGAGCCGATCCGCAAACAGCTTTGAAGATCGGTAAAATTCTCGCTTGCGACGCAATCATTGTCGGCACAGTTACCAACTTCGGTTTTGAGAATAAGAATGTGAATGTCGGAGCTGCAGCCAGCGCAGCAACCTCCTACATTCCTTATGTCGGCGGCTTCGGTGGCTTCGGCAGCCTTGGCGTGCGCAAAAGCAAAGTTAAAGTAGCAATCAACGCCCGCATCATCGACACCAATACCACCGAAATTCTCGGCGTCGCCGAAGGTCAAGGTGAATCGAAACGTAGCGGCGCCTCACTTTGGGGCGGCGGTATGGGTTCAGGCGGCGGCTTTGATTTCGGCGGCGACGGCTTTGCTTCGTCCATTGCCGGTGAAGCAACTTATGCCGCAGTCGATCAGTTAGCTACTCAAATCAGTGCTATGTCCGCCAAAATTCCCGACAATCAAAGCATCGCCAACAAAGACGTCCAAGGCAAAATTGCCGATGTTACCGGCAATCAAGTAATCCTTAACGTCGGCAAAATTAACGGACTGGCCATAGGCGATACCCTGCAAGTGGAACGCGCGACTAAAACAATCAAAGATCCAGTCAGCGGTCGCGTGATCAAAGAAGTGATGAGCACGATTGGCGTTGTTAAGCTCAACCAAGTTGATAGCGATAACGCCACAGGCGAAGTAGTTAAATCATCGGGAGCCTTAGCTGTCGGCGATAACGTGCGCAAAATAACCACTGATGTTTCAGCGATTATTCTCACGCCCTTGAACACAACTCCGGCAACTGCCACTACCGGCAGCACCAAGAAGATCAAATAGGATAAGAGAATCATGGTAAGACGCAGTTCTTTCCTAGCCTTGAAAGCGGTAGCGGCTCTAGTAGTCGCTACCGCTCTTTCTTGCGCTGTCCAGGCTAGCAATATCGATTGGGACAGCAAATTGGCATCAGGACACCATCAATTGTCTATTGGCAATTACGCCAAAGCAGCTGACATGTTCGCCAGCCAGGTAGATAAACATCCGGAGTCTGCGGCTTGCCGAGTAGCTTTAGGCATGGCTCAAAAAAAGATGGGCAAAATGGCTGAAGCAAAAGCTTCATTTCGTCGCGCTACCGAAGTGGAACCGGATTACGCCGAAAGTCATTACGAATTAGGCGCCATGCTCGAGAATGACAAAGAGTACAAAGAAGCCTGTCAATGTTTTGAAAGATATATGCAATTAGCGCCATCTTCAACTAAACGTGCTTCAGTTGAAGAACGCATTCGATACTGCCGCGAAAATATTTAGAACAAGACCAGAAGGAGCGAAAGAAATGGACAAGAAACAACAAGCTTTCTTTGAAGGAAAATTCGTTCCTCTGGAAGACGCGAAAATAAGTATTATGACCACCGGCTTTCTTTATGGCACAGCCATATTCGAAGGCATGAGAGGTTATTGGAACGAGAACAAGAAAGAAATGTACGTTTTCCGTATGCGCGAACATTATGAGCGCATGATGGACAGCATGAAAATCATGCATATGGATCTTAAGTATTCGGTAGATGAACTTTGCCAACTAACAGTTGAGTTGCTGCGCCGTAATGCTCCACAGCAAGACACTTATATCCGCCCGACCGTATACAAATCAGCCTGCAAGATCGGTCCGAGTTTGGAAAATAACCCAACCGAACTTTGCATGTTCACAATCCCTTTCGGCGATTATTTTCATGGCAGCGACGGGCTCTCGGTTCAAGTCTCAAACTGGCGACGCGTTGAAGACAACGCCATTCCCGCCCGTGCAAAAATAGTCGGAGCTTACGCCAATACAGCCCTTGCTAAAACCGATGCGCTAACAGCCGGCTTTGACGATTGCATCGTTCTTTCTGAAAATGGTCACGTTTCGGAAGGCAGCGCCATGAATATATTCATGGTCAAGCGCGGCAAGTTAATCACGACTTTAGGCACAGAAAATATTCTGGAAGGCATCACCCGTAATACCGTTTTCGAGATGGCCGAGAATGAACTTGGGATCAAAACAGAATGCCGTCAAATCGATCGTAGCGAGCTTTATATGGCTGATGAGCTATTTTTCTGCGGTACCGGCGCTCAAATCGGTCCGATTACTTCCGTAGATAAACGTCTGATTGCTGATGGTAAAGTTGGTCCGATTTCGGATAAAATCCGCACGTTGTACACCGCAATTTGTCGCGGCGAACACAACAAATATCATAAGTGGTTGACTCCGGTTTATCACGACAAGGGCAACCAATTTCAAAACTGCAACCAAGTGATTAACGCCTCACCAAACCGCTAATGCGAATTCTTATTCTTGCTCTACTTTGTTTTTTGCTTCCGCTCCAAACAGTTTTGGCTCAAACTGAAAGCGCCAAACAAAAAGAACTGGAGGACTGGTTGCGTCTGCAAAATCCAGGTTACAGTCCACGCAAATCAAAGCCAGCAAGCGCAAAACCGCAAATACAAGCTCCGGCAAACACAACGAACACTACTTCCACTTTTATCATTCAAGCGCCACCAGCCCCTTACAGGCGCCCGGCTGAATTCATTGTGCCGACAGTGGAACGTGGCTCCTGGCTGGGGAATGGCTTTCTAACACCCGGTTATACTCCGCTTTTAGGTGGATTCGGCTTTTCACCCTGGCGTTCTTATGCTTATGGCGGTTTTCTGCCCGGGCTACCGGTTTATCGAAGCTTCGGCATGCCTGCCTTCGGTGGCTTTGGCGGATTTGGCGTTTTTAACGGATTCGGCGGATTTGGCGGCTTCGGCAATCCGTTTGGCATGGGTACAAGATTAACTACTAACCGAGTATTTCAAAGCGAACCAAGTAAAGCTTCTGGAAACTATTATCAGCCTTCGACAGTAGATCCGACTGCTTCAGGAAGCTACTACGCTTCAAGCGGTCCTACGGTAATACAAGCAAGTCCAGCCGAACCTTTACCTAAAGATTATTGGGGACCAAGCGGCAACCCTTTTGACAATTAAATATCCTGACAGCCGTTAAGCTTGGTATTTTTATGCCAGAATGCCTTAATGGACGCTAGGAAGATGCTTTTATGAAATGTATAATCTTCATTAAATTGAGGAGCATTCCTTGTCAATTTTCAGTGCAAGGAACAGCTCAGTTGCCAGGTAGTTAATGAATCAACCTAATCGAGAGAATCGGCCCATTAAGAAAGCAGATAAACCTGCTTTAGAAGCGATTGCTGCGCCTGCCGAGCCCAGCAACGGCAAATATTCTCTGGAGGAAATAGGCAAACCGCTATGGGCTGCACTGGAAGCGGTAAACAAAAGCCCCGAAGATATCAACAAAATCAAAGAAGCTTATAAGTTTGCCTTCAAAAGCCACGACGGACAAATACGAAAATCCGACGAACCTTACATCATTCATCCGGTCGAAGTAGCAATCTCTCTTTCTTATTTGAACGCCGACGTAGAAACTATCTGCTCCGGTCTCTTGCATGACGTCATTGAAGATTGCGAAGTAAAAGGACAGGAAATTGAAGGACGCTTCGGCAACGATGTACGTAAGATAGTCGAAGGCGTAACCAAGCTGGGGAAATTTAGCTTCAGCTCCAAAGAAGAGCGCCAGGCCGAAAATTTTCGCAAACTGATTATCGCCATCGCTGAAGACGTTCGAGTCGTACTGGTAAAAATGGCTGATCGTCTGCACAATATGAAAACGCTGGATTATATGAAACCAGCTAAACAAGCTGAAATCGCTCAAGAGACTCTGGAAATATATGCTCCCTTAGCCAACCGATTCGGTTTGGGACGAATGAAATGGGAACTTGAGGATCTCAGTCTCAAATATTTGCATCCGGACGAATATGTTGATATTGAAAAGCTTGTTGCCGACAATCGTGCCGAGCGCGAATCATATTTAAAAACCATCGTCGACAAGCTCAAGTTTGAGCTTGAATCACGCAACATACAAGCTGAAGTTTCAGGTAGACCGAAACACTTTTTCGGGATCTGGAAAAAAATGAAACGTCAAAGCAAATCTTTTGAAGAGTTGTACGACGTATTTGCTATTCGTGTAATCATCGACAGCCAGGAAGACAAAAATTATTGCGAACTGGCCTCTGATCCGGATACGCAAAAATGTTATGAAGTTATGGGTTTGGTGCATTCTTTGTTCCGCCCGATTCCAGGACGATTCAAAGATTATATCGCCATGCCTAAAGCCAACAGCTACCAATCATTGCATACAGCAGTGATGGGACCCAACGGTCGTCCCGTAGAGATTCAAATGCGCACACGACGCATGCATCACGTAGCCGAATACGGGATTGCCGCTCATTGGCGCTACAAAGAAGCCGGCGCTTCGGTGATGGCCGATTCAAAAGCAGATCAGAAACTTGCTTGGCTGAGACAGCTTGTTGAATGGCAACATGATTTGCAAGATGCACGCGAATATATGGACACTGTGAAGATGGACCTCTTCGGCGACGAAGTTTTTGTCTTCAGTCCGCTCGGCGATGTATTCGATTTGCCTCGCGGCTCTACTTCAATTGATTTTGCTTATCGAGTGCATACAGAAGTAGGAAACCATATCACCGGTGCTCGTGTAAACGAACGTATGGTGCCGCTGGCTACACCATTACGTAATGGCGACATTGTCGAAATTATTACTAGCAAAAGCGCTCATCCGCGCATGGACTGGCTGAATATCACTTGCACTCATAGCGCCAAAAGCCGAATCCGCCAATGGTTTAAAAAGCATCACCGCGAAGAACATATTCAGCAAGGACGGCAAATGCTTGAAGCCGAGTTCGGCAAAGCTAATATCGAAGAATTGCTGCGTTCGGAAAAATTCAAAGATGCCGGTCGCAAACTGAATCTTACTACCGCCGACGATATTTTGGCGGCAATTGGCTACGGCGATCTTTCAATCGCTCAAGTCGCTAATCGTATCCGTGAACAAGAGCAGCTAGAAAATAAAACAGCCAAAAAAGATCTTCCCGCCAACTTTACACAGGAGCCAAGTAAGCCCAGTAAAGTCAGCAGCCTAAGTGGCTTGATGCATAGTCTGGCTCAGTGCTGCAATCCGGTTCCCGGCGAACCGATAAGTGGCGTCGTCACACGGGGCAGCGGCATCACAGTGCATCGCGTGGATTGCAGTAATTTGATGCGTGTTGAAAAAGATCGTCAATTAGAATTGACCTGGTCCGACAGTGAAGAAAGTAAATATCCAGCTTATCTTTTAGTCGAATGTCTGGACCGCGTTGGTATTGCCGGCGATATTCTCAAAAAGATTTCGGACAACAAAATAAACTTGAGCGATTTACGTGTTGAGACCCACGGAAACACAGGAACAGCTACTATCCACCTGATCATCGAAGTAAAAAATATCGCTCAGCTTCAGCACATTTCCAACAGTATCGGGGCCATAAGCGACGTATTGCATATTCAAAGACAAAATCATCGAAAACGGAATCCGGTACGAAACCCAAAGAACAGCGGGAACAATAAAGCATGAGAATAGTGTTGGCAACGACCAATCAAGGCAAGCTCAAAGAGTTTTCTGCTTTAGCCGAAAATGAAAGCTGGCTCAATCTGGAGTTGGCGCCGGAAGACTTTAATGTTAACGAGTCAGGCAATACTTTTTTTGAAAACGCAAAACTAAAAGCGGTCACTGCCGCCAAGCTAACCGGACTCACATCAATTGCCGATGATTCCGGACTTGTAGTTGAAGCTTTAAATGGCAAACCGGGAGTTCACTCCGCACGTTATTGCCCAGGCAGTGACGCCGACCGGCGGCAAAAACTGCTCAAGGATATGGAAGCCGTACCGGAGAATCGTCGACAAGCAGCTTTCTTTTGCGCCATGGTTGTCTCCAATCCGGACGGTTCAATCGCTTTCAACACAATGCGTTGCTGGGAGGGGATGATTGGCTATAAGGAAGCCGGCGACGGTGGCTTCGGCTATGATCCGATTTTTTATCTGCCTCAGCGCAAAATCACTGTTGCTCAATTACCGGCAATAGAAAAGAACCTGATTTCACATCGCGGACAAGCTTGGAAGCAAGTGCTCAATTATCTTAAAGAGCTGGCGCAAAAATAATCAACGCTTCTTCGGCTTGGCGCTTATTTTTGCCGGAGCCTTTTTGCTTGCCACTTGTTCAAGACTATGATGCACTCTTTCCAAATCAAGCATCAAATTAAGCGCTTCCATATAAGTAAGATTTTCGTCGGTCAAGCGATAGTTCAATTCACACTGGGCGATTCGATCCATTTCAGCATGCAAAGTATCAGCTGTTTTCTTGCTCAGTTTGCCGGCAATTTGCATCTCTTTGATCCGTTTGGAAAGAATCGCTTCAACCGAATCCAAGTCTGGAAGCGGCTTACTTCTGCTCGATGCCTTTTGTTCGATATGTTGTCCTAATTTATCAAAGTCAGCATTGATTACCAGGGTTTCCGGATAACTCATACCGCCACCACTTGAACGCAAGCGCGAAGCAGCGGAAAGTAAATCGTCCAAAGCTGTTTTTAAGTTACGCGATTCGGACAAAGATAATCTTCCTGAAACCATATGCGAAGCTAGTTGTTGTTCAAGATCACGATAACGTAGCTCAATATTCGGTTGCGGTAGCGGTCTGCTGCGCATATTGCGTTCCACTACCGTAGCCAGATGCGTAAAGCCGTAAGCGAAGCCTAATCGTTCTCCGTAACTCAAGCCACCGTCTTTGCCGCGCATGCGCAAGAAAGCCGCTGCCATATCTTCATATTGTTTGCGAGCAACTTCAGCTTCTTCCGGCAATAGCAAGCCACGACTCACACCTTGAATGATTTTGCGCTCCAAATTACTTTCCAGAAACACAAGATCTTCCATGGTAATCTGTCTTTCCATAAAGACTGAGCCGATATTTTCATGGGATCTCTCCAGAGCGCCGACCAGATCAATCGCTTCTTGAGCAGTGAGAGTAGCGCCTGTAGCGCGGAATTCTTTTTCTTGCTTGATGTTAGCAATCAGATCGTCCAGAGCGGCACTGGCTTCTCTCATCGAGAGACGACCAGAAGCTAAACCTTCTTCAATTAAAGCTTCTACTTGTGCACGTCTGGTATCCAATCCCGGAAAAACAGCGCTGTTATCATGAATCTGTTCTTCCAGTTTCAGATAGATTCTTTGCAATTCATAAGCAGCTAAAAGAGCTTGACGCGGTTCAACAACTGCTGCCGGAGAAGCGTCAGTATCTTTGCTTACGGCATAACGCTGCAACAGAGCTTTATACTCTCGAGCTTCACCAGTATTCAACTGTCCTTTAACTAGAGCTTCACCGATCCGTTCATCAATAGCATTTTGCAAATTATCATTTTTTACTTGAGCTAAAGTTCTGTCTTTGAGCGCTCTGTCCAAACGTCCGGACAATTTTTCCAGAGCGACAACAATTTCCAAAGCTTTGACCGCAGTCAATTTAGCACCATCGGCAATGGCTTGTTTTTCCATTTCGGTTACATGTTCCGAATCGGCAAGCAAAGTTTTAACTTCATCGGCGGAAAGTCGTCCGGCTTTACCACCGTCTTGTATGCGTACACCGATTGAAGCCTGATAGCTCGGTATACCCGACCAAAGCCTGGTCGGTTCGTGCATCTGCCGATCCAGCCTTCCTTCCAAGCGAGCAATATCCAATTTTAGTCCGGCTAATTCTTCAGCTTTAGCACCGGTCAACTTGTTTTTAGCTGAAACTAAAGAATCAAGATCTTCTTTCAGCTCCATCGCTTCAAGCGGATTCAGACTACCCCATTGCAAAGCTTTACCGATCGCTGCGTCCGCAGCTTCAAGACGAGCAGAGATTTGCCCATCAACAAACACTGACTCGCCGGCAGCATCAAGCACACGGTCGGAAAGAGATTCAAGCAAGATTCCCATAGCCATTAGCTCTTGTACATCAGGGATTCTTTTTGCTTTACTGAAATCGGCTTCCAGACGGCGAATTTCAGAAAGCTCTTGCGCAAATTGCTTTTCTTTTTCCTGTGAAATTTTTCCGGACTTCACTGCCTCAGCAATTTTTTGTTCAATCTCAAGACCATTTTTGGACACATCAGGAACGCCAACCGGTCTTTCAGACATTTGTCGGCGAGCCCGGGCTGCTAAATGATCGAATTCAACACAAAGCATTAGCCTGTCAAGATAGCTTAAGCCTCCTTGGCTTTTGCGCAAAGAGCTTTCCACAAGACTCAGTCTTTTGTAACCGGATTTGAGACTTTCCATCTCTTTGACGCTGAGCCTACCGGCTCGAACAGCGTTATCAATGGATTTCAGAGTATCTTCCTTTGTAAAGGTCAAATCGGAAGATGAAAAGCGACGATCGTTCATTGCCAGCTCAAGCTTTTTGCCAATCTTGTCAAGCTCGTATCCCAACTGCAAACATTGCCATTGAGTCAGCTTGGAAGGATTAACTCTGAAATAAGCTTCCATCTCGGCAACTTTTTCCAGCTCATCTTTAATTGTTCGAGCATTTGCCGGTGTCAAGCGACCGTTTGTCAGCGCTTCAATCAAACGTCGTTCGATCCGCGAATAACGACTGTCAACCTCGGCGAAAGGCTGGGAAGTTGATTCGGCGAAGGATGGCAAGTGCAACATCCCCAGGGATAGGCTAACGGCAAGGAATAGCACCGATCTCATCTAAAGAACCCCCTTCGAAAATACCAAGAGATTATAGTAGGGATGGAGACAATATGCCTGAACCTTTGAGAAACAAATGAGCAGTTCAATTTTCAATTTCCCAGCCAATTTTGCTTGGGGCGCAGCCACCTCCTCCTATCAAATTGAAGGAGCCTGGAACAAGCACGGCAAAGGTGAATCAATCTGGGATCGATTCAGTCATACAGCGGGCACCATTGCCGACGGCAGTAACGGCGACACCAGCTGTGATCATTATCATCGTTATGCCGAAGACATCAAACTAATGCGTCGGCTTGGCTTAACCAGCTATCGTTTTTCAGTTTCTTGGCCGCGCATACTGCCTGAAGGCCGCGGACAGGTAAACAGCAAAGGTTTAGATTTTTACGAACGCCTTGTCGACGCACTTTTAGCCGCCGGCATCGAGCCTTTTCTTACTCTTTATCATTGGGATCTGCCACAACCTTTTCAAGAGAAAGGCGGCTGGCTCAATCGTGATGTTTGCCACTATTTTCAAGACTATACAAGCATACTTATCGAGCGCTTGAGCGATCGCGTGAAATATTGGACCACAATCAATGAGCCTTGGGTCATCGCTAATCTTGGCTATGGCAGCGGAGAGATGGCACCGGGACTGAAAGACGAAAAACTAGCGCTGCAAGTTTCGCACAATCTTCTTTTAGCACACGGATTATCATTGCAAGCGATTCGCGCCTTAGCCCCGGCAGTACAAGCCGGAATTGTTTTGATTTTGGCACCAACAGAACCGGCCGACGATTCGGAAGCAGCAGCACGTGCAGCAGAGTTTGCCTGGAGAAAAGACGGAGCCTGGTATCTCGATCCATTATTTCACGCTTGTTATCCTGAGGATGTTTGGCAAGCCTGCGCAGACAAAGCGCCTCTGATCAAGGACGGAGATTTGCAATTGATCTCTCAGAAAATGGATTATTTAGGAGTAAATTATTATTTTCGTGCCGTGATCAACGCTAAAGGAAAGCGTTTAGAAAAAATAAGCGGAAGCAAATATACAGCCATGGGTTGGGAGATTTATCCGGACGGGCTGAGCAACTTACTTGAGCGCATCAATAAAGATTATTCATTGCCGCCAATTTATATCACCGAAAATGGTGCTGCTTTTGATGATGTCCTGGCAAACGGACAAGTGCACGATCAAAAACGAATTGATTATTTGTACGGTCATCTTTTGGCTCTGCATAATGCAATAAAAAATGGCGTCGATCTACGTGGCTATTTTTGCTGGTCGCTTTTAGACAACTTCGAATGGGCTTACGGATTCAGTAAAAGATTCGGACTGATTTATATCGACTATAAAAAGGAGCAAACTCGTCTGCTCAAAGACAGCGCTCTTTGGTACGCCAAAGTAATCGAACGAAACGGTATTGCCCAAGAAGCGTTTAGTTCCGATTGGTAAGGGCAAAGAACTTTTAGCACATTGTTTTTCCAGAGAATAAAAATGACCACAGACGAAAATCAAACCAGCTGGCTTTCACCTTTAGTTGGAGACTCGGCTAGCATAAACACTAATCTGGCTCAAATTAGAGACTACGCTTACGCAACATTTGACAAGCTTGACCGGGATAAAAACGGCTTTATTGAGAACAGTGAACTGATTGTGGTTCGTGCCGATCCGTCCTTAAGCGAGCAAGAACGCTCCTTTATCGACTTCTTGCTTTCAAACAGGCAGCAGATTGCCGATGCTTATGACGAAAATGATTCGAATCATGCCGAAGGAATTTCACGCCAAGACATCGAAGCATATTTTGATTTAATAACCAGCCTGCTTTGATTGGCTTGTCAACTCAGCTATGATCCTCCTGCTCGCATAATGGGGATCAGTTATGGCTTACACCGATTTACGCGCCTTTATTCGTATTCTTGAAGATCATGATGAACTCATACGAATAAGTGAACCAGTTTCCTCCGATTTGGAGATTGCTGAGATTACCGATCGGGTAAGCAAGTCAAAAATAAACAACAAAGCTTTGCTTTTTACCAATGTAAAAGGCTATGAAATGCCGGTTTTGATTAATGCTTTCGGCTCCATGAAACGCATTTGTTTGGCTCTTGAAACACCAAGCTTGGATGAGATTGCAGAGCGAATCAGACATCTTGTAAAGCCTAAAGTACCGGAAAGCTTAGCCGACAAACTTTCCATGCTGCCTATGCTGATGGAAGTCGGCAAGTTTCCACCCAAGCTGACTCAACAAAAAGCAGCCTGCCAGGAAGTAGTGATTACTAATCCGGATCAAGCAATGTTGGACAAATTACCAATCATTCGCTGTTGGCCAGATGATCCGGCAGCTTTTATCACTATGCCGGCAATTGTCACCAGAGATCCGAAAAGCGGCATTCGCAATATCGGCATGTACCGCCTGCAAAAATATGACAACGCCTCGACCGGAATGCATTGGCACAAACATCATGACGGAGCAAGAAACTTCGAAGAGTTGCGCCGCCAGGAGCTACCGAAGAACGGACCACAGCTTGATGAACCGCCAAATTACGGGACCTTCCAAGTAAAAGCGCCGACAAATACTCCTGGAAAAAAACTTGAAGTTGCCGCTGTTTTAGGCGCCGATCCGGCTGTAACTTACGCCGCCACCGCACCGCTCCCGCCGGATATCGATGAATTCGTATTTGCTGGATTTTTACGTAAAAGCCCAGTCCGACTCGTAAAATGTGTGACCGTCGATCTCGAAGTGCCGGCCAACGCCGAAATTGTCATTGAAGGATATGTCGATCAATCCGAATTGCGCGAAGAAGGACCTTTTGGTGACCACACAGGTTTTTACAGCCCGGCAGGACTCTTTCCTGTGTTTCACGTCACAGCGATTACTCATCGTCAAAACCCAATTTATCAAACCACAATAGTCGGCAAGCCACCGCAGGAAGATTGTTATTTGGGCAAAGCAACCGAGCGTATTTTCTTGCCTTTGCTGCAAACTCTCGTGCCTGAAATCGTAGACATGAATCTGCCTTGGGAAGGGGTTTTTCACAACTGTGCCATTATCGCCATCGACAAACGTTATCCCGGACATGCGCGCAAAGTAATGAGCGCTGTTTGGGGGCTTGGGCAGATGATGTTCACTAAATTCATCATTATTGTGGAAAAACATGTAAACGTTCATGATTTGAGCGAAATTGCCCTGCATGTATTCGGCAATGTCGACCCAAAACGCGACATGATGATGGTGGAAGGTCCTTTGGACATCCTTGATCATTCGGCGCCGGGCTTCGGTTACGGCTCCAAAGTCGGCTTCGACGCTACTAGAAAATGGGCTTCCGAAGGCCATTCGCGAGGCTGGCCAGAAGAGATCATCATGAATGACGAAACAAAAGAGCTAGTCACTAGCCGTTGGCGACAATACGGATTCAAATCGGAAAGATAAGCCCTAGAGTCCATTCCCCATTGCGTTTCCGGATTTTATTCTCGAATAAAGCCGCGCTCTGCCTTTATTTCCCCGCTTGCAAAGCGGAACTTTTAATGTTTCCCACGTGCAATCAGCGTTAAACCGGGAATAAGAAACTTACGGACAGTTGAAACTGCTTCTGCGGTTGATTGTCTGGTACTCACTTATACGGAATCAATCGCCATGTCGAGCATGAAACGCTTCGGCGTATGCCTTATTGCGCTCATATCCCTCTTTGCAGTGGTCTACCAGCCCGCTCAAGGCTATAAGCTGCACCCACGGGATGTGTATCACAAAGCATGGGAATTGGTACGTGACACTTATTACGACCCGACTTTCCATGGACAAAACTGGACCAGCTGGGAGCATAAGTATGACGGCGACATCAAAACCGTAGCTGATGCCCATAAATCAATCAAAGTTATGCTGGAAAGCCTAAAAGATCCATACACCCGTTTTCTTGATCCACTATCTTTCCGCGATGAGAACGATGCGATTAACGCCAAAATCGTTGGCATCGGCATCAATCTCGTACAAAAGGGAGATCGCCTGGTCGTCACCAAAACAATCGCTAACAGCCCGGCGCAAAATGCCGGCATGAAAGAGAAAGATGAAATAGTAGCGATCGATGGGCATTCAGCTATCGGTTTAACACCGGAGCAAGCAGCCGAAAGAATCCGCGGTAAAGCTGGTAGCAGCGTACAAATTGCCGTCCGTCGTGGTGAGAACCCGGCAGCCAAAGCTTTCGATATCACAAGAGCGGAAATCATAATCCATGCAGTAAGCTACAAAGTTCTCGACTCCAATATCGGTTATATCCAACTTTCAACATTCATCTCCAATGATGCCGCCCGCGAATTCAAAATCGCTCTGGAAAAACTTTCACGCACCGATGGTTTAATCATCGATTTACGTGATAATCCTGGCGGATTACTCTCCAACTCTTTGGAGATTGCCGACATGCTTCTTGACGGCGGTGTGATTGTAAGCACCGAAGGTCGCTTAGGTAAAGCGATTGACCGGGCTTCCGGCAACCCGCTTACGCACCAACCAATCGCTGTAATCGTTGATGACGAAAGTGCCAGTGCCAGCGAAATTCTTGCCGGTGCTCTTAAAGACAATCAACGCGGCGTAATCATCGGTACTCATACATACGGCAAAGGCTTGGTTCAAGAAATAAACCATTTGCCTGGCGGTTCGGCAGTACATATCACTGTTTCACGTTATCTCACTCCTAGCGGCGTAGATATCAATAAAATCGGTGTACAGCCAGACATCATGGTCAGCGACAAAGCGCAACAAGACAATGTAGCCATCGCTTATCTCAAAGAAAAGATTGCTTCACTTAAAGGACGCACCAACACCATATCTTTGTCTCATTAGACATCCCGCAACTAAAACAAGAGAGGGGGCACCAAAAGTGCTCCCTCTTCTTTCTCATTGGTTGCATAGCGATCACATCTCGGTCACAATAGTTTGAAAAAATGACTGAATGAGTTAGTCAGGAGACCATGTAGTGGCATCGATGGATTTGCGGGCTCAAACCAAGTTAACCGGTATCATTCTTGCTTTTTCTCTTTCAGCCCAAGCGGCAGGCATATGCCAAGTAGCTCCAGAAGGAATTGCTGACAACGAACCGGAACAAGCAATTACAATCGCCGCCGCCATGCCCGGCACAACAACCGAAGAACCAGCTTTAAATAGCCGTATCGATGTAAGCGATCCAACAAATATACGCAATCGAATCGATGAACTAACACGAAAGATCCTGCTCAGAGTGATATCGCAGGAACGCTTCAACATGAATTACAGCCTGGAGGCAGCAAAGCAAGGGCGTTGGAAAGGTTGGCGTTATGCTTTTTTCAACGAAATCAATTCCGGCATGGGGCTTGCCGGAGCAATCATTGGTACGGCTGAACGCGGTAGCCATATTTATTCTCCAGCCAAAGTACACAACGCTATGCAGCAGAATGCCTGCTTCATACCGATGATTGGTGCGATTATCGGTGCCGGCGCAGCCGTAATTGAATTAGGCATCAACGAGTATCACGAACTATTGGCCGCCCACAAAGGGTTCTCGCCAAAAACAGCCATTGCTTATGTTAAAGCCACTAAAAGCGATATCGACTCGCTCATGGCCGAACGCCAAGCGTTAATGCTGAATGCCCCAGATAAAGAGTCAATTCATGCCAAGATCGATGAAGCCGAAGGTCGGGTATTGAAAGATCTCCAGGCTCAAGGTTTGCTTGAATTTGAACGCTTGCATGTCGGCGCTCGCCGACTACTGGCTTTTCAGCAATTACAATATATGTTTGATTTCAGCAAAAACGTCACTAATGCCATCGGTTATGATTTTGCTTTTCTTTCACTACACAGACACCGCCGCGTTTGGAACTATCGCGCCGGCGTACTCTTTCTTGTGTCGGGCGGATTATATATCGGCGGTCCAATTGCCAGTCGTCTTTTCGGCAAAGCAGTAGCCGAGATCGAAAAACGCAAGTTAAGCACTACTGTGGCCGAGGCTCATGAAGCTTCAATCGCTGTGCTTAAAGAAGATCAGGCTGCTTTGGAAAAACTATGTCAAAAATGCGCAGTCGATCAAATAGAAGTACCGGTCGATCGTTTAGCTATTTATGGTAGCAATGAAAGACATTTCGAAGACCAGCTCTCTAAGTCTATGAAACAACGAGACAAAGCCAAACTGGTTGCTACCCAAAACATCGGCTCCGGCTTTTATGTCGGCGGCACTAAAGTAGCTTGCGGCGTTTTGTTTGCCATTCCTGGTTATTACCAGCGTTATAACAGCTCGACTTTAAGAGCCTCACGTATGACAAACGACTACCTCTTTATATCGTCTGTTATCAGTATCCCTTCGAGCTTATATTCGATGCTTGATACTTTGCGTATTCAAGTTTCCGGTGAACTCAACCGGCAGAAACAACTTAAAGCAGGCGTTCATCCAAGCCAGCTGGCAGCCGCCAGACTTGCTCAACTGGACGAGATGGAACGAAAGATCAAAGCTATGGATAACGAATAAGCTTGTTGACATTAGGCCGACGAAATCCGCAAAAAACACTCTGCTTGTAGAATTGGACTTTCTATTAGCCTAAGGGTGAGACGGATGGTAAGCAACTTGAAAACTGCCGATGACAAGAATCAGGGATTGAAAGCGCGAGAAGAAAAAATCCGCGAAGGTGGCGCGCCTAAATATCACAAGAAGCTTCATGAAGAAGGCAAGCTTTTTGCCCGCGAACGTCTCAGACTTCTTCTTGATCCTGGCTTCGAGATTGAAGACGGTCTTTTTGCCAACTGCAATGAAGCTGATCTACCAGCCGACGGTGTAATCACCGGCACCGGCAAGATAGACGGACGTCCGGTTTGTTTCATGGCTAACGACTCTACAGTCAAAGCCGGCTCTTGGGGTTGGCGCACTGTAGAAAAAATCATCCGCATTCAAGAGACTGCCATGAAAATGCGCGTGCCTCTGATTTATTTAGTTGATTCAGCCGGTGCTCGTATCACGGATCAAATTGAAATGTTCCCCGGTCGCCGCGGCGCCGGTAAGATTTTCTACAATCAAGTGCAAATGTCCGGCTATCTGCCGCAAATTTGTTTGCTCTTCGGACCATCGGCTGCCGGCGGCGCTTACATCCCGGCATTTTGCGATATCGTGATCATGAACGAAGGCAAAGCTTCAATGTATCTCGGCTCGCCGCGTATGGCCGAAATGGTAATCGGCGAGAAAGTAACTTTAGAAGAGATGGGCGGCGCCCGCATGCACTGCTCGGTCAGCGGCTGCGGCGACGTACTTGTTCAGTCCGAAGAAGAAGCGATTCGTCTTTGCAAAGAATATTTGGCATTTATGCCGCTTAACTGCGACGACACAGCACCGACCAAAACAGCTCTCGAACCGATCCAAGTAGAAAAAACTATTGAAGAGATCATTCCGGAGAAAGAGAACGTTCCATTTGATATGCATCAAGTAATCGAACGCATAATCGATGCCGGTTCCTTCTTTGAAATGAAAAAGCTTTTTGCACCGGAAATGATCACAGGCTTCGCCCGCATTGGCGGCAGCCCGGTCGGTATCCTGGCTAATCAACCCAAAGTTAAAGGCGGCGTATTATTTGTCGACTCAGCCGATAAGAGCGCTCGTTTCATCTGGTTATGCAACGCTTTCAATATTCCGCTGCTCTTTTTAGCTGACGTGCCTGGTTTCATGATCGGCACTAAAGTTGAAAGAGCAGGCATCATTCGGACCGGCGCTAAAATGATCTCGGCAATGTCTTCAGCTGACGTGCCGAAGATTTCAATTATCGTACGCAAAGCTTACGGTGCCGGACTTTACGCTATGTGCGGACCGGCTTTCGAACCAGATGCTTGCTTGGCTTTGCCTAGCGCTTGCATCGCCGTTATGGGTCCGGAAGCAGCCGTCAACGCCGTCTACTACAACAAGATCATGGAATTGCCTGAAGCAGAGCGCCCGGCTTATGTCGAGAAAAAGCGCGAAGAGTATCGCGCCGATGTCGACATTTATCGTCTGGCTTCCGAGCTGATTATCGACGGCATCATTCAAGGCAGCCAAATACGCAAAGAGCTGATCAATCGTTATTCAGCACTGAAAAACAAGCGCTTGAATATGCTCAAGAAAAAACAGTCAGTATTGCCTGTTTAGTTCAACGCAAAAACAATTCGTTAAGGGCTCCAGCTTCAAAAACAGCTTGAACCTCCGGCTTGTCACGATCACCACCAGCCTGGATAACTACGCCAGCCCGTTTTCCTGGCGCAACTTCGTGAGTCAAAAGAGCGCCGCTACGGTCGTCTTTGCGATCATGCCAGACTTGCAAAAGATTAGGACCATCAGTGGCTTGTAAAAGTCCGCCGCCTTTAGTGTCGCCGGCAATAGTAAAAGAACGACCCTCACCTAAATTTCGGCTTATGGAGATCAGTCCGTGGTCCTCTTGATACCGCGCTTCAACCACAGTCATCCCGTCCACTGTTTTAGCGTTAAAGCGGGCGTCTATTTGCTGAAATGGATTATGCTTGAGAGTGGCAATTGCGTCCCAATTTTTAACAAGATTAGGCACTGCCATTCTCGCGCCGACTTCGCCTTCAAATTGCCAACCGCGGGCAGCAGCATTGAATTGCAGGTGCGCCACGCCAGGAGTAAGGCTGCCTCGGTAAGTGCCTGAGGCAAAGAGGTTGCCTTCGGCAAATAATCCGAAATCAGTTTCTTTCATTTTGCCAACAGCATCTTTGTACGGCGAAAATAGTTGCTTGCCTAAATCACCGATATTTTCGCCCAGCCTTAACTGCCCTGAATTGGAGAGCCCGCATTGGATTGGACCGGTAAACATGGTATTAAGCGCAATCTCTTTGCCGAAAGGCTGATCATTAACCGTAAATCCGCCGTTAAACAAAGGATTTTGCAGAGCTAAGTAGAATTGTCCGTTACGACTTTGAAATTGGATTCCGGTATCATAAGGAACACTATTTAAATCCAGAGAGAGCATACCGTCAGCTCTTTGTTCGACAGTCAAGGCACTGCCAGTAGTGTCATTATAAAAATCGACCGAAAGACTGGCGTCATCATTTTGCGTGAAAGCAAAACGCGAGGACTGATTTTGCCAACCTAAATTAACCCCGTCCTCAGTTCGCGTTATTCCAAAAGTAGAGTTGTCTGGAAAATTGTGAGAGCTAAAAGAGAACCCTTCTTCCGATTGCTCGAAGCTAAAAAGCGAATCGTTAATTTTCAAGCCGGCAGAAAACGGCTGCTCAAAGGAAGGTCTCTCCTGAAAAACTTCAGTAGAAAGCTCAAAGCTGGCATCACCGGCATTTAATCTAAAGGGTTGGCTGTTATCAGCCCCATCGGCCATGGAAGAGTTCCAAAGAAGTAGATGGAGATGATATACCCAAAAAGCTTGTGTGACAAGCTAGGAGCCGGTTTTTTTCGCTTTTTCTTCGCTCTTAACCAAAGAACCGGCAGTGTCGAAAACCGAGACTGGGGCGAAATATTCCAGATCAGCTTTAATTTTGCCGGCGTCTCCGACAACAACTACCACTAAATTATCCTGGTCAATATGACCGCGAGCCACACGTCGAACGTCATCGGCATTAACTGCCATAATTTTTTCGCCGTAAGTCTCAAGATAATTATCCGGCAAGCCGTAAAGCTTACCTTCAAGCAGTCTTTGCGCTAAACCGTTTTGTGTTTCAAGTCCGAGTTGGAAACTGCCGGCCAAATAGTTTTTAGCAGCAGTCAACTCTTTGTCGGTCGGCTTGACGTTGCGAATACGTTCAAGTTCGTATAGAAACTCTTGAACAGCGGCCGCCGTCACGTCGGTGCGCACCTCGGCCGCAGCCGATAAAGCACCGGGCTCTTTGCGCGCCGACATTTCGCTATAAGCGCCGTAAGTGTAACCTTTGTTCTCTCTGATATTAGTGAAAAGACGCGACACCGCAGCTCCGCCCAGAACTTGATTGGCCACATTCATGGCGTAAAAATCCGGGTCGCTACGCTTAATGCCGATGTTGCCGATTCTCACACTCGATTGCACTGAGCCCGGACGATCAACCAAATAAATTTTACGCCCGCTTTGTTTTGTCGCTGCAGTAAATTCGTTTTTCGGTGCATTGCCTTGCTTCCAGTCGCCAAACGTTTTGGCGATTAAAGCTTTCATTTCATCGGTTTTAAAATCGCCGACAACAACAAGCACTGAACCACCAGGCAGATAATGCTCTTTATGGAAAGCTTGCAATTGTTCGCGTGTGATTTTTTCAATCACATCCGGTTTCGGTGCGACAAACGAATAAGGGTGCGCACCAAATACAACACCGGCAAATTTTTCTTCTCTCAAGAAATCAGGTTTGCTGCGACGAATTTTCAGCTCTTGAATAAGGTTGGTCTTGCGCAAGTTCAGCTCAGACTGAGGGAAGTCCGGGGTAAGCACCACCTTGCCGAAAAGGTCCATCAATTTGGCATTATATTGAGATAGAGCCGACGCCGAAACAATCGTAAAATCGGATCCGGCACCACCACTTAAGGCACCACCGATAAAATCAATCTCTTCAGCAATTGCTTTTGAGCTTTTTCCGGCAGCTCCTTGTGAAAGTAAATCAGCGACCAGCGCCGCTATTCCCTGATACTGTCGCGCATCGTCAACCGCTCCGGCGTTAATGCCTAAACCGGCTGTTGTGAAAGGAACACGATGATCTTCCACCAGCTCGACGGCAAGCCCGTTGCTTAACTGATATTTGATGATGTTCGGCAATTTGAAAGGACGTGGTGCCTGAGCTTGCGGTGGCTTCTTTCGCCATTCTTCAGCTTGAGCTAAGGGCAAATATCCGGAAAGAGAAAGACTTAGACAAGCAAGAAAAGCGCTTACTACTTTTTTCACTGCAATATTTCCTTATTCTATGATTTTGCTGTGTCTGGCTTGGATTCGCTCGGTTCGATATCAATAACCGTCACTGATTCCTTGCCGAAATATTTTGCTGCCACTCTTTGCAGATCAGCCGGAGTCACTTTCATTAGCGCTTCCAGATCTTGATCTATAGTTTTCGGATCGCCAAAAAAGAGTGTGTATTCAGCTAACATTTCCGCTTTACCGATGCTGCGTTGCAAACTTGAATAGCTGGAACCGGAAAAATATCCACGCAAAATCTGATTGCGAGCTTTTTCCAACTCGTTCTTAGTTACCGGTTCTTTTTTCAGCTTGTCTATTTCAGACCAGACGATCTCTCGTACTTTTTCAGCACTGTTTTCCGGCTTATAAATAACAAAAGCTTCAAATGCTCCCGGACCTCTACGTTCGTCATAACCGGCATCAGCTTTAATTGCCACTTGATCGCCTTTAACCATGCGTTGATACAAACGCGATGATTCACCTGAAGCAAGAATTTTTTCTAAAACCACAAGCGGATAATAATCGGGATCTCTTCTTGCCGGCGCTTTCCAGCCCAACC
Source organism: Candidatus Obscuribacterales bacterium (assembly GCA_019750335.1). Taxonomy (GTDB): domain Bacteria; phylum Cyanobacteriota; class Vampirovibrionia; order Obscuribacterales; family Obscuribacteraceae; genus JAIEPM01. The sequence continues at coordinate 104,301 of JAIEOQ010000002.1, forward strand.
AGAAAGCTGGTAGCTGCGCATGAGGATCGTTCATCTTTTCGTACTTAGCTTTAGTTTGCACCGGCTCGGCAATTTCTGCTTTGGCCGGAGCATTGATTTTCGGAATTGAAGCAAAATATTTTTCAATTTTCGTCTTCATTTCTTTAGCATCAAAATCGCCGACCAGAGCTAAAACCGCGTTGTTAGGCGCATAATAAGTAGTGAAAAAACTTTTGATGTCGCTCAACTCGGCAGCATCCAAATCTTCAAAAGTGCCGATTACAGCATGAGCATTAGACCAGTTGTCGAAAAGTTTTTCTTCTAAACGCAAGGAAGCCGGTACGTAAGGCTGATTATCAATGCGCGAACGTTTTTCTTCTTTTACTGTTTCCAGCTGATTTTGAAAGTTTTGCGGCGTCACTTTTAAAGAACGCATGCGATCCGATTCAAGCCACAAACAAAGTTCAAGATGATTGCTTGGCACTTTCTCAAAATAATTTGTGAAATCAGGATGAGTGGAGGCGTTCAAAGTGCCGCCCACACCTTCGATATATTTGAAGTGCTCCATTTTTTCCACATTGTCGGAGCCCTGGAACATCATATGTTCAAAAAAGTGCGCAAATCCGGAGCGTCCTTTGCGTTCGTCTCGAGCGCCCACATCATAAACTAGCGCCAGAGCTGCCACAGGCACACTGTGGTCCTCGGAAAGCACGACACGCAAACCGTTTCCTAAAGTGAAATCATCAGTTACCGGTATTAACGGTTTTTGTATATCGCCTGCCAGCGCCGACAAATCGGTTAACAGGAATGCCGAAAGAACCATAAGCCCGCACGAAAGAGACTTTACGGCCGAACCAGCTTTTCTAATCATCCTCATCCTCATCCGTCAGATTAATTGCGGTCCAGAATATAGAGACCACTAAGATGGAAAGGATAGCAGAACCCATGGCGATTCGCTGAGGCACGCCGTAACGATTCATCAGCAAGTAGACACATGCTGACAGAATAATTCCGAGAAAGGCTACTGCGTGGTTAAGAGTGAACCGGGGTGACATAGATGCTTACTTTCAGTAACTAGGCAATAGTATATCTTTGCATCGCATTTTTTCAATTAACTGCCTGTTGGCAAGCCGACTTTATATGTCCGACTAAAAGAGCCAGCTAAAGCACCAAAAATCATCGACAAAATAGAAATAAGCAAAATGATGTTTGCTGAAAATAAAGCCGATATTCCTAAATTAGCACCGCTTTGAATTGAATCAAGAAAAGTGGAACCGGTATTAAAAAGTACGTTGGCAACACAAGAGAAGAAAACAGGAAAGCAAAAGAGCAGTCCTAAATAATAAGAATTAGCCGCTTTACGCTCGGGCAAAAGATATACTCCGGCTGCCGAAACAAGAGCCAGACCGCAAGCATAAATCAAAAGTTCAAGGGGATAGCCCATTTTATTCAGTTCAAGATTAGTCATACTCTCAATTGAGAACACAAGCAAAAACATAACTCCCAAGCCGGAAAAGGCAAGCAGTGAGGCCCAAGAAGCTTTCTTCATCTCGGTGCTTGCTCCCCAACGATCGGACAAGAATTCAGTAAGCAGACAGGACAAGCAAGCCAAAATCAGCCCAACAGAGAACCAGAGCCAATCTTTACCGCTAAATAAATCCTCTGCTACAAGACTAAAAGTCAAATAAAGCAACAGGTTGAGCGCAGGCAATAAAAGATAGAGATATTTGCGCTTGCCGAACATGGTATGAAAAAGCCCGCAAAAGGCACCGATGCCTATTTGCGGAAAAAGAAAAACGCTGGCATAAATAGCCCCTTCGCCTTGAGAAGCGTCACTGCCGGTTAAACACGAAAAGAAGCCATCGCTTTGTTGCAAAGCTTTAGTCAAATAATAACCCCAATCAAAAGCAAGACTGGTCCAGCGAGCCGCACCATAGCCGGCAAAACAAACCAAGGCAAGAAAGCCGAGCATCTTAAATATGTTTCTTTTCGTATTCACTTTTGTTCGCTCAAGTTGGGGACTTCATACCAACCGGCCAATTATCAAAATTAGGAGCAAAGCAGTTTAAGTAAATCTAGCCCCGGCTAAAGCATCACCGCAATCAATTTTGCTCATATCTGCCGGCATCAGCTCAAGCATTTTTACAAGCATTTTTTGCAGCTTAGTTAAGTTTTCCGTAAATACTTTAACGACTTCACTATGAGAAACAGGCGAAACATCACCGATCAACCCTGAATCATAGTCGGTAATCAAAGAAATATTCACAACACCCATATTCAGCTCACGACAAAGATGAACTTCCGGATATTGGGTCATGTTAATCACTTCCCAACCCATTGAGCTAAACCATTTCGATTCAGCTTTGGTAGAGAAGCGCGGTCCTTGGATAGTAACTACAGTGCCCTTTTCGTGAACTTTGATTCCACATTCTTTAGCTGCTTTGATCGCAAGCTTTCGCAGCTCAGGACAATAAGGGTCCGCTGCCGAAACGTGAGTGGCAATCGGGCCGTCATAAAAGGTATCAATCCGCCCGGTAGTACGATCGACATATTGATCGCAAACAACAAACTCTCCTGGAGCCACATGCTTTTGCAAACTGCCGGCAGCACAAGGCGAAATAATATGTCTGGCTCCTAAAGATTTCATCGCCCAAACGTTAGCTCTGAAATTTATTTTGTGAGGCGGAAATTGATGCTCAGCTCCATGCCTGGGTAGAAAAGCAACCCGCTTGCCGGCAATTTCGCCAATAACGACTTTATCGCTAGGAGCGCCATAAGGAGTTTCAACAACCTTTTCTTCGGCATTATCCAAAAGTTTATAGAAACCCGAACCACCAAAAATGCCTACGTCTACTGCTTTTTCCACTTAAAAACTCCCTGCCGAAAGAATGCCACTGCTGACAATCGCCAGCAGCCAGGACATAGTAACACCATGAAAACCAAAAATATTGAGCAAAAATTCAAAGAAACTGTCTGACAGCAAGGTCTTTTGGGTACATAGATACTGGTTTTCCGGTTTCCATAAAAAGCCCTGAATAATTCCATACATATACGGATCTAATTTACGTAATGCGCAAGTCAGTTTTTCGCAAAGCCCTATTCAGCCTCACATTGCTTTTGTTTGTTCTTTGGAATATCAATCATGGACTTTCGCTGGCTCGCGAGCAATCGGCCCAAGCCTCTGGCACAAAGGAAAAGTCCAAGCTGGCCCAAACCACCTTCACATATACAATCAGTCCGCAACGGCTCTACAACCGGGCTTGGTATTTAATTCATGATGAGTATTACGAGCAGGATTATCACGGTCAAGATTGGAATTACTGGAAAGATCGTTATGCTGGCAAGCTAAAAACTTTGGACGATGCTCACAAAGCGATTGAAACTATGCTTGCCGGGCTTGGAGACAAATACACCCGCTTTCTCGATCCCGAAGCTTTTGAAGACGAGAAAGATCAAATTGCCGCTCATTTGTACGGCATCGGTATTCAAATTGGCATGGATAAAAGCCAGCGAATTATTGTAATTGCACCGCTGGACGACACACCGGCCGCAAAAGCTGGAGTAGCTGCCGGGGATGAAATAGCGGAAATTAACGGCACTTCCACTAAAGGCTTATCCGTGGAAGAAGCAGCAAAAAATATCAAAGGACCAAAAGATACACCGGTCGAGCTTACTTTAATCAGCAAAGGAAATAAGCGCAAGCTGAAAATCGTACGCGACGAGATTCATATCAGCTCAGTTTCAACAGCTAAAATGATCACCCAAGAGATCGGCTATATACGTTTAACCAGCTTCATTTCACACAAAGCAAATGAAGAGATGCAGAAAGCTTTAGCCAATCTGTCCGGGGCCAAAGGACTGATTCTCGATTTACGCGATAATCCAGGCGGGCTTCTAACCAACGCCATCGACATTTCAAATATGTTTCTGGGCGGGCGATACAATATAGTTTCGACCGTCGATAAGGACGGTTATAAAACACCAGCGTTAGCCGATGGGCATCCTATTTCAAAACAAGCTTTAGTCGTTTTGATTAATCGCGGCAGCGCCAGCGCATCAGAGATTGCCAGCGGCGCGCTCAAAGATAACGGACGAGCAATTCTTGTCGGTCAACGTACTTACGGAAAAGGGCTTGTCCAAGGGATCACGCGACTTGAGGACGGCAGCGGCATTAACTACACTATCGCCAAATATCTCACACCAAGCGACACTGACATTAACAACAAAGGTATCGATCCGGATATTGTTGTCGATCTAGACGATCAAGATTTCAAAGATGCCAAAGGTCCTTGGTGGCTTGATCCGGAAGGACCAGCGATTGCACGCCAACCGGAAGATTTGAAAGATATTCAATTAAAACGTGCTGTCGACGCCCTAAAAGAAAAGATCGATTCTAAAGTAGTGGTCGGTAAAGCACCGAACATCAGCTCGATTGCCGGACCTTAGCTTTCTTTTTTCTGGCGATAACGTTTCTGCTTTTCGGCTAAATAAGCCGGATCTTGTAGTTGCTTGATGATTTGAAAAGTACTGAAACGACAAGCATCGGAACAGAAGCGAGAACGCGAATCGCCGACAAACAAGTCAGCGCAACGCTGAATTTGAGCCTCTTCTTGCAAGTTTTTTTCCACCAGCACAGCTAGCTCCTGACGCCATAATATCTCCTCGGTCACCGGTACCGCTGGCAAAACGCTTGTATTTAGCGCATTTTGATCGCGATAAAGTCCCTGACAGCGGCATAAATCAGCACCGTCATTTTTCAAAAAATAATCACTGACAAATTGAGCACATTGATGAATCAGCGTATCGCTTACGGACACAAGCAAGCTGGAATCATCATCACCTGCAGCACAGGCTCGAAAAGAAGGCAATTTATTCTTTTCAGGCTCGGCATGAAAAGCAAAACGGATGCTTTGAAGCCGCTCTTCAAGCCATGACAGATCAAGCGTACGTTGAAAATGATGGTCATAAACAAGCTGACGTAAACGACAAAGATCTAAATCAAATGCTTTGAGAACAGCGTCTGTAACCTGAACTTTTCGTCCAAGCAAAAGCTCAAACCATTTTTTTACGTCTTCAATCTGACGCCATTCACTTTGTTCGTTTAAAACTTGAATCCAATCAAGCCTTGGCTTCACTTTCGCTCTCAAAACAATTCCTTATATATGTAATTAGTCAATTTGACTACCACGTAAAGCCGTGGTATCGTTACCACGCATTAGCGTTGATACAACTGTACGCCAATTCTTCTACTTGCACAAGAGCAGGCAAAAGCCGGCTCAGCTTAGCCTGCCGAGGTAATCATGTTTAAGACCATTTTGAATACAAGTGCTCCAATCCTGGTGATGTACTGGCTAAGCTCTCTGATTGGTCTTTCGGACATGTTTTACGCCGGCAGGCTAGGTAATGCCGCCCAGGCTGCTGTCGGTATCGCCGAACAAATAATCTTTTTGTCCACACTTGCTGCCTCCGGCTTATGCGTAGGCATTGTCGCTTGCGTTTCACGCTCGATCGGCGCTCAAAGAATTAAAAGCGCTCATTCATATGCTAACGCCGGTTGCTTTCTTGCCTGGCTATTAGGTATTGCCGGCACGCTAATGGCAGTTTTTGCCGCAAAACCGCTCTTTTTACTCTTTGGCGCCGGCGCCGATGTAGTTACACTGGGAGTTCCATATTTAAGGATTTGTGCTTTAGCAAATATCCCCTGGGTTCTTGTTTTGTGCCAATCGGCAATTTTTCGGGCTATCGGTTTGGCCAAATATTCTTTATATCTCTGGCTTTTAGTTAGCTTCTTAAGCATAATCGGCGGCGGGTTTATTTTTTTCTGCCCGAGCAATCCAGGCTATCTTTCCTTAAATGCCCTGGCTTTTGCTTGGCTTTTTGGTTCAACAATCGGTGCCATCAGCGGTTTTTACTGGTTAAGAATTTGCTGGTTACAGCTTGAATTAAAAGCAAACAACGAACCTTGTCCGAGCAATAGAGCCGGTTGTCGCCGGGAGCTGCTTTTTATTTCCGGACCGGCAGCTCTTGGTGAAATGATTTCGCTGCTCTCCAATTTTGCTCTGTTCCAACTCTTTGCCGCTTTGCCTCAATCGGCATCGCTGCAAGCAGCCTGGTCTTTAAGTCTTAAGATTGAAGAGACTTTTGCCGTCATGCCTCTTTTAGCTTTAAGTTTGACGGCCGCTACCCTAGTCGGACAAAATCTCGGCGCCAAACGCAGCGAACAAGCTCGCAAAACCAGCTGGCGAATAGCCATTCTCGGCACTTTTTTGATGATTTTTGTCGGTCTAATACTCAATCTGTTCTCTCATTTACTCTCCTCTTTCTTTTCAAACAATGCGACTGTCACTGAATACACGGCGATTTTCTTAAAGACAGCACCATTGATGTTACCGACCTTAGCCTTATCGACAATTTTATTTGGCGCCTTAGAAGGAGCCGGCTGCACCTGGATCCCAATGCTCGGTTCATTTAGCGGGCTGGCACTCGTGCGCCTGTTTTTAGCCTGGGTTTTAGCTCTGTCAGGATCTTTAGGACTGGCAGGTGTGCTTATCGCTCTTGTAATTTCACGACTTTATACCTGCATCATGGCTTTAATCAGTTTCAAAAACGCCAAAGGATGGGCATTGAGCAGATCATGACCTGAGCATGACCTAAGTCATATTTACTTTCCCCTCTTGTGGACCTAACATAAATTCACCGCTCAGAAATGCAGCGATTCAGCAAATACATTTACTAATCCTTCCTCAAAGGTCCTTTGGAGGTCAGTTATGCGCGTCTCCCTTAATAGTCTTCTGCTTCGCTCCACCTTAGCGGCTGGCACATTGGTTGCCCTTTCCGTACCGGTGTTTGCACAAGATGCTTTCGATTCAACAGCAGCTACTGGACAATACAGCAACGACAGCGGCTACCGTACCGGCAGCCAGTCCGACCTGAATATGGGCGGCAGCGCTATGGCTCCTGCTCTACAAGGTGCCACCAACGGTACAATCGGACCACAAGGCGGTGACGCTACCTTAATCAAAGGCGTCAACACTGCCGGCACCGTCCGTGTCAACAACTTAGCCAACCTTGAAGCTTTGCTCAACATCATCGCTAACGGTATGGAAATCCTCGGCATTGCCTGGGGCGGTCCGACCATGATCATGGGCTTCATGCACATGGCTGCCGGTACCCAAGACGCTATGAAGAGAGTCTTGTGGGGCGGCGCCGGTGTCACCGGTGGTCTTGCTACCCCTGGTTGCATCAACTGGCTCGTTGCTTCGGCTCGCGACGCCAATCTCTTCAGCTAGTTTTTCCACCCACCAGCCAAACAGAGAAACCAATAAATAGAGGTTGCCCCAGCAACCTCTATTTATTTTGCAAAAAATGCTCCATCTGCAAATCTCGGGAAACAAGCAACAAAGACCGGACCTCCGCATTCACTTACCGCCCCCTACACCCAGTGTAAGAAAAACCGCGGTTTTTCTTACAGCTAAGAATAGAAATTTTCGATCGGCGCGACCGGCAAAAGAGCATGATCAATTCAGGCACTTGCCATCTCTTTCTGTAGATCTTCTTATGTCCTGGAACTGCTCAAAACAATTGTAAATCTGGAAAAATGAAGCTCAACATTCCTTTGCAAATGCAGGTCAAGGGAGACGAGCGTGACCAAACCACAAGAGACTGCTGAATCGCGTTTACCGGTCAGTCAAAGAGAACTGATCATTTTTACTCTTTCGGATTCCAGTGGCGAAACAGCCGCCCATGTCGCTCAAGCAGCGCTGGTGCAGTTTCCGCCTGGTTTCGCCAGTATTTATCGCTTGCCGCAAGTGCGGAGCTGCCAACAAATTTCAACCCTTGTCAGAGAGATCGCCACCGGGCGATCTCTTATTGCCTACACCCTTGTTTTGCCTGAATATCGTGAAGCTCTGGAGCAGGAAGCACAGCAGTACAATGTGCCCACCCTCGATCTGCTTGGTCCCTTGATTTCAAGGATTTCAAGCCTAACTGAATCTAATCCGCTTGCTCAGCCCGGCCGATTGCATCAACTTGACGAGACTTATTTCAGAAGAATGGAAGCAGTCAATTTTGCCGTTCGTTATGATGACGGCAAAAATCCGGACGGTATTGCTCAAGCCGATGTAATTTTGGTCGGTCTTTCGCGAACAAGTAAAACACCAAACTGTATGTATTTGGCTCAGCACTATGCTTTAAAAGCAGCCAATTGCCCAATCGTCATGGGCGTGGATCCGCCGAAAGCTTTATTCAACGTACCGGCCCGCAAAATCATCGGTCTGACCATCGATCCGCATTTATTGCACAATTTGCGCACATCACGGGCTCAAGTAATTGGTATGCCCTCGGATACTCAATATGCCGATCTCGATGAGATTAAGGCTGAGGTGCAATACGCAAAACGCATATTCAGAGAACTTAAGTGTCATGTAATTGAAGTTTCATCCAAAGCAATCGAGGAATGCTCAAGCGAGATATTCCTTTATTTGCGCCAGTAGTAGTCAGTAATGCTCCAGGAGAGTGAATTGCAATGCTAACCACAAAAGAAGCTAAGCAACCAAAGAAGGAAAGTATGGAAACCAAAAAGGTATTCCTTTTTACTGAAGGATTCGAGCACTTCAAAGGCGATCGCAGCCAAATGCGTGACCTGCTTGGCGGCAAAGGGGCAGGACTTGCCGAAATGACCTCCGCCGGCGTCAACGTACCGCCGGGAATGACTATTCTTACTTCGGTTTGTCGTGAGTACTACGAAAACAAAGGCAAACTGCCAACAGATTTATTCGAATCTATCGAAGAAAATTTGAAAAAAATAGAAGAACGTCTGGACCGCAAGTTAGGCGACACCAAAAAGCCGCTTCTTTTATCCGTACGTTCCGGAGCTAAATTCTCCATGCCCGGCATGATGGATACAATCCTAAACTTAGGCATGAACGATGAAACAGTGGTTGCTTTAACTAAGCTCACCGACAATCCGCGTTTTGCTTGGGACAGCTATCGCCGCTTCATTCAAATGTACTGCAACGTAGTACTTGATCTAAGCAAAGATCGTTTCGAAGATATTTTGCACGAGAAAAAAGAAAAACTCGGACTGAAAAATGATACCGATTTGACCGACAAACACTGGCAAGAGCTTGTTGAAGAATACAAAGCTTTTGTCAAACGTGAACGCAAAATTGATTTCCCGCAATGCACTAAAGAGCAGCTGCGCGGCGCTATCGAAGCAGTGTTCAAATCATGGAACAACAGTCGCGCCATCTATTATCGTAATTTGAATAAGATCGATCACAATATCGGCACCGCCGTAAATATCCAAGCTATGGTTTTTGGCAACTTCGACCAAACTTCGGCTACCGGTGTTTGTTTCACACGCAACCCCAGCACCGGCGAAAGAATGCTGTACGGCGAATATTTAGTCAACGCTCAAGGCGAAGACGTAGTTGCCGGCGTGCGCACACCAAATAAGATCTCCGAAATGGCCAAAGAGATGCCTGAGGTCTACAAACAGCTTGAAACAACGGCTCTCAAGCTTGAGAAGCATTATAAAGACATGCAGGACATCGAGTTCACCATTCAGCAAGGCGAGCTTTTCCTTCTGCAAACACGTAACGGAAAACGTACTGCCGCAGCCGCTATTAAAGTAGCGGTCGACATGGCTAACGAAGGAATTATCAACAAAGAAACAGCCTTAAACCGCGTCGAGCCGGCACAGCTTAACCAATTGCTTTTGCCTAGCTTCGATCAAAAAGACAAAGAAAAAGCTAAAAAAGAAGGACGCCTTTTAGCTACCGGCTTAAACGCTTCGCCCGGTGCTGCCATCGGTCAGATTATTTTCAATCCTGATGAATCGGAAAAGTTATCCATAGATCACGGCACAAAAGTCATACTTGTCAGAGTTGAAACTTGCCCTGATGATATTCACGGTATCGTTCCTGCGCAAGGAGTTGTCACCAGTCGCGGTGGCATGACCAGCCACGCCGCTGTCGTCGCCAGAGGGATGGGTAAACCGTGCGTAGCTGGCTGCGAAGCTTTCAAAGTCGATCTCGAAAAAGAAAAAGTAACGGTTAAAGATCAAACTTTGAGCAAAGGCGAAATAATTTCTATCGACGGTTCAACCGGCGAAATTTTCAAAGGCGCCATCGCCACTATCGAACCGAAGTTAAGCGATGAGTTCAGAACTTTGCTTGCTTGGGCTGACTCTGTTCGCAAGTTGCGTATCCGCACTAACGCCGACACTCCGGAAGATGCCACTCGCGCTCGTGAATTTGGGGCCGAAGGCATTGGTCTGTGCCGTACCGAGCATATGTTTATGAGCCAAGATCGTTTACCGGCAATGCAAGAAATGATCTTGTCCGGCAGCGAGCAAGAACGCAAAGCCGCTCTGAACAAACTGTTGCCGATGCAGCGTCAAGATTTCATCGGCATTTTCACAGCGATGAAAGGTCTGCCTGTCACAATCCGCTTGCTCGATCCGCCTTTGCACGAGTTCTTGCCTAAATATGAAGAGCTGATCGAAGAGATTGCCACTCTCAAAGCCAAAGGTATCAAGAACGAAGAACTGCGCACAAAAGAACAAATTTTGTCGCGAGTCGAAAGCTTGAAAGAATCGAATCCGATGATGGGCTTGCGTGGCTGTCGCTTGGGCTTGACCTTGCCTGAAATTAACCGCATGCAAGTACAAGCCATTTTTGAAGCGGCAATTGCCGTTAAAAAAGAAGGTATCGAAGTTCTGCCTGAAATCATGGTCCCGCTTATCGGTCATGTCAACGAGCTTAAGCTTTCACGTAAAATTCTTGAAAGCGTAGCTAATGAAACCATGGAAAAAGCTGGCGTCAAAATCGACTATAAGTTCGGCACCATGATTGAAATACCACGCGCTTGTGTTACTGCCGATGAAATTGCCGAATATGCCGAATTCTTTAGTTTCGGCACCAATGATTTGACTCAGATGACTTTCGGCTACAGCCGCGACGACGCTGAAGGCAAGTTCTTGCAAAGATATATGGAAGGCATCGAATGGCAAGGTGAATCCCACAAGATTTTCACCAGCAATCCGTTTGAAGCACTGGATCAAAACGGTGTCGGTAAACTGATGAAGATTGCCGTTGAATACGGACTGAAAACCAGACCGGACTTGAAGCTCGGCATCTGCGGCGAGCATGGCGGCGAGCCCAGCTCAATTGCCTTTGCTCACCAGCTTGGCTTGTCTTATGTAAGCTGTTCGCCTTATCGTGTACCGCTTGCCCGTTTGGCTGCCGCTCAAGCAACAATTGTCGGCGAAGAGAAAGACAAATAAGCGCAAAACTTATTTGAGCTTCTTCCATTCATTAGCAGCGCTTTGCATTTGCTCGCGCAAAGACTTCAGTTTGGCGCTTTTTTGTAAAACAAATTCAGCGCCTTGAAGATCGTTATCGGCAAAAGACTTAGCTCCTTTGGCGGACAAAAGCTCAAGCTCTTTATCTAAAGCCGAAACGAGCTGGTTAAAAGCCTCGTCGACATCGGCTACGTTCGAATTGCTAGAAAAATTGTTTGCCGCTCGAGCCGGAGCAAGCGGAGAGAGGAGCGGGTTACCCTCTTCAAAAACGTTGCCATGTTCTGATGAATCAGCTCTTGCGCCTGAACTTTGACTACGAACAAAAACAAAAGGTTCATTTTCACCAACTTCATTTTTGCCGATTTTGACAAGATGACCAAACAGTTGTTTAGCAAAAGTCGGTAAACTTTCCTGCTTAACCAAATGACCGTCTATATCCCACTTAAGTTCATTTCTGTCCCAAACAAAAGTAGCTTGAAAAAGCGGATTATAGGCCGCTTCATTGGTGCTGAAAGCAATAAAATGATCCGAAGGTAAAATAAAAGCTTCAACCCGGCTCAAGTTTCCTCGGACAAGTAAACTCCAGCCATGAATATGTAAACGCCCGGAGAAACGACTATGCTCATCCTTTTGCAAACGCTGCAGTAGATCCGCGTCAAATATCGGTCTTTCAGTTTCAATATGTAACTGCGCATTCTCACTTAAACGATTGAATTCAACTTCGTATTGTTGAAAAAGATCGAATAAACCATCGATCAAGCGCACCATTTCGTTTGCCGGCACTATACCTTGAGCTGAAACAGCCTGAGTATCGGCTTCAGCTTCGATAGTCTTTACGGTGTTCGGACTGCCGTCTTCTTTGAGGTTGTTAATCCAGCGTACGGTTTCACTACCGCTGCGACTTTTAAGCCTGCTCAAAAGTGATTCGTTAAAAGCGTTCAAGGCATTCTTTTTATCGTTTTCATCACTTTCATTTTGATTGGTCATCCTCGCTCCTCGTTATTTAGCGGGCTTGTTACTTTTTTGCGGTACGGTTCCGGCAAGACTTTTTACCATTTTATTGACGTTCATATATTTGCTTATAGCAGCATTGACCTGGGCTTCAGTCACTTTATTAAGCTGTGAGGCATAGTTATCCATAAAAGCCGGACCGACACCGATAAGCTCATATTTAGTTAAAGCATCAGCCAATTGCTTAGGCGTTCGCATTCGATAAACTACATATTCACCAGCCAGCCGTTTCTTTTCCGTAGCAAGCTCAGCTTTGGTTATTCCCGATTTGGCATAACCTGAAACTATTTCATCAACCAGATGCAGAGCTTTATCCGTATTCTCCGGATTAACCGAAAGCTGCACCACCCACGGTGCATTCTCTTGAACGTTGTCGGCAAAATATGATTGAACACCATATGTCAAACCGTATTTTTCACGAATTACAGCCAAGCGCGAAGCGATAGTGTCATGACCCAAGGCCGAGTTAGCTATTTGCGCAGCATAGAAATCTTTTGACTTAATGCTCACTTTAGCTGGAGCGGCCAATGCTATATCCACACTTGTCTTGTCGGCAATTTGTTTGACAATTGTTTCTGGCTTAACCGGATCATCGCCTAGGCAAGCACTCTTAGTGATATCAACCGAATCACCGGAACGCCAAGACTTAAAAGCAGTATCTACAGCTTGAAAAGCCTGCTCGGGATCTACATCTCCGACAACGGCCAAACACGAATTTGTCGGATTGAAATAACGTGAATGAAAGTTTTTCAAATCGCTTGCCGAAATTGTTTTCAATTCGGACAGCTGCTTATCTAGAGGCTTTTCATAAAAAACACAACCAGGCTTATATAGAGCTCCCAGTAAGGCATTCATTGCCACTTCCGAAGTTTCGACCATGGCATCTTTTAGTTGAGATTCTTTGATCTTTTTGACTTTGTTCAGCTCCTCGCTCTCAAAAAGCGGTTCGCTAACAACTGAAGAAAGAAGCTCTAAATAAGAAGAGAGGTCTTCATTTACAACTTCAGAAGAGAGATCAACCCAGAAATTACCGACATCGGGATCGATAGCAGTACCAAGCATTTCCAAACGATCGGCTAAATTTTCTTTGGAAACGCGGCGACTACCTTTGTTCAACATTTCACCGACAAAATCAGGCACTGCTGATTTCTCTTCGCTCGCGCACGATTCTCCGGCTTTGATTTTCAAAGCCACCGAAACGACTCCTGACCCGCGCACAGGCATTACTAACACAGTCAGACCATTGTCCAGTTTTTTGCGTAAAACCGAACTAGCAATACTTTTAGTAGCTTGAGCTTGAGCTGACGCCGGCTTAGCTTTTGTTCTGACAGGCTGCGGCTGCGTACGACCGACAGCTAAAAGATTAGGTTGCAGCTCTGAAATCAGTGATTGGAAATCGCCTGAAGCAGCACTTTCAGCTTCTTTAGTTTTACGGTTTGGCAAATAATTACCGACGGTACAATTGCTGTCAGAAAAATAAAGCTCTGCCACTCTTTGAATATCGGCTTTGCTTACTGCTTTGATATTTTTTTCAAAATTGAGCCACCAACGCCAATCAGCAACAGCAATTGATTCAGCAAGCTCTTCGGCCATACCTACCGGATCCGCTGCCTGCAGTTTCATCTTTTTCCATACGGCTTTTTTAGCCCGTTCCAGCTCTAAGTCCGAAACCGGATCAAGAGCTAATTTTTTTAGCTCAGCTTTGACTTTATCTTCAATCTTTGCTAGCGCCACACCTTCATTTGCTGAAGCATACAAAGTGAAAAGCCCTGGATCTCGCAGCATATAATGGCAGGCTGCGGCTTGGGATACTAAGCCTGGCTCTACTAAATCTTTATACAAACGACTTGATTGGCGGCTGTGATCGCCTAGAATCGAAGCTAATACTGTTAGCGGATAACTGTTTTTATCGACAGCTTTTGGTACATGGTAAGCCAACATGATTTTTGGTAGCTCTTCTCCGCGTTGAACAACAAAGCGTCTTTCGCCTTCCTGTTTTGGTTCAACCGTGTACACGGCCGGAAAAGGTTTGGCCGACTTAGGTACTTTGCCAAAAAAGTCCGCTATGTTAGCCAGAGTTTCTTCAGTTTTAAAGTCACCAATTACAATAAGAGTTGCATTGTCTGGATAATAAAAGTCCTTGTAAAACTGTCGCAATCTTGCCGTTGGTACACCCTCAACATCGGAACGCCAACCGATTACCGGATGATGATAAGGATGTTCTCTAAAAGCCGTAGCAAAAACTTGGGTATCGAGTACGGTGGCAGCATAATTTTCATTGCGTTCAAGCTCATTGCGCACTACCGTCATTTCCGACTGTCGATCCGATTCACGCAAGAGAGCGTTCCTCATCCGATCAGCTTCAAGCTCAAGACAGGTTTTAAGACCGGAAGCCGGCACAACCTCATAATAGTAAGTCCTGTCGTAATAAGTTGTGGCGTTATTCAAACCACCAATCGGCTTCAACAGATCATCAATACCTGTACCTAAAGCCGGGTCGTGAGCTTTAGTACCCTTAAACATCATATGTTCTAGAAAATGAGTTGAACCGGTATAACCTACGGCTTCGTTGCGCGAGCCGACTCGATAAACGAGCATGACTGTTGCCACTGGCGTGTCATGTTTTTCAGCAAGCAAAATTTGCAAACCGTTAGCTTTGAGTTTGTACTCTTTTAGCCCTGTGGTTTTATCTTGACTCAAGAGCTGATAAGGATTGATCTCTTTTGCTCCGGCAAAACCGGCCGGTGCAAGAGCAAAACTTAAGGAGAAGAGTGAAAGTGAGAGGGCAGCCTGCCAATACCTACTGGTTCTTCTCATTAAAATCCTCCTCAATGTAGTTGGAGGATTTTACTACACTCGATTAGCCCCTGTCTTTGAGCGCTCGGACGGTACCATACTGGACAAAAGGAAAGTAAGCCGTGGGCACAACCCGGCCATTCTTTCGACAAAAAGCCCCGGAGCGGTCAAAACAATTTCACGACTACCGCCTAAATTCATGGCAGCAACTATTTCTTGAGCCGCTTGCTCCGAACTGATGCTCAAAACGTTACGCATGAGCCAACCGCGAAAACCTTCCTCCGAAGCTATAGCCGACGGATCATCGGGAGTTTGATTCTTCTTGAAAAACTCGGTGCGCACCCAACCCGGACAAACTGTAATCACGTCTATGCCTTGATTGACATATTCGGCGGCCATACCTTCCGAAAACCCAACCAAAGCAAACTTGCTGGCTGCATAACAGACAGTTCCAGGAAAAGCGATTTTTCCGGCTACGCTTGCGACATTTACAATCTTAGCTCCTTTTTGCAAATGCGGCAGAGCAGCATAGGTCAAATTAAGCGCCGCAAAAAAATTGACGTCAAAAACATAACGCCAATCGGCAGGAGTTAAGGTCGACATCGATCCCGGACGAGTCAAACCGGCGTTATTCACCAAAATATCCAACTGTCCGTAGTTTTTCAGACAGATCTCGATTAACTCGGAAGTCAAAGACTGGTCGCAAACGTCTCCGGTCCGACAAATTGCTTCGCCACCGGCTTGTTTAACAAGTTCAGCCGTAGCCTCAAGTTCACTTTTGCCCCGAGCATTAAGTACAAGACGAGCTTGATGCTTGCGTGCCAGATCGATAGCCAAAGCTTTGCCAATACCGGAAGAAGCGCCGGTAATGATTGTGGCAGCGCCTTTGCTTATACCAGCTTTGTTCTTTTCCATTAAATATCTCCATTCGAACTTTAGCAGCCATATTTTGACAGAAAAATCTCTTTACACTTGCAGATAAGCAAAGACTGCGTGGTATAAGCCCTTTAGAGATCTCAAGAGGCGACGGATAACATCGCTACCTACTTCGGGTTGAACGACAATAAATCAATCAGTACATGCCGGGTCAAAGCTCTATCTGAGCATTTTCACAGTGTTCTTTGCTGTGGCATCGATTATTGGCTGTTTACTTGAACTCTCTGCCATTTTCGAACGCCAAGAGCGACAAACAATCAACGGACGTTTTGAAGCCAAAGAATGGCTCAGCTCTTCAATTAGCCATTCCAATTGGTGGCCCCTCAGTACTAAGCTTTTCGAGAAAAAGTCCGTCGTAAACAAGATTGTTATTTTCAACCGTGATTATGAAGACGAACCACCGGCTGAAGCGGTAGAGCGAGCAGCCTGGCTGAAACCGTTGATGAAATATCCGATTTCGTCCCAAACCACAGCCGAAATCATTGAATTTTTAGCTAAAGCCGGAGCCAAGCTAATCATTATTGACGATAATTTTCGTCAAGACAGCTTTGGCAGCAAAGAACTGGCTGAAACAATCAATCGATGCGGCAACGGTGCTTACGGAAAAGCAGTACCAGTATTGATCAATCACACATTCAACCCTAGTCGACCGGAGAATTATTCAGCCCGGTCCGGTCAGTCCAATTTTGGCTTGCTTGCTCAACTTTCTCAGCTGGAACCAGAAGTTAACATCCAGGAAAAATATATCGGTACAACATCCCTAGATTTGGATCACGACCAACTTGTTCGCAGTATCCGTACTCGTTTTTCTAACGATTCTTCCGATGCTACAAGAGGGCGAATTCCGGAAGCTCTAATCATCAAAGCTCTCAAATATTTAGATGTACCGATGCCAGCTGATTTACCAGAAAAATTGGAAATTGATTTTTCAGCCGCACCGAAAACAGAATATTATCCGACTCGTTCTCTTAGCTATTTACTCAATCCCGAGCAACAAAAAAATCTGCTTCAACCAACGGCACAATCCGACCTCAGCTTGAAAGATGCAGTAGTGCTCATTGGTGACGGCGTAGACGATGTTTACAACACTCCTTTTACAAACGAAATTCATACACAAAGAAGCAAAACGGATATTCTCGCTCATGCCATGGAAACTATCGCTCGGCATTCTTGGCCTAAACGTCTGACCGGCAACCAAACTTATTTGTATATTCTTCTTTCCGCGGCTTTCGGTGCCATTGTTTGGGTCGGCTGGAAAGTTTTTCAACAAACCGGCAACCAAAGCGAACAAAGCAAATATCAAAGCCTCGGACGGCTAATTGCCGACATTTCATTTTCTTGCCTGATGCTCAGCTTGACCGATCTGGCCGCCGGCATAATTTTTGCCGGAACAGGTTTACTAGTCCCGGTTTTTATTCCGACCGTTAGCTTAGGTCTGGGTACTTTAGCAGCAATCATCTGGGAAAGAGAACGAGAGAAAGAAAATTATTTTCAATTTGTTTTAGCTGCCGCACAAGAAAAATTAGATCTGGAACGAGACAAATTTAGCTCCGAGCTTGCCCGTCAGGAAGCCGAGGGCAAAGCTCGCGAAATGATGCACGATCGCCAGCGACGACATGAGTTCATGCGCCGAATCAATCATGACTTGAACGCGCCGGTTACTGTTCTTAATTGGACATTGAGCGAATTGAATATGATGAAGCACGAATCAAGCCAGGTTCAAGACAAAATTTCGCGCTTAGTCAAAGCTTCGGACAAACTATGTGAGCTGATCGATCAGCTGGTTCAATCATACAACTATGACGGCTCTCCTTCAGGCAGCCAGGCTTCTATTTGCGATTTAGCCAAAGTAATAGACGACTGTGTCGACGGACAAAAGCCTCTTGCGCAAAAATACGAAGACACAATTGAATGGACAAAACCGAACTCATTATTTTTGGTCAAAGCCAGCCCGCTAGAACTCTCTCGCGTCATCGATAACATCATCGGCAACGCTATTAAACATAACCCGCAAAAAACAAAGATCTTCATCTCACAAGAGAGTCATGGTGCTTTTCATCATACAATCATATCCGACACTGGCACCGGCATTCCAGCTGAATACTTGGAACAGATTTTTCAACCTGGTTTCCGCATCAATCCCAACACCGAAGACGGAGGCGGACTAGGGCTTGATATCGCTAAAACTCTAATTTTATCTATGGGCGGTGAAATTTCAGTCGCCAGCATTCTCGGCAAAGGAACCAGATTTCAAATCATGCTTCCTATATGCAGTACCAGCAAAAACTCTCAAGAAACCCTTGAATCCGAAAAAAAAATGCAGATAAAGACACGAATTCTCCCTCAATAAGGTAACCGGTAAAAGTCATGACTAAAATACTAATCATTGAAGATGACGATGATTTCTCCAACATACTACAGATGGTCATCGAACAGGACGATGAACTGCAAGTCGTCGATGTTGTAGACTGCGAAGAGAAAGCTTTGCAGTTTGTACAGACTCCGGACATACATCAAGTGGATTGCGTGCTTTTGGATCTGCAACTGCCCTTTAGAAACGGGGATTCATCAATAAGCTCACTGGCCGGGATCCGCATTTTGGAAGAGCTCAGACATCGCCAAAATTTTTACGGCATAATCATTGTCCTAACCAACTCCAAAGCAGCAGCCGATGGGCAGCGGTCACTGGCTGCCGGCTGCGACGGCTATCTGTGCAAACGAGCAAAAATATCCGAAGTACCGGGAATGCTCTCGGAGCTAAAAATGGCCATTAAAGGCGAGGTAATTCTAGTCGCCACTCAAATGCGTCATGTTTTTATTCGGGACGATATTTCAGCTAAAGAAGCGCGAATGCTCGACCTCTTATCTTATGGCAAAAGCTGGAGCGAAATCGCTCATGAGCTTGGTTATAAAACATCCAAAGCCGCAGCCAATATTGGCGACCGCCTTTTCGACAAACTGCTTAATCCGCAAGATTTGCATAAGATTGCCGAAGAAGGGCTAAAAAAACGACACAAAGCTTTGGAAATCTGGCAATCGCGTCATTTAAGCCATTCGCGTTAAGCAGCTTATTTAGCAAAAGCCATAGCTTCCGCTCTTAAAAGCGGTGCAGGCAACGGAAGCTCCAACCAGGCATTGCCAGATCGCGCCATCATATGGCGTCGCTTGTAGTTCTTGTCGTCACAAGCCGGATAATCAGAGCGCCAATGAGCGCCTCTTGATTCTTGACGATTACTGGCAGCTTGAGCGATTAAGTGACCCAAAAGACGTATGTTTGCTGCTTCAATCTCAGCTTGGACCAAAGGTACTTGGTGCAAAGTTTCACTTAAGCTTGAATCAATGAATTCGGCAAGAGACGCTCCTTGACGAATAAGACCAGCATGCTGCCACATCAACTGACGGAAACGATCAAGAGACTCTCTGGCTACGGGTGCTTTAAAGCCAGCCGCTTGGACAGGAGTTCTTCTTACATTTAGAGAAATAACGCTACCCGAAATCACCTGGGCGAGGCGCCGAGCCATAACAGCACCTTCAAGCAAAGAGTTGCTGGCAAGACGATTTGCGCCATGTAACCCGGTAGAGGCACATTCTCCTACAGCATAAAGCCCCGGTATCGAAGTCAACCCACGATCATCGGTCCAAACTCCACCCATAAAATAGTGCGCTGCCGGTGAAACCGGAATTGGCCGAACTAGAGGATCGATGCCCCAATTGCGACAAGTTTGCACAATATTGGGAAATTCATGCAAGATACCTTTAGCACCAATCGGTCTGAGATCTAGAAAAACTGACGGCTCGTTTCGTTCGGTCATGACCGAAAAGATTGCTCGTGAAACGACATCGCGCGTAGCAAGCTCACCATCGGCATGAAAACGCTGAACAAATCTGGCTCCCTCGGAGTCGATTAAATGTGCGCCGGCACCACGCACAGCTTCACTGATTAAAAACGCCGGAGTGCTCGGCAAGCTTAAAGCAGTCGGATGGAATTGAACGAACTCCATATCGGCAAGACGAGCTCCGGCTCGATAAGCCATAGCAATGCCATCGCCTGTCGCAATGGACGGATTGGTCGTTCTTGAAAAAGCTTGGCCTAATCCACCAGTAGCAAGCACCACGTGGCTAGCGCGTAATTCGACCAATTGCTCTTCCAAAAGGAAACGTACGCCGGTGCAAGTATTGTCTTGCATAATCAGCTCATGAGCAAACATATTTTCGTAGATTTGAATACGATCGCAAGAACGTAGGTGCGCAATTAAAGCTTGAGAAATTGCAAAACCGGAAGTATCTTTACGATGCAGTACGCGAGCTTGGCAATGTCCGCCTTCACGAGCCAACTCAAGTGCACCGTCTGCACGATCAAAATAAACGCCTAACTCTTCAAGCCGGCTAATAGCCGATTTAGCATCAGTAATTATCGTTCTGGCTATGGATTCATCGGTCAGTCCGGCACCGGCAAGCAGCGTATCTTTTAAGTGCGCTTCAACCGAATCAGCTTGATTTACACCGGTAACTGCAGCAATACCGCCTTGAGCAAAAGACGTATTCGATTCTAGAAGCTGTCCTTTACAAGACAGAGCCACTTTCAATCCTTTGAGATTAAGCTCAGCAGCCAAAACTAAACCGGCTATCCCCGAGCCCAGAATAATCACATCAACATTTTTTCGATTAGGATTCGCGTAACTCATACTTTGACCTTTGCGATCTGCTTAGAAAATTGAGATCATTCTTTCAATTGAGAGACGGGCTTTATTTGCTATCGCCTCGTCAACAGTCACATGATATACATCTTCTTTCAAGGCGTGATGCAGTTTTTCAAGAGTAATCATTTTCATATAACGACAAGACATTTCATTGTCGATGGCATGGAAAGTTTTGTCCGGATTTTCTTTTTGCAAACGATGCAAAATACCAACTTCGGTAGCAACGACAAACTCATTGCATTCAGACTGCGAAGCACGTTGCATCATACCTTCGGTAGAAGCGATTTTAATCGGGCTCTGCCCGTTCAGACGTAACAAGCGATCAAGATAAGGCGTCAAACAACCGCATTCCGGATGTACCAAAAGCTCGGCTTTAGGATGCTCGGCAATTTTGGCATCAATTGCACTCGGTGGAATAGCGGCATGAACATGACATTCACCCATCCAAATGTGCATATTCTGACGATTAGTCATTTTTTGCACCCAAGAACCTAAAAATTGATCCGGCAAAAACAATATCTCTTTGTCTTCCGGTATGGACTGTACAACTTTCAGAGCATTACCTGAAGTGCAGCAATAATCGGTCTCAGCCTTAATCTCGGCTGTTGTATTTACATAAGAAACAACTACAGCATTTGGATGCTCTTTTTTCCATGCTTTCAATTGCTCAATATTGATTGAAGAAGCCAGTGAACACCCGGCATCAAGATCCGGGATTAGCACTCGTTTGTCCGGACAAAGTATTGCCGCTGTTTCAGCCATAAAATGTACGCCACAAAAAACAATTACTTTTGCTTTTGTTTTTGCCGCTTGCTGCGATAGCCCGAGAGAATCTCCGACATAATGAGCTATATCTTGAATCTCGGCTATCTGGTAGTTATGAGCCAGAATCACGGCATCGCGTTTTTTCGCCAACTCATAGATCTCTGAGCTAAGTTGAGCTGTTTTAGCCGTATCAAAACAAGGAGTCTGAACGTTAGCCATATCTCTAGTCCTCAATCTCCAAACTGATGTCCACATTCTTGACTGAATGTGTAAGCGCGCCAATTGAAATCGCATCCACTCCGGGAATCAAATATTGAGTAAGATTGCTCAGGTTTATCCCGCCGGAAACTTCAACCATAGCGGCACCTTTTATTTGTGTTACTGCCTGTTTTACTTGCTCAGAAGTCATGTTATCGAGCATTATGCGCTCTACTTTAAGCAAGAGCGCTTCCTCAAGTTGTTCAAAAGAAGCAACTTCAACTTCCACCGGCATGCCGGGTTTATAAGCACGTGCTCTTTTTACCGCTTCGCTGACACTACCAGCTACCCGTATATGATTGTCTTTGATCAAAATTTGATCGTATAAACCGAAACGATGATTAGTACCGCCGCCGGTCATAACCGCCCATTTTTCAAGCATGCGTAAACCCGGTGTCGTTTTGCGTGTATCAAGAATGCTTATGCCATAAGGTTTAGCCAACTCGACAAAACGTGCGGTCAGAGTAGCGATGCCGCTCAATCTTTGCAAAATATTCAAAGCTGTACGTTCACCGGCAAGCAAGGCCCGAGAAGAACCTTTGATATTAGCGATTAAATAAGGCGTTTCGCTAATCACTGTCGCTTCCGGAACCAGGGACTCAAATAAGAGAGTTCCATCCAAACGTTTAAGTACGTGAGCAAAAATCGCCAGTCCGGCAACAACGGCCGGTTCCTTTATATAAAGATGGGCTTCAGATATGCGTTCAGCCGGGACAATCCCTTCGCTGGTAATATCACCGCTAGCTAAATCTTCGGCAAAAGATTGATCAATTAAAGCCTCGACATGAGGCCAAAGTTTTTCAGCATAAAACCGGCTTTGTTCTATTTGCGCTGCGCCGGACAATTGTTCGAAATTTTTGAGTGCCGGAACCATAATGCCACCTTCACGATGCGATTCCAATTCAATAATCGTCTTTTCTACGATAACTAAAGTGTAGCACCGCTTGGCAATTTTGGCTAGATCCCAGATAAATTCTTGCAATATGCTTGATACAACAATCCAGCAATTACTAGAGAACGTTAATATTCCCTCGAACTTAAGGTCCAAGCTACATTTGGTTTGAGCCATTTAACATTTCAAGTAGCAGCAAAAATCGAATCAGCAAATACAGATAAATTGCTGTTAAGTTCGCTTCATTTTCTGCCATAATTAGGCAACACTTAAGTGACAGGCGAGCTTGGCAACCCGCCTGTCACTTAAACGTTGGAGCCCATTATGCGTCGTAATTTATCCCGATTTTCTTTTGCCTTATTTGTGGCTTTGGCAGCCATGTGTACACCACAGAATACTCAAGCCGAATCCGTTTATGCCAATTTGCAGCGTTCGCGTGACGCTTTGCTTGCTCAACAAGCTGAATTACAACGCGCCTATGACGATACTCGTCGTCAAATTGACAGCCTAAATGGTCGTTTGACCAGAATTGATTCATATCAACGCCAAATCAATTCAGCCTTGAGAGACGTTGAAGACGTTATGCGGAACACACGCTAGTTTTTAGCATCAATATATTTGTGATTTGCGGAGGACTAAAAATGCGAAGTGAGCTCGGAAAAAAAATAGCTTATACCCTGGCATTAATCGCTTGCAGCAGCAGCATACAACTGGCAAATGCCGCCGAGTCTTTGGAAAGCAACAAAGTTGAATCCAAACAATGCACTTCTGTCGATGACAAATCTTGCAAGATTAGTTGCGTCGATCCTCATGCTTGTTGTGCCGAATCCGAAAAAGTGCTCGATATCTTGCAGCAGTTGGTAAAAGCTTATTCAAGCGGTAATTTAAAAACTTACGAAGAATATTTGGACGAAAGCTGCACAACTTTTGATGAGAGCACTCACAAATTGATCGCGGGCAAAAACAACGTTATGAGCGATTTGAAAGCTAAGTTTGAAAGATACGCACCAAACGGACCGACACCTTTGCTGTCATTCACTATTGATCATCCTTACGCCAAAGTTACCGGCGATACGGCTGTTGTCACTTTTGTCGCTTTTCGCGAAGTTGGCGGCAAACATCCATATAAAGAGAAATCCAACGTCACCGACATTTTTGTTAAACACGGTGATTCCTGGAAAAAGATGCATTATCGCGGCGCTTGGAAAAGAGCCTAATCTTTTAGTTCTATTGCAACCGATTTAGAATCCGCTCTCTTCAGTAGTTTTCGGTCCATGCACCGGCAACTCACCATCATTAGCTTGATCTGGTTCAGGAATAGGCAAGCCGGGCTTTTGCACAAGATTCATGAATGCTCCAGCTAATTTTTGGCGTGGATATTTCGCTAAATATTTGCCTACTGATTCGCCGGCTTCAAGCTCTTGCCCTGCGCGGAATTGAGACAGACCTAAATGCAACCATTCAAGATTACCGCTCGGACAAATTTGTAAAACTGAAGACAGGTGCTCTGCGGCTTCTTTATATTTGCCAGCGGCCATTTCTACAAGAGCACGTTCACGCAATAAATAAAAGTCTTCCGGATTTGCCTCGCTTGCTTTTTCCACTTGAGACAAAACAACAGACACTTTGCCTTTGGCTAAAAATGATTTACGCTTGCCCTGCTCTTGAGGCGATTGGGCTCTAGCTAAAAACAAGTAGCCGTTATCGTAGCAATCGACCAAATATGGGTCCCACTGTATATCTTGTTGCAGAGGATAACCTAAGGCTGTCATCGAACGTTCCATATATTTTGGTTTGCCGCCGCTCAACCAATCCTGAATCAGTTTACTTGCCTCAGCTTTATTGCCTTCGAGCATTTGCACTTTAGCCAGCAAAAATATTAGCGGTCCATATTGAGCGATTGAACAAGCATGCACTGCCGCTTGTTTGGAAGCGCTCAAATTACCGGACAAATATTTCAGTTGAGCCAAACCTTGGTAAGCAAGCTGACTTGAAGGACGTTGTTTAGCCAGAAGCTTGAAACACTCTTCTGCTTTTTCAAAGTTACCTTGGCGCAAATAAGCATAACCAAGATCACCGTATACCTCATAAGCAGTAGGATTTTTTTCTAAAAGCTTATTCCAACTTTTAATTGCTGCCTCGTAATCATGCTCTAGATAATAAACAAACCCGGTAGTCAGCAAAGTGGTGGCATCATGTTTAAGATCGTAGGATTTGCCTAACGCATCTAAAGCTTCGCCGTATTTGCCTTGTTTAGCTAAAACCAAACCCAATGTAGCAAGAGGCACCGGATCATCAGGACAAGCAACAACCGCTTTATTCAACAAACTGACAGCTGTTGAATCTTGTTTCTTTTTTAAAGCAGTCATGGCCGACGAGTTAAAAGCTTGAGAACGTTCTCTGGCTTTTGTATTCCAAGTCTGAACCTGTCCTTGACCGTAAGACGGCAAACAGATTGATGCCAGAACAAAAACTATCGTTGCCCCTGCTTTAATCGACTTCATTTTCATATCAAAAAAAACTTACACCCATATTTTGTCTGCGCACTGTAACTCTAAAAAACAAAAACCGGACGATCTGGTAATTTTTCAAAGTCTTGCTCTGAAAAGCAATAAAGACGCGCCGGACGGTATGAACCTTCCTGGCTTGTTTCATTCAACTCTTGCAAAACACCCGATCCAAGAAATTTCTTTCTGAAATTACGATTGTCTACAGTCCGGCCAAGAATTGC
Source organism: Candidatus Obscuribacterales bacterium (assembly GCA_019750335.1). GTDB lineage: Bacteria > Cyanobacteriota > Vampirovibrionia > Obscuribacterales > Obscuribacteraceae > JAIEPM01. The sequence continues at coordinate 129,674 of JAIEOQ010000002.1, forward strand.
TTCGTAGACCATTTGCAGATCACGCAAAGTAAATTTTTCAGGCAAAAGCTTAAAGGCTGCCGGCGAATATTCAATTTTGTATTTAAGACGTTGATAGCCGTATGTAATGATCCTTTGGTGATCAAATGCCAGCGGCGGCAACTCGTTAACCGGCCACCAAGCAAGACCGGAAGCATCGGCGCTTGCTCTTAGCTCCAAACCCTCTTGACGTAAAAGAGCAAGATAGGATGCAGTAATAATTCTTCCACGCGGATCTCTACCTTTATCGCCAAAAGTATATAGCTGCTCTAAATAGACGTTAGATACGTTGGTTTCATCATAAAGTTCTCTGGTAGCCGCAGCTTCTAAACTTTCATCTTCTTCAAGCAGAAAGCCTCCAGGTAATCCCCAAAACGACTTAAACGGTTCGTTCTTTCGTTTCACTAAAAGAACTTCCAAGCTTCCTTGCTGAACAGCAAAAGCTAAAGTATCAACTGTAACTCTGACCAGTTCTGACGGCATTTGTAATTAAGTCTCTTTGCAGCCTGTCATTTTAATCCAAAATCAGAATAATTTCGATTGGAACTTATCCCTACTTACAGAACAATTTTAGTGTTTTATCCCAACAGGAAGTAGTTTTTCTTAGCAGGTGATTACAACTTTAACGTACAAATAACGTTATCTTGCCACTCATTTTATTGAGAACTTCCTAAAACGTATTCCAAGCCAGAAACATAATATTTAGCAGCTGGAGATTGGTGGTCCCCCTCGATCTCTTCAAATTTGACTTTATAGCCTGACTGATTAAGCCTGTTGACAATATCATTCTGTAATTTTGTTGGCACAATCCGATCGCTTTTTGCCGACAAAATATATATCCGGTTTGATTGAGGCAACAGATTTAAGTTATGCAAAAAGCTTTTATCGGCATAAACAGCCGGAATTTGTTCGGGCATTCCACCCAATGAAATAATGAGCGCTTGGCGAATATCATTATTAGCGGTTGTTTTATAGAGTTGAGTTAGATCGCCCGCCGATTCAACACTAACGACTCCGACAATTTTTTCTTTGATGTCAGCTGGTGCGACACAGGCATAATTCAATGCTACGGTCCCACCCATGGATGTGCCCATCACAACTATTTTGCTAAAGGGGTACTCCATCATGACTTCTCTGACATTTTGAGTTATATCCGCCAAAGCCAGATCATTTCCCCATGACGACTCTTTGCGATAGCTGCAAGAAAGCACACCGACAGCTGAATCTTTCTGTACCAGGGCTGAGGCGATCGGCTGTTCATGAGGGGCCACAAAAGGCTCCATATAATTCGAGCCCATACCGTGCAAATAGAGAATCAGAATGTAGTCTTTTTTCTCTGGCACGAAGTTTGGTGCTTCAAAAGCAAAATAATCCATTTGTCCGTCTTTATGACTGACAAATGTTTTCCTGACAATCCGCTCTGAGCTCAAGGCTTCTCCGACAACATTCTGGCTGCGGTAAAAAGCCAGATTCCGCTCCAGAACGACCTTATCTTTACGAACAGCTTTATAGCTACCGCGTAAATTGAGAAAGAGTATGAAAAAAACCAGCCCTGCTATATTTAGCAAGATAGAACCAAGAAACAAAAGCGCTAGAATTTTAGTTTTCAGGTTCAGGTCCTTTCTTGAGGAAACCCTAATCTTAGCGTAAGCGGCAGCCGCCACAGAACTTTGTATAGGATCTTTTGACATGCGTTCAAAAAAAATTATCGCTACAGCTCTTTTGTCGATAACATTCTGCTTAGGCTTTTCTCTTGCCGGACAGACAACAGAAATCCTCACGCCGCAAGAATCTTCCAAAGAGCTGAACAAAGACGGTATTGAGCTCCAAGCAAAAGGCAAGCTTGCCGAAGCAGCTGAATCCTACCGAAAAGCGATTCGCATTTATCCTGGTGGCGCAGCCTCCCACAACAATCTTGCCGTTGTCCTCAAAGAGATGAATCAGTTCCCCGAAGCCGAAGCAGAAGCCTTGACCGCACTAAAATTGCGTCCGGGGAGAAGTGATTATCGCTTCAATCTTGGATTGATTCAGCAAAGACAAAGCAAGCTTGCCGAAGCCGAAGCCAGCTTCAAAGAGAGTCTCAAAACCGAGCCAATGGATGCCGAATGCCACTGGCGTCTTGGTCAAGTTTATTTGGCAAGCAAAAATCCAGCCTTAGCCGAATCCGAAGCGCGACTTTCAATACTGATGAAACCAAACGAAGCACGCTATCATCGACTTTTAGCTGATAGCCTATTTCAAGAGAATAAGCCGGATTTAGCTCTTTGCGAGTATCAAACCGCAGCCGGATTAACTCCGCCTAGCAACGAGCTTGGCGATATCAGAAATAGAATTACTTACTTGATGGAAATCTTAAAACGACATGAGTAACAATCACGAAAAGTTGCTTATTCTGCAAAGACAGCTTGTCATAGCTGTTTTGTTTCTACTAATTCTCTCTTTGGTTTTTGTCATCGGTCTTTATTTTGCCGATATTCTCCGCATCCTTTGTATTTCACTTTTGCTTTCATACTTGATGATTAGCATTGTCGACTGGCTGGAGAAACGGCTGCACAATAGAGTTTTTGCTGTGTCTCTAGTTTATTTGGTCATGCTTGGTGTGGCAACCGTTGCCGCGTTACTACTTCTACCTGCTTTAACCTGGCAGGTATCGCAATTAGTGCAAACAACAATCAACGCCTTACCCGAACTGCTAAATAAATTTACGGAAGCCCTTGCCCCGCTTGAGCACCGCTTCCGTGCTTATCAGATTGAAGTGAAATCAATCGATATTCTAAACAACATAATTGGCACTATGCCGAAACCTGATCCGACAGCCATCGTTTCGCGTGTCACCGATGTAGCGATGAGTACTATGACCTGGCTTGTATACGGCATAAGTATTTCAGTAATTACGTTCTATTTTTTACTTGACGGGGAAAAACTCAAAGAATCAATAATCAAAATATTTTCGCCTAAACAACATGCATTTTTGCACGCTCTTACCGCTGATATCGACAAAAGCTTGCAATCGTTTTTACGCGGACAAATTATTCTTGGCATAGCTTTTGGCTGCCTCATGCTCATCGTTTACACTTGCCTTGGCGTACAATACGCTTTGCTATTAAGCATTTTCCTAAGCTTAATGGAAATTCTACCGGTGATCGGTCCACCGATCGGTCTTATTCCGGCAATAATTTCTGTAGCTTTTCATGGCATGACTATCCCGGGCAATAGGCTTGGCCATGTCATTATTTTGACAATTGTATTTACCATATTGCAGCAATTCAAAGACAATGTCGTTGCCCCAAAATATATCGGCAGAGTAATTGGTTTACATCCGGTTTTAGTTTTCATCGCCATCATGATTGGCGCTCGATTGGACGGCGTACTCGGCATTATTCTTGCTGTGCCGGCAGCTTGCGTAATTAATGTCATTTTCAGCCATTTACATTTCAGTTGGTCCGATAGCCTAGAGCCACTAGTAATGCCCGAACCGGTTGTTATGCCCGAAACAGCCCCAATCACGTCCACTTTGGATATAACAGAGCCCGCTGAAACTGAGTCAAAGCAGGGCTAACTAGGTTTCTCGAAATCCGCTTCTATTCAGATTGAAGCATTACACGAATCGGCGCAATAAGCTGAGAAATCTGGCAGTCAGCCTTACTCCCATTTTCAAAAACAAGACAGGAAAAGTCTATATCGGCATCCAACGCCGTCATCGGATAATGCCAAATCCCCGGTTTGTAGCTTATCCCTTGCGGACCGCTGGCAATAAAAGCAGAAAGAGTCGTCAGATCAGGCTTCTCCCCACCCAAAGCAACAATGACTAAATAGCGTCCATTCTTATCCATTGGTAAAAACACTTGGGTAGAATATTCATGTTTTTCCAGTAGTTTGAACTCAAAACTAGCTTCTTTCCATGCTCGACAGCGGAACACGCAAAGGTTGAGCTTAGCGTCCTCTGGACGTAAATTCTGCAATTCACATAAATGATTGAAACGTTTAGCCGTATTCAGATTGGCGGCACTATAAGATTTATCGTCAGCAGCCGCAATTATGTTTCCATAGGGTGCGTAACTTTCCGCATCCAACTTCCTGACTTCAACAACCAGCGCTTGCTCTGACACAGAAGCTCCATTGGAGAAAAGTAGGACGTGTAATACAATTGATGCTTCATTAGTCTAACACGAAGCTACGGGAAGCCCTGATTGCTGCAAGATTCCCAGATTTAAGTCACAGCGGGTAACGGAGAACAATATGGCGGCGCAACTAGGACAAATTACAGTTAAAGGAGCCTTGAAACCTGATTTCGAGCAAATTTTATCTCCCGAAGCATTGCAGTTTCTGCTTGACCTGCAACAGACCTTCAATTCACGCCGCAAAGAGCTCTTAGCCCAACGTTCAAAAAGACAAGCGGAGATCAACGCAGGCAAGTTTCCGCAGTTTTTGTCCGAAACCGAGAAGCTTCGTAATGACAATTGGGAAGTGGCAGCTTGCCCAGCAGATCTACTTGACAGAAGAGTCGAAATTACCGGTCCGGTAGATCGCAAAATGATCATCAATGCTTTGAATTCCGGCGCCAATGTTTTTATGGCAGACTTCGAAGATTCAAATTCTCCTACTTGGTCTAATAACATCGAAGGACAGCTAAACTTAAGAGAAGCTGTCAAAAAAAATCTGTCTTTTACCAGCCCCGAAGGTAAGTCTTACAAATTAAAAGAACAATTGGCTACTCTTGTCGTCAGACCGCGCGGATGGCATCTTGTCGAAAAGAATGTTGAAGTCAACGGAGAAGCCATTTCGGCAAGCTTGTTCGATTTCGGGCTCTATTTTTATCACAATGTGCATGAATTGCTAAAGCGAAATAGCGGACCGTACTTTTATATTCCAAAATTGGAAAGTCACCTTGAAGCTCGACTCTGGAATGACGTTTTCAATTTTGCTCAAGATGCTTTGAAAATTCCCCGCGGTACTATCCGGGTCACAGTGCTTATCGAGACTATTCTGGCTGCTTTTGAGATGGATGAAATTCTCTACGAACTAAAAGAACATGCCTCAGGTTTGAACGCCGGACGTTGGGACTATATGTTTAGCATGATCAAAAAGCTGCATAACGATCCAGCATTTATGCTTCCTGACCGAGCAAGCGTAACTATGACCGTACCTTTCATGCAAGCATATTGTAATTTGCTGGTACAAACTTGCCATCGGCGCAAAGCGCATGCGATGGGAGGCATGTCAGCTTTTATTCCAAGCCGCAGAGATTTGGAATTAAATGAAAGAGCGATGACAAAAGTTCGCGAAGACAAGCAACGAGAAGCTGGATTAGGCTTTGACGGAACTTGGGTAGCCCATCCAGACTTAGTTCCAATCGCCAAAGCAGAGTTCGATAAAATACTGCAAAGTCGACCAAACCAAAAAGACAAGCTTAGACAGGAAGTTTCAGTACAAGCAAAAGAGCTGCTTGATGCCAAAGTGGATGGTGGCACAGTAACGGAAGCCGGCTTAACAAACAATATTAGCGTTGCCCTTCAATATATCGAATCATGGTTACGTGGAACCGGTGCCGTTGCGATCTACAATCTGATGGAAGATGCGGCCACAGCTGAAATTTCACGCGCTCAACTTTGGCTTTGGATCAAACGAGCAACAAAACTAGAAGATGGACGCCAAGTCACAAAAGAGCTCTACCAAACAATCAAAGAGAAGGAGTTGCAAGAGCTAACAAAAAACTCTTCCGGACATTTTGCTCAAGCTGCAAAAATTCTGGATCAATTAGTGTTGGCAGATACTTTTGCTGAGTTCTTAACTTTACCGGCTTATGAATATCTCAAAGACTCATAAACCGGGGATTTAGAGCCTCTTTCAAGATCCCGCCCTCCCAAAAATAGAAATTTTCCCTTATAAGAAAATCTGCTGTTTTTCTTACACTTGAAATCGTGGATTTTTGCTGTGTTTGGGTTTTGAATAATTCCAATTGGAATTATTCGGCTTTCCACCGATTGAACTTTTTCTTCCTCTTATACGTTCTATAAGAAAAACAGCAGATTTTCTTATAGGGAAGAGTTCAAAAATGTGGACAGCAGCTCTGATTAAAAATCATATTGCCAAAATCGAAGACGATAAGCCATTTTCTACTCGCGACTTTTTATCTTACGGTTCTCGCCCTGCAGTTGACCAAGCTTTGTGGCGCTTAGTCAATGCTGGGTTCATTATTCGTGTTGCACGTGGTTTATTCATCAAAAAAGACAGTCCACTACCAACCGTTATAGAAGTGGCTCAAATAAAAGCAGCTGCATTTGGTCGCATAATTGTTACTCATGGCAGCGAAGCAGCAAAAAAATTAGGGCTCAATTGTAATAACAAAAAGAATGAGATTGCTTATGCCACCAACGGCCGAACTAGCAGTTTTCGTTTTGGCAAACTTGTAATTAAATTGATCGGCACAAGCCCTCGTAAATTAGGACTTCAAGACGATCCAATTGGCTCCATCATTCGCGCGCTTTGGTATCAGGGTAAAGCTAACTGCAAAAAAGCGACAATCATGCAGGCTACCACGACGCTCGATCGCACACAGAAAAACGAACTGCGGAAATTAGCCGGTGTTATGCCTTGGTGGATGCAGCAATGTTTTTATTTTCAACCAAAAACAGAAAAGCCTGCAAAGAGGATACACCCAAACCCGCAACAGCCCTTCTGGTAAGCCTTACAGCAATAACATACAAAAAGCTTGACTAACCATACGGACGTATGTCTTAATATGGTCATAAATCAATTCAGTAAATTGTCCGAAAAATCTTAGAGGCGCAAGAAATTGTTGCTTTATAGATGCAGTTCAACATCTCTTCTTTTGTTCTGAAGAGACTGTTTGTCGATGCTGCAACTTATTTAGTGCTGTCCAAATAAATGGGTCAGCGCCGCCTAAATTCGCCTGTCTTCCAGTCACTAATACCTAGCCAACCGTTCACGTTCAATATAAGGATTCAACAATGAGTATTCCGATTCGTGTAACAGCCTTAAAAGAACAGTTCGCGCAAATTTTTTCGGAGAATCGGCCAGGCAAGAAGCAACAACCAACAAAGAATCAACAAGTGGGCAAGAATCTCCAAACAGGCAAAATTCTTCAAACAGGAATAGCTGAAATCGACAACAGCAAAATTCGTGGCATCGCCCGAAAGTGCATTACAGAATGGATTGGAAATATTTCTTCCGAGAAAACAAATTTGCTGAAATCAGCAATCAGTAATTGGCACTCTTCTGGCTTGAAAGTGGCTTATATTGATACAGAAAATAAACTTGAAGCTGAAGATTGGACTTTTGCTGATAGCAAAGGCAAATTTTGGATTATCCGCCGCTCGGAATCAGAGACCAAAATAGCGCTACAAGATGGTGATCCATTGCCTTTAATATCGACTAAAAATCTCTACGTGCAAGAAGCGATTTGGAGCGCGGATCAATTTATTCGCAGTAATGCTTTTGATGTGGTAATTCTTGACCTCGGCAGTTTCAACTTACGAAAACGTCGTCCGCAAGGAATAGGCTATTGCCCTAAACTAAAACGTATCTACGCTCGCCTACAGAGAGCACTGAATAATTCAAAAACAGCATTAATCATCGTTTCGGACACACCGGATGCCGACAATGAAACTACCGAAAAAGAAATTGCTTACACTGTACAAAATAATTTCGGTTGCTATAGCAGCTTTATTTTTGATCGCCCAACAGCGACACGGGCAGAGAATAGTGAAAAAAGCAGCATTGCCATGATTGTACCAACAGCTAACTTTCAAATATGGAGCCATGGTAAGTCCCAAAAATTGGCAGTTCGTCTTAGTAAGCCGCTATCCAACCAACTGCTTAAACAACCAGTTATTTCAATCCAGAGCAAATCAACAGCTAGTAATAGATGATTTTTCGCGCTGCAAATTCAGGTAAGTTACAACTTTGATATTCAATTTGCAGCTTACGGAACAACACATCGCAAGATTTGCGCGAGGCTCCATATTGTCCTTCCATCCACGGACCGGGATAAAAAGCAAGAGAAAGTGAACGCGGCGCAGGCAGGTGTCTTTGGTTTGCAGAAGCAGAAGCAGATGCAGATGCCATGCCATTGCCGGCTGAAACAAATAGATCGCCCGGCAACAGATCTTCAATCACGAATTTTTGCCACTTGGATTTTGCCGTCAAGGCTCGCGGTGTCCGACCAAGAATAACTTGTTGTCCACCAGCTCCGGAAGCCACAGATAACAAACCAACCTCACCAGGATTTTGATTGGCTTTAAGTTCACCAGTAATTCTAAACTTAAAATGCGTCCCGGCTTTCAGCTCAGGAAGCTTAACTTCTCCCGCATTACTACGAGCAGCATATAGTATGGTTTTATTCATACGTAAATAATCAGCACTACCAACATCGGACAGTAACGGATCAAAAAGATCTCTGCCGATACTAATTGTTGTTTTCGCTGCTAGATTGGTTTCAGCTTGTGTCACAGCCTGAGATTCGGTCTGAGATTCGGGAGGTAAAACCAGAGCCAACTTAATACGCAAAGAACCAGCAAGCGCTTTCTCTCCGATAAAAGAATTTTGTTTTACAGCAGCTGTTGTTACTGGATCCGTATAACGAGACTCAGCACCGGCATTCATCGGTGAGCTAGCAAGTAAACCATAGTTGCAGTAACTAGGCGAAAGCATATAGCGCTCGTCTGGCTTAGAGTCAACATAAACAAGCGTTTTCTTAGCTCGAGACTGCAAACGAACCGAAAACTTCTTCTGTCCTTGCAACCAATTGAGCGGCACCACAACAAAACGCCACTGTCGAAGATCCTCAGCATTAATACCCATTGATGGAGCGAATTCACGCATCTGATCGAATATTTGGTAGCGAGCCGCATCCAAATGAATAGCTGAAACAGGCTTAGTCACAAGCTTGTTTCCCTGCACAAAAATATCTGCTTTCTCAATCTCTTTATCAGCGTCAATCAGAATGAAAGCAGTTTTTATTTTATCCGGCCAAGATACATCGCTGAAATCAAAGATTTTTTCAACTGATTGATTTCGGTTCAATTCCAAAACATATTCCGGACAAGCTTTTGGATCGGCAATCAGAGTCAGTTTCTCAATATGAACTAAAACAGCCGTTGCCACGATAGCCAAACAAGCGGCAACCATCAGTATTACTTTGCTCGATCTTTCAGCAAACTGCTGCATATTACCGGCTTGCCACAAACCGTACCCAGCTAAAAGCACAACAAAAGGCATAGCAGTAAAACTGTACCTAGCTGTCGATTCCACCATGACATAAGTCAAATGTCCCAAACAAAAGATAATCGCTATTTCCAAAGGCAAACGAGAAGCCGGATTGAGTTTTTTATAGCCACGAACAACAAACAGAGCAAATCCAAACAAACCAACACACAGAAGCAACCTGTGGATCAAAATTTGCACGTTCATGTCCAAACCAAGCACACGGTTCTTAAAGTCGTTCCAGGGCAAAGAGAACAAACGGCTTGTTTTACGCAAAGCCAAACGAGCTGATTCAGTAGGATGAGAAACAATAAGACCGTAAGCAGTATTAAGCGGTCCATCTTCTTCACCATACAACGCTGTTAGCGGTGGATGCGGATTGTAACCCCAGCCATCTGCTTCAACGTTCCAACCTTTAGCTACGTTATAAACGGGTAAGCGCTGTGCAGTCAGATAAATCTTTCCTGTTATAGCCTGAAAATATAAAGTCCAAGGCAGAACAGTCATAGCCGCCGTAGCAACCATCAAAAAAACAGTCAGCATTTTTTTCTTGCTTTGCATAGCCGCATAAAACAAAGCCAACGCAACAGCCGGTCCAAGAGCTGGCTTACCGATAACCACTAAAGCGGCTAACAAGGCAGCTGAAATCGCCGACCAAACCGGTCGTTTAATCGAACCGGAAAGAAGCAATAGAATAGCCAGCAAAAGAAAGGTTGCCGGTGTTTCAGTCATAAAATGCCCGGTCTGCAATACAGCGTTAGGATAAGCAGCCCAAAGCAAACCAGCAATAAAAGAAAACAAGGCACTATTTGTTATGCGTCTGGCGATGATTGCCACAAAGAGTGCACTAACTGCATGAATCAAACTTTGCCCGCAAGCCATCAAAGGCCAATCACGCGGAGTCAGAGCATGATTGAGAAAGGAGAAAGGCATTCCATAAAACAAAAGCATTAGCGGTCCATCAATAAGCAGATGTCCGCCCATACCCGACCAGGCACAAACAGCCAGATCCGGATGCCCTTTCAATAACCCAGAACTGCAGAAAAGCTGAAGGGTCGTTAAATAATGTTTTCCATCCGTAGCAAGCATTATGCGCGCAACCGGAAATACGAAATTATTTAGCAGGCTAAAAATAAAAGCAAAAGCAGCAGGCAACAAACAGGACAAAAGCTTGGCCGCCAAAGAAAGTTTTTTAGACTCACCAAAGAGTTGATTCAAAGCAGCTTTATTTGTTGCAAGCACAGTCGGCATCAGTTTTTATCGAAGGAAGAATCCCAATACAATATGGTAAAACACCTGGAGAAGACCGCCCTTAAGAATTTCCCATAGTTGTAATGAGTCTACATTTAGCAAATCTCATTCAGCTCTTGAACAAGCTTTAGATAACGAAAAAACAAACTTAAGGCTATCTATTTAGCCACACTGTCAGCGGCTTGTTCTTGTTTACCGATAAGCGACTGCTTGAGCATAGCTTGAACCAAACCGATAAAGAGCGGGTGCGGATTATCCGGACGCGATTTTAGCTCCGGATGAAATTGGCAAGCTACAAAATAAGGATGGTTCTCTAACTCGATCATCTCTACCAAACGATCATCGGGCGAGACTCCGGAGAAGATTAACCCTTGCTTCTGCAACTCTTCCCGGAATGAATTGTTCACTTCATAACGATGACGATGTCGTTCGTGAATCAGTTCTTCTTTATACAAAGTTGCTGCTTGCGAACCGGTTTTTAGCTTGCAAGGGAAGCGTCCTAAACGCATCGTGCCGCCTTTATTCACGACATTATGCTGATCCGGCATCAAGTCAATCACCGGATATGGTGACTTAGGATCAAATTCAGTCGAATGGGCACCTTTCATTTTGGCTACATTCCGTGCAAACTCAATCACGGCAATCTGCATACCCAAACAAAGTCCGAGATAAGGAATATTATGCGAACGAGCATATTCAGCAGCCTGAATCTTACCCTCAATACCTCTGTCGCCGAATCCACCCGGAACTAAAATTCCCTGCACATCGCTTAGATATTCAGCACAACCGTTCTTTTCAATGTCTTCAGAAAGAACCCACTTAATCTGTACATTACAGCCGACGCTCGCACCGCCATGCTTCAAAGATTCAACGACCGAAATGTAGGCATCAGACAACATCACATATTTGCCAACGATAGCCACTTTCACCGTACTGGCCGGTCTGTGTATCCGTTCAATTAAACTGCGCCAATCAGCCAAATCCGGTGTCGGATCAGCCATATGCAATCTTTCCAGGACTCTTGAAGCTAAGCCTTCTTGCTCAAGAATCAAAGGCACTTCATAAAGGTTTTGCACATCATGACACTGGATAACCGCTTTGGCATCTACGTCGGTAAAGAGCGAAAGTTTTTCGCGAATCGAAGAAGACAGATGCTTTTCAGTACGACAAACAAGAATATCTGGCTGAATACCTCGGCTACGCAATGTATCAACCGTATGTTGAGTCGGTTTTGTTTTAAGCTCGGAAGTCGTACGCAAATTGGGGATTAAAGTAACATGCACATAGCAGACATGATCACGCCCGACTTCTTTGCGCATTTGACGGATCGCTTCCAAGAAAATCAGACTTTCAATGTCCCCTACCGTGCCACCGACTTCGATGATCGCCACATCGACATCAGTTCCGGCTTTGGTAATAAAATTCTTGATCTCGTTGGTTACATGAGGGATCATCTGAACGGTGCCACCTAAATAATCACCACGCCGTTCTTTTTCCAAAACAGTCTTATAAATCGAGCCCGCCGTAACGTTGTTCATCCGGCTCAAATTGACATTGATGAAACGTTCATAATGACCCAAATCCAGGTCAGTTTCAGCACCGTCCTCGGTCACGAAAACCTCACCGTGCTGGTAAGGACTCATCGTTCCCGGATCAACGTTCAAATAAGGATCCAGCTTGACGATGGTTACGGTAAGCCCACGGGCTCTCAGCAAACGCCCCAATGATGCAGCTACGATTCCTTTGCCCAGTGAAGAGACAACGCCACCAGTAACAAAAACATATCTGGTGTCCATTTACCGTCTCCTTTACCTTGCAAGCCAGACCGCTTGGTCTACATTATCAATAATCAAGAATATGTAAGGCATGAATTTTCTATCATCCTACATCATTTAAAACCGATCTGTTTATTTAGTCGCCGATTTTCGGCACTCTAAAGAAAGAACCCTCTTTATCCGGTGCTCCCTGCAAAAGAGTCTCACTGCCCAGAAGCGGGCGCAATTCGTCCTCACGCATGACGTTCAAAAGCGGTAAAGCATGAGTGAAAGGTTCAATCTGGTCCGTATCGACAGAGCTTAACTCGTTGAAACTCTCGATAATCCGTCCCAGCTGTTCGGCAAAGCGCTCCTTTTCATCGTCAGAAAGCGCTAAGCGAGCCAGCTTAGCCACATGTTCAACATCTTTAGTAGTAATAGCCATGAGACACCCGGCTGCTTAAGCAGTTCAAAGAATAGTTCTATTATCAATTTGTATAGTCAGTCATATTAACATAAGAGCTGGTGTACCGTATTGAGACGACATCTCAAGTCAGCCTAGACAAAGAGCCATTGAATGGAAATAAACTTATCGATTCTTTTCAGCATAGCAGCGCTGGCAGTAGCTTTGGTGCTGATATTAGCTGCCGCAGAGCTGTTTACCAACGGTATCGAATGGCTGGGACAAAAACTGCAATTAAGTGAAGGAGTCGTCGGCAGTGTTTTAGCTGCAGTCGGCACCGCATTGCCCGAAACTTTGATTCCAATTGTTGCAGTTTTAATCGGCAAAGATCAGGCTTCTCACGAAGTGGGTATCGGCGCCATTGCCGGTGCTCCTTTTATGTTAACCACCTTGACCATGAGTGTCTGCGGTTGCGCCATATGGATTTTTACTCGTCAGGGAAAGCGAGAAGCTCAGCTGTCCATAAATAAAACGATTCTTTCCCGCGACTTGAGCTTTTTTATTGCGGCATACAGCATAGCCTTAGCCGGCACAATGGCTCGTGACATGCTCGTCCTGCGCCAAGTATTATCAGTAGGATTGCTCTGCCTTTACGTCTGGTACCTAAAAAAGACTTTTGCTCACGAAGGTGAAGTCGGCAGCGCGCCAGAACATTTGCATTTCGAGAAGCTGCTAAAAACCGGCACCAGCTTGACAATAATCATTTTGCAAGTAATTTCCGGTCTAATTGGCATTTTTATCGGTGCCGCCGTTTTTGTCGACCACACAAAAATCATCGCTTCGGCAGTCGACATACCAGGCGTGATTTTAGCTTTGATTATTGCTCCTGTAGCAACAGAGCTACCGGAAAAATTTAACAGCGTAATTTGGGTGCGCAATAAAAAGGATACTTTAGCTTTAGGCAATATAACAGGCGCTCTTGTTTTTCAAAGTTGTTTTCCAGTTGCTTTCGGTCTGGCATTTACACACTGGGATCTCGGCTTTGGTACTTTGTTTAGCGGCATTGTCGCTATCTCTTGCGCTTCGTTCTATTTAATACTTATTCGCCGAGATCAATTGCGCTTCCAACATTTACTCACGGGCTCTCTCTTTTATTTGCTCACTGTAAGCGGCCTTCTTTATATGCATCTTACCGACTGACATGATCGATCTAGACGTTCAAGATACGCTCTCATTTATCGAACCAAATCTTTCCGGTAGAAAACATCTGCTTGAAGTCGGCTGCGGAAAAGGTAAATTAGCTAGAGAGCTGATGAACAGCGGCTACAATTTAAAAGCGATTGACAGCTCGGATGAAGCTGTTGTTGCCGCAAAAACGCTTGGAGTTGACGCCCAAAAAATTGATTTTTTAGAGTTCAAGCAAGCTAAATTTGACGCTATCTGTTTTACTCGTTCATTGCATCACATAGATCCGCTCGCTGCTGCCGTAGCCAAAATTGACGAGCTACTGGAGATCGACGGCGTTGTGATTATCGAAGATTTTGCCGCCGAATTGCTTGATGAGAATGGCGCACTCTGGCGCTATGCCATTGAAGATTTGCTTGTTGCTTGCGCTAAGCTACCAAGCCGAGATACAAAGACGGCATTGCAAGCTCCCTTACGATTCTGGCAGGAACATCATTTTGGCAAGCATAAGATTTCAGATTCAAAATCAATGATTGAAGCTCTTTCTGCTCGCTTTCATATAACAAAGCTTGAGTACACACCATATTTATATCGTTATTTTGTCGATGGCAAATATGGACTTGCACCGTCTTTAGTCTTGGCGCTAAAAAACTGGGAAACAAAAATGATCGATCTTGGCTCGATGAAAGCAATCGGCATACGCTTAATTGCCACACGCAGATAGCAAACTATTTGTTCTCATTGTCTATTGTCGTGTCAGGTCCAACAGCAGTCGGGTCTAAATGCTCGCCAACTTTTTGAGCAACTTCTACAGCAATTTTTTCTTTTAAGGGCAAACGTCCTAGATAGAAGAAATCGAGCACAAGCTTCACACAAGCGGCAACCGGAATTGCAATCAACATGCCTAAAGCACCGGCTAAAGTCTCACCGCAAAGAACAGCAAAGATTACAGCCAATGGGTGTAGTTCAACAGCGTGACCGATTACTTTCGGAACAACAACATAGTCCTCAAGCCAGCGCGCAACTGTATAAAAAACAATGATTGCCAAACCGACTCCCGGTCCGAATTGTGACATCCCGACCAAAGTTGCCGTACTGGTCGCCAAAATCGGTCCAAGCACCGGAATGATTTCCAAGAAACCGCTTAAAATTGCCACCGGCAACGCATATTTCATATTGATGGCGAAGTGCAGGAAAAGCCAAGCAACGACTGACATAATTACGATCAGGAATATTTGTCCGCGCACATAGTTGCTGAGCATTTTGTTCATCTGTTCGAAAAGTTCGATTACAGCCCCTTTTCGTCTCTCCGGTACATAGCGTAAGAAGAAACGCCCTACCGCTTGCGAATCAAGAGTGAAATAGATGGAAGAAACAACACAAACAAGAACGGATAGCGCTCCATGAGAGAGCAAACCCCCGATGTGCATGATCTCTTCCGGTTTGCCGAAACTTTCATTGAGGTTTTTCAGAATATTATTGGTAATAACGTTGGAATCACTTTGCCAATGCAAGCCTTGTCCAATCTGAGTTACAGCACCAAAAATTATTTGGCGTTGCGACGCCGGATCCGCCAAATCTTTCAATTCACGCATCAAATGCGGGCCAATCATCCAAATCAAAAGTATTAAAGCGCCGAGCAAACTGAGAAAAACAACGGCAGTAGCTACGCCCAAAGGCATCTTTGCCTTTAGCTTCAACTGCTGAACTACAGGCAACAAAAGATAAGCAATGATTGCTCCAACAATAATCGGCGGAAAGACATGCCTAACTTGATAGATAAACCAAATCAGAACAAAGGTGGCAAGCCATTTCAGCATATTGTGACCTTTAACGAGTTAGGGCCATCTCTTCACGAGTAAGCGCTTTGAAATCATGCAACCCGGCACGAACCAGTTTGCGTAAAAGCCATGCCGGACGGAAACGTTCGGCATGAGATGTTTGCTGCGATTCAAGCTCAGCAAGACACCAAGCCAAACCTTTTTCTTCAGCTAAAGAAAGCAATCCTCGATTCAAACCGCAACCGAACTTCATAGCTACATCAATATCGGCAGCCAGAGCCACATTTTCCTGAAGAGCATAAATTGCTTCATTGAACATCGGCATCATCAAACGATAAACATCAAACTTCTTAATTGATTTAGCATTTGGTTTTAGCTTGCGTGCTTCTTCCAATAACTTGCCCAATTCCGGATTAAGCTCTTTGGCAGCATCTTTATTCGGCACGGCGCCTTTTTGATGTACAAAGAAACCTAATCCTGATTTTTGTCCGTAGAATTTTTTGTCAATCATCAATTTAAGCAAGGGAGCCGGCTCGAAGCGCGGACCATATTCTTTATACAAGAATTCTGTCACATGAGCGCAAACATCAATACCGGTCATATCGAAAAGTGTGAACGGTCCCATCGGTAAACCAAATTCGACAGCAGCGCGATCTACTTCTTCAGCTGTTACCTGTCCTTCAGCCAGTAGATACATAGCTTCGTTCAAGTAAGGGAACAGAAGCCGATTTACAAGAAAACCAGGGCATTCCTCAACTCTAACCGGAACTTTTTGCCATTGTCGGCAGAGCTCCAAAGCCATGTCTACAGTTTGCTTGGAAGTTTTGACACCAGGAATTACCTCAACCAGCTTCATGAATTGCGCCGGATTGAAAAAATGCAAACCAAGCACTTTTTCCGGACGTTTAGTGCAAGCACCGATTTCCGAAATTGAAAGGGCCGAAGTGTTGCTGGCTAAAATGGCCTGGGGTGGACAAATCTTATCCAGCTCCGAAAATATTTGTTTCTTGACTTCAATAGTTTCAAGAGCTGCCTCAATTACTAAATCAACATCGGCAAATTCTTTGTATTCAGTCGTACCTTTCACCTTTGCAAGCAGCCCTTCGGCTTCAGCTTGAGAAAGTGTTCCTTTTTTGACTCGCGAATCATACATACGCTTGACATTGGCAAGCCCGCGATCGACAAATTCTTGATTGACATCTTTTAAGAGAACTTCGATGCCAGCGGCACTTAAAACCTGCGCAATGCCGGCCCCCATTGTTCCAGCGCCAACAACAGCCGCTCTTTCCACTTTCATCTCGCTACCTCTAAAAATAACGCCAAATGCATCCGTTATGCTAGCATAGCCGGGTTTGGGCGATCCATTCTTTCCCGTCAAGGTCTGTGGCTGATTTTATGACAACTTTATTGAGACGTATCCCAGCTGTTCAAGCTGGCGTTGAAGGCACTGAAAAATCTAAGCGTCTCGGTTGGCTAATGCTTACCGCTTTAGGTCTCGGCGCCACCATCGGTGCCGGCATCTTCGTCATGCCAGGCAGAATTGCTGCGCTGGCCGGACCGGCCGGAGTGCTTTCTTTCTTAATCACCGGTTTTGTTTTTCTTTTTGTCGGTATTTGTTATGAACGCTTTTCGCGTTTAGTACCGCAGGGAGTGTCAGCTTACAGCTATGTTTATCATTCAATAGGCGAAGTATTCGCTTGGATTGTCGCTTTTGGTCTATTTCTTGAATATAGTTTTGGCGCCTCGGCCGTTGCGATCGGCTGGAGTGTTTATCTAAAACGTGTAATCGATCTACATTTACCGGCTTATCTTCAAGGACCGACGACTCATAACGGTGAATTCCATTTCGGCATCAATATCGTCGCTCTTGCTGTCGTCACTGTCGTCACTGTGATCTGTATTGCCGGCGGTGTGCAAAAATCGGCGAAGTTGAATTTTTTGCTTGTTTGCTTAAAATCAGCTTTGCTTGTTGTATTCATGGTTGCCGGCTTGCAACATGTAAATCCGACAAACTGGCAACCTTTTATGCCACTTGGTTGGAAAGGTATTCTTTCCGGAGCAGCCATTGCCGTTTTTCCTTATGTCGGCTTTGACGCTCTATATACTTTCGCCCGCGAATCAAAAAGTTTGAAAGATACCCGCATCGCTACTTATGTTTGTATCTGTTTAGTGGCGTTTCTTTATGTGGCTGTCATGGCTATTGCCACAGGCATGGCGCCAGTATTCTTAAACGGCAACACAGCACAACCGAATCCTTTGTTTATCGGCACTGAAGCCTCAGCACCCCTGGCCAATTTGCTTGTCGCCGCCGGCGAAGGTTGGGCTGGAAAGCTTATTGCTGCCGGTGCTGTAATCGGTATTTTTAATGTACTGCTTGTACTTTCCATGGGTGGTCCGAGAATATTCCGCAACATGGCCGAAGATGGTTTGTTACCGCCGATTTTTGCTAAAACAAAAAATGGTAACCCGACTTTCGGCTTATTGGTAAACGGCATTATTGTTGGTGCTGTAGCCGGCTTTGTGCCTTTCGACGATGTTACCGACATCATGGTTTTGGGTACTTTGATTGCTTTCATTTTCGTTTGTCTGGGCGCTTTACGCTTAAAGCTCGTCAACCCGGTTGTCGCCATCATGGGCGCTGTCGGCTGCGCTCTTTTAGCAGCAAACTTAGGCGAGCTGGTATGGAAGGTATATGCCATTACCTGTCCTTTAGGCTTGCTCTTTTATTTTGCTTACGGCAGAAAACACAGCAAACTGGCAACAGCTCAAGACTAAGCAGCTAAACTGCTTTTACTTAGCTTCCATCCAGTTTTTAGCAACGCCGACATCAACTTTAAGCGGTACAGTTAACGGCTGATCCATAGACATCGCCCAAACCAGCACTTCACGAGCTTGCTCAATTTCAGCCTCTGGTACATCAAGCACAAGTTCGTCATGCACCTGTAAAATGAGTTTGCTGCGCATTTTTCTTTGCGCAAGTTCGTTATCCAGCCGGATCATAGCTAGCTTCATCAAATCGGCAGCGCCGCCTTGAAGCGGTGCGTTAAAAGCCGCTCGCTCATTCGCTTTGCGAATACCGTCATTACGGTCGTTTAAATGCTGAAAATAACGCTTACGTCCCCAAAGAGTTTGCACATATCCGTTAGCACGTGCATCTTCCAAAACTCTATTCATAAAGCTACGCACTTTCGGAAAGCTCGTGAAATATTTTTCGATGAATGTTTGCGCTTCTTTCATCGAAATGCCGAGAGCTTGTGCCGTAGAGAAAGCTCCTTGTTGATAGATCAAAGCAAAGTTCAGAGTTTTGCCTACACCGCGATGAGCATGATCGATAGCATCAGCAGCCAGATCAAAGATCAGCATGGCTGTACGCAAATGTATATCTTGATCGCTTTGGAATGCAGCAATTAAGTTTTCGTCGCCGGACATATGAGCAAGCATTCGCAATTCAATTTGCGAATAGTCAGCCGACATGATGAAGTTCTCCGTCCGTGACGGAATGAAACCTCTGCGGATGCGTCGTCCAAGCTCAGTACGAATCGGAATGTTTTGCAAATTCGGATTTGTGCTGGAAAGCCGTCCGGTAGCAGCTACAGTCTGGTTGAATTCACCATGCAACTTTCCGTCACGAGCTGAAATTTGTTTGGGTAAGGCATCAACGTATGTTGAATTCAACTTGAACACATGTCTGTATTCAAGAATTTTGGGGATAATTTGGTGTGAATCTTTAAGCGCTTCAAGCACCGAAGCATCGGTTGAATACCCTGACTTGGTCTTGCTTTTTGTCGGCAGCTTTAGCTCTTCAAAGAGAATTTTTTGCAACTGCAAAGGCGAGCCGATGTTAAAAGGATGTCCAGCCAGCTCATAGATTTCTTTTTCCAATCGGCTAATTTCAGAGCTAAGCTCTGATTGAAGAATAGAAAAATAAGGCAGATCAAGAGTGATACCGTTTTGTTCCATATGAGCAAGCGCGGAAGCTACAGGCAAATCCATAGTCCAAAGCAAATCTTGCTGCTCAAGATCAAGAGTCGTCAAATAATAAGCGGTCAACTCCAGTGTTGTTTGCACTTCCTCACAAGCAACACTGGCCAACTCTTTCAAAGGAATTAGCTCAATAGCAATCGCCCGCTTGCCGGTGCCAGTGAGCAAAGAACTATCTCGGAGCGCTTTGCCTAAAAGACGCTCGCTTTGCAGTTGCAACTTGTGCTTATCATCCGGATTAACGATATAGCTTGCCAGCATCGGATCAAAAACAATCCCTTGCAAATCAATATCGAATAAAGAACAAACATTGGCAGCAAACTTAGAATCAAAAATTGTTTTTTTAACAGTCTTTGATTCAAGAATCGGTTTTAGTTTGGCAAGAACGCCTTCTTTGGAAACAGGAGCTTCACCGGCCCGCAAAAGTGGGATATAAACACATTTACCTGGGACAAAAGCAGAAACAAGCTTCGGATTACCGTCTTCTACGCCGATTGAATTTGACCAAGCAAGAGCCACACCAACGAGATCAGCCTCCAAGGACAGACTGTTATTGGCTTTCAACTCTAAAGCAATAATCTCTTGCCGACCGAGCTCCTCAACCAACGCGTCAATCTCTTGCGCTGTACGTAAAATTTGTGGTTCGAATAATTGAACATTATTTGCTTCAGCAGCAACCGGAGCCGTAATTGTTTTTTTTGCGCGTGGCGTCAATTCAAACAGCCCCGGATCAACTTCCGGTTCAACGCCATTATTGAAGCGAGCAAGCACCTTAGGCAAACGCTTGAGCAAAGCTCGAAATTCAAAATCACGAAAGAATTTAGCAGCAGTTTCAATCTCGGGTAAGGTCAGCTGACAATGATCGAAATCAAACTGGAATGGTACATCCAAACGAATGGTTGCTAAACCGCGGCTATCAAAAGCGCTTTGGCGACCGTCTGTAAGTTTTTGACGAACCGAAGCAGACTTAATCTCATTTGTCCGCTCATAAATAGCGTCCAGGTTGCCGAACTGAGTTAAGAGCTGAGCAGCCGTTTTCGGACCGATACCACGCACACCGGGAATATTGTCCGAAGTATCACCGCATAATCCTTTGTAGTCGATTACTTGTTCTGGCCAAATTCCGAGCTTGTCAAAAACCTCCTGGCGCCCGTAGGTTTTCAGCCCTTCTTTAGTCGGCATCAGCACTTGTATATGCTCGTCCAAAAGCTGAAACGCGTCTTGATCGCCGGTTAAAATCACCGTATTCAATTGACGCGTACGAGCCATTTTTGCCGCAGTACCGATTAAATCGTCGGCTTCATAACCAGCTAACTCGTACACCGGAATTGAAAGCGCTTCAATGCCTTCTTTAATCAAAGGCCACTGCACAGCCAGATCATCAGGCATTTCGTCCCGGTTTGCTTTGTAATCAACGAACTCTTCATGGCGAAAAGTAGGCTCCGCTCGATCGAAACACACAGCTAAAGAGTGAGGCGAACGTTTTTCAATCAGATCAAACAGAGAGCTGAAAAAGCCGTAGATAGCCCAAGTTGGCGTACCTTGGGAATTACGCATTCCAGTCGTAAACAAAGCAAAGAAAGAACGAAAAGCCAGAGAACTTCCGTCAACTAAATAAAGCGTATTGTTTTCTTCACTCATCTTGTCGGATAACTAAGGGGACGATTCGGTCCGGTAACTGGCGCCAAGCATTCACTAAGCACGCGCCCTTCACTTTGAGAAGGAGCGGTTATATTCAGTAAAGCAGCAAGTGTCGGCGCAACATCTGCCGGACTTGAATGATCGGCAAAGCGGCCGACACGCACCATCGGTCCCATAAGAAACAACGGTACCTGGCTATCATAACGATAAGGCGAACCGTGGGTGGTGCCCGTTGCCGAAGAGCTGAATATATAACCGGGTTTAGGCATGACATACAGCTCGCCGCTACGTCCCCAGAAATAACTTTTCTTCGCCGCCTCTACTTGAGGACCGGAAGGCAGTTGATTCATGAAAAACTGAAAAGCGGTATAAACTTCACCGACTCCGGGAATCGAGCGGCAAAGCTTAGCAGCTAAGGCTTCAACATCCGGTTGTCTGTATTTCTGTTTATCGATAGCGTTAAGATTGAGATACAGATTCGGTGGCTGGAAAGAAGAGATCCACTCTTCATTGCCAAGCTTTTGATCTAAAGCAGCATCGAGCATGGATTTGAATGACTTGGTATCAATACGACCGGCGTCCATTCCCCGTTCTTTAAGCAGCTCGGGTATGGGCATGACACCATGATCCGCCGTAAGTACAATCAAACAACGCCCAAGTCCAACTTGAGTATCCAAATTTTTGAATAAGCCGGCCAAAGTTTGATCCAAACGTAAGATTGTATCTTCGGCTTCCTGGCTGTCCGGTCCGAAAGCATGGCCGACCAGATCCGTCGATGAAAAACTTACCGCTAAAAGATCAGTATCGTTATGTCTGCCTAGTCCTTCGTTAGTTACAGCTTCGCTGACAAAATCAGCCAACATTTGATTGGCAAATGGCGTAGCGGCAAAAGTTGAATAATACTGCGGACCAGGAGCAGCACCACCGCCGGTCAGCACATGTGGAAATTGCCGTCCGTCACCTTTGAGCATCGATTCGTAAGTGTAGTCATCATTTGTGGAAGCAGAATAACTGCTTTCCGAGAGCAATCTTTGCCAAGTTCTACCGAAATAGCCATCAGCATAATGCCTGTCGTTAAATGTTTTAGCCCATCCGCCTAACTGGCCGAATTGAGAGGAGGTAACAAAATTACCGGTATTATCATCCCACCAATAAGCACCATCAGCAGTTCTTCCAGCCATTAACAAAGCCGATCTACCTTTAAGAGAACAGCTAATTATTTTGCTGCGTCCATTTGTAGCAAGCTTTAATTCATCACCAATGGTGGTACCTAAAAGTGATTTACAACTTGAACCGGCACCGTTTGAACCAACCAACTGCATGCTTTCATCAGCGACGGCATCAACTTCTTTTTCTTTACGACGGTCGTACCAAGTATTGCCGACAATACCGCTGGCCCAAGGATAGGCACCGCTGGATACGATTGAATGGCCCACAGCCGTTAAAGTGGTCGCTTGTTCATAACGACAATTCAAAAAGTTAGCACCGTTATCCTGAAGCAATCTGAAGCCACCGGAGCCGAACTTATCCTGATAGCGCGCAAAATAATCAAAACTCAATTGATCGACCATGATCAAAACAACCAGCTTCGGTTGGCTTGACAGCCCCGCCTGAGCAGAGGCGACGCCGGAAGAAGTCACAAACAATACTGCAATCAGAAAAGCTAAAAACGATTTTCTCAATCCGGAAAGACTACAAAACAAGTGCAACCTCCACCCAGCGGCTGGGATTTAGACCATCCACTAAATGATTTACGATTGACAACCGGCATAGGATTAGAGTTGCTTTAATAGATCGACTTATTGCGGTGGCAAAGAGACTATTGGCTCAATCGCTCGAGCGTTAAAATCCCAAGAGTTGTTAAGTCCCGGCATCGGAACCGGTACGGTCACGCGCATTCGAGTAAGAACAGCAACTTGACCTGGCGCCGGAGCCGCTCCTTGCAAATTACCGCTAAACACCGGAGCTAATTGAGTTGCCGGTGGAGGCCCATTATCCGGCACCCAACCAAATCCGGCAACAAAATTGCCGCCGCTCGGTCTGATAATCAAAGATTGCTGAAAGTTATTTGCGATATTTTGAGCCGCAATCAGAGCAGCCTGGCCATCACCAGTTCCCGTAGCGGCATTTGTTGCACCAGCGGCGGCTCGAGCACAGCTTTTCGCTAAATTATCGTTGGCTGTGTTAGCTAAAACAAGCACCGCCACGTCAAAAAGAAAAAGCACAATCGGCACTAAAACAATAATCCCGACTACAGTTTCGATAATGCTTTGACCTTTGTTGCGAGCTTTTGCCCCTGGCATGACTCTCTACTCCTCAAAACGAGACTAAGGTTGCCAACATTATAGCAGATTAACTGCGCGATAAAATCTTTCTGACATCAATGGGCGCCGCAGAAATAACTATAATCATGAATCTCTAGCGCTTGAGGAAAACCATTGAGATACGCGCTTTCTTTGATTTTGTCTTTTGTTTTTTCAACTGACATTGTTTGGGCTCAAACAAACATGCAGGACTTAAGCCAGTTGATGACACGCCTGGAACAAGACCCTGACAATGCTCAGGATCATATTGCGCTTGGTCATATTTTGCGCAAATCCGGCTACGAAAGTTTAGCGCAAGAACACTTTCAAACAGCCAACCGGCTTGATCCAAGCATTGCTAATGCTCAACTCAAAGAATTTCAAACAGCAAAAAATAATCCGCTTCAGCTAATCAAAAAAGCGCTTGCCTACCGAGCACAAAACAATTTCAAGCAAAGCGATCTATTACTGAATCAAGCTTTGAAAGAAAATCCCGGCTATCCCGGTATCGCCACTTACATAGCTTTTATACGCATTGAGGACAGACACTTTGTCGAAGCCGACGCTCTTGCCGATCACGATTTATCACTCAATCAAAAACACCCGGCAGCAAATTTGGCAAAAGGAAAAGCTTTGCTTGAGCTGGGGCAAGCGCAAGCAGCTTTACCTTATCTACAAACCGCTTTTCGCTCCGACAAAATAGAAAAGAAACTACCTGCGGAAAGCTTATCTCAAGCCTTTTTCCTCTGTCAGCGTTACGGCAACGCTTTGGAACCAACACTGATTGCCGCCAGCTTCAATGACGCCAAACAAAATTCCGAATTAAAAACTAGATTGCGACTGATTTCAGAGCATGTGCAACCGAATCAGATTTTTAACACGGCCCGAGCTAGCGCCCAGATTTTAAGCAACTCAGAGCAACAAACGGCGGTGTATATCAATGCGGCTTCAATTCTTGCTGAAAAAGGCCAACGCATCTATGGACAATATCTTTACGAAGAAGCTCTTAAATCAAATCCGGGCAACAAAGATATCTTAATTGCTCTTGGTGATCTGCAAGCAGAAAGAAATAACTATCAAACAGCCTGGCAATATTATCTACAGGCACATTCATTAGCGCCAAACGATCCAGCAATCAGAGCTAAACTTGAACGCACGGAAAAACGCCAACAAAACAAGAAGCAAGATGTCGCCGCTCGACTTAAAGCTTCAATTTTGGGTTACTTCCCTTGGTCTTTGACTTTGAATCGTAAAAGTAACCGGTCCGGTTAATCCGGGAATGGCAGCGACAGCACCAAGAAAGGGCACCGTGATGAACGGTACGGCTGTCACCTGAGAAGAACAGGTTACTACAGGCTGACCGCCAACTGCAGCCGGCGGCACAACGGCATGAGTAATCGACCCACCTTGTCCGCCAACTCCGACAAAACGCGCAAGACCGCCAGCAGCTC
The DNA here is from genome assembly GCA_019750335.1 of Candidatus Obscuribacterales bacterium. Classification (GTDB taxonomy): domain Bacteria; phylum Cyanobacteriota; class Vampirovibrionia; order Obscuribacterales; family Obscuribacteraceae; genus JAIEPM01. The sequence goes on from JAIEOQ010000002.1 coordinate 154,667, forward strand.
CGCCTGGCGAGAATTGGGCCGTAACTTCATTGATTACGATACCGCTGTCGTTTATACGGCGCATAGACAATTCTCTGGTACAAACAAAATTGGCATACCAACCGCAAGCGTATGCCGCCGTTAAGCCAAAGAGGTCCATCAAAGGAAAGAAAATAACAATAAAAAACAAGAACAAAGCCGGGCCAAATTCGGCCAAAGCAGCCCCTCTTCTTTTTCGTGTTCTCATTAAATGCTTCATTTTCTCACCCGCCCATAACTACAATATAGCAAAGCCTGGTCAATTAATTTATCCCCTGCTCTTCTTGGGGGCGTTCGGTCGTCATAGTGAAAGGAACAGGAGCACTTAAGCCTGGCACGTTACCGATAAATGGAATGATTATAAAAGGGCGAATAGTCACTGTCGTACGCACACGAACCGCCTGAAAATGTCCTGGCGATTTAGTTGGATCCGGAATATAAGTCGGCGGCAAAACAACTTGCAAATCAGCTGGCTGCATTCTCAAAAAATTGTAAAAAGGACCATTGATTATTTCGCCATTTACTCTGGCAACAGCGGCATTGTATCCGGTAGCATCCGGTGTACGAACGGCAATTTCACGAATCATACGATCATGGTAAGTACTTGCCATTTGATAGCCAACAGCTATTCCCATAATATCAAGCAAGGGAAAGAAGATTAGAACCAAAAGTACAAATAAAGCTGGTCCGGTCTCGATAATCGCATTTCCGGTCGCCGGTCTCAATGACTTAGTCACATTCACTCCAAATTAGAGGTTTCAAGCAATCACTATCTTGGCAAGATTATACTCTTCACCTTTTATATGCAACAAACTTTCGGCAAAAAATAGCAGGAAAGACAAGAATTCGTAAATTGGCTAAGATTATTTGTGGTGCGCTTCGGACAAAGGAGACTTTTGTGAAAACTTCGCTCATCAGCCAATCAATTCTCATATTGACCCTTTTGTCATTGCCCACAAATACTCCCTGGCTTACCAGCAGTACCGCTTGGAGCAAGCCTGCCGCCGAAAGCTCAGCCAAAGGACAGAAACTTCGCCGAGCTGACTTTCGCGTAACCGGCGCCAGCTGCGTTTCCTGTTTACGCCGTGTTGGCACAAAAATGCGCGAACAAAAGGGCGTTCTTAAAGCCGATGTTTCTATATTCAAACCCTATTGGGGCATAGTTATTTATGATTCAAACACTGTGAATTTGAACAAAATCTATGATTCGGTCAAAGACGAGAAAATAAAATTTGAAGATATAGAAGATAAGCCGATTGCCAATATTCCTTTCATCGTCATTCCGAAAGGTTTAGCCAAAGACTCATCACCAGTAAGCTCTAAACCGGCTTTTCACGACTGATATCGCCAACTTTAGAAAAACTCCGGCGGCGCAGGCGGAATTATTGGCACTGTTTCTTTGCCTTCCAAGTTCTGCAAAACCAAACCTGTAGGCAATTCAGCAGCCACAGGCACAGGGGCTCGCAACTGTATTTCACAAGCAAGTCCGGGACATGCTTCGTCATCCATGCGCAAATCCACACACCAACGCGGCTGCGCTGCCGGAAGCGGCTCGCCGCTCTCTTTTTCTTTGTTTGCGACCAGATCTCTTATCAACATAGACCAGCGCACCGGCAGTTTATCACCGGTGAGTAAAGCCTCAGACCCGTGATAAACAAACTGCCACGGCGATATGCCCGTGCTTGCAAAAGGCGATTTATCTAAAACACGAATTTTAGCGTTCGCATTTCTTGTTAGCATCTCCGAACTAAAGATGACAAACAAGGGAACATTAGCTGATGGTTGCGGCTGTCGCGCCCAAAACTCAGGCAAAGATTGTCCATTAATCGTTGCCTTTTCACTAGGCTTGCCAACGACCAAGAAATCCGGACTAGCCCATCTGGATACAATCTGCGACTCTTTTGCTTGTATATAAATCTCTTCTTCACTTACAGGCTTACTATGCGGTACAAATAATAAACTTCGACTCAACAAATAGCCCGGCTCTCGATCAACAATCCGGTTAAGTCCTTGAGCGGCAAATCGATTCATGTGTGAGCTGAGCTCAAAAGTCAGCTCAATGGTTTTCTGAGCATTAGCCACTACAATTCCAGCTTGCTCACGAACACGGCGATAGCTGGCAATTTTGGATTCCTCATTTTCAATCTTCTTTTTAATTTGTACTTGTTTCTCGTCCGTATCTAAGCCTTTATGAATTGAGCTAAGTTCTTCCTTTAGCAGAATAATTTCGGACTCGCTTTTACTAATAGCCGCGTCCATACGAGTAATGATGTTGCCTGCCAAAGCCCGCGACTCAATGCCGGCAAAATTGGACCAATAAAGATCTTTGAGAAATTGCTGTATGAGCTGATTATCTAAATTAGCTTGCCCGGGCAGATGACAAACACCGGACGCATCGACATTAAGAGGCAAAGAGGAGGAGGGTAGAACCTCGGTCAACGACTTAGAATCAAAGGCCGCTTGCAGATTTTTTTGTCCTAACTCATCCGCCTCGGTTTGATAGAGAAAAGCAAAATTAGCCGCGCCGTTATCACGCAACAAAGCCGTATTAGAGGACAGGGGAGCATACTTCCGTTCTCCGCCGACTGCCGGCACGGAAACATGTGCATCTTCCGGCCATCGTTGATTGAGCATGCGATTGAGAAGGCTTGTTCGCACATTAGGTCCCAACGAAAACAGCCAATGATAAAAAGCTGTCGCCAGAGATTTATCAACCGCCATCTGCGAGGGCAATAGCGCTTCTGCAGTCTCGAGATGCCCATTTCCAGGAACCGCATCACCGATTGCTTGTCGCCACCGCCCAGGCTTATTCCAGGAGGTAAAAGAGAGAACATCCCACAACGAACTGAACATTTTCAGATTGCCTTGGGGAAAGCTCAGCATCAACACCGAACTGCGCGGTACCATCTGTGGTGCACCAACAACTACGCAGGCATTTTGCCGGATCAGGTTCTTTTTGCCTTTTTTATTTTCAATCAACTCAAACGTAGCTTCAAGCAAGACTACACTGGAAATTTCCCCAGATTCCTCACTGACGAAATCTTTGGATGAAACCACGAGCGGACGGTCGGCAGTTTGATAGAAACGTATGTTATGCCCGTTGAAATCCGGAATATCACGATCGGCTAGATAGTAAGATGAATGAGTGTGTACCGCCGATTCTTCGTCTTCCGGGACACGAACAAGAGAGGTTATTTCATTGTTCTTTAATCGACCAAGATCTATACGCAAACTGACAAGACGGCGCTCTTTGTTATGACTGCTTTCCGAAATGATTTTGTAAGCTTTATCGTAAATGGACATTTTTTGTCCGGAAGCCGGATCGGGAGCATGAGAGCGAATGGATTGCCGCAAAAGATTTGCCAACTCAACTTGCGCTTTTTGCACTTCGACAAAATCCGCCTCAACAAGCTTTGTTAAATAAGCCGATTGTAACTGGCGTGCCAGCAATCCATCTAAGCGCAAAGTACCTAAAAGTCGATTGAGGCTTGTTTCGCCAGGGTTTGAACGATCGCACAAACCAATTCGCCCCAAGCGCTTGCATAAAACAGTCAAACCGGAGAGATCTTCAGCGACAGATATAGCCGCTTTTTCCAAGTCATTCTGACTGGCTGCCGGCGCGATTTTTTGACTCATGGACAAAGCGTAAAGACTGATAATCAGGCTGTTAAATCCAATCAGGGCATAGAGCCGCACTGTTAGATTTCGCCCGGTAAAAACCATTATTCAGCTTCCAAACACTCTCTAGCTGCAGTCCAACCATCAAAATGATATCAGGATAACGGACTCGAAGCTATCTGATACCATACAGGAAGTTCTGTGCTCAGCGGGATACGCTTCAAATGTCCAAACGCATATTACTTTTACTTTTGAGCTCAACCACATCTTTTTGCGTTTGCGGACAAGTGCTAGCCGGCGGGGAAACCAAGGGGATCGACGCCCTAAAACTTAAGCGTTTAGTTCAAGAACGAAAATTTATTCAGGCCGAAGACGAAGCACAAAAACTTTTGCGCACTAATTCGAACAATCCGGAAGCACATTACGCTTACGGTGAACTGCTACGCGCAAGCGGACAATTGGATCAAGCTAGCTATGAATTCAACCGCGTAATCGAACTGGCTCCAAAAGATTACCGTCCGCAAGTAGCGCTAGCTGAAATTTGCTTGGACAACATGGAGCTGAGCGCCGCCTTAGATCACGCACAAAGAGCCGTGGATATAGCGCCTAAATCTCTGGCGGCAAGAATAGGCTTGATTTCGGTACTGCTAAAAAGTGAGCAAACAAGCGCCGCCGAGCACGAATTGAATGATCTTTTCAGACAAAATAAAAACAATAACGAACTAGTCTTGCTTTCCTATCGCTTATGCCGCCAAAAAGGCGATTACCAGGAAGCCAAACGCTATTTGCAAGCGGTTTTAAGCAAACCGCAGAGCCGAACGCCTTCGCTTTTAATAGAACTGGCGCAAATGTATTCGGCAACAGGTGAATACGATAAAGAGAAAACACTGCTTGAGTCTATAATCGATTCATATCCGCTTATTCCCGAGGCTCGACTGCGATTGGCACGCAACCTTGAAGCCCACGGACACAACTACAAAGAAGCTCAAGCGCAATATCTTGAAGTGCTGAGAATTGACCCGACATCATCTGCCGCGCTTGCTGGCTTGCAGCGCTGTTCGGTAAAACAAAACAATGTTGCCCTACGCTTGAAGCTCCTTTTACGGAAGCTTTAGACCGAGAAAGTGTTGGTTCTGGTCAGAACGCGCTTCGGTCCGTGAATCGGATCTTCAATCACGATTGTTTGATCACGCTTCTGGCCAACACTGACGATGGCTACCGGTACATCAAGCTGCTCTTGAATAAAATTCAAATAGCGTTGCGCTGCAACCGGCAAGTCTCTGTAACTGCGACATTCGCTGGTTGATTTATTCCAACCGGCAAAAGTAGCGTAGACAGGCTCCATGCGCTGGAAGGAACCAGCGATGCTCGGTAGATCGTTGTATATTTCATTGGTTTTCGGATCGCGATAAGCAACACAAACTTTGATTTCGTCAAATTCATCAAGAACGTCAAGCTTGGTGATCGCCAAACAATCAAGTCCGTTAATCCGCACTGAATATCGTCCCAAAACCGCATCAAACCAACCGCAACGACGTGGTCGTCCGGTAGTGACGCCAACTTCAGCCCAGGCTTTACCGATCTGGCGCAACTGATCGCCTACTTCACCGAATTGCTCCGACGGAAACGGACCTTCGCCGACACGGGTCATAAAGGCTTTGGAAACGCCAATCACACGGTCAATCATCGTCGGTCCGACACCGGCACCGATACAAGCGCCGCCAGCCGAAGGACTGGAACTTGTAACATACGGGTAGCTGCCATGATCCAGATCGAGCAAGGTGCCTTGCGCACCCTCAAACAGAATATTTTTACGTTGTTGGATCAACTGAAAAATAATCGCCGAGGTGTCGCAAACATATTTAGACATTTTGCGTCCATGCTCGATATAAGTATCGAACACTTCTTTTGGATCTAGAGCCGGCAGGTTATACAGCTTTTCCAAAAGCACATTTTTACGAGGAACCAAATAATCCAATTTGGCTTTCAATACTTCCGGATCGAGTAAATCTTCAACCCTGACACCGATACGAGCACATTTATCGGCATAAGTCGGTCCAATGCCGCGCTTTGTAGTACCAATTTTTTGACTGCCGCGGCTATCTTCTTCGGCAGCGTCAATCATTAAGTGATAAGGCATGGTCACATGAGCCGTTGCCGACACGCGCAACATTGAATCGTCCAAACCGCGCTTCATTAAGGCATCCAGCTCTTTTGTAAAAGCATTCGGATCAATAACCATCCCTGGTCCGAGTATGCACATGGTGCCGCTATAAAGCACACCCGAAGGAATCAAGTGGAACTTATACGTATCGCCGTCCACAACCACTGTATGACCAGCATTAGCACCACCTTGATATCTGACCACCACATCGGCGTTTCTGGAAAGCAAGTCAGTAACTTTAGCTTTACCTTCGTCGCCGAATTGAGCACCTACTACTACTACGTTTGCCAAGGTTTTTGCCTCTCAGTATAAGTCCAGCAATAAAAGTCAAGTATCGGAGACAGCCGTCTCGATACAGTGTTTTTGACCGTTATAGTCTATCGCTTCAAACTAAGCAGTGTCAAACCTAGCGCCTATTCGTGTATCCTAAACGAAGGGAAGAAAGGCAATAAATATGCGGCAAGAGCAGTCGGATATATTCTCAGCCGAATTAAGAGAGAGACAAGATATACCTTGCCGTCTCTTTGCTACTGCCATTCAGCGAAACTCATTATCTGGCGCTTATATTCTCACCGGCAGACAAAAGCCGGATAAATTGCTCGTGACAAAGCAGATAGCCGCCTTCCTAAACTGCCAAAATAGCGACCAGGGCGGGTCTTGCCTAGCCCTGAAGAGTCCGGTTTTTTGCCAGAATTGCCAATGGATTTTTCATGACGAACACCCTCAAGCCCTAATCGTCCTGGCCGGAGAGCAAGAAAATAAGAAAATTCCAGTTGAGAAAGCTCGACTACTCTCAAATGAGCTTAATAAAACATCGCGTTACAGCCGTATAGTATGTATACCTCAGGCCGAACAAGACATTTTCCATGCTGAAACAGCAAATGCATTGCTTAAAAGTATTGAAGAGCCGCCTGAACGGTGTCATTTTTTTCTGTTTGCTTCAAGCATAGAAAATGTTTTAAGCACCATAGTCAGTCGTTGCCAGGAGATTCCCATTGCCGGTCTTGGTCAGGAACAAGATGATTTTCAGCTCCTGCAAAAATTACCGGGTGTTATTCCGGAAGCAAAGCAAACCCATTCATTTTTACAAGAAATTACTGACGGACAGCAGCTTCACCATAAATTGAGCCTGCTACTTGAAGAAGGAATCCAACCTGAAGAACTTCTTGACGCTTTGATGACAAGCCAATTGACTCATTTAAGAAAACAGGCTGCAGTTAACCCAGCGGTCAGCCTTTATTTGCAGGAGCTGCAACGACTTGTTCAGTCTGCAAAACTGCAACTTAAGCACTACGTTAAAGAGCACAATGTTCTAGAATCATTCTCATATGCATTAGTAGCATTACGTTCAAAACATCTTGGAGAGGCCAGTGCAAAAACCAAACTACCAACCTGAGCCGATACTTAAATCGTTGCTCTCAATTCAGGTTCTGGTCGGACTCTTGGGCATGGTGCTTTTTTACGCCACAATCGTCAATCCTGAGGAGTCGGTCTTTAGAGGAAAAGCCGTCGAACAAACCGCAGACGACGGACCCGGTGTCATGAAACAAGCTGAACTACTTAAGCCTTCCAAGCTTGCTGCCTCCGGAAAGCTTACCGAAGCGATGATTGCCGTCGACCAGCTTCTGGAAGAGCAACCTTATGATTTAGCAACTACTGTTTGTCGGGCCGAGATTTATCTTAAATCAAAGCGAGCGGAAGACGCTTTCAAAAGTTATAAACGTGCCTTAGCTTTAGCGCCTCGCAATCGTTATATCCGCATAGATTACGCTCGAGCATTGACTGCAAGCAACAAGCTTGACGAAGCAATCAAACAGTACAAGCTGCTGCAAAGACAATCGCCGACTTGGGCCGATCCTCATCTTGAGTTGGCCCAAATTTATATGCTCAACGACAAACCGCTTGATGCCGCCGTTGAATTTGCCGAAGTAAGCAAACTAAGACCGAACGATTATCAGATAAACAAACTGCGCGGCATTGCTCTTGCTCGTGGCGGGCGAGCTGAAGAAGGAATGGACGAATACATGAACGGCATCAATGTTGAGGCACGGAGCGGAAAACCGGAAGCCATGCAAGCCATTCTTCGCATTTGGGGCAACGTTGACAAAGCTAAATATGACTTGGAGCGGCAAATAGAGTCAAATCCGGACGATCCGATGCTCAAAATGAGATTGGCTCAAATCAATATTTATATCAACAAAACGGCTGAAGCAAAACAATATTTGCAAGAGACCAGAAAGCTTGCGCCGAACAATCCGGAAGTCCATCGTCTGCTTTGTATCGTTTATCAAAAATTAGGTGACCAGAAGCAGGCGCTAACTGAATTTATGCAATCAGTTGCTTTAGAAAAAGCAATCGAAGATAAAAACAAAAAGTAAGCCCCGAATTAATTGACCTTTGAGTTAAGCTCTTTTGCTTTTTCTAAATTCAAAAGTTCTTGATAGTGTTTCTTTTCTTCCGAGCTTAAATTAGTCGGCAGAACTATTTTCAGGCGGACAAGATGATCGCCACGCACGGTTTGTTTAAGCCGCGGTAGTCCTCTTTCTCTTAAACGCAGCATTTTACCGCTCTGACTCAAAGGTGGAATATTTACGTGTACGCTCCCATCCAGAGTGTTAACCGTAGCCTCACCACCGATAACGGCCAAAGCAGGGCTAATCGGTAACTCCGAAATCAGATTGTCTCCATCTACGATAAACTGCGGGTGCGGTTTAACTTTGACTTTAAGAAACAGATCTCCCGACGAGCGATCCCCAGCTTTCGGACCGGCTTCGCCGGCTACTCTCACTCGCGAACCCGGACGAACTCCTTTTGGAATTTTAACTTCCAACGTTCTAACCCCTTGTCCGGGTCTTGAAACTTGGATGTTACGCGACGTTCCTTGAGCTAACTCTTCAACAGTCAACTCAATCTCAGCTTCTTGATCATATTTTTTTGCTGGCGATCGTCGACCATTACCAGCAAAAGTCTCCTCCGGATTAAATCCGCCTTGCTGACCAAAAGTTTGACCAAAGAGCATGTCGAAAAAATCGGAAAAGGGCGAAGCACCGCCACCGCTAAAGCCCCCGAGATTGCTAAAATCGAAATTAAAATTACCGGCTCCGGGCGGTGGCGTAAAATCCGCTCCAGCTTTCCAATTTGCGCCTAGAGTGTCATATCTTTTTCTTTTGTCCGAGTCTTTGAGCACTTCATAAGCTTCAGTAATCTCTTTGAACTTCTCTTCGGCATTTTTATTGCCTTGGTTGGTGTCCGGATGACATTCGCGCGCCAGCTTCCGATAGGCAGTCTTAATCTCTTTATCAGTTGCCGAACGTGAAACACCGAGCGTAGCGTAGTAGTCTTTGAATTTGACCAAGCAGATTGCTCCCTGCAATTACCGAAGAAGCCTTACCATTTAATTTTAGTCTTACAAACAAGTTTTTATCTGCTGAGAAATGAAAGATTAAGGAGTTGGGCCTAGAGACTTAGCTGAAATATACACCAACCGCACCAGTGACGCGACGCAACAGGCGCACCGAATCAATCTCCAGCTCCTCTCCATACTCCAGCTCGGACTGTCCACGCAATTTTAATAAATCAATCAGGGCTTTACGTTCGCTTTCCGAAAGTTCTATACGCTTATGATGATAATCAGCTGCCACTTTCATTAGATCGGGGGTATTCATATCCGAACAAAAAACAGGCATGGCCGATCTCCTGCAAACTTTCCAGCTGCATTATCTACTCTGACGGCCGAATTGGGCAAGAGCTCGGTCATGGACTCACTGGGAATTTCCCCTAGGGCTTTAATCCACTTCGACCGGATCAGCCCCTGAATTACGTGAGTTTGTTTGTTCAAGCAGGCTAATTCTATTTTTAGCGACAAATTCCTGAAATAGATTCATACAAAGTGCTTCCAAAGCACAGACAGACACAGAGCTGCCATCTTCTTGGCACCAAAAAATTTGATCGTCACTCACCTTTGCTTGCAGAGTAACAAGAGGCCGGTAAAAGGACTCTTGCTTGCTTAAGCCGATAGCACGTGCCACAGGCATAATAAAGATTTGAATCCCATTCTTATCCCCGCGCATAACCAAGCTCAAAGTTGAAGTAGATAATCTAGCCCGATAATAAGTAACAACCTCTTCCGCGTCTCTCAAACGATTGAAGCGGACGGCTTCGGTAACAAAGCGCGGTGAAGTCGTGGCAATATGCAACGGTCCAAAGCCAACAGCATTATTAAGTTCAAAAGAATAGAAAGTCAGTGTTTCAAACAACTGTTCCATCAAAAAAACCATATGGGTATTACGTAAGGCATCATCACGTTTAACGCGTTCTGCCAAATGCTCTCTATTCACTATGAAGTCTTGGGTTTCTTTAGCCAATTTATCGAGAAAAGCGCTTGGGTCTTCGGAAAATTTGGTTTTATATTGAATCAAAATTTGATCGTTAATCTGTCCCTGTCCACCGTAATCAGCAAAAGCCAGTGTTTCATATTGGCTGCGATCCATATTCTTATCGAAAGCAGCATCGGATCCCCACTTCTTATCAAAATAAGCGCGCTTACTACCCGAATTACGCGGACGGCTATATTTAGCCGTTTCGCTAATATTAGCGATTAAATGTCTCAACATAGATTCAGCCCCCAGATACAACCCGTGCAGCATAAACCGACCTAGCTAATGCAGGCGGCTTGAAAAATTTTGACTTAACCGAGCTTTCTAGTAAAAGATCCACACGCAGATATCAACGATTATGCCTGACTAAAAGCAGATTTGTAAATTCTCAGTTATGTATCAGCATAATCGCGTATGCCGAACAAATAACTATGCCGTTTTTTGATTGCCCGAAGTTAGGTCAATCTCCAAAATAACCTTTGAACCTTTGTCCGGCTCAGACTTAATATTCAGTCGGGCCGGATAAAAACAAGAGATTAAATCAACACGCTCTCTCAAGCTAGCCATACCGTAACCGCCAATCATATTTTCTTTGACGTTGGTTTCGGACAAAACAAAACCGCTACCGTTATCAGCCACTTCTACAGTTAACGTTTGCCCGGAAAGTGTAATGTTGACCACAGCTTTAGTAGCCTGAGCATATTTTTCTATGTTGTTCAAAGACTCCTGCACAATCCGATAAATATGCAACTCAACGGCGCTTGGCAAAGAAGGCAACTCCAGATCACAGTTAAGCAAACAATCGGCTCCGGTTCTTTGCGCCATATGCTCAAGCATGTCTTCGATTACAGTCGAAAGCCCCCAATCGGCTAAATCTCGCGGTGAAAGCTCATAACAAATTTCACGCAAACGTTGAACTATTGTTTCTAGGGATTTAGTCAAATCATTAGCTGAAAGTTTATCGGACGACAACGATCGTTTGAGTGCCATCACATCCGATATCACAGCGTCATGTAAATCACGGGCAATTCTTTTTTGAATTTCCTCTTGCTGAATAACTACTTTTTGCGCAAGATTCTGGCGCTCAAGCAAAAGCTGATTGATTGAATTGGCCAAACGCTCTTGCGAGCCCGAAGCTTCTTCAACCAAATACTGTTGAATCGGCTGCTCGTAATCTTTTGTTGAGCGAATAAGCTCAACAAAAAGTTGGCGCATGAGCATTCGCAAATCATCAGCTTCAAGCGGCAAACCATCGCTAATCCAAACCGGCTTCCCGTTTTGGTTGGTGAGCTCCAAACGCAAACGTTGACGAAAAGGTTGTTCGCCTCCGGATAAAAGCATGGTATCGGAAACCGGAATCAAGAAGATCTCAATTACACTTTCTCTGGCCCGGCAAGAAAGGCTCCAGGTTCTGGTCGATGCTCGCCAACGCAAATAAGCTCGTTGCTCGCTCTGTTCAAGACTTGGCCATGGACCGCCGACCGAAAATTTTTCCGAAACTTCCGATGGCTCCGTCAAGCTTATTTTCAGGGTGGACATGCCCATGTATTGATTTAGCTGCTTGGCATAATTGCTCAACAGTTCGAATAAATTACAACACAGCGCATACACCTGCCGCGAGGCGTCAGCAAACTCTTGGACTTCTGCCGGCGCTTCTTTTACCTCGGGATAGGCCAGATTCTTCAACCAATTTTGTTTCAACTGATCTTCGGTTGCCACATGCTGAGCCTGAAGCTGCTCTTTTAATAGACTTTTGCGTAATGGGTCTTGGCTGGGAGCATCCTTCAAACGCTCGATATAATCAACAAGCTCCACTTGCTTCGCGTCTTCTTCCTGACTCTTCGGAATTCGCGATTTAATCGTATTTCCCGGCTCAGCAGCAAACAGCCACAAAGATAAATCTCGCAGTTGCCGCCACATCGCTTAAGGCACCACATCCAGATTACCGTAACCATTCTGCACAGCCCAGGCAATGAGCTCTTCTCGACTACGCAAACCAAGTTTTAGCAAGAGAAGCTCGCATTGTTTACGAACAGTGGCCGGGGAAGTCATACGTTCTTCAGCCATATCTTGATATTTCATGCCGCGAGCCAAAAGCTTAAGTACTTCCTGTTCTGATTTAGTCAATTTAGTATCGCCGCCGGTCAAAGCATCGGATAAAATCGGCTTTTTACCAGCCTGGACGTCTCTGACAGCCGCAGCAACTTTAGAAATAGTTTCTGATTTAAGTAAGTAGCCGTAAACGCCTAAAGCCAGAACTGCTTGAATAAAAGCCATCCGACTTTCACCGGAAAAAATCAGAACTTTCGAATCATTTAAATCGCAAAAACCTTTAACCATGGATTTTGGCCCGCTCTGACCAGGCAAATGAAGATCAAGCAAAATCACATCAGGCTTGAGCTCAGCTGCCAGGCGCAGACCTTCATCAGAATTGCTGGCCGCCCCAACCACTTCAATATCAGGTTCAGCCGAAAGACCGATACGCAAGCCATCCAAGGTGACTTGATGATCTTCCAAAATGAGAATTGAAATCGGTTTCATCTTCAAGGATATACCCGGACGCCAAGTGCTCTCAAACTCTAAGTCCTACGTCATACTACAACAACTAAAGTGGGCTAGAATAAGCCTTTTCGTCTCCAAGAGGTACGCATGCTTAAGCAGTTGGGTTCTTTGATTTTATCGGCAAGCTTTTTCCTTTGTCTGCCGTCACACGCTCAATCAATACAGCAAGGCAATGTTGCCCAACAAGATAAGCCCGCCCGTCCGAAAATCGGTTTAGCTTTAGGTGGCGGTGGCGCGCGCGGAGCAGCTCATGTCACTGTTTTACGTGTTCTTGAAGAGAATAAAATTCCAATCGATTGCATCGCCGGCACCAGTATCGGAGCCATTGTTGGCGGTATGTACGCAGCCGGAGTGCCACTGTCTGATCTGGAAAAGAAATTCAGAGACGCCTCTTTGATGAAAGCTTTCATGACAGTGCCTCTGTCTTTGCGCGTTGTCGTTGCACCGATTATGGTGATGCCCAGACTTTGGTCGCACCCTTATGACGGTCTTTATCGCGGCATGAAATTCCGCAATTATGTAAATAAGTCGGTCGGACCAAGCGCCACACATATTGAAAATTTTAAAACGCCATTCAGCGCTGTTGTTTTGAGCTTGGTCGACGGTCAGAAGCATCGGATCAGCAAAGGTAACTTAGGACAAGCATTACAAGCAAGTTCTGCAGTTCCCGGCTTACGCAAGCCAGTGGAAATTGACGGTAATCTTTTTGTAGACGGCGGTGTTGCCGCAAACGTACCGGTAAAACAATGCCGCGAAATGGGAGCGGATATTGTTATTGCTGTCGACATCGATGAACGCTTCGAACCAGTACCGTTGAACCATTTTCGCAAAATTGGCAGTGTCAGCAAGCGCATGCTGAAATGGGATCTGGAGGATATGGACAAATCTCAGCTGGCAAATGCCGATATTGTCATTCATCCAAACGTTGATGGCATCAGCCTGATCTCCACAAAAAAAAGTGATGCAAAAAAAGCTTTAGCAGCAGGCACAACAGCTGCCGAAGCAGCAATTCCCGAGATCAAACGTAAACTAGCCGAAGCTGGATTGGACTCCTCAAGTTTGGTCACACGCTAAACACTTATGGTTAATGACATTGCCAACACTACCGTAGATCTTCCGGAGTCAGATCTGGATCTTAGCGGCGGTCTAGGCGGTCATCCCCGTGGTTTAACCACGCTCTTTTTCACGGAGCTTTGGGAGCGCTTCAGCTATTACGGCATGCGCGCGATCCTGGTGTTATATATGGTAGCAACTCCGGATCAAGGCGGTCTCGGGTTCCCTATGTCGCAAGCCGCCACAATATACGGAATGTACACCATGCTTGTGTACATGATGTCCATTCCTGGAGGTTTTATCGCCGACCGCTATCTCGGCGGAAAACTATCGGTTCTGATCGGCGGCGTAATTATCGCCTTGGGTCACTTTAGTTTAGCCTTCCCCAGCTTACCGATTTTTTTCGGCGGTTTAGCTCTGATTATTCTCGGCACAGGGCTGCTTAAACCGAATATTAGCAGCATGGTCGGCGGCTTATACGCAGCCGGTGATCCGCGCCGTGACGCCGGATTCTCAATTTTTTATATGGGAATAAATATCGGCGCCGGACTTTCTCCGATAGTTTGCGGTTTTCTTGCTCAAAGCAACGAATTCAAACAATGGCTATCCCACATGGGCTTAGAACCCAATTCAAGCTGGCACTGGGGATTTGCCGCAGCCGGTGTTGGTATGTGCCTGGGATTAATCCATCTTCTTTGGCAAAAAGAACGACTTAAAAATGTTGGCAATAAACCGCAACGTCGAAACAAAATCCATGTTCAAGAACAACAAACAAAAGAACCTTTAACCGCTGATGAATGGAAGCGCTTAGGGGCGCTAGGCATCCTTTTCTTTTTTACTATGCTTTTTTGGGCGATCTACGAACAAGGCGGATCCAGCCTAAATCTTTTTGCCGATCGTTTGTCTAAAAACGAGATTTTCGGTTGGCAATTTCCTTCCAGCTGGTATCAATCATTGCAAGCTGTTTTTGTTATCTCTTTTGCTCCGATTTTCTCCTGGCTTTGGATTAAGTTAGGTAAGCATGAGCCTTCAAGCCCGGCTAAATTTGCTTATGGGCTTTTCTTTCTTGGTACTGGAATTGCTTTAATGGTACCGGCATCCTTATTAGCAGTATCCGGCAAAGTCAGCCCGCTATGGCTTACTACTGTTTATATGTTTGAGGTTATCGGCGAGCTCTGTTTAAGTCCGGTCGGCTTAAGCACAGTAACCAAACTAGCTCCAACCCGCATCAAATCTATGACCATGGGCATCTGGTTTCTCGCTGCTTCGTTAGGCAACATGCTTGCCGGCTACTTAGGCAGTTTTTTCGATGCCGAGAATGTCAACTCGCTTTGCACCTTATATGGTGGCATGGCCATAGCAGTGTTCATCTGCCTGACTATCTTGATTGTTCTTACACCGACAGTTCGCAAGCTTATGGTCGGCGTAAAATAGTCATTCTTCGTAAAGCTCTAATGGCAGTCCGTCCGGATCAAAAAAGAAGACAAACTTTTTGCCGGTATATTCATCAACACGCACTGCTTCAACCGGAACACCTTGATCACGCAAGGCGTCCGCCTGTTTTTCCACATCAGTAACGACAAAAGCCAGATGTCTTAATCCACAAGCTTCCGGACGGCTTACTCTTGGCGGCGGATCAGGAAAAGAAAAAAGTTCTATTTGCTCATTATCGCCGACACTTAGATCGAGCTTGTAAGAATCTCTTTCAGCGCGATAGTTTTCGGCAATTACTCGACAACCTAAAATGCGCGTGTAGAAATCTTTTGACCGCGCATAATCGCTGCAAATCACTGCCGCATGATGAATACGGTTAAGTTGAACAATCATAAACGCCTAACTAATTAAGCAGTTAGATATTTTGGCAATTCTTGTGCTTTAGCCAAATCAAGCTTCAAACCAGGTCCCATTGTGGAGCTTATATAAATTGATTTGATATAAACGCCTTTGCAGCTGGCCGGTTTTACTTTATTGATCTGGTCATAAACAGCAGCTAGATTTTTGAGCAAACGTGCATCATCAAATGAGATTTTACCAATACCCATTTGCACAACGCCGCCGTCTTTCTCAGCCCGGAAAGAAACCTTACCTGATTTCAATTCTTTGATTGCTTTGCCAACTTCGGTAGTGACAGTGCCATCTTTCGGGTTAGGCATCAAGCCGCGTGGTCCAAGTACTTTACCAAGCTTGGAAAGCATAGCCATTGTGTCCGGCGTTGCTACCAATTTGTCGAAATCCATGAAGCCTTCGCCAATTTTTGCGACCAAGTCGTCAGAACCGACATGATCAGCTCCGGCTTCTTGAGCTTCTTTGACTTTGTCACCTTTAGCGACTACGGCAACTCTTACTTCTTTGCCGGTACCGCCAGGAAGATTTACGGTCGAACGTACTTGTTGATCGTTAAGTTTAGGATTAACACCTAACTTGAAATGTACTTCGACGGTCTCGTCAAATTTAGTTTGTTTGTTGTCCTTGAGGACCTTCAATGCGTCCTCAGCACTAAGCGGCGACTTAGCTTCGCCATGAACTTTGTGGAATTTTTGTTGTCTTTTGCTGAGCGTTGCCATTTCAAGTGGTCCTTCTTAACTTTGATCCAAGTGCGGAGCTACATTAGGTCTACTTAATCGGAGACTGTAATTCCCATATTTTTTGCTGTACCGATAACCATGCTTTCTGCTGCTTCCAGAGTTGTAGCATTGAGATCGGGCATCTTCACCTTGGCAATCTCTTTGATTTGCGCACGGGTCAGAGTAGCAACTTTGTTTTTGTTCGGTTGAGCCGAACCTTTTTCAATATTGGCGGCTTTCTTGAGAAGTACAGCTGCCGGAGGTGTCTTCAAGATGAAATCAAAAGAGCGGTCTTCATATACCGAGATTTCAACCGGAATAATCATCCCAGCTTGATCTTGAGTCTTAGCGTTGTACTCCTTGCAGAACTGCATGATGTTAACGCCGTGCTGACCAAGAGCCGGTCCGATTGGCGGAGCTGGGTTGGCTTTGCCTGCCGGAATCTGAAGTTTAATTTTGCCAACAACCTTTTTCACGACACATTTTCCTATTGAACATTCGAACTACTGATCATATAAGCAGTAAAAGGCTCTGCCTATGACATTTACACTTTTATAACCTGGTTGAACTCCAGTTCCACCGGTGTGGCCCGTCCAAAAATGATCACCGAGGCCTTGATTCTTTCCCGCTCCAGATTGACTTCCGTGACTTCGCCGGTGAAGTCAGCGAACGGTCCGCCGGTGATTCGAACATTGTCACCGACCTTAACATCTATTACGGCTTGTTTCTTACCTTTAATTCCAGAGACGGCCATTTGCAGTCTCAAGATTTTACGAATCTCAGAATCTTGTACCGGAATTGGTTTCTTTCCAGCCCCTACATATTTAGTTACGCCAGGAGCTTCCCGAACCACACGCCAGGAATCGTCATCAAGAATCATTTCAACAAAAACATAGCCTGGATATTCGCGCTCTTTCTTTTCCAGCCTTTTGCCATCTTTGATCTTAGTGACCATTTTTTCAGGCACGATAACGCCAAAAATTTTGTCCTGAGCACCCATAGTCAGGATGCGCTTTTCAATATGCTCCTTGACCTTGTTCTCATGACCGGAAGCCGTCTGCACTGCATACCAGCGTCTTTGTCCATCACTCTTAATGAATGCCATGGTTGGCTATCGTCTCCCTTTTCCTTATTAATGATGTGAACCGATTCCGCCACCCATTTGGCGAGCGAAACGATCGAGCGGTTCAAACACAACTTTGGCTAACGCGTAATCAAAACCTAAAACAGCCACTGTAATCAGGGTCACAAGAACAATTACGCTCCCGGTTTCACGAATCACTTGCTGTCTGGACGGCCATGTGATTTTTCTAAGCTCGATAAGCGTGTCGAGAAGAAACTTATGCAGAGAACGAATCGATGAATTGGATTCGGTGAAATCCGCTTTATCTTTTTTCTTCGGGCCGGCATCGGAGGTCTTAGCGTTCACTTGATTTCCTTGCGCTTAAATACCTGAATTTACTGCAAAAGATCGCGCCCTGAAGGAGTCGAACCCTCAACAAACATTTTGGAGACGTCCGTTTTACCATTAAACTAAGGGCGCAAAAGCTCCTTATTTCTTGGTTTCTTTGTGCTCTGTATGTTTACGGCAACGACCGCAATATTTGTTGATGTTCAAGCGATCTGGATCATTCTTTTTGTTCTTGATGCTTGTGTAATTACGCTCTTTGCAATCATTACATGCAAGTGTAATGATCAGGCGATCATCTTTCTTAGCCACGGTCCGTTCTCCGCAAATTAGGCTGAATACTTACTGGGATACTTTTTCAAAAAATTACCCAGAAAAAAAAGACCTCTTGCGAGGTGTTGGGAGGGAGTATAGCGTGGGCGCTCTTTAAGTGTCAACCAGCAAGGCATACAATGTAAAATACCATGCTCAAATTACAGATCCGCACAACTCTTCTCTCTCTAATCGTCCTGGCACTATTAACCAGTGCTTGTACCAGGGCGGACAAACGCTATGAAGCGAATACTTTACGCATAAACATCGCCAATGAGCCACCAAGCCTGGATTGGCATGTGAGCACCGACTCGACTTCATTTGATGTTGTCTCCAATGTGATGATCGGTCTGACTCAATATAAGAATGATCTATCCTGTGCCCCGGCTTGCGCTGAGCGCTGGGAAATAAGCAAAGACGGAAAGACCTATACTTTCCATTTACGCCACGACGTTAAATGGAGCGACGGCAAAAACCTGATCGCCCGCGACTTTGAGTACGCCTGGCGGCGTATTCTTGATCCAGCAACAGCCGCCCCATACGCTTTCTTTCTTTATGACATTGAGAATGCCTATGAGTACAACACGGGCACTCTCAATGATTTTGCTAAAGTCGGCGTCAAAGCTGTCGACAACTACACCCTTGTCGTCAAACTAAAAAATCCAGCTTCTTATTTCATAAATTTAACCGCAATCTGTCCTTCTTACCCGCAGCGCCAAGACATCATTGAAAAATTCGGCAATCGTTGGACTGACGCCGGCAACATGGTAACTAACGGACCTTTTCTTTTAAAAGATTGGATGCATGAATACAAAATAGAGCTGGCCGCTAACCCCAATTTTTTTGAAGGCAAGCCTAAAGTTGAAATTTTGAAGATGTTCATGATTCCGGAACAAGCAACAGCATTTGCTTTGTATGAAAACGATCAGCTCGATTTCATCGATAACCGTAGCTTCCCAACCCCGGATGTTTACGACAACAGAAATTCGCCTGAATATCGTAATTTTCCTCTTTTACGCAATAACTATATCGGCTTCAACGTCACTAAAAAGCCTTTTACCGATAAACGTGTTCGGCTTGCTGTCTCAATGTCGATTGATCGTCGCATTTTTCCGCGCATCTTGCGTCGCCAAGAAACACCATCATATACCTGGATTCCGCCGGGAATGCTTGGTTACGCGGCTGATTCCGGTCCCGAATTCAATCCGGCAGAAGCGCAAAAACTACTGGCTCAAGCCGGTTATCCAAAAGGCAAAGGCTTTCCCAGCGTGTCGGTTCTTTATCCTTCTCGCGAAGATGCTCGTTTAGTGATGGAAGCCGTTCAAGATCAACTAAAGCGAAATTTAAATGTGCATGTCGATCTAGTCAATCAAGAATGGAAAGTCTATTTGCGTACTCTAAGGCGCGATGCGCCACCGATGTTCCGCTCTTCCTGGGGCGCCGACTATCCCGATCCGGAAACTTTCGCTAACATATTTACCAGCCGCAACGGCAACAATGACACTGCCTTCAAGAATCCGGAATACGACCGTATTGTCTACCAAGCAGCCGGAACCGCTACGCCTGAGGTCCGCGCTGCTTTATACAAAAAAGCCGATCATATGTTATGCAAAGAGCAAGCAGCCATAGCCTGCATTTATTTAGCCACACAAAACACCATGACAAAACCGTGGGTGCATGGCATTGGTATAAATCCGCTTGATCTGCAGTTTTTCAAAGACGTAAAGATAGATCCCCAATGAATAAAGCAATTGCTCTTGTTTGGATCCGAAACGATCTAAGACTGGCCGATAACCCGGCTTTAACTGAAGCTCTTGCCGAGCACCAAGTGATACCGGTATTTATCTACGACAACGATGAGGAAGGGTCCGCCAGTCGTTTTTGGCTGCACCATTCTCTATCAGCCCTTGTCGACACTTATGCTGAACACAAAATTCAACTTGTAATCAGAAAAGGTCCGGCCGCTGAAGCTTTACTTGAGCTCTCTCAAGAGAGCAAAGCTTCGGCTATTTTTTGGAATAAGCGTTATGAACCCTGGGCCCGCAAACAAGAAGAGCGCGTAAAAACGCTCTTAGAAAAAAAGCGGATCCTCTGCTTTGACTTTGATGCCAGTTTATTACGCTCACCGACAAGCATCTTAAATAAGGAAGGTACGCCCTACAAAGTATTTACTCCATTTTGGCGAGCCTTTCTTTCTGCATCCAAGCTTAGATACCCTTTGCCTGAACCGAACCTGGACAACGGTACACGCACTGCATTTCAGAGCGTGACCATAAGCAATCTTGGCTTGTTGCCCAGGATTGACTGGACCGCCGGAATTGAAAGCAACTGGCAGCCAGGAGAGTATGGCGCAAAAAAACAATTACGCCATTTCCTGGAAGAAGGCTTAGCTGCTTATCCTCAAGGGCGGGATCGTCCGGATCAATCTTTTGTTTCTCGACTCTCTCCCCATTTGCATTTTGGTGAAATCAGCCCTTTTACTGTTTGGCACGCAGTCAAACAACAAGCTGAAATCACAGCCGGCGCACAAGCCGGCAGCGAATGTTTTTTACGCGAACTTATTTGGCGTGAATTTGCTCATTATCTGCTTTATCATTTTCCGCAAACAGTGGATAAACCTTTACGCCCCGAGTTTAGCCACTTTCCCTGGTCCGGCAATCAAGAACATCTTCGTGCCTGGCAAAAAGGAAAAACCGGCTATCCGATAGTTGATGCCGGTATGGCGGAGCTTTGGGCTACAGGCTGGATGCATAATCGTGTTCGCATGATTGTCGCTTCGTTCCTGGTCAAAGATCTTTTGCTACCCTGGCAAGAGGGCGCCAAATGGTTTTTCGATACTTTAGTCGATGCCGACTTGGCTAACAACACTTTTGGTTGGCAATGGAGCGCCGGCTGCGGTGCCGATGCCGCTCCATATTTCCGCATTTTCAACCCGATACTTCAAAGTCAAAAATTCGATCCCGCAGGCGCTTATATTCGTACCTGGATTCCACAATTGGCAGCTTTACCTAACAAATGGATCCATAGCCCCTGGCTAGCGCCACCACTTGAATTGGCAGCTGCCGGTGTCGAGCTGGGCAAAAACTATCCAGCTCCGCTTGTAGACCACAAACTTGCTCGTCAAAAAGCCCTGGCAGCATACCAGTCTATAAGAGCGAAAAGTCCTGTATGCTATTAGGGTTTCCGCGTAAAACAAACGTTCCATGTTTTCAATCGTATTTAAAAGAGCTCTTTCGGCAATTCCAGTGCTATGGATTGTTGCTACCCTCACTTTTATTATGGTGCGCATAGTACCCGGCGGTCCTTTCGATATGGACAAAGCCTTGCCACCGGAAATAGTGGCAAATATCAAAGCGAAATATCATCTCGATAAACCGCTAAGTCAGCAGTATGTTTTATATCTCCAGCGACTGGCTAAAGGCGATCTTGGGGTCTCTTACAAATACGCCAACCGCACAGTAAATGATATTTTGACTAGCGCTTTTCCGGTATCGCTTGAGCTCGGTCTTTTAGGCTTATTTTTCGCAATCATTTTCGGTCTGCCTTTGGGCACTATTGCAGCAATCAAACGTGGCACCGCCTGGGACGCCATCTGTATGACCGGAGCGACAATCGGTATCTCTGTGCCAACCTTCGTAATTGGCGCTTTGCTTATATTCGTATTTGGTTTATGGTTGAGAATTTTACCGGTAGCCCTTTGGGAATCAGGACAACATATGATCCTGCCGGCTTTAACACTCAGTGCCAGTCCGGCCGCTTATTTAGCTCGTCTAACCAGATCCAGCATTCTTGAAACCTTGGAACGTGATTGGGTAAGAACAGCACGTTCCAAAGGTCTTGGTTATTGGAGCACCATAATTAAACATGTTTTGCGCAATGCTCTTATACCGATAGTAACAGTACTTGGTCCTTTGACCGCCATACTAATCACCGGCTCTTTTGTCGTAGAGTTCATTTTTGCTGTGCCGGGAATGGGTCGTTTTTTCATTACTGCCGTGAGCAATCGAGACTACGATTTGATTATCGGCACCACCCTAGTATTCGGCATCATTTTGATTGTCACAAATATGATTGTCGATATTGCTTACACATTGCTTGACCCGCGCATCAAAATTGAGGGCTGAGTATGAACCAAGCCTGGAGCCGACTTTTGAAGATGCCGACAGCGCTTATCTGTCTGAGCATAGTCATTTCACTTTCGACTATGGCAATACTTTCGGCTTCCGGTCTCGATCTCAGCGCTTACGCCTTTGACCAAACCAGCAACGATATACTTTCTCCGCCCTCGTCCTCACACTGGATGGGCACAGACGAACTAGGCCGAGATCTGTGCAGCCGCATAATTTACGGCTCTCGACTCTCAATCAGTATCGGTATCCTCACTGCTTTAATCGCCCTTATAATCGGCACCGCTTATGGCTCAATCGCCGGCTTTTACGGCGGAAAATTAGGCGATTTTTTAATGCGTGGTATCGACATCGCTTATTCATTACCCGATCTGCTAGTAATGATTTTGATGGGCGTTCTTATTGGTCGAGGCACTGCCGGCATTCTGATCTCTTTAGGACTGGTTAGCTGGATGGGCACAGCACGTTTGGTCCGCGCTCAAATTCTACAGCTCGAACAAGAAGAGTTTGTTGATGCCGCTCGCAGCGCCGGCTTAGGTCAAATTGCCATCATTCTCAAACATCTTTTGCCTAATGCTATTGGTCCGGTGATTGTTGCAGTTACATTTACCGTGCCTCAAGCCATTCTTTCCGAGTCAACCTTAAGCTTCATCGGACTTGGTCTCTCGCCGCCGGCATGCAGCTGGGGGACACTGGCTAGTGACGGCTGGAGATCTTTGCGCACTCATCCTCATCTCATATTTTTTCCCAGCCTTTTTATTTTTTTGGCGGTTCTTTCTTTCAACCTTCTTGGCGACAGCCTACGTGACGCCCTCGATCCTCGCCTTCGTCGCCGATAGTCAAAAATGCTTCAAGTTAGGTCCGGAAAAAAGCTCTTTTCATATTTAACCCTTACAATGGATCCTTTCTTATATAGATCTGTTCATGACAAACCAAGCAGCGAAATCTGGTGGTAGAGCGAAAGTAGCCATATTAGGCGCTGGAAGCTGGGGCGGCACCCTAGCCAAGATTCTTTGTTTGTCCGGCAATCAAGTTTCTTTATGGACCCGCGATAGCCAAAAAGCAGCAAATCTAAGCCAGGAGCGGGTTATGGACAAACCGCTGCCTTTTAATCTTCCCGAAGCGATTGAAATAAGCGCCGATCTTGAAAAGTGCTTACATAACAAAGAGATTGTGCTTTTTTGCTGTACTTCTCAATCTTTGCGTAGCTTAGCCGGCTCGGTCAAAACAGCGCTTAAATCAGAAAAGCCCGTACTTGTCAGCGCTGTCAAGGGACTTGAGCTTGAAACTTTCATGCGCATGTCCGAGATTTTAAGCGCGGTATTACCCGAGCTTTCGGTAGCAACTCTTTCCGGTCCGAATTTGGCCGCCGAAATCCTCAATGGTTTACCGACCGCTTCGGTCATTGCCTGCAAAGAGGCAACCGTTGCCCGTTTGGTTCAAGAAAAATTGAGCGTACCCAGCTTGAGACTTTATTGGAACACAGATGTGGCCGGCGTGGAACTTGGCGGCTCTTTGAAAAACGTCATTGCTATTGCAGCCGGTGGAGTAGATGGACTGGAGCTTGGATATAATGCCAAAGCGGCCTTGATTACCCGCGGCTTGGCCGAAACAACCAGGTTGGCTGTTTTACTTGGCGCACAACCAGCTACTATGGCCGGTCTTGCCGGGCTGGGAGATCTAGTTGCCACTTGTATGAGTCCTTTATCTCGCAACTATCAATTAGGTTATAAAATAGCTCGCGGCACTACGTTAAAAACAGCCGAGAGTGAATTAAAAGCTGTAGCTGAAGGCGTAAGCACTACTTTTGCCGTTTGCGAATTAGCAAAAAAATTGAATATCGAACTGCCGATTGCCCAAGAAGTAGAAGCTTCTCTCAAAAACGAAGGAAATCCACAAAAGGCAATCATGAATCTGATGACTCGTCCTTTAGTAAGTGAGTAGGTGGAATGTGCCAAAACGCGTATTAATGCTTTCCTGGGAGTATCCGCCGCGCATTATCGGCGGCTTGGCACGAGTAGTTGCTGAGCTATCTAAACAGTTAAGCAAAAGCGGAGTTGAAGTGCATGTCGTCACGGCCGATCATCCCGGCTGTCCGGAACACGAAATTGAACATGGCGTTCATATACATCGCGTTAAAACACAAACCGATCCGACACCGGATTTTCTTACTTGGGTCAGCCGACTTAACATCGGGTTGATTCAATATGCAATTGAAATTCATCGCAAAACACCTTTTGATATTATTCACGCCCACGACTGGATGGTCTGCGACGCCGCTTGGGCTCTGAAAAAAGGATTTGGCTTACCGCTGGTTGCCACCATGCACGCCACCGAAGCCGGACGAATGAAAGGCATTCATACTGACCTGCAACGTTATATCAATCAGATTGAATGGCGCCTTACTTTTGAAGCCTGGAAAGTAATCGTCAACAGCAATCATATGGCTCACGAACTGACCAACCAATTTTCTGTACCGCAAAGCAAAATTTGTCTTATTCCTAACGGCATCGATCCGGAACTGTTCGACTTCAATCTTCAAGATGCGCAGGCATTGCGCAATCAGTATGCTACCGATTCACAAAAGATCGTGCTTTTTGTCGGACGAATGGTTCTGGAAAAAGGTGTGCAAGTATTGCTTAACGCAGCTCCATCCATTTTGGCCGAATGTCCTGGCACCAAATTTCTGATGGTCGGCACCGGCTACTATCTCGATGATTTGAAACGCCAAGCGCAGCATTTGCACATCGACCACGACGTCAGATTTCTTGGTTATGTCAGTGATCCTTCTTTGTTGCAACTGTATAAAATTGCTGATGTCGTTTGCATACCTAGCTTGTATGAACCTTTCGGCATTGTCGCACTGGAAGGGATGGCAGCCAAAGTGCCGGTTGTCACTTCTGATGCCGGCGGCTTGACTGATTTTGTCGAACACATGGCCAACGGTGTAACAACTTATGCCGATAACGTACAAAGTTTGACCTGGGGAATTTTGCAAGTATTGCGCAATCCGGAGCTTGCCGAAGCTCTCAAACACGAGGCTTACGAACGAGTCTCCAAAATCTACAACTGGCAGATGATCTCCAAACGTACACTTGAACTTTATGAAGAAGTCCTGAAAGAAGCTACAAAACTTGGTCCTGACGGCGTAGCCGCTACACCCAAGGTCTCCCTGATCAAAACAAAAAATAAGTAAGCAAAGGCAGGAGGAAAGTTATGAAGGCAGTGATCATGGCCGGCGGTTCCGGAAGCAGATTGCGTCCGCTTACCTGCCATTTGCCAAAACCAATGGTGCCGGTGATCAACAAGCCGATGTCCGAGCACATACTTGAGCTTCTAAAAAAGCACGGTCTTACGGACGTAATTTTTACTTTGCATTATCTTCCTCAAGAAATAAGTGATTATTTCGGCAACGGTCAAGACTGGGGAGTAAAAATCAAATACGCAACAGAAGAAGGTAAGCCGCTAGGCACAGCCGGATGCGTAAAAGCGATTCAAGACGATCTAACAGATACTTTTATTGTGATCTCCGGTGACGGCTTAACCGATATTGACCTGAGCGAAGCAATTGCTTTTCACAAAGAGAAAAAATCGAAAGCAACCATTGTTTTAAAGCGGGTGGACAATCCGCTCGATTATGGTGTTGTAATTACCGACAGCGAAGGTAAGATCCAGCGCTTTTTGGAAAAGCCGGGCGCTAGCGAAATTTTTTCGGATACGGTTAACACCGGTATTTATATTCTCGAACCAGAAGTTTTGCTTTATATAGTCATGGGTCGCGAGCAAGATTTTTCCAATGATTTATTCCCGCTTCTACTTTTGCGCAACGAACCAATGTACGGTTATGTAGCCGACGGTTACTGGTGCGACATCGGTAATCTTGCTGTTTACAGACAAGCGCACAAAGATATTCTCGATCAAATAATTGATCTCGAGATCAAATTACCGCAAATCGCCCCAGGAATCTGGGTCGGAGAAGGCACCGAAATCGACTCTTCAGTCAAGCTCAACACACCGGTTTTAATCGGCAAAAACTGCCGTATCGGCAAAGATGTTGAAATAGCGCCGCACACAGTAATCGGTGACAACGTAGTAATTCAAGAGAAAGCCAGCCTCAAGCATCCGGTTATTTGGTCCAATACTTATATCGGCAGCTCAGCTTCTTTACGGGCTTGCATAATTTGCAACAGCTCAACCATTCATCACGGCGCTGAAATTTTGGAAGGCGCCGTGATTGGCGCCACATCAATCGTGGGCGAAGAAGCAAAAATCAATCCTGATGTTCGCATCTGGCCGGATAAGTCAATCGACTCCGGCGCCATGGTACCAACTTCAGTGATCTGGGGCACAAAAGCACCACGCAGCCTTTTTGGCGCTAATGGCGTAGTCGGTTTATCAAATATTGAAATCACACCTGAATTTGCTGTCAATTTAGCTGCTGCTTACGGCGCAACCTGTAAGGGTGGTCCGGTTCTTGTCAGTCGCGATTATTGGGGCGTAAGCCGCATGATCAGCCGAGCCATTGTTTCCGGTTTAATGAGTGCCGGTGTTGATATTCAAAATTTGGAATCAATGCCTTTGCCTATGGCTCGTCACTATGTTAAAACACAACGCGCGGCCGGACTGATCCACACCCGAATTTCACAACGTGACTCAAACAAAATTCGTATTGAATTTTTTGACAGCGACGGCGTAGCAATAAATAAATCAATGGAAAGAAAGATTGAATCCACTTTCTTCAAAGAAGATTTTCCGCGTTGTTTACCCTCGGACATCGGGCAAATAAGCTATCCCAGTCGCGTACGCGAATATTATATGGACGAATTTTTGAGCCATGTAAAAGGCCAGGTTTTTGAACAGGATAAAGTTGCTTTTTGCGTCGTACCTGGCTCAAATTACACTCGTATGACCAAAGACGGCGGCTTGATTACACGGCCGCCGACTATTGTCGTCGATTACGCCATGGCTGAAACCGGGGTAATTTTGCCGGATCTGCTCGGTCAATTAGGAATTGAAACTGTCGTTCTTAACGCTTCAATTAGAGGCAATCCGCCTAAACAAGAAGAACGAATGTCAATGCGCAAACAATTGGCTGACGTCGTTCGGGCTTTAAATGCCAATATGGGAGCGCAAATCGGACGCAACGGCGAACAGTTGACTTTAGTCGATGAAACCGGCCAAGTAATACGCGGCGAACTCCTTTTAGCCACAGTTGCCGATATTATTTTGCGGGACAAACATGGCAAATCAATCGTTGTACCGGTCAATGCCAGCTCGATTGTAGAACGCATCGCCGCCCGCTATGACTGCAAAGTTGTACGCTGCAAAGCTTCCGAAACCGAAATCGGT
Source organism: Candidatus Obscuribacterales bacterium (assembly GCA_019750335.1). GTDB lineage: Bacteria > Cyanobacteriota > Vampirovibrionia > Obscuribacterales > Obscuribacteraceae > JAIEPM01. The sequence goes on from JAIEOQ010000002.1 coordinate 182,218, forward strand.
TCCACTACGGCAAAAATTCCTGATGCAGTACTTGGTGGCAGCGCCAACGGTTGTTTTATCTTTCCTGAATTCCAAAACGGCTATGACGCCATGTTTACTTTTGGACAAGTGCTAGAGCATTTAACCTATCAAGGACGAACTCTGCATCAAGCTGTGGCCGAATTACCACCTTTGGTCTATCAAGTTGATTCCGTTCACTGTCCCTGGGAAAGAAAAGGCCGAGTTATGCGTCTTTTGGTCGAAAAAAATCAGGAACGGCCGATGGAGCTTTTAGACGGAGTTAAAATCCAAACTAGACCATCTCATTGGATTTTAGTTTTACCGGACGCAGTTGAACCTCTGGTTCATATTTATGCTGACGGCACTGACCTACAAGACACTTCCAGGGACTTAAACGAATTTAGCGAAATGGTCCGCTATTTCCAACACGCCTAAATACTTTCCAAAAAAACTGGGCATATTGAGCTTGGTTAGTTGTTAGGAGTCAAGATATGGACAGCGGTGAGGCACTCAAGCAGGTGCTTGACAAATTCACAAATGAATTGGCAATGGTAGAAGCTGAACTGAATCTTGTCCAGGAGCAGATTGGCGAACTGGAAACGAGACTGACTTCATGCGCCAGCAAGCAGCAAGTTGTCACTCAAGACAGACAAAAAGTTATTTCCATGCTTGAACGCTACGTACATCCAGGTAGCCAAACAAACAGCCAACCTATATCGGACAGACAACCTAGGGCAAACCAATTCCATAGCCAGGAGCTCCCTGTGCCACAAATGGAAACGCCTCCGGCGGCGCCAACACCGCCAGCAGCAGAATCACCAACCTTGGAACCACCGGCTCAGGCACCAAGCCAAGATGAAGCTCAAGCTGCCGGCAATGAATGGGGTGCAGAGCCGGCCCCGGAAATGGATAAAGACACAGTCAAGAGTTTTAATGATGCCATGAGAGGGCTCTTCAACAAGAAGTAGTCTTCACTTAAAACACCGTCATATTCAGGATCATACTCTTTGCTAACATTAGTCCGGTTACAGATTAATTGGCTGAGAAAGGCATTGGTATGAAGCAAATAAACGCCATGATGGCCGGCACGGTTGTAGAAGTTCTCGTCGCTCCTGGTCACGATATAACTGCCGGGCAAGACGTCCTAATCATCGAATCAATGAAAATGCAGTTGCCGATTACCGCTGAGGTAACTGGCAAAATTTCCGAAGTAAAAGTTGCTGCCGGTGATTTTGTCAACGAAGGCGACGTCTTGATGCTTCTAGCCTAGTTAAAGGCAGAGATAAAAATGGGACAGTCACTGCCGGCAAGCGTCAAAATAGTCGAAGTCGGGCCGCGAGACGGTCTGCAAAATGAAGCCACAAAAGTAGCCAGTACGGATAAAGTTCGTCTGATACAGGCTTTAGCTGCAGCTGGTCTTAAGCATATCGAAATCGGCTCTTTTGTCAGCCCGAAATGGATACCACAGCTGGCCGACGGCAAAGAAGTGGCGCAAGCTTTGCGCTTGCCGGACGGAGTTTTCACTTCCGCACTGGTTCCCAATGACAGAGGATACGAACAAGCTCTGGAAGCTGGTCTTAAAGAGATTGCTTTGTTCATGTCGGCGACTGAGTCCCATAACAAGAAGAACATCAATAAATCAACCGCCGAAGCGCTAGAAACTTTAAGCAAGCTAGCTGCTCGCGCTAAACAAGACCGTCTGCGTGTGCGCTGCTATCTTTCAGTAGTGTTTGTTTGTCCTTATGAAGGAAGAACAAATCCGGAAGCGGTAGAAAAACTAGTAGATCAGCTTGTCGCAATCGGCATTGACGAACTTTCACTTGGTGATACCATCGGCGCCGCCACTCCAAAAGATGTCTGGAATATTCTGACTAGACTTGAAGGCTCCGTAGATAAAACAAAGCTGGCTCTACATTTTCACGATACCAGAGGAACAGCTCTGGCTAACGTTCTTGCCGGGTTGCAGTCTGGCATTACAATTTTCGACTCCAGTATCGGCGGTATGGGTGGTTGCCCTTACGCACCGGGTGCTGCCGGCAACTTAGCTACCGAAGATCTGGTTTATCTACTCTCAGGCATGGGCATTGAAACCGGAGTCAATCTGGAAAGATTAGCCGATGCCGGTGCCTTAGCTGAAGAGTTAGTTCAACATAAATTGCCCGGGAGGTATTTACAAGCATGTCTGGCCAGTCGCAAACAATCCTTGGAGACAAGTCAATGACAAGCCCGATTGTAGTTGAAAAAGAAGGAACCATTGCCTGGATCAAACTGAACCGACCGAAAGTTCATAACAGTTTGAACAGCGAACTTTTAATTCAATTACGCAAGGCCGCTAAGGATCTAGCCGTAGATCATGACGTACGTGTCGTGATTGTCGTCGGCTCAGGTATTAAAGCCTTTTGCGCCGGGGCCGATCTGACCGAAAGAAAAGGCATGAGCGAAGGCCAAGTAATTGATTATTTGAACTTGATCCAATCAGCAATGATTGCACTTGAAGAATTGCCTCAACCGGTGATTGCCGCTTTGAACGGCTCAGCTTATGGCGGTGGTACTGAACTTGCTTTAGCTTGCGATCTACGAATTATGACCGAAGACGCCATGCTGCGATTGACCGAAGTGAAACTAGGCATCATCCCAGGAGCCGGCGGTACACAACGGCTCTCCCGCTTGATTGGTAAGTCAAAAGCTAAAGAGATGATCTTGACTGCTCGTCCGTTGAAAGCTGCTGAAGCTTATCAATTTGGTTTGGTGCATAAGCTTGTTGCCGCTGAAAAAGATCCAAATAAAGAGTGGCATGATGAACTGATCGCTCAAGCGCGAGTTTGGGCCCAAGAGATTGCCAGTGCTGCTCCCTTGGCTCTGCGTGCAGCAAAATCTGCTATCGATCAAGGCTTTGATTGCGATTTGCAAGCTGGCTTAGCTTTGGAAACCCGCTCTTATCTACAACTCTTAAATACGCAAGATCGCAAAGAAGGCTTAGCTGCATTCGCCGAAAAGCGTGAACCGGTTTATCGCGGACAATAAATCAATAACTAACAGAAAGGACTGCAAGCTTGCATCAGCTATTACCGACTCGTCAGAAAAATAAATGGGAAGGACCGAGCCACGGACACCACCCGGATATATTATCTACGCCCAGAGAGCAGTTACCTATGCCCATGAGCGGCATAATTCTATGCGGCGGAAAGAGCTCGCGCATGGGTCGTGAAAAAGCTTTTTTGCCTTATGCCGGCAAAACTCTAATTGAGTACCGACTGGATTGCATGCAAGAACTTTTTGCTGAAGTTTTTCTTGTTACGAATAATCCTGACGCTTTCGAGCATTTGAGTGCCAACGTAGTAAAAGACATCATCCCTAATCGCGGTCCGCTAGCTGGAATTCTATCCGGTCTGCTTGTTTCGCATTACGAGCAAAGCTTTGTCATTCCTTGTGACACGCCGCTTTTAGACAAGCAGTTGATTCGACAAATGTCCGCCAAACGTCACGATCTAGATCTCCTAATTTACGGAGACGAAGGTCAGCTTGAACCGCTAATCGGCATTTATTCCAAACGCTGCGTCGACTCTTTGGAAAAAGCGCTTTTTGAAGAACAAAAAGACAGCGTTGATTTTGTCGGCGACATGAATATGCAAGTTTTTTCGCCGCCGAAATCAGCGCACAAAGGACCAGGCTTACCGGCTCATTTCAATATTGATACGCCTCAAGACTACGGCAAACTTTTTATTTAATTGCCGCCAAAGTTTTTATTGAGCGTTCTCCGTCTTCGTCAATTGTGACGCTGTCCGGATCAACCGAAACAACTCGTATAGACTCGAATTGCTCTCCCGGTCCGAGCATCAGTTGGGCTGGCCAGCGATGCTGGAAACGTAGTTCGTACGGGACTTGAATTACCGCACGATTGCCGATGATTGCGCTTAAACGTAAATGACCGGCCATGGATGGTTTGTCCGGCGGGGGCGGCAGTTGCATAATCGGCAGACCGGCTTCGGGCGGAAGACTTCCACCTGGATTACCAGCTAAGGAAGGCATAACCGTCGGTGGCGGTGGCGGAACCAGGCGCTGTTTAGCCGCGCTAGCTACAGCCAAAGCATTAATACCAGGCTTAGCTTTATTTTTTGATTTGGGCGGCGCCGGGACAATACCTTTTGCTTCTGTCGGCAATGTCTCAGTTTGACCATGAGCGCTAAAACGCGGAAAAGTGCCGCCTTCAAAAACCGGAGTCATTGGATTAGTGCGACCAGCTTTTTGTTTAGCTTCTAAAGCGGCTTGTTCACGCTTAGTTGCCGGAAACTTTCCTGGGGTCGGCGTCGGAGCCTGGACAGTTGCAGTTACTCCTGCCGGCATTGCGGCAATCGGCAGAGTGACCGGCGGCGACACTGCATTAGGAGCTACAGTCGGCTTCGGTAAAATAACCGGCGCCGTAGTTGATGTTACCGGTGTGGTTATTGGTGCAGTTGCCGGTATAGCTACCGGTGGTGCTGCTCCTGGCGCAACTGGCTTTAGCGGCGGGGCCATTGTCGGAGTCGGCGAAACATTAGTAGCAACAATCTCTTTTGTAGTAGTAGTTGTTGTGGCAGTAACACCCGGCGAAGCAAGAATTTTTGTCGGAGCTGTACTGTGAGTAGTAATTACAGTTAGCTCTTCATATTCCGAAGATTGATTCTTATTGCTGTACCAGAGCCAACCACCGGCACATCCAAGCAAAAGCAGACCGGCAACAGCCAGAATCATCAAGCGAAATTTCTTTTGATCTTGATCTTCCATGCTTTCTCCTAGGGCGAATAATAAGCAATGATTCTAAGCGAAATATACAAATGTTCCGGATCTCCAGGCTCCTCATCGGCACCAACCTGTTGATCGGCAGGGAGAGCCTGGGCCTTATCATCTCGTTTTGGAATATGTGATATAAGCTCTTTAACTTTGACTACACGCTGATATGTTTCCAGCTCATGTAGCAGTTTTTGCAAACCGTTGAAACTTCCGGTTAAAACTACTTGTTGCTCAAACTCCGAAAGCTCGGATTGAGGCTTAGGCGGCTCTGTCGCCGTTTTATTTTTGTCATCTTTTGCTTTTGTTTTTGAGTCATCTTCTTTTTTGCCGAGAAATGTCTCTTTAGCTCCGGCTTTTTTCTTATTTTCTTTAGGCGGAGCAATTGAGATCAAATCAACTCCGGCTTTTTCACACATCTTTTCCAGATCAAGATTGAACATTTCCAGATCAGGATTTTTCGGCACTGATTCGCGCAACATAGATATGCTTTGTTCCAATTTGCGCTTGCGTTGTATAAGCTTGCCCCGCGTGGCCAATTTATCGTCAAGAGAGCTTTTCTCTCCTTGTTTTTCCTCAATGACTTTACTTTTGCTACTCACCTCTTCCCATACCGGCGGGAAAAGACTGAAAAGCACATAGCCTGCGATCAACACAGGAACAACTGCCAGGATTATTTTGAGATTGAAACTCATAATTTTCTTTCTCCCACCAGCTTCATCTTACTTGGTCACGGTTTGTGCCGCCACTTGCTTAAGCTTGTCGCAAGCGGCATAAATCTCATTTGCCGTACCGCCGAAACCTTTTAGCTGGGTAACTAAGTTTCCTTGCGGATCAAGAAAGAAAAGATTAGGCACCGATTTTACGTTATAACGAGAAACAAGTTGGGCGTTTTTCGGATCGTCAATATCCACCGTCACAAACTCAATTTGTTCGCCGTACTTCTGGCGTGCCTGTTCGATAAATGGCTTCATACGCTGACAAGGCGGACACCAGGTAGCAAAAAAATCAAGCACTTTTCCTTGCTTGTTGACAGAGGGAGCGCCGGCAATAGTTGCTAACGGATTGTCTACTCTTTGGCTTTCTAAGCCGCTGCCCAGCATAGCGCCAATCTCAAAATTAACTGTTTCCGGATGTTTTTCCGACCGTTGCACATAATTCATATCGGTCCGTGTAAAAAGATTGGAACCTTGTAAATTAATTGCTAAATGTGACGGACGGCTGAAATCAGTACAGATCCCGTCTATTGTGGCCATACCGTCAGCTACTTTGATGCTGACAATGCTCACACCTCCCGGTGTATTTTCCTGGATAGTTTTCATCAATACAGTCATCGGCATGCCGTGATTAATAATAGTCTCCAGCGCTTTTTTTCTGGTTTCAAGCGCCGTAATCTCGGTCTTTTGCTTGTCCATACTTTCGCTGTGCTGCTTACCTTCGCTAATTTGAGCTTCCAGCTCAGCCATCTCTTTATCTTTACTGGGAAGAACTAAAAATTGAAAGTAAAGAAAAACCATAAGCGAAAGCAGCGCTAAACCACCGCCTCCAGCCAAGGCTGGGACAAACCAAGGAGTCGGCCGTTCCGGAGGAGCATCACCTTCCGCTCCGCCAAAATCAGGCTCCGACTGATTAAGATTGATCTCAACCGTATTTTCCGGAAGACTGTCCACCGGCACTACTAAACCGAGAAGCGCGGCATGGTAAGCACGTCTGTCTTCTAAAATTTGAGCTGAGTCGTAAACCAATCCCTGAAAAGGATTGGCAATAATCGTTTTTAAGTTCAAACGGTTAGAAATAAACTGATCGATCTCACCGATAGCTGTACCGCTTCCGCATAGAATCACTTGATCTACCGAAACAAGACCAACTTGCGACATATAGAAATCAAGGGAGCGCCCCAGTTCTGCCGCTAAATCAGCGCAGATCGGATGAGCATATTGAGCAGCCTGACTCATTCGCGGGTCTACTGTCGGTGCGCCAATAAGTTTAATTTGAGGCAACAGGTCCAGGGTCTCTTCCATAGTCATGCCCATACCGCGAGCCATGGTTTCGACAACAGAATCAACACCAAAAAGCACCGAACGTGTAAACAACGGCACGGTTTTATTAACCAGCGTAATGTCGGTAGCTTCTTGTCTGATATTAACCAGCAAAGAGAGCCCGCTATCAGCACCGATCGTGCCGGCAACAGCTAAAGAACGGATTATGGATAAAGAACTTATTTCTAAGCGGCCAAGAGTAATACCGGCAGCTTCGACCATTTTCCAATAGCCTTCTGCCACCATCCGCTGCATAGCAGCAATCAGTATGTCTTCACGTTCGACTCCATCCGGATCGACCCGCACCGTACCCGGCACCCTGGTCCAGTCAAGATTGGCTTCATCGATTGGGAAAGGCAGATTGTTAATCGCTTCCTGACGAACGACTTCACCTAATTCGTCGCCGGGCATACCTTTTGGCACAGGCATTAATCTGATCACGACCGCTTGTCCGGGAACGCAAAGATTTGCTTCCGGACGCGGTCCCTTTGCCGGAAACCCGGCGCTGTCAAGGAGTTCTTTCAGAGCCTGCCCACAGGCTTCCGGTTCGGCAAGCAACCCCTCGCGCACTATGTCTGGTGGCGCCATCATACTTGCAAAGCGGCTAACTTTAACTTCCGCTTTCGTTTTCTCCAGCTGCAAAACTGAGAGTGTGCTGCTATTTATATCGATTCCGATTTGCGGACCAGGTTTCTTGCCAAAACTAAACACGATCGACACCGTTCTTTAGTCAGAGATTACCAATGCCATTATGCCTTATTTAATTGAATGGAAGCCAAAATGGAATCAAAAAAATAGCAACAAATCCACCCAAGGCTAAGGCCGGGCCAAAAGGAAACGGTTTAGACACCTGGCTACCTACAGAAATTATGCCTAAAAGTAAAAATGAAAAGACCGAAAGCAAGGCAAACATTATACTCAAACCGAAAAGCTCCCCGCTAAGAGCTTGCTGCAAAACCACAGTCTGAAAAACCAAAAATAAACCGCTAACGAACGCTCCGGCAATAAGGCCCCAAGTAAATCCGCGCTTAATTCCTTGCCCAAGAATGCCGGCAATTTTCATCTGTTTGAATAATAAAACAAGCCCCATGAGCGTGCCGGAAAGAAAACCAACAACCAGAACTACAACCAACATTTGCCAACCGAGATACGCCGACAGAACAGCAGCTAAAACCGCATCGCCTCCACCCATAACTTCAATTGGTTCCTCAGTTTGAGCTTCAGGCAAGCCAAGATCACCATCCAACTCTTCATCAATTGTTTTTTCTTCGACAGCCTCACCATCCTCACCGTGAACGGATAGATAAAATTTGAGCCCGTAAAAAGCCAAGAAATCAAAAATAATGTAGCTCGCTCCGGCGCCAGCTAGTGCACCAAGCAGATCTTTTCTGACAATGGCGCTAAATAAAAGCCCGAGGAGCATCGAGGGATAAGTGATTTCGTGCGGAATAAGCCGTTCGCGAAAATCAGTAACAGTAACAGCGATCAAGGTGCAGGCTAATGCCACTAAACCCAGTACTAAGCTCAATTTGATCGGGCTAAATCCATCAGCATCAACAGCTAAATAACTATGCTGCAAAATACCGGCTTTAATCGACTCATATAATGAAGCCCCGTTTGCATAGGCTTGCCCATCGAAGGGCAGGTTTAGCACTAAAAAAACATAGGCGATAGCACAGAAAACAAGACCGGTCGCGAGCTCAACAACCGGATATTGCCAAGAAATACTATTACGACAGTAGCGGCAACGTCCGCCAAGTAAAAGATAGGAAAGCAGCGGAATATTATCCCAAGGGGATAGCGCATGTTCGCACTGCGGGCAGTGCGAGGGCGGCCACCAAACTGACTGCTCTTTTAACGAACGCAGAGCCACCACATTAAGAAAGCTGCCAAAACAAAGTCCTAAGAAAAAGGCTCCGACACAAGTGACGAAAGGATGATTGCCAAAAATGTCCGCTGCCACAGTCACGCTTATTGAAACTCTCTCCGCTCAGCAATGATCGATGCCAGACTTAAAAGCAAAATACTGTACACAAATACATAGGCGACAGCAGTCAAGATTACCGTTGGTGAAACGAATCGAGCATCGATCATTTCACTACGAATCATAGTCAAGCTGGCTAAATCCGGAAGAACGTAATAAACGCCTTTGGTAGCAGCTCTTACGACCGGACTTTCGGACAATTGCCCCAAATTAAGTAACGACAAACCCAAATGTCCGCAAATCCATAGGGCAAGCGCAAAGAAAGTACTGGCAAGCGGTGTGGCAAACGTAGAAAAACAAGTAGCCATAGCCACAAGCAGAACCAGCTCTAAATAAACCAAACTAAGCGCTCCGGCAAGCGGATAGACAGGACCGAAAGCACCAGTTTGCACACAAGCAACAAAATATAAAAACGCACCCATGGCAAAAATGATCACTAAAAGGCACAAAGCCAAGCCGAGAAATTTACCCAAAATAAACTCGCCGCGGGCAATCGGTTTGCTGAAGATCAAATAAATTGTCTTTTTATCTATCTCCTTGAAAACAAGATTGGCACCAACAAAAACAGCAATCACGGCACCAAATATAGTGATTGTCAAAAGTCCAAGATCAAGAAGAATGCGCACTTCCTGATGCACCGACAAGCTACCAAAAATAGCGCCGGCAATGCTGGCCAGAAGAGCAAAGAAAAAAATCGCGTAGAGCACGCGATCACGCACCGTTTCGCGAAAGGTATTCAAAGCAACTGCATTGATCACATCCAGCTTAAACATTCAACGATTACTCTCCCTCTCGATATGATAAGGGGTGATGCTGCCAGCTTTGCGATATTCATTTTCAGCAACTTCGATAGTATGCATAAAATACTCTTCCAGCTCCTGATAGCCGCCGGCACCACAAATATTGGCGATTTTATCTTCAGCGACAAGCTTTCCGCGATGCAAAATACCGACACGGTCACAAACTTCTCTAACGTCAGGAAGCATATGTGAATTGAGAAAAACCGTTTTACCTTGCGCTTTGAGCTCCAAAATAATGCGCCGGATATCGTAGCGCCCAATTGGATCCAGTCCGGAATTTGGTTCATCCAAAAAAACAAGCTCCGGATCGCTGATTAACGCCTGAGCGATGCCTATTCTTTGCAGCATTCCCTTAGAAAATTTGCGTAAAGGCCGCTGCCGTATCTCTTTCAAAGAAACAAGCTCCAAAAGAGAATCGATTCTTTCTTTTCGTTTTGTCGCCGGCACTCCGGCCAAAACAGCAAAAAATTCCAGAAACTCTTGCCCAGTCAAATATGTATAAAAATAGGGATTCTCAGGTAAATAACCGATTCGCCCAAGCCCATCTCGGCTACCTGGTTTTTCTCCCAATACGGTTACTTCGCCGGCTGTCGGCCGGATTAAACCCAATAGCAATTTTTGAATTGTAGTTTTGCCGGCACCGTTCGGACCCAAAAGACCGTAAGTTTCGCCTTTAGCTACTTTAAAGCTAAGTCCGTCCAAAGCGCGAAAACGCTTTCTCAAAAAATTACTTACGTGGTCTTTAACTAAGCCGTCTACTTGAATGACTGCGTCACTCATGCCTTACCTTTGAATTGGCTGCCGCTTTCTTAGCCTGAGTAATTATTTTGTAGAGCTCTGCCGTAGCTGCTCTCAATCTCCTTGAAACTTGCATTTGCGAAATGCCAAGCCTCCTGGCTACTTCAGTCTGGCTTAAATCTTCATAGAAAGTCAGTTGCACGACCTCTTTTAGCCCTTCGCGCAAATGCTTGATCGCTTCTGCCAGCATAAATCGATCTTCTTTAGCAATTTGATTGCTGTGATAACGACCATCAATCAAAGTGTCGATTAATGATTGTTCGCTTCCGGCATCATTAGATAAAGCTTGATCCAGCGAGATTAAAGTTCGCCGCCTATCTACTTCATAAGCTTCATTAACTCGGCTGACCGGAATCTCTAAATCTTGAGCAATTTCAACGTCGCTTGGCTCTCGCCCCAGCTTAGCCGTCAAATTTTGAACCAGACGATTAATCCGGAACGACAACTCTTGAAGCTCTCGCGGAGCTCTAATCATCGCTGTTTTGTCACGCAGATAATGTCTTATCTCACCGGTAATCAAATGGGTGGCATAAGTCTGAAATTTAGCGCCGGCGTCAGGCTTAAATTGGTCCACCGCTTTAATCAAACCGATCGAGCCGACTTGAATCAAATCCTCAACAGGGTCAGTGGAACGACGAGCCAGACCGTAAGCTATACGTTTAACCAGCGAAAGAGAATGCTGGATGATCTTATCCCGGACTGCCGGATCCCGCGTTTGAGCATAGCTCATCAGCCACATGTGAACCTGATCCGGTGCCTTATTGTCCATGCCAATGCCAACAGGTGTTGATGCCATATTAGTTGTAGAAATTTTCACTGTAATAGATTTCGACCGCAGATGCTATTAATGTTATCAGCCTAAACTGATCTAATCTATTTTAATGCCTTAGCTCAATTTGTACAAACCAAATTGGATTATTTCATAGTATTGATGAGCGAAAATATTGGCAAGTACATACCAACTACTACTGATCCAACAATTCCGCCTACGCCAACCACCATTATTGGTTCCAAAACAGAAGTAAGTGCCTCAACTGAATTCTCAACTTCGGCATCATAAAAGTCGGCTACCTTATCAAGCATTTCATCCAACTTACCGGTCTCTTCGCCAACAGCCACCATTTGAGTGACCATCGGCGGGAAAAGCGAGTTTCGTTCCATCGGCTTGGAAAGAGTGCCTCCTTGGCGAACTTCATTCTGAATCTCAGCCACACCTTGAGATAAAACAGCATTGCCTGCTGTTTCCTTAACAACGTCCAGAGAGGTGAGCATCGGTACACCGGAATGAATCAGAGTACCGAATGTTCGCGTAAATCTGGCGACAGCCACTTTTTTAATTACCTCGCCAAAGACCGGCAAACGCAATACGAAAGCATCCACTTTCATCCGCCCGGAAGGAGTTTTTGCCCATTTTTTGAAGAAATAGACCCCGGTACCGATCGCACCGACAAGCACCACCATCCAGATCGATCTCATAAACTCAGACATGGATACAAGCATTTGCGTAAAAGCAGGGAGCTCACCACCCAAACCAGCAAAAATCCCTTGGAAAACCGGCAAAATAAAAGTCAGCATCCCCCAAAAAACAAGCACGGCAACGGCCATAGCCACAACCGGATAAGCCATAGCCGATTTAACCTTGTCAGTTAGTTTTTGCCGGGCTTCCATAAATTCAGCGACGCGACGCATTACCGTATCTAAAATACCGCCGGTTTCTCCGGCCTTGACCATGGCTATGTATAGACGGTCAAAAACATCCGGATATTTACTCATGGCATCAGAAAGATTGCTCCCTGACTCCACCTGATTGCGCACATCAGTAAGTATCTCTCTCAATTTTTGGTTCTCGCATTGGTCGGCAATGATGGTTAAAGTGCGCAACATAGCTACGCCCGAGCCGATCATCGCTGAGAATTGACGCGAAAAGATCACCATATCCTTGAGTTTAACTGTCTCAAAACGAGCAAAGATATCCTTTTTGGCAGCTCCCTCGCCTTTTTTTGCCGGCGCAGAGCCTTTTTTAGAATTGATTTGTGTTTTAGTGGAAGCCATAAATACCTATCCCATGCCGCGTGACGACATACCGGCCAAAGCCGCAGCTTGCGGACCAACTAAACGATTGAAATCATCAGCACGACTGGTTTTCAACAACGCATCCTGATAAGTGATTGCCCCCGATTTCACCAAACCGGCCAAAGCGGATTCCAGAGTTTGCATACCTTGAGCGGCTCCCATTTGAATAGCCGAATAGATTTGAGCCGTTTTCGCTTCACGAATAAGATTGGCAATACCAGGTGTATTAACCATAATTTCCACAGCTAAAGCTCGTCCACGCAACTGAGAAGAAACCCCTGATTTTGGTTGAGCACGGGGCAAAAGAGTTTGGCTTAAAATCGCCACAAGCGATCCAGAGAGCATAATTCTCACTTGTTGCTGTTGCGATTCGGGAAATACATCAACAATCCGATCAACGGTTTGGGCAGCCGAGCTCGTATGCAAAGTACCAAACACCAAATGCCCGGTTTCAGCTGCTGTTAGGGCAAGACTAATGGTTTCCAGATCTCGCATTTCACCAAGCAGAATAATGTCCGGATCTTCACGCAAAGCCGCGCGCAAAGCGTTAGCAAAACTTTTCGTGTCAGCACCGAGCTCGCGTTGGCTGATAATGGATTTTTTGTTGCGGTGCAAAAATTCAATGGGGTCTTCAACAGTAAGGATGTGCTCCGAACGATTTTCATTAATCCAGTTGACCATAGCGGCTAATGTCGATGATTTACCGGAACCAGTCGGTCCGGTAACCAAAACCATGCCCCGCGGTTTGTGCACCAGCTCTTTAGAAATAATTGCCGGCAACTCCAAATCCTCAAGAACCGGCACCTGCACCGGGATGGTTCTCATAGCAACAGCATAATTACCACGTTCCTTATATACATTTACGCGAAAACGTCCTAAACCGGAAACAGCATAGCTACAATCAAGCTCAAAATTATTTTCTAAATGCTTACGCTGCTCGCCTGTAAGCATAGAAAAGACCATCCGTTGCAAATCATCCTTGCTTAAAGCTTCAAATTCGCTTGGCATCAGTACGCCTGATGTCCGAATGATCGGCGACAGCCCTACTTTCAAATGGAGATCGGAAGCGCCCTTATCGACAACCAGTTGCAAAATTTCTTGAATCTCAACTGCCATTTGCTTGGTTCTCCTGGAGAATTTCTACTTTTTGAACGTCATATTGCCTTTCAGTCTGGCAATACGGACAGCGATTCCAGGTCCCGAATACCTCGGCTTTACAGCCGCAACAGACATGATCCAGTTGCGCCTCCTCTCGAGACAATCCACATTTAGCACAAGCTGCCCAGGTATCTTCTTGTAGCATACCGCAACGGACGCATGACACTTTTAGTTCATGCTGGCAAAACGGACAACGAATAAAATCATCGCCAATCGGATTTCGACATTTCGGACAAAGCTTATCTTCACCACCGGTATCGGAAATGGTTACACGGATACATTCTTCAGGCGAAGTTAGACCGGCGCCAACAAGACGCAAACTATATTCTTTAAGCGGAATCATGCCTGATTGCTTAGCGGCAAAACGCAACATGGCCGTTGAAGCGTGTTTAGAAATAAGATCTCTGATCTCATCGTTAAAGCGCATTACTTCATAGACGCCAACTCGTCCACGATACCCGCTGCCGTTGCAGTTGTCGCAACCTTTGCCGCGAATAAATATGGGCCAACCTTTTTTGTTCACACGAAAACGATAAAACTGTATTGTGCTGTCCGCCAAAGCCTCTTGCGAGCCTTCAAGTAAACCTAAATATTCAAGAAGATTACGATCAGGCAGATATTCTTCCTGGCATTCGGAACAGATCTTACGCACAAGACGTTGAGCGATGATGCCGATCGTTGCCGATGAAATTAAGAAAGGCTCCACTTCCATCTCTTCCAAACGTGAAACTGCTCCTGGTGCATCGTTTGTGTGAAGGGTAGTAAAAACCAAGTGACCTGTTAGCGCGGCCTCTACAGCAATTTTTGCTGTTTCTTTATCCCGAGTTTCTCCAACAAGCATAATGTCAGGATCTTGACGGAGAAATGCTCTCAAAATTCGAGCGAAGTCCATACCTTTTTCACGAATGACTTGCACTTGCGTAATGCCGGACATATCGTATTCAATCGGGTCTTCGGCTGTAACTATGTTGACGTCCGGTGTATTTCGTTCGGCAAGAGCCGAATATAAAGTTGTTGTTTTACCTGAACCTGTCGGTCCGGTAACAAAAATAATGCCGAAAGGCTTTTTAATCATATCGATGATTGTTTCCATAGCCTCAGCATCGGTTATTAGTTTGTTCAAACCAATTGATGTATTTGATTTATCCAGGATCCGCATAACCACCTTTTCACCGAACTTGGCCGGCAAGGTGGAAACCCGAAAGTCGATGTCTTTACCAGAAAGACGTACTCGAATACGACCGTCCTGCGGTTGCCGCCGTTCAGCAATATCCAGATCGGCCATAATCTTAAAGCGCGAAACTAAAGCCGGCAAAATTGGTTTGGGTAAGCGGCGATCAAGATTCAAAACGCCATCACGACGATAGCGAATCGCTACTTCTTTTTCGTGAGGTTCAATATGAATATCCGAGATCTTGCCCTTAATCGCTTTGGCTAAAATTTGATTTGCTAAAAGCACAATCGGCGCATCACCGGCTTGTTCCTCCAGATCGCGCTCGCTAAGGTCTTCGCCACTATCAGCCAAAATATCCATTTGGCTTAAATCAACTTCTTGATCAATAAAAGATTGAGCGCCTTGATCCGCAAATTGCAGCTGTTCGACTAAATGTTGGGAATAAGTGGTTTCCATAAAAGACTGAAAGTCGTCTTCAGTGCAAACCGACAGCTTAATGTTCATGCCCTTAAGACGTACTTTAATGTCATCAAGAGCCGCTAAATTGTTCGGATTGACCATGGCCAAAGTTACGCGATTACCATCTTTCATAATCGGTACGAACTGATGCTGGCGCATTACGGCTTCAGGTAAAAGATTCAAACATTCGGACGTTGGCGGCTCGGCTTTATTCAAAGACAGAAAGTTAACGCCATATTGAAGCTCAAGGGCATTTTTAACCTGGCTTTCTGTTGCCAAGCCCAAGCGAGACAAAATCAAGCTAATCGGCTCGCCGGTTTTTTCCCGTTCGACTTGAACCGATTTCCACTCTTCCGGTGTAATGAGCCCGTTTTCAACAAGCAGCTCACCAACCTCTTTCTTAACAAGAGCCATGATTCTCCTTCCGCAAAACCCTCTTTTTTGTTCCCGACTATATAAGTTGCTAAACTGGGCGCTAGCCTCTATGTTGTAGGACAACAATATGAGCCACGCAAGTACACTGCGCCCACCGGGCACCTGGTCTTATTTCTGTCTGATAATACTGTTGGCGGCAGTATTACGTTTTGCCGGTATCAGCTTTGAAAGCTTGTGGCTGGATGAAGGTTATCAAAGCCTAGTTGGAGCCTACGCCCATGGCTTACCGGATTTTTTAAGCACAGCAACTGAGCCTTCTTTGTTTCGTTTTGCCGCGCCGGGCTCTCAAGCCGACCTCTTTGATCATTTTCGCGAAGTAGACCCGCTCTGTCCTCCGCTTTATACGCTTCTGCTCAATTTTTGGTTGCACAATATCGGTCAAGACGATACGGCTATTCGCTCATTATCGGCTCTACTTTCAGTGCTATCCATAATCGCCTTGTTTTATTTTTGTCGTTCACTTCTGGGAGAACGTGCGGCATTGGCAACGGCTTTTCTGCAAGCAATCTCTCCTTTCGACATTCATTACGCTCAAGAAGCCCGCATGTACAGCCTTGTTCTATTATGCGCCGTTTTATCGGCCGGTTCGCTTGCCAGCTTTATTCTACAAGCAAGCAAAAGAGCAATTTTATTGCTTGTACTTTATGTTCTTTCCACCTGGGCCCTTATTAACAGCCACTATACCGCGCTCTTTTTATTGGCTGCCGAAATAGGCGTCGCCTCACTTTTTCTTGCCTGGAAAAAAGACTGGCAAAAATTTGCTTGTCTAATATTTTCCTGGCTCGGCATCGCTCTTCTCTGGATTCCCTGGTTTCCGCTTTTCACAAAAGCAGCGGCATTGCGTAAAGAGTCTTTCTACGTGGCAAGAACGTCCACCTGGTACTGGCCTTTATACGCTTTATTCATTCGCCAACCAATCAATTGGGAAATTTTTCTATCCGGACAACGGGTGGTTGCCTACGCAATACCAATCTACTTAACTTCAGCTAGCATGCTAATTGCTGCGTGCCATTATCTGTTCAAAAACAAAAGCACAAACAAACCAGCTTATTATGCTTTCGTCGCCTGGGCTTTAGTCCCGACAAGCGGCTTATGGCTGATTGACGTAATGGAGAATCACCGTGTAGTTGAAGTAGCCCGCTATCTGATTTATACGGCACCGGCAATCTACGCACTGGCCGGAGTTGGTCTGGTTCGCATCATCGAAACATTTTCTTGGGGCAAATGGCTTCTTGCTGCTCATTGCTTTTTTGCCTGCCTGAACATCGTTTACGCACATAACGTTCATCAAAAAGAACCATGGCGCGAGCTTGCTGCCGCAGTCAAACTCGAGTGCCCGGTTGATAAACTGATTGTTGTCAGCCAATTCTATGATATAGCGCTTCTGGATCGTTATCTAGAAAGTCCATATAAACAGTTAGGTTTAAGTCCTAGTATGGGCAAGAAAGAGATTGAGAGTAAACTTTCAAAAGTAGATAGCTTTGCCCTGATCACCGCTCAAGACGGAGAAGCAATTAAAGAGATGCTGCCCGAACGATTTGTTCTGGGCAAAGAAATAAATCTCAGTCACGGTCTCCATTTCCGTTTATATAAAGCAGAACCATAAATTGACAGATTCTGACAATACGCTCAAACAACATTATGATGCTGATTCTTTAATCGGGCAAACGATCGCGCAACGCTACGAAATACTCTCTTTAATTAGCAAAGGCGGAGTTGGCATTGTTTACAAAGCGCGGCATATTTTTCTTGATCGGCTTGTCGCCTTGAAACTTTTGCGCAAAGACGTCGTACACGATCCACGCACCCATCAACGCTTTCAGCAGGAAGCCAAAGCGGTAGGCGTCCTCAATCATCCAAACATTGTGCCGGTTTTTGATTTTGGTTTTACCGAGGCCGAAGAAGCTTTTATCGTTATGGACTTTGTCAAAGGTATCGACCTGGATATTTATGTACAAGAGAGCGGTCCCGGCAATCAAAAAACAATGATTCCCCTATTCATTCAAATCGCCGATGCTCTATCTCATGCTCATAAACATGGAATCATTCATCGTGACTTAAAGCCCGGCAACGTAATTATCGTCAAGTTAGCCGACGGCAGTATCGAACCGCATCTAGTCGATTTCGGTATGGCTAAATTGCATCAGGAAGGGAAAGCGGATCTTTCTTTGACTAAACCAGGAGAGATCTTCGGCAGCCCTTATTATATGAGCCCGGAACAATGCTTAGGTAAGAAACTGGACAAACGTTCGGATATTTATTCTATGGGCTGCTTGATGCATGAAGTTCTAAGCGGACAACCGCCTTTCATCGGCAAAAACATGGTCGAAATGGCAAAGTTGCACTTAAACGGTAAAGCCAAACCCATCAGTTCAATCACACCAGCCATGCAAGGGATAATCGATAAAGCTTTAAACAAATTGCCCGAAGAGCGCCAACAAACCATGGACGAGCTCTTAAATGAATTACGCGCCTTGCCCGAAGGCTCAAGAATTAAAATGCCGCCCAAGGAACAGACGCACAAACAAAAACGTATTCTTGTTTATATAGCGATAACCGCTTTGCTAATTATTGGCAGCATGACTTTTTATAGCCAAAAACAAATAAAAAACAACAATGAAACGCCTGAGCAAACTGACTCCTGGGCTGCCTTAAACGAAAAAGCCACCGATCTGGCGCGAAACAATAGACTGCCGGAGGCAGAAACAGCTTATCTTGATGCCGTTAAACTAGCTGAGTCTGGCGGTCCCGACCAAACGATATATTTAGCCAGAAGCTTATCTGATCTAGGCGAAATTTATTACAAAGAACGTAAATACGATCTTTGTGAAATCGTTTTAGAAAGAGCAATTGAATGCACAAAAACAGTCAAGGGTACTCAGTCGGCAGAGCTTGCTCCCGTTCTTTTGCGCTTAGGCAAGCTTTATATTGAGATGGGTCGACTAACTGAAGCTGAAAGTGTGCACAAAGAAGCGCTAGAAATCGTAGAAAACACTTTTGGTAACGAACACCCGCAAATGTCACCGGTTTTACGCCAATATGCCAAGCTCAAAGTGAAGCAAGGTAAAGTCGATGCTGCCAGTCATCTGGTTAAACATGCCCGCCGAATTGAAAGCAAGCTAAGGAAAGAACATGACTGAAAGCCGAAAGCTTCAATTCAAAACATCCTTAAATCATCGCATTCTTTCGATCGTCGGATTTGACTTTCTCTTTTTTGAATTTGTGTTTTTACTACTCTTTTTCAGTAAAGATTGGTTTGCTCTCGACATTTCTTTTGCCGGCATTCCGACCATTTTGCTCATTAGTCTATTTGTTTTTTTCTTTCTCAAATCGTTGGAGACAAAAACTTTTTGCCATCTTGTTTCTCCGATTTGGAAAGGGACACCACCTTTGCCCTTCGAAAATTGGCTGGCACTAGACGACAGCGGTATTACATTCGGTACTAAGCATGTGCTTTGGCAAGCGGTAGACGAATTGCATTTAAGCCTATTAGGCAATTTGGTAATTAAATCCCGAGCCCTATGCGGAACACAAAGCAAAGAAGCCGATATAGTTTTAAAAATCCCTTTCAGCATTATTGACACTAAACAACAAAGACTTTTTTTGGAAGAGGTTCTCAAAGAACAGCCTCAGGTAATAGTGGGCAAAAAGCTGCAAACTGCCCGCAAGGATGCCGTAGTGAAAGGCACCGAAGCTGTGCAGCTTCTAGGCGCTTTAATTATGAGCTTGGCTTTGCTCGATCTTAGTTACTCTTCTTTTTATTATCTGGAGCTCTTAAAAAACTACTATTTGTCTGAAACTGCTTTGCTTGAAAGCAATAAAGAAAAGAGCGAAACATTCTTTAAGCGTGGAGAATTTTTACTGGCCAGACCGCTTCCTGTTTCTTTTGCGGCAAATAAATTACTACAAACTAGCGGTGCCGCCGCCGGAATTCAAGATGCCAGATCCGAGATCTTTTGGCTGAAAGGAGAACGGGACAAAGCTATTTCAACTCAAGAAGAAGCACTCTCTTTACAAAGCAACAGCTTAAAGCGTCAACTTCATCTAGTACGCATGTTTGCTGAGAATGACAATTATGCCGAAGCAAAAAAACGCTTGCTTGAAACTATCAAAAATCACGAATCAGCTTTAAGCCCCAGGCTTTACTTACTGTCACTGGCAAAGAGCCAAGAAGATAAAGCCAGCAGTTGCCGAACCTATCAAGATCAAATGGATCAGTGTTACGAAACTACTTTTGGCAAAGAACCAAATTGGCCCCCAGGCTGCGATCGCTTTTATAGCGATTCTATTTACAGCGACGACCTACGCTTCATCCTTAATCGCTTGATTGATTGCAAATACGAGAATAAGCAAGATTTTGCTTCATGACTGCAAAATACATGCAGTTAGGTTCAAGCCCAAGTTTTTGCCCCTTCACACCTTCGTAACTATGATTATTTTCAGGCAAAGGCTCCAGGACTCAAAGAATGGACTTCGCAACTGTTATTTAGGCTAATATTTTGCCAATCAGTGGCAACGCACATTTATTGCATCGAAAATCATTAACATAAGTCGGTCTTGCTTTTTTATAGCAAAGGTCGCATGGCATCTCGACTGGAAAGATTGATCGGCATAGAAAAGATCATACGCACCGGGCAGTTTCCTAGCGTATCGGATTTGTGCGGCATGTTTGAAATTCAACCGCGCACTTTATTTCAAGATATCAAAGAACTCCGAGAGAATATCGGTTGCCAGATCAAATTTGATCGAGCGCGACAAGGTTATTACAGTACCAACCCACAACATGCTCTGCCAGCATTTTCGCTTACCGAAGATGAGCTTTTTGTTCTTGCACTTGCCGCTCGCTTGCTTTCTCAAACAAGCGATGCCAGCATCGCCACACAATTACAAGCAGCTCTAACTAAAATCATCCAAAACAGCCATATACATTGGCACGACCAATTAATAAAAATTGCCAACATCATTCAAATAAGCAATACCTTAAATTCCAATGCCGAGCTAAGCAAACTAAGATCTATCTGCGAAGCTTGCATCAAGTCACAAGTTATCGTAATCAATACTGACTCCGGTGCAGCAGAGCACGTGGAGCCTTATTATCTTGAATATGCTTTATCCCGCTGGTTTTTAATTGGTTATGCCCGTAGCTCAAAACAAATTTTTCATCGCGACTTAGATTCAATAACAAGCTATGCAACTACCGAAATAAATTTCGAACGCCGTCAAGACTTGAATGCATAAATAATGCACTGAGGCTGGGAATCAAGCTTTTATGCATTTCATCATTACAGCTTTCATATTGTTCTTTTTTTGCTCTGAACCATCTTATGCTCAAGCAACTCAAATGTTGCAAGGTCATGTTGAACATCAGGACAGCTTGCCGCCACTTGAGACATCATTGCAAGCCGGAAGCCGATTTGACACAACAAAATTAAAAGCTCTATCCCCCGATAATTTGTGGTACCAAATTCCAAGTTGGATGGCTGGCACTTGGAAAACCACAACTGACACAAATTATTATCGATATAGCTATAAAACCGGTGGCAAAAATTTTGCTGTTGATACTTTTAACTGTCTCAGCCAAAGTACAATCGGTTGGCAAAAGGATCGAAACGGACAAATTTGGGAACACGCTAACAGCCCATATCTAACCTTTGCCGAGCTTGATCACAAGTTCGATATTGACTTGATCAAACAAAAAGAAATAGTTGATACTCAAGCAAAACAAATTACTATTTATTATCGCGGTGCACGCCTTGTCGTCAGCAAACATAACAAGTTAATTACTGACAGTTATCAGTTAGAGAGTATTCAAACTTATACTCCTTTCGGTAATAATCTGCTAAAAGTCGATGCCTCAGTAAAAATATTCGATTCTTACGGACGACCAGAAAGATTAGCTAAAGCACTGTCCTTTGAGCAACGAATAAAACCTTTCGAGCCCTGGAATGTTTATAAAGGGCGAAACATGGTTGCTCTGTTTCGTGAATATTTGATTACGCACAATCTTGCCGATTTGCTTCCTGCTGATAAAGCACAGATTAAATCAGCAAACAAATCGAGACTGCATAAATAGCGCATTCCGCTCGGGAAAGTCTAATGCGTACAGACTCCCAGGTGCAATCATGACTTTTAGAAGAAGTTTGTCCATATCAACTTTGCTGGCGTATCTCTTATTCAGCCAGTCAGGACAAACATTTGCTCAATCATCTTATTACAATCATCATTGGCCTCATGATTTAGCAAAAAATTCTCTTATTGAAAGAGCTCTGTCTCCAGACGATTCCGATGTTTCTTTCATTATCAACAATCTACCTGTAAGCTATCATCCGCCTCGAGAAATCGACTACAAGAATCTAAAAGCAAAATTTGTATCATTGATTCAATTATGCGAAGAAAAGCTTCCTGAAGAACAGCGAATCGTAGCAGAAGGAAACATTGAAGATCTTCCTTTCTATAGAAATATGGCACAACAGATTCCAGATACATCTGTTGAAGTACTTGGTTCATCAGTAATAGTTTATTATCAAATGCCTGCTGTATCAGTATTTTCACCCGAAGATCTCATAAAGAGCTTGGAGCGTTTAGCTTGTCTTGAACAAAAATTTGGTTATAAAACGGAAGCCGAAAATGTGATTAAGCAGATAATTCAGGAAAAAGAAAAGTTTTACGGACCGAAAAGCATGGAAGTTGCCTGGTCTTGCCAGTTACTGGGCGACATCCTAAGAAGTAAACATAACTATCCTGGTGCTGAATATTTTTACACCCAAGCACTAAATATAAAGCGTCAAATTTTTGGAACCGAGCATAATGAGGTTGCAGCTTGCTATATGAATCTAGCGAATCTTTATTACGACGCTCTGAAAACCGAAGAAGCCGAATCAATGCTTGTAAAAGCAGAAGAAATAACCAAAAATAGCGCCTTCATTTCTGCTTCTCACACTGACAGCCCACGGCCCTTACCAACAGCAATTTTTGCACCGTTAACTTACCATTGGAACGAGTTGATCAGCAGCAACGATAACTACGAAGAAAAAATCAATATGGCCAAAGCGGAACGAGAGGCTAAACTAAGCGCCATAAAAGCCATGCTCATTCCACCGAAAAAACCAGCAAAAACAATTCCTGACGGCTCTTTTGCTGTTTATGGAACAGCTCAGTTATCTCTCGACTCCAAAGAGATACGTGCTATTACTCGTGACGCTTTCGGTCAAAAAATAACTGACGTGAAGAAAAAAGAGAAAGTGGAAGCCGAAGCAAAAGACGTTTCTCATTTAGCCGTTTATTTATGCAATCACGACACCAAAGAAGCGCTAAATGATACGGCTTATCAGTTCGGACAAAAATATGGTTTTAGTGCCAAGGAATTTGGCAAAACTTGGCCGGGCATTAAGAAGCACGCCGAAGAGCTGCTTAACGATTTTGATAAAACAGCTACCAGCAATTTAGTATCGCCAAAATATTGTATACAAACCGATACCAACGGTGAATTCGAATTTAAAAAAGTGCCACCGGGCAATTATTATCTGTATGCCAGCTTGCTCACCGAAAACCAAGCCTCTTGCTGGCTTATTGAAGTAACAGTCACCAGAGACAAACCGACCAGAGTTGATATTTTACCGGATAACGAATATCAAACAGTTTGGGAAAAGAATCGAGCTGCACCTAAAGCCAAACCAATATAAACTAAAAGGTGCCACTAAAAATAGTGGCACCTTTTAGTTTAGTCCAGCCTCCAATCGGGCATATATAGATTGGAGATTCGACATGAAACTACTTCAGTTAGCTCTAACTTTTTATTTACTCGTCCTCACAGCGACAAGCCAAGTTTGGGCTTTAGATTTCAACGGACAGGTAGTTGGCATATCCGACGGCGATACAATTACAGTTTTGCACGATGGCAGACGAGAAAAAATTCGTTTAAGCGGTGTCGACTGCCCGGAAAAATCACAGCCTTTTGGTAAACAAGCAAAGCTTTATACAGCCGATCAATGTTTTGGTCAACAAGTAACAGTGCGCTCCCAGGGACGAGATAAGTATGGACGTACAATTGGCGAGATCATTCTGCCTAATGGACAATCACTAAATAATGAGCTAGTCCGTTCAGGCAATGCTTGGTGGTATCGCCGTTACTCCCAAGACTCCTCTTTAGAACAGTTAGAGAGCAGCGCTAAACAACAGCAGGTTGGCTTATGGGCAAGCAGCTCCATTCCGCCCTGGGAATTTCGCAAACAGCAAAAAAAACATTGACCGTACTACTTATTTTGTCTTATTATCAGACAACCGAATAGCGGTAGTGAGCGACCACACCGGCAAGTTCTAACGAACGAGGGAGGTTGCTATGTCTCAACGCTTGCGACGTATTATCGGCATTATTACGCTCATACGCAAACAACGCTACCCCAGTGTTAATCGTTTGTGCGATTTATTTGAAATCAAAAAACGAACTCTCCATGAAGATATCAGCTTTATAAAACAAGAGCTGAAGTTTGATCTACGCTACGATCGCTTAAGAGGCGGCTATTTTGATGCTAATCCGGCTCAAGAGTTGCCTCAGCTCGATTTGAGTCCAGAAGAACTTTTTCTCCTAAAACTCAGCTGCACTCTCTTAACTAAAACAAGCAACTCTACTTTCGAGCTAACACTCGACTCAGCCAGACAAAAACTTGAAGATAAACAAAAGAACGAGGATTTACTTCAATATATTTTCTTACGTCAAACAACAACAAACAAAAAGTTTTCGCAAAGCTTATTCCATAACCTGCTTGAAGCCTGCAAAGAACACCGCCTAGTCACTATCACTTATAAAACTGCAGCCGGCATTATCAGTAAGCGCCAAATAGAACCGCGACGGATCATTGTTCGCAATAATAACTGGTATCTTGTTGCTTACTGCCTCTTGCGTTTGGAACCAAGACTTTTTGCTTTGCACAGAATTGAAGAATACAAAATCTCTAACGATAAATTCGCAGAACGCATTGATTTCGATGTCGGTATTTGGTTGAACAAAGCCTTTCAAATCGCCCATGGCGACGGTACTCATCAGGTTAAGATCAAATTTGATTCTTCGGTTGCCGGTTATTTGAAAGAAAAAGAATGGCATCCGGAGCAAACATACACTGAATTAGCCGATGGCACTTGCCTTCTTGTCTTACCGGCGGAGAATCTCAGCGAGGTCAAGCGTTGGGTTCTTAATTACGGCTCTCAAGCCGAGGTCATCGAACCAGAACTTTTACGTAAAATGGTCGGTCAGGAAGTACAGTCCATGACCAAGCGCTATATAATGTCTTGATCGAATTTTTGAGGTGAACCATGCGCAACGAGCAGCTATTTAGCAAAGGCGGATTTTATCAATTTATCGTTCAATCCAATGCCATACTGCACAAAGAAGCAGCTCAAGCAGGCCATGAAGCAATTGCTCGCTTTCTGAAAACAACAAACAAAAAGCATATTGCTTTGCTTGATTTAGCTTGTGGCGGAATGCCGATTTCTATCTGTCGAATGGTCGAAAGCTTCAAGGACGTCAGCTTCGACTATACAGGCATAGACATCAACCCGGATCAAGTTCAAGCCGCTCAAAACGAATTTACTTATCCGCCGAATTTCAATTCAGTAGATATTATTGAAGGTAACGCTTGGGTCCTCTCCAACTTAATTGAGCAAAACAAGCATTACGACGTTATTTTTACCGGCATGAATTTGCATCATGGAACAGCTGAAGAGATCTGCTGTTTATTGCTGCAAGTCAAATCGCTTCTTTCTAGCGATGGCATTTTTATCAATCACGATTTATACCGACCGCAAGGCAAGGACTACATCAAGCGTCCTTCAACCAATCCGGACAATGAGCTTGAGTCATTTGCCATGATTAGCCCGGAGCTTATCGGCTCTTATAAAACCCCAAATTTTTCTATTCCGGCAATTACAGCTAATCAAAGCCATTCCGACTGGCGAAACGAATTTTTAGATACATATGTAAAAGTCCTTGCCGAGCGCGGCGGAGACCAAGCCGGTATCCAGGCTACAGCTGACCATGTCCGCCAAAGAGATTTCAGCCTCAACACAAATGAAATGAAGCAGGTATGTGAAAAAGCCGGACTGGGGGTAACTATTTACCCCTACCGCACATCCTTGGAGCCCTTAAAAGACTACTACGCCTTAATTGTCGCCCAAAAAAGCTAATTTCACATTTCACTTGACATTCTATGCGTTTCGTAAGAAAGTTACTTTACGGAACTTCCCTCCGTATCATCGCTAACAATACTTACTAAAAATAGCTCTATTTACCGCGCAATTTATTTGTGGGGAAGTCTTTTGCGACTCACTCACTAAAAAGGAGTTATATGCAAGGATCAGAAACCGTTGCCGCCGTTTTACCACGGCGTGATCATCGTGCCCAATCAAGCAATTATGTTAAAGATCGTACTTCCACTTTCAAACATAACAACATACATGACGATCTGCTTCTACCGGGATCTCCCAGTGTTGCTGAGTACATTCAAAACGAAAAGATCAAACAGCTCAACAAGCTGAGAGAGTGGCACACAGAATGCGAAATCAGCTCAACCGATTTAGTTGAATTACGTAGCAACTTCAATAATGTACGTGATTTTGAAAGCAAAAAAACATACTGTCCGAGCGAAGAGATGCGCATAAATCCGCTTTATATAGCCGGATTAGTACCTGTCATTCTTCTGATTACATCCTTACTATTTATCCACTTTTAACCCGACCAAAGAACAGCCTTCAAAAGAAGCTTCTATGGCTCTCGGTTTATAGCGGCTTCTTTTGTACACTCAAGACCAAAGTTTGCTTGCTGAGCGCGCAAGCAAGCTTTGGCTTGCTTGTAATATAAGTAGCGATACGCTCAAACAACTTAAAACCACCATGAGCATTAAGATGTACTGTATCCAAATAATCTTGACGAACGAACTCTTCGCTGGCGGTTAAATCAAGCCATTCAGCTCGGTAATTGCGGCAAGCATTCGCAACGTCAGTCCTGAATCCGCTCCAGAACGAATCAGGCAAAAGCTGACGGTTCATCGGCAAACTTGGCATACCGACAACTAAAACTTCAATCCCGGCTTCATTCATCTCTTTAAGCCATTGTCTAAAAAAGTCCATTTCAGCTTTGTAATTTGGCGATCCAGGATTCTTAAAACGGTTGATATATTCTTTGCTGTTATCAGCCCAGACCGGCGGCAAGTTAGCTGGAACAATCCATTGTCCTGGTTTGACAGCCGAAGCTACAGCTGTTACCGACTGCAAAACATTTTTTACTTGTTGCCCGGCAGCGCTCTCCTCTTCCACACTCTTATTAGCTTGTTGAATCTCGCTGCCGAAAAGACGCAAGGGCATCTTACTCAGCTTAAAATCCAGCCAAGCAAAAGGTTCGGTATAAGCAAAACTTTCTACAGCGGACGTATCCATGAAACGCGAAAAGAACTTAAATTGCTCGGTGGCAGCTGGCAAAGGCAATGTGTTATCGATAAAATCGCGCGGAGCTATACTGACGATTACCAACTTAGGCTTATTCGTATCTTTGAATAGAACATGACTGGCCATATAGCCGTCCGAAACCATAGACCCCGGAGTGGAAAGACTGAGTACTTGAGCGGGCTTACCGAGCTTCGCTTTAAGGTCGTCTTCCAAAGTAACTATATGTCTATGAGTAACCACGTCAATTAACTGGAAAAGATGCTGCGCATCGGCGCAAGCCATAGCCGAGCCCATTTGCGAACTGCCAAAAACTATAATTTCGGCCTGCTTGGTTTGACTCAAATATGATTTGCTAATCCAAAAGCTCCAGGGATTACCTAAGCTGGAAGCATCACGTAAAAGCTCAGAGAGCGAGAGATTGGCATGAGCATTTTTATCCAGGTCCGGGTTCAAACTTTTCAAGCCAAAGTTGACCAGGGCAAAAATAGCTAAAGCAACAAAAAATGGTGTGCTTAAAAAGCGAAAAAGAAATTGGAACATTCTCCCCCGCTCAATATGTTTTTTCGCTGTGCTTGCCGGCAATCTGCCTGTGCTTAGCTAAATGCTCAGCCGACATAGCGACGATTGTATTCAACCGCTTGTCTTTGACAACCACATCAGCCAGATCGTCAAAAAACTTAGTACCACCAAAAGCGTTCAAATGTACTGAATCGTGATAGTCATTTTTGTGGTAGCGCCCAAAATCATTTAAGTCAAAGAAAGAAAGATCGTGCTTCATAGCGAACTCTTTCAATCCTTGCAAATAACCGATATAACCACCCGGCTTGAGCAAACGAATATTTTCCAGAGTAATCGGCATGTTAACAATAATCAGCTCGATCCGTTCTTTGTGACAGAACTGAGCCAACTGCGACAAAAAATATGTTTGTGTTTTATATGTATGCGGATCGGGATTTTTATAACGCTGTAAATATTCAAGCGTATTGTCGGTGAATTTTTCGTCAGCAGTTTTGCGATCAATCGGTCCGGCCATAATCGCTTCCGGATGAATCTCCGCCGGTAAATAGGTCGGAATCAGACGCTGACGGTCCCACCAAGTAAAAGGAGTACTGGTCCAAGGACGCGGTAAGACAACATTCAAAACACTATCCGTCCCTTCAAGGAAGGAGAGTCTCAAATCCAAAGCATAACCATAAAAATAAACCGCTCTTTGCAAAAACCAATCCAGCTTGCTGAACGGCGAGCGAAAAACTCGTGCTGCCACATCATCTATATTGACGATGCGAGTCAAATATTTGAATGCATCAGTGTCGCCAGGAGCGCTTAAAGTGCTGTCGATAAAATCACGGGGAGCGACACCATAAATAACCACATCCGGCCTGGTGGCGCTGGCAACCATTGCTTTCAGGGTTATATAAGCGTCAGAAGGCATCTGTCCAGGCGCCGCCAAACTGAAAATATCAATATCGCCGGCGATATTCTTTTTCAGTCGATCTTCAAGATAACGGCTGTGGTGATGACGGGTTAGATCGAGCCCTTTTTGCAAATAATTAGCATCACAACCGGCTAAAGCACTAACCATTGTCGATGAGCCTAAAAGCACTACGTTAGATACTTGCTTTTCTTCGCGCAAGGCATTGAATGTCCACCAGGACCAGCCACGATAATTGAATTTATAAATATCGAAAGGGATCGGCATGAAAAAGGACAAGAAAGCATTGGCACAAACAAAAATAGCCAGAGCGACAAGAAAAGTGCTACGCAAGCGAAACCGTTTCGGCCCGACAAGCTCTTTAACCTCGGACATTGCCAAAAGCTCTTCTTGCTGTCTTTTCAAGCTCTCCAAGGTCATCATAGCTGCGTCTCACCACCTTGCTTAGCAATACGGGCGGCACCGCCGGCAGTCTGGGTATTTTTTAAAGCAGAAAGCACTTTGTGATTGCCGCTCATACTTGCGACCACAACATCCAACCATTTACGTCCGCCCAATGAATGCAAATGCACTGTATCCATAAAGTCGGAACGTTGAAAATAATCGGTCTCGGATAAATTAATCACCGAAGCGCCTTTGCGGCGAGCCATGGTCGATACGCTCTTACAATAAAGATTCCAGTTGAAGTCGCTCAAAAGGGCTCGATTGATATCAGTAATCGGCATCATCACAACAACAACACGAATGCCTTTACTTCGGGCAATTTCCAAAGTATCAGCAAAAAAGCCTAATTGCGTAAGATAAGTGTCCCACTTCAATTTGCCATAACGCTTTTTGTACTCGGCTAGATTGTCGCTGAAATTAGCCCATTCTTTAGGCGTGCTCGGACGGAAGAGAGCCTGTCCGGCAAGCACTTCGCACGGTCTGTATTCAGGCGCAAGCAAACGTCTGTCATCAAAAGACACAGCTTGCTTATCTTGCGGCAAAGGCAAAAGCGAATTTACCAAGCCTACAGATTTGCCAGTCGCCCAATCAGCTAAATCGGATCTTTGCCCGTACACATAGAATAACTTGCCTAACTCATAGTTCAGCCGATCCATCCAGTCTGGCATCATACGCGAAGCCACCGGGTCAAGATTGCCGAAACGTGAAAGAAAGCGATAGGGGTCCGTTGCCGAAGGGCTAGGCAGCAAATTGTCTAAGAAATCCCGCGGGCCGACACCATAAACAATCACATCCGGTTTTTTATTTTGTGTGAGCAGATTGTTCACAACCAGATAGGCATCGGAAGGCATCTCTCCGGGCAAAGCAAAAGTAAAAGACTTTATGTCCAGCCCCGTTGCTTCTTTGAACTTACTTTCAAAATAACAAGAGTTATGATGCTGGCTCCCGTCAATTTTGCGTCCTAAGAAATCGGCATCCACACCATCTAAAGGCACAAGCACAAGCGAAGATCCCAGAAAGAGAACGTTGGAACGTTCCGGACTTTCAAGGAAACTTTTGATTGTCCAGCCGGTCCAGGACAAAAAAGGAAACCGGCTCGGCTCAAATTGAAAAGCCTTGCTTGCTCCGACAAGCACGCTGAGCAATGAGAAAACAATCACGGCAAGCGCAAATTTAGTCTTTAGTAGATGTGTCATGTCTAGCTTAAAACTGGAAGTAGATGAAACGCGGCGAAGTATCCGGACTGAAAATAGTCAGAAGACACATCATCGCTACCATCATGCCGACCTGGATTGCCCATGGCGGATTTTTGTAGATCTTCTTGTCGCTCAACCAATTGACGACGACTTGAGAAATCATCAAAACCGGAACAATAAGAATGACCGAAGGGAAAATAATCGGATCGCGAATCTGCAAAATACTGAGCTGTGAAGTAGTGAAATGAAGCAGATCCACCGGTGCTTGCAAAAGCTTGGTGATTATTTGCATAGCGCTAGTTTCGGTTTCAGCTCTAAAGAAAACCCAACCGACACAAACGATATGGAAAGTGCAGACAACAGAGAAAACATGATAGAGCTTGGATGCGACAAGCTTTTCATATACTCCGACACGCTTGAGCAGCTCCACATATTCACGATGCAATATGAGAACAACACCTTGATACACACCCCAAGCTAAATAATGCGAAGCAGCTCCATGCCACAAACCGCCAAGGGCCATGGTGATGAATAGATTTCGGTTAGTCAGCCACTTGCCTCCGCGCGAACCACCCAAAGGAATAAAGAGATAATCACGCAACCAAGTGGACAGACTGATATGCCAACGATGCCAGAAGTCAGCTACGTTAGCAGCCAAATACGGCAAGTTGAAGTTGATCGGTACTTTATAGCCGAAAAGCAAAGCAGAACCACGGGCTATATCGGTATAACCGGCAAAATCAAAGAATATTTGAAAAGCAAAAGCGTAAGTAATCAACCACAGATCCAAAGAACCGAATTTTTCCGGATGGCTGAAACCAGCTTGAACAACTAGAGCTAAATTATCCGCAACCAGAACTTTTTTGCACAAGCCGACCAAGATCAGCTGCATGCCTTCATCGATATATTCCCATTTGAATTTAGCCGGAATATCAAGCTGCGGAATGAAGTCCATATATCGCTTAATCGGACCGGCAATTTGTGTCGGGAAGAAAGAAGCGAACAAGGCGAAGTCCATGAACTTAGCCACAAGCGGCTTGCCCCGATAAACCTCAACGGCATAATGAATGAATTCAAAAACAAAGAAAGAGATGCCCAGAGGCAAAATGATGTGCAAATGCGGCTCGTGCCAATCGACACCAAATAGATTTAAGCCTGACTTCACGCAGCCCATGCCGAAATAGGCATACTTAAAAATACCGAGTGTAATTAAGTTAGCAGCGACAACCACTCCCAGCCAAATCTTTTTCTGTTTTGTCTCTTGGGCTTTGGCAATCAAAGGAACTAATAAAAAGTTTCCTAGAGTCAAACCAAAAATGAGCAATCCGTAGATTGGCCGCCAGGACATATAAAAGACGTAACTCGCCACCAAAAGCAGTGGCACTCTCAGGCGGTGTGGAACCAACCAGAAAAGTAGAAAAACAGTCGGTAGAAAAACCAGATACTGGAGACTATTGAAAAGCAATTTACTTGCTCCTTATGGCTGTCAGCTACGTTGACAATATATTGGACGAAATCCCGCAAACTGTCATTAGAGGGCACAAACTAAGTTGCAATATGGAAAAGAAAGCTTTAATGGCACAGGGTTGTCATGAGAGATTTATTCGGCGCTTTGTGTTGCCGACACTTATACGCAATCGATATATCAAATTGCTCTAATTTATATGGAGAGTGAGTCGGTTGCATAAGCACAGCCTTTGAATTTTTATTTCTGTAAGAAAAAGTGCGGTTTTTCTTACACCATACATTCAATAAAGAGGATCCTCCAGACACCAAAAGGATGCAGGAAAGAACATTCATGGTTACAGGAATCTAATCAGCCAAGCTTTAAAGCTGCTTAGTCTTTATTCACCGGCTTGCTTTGTGAAACCTTCCGGTACCAATTGATAGCCGCCGCCATAAACAGTGCGAATATATTTGCGCTCGCCGGCTTCCAAACGAGTGCGCAAATGGCGAATATGGACGCGAATCGTGTCTACATCATCATCAGGCGAATAGCCCCATACTTCTTCCAAAAGCTTTCCTGTGGAAACGGTCTGTCCATGATGCTGCATTAAACAATGCAGAATCTCGAACTCAGTTGGTGTCAGTTTGACGATACGTTCTCTTACTTTAGCCTGCAAATTTTCCGGAACCAAAGTTATTTCACCGGCAGTCAATATTTCAGGCAAAGTCGATGAATGGGGTACTGAACCGGCTCGACGCAAAAGAGCCCGTACACGCACTTGCAATTCCGGAATTTCAAACGGCTTAACTAAGTAATCATCGGCACCGGAATCAAAACCTTTGACTTTATCCTTGGTCATGCCTAAAGCAGTAAGCATCAGAATAGGAATGCCATTGGTTCCAGTATTCTGTCTCAGTCTTTGACAAACAGTAAATCCGTCCAGGTCCGGCATCATGACATCCAAAACGATCAGGTCAGGTCGGTTCTGTTGAGCCAAAGCCAAACCTTTGACACCGTCGTTTGCCGTAGTTGTTTGATGCCCGAGCAAGTCGAGGTTAACCTTGATCAACTCTGCTATGGCTTGATCATCATCAATTACCAGAATTCTGGCCAATGCCTCTCTCCCTTACTTATTTGCCGTCAATTTTACCGGAATTGAAACCAGTCCGCCGTCTCTCAAAACATTCAGTGTAACCACTTGACCCGGTTTTTTAGTTTCAATGTAAGAGAGCAAATCATCAACTGATATTACCTTCTCTTTATCAACACCGACGATGATATCAGCCGCGCTGTTGTCAATTATTTGAGCATTAAAGCCAAATTGTTTTATTACTTTGACTGCTCGTCCGCGAATACCGGCTTTTGCTGCCGGCCCGTTTGGATCTACTACCGAAACCAATAAGCCTTTATTGGTCGGCAGAACGTTCACAATGCCGAGATCCGGACGCAAGACTTTATGAAAGTTGATTAGCTGCGGTACTACTCTTTTGACGATATTCACCGGAATGGCAAAACCAATACCTGACGATTGCTGCACTTTACTGAAGATCGCTGTGGTCACACCGATCATTTCACCGCGCACATTGAGCAAAGGTCCGCCTGAATTACCTGGATTAATCGCTGCGTCAGTTTGAATAATATCTTTGATTAAGCGTCCGGTTTCGTTTACACGCAAAGTTCGGCCTAAGCTTGAGATGATCCCTTGAGTCATGGTCAAATCAAGTCCAAAAGGATTGCCGATGGCAAAGACTCGCCGTCCAACCTCAAGATGACTTGAATCACCCAGTTTTACAAAAACAAGATTTTTATTTTTTGGTTCGATTTTAAGCACCGCCAGATCGTTGTCCGGATCGATGCCGACAAGCTTGGCTGGATAAGCAGTACCGTCATAAATTGTCGCTGTAATACTAGGCGCCGCCGCAATTACATGGTTGTTAGTCAGAATATAACCATCGGCACTGATGATTGAACCGGAGCCGGAGCCTTGCGGTTGCTGTACGCTGCCTAGCATAAACTGTTCAACTGTCGGCAAAGCGGCGCCAGCGGTAATGTTTACCACAGCTTTGCTCGCTAGTTTATATACAGCTATATTGACTGCTTCATCCGGCGTTGTGAAAGGCGGTGCTGCTTTACGCCCTGTCAAATGATGATGTACTGTCGTTTTATTTACCGACAAGTTTTTTTGAATACTATCGGCCGCATCTGCAGATGATAAGCAAGCCAGAACAACAGCAGCAATAAACAGAGCAATAAAGCCGAACACATTTTTTGTTTGCTCTTGAACAATCTCCGCTTTCTGCCCAAATTTAGGTTCGCTACCTGAAAGCAATCGTTTGATATTAGCTTGATGACGGAGAATCACATAAAGCCCGCCTAAAGCAACATAGATCGTAAAATTCAATTTGCTTGTGGCAAGCCACATATAAACCGGACCGAGCAAGCCAGCAAGCATAGAGCCTAAAGAAACATAACGCGTCACAACAATGGTAAGAACAAAAGTAGCAAAACTAAAAGAACCGGCAATCCAGTTCATAGCAACAATAGTGCCCAAACCGGTCGCCGCGCTTTTGCCACCCTGAAAGCCTAAGAAAACAGATTTGCTATGTCCAATCATCGCCAGAATACCGACTACCGGCGGTAACAATTGTGTAAGCAGTTCTCTATGCTCTGTCGCTCCTAACCAGCCGCTTGTCGGATCGCAAGCAATGATCGCTAAGCGCACCGGAAGCGCTCCTTTAGCAATATCAAACAAAAGTACAAAAAGCGCCGGACCTTTGCCAACACAACGCAAAACATTGGTCGTGCCTGTGGAGCCGCTGCCATGCTGGCGTATATCAATACCTTTAAGAAGCTTTCCCAACCAATAGCCGGTAGGAATCGAACCTAGCACATAGGAGAGCACACATATCGCGACAGCAAGCATCTATCTATCTTTCATCCTTTTTCGGACGCAAAATAAGCCTGATCGGTGTTCCTTTAAAACCAAAAGATTCGCGAATTTTTCGCTCTAAATATGCCAGATAACCGCCGGCAGCTAGCTTTTCGTCATTGACTTTAAGCACAAATGTTGGCGGTTCGACTGCTACTTGCGAGCCATAATATACGCGCAAACGACGTCCGCGTTTACCAGCCGGCGGCGGCGAAATCGTCTGGGCATCAGCAATTATTTGATTGAAAACAGCTGTGGTTACCCGACGGCGATTTTCACTGACGGCGCGCTCAGCTGCCTCAAGAATTTTTTGCATTCTTTGCCCGGTAAGAGCCGAAGTAAAAACTATTTCGGCATATTTGACATGAGGCAAATCTTGCAACATACCTGCTGCATATTCATTCATCAATTTGGATGATTTGTTTTCGACCAAATCCCATTTATTGAAGACAACAACAACAGCTTTACCGGCATCAACAATTTTTTGCGCGATCTTCTGCTCTTGATCGACAATAGCGTCGCTAGCATCAAGAACTAAAACAACTACATCGGCACGATCGATTGCTTTAATTGAGCGGACGACAGAAAAGGCTTCTACTCCATAATCAACTTTTGATTTTTTGCGAATACCCGCCGTATCAATAAGTGTAATTTCGCGATCGCCGAATTTAAATTTCGTGTCAACCGCATCACGAGTGGTGCCTGGCACATCAGTGACAATGGATCGTTTTTGTCCGCAAACAGCATTTACGATTGACGATTTTCCTACGTTGGGACGGCCGACAATGGCCATAGCAAAATCTTTTCGCTCTTCTTCGCTCTCATCCCCATTA
Source organism: Candidatus Obscuribacterales bacterium (assembly GCA_019750335.1). Classification (GTDB taxonomy): domain Bacteria; phylum Cyanobacteriota; class Vampirovibrionia; order Obscuribacterales; family Obscuribacteraceae; genus JAIEPM01. The sequence continues at coordinate 217,622 of JAIEOQ010000002.1, forward strand.
ACCGATTTAGATGAAGCTTTAAGCTCTTCCGGTAAAGATTCAATTATTTTATCGAGTAGATCACCAACTCCGCCCGTGCCACGCAAAGCAGAGAGAGCAAAAGGCTCACCAAGCCCTAACTTGTAAAATTCAAGAAGATTAGCTTCATCTTTAGGTGTATCAATTTTGTTTACACCAAGCAAAACAGGCTTTTTCAAGCGCCGCAGCATATTAGCCACATCTTCATCGGCACCGGATAAACCGGCTTTACCATCAACCAGAAAAACCACGACATCAGCTTGCTCAATAGCACTCTCAACTTGCTCGCTGACCTGCTTGGACATCTCCTCGGCCGAGTCAGGCATCAGACCGCCGGTATCAATTAGTAACAAGTCATGACCGGACCAGTCACAATCCATATAAATACGATCACGCGTTACGCCCGGATCGTCATAAACGATCGCCTGGCGACCGCCGACACAACGGTTGAAGAATGTGGATTTACCGACGTTTGGACGTCCGACTATAGCTACTACTGGCTTACTCATAGCCACCAATGATACTACATATATATGCCGGGAGCGTTTTGCCTCAGCTTGGCTTAGTTGTATCTGATTTTGGCGATGTCGTTTCTTTTGCTGGCTGTTCGCGATTGCCGCCAGTCCCGAAAACCTTACCCAGCTTAGGCGCTTGCGCTTCAAGATAACGCACGAGAGTATCTTTTGCCGTATTCAGATACATGGCGATTTCAGTATCACCGCCTGTATCAGGATGCACTCCAGGCTTAGCCATTTCACGTTTCCAGGCATCAAAAACAGCCTGCTTGCTCATTTCTTCAGGCTTAATCCCCAATAGTTTGCAAGATCGACGAATGTCATGTGGCACTGAACGCGGAATATTAGCCACATTCGGCTCTTGGGCATGCTTGGTACCGACAAATTTATGAGCAGTTTTAGCCGCTTCAGGCTCTTTCGGCACTTCAGCCGGCTCTTCGCTGCTGCGGACAAAGCTGTATTTCCAAAGATCCCGTAATTCATCTTCCGAAAAAGACTTGGATTGATTTTCTTTGCGCAAATCTTCATTAGTGTGATCAAACTCAGCAAAAAATTCCGCATCTTGCCCGTCGCCGGCAAAAGCTTCTTCACCCTGGCTGAAATCAGCACCGGATTTGGTATCATTAGCCGCGGCACCAAGCTCTCGATGCAAATCAACCAGCGCCGATTGATACCCTTGCTGCCAGGACTCTTTAACGCTAAGACTAATGACTTGGTTGGCATTTTCCAGAGCTTTAATCTGCTCGAGCAACTGTCCGCTATATTTATCGGCAAAATCAAGCTCAGCTTTAAGCTCCGCCAATTCCGTCTCCATGCATTGCAAGGCTTCTGCCAAAACCTCAACTTTTTTTACCAGACTGTCGTACTCGGCCGTGATCACATTGCTAGCCTCTCCTCGCCCCTGGGCAATAAGCTGCATAGTTTCACCGCTTGAAACAATTACGGTATGTGAAACCCGCAATTCGTCAGCCAAAGAATAGGGATTTAAATCATCCCCCCGCGACCGCAGAGCATCTATTGCCGCAACAACAGCCTCACGTTCAAGCTTATTTTTGGCAATAACGTCTTCCGGCATCTGCTATCTCGTTACAACCGCCTGTCATGAAAAGGCTACACCACTACTTAAGGTTATGCCCAAATATTGCGGACACATGCCAAATTAGCAAAAGGAATATGGACAATTTTCATCTTAATTTACCGTCGAGCTTAAGAGCTCTAATGACAAGCCGATATTACTCTTACAGTTATTATAAAAGCTGCTTTTCCAGCTAGAGAATTGACCATCATGAATGTGCCCGAAAAACGTCGAATCAAACTGATAATTACAGGCAAAGTCCAGGGAGTTTATTTCCGCCAAAGCACCAGAGAAGAAGCTTATCGTCTCGGCCTATCCGGCTGGGTAAAAAACGAAGCTGACGGTGCTGTGTCGGCCGAAGCCCAAGGCACGCCTGAACAGCTTGAAAGATTGATTGCCTGGTGCCGGCAAGGACCACCAAGAGCACAGGTTAACCAATTAGAAATTGAATGGCTCGCAGTGAAAGCTGAAGAAGCTCCGTTTCAAATCCTTTATTGAGACGAATCACGCCAATAGAACTGTCCCTTTAAGGCTTCCACCGGCCCGCCCCTGGTTTGAAAACGCAAAGGAACAGTTTTACGTTCATTGCTCGCCGTCAGCCTGTACACATCAAAATGCAAATGCGGCTCGGTAGAATACCCAGTATTGCCCGAAAGAGCCAGAGATTCGCCAGCCTGTACTACCTGTCCTAGCTTAACTAGGAGTCCGTTGCGTTTCAGATGCATATAGTTAGCGTAAGTCCCGTCGTTATGCTTAACCACTACATAATTGGCACATTGCTCATATTTTGAATCGGGACCGCCGAGATCCGAGTCGCCTTTTATGGCTATAACCAGCCCGCTTCGAGCCGCACATACCGTTGTGCCTTCGGGCATGGCAAAGTCAATGGCATTTTCATTTTCACCACCGTATTGATGGCTATCCCTACCACCAGCTCCTTGCGAAACTGAAAACTGTCCACCTGCCGCAAAAGGGAATTGATAAATCCAGGGCTCTAGCTCCAGAGATGAAGGCAAACCTTTATGCCAGACAAATTGATAATTGTAATTCCAAGGCTGGCGCGAATCCACCGGTTCTAAATAAACGATTGGCGCATAAAGATTAGCACCGGATACGGTACCAACAGCCGGCAGCGGAAGCGAAGAGCTCATGTTAGTCAATTGGGCATTAACGCTTACTGTCGCCTCAAGTATGTTGGCGTTGCTCTGGGCAAAAACCACAACTTGAGCTTGCTTTTCTTGAACACCGACCTGAAGAGCAGAGTCTTCCGGCACAGACGCAGCCGAAACTTCAACAACAGATAATTTCAAGCAAACAAAAAGAAGGATGAGCTGAATACGATTGAGCTTCATTTTATTGAATTCGACGTGAACCAGGTCCATCAAACAGTTTATAAGCTTCTTTGAGCAAAGTTGAATCCACTTCTTCGTTATTGGTTTGCCCGACTGGCAAGGGCTCAATAACACGACTGACCGGCTCGCTGCCGGATCGTTCTGGCGTTGGTGTTGACGCCGGCGCTACTGCTGCCGGTTTCAATAAAGAAGCACTGGCTAAATTAGCCGCCGGACGTTCAGCTTTTGCCGGTGCCGATTCGGCGGCCACTTTAACTCTGATATTTATGGCATTGCTAGCAACCACTTGCGCCGCGGCTTTTAGATATTCAATTTTTTGTTCGAGCATTTTTTGGAAATTTTCTTTGAGAACACCCAAAACAAGCTCATCGCCGGCAAGATTCAAAGGAAAAGCGTGAGTGGAAGCCAAACTATAAGTTGGTAGATGGCGACGCTGCAATTCATCAAGAATTTGTGACCACAGATATTCAATATCGGTGTCATTTCCAGTCGCTCTGACAGGAGCTGCCACGGTTTCTACAACCGGCTCGGGTTCTGCAATCTGTACTACACTTATCTCTTCAGGCTCAGGCTCCGAAACTGGCGGTGGCGGTGCGTTAGCTATCACTGGCGCCGGCGGCGCTATTTGCGGTTGCGGCAAAGGAGTCGGAGCAGCAGCAGGGGTTTTAGCTGGTGTTGGCGCAACTGCCGGTCTTGCCGCCTGGACAGGCAAAGGTTGCCCTTGGCTAAGAGCCGATTCCAACTGAGCAACACGCTCGTTAAGTTCAGATATAAGCAGCATGTCATGCCGGTGACAGATCGAAAGTAATCCAACTTCTAAATGCATTGCCGGTCTGGTTGTACGACGACAACCTTGCTCTAATCTCTCGACCGCTTCAACTATTTGTCCCAGTTCAGCACGTTCAAACTGCGGAGCTAACTCAAAAAGCTTAGCGATATACTGCTGAGAACCGACGATTAAACCTTCACCACCGGCCTGCTCTGCATTTTGCACAGTCTTCAGATAAGATGCTTTGAGAATGTTCAAAAAATGTCTGGATAGCTCTTGAGCAATTACAGCTGGCTCTCGTCCGTCTACGGTGATACGGTGCAAAGCGCTAATTAGCTGCTCGCCGTCGCGTAAAAGAACATACTTGCTTATATCAAGCAAAACATCTTCATGCAAAGCACCAAATAGCCCAAGCAGATCGTTAACAGTTACCGGCTTGCCAGGCGCCGACAGCAAACCAGCTTGATCAAGACTGCCTAAAGCATCACGCAGCCCCCCGGCTGAACGCCGAGCAATCAAACGTAAAGCATCCTCTTCAATTTCAATCTGTTCTTTGTCCGCGACCTGACGTAAATGAGTAATAAGCGGTTCTTGGGGGATCAGCTTGAACATCAAACGCTGACAGCGACTGACTATGGTTGGTAGAACTTTATGCTCTTCCGTTGTCGCTAAAATAAAAACTACACCGGCCGGCGGTTGCTCGATTGTTTTCAATAAAGCATTGAAAGCTTCTTTGCTGAGCATGTGACATTCATCGATAATATAGACTTTGAACTCTCCGCCAACAGCGACCAGCGGTGCTCGTTCAATCAAAACACGTGCATCATCAACACTGTTGTTTGAAGCAGCATCTATTTCAAAAACTGCCGGCGAATTCCCAACCGTAATCCCTTCACAGCAAGAGCAAGTTTGACAAGGCTCCACCGTTGGCTTGCCCGCTGTTTTGCAATTTAGTGATTTAGCAAGAATACGTGCCGAGGAGGTCTTGCCTGTGCCGCGCGGACCTGTAAAGAGATAGGCGTGAGCAAGTCGATTATGGTTAATCGCATTGGTGAGAGTGCGGGTAACTCCCTCTTGTCCAATAAGTTCACCCAGAGATTGAGGGCGATACTTCAGATATAAAGGCTCGTAATGATTCAAGGGAGATTGCAAAAGAACACCTCAACCAATAGCCGGCTAAATTAAATGCCGGTCTACTGATCCTAACCTAAATCAAGGCAAGTTATTAATAGAGGTTTCTAAGCGTGCTTATTTGACTGAAAAAATTAGAACACTGGCAACTTGCGGAGTCGCCGAAGATTTGCCCCGTACCAACTGAAAACCGACACGGCTGATTGGATATATATAGTTCTGTCCGTTGCCTGGGCGCGGTTCTTGCACAAGAAAAGCCGGTTCACCGAACTTCTGCTTTACGACTTGCAACTCATCGCCGAGGAATACGCCAAAATCACGAGCAATCAAACTTTTATCAAAAATACGGATAGCATCCAGCAGGCCCTGGCGGAAAAACAGCTGTAAAGACGTAGTTGTCTCACCTTGTCTTTGCCAGCTCAAAACTGTCCAACCGTTTATTTTGTCATTTTTAATCGTGCCCATTGAAGCTAAAGCAGGTGTAACTTGGGCTTGAGAAACACCGAGACTGACAAGCGGAATCCCGGTGGCTACATGAGGCGGCAATAAGGCAATCACTTCGTTGCGACTATAACGCTCCTCAAGTGCTCCGTCTTGTCTGGCTCTGGTTTTAGATAGCTCAAGAGTTTGTTCTTCGGCCTGAAGCTTCAACTGCGGTTTACTTGCCGCCAAGGTTTTACGCTTTAGCTCAACATTAGCAACCGCTTCTTGCTTTTTAGCAGGCGCAGACAAAACAGCACCTTCTAAAGCTGCCGGCTCAGCTGCTGCCAACACCTCTTTATCTTTCTCCCAAAAGCCTAAGCGACTATTGTCGGCTTTAATTTGGCTTCGATAATCAAGAATTTGCTCTCGGGCTAAAGTACCACCTTTCCAGGTTTCCGGTCCAAGCTTATCTTCGGCTGCAGCCGGAACCTGAGCCAGGCGCGAGGAGGTTCCGCCTTGAGCCAAACGACCGCTTGAAACTCCCGCTTGGCGGTTATCTGCCAACAGTGAAAGCGCCGGAGAAGGTGCGACCCAGCCTTTGCTTGTCTCTTTGGGACGAATAGCTAAAGCATAATCAACACTACCGGGAGCTAAGTTTTTACCGCTACCGCCTGCAGCTTGGTTCATGGCAATCTGCGGTAAATTGCCAAATCGATTAAATATACTCTCCAGCAAAGTAACACTTTCAGCCGGCTGCGCATAGATCGACTTCTCCGCGCCAAGAGCCAAAGCCCTTGGTTGAGCCAAAGACAAAACAAGAAAAGCAAGCAAAGGAAACTTAAAAGAACTCGACATACTAACTTTCGCTCCCTGCTTTATTTTCTAAGAAACGGCTTTCCCATTCGTCAAGTTCGGATTGATTGATCAATCCACGCTTGTAAGCCATATACACCGCTCGGCAGCGCTGATTATGTTCAGTATCGCCCTGCTCACTGCGTCCTTGAATAGCCATTTTTGAATAGAGCGATTTTAAACGAGATTGAACAGCTTTTTCAGTCAAATAAAGACGGCGAGCGATAGCCGAGTCGGTCAGACCAAGAGCGATACAAGCAAGAGCCTCAAATTCAGCGGGAGTTAAGCTTGTAGCCCGATTTTGTGTCCGTTGAATAACCCGCGAAATACCGGGATGGATCCAGCAATCACCGCCCAGTACGGCTTTTGCTGCTTCAATCACTTGTTCGTTGGAAGCGCTTTTCAAAACATAGCCGAAAACTCCGTCAGCTGGAACAACTTTCCAAAGTTGGCGAACATAAACTTCGTCAGAAAAATTGGAGAGGATGATAATGCCGGTGTTCGGTATTGATTGCAGAATCTGTTCAGCAGCTTTGATCCCGGACAAAGCCGGCATTTTTATGTCTAAAAAAACAAGTTTCGGTTTTATTTTAAGAACAGTTTCAACAGCTTGCTGCCCATCAGCTACTTCATGAAAAGGAGCTTGCTCAGGCAGATTTTTTTCAAGCAATTCTTTAATCCAACTTCGATCTCTCTCTTCATCGTCAGCAATAAGAATGGTCATACGCCTTCCTTTTCTATGTAAGTTTCTAATTCCATCGTTATGCTAAATTCGGTGCCTGATTTATACAGCTTAGGCCGGCGCCAGCTTACTTGCGCACCAATAAGCGCCGCCCGGTGCCTGATGTTCAGTAAACCATGGGCCTCCGGCTTGACTGCTTTTGGATCAATACCGCAACCATTATCCACAACCAGAATTTTCAAAAGCGAGCCGTTTCGCAAAACCTGCACAGAAACCTTATTTGCTTGTGAATGTTTTCTGACATTATTCAACGACTCTTGCACCATGCGATAAAGCTGCAATTTGGCGAACTCGGGTACATGGCTTTCTTGGACCTCGGCAGCAGTTTGAAAGATTCCCTCAATCGGCATTTCGCGTTCAATAATTCGCACAAGATTTTCCAAGGCCGGAAAAAACCCCATTGTTTCCAACACCGAAGGGTGTAGATCATTTATTACCCGACGCATCTCCTGAATTGTTTCATCCAGCTTTTCACGAACTATTCTTGGCTCCGGATCAGTGTCAGGTAGCTTATCTACCATACGAGCAATAGACGAAAGAGCCGGTAAAGTTTCATCATGTAGATCTTCAGCAATTCGCTTACGTTCATCTTCGGCACGAACTTGCATCATTTTTCGCGTAGCAGCAAGCTCCTTGTTTTTTTCGCGTAAATCGCTGTCGAGATAAATTACGGTACCAAGAACAAAACCGGCCAAGACAGTCACAAGCGGCGTAACTAGCGGTAAAGCCAAATGCATGGACTGAAATGCAAATTGCGAAAGTACAACAAGTAGAAGTGAAAAACCGCCGGCAAATAAGGTTCTTCTCCCTAAAGGCAAAATAGAGGATAAAGCCCCGGCTAAAGCGCCAATTACAACCAAGACTTGCTTAGCGTACTCCGGAGGACAGTTCCAAATAATTTCATTGTTCATCACCGTGGACAAAGCATGAGCATGCATGAAAATTTCCGGCTGTTCTTTATGAAAAGGAGATTTGGCTCGCGCCGGGTCCTGCTTACGTGGAGTCAAAGTCGAACCAATAAGAACAATTTTGTCTTTAAAAAGAGCATCATTGAATTGGGTCTCAAGAACATCGCCCATTGAATAAAGCGGATAGCTAAGATCGTGATAGTTAATATAAGCCAGCTGATCTTTATGTTGAGCAGTCATTTTGCTTACATAATCAACTCCCGAAATACGCCCATAAGCATTAAGAGCGGCTCGTGTTAAAGAAGGAACAAGCTCCGTGCTAGAAATTTCATTCGGCAAAGAAACCGCCGAATCGTCCGGTAAGCGCAAAACCATGCCCCCGGCTTCTTTTATTAGTTCATGATAGCCGTATGCTACACAATGATTGAGCAAGTCGGCCGCCGGCAAATCAGTGCTTCCTTCCAGGCTGCCGAAAAGAGACAGCACAACATTATGATGTCGCGAAAGAGTAGACACAAGCTCGGGACTGGTCGCACCACGTAAATCAAGGTCGACGATGATTAAAAGCGGATCCCCTCGCTCCTCAATCTTATTGATCAACTCAGCCAATCTGTCCTGCGCTTTTTGCTCGTTAAAACGAGCCACGCCTATATCAAACTGAGAGGCATCGTCAAAAGCAACCAGACAAATGGATTGAGCCGCCTTAGTCGGAGACTCTCTATTCAAACTTTCAGCAATTTTATAACGCCATTCGAACATGCTCATTTCCATCGTTTCAAGCAAAGGCGAACCGTTGCAAAAAAGTGAAACCAAACAACCGAGGAGCGCACCAAAAAAAAGACGCAAAAAGAGCAGACGTTGATTAGCGTCTCTTTGGTCAGTTTCGATTGATAAGCCAAGGCGCTTCAAGTACGCCCTCTTGTTTTTTGCCTTAAGCACATGCCAAACAAGTTAATAGTAACCCAGAAAGAGGATGTGTTTTCTGGGAAAAACCCTAGAGCAGACAAATCGGTTTTCCCGGCGCTAAAAAGGCAAAGCAAAGATAGTCTTTTTATATACAACGGCTATCGCTTAACGCTTAAAGAGGTCTAACTATGAAAACGCGGATTTTGCCGATTTTAACCGTCCTAGCCTTACTTTTAGCCAAAGAAGCAGATGCTGCCGGAATGATTGTGATCGATCCATTTATAGGAACCGGTCCGCGGATCTCTTTACCGCCACGAAATCAACCACCTTTATTGAAAGGCGCTGTCAGCTTTGGCTTACGTTTAGAAAGCACACAAAGCAAAGTAGAAATTGTCGATCAAGTAGCCAAGACCTACATTATTCAAACCTTTGCCAATGATACCGACCGCAATTTAGCCGGAACTTATTTGTTTCCTTTACCCGAGGATACGACTTTTAGCTCTTTCTCTTTACACATAGACGGCAAACCGGTAGAAGGAAAAATTTTGGAAGCTCAGGAAGCTCGCCGCCAATATGAAGAGATTGTCAGAGCGATGGTCGATCCCGGACTGCTCGAACATTCAGGTGAACGAGCTGTGCGCGCGCGGATTTTTCCGATTCCGGCCCACGGTAAGAAAAAAGTCGAGTTGGAATATACACAATTATTGAAAGCCGAAAACGGGATCATCAAATACCGATTTCCTTTGCGTAGCAATAGCGAATCACAAACTCCGGAGGGACTAGATCTGAGCTTGCGCTTGGCGAATAAAACAGAGATCCGCACCATTTGGTCTCCCAGCCATAAAATAAACGTACACAAAGATAATCCGCACAAAGCATTGATTTCACTTAGCGAAAAGGAAAGCTTGCCGGATAAAGATTTCTCTTTGTATTACAGCGTTTCGGATAAAGAACTCGCCTGTAGCTTGCTCAATCATAAAAATATGGATCAAGACGGCTATTTTCTGCTCGCCTTAACACCGCCGGCCCAAGCTAAAGAAACGATTCAAAAAGATGTGATTTTTGCCGCCGATTGCTCCGGGTCGATGCAAGGTCAGCGCATGGAGCAAAACAAAAAAGCTTTGAGCTATCTGGTTAACTCATTGAACGCAAACGATCGCTTTTCGCTGGTTACATTTAACACCGATGTTGAGGTTTACAGCCAGCAACTGGTTCAAGCTACCGCTGAGAATAAAAGAAAAGCCTTACATTTCATTGCCGAGCTTACCGCCGCCGGCGGTACCAATATCGGCGATGCTCTACGTACCGCCAATAGTATCTTCAGCTTAAATAAAGAGCGACCATCATATTTGGTTTTGATCACCGACGGCGAACCAACAGTTGGCGAAACCAGCATTCCGGGCTTACTGAAGCTGGTAGACGCACAAAAAGAGATCCGCTTGTTTGATTTCGGTATTGGTTATGATCTAAACACAAAATTGCTCGATAAACTGGCGGCTCACAATCACGGGATCACTCAGTATGTCGAACCGGATGAGAATATGGAAGTTGCTCTAGGCAGCTTTGCCGATAAGATCCGCAACCCAGTGCTTTCGCAAGTTAAAATCAGCTGCGAAGGAGTACAGCTTAAGGATGTTTATCCACGCGAAATAAAAGAACTTTTTGCCGGTTCGCAAGTCATGTTACTTGGACGTTATCGGGGAGCCGGTCCGGCAACTCTTCATTTAAGCGGTACCGTTAACGGCAAAGCTAAAGCTTACGATTTCGCGCTGAATTTTGCCCCTGTCGCTCCGGACAAAACTTATTTGCAAAGACTTTGGGCTATGCGGCGCATTGCTCACCTGAGCGAAGTAGCCCAGGAAAACGGTAATAACAAAGAGATTGTTGACGAGATAGTCATGCTCTCCAATCGTTATGGCATTATCTCCGCTTATACTTCTTTTCTTGTCACCGAGCCTAAAAAGCCCCAAGGCGCAAACGCACCGGTGGCTTTATCCATGAACAAAGACGAAGTGCAGGAGCTTCGCTTCCAAGAGCGCAGAGATTTTAGTGGAGGCGGCGCTGTCCAACAAGCTAAAGCTCTGACCGGCTTGAAACTTGAGACTGTCGCCCTGACACCGAATTCAGCCAAAAACGGCATCCGCACAGCGGCTGACAAAACTTTCTATCTGCGTCATGGTATTTGGACAGACAGTACTTTTTCCGAAGCCAATCGCAAAAATTTAGAACAAATAGTATTTGCTAGCCCGCAATATTTTGCTCTTGTTAAACAAAATCCTCAAGTCGCCAAATACTTATCTATAGGGCAAAGAATAATTCTGGTCTATCAAAATCGCTTTTACGAAATTATCGAACAATCTAATTCAAAAACTTATCGCTGACCCGATACATAACATATCCTCGTTTGATAAAAGCTTCTTTGAGATCATCCAGATTTATTTTTGTCCGGTCATAAACAACCAGGGCTTCGGCATAACTTAAAGCGTCCGCCACATAAACCGGTCTTGGTGAACGAAGCGGTTTATTGATCGTTAGCTTCTTGACCCCGGGTAAAGCACTAATTTTATCTTGGAGGTTTTGCACACAAGAAAAACACATAGAACCGGAAAGTTTCATCGATGCTTGATGCAACTCTTCCGCGACAGCAGGACTTGATTCTTGAGGCAGGAGCGCCGGTGTCGTCTCATTCCCAAAAGAGGTGGAACCGCCTAATTCCAAGACTCCCGAGGAATGCTCCTCTTCAGCGCAGAGCGGCAAAGCCAGGGCTAAAACACAGGTTAAAGCCAGATAAACTTTGCTGATTGCTAGGGGCTGCTTCATAATTATTCAAATAAAGACTGCCACTATACTCCAACAATTCGCAGAATATGACAAGCCTTTAATTTAAGTATACTCCTGTCTGTCTTTTCAATAATCAATATTTCGTTCGATTTTTTCAGTTTTATGCCCTGAAAGGCCCATTTGGTGGTTGATTAAGGTTCTTTAGACAGCAAGACAATTTCTTATAAGACAAAGATATGTGGCTGATTGCTATGATGGGGTGCTTAGCGCTTTGAAAGAACAAGGCTCCGATGTCGACTCTTTTGAATCTCCCCAAGTTCATCAACTCTGCAGTTTGCCCAGACGACATTAAACGAATGTCGAAAGAAGAGCTGACCGAGCTGTCTGCTTTTCTCCGCCAGGATTTAATCGACTGTGTCTCCAAAACCGGAGGACACTTAGCGTCAAATCTCGGAATCGTTGAAATCACCTTGGCTTTGCATCGTGTTTTTGATAGTCCGAAAGATAAGCTTATCTGGGATGTCGGACATCAAATCTATATTCACAAAATGGTCACTGGCAGACGGGATAGATTTGCCAGTTTACGGCAATATAAAGGTCTGAGCGGATTTGTTACCCCAGCCGAAAGTGAACATGATTCTTTCATCGCCGGTCACAGCTCTACTTCTATTTCTTTAGCCGTAGGCATGGCGATTGCTCGCGATCAACAAAAACAAAAGCATAAAGTGGTAGCCATAATCGGTGACGGCGGTTTAACAGGAGGCATGGCACTTGAGGCTATTAATCACCTGGGACATATTCAACGTGACGTAATCATTGTGCTCAACGACAATGAAATGTCCATTAGCGAAAATCTTGGCGGTTTTTCGCAATATATGAAACGGATCAAGAGTACTTTCTTCTACAAAGACATCAACAAAAAACTTGATCAAATTGAAGATGGTCTGGACATAGCTAAACTGGAGCCACAGGTTCTAAATCTAATCTCTTCAGTTAAAAAAGAAGCTAAAGCGCGGATTGAAACCCCGGGGATTGTTTTTGAAAAACTAGGCATCAATTATTCCGGTCCAGTGGATGGGCATAACGTCAACGAAATAATTGAAGTTTTTGAACGTGTGAAAGATCTACCAGGACCACAGCTGGTTCATGTAATCACACAAAAAGGCAAAGGCTACGCTCCGGCCGAAGCAGACGCAATCAAATATCACGGTGTCAGCGCTTTTACTCCGGAAAAAGTTGAGCCTCAGGCCAGCACGCCAAGTAAAAACAAGGCTAAAACTTATTCTCAAGTTTTTACCGAAGCATTAATTGAAATTGCTCAAGAAACTCCGGAATTAGTCGCCATCACTCCGGCTACGGCCGAAGGCAGCGGTTTGGTTCAGTTTGAAAAATTCTTTCCCGATCGTTTCTTCGATGTAGCAATTTGCGAACAGCACGCAGTAACCATGGCTGCCGGTCTGGCTGCTTCCGGACTGATACCAGTGGTTTCGATCTATTCCACATTCTTGCAACGAGCTATCGATCAAGTAATACATGATGTGGCCATTCTGAATTTACCGGTAATTTTCGGCATCGATCGCGGCGGGCTGGTAGAAGATGGTGAAACTCACCAAGGTGTTTTTGATATCGCCTTGCTACGCGCCATTCCTAACCTGCAAGTTTATGCGCCAAAAGATGCAGAAGAATTGCGCAATATTCTATATACGGTAATTTCGGAGCGTAAGGGTCCGGCCGCTATACGTTTCCCACGGGACAAAGCGGTCAATGCTGAAAACCCAGGACAGATGCAAAAGCTTGATTTAAGCCGCTGGACACGAATTGAAGAAGGCGACGGTCCGGTGCTTTTAGCCTACGGCTCCATGGTTCAAGCTTGCCAAAAGGCTTTGCCTCTTTTACAAAGCCGCGGCATCAATCCTACTTTAATCAATGCACGCAGTTGCAAACCATTGGATGAAAAACTGCTGCAAGAGCTATTACAAGAAAAGAAACAGCCGATTATTACTCTAGAAGAAGGCGCCTTATCCGGCGGTTTTGGATCGGCAGTAACTGAATTTCGTTCTCAGCTACGCTTAGCCAATCCGAGCGAACCCTTAGCCGAAGTCATAAGCTTAGGCATCAAAGATCACTTTGTTGAACACGGATCACGCGATATACTTCTTGACTTAAACGGACTTAGCCCGGCACGCATAGCTGATTTTGTTGCTTCAGCTCTAAGCTAATAACGCAAGTTTAAGAGGCTGGTTTTATAGCTCTCTTCAATCTCTTTGGCCGTTTTAAAATCTCCGCTTTTACGCAAAAGCTTGGCATAATCAGCAACAAACGACCAGTACAAACTATCGCTTGCGAAAACATCAGGCTTTGTGCCTTCAAAAACTTTAGCAAAGCTGTCTTTTGCTTCCGCACTCCGTCCCATTTGCCAAAGAACTTCACCTTGAATTGCCATAAGTAAGGCTTTGATTTTTTGTCCACGTTTGCTTTCAACAAGCTCTACTTCAGCCAGTCCTTTTTTGACTGATTCCAAGGCTTGAGCCAAGCGATTTAACCGCCATTGGAGATAAGCCTGCCAAGCATAACCATCAGCTGTATATCTGTGTTCATCCGGGGAGCGCTCAGCCATTTCTTGTGCTTCACAGACAAAACGTTCAGCTTCATTTAGTCGACTCAAACGTAGAAAAATTTTGGCTCGACTGATCTTAGAATCATAGTTCTGTCTTTCGCCATCCTCTTGCAAAGCGAGAGTGGCAACATAATTCAAAATAGCCTCCGCTTTTTTATGCTCATGCAAATATTTCAAATATTGAGCAGCCAGCCAACAGCGTTGAGCTCTTTCAACATAATGACGCGGGAGTCTGTAGGTCATATCACCGACAACTTCAGCAATGATTTTTTTTGCTTCTTCCACTCGTTTCTGCTCAATCAGAAATCGCGCGTAGCGCAATCGTTTAGCTGACATGTCCGTACTAAAAGATTGTCCGATACCATCAGCTAAAGCAAAAGTTTTTTTGTAATATTTTTCTGCTAGTGCGGCATTGTTAACACTAGCGTAATACTCAGCCAGAGCACCGCTGGAAACGACACCAACAAAAAGCACTGAGCCATCCTGAGCCGTAGCTACATCAATTGCTCTTTCGTAATACTCTTTAGCTTCTTTCAATTTCATAAGCTGGGCGTAAGTTTGTGCCTTAGTCATGCACACTGTGGCCAGCTCTTCTCGTTCGCGTTCGTCGATTTTTTTACCTTTTTCAAGATACGACTCAGCTTTATCCAAATAAGAAACTGATTGCAGAGCCTCATCTTCTTTAGCGCTCCACTCGGCAAGCCGGCGGCAAGCAACTGAAGCTGCTAATCTGTCTTCCAGAAGAAAAGATTGCTGATTTAACTGCATCGAATCAGCGATTGCCAATATTCGTTTGTAATAAGGCAAAGTCAGCTTGTAAGCGTTATTCGAACTACGTTTTACATGATGTATCTCTTCGGCACGATTAATCAGAATACGCGGCGATTTTTCTTCAAGAGCATTGACCGATTCATTCTCCACCGGCTGCTTCAAAGGCGGTTTTTTAGGTACCAGATATAGAACAAGAACAACCAGTACAAAAGCTGGCAAAATCCAAAAAACTTTGTTTATTTGCTGTTTATTCGTTGTCACGAAATCAGTATGTTTAAGCTCAGCTAAACACGACTGCAACTCTTTTTTTAGCTCGGCGGCACTTTGCTGACGCTTATCCGAGTTTTTAGCCAATCCTTTTAGCAATATATTATGCAGCTTCTGCCCAGCAGCACCGCTAATCCGCCGCCCAGATAGCTGCGGACTTTCATTGATATGTTTATACATCACTTCAAGCGGATTTTCGCCTATAAAAGGTGGCTGCCCATAAAGCGCTTCCCAGATTACACAAGCAAGAGAATAAAGATCTGAACGCTCGTCGGCTATCGCTGCTTTGCACTGCTCAGGACTCATATAAGCCGGACTGCCAAGCACAACCCCGGTAGCAGTCAGCTTTTGATCGCCGGAATGATTTATTTCAGTAGCTTGAGCAATGCCAAAATCAACAAGCACCGGAATAAGATTGCCGTCTTCTTTTGTTTGCAGCATTATATTGCCCGGTTTTATATCACGATGGACAATCCCCTCGGCATGGGCATAGGCTAAAGCATCCAAGAGCGGCAAGAACACAGCCTTGAATTCAGAGAGCTTAAGCGGTCCCTTTTCTTTTAACTCTTGGGCTAAAGATTTGCCGCCAAGAAACTCCATGGCTAAGAAACAACGTTTTTCATCGTCCAAACCAAAAGCAAATATTTTGATGATATTCGGATGATTGAGACGTGCGGATAAACGTGCTTCTTTTTGAAAACGCAGCACTGCGGCCGCTCGATCCGAAACCAGTGGTTGCATGATTTTCAAAGCGATTTCACGATCGATGAATTTATGGCGCGCCCGATAGACTATGCTTGCTGCGCCACTACCTACTTCTTCCAATTTTTCGTAAGCAGCAAGAAAAGAGATCGCATCCGCTTCAAGCTCTTTTTGCGATTCTTGCTCTTCAGTCATACTTTACGATTCAGTCGAAAGTAAACGTCGTCCTTCGATCAGTACCGGTAGCCCTCTGAGCACACAAAATACAGCAGAAGCATAAACACAAAAAAGCGCAACAGCAGGAACCGGCGTATTTTTTAAAGTCGATATCTGAGCGGCAATTACCAAACAAAAAGCAGCAGCTTTAGTGACAGCATAAGTAAACCGACTAAAATCGGAAGCCACTAAAAATCGCCCTAAGGCGCTTTCCATCATAGTTTTTTCACCAAAGGCCGTATAACCTTTCTCAAAAGCTTGCGCTCTTATCGCATCAACAAAAGTGCCGCGCATGAGATAAAGGATTGGAACCCATACCGGAATCCAATTCAGAACAGCAAAGCAGATCCAATAAAGAAGCTCGACTGCTCGGTCTCCGGCAATATCAAGAACAGCACCAAGCTTAGTGCATTGCTTCAGCTTCCGAGCGAAAAAACCATCCAACCCATCGGCCCAAATCACAATTGCTGTTAAAACTGCCGCAACAGTTAAAAAGTTATCGCCTGGTTGCCAGAGCAAGGAAACCGTGCCAATGGCAAGAATAACTCGAGCAATAGTGATGAAATTGGGCAGATTCATCGCAGTTAGATATCGAGATTTTGCACTTGATGCGCATTCTTCTCGATAAACTCGCGTCGTGGGCCTACCGCTTCACCCATCAGTAGATCGAATACGTGATCCGCTTCAGAGGCATCTTCAATGGTTACACGTTTGAGCGTGCGCGTTTCCGGATTCATGGTTGTTTCCCAAAGTTGAGCTGGCATCATTTCGCCCAAGCCTTTGAAACGCTGGACAATAGCTTTGTCCCCCATTTCGGCCATCACCGCTTCAAGCTTATGCTCGTTATAGCAATATTCAATTCGTTTGCCTTTTTCCACTTTATAAAGCGGCGGCTGAGCAATATATACATAGCCATTCTCAACCAAAGGCCGCGCATAACGGAAGAAGAAAGTAAGCAGCAAAGTACGAATATGACTACCGTCCACATCGGCGTCAGTCATGATAATTACTTTGTGATAACGGATCTTGGTCAAATCATGGTTGACAGCGTTCGGACGCAAAAGACCGGCACCTTTACTGTTGCTGGAGCCTTCTTCATCGTCATCTTTGACGCTCAAACCGAGAGCTTGAATCATTGCCTGAACTTCGGCATTTTCATAAATACGTCCTGGCTGCACGCGCTCCACGTTCAAAATTTTGCCGCGCAAGGGCAAAATTGCTTGAAAGTTACGATTACGGCCTTGCTTAGCGCTACCGCCTGCCGAATCACCTTCGACAAGATAAATTTCGGTCTTAGTAGCATCGCGCTCCGAACAGTCAGCAAGCTTACCTGGGAGATTGGAGTTTTCCAAAGCCGATTGACGTCGCACAAGAGCTTTAGCTTTATGGGCCGCTTCGCGAGCTTGCTTAGCTTGAACAATTTTATTGACGATATCTTTGCTGGCTTTAGGATTTAAGCCCATCCAATCTTGGATCTGCTCATAAACTACCGAATGAACGATCCCTTGGATTTCACGGTTGCCTAAACGTTCTTTAGTCTGTCCTTCAAATTGCGGTTCGGATACTTTGATCGAAACAATTGAAGTAAGACCTTCCATGATGTCTTCTCGTGAGAAGTTTCCATCAGTGTCTTTAATCAGCTTGTTGTCTTTGGCATAAGCGTTAAGCGCTTTGGTCAACGCCATACGGAAACCAACCAAGTGGGTGCCGCCATCATGAGTGTTGATGTTGTTTACAAATGTATAGGTGGATTCGGCATAAATATCCGACCACTGCAACGAACATTCAACGACTACCTTCTCGCGATCAGCTTCCGGTTTATCTTTCTCATGTTCATAGCGATCCATAGTCCGCTCGAAATAAATCGGCGGCTTGTGAATTGATGTACGTGTATCGTTTAGATATTCAACATAACTAGCGATACCGCCTTCGTAATGGAAGGTTTCGGATTTGGCTTCTTCTTCGCGTTTATCAGTAAGGACTATTTTCAATCCTTTATTGAGGAAAGACATTTCACGCAAACGTGTAGCTAAAACATCCCACTCGACTCTGATATTTACGCGTTCGCTGTCTTCATTGATATCGTGAAATATTTCATCATCAGGCCAGAAAGTAACTTTAGTGCCCCGCTTAGTTGCCTTACCGAGATTCTCTAGTCCGCCTTGGGGAATGCCGCGCATATAAACTTGACGAACAAGCTTTCCATCTCTTGAGACTTCAACTTCAAGCTTGACCGACAAAGCATTTACAACCGATGCTCCGACGCCATGCAGACCGCCTGAAACTTTATAACCGCCACCGCCGAATTTGCCACCGGCGTGCAATACGGTAAATACTGTTTCGACACCGCTTTTACCGGTTTTTTCTACGATACCGGTTGGAATTCCCCGGCCATCATCTTCCACAGTAATCGAATTGTCTTCATTTATAGTGACGTCAATGCTTGAGCAATAACCGGCTAAGGCTTCATCTACCGAATTGTCGACTATCTCATAAACTAAGTGATGTAAACCGCGCGGTCCGGTACTACCGATGTACATGCCGGGACGAACTCGTACGGCTTCCAGCCCCTCAAGTACTTCAATATTCTCCGCTGAATAGTTATCGGTCGCAGTAGTATCCATGACTTCTACCGGACTTTTTTCGTTTTCTGCGGCTTTCGAACTGCCTGTTTTTGCCATACTTCCCTGCTATATACAAACAACTGTCGCCAAGATCTAAATGCCAAGACTGGTCATTCTTAGCCGTTAATTTTAGCACGAAAGCCCGATGATAAGCCTTTCAGGATGGATTTCTCGACGAAAGCTATACGAAGTGACGACTCTAGGCTTAAACTGGATATATATTGACCGAATATATGGCTATTTGGGATAGAATCGAAACAAGCGCCAATTGACCAGGGAGTCCGAAGCCTACTTTGAAAATATTTTCTGAAATCAAACCAGGATTGATAAAAAAATCCTCCTTGGCACTTGGCTTCTTTGACGGCGTTCATCCCGGACATCAGGCCGTTATCAAGAGAGCGGTAGACGAAGCAAAGAAGCTGGATGCCATTCCGGCGATGATCACTTTCAAAGAGCATCCGCGAGCTCTGACCTTGGGCAAATCACCGCCGCTTTTAACTCTGCCAGAGCAACGTCTTGAACTTTGCGCTCAACTTGGCATAGAGACTGCTCTACTTTTATCTTTTACCGAAGAATTATGCCGTCTTTCACCTGATGATTATGTCCAACATGTATTGCTTGAATGCATGGGAGCCCGTTCTCTTTCAGTGGGCTTTAATCACCGTTTCGGTCGCAATCGTATCGGCACGCCGGAACTCTTGGCTGAAATTGGTCAAGTTCACGGCTATGACGTCCATGTAACTCAAGAGATTATGTTCGACGGAGAGCCCGTTTCCAGCTCGCGCATCAGAGATGCCCTTAAAGCCGGCGATGTAGCACTTTGCCACAAATTACTTGCGCGTCCTTACGCCGTTCCCGGTGTTGTAGTGCGTGGCGACGGCAGAGGACGACAACTCGGTTTTCCCACAGCAAATTTACAAAGCGCAGAAGAATTGATATTGCCGGGCAACGGAGTTTATTGCGGCATCTGCACTCTTGCCGACGGACGACAAATTCAAGCCGTAATAAACATCGGCTTACGCCCAACTTTTGGCAAAGAGAATCTACCAACCACCGAAATTCATCTTTTTGATTTTGACGAGGATTTATACGGACAGAAGCTTTGTTTGCAATTCATTGATTTCATCCGTCCCGAAAAAAAATTCGACGGTATCGACGAGCTGAAAGAACAAATTACTCATGATTGTCAAAAAGCTCGAGCCACGCTTGCTGCTCTCAATCAATCTGACTGCATTAGCCTTTTGACCTGATAACGATGAAAGTCACACAATTAAAGCTTGAAGATTTTCGCAATTACAAAAATTTAGTTGTTGATTTTGCCGACGGCAAAAATATCATCATCGGCGACAACGCTCAGGGCAAAAGCAATTTGCTTGAAGCGATTGAACTTTGCGCGTCCGGCAAATCAAGCCGCGCCGAACAGGATTTTGACTTTATTCGCTGGGGAAGTAACGCTTGCAAACTACTACTTTCATTTGACGCTTCCGGCGCCGAGGAAACAATCAGTATTGCTCTTGCTCAACAAAACGAACCAAATAAGCTTCTTTCCACTCGCTCCGGACGTCTGCAAAAAGTAATTAAAGTCAACGGCGTCAAGCAAACTTCCGTACGCGGACTCTTAGGCAGAATCCCGTTTGTCAGTTTTACCAGCAATGATCTAGGGTTATTACGCGCCGGCCCGAAATTTCGCCGAGAGTGGATCGACGGCATCGCCGTTCGTCTCAAACCGAGCCATCATGATGTTCTTTCCAACTATGCCAAAACCGTAGCACAACGAAATAGACTGCTCAAACTCTTTGCCGAACGCGGACGCATGAACGTTTCGGATCAAGACGAGTTACTTGTTTGGGACAAACAGCTGACTCGTTTTGCTATCGCCGTTATCAAAATGCGCTTAAAAGTATTGGCTGAACTCCTCCCTTTAGCCCAGGAGATCCAGTCCCATTTATCACGAGCTGACGAACTACTCTGCATTGACTACGCCTTACGCACTGGTCGTACTTACTCTGAAGATTTTCGCGAGCAAGAGGAGAGTGATCAAGGCGAAGAGCAAGCACTTAACAGCTCTTTTGCCGACTTACACTCAATGCCCGACCTTGAATTAGCAAAAATTTTAGCTCGACTACTTAAACAGCTGCGCGGCGAAGAGCTACGCCGCAAACAAAGCCTGGTCGGACCACACCGCGACGATCTGCAAGTACGTCTTAACGGCGCAAGCGCCATTGCTTTCGCCAGCCAAGGTCAACAACGCAGCATCGTACTTGCTTTAAAAATGGCCGAACTTAAACAGTTAAGCGAAACAACCGGACAAACGCCAATTCTGCTTTTAGACGACGTGTTAGCCGAGCTGGATCCGGCGCGTCAAGCCTTACTGCTTTCGGCAATTGGACAACCAATGCAAACAATCATTACTACCACCCACTTGAGCGGCTTTGATCCAAAATGGCTGGAAGGAGCTCGAATCATGACTGTAAATAACGGTCAGATTGTCTCCAAAGAGGAAACTTCCGCCCCCTAGCACCGCACGATTAATCCCACGCTTCTGTTGGTACATTAATGTGGTATAGCTAGGCATAGAGCAAGCCGGTGCCGGAAAATCCACAACAAACAGTAATACTTAGGCGCTGCACAAGCTGTGGACGCCAATTTGCCGGAGCCGAGGGCAGTTGTCCACATGATGGACAGCCGCTAATACCGTTACCGCAAGATCCATACTTAAATCAGACTATTGCTGATAAATATGCCGTACAGTCATTGCTCGGAGTCGGCGGAATGGGTGTGATTTATCGCGCCCGCCATGATCTGATGCAACGTGATGTGGCAATTAAAATGCTAAAAGCGCAGTATGCCACAGACGAAACGAGTGTCAAACGTTTTACCCGAGAAGCTGTGGCTGTCGGCAGATTGCGCCATCCTCATGTAATTACCACTTACGATCATGGCTTTACCAACCAAGGCCAACCTTATTTGGTCATGGATATTCTTCAAGGATTGAGCCTGGCTCAAATTATAAAAACCGAAGGACAAATAAGCAGCCGCCGCCTCGTACATATATTCGAACAAGTTTGCGACGCCCTCGATCACGCTCATCAGAAAGGTGTTTTACACCGCGATTTAAAGCCCGGCAACATCATGCTGATAAACGAACCGGACAATCCTGATTTTGTTAAAGTCGTGGATTTCGGCGTCGCTCAGCTAATGGCGGTAAACGATCAAGAACAACAAGCTTTGACTCAAGCCGGTGAAATTTGTGGTAGCCCGATGTATATGAGTCCGGAACAATGCCTGGGCAAACCTTTGGACCGGCGGGGCGATATTTATTCTTTAGGCGTGGTCATGTACGAAGCCTTGACCGGAAAAGTGCCTTTGCTTGGTGGAAGCATGGTTGAAACTATGTCCAAACATATTCACGAATCACCACCAGCAATGAATGAAGTACGTCCTGATTTACATATTCCGCCACGGCTTGAGCAGCTTGTTTTCAAAGCACTGAGCAAAGATCCTAACGAGCGCCAACCATCAATGTCCCAGTTAAGACAAGAGTTGCTCGCCCTTGCCCCTCAAGGGTCATCCAAACAAACACTGCGTGCAGTCTCCGCCCAAGAGATTCCTTCGGCAACGAAAGAATCGTCACCTACACCATGGGCGGTATTAGCTAGTTTATTGCTTGCTGTTCTATTGCTGGCGGTTGTTGCTGCCGCTTGTTTCTTTTTTGCTAACAACCAGAAAAAAATAGAGTCTCAGACACCAATACATGCGGTGCGCACACTGCTACCCCCCGTAAAATCTGTTTCCGCACCAGCTCCGCAACTGCAAGCGCAACCAAAATTACCAGAGCCACACTCAGTACAAACAGTACCGCCACAAGTAAAAACTGTTCCTCGTCAAACAGCAGCAAAGTCGATCAAAATAGCCCGATCGCCGAAGCCGCCAAAAGCAGTAAAAAAAATCACACAGAGAAGTACGGCAGCGTCCGCACCATCTGCCGCCAGCAGCAAACCTTCAGCAGATCCTTTTGCTGCTTTAAGCAGCCATCGCTCTTATACCAGAAGAAACGACTAGACTTTAACAGCTGTAGCTTGTTTATAACTTTGCATAAAACGAGCGACACGCTCCGGATCTACCTTATTGCTCCAAAGCCCATTCTCCTTGAAGGTAGAACCGACAATTAACGCATCGGCCCAGGGAATGAAAGATTTCACGTTGTCTTTATCCACTCCGGAGCCGACAAGAACCGAGCAAGAGACTGCTTTACGCACTTCTTCCACCGACTGGGAATCGGGAGCAACACCGGTATGGGCACCGGAAACGATTACACCATCTGCTTTAAAAAATTCAGCTGCTTTAGCCGTATCGGTCAAACTGACATCGCTGGTTATGGCATGGGCTGAATGTTTCTTTTTAATATCAGCAAATATTTTGATATGTTCCGCTTGCAACTGCCAGCGCCGACGAATTAATTCAGCCGCCGATGATTCATGCAAACCTTCGTCACCAACATGAGCATAAACATAGCCTTCAACACGAATGAAATTAACCGATGCGGCAACAGCTGCTGCTAGCGCTTCTAAGTTAGCTCCAGCCAGAAGTTGTATACCAACAGGCATTTGCGTTTCATACTTAATTGATTGAGCGATGATTGCCATGGCTGCCGTTGTTTCAGGGTCGACATAACCTTTGCGGTAAGGAACATCATGCATATTTTCCAGAACAAGTCCGTCCAGTCCGTTCTCTTTATAGGTCATGGCCTCGTCTAGACCGCTGGCCATAATTCGATCGATAGAGCCTTCGTAGCCGGCAGCGCCAGGCAGAGGGGGCAAGTGAACCACACCGAGAACTGAACATTTGCGATTGAACATTTTTTCTGCCCTTTCTAATCAACTAAAAGTACGGCCCTAATTGGTGAAGCTTCAAGCTCCATAAATTTAAGCGGTAAAGCGATAAGCCAATAAACTCCGGCTTCTACTGCGCTTAAATCAAGATTTTCAATCCAAACCATCTCCGCTTGGTCAAGCGCATGATGAGCAACCAAAGTTTTGGAATGAACATGATCAGCCGAAGGCGTATCGATACCAACAAGCTTTACTGATTTTTTGTGCAGCTCTTGAATCAGTTCCGGCGAGAAATAAGAGTAACTGTCTTCAAATATTTCGCTGCGATTTTTTTTCTTTGTTTTGAACAAAACTCTTGCCGGCAGCTTGGACGGCAAATGCGGTTCAACTTTTTCCCAAGTTAACTCGCCGTCTTCCGGGCTCAAATCAACGATTAGCGCCTCACCAATAAAAGGCGCCAAAGACAAAGAACCAATTAAATCTTTTGACTCGGACATATCACCTTTGATATGAGCCGGCGCATCAACATGAGTCCCGACATGAGGGCTCATTTGAAATGCGGTCAGATTGATTACCTTACTTTTCTCATAAGTTACAGTCAACTCCCGACTAAAAGGAGTATCACCAGGAAAGCAGGCCGTAGTGGAGCTTACCGGCTGAGAAATGTCTATGATTCGCTTGTATTTGATCAAAGCTTCTCCTTTATCGTTAAGCCATTTGGAAATGAAAAACTCTTTCAATATGTGCTAACTGGTTTTCTTTGGCTTTTTCATTGCACAAAAGTCCAAGTTGGTAAAAGATTTCAGCTGCTAACCAGGAAAAGATACGAGCGTTATCTCCAGCCGATGACTTAATCAAAATACCTAAACCACGCGGATATTTTGTCGAAGGAGCAACCCCGATTGTAAGCAGCCCATCAGCACCTTCTTTAGCTACAACCTTGCATTTACACAGATCGCTATATTTGCCCTGCATTAATTCGCTGTCCAGACGCTCTTCGCCACCGACATAAAGCGGATACTCAAACATCAACCTGCCGATCGTTTCGTATTCGGCAAGAGCTTCTTGAAGCTCAGAGGGCGCTTCAGACAAACCAAGCTCACTCACACTTCGTTGCAACTGACAGTACAAACGAGCAATAGTAGACGCCTTAAAACCGTAGTTCGGCAGGCGACAGCCATCGGTAGTTTCCGGTATGGAGCGCCAATCTTCTTGAGCAAGATAACCAAGCAGTTTTTTCAGACGGACAAAATGCGGAGCATCTTTATCCAAATAATGAGCGGCATCCTCGTGCAAAGCGTTAAGAGCAAGAACAAATCCGGCGTGTTTTCCGCTACAAGAGCCCCAGCGTGACTTTGGTTTTTCACCAAGTTTTTTTACAGCAACTCTTTGTTTAGCCGAATAAGGAAATAAGGGCGTGTTTTGCAAAACACTTTCATCGACACCGCCTACCGCAAAAATTTCATCCAGCGCTTGCTCGTGAATCGGCTCGGCACTGTGAGAAGAAAGCATTAGGGCATAATGTTCGTCTTTCAATTGCGGATAATGTTTTTTAAGCACATGGAGATGATTTAAGAGTTGCCAGGGTTTCAGCACCGAACGGGTCCATAGCACCGCATCCTGGTTCCCGGCGGCTAACAATGAACGCCCGTTTCCATCTACCACCGAAATGATTCCGTAAATGGTCATCTCCGGCAAAGCAGATCTTTTAACAGTGAGAATCGGCGCCCAAGGCAAATCAATCAAGTTCCAAATCTCCTCAATGTGATACTAAAGAAAGCTCAGGCGTGTACGGCTCCAAAAGCGGTACCAAACTTTCGTCAATCAATCTTTCTGCAAGTGACAAATCAACTTCATCCGCTTTATTAATACCTTTGCAAAGCTTAGAGAGTATCTCGTTCTCAACAATACCGGCATCAAGCGCTAACTTATACGGCACATTATTGAAAGTGACTAAAGCGTAGCGCGATACATAACGCCCGGGGAATTCTTTTTGCAGAATTTTTTCTACTTCTTTTTCAAGCAAAAATTTAGGGTCAGCAACTTTGTCTCTCATTTCAACAAAGTTTTCCACTGCCATATCGGCAATAGCATCGGCGTTAACTTTCCGTTCTTTACCGTAAGCCGCGAACATCTTAGCCCAAGAGCTTTCGCTTAGATCCTCCATGCCGTCAATAAATCGCGACAACACGCTGCAATCTTCAAATCCGCAATTCATTCCTTGCCCAAAGAAAGGCACTATGCCATGAGCCGCATCACCGAGCAATAATGTTTTGCCCTCTATGTTCCAGGGATAAGATTTCACCGTAACCATGTGTCCGGTCGGATTGGATTTAAAAGTCTCAACCAAATTATCTATGTACGGAACGGCATCGGCAAAATAACTCTGGAAGAAAGCGCTTATCTCTTGGTCGCTTTGCAAATGCTCAAAACTTAGAGGTCCGGCAAAAGGCAGAAAAAGAGTGCAGGTGAAGCTGCCTTCAAAATTGGGCAAAGCGATAAGCATAAAATTACCGCGCGGCCAGATATGCAAAGCATTAGGCTCGAGCTTATGACCACCGGCGGCATCAGGCAGAATTACTAACTCTTTATAGCCATATTCAAGCTTCGTTTCGCTTGCCTGATATCCGGGTAAACGCAGCATGGCATGCCGGATCGCTGAAGCCGAACCGTCAGTACCGATGACCATATCAAAGCGTACTTTCTCTGTTTGTCCGCTCCGTTTATCCAAAATCGTTAAAGTATCGCTTTCAAATTCAATATCGGTTACTTCTTTATTGAATTCAATTTCAACTAAGCCGCTTTTTTCCGCTTCAGTCATTAAAAGCTTGTTCAGCGTTCCTCGTGAGATCGAATTGATGCATTCATCATCATTCATACCGTAAGACTGGAAAGTAAGCTCACCGGTTAAAGAGTGCATCATCCGTCCGCGCATCGGCACAGCTTTAGCTAGTACGGACTTATCCAAACCAAGCAACGAAAGAGCTTTTATACCTCTAGTTGAAATAGCTAAATTTATTGAGCGCCCGGCGCTGATAATCTCTTTACGCATATCCGGACGACGCTCGAACATTTTTACTTTTATGCCGCGACGCGCTAGAAAAATCGAAAGCAGAGAGCCGACAAGACCAGCTCCGACAAGAGCAATATTCAACTCCTGTTTTTTTACGCCCATAAAGCACCAATCACATTGACGAAACGGTATACATCATGAAAGCTATTATAAAGCGGGCAAGGTGCCACTCTGATAATGTCCGGTTCACGGAAATCACAAATGGCGTTGTTCGCTTTCAAATTCTCAACCAACTCTTTTGGTTTTTTTGAAACTCTTATAGAAAGCTGACAGCCACGTTCTTGTTTGTTACGCGGAGTGATGATTTGACAAGAATTTTCCGGCAAACGATCGAGCAGAAACTCTAAATATCCCGTAAGCAAATCACCTTTATGACGAATAGCAGGCATGCCTGCTTTATCAAATATTTCCATGGAAGCACGCAATGCAGCAAGTTGAAAGATCGGCGGATTACTTAACTGCCAGCCCTCGGCTCCCGGAATTGGCACAAACTCAGGGCCCATTAAAAATCGGGTTTTTTTATCGTGTCCCCACCAACCGGTAAATCGTTTCAACTGCGGATTGTTTGCCTGACGCTCATGAACGAAGCAGCCGGCAATCGCACCCGGTCCGGCATTTAAATATTTGTAGCTGCACCAAACAGCAAAATCAAGTCCCCAATCATGAAGCTTAAGTTCAAGATTACCGGCGCCGTGAGCTAAATTAACACCAAAGCGACATCCTTTTTTTCGAGCCGCTGCTGCAATTTTTTCCAACTCAAAAGCTTGACCGGTGAGATAGTTGCAGCTACCGAGCAACACAAGTGCAATACTCTCACCGTGCTCTTCAATATAAGCAAGAATATCTTCCGTGCGTAGAATCTCTTCACCGCTGCGCGGCGTTAGTTCTAAAATCGCATCAGCCGGATCAAATCCATGGAAAGTAGCTTGAGAGGCAACTGCATATTGATCAGAAGGAAAAGCTCCACCTTCAATCAATATTTTGTAGCGCTCTTTAGTCGGGTTATAAAAAGAGACCATCATCAAATGTAGGTTAGTGGTCAAACTGTTCATGACCACTACTTCTTCCGGTTTGGCGCCAACCAAGCGCGCCGTCATAGCGGTTAGATTCTCGTGATAAGGCAACCAAGGAAATTTAGCATTCAAATGTCCTTCAACACCAAGATCCGCCCAATCAGTCAACTCTTGATCTATATAATCTCGCGTTGCTTGCGGCTGCAAACCAAGAGAATTACCGGCCATATATACAACCTGTTCACCGTTTTTTGCCTCCGGCACAAGAAAAGCGTCGCGAAAAGCCGCTAAAGGATCTTTTTTGTCCATTAGCTGAGCAAAAGCTTCTCCGCTTTCGTAACTGAAAATCTTTTCGACACCCGATTGCGTCATCTGCCTTTTGCCTCCGGAATGCGTGTTCTGGCACCTAACCATTGAAAAGCATTTTTATACAGTAGCTTTTCTTTAGTGCTTGGCCCCCACTCATTAATACTTTCAATCAGAGCACCAGGCTCTTCTTCGCCTAAAGGAAAAGGATAATCAGTGCCCAAGGCAACCTTATCCTCACCAAAGAGTTTGAGCACATAACGCAAAGCATCAGGATCGTGAACCAGGGAATCTACCCAAAAACGTCCTAAATAAGCTCGCGGACTCACAGCATTGTCGATTGCGCAAAGATCAGGACGGCTATTAAATCCGTGTTCAATACGCCCAACAGTAGCGCCAAAGGAGCCGCCACCATGAGCAAAAGCCACACGCAACTTTGGCAGTCGTTCAAAAACGCCGCCGAAAATCAAAGAACAAATTGCTAAAGAAACTTCAGCCGGCATACCGACAAGCCAAGGCAACCAATATTTTTCCATCCGTTCTTGTCCCATCATGTCCCAGGGATGAACAAAAATGCAAGCATCAAGCTCACTGGCAGCTTGAAAAACAGGAAAAAGTTCCGGCGCGCTCAAATTCCAATCATTGACATGGGAGCCGATTTGCACACCGGCCAATCCCAGCTCTTTAACACAACGCTCAAGCTCCTTGACAGCCAGCTCGGGCGCTTGCAATGGCAAAGTGCCTAAGCCAATAAAACGCTCCGGATTGCTTGCTACAACTGAAGCCATATGATCGTTCAGAAAACGTGATAGATCCAAACCGTCAAGTGGTTTAGCCCAATAGCTGAACATAATCGGTACGGTCGAAAGTACTTGCATCGAAACTGCTTGTTTATCGCAATCATGCAAGCGCGCTTGGGGATCAAAACAATTGCTTTCAATCTCCCGAAAAAATTTGCCGTCATCTCTAAGCATCTTTGCTTTACAAGGTGCATGATGCTCTAAAGTGACAAAGCCGCCATAACCATACTTCTCTTTGAAACGCGGCAACTCCGGAGGCAAAATATGAGTATGAATATCAATTTTTTTCATCAGTTTATTTCTTTGCCGGTCGCGTTTCTCTACGTCCACAATTTTTGCAAGTTGAATTTTCTTGGTTGTCGTAAAAACGATCAAAAACCGGTGGAAACTGAGTTTCGATATTAGTGAGTTGAAAGCGCTCTTCATAGAGCTTAGTGTCACATTGTTCGCAATACCAAGCCAAACCGTCAAGCTCACCTTCCTGCCGGTGACGCTCAATCACAAGCCCGATAGTATTAGCCGGTCGCCTGGGCGAATGTGGAACATTTGGCGGCAAAAGAAAAATTTCGCCTTCCTTAATCGGTAAATCAACAGGCATGCCATTCTCGATTACCTTAAGGACTATGTCGCCTTCAACTTGATAGAAAAATTCTTCGCCGCCGTTTATGTGATAGTCGGTACGCGAATTTGGTCCACCGACGACCATGACAATAAACTCGCGATCGGTCCAAACCATTTTATTGCCGACTGGCGGCTTGAGCAGGTGACGATTTTCGTCAATCCAGCCTTTGAAATTGATGGTGCGAAATAATGAAGAAGAAGTCATTATTGCCAGCTCCGGAGGCTTCAGCAGAGGTTACTTGTCTATTATCCCGCCTAAACAAATAGAATTACGCTTAATAAGAGTTATTTGTATTCGAGTTTGCTAATATTTCATTGCTCCAAAACAATATTTCCTGACAAGGGCAGGTGGAAATGAGCGATAAATCCGTACGCGAAGCGATTCAGGTCAAAGATCCTGTTCCCAGCCCTCTTGGTAAT
Organism: Candidatus Obscuribacterales bacterium; assembly: GCA_019750335.1. Taxonomy (GTDB): domain Bacteria; phylum Cyanobacteriota; class Vampirovibrionia; order Obscuribacterales; family Obscuribacteraceae; genus JAIEPM01. The sequence continues at coordinate 247,356 of JAIEOQ010000002.1, forward strand.
TATTCTCACGCAGTTAGAGCTGGCAATCTGCTGTATGTTTCCGGTCAAGGTTGTCGTGATCCGCATACTGGCACCGAAGCTGGTATCACACTCGACAGTAACGGCAAAGTTTCAAGCTACGATATAAAAGTGCAAACAGAAGGCTGCTTGAAGAACTTGGAAAGAGTGCTTAAAGCTGCCGGTCTTAGCTTCCATGACTTGGTCGATATGACAATTTTTCTTGCCGATATGCAAGATTTTAGCGCTTACAACGAAGTGTACACACGCTACTTTTCTTTTCCAAATCCGCCGGCGCGAACGACAATTCAAGCAGCCGGACTGCCTGGACGCAATTTCATCGAGATAAAAGCAATCGCCGTTTTTCCAAACTGATGCAAGGAGAGCATTATGGCCTTAGCAAAAGCAGCCGACACAAAAACAGTTGAACATTTCATTAACGGCAAATTTGAACCCTCAGCTAATAAAGAATATTTCGACAATATCAACCCGGCAACCGGCGAGCTTATTGCTAAAGTCGCCACAGCAACGGCGACCGAAGTGGATCAAGCCGTGCAAGCAGCTAAAAACGCTTACGAAAAGGGCCCCTGGCCCCATATGCCCCTGAAAGACCGTTGTGCTGTCTTAAAAAAAATTGGCGATTTGATTCTCGAAAACGTGGATCTTCTGGCTTTAGCTGAAACTAAAGATACGGGTAAACCAATCTCCGAAAGCCGCAACGGCGACATTCCACGAGCCGCTCAAAACTTTCATTTTTATGCCGGTTACGCTCAGTCCCTTAGCGAAGATTGTTTCACTATCGACGAGAATGAAAGACATTTTGTTTTTCGCGAACCTTTAGGTGTTAGCGCCATTATCACGCCTTGGAATCTGCCTTTACAGCTTGAATCTTGGAAGATCGCGCCTTGTTTGGCTATGGGTAATACTTGCGTCCTGAAACCCGCAGAATGGACTCCCCATACTGCTTATTTGCTTGGACATATCGCTAAAGAAGCCGGACTGCCTGACGGCGTATTAAATATTGTCCATGGTTTTGGCGCTGGTGGCGCCGGCGAAGCTTTAACCAAACACCCGGATGTGCGTTCAATCTCCTTTACTGGCGAGGGTAGCACCGGCAAAGCAATCATGGCAGCTGCCGCTCCCGGATTGAAAAAAGTTTCTTTTGAGCTTGGCGGCAAAGGCGCCAACATCATTTTTGATGATGCCGATCTTGAGGAAGCAATTCCAACAGCAATAAGCGCCGCTTTCCGTAATCAAGGCGAAGTCTGTCTTGCCGGCTCTCGTCTTTATGTTCAAGAAGGTTCCTACAAAAAAGTGGTCACTGAACTTTTAGAACGAGTAAAACAAATCAAAGTAGGTAATCCGCAAGATCCTGCCACACAAATGGGCGCGATTATCAGTAATGAACAACTAGAAAAGATCCAGTCCTATATTGAAATCGGCAAAAAAGAAGGCAAACTTCTGACTGGCGGCGAGCGACTCAAAGATTATCCGCTGGGGCATTTCTTAGCACCAGCTTTAATCAGTGAAATTGATAATAAATCCAGAGTCTGCCAGGAAGAGATTTTTGGTCCAGTACTACCTGTAATACCGTTCAAAAACGAAGACGATTTACTTGAGATGGTAAATTCAACTCCTTACGGATTATCTTCTGGCGTCTGGAGCACTAACGTCAACACATTGCACCGTGTATCGCGCGAAATTAAAGTCGGAATGCTCTGGGTAAATTGCTGGTTCAATCGAGATCTACGCACTCCTTTTGGCGGACAAAAAGCAAGCGGTATGGGACGCGAAGGCGGACGCTACGCGCTTGAATTTTTCTCCGAGTTGAAAACCGTTTGCTACAAATACAAAGCGTAAAATACAGAGCCAAAAATGCAAAGCCTAAGAATATAAAAGGCAAATACAAAACTCCCGATTGTAAAGTCGTAAACACAAAGCCAAAGCCGTAAACACAAATTCAAAACCGTGAACACAGAGTCGTAACAGAAAGGCGTAAACATACATTATGGATCTCGGCATTAAAAACAAACGCGCTTTAGTCTGTGGCGCCTCTAAAGGTCTGGGCTTAGCTACAGTAGAATCTCTCGCCAAAGAAGGTGCCGATCTCTTTCTTTTAGCCCGCGATGTTGATACGTTGGAAAAATTAGTCCCTAAGCTCAAAGCGCTTGGCGCCGAAAAAGTTTTTTATGCTAGCTGCGACTTGCTCCATGACGACTCTCGCAACAAAGCAATCGAGGCAGTAAAAAAAGCTTTTGGTGGTTTGGATATTCTTATTCATAATGTCGGGGGACCGAAAGCCAGCTTTGCCGAAGAGACTCCGCCAAGCGAATGGCAAGAAGGGTTCAATCGTTTATTCCAAACGGTTGTACATTTGAATGCGGCTTTTCTTCCCGAAATGAAGAAACAAAGCTGGGGACGCATCATCACTGTCACTTCATTGAGTGTCATGGAGCCGATTCCATTTCTATCCATTTCCAATGCTATGCGCTCCGCTTCAACTGCCTTGAGCAAAACTCTTGCCGATGAAGTAGCTAAATACGGAGTGACAGTTAACTGCGTAGCACCGGGCATGATCAGTACCGGACGCCTTGAAGATTTGCTTGAGGCCCGCATTAAAAAATCAGGTCAAAGCCGCGAACAATATATGGAAGATGTGCTCAAAACGATTCCAGCCGGGCGCCTGGGTCAGCCAGAAGAATTTGCCGCTGCCATCCTTTTTCTTTGTTCGCAGCAAGCTTCCTATATAACCGGCTCTACACTTTGTGTTGATGGCGGTAAACGCCGCTCAGCTTATTAAGTAAGGAATAAACAATGCCTACCGATATCAAAGAAATAGATTTAAATGCTTATGCTGAAAGCTGCCGTCAAGAATTCGAAACTGCATTAAAAACTCTTGTCGATATTCCCAGCGTCAGTGTTGATCCGAATCATAAATCAGACATTAACCGCTGTGCCGAAACTGCACAAGCCATGCTGCATCAAATCGGCGCTCAAGCAGAAATCATAAAAACCAAAGGCAACCCGCTTGTTTTCGGGCAGCTCGGCAATAATCCAGGATACCCGACAGTACTTATTTACAATCATCTGGACGTACAACCAGCCGATGCTGAAGAGTGGGAAACAAACCCATTTGAAATGCTAACCGATAACGGTAAGTATATTGGACGTGGCAGTACCGATGATAAAGGTCCGGCTCTTGCCGTCTTGTTTGCAGCAAAATATGCCGCGCAAAACCAGATCCCAATTAATATCAAATTTCTTTGGGAGCTTGAAGAAGAGATCGGCAGCCCGAACTTCGAGCAGGCCTTGAAAGAAAATAAAGATAAATTCAAAACAGACTCCATTGCTGTATCTGACACCATATGGATATCACGTGAGCGGCCAGCAGTCGGTTATGGCTTACGCGGTCTGCAGGGAGCGCTAGTCAGGCTGAAAACCGGCAAAAAAGATATTCATTCGGGTCTTGCCGGTGGTCTTGCTCGTAATCCGATTGCCGAACTTGCTCAAGTTATAAGCAAATGTTTTGACGCCAAAAGCGGCAAAGTTTTAATTCCGGGGTTTTATGACGCTGTGCGCAAAATAAGCGAATCTGACGGTGCCGATTTTCTAAAGTCTGGTTTTACAGTTAATAACTTTAAGAAAGATCATGAGTTAAATTCAACCCGAACTGATGACGATCTTGACGGTGCTAAAAGAATTTGGGCCTTACCGACTTTTGAAGTTCACGGCATAACCGGCGGCTACAGCGGACCAGGTGTAAAAACTATCGTCCCTCACAAAGCAGAAGCAAAAATAAGTATGCGTCTTGTTCCGGATCAAGATCCGGATAAAATATTCGCTTTGCTTGAAACTTTTATCAAAAGTGAATGTCCTGATGCCGAAGTAATAAAAGAAGGCTCCCTGCATCCTTACATGGGGAGTACCGAAAGCAGAGAAGCTAATGCTGCCCGCCAAGCGATGAAAACTGCTTTTGGTAAAGACCCGGCTTTTGTACGTGAAGGTGGTTCCATTGGTGCGGTACTAAGCATGAAAAATGTGCTTGGCTACGGTGCCGTATTTTTGGGGTTATCTTTACCGGAACATGGCTATCATGCCATAAACGAAAATTTTGATTGGCATCAAGCCTCAGGCGGCATCAAAATGTTCGTACATTATTTTCAGTCGCTTGCCAATTTGAAATAAGCCACTCTTAGCTATTGTATCTCTGCTTTTTCCGGCCGATATCTCAGTGAGACGGCATCTTCACAAGCATTGGAGATATATAGGCAAGAATGCGCTCATAGTTAATCGGTCCAAATTGCCAACACCATTTAGCTAATGAACCATCTTGCTGAGAACTTTTGCTAAGTCCTAGCCAATACGCTGCTAAATAATTCTGCAAACACTTTCTGCTTATGCCGTGAAATTTGTTGCGAATAAAAGTGACAACAGCCTCAACCTTATCAACAACTTCTGCTGATTCCACAAAAAGAGACCTATCTTCTTTCGTATTGACAAATTCATCTACATGGCGCACATAATGATCGCCAATCATACGTACTACCGTTCCAGCCAGCTCCAACATAGTCAAAGCAGCTAATGTTTTACCTATCGGTAAATTACTTTTCTGGCAAATAGCGTCTACCTGAATCGGTTCTGTCGTTAATATGTCATAAACCTTTTTTTCATCATCGCACAATTCCATATCAGCCCTTTCTTCTTTCAGCACTTCAAATGGCTTTTGCATTTCCGCTTCTGAATCAGCAATTAAACGTTCTTGATCCTCATTTTTATGCAACTGCTTCTCCATTTCCGTTTGCTCGGAAAGCGGATGTTTTCTTGCCTGAGTCTCTCGACTGCGCTTACAAAACACAAGCACAAAGAGTGCTGAAGGTACCGTTAATTCAGTTTCTCCCATATAGTTTTGCGCCACCGCAGTAACCTTCTTAAAGATATTGAGCGCCGAAGATTGAGCAATATCAGCAAGGTTATGAAACTTGGATGAACTGATTATTACGCCTTGTTCCATCAGCAAAATGGCTAACAACCAAGGCCTCGCGGCTCTTATTTGATTAAAGAATGTGCCAGCAGTAAACCATATTTTTTTCTTGCATTGCGAACATTTGCCTACTCTATCGCCATATCTTTTTTCTATCTTTTGACTCCCACAATAGCGACAGCGAAAAATCTTTTCCGCATCAGCCCTTCTGTACAATTCTTCCAAACAATCTTTCTCTGTCGGAAACTGAATATTAAACCGCCGCATAAAAACATCAGTAACGTCTTCATTACCGACTTTTCCGGACGATAAATTATAGATAGGGTAATTATCTGACATCAACCGTCCTCAGCCATATATTTATTTGGACGGGCATAGAACACAAAAAGTTCAGACAAACCCGAATAACATACCAACATTTTTTTGAGAGCCCAACCGATATCGGTTGGGCTCTCAAAAAAATGTTGGATTTAGATGTTTGGAAGAATCTTTATTTCACTTCTTTGACTTCGGAAATTTTCAAGACTCGGCATCCGCCACGACTGGCAATATAACCTTTAACTTTGACTCTTTTAGCAACAAAAGGGAGTAGCTGATCGCGGCAACCGTTATAGGCTTTGCTTTTTGCCGCAATATACAAATTACCTTTATCATCAACGATTCCCGCTGTCACACCACCAGCAATGCAAGCTAAAGCGCAAGATTTATGTTTAGCCCCTTGTCCCGGTCCCATAACACCGGAAGACCAGCACCAGGCATCAACAACTTCACCAGTAACTTCAATTGGCTTAGCTTGATTTTGCATAATTGGCGGCATCACCGCTTCTTTGCCTTTGCTTTGCGCATAAGTTGCCGGACAAAATGTTATTGCGACAAACAAAATCATAAGAGTTTTTGCAGACAATATTACATCTCCTTTGAAAAATTCAACGGCGTCCGCAACCAGCAGAAGTACGCTGCCAGGTCCAGCCCGGATCAATTACGTTATCCCGATTTCCAACATAGGGTTCGCTGGTCCAACCACCTTTATTAGTTGCAGCAGGCGGGGCAGTTTCAACCAAATTGTTTGTTATTGATGTTGCCGCCCGAGTATTGTTTTTGATGTTTTTCATTCCTTCAAGCGCTTGCCAGGATTTATAAGCAAGATCTCTGTCTTTTCCACGTCTGTAATTCCAAAGAAATTGCTCTTGGGCTCGCTCATATTGATGCAAAGCCTGATAAGTCAGACCTAAATAATAATGAGCAACCGGTTGTTCAGCTTGTGAAGACGGTAGCCTCTTAAACAAAGAAAGCGCTTGTCCATAATTTTTTGCCTGATAGGCTTTAATCGCTAACTCAAGATCTTTGGAAACAAGATTACCGGCTTCAACAACCGGAAAAAACATTACAAGCACAAGAATAATTAGCTTTTTCAGTACGTTCATCGGCGTAAACTTTCTTTCAAACGCCAGGCAACATCCCGTTCTTGGTTCATTAAACGTGTCGCTAAACGAACAGCACCAGCATGGATTTCACGATCCCGCGGATCAAGATCTAGCGCACGCTTAAAACTAACAATAGATTGATCATATAAACCAAAGATTTCCTCATCTACAGCCAGTCTATACCACCCCCGAGCGTTATGCGGATCAAGTCTCAGTCCTAAAGCAAATTGGCGCGCAGCTTCAATGTGTCGGCTCATACGATCCAGCACATCACCGACTGAAAGATGTAGTCGAACTCGATAGTCTTTATCACTTAAAACTTCGGCAGCTTCGTTAATTCCTTTATCCACATCTTTGGGAGAAAGGTTATGAATTATTTTGGCGCAAAAAAGCTTAGCGTTAGCGAACTGCGGAGCTTTGGTAGAAAGAGTCATATACAACAAAGCACAAGGTAAAGCTCTTTCAAAATCATGAGCACGATAGTAAGCCAAAGCCATCATCCGGATTAAATCATAGTTTGCCGGACGAACTTGATGAGCTTTCTCTATATATGGAATAGCTTCCAACGGCCGATTTAAAGAGAGCAAGGCTTCACCAATAACAACATTCGCCATAAAATGAGCTGGCAAATGTTGTAAATCAACTTTAGCCAACTTAATTGCTTCTTCTGGTTTACCCTGCTGTAGGCGCACTTGAGCAAGGGCTGTTGAAACTCCGGTTATTTTTTTCGGATTCTGCAAAGCTTTTAAATATATTTTTTCGGCTTCCGCCGTTTTACCGCTTCGCTCAAGAAAAATGCCTTGCATCATCAAAAGAGACGGTTCTTCAGGAAAACGTTTTGCGATAAATTCAAGCAGTTGGTATGCTCGCGCCAACTCTTCATTTTGCATACGCAAATCAAACAGCTGCAAAACAGCGGCCGAATGTTCCGGATCAAACTGATCGGCAAAAACGAACTCTTGTTCAGCTAAATCACTATAGCCGAAATAGGCAAGCAGCCGGCCAGCCACATAATGCGCTAAGCCTAAATGCGGCTCTCTGCCAATGATTGCCTGAACTTGAGCCAGCATATCTTTATTGACATGACCACGCTCAATTTGCTCGTCAATCTCTTTCAGCTTATTTGTATCAGTTACTGTAGCTGCATAAACAGGCATACTGAATAAACTGGCAACAAGAAGCCCAAAAGCAAGACTTCGCTTGACCACAATCGATTTAAACATTTCACTTTTACCTTCTGGGCATTTCACAACATAGATAATAATCAGTTGTGAATTCCTTGCTGCTTCTTGGCATTATCATCACAGTTAGACGATTGCCGTTTAGCTCTGCCGATAACTGTTGAGAGCTTGCTTTGCCCATCTTCCATCTATACTGCGGTAACGCAGTGTAATAGAAGCGAAGTACATCTTCAGCAGAGTTTCGTGTGCTGTAACGTAAAGCAACGCTTGTACCACCTCTATTATCAAAATTCGGACGAAGCAAACCAAATCTAAATTTCGAATCACCACCAAATGGCGGTACTCCAGGCAAATCCATCGGTCGATTCAATTGCTGAAAATAGCCACTTTGCTGAGCCGGCGCGGGCTTGGCCGCAGATGCCTGATCCGCAAAGATCAGCGGACATAGAACTGTGAAAAACAAAATTGTGCCTAATTGCATATTGGCTATCGAGGCCATTTTTTACTCCTTAACAAGGACAGCACCAATTACCGCCGCCATGAGCACAGTTCAAAAGCCGCAACAAACCTAGCAAGTTACGATAACCGCTTGAAGGTATCCATTGAGCGCGATCCTCTCCCTCAGCTGGTATTGCCGGACAATCCCAAGGATTGGGATAGCCTTCACACCCAGGAACATTGACTACACTGCCATTTAAGTTGAAATTGCCCGAAGTATAAGGTTGCATATTGCCATCAGGCAACACACCTTGAGCCAAGGTCGGGCGCGGATAAGGATAATTAGCATCCAAAACTAAATTACCAGCTGTATTCATATAAATGAATGTCACCTGTCCGAAAGGAACGGCACTATTCATCACAGCACCAATCTCGCCTTCTGTTGCCGTCGGCTTGATCTGGCGCATACGCACGCGTAAGTCGTTCTCAACAGCTCCGCTTCCCGTTTGGGCAAGCAACCCGCGTAAGGTACCGACACCGCCGAAATTACAGGGCAAACAATAAGTAGCACCATGAGTATATGATTTCAATCCGGTACAAACGTTAGGCGCACTTGCCATACCGCAGCCGCCGCCATCCATAGCAAATCCGGCGCGTACTTTCAAAATGTAGCATTTGAATTCCTCAATCGCCATGAGGTTATTCAGGCTTACATTATTGTTGCCACTCGGGTTACCGTACAAATTAAAGAATGTCTCCAAATTATTTTTGCAATTCGGATTTGTAAAAGCGTTAACGTTATTACACTCAGTCACCGAAGCGTTTTTTAGCAATTGTAGATCCGACTGACTAATGTTCGACGGACTTGTAATCGCACTAAGCATACTTTGCGGGACTGGCTCACCAGCCTGAAGCTTAGCTTGTATATTTTCAATTGCCGAAGGTTGATCTGAAATAACTTTAGTGCCACTGGGCAAAATCGCAATATCAATATGATTCGGCGTCATCATTTTGGTGCTGAAAATATCGACTCCGTTACCGATATTGCCGTTAAAAGGTCCGAGTGTACCGTCACCTGTATTATCAACAACAATAAAACCACGCGGAATCGAAACCGGAAAATCCACGTTCAAAGCACCGACTATGGCACAAGAACGAGTCAGGACATTACTGCCGGTTTGATTATTTTCCGAAGCTTGAGCATCGGAACGAAAAGTGTTGGGCGGGATCAAGCTATTACCGACCGTACCCAAAGGCGGCGTTGTATTGGCAGGCAAATGAAAGTCATCCACCGATACTAAGTGCGGCTGTTCGCCAGGACGCACTGGCACTGCCATCGGTTGAGCCGCATTAAGTCCGGTAGCTAGAGGCACATAGCCAGCTAAGTAGGTACGGCTAGTACCACCGACAGTTTTTGTCACTACATTCGGTGCACCAAGAGTGAAGGCAGCACCAGCCGGAATTTGGTTAGCAGCAATATAAGTATTGGAAGCCGCACCACGAGCCATGAAAGAGACCGGTGTTTGCGCAGCTGTATTTTGAATTTGCGAATTAGCGTTGCCATTTTGCAACATTCTTGTTGAGTTGAGATTAGACAAGGCGTCAAAAAAACCGGTAATTTGATTGTGGGTAGAAATTCGCGTTGCCAGTCGACTGCCAAGTCCATTAGGGCCTTCCAGCATGTTATAGAGAGCAGTCGCGTGCACCCGCGCCTGATTACTACCCATCGCTTGAGCATTAATGCTGACTAAAACCGATTTGCCAACTAGACGATTGAAAGTTAAGAGGTTAGCTTCGTTAGTCACCGGATCAATTAAATCGCCGAATTCATTGGACTCGTCGCCAGGATTAAGTGCCAAACCGGGACGTTTAAGTACGGCACGGGCCACATTTAGGTTGCCGGAGTCAGTTGCATGCTGAAGCTCTTTACCGCCGCCAATAATTTTGCTGTAAAAGAAAAAGCCAACACCGATAAGAACAATGACGAAGGCTAAAGTAATAATCAGAGCTAAAGTTGCTCCTTGTTCGCGGCGCTTACTCATGCTGGTACAAACCCCCAAATAATCGAGCCAGCTAAATCTCAGATCAAAGAACCGATTAAACTTACTCCCAGGAGGGAGAAGCAAACATTAGCTAGTGTTAATATTATTCGAAAAAGCCTTGGTTTCGTCAAGTAAAATTAAGCGTCGTTAATAAATCGTCCTTTTGAGGTGTGCCGTGATTACTAAAAGTGTCGGACAATTCTTTTTGCTTCTAACTTCTTGCAGCTTGATTTTGACCGCTTGCGGCAAACAACCAGACTCAAGCGCCACATTATTAACTGAAATCAAAAGCGATATTAGCAAAAAGGATTATTCGGCTGCCGAAAAGAAAGCACAAAACCTAATTGAAGATCTGGAAATAAAAAAGCAAGAAGACAAAACTACTATTGAGGCTTTGAGCTTAATAGCCGAAGCCCAAGGACAACAGCGTAATTTCGATCAAGCCGAAAAGAATTTGCTTACCGCATACGAATTTAGTCAACGAATCAACGGTCCGGATCACGAAGATACAGGCGCTTTGGCTGCCAAACTAGGCTCAGTTTATTTTGCTCGCCAAGATTTTGAAACATCCCAAGAATATTGGCAAAAAGCTCTTACCGTAGTTAAAAAATCAAAAAATCCTGATGAAAACAAAGAAGTTGAAGCAATAAGCGGCGTAATTGCAGCCAGTTGTGCCAAAGGTGCTTGCACCGACAACGAGGCACTGATAAAAAGATTGCTTGAAGTGCGTCGAAAAAAGTTAGGCAACAACGATCCATTTACTGTAATCGCGATCAATTTACTTGCCGAACTGTATGATCACAAAAAGAATTTTGCTGCTGCTCGTCCGCTTTATTTTGAAGTTTATACAATCGCCAAAGAGAATAATGGCTTGAATTTACCGGCAGCCATGATTAATTTAGCCCGCATTGAACGCCACGACAAACACTATAAAGAAGCGCGTAAGCTACTGGAAGAGGCAATGGCTTTAGAGCTTGCAGACAAGACTTACGGTTCAATGGTACATCCGAATCTTTGCGCCACTTTGGATAGCTTTGTTTATCTATATAAGGATCAAGGAAACTGGAATCAGGCTCTGCAATATTCAAGCAAAGCTTTGGCTTTGCGCGAAAAAACTATGGGCAAAGAGCATCCACAAATCCCACCTTACTATAGAGCTCATGCTGAACTTTTGCGCAAGGTACAACGTAACACCGAAGCTAAAGCTTTAGAAGACCGCGCAAAGAAGATTGAATTCAGCAAGAAATAAGCTGGGAATTTCACCATTTTTTATTCAGCTAATCAAGTCTAGGATGACTTAATCAGTCAACTTAGAGATGAAATGACAGCAGAGAAGGAATCCGATTCGGAGCTACGAGTAGGGTTAAACGCCACCGGGGCCTGGTTACTCGGTGTCGGTTCAATTATCGGCTCTATGGCCTGGTTGATTCATGGCGCCATGATTGCTAGAGCCGGCGCTTTAGGCTCTATCTTCGCTTGGCTTTTGGCCGGAGCAGCTTCGATACCGCTTGCTTTCATCTTGATGGAACTGTCCTCCATGTTTCCAACGGCCGGCGGACCTTATTATTACAAGTATTATGCTCTGAAGCGTTTGATACCAGGCACGGGCGAAATGCTCGGCTTTCTAACCGGTTGGCTTTTTTGGGTTTGCCTAATTGTCGGTCTGGCTTGTATGTCTAACGGACTGACAAATATGCTGGCTACCGCCATTTGGGGCAGCGTTAGCGACAGCCCGCTTTATTTCGGTCCGCTGGTAATTGTCGGTCTTTTCGCTCTTACTACTTTGCTCAATTTGCAATCAATAAAACAAGCTGCGCTAATAAGCAATCTTTTCACCATTATCAAAATTGTTATGACCGTAACTTTTGTCGCTTTAGTTTTTACTAGTCCAAAAAGCTCTTTAGCCTATGTGGTCTCAAACATCGATTCTCCACGTAATCTGGGTGCCAGCATCGCTTCAGTCTTTATGATTGCCATGGCCGGATTTGCCTTTCTGGAAGTGACATGTTGCACCGCTTCCGAAACAGTAAACCCGCGCAAGAATGTTCCAATTTCAATTCTGCTTACTTTGTTCAGCGTAACGGCAATTTATGTTCTTGTTTGTTTTGCCACCGCGGCAGCTCATCCTTATGTTCCTACTGCCGACGGCTCCGGAATACTGATTGCCGGCACAGCAATTCAAGTTAACTGTCCGAGCCTTTGCCAATATTTAGCCGGACCGCTTTGGGGCAAATTATTTTCAGCAGCAGTCGTTGCTTCGATTGTTGGCTGTGGTTTCACAGCCGGTCTTGCTTTTGCTCGTATCAGTTATTCCATGGCCAAAACAAAATTGTTTCCTGCCCAATTTGCTCTTGTTTGCCCACGCAAAGGCGTTCCCCATTATGCTCTGGGTTTCCAGTTCATCTGTTTGAGTTTGATTGGCTGCGCCGCCAACTTAATTGCCCGCACCGGTATTTTTCCCGACGCTTATACATTTCTTGGCGAAACTTTTGGTTTTCTCTACGCTTTTATAGCGATCATTTATTGTATTTGCATAGTCAGCTTGCGTTATACAGATCCGCATCTACAAAGAGATTTTCGAGTTGGCAAAAGCGGTAACCAACTTGTTTGGCTTCTATCTGCTTTAACGATTGGTATCTGGAGCTATGCTGCTTTTGGTTGCGCGCAACTAATGCATCAGCTTACCGGCTTATTTTTATTCGCTCTGGGCATACCGATTTATTTGTATTACAAAAGACTCAACACTAAAATTGCGCCGCCAATGGCCACTCTGCGAAAACAAAGAACGCTCGCCAAACACCGCCGCCCATCCTTAGTCAGGATCAGCAATAAATAACTTAGCGTGTTTCAACCGGAGTACGCTCGACTTTTTCTGTCGTCGACTTTGGCTTACGGATACTTTCACTTTCAATTGATTTGGATGTATTAACGACATAACGTCGTCCTTTCCAATTTACTTTTTTTCCGGAAAGCACAAGATACGCCGAATGCAAATAAAGCAAAGACATTGTCACGCTGCCCAAAGGCAGAAGAAAAAAGTGCTTCAGGCTTACACCTTCATAATGCTGTGCCGTTCTCAAATACCAAGCCAGCAGCAAAGCAAGCTGGCAAACGACTAAGCCTGACAAAAGACACGTCTGCTCGCTAAAGTCACCATGCAACATACGCGCAGCGACAATTCCAGCTGAAACAAAAGGCATAAAGATTGCCGTATTCACAAGACCAAGCACAAGAACTAGAAAGAGTACACGACACTCAATCAATGCATACAAATTCTTGGTCCAACCATTCCACAAAGATTGCAAGTCGGTGTACATACGTACTTTATACAAAAGTTGGCCGTCAGCCGATAGTATGTGATACCCCTTAGCTTTGACCGCACGAGCCAAGCTAATATCCTCGAGAATTTGATCGAATACGCTGTAGTGCCCGCCAACTGCTTCATAAACATCGCGACGCACAAGAATATATTGCCCGTAAGCATAAGCTCTTTCGTTAGTATGTTCGTTGATCGTGTTTAAGGGATCTCCGCAGAGAAAAGAGCCCAATAACACCGGCATCACCACCCGTTCCCAAAAGCTGCCCAGCTCTTGTACCGGCATAAAAGAGATCAATTCAGCTTTGTTTTTAACTGAATAAGAGAGCGCATAGCGCAACGATTCGGGAGTGTGGCAAGTATCCGCATCGGTAAACAGGAGCCATTCACCTTTTACATGGTCAACCGCCTGCACCAATGCGTTGCATTTACCAACCCAGCCGGGAGGCGGAGCATTAGTACCAGCTACATATTTGACATGAGGATACTTGCGAGCAATTCCACGAATAATCTCTCCGGTTCGATCATCAGAACGATCATCGATAGCAATTACTTCATAGCGTGGATAATTTTGCCTGGCCAAAGATTCCAAACAACGTTCAATCTTGCCTTCTTCATTCCGCGCTGGTACCACGACCGAAACAAAAGGCAGATATTTTTCTGGCAAAGACTCTGTTTTTAAACGTCTGAAATAATGGAAAAAGAGAAAAGTCAAAGAGGCGAGGACAGCCACCAAAAAGGTTTCAACTAAGAAAAATGCCGGTAAATTCATAGAGTTCCGCTTGCCTGCGGGCTGTAGCCTGCTCACGCTCATGCTACCACTTAGTACCCAAGTAGTACCTTGACTGGTTCTACCCTGACCATAAGTTTAGCTTCAGACTTCAAGACTGGTGGGCTTTAGACACTCTCTTAAAGAGAACTCAGCGGTGTACTTATATAAACAATAATCCGAAACTTCCACTTGGCAACCCGAGCTAGTCTTTGCATACTAGGACTATCGCTTGAGCAGCAATCGCTTTTCCTTCACCGATAGCATCCAGCTTTTCATTGGTTTTAGCTTTTACACTGACACAATCAAGAGACAATTCCAAAGTTGAGGCCAGCTTTTCGCGAATCGCTAAAAAATGCGGTGAAAGCTTAGGCTTTTCACAAATGATGTTGCTGTCCACATTTACTAGCCTAAATCCTTGCACTTTTACATGGCTAACCACCGAACGCAACATTTCAACACTATCAGCACCGCGATGAGCTTCATCTTCCGGAGAGAACCATTGCCCGATATCACCTAAAGCACAAGCCCCCAAAATCGCATCGATGATCGCATGGCAAAGTACGTCACCGTCCGAATGTCCTTGCGGTCCCTTCTCAAAAGGAACTTTTATCCCACCGACTAAAAAAGGTCGCCCTTCAAGCAAAGGATGAATGTCATAACCGAGACCGATTCTCATCAGACTTATTCTCCAAGCACAACCAACAATTGATTGACTTCAACCGTATCGCCGGTTTTGACCTTTAGATTTTTAACAATGCCTGAAATTTCGGATAGAATTTCGGACTCCATTTTCATCGCTTCCAGGATAAACAGTTTTTGTCCCAAGGCGACTTTATCGCCTTCTTTGACATGAACTTGCTTGATCAAACCGTGCATTGTCGAGGAAATTTCGCCCGCTGCTGCATTGTTTTTTTTCTGCACCGTTGGCCGAGGACGAGTCGCCACCGCAGACGGTGACGGCGCTTTTAATTCTTTATTTTCGGAAACGATTTCAGCTACCGAGACTTTGAAATGTTTTTGATTAACTTCGACGGAGAACTGTTTTTGTTCGCTCATAATCGTGGGCGCATTGCCGTTGCCATTACCGTTTGCACTGCCGGTTACCGCTAGCGACGGAGTCGGATTTTTCAGTCTCGCTTTCAATTCTTTCTCAACATAGGTCGTATAAATTTGAGCGTCTTTAAAAGCTTGATCTTCTAAAAGTTGCAAATGAAAAGGAATTGTCGTCGATACACCTTCAATTTTGAAAGATTCCAAAGCCAGACGCATACGAACGATGGCTTCCTCTCTTGTACGGCCCCAAACCACAAGCTTAGCTAAAAGTGAATCGTAAAAGGGCAGAATTTGATAGCCACTGTAGCAAGCGCTATCAACACGCACCCAAGGCATGGACGGCTCGATATATGTATGCACCGTACCCGGCGAGGGCATGAAATTTTTGAACGGGTCCTCAGCATTAATTCGGCATTCAATCGCATGTCCGCGTACGCTTACATCGGCTTGAGTGAATGATAGCTTGTTGCCCCAAGCAACCAGAATTTGTTCTTTGACAATATCAATTCCGGTAATCATTTCAGTAATCGGATGCTCGACTTGAACACGCGTATTCATTTCGAGGAAATAATATTGATCGCCATCGACCAACCCTTCGACCGTGCCCGCCGAACTGTAACCAATTGCTTTAGCAGCCATTACGGCAGCCTCCAAAGCTTTTTTGCGAGCAACATCGGAAAGTTTTGCCGCCGGAGCTTCCTCTAAAAGTTTTTGGTGACGGCGCTGTGAACTACAGTCACGTTCAGCCAAATGCACAACATTGCCCTGCTCATCAGCCATAATCTGCACTTCAATATGACGCGGCCGCTCAAGATATTTTTCCAGATAGACTTCGCTGTTACCGAAATAACTGCCGCCTTCTCGCTGAGCGCCCGCCAAAGCCTGCTCTAACTCTTCTTCCTGGCGAACTACGCGCAAACCTCTGCCACCACCACCGGCACTAGCTTTAATTGCTACCGGATAACCAAACTTTTGACAAAGTTTTTTGATTTCGGCAAGATCGGTTACCGGATCAACAGTGCCCGGTACAACCGGAACTCCGGCTGCTTGCATAATGCGCCTAGATTCAACTTTACTGCCCATTTTTAAGATCACATCAGGCTTCGGTCCGATAAATTTCAAACCAGCCTCAAGTACGCTTTTGGCGAATTCAGGATTCTCGGCCAAAAACCCGTAACCAGGATGGATCGCTTCGGCTCCGGACTTTTTAGCAATCTCAATTATTTGTGCAGCGTCCAAATAAACTTTGCCCGGCTGTCCTTCCAAAAGCCAGGATTCGTCAGCCAAACTGACATGACGCGATAACTTGTCCGGCTCCGAGAATATGGCCACAGCTTGCGCGCCTAATTCATGGCAAGCTCTAATTACCCGAACAGCAATCTCGCCGCGATTGGCAATCAAAATCTTCTTGAACATTTATGTGGTCCCTCGAAGCCAAGCTTATTTATGTCTCTCAAGCTAGCAGCAATAATGCCTAAAGTGCTCTGAATTAGAAATCTCCTAATTTATGCCCCTGAAATCCATGACAAAATTTTGCCAACCCAAACAAAGGACGACAAAGTGACATTCAGCCACATTTTCATTCCCGGAGCCGGATTCATGGGCTCCGCCATCGCTTTTTTAATCGCCTCTAAAACAAAAGCAAAAGTTACTCTTTACGACATATATCCCGAATCTTTGAAAAAAGCCGAAGCTGCCGTGGCTAAGTTCGGCAAAAGTTCGGTCGACAAGGGATTTCTCAGCGAAGAAAAATGGGCAGAGGTCAAGAAGCAAGTTGCTTATACGGATAAATTGGACGACGCAAAAACCGCAGACTTGGTTATTGAAGCAATTGCCGAAGATCTCAAACTCAAACAAGATCTCTTTCAGAAGCTAGATCAGCTTTGCCCGCCAGACAGTGTTTTTTGTTCTAACACCTCTTCCTTGCCGATTACATCCATTGCCGCCGCAACCAAACGCAGCAAGCGTTTTCTTGGCATGCACTTCTTTTCGCCCGCACATATAATGAAGCTCGTCGAGCTGATTTCAGGCATTGATACTGAAGCTGAAGTAACCAAACGAGTCAAAGATTTTGCCGAAAGTCTCGGCAAAACAGTAATCAATTCGAAAGACCTCCCTGGTTTTATCACCACAAGGCTCGGCCTGGTTTTAGTAAACGAAGCCGCTTTTGCGTTAATGGAAGGCTTATCCACAGCCGAAGAGATTGATACAGGAATGGTGCTCGGTTACAACCATCCGATGGGACCGCTCGCCCTAGCTGACTTCATCGGGCTTGACATTTGCTTGCATATAATGGAAACGCTCCAGGCTGGTTTCGGCGATCCGAAATATCGTCCGTGCCCGCTTCTGAGACAGCTTGTTAGCGCCGGGCATTTAGGACGAAAAACCGGACAAGGATTTTATCAGTACTAACAACGATATCAAGAGACGGAGCAACGATGAATACTAGTCCAAGCGGAATCGGTCCTAGCACTGCTGAATTACAGCAGTTTATTCGTGATAAAAAACGGATTGATTTTATGTTGATCACAGGCGAAAAAATAAGCGGCTCGCTTCGCTGGTTTGATGAAAACGCTTTCTCCATTGCTCAGAAAGATTTGGAACCGATAACTTTGGTGCGCACCGCCGTTGTCAGCTATCAACTAAGCACTATACAAGAGTAGTTCTTTGTACATACGCACGATAAAAATAGCTAAATGAAAAAGCTGAAAGATGCTAGACTTAGCCAAGAAATTCTTGCTTTTATGAGGTGCTTGGCGTGTCCTTCTTCAAGAAGATGTTCTCCCAACAAATTGGTATAGATCTTGGCACTGCCAACACTCTAATTTATATGGGCGACAAGGGCATCGTATTGAGAGAGCCTTCCGTTATCGCTTTTGACGACGAAACAAATGTTGTTTTTCGGGTCGGGGAAGAGGCTCGCGCACTGATTGGCAGAACTCCGGCCGGCATAAGAGCGACACGTCCGCTTAAAGACGGCGTTATCGCCGACTATAAATCTGCCGGATTAATGCTTGAAGAATTTATTCGTCGAGTAACAGGACCTTCTCCTTTTATAAAACCTGATGTGGCAATATGCGTTCCGGCCGGCGTGACCAGCTGGGAAAAGCGTGCCGTTCGTCAGGCGGCAATGAAAACTGCCGGTCAAATCTATCTACCAGAAGAACCTTTAGCCGCAGCAATTGGAGCTGGTTTGCCTGTCAATGAACCAACCGGCTTAATGATTGTCGATATCGGTGGCGGTACCACCGAAGTAGCTGTGATCAGCCTTTCCGGTATCGTAGTCAATCAATCCATCCGCGTCGCCGGCGACGAACTGAATGAAGCAATCATCAAATATATGAAGAAGGTACATTGTTTGGCTGTCGGGGAACGCACCGCCGAAGAGATCAAGTTCCGACTTGGTTCGGCATATAAAACAGCCGACAACGACAAATATGATGTTAAAGGCTTGAATTTGATCAACGGCTTACCACGTACGGCAACCGTCAGCCGCGGCGAGATCCGCGAAGCACTTTCCGAACCGTTGTCCATTATTGTTGAAGCGATCAAAAAAACTCTGGAGATGACACCGCCCGAACTTGCCGCAGATATTTATAATCGCGGTATCGTTCTTTCCGGCGGCGGCGCTCTCTTAAGCGGCCTGGACGAACTTATCTCAAACGAAACCGAAGTGCCGGTCTTCATTGCCGAAGATCCGCTTTCTTGCGTAGCGCTGGGCACAGGCAAAATGCTTACCGACCCAAGCTACAGCCGAGTGCTCGAACAGTCTCTTTACCAAGGCTAACCAGGAGGAAGGTATTCCTTGCCGTCAGCCGAAGACAGTCGCTTTACCATCAGTTCAGCAACCATTGCCGAACTGATTTTTATGATCATGCTTATTTTTATGATTGCCGGTCCGGTCAGCGGCTTAATCTCTTGGACCAACGCCACGGTTAACGCCCTGATTACTCAAGGCAACATGCAAGTTGAATCCACACGCAACCTGGCAAATGAGCTAATTACTGCCAGTAAAAAAATCGAGCATCTGGAAAAGAAGGTTGCCGACTCGGAGTTGGAGCTGACAAAACTGAGACAAGAAGCAAAAGACGTAGACAAACTTCGGGCTTTGCTGGATTTAAAACAAAGCATAGATCGCAAAACAATCGGTGCCGATGTAACCGGACGCAGCCCTGATAACTGGTATGAACAAGTAACCATAGACAAAGGCGCGCGCAACAACGTTCAACTCGGTTCAGCCGTGATCACCAATCAAGGCATCGTCGGACAGATTACACAAGTGGACGAAAACACAAGCGTCGTCCGTTTAATTACCGACCCGGATCAAAAGATCGGTGTAGTGATTCAACGAATCAACTTGCCTGGTGTTTTACGCGGCAACTATAAAAACCAACCAATCATTGAATTTGTTCCGGTGGGCAGCGCTGTCGACGTCGGCGATAAAGTCACTTGTTTGGGCAATGGCGGTATATTCCCACCTGGTCATCCAATCGGAACTGTGAGTTTAGTCAGACGTGATACCAACGGCACGACGCTCTCTATTGAAGTACGCACCGCTGAAAATTTATACGATCTGACTCACGTATTGATAGTACCGCCGATAAGTATTTGATATGGCAATAGTTACAGTACGATCTCGCAAACATATTATTGAGGCAGCCTTAGCCGGAATTTTATGCACTGGGGCATTATTTGTTCAATTGGCCGTTCTCAGCCATTTTTCGATTAACGGTGTAATCTGCAGCTTACCGCTTGTAATAACAATTACTGCCGGCTTGGTTTTCGGCAGTCCAATCCCTTCAATTACAGCCAATGAATTACGCCGCCAAACTGTACGCGGCATCTTTTTACGCCAATTAGGATCAGGTTCAATTAGCGGCTTTTTGATCGGACTCTTTTTTGCTTGTCTTTACGGCTCAATGATTCCAATCTGTCCATTTGCCTTTCCGGTTATCGGCTGGGTCTCCGGCTATTTTTGTTTGCGCAGTTTGAATCAAGGAAATCTACTTTGCATTCCGCTTGTATTTGTTTTAAGCATCATTGCTGAAGCGCTCATATCCTGGCAGCTTGCCGGCAGTCATCGTACCGGCGTTCTCGAACATCTAAGTTGGTTTATTCTGCCTGAAGCCCTGCTCAATTCAATTATCGCTCCATTCATTTATTTCCCCCTCCGCGGCTGGCACGATCTAGCTCAAGGTCAGCAAGCATCTTATGCTGGCGAGTGGGGAGACTGACCATGTTTTATGCTACAGCCGGCGGCGACCCGATTCACAAAGCTGGTCTTAAAACCGGACTTTTACTTTTTGTAGTTGCTTTAGCCATGTCGGCTCTTGTCGCTCGCTTAGTCTGGCTGCAAATCATCCAAAACAATTTCTACAAAGCTCGCGCTCTGGAAAATTCAACTCGCGTAACTTTTCTGCGCGCGCCACGCGGGATCATTTACGACCGTCACGGCAATATGCTTGCCACCAACAAACAAACTTTATCCATGGTCGCTATTCCGCTGCAAATAGAAGACGTGGATACACTTGCTCGGCGTTTGGCACGGATACTTAATGCCGATGAAAAAGAGCTCAAAGACAAGCTTGCTAAAGCTCAAATTTCCGATTCGGTTTTACCCGTAGTAATCGAGCACGATCTTGATGTCAGCACGGTCAGCAAATTTTACGATCAAAAGCTTTTCTTACCGGCAATCGACATTTTGCCTGATATAAGCCGCAACTATCCTCAAGGTGAACTTTTCTGCCATATGCTCGGCTATTGCGGTGAAATCACCGAATATCAGTTGAAAAAACATCCAGAACGTCGCATGGGCGATATTTTTGGACAGGATGGTATCGAACGACTTTACGATACACAGCTACGCGGCATCGACGGCGAGCAACGGGTACGGGTAAACGCTTCCGGCTTAACCTTCTCCAAAGGTACAGCTAAACCGGTCGTAACCAAAGAAGCTCAACCCGGATTGCCTCTTGTTCTATCGGTTGACTCCGATTTGCAACAAGCAGCAGCCGAAGCTTTGGGGGCTCGCCACGGAGCAGTTTGCGCCTGCGACCCGAAAACTGGCGAAATCCTTTGTATGGTTTCAAACCCAAAATTCGATCCCAACTGTTTTACCAGACGAATTACACCTGATGTCTGGAAGAAGCTGAACGCAGCTGATCATCCATTATTCAACCGAGCTCTGTCCGGCTTTCCACCGGGTTCTATTTGGAAAGCAATTACTCTTTTAGCAGCCCTTGAATATAAAGCAGTAAAACCGGACACTAAATTGCATGTATCCGGCGGGATTGCCCTGGGTAACTTCTTTTTCCATGATTGGACGGCAACTTCCGGTTTATTCGACCTAGTTAAATGTCTGGCCTGGTCTCGTGACTCAGCCTTCTATCAAATGGCTTTAAAAATGACTCCGGAAATGATCCGCGAGTGGGGGTTAAAGTTCGGTGCCGGGCGCCCGACCGGCGTTGAGCTACCGAACGAGCGTAGCGGGTTAGTGCCTGACTCCAAATGGAAAGAACGGGTTTATCATGAAAAATGGTACCCAGGCAATACTTTGCACATGTCCATCGGTCAAACTTTTTTGCAAGTAACACCGATGCAGGCTTTAAGAATTTATGCCGGACTAGGCACTAAAGGACGAATCCCCGACCTACATTTTGCCATTAAAATCGGCGACCGTCAGATTCCACCGCCTAAACCGGAAGTACTTAAGATTAATCCACAATATATGGATGTTGTTTCTAACGGTCTAAAAGCTGTAGTTGCTTCCGGGACCGGTGGCGCAACCCGGCTGGGTAACGTGGAAGTTGCCGGTAAGACCGGTTCAGCCGAGGCTCCGCCGGCTGGAAGCCGAACCCACGCCTGGTTTTGCTGCTACGCTCCTGCCGACAATCCACGCATCGCCATTTGCGCTTTTGTTGAGCATGGCGGTCACGGCGGCTCAACTGCTGCCCCTATTGCTCGAGTCGTCCTCGAGAAATTTTTCGGCAAAACAGCGCCAGCTGAGGCTAAAGCCCCTAAAGCCAAGCCGAAATCGACAAAAACCAAATCCAGAACTTAGTAGAACGCCCATGGCAAATGGGAGAAACCGGGGGGAGGACCTATTGTGGTCTTGCTCGAAAGGTCTTACATTGGACAGACCTTGGAAGTTTCATAGGGCAAACAAAACAGGAGCGTGCTAATGGACGGCGCAGTTAACGATAATCAACAAACAAACAAAGGGCAACCCGCAGGGACCAATATGGACAATGCGCGTAGCGAAGCGTTTGCACCGCCGGTCAACAATAGCCGCAATCGACTGGCAGCACAATTAGGCATTGCTCCCGATGCCGCAGCCCAACAACAAGCACCGGCAGCAACACAAGAATTGCCGCGTGCCGGTGTCCGCACAGACACGCAAAGAGCCTGGTGGCAACAAGCACAAACGGCTCCCGACACCAAATATATTCCGGGACCGGCAGTTAAAGCCGACAATCCTTTACCAGGACAATTTAGAGAACGCTGGAATAATAACAAAACCCCAGGAACTTTGGGTGCAGGCGCAACAGCCGCCGACTACAAAGAAGCGTGGAGAAACCGAGCTGGCAGAACCGTACAAGCCGAAGAGAGAGCAGCGCAAGCACAGACAATTCAAAACCGGGCCGAAGATGCAGCTACAATCGAGCGCTACAGACAACCAGCACAACCAGCAGCAGCAGGCGATACTCAACGTCCTCAAGGCTTGCCTAAACCAGCACAACCGGTAGAGCAACAACCGGCAACCGGCGATCAAACTCGCTCAGTCCTTGTCGGTCAACCCACATTAGCACCGCCGCGGGAGCTCGTCGGACAACCGACTTTAGCTCAGCCAGCAGAACAACAGCTGCCAAATATTGCTCCAGTAAAAGCAATGGATAACACAGCACCGGTGCAAGTACAACAGGCTCAACGTCCTCTTGCTTCATTCAATGATATGGTCAGCCAATTGGACGGACAACCGCTGGAACAATCCGGCACCGTTCAACAAGCTGAGATTGCCACTGTAAATGTATTGCTCAGCACGACTCGCGGTGTCAGTTCTACCGTAGAATCTCAAGCTGCTTTAGAACAAACTTTAATTAGAAACGGCTGGACCGCCCCGGTCAATTTCACTGCTGAAACTTTCGCTCAATCAACCCCAGACCAGTTTCAACAAGGCGACGTGATTGTCACTCATATGCCTGGCGGACAAGATGGCAATTCAGCCGTCTATATCGGTAATGGTCATATTTTTCATTATGACGCCGCGACAAAATCAATGAAAGTCGACTCCCTTGGCGTTTTCGACAAATTCGACAATATGGTTTTGTATCGTAAAGCCCAAGCTCAAGCAGCAGTGCAAGTGCAGGCCGCAGAAGTACAGCAAACTCAAACACTGGTGCCGATTCCCGATGCCGGCATTCAAGGCACACAAACAACAGTAACAGCTGATACCACTGTCGTTCAACAACAGCAACAAGCACAACCAGGCTGGCTGAGACCGAGAGTCGAGCTACCTCCGATTAAAGGCATTCCGGCAGATCCGGAAGCACGTATTCGTCAATTGGTAGAACAACCACCAATTGAAGGTACCGATGTTCGATTCGATCGCATGTCTCTGAATATGCGAACCATGGAAAATCATGTAATCACTGACTACGTAAAGAATGCCAATCCTTATGGTGCCTCTTGCTTGGCCGCTGGTTACTTAGTCGAACAAACCTATGGTATTCAATCGAGACCGGAAATAGATCCACAAACTGGACAGCCCAAGCTAAAGATTGCCGATTTTAGAAGTACTTTGTTGAATAACGGCTGGGATGAAACAATGGCGTTTCCTGCTGGTCTGAGCAACTGTAAAGCCTATTTCGATCGGGCCATGCCTGGCGACATATTTATCATGGGACACACTCTGGAAAACAGACATATGCATAGCAACCAGGGACACGTGGCTATGTATGTCGGTCGTACTCCACAAGGCGATCACGTTATTTTTCACAACAATAACGAAACCGGCAAAATGTGCTACGAATCAGTCAATGTATTGCTGAGTAAGACAATCGACGGTGACAGAAATAATAATGGCGCCGGTGGCGGCTACACAGCCGGTTGGGTATATCGCCGTACTGCTATTGTGCCCGATCATTTACGCGGTACCGTACCAAGACAAGAGATTCAGCAGATCCAGCAAGCGCCTCAGGCCCCTGCCGGCAAACCTTGCTGCACACCGAGCGCACCGCCAGCCCAAAACTATTATCAACAACAACAACGACAACAACAATCTGGCTATCAGTCAGGCGGTTACAACAGCAGCGGCAGCTATCAACGGCAAACTTTCAGTGCCGGTGGTGGCCCCAGGTAACTAATTAAGGTACAAGACTACTTCTTAGCAGTCGCAGCCTTGTTCTTGCCGAGATCGCCTTTAGCTTCCGGCGGGCGCACAACAAGCACCGAACATGGTGCGTGCAAAGCGCTTGCTTTGGAAACACTGCCGATTACAAACTCGGCAAAACCGCGACGGCCATGGGAACCCATGATTAAAAGATCAGCAGGCCATTCACGGGCATAGTTGACGATACATTCTTTTGCTCTTCCGTCGAGAACGTCGGAGCTGATATCGGCTGTTTTAAATTTTTCGCTCAATTTTTGCACAGCATTGTCGACAATTTTTTGTGCAACTTGCCGTTCCGATTCGTAAGTTTTTTCCACAAGCTCAGCAAATTCGGTAGAGCTTGTGTCTTCCCAAGGACCAAGCCCGGAATAAGCTTGAAAGGGCAAGGGTTCGACCACACAAATCACTCGGAAAAAAGCTTTTTCCGGCCATTTGCGTCTCAATATTTCATCAAGTGTAGTGCTTGCGCATTCGGAATCATCCAAAGCAATCAGATATTTGTCTTCTTCAACCGGATGGGATTTTTCAATTTCGGCAACCATAGTGCTCAAGTTTGCTTGACGAAGAATCTCCACGGCGCATGGAGCATGGGAAAGCATAAACTCAGGAACGCTGCCAAAAAGAAATTCAGCCGGTTCGGTGTGCCCATGAGCACCAAGCACTATTGTGTCGGCTCCCCAAGCACGAGCTTCTTCCATTATTTTTTCTTTGTCGCGGCCTTCAAGAACCACGGAACTCACTTTATCGGCGCCAAGCTTTGCCGCTAAACGCTCCTCATATTTTTTGACGAGAGAGTGCATATCAGCATGAAATTTCTTTTGCGCATCAAGAGCGGCACTGCCTAAACCAAAGAGGTTGACCAAAGAGTCTACGCGATGATGCAACGGTTCAACAACGTTGATGACACGTACTTCGGTACCGGGTTCCCAAGGTCTGTATAACACCACTTCCAAAGCTGCGTCAGCAGTAGAAGAGCCGTCGGTAGCCAGAAGAACTTTCATTGCATATCCTCCTTGATCGATTCTTATTTGGTTGCGCTCGCCGCTGTCTCTTGCACATCTTCAATACGTTTGAAGACTGGTCCCATATTGTTCACCGCTTGTCCTGCCGGCATTGTCATAGAATAGGCATCACTGCCCGTGGTGACCGACTCGATTGTGCCTTTGAATCCCAACTGCATCCAGATCTCATTTGCCAACTTGGGCATGATCGGAGAAAGCAAGATTGCCGCACGCTTAAGAAAACACATGGAAGTAGCTATTACTTTGCCGCCTTCATCCATTTTGCCTTCTTTGAATAGAGCCCAAGGTTTGGAATCATTTATATATTTATTGGACTCATCCACTAAAGAGAGAGCATCTTTAATTGCTTTGGAAAACTCAAAAATCTCCATGTTTTCCATATAGCTTGCCGTTGCTTTTTCAATCTTTTCGCTCATCCCTTGCTCAAGCTTGATTTCAGGAACTTTGCCGGCAAAGTTCTTATCGAGAAGAGTCAATAAACGATTAAGCAGATTGCCTAAATTATTGGCTAAATGGCTGTTCACAAGCGAAATCATATCGCCTACCGAAAAATCACCGTCTTGATCGAAAGTGTTGGCGGCAAACAAGAAGTAACGTACGGCATCGGCACCATAAGTCTCAGTCAAATAGACCGGATCAAGGACGTTGCCCAAACTTTTACTCATTTTCTGTCCTTCGACAGTAATGAACCCATGCCCGAAAACAAGGTTGGGCAAAGGAACTTCGATAGACATCAGCATGGCCGGCCAATAAATAGCATGAAATTTGCTGATATCTTTGCCGATTAAATGAAGGTCGGCAGGCCAATATTTTTGCCAAGCTTTTTCGTCGGTTAGATAGCCGGCTCCGGTTAAATAGTTGGTTAAAGCATCGATCCAAACATAAATAACTTGGTCAGGCTCATCCGGTACCGCTATGCCCCAGGTCAGGGCCGAGCGTGAACGGGTAATACTGAAATCGGCAAGCTCAGGATCTTCAAGTTGATTCAGCACCTCTAGGCGTCGGCCTTCCGGCTTGAGACGTCCTTCTGAACTTTTAAGCCAATCGCGCACAGCATCTTTGTATTTGCTCAGAGCAAAAAAATAGTTTTCTTCTTCAAACTGTTTGGGCGGCTTTAAGTGATTCGGACAAGTGCCGTCTTCTTTCAGATCACGCTCGCGTAAAAAATCTTCGCAGCCTTCGCAATAAAGTCCGACATACTTTCCTTTATATACATCGCCCTTTTCACGCATTTTGCGAAAGACTTCCTGAACGACGTGTTTATGTTGCTCTTCAGTGGTGCGAATAAATCGGTCGTTGGATATAAGCAAGCGCTTCCAAGCATCTTGAAACTTTGCCGCTATACCGTCAACAAAAGATTGCGGCGTTAAACCAGCAGCAAGGGCCGCTTTCTCAACTTTAGAGCCGTGTTCGTCGGTCCCGGTCAGAAAGAAAACGTCATTTCCTTTCAATCTTTTATATCGAGCGATAATATCGGCAGCTATCTTTTCGTAAGCATGCCCGATATGCGGAGCAGCATTCGCGTAATCAATAGCCGTAGTCAAGTAATACTTATCCATTTAGTCCCAAATTTAGCTTGAAAATGTGTCGCAAGTAGAAATTTTACCCTGCCTGGATGATAAACCTGGCAATAAGCACCACTTGGATAGATAATAGAAGAGTGAGTTGTTATTTGAGGGAGCCGTAAGCATGGACAACGAAGACGTTACCAGCGATTTTTTTGAAAGCGGGCAACCTTCCGGTCCTCTTAAGAACCGTACGGTGCTCTTAGGTATATCAGGCGGTATTGCGGCTTACAAGGCTTGCGATATAGCTTCCGGACTAAGGAAGCTGGGGGCCGATGTGCACGCAATACTTACCCCCCACGCCGCCTCTTTCGTTACTCCGCTTTCTTTACAGACGATTACACGTAACCCGGTACATCTTGAGCAGTTTGGTAACGGTGGCAATTGGAAGCCGGAACATATTGATTTAGCCCAAAAAGCTGATTTGATTTTGATTGCTCCGGCTACGGCAAACACTATCGCCAAGTTAGCTAACGGTATTTGCGACGAGCTACTTACAACCATAGTTCTAGCCAGTCAATGCCGCGTTTTGCTTGCTCCAGCGATGAACCCGCATATGCTCGATCATCCGGCGACTCAGCACAATATCGGTGTATTACAACATCGTTTTCGTTACGAAATGATTGCTCCTGAAGTCGGCGAAATGGCTTGCGGCGACTTCGGAGTGGGCAAAATGGCCGCCGTTGAGGACATTGTCAATACAGTATCGGCTTGTTTGCAATCTCGTAGCTCTTTAACCGGCAAACATATGCTTATAACCGCCGGTGGCACTAGAGAACCGATTGATCCCGTGCGTTTCATCGGTAATCGCTCCTCAGGCAAAATGGGGATCGCCGTTGCCGACGCTGCTTATGCCAGAGGGGCTGAAGTTACACTTATCTCTACGGTACAGGTAGAACGTAATTATCCGGTTGTAGTGGTTGAGACAGCGCAAGATATGCAAGAAGCAGTCGAAGCCGAATTCGACGGTTGCGACACCTTAGTGATGACTGCCGCTGTTGCCGACTACAGACCGATTGTTGTTTCACAGCATAAAATCAAAAAAACCGAATCAGAGGATCTTGTGCTTGAGCTGACAAAGAATCCGGATATTCTGGATTTACTCGGACAAGTAAAGAGGAAAGATCAAGTAATTGTCGGCTTTGCCGCTGAATCGGAAGGGCTGCTCAATAATGCTCAACAAAAACTGCAAAGAAAACATCTCGATATCATCATCGGCAATGACATAACTGTCCCGGACATCGGCTTCGGCAGCGACTATAATGCCGTAGTTATTTTGACGGCCGAAGGGCAAAGAGAGAATCTACCGCGCATGCCGAAACGGGCCATCGCCGATCATATTCTTGATATGGTCGCGGACAGACTGGCAGCAGCTGACAAGATTACCGTCAGCAACTAAATGATATACTCCCTTAAGTAGATATTTTTTGCATACAGAAATCAAAGCGCTGAAAGGCGCGGCAATAACGTCAAAGAGCAAAAGGTAAGCAAAGGAAAAGTTATGGACAAAAATTCGTGTTCGTCAGACCGGTGTTCCGGCTCCGGCTTCGGATTAGGCTCCTGGCTAGTCGGGCTCTTCTTTGGCGCCCTGGGCGGAGTAACCATTGCTCTTTTAACCGCTCCAAAATCCGGCAAAGAATTGCGCGGAGAACTGCGTGAAGGAGCAAAAGCAATTCCGGAACGGGCAAGCGAGCTGCTTGACGACACGTTAGATCTTTATGCTTCCGGCGTCAATTACGCTCAAGTGGCTGTAGAAGAGCAAACTATGCGCGTTAAAAAAGCTGTCGCCGCCGGTAAATTGGCCGCTGCAAAAAAACGGGAAGAACTGGATTACAGCAGCTCTAGCGCTCTACCTTTTCAACACCACTAAAAGGGGGTTGTCGTGGACCCACAAGTGATCAATATGGTTGTGGTCGCAGCTTTGATCTTTTTAGCTGTTTCTTTAACCTTGCTTGTCACTTCAATCATGCCTCTTTTACGTCAAGGTGAGGCTACACTAGCCGCTTTGCAACGATTGACTTTAACTGTTGATCGCGAAGTAGAGCCGATAGCCGCTCAATTTAGAGATCTGATTGGCACCGTTTCCGAAATAAAGGCAATAACAGCCCAACGAGTAACAGAAGTTGGCAGCAAAGCTGAAGCGGTAGCAGGCAACGTCAATCATCTGGTCGGCTCGGCCAAAAAACAGTCAACCGTTATGGGAGCCGGTGTGCTAGCCGGCATAAAAGCTTATTTTTCCCGCAATAACAATTCAGAAGAAAGCAAAAAATAGGAGAGAACAATGTCTAACTCAAATAGGTTTTTTGAAGGTCTATTCCTGGGTGGCATTCTCGGATTTATCGGCGGAATTTTGTGTGCGCCTAAATCCGGCGCCGAACTGAGAAAAGAGTTGGTGGACAATTCGGATGAATTGTACAAACAAGCCAATTCTTCTTTATCCGACATCAAGGATCGCACCGAACAAGCCTTGCAAGATTTTCAAAGCAAGGGCGACAGCATGATCAAGCAAGCTTCTTCTCAATTTCAAGAAACACGCGATCAACTGTCTTCCAAAATCCAAGAGATGGGCGGAAAGAAAACTAAGATTGGTTTACCCGAGCCAGAATCAGCTCAACACATGTAATGAGACTAAATCAGGCCGTTGCCAAAACCGGTATTTGTTCGCGGCGTCAAGCCGATGAGCTGATCGCTTCCGGACAAGTGCAGGTTAACGGCAAAGTAGTCACTGACTTCAGCTTGCAATTCGATCCCGAGCGTGACAACCTCACAATCGGCAGTAAAGAGCTGACAATTCGCGCTAATGTTTACTTGGCGCTGCATAAGCCGCCCGGTATCGTTTGCACAAGAGCTGACGAACAAGGCAGAGAGACAGTACTCGATCTACTACCGCCAAAATTCAGTCATTTACGCCCAGTCGGGCGACTTGACATGTATTCAGAAGGATTGCTTCTCTTAACCAACGATGGTCTTCTTACTCAACGGGTCACCCATCCGGTCCATCATTTACCGAAAACTTATCGCGTAAAAATAAAAGGCGAAATCAAAGACCAGCATCTAAAGCAGATGGCCTCCGGGGTTATTCTTGACGACGGACCGACTCGCCCAGCCAAAGTTAAACTTTGCCAGCGCAATAAAACTTATAGCGAATTCGAAATCAGTCTCAAAGAGGGACGTAACCGCCAGATCAGAAGAATGTGCGAACATCTCGGATATCCAATCATTCAATTGCTGCGACTGAGCATTGGTGGGTTACAATTGGGTGAGATGACGATTGGAACATGGCGGTACTTAACTGATGCTGAAGTCAAATTACTCCTTTCTTCAGGACCGTCAAGGGATTGACGCTGGAATGCCTCTAGAAAATATCGGACAAAAACTTCGTTCCGCACGTGAAGCACAAGGACTTACTTTAGTTCAGGTCTACGAGCGAACAAAAATTCCGTTGAATCATTTGCAATCAATCGAACAAGGTAATGCCGAAGATTTACCGGAAACGTTTTACGTATCCGGCTTTATCAAACGCTATGCCGAGTCGGTCGGGTTGGACGGACAGGTTTTAAGCGACGAATACCGCTTACACCTTGAAGAGCATCGCGGCAAGAAAAAGGGCAAGGGCGACAATAGCCTGCCTCTTTATGCCATGCCCGAATATGTCTCTAAAACCCGCTTACGGGTAGCAACACCGATGTATAAGCTTTGGCTTTTCAACGGCATCATCTTAATTGGCGTCGTCGGCACAATTACTTGGTTCATTAATAGCCAGGTCAACAACATAGCGAACCAACCGGATCCTTCCTTAATTTCCTTGAAGGAATCAACTTCTCGCTTAATGCCGAATAATCCCGGACAGACTCCGGCAGGCCAACCGGCAAATACCGACAAAACTCCCGTACCGACAAATTCAAACGAAAAGCTCTCTATTTCAGCTATCAGGCACGTTTGGGTTGAAGTGAAAAAAGTGAGCACCGGCGAGAATGCTTATACCGGTTTCATGGAACAAGGGGATCGCCGCGATTTTGAAGATTCGCAAGGATTGATCGTCCGTGCTGGCGATGGGGGTGGATTGTCAGTAGAAAGACAAGGTAGAATTGAGTCCTTCGGATTGGCAGGCAAGATTACCGAAAGAACATTCTCGGTACCGGCTTCGCCAACAGTTACCCCGGTCGAGAAATCGGCTCCGGTTGCTACTTCGGGAGGCACAACCAC
The DNA here is from genome assembly GCA_019750335.1 of Candidatus Obscuribacterales bacterium. Lineage (GTDB taxonomy): Bacteria > Cyanobacteriota > Vampirovibrionia > Obscuribacterales > Obscuribacteraceae > JAIEPM01. Next base: position 278,741 of record JAIEOQ010000002.1, read on the forward strand.
AACTACAAGCACCACAAATACAACGGCGGTGAGACCTGTTAGCAAATATGTCCCACCGAAAAGAGTATCTTCAGGCACGGAAGGCAGCAGCCATTCTTACAGACGCATCGAAGACTCTTCCCGTCAGTATGTCCCTGGTGAATCCTTAGGCGGCGGCACAAGAAGCATCGATGTTCCTTACCGCTATTCAGAAGGACGTTTGGACTCAGAATAAGCGCTGTTCACTTGCTGAACAGCAAGTGGAGGTTCGATATGTTGCATAACCCCACCTTCGGGGTAGTATCGCTCGGTTGTCCCAAAAACCAAACCGATACCGAAGTGATGCTCGGTCTGCTTAAAGAAGCAGGCTTCAAACTCACCTTCGATAATGACGATGCCGATATTTGCTTAATCAACACTTGCTCTTTTATTGAAGATGCGCGTCGCGAATCGGTGCGCAATATAGTCGATCTGGCTTCCGACGGTAAACAACTAATTATTGCCGGCTGCTTAGCCCAGCACTTTAAAGACGAATTGTTGAACGAACTGCCTGAAGCCAGAGCCGTAGTCGGCACCGGTGATATTCACAAAATTGTCGATATTGCTAAAGCAATCGTTGAAGACTCATCATTACGCATAGTACAAGTCTCCTCCACCCCCAACGATCATGTCGACGAAGTACAACCACGACTGCCTACGGGAGTTGGTTCCTCGGCTTATCTGAAAATTGCCGAAGGCTGCGATCACGCCTGCACTTTTTGCATCATCCCGATGTTGCGCGGTAAATTCCGTTCAAGATCAATCGACTCTTTAGTTAAAGAGACAAAAATGCTGGTCGCCTCCGGCACCAAAGAAATCATTCTGGTTTCACAAGACAGCAGCTACTATGGTCTGGATTTATACGGACATATGGCGCTTTCAGAGCTGCTCGAAGCTCTCAATGAAATTGAAGGCTTGGAATGGATACGGATCATGTATTTCTATCCGACCGAAACCAACAAGCAGCTCCTCGAAACAATGGCTCGCTTACCTAAAGTAGTCAAATATGTAGACATTCCTTTGCAGCATAGTCATCCGGAAGTTCTATCAGCAATGGCTCGTCCGAAAAATCCGGAAAAAACAGTCGAGCTTATTCGCCAAATACTTCCGGAAGCGGCTATTCGCTCTACTTTTATCGTCGGTTTCCCCGGCGAAACTGAAGAACACTTCGAACATTTGCATCAGTTTATTCAAAAATATCAATTCGATCGTCTCGGCGTGTTTACTTACTCAAAACAAACCGAAGTACCAAGCGGCAACATGCCGGATCAAATTCCGCAAAAGATCAAAAAGCAACGCCGTAACCGCATTATGGAAACTCAGCATGCCATATCTTTCGCTAAGAATCAGCAATTGATCGGCAAAGAGATAGACGTGCTAATCGAAGGATTCGACGAGAGCAAAAAACTCTTTTCAGGACGCAGCCCCTGGGACGCGCCACAAATCGACAACACTATTTACATACGCTCTGATGAATTGAATTACAACGATCTTGGCGAAATAGTCAAAGTAAGAATCACCGAAGCTAAGCCTTACGACCTCTTCGCCGAATATGTCGGTAGCGAAACCGCGAACAAGGAAGCGACACCGCCGGCAGTGGCAATCGTTTAGCTGCAGCTTCTGGTCAAGGCTAAAGCCTGTTTGGCAAGATCACTGGCAATTCGGAACAAATTGTCGGCCATAGCCAGATGATCGTAGTCATAGTTTTGACAAAAGTGGCGTAGCTCTTCTAGCCCGTCAGCAGCTTGAGCGATGCAATGTCGCATCATATGTACTGCCGCTTCCAGAGTAGCCGGAACCGTTTTTTTCGCTAAAGCATTGGAGCTTTTAGCCAGGGCTACTTCTACTTGATTGACATAAGCTTCAAATTCGGCAATTAGTTCATCGTCAAAAGGATCCTGCGAAAGCAGTCGAATTTGACGTTTGTAAGCTGACAAAACTTTGGTAACAGCCAGCCTTGAAGGATGGAAAATCTTGGCTAAATAAACTTCTCGCAGCTCATCTTCACTGGTTTTACGAAATTGGTAGGTTTTGTTCAACCCCGACGCAACAGCCAATCCGATTGTCAAATCATATTGAGCGCGGCGCCGCTTATCCATCAAAGTTTCATAAGCTACATTGAGAGCAAGCATACTCTCAGTGGCACTTAACCGCTCAGATTCGCTCTTATTGCGATGATCCAAATCCGGGTGCTCGATTTTTACCAAACGTCTATAAGCACGCTTAATTTCAATCGCGCTTACGTCGGTTTCCAGCCCGAGAATCTGATAGTAAGTTTTTTTCTCTGTGCTCACGGTAATATTGTAAATCACAAAAACTACGGTGCTTTCAAATGTACTGTCCCTTCTGTAATCAACATGACAGCCGCGTCCTTGAATCACGGACCGCAGGCGATAGCACCTCGATTCGCCGGCGCCGCCAATGCGAATCATGCAATATGCGTTTCACTACTTTTGAAAGAATAGAATCCTTTCAGATTTTTGTTGTCAAAGCTTCTGGCAATCGCGAACCTTATATAAGAGAGAAATTGCACAGTGGCGTCAGCGTTGCTTGCGCCAAAACCATGGTCAGCGCCCAACAAGTCGACGATCTTATCGATAATATTGAACTTGAGCTGCAGGCCCTGGGCAAGCGTGAAATTGCCTCACGGGCACTTGGTGAGATGATACTAATGCGTCTTAAAGAGCTGAACGAGGTGGCTTATGTTCGTTTTGCCTCGGTCTACAGGCAGTTTCAGTCAATTCAAGACTTCATTTCCGAACTGAATAACTTAACTACAGCTAAGTGATCCGGTATAAATACTTAATTTTTTTTGGCACCGGATAATCTATAACGACCTGTTAACGCCCGCCTTAGCAAAAGAAGGATCTATTTTCGGTTCGTGCTAAGATCGGCTATCGATTATTCCATCTGTCAGAAATAAAGCCATGAACCAGATTATTAAAGACGTCGAAGCACCCTACCTGAAGCAAAGCCTCCCGAAAATGGGGGTTGGCGATACGGTCAAAGTATTTTTCAAAATCAAAGAGGGCGGCAAAGAACGTACTCAAGGTTATGAAGGCTTGATCATTAAAAAAGCCGGCAGTGGAATCAACCACACCATAACCGTACGCCGCGTATTTCAAGGAGTCGGTATTGAGCGGGTATTTCTCGTTCATTCGCCTCGCGTTGAAAAAATAACAGTCCAACGTCGCGGTGATGTCAGCAAATCCAAACTTTATTACTTGCGTGCTCGCTCCGGCAAGGCAACAAGAATTAAAGAAAAGCTCGGCGGCAAGAGAGAAGAGACTGTCGTTACTGCTCCTCAAGCAAAGCCGGAAGCCCCAAAAGGGGAATAACTGGCCTCCAGCCTTAATGCTTATCTTTGGTGGTTCTTGTGGGCAAGACTACTCCTTTGCGCAGGCTCCAAGAACAGCTGCAAGCAGTCGATATACTGTTTGAGGTTCTCGATGCCCGCCTGCCATTTTCCAGCCGCCATCCAAAGAGCCTTGAGCTTTTCGGACCAAAAACTAAGCTGACCATTCTCAGCAAAAGCGATCTAGCCGATGAACAAGAGCTTAATCGCCTACTTGCTGAGTTGGCCGCAAATTCCAGCGCCAAAGCAATTCCCTTGTGCTTAAAGACACAAAAGGGTCAAAATAAGCTTATTTCACTGGCCTTAGAACTGACAGCGGAAAAGCGGGCAGCGTTAGCTCGCCGCGGTCTTTTACCCAGACCAATCCGCGCTTGCGTTGTCGGATTGCCAAACGTCGGCAAATCAAGCTTGATTAACTGGCTGATTGGTCGAAAAAAAGCAGCTGTTGGTGATCGCCCAGGGATCACCAGAGGTAACTCTTGGGTGCGGATTCATCCTCAGCTCGAACTTCTGGACACTCCGGGCATGCTTCCACCTGTCTCTTTTGACGAAGAAACAGCTCTGAAATTAGCTCTCTGCCGTATCCTTCCAGATGATCATTATGAAGTTGATCTGGTTGCCGAAAAAGGATTAGCATTAATGGCTGAAAAATATCCGCGCAGCCTGGATATTTATCGTAGCGAACCGGGAGACAGCGAAGTGAAACTTGTACAGATTGCCGAAGCACGTTCATGTCTTCTTCCCGGCGGACGGCTGGATTTGCATCGAGCAGCCAGCATATTCATCAACGATTTTCGCAACGGCAAGCTAGGTAAAGTCATGTTTGACGAAATCAAACGATAACTTCGGAACAACTTCATGCCCAGCATCACTGACGATACAAAAAACAAACGAAAGAGAACAACAAAAACAGTTGACTATCTGACCGATTTGCTTGAATTCGATCTGGAGATAAGACAAAATCACGCCCTCAGCGAAGAACTGGTGATTATCGGCACAGACGAAGTTGGGCGCGGCTGCCTTGCCGGTCCGGTTGTTGCCGCAGCCATTGTTCTGCCCGTGATTGAACGCGGTTCACCATTGGCAGTATCATTATCCGGCTTGAACGATTCCAAAAAATTGACTGCTACAAGACGTGAAGAGCTGTCGTCCATCCTCAAAGATATCTGCGTTTTTGCCGTTGCTGAAGCTTCAGTCGAAGAGATTGATCGTTTGAATATCTTGAACGCCTCCTTTTTAGCCATGCGCCGAGCGATAAGCAAACTGCGCATCACTAAAGAATCGCTGCTTTTGGTTGACGGCAAATACAAAGTGCCGCAATGTCGGCACAAACAGATAGCTGTCGTTCAAGGCGATGGGCGTTCGGCCTCCATTGCTGCTGCCTCAGTGATCGCCAAAGTTTATCGTGATGAACTGATGTGCAACTTAGCGCAAAAACATCCCGAATATTTTTGGCATTCAAACAAAGGCTACGGTTCAAGCGATCATCGTAACGCCATCGCTGAATACGGCATAAACCAATGGCACCGCAAATCTTTTTGCCGTTCATTGCCCGAAATAAGTGGCAAACAACTCTCTTTATTAGCGGATTGAAGCCGGCAGATTCGGTGGTCCACCACCGGGATAGTTCGGCACGGTTTTCGGACCTTCATCAATAATCTGCGTTTTGGAAAGCTGATCGACGATATAGTCAACACCGTTGACAGTGATCATGAAATAAGCTTCCGCTCTTTCAATATGACCTTTTTCACGCAAATACCAAAGAGCAAATTCCATCTCGGCCATATCAACGCCAAGAATGTCCATTAAGACTTTGGCCGAACAACCGCCTGTTTGTACCCGTTTTTTGCGGGCTTGCAATAAAAGCTGCAAAATAGCTAAACGTAACTCTATTTCACTGTACGAAATAGATGTTCTTTCCATAGTCGGCAAAGGATTGCTTCGCGCAGGAGCAACGGCATCAGCGCCACCTTCTCCGGCACGCTTCAAGGACGGTCCCATTTGCGCGTCATAGGCTGCTCGCTTTCCGGCATCGGAAAGCGTTTTGAAAGCATCAGTAATTAAACGAAAAGTTTCAGTGTTTCCGGTCTCACTATTATCCGGATGATAAATGCCAGCTAAAAATCGATAAGCATAACGAATTACCGTCGGATGAGCCGCCGGATCAACTTGCAGTAATTCATAAAGCGATTGCTGTCCGGCAGATGCCGCTTGCGGCTTCGGACCAGGCGGCATCTGATTTCGATTCGGGGGCGGTGGTGGTTGCCACGACATAATTATTGCCTCTTCAAAAGATTGCTAGCAATTACCAAACGTTGGATTTCGGAAGTCCCTTCATATATTTCGGTGATCTTCGCATCACGCATATATCTTTCCACGGGATAATCAGTGACATAACCGTATCCGCCAAAGATTTGTACACATTTAACCGTGTTACGCATTGCCACTTCCGAAGCATACAATTTAGCCATAGCCGCTTCTTTAGTGAAGCGTTCACCTCGATCTTGAGCGACACAGGCATTGTAAGTAAGCAAACGAGCATTGTCTATTTCAGTTTGCATCTCGGCAAGCATGAATTGAATTGCCTGAAAATTGCTAATTGGTTTACCAAAGGCTATACGCTCATGACTATATTTATAAGCATGGTCCCAAGCACCTTGAGCGATACCGACAGCTTGAGAGGCAATGCCGATGCGACCACCGTCTAAAGTACTCATCGCAACCTTAAAGCCGTCACCGATTTTACCGAGCATATTACCGACCGGCACCGGCGTATCCTCAAAGATAATCTGACAGGTGGAAGAACCACGAATGCCGAGCTTATCTTCCAGCTTGCCGAAAGTAAATCCGGGAGCACCCTTTTCAATGACCAAAGCAATCAAGCCTTTATGCTTAAGCGCCGGATCTGTTTGAGCCATTACAATATAGAAATCAGCTTCTACGCCGTTTGTAATCCAATTTTTTACGCCGTTTACAATGAAATGATCGCCTTTCAATTCAGCACGACAATGAGCCGCTGCCGAATCAGAACCATTTCCCGGTTCAGATAAAGCAAAGGCACCGAGCTTTTCACCTTTGGTCATCGGCGCAAGGAAACGTTGTTTTTGCTCTTCATTGCCCCACATCAATACAGGAGCCGCAGTCAACGACATGTGAGCTGAATAAATTACACCGGTAGTCGCACAAGCCTTGGAAAGTTCTTCCACAGCAATTGAATAGCAAACATGATCAAGTCCGACACCGCCATACTCTTCCGGAAAGATTAGTCCGCACAGATCCGAAGCTGCTAACAGCTCAAAATTTTCTCTTGGAAAGCGATGGTTGCGGTCAACCTCAGCCGCTTTCGGGGCGAACTCTTTTTGCGCCAGCTCCCGCACCATATCTCTTATGTCGGTTTGTTCCTGGCTTAAACGAAATCCTAAAGCGGATTCCTTAAGGTTCGTCCCCGTAATCATAATTTCCTCCGCTGGCCAGACGCCGAAAACGTCTCCTTCAGTCTCTTCCTCTAGGGCTATAATATACCAAACCGCGTTTGGAATATCGCAAAAAAGGATTGGCGATCGCATGAGCAAAATCACAGCAGTTCTTGCTGAAAACCCGGATAACAAGCTGACATCTTTAAGAACTGCTCTGGAAGATAAAGGCATTCAAGTGGTCGGATGCACAAGCGGTCGCGACGCTTTGAAAGAGATATTTGACGGTAAAGTCGATGCTCTTGTAATCGACAGCCGGCTCAATGAGATTCAGGGATTTCAAATTTCGGGCTTGCTCAAACAAAGCGCCCTCACTAAAAAATTTCCGGTGATCGTAGTCACTCACGAAGCAACAGAAAAACGACGATCAGCAAAATCAGCTTCAATTGCCGATCATGTTGTACCCCTCGATGACAAGCACGAACAAACTGTTAGCGATCTTCTCTGGGAGTTTGCCAAAAGCGGTACGCAGGTTCGCAAGCACATACTTGAGAACCCGGTATTCCAACTCATTGCTCTAGACCGACAAAACAACGCCAATGAACTCTCATATGGAAATATGGACCCATTTACCGGTCTGTACAACATGGAATTTTTCATGGGCTTTCTGCAACAACAGCTACTTTTTTCTCAACGCAATAAATTGCCTGTCGGCGTTTGCTTGATCAGCATGGACGGCTTCGCTGAATTGGGCGGCAACGAAATCGCCGACTCCGTTTTAAAATCCACCGCTCAACACATAGCGAAAAGTACTCGGGCAAGCGACTTAGTAGCGCGTTACGGTTCGGATCAATTCGCTATCGTACTGCCGAACACAGACATGAACGGCTCAAAAGTGCTCGCCGAAAAGCTACGCTCTACAGTCGAGCTAATTCACAAAAACGGGAGCACACCAATTACTGTTAGTATCGGTTGCGCCCAATTCCAAATTAACGATCCGACACCGGAATCGGTCTTAAAAGACGCAAAACTAGCTCTTGTTCGTGCTCAAGAAAAAAGTGGCAATTCGATTTCGGATTAAGCACGCACCTTATTCAATACCATTTGTTCGTAAGAATCGTCGATAGCGGTTCTTATATTCATTTCGGAAAATCCTTTCCAACCAGCTACCGCCATAACGGCACCAGCACCAACGCCCTCTTTTACATTTCCTTGCTCATAAGCAGATAAACCGGGATGTTTCGATTGATTGAAGTCCGGGCAAGACGCCAAAAACGGAGCTCCGACCAGAGTCGCTAGTTCCGCGGAACGGCAAGCGGGATCAAAAGCCACCCATTTAGTCGTTGCTACAAGCAGAGCCGAGAAATTGACTTTCAATTTGGTACTTAAGCTCAAATACTTGATCAATGCGTAAACCGCTAACATTTGCGATCCACCGCCAAGAACCACCGGACAGTGTAGCGAAGCGGCAGCCGCCAGACCAGCAACAAAAGGTTGCATCGGATCTCCACAAACAGCAACGGCCGAAAGTGGTTCGCTTTGAAAATGTTCAACCGAAGCTCCGGATTTTTTTAGCGCTTCCTGCACTAAAGAAGCTCTTAAAGCCAAGTTCGGGGCAGGCATACTACCTGAGACCAATTCGTTTGCCGGATAACCCAACGCCGTCAAAAGCGCAAGCGCGGTTGTAGTACCGCCCGGTACGCATTCAGCAATAATCAAATGCCCGCTATTTTTGCCCAGCTCGGCTCCGACTTTCAAGCCCTCGTCAAAAAGTTTTTGTACTAAAGACAACGACATCGCCGGACCGGTAGACAGACAACGAGCCGGCAAACGACTAACAGTAATATGCTCTATTTGCGGAATCACAAAAGAGCCGCAATCATATATTGAGGGCTCTATCCCTAGCAACTTCAAGACCGCACGGGTTATCACCACTGGCGATACTATGCCCGCCGGTGATACCGGTAAAGACGGAGCTGACACAGTTTTTCCTAAACAGAGCGCTTCGGCATCAATGGCCGGGGTCAGTCGTCGCGATTGGGCATCGCATCCGGCTGCTGAAATTCCTTCGCGATCACTCAGTTCCGTTGATCCCAAACAAAGCAAATAACGACCCGAAGAGGCAGCTATTTTCTCAATTAGCACCGCAAGAGTGCCAAAAGGGTCATGCAAATGTCGGATGAAGTTCAAAGGCATAAAAGTCATATTACAAAAATCTCGGAGTTAAAAGAGATTTACAAGCTCTTTAGTTTCATATCTTGAAAAAGCGCCCTTGCTAAGCGGTTATAGATTAAGATCTAAGGCGATAAATCGCATTGGTGAGCTTATGATCATTGTTCCAAGAAAACCGGCAGGACCGGAGCAGCTGACAAATATTTGCGAATCTCTGGCCCGACTGGGGTTGACCGGACAAATATTAAATAGCTCCAACGCTACTGTTATTAGCATTCAAGAAGATGTTAGCCAGTTTCCCAGCCATGTATTTAATCAAATTCCAGGAGTGGAAAAGGTCATTAGAGTTCAGTCTCAGGCAACTCTGGCCACCGCTGACAAAGCCAGAAGTATTAAGCTAAACAACGGATTGATTATTGGCGGTCAAACTCCGGTAATTATGGCCGGACCTTGCGCTGTCGAGGGACAAGCTCAAATCGTCCACATAGCTCACAAAGTAAAAGAAGCTGGAGCTCATATACTGCGGGGCGGCGCCTTTAAACCAAGAACCAGCCCCTATGATTTTCAAGGACTGGGTCTTGAAGGTCTGAAATATTTAAGCGAAGCCCGAGAAGCTACCGGGCTGCCGGTAATCAGTGAAATTATGGCTTCATCCCAGGTGGAAACAGCCGAGCCGTATATTGATATTTTGCAGATCGGCGCTCGAAATATGTATAACTACGAATTATTGAAAGAGGTCGGAGCAAGCAAACGTCCAATTCTGCTCAAACGTGGTTTCTCTGCCACTCTCAATGAATTTTTAAATTCAGCCGAATATATCATGGCCCAAGGTAATACACAGGTAATCCTATGTGAACGCGGCATACGCAGCTTCGAGACTCAAATGCGTAATACTTTGGATTTAGCTTCAGTAGCCGCTCTCAAGTTAATGACTGCGCTACCGGTAATCGTTGATCCAAGCCACGGCACCGGTCGCCGCGACCTAGTACGCCCGATGTCGCGCGCCGCCATCGCTTGCGGAGCCGACGGTTTGATTATTGAAGTTCATGATAATCCCAACGCGGCTTTTAGCGATGGCGAACAAGCAATCACCGTTAACACTCTGGAAAAAATCAGCAAAGACGTTACCAGCTTATGCCAGGTCTTTGGCCAGGATCTCCGAGCCACACCAGTTATCGCCCAAAGCTGAGGACCGCTATGACTGTCAAAGCTTTTTCCAAGCCTGATAGCAGCACATCCGCTCCAAACAAAACAATGGAGCGTCTGAAATTTGCCATAGTTCTTTCCGGAATTCTGATTGTAGCCGCCGCGGCTTATTTGTCCTTAGCCCTGATGTGGAACAAGTTCAGTCGAGCAGAAGTTTTTTTTGCCGAATGTGTGCGTGAAATGCTGCAAGCCGACGCATTGGTCACACCGCTTTATCACGGGGTACCATTTTTTGACAAACCGATTTTTAGTTATTGGACAATAGCTCTAAGCTATAAGCTCTTCGGCATCAGCCACTTTAGCGCTAGAATCCCTTCGATCATTGCCGCTCTAGGCAGTTTGTTCATTACCGGCTGGGCAGGCAAAAGACTTTTCGGACCAAGAGCCGGCAGTCTATCAGCAGCTATTTTAGCCAGCTCTTTCATGTTTTTGTCTTTTGCTAATCTATGCATGTCAGATATGACCTTGGTTTTATTCGACTGTATAAGCCTCTCTCTTCTTTATGCCGCTTGCCATTATCCTGCCAATCGCAATATATTTTTCTGGCTTGCTTCCTTAAGTTTAGGCTTGGCCTTTTTAACCAAGGGTCCGGTCGGCATTGTGCTCCCGGGCATTTCATTTGCTGCTTATCTAACTTTGACGCGTCAGTGGCATACAGTAAAGTTTTTCAGCCATGCACTGGTCGGAATAGCGATTATTGCCGTAGCAGCAAGCCCCTGGTTTATCGCCGCTTATAAGGAGAATGGCGCCGGCGCCCTTTCTTACTTTTTCATTCGCGAGAATTTACAGCGATTTGCCGGCTCGACTTACGATACCCATAAACCAATATGGTTCATGTTTCTTTCTTTAGCTAGCGGCTTCCTTCCTTGGTCTGTTTTTCTGCCTGGTGCTTTGAAAAAATCTTGGTCAAATTGGCGAGCCGACTTTTCCAATCAAGATTCTAGAAAACAGCTTTATCTGTGGCTGTGGATTGGTACTGTCACCCTCTTTTTTAGCTTTTCACGCGGCAAAATAGATTATTACGAATTACCTGTTTATCCAGCAGCAGCCATCCTGGTCGGTAACTATTTAAGCGAACTGATCGACCAGCAGAAAAAAACTGCTTCAGCTTTCGCTTGGTTTTTTAGCGGTATCTTCGTTTTAGCCGGCTTGGGTGCTTTTACCGCTTTACCGGCGCTGAACTTTATTCCATACATTCTTTTGTTCAGCGGTTTGCTAATGGGTTTGCTGACTTACAGAAACATGTTGCGCAAAACCTACAAACTGGTCTTCATCTCAATTTGTCTTACGGCAATTGCTTTTGCTTATCAGATTTATCCTTTAATTGCCCGCCAGCAAGCGGTCCTTTTTTACACGCCGATAATTGCTCAAGCAAAAGAGATGCGCATCGGTGTTCATTCTTCTTTGCAAAATTGGATTGACGAAATTACATTTCAAACCGATAAAGAGCCGTTGAATATCAAAAATTCAGCCATGGCCGCCTTATTTTTGAAAGCGCAAGCCCCCTGCTTACTTCTGATTCCACAAAATGAATTTCTCAAATTGCCGCAAAGCGTAAAAGAACAGAGTCGAATAATTGCCGACAGACCTTTTCTTTCGGGCAGCCTTAATCCTTTACGTCTTCTGAAACCGCGCACAGCACCGGTTCATCTACTTTTAGTCACTAATACTCAAAATTAATCCAATTCCACTGTTGGAAATTGTCTGTATAGGATTGGAATGAGAAACAGTTGCCATTCCCCGAAATCATGACATACTCAACAGGACCTAATTTTAGGATTACGAGCCCGGAAAGACGCAGGCATATTCAATATAAGCTTGTCGGCTATTGGCTTAGCTCGCCTGACAGCTGGGATCAGACAAGTGAGCTTAAGCTACGCTTGGAAGATCAAGCCGCTCATAACGGGCACTTACTTTATGCTGCCGAGTGCGAACGCGGAGTCAGCCAAAACTACCAGCGACAAGCTCTTTGGAAAGCTCTGCACAAGCTTGTTTGTTGCAATTGTCCGGCAAAACCGTTTAGATACGGATTGCTCAGCCTTCAAGATTTGATTTTAGAAGCAACAGCTCCATGTTCATGCCAAACTCCCAACGGTTTAGATGGCATGATCGTCAACGCCCTCTCTCATATTTCACACGATCAAGAAAAGCTCAATCAATTTGTAATTAGAATGGCTGAGCTGGGCAAACATTTATACGCCCGTGACGCCTTTTGCCTTAGCTGCTGCCACCCTGCCACTAAAGAGTTGGTAAAGAAAAGACATCTTTTGGTAACTCTATAGTCTAGCGCCGGCTCCATTTATACTCAGTCACACCGCTATCAGAACGGGTTACCGCAGCCCCAGTCGGAGCTTGCTCATAACTATATGCCGGTCTGGCTCGCCGCCGTCGTACAGGCGCGCTGTAGTAAACCGGTTCTTCAACTCGCGGCGGCGCCACAGCATGGCTGGTGGATATCGGCTTATCCGTGCCCAAAGGAGCGGCACTGCGATTCGCGGCAATAAAAAATCCGGCCGGTGTATTGTATTTGCTGTAATAAGCTTGATTATAATCACGCCAAATACGAGCCATAACCGTTCCTCCGGTAGCACCGCCACCGACCGGTTTGTTATCTTTGTTGCCACCCCAAACCGCCGTTACCAGATCAGGGGTAAAACCGACAAACCACAAGTCTTTCGCTTGATCGGCCGTGCCGGTTTTGCCAGCAACCGGTCGCCCTTTAAGCTTAGCCAACTGTCCAGTTCCTTCAGCCACACAATCTTGCAAAACATCCACAGTTTTTGCCACTGGGTCCCGAGCAAACACTTGCTTTCTTTCCGGATAATGGAGATTGAGCAAACGTCCGTCCCTGGTCTCAACTTTTCGCACCATATATGGTGCAATATATTCACCGCCGCGAGCAAGGGTGGCATAAGCCGTCGCCATTTCCAGCGGCGATACGGCCGAACAGCCCAAAGCCAAAGAGAGATGCGGATCTAGATGAGAAGAGCGGATTCCGGCACGCACGGCCGCATCGGCGACCGAAGCAACGCCAACGGACTGAGCGACGCGCAAAGCGCAAATATTTCGCGAAAGGGCCACCGCTTTAGCTACAGTAATGCCGCCCATAAATCGTCCGTCAAAATTTCTTGGTTTATATTGCTTACCGCCGACATCTTGAATCACCAGGGGCGAATCGTCGATAGTGCTGTATTCATCAATTATCCCTTGCTCGAAGCCGGCTAGATAGACAAAAGGTTTAAAAGCGGATCCGGCCGTATGCGGATTAGTCGCACAATTCCATTGATTTTTCATGTAATCACCGACACCACCGACAAGAGCAATCACGCCACCATCGCTGACGCGCAGACTGACTAATGCGGCTTGATTGACGCCATAAGGAGCGTTACGCACACCGATTCTGAGCGCGCGTTCGGCCATCTCTTGGGCCGGAACATCAAGATTGGTATAAATCTTCAAGCCTTGCCGCTCAACGGCAGCAGCATTATAATGTCCTTTTACCGACTCAATCACGGCGCTGACATAATAAGGAAAACGCGGGATTTTCAGCTTGCGCGCTTCATGTTTTTCAACCGAGAATGTAAGTGTCTCTTGCTTAGCTGCTTGACGTTGAAAGGAATCAATAAAGTGATATTCAGCCATTTTATCGATCACTTCATCTTTACGCCGCAGAGATGATTCTCGATATTCAAACTTCCCGCCGTAGCTAGGCGAACGAATTATGCCGGCAAGATAGGCTGATTCAGCTAGATTCAGATCGCTTGCATGTTTTCCAAAGTAATTGATTGCTGCCTGCTCGATACCGTAAGCATTGTTACCGAAATAAATCTCGTTGAGATACAACTCAAGTATTTTATCTTTGGAGAAACGTTTCTCGATTTTCATTGCCACTAAAAGCTCAGCTACTTTCAGCTCGAGGGTACGTTTTTCGCTTTCAAAAAATATGTTTTTTGCTAACTGCTGAGTAATAGTCGAACCACCCTCGACCACTTTGCCGTGAGTTAAGTTAGCAAAAACAGCTCGCAAAACGCTCCAATAGCTTAATCCGTGATGTTCATAAAAGCGATGATCCTCAGCGGCAAGCAAAGCTTTTTGCATATTACTTGAGATTTTGGACAAAGGAATGATCTGTCTTTGTTCGGCACCTTCAACAGCACAAACCAATTTATCTTTGCCATCAAAGATCTGAATTGTTTGCACCGGATTATAAGTTTCCAGAAAAGCCGGATCAGGCACCTGAAATAAATAAAGACCAACTCTAAAGCCAACCGCAGCCACCACAATTCCCAATACAATCATCAGTACATTGGCAATAGAAGAAAATTTTCGAAAAAACGCCTCACGCGCGCCCTGCAAAACGGCGTGATTTCGTAAAGAATGAAAAGGTGGCGGAGACATTAGTAAATGAGAGTCAAAGCTAAGTGCGGTCAAGCCATTATAAGCACTGACAGATCCCTTGGCAAGGAGCGTAAATAAGGCACATTTTTTATGGACAGGCGTCTTTGCTTTTATCTGATTCAGGGTATAAGTTCATTTGACGGAGTCCGTCAAGATGGGTGTTCGATGATATTCAAACGAAATCATTGCCTGCAGTTATTCAGCTTGTTGCTGCTCTTGACCATGCCCGGAAACGGCTACGCCCAAGACAAGACTTCTCTGCCTGATCCACAAGCTTTCAGCAAGCCTTACGGTCATCACCTGGCTCCGATTCTTGAACATATCCAGGCTGACAGCATTCAACGTAGCCAGATTACTGCTTTAGTTATGTCCTATCGCTCTAAAATCGAACCGCTCAGAAGCCAATACAGACAAAAAAGTCAGGAGTTTTTGACTTGCGTAGTTAAAGGCGACACGGCGGATCTAATCATAAACAAGCAGCTTCAGCTCGGACAACTTTATGCTGATATTACTTCGCAGTACTGCTTGATGTCTCTTGCTGTACGCAAGCTATTAAAACCCGAACAAATAGTGCTTTATGAAGAGTATAAAAAGCAGCAGGGTTGGACTCGCAAATAGACGACTAAAAAGTCTCCAATCCTAGAAAAATCTCCTGGCGCAACCAGCGCTCATGCTCTACCCTGGCAAGGCTGCAGCAGGAGAGTCCAGGTGAGCAAAATAGGATTGACAACCCAAATCTTTATCGGCTTAGTAATCGGTATTCTTGTCGGCTGGCTGGCTCCGGAGACCGGAAAGGCGTTACACCCGCTCTCGGACATATTTCTTCATCTAGTCAAGAGCATAATTGCGCCATTGGTTTTTGCTACTTTGGTCGTCGGCATTGCCGGACACGAGAACTTAAAATCGGTCGGACGCTTGGGCGTAAAGTCTCTGATTTATTTTGAAGTAGTAACCACTTTTGCTCTGGTTATCGGCTTGACCGTTGCCAACATCTGTCAGCCCGGGGCCGGTATTAATCTTTCCAATGTTTCAGCCGGTGATGCCGGAGCTTTAGCGGCCAAACAACCTACCTTTGCTGAAATCATCGTCCACACTTTTCCAGCCAGCGTAATCGACTCTATGGCTCGCGGCGATGTTCTCCAAATAGTCGTTTTTTCGGTACTTTTTGCCGCTGCCGTAAGCGCCACAAGAGCCGAACCGATCCTCAAACTTTGCCAATCACTAGCTGAGGTCATGTTCAAATACACTGGCTATGTAATGAAATTAGCTCCTTTAGGAGTTGCCGGCGCCATGGCATCAACAGTCGGTCAACATGGTTTAGGCGTGCTTGTTTGTTTAGGCAAGCTAGTCGGCACCCTTTACCTAGCTCTTTTCTTATTCATCGTACTTGTGCTGGGAACTGTAGCTTTAATTGCCAAAGTCCCGCTTAAACAGTTTGCTCAAGCCGTTCGCGAACCGGTGCTTCTTGCTTTTTCAACAACAAGCAGCGAAGCTGCTTTACCAAAAGCTCTTTTAGCTATGGAACGTCTTGGCGTACCGCGCAATATAGTCAGTTTTGTTTTACCGGTCGGCTACACTTTCAATCTTGACGGTACCACTCTTTATCTTTCGCTTGCAGCAATGTTCGTGGCTCAGGCCGCCGGGGTTCAGCTTTCGCTCCAGCAACAAATCATGATGATGCTTACTTTAATGCTTACAAGCAAAGGCGTCGCTGCAGTTCCGCGCGCTTCTTTGGTTATTTTGGCCGGCACTCTTGCCAGCTTCAACTTACCACTGGCCGGCATCGCGCTTATTCTTGGCGTAGACACAATAATGGACATGGCGCGTACAGCCGTGAATGTTTTAGGCAACTGTATGGCATCGGTAGTTATGGCTCGCTGGGAAGGCGTATTCGGTAAAGAAAGCAGCGAAACACCGCTTGCCGAAACGCCGACAGCAGAACTTGCTTTAAGCGCAAGCAGCCACTAAATACGGTGATGCTTCCAGCTGCCGCGCTGATACCAAATAACAGCAATTACAGCTCCGACAAGCGACGTTAAAGCAATTGCCAACCAAGCTCCGGAGGCTCCCATACCGGCTGGAACTACTAGCAGGTAAGCTAGTGGCAAACGCACCGCTAAAAGACAGAAGAACGAAAAGAACATCGGGATACGTGTGTAACCGGCGCCTTCCATAGCACCGAAAAGTATCAGCCATAAAGCATTAATCGGTTCAGATAAGCCTAAAATGCGCAAATATTCTTGAGAATATTTAGCGATTAAGGGATCTGCCGTCATCGTATTAGCAATCGGCTCGGCACAAAAGAACATTATGCCGCCGACGACGGACATAAGCGCTACACCGTAAATCGCTGCCTGCCAGCCGACTTGACCGGCACGAGCTAATTTTTTCGCTCCTAAATTTTGTCCGATTACAGTAGCTACACCCATACTCATAGCAAAAATGGGCATACCAGCCACTACATCTTCCACTCTTAACCCAACTGCCCATGCGGCTTGGAACGCCGTCGGATCAGCAGAAAGAGTGAAGATCAAAAAGAGTCCGAAATTGCTTGTTACCCAAGCTAAGTCTTGAAGACAAGCCGGCAAGCCAATGCGCATTATTCGCCAACACCAATCTTTAGATAAATCGAATGGGCGTTCGGCACTGATTTCAACCGCACCCTTCAGTTCGGAGGCTCTGAAAGCCAACAACATGAGCACGCAACCAACCGCGCTGGCTACAAACCAAGAAAGTCCAATCCCGGCAATACCTAAATGTCCCGGATAAAGACAAAAAACAAAATCAAGAACGACAATTGTAATCGTGACAAAAGCCATAATTGCTGTCGGTAAGTTAGCATCACCTTTTGCGCGAAAGATCGAATGACATACCCAAAGAATAGTCAAAGGTAGCTGCGCGCAAAATTGAATCGGCAGATAAGCCGCGCCTTTAGCTTGAACAGCTGGGCTGGCTCCGAGAAAAGCTAAGAGCGGACCGCTAAAACAAACACCGACAAGAACAGAAAAAGCACCAAAAATTACAGCAAAAAAAATGGATTGTCTAGCTGCTTCCATCGCTTGCTTGTAATCGGCGGCACCCCAGAATCTGCTTACCAAAGCGTTAGCACCAGTAGCAATGGCAATAGCCATGATGATCATACCGAACCAGATCTGCCCACCAATACCAACAGCGGCCAGTTCATCGGCACCCAACTTGCCGGCGACAAAAGCATCAACAAAAGTAGCCGCCGAAATAGACAAACCATTGAGCATCAGCGGGAGTGACATGCTGGCAATTGCTTTCCAAATCGGACCTTCGACCAAGAGATTAATCTCGCTTGGCGTCAAATCGCAATATTCTTGCTCGGCAACTACTGGCTCCATCGCTGCTTTTATAGCATCAACGCCAGCTAGCTGCCTGGAATTATTCTAAGGACGGTTTAATTAAGCGGGTTCGATCAAAATATTCGAACCAACGTGGGGATGCCCAAATTCAGACGCCGCCGAACCGCCCCTCTGAAAAAATTCCCAAAAACGTCGTTCATGACCGGAACTTCCCGGCGAAAAAGCCAAATCACCTTCCATCACATTAAAACTACCGGTTGCCACTGTTGCCGTGCGCAGAACAGTACCGATACGAACTTTTAAACGATCTCCCGGCTTAAGCGACGCCAAGCTCGGATCGCCTGTTCTAATCGATGTTTTGATATTGCCGAAAGAATCAATATAAGCAATTACTTCCTCGGGAAATTCTCGCACGGCGCTGCTAGCATCCAGTTTATCTAAAAGCAGCTTTGGATCGTCGGCTACTAATCTGGCTAACGCTCTAGGAAAGAAATCCCGCGAACGAAATTGAGAACCTTCATCTTCGACATCAACAATATACAGTTCTTGAATATGGTCACGCACAAAAGATAAGGAATACCCGCTGTTCACAGCAAGTACTCTAACTCCGTTTTTTAGCTTAGCCATAACCAAGCCTTCGCCGGCATTATTCGAACGAGCTTCTTTTTTATCTTTACGCGGCGCACAATTGGCAAAAACAATTAGATTTTCCGGGCGCAAACGCGAATCACCCAGCGCAAGCTGCGCGCAAACAAATCCAGTAGCGATAGTATCGAAAGAACCAACCGTAGTGAAATGCGTATCGGCATCTTGAGGTAATTGAGCGGCCATTGCCGAATAAACCTCAGCCCAAGCTAAATCGCCCGGCGCATAATCGCAAATCAAATGGATGAAGCATTTCATAAAGACTTTATTGGCCTCCAGGCACTACCGGTCAAACAATAATAAACCCGGCCGACGTTTTCAATAAACAAAGCCAAGTTATCAGACACGCGCACCTTTCAGCTCATTTAATTTCATGCAAAATCAGATCAAAAGTCGGTTTTTTCAAACCATTTGTCAGAATCACACCGTCTGGATTGCATAACACACCATGCTTGTTTTTATGTCCGCTAACTGCCAAGCCGGCGATATGCCAATCGGCAAGCGATTTTACTTCGCCTGGCTCGCTTACGCCATTGCCGTTCAAATCTTGCCAAATAGAAAGACAAGCCAGCTCGCAACCGGAGATTTTACCGTCGCCGTTATCATCCAAAGAAGCTAAAACTTCGTAACCGTTTTGCCAAAAAAGCCAGAAGGTTACCCCACCAATAAGCTGTAGTCCCGAGTCAATTTGTCCTTTTCCTTGAGAATCAAACACTAGCCAACCGGCATTTTTAGCCGGCCAGCAATCATAAGAACGGACACCCAAACCATCGAGATCAAAACGCACCGCTCTTCTTTCAATAAGCCTTTTAAGTGAATTCTCCCGAGCAAGAGGAATAAGAATCGGCGTAATAAAACGCGGCAATTTTTGCAACTCATTAACTTTGCCGGTTATATCGACAATCTCTTTGGCATCTTTACGCGAATCTAAAAGCGGTTTGAGATAGCCTGCCGTTTCCACGGCGATAGACCAATTTAAAACACCACCACGGCTTGTTTTTTCACCAGCATAAGCTTCACGGAACACTTCTTTGTATAAGCTACGAGCTTCGTCTTTTTTACCAGAATGCTCAAAACACCAGGCTAAGCTTAGTTTTGCCGGCAATAATGACGGGTCGAAAACTAGGGACTTTTTAAGCGCAACAATCGCTTGTTCTAAATGTCCGGAAGCAAGTGTCGCTTGTCCTTTATTTTTTGCCGGTTGCACTTGAAATTGAACATGATCTGGCTGGGATCCGAATTGCGGTAATTCATATCGGCTGCCGGCAATAGCGCTTTTTTCAGTTTGTCCTTGTTCGCTCTTTAAAGCATAAGCCATGGAGTGTAGACGCCCAATGCGAAACTCAATCATTGCTTTATCCGTTGGGCTTAAACCAATTTCGTTTTTTTGAGCGGCAAGATTTTTCAAAAGTCTCGCGATCGGCACAAGCTTTGTTTCCGGCAAAGCAAAATCCGCTTTAGCCGGAAGACCGAGCAAAAAACAAGCTATGAGAAGTATTTTCTTTGCTCTGATTTCAGCAAGCATGGCTTTACAATATCAGCCTAGGATCGATAAAGCCACGGCGGGGGATATCAAGAATGAGTTTATGGCTTAGCTTGAACAAGGCCATATCGATTTGGCCGGAGCGGCAAGCCATCGTCGATGGTGAGAAACGATTTACTTATAAAGAATTGGGCTTCCGCGTAGCCAACTTAGCCAAATTTTTGCTTGAATCCGGTCTAAAAAAAGGTGACTGCGCAGCAATCGCCAGCCCTAATTGCCATGAATTTTTGGAAGTCTACTATGCTTGCGCCATTCTCGGCATTGTTTTAGCACCCTTGAACTGGCGTTTATCTGAAGTGGAACTGTCCGCTATTCTAAAAGACGCAGATGTGAAGCTACTTTTTATTCACAACGACTTTGCCACAAGCGCTTATCCGGACATAAAACAGATAATTCGGATCAATGCCCAAGAGTACGCGCCAATTGCCGATCAAGGAACAGGCGATTTCCCCGAACTACCGAACTTAAGCAATGACGATTTAGCTCATTTGTATTACACAAGCGGCACTACCGGCCGACCAAAAGGCGTGATGCTCACTCACGGCAATGTAATGTTTAACGCCCTAGGCGCAGTAGCCGAGCTGGATCTCAAAGACAAAGATACCTGGATTCACGCCGCGCCACTTTTTCATTTGGCTGATGCTTGGTCTTGTTTCGCCATGACCTGGGTCGGCGGCAAACATGTTTTTCTACCGCAATTTCATCCGACCCGTGCCTTAGAGGCTATCGCTGCCGAAAACGTTAGCATAACCGTGCTTGTTCCAACGATGCTCAATGCCATGCTAAACGATGAGAACGTGAACAAGTTTGATTATTCTTCCCTGCGGCTCATAATCACCGGCGGCTCCCCAATCGCTCCGGAAACAGTAAAAAGACTGACCCGGACATTCGGTTGTGAATATATTCAACTTTACGGTTTAACCGAAACCAGCCCTTTTCTAACTGTCAGCCGTCCTAAATTTGAACATCGAGATTTTAGCGAAGATCAATTGATTGAAGTGTGCAGCCGAACAGGACGACCTTTTATCGCTTCTGAAGTTAGAGTAGTTAGAGATGATGGCACTGATGTGCTTAAAAACAACGCTGAGGTTGGCGAAATAATCGCTCGCGGGCCAACTGTAACTAAGGGATACTGGAAGCAACCGGAAGCTACAGCCCAAGCCATACGTGACGGCTGGTTCCATACCGGAGACTTAGCCGTAATCGATGAGCACGGTTATATCAATATTGTCGATCGCTCAAAAGACATGATTATCACTGGCGGCGAGAATGTATACTCCACCGAAGTTGAATACTGCCTTTACGAACATCCGTCAGTACTCGAATGCGCTGTAATCGGTATTCCCGACGATCATTGGGGCGAAGCGGTGAAAGCAATCGTCGTTATTCGTCCCGGACAAAGCGCAAGCGAAACCGAATTGATTGAATTCGTCCGCTCCAAACTAGCCCGCTATAAAGCGCCCCGTAGCATCGATTTTTTAAAAGAGCTTCCGAAAACAGGCTCAGGCAAAATCTACAAGAAGGGATTGCGCGAACTGTTCTGGAAAGAGCAATCTCGCCAAGTCAATTGATAATTTCTTGCAGAAAGAAGTCCCGCGTTTCAGCTTTTGGATTCAAATGACTGAGCTTGATTTGAGCATCAGCAACGCCCTGAGCCACCAACTTTTTACGCAAACGTTCATACGCGCCATGCCGCAACAACCCGACGACTACCGGATCTAGTCTTCCCGATTGACGCTTGCTGGCATATTCCACATTGAGGGAAGAAAGCTTGCTGTCGTATATTTCAGCTAAACGCAAAAGTTTTTCCTGGTCGACATTTTGCTCATATTCGGCAGCATCATTCAACTCAACAAGTAGACGATAATGTGGATTCGGTCTGAACTCCGGCAAAACCGTAAAAAAGCGACAGTCATTTTTCACGGTTTGACAAAGCTGAGACATCGCTTCCACCACTTGCAGTTCCGTCAGCTTTTCGCCGGTAAAAGAGCTGACGTTACCACCTTTATATTGGAACTCAATAAGCGGAGTACGGTTGTAAAATCCGGTCACTTTAATCACATCGTTGATGTGATAGCGATACAGCCCGGCCGATGTGCTGAACAGTATGTAGTAATTTTTTCCGATTTCGACTTCATCGGCCAAAAGAATCCTCGGATTCGGGTTTTCAATTTCAGCTTCAGGAATAAATTCAAAGAAGTGAGAACGGATGGATAAAAGCTGCCTGCCATCACCTAAAGAAACCGTGCCTCGTCCTTCGCTTGCGCCATAGGTAATATCGCGTACCGGAATCGAGCCAAAATAACGCTCAAAGTCAGCCAAATAAAAAGCTGCCGCGGCTTTAGTCCAGCAGTTAACAGCTTGCAAATTCGGCCAAATTTTATGGGGGACGAATTCATTTTTTTCAAGTAAAAGCGCCAAAGTTTTAGCTTTTTGCGGATCCGGTTTCAAAAAAGGTTCAATTGCTTGCAAGCAATCCGTCGTCAAAGGCTGCGGCGCCGTAATCGTACCTTCCGCCACATCTTTGATCAGCTGCGGCGCGTAACGCTCTAAACGTTTAAGAAGAACGACTATCGTACTGGGATTCAATGTATAAAAACAGGCGATCGGTAAATTTAAGGCCACTCGCAGCAGAGTGTAGTATTTACTTTCATAATCGCGAATTTGATAGACCGGATACGGTATCGGCGAGATGAACTTTTTCACAAGCCACGGTTCACGTTCGTAAAGAGCGCCGGATATGGCACCATATGGAATACCGGCCGTGCTGGCACCCTCTTTTGCCGGCGAGAATACGGAGAGGATGACCCCATCCGCTATGCCAGGAAAACTTTTCAGGCTGTAATAACCGGAAGCAACCGAGGCGTGACGGAACTCCTTAATATAGGATGGCGTAACCGGAATGAATTTTTGCTTGCCCATAGTACCGCTAGTAGTGGCAAACATAAAAGGCTCTTCACAGGTGAGAACTCCCTTCTCTCCCTCCATCATTCGATCAATATAAGGACGCAAAGCCTCATAGTCATTTATCTTGACTGCCGCACGAAAATCCTCAAGCCCCTCTATGCGATCAAAGCCATGCTCTTTTCCGTAAATTGACCCGGCGTTACGTGCGATTATTTCTTTAAGCTTACGCAGCTGCGCCGCTCTTGGATTTTTCGAATCCTTTTCAAGAGCTTTTACTTCGCCACCGCCCAAAAAGAGAAAGGCTTTATATACACCTTTTCGAACAATTGAATTTGCTTTCAAAGTGCGCTCCAAATTTGAAGATCAATTATACTCTGGCATTCCTGGAGGGACGGAGGAGCAATGTACCTGCTGGTCTTTTTAGCGCTGGTCACCGTCGCCGTGACCCTTTCACAGATCATTTCTTTTGCTCGTATGTATCGCTATGTCGAAAATGAGCTTAAGGAGCCACTTTCAGACTACATTCCGCCCTTGGCCGTTATCTTACCCTGCAAAGGATTGGATCCTGGCTTCCGCGAAAACATTGAAAAGCTGCTGGAGCAGGATTATTCAGTCGGCGGCAAAATCAACTTTGAAATTATTTTTTCAGTTGCCAGCGATACAGACCCGGCATATCCGGTACTTAAAGAGATCTTAGAAAATCAAACACGTATTCCTTACAAATTGATCGTCGCCGGCATTAATTCGCAAAGAGCACAAAAAATCAACAATCAGCTTGAAGCTTTGAAAGTAGTTTCGGACAGAGCAGAAGTTTTGGCCTTCGTCGATTCGGACGTCATAGCCCGCAACGATTTTCTTAGACATCTAATCGGACGTCTGCAGACTACTGACGTCGGTGCCACCACCGGCTATCGATTCTATATCCCTTCCTCCAACTATCAGCTCGCTTCACTCATTCGTTCCATATGGAATCGCGTGTCAGCTTGGGAGATGGCCAGCCCGAGCTATTGCTTTGCCTGGGGCGGCGCCATGGCTATAAAACGCAGCGTTTTTGCTCAGGCAAAAGTAGCTGAACACTGGGATTGCGCAGCCGATGACGATCTTTCTTTGACTACGGCAGTAAAAGCTCTCGGCTTAAAAGTACATTTTGTGCCGCAATGCCTGGTTGCAAGCTTTGGTGACGCGCCAACCACTGAAATTGTTGAATGGACTAATCGCCAACTGATCTTAACCAAGGTTTATTATCCTAAACTCTGGCGTCGAGCTATTTTGCGCGCCGGTATTATGGCCTTATGGTTGATAGCTGTAATCACTTGCGCTGTTGCTCTAATTACCAGCCAAGAAAACATTTATCTTCAGGGTTTGCTCGCCGGATTAAGTATTTTGCCAATTGAGCTTTATTTTCTTAATAAAGGTCAGGCTCTATGGCAAAAAGTGCTGACAGATCGTCGCGAAGAGATCGATAAAACTTTTTGGGGCTTTTGCTTGGCAATCCCATTTGCCCATTTGGTCTTGCCTTGGATGACTCTTTATTCACTTTGCACTAATCGTATTCAATGGCGAGGCGTAACATACGAATTGCGCAGTCCGAGCGAAACCATAGTTGTGTAAATAAGACTTGTCCAATGGCAGATTGGCACAGGTTTTATATAATTACTTGATCTTAATATGCTGGTGCCTCAGACCCAGAGACAGCATAAAGCGTTCTCAGAAGCTTTTTTTCGCATCCCGGTAAGCTCGCAGGAATCAGATGGGGGAGTTGCTGCACGTGCAGACGCCAGAATTCGGAATTATAGCCTTAACGCCGGCAGCATGGCCCGGCACCCTCGAAGATAACACCTTGGCGCTGGCAGCCGCGCGGGCAGGTGAAACCGGCATTTTCAATCTTGAGTTCGGCGGCGATCCCTTGAAAGTTAAGGGACAAATCGTCCAAGCTTTAGCTGCAGTACCAGCTGGCAAATTCGGCATTCGTTGCCATATTGAAGATTTATCCCTTTTCACCGTAGCAATTGAAACACTCACCCAAGCAAAGAATGCGAAGGTAGTGCTTTTAATCAGCAGCCAAACGACAAAAAAAACACTCTCATCGGCGATCACCGCTTTACAAAAAAAACAACTGGCTGTTTTTTGCGAAGTAATCTCTCAAAAAGAAGCCGAATTGTCCGAAGCATGCGGCGCCAACGCCATTATTGCCAAAGGACATGAATCTGCCGGTCGAGTTGGGGAAGAGACAAGCTTTATCCTGTTGCAACGCTGTTTGAAAACAGTGAAAATTCCCGTTTGGCTTCACGGTGGCATCGGGCAACACACAGTAGCAGCAGCTTATGTCGGCGGTGCTGCCGGCGTCGTTCTAGACTCGCAACTTCTACTCTTTCCGGAATCGGCTCTAGCTCCGGAACAAGTCGAAAAGCTTTCGCAATTTGATGGCAGCGAAACTGTTCTTCTGCAATCAGGGAAAGAAGAATTTTTCAGACTTTGGTCTAAAATCGGGATACCCGAACTTGCCGATTTGCAAAAAGAATTGAAAGAAGGACGGGTAAAACAGTCCTTACACAAAGCGCTGAACACAAAGAGCGCTTTTCCTCTACTTTTACCACTAGGTCAAGATATAGCCCTATCGGCAAACTTACTTACTCGTTACGGTACGGCCGGAGCCGCAATTCGCGGCTTGAAAGAAGCGGCAATAAATAATGCGTCCTTAGCAGATAAACTCCAATCTTTTGCTGAGCACGCACCACTTGCAGTATCACATCAAACTAAGTATCCAATCGTGCAAGGCGCGATGACCCGTGTCAGCGACACCGCAGACTTCGCAGCCAGCGTTGCCAAAGGCGGCGGGTTACCTTTCTTGGCTCTGGCTCTGATGCGTCAGGACGAAATCGATCCGCTTTTGAAAGAGACTGCGGAGAAATTGAAAGATCGTCCTTGGGGTGTCGGTATTCTTGGCTTTGTGCCGCAAGAGTTACGCCAAGAACAGCTTAAGGTCATTGAAAAATATCGCCCGCCATTCGCTCTGATTGCTGGCGGCCGTCCGGATCAAGCCAAACATCTTGAAACTCTGGGCATCCAAACTTACCTTCATGTCCCCTCACCGCTTTTACTCAAATCATTTGTTGAAACCGGTTCCAGACGTTTTATTTTTGAAGGCAAAGAGTGCGGCGGACACGTCGGCCCACGTTCCAGTTTTGTTCTTTGGGATAGTATGATTGAAGCACTTTTGCAATCAATCTCCCCGAAAGACAATCCGGAAGATTTTCACATCATCTTTGCCGGGGGCATTCATAACGATCTCTCAGCAGCCATGGTAGCCGCGCTAGCTGCTCCACTTGCTGCCAGAGGCATACGCATTGGCATGTTGATGGGTACAGCTTATCTCCTGACTGACGAAGCGGTCACAACTGGAGCGATCGTAGAAAAATTCCAAAAAGCGGTTTTGAGTTGCGATCATACCGTTCTTCTTGAAACCGGTCCCGGACATGCTATTCGCTGCATCGATTCTCCCTACAAAGAAACGTTCGACAACCAGCGTCAAAAACTGGAAGCCGAAACAACCGACCGCAATGAGGTTCGCCAAGAGCTAGAGATGATGAATCTCGGCCGTCTCAGAATCGCCAGCAAAGGTTTGACTCGCGGCAACGGCAGCGGCGGCAGCAAACTGGTTAATCTCTCCGAAGAATCTCAATGGTCCGACGGCATGTATATGGTCGGACAAGTTGCCGCACTGCATGAGCAAAAGTTTTCAATTGCAGATCTACATAGCTCTGTAACATCAGGCAGCACAAAGCATTTAAATCAATTCAAACAAGAGACCATATCTTTTGGCGCTCAAACAAGCGAACAAGAGCCCATAGCCATTGTCGGCATGTCTTGTCTTTTTCCTAAAGCTAACGATTTAGAAGCTTTTTGGGAGAATATACTGAACAGTGTCGACTGCATCGAAGAAGTTCCAGCTGAACATTGGGATTGGACAAAACTCTACGATAAAGATCCTCTGGCCAGAGACAAGATCTCCTCCAAATGGGGTGGCTTTCTTAAAGATATTCCTTTTGATCCTTCAATATACGGTATTCCACCAAGCAGCTTGATCTCCGTCGATCCGATGCAGCTGATTATCTTGGAAGTAACGCGAGCAGCGCTTGCCGATGCCGGATACAACAAAAAAAGCTTCAACAAAGAACGAACCTCAGTCATTCTGGCTAACGCCGGTCACGGACCGATTACCGCCTTTTACTCTTTACGCTCAATGCTCGATTGGACTTTGAGCGACTTGCCTGAAGAATACAGGAAACAGCTCGAGAAACGACTGCCGGAATGGACGGAAGATTCTTTCCCCGGTTATTTAGGTAATGTCACTGCCGGTCGCATTACAAATCGCTTCGACTTAGGCGGCATCAATTTTTGCGTGGACGCAGCCTGCGCATCATCTTTGGCCGCACTGTATGTCGGCATAAATGAATTACGCTCCAAAACAAGCGACGCTGTATTGCTGGCCTCCACCGACACTCACAACCAGCCAGGCGATTATCTCAGTTTCAGCAAAACTCACGCTTTATCACCACGCGGACGCTGTCGCACTTTTGATGCCACGGCTGACGGTATAGTAATCAGCGAAGGCATGGCAGTACTCATGCTTAAACGCTTGAGTGACGCCGAACGCGACGGCGATCGAATTTATGCCGTAATCCGTGGCATTGGCGGATCGAGCGACGGACGTGATTTAAGCCTGACAGCGCCAAGACCGGCAGGACAAATGCTTGCTCTTAAACGAGCCTATCAAGACGCCGGTATCTCTCCGGCAAGCGTCGAGCTAATCGAAGCCCACGGTACAGGCACCGTCGCCGGTGATAAAGCCGAAGTTGAAGCCTTGAGCAAAACTTTCACTACAGCCGGAGCAAAGCCGGAAAGTTGCGCTATCGGTTCAGTCAAATCAATGATTGGCCATACAAAATGTTCGGCCGGATTAGCCTCGGTAATTAAAGTTGCAAAATCTCTCTACCACAAAGTCTTACCGCCGACTCTCGGCGTTGAGACCCCGAATCCGAGCTGTAATTTTGAAACCAGCCCTTTCTATATAAACAGCGAGGCTCGCCCTTGGTTAAGTAATCCGGCAAACGCCGAACCGCGCCGCGCCGGAATAAGCGCTTTCGGTTTTGGTGGCACCAACTTCCATACAGTACTGGAAGAGTATCGCGGACAACGTTTGCCCGAACAAAAATCAGCAGTAAAAAACTTTCCTTCAGAACTGTTTGTTTTCCGAGCCGCAGACAGCGAAATGCTGCTCAAGTTATTAAGCAACCTCGAGAATCAAACAAAACAAGCTTTCTCCGCTTACACATTGCCCCAAGGACCACTCGGCGGGCAAGAACAAAACAGTTTGCGTGAACTTTCTTACCGCAACTATTTCAACTATATAAACTCAGCTAAATCCGGCTCATCTCTTCTCTCAATCGTAGCTAAATCTCACGAAGATCTGCTAGCCAAAATAGAAACCAGCAAACAGTTGCTCAAAGACAGCTCAAAAAATGAGTTGCGCGACCCGCGCGGTATCTTTTACAACAAGCAAGGAAGTGGAGAAGCCCCGGCTATTGCCATGCTTTTTCCCGGACAAGGCTCCCAACGCGTCAATATGCTTAAAGAGCTTAGCTTGGCTTTCCCGGAGATCGGTGAGATTTTTGAAAAAGCAGACCAGTCTTTATCCGGCTGCTTTAGTCAACCTTTAAGTCGCTTCGTCTATGCCAAACCGGTATTTAACGACGAGGAACGGAAGAAGCAAAATGTTGCTCTGACCAACACTCATGTGGCACAGCCGGCTGTAGCT
Organism: Candidatus Obscuribacterales bacterium; assembly: GCA_019750335.1. GTDB lineage: Bacteria > Cyanobacteriota > Vampirovibrionia > Obscuribacterales > Obscuribacteraceae > JAIEPM01. The sequence continues at coordinate 307,542 of JAIEOQ010000002.1, forward strand.
GCCGCTGACTTAGCTGCTTTGCGCATTTTGCAAAGCTTCGGTTTAAAAGCTGACGTACTGGCCGGTCATAGTTTCGGAGAGTATGTAGCTCTAGCCGCCGCCGGCAGCTTGACTGAATCCGAGCTCTTTAAGATTGCAGAGCGTCGCGGTCAGATCCTGGCTAAAACCAACGGCAAAAACCAAGGCAGCATGTCTGCCGTTTCCGGTCCGGCAGCTCTTGTACAAAAGCTTCTGGAAAATATTCCTGATGTCAGCTTGGCTAATATCAATTCTCCTAAACAGTGCATTATCGCCGGCGAGCGCGAAGCCTTAGTTCGCGCCGGCAAGATTCTAAACGAGAACAAACTGGCTTGCCAGCCAATTTCTGTCTCGGCCGCATTCCATTCACCATTGATGCTTCCGGTACAAAAAGAGTTAAGTGACGAACTGAAAAAAGTCAGCTTTAAGAAACCGCAGCATCAAGTAATTTCCAACACATACGGCCTGCCTTATCCGAATGATCCGGCAAATATCGCTGAGCTGCTTTCAGAACATGCAGTTAAACCAGTAGAATTCCAACGCCAAATTGAAAAAATGTATGCCGACGGAGTAAAAATCTTCGTTGAGTGCGGTCCAGGATCCGTATTGAGCAATCTTGTAAGCGACATTCTCGATGGCAAAGAACATCTTGCCGTATCTCTTGAACGTTCCGGGCGCCACAGTTTAACTCAATTACAAATGTTACTTGGACAGCTGCACACAGCCGGAGTTGAAATCAACTTCTCGCCGCTTTTCAAAAATCGTTTAAAACCAATTTTACCGGCTGAAGTTCAAACCGGTAAAACGATAAATAAGAACAAACTGCTTTATCTGCTCAACAGTGCTCACGTGAAAAAAGCGGACGGCACGATGCTCAAACCCAGAGAAACAAACAACACGGATTCCCCAATGTCTGCCAATTCACAAGACCCTTCACCAGCAAAAGCATCATTACCTAAAGCAATCGGCTCGCAAGAAGAGATGTTGCTTGAGTTTCAACGCAATATGTTCCAGATGACTCAAAGCTTTATTGAAAGTCAGGAACGAGTGATGCTGGCTTATTTACAAAATGGCGGCACAAATATTCCGAACGCTCTACCACCAATCAATACTGTGACAGCGACAGCTGAAATACCGGCGTCGGAAGTTTCGGTTACTCCGGCAACACAACCGGCTCCTGCCGAAACACAAAGCGAAAATAATTCAGCGTTCAATCCGGAAGCTCTAATCACGTCGCTTGTAGAAATCGTCAGCGAGAGAACCGGTTATCCTCCGGAGATGCTTGATCCAACTTTGGATTTGGAGGCTGATTTAGGCATTGACTCAATCAAACGTGTGGAGATTTTGAATAATTTCCGTAAGTTATTGCCTGAAGAGATGCAGCTTAACTTAGAAAGCAGCGTCGAAAAACTGGCCGGTACGAAAACTCTCCAAGGAATTATGGATTGGATTCGCAACGACCTGCCAAATCAACAAGCTGGCGACAATTCAAAAACAGAAGTAGAAGAGCAAAAGGTCCCGGCTCCGCAAACAGTTTCAAATATCGGTCGCGGTCTGGTTCGCTTACGTAAACTAAACGAATTATCCATTGCCGATAATCCGCCCAAAGGTACATATGTAATTACTGACGACGGTAAAGGTACCGCTGAAGAGCTGGCTGCTCTTTTAGCAAGCAAAGGCAATACGCCGGTCATTATCAAACATCAATCCGAAACGAAAGCCGAAAAAGCATTAGCCAAAGAAAAATTTCTTACTGTCACAAGTAATCTTTCCGATTACAACGACATAGAAAAAACATTGTCCCTAATTGAAGCCAAAGCCGGGCAACTAACTGGTATTCTTCATCTCTTTCCGCTTTCAGCCGCAGCAGATGCCGAAGAATATTTAGCAGTAAGCAGTACTTTTGCTCTGAGCAAAGCGTTGCAAACTTGGCTGCACCATTCCGAATCCAACGGTAATCAACCTTTGGTAATACTAGCAGCAGTTTCTATGGATGGCGGTTTTGGGCATAGCGGCAGGGAGAATGAATTCAATCCGACTTTAGGCGGTGTAACCGGCATCTTAAAAACGATTTCGCGCGAACAGCCTAAAACATGGTTGCGAACCATTGACTTTGCTCCTGGAATTTCGGCCCAGGAACAAGCAGGAGCCCTTTGTCTTGAATTGAGCGATAAAAACGGGCTGCTTGAAGTCGGATATTCCGGCGGAAAGCGCTACGAACTTTACGTGGATAATTCGCCACTTCCGGTCGGAGCCGACCTGGAACAAATCAAACTAGACACTTCTTCAGTCATTCTTGTCACCGGCGGCGCTCGCGGCATTACGGCTGAACTTTGTCTCGGTCTAGCCAAACGTCACAAACCAACATTCGTAATCTTGGGACGGGGACAACGCCCTCAACAAGCAGAACCGAAAGAGTTTCAAGGATTGACGACAACTCGCGAGTTGAAAGCAGCGATTATGGATTCCTTGCGCGCTCAAGGAGAAGCAATCTCAATTCCGGCCGTAGAAAATATCTATCAGTCTTTGATCAAAGAACGTGAAATTCGCCATAATTTGGAACGCCTGGAAACAAGCGGCGCTCGTGTCAAATATTATGCGCTGGATGTACGCAACGAAGCTGATTTCAAAGCAATAATCAATCGCCTATACGATTCGTTCGGGCGCATTGATGGTGTCATTCACGGTGCCGGTGTAATCGAAGACGCCTTAATCAAAGACAAAACTCCCGAATCATTTGAACGTGTTTATCGCACGAAGATGGACAGCGCCATTACGCTTAGCAAAAATCTGCAACTCGATTCATTGCAATTTTTGGTATTTTTCTCTTCAGTAGTAGGCAGAACAGGTAATGCCGGTCAGAGCGATTATGTAGCGGCAAACGAGAGCCTAAATAAACTTGCTCTTTTGCTGAATAAGAAAACAAAAGGCAAAGTATCCTCGATTATGTGGGGACCTTGGCGCGGCGGTATGGCTCAAGATGCTCTTGAACCGGTATTTGCTAAATACGGCTGGTCCATGATTGAAGCGCAGCCCGGCTGGGAAAGCTTTGAGAAAGAGCTTTTCGGCAGCAACAAGAACGAGGTAGAAGTTCTTTTAGTTGGACAAAGCCAAAATCAAAATCTAGCTCCGACAAGCGGCGCCAGGCTTGATCGGGCTCACACGATTAACACCGGTAAAAACAGCGTTGAATACACGATAAAGATCGATCCTGAATTCGACCTTTATCTGAAAGATCACACTTTTGACGGCACGCCTGTGTTGCCAATGGCCGTTGCCCTTGAACTAATGTCCGAAGCAGCACAAAATTTGCGTCCGGATTGGTATCTAGCCAGCGTAGATAACTTAAGCATTCCTGCCGGCATTATGTTTGAGATCGGAGCAAAAGATCTGGTCATTAAAGCAGACGCCGAAGAGATCGATGACAAAAATCTGAAAGTCATGCTGTCAATCAACTCAAAAACATCCGGACAACGCAAAAATTTCACTGCCGAAGCTACCTTAACTAAAGAACAGCCACCGTTGGCAGCAAAATACGGCTCATTCACTTTTGACTTTAACGCACCGCAACTCGCGGAACCGTTGTCGGATGTTCCAAGTACTACCGAACTTTATCAAAAATGGCTTTTCCACGGACCGCTCTTCCAAGGAATCGATAAAATCGAATCCTTGGGTGTAAACGGGATCTGGGGTGAGCTTGATATCCCTGGCGTTGCCGAATGTTTGAAAGAATGGAACGGACAAGAATGGATTGTCGATCCAATCTTGCTCGACAGCGCAATGCAGTTTGGCGGCGTTTGGGCACGCCAATATATGGATATTACAGCTTTACCTACCGGCTTCAAATCTATTCGCCGTGTACGACCGGCACGGGGTAATCACTTTAAAGCTGTTGTTTCCATTCCTCACGAAACAAAAGGTTCGGAACTGATTTGCGATCTTGCCGTCTATGACGCCTCCGGCAAGCTAGTTCTTTACATGGAGCAGCTCTCCGGCGTCGGCAGTAAATCTTTAAACAGATTATCCAGCCAACCTAAAGTTGTGAAAGCCGTATCCCGTTAACCACTCTCTCTTAACGGCCAGATCATGAATGCAGACAATTTAGAAGCAATAGCTATCACCGGACTTGACTGCAGGTTTCCGGCTATCGCTGGCTTGTCAGATTTATGCGCTCAAATCTTTAGCGAAAGAGTTGCAACAAACTCGGTAAAACAGCTTCAAACATTGTCGGCAGCCGAAATGGCCGCTCTCAGCCTGAAAGCCGCAGGCGAAGATGCCGGACTGCTTGAAGTTGAGAAAGCACGAATTCTGATTCTCAAAGATGACGATCTTGATATCGATCTCAAAGGAGAGTTTATCTCCTCAAACAAAAATTCTTTTCAGCAAGTTCTTCATAAAATAGCTTCGCTTCTAAAAGAGCATAATTCAGCAGTTGTTTTGTTGGCTCTGGGTAAAAACAAAACTGATTTCGGCGTATCAACATTAGTGTTCGAAAAAAAACCACCGGAGCAGAAGAAAGTCTACGCCTCGATAAAACATTTTTGTTTGCCGACAAAATCCACCGGACTATTGTTATCTTCCGAATCAACAATATTTCAAATCGAATCAGACATACGCAAAGAGACAGAAACTTTTTTTCAAGCAGCTTTAGCAGAAAATCCTGAGCTACAAAACGAGATGCCATGGACTTCTCTATCCGGTCTACCTGAAGAAGCTCAAAACTATGGTTCTGCATCTCAGCTTTGCACTCTTATTATCGGCAGTCTCTCTTTAAGCTTAAAAATACTGCCTGTGAGCAATAATTTCGCTAACAATGAAAAATTGAACCGTAATTCTTGGTTGTTTGAGAGCACCAATGTCAGACCATGGATCCATCCAGTGTCGCATTTATCTCCTTGCAGCAAACGGCAAGCAGCCATTTTGTGCACAGGAAACAACAACAACAACAACAAAACAAACACTCTTATTCTTGAAGAGACTGAACATGCCCCGGATCTATCTTTAATTGGCAGCTGGGATTCTGAAATATTTGTTTTTCAAAACGCCTCAAAAAAGGCTCTTTACGAGGAGCTATCCCGTTTTCATGAATTCAAACAAGCGAATCCTGAACACAGTCTCTTTCAACTTGCTTATAACAAACGATCGGCTGACAACGGGGCTTTTCGTTTAGCTCTTATTGCTCAGAATTTGGATGAGCTGGAAGAGCGGCTGTTGAAAGCAAAAGACTTGCTTTCAACTCAGTCCCCAGATTTAGCATTAGGCCTGAACGGAATTTATTTCAATCAAATAGAGCCAACAGAGCGCAAAAAGCTCGCTTTTATTTTACCGGGACTTGGGGCAGCCTACCCGGATATGCTTGCCGACTTATGCTTATATTTTCCGGAAGTACGTGAAGTTTTTGATTTTGTTGAAAGCTTAGCTCTAACAAACAGTCTGCCTCAGTCATTACCAAGCAGACAGATTTTTCCTGCCAAACCGAAAAACCCCTGGGGCAGATCCAATCAAGCAACTTTGGCCACAATGGATTCGGCTGTAACCACAGTTTTACTCGCCGAATGGGCAATGTATATTCTGCTTCAAAATATCGGCATTAAGCCAGATGCCCTTTTAGGATGCAGTACCGGCGAGTTTGCTGCTTTAACCATGAACGGCAGTATCGAAATCATGAGTGCCGCTGAGACCTTTTATAAAATCAGCACCGCTGTTTCGCGCTCCGTACCGATGGATCAACTGGCTGATTTGCGCTCTTTACGAGTACAGGCATCACAGTCGACGATAAACCCTCTTTTACAAAAGCTTTCAAGTCCCTCATATTTAGGGGCTGAAATGACCGACGACTATTCTTTAGTCTCCGGCCCGAAAAGCTCAATTGACGAACTTTCAAAAATGTTGAAAGCTCAGTCTATCGAATTTTTAGCATTACCCGTTTCAATTCCGTACCATACACCGTTGGTTTCGGGCAAAGTAAGCGACAAACAGCAAGAGATTGCCGATTTAAACATCACATATCCAGCCTTCGAATCATGGTCCTGCTCTACAGGTGGAATCTACCCTAACGATATTGAGTCGATTCGGCGCATTTCGACATATCTGTTCGAGAAACCAATTCTATTCCGCTCTACTTTAAACGCCCTTTACGACAATGGGGCGCGCATCTTTTTGGAAGTTGGACCAAAAGGTGGACTGACTCCTTTGATTGCAAAAATTTTGCAAAACAAAGAACACATTGCATTAGCCTCTAATTTAAGCGGTCGCTCAGGCATTGCACAACTTCAGCATATTGCCGCTGTACTGTTTTGTCAGGGATTTGCCATTAATTTCAATCATTTTTACGCCCGGAGAAAATCAACCGGCACAAAAATCGAATCTCCAAAACCAATCACTTCCAGCTTTTCAACACTAAGTCAAACTAGAAATCATGAAGCGGTTCTGGCCAACTATCTGGATTTAATGGCTCAAACGCACAAAAGCCTGATGAAAAGCCAAGAGCGAATGATGCTTACTTATCTGTCCACAAAACAACGCCAAAACGAACAGAGAGCATATCCTTTTTTGGATGGTGCGCTAATTGAAAGTCATGAAAACGGACTTGTTGCTTATCAAACTTTGAATATAACAAAAGATCTATACCTGCTCGATCATGCCATTGGTGGCAGCGTATCGAACCTTAAAGAAGAACGGGTATATTTGCTGCCCTTAATGGTAGCCATTGAGATAATGGCAGAAACAGCTCAGCGGCTTGCAAATAGAAACATAGTGCGCAGAGTAAAAAACATACGCGCTTACAAACGTATTCGTGTCGATGATCACGGTTTTTCTCTTGCAATCAAAGCAACGCGCCTATCCGAGCCAGGAACTATTGCCGTTGAAATACGCGAGCACTTAGCCGGAAAGAGCCAAGACGAACGACCAACTTTAATGAGTTGCGAGATAGAACTTTCTGAAGAATATCTACCGCACACAATTAAAAGTACTTATCCCAGCCAAAACTCAAGAAAACCGCTCCTGAGCAAAAACAGTTTGTACGGGTCAGGAGGGATGTTTCACGGACCGCGAATGCGTTCGGTGCAAGAACTGCAAAGCGTGTCAGAGAGAAGCAATCAAGCCTTGATCGCACATAAAGAAATTGATAATTGGTTTACCGCAAATACCAATCAACGAACCCTGACCGATCCACTTCTTTTAGATAATGCCAGTCAATTAGTCCTCTTCCAGCTAATTGAACATCAATACCCAGTATCGGCGTTGCTACCTTTTTATATTGCCGAAATAAATTTCTTTGCGGATCCAAATCTAAAAGAGAAAGAGTGGTTGCAAGGACAAACTTATTTACGAGCCATGTCCAATCAGGGCACAGAAGCTGATATCGAGATTACGCACCATAACGGCAATATGCTTTTACAAATCAAAGGTATTAACAGCCGCGCCATTATCTTACCGGAAGCCTGGCGTTACTTCATCGCTAACCCGGCATCAACAATGTTGAGCGCACCGCTTTCCTGGCCGGATTTTAGCGACAACGTTCCTGATCTACCGTCTTTAACAATCATGCGTCAGACCTTTTTACCTGAAGACGAGACTGCCCTTGATTGGTGCGCCGATTATCTCTTGAGCGCCAAGGAGCGCATAACTTGGAACGCTTTTGGCAACCGTAACAAACGACGTGTTGATTGGCTCCTGGGCCGGATTACAGCAAAAGACGCTGTTCGTAAATTGCTAAGAACCAGTTTTAACCTACATTTGTGCCCGGCTGATATCGAAATCGAAACTAATAGCGATGGACCGCCTACGGTCTCCGGCGCCTGGCTTAATACTGTCGATTGGTTGCCGCAAATCTCCATTTCTCATAGCGAAGGTATTGCCGTAGCTATCGCCAGCAAACCAGGAAAGTTACGTCCGGGATTGGACATCGAAGCCGTACGCAAACGCGAGGAAGGATTTGCCCAAATTGCTTTTACAAAAAAAGAACAAGCTTATTTGTCCTGCTTAGCAGAAAACGAACGTATTTTTTGGGAAACACGACTGTGGACAGCCAAAGAAGCCGTAGCAAAAGCAGTAGGCACCGGTATGCGCGGCAATCCGCACAATTTCGAAATGGATACTCTCGATCCAGTGTCGGGTAAGCTGCTAATGCGTTTGAACAACTGGGAGACAACTGACATTGCCCTAAGCCCAGATCACCGCTTTGCCGTCAGTACTGAACGTATCGATAATATGGCTCTATCACTTGCTCTTGACTAAAAAAGAAATGCAGCAACTTCTGAAAAACAACGATCCATTAACCGAGCAACCAGGCAGACCTTTGCGCCTAGCATTGTTTAGCTCCGGGCTTGGCACCATCAACCGTGGTTTTGAAATTTCTACGGCACGTTTTTTTCGTGCTTTGAAAAACGAAGAGAATCTCGATCTACGTCTTTATTGCGGCGGACCTTACCCCGAGGGCATTCAAGTCTGGAACATCGGACGAAACAGTTGGCTGGACAGTTTTTTAAATCCACTTGCCTTACTGGAAAGAGAGTCTCGCTGGCGATTAAGTTATATTTTGGAACAGGCTAGCTTCGGCTTTGGCATGTTGCCTCAATCATTAGGTTGGCAACCGGAAATCGTTTGGACCAAAGAAGTGCCGATGGCTCACATTCTTTATGAATTTCGTCGTTTGCGCAACTTAAAATACAAAATAGTTTTTGCCAATGGTGGCGGCTTTCGTCCCAAGACTTACGAAAAATTCGACTATATTCAACAGCTTCAAGCAGACTCTTATGATGAGGCTTTACAATACGGCGTCGATCCGCAGAAAATGCGTGTGCTACCGAATTTGGTACCACAGCCGGTAACGAGCAAAAGTCGTTTTGAATTACGCAAAGAATACGGATTCAAACAAGACGATTGGGTTATTCTTTGCACCGCGGCCTGGAACAGCCATCACAAACGAATTGATTATCTGCTTGAAGAGTTTGCCGCCCTGGAAGACAGGCGTTATAAACTGATACTGTGCGGGCAACCTGAGCCGGAAGGAGAAGCGCTTCGCTTAAAATATGCGTTTCTAGGAGAACGGGTCACATGGCTAACTCTGCCCGAAGAGAAAGTAGCGGATCTTCTTTATCTGGCAGATGTTTTTGTTCTGGCCAGCTTTTATGAAGGGCTAGGCGCCGTCCTAATCGAAGCGGCTATGGCCGGATTGCCGGTCATTTGCCATCCTCATGGCGGCAGCCGCTACATTTTCAAAGACGAATACTGGTTGACCGACCTGTCGCAAAAAGGTGCCCTAACGGCCCGGCTCAAAGAGTTTCAGCAAAACCCAGCGGATCCTTCACGTGTCGAAGCAACCAGAAGTGATGTTTACGCACGTTTTAACGAGAAACAGATTATTTCCGAATTTATGTCCATGATTAAAGGATTGGACGGCTAGCGAATAATTACTTTTGAACCAATTCCAATTTGATTTTGATCGATAAGCTCTTGCAAAAAAGTGGAATCGAAATGAACACAACCACCAGAGCTTCCTTTTAAGTTATCCGGCGCTCCGTGCAAGGCAATTGAATACCAGTACGGTTTTCCATTTTGCCCATAGATCATTTTCGGTCCGCTGTTCTTTTGCTCCGAATCAAGCCCAATATAAGCCTTTCCGTAAGCACGATCTGGTACTTTATTGCCGTCGAAATCAAGCTGATTCATATTATGAAAAAGACCGGCTAAACCTTTTTTGCTCTCTAGATATTTGAGATATTCAGCTTTTTTTGCATAGCGTTGCAATATTGTTGAATCGACAAAACAATGCTCAGGATCAGGCGTCAATATGATATCTACAATAAAGCTCCCGCAAGGAGTGACTTCATCTTCCATTGAAATTTTTTTCTTTAATCCACCACGTCCGATAGCAACTTTAGTAGTCTTAATCGTATGACCAGACGAATCAATAAGCGTCGCTATACGTTTACTCCGATCAATAAGCAGATGATAGCCGTCGTCCGCGAAAACAGGCGACAAACAAAAACAGAACAAACAAAGAAAAACGAATTTCATTGGGGTTGGGCAATAGAAGCTGTTGTAGCGTAATGATCTAAAAGACGATCAAGAGTCAGTCCTTGCTGCAGACCAACCAACACTTTTAAAGTTCGCCCATAACGATCTTGAACAACCAGAGCAGGAATCGCTTGAACACCGGAACGAGCAACCAAATCGCTCATATTCGGATCATCCATATCTACATGTATCAGGCGAACAAAATCTTTATGCCGAGCAATTATTTTTTCTGTAATCGGCTTTAGGCAACGACATCCCGTACACCAACGAGACGTAAATTCGTAAACATAGACCGGACTGACTTCCGTCTGGCAAAGAGCTGGAGCAGCTCCCAAGCCGGAAAACAGAACGACAACCAATGCCAGGATCATCCTTTTCATTGGGCACAGTATAGATCTAGCGCCCACCGTTGTAAAGCTGACGTGGAAGCCAGGGACTGGCTTTCGGCACTTGATACCAATAACCCCAGCCTGGGTTGTAATAATCATTATCAAAAGCCGCATTAGCGTCGCTTGGATTATATTGCGGTGCATAGCGGTTTGCCCAATATCGCCTGTCGTCTTGTTCAGCGCTAGCTTTTTCGGTCATAGTCCCATTGTTTTTTTTAAGAGAGAGATCGTGCTGCAAAGACGAACCATCAACATCAACGCTGTATTGCTCTTGCTCGATTGTCGCTAAATCTTTTTGCAGGCACAACTTAAGCCGCTTAATAAGCGCCGGGGCTTCGCTCCTCAACTTATTTTCGCTTACCAACCATGTGTTAAGAACGTAAGGACGACTGCCACGCGCATGCAGTGCTTGTTGCCATAAACGGTCAGAGTGAAAACGTAGACGGGCTTGTTTTAGCTCCAGCTCTACAACCGGTCTTGCCCGCTCAGCTGCTTGCAGCCTTTTTTCTACCTGTTGAATATAAGCATTAAGCGACTGACCGTCTTGAGCATATTTGCTTTTATCCCGGCTCAAAGTGTCCTGTTCATCCTCGATCTGGCTGCGCTCACTATTGATCGCTTCATCAGCTCGAATTGTCTGGGGCGACAACCCATCCTCTTGCGCAAAAACAGCAAGCTGACAGAAAAAAATCATGTTTAAGACAAGCATGAATAAACGGAGGAACAGTAACATGGGGATTAACCTTTGCCAGTCGTTCATCTAAACTTAGCCGAACGGTTGCCAAGCTGCGACAATAAACATTATGAACGCTCAAATTATACGTCGCCTTTTAACACTTTACTTGGCTTCCGGCCTGGCAAGCTCAGTTGTAGCCATTGCCAATCCTGCGCCCGAGTCTAACGATAAAAAAAACGAAACTAAAGTCGAAAAAAAATCCCCTCCCGACAGCTGGAAGGAATATCTTGACTTAGCCAAACAAAACTATAAAACAGGCAAAATTGAAGACGCCTTGACTCAGCTTGATTTTGCTTTAGCCGAAAGCGAGACACTGAAAGAGGGAGGGCGCGCTGAGGCATTCTGTCAGATTGCCGATTTATATATCAGCATCGGCTCTTTTGAAAAGTCGCAGAAACTTTTGGAAACAGCCACTAAAGACAGACGTGAGTTGCGACACGATAAACGTTTGCTGGCTAACGCTTTAGACAATCTGGCCAATATCTACACTCAAAAAGGTCAATTCGAAGAAGCGGAAAAACTGCAGAAAGAAGCATCTGTTCTTTATTTGGAAGAGAAAGATCAGGGCGGTAAAGACTACGCCATCTTTCTGGCCAATTGCGCCAACACCGCTCGCAAACAAAAGCATTACCCGGAAGCAAAAAAATTGTTGGCTGAAGCTCTGAATATCCACGAAAAGCTGGAAGGAAAAGATAGCCTAGCCGCCGGCAGCATTTATATGAATTTGGCCGGACTTTTGTCTGATCAAGGGCAACTGGATAAAGCTGCCCGTTCTCTTGCTTGTGCCGAAAAAATTCTCAAAAGCAAAGTGCAAAGCGATCACCCGCTCTACAAATTATGCCTACGCAACGAACGCACTCTGCAGCAAAAAAGAGTCGATTTATTACTGAAGAAAAACAACGATCCCTACAGCCCTCAATTGGCTCGCGAATTGACTGTTTTAGCGCAAAAATACGAACAGGAAGATGATTCGACTAAAGCCGCGGCTGCATATAAGCAGGTCTTGAATATACAAACAAAAATTCTTGGCGAAAACGACGCTCAACTTATTTCAACCATGCAGGCTTACGTTAACTGCCTGAAAAAGCTCGGCGCTGACCAAGAAGCTGCTTCCTTGCAAGAGAAAGTGCAAGCGCTTAAAGCTGGTTCGCTTCAATAACGGCGGAGACTTTATTCTCTGGCGTATGTCGCTTAGCTAACTGTACTGTTTTGTCTGCAAGCCAATCGCTAACAACTTTAACGACTTCCGGCTCCAGATATACCGTTTCTAAATGAATATGCCCTTTGTTTTTTAACCAATGCAAAGTTTTATCGTGACTGCTTAATTGGTCCATAACTTTTTCAATATCTTTCGGCTCGAAAAGCTTGTCTTTAGTGCCTTCCAATACAAGAACCGGCATATGCTCCGGAATCATCGGCAAGAATCTCAAACTTTCTTTATTGAACCAGCGAGTTTTAACCAACTCCCCAATATTCATTCTATTGCGAGCAAGCGGATCGCTTATGCGTTCATCGGCAATTTGCGGATTTTCAGATACGCGCGAACGCAAAAAAGGCTCAATGCTTAGCTGTGTACGCGGCTTGAACATAATCGTCAGCACTTGAGCAACAACTGTCGGTCCGACAAAAAATCGTTGTTTGATACCGGGACTGGAAAGAATCATACCGTCAGCAGAATCAGGATTGTTTGCCACCAGGCGAACAGCCATATTCGCACCGACACTTTCTCCCATAAGAAAAATTGGCTTGCTTGGATAAAGCTGCCTTAACTTTGCCAGCAAAGCTTTCAGATCACTTTCACTGGGACGATAGAGAATGCGGCGACTGGGATCTTTTGGATCGTCATGACCTTTGTACCAGGAACCAAAGCCACGCATATCCGTTGCAAATACAGCGTAGTCAAGCTCAGATAGCTGGCGTGAAATTGCGCTGTAGCTTCTAGCATGCAAAGTAGCGCCATGAAGGGCAACAATAATTGCTTTCGGATCCGCTTGGCGTCGCGAAGCCCAAGAATAAATCGGGATTCCGAGCTCGGTACTTATGTCGTCGGTTAACTTCGCTTCTAAATCTTGTGCAAGCGCAGCCGGACTAAACAAAATTAGCAGTGCTAACTGGCAAGCTATCAGCTTAACCGCATGCCAGGCTGTTTTTTGCATGGTTTGTGCACTCTTCCGGAACAAGCTCTACGCTTAATAACTCTACTCTAACAGGTAATCTCCTGCCACAGAGTTCCTTAAGGGAAGCGATTATTTTTCGCGGCGTACTTGAGCGGTGGAGATCAGATAACGCGCCCGCTTGTATTCATCCCAAGCATTACCTTCCGGTGCCGGCATAATTTTGCGCATGATTTCTTGAAACAAATTTTTGATAATTGTCATGATACGGATCTCCTAGCTTGATTTATATCTACCCGGCCTTTCAGCGGATCTTCGCTTGACAAAACTAAATGTTGCTTGCATTAGCAACAGCCAAACTGGCCGGGCTGTCTAACTGTAATTTCAACGTTGTTCCTTGGGATAACGTTACATCGCTCCCTTTACGCAAAAGCAGACTTTCGGCTACACCAAGCCCGGCGCCGATGGCTAGCCCGGACCAAGCTCCACGTCCAGCACCGCGACCGCGTCCGGATATGGCGCCGATAGTCGTACCAAGAACAGCGCCGGCACCGGCACCTACGGCACCACCGATCAGAGCTCTTTTCATTTTATCCTTGCTATTTTCACCGGCAAAAATATCGCTACGATCGTCCCCTTTTTCTGTATAACCAGCTACAGTGCCGACAATATGAGCATCAATCGCTGTTTCATTACCATCAAGAGTACGAATACCGTTAAATTTCATACCTAATGTTCCAGCCTTAGACATTCTGTTGCCTGAAGCTGATTCAGTAATCTGTCCGCGAATTCTGGAACCGGCAGGTATGATGGCATCACCGAGAACCACTGTTTCAGCCAACTCCGCTTCAATTAAATCCCCAGGCTTAGCAGTAGCGCTGGTAACAGCCGTAACCAGCTTGACCGGCAAAGTCATGCCGGCTGGTACATATACTACTTTTCCGCGCTGGTAATAAGGCACTGTCGAACCGGTATGAGTATCGGCGCTACCGACAGTGATATCACTGGCAGTACCAGTAAGTTGATTGACGAATTGGTCTACAGCTGACTTATTAGCCATTGCCAGCTTCATTTTTTGCAGCCAACGGTCAGCTAAAACAGACGGAGTAACACCGGCTTGCTTAGCGCTGGCAGCATCGACTGTAGCCACATAAAAGCCGCCAAGGGTAATCACCGGCTGACCTTTTACATAAACAATCTGTACAGCATTAGCAGTGCGATCGTTGGAAGCAACAAGAGAATTCTCAATATTACGTTGAATCTTGTCAGCACGCTCAGAGGCCGAAAGACCACCGGCAGCAGCGCTAATGTCAATGACCTCCTGACCGGCAAATCGTACCGGCACGGCAGAAGCGGGAAGGATTCCCAAGCCGGCAAACTGACTGCAAGAAACTAGCACAACCAGACAAGACGCGAGTTGGGATTTCATTTCAAACCTCATTTCAAACAACAAAGGATTAGACGCCTAAGCTAAAAACGTGTTCCCGCAGAGCACCTTCCTGACAACAAGGTTTATTGCGACGGCAAGATCTTCTCAATGCCTTTGATCATGCCATCCAAACCGGCATAGCCAACTTGAAACTGGACGACATCACCTTGTTCCGTCAGAAAAACAGTAGTCGGCACCGGACCGATTGCAAAATAATCGACTATCCCTTCATTATTTGGATCGTCAACATCGATGGTTTGCAATAGCAGCTTGTCCCCATAACGTTTTTCTATTTCAACAGTTGTCGCCGTCATGTCTTTACAGGGCTCGCACCATTTTGCGTTAAAAAGTACAACAGCTGGTTTTTTACCAAAGATCTGGTTGGAGGGAAGAAGCAAACCATGCTCATCTGATTGAACTAACGACTGGGGCAAAGACATCATCATTGCATTAGCCTTTTTTGAAACAGCGGATCCGGCTTTGGCGTAACGCCTGGCCAAACGAAAGTTGCGAAAGGCTAAAAGCGGATGGTGGGCTTTATAGTGGGCGATCCCGAGCAGATAATGCACCTCCGGATCTTTTGCACTTCTTTTTGCTGCTGCATGCAAAGTTTTAATAGCAAGCGAAAGCTTATCTTCTTTAAGAGCCTCACGTGCTTCGACCAGTAGAGACGTAGACTGCGATACGGGATCCGTCTCTACAAGCCTTGCCCCTGTACTATATTTAGATATCCACTGCGCCACTTGTTCTAAAACTTGATCCGAGCATTGTCCTTCTTCAAAAATGAGATGCTCGCTATTAGGCACCATGATCATTTCTTTTTCTTTGGTCGCCAGCTCTTGATATAGCTCTTCCGTGCCTTCCGGCTTGACTAATCCGTCTTTGCTTCCTTGCACCATCAGCACCGGCAAATTTTTTATTTCTTTGGCCGCATCATGATTACGATTCATAAAAGCTTGAAACTGAACTAAATCCCGCGGCGAAAGATCCATACGGTTCAAGGGATCTTCAGCCCATTGCTCCCGCAATTCAGGATTTTGTGTAGCTTGGTTGACAACACTTTTACCGATATCAAAGCCACGACGTGGTCCACCGGCTACCAAATGCAAAGCAACAGCCAGATTCATTTTTTTCTCTTTAAAGCGATCTCCGGAAGCGCAAGCCGATATCACCCCGGACATCAAATCAGGATAAGCAGCCGCACACTGCAAAACAATGGCACCACCCATAGATTCACCGACTAAAAAAATCGGCTTGCCATAATGAGCTTTGCTGATCCATTC
Organism: Candidatus Obscuribacterales bacterium; assembly: GCA_019750335.1. Lineage (GTDB taxonomy): Bacteria > Cyanobacteriota > Vampirovibrionia > Obscuribacterales > Obscuribacteraceae > JAIEPM01. Next base: position 323,534 of record JAIEOQ010000002.1, read on the forward strand.
AAGAGTGCCGCGTAAATCTTCAATGCAAGCTTTAAAATCGACATCTTTATGCCCTTTAGCTTCCATCCAAGAGCCAAAGCCACGTACATCGATAGCATAAGTCGGTAAACCTTGAGCCGACATTTTATCGCCGAAAGTCTGCCAAGATTTACTGTTCAACCCCAATCCGTGTACGCAAAGCAGCACAGCTTTAGTTGGCACACCGGGACGTACCCAGGCCAGACAGGGCACATCACCACGCACTTTGCCCGATTTTTGAGACGAACTAATTTTCGCCATACCCAACGGCGAAGAGCCAACCAACAAAATAAGACTGATAGCGATTGCTAAAACTTTCCAGTACATCTTTTCCCCACAGTTATAATTGATCCAATTCCTGCTCCAGCAAGTCTTTGTCCGTCGAATAAGCAACCTGCTCCTTTGTCAAAACAGTCAGTTTTTGAGCGTATTCTTGAGCTTCGACAATTGCTTTTTGATTCTCAGCATTCATCAACTCTTCAGCACGCTTAGCACGAATGCGATTACGCGCATCGATAAAAACATTGCGCATGTTGTTCACGATTTGGCGCAGAATCGGAAATCCCATGAAGAAGATTGCATAAATCAGCCCTAGTTTCACTTGCTCAGCATACGGCATGAGCGGTTGAAACCAGTCAATATGCTTCCACAAAGCATAAGCTCCGCAAAGATTTGCTCCGGCAAAAAAGAAGACCCATTGCAAACGTTCCAGCGGCAGCTTGGAAAATTTCCAGAACTCTTCTTGCAAATTCTCCGGCAGCTTGATCAACCGAGAATAATCTGCAGCTGTAATTTGCAAAGAAGGGAAGGTATAAACTATCCGTCCACCATCGGTCACTTCCGGAATGCCTTCAAAGCGCACAAGCACCGGGAAGACAGCATGGTCGTTCATTTTTGCCGATAACAAATAAGGCGCAAGCTGTTCAGCAGTAACAACTCCGTTGCACAGCCGGATCAGCTGCGCGATATTTTGCCATTGCAAGTCGCTTGTTTTTTTATTCGGATCACCATCCCCAAACAAGAAACTAAAACAGTTGGAAAAGAAACCTTGATTCGGCTGTTCGACTTGCATTCCGAGATATTCCACCGGACGTTCAGCCTGAGTTTCACCACCGGTAAAAACACTCCAAGAGAAGAAGATTAGCAACTCTTGCCAATCAAAGAAGTCGGCATCAAGTTCAAAGCCGTCCATATCACCATCGGCCCCTTCGGAAGCACCGATGCCGAAAATGATAAATACAAGAGCAACGATAAAAACAAGACTGATAGTAATGAAAGAAGCGATAAGCAAAATGCCGAATGAAATTCGCAAACAATAAAATAACGCGGCGGAAACTTTTGCCAAAATCATTTGCAAAAACTTGCGCACACCGCTTGCGTTATAGACTGCTTCAAAATCAGAAGGAAATGAATAAAGAATTTCGCCGCTTTTGGATACTTCAAGCTTGCCTAAAGTTTCAAAAGCAACTTTGTTTAGTTCAATACGAGTTTGCGCCAAAGGTAAAGCCGCGGCGGCAGCCACATCGGCAGCGCTGACCTTACGTCCGAGCTGCTTAATCGCCTGTAGAATTTTTACTTTAGCCGACAGAGTAATTTCCACCGCGCCTGAACATGGTGATTCTAGCGTTTTTAAGGCTTAAAAGTCACCAGTTGGCAGCAATCAATCCTTAACCGTATCAACCGTAGCTTTTATTTTGCCCGAGCGAACCGCTTCCACAAGCAAGGCATGATCTTTCTCCGTTTGATCGGCGTAAGGCAAAGCAAACTGCATCAGCGCCCGGTCAAAAGTGTCCTTAGTACCGAGATAACCTTTGATAATTGCCGCATCACCGGAACGAGCGTGGGCTTTAGCCAAAACCGCGCCCATTACTTCGGCACTTTCCACAAGTTGCGGACCTTCCCAAAGCTCAGGCTCAGGCTTAACCTTAGTATCGCGCAATTGGCGGATATAGAAGTGTCGCCCGTTGTCAAATTGAGTCCAACCAAGAAATATATCACTGGCTGATTGAACGATCCGTTGTCCGGCGACTACTCGTTGCCCGTGATTATCAAAGCTGCTTTTACCGAGATAATCTTCAAGCACCGAACGTCTGGCTTCTTTAATTTGTAAGAAAAGCGGCTCATCATCAGGGGCCAGCATCAAAGCGACAGCGCACATAGTGCCGACACTACCAATACCGACAACTTTAATTGCCACATCTTCCATTTTATAGCGATCAAACAGACGGCGACGATCATCTTGCAAAGATTCTTTGTAGAGCGTAAAAGCATCCCTGATCCGTTTGTCAAAAGCTTTGCCGTCTTCCGAATCTTTGTGAAAAATCACCGGCGGATTATCCTTAATGCGGCGTCCACCACCGACCTGCTCTGTAAGCTTCGGAAAATAGTAGTCTTGAATAGTGCGATGCACGGCCTGTTTCAAGCGATCTTTGCGATGTTTTTGCAACTCCTCGCAGGTCGTACGCTCAATCACTTTATCGAAATCAATGCGGTGATACCAAATATCAAGTATGCTCATACGCGCAAATTCGGAAATATTTTCACGATAAGCTCGGGCAACAGCTTCCACAGCGGCCGATTCAAATTTAGGCTTCAACCCATTTTCACGGGCAGCTAAAACAAAGCTGACCGCCAAACGTTTTAGGTCCCACTCCCAAGGAGCGGGCAAAGTTTCATCAAAATCGTTTATATCAAAAACCACATTCCGTTCTGGTGTGGCAAAAGCACCAAAGTTCAAAAGATGGCAATCACCACAGGCTTGAACTCTAATTTTAGTGCTCGGAAGATTGGACAAATCCCAAGCCATGAGCGCTGCCGAACCGCGATAGAACGTAAAAGGCGATTGCAACATGCGCCCCCAACGGATCGGGATAAGCTCAGACAAACGACCTTCATTACCTGCCGCCAAAAGATCAAGTGGGTTCGGACGATTATCAGGCGCCCGCCAACCAGCATGAACCTCATGCGGTATGGCAGCTCGCAACGCTTTGCCGCGCTCTCGCCTGTCATCCCGCGGCGAGATGGTGTTGTCGTGCAGAATTGCTTCTTCATCCGTCATTTTAGTTGCGGATGTGGAATTGGAGGACTTAGCCATTAGCTCTCCACCTTATCTTTAAAAATAGACAGTGCCCAGTTATTCATACCCAAAACAGGTAAGAACTAGACTACATAAAGTCAAAAATGACGCTGTTTTTACTCTAAGCCGGCTGTAAGATATTTAGCGCCGGTACGGCATTACCGTCCAGATACGTTCCCAGTTGGTTGATTGAAAACTGGATCCCGGAATAGAAAGCGCCGAATACACCGTATTTAGCACTGGCCTCATCAAAACGCATCTCATAAATCAGTTTTTTAAAGACTAAAGGATCGTCAGCATACAGATCGACGCCCCATTCAAAATCGTCGAAACCGATGGAGCCGGAAATCACTTGGGTGACTATACCGTGATAAGTACGCCCAATTTTGCCATGTTCGAGCATTAGCTTCGCCCGCTCATCAAACGGAAGCATGTACCAATTCACATTTTCGCCACGCTTTTTGTCCATAGGATAAAAACAGACATAACGGCGCTGAGGAACATTTGCCCACAAACGACCGGCATTGCGTGGATTATGCTCCTCTTGCTTAAGCATTTCATCAAAAGCTGCGTTCCATTCGTCCGAGAATGGCTTAAGTTCACGTTTAGCCAGCTCAGCATGAATCTTGCCCGAAGCGTCATAAAGCCCAAGCTCAAGAACCGACACATAAGAACCGGCCGGGGTTAGGAATTCAGCTAAACGCGTTTTATCAAAAACAGTTTGCGCGCGAACTAACCCGTCATAATCACGGCTGTAATGAGTCAACATCAAATCGGCTTTGTGCCCAAGCAGTTGAGCAAGCCCAACATCGCTTACTTTAGCTTCCTTAAGCGAAGAAAGAGCAGTCTCGGCCTCTTTAACAATCTGACTGCGGTCAGATTCAGGCAAAATATCCCAAGCCAGACGATCGAAAGCAAACATACGGTGGAGAATCCACCAACCCTCTAGGGATTCCGGAACATTTGGATGGCGCATAATTTCAAACCTTGCGTTTGCTAGCAATCAATATAAAAATAAAAAATGGGGCAGATGACGGGACTCGAACCCGCGAATACCGGAACCACAATCCAGGGCCTTAACCACTTGGCGACACCTGCCATGACGCGGTCAAACATGATAACACCCAAGCCGGGCCTGGGCAATGAATGCAACAGCCAGGTTCTTTACTCAGCTTTATCGACTAAATAACTATGCAAATTTTTTACTTTGCCCAGAAGAGCCTGTAGCAAAGAATCGTAGCTTGAATAATCACGAAAATAAGCCACTCGCTCCAGATTAACCGGCTCGTCGGCAATAATGGTCACTTCCACGTTTGGCTGGGGCACATAGCCAATCTGATTTGTTAAAACTGCCGACATTACATGTTCGTTCATAGAACTGCCTTTAATTTAGTTCGGTCTAGCAAGTGATTTCAAGAGCCAACAGTAGCATCGTCAAAGACCAGGGAAAAGTTAAATAAGCGACAAGCTTCAATAGCCGCAAAACTTAAAAAATCCAGGCAGTAATTGTGCCAATAAACCGCCGATTAGAAAAGCAAACAACCAAGACCCGAGCCAAATAATCATAGCAATCTTGAAGCCTCGCTCTTTGATCATCACTCCCACAGTGGCGATACAAGGTACAAAAAGCGTAATCACAACCATGGCAACAACAGCTTGAGCGGCACTCAAAGCCACGTCTGTCAAACCAAACGCAGCAAAATCCCGTCGGACAATACCTAAAATAAAAGTCGTCGGAATGCGCGGATCGTTAGGTAAGCCAAGCCAACCGACAGACAAAGGCTGCAACAGTTTGATAAACCAATCAAGCGCTCCGGTCATCTGACCGACCGTAACAACTATGCCGGCGATACAAAACATCGGAATTGACTCAAGCATGAAATTCCAAGACTTAGTCCAGGTTTTATTTAAAACATTGCCCGCTCGCGGCAAGCGCATCGGTGGCAAATCAATCATTAAAGCGCCGGATTTACCAGGCAAAATCTTGTTGAGCAAAAAGCCTGTAAAAGCCAGCATGCCGAAAACAATTGCACCATAAATTGCCCAGGGTAAAGCTCCGCCCAATTTAGCCAGTGTTCCAGAGACAATCCCCAACTGTGCCGAACAAGGAATAGCGATTCCTAAAAGTGCTGTGGCGATTATTTTTTCACGAGGCGATGACAAAAGCCGGGTTGTGACCGTCGCCATAGTTACACAGCCTAAGCCAAGGATCAAAGGAATAATCGCTCTGCCGGTCAGTCCGATTTTATTCAGCAAGCGATCAACCAACACAGCCAAGCGCGGCAGATAGCCTGAATCTTCCAGCAGGGACAGCCCGAAATAAAAAGCCAGCACAAGGGGAAAAAGCAAACCAAAAAGATAAGTAACAGTCAAAGTAAGAATGCCGTACTCTCCGGCCAAACTATTACCGATTACCGCTTTAAAGCTCGGATGAGACCAGAAATCATATTCAACCTCCTCTGGATTTGCCTGAACTCGTGCCTCTTCAAAGCGCTTAGTTTCAAGAGGCGCACTTAAAGTGCCTTCAGGAAAATCAAAACGAGCCCCGTTGACAGCAATAGTCGACGGAAAAATCGTCGCAATTACTCGCCGCAAATTAGGTTCGTAATGTACTTTCATCAATTGCTTTTCAGTGATATCGACCACTTTTCCGGCAACGAATACTCCGAGCAATTGATAAAAGATCAAATAACAAACGGCAAGCGAAATTATTCCACCATAAAGAGGATGCAAGAGCAGACGTCCGATTCTTGCCGACAAACGCTTTTTATTTGCGGCTTGTATAACAACTTTCTGAACCAAGTCATTTACCAGCTGGCGGCGCAACTGGTAAATATCAAGACAGTTATCTTTTGACGTAACACCATATTTGGTAGCAAGCTCTTGATCGCCCTCAGCAATTAAAAGCGCATAGGAACGCGGGACTCCGGATGAAATGATTCCAGAGATCATTTCATTTATTTGCCGGTTATCAAGGCCGGCGCGACAGCAGGATACTTTCTCTTTGATTTCAGCAACACCTTCACCTTTAACGGCTACAGCAGAAAGAGCCGGCACGCCCAAAAGCGTAGAAAGCTGCTCCAAATCTATTTTGATTCCTTGAGCTAAAGCTTCGTCCCATTGATTTACTACAAGCAACAAGGGCATACCCATGTCAATTAATTGCAGAGTTAAAAAGAGATCCCGCTCCAAGCTCAAGGCAGAAACAACGTTAATCACTCCGTCAGCCGCCAAGATCAGATCACGGGCAATCCTCTCTTCGTCATTAAAAGCAGAAACACCGTAAGCCCCGGGTGTATCGACCAGCCGATCATTGACCAATCGCCCGTAAGAAACATCGATCGTTGTTCCCGGATAATTGGAGACATCAGCGTTCATTCCGGTCAAAGCATTAAAAAGAGCTGATTTACCTACATTAGGATTGCCGGCCAGAACCAGCTTCCGTCCTTTTTCATTCTTTACCGGTGCTTGAGCTGAGGGTTCGATAGCAAACACGCGCCGCTTGTCTCCTCGACATGTTTATTGAGAAATTTTATCAATTGTTCGATGGGCATTCAAGAATGCGCGGTATTTAATATGGTAGAGTCAAGCTTTATCGGTAGCGAAGAGCTTTCATGAAGCGACGTTTTTTTACAAGCGGCATATCATTTTGCCTCCGGCTGGTCCTAGCTACAGCCGTGACCTGGAGCTCAACACCAGCTCAAGCACAACAAACAAATGAAAGTGGCGAGACACAGGAACCACCTAGCGGACAGCTCTCTTTACCGGCAGCTGGCATCATGCCCGCCAATAAAGATTTGCCTAGCAATGGAAAAATTCAAGAGTTCACTCTCGATAACGGTCTGAAAGTTCTCATTCTGGAATGCCCTGAATTTCCTTTAGTCTCAAATTTGATCTGGTATCGCGTCGGCTCACGAGACGAAGAGACCGGCTCCACCGGTTTAAGTCATTTAGTTGAGCATCTTTTATTTCAAAAAGTCGGCTCTTATAAAACCGGTGAAATCGGCTCAACAATCGCTCGCAACGGTGGTCAATTCAATGGCTACACTAGCGACGACTTCACCACATTCTTCGAAACTTTACCGGCAAATAAACTTGAACTTGCCCTCAAAATAGAATCTGAGCGCATGCGCAACGCAAAATTTTCCGCTCAAGACGTCGCCCAAGAAGTCAGCAACATAAGCAAAGAGTTGGACACTGAGCAACAAGATCCCTCAGCTACTCTTGCTAAAGAAGTTCGCGCCATGATGTTCATGCAACATCCTTATCACAACCCGACTATTGGCTGGCGCTCAGATCTGGAAAATATCAAACTTGCCCAAGCAAAAAACTTTTACGACCGTTTTTATCACCCGAACAATGCCACTTTAGTAATTGCCGGCAACGTACACGCTAAAGATGCAATGCTTCTGGTACAAAAATATTTTGCCGCTATTCCTCGCTCTTTAGAGCCGATCAAACATGTTTCCGTCGCCGAACCTTTACCGCGTAGCGAGCGCCGAGTCAGCCTAAAATACGGCGGCAAACAAGAGCTGATGCAAATTGCTTTTCGTTCACCGGCAATTTCTGACAATGACGCAGCAGCAATGTTGATCATTGAAAAAGTGCTCAGCAACAACAAGCTGAAAACTAAATTTATCGACAGTAAAATTTGCTCAAACGCCAATGCTAGTTATGAAATCAAAAAAGAGCCGGGCTTATTTACAATCACCTTTATTGCCACACCGGCAACAGCAAACGCTCAACAAAAGATTCTCGATAACGCCGATTCGCTGCTAAGCCAATTGAAAGAAAAGCCGCTCACGGAGCAAGAGCTACGCCGAGCGAAAAACGCCGCCGAATTTGCTTTCTTTTCCGAATGCGAAGGACCTTACCGTGCCGGTTTTCATCTTGGTTATTTTGATACCCTCGACAGCTGGAAAGCTGCAGATTCCTGGGCAACAAAAATCAGATCGATCAACAGCGCCGACGTTTTACGTGTGGCAAAACGATATTTCAGCAACGATGCCCGGGTAATTGGCTGGATAGCCGGAACTCAAGCGCCAAAGCCAGCAGTTAAAGTAACTCCTCCCGCCGAACAAAATAAAGAGCACGACAAAAACGCTCCACCGACAAAAAACGCCGAACCCAAACATCAAGAACCAAAACATCCAGCGCCCAAGCATCCGGAACATGTTCGTCTCACCGGTTATAAAACCGATGATTCAGCTGCTGCTCCCGTACCGACAAAAAAGCCCCTAGGGAAGCTGGAGAATCTGATCTGCCAGCGTTCTTCCATAGATGAAGATCCAGTACACAAACGAGTCTTAAAAAACGGGTTAACTGTTTATGTTTTCGAAAGTCACATCAGCCCAATCATTCAAATAAACGGTTCGCTGAATGCCGGAGACATCTATTGCTCACAAGACAAATGCGGTCTATCAGCTTTAGCGGCAGCAACACTTAACCAAGGAAGCAACAAAAGAAATAAAGCACAGATGCAATCCCTGCAAGAAGACTTAGGTATTCCCTCATATCAAATGCTTAAGTTCGAAGCCGGTCCGGAAACGATTGATTTCCAAACCCGCTGCCTAGCTCGCGATCTTAACAATCAACTTGATCTGCTTGCTGAAACAACAAGATTTCCTAATTTGGATGAAAGCAATGTGGAAAAGGCCAAACAAGAGGCCTTAGCCATCAGCAAACGCGACGAAGAAGTTCCGCGTAATAAAGCAGAACGAGCCTTGTTGCAAAATTTGCTTGCGGAAAAATCACCTTTCCAACCGACCAATAGCGCGGACAAATTAAAATCGATTTCCACTCTTCATGCAGCCGATCTACAGAAATTTCTTAACGCCAATGTCACCGCTGATGGTGCACACTTGGTGATCTGCGGCGACATCAACGCAGAAGCAGCTTTCAATTTAGCCGAGAAGTATTTTGGCAGCTGGAACACCAAAGCCAATCATCCGCCTTTACGAGCCGTGCTGAATGAGAAACGTGTCTTGCGCACGTCCATTCCACTTAAGGATAGTCGCAAAAGCGTAATCTGTTTTGGGCAGATGTTACCGGTAACGCTTGGGCATTCCGATTACGGCGATCTTCTTATTGCAGACAACATTCTCGGCAACCACCCATTCATTTCACGCCTGGAACAACAACTGGCAAAGAATCCGGAACTGGAAGCAACTATGCCCAATACCGATTTATCAATCAAGCTTGAACCGCTATCAACCATGTCCTTGTGGTCTCTCTCTCTAAACGTAGACCACAACTCAGTTCCACTCTGGGTGAAAGCGATAAAACAAGAGTTGAGACTACTAACTAAAAACGGTATTACACAAAACGAACTTGACGAATCCAAACGCTATCTCGCCGGTTATTTGCCACTCAAAACAGCCGGCACTCTAACTGCTGTTTCACGTTCAATAATTGATGCTGTCACGCACAATGAAACAACCGCTTTTAATGCCGCTCAAACAGTCGGGGTCCAAAGCGCCACTGTCGAAAGCGTAAACAAACTGATTCGCACAACATTCAAGCCTGAACAATCTACTGTAATCGTTGCCGGTTCAGCACAATCAATCAAAGCCGTACATTCACAATATAAGCCGGCGAATCAACAAACAAAACCAGCGGCAAATTAGCCCTTATTCATTTGCCGCCTGACAACGCCTTCTGGCTTTAGAAACTTTCTGTAATATTATTCCGCCTTAATTAATCCCACCTATTCATCGCCCCTGGATGAATACGGAGGATCGCCTTTAGCTATACAAAGTAAACCCAAAAAGCATGTAATGAATAGTTGTCAGTTAACATTCGCAGTCCCTCAAGTAGCTTACTTGATATAAAATTTGCTCAAATAAATCAATTCTCTCTTCAAGTAAAACTGAGTCAGGATGCCGTTTCTTGAAACATAGCCTGACAAAGCCGGGTTGTCATTCGCCCCAGCGATAAGCTTAAATTGCCGGTATAATTAAATTTGAAACCCTGACTATTCGTTACATATCACCCACAAACGCCCGCCCGGCAAGGATTTCGAGCCGCGAGTCCTGATGTTTGACTTTAATCATTCAAATCGATACTATCCAGAATGGATTTAGTTGCCTGGTTTCTAACCGGTAAATAAAAGTACAGCTCCACGGAGATTCAACTTTTATGGCTGTGATTGGTTCACATGGGAGTGCAGTCTTGATTACAGAACAAGAAAAACTGGATTTCGATTCTGTTCCCGAATACATTCGTGAATCTCGCCCTTCATTGCGCGACTCTTTGCGTGATGTACATTCGAACAAATCCTATTTATTGGATGATGAAGATGAGCCGCTGGCAAAATCAGCCGAGCTGGAAACTCTTTGGCCAGGTCTCAGCACCGATTTTCTTCATGGCGCACACAATAAAAAACAACCCTCATTTTATTGGGGTATCGGCTTTGCTTCAGGCGTATCGGCTACAGTGGTTTTTGCAGCAATCGTTTTCGGATTGATGCATCTTTTTGCCGCAGCGACAGACCCTCATGGTCCGGCAAAAATTGTTTTATCCCAAGGCAAATCCGCTGCCCAAGGGAAGCAAGCTCAGGTTGTAGTCGCAACCAGAACCGCCAACACTTACAGTGACAATCCTCAAGTTATCGCCCCGCTTTTCTGCAGCTATACGGTAAAAGATGGTGACACATTGGCAGGAATCGCTCTACAAGCCTACAAGCGTGCTACACCACGTCTTTTAGATGCGATTTGTCGTGCCAACGGCATGAAGAGCGCCCACGTTCTATCTTTAGGTCAAACTTTGACCTTGCCGGAATATCACCCTCAGAGCCAAATTGCCAGCGGAGCGGCTAGCATTCAATAACCTTGGCTGAGCTGTCCCAATTAACTGTTGAAGATATATTTGCTCGTTTGGAAGAGATGCTTCCTAACTATGAGCATCGGCCACAGCAACTCGACTTTGCTAAAGCGGTCGAGCGCACGCTGAAACAGTCCAAAACAGGCATTTTCGAAGCAGGAACAGGCACCGGCAAAAGCTTGGCTGCACTGATACCGGCCGCTCTTTCCGGAAAACGAGTAGTGGTATCAACTGCCACCATCGCCCTGCAGGAACAATACATTCATAAAGACATTCCTTGCCTGCAATCCATTTTGCCCTTTGAAATAAAAGCAGCTTTGGTCAAAGGGCGCCGTAATTATATCGGTTTGCGCCGTTACGAGGAACATAAGCTTGAAGCCGAGATCGACTCTCGCATCATCAACTGGTTGAACGACTCCGAAACAGGCGATCGTTCGGAGCTGGATTTTTTGCCGGTCGGCGAATTATGGAGCGAAATTAGCTCTGACGCAGACGATTGCCTACGCAATAAGTGCAGTTCTTTCAATAAGTGCTTCTATTTTAAAGCGCGCAAAGAAGCTGAACAAGCCGATATCCTAGTCGTCAACCATGCTTTACTTTTAATTGATGCTGCAAGCGGCGGCAATATTTTACCGCCCTACGAGATTCTGATTATTGATGAGGCACACCAGCTTCCGGACATCGCCACAAACTCTTTTAGCGTCGGGCTCAGCCCACGCGGAATTCAAATGCTGGCCAGTCGCGCCAACAAACAAGTAACACCGCCATCCTATCTAATTCACAATATGGAAGAAGCGGCCAACGAGCTTTTTTCTCGTTTGCAAGAAACAATGCCACTGGGCAAAACCAGATTGCGAAAAGCGCCGGAATGCTCTTCCGAGCTTCTGCAAAGTCTGATTATCTTACGCGATTGGCTCACCAGCCAAGAATTCGAAACGGTTCTTGATGTAGACAATAAACGCGACAAACTCAAACTGAAAGCTAAAGCGCTGGCAGCCACTGCCGGAGCCTATATTCAATGCCTGGATCTTCTTGAAGTACAAGATCCGGATTGGGTATTTTGGTTCGAAAAACCGGACCGCACTGGCAAGAAGATTGAAATTACAGCAGCACCACTGGCTGTTAACACTCTACTTGAGGATCATATTTTCAATAAAGAAAGTTTGGACACTACAGTATGGATGTCTGCCACATTAGCCACAAGCGGCGAAGATCCTTTTGCTTACTACAAACAGCAAGTCGGTGCACCGCATAACATTATTCAAGAAAAAATTTCGAGTCCTTTTGATTACAAAAATCAATCAGTACTTTATTTGCCGGACAATTTGCCGGAGCCAAACACACCTGGATTTGCCAGCGCGGCCTGTAATGAAATCGAACATCTTTTACACTTAAGCAACGGCAGGGCTTTCGTACTTTTTACCAGCTATGCGGCCATGAACAATGCTTACATTTATCTAGCTGATCGCTTGCCGTTTGCCTCAAAACGCCAAGGTGAAATGCCGCGCCAAAAACTAATTGAATGGTTTAAGGAAACACCTAACTCTGTATTATTCGCCACCTCAAGTTTTTGGGAAGGAGTGTCTGTAGATGGCGATCAACTTAGCTGTGTGATTATCGATCGCATTCCTTTTCAAACTCCAGACGATCCGGTTTATGAAGCCCGCTGCGAACTGGTAAAAGCCGATGCTGGAGCAAGTTGGTTTACAAGCTTAGCTTTGCCCCACGCAATTATGCGCTTAAAACAAGGTGTCGGTCGCTTAATTAGAACCAAATCCGATCGCGGTATTGTGGCCATTCTCGACCCGCGCATGACAAAAAAATATTATGGGCGAGCAATCATTTCCTGCTTGCCGCCAATGACTCTGGTGAAAAGTCTCAAGAACATCGAATCTCTCGATGAACTGCTTACTCGAATTTAGTCTTCGTTAGCCGAGACTTCAATGATCGGCGGCAAAGCGCAAGGGTCATCGGCTCGCACCAGACAAAGCGAAATTCCGCAGTTATCGACCAGATAGTGAACAATCGGATCTCGTGCTCCGTAAAAGCGCGGATGTTGATGCAAGTTCAAAGTACCAATGAAAATTAAAGTGACAGCCAGCTCTTCAGCTACTTTGATAATTCCCGGACCGACTTCACCGACTCTTAAAACACCGCTTGCTTTTACGCCTTTTTCTTTCAAGCGCGCAGTCACCAGATCCAATTGCTGCTGAGCCTTTTCTTGCGGGCGGTCGCTAGCTATAAGTTGAGCAATCACACCAACTTTTTCCGCGTCAGGCAGTACTCGCAAAAGGACAAGCTCCGCATCATTAGCCAAAGCATGACGAGCGGCCACACTAACTACCGGAAGTGAGCGCTTTGGGCTGCTGAATGCCACCATGAATTTTACTGGACGATCCATTTAGTTTGTTTCCTCAGGCATGCCAAACCAAGCGTAAAATGAAATAACTGATTGCCGCTAAGAGAGCAGCTACCGGCAAGGTCAGTACCCAGGCTAAAATGATTAATTGCATGGTTTTTGCATTTAACTTGCCTGCTCCGTAAACCGGAATTGTACCGCCGGCTACTGCTGAACTTAAAGTATGAGTAGTGCTAATCGGCGCTCCGATATGAGAAGCGCTCAAAATAATCAGCGACGTAGCCATTGAAGCACCGAACCCTTGTGAATGGCTCAAACGTTCTCGACTGATTTTAGTGCCGACAGTTCTGATTACACGCCATCCGCCAATGACAGTCCCCATAGCAATAGCAATGGCCGCAGAAAGCATGACCCATAAAGGTACATGATCCGATTTGAAACCGAACTGAGCAAAATTGGTGGCTAATACAAGAGTAATAATGCCCATGGTTTTTTGTCCGTCATTACTACCATGGCTAAAGCTAACGGAAGCGCTGGACATGACATGTAACCAACGCATAATCCGTGGATGCGGTTGATTTGAACTGCCAGGGTTGGACTTCTCCCCGGAAAAATTCAGAGCTAGCCAAGTAATCAGCGCGCCGCCGACAAAACCAATTACAGGCGATATTAAAAGCGCCATACCGACTTTTGTCAGTTCATGCCAGTTTACTCCGTTAAAATCGCCGGCTGCCACACCAGCCCCGGTTAAAGCTCCAATCAAACAGTGAGACGAACTCACCGGCAGACCGTACCACCAGGTGATCAAGTTCCAAAGCACGGCTGCCAATAACACACTGACGACTATTGGCAAGGTCACTTTTTCGGCTGGGATGATTTTTGTAATCACCATGGCAACAGCCGTTCCAACTAATACACAGCCAAGAAAGTTGAGGATGCCACTCATGACTATCGCTACACCCGGCTTCAGCGCTTTGGTGTAAATCACTGTGGCAACGGCATTCGCCGTATCATGAAAGCCATTAACGAAATCAAATCCCAAAGCCAGAATGATGGCAAAAATGGCGATTGGTGTATCGATATTCATCCGGTGGTTTTTACTCCAAGTCCTTAAGCGGACTATACACCGGTCAGGGTTAAGAAGTTTCTATTGCCGTACATCTACGCTTAAAGCTTAGCCATACCGTGAGCTTCAACTGGTTCAAGAGCATGGGATTCGGCATAGACCCAAAGATCGCCTGTACGCCATGGCAAAGGTTTATGCAATAAGTATCGATAAACCATTAGCTGCCGGATAATACGTCTGGCATTTGGGTTACTGTCACCACGCTTATCATTTGCTAATCTTGTCCGCAGCTGGATTGCTTCCCGCTTTGTCCAACAATAAGCCGGACCAGGATTATTTCCACGAGAGCGGCATAAGACCGCAACCTTGCCGGAAGCTTGGGGCCAACCAAGAATATAATAGCCTTCGTCCACAATGCTGCCTTCTAGAAATCCACTTTGTTATTATGACCAATACACGCGTAGATTATCGTATGTTGCGACTGTCTTGGCAAATGAACTGCATATAGCGAAAACATATCATAGCCCTAGCTAATAAGCATTCATTCGAGAGGCTTCACCCCATAGAAAAGCGATCAATCTGACCGTTTCCGGCTCTTCAAAAAAAAATAAGTGACTAATCCCAGCAATATATTGATCTATCATCCTGCAGCCATCGGGGACTGCATGCTGGCAACACCGGTCAGCAAAAGATTGAAAAAGCGCTTTCCTCAAGCGCACATTACTTATTTCACTCACGGCAGCCTATTTCCGTTACTTCGCCTTTGCCCATCCATCGATAATTTAGTCGAATATCACAAGAGTTCTTCTCTGTTTGAAACTAGAGCTTTACTCCATTCTTTGAAGCCGGATCTAATCGTTGATCTTTCCGGTTCCAGCCGCAGCTTTATACAAACTTGCTTTTTAAGCAAAAAAATCTTTCGCTATCAAAAACAACCGGCCAAGCAAAAGCCGATCCGCCATGCTGCTTTGAACTATTTGGACAGCATCGCCGCACTGGAACAACCAGAGGATTACACTCTTTTCCCAACTCTTTCTATAAGCGAATCCGAAAAACAAAAACTCCAAGCAGGTTTAACTCCCGGAAACAAAGCACTACTTGCTCTAGTTCCCGGAGTCGGTGCCTTTCGTCCACATCGAGCCTGGCCAGTTGAGAACTGGATTACACTCTCGCAACAGCTCAAGCAGAGCTCCAACCTAGTACTTGTCGGCGGCAATGACGATAGCGAAATATGCCGCCAAATTGAAAACAACTTAGAGGGCAACCTGGATAATTTGTGCGGTAAATTAAGCCTGGAAGAGACAGCCGCGCTTTTTAGCCTATGCACCGCCACCATATCCGGTGATACCGGTCCAGCTCATATATCAGTTGCCGTCGGTACTCCGACCATTACTCTACACGGTCCTACTTATGCCGAAAGAAGCGGCGCCTATTCAACGGATCCGAACTGGCTTGAAGCCACAGCCAACTGCCAATGCTTGGATTTGAAACGCTGCCGTTTAACAGCTGAAGCTGGCCCGGGTAGATGCATGTCGCAAATAAGCGTACTTAGCGTCTTGGCTAAAATTGAAAAGCTACTTCAATAGCTCCTCTTTACCCAGATCAATTTCTCCTTGACGGAAAGCCAGATAAGAAGACCAATTCCGAGAAAAGTCCTGAATTGCCATATGCTTGATTATCGGATAAGGCCGATTCAAACAAAATGAAGTGGTGCTGCCGTCAATATTTTCAATAAGCCGAAACGAACGCCCATTACGGCTTTCATATGTCGCCACCGAATGCCAACCCAAAAACCTCTTCTTCATTTGTAGCTGTGCGACAAAACCAAAACTTTCGCCATGAAGCTCTTCATGAACAATTCGGCAAAAGTCGTTAATCTGGCTTATATAAACAGCCTCTTTAGGCAGATCAAAACAATGCGGTTGGCAGGCGTCAGCAGCTGCATTTAGCTTGTCCATCAAACGTTTGCTTTGTTCTTTTTGGCTATCAGCGCCAACCAAACACACCGGCTTCCGTCCACCGGAATATCTTATGCCTCTCAACACATGAGCCAGATCCGGCTGCTCAAATGCTGGCAATGGTTGACCGTTCATACTAAAAAATCCCTCAATCGACTAATGTGTACTACACGGCAATCTAGGGATTTTTGAAACGCAGAAGATTAATTGTCGAAGGATTTATTTAACCGTCAACTTGAATCCTTTCAGCTGTTTCGGCTCACAGACTACTCCACCATTGCTCAAAATAGCGAGCATCTCTTTAGCTGAGGCAGCAGATAAAGACAGAGCTAAGGATTGATCGTCCATTTTTACCAGATCAGTATTAGCCGGAACGAAGCGTACTTGGATATCCTCGCCAATAAGCGTACCTTCGCGCCCATGCAAAATACGTCCACGCAACAGATTCAACAAAGCAGTAACATCATTTGGCGTCACAGCAATTTCATTACAGCCGCCGAACAAGCCTTTCTTAGACTCTAATTTCATATCCGGTGCATAATAAGTGCCCGTGGAAGATCCTTCATTTTCTATTCCGGCTTGCACTTGTTTGACTATCTCCGGATTGCTCAGCAAAGAAGCTCTTTCCGGCTCAGTGATCAAAAGCGGGTTTTCTTCTTTCATCAGTTCAAGGAAACGTTTAGCGTTCCATTGTTGTACAGCTTCAACTTCACTGGCGGTAATTCCGACTAATTGAAGAAAAGTCGCTTGTCCATGGGGAGAAACAAGGTGAGGCAAACTTGAATCAACGTCAAAAAGCAGGGCAGTCAGATCAGTAGGTATGTCTTCCGTAATCGGCTTTTTAAAGTCGACATGATTGCCGGCGGCAAATTCATTGCCTGTGGAAAAAACGTAATTACCAAGAGTTTGCAACAAAACTACGGGCCATGTCGGCGCTGTTTTTTCTTCGCCTTTAACCGCTAATTTAAATGTCAGCTCAAAACCATAGCCACTAATATCCGGATCATCCGTTTCTTTTTCGTCAAGCTCAGTAAAGCCATATGAAATATAGTGCCAATAGGGCTGAGGACCATTCACACGATAAGCTCGTACTAGGTCGAGTGGATCGGGACCGCCCAAGGAGTATTTTATTGTCGGTTCCCATTCGTTCGGCTCAGAGCCTGGATATAGACTGCCTAATATTTCATCGATCGCCTCTTTTCCAATCATCGATCTCTCCTTGCGCATCCAAACATCCTTTATAGATGTTCACCAAGAAAAGTAGCTTCAATCGCTTATAGACAGGCAAAATAAAGAGCAAAACAAGCTTGGCTCGTTTTGCTCTTTATTGTTTTAGTTTGGAATTAGTGCCGGTTGCTTATTCGATGATTGAAGCAACAACACCAGCACCGACGGTACGGCCGCCTTCGCGAATAGCGAAGCGCATACCTTCTTCAACAGCAACCGGTTGAATCAGTTCAACTTCCATGCTGACGTTATCGCCAGGCATGACCATTTCTACGCCGGCAGGCAGCGTGATTGAACCGGTCACGTCGGTCGTTCTCATGTAGAACTGCGGTCTGTATCCTGGGAAGAATGGGGTGTGACGTCCACCTTCTTCTTTGCTCAAGATATAAACTTCAGATTTGAACTTGGTGTGCGGTTTGATTGAACCAGGCTTAGCCAATACTTGACCGCGCTCAATTTGGGTCTTATCAACACCACGGACCAAGATACCGACGTTATCGCCAGCCAAACCTTCATCCAAAGTCTTTTGGTACATTTCAACACCGGTAACGGTGGTTTTGCGGGTTTCTTGCAAACCGACGATTTCAATTTCTTCGCCGACTTTGATTTTGCCACGCTCGATTCTGCCGGTAGCAACGGTGCCACGGCCGGTGATGCTGAATACGTCTTCAACAGCCAGCAAGAACGGTTTGTCAACTTCACGTTGCGGTGTTGGGATGTACTCATCTACTTTCTTCATCAACTCAAGAATTTGTTCTTTGGCAGCAGCATCGCCTTCAAGAACTTTCATGGCTGAACCGCGTACGAACGGAATTTCATCGCCTGGGAATTTGTATTTGCTGAGAAGTTCTCTAACTTCCATTTCAACCAGGTCGAGCAATTCGGCATCGTCAACCATGTCGCATTTGTTCAACCAAACTACGATATGGGGAACGCCGACTTGGCGAGCCAAAAGAATGTGTTCTCTGGTCTGAGGCATTGGTCCGTCAGCAGCCGAAACAACCAAGATTGCTCCGTCCATCTGAGCAGCACCGGTAATCATATTTTTGATGTAGTCAGCGTGTCCTGGGCAGTCTACGTGACTATAGTGACGTCCTTCGGTTTCATACTCAACGTGAGCAGTATTGATCGTAATACCGCGGGCTTTTTCTTCCGGAGCGGCGTCGATTTCGTCATATGCTTTGAACTTGGCTTTGCCGGATTCAGCCAAGACCTTAGTGATTGATGCCGTCAACGAGGTCTTACCATGGTCAACGTGCCCAATAGTTCCAACGTTTACGTTGGGTTTATTTCGCTCAAACTTCTGGCGGGCCATTCTTTCAACTCTCCTTCAGGTCTTACCTTGATCATTTCTGCGGACAAAGCTTATGCGTTCGGTCGATATGCGGCGCTATATAAAGTGGAGCCCATGACGAGATTTGAACTCGTGACCTCTCCCTTACCAAGGGAGTGCACTACCCCTGTGCTACATGGGCGATCTGTTTGGCAGATGCACCTCATACCCCGGTACAAGCTACACGGAAGAAACATTTTAAGCTTCTTGATAGCTTTGTGTTCAAGTTGTTTAGTTTATTTGCAGATTTTTGACCACAAACAAACTTCCTTTCTTAAAGAAAAGAAATGGGTGGAACTGGATTCGAACCAGTGTAGGCTTACGCCAACGAGTTTACAGCCCGTCTCCTTTAGCCACTCGGACATCCACCCATAAGCCGGTGATGGGATTCGAACCCGCAACCTACGGTTTACAAAACCGTTGCTCTACCGTTGAGCTACACCGGCGTGCTTCAAAGGCGGACGACAATTTTACTGCCGTCCTGAAAAGCCTGTCAAACCTATGTTTAAGATTTACTCTGATCTTTCGCCCGACACTGCCTGACAACTTCGTAAAACATAATACCGGCAGCTACTGATGCATTCAGCGATTCACTCTTGCCAAGCATCGGTATCTTCACCAGAAAATCGCAGTGCTCCTTGACTATCCGACTAACCCCCGAACCTTCGGAGCCGACAACGATTACCATAGGTCGGACTAAGTTAGCTTCAGTGTAATACTCCTTGGCTTCTAAATCTAAAGCCGCCACCCAAAATCCATATTTTTTTAGAGTCTCGAGGCATTGGACTATATTGCCGACTCGAACCACCGGCAAACTAGCCAAAGCACCGGCGCTTGTTTTAGCTACCGTGCCGGTTAAACCAGCAGCTCTTCTTTGCGGAATAAAAACAGCTTTAACCCCGGCCGCTTCGGCCGCTCGAATAATTGCCCCAAGATTATGCGGATCTTCCACACCGTCAAGAACTGCCACCATATAGCCATCCATGGTGCCGCCGGCGAGCTCGCAAGCGATTCGATCAAGTACTAATTTTTGCAAGAAGGTGTCCAGACGCCAAATTTCAGCCGGACTGAGCATGGCAACCACGCCTTGGTGACGTTGATGGGGGCCGGCAAGTTGGTCAAGCTTACGTTTATCGCAACTTTGAATCGGAATTTGTTGCTGGCGGGCGATTGTTTTAATTTTGCCGATTCGAGCGTCGTGCTCGGCGCCGGCTGCCAAGAGAATTTTGTTTATTTTGACCGTGTAGTTGTATTCAAGAGCAGGGCGCAACTTAAGCCCAGCGGGTGCAGACGACTTCAAGTCACGCACAGCAGCGTGAATCTTTTCTTCTAAATCCTCCAGGGCAGCACTGTTTTTACTTTCGCAAGAACGTCTTGCTTGCTCCATAGCCTCAACAATAAGGGCATTTTGCAGAATTTCATGTTCGCCGGTCGTATCTCGTGCCGCTTGCTCTAAATAAGAAAGAACGGCATTTTTGCCGAAGATTAGATCTTCCTGAGACGATTCTTCACCACTACGTTCATTTGTTTTCAAAAACAATCACCTTGCAAAGCGGTAAGTCATTATAAACAATGTGGGCAAACTACCATGGACCAGCTTTCCCGGACATGTTTTATTGAAGCTAACCCCAGACTCTTAACTAAAATGCTTTTTGATCTATTTTTTCTTGGCTTTCCATTAATTACTGCTATTTGTCTGGCTGTAATAGCAATCCGCGAAAGCAACATCAAATTTTGGCACTGCACTTTCTCGCTTATAGCTTATTCGGCCTTTTATCTGGCCGGCGGAAGAGAAGTGCTTGGTTATATCGTAGCCGGATCCTGCATTGCAGGTGGTTGGTTGACCTTGCCTATTTAGCGAAAAGGTTATTTTGTCTTTTTTTTGCTCTTAGGCGCAGGTGCAGCGGCAGCATGACGATTTTGTTGAGCTTCCGCAAGAGTACGCATTGAAATATCGTGCTTCTTTAACCAACGTGAAATTGTATTTGGATCGCACCAGCGATTTTCTTGTTCACGATAAATTCGAGCAATTTCAACCGTGCTCAACTTTTCTTTGACATACCTTTCGTAAAGCCAGTCCTTGTCTTGATAAAGGGTTTTGGTTCTTAGGGTTTTACCCACATTCGTAACTCCCAAAAAGCTGTCACTTCTAATATGCCCAACTAGACAATTTTGATGTGCTCAGTCGATTCTGGCAATAGCCTGGCTCCTATCAAGAGTCCGATAAGACGTCAGTTTGCAAAACGTTGAGAATCGACAGTTTACAACTAACAGGCGCGCGGCGAACTATACAAGTGGGTATAATGCTACGGGCTAAATGGTTGGTAGCCGGACAGGGTTCGAACTTACTGAGGAACTAAATAGTATGACGGAAGACAGCTCCATCGATAGCAAAATTGCCGCTCTGTCAGCCAAAATTGACAGAGAAGCAAGAATCACCCGTAGCGCGCTTTTGTTATGTACAGCAGCAATCCTTGGTGTCATTCTCTACACCGTAACAATTATGGTTGGAGATCTGCCGCAAGTTATTTTGGTCAACTTCCAAGAAGGCTTGCAAACCACTCACGAACATTGGCGTGCTTTGGATAAAGATTTCAACAACAAACATGGCATTGCCGCTCCAGCAGCAGCCGCTGACACTAAAACCAGCAAATAAGCTCAGGCTTTTTGCTCTTTATAAATTCAAAAAGTTAACGCCGCAATCAGGATTTTCCTAACACCGATTGGCGGCGTTTTACTTCAGCTTCAACTTCATCGGGACTGATATTGTTCACTTGCATCGGTCCGGCGCATATTTCACGCCACGGCGCTCCGGCTAAAGCTTGGCGAACAATTACTTCAAAAACCTGAGCACGCACACCGCTACCATAACTACCTGATTGCGAACCGAAAGCTCCACCGGTTTGCGCCGGTTTAGCCAGCTGCTGCGTAGGGGCCGAACCACCTACTGGCGCCGGTTGAGCAATAGCTGCCGGTTGTTGAGCCGGCTGAAATGCGGGTTGCGCTGGTTGAAATGCCGGTTGAAATGCTTCCGCTTGAACCGGTGCCGGCATCTCCGGGACTTTTTCCGCTACCGGCATAAAAGATTGACTTGGCGCTTCGGCAGCAAAGCTTTCTTTTGGCGCTTGGGGCGCAGCCTCAAAGAAACTTTGAGCGGGAGTTGGTGCAGCAGGCGGCACTTTGGCGGCTTGCTCCTCTCTGATTTTTTGCAGCTCTTCTTGCATCGCTTTTTGTATATCCCGAATCATTTCTTCGGTTTGAGAACGAAGCTCTTCCATCTGCATACGCAGCATATTCAGCTCCGATTCTTTTTCAATCAGCTCCATGTCCTTGCTTTCAAGAACGGCTTTGAATTCTTCTTCCCGACTGGATAAGCTGTCTGAATTTTCCAGATAGCGGCTGTTCAACTCTTCGATACGCTGATTGAGCTCGATCTCTTTCTCTTCAAGAATTTGGCCGAATTCACGCTCACGTTCATCTTGACGCTGTTGCATTTCACGATGAGCACGCTCCAAAGCAACAAGCTGAGCTTTAACCGCATCGTCAGGCAACATTTGCAAATACTCGCTGTTCTCGCCAAGAACGGAAGAGAACAAAGTTTTGTTCGGCGGCTCGGCAGCTTGAACCGCCTCATAAGCATCGCGGAAAAGATCTCCGGAAAGGCGTTGTGAACCTAAAAGTTCAACTAACCGGTGCAACAAGTCAGCCGGATGGTCCGAAGGATAAATGGCCATATAAGCACATTTGAATGTCCAAGGATCGATTAACCCGGCTGATAGCTGATCGGCTAAATTACCGACAAGCTGCTCCGACGTCAGACGATCCGTCTTGTCGGCTTCGCCGCCATCAAGAGCAACAATAAGTTGATCCAAAGCCGGAATCAGCTCACCCATTGCTTTCATCGGTTCTAAAGCTGCGGATAAAGAATCACTCAAACCGCTCAAATTACGACCAATTTCTAAAAGAGCTTTATTCTGCAAACTTTCAGTAAGCCCTTTCAAAACCTCAGTTTGCTCGTTGGAAAGATTTTGCAAAGCAGCTAAATTGTTGGCGCAGAAATGCAAAGATTGATCAATATTTCTAATCATGCCTAAAGTAGCATCAGCGGTTTCTTCAGGCTCAAGATTGGCAACAGGAGTCACATTTTTAAGACCGCGTGTTTTAGTCTTGCCTTTTGTCGCAACTGGCGGCTCCGGTATTTCCGCTTCGACAACCGGCGGAACAAGCGGTTCTTCTGTTGGCGGTGGTGCAACAACCGGAAGCGCTTCAGCAACGGGTGGCTCTTCTATTTCGGCAACCGGCTCTTCAACTACAGCAGCCGGAGCGATAAACTCTTCTGCTTCAACAACTTCAGAAACCTGAGCTTCGTCTAGGGATACGCCGTACACGTTTACGGCCGACTCTTCAGCTACCTCGACTTCAGTGACAGCCGGAGCATCTGCCTGACTATATGACTCGGGAGAATCGGCAAAAGAATGAAGGGAGGGTTCCTCTTCAGTATTATTGGGCGCAGGCGCTGCTGCTGACTGCGGGTCAGCACTAGACGGATCTGGCGAATAGGAACTAGCTTTTGCTAGCGCTCCGCGCAACCGTGCTCTTCTTGCCGCTAATGAGGCCGAAGCCTCAGCTGAATTACCACCAGTACCGTTGTCCACAGGGTTTCCTGCCTCATTTTCATCCCGCTGTGTGCGGTTCTTCTTTTCTGTAGCCACTCCCAAACCTCAGAAACCTGCTATCAACCTGTATTTTCTGTTCCACTAGTACTGAATTCAGAAACTTCGAGTGTCAAATATAGTTGTGGACTATTTTTGATTCTTCGACTTATATTCTGTCAGCCTCCCCCAAAAATGAAGCTGATTAATTCCATACTTTAAGTATAAAACAAAGTACAAGTTGACGCCTTGGCGTTCTTGACAAGCACCGTCAGCAAATGTACCATGCTCATAATATTAAATTCAACTTAAATTCGATCTTGTACTCCATCTATCTATATGTAGTAGCAAGGACCAATTACTAAAAGAGCGTCCTATAAAAACTTGCCTCGCCGCAATGGCTGTAAAAGCGCTATTATCGAAGAGGAATTTGCAGGCAGCTTGTGGCTAAGGCAGGAAGACCATTGTGGAACTTTTGATTTGTCAAACTTGCGGACAGATATTGCGCAATCGCGGCAAATTTTGCAACGGTTGCGGCACCGCCACAACAAAATTTTCCACTACTCAAATGCCAATGCTACCCGAACGCTCAACCACTTCTGTAATTAAGCAAGAAGTCGGTTCACTAGTGCTGGAAAGAACAATAAATAAAGTAATTTATGGCAATGGTAACGGCAACGGACACGAAAATGGCAACGGACATGAAAACGGCGAAAACAATCCGGCAGAAATAGCTGTAGCAGAAGCTCCTCCTACCATAAGCGATTCCCAAGCCACCACTGCCGTTGTTGACGCAGTTTCACAACTTGTTTCCAGTCTTGCTCAAGAAAAACCAGCTCCTGAGCCCATTTACCAAACGACCGAAGCAGCTCAGGCAGAAGCTCAAGAAACAGTTCCCGAGGAAGCAACGGCTCCTGCTCCTGTAGCTGCGCCGCTCCCAGAAGAAGAGCCAGTAAATGCAATTGCACAACCGGTCAATAATATCCCTGCTCCGAATAACGACTTCTTTGCCTCGACTCCGGTCAAGCCAGTTTTGCGCGAGATTCCGCAAGTAACAGAAACCCCGGCAATAACAACACCACAGGAAACTTTTATCGAAACAACCAAACCGGTAGCAGCCGATTCATTCGTTCCACCGGCACCGGCCGCCACTGCCAATACCGGCTTTGACTTTTTCTCGGAAGCAAATAGAAAACAAACAAGAAGCGATTTCGATTCACAACCCCCTTCTTCCGTACTGGAACGCCAGTCAAGCCAGAGCGAACCAGAAAAAATCACCTTAGCGGAAGAAGCCGGAGCCCCTGGGCAAATTTCAATTATTCAAAGCGCTATTCAAGCAGCAAAAAATTCTCAGCTCACTCAAGACAGCTCTACAACCACTTCTGTAACAACACCACCTGTAGCCGAGTCGGAAAAGATCGAAGCAGAAAAAGAATCGCCAAACGAAGAAGAAAAAGAAGAAGTAGTAGAAGAGAAAGTTCTCGAATCAAAAAAATCAGAAAAGAAACCACCTACTCTTAGTTCACTGAAGGATCGCCGCCAGCAAAGCACAGCAAAAAACATTGAAATTCTTGGTTTGTCTTTACCGACAAATATGGTGATGACAGCTGCCGTGCTTTTTGTTTTTGGCTTTGCCAGCCTGGTCCTTGTCTCTAATTTGAGTAGCATATTAGGTGGTATTCCTAATATTGCTGCCGGCACCGCACAAAGCAACAACAGCGGTTTGGATACTCTTTCCGGCAAATGGAATTTTGCTTACAGCAATCCAAATCAAAGTGTCGGCCGCGGTATCTTCAACCTGAGCCAAAACGGCGATCAAATTCAAGGTTGGGGTGTGGACAAAGCTCAATTTACTGTTGGTGGCACAGTAAAAAACAACACTCTGCAATTTAACAAGCAGTATGTTCAAAACAATCAGCCCTTAGGCAAGCCGATTTTATATCAGGGACAGCTTGACGGAGTAAATCCTAACCCGCAACCAGGACAACCTTATGCTCATGTCTCCGGTGTGTGGCAGCTGACTAAACGTGAAGGTTTTAGCTGGCGCGCCAAAATCGTTACTATGTCCGGACGCTGGGAAGCTGCCTTGATGGAAAAAGGTGAAGGCTCAGGCAATGGTACCGGAATGAAAGTGGCAGACGGTAATTTTAAAATGCCTACGGCCGATAAAGATCCGAAAAAAGCACACAACATTTACTTGATGTGGGCAGTCGGCATCATCCTCTTTTGTATCGCCATGGCTGCCTTGTCCTTGAAGATCTTCGGCCGCTCAGGCGTTCTGAACATCTTGGAAAAGAAGCAATATATTCCTTCGCAGTTCCAATCTCAGCACAACAAAATGGTCAAAGAGCTCGGCAAACCGTTAAAGCCGGGCGGTGCGCCTTTAGGCTCCCGCGAAGAATGGAATTTCACTCAATTCTGGATGCCCAAGCGCTTAAACTTGCCGCCTAATTTCAGAGAACAAAATCCGCATATGCTCTTGTTGGGAGCCGGCGCCAAAGGGAAGAGCCGCTTAATGGCTACAATGATCGCTCACGACATCGAGAGCAACGATCGATCCGTAGTCGTAATTGATTCGGACGGCACCCTAGTCGATCAAATAATCAATTGGATTGCCGCCCATCCTAAAGGTAAAGAGATGGCCGAACGGGTAATCATAATCGACCCGACAAATCCGACTGCCACTCTTAGTTACAACCCGCTGGAACTGCCCGATGACGGTGATTTGCAAAACGCCGCCTCGGCTGTAGTGTTTGGCTTTAAAGCTATTTATACCGAACCGCCCGGCTCACAAAGTCAATGGAACCAGCAGACCGCCAATATTTTACGCAACTCAGCAATTTTGCTTATGGCCAACGGCAAAACATTGACCGACCTTCCGGTTTTACTCTCGGACAACGATTTCCGTGACGTGCTTCTGGAAAAAGTCGAACGCATGAAGGGCGAACGCAGCGAATATACAACGCTACTTGAAGCTTGGGGCAACTATAAACGTCTGGCGAGAACGGATCAGTGGATCAACTGGATTGAACCGATCTTGAACCGTGTGCAGCCAATGCTTGGGGATCCACGCATCCGTCCGATTCTCACTCAAGTTAAAGGCGAGCTGAATCTCAAACAAATAATGTGCGATCAAAAAGTGCTTTTGGTCAAAATTCCGCAAGGACAGCTAGATCAAAACGCAAACCTCCTTGGCAGCATGATTGTCACCGGCATCAAACAAGCGGCGCTCTCGATGTCCATGCGTACAAAAGAGAAACACGGTCCTTGCGCCCTATACTTGGATGAATTCGATACTTTCATTGAAAAAGAGACTTTCGATGCCATCACATCCGAAACCAAAAAATTCAAAATTGGTTTCTGCGGAGCAGCCAAAACACTGCAGATTTTACCCGAAGATTATCGCAACCAAATCATCATCAACGTCGGCACCATGGCTGTATTTGCCTTGGCGAAAAAAGACGGGGATATGCTCGGACCGCAGATGTTCCGGGTGGACGGACGAAAAGTCAAACACCAAACAATCCAAAACTTCTTCAACAAGGTGAACACTTCACCGCAGTTCGAGTTGATTTCAGACGAAGAGAAGCTAAACATCGACCGAGTAGTTGGCCAAGAAGAACGTACTTATTTTTGTTATCGAGTCGGTACAGTTGCCGGCGTGTTCCACTTGAAGTCGCCTGATTTCAATGATATTCCGGATAAGAACATCAATCTGGAGATTATCGAAGAGATGTTTGAGAATCGACAACTCGTCAAGAAGAAGAGCGACAAAACCAGCGTCGGATAAATATCGGCTTAAAGACCAATGAAAATGGACAAGTAAAGAGAAAAACCTGCTCGCCGCATGGGCGTAAGACCAGAGCATTGACCGGCAAGCATAAAAATAAGCATGGCGGGTATTATCATTACATAGGAGCACCGTGTGCTCCCGACCCTAGGTATCAGGAAATAATGGTGCAAGCCCCGAGCAATCGTAATATTTGGGAAGAAAAGATCGCCGACCTTAGGCGTTACGATCTGGACTCTCTTGAGCAAGAACCGATCAATCCTGCCGATATTCAAAGCTGGCCGGTTCCTGGCTTAACCTTCGTACGGGTTGACGGCGTGCTTCGCTCTTGGGACCTGGAAGCTGAAAAGCAGCACAAGAACCAGCAACCGCAACAGAATCAAGATCCGAACCAACCGCCCAAACGCATGTACTTGATGGAGGACGCGCTTACTGGGCTGAATAGCCAAAAAGCCAACGTTGCCTTTGCCGTAATCGGTGGTAAAACCGGCGTCAACTATTACATGGGCATGTCTATGCAACAGCCTGCCGAAGAAGAAACACCGGCAGAACAAAGCGAAATGTCCTACAACATTCTCAAGTCAATTTTGCACAGCGTTTATAACGGTGTGGATATTCATGAAAAGGCTTATTCATCAGACGATCTTCACAAAATAATTGCACCGGTCGCCAATCATGTTGGGATCATCACCGGAGTGCCTTCTTTGAAGACCACCGCCGGCGACACCTTAGAATCCGAACAAATTGAGCGGATTGCTAACGGTCTGCAAGGCTTGGATTTCGGCATGCTCGTGCTTGCCGTACCAATCCCGCAAAAGATGATTTCGCAAGAAGAGTTCACTATTCTGGATCAAATACAGCGTGCCCAAGAGAATGAGGATCCGGAGAAGAAACGCCGGATCAAATATTTCCTCGATCTTCAAGATTCTTACCTAAGAGCGATCCAGCTCGGTGCCGCCATCGGCCATTGGCAAGTCGGAGTTTATTTCTTTGCTAGCAAACCCGATGTGTTCGTTCGTTTGCAATCGCTGATTCGAGCTACCTACACCGATGAAATGAGTAAGCCCACTCCTTTACGCACTCATGTGTTCAAAGGTTTGAAATCTCATTTAGAACAGTTTGGTTTATTGCGCAACGTCCGAAGCGATCAAAGCTTCCAAGAACTTTTCGGCTATCGCTTTTTAAGCCCGCTTAACTCACGCATGTTGTCCGCTTATGTCCATTTGCCAAAACGAGAAATGGCTGGCTTCAGAGTCAGACGCTCAGCCGAATTCAGCTTGGCGGCCCCGGATCCACGAAACCCGGATCGAGTGATTGCCATCGGCAACATACTTGATCGTGGATTGGATACCGGAAATCTATATTATGTTGATGTGGACGCTTTGCAAAAGCACACAATCATTTGCGGTGTAACCGGCGGCGGTAAAACAAACACCTCATTTTATCTCTTGAATCAGCTTTGGCGCTACAAAATACCTTTTATGGTTATCGAGCCGGCTAAGTCAGAGTATCGGCATATGATGCTTATGTCCGAGACTTTTAAAGGCACCGGACAAGCTTTCTCTTTAGGTGATGAAACAGTTTCACCTTTCCGTCTTAATCCGTTTGAAATCATGAAAGGCGTCAAAGTTCAAACACACTTGGACGCTCTTAAATCAGTATTCAACGCCAGCTTTGAAATGTATTCACCAATGCCTCAGGTCCTGGAAAAAGCACTTAACTCCATTTATTCGGTACGAGGCTGGGACTTAGTTCAAAACAAAAATCGTCGACTACCTCCCGGAGTAAACATCGGCGATCCGGATTGTCCGCCGGAAATTTATCCGACCATGAAAGATCTTTTTGAAATAATCGATCCGACAGTAGAGTCCTTCGGTTATTCGGAACGGATCGGACCTGACGTTCAAGCCGCCTTGAAAGCGCGTATCGGCTCGCTTCTGATCGGTGGCAAAGGTCAGATGCTGAACACCCGCAGATCGATTCCGCCGGAAATCTTATTTGAAAGACCGACCGTTGTCGAATTGAAGATGGTCTCTGAAGACAGCGAAAAATCTTTCTTGATGGGTATGCTTCTCGTATTTCTTTATGAATATCGTGAATCAAGAGGTCCCCGCGATAATCTTCAGCACATTATGCTTATTGAAGAAGCTCACCGTTTGCTGAAAAACGTGCCCACAGGTCAGAGCGCTGAAAGTGCAAACCCGGCAGGAAAAGCGGTTGAATTCTTCACCAACATGCTTGCTGAAATTCGTTCTTACGGACAAGGCTTCATCATTGCTGACCAAATCCCAAATAAATTAGCCCCGGAAGCGCTTAAAAATACCAACCTGAAAATCATGCACCGCATTGTCGCCGTCGATGACCGTGATTCAATGGGCGGCGCCATGAACTTGGATGATATTCAAAAACGTCACGTTACCGCGCTTGGACAAGGAAGAGCGGTAGTTTATGCCGAAAAAATGGAACAGCCTTTCCATCTGGCAATCATGTTCGATAAAACAGCTTCCATTCCGCCTCCCGAGACTCCGGAAGAATCGGATCACATAGTGCGTGAAGCAATGAAAGATTTGAACATCGTTCAAACTTTCGATCGCCACTTAGGCTGTAAATTCTGTTTGCACCGCTGCGATTCGGCAATATTAGATACGGCAGTAATGGTTGCCGACGATCCGCTTTTCCGCCAAGTTTATAACCGCTATGTTTTATCTACACTCAAAGATTTGACCCAGCTCGTTCATTTCCGCGCTCAGATCATCCACGAAATTCAACGTGTAATCGGTGGACGCGCACGCTCCGGAAACTTGACCGGCATTACTTGGTGCGCTCTCACTCAAGCGACCGAAAGATATTTTGAACGCAAAGGCGAAGAGAATTATTGGTTCTACGATCAAGTTCGCGAACAACATTTACGCTGGCTGAACTTGTTACGTCCGGCATTTCAACCGAGTGAAGTCAATCGTCGTTTGGATATCAGCGTTCTGCGTGAATGGCGAGATGATTTCGTTAAACTGCACGAGCGGGATCAGGGTCCTCATCCTACTTGCGGTCCTTGCACGGCTAAATGTCTTTATCGTTTTGAAGTATCCGAAATTGTGCGCGATCCAAAAATAAAATTCGACTTCAACTCTTCAATTAACCGCAAAGATACCTCCGCTTCCGACTCGGCGGCCTGGTTTTGCCGTCTCTTAACCGAACGGATGATCGGTCAGCACGATATAGATCTTGCTTATTGCTTAGCCGTACACTTGATTAAAGACCAACAACTGTCTACTGATGCCCAACTTGTGCTTTTACATAAAGTACGCACTGCCCTGGAAAACTTCCAGAACGAAGGCGACGCAGCAGCAACAACAGAAACCCAAGAAAGTAGCAGTCCGGAAGCATAAAACTTCAGGATATTTTCAAACATTCCTGAAAAGAATGAGCGCCTTTTTTCATTGTTTTTGCTTTTTCATCGTCAGAATTCTGACGAAAAATCGCAATCTCTTCAGCCGAAGGAAAAACCAAAGCCATACCGCGTTTAAGCTCTTCAAGCGGCAAGCCATTTTCATCGATGGCGCAAGACAAACCATTCACTTGAGCTAACAAAGCCCAGAGCGAAACATCATTCAGAGCCGGATGACGCACGGCAATAGAACGTAAGCTGTCTCCAAGACGGCAAACGTATCTAATTCGTCCGTCAGCAGGCAACGTTTCATTCATTTTACCGAGAACAGCTTCAATATTAGCTAACCGCTTAGCCGCCACTGCATCCATTTTCACTACTTTAGTCGCATCAACTGTTTCAGGCGCTCCACTTTCATACTGGAATTCGTCTGCGTTCTGCCCGAACAAACGCGCATTATAACGTTGAATCTCAATGACTGTCGGCAACAACAAAATCGTTTTCGCTTTAAGCTGCAAATAACGTTTGCCGTTCTTTACTTTGACCGGAATTTTTGACTTATTCAATTCAAAAAGCAAAGGAGCCAAGCGCTTATTGTTCAGCTTCTTAAAAGCAATCGACTCTAAGGTGTCGCCGGCAGCAACTACATATTTTTGGCGAGCGGCAAGCTGTTTTTCAATGAGCGTTTTCTGAGCTTGCAAACGAGCAGCAGCCTCTTGAGCCTGCTTGGATTTCAATGCAACCAGCATCGCTGCAGCATTTCGTTTAGCTTCAGCCTCTTCTTCCGCTTGGTCTTGCTTCTCTTTACTCTTGCGCTCATCTTCTTTGTCTTTAAGTTTTAGTTGCTCCAAAATTTCGTCTTGCTTATTTTCCATGGCATGAGCCAAGCTATAAGGGTCAATCAGACTTTTTACTGGTTCCGAAACATTGTCTTTTTCATCCAAGCCATTGATATTGATCATTTCAGCTAGCACTGATGCCGGATCGGTATAGGTTGTTCTGGCACCAGCCTGGCTAAACAAGTTCGCCAACACACTCTCTTCCGTAGCCAAACCGCTGTTGTCGCTATCAATGAGTTTAACGGTATCGATAATTTGAACAATTTGTTCTATTGACGATTCAGACAAACCAGCATTTTGTGCTTGAGCAATGAACGTTTGACCCGATTCTCGACCAGATACAACGCGAACAATAATTTCTTGCAGATTATCAGCTACGGTCACAGGCAACATTTCGTTTTCGGCAAGCGGATTGACAAAACTAGTGACAGAACCATTTTTAGCAGTAGACAGCGGATCAATTAACGGGGCCATAATTTCACGCAAACTAGTTAATACATCTGCTTGTTTGTGTTCATCTACACCATGCAATCCAAGTTGATCGATAGTCTCTACACGATCACCATCCGGACGGTTTTCCAAAAGATTAGGACGACTTGGTTGACCAACAAGCATCGCTTGGGCTGCCGCTTCAATAACAGCCATTTCAGCAGCGATTTTTGCGGCTCGCGTAAGTTCATTTTCTACTTTTACAACATCCGTTTGTTTTTCCGTATGTGTTGAATCAGCGATAGTATTGTGATTACTTCCTTCAACTTTTTTATTTTCAGCAATCGGCTCGGATACAGGAGCCTGAGTATGAGGAGGCGTTCCACTGACCGGAGCAACCGGATCTGGAACAGGCGCAGTCGCCGGATGTTGCGGAGTCGGCAAAGGATCGTTTGTCACAATTGGAGCAGGCTGAGGATCTGACGGCAAGTTTGGCGAACCGCCAGGAATTGTAGCACCCGGATTGACGCCACCGCCGATGCCTCCAGGGATAGGATCAACAACCGGTCCGTTGCCACCAGTGGGCACAGACGACCCCGGCAAACCAGGTTGCTCACCATTACCAGGAATCGGTGCTCCCGGTTGATTGCCCGGTTCGGTTCCAATCGTACCGACTGAAATGGTGCCATCAGGATTTGTAACCGTTCTTCCGGCGGCACGATCTTCTTCAGTACCATCAAAAGCGCGGTCTACATTGGAAGGAATCGGTTGATTAGCTTCTCGACGCGGCTCCAATTGAACAATCGTAGGTTCAGATTCATGGCTAATGACAGATCCGCTTACTGATGTCGAAACCGATTGCGGATTTGGATTCGGCATACTCGGTTGAGCACTTGTTGAGATTTGGCTTGCTTGCCAACCTAAAACAGCAACATCAACAATCGGTTGGATCGTCGGCACTTGAATAACAGCAGGTACAGATACACTTACCGAACCGCTTAAAGAATCAGAACTGTCTTGCTCCCTTTCAGCAAACATATCGCTGCCAGCAAGTTCAGTCGTAGCGGAACCAACAACAAAACCAATTGAGGGAGAGCCAGGAACACCCAAAACCAGATCTGACGAACCACCTTGTGAAACTCCGCTTTTCGGATCTCTGGTCCCTTGAGTTTTAGGATCCACTGGCAATCCGGTTTTAGGATCTATCGGAGTCCCGGTTTTCGGATCGACTGCAATTTGAGCTTTAGGATCCACAGGAGCACCAGTCTTCGGATCGACTGTTGCTTGAGCTTTAGGATCCACAGGAGCACCAGTCTTCGGATCGACTGTTGCTTGAGCTTTAGGATCCACAGGAGCACCGGTCTTCGGATCGATAGGCGCACCGGTTTTCGGATCGACTGTTACAGCCCCAGTTGCATTAACCTGATTGGGGTCGTTGCTAACAATTTGTACGCCAGGAAGATTAACCGGTTGCAGCTGTACTCCTGCACCGGCAGCAGCACCGCTGTTAGCTTGCTGACGCGGATCACTCGTTGTTGATTGAGTAGTCCCTTGGTTGTTACTTTGACCCAATTGGCTTAAGCCAATACCGGCAACTGGACTTGTAGTAGTTTTAGTGGATGTAGAATCACTAACACCATCAGCGATTTTGTCGGCAGACACTTTACCAGACTTGCCTTCAAAACCACCGGTAGCAATTACAACATTAGCTCCAGGTTGAACAGCAACAGTTTTGGCTGTTGTTCCCTCGCTGCCAGCCAATGCTTTTTCACCGCTAAGCTTACCTTCTACTAAACGTCCGTTAGCATCAACCACAGTTTTTGTACCGGAGTCAGCAGAGAAACGAACATTCGCTCCGCCGTCAGCAACTACAGTCGTGCCATCAGCTATTTTGCCGGTGATATTCTGCCCAGCCGTACCATCAACACGAGTTACACCTTCGGCATTTTTAACGACCGGCATTCCATCTATAGATTTGCCCCCGGCTTCTGTTGCACGTGGAGCAATTTCACCTAGCTTGCCGCTGCTTTCAGCAACCCGAGCGTTGACTTCACCTGGTTTGCCGGAGACTTCTGCACCACGTCCCTGAGCTTCACTTACGCGTACGCCTACTTCATTTGTTTTACCGATATGAACCGGTTCGCCGCTGGTTGCAACCTGAGCTTTACCATCACGTGAATGTGCTGCGCCTCCTGCCTCAGAAGCACCAGGCAAAGCAGTAGCACCATGACCGTCATTAATACCACGAGCTAGCTTGGTTTCACCTTTGACCGCGCCTTGAGCAAGATCGCTATTTGCATGTTCTGCGCCAGAACGAATGCCATCAACTTTGGAAACACGATCGACCGATGTTCCTGGCTGAGTGCCAAGATCACCTTTAACAGCTACTCCGTCAACAGCTGGCTTATTTGGTCCACCAGCAGCTTGCATCTCTTGAACGGGAGCTTTAGTCACAGGACCGCCTTGGACACCATCGCCAATACCATCACGATATTGACGTCCTGGACCAGGTTGCCCTTCCACTACATTAGGCTTGCCACCAATTGCCGTATCAGCATTCGGTCCACGTGATTGACCAAGGCTCGATGGCAGATCGCCATTTTGCTGCTTATTCAGGCTGCCGGTGGAACTCTGAGCATCAGCTTTCGGCTGCTTGTCGACAGCACCGCCGACATTATCTCCCGTGGAACCTCTTTGATTTTGAGTAGGAGAAGTATCTACAACAACTGGTTGACGAGCCGAACCGCTTGGCGGAACCTCTGCATTTTGTTGTTTAGGAGAGAATCCACCAGAAGAAAGATTATCGCTTCCAGTAACTTTCTGCGTATTCGGCGCTGTCGTAGTATCAGCTACCGGTTGTCTATTCAAGCCACCAGCGCCGTCATTAGCCGGTGTTTTCGGCATCGGTGTCGGCGCCACAGGTGCTTCAGCTGGTTTTGTGACTACATTTCCATTATGTCCGCCACCAACTACAGTATCAGGCTTTGCGGTCGGTACATGATACGCTTCCGCGGCAGTAGCACTAGAGATTTGATTACGAGCGATCTCCTGTTTTCTTAGATCTTGACCACCAAGGTGCGCTTCTGCTGCTTGACGCATGGCGGCTTCACGACTTCCGCCGATAGCAGGGTTTGTCGTAGCCGGCGAAACCACCGGTTGCGCTGGTTTCGCCGGCGCATCTGGTTGCACCGGAGTTGTTACCGGAGTCGGTGTTGTCGGAGCTTCTACAGCAGGTTTTGTTACCGGAGCTTGCACTATCGGTGCATCGCTAACAGGTTGTGCCGGAGCTGTCACCGGAGTCGGTGTTGTCGGAGCTTCTACAGCAGGTTTTGTTACCGGAGCTTGCACTATCGGTGCATCGCCACCTGGTTGTACTGGAGTTGCTACCGGAGCCTCTGGTTTTGCCGGAGTTGTCACCGGAGTCGGTGTAGCCGGAACTTCTACCGCGGGTTTTGTTACCGGTGCTTGCACCACCGGTGCATCGCTACTCGGTTGCGTTGGAGTTGCTACCGGAGTCTCTGGTTTTGCCGGAGTTGTCACCGGCGTCGGTGTTGCCGGAGCTTCCGCTGGTTTTGTTGCCGGTGCTTGCACCACCGGTGCATCGCTTATTGGTTGTACCGGAGTTGCTACCGGAACATCGCTTACTGGTGTAGTCGCAGGCGGCTGCGCTATTACTACATCTGCTGGCGTACTGGGCTTTGTTGTCGACCAATCATATTGTTCTTTATATGGATGGTCTAAATAGCCTTGTCTTTGCTCGGCGCCAACTTTTGTCCACCAGGCATCTTGCCTGGCATCATCGGCTGCGCCATCACCGGTAGATCTAGTTAGATGCTCAAAAAAGGCTTGTTTTTCTAAGTCACTCGCTCCGGCATACCACTTATCCGAAGCAGCACCATCCATTTTTTCAACGCCGGCAGCATAGTTCTCTCGTTGTTCCGGTGTAGCATTTTTTAGCCATTCACCGGCGGCAACAGCTTGAGCTGACTCTGGCTTAGCTTCTTGCGGTTTTTGCACGTCGGGACTGGTAAGACCAATGGCACTGCTCACGCTATCCCAAGCATGGCCGAGACTATTTGATGCTGCAGCTAAAGTACGATTGTCGAGCCCTGCCGAGAAAGATTGTTCCGGTTGCCCTGCTGATTTTTCAGTCGTATTTGCAGATTGATTGACTAAATCAAAACCAGTCATCATCGCTTGAACAGCCGGATTGCCAGAGTTTCTTACTGCATCAGCAATGACTTTTCTTGCAGCATCGGCAATCGAAGGATCTTCTTTCGCTTCTTTAGCAGCTTCAGTCGCTGCTTTAAGGGAAGCGGCTTGCTCTACATTCTCTGGATTGGCTTCCGCATTTTCCACTGATTCCGGATTTGATTGAACAGCCGGATTATCAGAGACATTTTCGTTCGAACCAGGCTTCGTCCCTGGAGGCGCCCAAGCTTCTTGAGCCGCATTTTCAATAGCTGGTTGCGACTCAGGTTTTGCTTGGATTTCCTGGGGCGTGTCTTGTGGTACTTGCTGACCCTTGGTCTGCAAGCTACCACCGGAACCGCCGCCATCACCTTCCCACATTCAACTTAACCCACAAGAAAACAATGCGCTTTGAACGCATTTTGCTTCTATACGAGGAGCCAACTAGTTGCGCCGCAAGACGCAATCTTTACTAATGTAGGAGTATGATAGGTCTTTAATCTCACCCTTGTCAATCCGCAAATCAGTCCATAAAGACAGAAAAGGGCAGATTTTATCCAGTTCCAGCCTTGCTTTTTAATACAGCCGCTAAAGTTTTTACCCCTTTGGCTATCTCTTCGTCGGTCAAACTACCGTAATTGAGCAAAACCTCGTTGCGCGGCAGATCCGTAAGATAAAACTGGCTTGTTTTGGAAAGCCCAACTCCATAGCTGCGCACTTGAGTGGTTACACTGTCATCGATCACATGTTTCTTGAAACGTACAAGCACGTTAATGCCCGCGTTATCGCCAAGAATTTCAATAGTGTCGGCAAACTCTTCTTGCAAAACTGAGATCACCGTTTTGCGCCGGTGTTCATAAAGCATTCGCATGCGCCTGATGTGACGTTCAAGATGACCGCCTTTGATGAATTCAGCCAAAATCATTTGATCCATCAAAGATGAATGTCGATCTGCCAACCATTTAGCCCGAGCAAACACTTCGGCAAAAGCTTGCGGTACGACCAAATATCCAAGTCGCAAAGCTGGAAATAAGACTTTAGAAAATGTGCCGATATAAATCACCGATTCGGATTGGTCTAACCCGGCAAGAGCCGGAACAGGACGTCCTTCATAACGAAATTCACTGTCATAATCATCTTCAATAATGAAAGTGCCTGTTTGTTGTGCCCAAGCAAGAAGCTCAAGACGCCGAGGTAAAGTCAGGACAACACCCGTCGGAAACTGATGAGACGGCGTAACATAAGCCAGCTTGAAATTAGGCAGTTGAGGCATTTTCAAACGATCGACCACTAGACCGCTTTCATCGACCGGAATGCCAATTAACTGCGCCCCTTGCACTTCAAAAGCTTTTTTTGCACCGATATATCCGGGCTCTTCAATAGCCACAGAATCACCACGTTCGACAAGAACTCGGGTGACTAGATCTATCGCTTGCTGCGAACCATTGACGATAATTATTTGGTCAGCTGTGCAATTTACAGCTCGCGATTTAGCTAAATGCGCTGCTATTGATTGGCGTAAAGGCAAATAACCTTGAGATTTGCTTGGACAATCAAGCAAACGTAAGTCCTGTTTTTTTGCTACTTGATTGGCAATTTGCATCCATTGACGCATCGGAAAAGCCGAGAGATCGGGACGCCCAAATGAAAATTGAATATCCGGCTCTTGATCACCGTACCCAAGCCAATTGCGTTCTTTCAAATAACTGCCATATTTGGAAAGTTTTTTCAGTTGAGCTTTTTTACTGGCAGTCAATGATTCAAGCTGTTTTTTTGCTGTTGATTTAGCCGTTGCCGGACGCAACAAGGTATCGGGAAGCTGTCGACAGACATAAGTACCCGATCCAATAGTGGACTGCAGATATCCTTCAGATAACAAAAAATCATAAGCCATTGTCACTGTCGCCCTGGAGATTCCAAGAGAATCTGATAACGCTCTTGTGGACGGGACTCTCTGACCAGGATTTAAACGACCGCTGAGGATGGATTTCCTCAGCTCGTCATACAATTGCCGATGCAATGATGTGTCCGATTGGCTATCTAAAAGTATCGGAAAGTCCATTTTGCCAACTCCAAAGTGGACTGATATACAAACAGCAAAGTGGTACTTTTGCAAGTCCAATTTAATTGTTAATCTATAAAGCAACTGGAGGGCACAGATATGATTTCTACAAAGATGATTGTCAAACGAATCTTTTTAGCAAGTCTTACTTTGTCGATGCTGGTTGTTGGTTTTGAAGCAAAAGAAGCAAAGGCATTTGTTTCAACCACCAAAATATTCAACCAGTACCAGGCTCGCAAAACTGAGCTTTTAAGTGAAGAACGGGATCTCGAACAGGATCTCGTCGATCTCCAAAGAAAGATTGATGAGCTAGTCGGCAAAAGAGACAATGGCTTAAGCGGTCAAATTAATGACCTTGCTCGTTCTTGGGATGATACATACTATGATTTGCGCCGAGTGCGCCAAGATATACGCGATTTGAATTTGAAGATGCTCTAGAACCTGCTCCTATAAACCCGAAAGAGGGCCTGGCTTAAAGCCGGGTCCTCTTTTTTTTGGAAACTATTAGCAAAGAGTTGCGTCATCCTAATGACAACTCTTCACAGAATCGCCACAAACCGAGCTTATGCTCTAGAATAACTCCTCATTAAGTACCCCCAGCAAACGACACAAGCGGATGAAGTCCACCAGTCATATAACCAAAGACATCTCCATCTCAATTCCCGGATCTCTGGAATTCGTATTGAAGTCCGCTCAAGATCAATACCATACGTCCTTGCTGGAGCTCTCACAAAATTCACCGGTTCTGCTGGTTTTCTTACGACATTTCGGCTGTTGTTTTTGTCGGGAAGCTTTAGCTGACATACACAATATTTTGCCTAAGTTAGATGACTCAGGAGTAAAAGTCGTCTTGGTGCATATGGCACAAGATGAGGAAGCAAGCACTCTTTTAGCCGAATACGGACTTGCCGATCTCTCACGCATCAGCTCGGCTGATCAAGGACTTTATCGTTCTTTTGGCTTGGATCGCGCCAACTTTGATCAGATACTCGATCCTGAATTTTGGACACGCGGTATTGATGCTCTATTTCACGGACATCCAATCGGACCGCTTTTGGGCGACGGTTTTCAAATGCCCGGCATTTTCCTTTTGCATAAAGGCAAAATTCTCAAATCTTTCCGGCACAAACAAGCCGGTGAAAGACCGAATTATCTAAGTTTAGCCAGCTGCCCAACCGCAACAGTTTGAGCAACACGCTCTTTATACTGACTAACCATTTCCATAAAATATTTATGGACACGTAAATCGTCGGTGAGTTCAGGATGGAAAGCCGTTACCAAAAGATTGTCTTGGCGACACATCACCAGACCTTCTTCCACCTGAGCTAGAACTTGGACCTTAGATCCAGCCGTAAGAATAATCGGTCCACGAATGAACACTACCGGATAAGGCTCTTCGCCAAGCTCGGGTATGCTTACTTGCTCTTCACGACTGAATTTTTGCGGGCCAAAAGCATTACGCCGAACACTTATATCCATAAGATTTAAGCGCCCTTGAGTTGAGCCTTCAATCTCACGCGCCAGAAAAATAAGACCCATACAGGTGCCATATACCGGCATTCCTGCTTTAGCTCTGGCAATAATAGCGTCAAATAGCGGATCGCTATTATTGCCAGTCAGCTTAGCGATTGTCGTTGATTCACCGCCCGGAATAACCAGCCCATCAATCTCTTCTATTTCACTGGCATGCTTGACCAGCTTAGTTTTGACGCCACAGCGGCGCAAACTTTCGGCATGTTCAGCAAAAGCACCTTGAAGAGCTAGTATTCCGACAGTGATCATAACTACCAACCTCTTTTTGCTAATTCTTCCCCTTCGGAAAGACTGCGTGCGGTGCGACCAACCATCGGCTCACCAAGCTTACGACTTACTTCAGCAAGTACTTTTGGATCGTTATAGAAAGTTGTTGCTTTAACAATCGCTTCAGCACGTTTGCTTGGATCTCCTGACTTGAAGATGCCGGAACCGACAAATACGCCATCAACGCCAAGTTGCATCAAAAGAGCAGCATCAGCCGGAGTAGCGATACCGCCAGCAGCGAAATTTACTACCGGAAGCTTACCGCTTTCAGCAACGCTGGCAACCAGATCAAACGGCGCGCCAATACTTTTGGCATAAGTCATCAGCTCTTCACGCGGCATCACGGTTAAGCGTTTGATTTCACCAAGTATGGTGCGGGCATGACGAACAGCTTCAACAACATCGCCGGTTCCAGCTTCGCCTTTTGTACGAATAAAAGCAGCACCTTCGCCGATGCGGCGCAAAGCTTCACCAAGGTTGCGAGCGCCGCAAACAAAAGGAATAGTGAATTTGCTTTTGTCGATGTGAAATTCCTCATCGGCTGGCGTTAAGACTTCGCTTTCATCAATACAATCAACACCCAATGATTCAAGAATTTGTGCTTCAACAAAATGACCGATGCGCACTTTAGCCATAACCGGAATGCTGACCGCATTCTTGATTTGAATGATCAACTCCGGATCACTCATACGAGCAACACCGCCATCAGCGCGGATATCAGCTGGCACTCTTTCCAGAGCCATAACAGCAACGGCACCAGCCGCTTCAGCAATTTTAGCTTGCTCAGCGTTGACGACGTCCATAATTACGCCGCTCTTCAACATTTGCGGCAGTGCTTTTTTAACAAGCATTGTTCCGGTTTTAGCGTTCTTTTCTTTAAGTTCGGTGGTAGCCATAACTATTTCCTTTGTGTTACTTATCCTTTAATCGTTTTATACAAATACATTAGGACCGGCGCGCATATTTACCAAAGACTCGCTTCGATCCTTGCGCCGCTTGCTCGATAGATAACTTTTTACAGCCTTTGCCAATCGTTGCATACCTTCTTCAATTTCAGCTTGATTGGATTGAACGAAGCTAAGACGGAAAAATTCTTTGCGATCGCCGCCAGCAAAGAAAAGATCGCCGGGGCTAAAAAGCACGCCTTCCTGCTCGGCAAAAGAGAGCAGCTCTCTTGCTGAATAACCATAAGGCAGACGGGCCCAAATGAACATGCCGCCTTTAGGCTTGGCAAACTGCAGCTCGTTAGGCAAGAGCTCGGAAAGCGCTTTGCACATCATGTCCCGGCGAGCCGAATAAGCATCTTTGATTGTTTGCAGATGGTTTTGATAAAGACCGCGGCGTAAATATTCAGCTAAAATCACTTGCGACATTGAATTGGTGGAAAGATCCGACACTCGCTTTGAGATAAGCAGACGACTCATAGCCTGTTCGGGAGCCAACATCCAGCCGATGCGCAAACCAGGACAGAGCGACTTGGAAATAGTACTTTGATAAATAACTGTTTGCTCGCCGCCTTCAAAACTTCTTAAAGAAGGTAACTTTTCCGGTTCGTAGTTCAAGTCACCGACAAAATTATCTTCAAACACGCCGACCTGATAATGACGAGCCATTTGCAAAAGCTCGCGTCGCTTAGCCGTTGGCAAGCTTGTGCCGGTCGGATTTTGGAAAGATGGCATTACATAAAGCAGCTTCACTCTCCGCCGGGCAAAAGTAGACTCCAGAGCATTCAGATTTAGCCCTTCATCGTCTACGCTTACAGGTAGAGTTTTAGCACCAAATGCGGTGAAATTACACAGAGCCCAGAAATAACTAGGATCTTCAATAGCCAGGTTATCCCCGTCATCAATAAAAGTGCGGGCAACCAGATCGATGCCTTGTTGCGAACCGCTTAAAATAAGCAACTCTTCTTCACGAGCAGAGATCCCTTGGGCAGCAAGATGCTTAAGCACCTCAGCTCGCAAAGCCGGATGTCCGGCAGCGTCGGTATAAGCAAACATTTCACGGCAATGAGATTGACTCGACAATTCCGAAACTATCGATTCAAAATCATTTTCCGGAAAAAATTCCAAAGAAGGAACGCCGGCAGCAAAAGAGATCGGCTGCCGATTAGCCGGAGTGGCTGCCGGTTGCCTACCGATAAAAGCAGTGGTCACTTCGCTGAAACGTGAAAATTTTTCTTGCCAGATAATACCTGAGCTCTGATTGTTTTTATCAAATTTTCTTTCAACAAATGGCTCTGATTTAGGCTCGGCGAAAGAACCTTTATAAACAACAAACGTGCCGCGCCCAACCGCACTTTCAACAAAGCCTTCGGCTTCAAGCTCATTATAAGCCCGTGCCACAGTCGAGCGGTCCACGCCGAGTAAACCAGCTAATTCTCTATCAGCCGGCAAACGCCCAGCTTCCGGAATTTGTCCGTTTTGTATGCAATCACGCAAACGATCTTTTAGGCGCGCATAAACAGGATAGCGACGATCTCGCCCTTGAGTGCTTGGTCCAAGTATATCCAGCCAATTCAAGATTAAACACCTGCCATTTAATCGATCAAGCCAGCCATTGCCCTTTTAGAGAATTCGCGAGCAATTAAGCGCTTTTAAGCTACAGCGGTCATCCTACATATACAACCATAGATCGGATTGGCAGGAATAGCAAGCCAGCCAATTTATTAAAATTGGCTGGCTTGCTATATGAACTGAAAATTGCGATTACTTAGCTTCAACCGGACTGCTTTTTTCTTGCTTTTGCAAATGAGTGATTCCGCCCAAGTATGGTACTAAGGCTTTCGGCAACTTTACCGAGCCATCCGGCTGCTGCCCGTTTTCTAAAATGGCAGCAAGAGTGCGTCCAATCGCCAAACCTGATCCGTTCAGCGTATGCAAATATTTGGGCTTGCCACCATCTGCGGGGCGATAGCGTAAATTGGCACGACGAGCTTGAAAGTCACCGAAATTGCTGCAAGAGCTGATTTCGCGATATTTATCTTGAGCTGGGAACCAGACTTCCAGGTCGTAGCATTTACGAGCACAGAAGCCCATGTCGCCAGCACAAAGCAATACGCGACGATAAGGCAACTCCAAAGCTTCAAGCACAGCTTCGGCGTCTCTAGTTAACTTTTCATGCTCTTCTTCGGAACTTTCGGGCAAAGCAAATTTGACGATTTCAACTTTATTGAATTGATGTTGACGAATATAACCACGGGTGTCTTTACCGGCAGCACCAGCTTCACGACGGAAGTTCGGCGTATAAGCGCAATGATAAATCGGCAGGTTTGCTTCTTCCAAAATTTCATCACGATAAAGATTGGTTACCGGCACCTCGGCTGTTGGCACCAGATAAAGCTCGTCATCTACACACTTATAGAAATCGCCCTCAAACTTAGGCAGCTGTCCGGTGCCGATCATACAATCACGATTGACTAAAATCGGCGGAAACACTTCCTGATAGCCTTTGCCGCCATGCATGTCGAGCATAAAGTTCATCAAAGCACGCTCGATCCGAGCGCCCATATGCATGAGTACCGTAAAGCGTGATTCGGCAAGTTTTACACCGCGCTCAAAATCAAACACGCCAAGATCGGCACCAAGCTCATAATGATGCTTAGGATTAACGATTTTTGGCAGCTCGCCCCAAACTTTTACCTCAACGTTAGCAGTTTCGTCCGGACCGTCCGGAACAGCCGGATCCGGCGTGTTCGGGATAGAAAGCTGCTGCAAAGTGAATTTTTCTTCAATTTCACGCTTGGTTTGCTCAAGCTCTTCGCGACGTTTTTTGATCTCTTTGGTTTCGTTGCGCAAAGCCTCTATCTCTTCCTTGGCAGCCTTGCCCATTTTGAAAAGATCCGAGATCTCGTTGGAACGCCTGTTCAACGCTTCCCAATCAGCAAGAACTTTGCGATGGTCCTTGTCTAATTCTAAAAGCGGAGCGATGGTAAACCCGCCATTCCTTCTGGCTAGGGCTTTTTCCACTTGTTCGGTTTCTTCGCGAATGAGTTTGAGATCAAGCATGATTATTTCTCGTCGTTGAACTTTTACAGCCGAGGGACGTATATATAAGAAACAGCATTATAGCCAATCATTAGGTTGAAATATCATGCCCGACTCAATAAAGACACGAATCGCAAAGGGCGGAGAAGATGCCGCAGTTGCCTTTCTTGAGAAGCAAGGCTATGAAATTCTTGACCGAAACTGGCGCAGCGGTCGCTTTGGTGAAATTGACATAATCGCCAGAGATCGAAAAGGCTTGCTTGTATTTGTTGAAGTTAAAACAAGAAAAGTCGGGAACGACTTCGGCATTCCCGAATCAGGTTTTACTGCAGTAGATTGGCGAAAGCAACGCAAAATTACTTTTACTGCCACAAGCTATCTTGCCAAGAAACGCTTGGTTGAACGCGCCCGACGCTTCGATGCAATTATCGTTTCTTTTGTCAGTTTGGAAACAATCGCACAAGCTCAAATTATCCATGTGACAGAAGCGTTCCATTGATATATCCAATTCAACACTTGAAGATAGCTTAGATTGCAAAACATTGCCGCTAAGCATCGCCATCGGTGACTCAGCCAGAAAGCTCTGTTACTCTGTGCCACAAGAGCGGAGGAATGATATGGTGATTAGATTCAGGAAGCCGAAAGAAGTGTACTTAAAAGAGAAAATGCGTCACAAAAATGTGAGCGACAACTCTTTACGCAGAGCCGTAGGGCTGCTTCCTGATGCTCAAACAAAAAATAGTCCCGAGATTCAAGATACGGTAAGAGTGCGCTTTCATCATTTGCTCATCAGCCTGGAAGGCA
Source organism: Candidatus Obscuribacterales bacterium (assembly GCA_019750335.1). Classification (GTDB taxonomy): domain Bacteria; phylum Cyanobacteriota; class Vampirovibrionia; order Obscuribacterales; family Obscuribacteraceae; genus JAIEPM01. Next base: position 368,330 of record JAIEOQ010000002.1, read on the forward strand.
CAGAAAGAACCGGCTGCTTAAAGATTGTTTCCGCAAAAAACAAATCACGTTCGGCCATTTTGTTGTACAAAGGACAAGTTTTTGGTTGCGTTTACGGACGCAAAGATATACCTCAGCAATTTTTAGCTCAAGATGCGCATAAATTAGCGCTTTTGGATTTAGCAGCACCAGGAAATATCGTTGAAGCTTACGAGCTTTCCGAAGATATGGCCCTGGCCACTGGCGCTCTATTCAACGGCTCACCGATTGATTTATCTCTAGCCCATAATCCGCAGGAAAGCTATGCTTCAGCCATCGGCAGCATACTTAAATCAGGTTTGCCCGGCTGCGTCGTAATTAACAACGAAAAGGGTGAAACGCTATCCATCAGTTATGTAGCGAGCAGCAAAATAATCGGCATCTGCAATACCGATGAAGGCTGGGTACAAACTACCATGAGCTCAACCAGTCATTTATTCAGCAAGTTCGCCAATACAACTGTTTTTGCCGCCATGCTTCCGCCTAGAGACGGAAACGAATCTTTTCCATACGGCTTCAGCTTAACCGGATTAGGCGAAAAGAAAAATCTTTCTCAACAGCAGCTAGACGCCATCGATATTGCCACAAGCCTTAGACCGGCTCAACAAGAAGTTTCCGATATGGTACATTCTTCTCATCGATCGCCTCACCGCGGCAGACAGTCGTCAGCTTTTGCAACCAGTCTTCGATGACTTCAAAAAAATCAGAACAACAATCACCAAATACAAAGATTCAACCTGTGTCAATGACAGTGAACGCCAAGGATCATCTTGAGCTGGGCGGTTGCGATCTGGTTGAGCTAGCCGATAAATACGGTACCCCACTTTGGTTGATGGACGAAAGCAGTATTCGTCTGGCTATTGAACACTTTAAGATCGGCTTAGAAGATTATCCTGATTCACTGGTGCTCTATGCCGGCAAAGCTTTTCTCTGTTTATCCATGTGCCATTTGCTCAAAAAAATGGGACTTGGCTTGGACGTAGTATCGGAAGGCGAATTATTCACCGCCAGCCAGGCTGAGTTTCCGGCCGAGCGCATATATATGCACGGCAACAATAAAAGCGCAGAGGAGCTAACGCGCGGATTGCAGCTTGGTGATGTGCGAATCGTCATTGATAATGTAGCCGAGCTGAATCTGGTTGCAGAAATTGCCAGCAAGCTAAAACGTAAAGCAAACGTACTTTTTCGCTTAATCCCTGGAATAGAACCGGATACTCACCAACATATCAAAACCGGTCAATATGAAAGTAAATTCGGCATCCCGCTTGAAGAGCTACCTTCAGTTATTCAAGCTGCGCAAAAATTCAAAAACGAAATCAATATTTTAGGGCTGCACGCTCATATCGGCAGCCAAGCTCAAGAGATAGAGCCTTATTTAGAATATGTAGATATTTTAGCCACTGTAAGCGCTGAGCTAAAAGCCAAAACCGGCCTCGTACTCAGTGAGCTTGATGTCGGCGGTGGGCTGGGCATCACCTACAACGACAAAGACAATCCGCCGTCGATCGTGGACTGGACTAAAGCCATAGCCGAACAAGTGCTCAAAGCTTTTAACAACAAAAATTTAAAACTACCACGTTTGCTGATTGAACCCGGACGCGCTATTGTCGGAACAGCGGGCGTGACCTTATATAGAGCTAGCGCGCCAAAAGTGCTGCCAAACGGCAAAATTTATTTGCCAGTAGACGGCGGAATGGCTGATAATCCACGTCCGATTACTTATCAAGCCGAATATACGGCAGCTGTGGCTAATCGTGTTCAAGGCTCCGCCAGCAATCAACCAATGACTATAGTAGGAAAGTACTGCGAATCAGGGGATATAATAATAGAAGAAGCCAAGTTGCAAGCAGACGCAGGCGATTTAATTGCCGTATTCGGAACCGGCGCCTACAATTTCAGCATGTCCTCCAATTACAACCGTAGCCCCAAACCGGCTTGCTTGTTATTAAATGAAGGAAAAGCCGAGATTATTATCGAACGCGAAACGCTGCCTGATTTAATTCAACACGACCGAGTCCCACCGAGATTGCTGGAGTAAAAATGGACGACATCTGGCAACAACTTGAAAGCTTCACAAGTCTTGCCAGGCATATTGACGGCTGGGACGTAGCTAAAATCGCCTTCCAAATTTTTATAATCGGCTATGCCCTCGCTTGGACCTGGCGGCGTATAAGAAAGACCCAAGCAGAAAGACTGCTAAAAGGACTACTGGTTTTAGCCATGGTCTGGATGCTCTCCTGGGCCTTCGGCTTAACGATCATCAGCAATATTTTGCGCGAGATGGTGCCGGTCTTGGTGATTGCCGTAGTGATTGTTTTTCAACCGGAACTCAGACGCGGTTTAGTTTATCTCGGGCGCACAACCTTTAAGGTTGATCTCTCTTTGTCGGACACACAAAATGAGAAAGCAAAAGAAGTAATAAGCCAAATAATAAGTGCCGTACGCGAATTATCAAAACACAAAACCGGCGCTTTGATTGTAGTTGAACCGCCGGAAGGAGAACGGGACTATGTCAGCCCCGGCACTACACTCAACGCAGAAGTAACAGCCAGCCTGCTTCTCAGCATATTCAACACTAACTCACCTCTCCATGACGGGGCTGTGGTTATCCGTGAAAACAAAATATTAGCTGCCGGCGTAATTTTGCCGATGACTAACAGTCAAAAACTAAGTCATCGCTACGGCACACGTCATCGTGCCGCCCTTGGACTTTCCGAAATTTATGACGGCTTATGCATCGTCGCATCCGAAGAAACGGGCGCTATCTCAGCAGCCAGCCGCGGCATGTTAGTCAGATACAATTCAGCCGACGAGCTTTCCGACGCTCTGCTTTATATTTATCATCAACTGCCGGATCAAAAAACCGAGACTGCACTGCAATCTTTTTTCAAAATTTTCAGCTTGCCGCGCAAATCAGCCACAGTCACAGTCGACAACCATCCTCGCCGCCGTGCTACAGACTTTGCTCAAGATGAAAAAGTCAGCCGTCACCCTGAGAATTTAGGAAACGATCAGCAAGCGGAAACAGCCTAATTAGGCATCAAGAGCAGCTTGCATCTCATCAACAATTTTAGCTGCTGCTTCTTTTGGACTTTTAGCTTTAGTTATCGGTCTGCCAACAACCAAATAATCGGCACCATTGGTGATGGCTTCTCCCGGCGTCATAATTCGACTTTGATCGTCTGCCGAAGCCCAGACTGGACGTACTCCCGGCGTAATGATTGAAGCTGCCGGTCCTAACTTAGCTCGCAGTTCTACTATCTCTTCCGGCGAAGCAACAATGCCATTAATACCGCTTTGCTGGCAGAGAGCGGCTAAATTGAGCACTTGCTCTTTAACGCTTGACGCCACTTTGAGTTCGTTACGCAAAGTACTTTCATCCATGCTTGTAAGCACGGTAACACCTAAAATCATCGGTGCTTGAACACCGAGCTGATTGGATTTTGTTTTTACCGCTTCAGCAGCGGCAGTAAGCATTTTTTTGCCACCGGCAGCGTGCACCGTAAACATGGACACGCCTAAAGCTGTCGCCGATTCACAAGCTTTAGCAACGGTATTAGGAATATCGAGAAACTTGCAGTCGAGAAATATTTTGCGCTCAGCACTTTGAAAAAGTTCTAATATTTCAGGCCCGTATTGTGTAAACAACTGCAAGCCAATTTTAAATACACCTACATACTCGTGAAGCTCGTCTAATAATTGACGAGCTTCTTCCATAGTTGCTGTATCGACCGCAAGAATCAAGCGCTCACGGGCATCTTTTTTATGGGTAACAGACAACATAGTCCCCGGATAAAAGCCAGAACTACTAACCGCTGACCTGTTCCAGTTTTTTGTAGCGCTTTACAAAGCGGTCTACACGCCCTTCTGTGTCAATAATTTTTTGTTGACCAGTGTAATAAGGGTGGCAGCTGCTGCAAATTTCTACCCTGATCTGCTCTTTAGTTGATCCGAGCGCAACTTTATTGCCACATACGCATGTAGCAAACAGATCGTAATACTTCGGATGAATGCCTTCCTTCATCTTGAACCTTTGAATATGGAAAACAGTAATACACGCCCCAAAGGACGTAAAGAATTATCCTAGCAGAAATCAGTCAAGAAGTCAGCTTAGTTGTTAATCGGCTGCTTAACCTCTATCCCTTCTCCCTGTGTCATGGTTAATCTTTCGCCCTCAACATTCAGATAAATCTCTTTGCCGTTGGCTACACTTGCCGCTGTTTTGGCCAGCTGATTCAATCTGGTTTCAAAAGAAGTAGCGCCTTCACCAGCAACAAATCGGCGCGAGAGATCAAGCTCCACTTTATCGCCTGCTTCTTTTACACTTAAAAGAATGGTTCCGCGTGGGATTTCGCTACCATAGCCCAGAGCAATTTCATTAGCGCTGGGTCCGCGCAAAAGTTCGTTTACAGCAGATTCAAGTTTGTCTTCACCGACAAGAACTCTTTCAGCAGCAACGAGTTCGGCACCTTGGTCATTGGTTTTTACAAACCATATTTTTGTGGATTGCTGCTTTACAGTTTCGCGTTTCGTACCTTTGTCCGACTCCGAAAGCACGGTACGTTCTACGGCACAAGAGTTAAGCATGAGAGTGGCTGCAGCCACCACAAATATTGCTCCTGCTCTAAAGTTCATAGGTTTATTTCCTTTGCTCATTTTTACCGGTTTCACCGAGATTCTCTTTAATGATTGGTTTAGGAGCCAATAATAGCTTAGCGTCAAAGCGCAATTTTCCCGGCTCGACAACAAGATTTTTTACACGTAAAGCATGAGTAGCTCTGTCCATGCGCCCAAAATCAACCAACGGATTGAGCAAGTCTTCAATGAACAACGAGAACTGCTCCGGCTGCACAATCTCCCGGCTTTGCACCCGGGTGCCGGAAAGCATAATGAATCGCTCTTCTTTCAATACCGGTTTTGCTCTTACATCCAGAGGAATGCCGGTGCTTTTATCGGCCCCTGCCGTTACCAACCAGGTGTTGATATGAATTTCTCCATCCCCTAACTCTACCTTCGGATCAATAACGCGTAAATGTTGATCGCCAAGCCCGGGAAGATCAATTTTTAAGAAGCTTAGAGAATCGGCAATAGATCCGCTTTGTAGAGCTTTAGCAATTTGCTTTTCGCCAATTTCACCGCTGACTGACACCATTAATGGTGCGAGTAAACCGGACGGTCCTTTTTTACTTTTCAAAAGGCGTAATTGAAAGGGATTCTCGCTTTTCAGATGCAAGTCCCCCAAAGGAATCTTCTTATAACGGCTTCCTTTCATTCTTATGTCTAAAGACTTGAATTTGCCGCTTAAACTATCAGTCAGGCTATAAGTTTTGAAAGACAAATGCGGACTGCCGCCAAAGTAGCTTTTGGCCGCAAGCCAACCCCAAAAATTCAAGCTGCGTTCAGTCAACCAAGTAAGGCCGCTGTATTTTTGAATATTACTGCTGAATTTGCCGGCAGTAACAAATGAAGGTGGGATTTGCTCCTTCTTTTCTTGCCCATAAGCAGGCATAAAAAAGCTACATAAAAGAATAGCCGTTGTCAGAAGAGAGGCTCTAAGTTCCACCACCACGCATCTTATCGTTGAGAGCTTCTTTCAGCAATTCATTTTGTTTGAGCAACGCTTTCAGATGTTCGTTGGCAACGGCCAGCTCAGCTTGCAACTCGGCAACAGTTTGTTCGTAAGCAACACCGGTAACCGGATCGCGTCCAGGCATTTTCGGCAGCAATACATAACCAAGTTGTACCGCCTTAAGAGCAGCAGCCGTTCTTGTCGGAACTTTCAATTTAGCCAAAATACATTCGATATGTTTTTCTACTGTACGCAGCTTCATATCAAGCTCTTCGGCAATTTCTTTGTTGCGCAAATCAAGACGAATCAAAACTTCAATTTCACGATCAGTGAGATTGGTGTTTGGCATTGAAGTAGCAGGGCTTTGCTTGACAAGCTGAGTGATTTTCGGATCGCAATAAGGCAAACCGCGCGTCACTTGTTCAATTGCTTCGAAAAGAGTTCTTGGTCCGGAACTCTTCAAACAGAATCCGCGCACCCCGGCTCTTATCAGTTGATTATGATATTTAGTCGCATGATAAGAATCGGTAAGAATAAGCATATTTGTCTGAGGCATTTCTTGGGTGATGCGGCGAGCCACTTCCACCCCGTTCAAAATGTCCATATCCACGTCCAGAATGACAAATTGAGGATTGAGCCGGCGAATAATTTCGCAAGCAGCCATCCCGTCCGAAGCTTCTCCGATGATTTCCAGAACCTCGGAAACAACTCTTTTTAGACCGAACCTAATAAGTTCGTGCCGCTCACAGACCACAGTCTTAGGACGAAAGACAGTAGGTCTGGGGACCGCTTGTTGAACTGAATCCAAGGAAAACTCCGGTTTCTACGTTTTAACGTCTCAGGAATAAAATCAAGTCAGCTTGACAAAACTGCTTCAGGATATAAATTCTAGCAAGGCTGACACATTCTAGTAAATTGCATTATATACCCATGACTGGTACGTTACGAAAATCGCCGCTTTCAGTCAAGCCCTGAGAACCGCTGCTCAGTCGTCAAATTAACAACTGGTCTAGGTTATGCCTCACGAGCCGCTAGCCAAGTAGCTTATAGCTCACCAACAAAGAGCAAGCGTTTAGATCTAAAGAGGTTGCCTTATTCCGTTTTGCAACAGTACTATTGCAAAAGAATTCGAGAAACCCGATTAACTCTACTTTCTAGAAAAAACGGGACGGCCACATGAATTTAAGACGAAGCAGCTCGGCACTACTTGCTTTGTTGCTTACGGCCGGTGCCGGAGCGCACCAAACAGCTCTTGCTCAAGCTACCGGAACTATTACGCCCGGACCTGTATTAGATGCTGGTATCAGTAATCTGGTTAACCGGGCGGAGCAAATAAACCCGTCCAGCACAATCATTCCTACCGATACGTTGCCTTTGCCCGGCGTACAAAATCGTCTTTCTTTTGCTGAAAATTTCCAATTGCGTCTTTTACAAAGATTGCCGGCTCGTTTTTATTGCAACGCCACTTGTGAAACGTCGCTCCGCTATGAAACAAACCCCTACCAGTTTCCAATGAAGCGCGTATTGCAACGTCAGCTACCGCCACCGGCGATTATCAGACAGCTGGACGCTTTTCAACAACAACAGATCAATGACTTACTGGGCTTATGCGGAAACGATGATTTAGTTTTCCGGGTCCTACCCAATATTACGGCTGGCTGGGCAATCACACCAAAAACTCGCGCTTACTGTAATTATTTCCTGATTCGCGATCAATTGGCCCACAATGTACGCTTAAACACTGTAATTCAGTCAATTGGTGGCGGTTTGCAACGGGACATTCCTGTCACCAGCCGCGGCAACCTGCAAGCTGAGTTTCAATTTCGCGAACTTTACCAGAGCGGCCAACAACCAGTTTTCGACTTTTTGCCAGGTTTGACCTTTTCCTATGTGCTCACACCACGCACTGTTCTGTTTGCCAATGCCATTTTGCAGTTGCGCGGCAAAAGATTTTTCCAAGCGCCAACCAGAGAGATAGATCCTTTCTATACCTGGGGCGCTCTCTATCAGAAAAACAGCTGGACTTTCTCCGCTTCAACTACTTTGGTGCAAAACTTTCGTGAGCCTTTTCGCCAAAACGCCTCAATTCCGGTAAACAACTATTCTTTTATATGCGACTTTGAAGTCTCACGACGAGTATTGAAAGCATTACCAGGATTACAAGCTTTCATACGGGTTGAACCTATATATAACTTCCATTCAAACAATCGTCCCGGTCTTTCCGGGATGGACTTTCGTTTGTTTGGGGGATTAAGAATGGCCGTAGCCAAACCGGCTTTGACCACAGCATTAAATCAATTACGCCAGCAGCTTGAAGAGCAGGAAGGTCCACCGGAGCCTAAAAAATCTCCGCGAACTGGTCCTTCACCTATCGAAAATGGCAATCCGGATGAACAAACAAGTAAACCTCAAGCAGTCGTACCTCTGGTACCGGCTCACGAACTAATCGCCAGCAGCCCACAGCCGATTCATGGCTTTTTGCCAGAAACTGCAACTCAGGCAATATTTGTCGCTGAAAAAGCAAACCAAGATCCACTTTAAGCAGAAAGTTAAACCGATAACGGTTTAACTTTCTGCTTATTGATTAAATTACGGAAGAACACCCTGACAAACCGAATGACGGTCATGGGAAGAATACGAATGCCATGGGATAAACCCCAATAGACCCAGGATATTTATTCTTTTAAGCTGTGCTCATCTAGCCGAACTTCAGGCAAAAAAGAGCATGTCGAAAAAGAGCAAATTTCAAACCTTAGCCTTATTAATGATTGCCCTGCTCGGCAACTCGATTAATGATGCTCTGGCTACTAAGCTCAATGCTCGCCCCCTGCCTTCAGAACGTGAACTCAAAGATTTCGAAGACAGCCATGCCATAGCCCCAGCCGTCAGCCGCTTCGCTCGCCGTATGGACTATCGTGACGAAGAGAAGCTCCGCAAAGAGCAAGCCGAAGCCGCTCGTAAAGCAGCAGCCGAGCATGCCATGCAGTCAGAGCAAGGCAAACAAAAAAAAGCACAATCAGCTCTTGAAGCTAACAACAAAGGTGTTGCTTTAGGCAAGCAAGGACGTTTCATCGAAGCAATCCAAGCTCATCTAACAGCTGTTGAAACCGATCCGCAAAACAAACAGTTTCGCATTAACCTTTCAGCTATCCGTTGCGCTTACGGACAAGAACGTCTGAACGCAAAAGATTATGACGCTGCAGCCGGATTGTTCCGCCAAGCTTTGTCTGCCGCTTCGGACAACGGAATGGCAGCCAAGTTGCTTAATGAGACCATGAAAAAACAAGGCAAAGATCCTTCTTCGGTAGAAGAGCGGGTAATCGCCGGAGATCAATTGGTAGCAATCAGTGATTTTGAAGCAGCCATGGTTGAATACCAAATTGCTCTTCAAATCGAATCTTCAGCTCGTACTTATACAAAAATGGGTGACGTCGCTATCCATTACGGTCAATTCTCCACAGCAGCCAATTGGTACAGACAAGCTTTAGTGAAAGATCCCGGCTTTGCACCGGCGCACAGACAGTTCGGTTTGCTACAACTGGCACAAAAGGACTATACCGGTGCGGCAGCATCATTGCGCAAAGCTGTAATTCAAGATCCTAAAGATCAAGTTGCCGGTCAATCCTTAGTAGAAATCTGGCGCCGTCAAGTTGCCGCCAACCCGCTTTTAGCCGAGAATCATCTCGGTCTTGCCGGTGCGCTTCAACTGACCGGTGACTTCAGCGGAGCTGAGTCGGAATACAACAAGCTGCAAGCTCTCGATCAAAACAACCCCGGCTTAGCAGCAGGACGCATGTCTTTAAATAGAGCACGCCAACACTCTTTAGCTGAAAAACACAAACTGGCTGCCGAAACGTTGTTCAACCAAAATTTACGTCGTGAAGCTTTGGCTGAAATAAGCCAAGCGGCAATGATGGAGCCGAAAAACTCAACCTATCAATTCCTCTTAGGTGAATGTCTGGAAGCTAACGGCGATTTAAGAGGCGCTCATCAAGCCTATCTTACTTGCGTACTGATTGATCCGGAAAAAAATAAAGAAGCTGCTTATCGCATGAATCAAATGCAAAAGAACGGCAAAGTACAAATGTCGGCTGGACAAACTAATCAAATGCCGATAAGCCAAACCAACCAAATGGCGCAGCAAAGTTTCCAAAAGAATATGTTCGAAGGCGGCAACGGCGTACAAAGCGTAGTCGGACAACCGAACATGAACTTCAGCACTCATGATGAAAGCCAACCTGCAATGAATCGGGCGCCGATGCAAGCAGCAGCACCGGCAGCATCGTCTAGCGAAAACAAAGATCCTTTTATCAACAGCATTTTTGCTAAAGCTTCGGAACTGGAAGCCCAAAACAACTATCAAGGCGCCATCGCCACTTTGCGCCAAGTTCTAACTAACAATTTGCAAGTTCCGGAATTGCATCATCGTCTAGCAGTAGACTTGCTGGCTGACGGGCAAATTACCGAATCAATCTCCGAATTTCGTATCGCTTCAGCCCTGCGTCCGAGCAATAAAGATTATGCCGGAGACTTGGCTAGAGCACTGGCTATCCACAAACGTTCTTTGCAAAGCAATATAGCGGCAACTGCCGGAAATGAGGTAGCAGCCCAATGAGCTTTTATTTCCAACCTCCGGATTTAGCTGAATTTCCCAGACGCTCTTACAGAGGGTTTCTCGAAGAAACAATCGGTAATCTGTTTGCCGATATCTCTCCGATTGCCAGCGAATTCAACCCCCGCTACGAAATTTCATTTGTCGGTTCGGACGGCAAAGTACATTGGCGTTTTGAAGATTATGCCGCCGACTCGGGTTATCCGACTTCGTCTGAGCATGCTCGCAAAACCAACATGACTCATGCTCGCCGGTTACTCATGGAGATTTGGTTGCGTGATACGCAAAGCGGTATTTTGCGTAAATCAACAGCATACATGGGCGATGTACCGGTAATTACCGACCGCGGCACTTTCGTAATCAACGGTTCCGAACGCGTAGTATTAGGACAGCTGGTTCGCGCTCCTGGCGTTTATTTCCAAATGAACAGCCAGCTAATGTATAAAGCGCTGATTCTTGGCGAGCTTGGTGCTCCGATCAGTTTCGAACTTGATCTGGAAACCGGCACCGGCAAAACCAGCCGCGCCAAATGCCGGATTAAGTTGCCAAAACGCGGTTGGGTTGCAGCTACTACTGTTTTAACCGCCATGGGCGTAGAGTGGAGCGTCATTCAAAAAAGAATTTTGCCGCTTTTGGAGCGTAACCGTATTGAATGCAAACAGTTATCTCAAGCGGAAGCTCTTTCGGTACTAGGCAAAGCCTGGAAACCGGACGGCACCGGTGGTCAATCTTCCGGTAATGCCGCCTTGCAAGAAATAAGCGATCGTCGTCGCTACTCTTTAGGCGGACTCGGACGTCGTCGTTTCAATAATAAGCTCGGAGTCGAATCCCAATCGCTTCAATTGAACAGCGAAGATCTTCTCTGCGTAATTGAGTATTTGCTTTCTTTGCCTTTAGGCGCCGGCACTATAGACAATATCGACAGTTTGGAAAACAGACACTTGCGCGGGGTCGGCGATGTTTTAACAAGAGCTGTACGTCCGGCACTGGCTCAAATGATCCGTTCAGTACGCACCCGCCTCGAACTGCATGAAGATGAAGAAGAAGTAGGCAGCCCTAACGACTTCATCGATGTTCGTCCTTTCGTCAATGCGATCAACAAGTTTTTTGCCGGCAACCCGCTGGTGCAATATCTCGATCAACAAAATCCTTTGTCCGAACTTTCGCACCGTCGCCGGATTACTTCTTTCGGACCGGGAGGGATCGACCCTAACGCCGCTCCGGCCGAAATGCGCGACGTGCATCCCAGCCAAATCGGACGGGTTTGTTTAGTCGAATCTCCTGAAGGTAAGAACTGCGGGATGGTCTCTTACATGGCCACTTTCTGCCGTATCGACGAAGACGGTTTCATGACCGTGCCTTATCGCAAAGTAATCGACGGTATGGTTACCGATGATGTTACTTACTTAACTCCGGCTGACGACAAAAAATTCACTCTGGCACCGCCTGACAGTAAAGTCGAGAACAACAAGATTGCCGGACCGTTTGTTTACGCTAGACGCGGAGCTTCTTTCTACAACGTGCTACCGAGTGAAGTTGATTTCATCGGTATCGCTCCTCAAGGTTTCATCTCGGTTGGTTCGGCTTTAATTCCTTTCCTCGAGCATGATGATACCGGACGAGCTCTAATGGGCGGCGGCATGATGCGGCAAACTTTGCCGCTGATTAAGCCTGAGCGTCCGCGTGTCGGCACTGGCATGGAAAAAATTGTTGCTCGTTCCTCCGGGCATTCGATCGTCGCTCGTCGTGCCGGCACTGTCACTAAAGTTACCGGCAATGAAATTAGAATTACACAAAGCTCCGGCGAAGGACGCAACTATCAATTAATTAGATATGATCGCACAAATCAAAACACGATTCTTGATCAACGGCCTACAGTTAAAATCGGCGATCGCATCGAAGCCGGACAAATAATTGCTGACGGACCGGGTATCGATCAAGGCGAACTGGCCCTTGGTCGCAACTTGCTCGTTGCTTTCGTTCCTTGGAACGGACAAAACTATGAAGATGCCATTGTTGTCCGTCGTGGTCTGGTTCGGGATCATAAACTTACACACATTGAAATTGAAAAACATTCAGTCGGCGTTCACCAAACTTTGCGTGGTCCGGAAATTTTAACCCCGGAAGTATCAAACGTAAGCGGCGAAGATCTTGATCATCTGGACGAACGGGGCATCGCTAAAATCGGTTCTTATGTTGAACCGGGAGATATTCTTGTAGCGAAGCTTTCACCGAAAGAACAAAAAGCTTTGAGCGCCGAAGAAGAACTCCTGCAAGCAATTTTCGGTAAAGTAGCCGAAGACATGGCTGACACCAGCTTGCGCGTACCGCACGGCTCCGGCGGTCGCGTCATCGACGTGCGCATCTTCACACCGGAAACAACACCGGAATTGAAAGCTGGAATCATTTGCGAAATTGAAGTTCTGATTGCTCGCTTATGTCCGGTTGAAGTCGGCGACAAACTCGCCGGACGTCACGGTAACAAAGGTATTGTTTCAATCATCGTTCCGGATGAAGACATGCCTTATCTACCTGACGGTACTCCGGTCGATATTTGCTTGAATCCTTTAGGCGTTCCTAGCCGGATGAATATCGGTCAAGTATTCGATACTCAACTTGGGCTTTATTCAAGTATTCTCAACCGCTACTACCGTATCCATCAATTTGACGAATCAATTTCACCTGACGCTTCATACAAATTGGTTACCGAAGCGATGAATGAAGTACGTAAACTGCCAGGCTACGATTGGCTCGGCGAAGACGGCAAAGCTTTACTCTTCGACGGTAAAACCGGTGAACCTTTTGATCGTCCGGTATTGGTCGGACGCCAATATATGCTCAAGCTGAACCAGCTTGTTTTGCACAAAATCAATGCTCGTTCAGGTTTAGGCGGACCTTACGCCGCTGTCACCCAGCAACCGGTCGGCGGCAAAGCCAACCACGGCGGACAGCGTATGGGTGAAATGGAAGTGTGGGCGATTCAAGCTTACGGTGCTTCGCATCTTCTCCATGAAATGATGACCGTCAAGTCAGACGACATTCAAGGACGTCATCAAATATATGCCGATATCGTTCAAGGCAAAGATTCCAATGCCGGCGGACGGACAGCAGCTTTTGACGGACTTTGTTGTGAACTGCGCGGTCTGGGATTGGAAGTAACACTGGGCAAAGTGCTCGATATCGAAGTGCCGCAAGACGATAGAAATTGCACGCTCACAGGCAAATCGCGACAAGAGACTTTGCAAGAAGAGTATCAAGTACGCACTATCGACGAAGTGGAAGCCGATGGAGTCAAGATTCTTGAAATGCCGGCCGGAGACTACGAACCGGTTGTACGTCCGGCAGCAACCCCGGTATTGACCTCTTTGAACATGGGTCGCAACGCCAGCAAGCCACGCTTCGACATGTCGGAAGAGCCGCTTATTGACGATATCGAAGAGAACGAAAGCTCAATGGTTGACTCCTTCATCAGCAATGAAACCGAAGACATATTCGTAGCACCGACTGAAATAAAACAAGAAAAAACCTTAGAAATAAACTCAATTCAAATTGCTCCTCTAATAGATGACTCATACTTCGCCAGCCCCGATACGGCAAAAGCAGCAGCTCGAGCCATCCAACAAAGCATCTGGGGTGATGACGAAGAGGAAGCAACTGAAACAATGACTGACTTCCCCTCCATGAGCGAGTTGAGCTCACTCTCTCATCAACTCTCACAACTAGCTTTGGACAGCCCAAAAGAAGAAGAGAGCGACAACAAAGCAACAACAATCAGCAAAACGAATCAAGAATAAACGAGGTTAGATAAAAGGTATGCATACGGCAGTAAACATTATGAAAGGAGCAAGGAAGCTGAAAATGCTTGGTCTTTCAGCTTTGATTGCCACCATTCTGCCAGCCTGTATGCCAAATTTGGCCCAAGCCGAATATGCAGAATACTTGTCCAGTCCAGGACAAAGAACGTTGCGCAACCCAATTATTAGCGGCGCTCCTTATTCTTTTTACGGTCAAAGCCCGAACCAAGGTCAGCCTCCGGCGATTGGCGACGGATTCATGCCAGCTGGCGTTGTTCCTGGCGATCTCGGTTCACCACACCCAATCCCTAGCGGTATGGCTGATCGGACTCACGGTAACGCGTTTCCCGCCGGTCAAAGTGGTCCACCGAAATCACCGTGGGCTTACGTTCCTGGCGCCGGACGTCGGGGAATGATTAACGGACAGCAGCAAGGTATGTATGAATACGGTCAAGGCCAAGTAAACGGCAGAGGCATGTTTGAAGGCGGCGCTGGCAACGGCGGTCAAGGTGTTTATCAAAACGGCATCGGCAACGGTGGTCGCGGCATGTTCGAATCTGGCGCCGGCAACGGTGGTCAGGGCACTCTCCAAAACGGCGCCGGCAACGGCGGTCGCGGCATGTTTGAATCCGGCGCTGGCAACGGCGGTCAGGGCACTTTCCAAAACGGCGCCGGCAACGGCGGTCGCAGCATGTTTGAATCCGGCGCCGGCAACGGTGGTCAGGGTACTTTCCAAAACGGCGCCGGCAACGGTGGTCGCGGCATGTTTGAATCCGGTGCTGGCAACGGCGGCCAAGCTAATTTCCAAAGCGGTCAAGGCAATGGCGGTCGTAGCATGTTTGAATCCGGCTCCGGCAACGGTGGTCAGGGCACTTTCCAAAGCGGTCAAGGCAACGGTGGTCGCGGTATGTTTGAATCCGGCTCGGGCAATGGCGGCCAAGCTAATTTCCAAAGCGGTAAAGGCAACGGCGGTCGCGGCATGTTTGAATCCGGCTCCGGCAACGGCGGTCAGGGTACTTATCAAAGTGGCGACGGCAACGGCGGTCGCGGCATGTTTGAATCCGGCTCGGGCAACCGCGGTCAAGCTACTTATCAAAGCGGTAAAGGCAACGGCGGTCGCGGCATGTTTGAATCCGGCGCCGGCAACGGTGGGCAAGGAACCTTTCAAGGCGATCAAGGAAACGGCGGACGCCAAGAAATTGACCGCGATTTCCAGCACCAAAAAGAAGCTTCAAGATTTTTCTTCCAAGGTCCTTTGCCAACAGTTAAAACTTTCAGCCGTTATCTGGTTCTTCTCGGCGTAGTCATGGCGACAATTTTTGTCGGGCTTGCCGGTTGGTCGGTGGTTTTTGGCAGCCAGTATGGTGCCTCCCGCGTTATCGGCGCCGTTGGCGGATTGTTGCTTCTTCTAGCCGGTTATACGATTTGGAAGATAGTGCGCATGAACACCATGAACGCTAATACCACACGTTATGAAGCTAAATATCGTGACGGCTCGCAAATGAACGTCTCTCCTTATCGCGGCCAGTCACCACAACAAGGCAACAACGGAAGTCCCTTCGGCGGAGCCGGTGATCCGGGCGGCTAAAAACACTCTTTTTATTACAGACAAACGGAAAATAGATCATGAAAGCACAGGACAATATAAAAAAAGGAGCAACAGCAAGTTTAGCGCTTGTTCTGCTTATGTTGTCTTTGCCATGCGCAACTTTTGCCGCCGCACCGGACAATAAACAAGGAGATTATTTCGGACGCAGTACCAACAGCAGCACCAGCAGTAGTAGCAATAACAGTAAGCCGGTAAACGAAGGTCCTCATCCTTTGGTCAGTCAGACCAGCACTCCCGAGCAATGGTTTGAAGCATTTGATGAATATATCAGCTACTATCGCCCTTCCGAAACGGATAAATATGTGATCAACCGAAGCATGAACCAAGAAAGCGAACGTGTTCAACAGTTCTGCGTAACGGCTGGACATATCGCCAAAAATTACAAACTTCTCGCCACAAAATTAGCGACAATGCCAGTACCGGCGTCAATGCCCGAGGTAAAAACTTTCAAGAATTTGTATTCCAGCTGGTTCGAAGATTCAGCTACTTTATACAACGATATGATTCGCCCCCGTCCGGCAGCTCGTACTAAAGAAGAACTGGAGAGCATGCTCAAAGAGGTCACCGATCGCTCCGAATCTCTTAAAAATTCATCAGCGCAACTTTCTGATATGGACACAAAGCTCCGTCAAAAATATTCGGTTCACCCTCCGCGCTATGACGACGCTCTTTTCCAGTATTACAACAAAAACAAACAGCATTAAAAGTTTCAACAAACCAATCTCCCCTAAACAACCGAGGACCTTTTATATGGCCATCCAATTAAGCGAACGAGACGTAATGATCTTCAAATTTATTGAAGAACACCATGTATTGCTCGAAAAGCATATTGCCTGGTTCATATCATGCGACGACAAGCCGGTGCTTATCCGCGACCGCTTGAGAAAGCTTTTTTATCTCGATTATCTTTTCTGCCAGCGTCACGGTGGCAAGTTGCCTTGGTGGACTACGCCAACCAAACCTTTAGTCTATATGCTGTCGCCCCTTGCGCGCAGCGTCGCTAACGCCAAAGAAAGCGAAATCGACATCTCCGATCATGAGATGCAGCGTTATTTGCTTGAAATAGCTAACTTACGCATGCTCTTTCTTATGGAACAAAAATCAGGCATGATCAGCGATTTCAGTTGGTTAACCAGAGAGATTGGCAAAGAAGAAGCGATTGCCTCCATAGTTTCATTCCGGCGCAATGGTGCTCTGCACCGCATCGGTATAGTCAATCATCAATCAATGTCTGCCGAACAAATAATCAAGTCAGCGCAAGCGGTTCTCGATTCCGGCAAGACCGATATGATCTGGATTATCTCCAAAGACGACGCCCAACAAGATCAACTGCAAAAAACCATGTCGGCAAGCAGTTTTAGCTCGAGACTAGCTTTCGTCACCCATCAAGAGATTTATCGTTCCGGCATCGTGAAGAGCAAATGGCAAAGCGTCAATAAACAGTTCGCACCGGTAATTGCCGACTCCACAGTCGAGCCTCTAGCTAATTGGAATCCGACTTTGGCTACTGCCTAATGCAAAGCATTAACCACAAGGGCGAAAGCTGGCAAACCTTGATTGCTACCTGGTTAGGCACCTTTTTTGACGGCATGGATGCCTCAATTTTTGTTCTCGTCTTGTTTCCCACTTTATCCGAACTGCTGCACACCAAATCGCATTCCATCATTGCTTGGCACGGCGCACTGATACTTGCCACCTTTATGATCGGCTGGACAGTCGGCTCGGCCATCTTCGGAATGATTGCTGACCGTTTTGGTCGAGTTCGCACTATGATTTTCACTATCCTTTTATATGCTGTTTGCACAGCTTTATGCGCAACCAGCCACAACTGGATGGAACTAGCCTTTTATCGCTTTTTTGTCGGCTGTGGCATCGGTGGAGAAGTAAGTGTCGGCGCCGTCTTACTTGCTGAAGCCTGGAAAGGTTCTTCCCGCTATTGGGCAACCGGCATATTATGCAGCTCATTTGGTGCCGGTTATCTGTTTACAGCCTTGTTGAATTACGGCATCGGCAGCTTTGGCTGGCGTTGGCTTTATTTAGCCGGAGCGCTTCCTGCACTTTTAACCATTTATATCCGGCTCAAACTAAAAGATTCACCTTGTTTTTTAGAAAACCAGACAAATATGGTCAGCAAACAAAAGTCTTGTTTGACAAAATTTTCCATTCTTTTCGATCAAGAACACAGACAACGAACAGTTTGTGTAATTGGTTTGGCAGCGGCAACCATTGTTGGCTATTGGGCAATTCTTTCCTGGATTCCAGCTTGGATCAACCAGCTAGTCGGTTCAAGCACGGCCGTCAACGAACGCAGCACAGCGGCAGTCATCCTTAATATCGGCTCAATCGCTTCTTCTCTAATCTTCGGTCTTCTTTATGAGCGGATCGGCCGGGTAAACTCATTCCGTTTAGCTTTTGGCGGCGCCCTAATCTCTTGTTTAGCCATGTTCACCAGCGTAACGACATATGGTCCCTTACTTCTTTTTTGGGCATTCATGGTTGGCTTTTTTGCTGCCGCACCTTTTGTTTCTTTGTTTATTTACGTACCTGAACTGTATGACACTCAAATACGCAGCACCGCTTTCGGTACCAGTGTGCAGTCAGGGAGAATCTTTGCCGCAATCGCTTCACTTGCGGCCGGGCAGCTTATTTCAGCCATGGGCGGCTCCTACGCCGTCGCTGGAGCGACCGTTTCAACCGTCTACTTAGTCGGCTTTTTAGCTACGGCATTCATGCCCTTAAACATTCGCACTCTTGAACAACCGAAAAAACTATCACTTGAAACAGCTCCTTCGGCTGCCAGCTGACTTCAAGGACGGACTCGTTCATAATCGCCGCGCTTCCAACTGTAACCGCTGGGTCCAACCCCGGAATGAGAAGTGAAGCGTGTATTCAAAACGACTTCCTGACGTTTGGATTGAGCGGGAAACTCAAGAGCCGGATTATGGTTCAGGCTGGCTAATGCTGCTAAAACTTTAGATTCAAAAGCCGCTTGCTCCCCTACAGTCTCTTCATATTCATCTTCAGCTTGTTCAAGAAAAGAAAGAAATTTGACGTTAATAACGCCTTCGCGTGAAACAGTCAAACGCACTTTTGCTTCACCGGAGACCGAACCATAAACTTTCCAACGACGATAAATTATCGCTGAAACACGCCGATGCCAATTTTCCCAAGCAATCACCAGCTCGCTCTCGTCTTTCTCCGATTTCTTTTCGGCATCAACCGTTTTTTGGGCAAACTCTTCGGCATTACCGAACATAAAATCAGAAACATCAATCACCGGCTTTGTTGCGCCGCTCTTATCCGGAGTAGCCTCTTGCGGCACCGCTTTCGCTGTTGGGCGCGCCAGTTTGACGAAGACGTCACCGGTTTCCACACGCCCTTTAATTGCTGGAGCACAATTTACCGGAGCGGAAACAAGAGCAGAGATAATCAGTAAGAACAAAGCTAAGTACATCTGCTTGCCTCTATGGTCCACCAGCCAGCTCGGCACCGAAAGGCAAGCGCAAGTGTGACATACCTAAAATTGCCGAATTGCTAAAAGCTTTTTCTTGGGCAGCAATTATCTCTTGATCCAGCTCAACAAGAGATTTGCGATAAGATTCATTTTCCGGATCAAGAAATATGGCCATTTTGAGATGGTAAGCTGCAAAAAGATAGTATTTCAGCCCGCGAAAAGATTGACCGAGTGCAAATTCAATTTGAGCATCGGGAGCAGCGGTCGACAACTTGTTCAGCTCGCTAGCAGCTTCAAGATAAGCACCGCGAGCAAAAGCAGCTTTAGCTTTGCTTCCGGATTGCTCTTTAATCTTATCCCTCATATCAGCAACCGCAGCCCGACAGTCTTCATCTTGCGGATTTTTTTTAAGCGCTGACTGGTAATGAGCAAGAGCGGCGCTCCAATTTTGACGTTTTTCAGCAATAGCGCCAAGATTAAATTCAGCCGCGGCGTTGCCCGGACTCAAACTAAGCACTTTTTTGAATAAAGACTCAGCCTGGGTTAAAGCGCCAGCTTGATACTCACGCACAGCATCGGCGTATATTTCGGCCGGATCCACGTAAGTTGAAATATCTTCAATTGGCTTTAAAGCTTTCAAACCATAAGCAGAAGCCGGATTTTGTGCTACTAAGAGCCAAAAAGCCAGCAAAAGCGTAAAGTTCAATCGCCAGTCAATCATTTTTAGCAAACTGCGTATAACCTGCTCTAGATCTGCCCAGATCAAGACAAAAACTTGCGTTTTTTTAAGTGATGTTGCACTAAATTTTAGACTTAAGCTTTTAAGGTTAAACGGACACGACGATTTAAATCAGCCATTACCGAAAGTTGACGAATATCTCTTGGAGCATAAGGAGAGTTCTCATTTGGCTCTAAATGAAAAGAATAAATTCCTGAAGAGAGCGTCAGATGACATTGACCGGACTTATCAGTAAACAGCGGGAAAGACAGAGCTTCAAACAGATCGTTCTCTTCTCCGTTCTTTGCGTACGCTTCAAAAGTAATCTGGCAGCCTGGTACCGGATCGTCGTTATCCGAGGTGACGTCAAAATTCAACAAACAAATATTATCAACATTCAAAATTTCTTCTTCATTCTCACCGCTAATTTGAATCAAACGACCGGTCGAGAACTGATTATTGAGCACAAGCCAATATTTACCAGGCAACAATCGTGTCCGATAGTCTCCGTCGGCTCCGGTCAGGCCGCTGACAATCGGACGAGAACAAAGAGCCAAACCGTCAAACGTTCCGTTTTTTGTGGCAAAAATGGCTAATGACACTTCTGGACGCGGGCGTTTTGCCGGTCCGTAAACTTTGACGCAAAGTGATATGCCTTCTTGCAATTCAAGGTCAAACCGGCCGTCTTGTTTCAATTGATAAGAACCAACTGCCGGCGCCGGCTGTCCACCAGACATCAAACCAAGAGCATCTGGCTGTACAACAACAGAATATTGATAATCTCCCGGAGCCAAAGAGAATGAATAACTACCGTCGGCAGCGGTCACTCTGGAAGATTCGAGCTCAGCACCAAATACGGTGATTAACGCTCCGGCAACCGGCGTTCCCCGCCAAAAGATCTGTCCGGACAAAAGACAGCCGGGCAGTAAAACATAGCTTCGCCGGCAATCAGCTTGCACTGTGGTTTGTCCAGCCAGCTTTTCAGAAAGACTGGCACCGGCAGGTGGGCTGATACTAACACTGTAACTTCCTGGAGAAAGCAAACAAGAAAACAATCCTTGTTCGTCAGTGTTGCAGTTTACAAACATCGGTAATTCTCTGGTCAAGAATTTTTCCTGTTCGGCAAGTGATTTGATGCGCAGCTGCGCGTTAGCTACGGGTGCTCCATCTTGATCGGTAACGTCCCCCTGGAATGAAGCCGGTTCAGGCAGAATCAAATCCAAATCTTTGTCAGCGAAAAGCTCTATTTGATGAAATTCGGGAGAGAGAAAAGAGCCCCCCCTTACTGCTAAATGATATTTACCTTCAGTCAAACTCAAAGCAAATCTGCCATCGGCATCGGTTATTTGCATCGCTCTGGCAATCTGCGGATAGGGACCGATAGCTGTCACTTCACAAGCAGCGAGCTTTCGTTTTTCAGAGCCGTAAACTGTACCGGAGAGAATGGAACCGGAGCGTAGTATCACATTTAGATTGATGTTTCCGGTGACTAAAACCGGCTCAAAAGATTGACGCGAGAAGCGGCTATGTTCAACCGGAATAATTTCCACAGAATAAACTCCGGTTTTTACCTCAAAAGTAAAATCACCTTTTGCTGCCGTCATTTTTTCTTGCACAAAATGACGGACCACACCTTCTCCGTCAAACCTGTAATCAAACAGTCTCACTGTTGTACCGCTAATCGGCAAGCCCATACAGGCTACGCTACCGGAAAGATTGTAAAAAAGTTCATTGCTCATTTTATTATTTGAGATTCCTCAACACTCTTAAAGCCCAAGCTTGAAAGCCCGATTTTAACCGTAGCAAAAGAGCCGGTCCCAATTAGCAATTCTGCTTTCTCTTTGCGATTCAACGCAGCGCTAAAAGCTTCTTCAAGGCTCGAGAAGCTCTTCGTTTCGCACCCCAGTTCACGCGCCATAGCGGCAATTTCGTCTGCCGTACATACCGGACGACGCCCGCCAGCTTCAGCAGCATAGACTATGTCATTTTCTTTCAGTAAAGCCGCCAGCATCTCTTTTGAATTTTTGTTTTGATATACGCTTAACACATAATGTCTTCGTCCTTGCGGAAAGTCTCGATCAAGAGCAGCCCGCAAACAGACAGCAGCCGGTTGATTGTGAGCTCCGTCCAGAAGAATATTTTCTTGCGGAAAATATTGAAAGCGTCCGGGCCAGAATACATGCGCAAAACCATCAGAGAGAGCGTTTAAGACTGGCTGATTATAACGTTTTTCATAAGCCGCCAACAAAGAAGCAGCAATCAAAGCGTTTGTTTTTTGATAAGAGCCAGATAAGGCTAATTTATGTTTTGCTGTCATAAATTGTTCGTAGCAACGGGAACTGAGCGAATCAAGAGCACCGCTTAGTTTCTGATCCTTGCAAATAATCAAAGGGGCTTGGTTACGCCTGGCTACACTTTCAATTAGGGACAAGACTTCACCGTTGCAGCCAGTGACAATAGGAACTGCAGGCTTAATGATCCCTGCCTTTTCACCAGCAATTTCAAGCACAGTGTTACCGAGTATATGAGTGTGATCGAGACCGATACTTGTAATCGCACAAGCAACCGGATTAGTAATTACGTTGGTCGCATCCCAGCGCCCGCCAAGCCCGACTTCAATCACAGCTACATCCGCTTTTTGTTCGGCAAAATAAAAGAAAGCCATAGCCGCAAGAAACTCAAACCAGGTTAAACAGCCGTAGCGCTCTTCTTTTTTACCAAAGTCTTCAGAAAGTTCGCGCAAGAGACTTGCCAACTCAGCAAACTTAGAGTCTGAAATCGGTTCTCCACCCACATGAAAACGCTCATTCCAGCGCAATAAATGAGGACCGATGAAACGTCCGCATTTTAGCCCGGAAGCGTTCAATACCGAATCAACAATAGCTACTACGGAACCTTTGCCGTTGGTGCCGGTGACATGAATGGTTGGATATAAATCTTGTTTATTGCCGGCAAGGCGCATGAATTCGGCAAAACGCTCAAGACTTGGATTGAGCGTAGTCGGCGAAAGACTTTCGATATATGCTGTTGCTTGCAAATAATTCATACAAACTTCTGGAGTCAGAATATTAATGGCGCTTTATACACGCAAACATTTGCTTGAGAGTCAAAAAGTCTTTTCCGGACACATTTTCAATGTTCGTAAAGATTACCTGAGTCGGGAAGGCAGTGGAAGAATTGAAAGAGAAATTGTTGAGCACAATGGTGGAGTGACAATCGCTTGTCAACCAAAGCCCGGTCAGATACTCCTGGCTAAACAGTACCGCTATTCCATCGACCAAGAACTTTTTGAATTGCCGGCAGGCAGAGTGGAAGTCGGAGAAGACCGACTAATCGCTGCCAAGAGAGAACTTGCTGAGGAGACCGGTTATTGGGCCAATAACTGGCGTGAATTCGCCCAACTTTATCCGGCGCCAGGATTTTGTAATGAGCTTTTGACTTTATATTTAGCTACAGATCTGGAATGGCGAGGCACGAACCCTGACCATGACGAAGAGATAGAGATAGTGACTGTCTCAATGTCTGAAGCTTGGCAATGGGCCCTAGCAGGCAAGATCACGGATGCAAAGACGATTGCCGGTCTGGCATTACTGCTTTTTAGTTAGTAAATAAATAACGATCCATTAAAGGCAGAGACAGGGCTTTAGCTCCGCTGTTATACTCTTTGTCAATCTTTTAGTTGAGGCATCAAGCAGTGAAAAATTCAGAAGGTATGAGCCTAACCATGCTGGGAATGGTGCTGATGGCATTGGCTGGAGCCGTTGTCGTCGGACTAGGCTGCAAAGTCATCAATTTTTGGCCTTTGCCGGCATCGGTCATTCCTTATTTTGGCGGCAAAATTGGCGCTTGCTGGGGTTTGGTCGTCGGTGCAGCCACCGGTCTTTTCGTCGGTTTCATTGCTGACGAATCAAACTATCCGGATCAAGCGAGCAGCTAACTTCTAGCAATCCAATCTTATCCTGGGTCTCGGCAGTCAACCGCAGACTCTTTTATGCATGCATTTATAAGTTGGCAATGCCAAAGGATTAACGATGAAAGTAGTCGATAAACTCAAGGGAAACAGTAAAGAAGGCTCTTTTAGAGCTTCCGGCAGCTCCACTCACGTTCCCCACGCCTCAGGCAAAGAGATTATCAAGAAGTTTCCTTTAAAAGCCAATTTGGAAGATTACGAAGCAACATATGCCAGCTTTTCCTGGGATCAAGCCCGCAAAGAGATTAGTTGGTTCGCCGAAGGCAAAGTAAACGCCGCTTTCAATGCCGTTGACCGCCATATGAACGACGGACGGCGTAATAAAGTAGCTTTATATTCGGTCAACGCCCAGAACCAGCTTGAAACATTCACCTTCCAAGATATCTATTATTTATCCAACCGCTTAGGCAACGCTCTTAAAGGGTTAGGCGTCGAAAAGGGAGATCGCGTTTTTGTTTTCATGCCGCGGATTCCTGAGCTGTACATCTCGACTGTGGCAATTGCCAAAATCGGTGCCGTAGTCGGACCATTATTCTCAGCCTTCGGACCTGATGCCTTAAAAGATCGCTTGAGCGACAGCGGCGCCAAAGTAGTAATCACGACGCAAGAACTCAAACCAAAACTGGATGAAATCCGCGAGCATCTTCCGGAACTTGAATATGTAATAGTTGTGAACAGCAACGAGGAGAGCAAGAATGGCGATCTTTCATTTGACGAACTTTTAGTCGATGCCTCCGAACAATTGAGCTGCACTCACATGGATGCGGAAGATCCGCTCTATTTGCTTTACACTTCAGGCACAACCGGTAAAGCCAAAGGGATTCTTCACGTTCATAACGATATTGTCGGACTGCACGCCACTACAAAATGGGTTCTCGATTTACGTGAAGATGATGTTTATTGGTGCACAGCCGATCCTGGTTGGGTAACTGGCACCGCATACGGTATCTTCGGACCCTGGTCAAACGGAGCTTCCATTGTTGCTTACGAAGGACGCTTTGGTGCCGCCGAATGGTACCAGCTTATAGATCGTCTTCATGTCACAGTCTGGTACACGGCCCCAACCGCTTTACGCTTGTTGATGAAAGCCGGCGACGAAGAAGTAACTAAACATTCACTGGAAAGCTTGCGCCATATTTTGAGCGTCGGCGAGCCGCTAAATCCAGAAGTAATTCGCTGGGGCATGAAAGTATACGGTTTGCCGATTCACGACAATTGGTGGCAAACCGAAACCGGCATGCAGCTTGTCTCCAATCTGCCATGTCTTCCAGTTAAGCCAGGTTCCATGGGCAAACCATTGCCCGGAGTCTATGTTACCGTAGTCGATGACGACGGCAACGAACTGGCTCCCGGACAGCTTGGACGACTGGTTGTCCGTCCGGGTTGGCCTTCGATGCTCCGTCAAGTATGGCGCAACGAAGAAAAGTTCAACGAGTATTTCCGTATTCCCGGTTGGTACTTCAGTGGCGATAATGCCTGGAAAGACGCCGACGGCTATCTTTGGTTCGTTGGTCGCGCCGATGACGTAATCAATACAGCCGGACATCGAGTCGGACCTTTCGAGGTGGAATCAGCTTTAGTTGAGCACGAAGCTGTAGCCGAAGCTGGCGTTATCGGCAAACCGGACGAAGAGCGCGGCGAGATCATCAAAGCATTCATCGTCTTGAACCACGGCATAAAATCTTCGCCGAAGCTGCTCGACGAAATTCGCGAATACACGAAACGTCGATTGGCAGCCCATGCTTATCCACGCGAGATCGAAGTCAAAGACAGCCTGCCCAAAACCCGTAGCGGCAAAATCATGCGTCGCTTGCTCAAAGCTTGGGAATTGGGACTTCCTACCGGTGACACCTCATCCCTCGACGAAGAGTAATTGAACTTTAGTCCTTAAGGTAACGTATATTTATTAGTATGGAAACAGAACACCTACAGGACACTACCCTTGAACGCATACCGCCTCAGGCTACAGAAGCCGAACAAGCGGTACTTGGCGCTTTGCTTGTAAATCCGGAATCGATCTCTAAAGTTGTTGATGTTTTAGAACCCGATTATTTCTATCGTAAATCGCACCAAGTAATTTATGCTGCAGTGCTCGATTTGTTTGACAAAAACGAACCAATCGACATAGTTACGGTATCGCAACACCTAAAAGATCAAGGCAAGCTGGAAAACGTTGGCGGGCGACAATATCTGACAGACTTAGCTATGTCGGTGGCGACCACAGCAAACGTAGAATACTACGCTAAATCTGTTAACGAAAAAGCTTTGTTGCGCAATCTGATTAAAGCCGGAACTGAAATTGTCTCAACCTGCTACGAAGAGATCGAAGCCGACATTGCTGTCGATAAAGCTGAGCGCTTAGTTTTTGGCATCGCTCAACGACGCAATATGCAAGCCTTAGTGCCCATTCGCGATATCGTCAACGAATCTTTTGCCCGAATCGAACAACGCTACGAACAAAGAGATGCTTTGTCCGGTCTTTCAACCGGATTTTATGATCTCAATGAAATGACTTCCGGTTGGCAAAAATCAGATTTAGTAATCGTCGCCGCCAGACCTTCCATGGGTAAAACGGCCTTTACTTTGAATTTGGCTCAACACGCTGCTCTTGAGTGTAATGTTCCGGTGGCCGTATTCAGTCTGGAAATGTCCAAAGAACAGCTCGTGCAACGTTTGCTTTGCAGTGAAGCACGCATTGATGCAAACAAACTGCGGACAGGCTTTCTGCAAACAAATGACTGGACCGCCTTATCGGTGGCTATGGGACGCCTGGGCGAAGCACCTTTATATATTGACGATTCGCCGGCAATCAGCGTTTTGGACATTCGCGCAAAATGCCGCCGTTTGAAAGCCGAAATGAAGGATCTAGGCTTGATCATCATCGACTATATTCAGCTCATGCAAGGACGCAAACAGTCGGACAACCGCGTACAAGAAGTATCCGAAATTTCACGCGGCTTAAAAACTTTGGCCCGCGAACTAGACGTTCCGGTAATCGCTCTTTCTCAGCTGTCACGTGCAGTTGAAGCAAGACAGAACAAACGCCCGATGCTTTCAGACCTTAGAGAATCAGGCTCCATTGAGCAAGATGCCGATATCGTCATGTTCATTTATCGTGATGATTATTACAATCCGGAAAGTGAACGTCGCGGCGAAGCAGAAATCATCATCGCCAAACAAAGAAACGGTCCGGTCGGCACCGTAGAACTTCTCTATCAAGCAAGCATTACTCGCTTTTTAAATAAAGCAGCCAATGTCCAATATGCTTAAAGTCGCATTGCCAGCCCTGCTTTTATGTTGTTTGCTTGGCACTCTACCTCCGGCAAGCGCCGCCGACCAGATAGTGGAAATGCAAACGGACAAAGGTCCGATTGTCATGCGTATCTATTATTCAGCCGTTCCATACACAGCCGGAAATTTTTTGGATCTTGTTGAGCGTGGATTTTATAACGGTCTGACTTTTCATCGCGTAGAAAGCTGGTGTATACAAGGCGGTTGTCCGAACGGCAACGGCACAGGCAATTATGTCGATCCCGGCACAGGACAACCGCGTTTTCTCAAGTTGGAGATACATCGCGGTCTCAGCCACAGCGCAGAGGGTATAATAGCCATGGCTCGCAGCCAAGATCCACATTCGGCAAGTTGCCAATTTTATATTCTTAAAGCAGCAACACCGCAACTTGACGGCAAGTATGCAATTTTCGGCCGTGTTGTAGCCGGCATGCCGACGGTCTTTAAGATTCGTCCAGGCGATCGCATTCTTTCAGCCCACATATTGAAAAAAGAGAACCCGGCCAAGCCTATGCTAGCACCAGCAACAACAGATGAAGCTCCAGCTCGCCCGCTGGATCCGGGATTTTAATTAGCCGGAATCCAAATCACTTCGTGAGTCGGTTTGCCAATTGAAACAACTTTGGCAAAATCAAGTTTTTCAGTATCAAGCACACCGATCATGTCTGTTTGTTGGCTTGAAACAATCAGCTGTTTGCCGTCCGGACTGAGACAGAGCGAAAGCGGGAAATCCACATCCAAAGGTAGTTTTATGTCTTGTAGCTTGGCTAAAGTTTTGCAAGAAAAAACACCAATCGTATTATCTCGACCTTGAGCAACATAAAGCTTGGACTCGTCATTATTTAGAGCCAATCCGGTAGGAGAAACACCGGTTTTAATCGTACCGACAATCTGTCTTTTGCCGAGATCAACTACTGAAACAGTGTTCGACATACGATTTGACACATATGCCAGTTTGTCTTTTTTAGAAATTACAACGGCAGTTGGCACACTGCCGACTTTTACCGTACCAATCAATTTTTGATTATAAGTTGATATGACACTAAGCTCACCGGCAGTCACACTTAAAACAACCAAATAAACACCATCGGCGGTAATCATCAAACGACCGGGACCGGTCGGCACTTTAGTACGAACAAGCACTTTGCCCGTTGCCGTTTCCATTACGGCCACGCTTGAATTAGCGCTCTCCGAAACATATACCAAGCGACCGTTAGGCAAAGAAGCAATACCTTTCGGCGCACATCCGGCAGTCAAATCTATCTGTCCAAGAAACTTTCGCTTATTCGGATCCAAAAGCAAAATCCGATTTTTCGCTTGATCGGCGATATAAATTCGCCCATCGACAAAATTCATGCCGCAAGGCGTTCCTTCAGTAGGAAATTCAGCAAGCTTGGCAAAACTTTTACCGTCAACAAAAATAATTGAACCTTTGCTCAAAGAAGTAAGAGCATAGATTCCCGGACCGTGATACGCCTTGCTCTCCGCTCGTTTCGGGCTCAAATCAGGTTTAGCTAAAGCGATGTCCTCAGCAAGCGTAATGTCCAAATCAGCCGCCATCGGCTTCAAAGATTTAGGTAAAACAAAACCGTCCGGAACAATTAAATCGGAGGGGAACTTCATAGTCAAAAGATATTTGCGAATTGCCTCGGGCAAATCATTTGGTAAAGGCAAAGTCAGTAAACGATCTTTTTTTATCGTTCGAATATGTCCCCAATTGTTTTCGTAAAAAACTATTTCCGGATTTTCCGAGCCCACCGGATATTTGAGGCTGCCTTCGTTTTTATTTCTTTTAGGCGTATTTGCCGTTGGCATCAGCGGCAAGATAATGCTGCCATCAGGCATTTTCACCGAACCGTCAAGACGAACTGTTCCTTGGACAAATATTTGCAGCGCCGACTTACGCGCTTCGACAGGCAAACGCGTAGCGTGAGCTAGAGGTAATAAGAAAAGATAGCTAAAACAAAAAGCAGCAAAGAATCTAATCGCTATCAGCACTACTCTTACCTTTAAATACACCGGCGATCGCGTCAAATATGGATTGATGTCCTTCTTTCGATTCTTTGCCAGCGGCTGCCGCTTCGGTCTGAGGACGTTCGCTTTCCGGTACGGTTAAGCTTTCTCCCTGACTTTCAGCAATTTTAGCGTACAACTCTTTCTGCTCGGCTGAAAGCTTGGTCGGTGTTTCAATAAACAGATGCACGAGCTGATCGCCTCGTCTTTCCGGACTACTCAAATGCGGAATACCTTCGCCTTTCATCGTGAGAACCGTACCGGATTGAGTACCGGAAGCAATTTTCAAAAGACGTTTTCCACTGATTGTTTCAACCAGCATGTCACCACCGAGTGCCGCCATGGGCATACTGATGGATTGCTTTAAATGCACTGTCGTACCTTCGCGGATAAAGCTCTCATGATCGCGTACGTGAACGAAAACATACAGATCGCCCGGCGCTCCACCTTTACGTCCGCCGTCACCTTCAGCTGATACGCGAATACGCGAACCGGTATCGACACCGGCCGGTATTTTCAGCTCCAAAGAACGATCTTTGCGTAAAAGTCCTTTGCCTTTGCACGATTCGCAACTTTTTTCTACACAAGTACCTTCCCCGCTGCATGTTGGGCAATTGGTAACTTGTGAAAACTGTCCGAACAGAGTTGAGGTAGTTTGACGAACTTGGCCATGCCCACCGCAAGATTTACACAATGTAGGCTCGCACCCCGGCGCGCCGCCAGTACCTTTGCAGTCCGAGCATGCCCGCAAATGACGAATATTGATTTTTCTTTCCACACCAAAGGCCGCTTCATGAAAGTCGAGCTCCAGGTCATAGCGTAGATCATTGCCGCGTTGAGCTCCGGTCCGACTACGCTGCCCGCGCATGCTGCCACCGAAGAAATATTCGAATATTTCTCCCAAATCTTGAAACGAGCTCATATCAAAATCAGTGCCAAAGCCGGAAGCTCCGCCACCGCGCTTCAAGCCATCAACACCGTATCGATCGTAGATCGATCGTTTCTCTTCACTGGAAAGAACTTCATAAGCTTCCACCAATTCTTTGAAAGCCGACTCATTACCGGTATCTATATTGTCCGGATGCAATTGAGCTGCGGTTTTTCTGAAGGTCTTCTTTATCTCTTCATAGCTGGCTGTTTTGCTCACACCCAGAACTTCATAATAATCACGACTTGCCATTTTGACCACGTTAGTTACCAGTAATTAGTTTTGTACGGAAGAAGATTCTTCAGGCGGGTTATTCTTTTTCTCGCCGGTCAGATCTCTTCCCCGGCTATAAATAATGCGACCGACCTCAAGCAGCGAACTGTCTAGTTTATCAACCAGAGCTTTCAATTCAGCAGGCGGTTCTTCTGTTGATTGCCCCTCAGCCGGAAGCACTGCTTTCAGATTATCCAGATTTTGTTGCACCTTGTCCAAATAACTATCTTCAACTACACCTTTATATTTTTTGATGGTGCGTTCGGCTTCACTAGCTAAAGATTCAGCTCTAATTGATAGAGCAATCTCTTCTTTTTGAATCCGGTCTTGTTCGGCAAATTCACTGGCTTCTTGTTCCATACGTTCCACGTCTGTACGCGAAAGACCGGAAGAACGCCTGATCACCATGGACTGTTTCATACCCGAGGCAGCATCGCGCGCGCCGACATGAACGATACCGTCAGCATCAAGATCGAAAGAGACTTCAATCTTAGGCATGCCTCTTGGTGCCCGCGGAATTCCATCCAAACTGAAACGCGCCAAAGATTTATTGTATTTCGCCAGTTCACGCTCGCCTTGCAAACAGTGAACTTCAACTGAAGTTTGTCCATCTTCGGTGGTCGTAAAAGTCATGCTGCGACTGGTCGGAACCGTTGTGTTGCGCTCAATAATCTTGGTAAATAAACCACCAGCTGTTTCAATACCTAAAGAAAGCGGTGTCACGTCAAGAAGCAAAAGCTCTTGGGTTTCACCAGTAAGAATCGAGGCTTGAATTGCCGCTCCTAAAGCTACGGCTTCATCCGGATTGATTGATTTTACCGGTTCTTTTTGAAAGAAACGTTTAATAACGTCTTGTACAGCCGGAATTCTAGTTGAACCACCAACCAAAATCACATGATCAATTTCATCGGGATCCAAGCCGGAATCTTCAATGGCTTTTTGTACCGGCTCCATTGTTGACTCGACTAAATGAGCTGTTAGTTCATTGAACTTAGCTCTGGTGAGCGAAGCTTGAAAATGTTTTGGTCCACTTGAATCAGCCGTTAGGAACGGAAGATGAATTTCAGTGACCATAGACGATGAAAGTTCAATCTTGGCTTTTTCAGCAGTTTCTTTTAAGCGTTGAATGGCCATCAGATCGTTGGACAGATCTATACCGTGAGTTTTACGAAACTCTTCTTTCATCCAATCGATGACTGATTGGTCGAAATCATCACCACCCAAACGATTGTTACCGCTGGTCGCTTTTACTTCAAACACACCATCGGTAATTTCGAGAATACTAACGTCAAAAGTGCCACCGCCTAAATCATAAACAAGAATGGTGGCATTTTCGGAAGCTTTATCCAGTCCGTAAGCTAAAGCGCTGGCCGTCGGTTCATTGATAATCCGTAAAACTTTCAATCCGGCAATTTGTCCGGCATCACGGGTAGCCTGTCTCTGCAAATCATTGAAATAAGCAGGAACAGTAATAACCGCTTCTTCAATAGTTTCACCGATATAAGCTTCAGCATCGGCTTTTAATTTTTGCAAAATCATCGCTGAAATTTGTTCCGGGGAATTTTCATTACCGTCAACGTTGAAACGATAATTGCTGCCCATTTCACGCTTAATTGAAAGGCTCGTTCGCGCCGGATTCGTTACTGCCTGACGTTTAGCTAAATGTCCGACAATTCGTTCACCGCTTCTTGTAAAACCGACTACCGATGGAGTGGTGCGCGACCCCTCAGAATTAACGATAACCTGCGGTTTACCACCCTCCATTACGGCAACGCATGAATAGGTGGTGCCCAAATCAATACCGATTACTTTTCCCGTTGTCATGAAGCTTCCTTTTTCTGCTTATGACCTGATACCTTGAAATTAAATGCCTAGATCTTCCGGATCGCCTAAATCGTAAACCTTATCTTCGTTCGGCGCCGCTTTTACCTTTTTTGCCGACGCTTCTGCCAAAGCTTCGGTTTCTTCAATTTCAGTCGTTACCGGAGCTTGCGGCTCCGAGCTGTTGCTAGCCACATTGACTAAAGCCGGACGTACAACTTTGTCAGCTAAAAGATAACCACCTCTTAGCTCTTGAGTAATAGCACCGTCCGGAAATTCAGTGGTTTCTATCTGTTGCACCGGTTCATGAAAACGTGGATCAAACAAAGCACCTTTAGTATCAATCCGTTTTAAGCCAGCTTGCTCGAGACAAGAGAATATACGAGTAGCCACCAATTGAAGACTTTCGATAACTTTATCAACCGGTACTTCCGGACTCAGATAAGCCATTGCTCTATCCAGGTCGTCAAGCGCCGGCATCAGAGCTTCAAGGGTTCGACGCGAACCGACATTGGCGTATTCTTCACGTTCACGCTCAACGCGACGTCTAAAATTCTCAAAGTCAGCAGCCATTCTTTTGTAAAGACCTTCTGCTTCAGTCGCTTTTTGTTCGGCTGTGGCTAAAGCCTGGGCAAACTCTTTCAACTGACGGCTATCCAGCCCTTCTTCACCTGTGGATTCATCGGCAGGAGCCTCTTCGCCGGCATACATTGCTCGAAAAAAAGCTTTTGCAGCATCCATACGCGAAGATTTTTCTTCATTACCAGCGTTTGCTGCCGAAGCCTGAGTATTGTTCTGTTCGTCCGCCATGCCGCCTCCGGCTATTTAATTCCACCTTGTCAACGCCCGGCTGCATTTACCGGAACTTGCTTCTTCAATTTTAGGGCATGATGACTTAAAGCTGACGAGCTTTGGCTTTTTACAACAAAGTCAGTAATATTAATCGCGAAATGCTCAATCAGCAAACAAGCGCTCTACAGCACTAAAACCAGTATAAAGCTCCAGGGCGGATTAAATAAATGTATTACAGCCAAACTGCAAAATTAGCCGTTTATGCCGAAGGTGAATTCGGCAAAGGTCACGCCAAAACCGCCGAAGGGGTTATTCGTTACGGAAACAATCCGGTCGTCGCCGTAATCGATAGTACCGTCGCCGGAAATACTGCCGGCAAAATCCTCAAAACTGACAATAAAGCTCCAATCGTCGCTTCGCTCAAAGAAGCGCTGCAATTTAAACCCGACGCTTTGCTTTTAGGTGCAGCATGGATTGGCGGACAATTGCCAAAACAATGGCGCTCCGACATTATTTATGCTCTGAACAACGGTCTCGATATCATTAACGGCTTGCACGATTTTCTGGCTGATGACGAAGAATTTTCCGCTCTGGCAGCGGCAAAACACCAAAAACTTTTGGACGTACGCCGGCCACCCGACGAACTGCCCGTAGCTTCCGCTCTGGCCCTGTCAACCAAATCGTTTATCGTACTTACAGTCGGCAGTGATTGTTCGGTCGGCAAAATGACTACCTCCCTTGAGATCGTCAAATCGGGACAAAAACGCAACATTCCTTGCACTTTTGTTGCTACAGGACAAACAGGCATCATGATCGCCGGCAAAGGGATAGCCATAGACCGAGTAATCGGTGATTTTATGGCTGGAGCAACCGAACAGATGGTATTGGAAGCAGCCAAAACAAGCTCCCTAATTTTAGTTGAGGGACAGGGATCACTGGTACATCCGGGATTCTCCGGAGTAACTTTAGCCTTGCTTCACGGCTCCTGCCCCCAAGCCTTGATCCTTTGTCATAACCCTCAACGCAAAAATATACGCGAAACAACATTCCCGATTCCACCTTTGCCAGCTTTGATTGAAATATACGAAAGAATGTCTGCGCCTTTACGCCCGGCAAAAGTTGTCGCTATCGCACTCAACACTTTCGGTATGAGCGAAGATGAAGCGCAAGAAGCTATTACCGCCACGCAAAATTCTACCGGGCTTGTCGCCTGTGATCCTGTTCGCTCCGGCGCCGAACCACTACTAACAGCAATCCTTGATTACAAGGAGAAAGTGTGGAGCTGAGTTTCGAATCTCTTATTCTGGAGACCAAACACCCTTTCGGCATCGCCTCCGGAACCACGGCATCCAGAGAGAATGTTTGGGTACGTTTATATCACAACGGGCTTGAAGGCTGGGGCGAAGCAGCGCCGATCAGATATCACAACGAATCAGCAGCTACAGTAGCCTCCGCCCTGGAAAAATTTCGTCAAGCCGATTTATTAGGCAGCGATCCTTTTGCCATTCAGCGGATAAGCGAAAGAATGGAGCAGTTTTTACCGAATAACTATTCGGCAAAAAACGCAATTGAAGTTGCGCTGCATGATCTATGCGGCAAATTAAGCAATTTGTCGACAAGCTCAATGCTCGGGCTGAACGAACTCCCCCTGCCTCTCACCAGTTTTACAATCGGCATCGACGTCTTGGACAAAATCGAAGCAAAAACCAGAGAAGCGCTCGAGTCCGGTTTTAAGATCTTAAAGATCAAACTTGGCACGGATCACGATCAAGAGATTATAAAACGAGTGCGCGGAGTAGCCGCAAACATTCCTTTACGAATTGATGCCAACGGAGCTTGGACAGTTGATATCGCGGTAAAAATGAGCGGCTTTCTCGCCGAGCACAATATTGAATTTCTTGAGCAACCCTTGCCAAAAGATGCCCCAATTCAAGATTGGCAGTATCTTAAAGAGCATACTCAAATACCGATATTTGCCGATGAAAGCTGCCAACGCTCAACCGACGCCGCACGGTTAGCTGGCACCGTAAATGGTATCGTTATCAAACTAGCTAAAACCGGCGGGCTGCAGGAAGCAATCAGAACCGCGTCAATAGCCAGAGCCCACGGACTAAAGATCATGATCGGCTGTATGATTGAATCTTCGCTTGGCATAACGGCGGCGGCCATTTTATCAAGCCTGGCTGATTATGCGGATTTGGACGGAGCATTACTATTAGCCGAAGATCCATTCTCCGGCGCTAGATATGAAAACGGGCGTATTTGCCCAAACAATAAAGCCGGGCTCGGCGTAGAAAAAAGAGGAAGCATCTCGTGAACAAACAGCAAGGTCAATTGCAACAAACCTTGGAGGAGTTCATTCACGATCTGCCTCGCGGTATTCACCTAACAGCTCCGGAAGTATACAAACGAGCCAAAGAAAACGGGCTGAAAGTAAGCCTCTCCACCGTTTACCGTACGTTGAATCATCTTTCCGAACAAGGACAGGTTCAAGCCTTATCCGGAGAGCACGGACGGCGCTACGAATCAGCAGGCGTCGGACACGATCATGATCATCTTATCTGCCTCAAATGCGGCTTGACCATCGAGTTTGAAGACGACCTGATTGGCGGTTTCGGACGCAGCGTAGCCGAAAGAAAAGGATACGATTACAGTAACAGTCGCTTTGACATCCTCGGGCTATGCCCGCAGTGCAAAGTGGCTAAGTCTGTGGATCGCGACGTAATAAATATGCTGGAGAGCTTGAGCGAACAAGCCTCAACGCTGGCGCAAGTCTGTCAACAAACCATAGAGCTTATTGAAGATCAAGAGATTCCTAATGCCAAAAAGCTACTGACAAAAACACGCATTGCCGATTTTCAAAAAGAAATCGATAAAATTCTGGCGCTTATGGACGAGATTCAGCTATAGACTGAGCAACAAGACGCTGCCTGGAATCAGCCAATTCTTTTTCGGAGCTGACAATAATTTCTTCCATGTATGCAATCGGAACGCGACGGCGGGAAGCGATTTCTGCACGTTTGTTCAACATTTTCGGCAACAACTTAAGTGCTCGCCAAGTTCCGTCGAGCCAGGGTAAAACCTGTCCACCGCGCACTATGACTACAGCGAAATAATAAGCTTGCCAATAAACTATTTGCGGCAAGAATTTAAGCAAAAGCGAGAATGGAATGTTTTTGACAATCGTATTCAAATTATTTTGCGCGGAAAGACGCACCACCAAAGGATGATAGCCACTACCGGTAGTACCGCAACCGAGATGGTACATAACAGCCGAAGGAACATACAGGCTTTTATAACCGGCACTTTGGGCGCGCAAAGCGATATCTACATCTTCCAAATAAGCGAAGTAATCTTCATCAAAAAGTCCGATATCATCAAGCATCGTTCTTTTATAAAGAGCCGCCCCGCCACAAGGACCTAAAATATAACGCATTTTGTCGAATTGCCCGTAATCAGTTTCACGATGGCCAATCCGTCCGGGCAAGCCGCCTCGTCTATAACCGTCGCCAGCCCCATCCAATAATTTGTGATCGTCGTAAGCAAGCATTTTGCAGCCAACGCTTCCGGCTTCTTCATGAGAAGACAAAACGGCCACCATCTCCGAAAGCCAGCCCGAATCAACAACAGTGTCGTTATTTAGCAAAGCGATATACTCGCCGGAAGCGGCTTTAATTCCCGCATTTACGGCCACACTAAAACCGGTATTAACAGCAAATTTGACAAGCTTAACTTGCGGATAATTCAGCTCCAGAAATTCTTGTGAGCCATCATGAGAACCGTTATCGACAATGATAATCTCCTTGCTTGGGTATTTATCGGCAAGGAGCGAATCAAGACAACCGGCCAAGAACCTTTTGCCGTTCCAGTTGGGGATTACTATGCTAATCAGACCTTTTTCGCTTGTCATAGAAAAGAGAGGCTATCACTTACGTTGCTCAACTAGCTTACCGGCATCTAATCCTGATTCTATAAAATCACGTATATAAGATATCATGATATCCTGGCAGGACTT
The DNA here is from genome assembly GCA_019750335.1 of Candidatus Obscuribacterales bacterium. Classification (GTDB taxonomy): domain Bacteria; phylum Cyanobacteriota; class Vampirovibrionia; order Obscuribacterales; family Obscuribacteraceae; genus JAIEPM01. Next base: position 405,207 of record JAIEOQ010000002.1, read on the forward strand.
TATCTTTAAGGACTAGGGCGAATTGCCACCATTTTCCAGACGAATACTGCTTGTGACTTTAGAACCGATTGCCAAACAGATGGCCGGTCCGGCCATTCGTTGCGTAGAAATAGGCAAACAGCTAGCCAAAGAGCATACGGTAACCATCTTTTCCCCATATGCTTGCAAAGACGCTGAAGTCAAAGAGCTTAACAACATAACCAATCTGACACTGGCTTGCGGCATAAACAAATCGCAACTTTATAAACTAGCGCAAGAGCACGACGTGATATTCGTGCAAGCAAACGTTTTGAAACCCTATCCGGCCCTTGCCGAGCTAGATAAATACTTTGTCGTCGATCTATATGACCCGTATCTGCTTGCTGTTTTAGCTCAATTCTCTGATGATGACGCCAGCGCATCGGCAAGTTACAGATTGATGCACAAAATTCTTGAACGTCATATGGTCAAAGCTGATTTTTCAATTTGTGCTTCGGAAAAACAACTGGATTATTGGCTTGGACGCTTTTGCGCTTTAGGACGTCTGACGCCCGAGCTCTACGCATTTGATCGTTCTTTTCGCAAAATAATCGACATCGTTCCTTTTGGTTTGCCTGAAACAAGCCCCGAGCGTACCGGTCCGGCTATGCGTGGCCGCGTCGCCGGCATTGAGCAATCTGATTTCATTCTCCTTTGGGGCGGTGGGCTCTGGGAATGGTTCGACCCTCTAACTGTAATTAAAGCTGTCGGTTTATTGGCTAATAAACATCCTCAACTGAAGCTTTATTTCATGGGCTTTAAATCGCCCAATCCACAAGTACCGCTGATGAAAATGGCCCTAAAAGCAAAAGAGCTGGCAAACGAACTCGGACTTACCGATAAACATGTATTTTTCTGCGATTCATGGACCCCTTACGAAGAACGCGTAAATTACTTGCTTGACGCCGACGTGGCCGTTTCCGCTCATTTCGATCTTCCGGAAACCAGATTTTCTTTCCGCACAAGAATATTGGATTATCTCTGGGCCGGATTGCCGGTTTTAACCAGCACCGGAGATCAACTAGCCGAGCTGATTGAAAAGAAACAAGCCGGTATTGCTCTGCCTTATGAAGACGCTCAAGCCTGGGCCAATGCTATCGAGAGTTTATTACTCGACAGCAAGAGAAAAGCGATTCTAGCGGAAAATTCGCACAAACTCTCACTAGAATTTCAGTGGAATAAAGTCGTAAAACCATTGAGCGATTACTGTGCCAACCCACATCATCTGCCGGTATACAAAAAAGTAAAAATGCCAACTTTAGTCGAACGCGCCAAAGCAGTTTATTCACGCGGGGGCAAAGAACTGATAAGCAAACGTTCGGCTGAAATCATTAAAGATTTTATGCGCGGCTAATGCTTTCGCTTATTCAATTCGGAAAGCATTGCATTGAATCCATCCAAATATTGCTGACGCGTGTCTTTTTCAATCTGCGCCCATTCGGACTTCGGCAAGCTTAATGGTTCCGGCTTCGCTTTCTGATCCGCTCCGCCTAAACTGGCTTGCATCGCTTGCATTCCATGTAAGTTTATCCAGCGAACATCATAGTTATGCGGAGTTTTACTGTCCCATTCAACCACTTTCGGAACGAGCTCCTTGAGCGCAGCAACATGTTGAAACATGTATTGATTGATCCCTGTCCCGTATTCCTGGTTAAGTACCGCTACGCCCTCGCGAGCGGTGACATCAGCGCAACGATTGGCATCGCAACGAGCTCTCAATTGCCCGGCATAGAACCAAAATGCCGCTTCGTCTTTTTTACCTTGGTCAAACAACTGATTGGACAAAACATAAAAAACCGGCGGCGCATATTTATCCGGAGCAGCAAGGATTTCAGCAATCCTTTTTGCTTTTACTTTTTCATTGCTCTGAGTAAGCTCTTGCATGGACTGCTGAGCCAAGCTGACGTCGATTTTTGCATACTCACCTTGAGGCGCCAACTCAATCGTATCTGCCCAAAGAGGAAGCTGAACGAATAAAAAGGCCGCAAACAGAAAAGCATAAATAGCAATCTTTTTTATCATTGAGATTTCTTCTTTTCCATAGTTTTGTTCAACCAGAAACTGGCTTCCGGATAATTCGGATCGCAACGCAAAGTGTCCTCAAATTGTTTAATCGCATTTTTGAATTGATCCAAACTGAAATACATACAGCCGAGTTGAAAGTGCACAGCCGCATCGTAAGGATTTACTTCCAAAGCCTTTCCTAAATGAGTAAGCGCTTGCGAATAATCTTTTTCATCCAGAGCCATAATCCCCAGCTTCAAATGTGCTTCATAAAATTGAGGGTTAATATCGAGCACTCGCTCAAATCCTTCTTTAGCTTTGACTCTCTCTCCTTGCGCCTCATCGATACAGGCTAACTGACAGAGAACAGCCGGATTTTTTTTGTCTTTCTCTAGAGCGACTTTGTAATATTCAGCAGCCGCCTTGTAATCTTTTTTTGCTTGGGCAATCTTGCCCAACTGATAAATTGCGTCGGCATAATTAGGGTCAAGCTTGAGCACCACCTCAAACTCTTTCTTGGCTTCATCCTCTTTCTTCAGTTCCAAAAGTACGTAAGCTAAGTTATAGTGAGCCTCAAGAAAGTTTGGCTTTAGTTTTATTGCCGCTCTGTATGCCGATTCAGCTTTATCGTACTGGCGCAACTGCTGATAACTGAAAGCTAGATTATTCTGTCCTTCAGCATAAGCAGGGTCCAACTCGACCACCGATTGATAGATAACTACGGCGTCTTGCCATTTATTTTGACGCTGATAACAAGCGCCAATCCAATTACAGACTGCCACATTGTATTTATCCAAAGCCAAAGCTTTTCGCAGCTCGACCAGGGATTCTTCATACTTGCCTTTATTGAATAAAGCGATTCCGGCGTTTAAAGTTGATTCAAAAGCGCTCGACTGCGCAGCCGACGCTCCCACAGCTTTAACGGTCGGAGCTTTAGCCATTACCGGAGAAAAGAACTGCACAGCCAGAAAAGAGATGAGAAACAATTTGAAACGCATATTCGTTACAGTAATTTACCAATTAGCCTAATTTCATAAGATATCAAAGACAGATAATAAATGCTCATCTTGCCATTTACTCCGGGATAAAAAATTGACTGACAAGCCCGACCTTTCACCACCGGTTAATCTACAGGAGCAAACCTGGGTTGAATTCGAACTTTCAGCGGCTCTTGGGCTCTCCGGCGCTTTAGCCTTCGAGCTGACAAAGTTAAAGCATCGAGTCAACAAAGAACGTGTACACAAATCACGCGTAGCGCTCCGCCGCTGGTTTTCGGTTTGGACCGTTTTATCCGAAGACGGCTGGAGCAAGAAAAAATTTCGCCAAGGCGTAATCAAACCACTGCGAAAACTCCTGAAAAAACTAGGCAGCGTCAGAGATATCGATGTCAACATCGAGCTGGCGCGCAAACTTGGTTGCGAGAAAGCCTTGATTAAGCACTTGGCGCGCAAGCGTCGCAAAGCACGCAAAAAGCTTGAGAAACTAATCAAAACCACGGACCTACAAGCGGTCACGGCTGGCATTCATGACTATCTTTCTAAAACTGCTAAGAATCTGCACACTGAAACTGTCGATGCGGCTTATGAGCACTTTGATCGATATATCACTCGCCTGGAAGAACGCGTCAAGAGAATGGCGCAAACAGCTAAAAGTCCGGAAGATTTACACCAATTGCGTCTGGTTATCAAACAATGGCGTTATCTGCTTGTTGAGTGCTTTGGTTTAAGCAATAATGAGCTTGTCATATCTCAGCAATATCTAGGTGACATACATGACTTGGATAGTTTTCGCCAGATTTTAATTAAGCTCGATGAGCAGAGTCCTGCTCTTGCACGATTAAAAACACGACGGCAAGAGCTTATGGCAAGATTTAAATCCGAGAGTCAAAAATTACCTTACGGACTGAGACCGGGATTTCGCTCTTTCAAAGAGCTGAATTCTTAAGTCAGTGTCTCAGATGATTAATTTCACATGTCCTAATCGCGGATCAATAGCCCGCGAAACAATAAAATTGATATAGAAGCGCAGGATAAGGAAGAAGATGGCCATACGCAAGAGAGTTACGATTTTAGGTTCTGGGGCTGCCGGATTAACGGCTGCCATATATGCTTCACGAGCGGAGCTGGAACCACTGGTTATACAAGGCTTGCAAGCTGGCGGACAGCTTACGATCACCACAGACGTGGAGAATTTTCCTGGTTTTCCCAATGGCATCCTCGGTCCAACTTTAATGGAAGAGATGCATAAACAAGCGGAACGCTTCGGCACTCAATTTATTTATGACAACGCCGACTCAGTCGATCTGTCCAAACGTCCTTTTGTCATTAAAACAAGCGGCGAAGAGATTCATACCGACACTTTAATCGTCACGACCGGAGCCTCGGCAAAATGGTTGGGCATTGATTCCGAACAAAAATTGATGGGGCACGGCGTTTCAGCCTGCGCTACATGTGACGGCTTTTTCTTCAAAGACAAAATCGTTTATGTGATCGGCGGCGGCGATACGGCTATGGAAGAGGCCGTTTTTCTCACACGCTTTGCTAGCTCTGTAACTCTGGTCCATCGTCGTGATTCTTTCCGTGCTTCAAAAATCATGGTTGATCGCGTGCGCAACAATCCAAAAATCAAATTGATGGTTGATACGGTAGTCGACGAAATTCTTGACGTAAGCAAGAACGAAGTTACCGGCATCAAACTGCGTAACCTAAAAACTAACGAAGCGCAAGAGCTCCCGGCCGACGGTGTATTCATCGCCATTGGACACCACCCCAGCTCAGATCTTTTTGTTGGACAGTTAAAGCTGAATCCTAACGGCTACATCGAAACCGATGGCGTCAAAACCAGCGTACCTGGCGTATTTGCCGCCGGCGATGTACAAGACGAAGTTTATAAGCAAGCGATTACGGCTGCCGGAACCGGTTGTGCTGCAGCACTTGAAGCACAATGGTATTTGGAACGAATGGAAGCCGAACATTCGAGCGACGACAATAAAGCCGCCAAGAGCGCCGCTAGATAAAACGCGAAGCTGAAAATAGAGCTTCCGCTTCTGGATCTTTTTGACATTTGTTTTGCAGCCTGTCTGCCAAGCTTTTGCCAATCCAAGGCGCAAATTTAAAAGCATGGCCTGAACACCCGGCAAAGAACACCACATTGTCGTAGCCGGGCAAATGATCAATGACAAAGTTTTGATCCGGAGTATTTGTGTACAGACATGTGGCACTATGAAGAATCGGTCCAGCCGCTTCCGGAAGCAAAGCTTCCATTCTTTCTTGCAACATGGCCAATCTCTCTTTCTCCACTTTGAAATCACGATCTTGCGCCGTGGTGATTACCCCGGTTTGGTGCATTGCTGATTTGACACCGTCCCGACCAAACAAAGGAAAGCCATACCAGCCTATGCCACCGGCAGCGGTACTATTGCTCCGTTGAATAAAAACCGGGAATTTGCCTGGCAAAAAAGCATTCGCGTTTTTCGCTGCAAAAAAAGCATACTGCTCTTGGCTTACAACAAGGGGCAAATTTAGCCCGAGCCTACTTAAAAGCGGCCCAGACCAGGAACCGGCGCAAATAACCAGATGCTTGCCTTGCAAAATTCCGGACGGTCCCTTGATTGTCACTTTTCCGCCTTCAAGCTCAATACTTTCTACAGTCCAAGCCGTCTTGATCTCCACATCATGTTGTCGGCATAATTTTTGTAGAGTTTCCACAGACAAAGAAGCAGGCAAAATACCTGAATCTTCCTGATAAAGTCCTAGAGATCCCGGCTCAACCACAAATTGCGGAAAACGCCGGCTAATCTCCGCGCTTTCCATAAGCTCAAAGCTGATGCCACTTATTTTCAAACTGTCCCTACAAGCCACAAGCTCAGGACTACTTGCTAAAGCCAGGTCCAACCCGCCGGTTTTCAAATATAGCTTTTCACAAGCTTCCTGCTCCAGCTCGCTCCATAACAGATAAGCTTCGGCAGCCATGCGCACATAAACAGGCATTTCATATACATAACGAATAATTCGGCTCTCGCCATGAGAGCTTCCACGTTCGTGACCAAGCTCAAATTGTTCGACAAGAGTAGTTGCTTTACCCTCACGCCCAAGATAATAAGCAGCAGCGCTACCAACAGCACCGGCACCTAAGACTATATATTCCGTTGATTCAACCATGGGCTCCGCTTGTCAGGAGACGCTTTGCTTAACTAGTTGAGCATAAAACATGTTGCCTGCAGGCTCAAGGTAAAATAGACAAATTATGAGTTTCAATCACATCGCTATGGTCATGCGCCAATTCTCTGCTCAGGGCGGGCTAGAGTTATATGCTTACAAACTTGTAGAAGGACTTTTAGCCAAAGGGCTGCGCATCAGCGTCATCTGCCAGCAAAATGACAGCACTCTTGCTGCCGAGAACTTAAAAGTCATCTCAATCGGCAAGCAGGCCTGCTCGCGAAACAAATGGCAACGCATGCAAGCTGAGTACAACTCCATATCACAAGGGTTAGCTCAAGCCGGCGATTTTGATCTAATTCACAGTCAACATTATCCAGTAGCACAAGCAGACTTAGTCACTTTCCATAATCACAGCACCAAGCAGTTAAGCCGGAAAGGGTTCCCTTGGGAAAAACTGCTCAACGAAAGCAAGCGTTCCTTTGCTAAAGCTTACAAGCTCCGTGATGAGTTTGATGACTTGCTCTGCCGTAATGCCAGCTGTTTGCTTTTTCCGTCAGCCGTCATGCAAAAAGATTTTTATATGACTTATCCCTCCTTGCTTGCCGAACCGCAAAAACCATATGTAATATCAGCACCGGGAGCCGATCTCGCCGAACAAAGCGATATCAACACCCAATCAGAGCTTGGTACAAATCTGCTTTTTGTCGGTCGCGGCTTTCGCAAGAAAGGTTTAGACGTTCTTCTTGCTGCCTGCCAAAATTTATCCGCCCAGAAACGCTCATTCAAACTTTTTATCGCCGGTATCAGAAAAAAACCGATTGACGATTTGCGCCTTGCTTTCATGGGGTTGCAGGATCATGTTCAGTATCTTGGTTTTCAAAAGGATATGAATAGCGTCTACGAAAAAGCGAGCATCATTGTTTTACCTTCACGAGTCGAACCGTTTGGCATGGCCCCGATTCAAGCCATGCGTCACGGATTGGTGCCGGTAGTCAGCAATACCTCCGGCGTCGCTGAGGTTTTGCAAGATCAAGTCGACTCACTTATTCTGCAAGATCATCTTAGCGCTACTGAACTATCGTCCTTGCTCGGCAAATTAATGGATGACAAAAATTTGCTACAGTCACTTGCTCAACAAGCAACAAAAACAGCAGCTACTATCAACTGGGATAATACGGTGAATTCAACTTTGCAGGCCTATGCTATCGCCTGGAAAATCAAACGGAGTGGGCAGTAACATGGACGAAAAAAATCGCCAGCCAAATAAGCTTGCTGGAGAAACCAGCACTTATCTTTTGCAGCATGCTCGCAATCCGGTGCAATGGTATCCCTGGGGAGAAGAAGCCCTAAGCCTGGCAAAAGCTCAGGATAAACCAATCTTGCTCTCCATCGGCTACTCGGCTTGTCATTGGTGTCATGTCATGGAACATGAATCATTTGAAGACGAGAATACGGCAAAGTTGATGAACGAAATGTTCATCAATATAAAAGTGGATCGTGAAGAGCGTCCTGACCTGGACGAAATTTATATGAAGTCTGTACAAATGCTGACTGGGCATGGCGGCTGGCCAATGACTGTGTTTCTTACTCCGGAGATGAAACCATTTTTTGCCGGCACTTATTTTCCGCCCCAAGACAGACATGGCATACCCAGCTTTCAAAAAGTTCTGGCTGGCGTCCATAAAGCTTGGACTACTCAGCGCTCCGATGTCGAAGAAAGTTCGGAAGACATTACTAAGCATCTATCTCTTTTAGATAAGATCAAAGAGCACGATACGACAATTGACCTTACTTTGATTAACGAGGCAGTGGATAAACTAATTGCTTTCGCCGATCGTACTTGGGGTGGTTTTGGCGGAGCACCAAAATTTCCACAAACGGCTAGTTTATCTTTGTTGATGCGCCGCTTGAAACCCGGTTCACAAACAAAAAGTGGGCGAGAGCTTGATTGTATGGAAATCATCAACACTACATTGGACAAGATGGCCCAAGGTGGGATGCACGATCAAATCGGCGGCGGCTTTGCTCGCTATTCAGTTGATCGTCAATGGCTGGTGCCTCATTTTGAAAAAATGCTTTATGACAATGCTCTGCTTGCTCAAACTTTTATTGACGGATATGCAATCACCGGCAAATTTTATTGGCTAAAAGTAGCAACAGATTGTCTGGACTTTGTCTTGCGCGAGTTAAAAATGCCGGAAGGGGGTTTTTACTGCAGCCTGGACGCTGATAGCGAAGGCGAAGAAGGCAAATTTTACGTTTGGGAACCGGAAGAGATAATTTCAATCTTGGGCAAAACCGACGGAGTTTGGATTAACGAAATTTTTGGCATTAAAGACGGCGGTAATTTCGAACACGGAAAAAGTATCGCTAATTTAGCTCTGCCAGCAGCAGAGTTATCCAGCAAATACAATCTTTCCGAAGAACAATTTTGGCAACGTCTTGATCCGCTACGCCAAAAATTGTTGCAAGTTCGCGACAAACGAATTCATCCCGGACGTGACGATAAAATGCTCACCAGCTGGACAAGTTTGATGATTAGCGCTCTGGCTGACGGTTATAAAATAACCGGTGAACAAAAATATCTTGCCTCAGCAATAGACGCCGCAAATTTCATTCTAAAAGATCTTTATCGCGACGGAAAACTTCTGCGCACTTACGGGCAAGGACAAGCCCGACTCGACGGCTACCTGGAAGACTATGCTTACTTTATTCGAGCTTTGCTTGACTTAGCTTCGGTGGATGCCGACAGCCGTTGGTATCAATCAGCTTTAGCTTTGAATAAAGTTGTAATCGAACAATTCTGGGACAAAGATGAAGGCGGTTTTTATTTCACCGGCGAAAATCATGAAAAGCTGATTGCTCGAACCAAACATTTTTTTGACGGCTCCACGCCATCAGCTACTTCAACATCGGTATTCAACCTTCTGCGCATTGCCAAACTCAGCGGCAACAATGAACTGAACGAACGAGCTTATTCCGTCCTCAAGCTTTATTCGTTGTATTACACAAAAGCGCCGGATCAATTTGCCAATCTATTATGTGCTTTGGATTTTTATCTTGCAAAAACAAGCGAGATTGCTCTTCTTTTTGATTCGTCTAAACAAACAGCCTCTGCCCTAATTCATGCTATTCACAAAAATTATTTACCGAATACGGTCGTACTGATTCACGATCAAGCTAAAGCCGATTCACTCAACAGTCCTTTGCTTGAACAAAGAAACGCTCTTGAAGGCAAGCCCACAGCTTATATCTGCCAGAACTACGCTTGCCAACAACCAATAACAGATCTCGCTATTTTGCAAAAACAGCTATCCGAGCTGCAAACACAAAACTAAAGGCTATTCCAATTCCAGTTTTTTCTTGGCTTGAGCAAGCATCTTCTTTTGTTCGGCCCCAAGAACAGGATATTTGAGATTGAGCTTTTTCAAGGTTTCATAAATGACATAGCTGACAGCCAAGCGAGTAAAAGGCTTAAAGTCAGCCGGAATCACATACCACGGGGCACGCTCGGTGCTTGTGGCAGACAAACATTCCTCATAAGCATCAATATAGTCTTGCCAGTGGGCTCGCTCTTCAACATCTCCCATTTCAAATTTCCAATTTTTTTCAGGACGTTCAATCCGTCTCAAGAAACGTTCTTTTTGTTCTTGTTTGGATATATTCAAATAAAATTTCAGAACGGTCGTACCGTTGTTGACCAAATATTCTTCAAAATTATTGATTTCTTTAAATCGTCGTTGCCAGATTTTTTTATCAACCAGACGTGACGGAAGCTTTTGTTTAGCGAGAATTTCCGGATGCACGCGAGCAACCAAAACTTCTTCATAATATGATCGATTAAAAATCCCGATCATGCCTCGTTCCGGTAAAGCTTTAGAACAACGCCATAGATAATCATGACCCAGCTCCTCGGTTGAAGGAGCTTTAAAGCTAACAACATGGCAGCCTTGTGGATTAAGCCCGGACATAACATGTTTAATCGTGCCATCTTTGCCGGCGGCATCTATAGCTTGCAAAATAATCAGCAGGCTCTGGCTATCCTGAGCGTATAACTTATCTTGATATTCGGTCAACAACTTTATGCTGTCTTGCAATTTTTCAGCTGCTTTTTCTTTTGTCATCCCGTCCGGAATATAATCCGGGCGATATTTTTTTGACAAAGAGACTTTGCTGCCTGGCTTAACCAAAAGCTTATCCGTCAGCCCGGGAATTTTCATGACGCTGCTCCTTTGACTGAAGTTTTAAGATAACGTGAGGGGGTATCCGGTGCTTTAAAGAACGAGTCACGAAGCAGAATGAACATATCAGGACGAATCTGCAGACTACCGGAGAAAGGTTCACTATATTCAGCTAATAACCACACATTCAAACCCAAGCTGAGAGCAATTAAGCCGGTCATTAGAGTATGAATCGATCCGAGTTTTGAAGTAAAAAAATAAGTAAAAGTAGTGGTAATAATCGATCCAAAAATAATTGCCACCCATAACGCCGGTGAAAGACTTTGGCTGCATGATACAGCACGAATACGGCGATTCTCACCGAGCGCTTGCATTCCGGATAATAAAGCTTCCTGCAAATTATTCTGCCGGTCATTTTCCGGCGTGACAGCTACTACTGCTTCCCACAAACGTTGATAACAATCCTGAGCTTCGTCACTGAAGCGCCGTTCTCGCATTGATTCCCACTCTTGATCGATGACAGCGTTGCAATATTCACGACACAAACTTCTGATTCTCGGGCGATCCACATCGGAAAGTCCGCGAGCAATACGAAAAACATCAGCTACACCATTTGCTTCCAAATTTACTTGTCCGCGAATTTCACGATAGCTGTCGATGGAACCAGCCACCAGAAGACCAAGCAAAACCGAAAACATGGTGCCAACTACGCCCAGTACGGCTTCGGCCAAACCTTGGTGGACATCGAGCATATCTGCATGAATTATACGCTTCACCACCAGCTGCCCGAAAATAGTAATACCAATTACGGCAGTGATAATTATGACAGCCAATGTCATCTTAGCTCTCCTGAGTATTTGCCCGTTTCAGCTGCTCATATTCTGAAGCGTCTGTCTCCGTAAAGGGACCGCTCTTTTCACGCTTGAAATATTTGGCGCAAGCGTGGCAATGATGAAATGAAAAATATTGCCGCGGAGAAGTCTCTTCAGAGCTAATAGATAATGTTTCCAACGTCTCAAGCTTTCTTTTTTTACAAGCCGGGCAAGGGCTTTTGAGAAAAAGCGGTAAAAATGGCGTTGCCACAACTACCAGCAATACGAAAACCATATACCAATCTTTCATTTCAACATTTCCTTTGATTTTGCATAAAGGCCACGAGCGACATCCGAATCGAATCGCTCTTTAAGAAGCCCGGCAAGAACATAAGCTTCTTTGTACATTTTGGTTTCTAAAGCACAAATGACAGCTGGCTCTAAAGATGCACCGGCAGAAGGATCTTCCCTCAAAGCCGCATCAAAGAATCTAAACCCTTGCCCATAGTCTTTTTTCTGCAAACACTCTAAACCGACAATATATAAAATTCTTGCTTTTGCCGGTTGGCGTTTTGCAATTTGAATAAGTAAAGGATCAGCCTCACTAAATTTATTTTGCCGAACAAGACATTCAACTTCTCCCAACTCAGCCTCATCGGCCAATACTTGAGGCAAGGCTTGTCTTTTTACTATGTCACGTACATTGGCAAAAGCTTTTTGCGCTAAAGAAAATTTGTTTTGGGCAATAGCTGCATAGCCTTGAGCCAGCCAGGCGCAAGACAAATTCGGATCATAAGTTACAGCGAGCCGGGCCTGTTCAGAAGCTTGCTCAAGACGATGAGATAAAAGCAAAGGTTCTACAAGCAGAGCATGAGCAAGGGCGCTTTTAGGACGCCAAACAAGAGCTGACTGTCCAAGCTTGGCATTTGCCGACCATTGCGTATCGCGCCAACAAGAAAGAGCAAAACAAAGCACTATGACAAAAGAAAACAATGACAGAGCAAATACAAATTTCTTTTGCGAAAGAACGCTTATAGCAAAACCAAACAACATGGAAAATCCGGCTAGGGGTAAATAAGCTACCCAATCCGCCACAGTATCTTTTTGCACCAGCAAAATGTGCGGAATGAACCCAAGCAATATAAAAAACCCGGCAAAGAATAAGAAGTCCGAATTACGAGCACGATATAAAAGATAGAGCCCGACTACGACAAATAAGACTCCGCCTATGGCCAGCGGGTCAGCAAAAGATGCGGCAACAACAAAAGGAGGATCGATAGACAAGCCAATTGGTATTAACATGCCGGGCAAATAATAAAAGGGCAATGCTTTGAGCGCAGAAGCAAGATAACTTTCCCAACCAAGTACCGGCTGACAAAACTTTATTGACTGTGAATATTCAATGCCTAAAAGTTTAAGCAGAGGCACTGACAGAGCCAGAGCAAACAAAAGTACGATCAAATACGGATGTTCTTTTACAGTCTGACGCCAGAGCTTAAACGGTTTACTAATCAACAAGACAAGCACAAGCATTGTTGTTGGCAGCGAAATAGATTCCGGATTAGACCAAACCGACATACAAGCAGTAATTAAACAAAAAAGATAACCGCCATAGCGCAAGAAAGGATTTTTCGCTAAAAATCCGAGCAAAAACAGATTAAGAGCCAGCAAATAATTTACGGTTCCTAACAATGCCGAACGCGAAGATAAATAAGCGACAGCTTCGCAAGTGAAAGGATGACAAGCAAAAAGAGCGGCAGCAGAAGCGGCAACATAGTATGGATTGACGTTGAGCCGCCCTTGAGCAGAAAGGATTCGACAGAGTCGGACAAGAAAAGCAAAAAAATATCCGCTGGCAGCTACGTGAAGTAATATGTTTACAGCGTGATACCACATATAGTTATTGCCGTAATCGCCACAATCGGTGATCAAGGAGGCTTTCAACCATGGTTGTGTCAAAGGCTTAGCGAACAAATCCGAAACTATCTGCTCCGAAAGAAGCTGTAAGGTTTGCTTATCAAAAAGGAAAGCAAGGTTATAGCGATCATTGAATACGAGACCGCCATTAACCGTAATGATGTGCGTAACAAAAGCAAGCATAGTCACACAGACGCCGGCAATCAAAACAAATCGCCAATCTAACTCAGGCAGCAAAACTGCTGTTTCCACACTAAGCGGACGACGCTTGGCATCCGTCCGAACCCGGCTGCTGCTTACGATGCGTTTTTTCTTGGATTTAGACATGACTGAATCGTATATATATAGTTGTATCGGCACCGCTATATTATCGCAGTTGCGACTGTCAAGAGAGACGGGAACAAGCACAAAATCACAGGCGTCTTGCCTGCTATTGCCACAGGTCCTTCATTGAAATAAACTATTATCCGACGCTTTTCTTCTAGAGGATTTATATACATGAAGCTTGGAACGAAAAACAAACTAGCATTAACGTTGTCAGCAGTCATGGCGCTGGGATGTTCTTTGCCTTCAATGGCCAACAATCTTCAAGGCGGCGTAACTAAAACCAAGATTCAAGATCAAAGAACTTATTTGCAAAAGCATCCGGTAGTTAAGAAAGCTGCCGTTGGTGCCGGTGTTGGTACTGCTGCCGGTGCATTGACCGGATTGATTAGCGGCAAAGGCATGATGCGCGGCGCAGCAATTGGTGCCGGAACCGGAGCCGGTGTCGGCATGCTCCAATCAAGCAAAACATTGAAGCAGCACCCTGTAGCTAGCAAAGTTGCTACAGGCACCGTAGTTGGCTTGGGTCTCGGATTGGCCGCAAACAAAGGCGGACACAATACCAAAAAACGTGTAGCAACAACAACCGGTATTGGTGCTGCACTTGGATTGGGAGCCGGTCTGCTCAAAAACGAATTCCAATAAATTGATTTTTGTCGCTATAGCAAAGAAGCAACATGCCTCAGCAATCGCAGGCATGTTGCTTTTATTGAATTTTCTGCCGATTTCATCGCTTGCTCTTGATCAAATAAAAATCGATAGTGAAATACGTCCCCTCCCCGGAATGCTGGATGACGTTGTTGTAGTTAACAGCAATAGTCCCGAGCTCGTATTGAAAGAGGGAATACTGCTTTCAACTTTTCCAGCGGAAGGAATGTCCCACCCGGAAGCTCATTTGAATTATCCGCTGCCTAAACGTTTCGATGTTTTCGCTCATCATGTAGCTAAAGGTAGCGAAGAAGATCTGCGCACTTTATATTTAGGAATCATTCTCTTTAATCCCGGCAAAGAGAAAGTAAAAGTCGACATTTTGTCCGGAGCAAGCTACTTAAGTCAACCCGACGCTCCTTTCATTCCCTTAAAACCGCTTCTCGAAAATAAGAAAGGCGATATTTATGCCGGACCCGGAGATCGCGTTAGCGACGAAGTTCTTCGCGGACAAAAAGCAGGAGAGCTAAAAAAATCCATTTCGCTCCTTCCCGGAAAGTTTGAAATGTTGCTTAATTTGCCGATTCCAGTCCGCACTTTAACACCGCACTTAAATGGTCGTTCCTCTCTTTTCCGTCTTCAAACAAATGGCACTCTTTATGCAGCAAGCTTAGCTATGTTTGCGCCCAATGACGAAAGAGGCAACGAACGAGCGCCGACTCTTGCCGAATGGATATCCATTCTCAAAGAAGGATCACTATGTGAACCAAGAGACAAGTCACCTAGTCCTTTAGGGGCGAGCGGCAATGTTATTTATGGAAGAGTCGCCGGTGTAGCGAAAGGTTCAACATGGTCAGCTTGTTTAAGCGATCCGACTCTAGTCTATAATCCGAAATGCGATGCGCCCCCCAAAGATCCTTCAAACGAGCCGCTTTTACCTTTACCTGAACCCGGCTCCAGTTTGTCTTATCCGATAAGTACCATCGAGAATGGGACTTTCGGCACCAAGCAGATTCAGAGCGCACCGCTTCTTGCCCGCTACCCAGACACCGCCTATCGAGCCAATGGCAATTACGGTATCGAATATAAAATCAAACTACCCTTAGTCAATACAACGGCAAATAATCATCGTCTTTCCATCAGTTTGCAAAATCCGTTGAAAAACGACAATGACGATAAATCTCTGTCATTTTACTCATCGCCGCCGGAGCGCGTGCATTTTCGCGGCACCGTTCAACTTAAATATAAAGACGAAACGGGTAAACCGAATAAAGAATATGTCCACCTCGTGGCAAGACAAGGCGAAGAGATGCCGCCCCTGCTTGAGCTTGACTTTAAGCCAGGCAATAAAAGAACCGTTGAGCTGAACTTTATTTATCCAGCCGATGCCACTCCGCCGCAAATGCTTTTAATCAAAACTGTGAACTGACAGAGAAATGCAATTCAATCTGAAGGTATTTCATAAAGGACTGATTTTAGTAGGTTTACCTGTCCTTTTGAATTGTGCAATTGTTGGTGCTCTCTTCTACCTTATTCTTCAAGCTGACCATGAGCGTCTTGAAGAATCACGTCAAGCCAAAATAAATCAGAATTCCATTCGTCTAGGCATGTTACTGTTCAGAACTGCCTTCAAAGCTGAACGATTCGCTCACGAGTTCAACTTTGATTCGCTACATCAAATTCGTGATGACATGGCCGATTTTTTTCGTACCAGAAAAGAGCTCTTGGCTCTCATGGCCCAAGAAAAAGATGAGTTATTAAGGACTAAATTTCGCGAAGGCGTAGAAATAAGCAATCCACTGATGGGATATGCCCCGATGCTGCGTAATTTTTACACGACCGGTTCAACAAAAATCAAACCAAGCCGAGAAGAGTTACGAAAAGCTCGTTCTCTTTTAGACAAAATGTCCGAGAATTATCAAGTCGTTTCTAAAGTAGTACAAAAACACTTAGAAGAAAGTCCGCAAAAACAAGCTTTCATTCGTCAGCTACAATTCTTGGTTCTCTTCGGCGGTATGGTGCTCAATATTGCTCTAGCTTTTCTTCTGGCAAAATTTTTTATAAACGGCATCGTCAGTCGTTTAAGAGTCATGACCGACAACAGCAAAAAATTGGCAAACGAGGAGGCGCTTAACCAACCGCTCAAAGGTAGCGATGAAATCGCCCTACTCGATCAAAGCTTTCATAGAATGGCCGATGCTTTAATTTGGTCGGCCCAAAAAGAACGCGCCGCCTTCGACAATGCCAGCGATATCATTTGCGTTCTTGACGAACAAGGAAGATTCACGAGGATTAACCCAGCCTGTCAAAAGCTTTGGTTTCGGCTGCCGGCAACACTTATCGGTATGAAGCTTACTGAAATTACTTTACCTGAAGATCAAGAACGAACTGAGCAAGCAATTGCCAAAGTAAAAGAGGATGAACCTGCCGCCGAATTCGAGAATCAGATTTATGACGGAAAAGGCAATCCACTTTCACTACTTTGGTCAATCTATTGGTCGGAACCTGAGCAAGCACTGTTTTGCGTTGCCCATGATATAAGCGAACGGCGAAAGCTTGAAGCTATGAAACGTCGATTTCTTGAATTTATCGGTCACGATTTGCGTCAACCGCTTACTTCGCTTTATCAAATATTTCAACGTCTTGTCGCTCAATCTTACGGTCCACTCCCGGAAGCAGCAACAAATCGTTTAAACCAGACTGTCAACAGTATCAAACGTTTAGAGACTCTGGTTGGAGATCTAATCAATATAGAGAAGCTCGAAAGTAGTAATTTGGAGATACAAAAAGAAATCGTCAGCATCAAAAACTTGCTCGATCAATCGGTGCAAGAGGTTGAGCAGATTGCCAATCAAAAGCAGATCGAAATCATTGTCGATTGCCGAGTTGAACATTTTATTTTAGACCAAAATCGGATGACTCAAGTATTGATAAATCTGCTTTCCAACGCTCTTAAATTTTCTCCCGCAGGCAGCAGCATCACTGTGTCGTCATTAATAAATGCCGACAGATTAGAAATTTCAGTTAGAGATCGAGGGCGCGGGATTCCGGAATCGAAACTTGCTGCGATATTTGAACGTTTTGAACAGGTCGAGGCCCTGGACGGCACAAGAGGCAAAGGCACAGGCCTCGGTTTGCCAATTTGCAAACAGATAGTCCAATCCCATAACGGAACGATCAAAGTTACAAGTAAAGAGAACGAAGGTAGTACTTTTATTATCTCCATCCCACGGAACGAAGTTCAGCATACGCAGACCACACTAGAATCAAAAGAGAAAGTCCCCACCACTATCAGTAAGCCATCGCCCAAGAAGCGGACAACAAGCGGATTAAGCTTAAAAAACAAAGGCTTAATTTTAGTCGGCGTTCCGGTTGTTATCGGACTTATATTTGCCTCGATCATGAGCTTGATTCTTATTCAAGCCGATCAAGAAACAGCAAAACAGAGACACAATAGAGCGATTATATTAAATGCCGGAAAACTAACCCTAGTTGCTTATGCCATGGTCGGAGAGCTCCAAGACAAGCCAACCCCAGCACAATGGGAAGAATTAAACCAACGCGTCAAAGCAAGAATGAAGGATGCCGAAGACATTCTAAGCAAACTGCGAGATTTAATCGCTAACGATCCTCATCTTCTCAAAGATGTTTTGAACAGCGGCGACGGTATCAGTCAATTACGAGCAATTGTAATCGATAGCGCCGATAACATAATCAAGATGCACGGCTGCAACGAAACCACTTTAAGTGAAATTTTTGATGGCAATACTCGCAATCGGATTAAACCGATTGTAGCCGATATTTATGACTCCCTAGACGCTTTAGCCTCTACCGCCACACAAATGGATTCTCTGCTCCCAGAGCGTATTGCTTCTTTACGCCGTAATCAGAGTGAGCTCTTAATCTTGGCTCTGATTTTCAGTGTTTTAGCATCCCTGGCTTTAGCCATTTATTTCACAAAAAATATTACCGGCCGCTTAAAGACGCTACAGGACAATTCACGTCGGTTAGCCAGCGGACAAGAGTTGAAAGCGCCGATGAACGGAGCTGATGAAATCGCTCAACTCGATCATGTTTTTCACGATATGGCTGAATCATTGAATGAAGCCCGACGCAAAGAAAATGCTGTTTTTGATAATTCACAAGACGTGATTTGCACCCTTTCACCGGACAGTATTTTTCTACAGATAAATCCTGCTTGCAAGCGGCTATGGGGATATTCAAATGCGGATTTACTCGGATTGTCCTTAAGCAATATAGTTTTAGCTGACGATCTTGAACGAACCGTTCAAACAATATTTAAATGCCGCAATGAAAATGAGCCACAAACATTCGAAAACCGTATTCTGCGCAAAGATGGCTCAACCAGCGATATGCTTTGGTCCATATCATGGTCTGAAATTGAACAAGCGTTATTTGCCGTAGCCCACGATATCAGCAAACGCAAAGAGTTGGAACGGATAAAACAAGAAGTTCTGGCTATGGTCAGCCACGATTTGCGCACTCCAATCACTGTCATTCAAGGTGTGGCAAAATTGATGACTATCGGCGCTTTCGGCGAGTTACCTGCAGCAGCCAAACAAGAGCTAATCAGCGTCAACGACAATTCAAGCGACTTACTCAACCTTATAAATAATTTGCTCGATTTGGAAAAGCTTGAATCAGGACAAATGACATTCGTCAAAGAAGAGCTTGCTGCCGGAGCACTTTTTGAGGAAGTAAATGAAGCGATAAAAGCTTCTGCCGCCAAGAAAGAAATAAAGCTAGTGATTAGACCAAGCGATGCTGTCATTCAAGCTGATCCTGAGAGAATCAAACAAGTAATCATAAATTTGCTTACTAACGCAATAACGGCTTCTTCAAACAAATCAAATATAGAATTGTCCGCTACCACCGACCAAGTGTTTCTTAAGGTGCAAATAATCGACCAAGGCAAAGGTATTGATCAAAGTGCAAAAGCAGAGTTATTTGAGCGTTACAAGACTTCCGCTCCGCATAATAAAGTACGCTCCGGTCCTGGATTAGGCTTACCAATTTGCAAATATATAGTTGAAGCCCACGGCGGTAATATCGGTTTTGAATCTAGCAAGAACGGTTCTGTTTTCTGGTTTACTCTACCGCTAGCAAATGAAATCAAAAATTAGGACGATCGCGCTCGATCCATTCTTTGAAAGACATTGGACCGTGTTCGGCATTCTCCGCAGATTCAACCGCAGTCTCGAGATAGTCGGCCAAAAGTTTGTTATAACGAGCAACATCGTCTTCGCTGAACTTCATTTTTTCGCTTGGCGTTTTTACCGCTACCGGCTCTTTTTTACGCGATGCATCTCTAGCTAAAACTGGAAGCGATAGAACTTTTTCACTGCTAAGCGGCAAATTTGGCGCCGGCACAATCTCTGCTTTTTCCGCACGACGACTCTCTTTAACAATCGCCTGCGGATTTGCTTTTGGGACCACAACATTCTTGGATTTAAGCGGGAGCGGCTGATCAACCTTAGTCCGCACCGGCTCACTCTGCAAGGAAAGATAAGCCAGTAGCCCCAATCCAGCTAGAGCCAGCAAAACTACCAGAACTAAAATATTCTTGTTAAAAGCCGGTCTCTGCTCTTTTGGCAAAGACAAACCGCAATCCTGACAGAATCTGTCTTCAGGAGCGATTTTAGCCGAACAACTTGGGCAAACTATATCCACAGAACATCCAGAGAAGCAGGCAACATGAGCGATTCTACCAGCTTAACCTTTATTAGAGGCAAGATTATCCTGCAATGCTAAGATCATAGCCGGTTTCAGAGTCGGAGAAATAGGAATGGACGAGATTGACAGAGCGGAATTTATTCAGGCTGTCAACGCCTATCTAATCCCCACCTCTCTCTTCATCGCCTGCCTGATTGGTGCCGCCGGCACCTTCCTGCTTTACAACTCAGAGCCTTTAGGTTGGGCATTTATCATTGCCAGCGCAGCAATTATTATTTGGGCTTTCGTCACTTTTATTCGCTTCCAGAACAAGCTGCGAGCCCGCGGACAATTTAAAGACGAACCAAACGAATAGATTCATTGAGACGAAGTGCTAATAGGCACAACTTCGGCTTTGCGCTCTTCAGCAGGTACAACAGTCGTTTCAGGCTGAAATACCGCCGGCGAAATTGCACCACTGGCAGTACCAGCGACATTAGTTAAAGTAGTTGAAATCTCTCCCGGTGAAACCGACGCCGGCGGCAAAGCTTTTTCCTGGCTGCTTATATTCACAGGAACAGCCGCCGTGGCAGCAAGAATCGGCTCGGCATTAAAATCAAAGTGACGGCTTATATTAAGTCTCGATTTGGCAATTTGATAGCGTTTTTGAATAACCGGATTGGTCGGCTGCAATTTGAGCGAGGCCAGAAAAGAATCGCCAGCTTGTTTATAGTCACCAAGCTTTTGCAAAGCCACACCTAAATTGTTATAGGCAGCAGCATAGTGCGGATTGAGTTTTGTCGCTTGATGCAAGAGATTAGCTCCTTTAGCTAGATCCTCATTCATCACTGAAGCAACACCCATATCGTTATACAGTTCGGCACTGCCCGGCTTAAGGCGCAAAGCAGTTTGATACTGCTCAAGGGCTTCATTAATCAAGCCCATCAAAGCAAGGGTTCGCCCGTACATGTGATAGCAGTCCGGATTTTTCGGATTAAGGGCAATTGCTTCTTTGTATTTTTCCAGAGCTTCGCTATATCTTCGTTCAATAGAAAGCTTATTCGCACAATGCAAAACTTCGTTTCGGCTTGCTCGTCCCTCGGCCGACCAGGCAACAGATCCAAGAGAGCTCGCCAAAGACAATAAAAGACAGAGACACCTGAATTTCATAGCAACGACTCCTCTCAAATGAAGACCCGTTGTGTTTATTCCACAAGTGCCGGCTTGTTAGACCAAATTTAAGAAAAGGGTCCAGCTTTTGGCTGGACCCTTTCGATTTTAACGTTTGGAGAACTGGAAACGCTTACGGGCACGTTTGCGTCCGTATTTTTTCCGCTCTTTTACCCGTGAATCGCGGGTAAGCAGATTGCTGGTTCTAAGCAACGGTCTATTTTGCGGTGCTGCCTCAGCTAAAGCTCTGGAAATACCGTGTCTAATAGCACCGATTTGGCCGACAATACCGCCGCCGCATACAGTTACCATGACATCAAAGCGACTCATGGCATCAGCAGTTTCAAAAGGAACAAAGATGTCACGAACCAGACCGGGACGTCCACCAACATAATCGTCCATGGTGCGTCCGTTAATGGTCACTTGACCGGTGCCAGGCACCAAACGAACACGCGCAGTGGCGGTTTTTCTTCTTCCGGTTCCGTAATATTGAATGACGCTGGTCATCTACTTAATGCCCCTTACTTATTGTCTTGAGCAGCTTTGCGCCCAATTTCTAGTGTCTTTGGATTTTGAGCCGTATGCGGATGCTCAGCTCCGACATAGACTTTGAGTTTGGTGAATTGTCTGGCACCTAAACGGCTATGGGGCAACATACCTTTAACCGCGCGCTCGAGAATGGCTTCCGGTTTACGGGCTCTTAAATGCCTCAAGCTTTCTTCCTTGAAGCCACCCGGGTAGCCTGAGTGATGGCGATAGAACTTTTGTTCTTCTTTTTTACCGCTGACTTTTATTTTTTCAGCGTTTACGACAACGACAAAATCGCCGCAGTCCATATGAGGCGTGAATATGGCTTTATTCTTTCCGCGCAAGACGTTGGCAATTTGAGCTGCCAACCGACCGAGGGTCTGTCCTTCTGCATCAACCACATACCAGTCGCGCTGGACTTCATCTTGTTTGGGCAAAAACGTGTTCACGACTCCAAATCTCCTGAAACGAACAAATTGAATTCCGCCGGATAATCTACCGAATGCAGGCACAGCCCGTGAGGTGGTGCCGTAGGTCCGGCCAGATTTCTGTCTTTGCCTTTTAGGGCTTCCGACAGTGCGGACGGTGGGCGCTTGCCGAGTCCAACTTCAATAAGGGTCCCGACAATAATGCGAATCATATTGTAAACGAAGTGATTTGCCGATATCCAGAATTCAAGCTCACCTTCACCTAAATTCAATATTTCAACTCGATCCACATGGCAAATTGAGCTGCCTTTATCCGAGTTTGTCGAGCGAAATGCGGAGAAGTCGTGAGACCCTAAAAGCTGTCCTGCTGAGGCTTTCATGACTTTATAACTGAGCTTGCTCGGAACAAAATAATGAGTTTTTTGTTTGATTGCCGATCTTTGCGCTCTGTTTAAAATTCTATAGACATATGTACGACGTAAAGCTGTAAACCTTGCATGAAACTTATCTGAGACCGGTTGGGCCGCTGTCACCGATAGCTCGCTCGGCAAAATACCATTCAAAGACCAGCATAAACGCAACAAATCTTCCTCGTTCAATTCAAAAGAAAGCTTGTTAAAAATTGCCTGGCTGAGAAAATCATCCAAATCAAAATGGGCTACTTGTCCGGTGGCATGAACCCCAGCGTCAGTACGCCCACTAAAAGTAGTTAAAAAACGTTTGCCGTCGCGAACACGAAAGAAGGTTGCTAAAGCAGTTTCCAACTCATGCTGCACGCTTCCTGGATGCGCTTGCATTTGCGAACCACAAAAGGCTTGTCCGCAATATTCGATTTTCAGAGCAATGCGCTGCAAATTAGACTAGCTGGATAAGAGCCATCGGCGCTGCATCACCACGACGGAAATGAGTCTTGACGATGCGCGTATAACCGCCGTTACGTTTGGCATATCTCGGCGCCAGTTCAGTAAACGCACGATCAACTACTTCTTTATCGTAGAGATATGCTTGCATTTGACGGCGGCAGTGAACATGGTTAGCAATTACTTTTGCTGCTTCGCTATCACCGGACTTGCTCTTGGCATATGCCGAAGTGTCTGTCACGAGCCCACGCTTGGCCAGAGTGATCATCTTCTCGGCTTGACTGCGCACAGCTTTTGCTTTTGCCACAGTCGTGACAATTTCGTCATGGCGCAAGAGTTCAGTTGCCAAAGCACGCAGCAAGGCGCGATGTTGGTCATATGGTCTGCTAAGACGATTTCCTGGGACACGGTGACGCATGGTTCTAAATCCTTATTACTTACTTCTAACTATTTGGCTCCGTCAGACAGAGTCAGACCAAATTGTCTGAGACGCTCGATTACTTCATCAGCTGACTTCTTACCGAAGTTTTTGATGTTCATTAAGTCATCGTAGCTGAGCTTGAGCAGCTCGCCCAAAGAATGGATATTTGCTCTCTTCAAGCAATTGTAGGCACGTACCGAAAGTTCGAGCTCTTCAATTGATATTGAATGATGCTTGCCGTCGGTTTGTGTCGGCTGCGGCGCTACCGGTACAACCGGACGTCCGGAAAGTTCGGCAATCGGCACCAAATGATCGATAAGCTGGCGTGAAGCTTGGCTTATGGCTTCAGTGGCGTCAATAGAACCGTTAGACCACAAATCGATGGTCAACTTATCATAATCGGTTGATTCGCCAACACGGGTCGGCTCAACGTTATAGCTGACTTTGCGAATCGGCATAAATACAGCATCAATCGGCAATACGTCGATCGCTTGCTTGTAATGGCTGTGAGCATCGGCCGGAACATAACCGCGACCGCGTTCAATAGTGATTTCAGCTCTCAAGCGTCCATCTTCAGACAAAGTGCAAAGTTGCCAATCCGGATTGATGATTGCTACGTCAGCCGGGCAAATGATGTCACGACCGGTGACTGCTCCGGAACGTTGAATGTCGATATGCAAATACTGAGGATCGTTGCTGAATGATTTAACGACCAAGCCTTTGAGGTTGAGCATGATGTCGATTACATCTTCAACCACACCAGGAATGGTGGTGAATTCATGAGTGACGCCTTCAATACGTACTGCAGTTACAGCGGCACCTTCCAGAGAGGAAAGCAACACGCGGCGCAGCGAATTCCCGATGGTAGTACCGTAGCCTCTTTCCAGCGGCTCAATTACGAACTTGCCATAGATAGAACCGTCGGTGCCTGTTTTATTTTCCAGACACTTGATTTTTAGAGGTTCAATAGTTACTCCGTACATTCGTCTCGATACTCCCTATAGGGCTAGGCTGCAATTACAATTAGCGAGAATAGAATTCAACAATCAGGGCTTCTTTGATCGTTTGATCAAGATCTTCACGAACCGGAAGTTGTTGCACTGAAACTTTCAAATTCTCCAGATCAGCTGCTACCCAGTGCGGAGCGCCGGTAGAAGCATTCTCGGAGATCAATTTTTTGACCAAGGCTTTGCTGTTTTCGGCGACCGAAACAACTTGACCGGTCTTCAATTGGAAAGAAGGACTGGAAACTTTTTTACCATCAACAGTGATATGTCCGTGACGGATAAGCTGTCTGGCTTGAGCTCTGGAAGGAACCAGACCTGAGCGATGAACGATATTGTCCAGACGAGTCTCAAGAAGTTGCAACAAACGCAAACCGGTAGGAACGGCTTTTTGCTTGGCAGCAACATCGAAATAGCGGGCGAATTGACGCTCAAGTACGCCGAAACCGCGGCGAACTTTTTGCTTTTCTCTCAGCTGCACAGCAAACTCAGACTGCTTTTTGCGGTCTTGTCCATGCTGTCCGCTCGGATAGCGACGACGTTCAATGGCGCATTTAGAGGTGTAGCAACGCGAGCCCTTCAAGAAGAGCTTCGTACCTTCGTTGCGGCACAACTTGCAAACAGAATCACAATACCTGGCCAATGCCGTATCTCCTATCTTTCTCTAATAACTTAAACGCGACGTCTTTTGGGCGGACGGCATCCATTATGTGGAATCGGGGTGCAATCTTTAATAAGGGTAATCTCTAACCCGGCAGACTGAAGAGCGCGAATCGCGGTCTCTCTTCCGGCGCCTGGTCCCTTAACCAAGACTTCGCACTTACGCATACCTTGATCCATCGATCTTTTAGCGACAGATTCGGCAGCTTGTTGCGCTGCAAACGGAGTGCCTTTTTTGGCTCCCTTGAATCCGGCCGTTCCAGCCGAAGCCCAGGCAATTACCTGACCGACAGGATCAGTAGCGCTGACGATTGTATTGTTGAAGGTCGACTGAATATGGACGACGCCTTCCAATACGACGCGACGCTCTTTCTTTTTGCCTCTAGCTTTTGGTGCTTTAGCCATTTCCTTGGGTCCTTATTTATCCTTTAGACGGTGCTATCTTCTTGTTGGCGATAGTAGCGCGCTTGCGTCCACGACGTGTACGAGCATTGGTTTTCGTGCGTTGACCGCGCGTCGGCAGTCCTTTACGATGCCTTTGCCCTCTAAAACAGTTGATCTCAATTAGTCTTTTGACGTTTAAACCTTCTACCCGACGAAGATCGCCTTCAACTTGCCAGTTTTTGTCGATCTCTTCACGGATGCGATTGACCTCATCTTCAGTCAAATCTTGCACGCGCTTATGCTCGGCAATATTCAATTTTTGACAGATCTTTTCAGCTGCGGTCGGCCCGATACCGTACAGGTATCGCAATGCGA
Source organism: Candidatus Obscuribacterales bacterium (assembly GCA_019750335.1). Classification (GTDB taxonomy): domain Bacteria; phylum Cyanobacteriota; class Vampirovibrionia; order Obscuribacterales; family Obscuribacteraceae; genus JAIEPM01. The sequence goes on from JAIEOQ010000002.1 coordinate 430,774, forward strand.
TGCAAGCTTTCTTATTTCTTGGTAGGTCAACACCCGCAATGCGAGCCATTTGGTTCTCCCTTTATTAACCGCTCAGAAGACTCAAGGTCCTCTTCGCCTTCCTTACTTATCCTTGGCGCTGTTTGTGCTTAGGATTTTCGCAAATTACGGCAACGCGTCCTTTACGGCGAATCACTTTGCACTTTTCACAGATTTTTTTGACCGAAGCTCTAACTTTCATTGGTTGAATCTCAATTATTTTTTGGACTCACGATTCTCCTGGAACAAGCTCCGGGAGATGCAACCGAACACAAATTGACTGGTAGGACCAGCCAATGCGGCCGCGAACGAACGCTCTATTTTACATCAATCTTTTATTCTGTAGGTGATGCGACCACGCGTTAGGTCGTACGGAGTGAGCTCTACACGCACTCGATCACCAGGAAGTATCTTAATAAAATTTTTGCGAATCTTGCCCGAAATATGGGCGAGAACCTTATGTCCGTTCTCCAGCTCAACCCGAAACATGGCATTGGGGAGACTTTCGCGGATTGTTCCTTCGAATTCGATTACGCCTTGTTTCGTCATATTTCTTCGCTTGGACGCCTTGTCAGTATCTCTGGTTCGCCGTTTTCCATTATCAAAAGTGAATGTTCAAAATGTGCAGAAGGCTTGTAATCTTGCGTTACAACTGTCCAACGGTCACCTTTGACCTTCACTCGATCGCCACCCAAATTAAACATGGGCTCGATCGCTATTACCATACCAGGTTTAAGCCGTTCCTTGCTACCGGTCCGGTAGTTCAAAATGAAAGGCTCTTCATGATAGGTATAGCCGATGCCGTGTCCACCATACTCGCGGACGATTCCGTAAGCATTAGTTGTAGCGATATCTTCAATCGGCCCGGCGACATCATCTAAAGTTGCGCCTTTCTTGGCGGCTTTAATACCGGCATAAAGCGAAGCTTGTGTATCCTCGAGCAGTTTTTTCACACGCGGAGGAATCTCACCAACAGGAATAGTGAGAGCGGTATCACCAATATAATCCCGTTCTTTACCGCTAACGGAACTTTTGATCGTTACCCCGATATCGAGACTCAATATATCGCCGTCTTTAAGCAGCTTGTTCTTATTCGGAATGCCATGTACCACTTCTTCATTGACTGAAGCGCAAACCGTACAGGGAAAACCGCGATAACCTTTAAAAGTCGGGACAGCTCCGCCATCACGAATAAGCTTTTCAGCAAGCACGTCTATCTCCCAGGTGCTTACACCGGGTACAGCCGCTTTGCAAATTTCTTCCAAAACTTGACCGGCAAGCTTTCCTGCTTGGCGAAAGAGATTAAGCTCGGCTTCATCAGTAAAAATCATGCCGGGACTTTCAATACTTTCAAGATTTCAGCAAATATGGCATCAGGCTCGCCGCTACCACTTACTGATTTGATCAAAGAACGCTTGCCGTAATAATCAATCAGCGGTTGCGTAAGATCGTGATAAGTCTTCAGACGCGCGCCGACCAACTCTTCTTTGTCATCGGAACGGATAGAAAGCGGGCTGCCACAGACGCTACAAGCTTCGCTGCCGTCGGCATTCTTCTTTGGCGGGGCAAATTTGACATGATAAACAGCACCACATTCTTTTTTCGAACAGGTGCGGCGCCCGACAATACGCTCGGTAATCAGCGAATCCGGAACGTCGATATCGATTACGACATCCAACTCTTTATTCAGTTTGAGCAATAGTTCATCAAGAGATTGAGCTTGTGCCAAATTGCGCGGAAAGCCATCGAGAATAAAACCGTTTTTGCATTCAGGCGAACTGAGCTTCTCTTCAAACATGGCAATCAACACTTCATCCGGAACAAGAACTCCTTGATCCATAAAAGATTTTGCTTTAGCTCCGGCTGCCGTACCGTTTTTTACTGCTTCGCGCAACAAGTCGCCCGAAGAGAGGTGGGGCAAATTAAGTTGCTTGGATACACGTTTGCATTGAGTGCCTTTTCCGGCTCCCGGTGCGCCCAGAAAGAGTATTTGCATATTCCTTTATTTATCCTTATTCGAGCCTGCAGACTTAAACAAACCTCGCGCCTGATAGCGAGCGGACAAAGCATGGGTAACAATCTGTCTTTGTGTGTCGATGGCTACACCAACAAGAATGATCAGGGACGTACTGCCTAATCCTTGCAAAGTAACTACACCGGTAGCTTGCTCCACATGCATCGGCACGATAGCAATAATGGCAATTGCCGTTGCCCCAATCATCACCAAGCAGTTAAGCGTATGTTCCAAAAATTCCGAAGTTGGACGTCCTGGCTTAACGCCTTGAATTGCTCTACCGCTACGTCTTAGGTTTTCAGCCATATCGCGGGTTGGCAAAACGATGGAAGCATAGAAGAAAGCAAAGAAAATAATCAGCAAGAAATAGATCAGCGAATGCTCCCAGGCAGTGTAAGAGAAAAGGCGGAAGAATTCTTCACTGCCTTTTTTCCAAACTTCCTGAGCCCAAGCTTGTTGAGCCATATCTTTAAAGGCCGGACCAACAGCCGGAATGCCGACAATCAGATCATAAAGACCCTTCATCGGATCGGCGCCGGATTTGCCGGCAAACTGCATGATCGTCGAAGGGAACATCAAAAGGGACGAAGCAAAAATAATCGCCATTACACCGGAAGGATTAACCGGCAAATAGAGATAATCATCAGGAACCGCCATCATTTGGCGTCCCATTTGCCGTCTTGATCCAAGCACTTGAACTTTACGCACACCTTGCTGAATACAAACGACGATAGCAATCAAAAGCAAGAAAGTACCACCTAAAACAAGCACACCCCAAGTCGGTGCTTGACCGGATTGCACAGCTTCGGTTGTTTGCATGATCATAGTCGGCAGGCGAGAAGCGATACCGAGAAAGATCAAAAGCGAGGCGCCATTACCAATGCCGCGCTCAGTGATTACTTCACCAAGCCACATGATAAATAGTGCTGAAGCCGAAAGTATGACTGTCGCCGAAAAGAGAAATAAAGGTCCGGCGACGATTACGACATCCGGTCCATGAATTTTAGTCAGCAAATTTGCCAGCATGAAAGACTGAAAGCCAGCAAGAATCACTGTTAGATAACGAGTGTACTGCTGGAGCTGACGCCGACCTTGCTCTCCGGAGTTTTTCGATAGATCTTCCAACTTTGGAAAAACCACCGACATCAACTGCATAATAATTGAAGCAGTGATGTAAGGGCCGATCCCCATAGAAAAAATCGAAAGTTTACCAAGCGCCCCGCCGGTAAACAAATCGATCATACCTAAAAGATTTTGTGCCAACTCAGGATGCCTGGTCATAGCCATCGGGTCTACGCCGGGAAGCGGAATGTGAACACCGATTCTATATATGGCAATCATTGCTGCCGTAAATAGAATGCGTTCTTTTAACCCGGCCGCCGAAAGCATTTGAAGCAAGTCCTGGGGACTTCCAATCGGAGTTCCCCGTTTAGCTGCTGCTTGCGTCATGAATATTCAGTCCTTTATGGTCTATTTTTTTGCCGACTTTGATTTGTTCGGTTCGATAACATGGACCGAACCGCCTGCTGCTTCAATCTTGGCTTTGGCGCCAGCAGAAACGTGATGAGCACTTATTTTAAGCGCTACTTTCAGTTCGCCGTTTCCGAGAATACGCAAGCTGTCGGTGGACTTTTTCAGAATTTTTGCTTCAACCAAAGTAGCAGCAGTCACTTCCGAATTAGCAGCTAAGCCATTCAAGGAACCGACATTTACTTCCACCCAATGGCGAGTAATGACTTGATCGAAGTTATGAATTTTGGGCAAACGACGGAAAAGTGGAGTTTGTCCGCCTTCAAATCCGAAACGTTTGCTGGCGCCGGCTCTTTGTCCTTCACCGTTATGACCGCGAGTACTGGTCTTACCGTGACCGGAAGCCCGGCCGCGACCAACTCTTTTACTTTTCCGGCGTGAACCTTCTGCCGGTTGAATTTCACCTAATTTCATCTTTTCTCCTTTTGCCTTGCGCCTCAATCCTAAAATTGAAACTCGGCAGTTGTTTTAGTTAGGCTTTGGCGACGGCTTTCTTCGATTTAGCTGCCGATTTCTTTTCGGCGGCTTTCGGAGCAGCAGCATCGCTTTTGGATTTTTCTTCGCTGACAGTGATCAAATGCTCAACTTTTTTCAGCATGCCGCGAATAGTCGGCGAATCAGCATGAAAAGCGCAAGAACCAAATTTGCCCAGGCCCAAAGCACGCACCACTTTACGTTGCGTTTCTTGGACGCCGACCAATCCGGAATTCAAAGTAATCTTCAACATTTTTTTTCCTCAGGAAAGCATTTGTTTGATGCTTAAACCACGCAAACGAGCTGCATCTTCAAAAGTACGCAACTGTCCGAGACCATCGATTGTGCCGCGAGCCACATTAAGCGGCGAACGCGAACCCAAACATTTTGCTAGAACATCGCCAACTCCGGCAAGTTCGAGCACTGAACGCACGGCACCGCCGGCGATGATACCCGTACCTTTGGAAGCCGGTCTCATCAAGATTTTGCTTGCGCCTTGAACGCCAGTAACTTGGTGCGGAATGGTAGTACCGACCATCGGCACATTGACCAAGCTCTTTTTAGCATCGACAACGCCTTTTTGAATGGCGCCGACTACTTCAGCCGCTTTGCCAACACCGACACCGACTTGCCCTTTACCGTTTCCGACAGCAACGACAGCACGGAAACTAAGCTTTTTACCACCCTTAACCACTTTGGTTACGCGGCGGACTTGAATGATTTTTTCTTCCCAGTCCGACTGTTCTTTCGGACGGTCATCATTACTTTTGCGGTTTGTATCGCGAGATGAGGTACGACGGCCTTTGCGCGCGCCATCAGCCGGAGCTTCTTCAGTACCAATAACTTTCTCTACTTTATCCATTTCGCCTCGTCATTATCCTTTTGATTAGAAATCCAGTCCGGCTTCTCTAGCCGCATCAGCAACTGCTGCGACTCTGCCGTGATAAATGTAACCGCCGCGATCAAAAACAACCGCTTCAATACCTTTTTCTTTCGCGCGTTTGGCGACAAGAGCACCGACAGCTTTAGCCGCATCACATGCCCAAGTTTTGCCCACTTTCTTCAAATCGCCATCAAGAGTGCTGGCGGCAACCAAAGTGGTACCGACAACATCATCAATAATTTGCGCATAAATATGTTTATTGGAGCGAAAAACGCATAGACGTGGACGCTCGGTAGTGCCTTCCAAACGCGTACGGATACGCATATGTCTTTGACGTCTTGCTTGATTGCGGTCCTGCTTCTTAATCATGAATCAATCCTCGGAAATTTATATGGACCCGGGATATTTGCCCCGGATTTCTACCTGAAACTATTTCTTCTTACCAGCAGCTTTACCAGCTTTGCGGCGAATGACTTCATCGGAATATTTAACACCCTTGCCTTTATAGACTTCAGGTGGGCGACGAGCACGCACATAAGAACAGAAATCGCCGAGCATTTGCTTGTCAGCACCAGTTACCGTCAGCGCGGTATTTTTAGTGACAGTGACAGTCAAGCCCTGCGGAATTGGCACATCAACTTGGTGTGAATAACCAAGCTGAAGCACAAGAGTTTTGCCTTCGACAGCTGCCCGGTAACCGACGCCGATGATGTCGAGATTGCGTTGGAATCCTTGGGTGACACCTTGCACCATATTCGCCACCAAAGTGCGGCTAAGTCCATGCAGGCTGCGGACGATGCGATCTTCAGAAGAACGCACAACAATGAGCTTGTCGTCTTCTTGTTTAACGCTTATCTCCGGGCGTAGAGCTTTGCTCAGTTCGCCTTTGGGTCCCTTTACCTTCACTTCACTGCCATTAATAGTGACAGTTACTCCTTGCGGCACTGGTATCGGTGATTTGCCGATTCGAGACATGATCGTAACCTCTGCTTCTTATAACTACCAAACGAATCCGATGACTTCGCCACCAATATTGCCCTTGCGAGCTTGGCGGTCAGTCATAAGACCGGTACTTGTGCTAACGATGGCCACGCCTAACCCACCAAGTACTCTCGGTACTTTTTTGGAGGGTCTGTAAACTCTAAGCCCAGGCTTAGATATGCGTTTCAGGCCTTGAATAACTTGTTCGCCGCGCGGTCCGTATTTGAGGACGATACGCATTCTCTGCTCAGGTGAACCGAGACCTTTTGTTTCAAACGAAGAGATAAAACCCTCGTTGCGAAGCACTTCGGCCAGGGCCAGTTTCTGCTTAGAGGCTGGCATTTCGACATACGGTGACTGAATGCGGGCAGCGTTTCTGATCCGCGCAAACATGTCGGCTATTGGATCTGTGACCGGCATCTACTTTCTCCTACCAACTGGACTTGGTCAAACCAGGGATAACGCCCTCATGGGCCATCTTTCGCAAACAGCAACGGCACAAACCGAAATCTCGGTAATAGCCCCTCGGTCTGCCGCATATACGACAGCGGTTGTGCAAACGGACTTTAGGATATTTGCCTTTTTCGGCAGCTACCCTTCGCTTGCCTTCCTTGTCAATCATGGATGTTTTAGCCACGACTTCACTATCTCCTTTTTATCTTTTGAATGGCATTCCCAGGTGCTCGAGCATTGCTCTCGCTTCCTGGTCGGTTCGCGCTGTTGTGACAATGGAAATATCCATGCCGCGGACTGCATCCACCTGTTCGTAATTGATTTCGGGGAAGATCAACTGCTCTTTAACGCCGAGCGAAAAATTGCCACGACCGTCAAAAGACTTGTTGGAAAGACCTCTGAAGTCACGGATTCTAGGCAAAGCGATATTAATCAGCTTGGAAAGAAAATCAAACATACGAGCACCGCGTAAAGTAACGCTGGCACCAACAGGCATGCCTTTTCTCACCTTAAAGGTGGCGATTGATTTACGAGCGCGATTGACGACCGGCTTTTGTCCGGCAATTGTCGTCAAATCTTTGACTCCGGCATCAATAGCCTTGGAGTTAGCACTTGCTTCGCCAATACCCATATTGATGACTACTTTTTCAATACGAGGTACTTGAAGATCGTTCTGATATTCGAACTGCTTCTTCAGCGCCGGTACTACTTGTTGGTCGTATTTTTCTTTGAGTTTCATCGTTATCTTCTCTAATTATTCGCTTGCATTTTGACGCTTACAAATTCGCTGCTTTACGTTTGTCGCCACGAATCGGGCGTTTCTTTTCAGGGTCGTAGAGCATAACTTTGCTGGCGAAAAGCGGCTCTTCTTTACGCACGATACCGCTTTCGGCAGCACCGGCTTTAGGACGGACGAAGTGAGTCACCATGTTGACTCCTTCGACAACGACTTTCCCTTCTTTGGGTTGTACCGACAATACTTTGCCGATCGTTCCCTTAAAAGCGTTTCTTTCTTGAAGACGGCGAGTGTGTTCTGGCTTGCGCTTTTTGTCGTTCTTTTTCGGACCGCTAATAAGCATCACCATATCGCCGCGCTTTACGTGCATTTTCGGAACGAGGTTGGTCGCTCCTTGCTTGACGAACGCTTCGGAAACAACAACCCGTCCACCCTCTTTTACTTTGAGGTTGGTAGGGGCTTTTGTGAACCTAACTTGTCTTTTTGATTTAGCTGTCATTTTCTTTTATCCGCTCCGAGGACTTGCAAAACTCATCCTCTACTTATTCCTTACTTATAGAACCTCAGGTGCGAGTGACAAGATTTTGGTGTAGTTCTTGTCTCTCAATTCACGAGCGATTGGTCCGAAAACACGAGTGCCTCTCGGATTGCCGTCTTTCTGAATGATCACGGCAGCGTTATCGTCAAAACGGATTGTGGTTCCGTCAGCACGAGCTACGCTTGTGCGAACGCGAACAACAACAGCTTTGACCACTTCCGATTTCTTCACCGGCATGTTCGGAAGAGCGTCTTTAACCACCGCGACGATGACGTCACCGACTCCGGCATAACGACGATTTCCACCGCCTAAAACACGGATGCACATCAATTCGCGAGCACCAGTATTATCAGCAACGTTTAGTCTTGTTTGCGGCTGAATCATTTGCCTTACCTACCCCTCAACCTTAACGCCGGCATCACTGGGTGAACCGAGCACTGCAATTACTTGAAAGCACTTGGTTTTAGACAGTGGCGGGCATTCTTGAATGCGAACGCGATCACCCATTTGACACTTGTTTTCAGGGTCGTGGGCTTTAAATTTGGTGGTTTTTGTAGTTTGTTTTTCATACTTGCGGTGTTGTACATGGCTTTCAACAGCCACTACTACCGTTTTCTGCATTTTGTTTGAAACTACTTTACCGACTAGTTCTTTCCTAGGCATTTCCTTTACCTCTTCAACCCAAGTTCCCGTTCCGTTTGGATGGTAAGGAGCCTGGATAGGCGCTTACGAGCTACACGGATAGCCGCCGGATTTTCCAACTTGCGTCCGGCAAGCTGGAAACGCAATTCAACTATTTCTTTGCGCGTATCTGCAACTTTTGCATTGAGCTCTTCTGCAGAGAGATCGCGTACTTCTTTCACTCTCATTTGTTTAGCCTCCTGCCTGTCTTTCAACTACACGGCATTTAACCGGCAGCTTTTGAGCGGCAATTTCCATCGCTTCCAGCGCATCTTTATGCGGTACGCCGGCCATTTCAAAAAGAATACGTCCCGGTTTAACAACGGCAACCCAGAATTCCGGATTACCTTTACCGGATCCCATACGGGTTTCTGCCGGTTTTTTACTGACAGATTTATCCGGAAATACTCGAATCCACATTTGTCCGCCACGACGAACGCTGCGGCTCATAGCTTTACGAGCGGCTTCAATCTGTCTGCTTGTTACCCAGGCTGGCTCAAGAACTTGCAAGCCGAGTTCACCGAAGTGCAATTCTGCACCACGAGTCTCGGTGCCAGTCATACGGCCCCTGTGATGTTTACGGTATTTTGTACGTTTTGGAAACAGCATGACTGATTACCCCGCCTTCTTCGGTCTACGACCGGTTTTATCGCCGCCGCGATCGCCCTTATCCGGACGATTACCTTGACGACGACCGCCTTCTTCATTTCTATCAGTGGAGATTTTGATATTCGGAGGTGACCATTGACGGCGCTCCAACTCTCCTCTGAATACCCATACTTTGATTCCGATTAAGCCCATGGTGGTATGTGCTTCGGTAAATCCATAGTCAACATCGGCTCTCAATGTTTGTAGAGGAATCCGACCTTCTTTCGACCATTCGGTACGAGCGATTTCAGCGCCGCCCAAACGACCGGAGACCATGATTTTGACGCCAACAGCGCCGGAGCGCATGCAACGTTGCATCGCTTGTTTCATTGCCCGGCGGAAAGCTACACGCTTTTCCAACTGTTGAGCAATCGATTCAGCGACAAGTTGAGCTTCCAAATCAACACGATTGATTTCGAGAATGTTGATTTTGACGATAATGCCCGGACGGTTCAACAAATCGCGAACTTTAAGATGTAGCGTTTCGATACCGGCGCCGCCCTTACCAACAACAACACCCGGACGAGCGGTGTAAATGTCGATATGAACTTGCTCGGCTTTACGGCTGATGTCCACTTTGGACACGCCAGCGTTATGCAATTCCTTTTTCAAGAAATTACGCACTCTGTGATCTTCTTCAATAAGCGCTGGAACGTCTTTGGTTTGAACAAACCAATTAGATCCCCATCCTTGATGGATGCCGATGCGAAAACCGCGTGGATGTACTTTCTGACCCAAGGTCCTTCTCCTTATTGAAGATCGTCTAATTCAATGGTGATATGAGTAATGCGCTTTTTGATGGGGAAAGCACGTCCTCGAGCATGAGGCTGAACCCGTTTCAGGGTCGGGCCTTGATCGGCATAAACTTTTGACACTTTGAAAGATTGGACTTGCTCTTCGGAGCACGGCGTCGCAGCATGATTGATCAAGTTGTGCATAGCCGACCACAAAACCTTCTCAACTTCACGAGCCGCAGCGTGGGGCATGAATTTGAGAATGGTGTAGGCTTCACCGGCCGATTTGCCGCGAATGAGATTAATCACTCGACGCACTTTCAAGGGCGACATCCTTATCCATTTAGCTTGTGCTTTGGTATGCATGACTCTAGCCTCTCTTCGCGGTCTTATCGCCGCCGGAATGCCCCTTGAAATGTCTTGTTGGGGCGAACTCTCCAAGCCTGTGACCGATCATTTGTTCGGTTACGTATACAGGCACGTGCTTGCGACCATTGTAGATAGCAATGGTGTGACCGATCATTTCCGGAATAATCATTGATGATCTAGCCCAGCACTTAACGACTTTCTTTTCGTTTTTGCGGTTCATCTCTTCAATCTTTTTGGAAAGACTGGGATGAACGTACGGTCCTTTTTTAAGAGAACGAGACACGGTGCACTCCTCTACTACTTAGTACGGCGCTTGACTATAAAACGAGTTGAAGGCATATTCTTGCCGCGACGGGTCTTGTAACCCATAGCCGGCTTGCCCCATGGTGTTTGCGGCTTGCCGCCGATTGGCGACTTGCCTTCACCACCACCGTGCGGGTGGTCAACGGCGTTCATAACAACACCGCGGTTGGCCGGACGGATACCCATCCAGCGCGAGCGTCCTGCCTTACCGATGGCCACGTTCTTGGAGTCAGGGTTACTGAGCTGACCAATAGTTGCCATACAGTCGACGTGGACCATGCGCATTTCACCGGAAGGCAAACGCAGGGTAGCGTATTTACCTTCTTTAGCCAGAAGCTGGATTTGAACACCGGCAGCACGACCAAGCTGGCCGCCTTTGCCGACAGTCATTTCGATGTTATGCAGAATGGTACCCAAAGGTATGTTGCGCAAAGGCAAAGCGTTGCCGTCGCGAATTTCAGCACTGGTTCCGGACATCAGCTTGTCGCCGACTCTAACGGTAAGCGGTGCCAGAATATAACGTTTTTCTCCATCCACATATTGCACCAAAGCGATGCGAGCATTGCGGTTGGGATCGTATTCAATAGTTTTGACGACGCAAGGAACGTCAAATTTATCGCGCTTGAAATCGATTATGCGATAAGCACGTTTATGTCCGCCGCCTTGATGGCGAACGGTCAAACGTCCTTGATTGTTGCGTCCACCATGCTTTTTCAAAGGGCGCAAAAGGCTCTTTTCCGGCTTATCCGTCGTAATGTCGGAGAAGTCGGGCAGCGTCATGCCGCGACGGCCTGGTGATGTTGGATTGACTTTTCTAATTGGCATTAGTCTTGGTCCTTTTTACTGGCGGGGACTTCACGAGTTCGCCCTCCGCGTGGTTGCCTTGCGGCTTTCTCGTTTAGGCACCGAACAGATCGATTGGATCGCCGGAGCAGGTAACAATTGCTTTTTTGCTGTCGTGAGGGCTACGCGAATGTCTTCTTGAACGGCGAAAACGATCACGGATAGCCGAGGTATTTACTCGCAATACCGAAGTTTTGTTCTTCGGATACAGCTCTTTGAGGATTTGCTTCAACGCATCAGCAATTTCAGTTTTGTTCGAGTCTTTAGCAACTTCGAAGGTGTACTGACCGTTAGCAGCAAGTGCAACGGTTTTTTCGTTGATGATTGGGCGTAGTATTACTTGAGATTGACGGCTATTCATTTATCTATTCCTCGTCAGATTTTTTCTTGCGAGTTTTGGCAGCTTTAGGTTCAGCATCTTCTGCTTTCTTCGGTGCCGCGGCTTTTTTCGGAGCAGCAGCCTTAGCTGGTTTTTCTGCTTCTACTTTAGCTTTGGCAGCAGTTTTTGCTTCCGCCTTCGGCGCAGCCTTTTTAGCGGCTTTTTCTTCTTTGCATTCAGATTTCGAGCCGTCGCAAGGCTTGAAACGATTTTCAATTTGCTCAAGAACATGTTCGTTGAGCAAAACAGCTTCGCTTTGAGCCAGATCTTTGATATTCAAGTTGGTGTAATCAACAACTCGCAAAGCTGGAATATTGCGTGCAGCACGCTCAACTTGCAAAGCTCCTTCTTGCTTGTGATCGAGCACAAGCAGAACCCATTTGTCGCTCAAGCCCAACTCTTTGAGCAAAAGAGCGAAGTCTTTGGTCTTCGGTTGTTCGGAACCTTTGAGCAAAGCATCGAAGTTTTTGACGACAGAGAGCTGCTCTGATCGTGCGGCAAGCGCGGAACGCAAAGCTTGTTGTCTGGCTTTACGCGGCATGCTGATTGAAAAATCACGGGGCTTCGGTCCGAAGATTACGCCACCGCCAGCCCACAATGGCGAACGGATGGAGCCAGCACGAGCACGACCGGTACCTTTTTGTTTCCAGGGCTTACGTCCGCCACCACGCACTTCGGCTCTGGTTTTGGAATTAGCTGAACCGGAGCGAGCGTTTGCCAGCTGTCTGGTCAAAGCCGAATGGATCAAATGAGTATTCGGCTCAATGGCAAAGATATCGTCACGGAGAGATCTCTCCCCAACTTTATTGCCTTTCAAATCTTTGATTACAACAGAAGTCATTTTGATTCTTTTCCTTTAGCCGTTCCACTTGGTTATAGAAGGAGTGATTACGAGTAAACCGCCATCACAACCGGGGACCGAACCTCTAACAAGAAGAAGCCGTTTTTCGGTATCAACCTTGACGACTTTAAGATGCGTGACTTTGCAAGTCACGCTGCCCATATGTCCGGGCATGTGCAATCCCTTAAACACGCGACCAGGCGTGGTGCCAGGTCCGATCGAACCCATACTTCTATGGAATTTGGAGCCGTGGCTCATCGGTCCACGTCCGGCGTTATAGCGCTTAATCGTTCCCTGGAAGCCTTTACCGATGCTTGTGCCTTGCACATCGATCAGCATGCCTTCCTTTAATAGTTCGTCAGCTTTGAGCTCTTCGCCTACTTTAAAAGAACTGGTGTCTGCCACTCTGAATTCGCGTAGCGGTTTGAGCGCCGGCAATTCTTGCTTCTTCATGGCACCAAGCTCAGGCTTGTTGAGCTTCTTTTCTTTAACGGCAAAACCGCCGATTTGGACGGCGCTATAGCCGTTCTTTTCCTTGGTCATCGTTTGGGTAACGACGTTTGCACCAAGTTGAACGACTGTAACCGGCACCGCACCGCCTTCTTTATCGAAGACTTGCGTCATGCCAACTTTCTTGCCTAATAATCCAACTGAGTTTTTCATTTGCCTTCAACCTTAAAGTTTGACTTCGATGTCTACGCCAGCCGGCAGATCCAGGCGCATAAGAGCGTCCGCCGTCGTTGGGGTTGGATCGTTTATATCGATAAGACGTTTGTGCACACGAATTTCAAAATGCTCGCGTGATTTTTTGTCCACGTGGGGAGAACGAAGAACGCAATAAACACGCTTGCGGGTAGGCAACGGAACCGGTCCCAGCACTGTCGCGCCAGTCCGTTTAGCCGTGTCGACGATTTGCTCAGCCGACTTATCGAGGAGTCGATGATCGTACGACTTCAAACGAATACGAATTCGTTGGACTTTCGCCCCGCCGACGGCTTCTGTCTTATGAGTCTTGGCACGTGCCATTATCGCCTTCTCTCCTTAATGAATTTGCTCCGAGGCATGATTGCCTCTCCGCCATTTCGAACCGTGATTGCGACTCGTCCGGGACAAGCCGCCCTCAACCTTATTGCTCCTCACACTACAAATGTGACCACTGGAAGCTCCGCAATCAATTTGATTAAGCGGCTCTTATTTCCAAACTGGTCACGGGATGACGGATTCGGAACAAACAGGAGACACATTTTAACGTGTAGGATAGGGCGTTCTCTAAAAATTTATTTCAGCTGAATTATTTGAGTATTCAATCTAATTAAGATATTGGCTGCCGGTAGCCCAAGAGCCCGTCTCATGCTTGTTCTTGGATTCCGGTTCAAAAACACGGAGATGCCTCTTTTATATACATGGAACTTCACATTCACTTTTGGACAGCCTTTTGCTTTTCCGGAGTCATTTGCCATCCTTATATATACGAATGAGAAGCAATCAGTTGATGACATTCAAATCCATCAGTCAATCAAATCGTCAGCATTACTGACCAATATTTTTGCAGTAAGGCGTATTTCAGATAACACAAAGCGGAATGATTTCGATTTAATTTTTATCCTTTGAACTTTTTCTCTCGACTTGTCGTCTTTAGAGATATACAGCGTTCAAGTTGTTGAAAAACCAGAAAATTTAAAAGGAGTCGCATATGAGACGTCTTACCGGGCTGGGCTTACTGGCCTTAACTTTAGCTTGCGCCGGTGCATTCGTTACCGGAGCCGAAGCAAGAAACTGCAATAGCAATTGGCGCAATTCTAATTCTCGTTGGAACCGAAATTATTCCGGATACCAAACTAACTATTGGAATTCAGGCAACGGTAATTGGAACAATCGCCGCTTCATGCAAAGCCAACAACGTAACTTGAGAAATTATTTGGGCTTACGCCAAAACTATTGGTTCAACCGCTAATTTCACCGACTTTCGATCACACACCTAACTGGAGTAACTAACAATGAAATTCAAACGTAATGCATTATTTATCGCAATTGCAGCTACAGTCATCGGTCTACCGTCATTCGCTCTTGATGATAACGCCAGCGCTAACGCACCGGCCGGCAGCAAATTTGCCGCCAAAGTACCCGGCTCAGGCGGTGCCTGCAAAGCCGGCGGTAGAAGCTGCGGTATGAAAAGACATGGTATGAGACGTGGCCCACATTTTTCTTTTAGCGACGAACAACTGGAAAAATTCAGCGCCCTCAAAAGCCAATATCTAACTGAAATCGGACCAGCGCGCTTGGAACTTAAGTCTTTAAAGCGCCAACAAAAAGACTTGATGACAAAAGCTGACAGTGATCGCGGTCAAATTTTGGCTATGCAAGACAAGATCAACAGCTTGAGAGATAAGCTTTCAACCAGCTCTCTCAAATATAAGCTGGACAAATTTGCCGTGCTAACAGCCGATCAACAAAAACTGGTTCGCCATCGTATTTTAGTCGGACAAGCTTTCGGTGGCGGCTCTCATCACCGTTTCCACAAGCGTAGTGCTTAAGACTTAAGGACTTTCCTCACCTGGATAGATCGTGAAAGCAGGCGGCGTCGCACCGCCTGCTTTCATATTTTTTTGTTACCGCTTACGACCATGGAAAGTTCCAAGAGGTAACTTTTGATCCGCATAATTTCAGCACCAAGCTGCTGCAGCATGACGATGCGCAAAGTAAGCACATCGATGGACAACCCTTTGCGATGGGTAGCCGTAGCCGTAATTAGTTCAATCTGTTTTTTTGATTTCAAACCGGTAAAAGTAGGAATGTTTTGATCTCTGATCCAGCGCATAATCAGCTGATCTTTACGGGTCTTGCCTGTTGAATCATCCGTCGGCACACTGTTTAAGAAGGTCCAAACCGAAGCCGGATATTCTTCTTCGGGCCCGGCCGGGCAACCGAAAATTTTAGTCAGCATATTCGGGTCAAAATCTGAATCTTCACGCTTACCAATGAACTGGTGCATGGCATAAAGCGACAAAACCGAAGGGACTACTCCGGCAAGAATACCGACAATACCTGAGGGAACAGCATATTTTGCATTCCGCGAACTGGGAATAGCCAAAGCTTCAGTAACAGCCCAAAGCGCACCATTGCTATAAAAGCTAGCACCATTGGAACGGGCAACCGCTTTATCACGATCGGTTTGATATGTATTCAGAACTTCGCTGTATAAATTTTGTTCAACAGCAATTTGAGCAAGAGTGTAATCCACCTCAAGTCCGGTTTGTTGAATGAGCCCTTGAGCTTGAACAATTGTCTCCAGCATCTCTTGTTTGTCGGCAACAGTTGCTGAAGTTTTTGTTCTCAGATTTTGAATTTTTTCCAAGAGCGGTAAAAGCCCGATCTCTTCGGCTAATTGACGCGAATTGTCAGACACGCCTTTACCGTTCAGATTAATGCCGGTGCGTAAAATTGGTTGTGGCTGCGCTTGGGTGTTCACCCCGTTGCCGTTGATCATTGTTGGATCGGCAGCGGCAAAAACAACATTCACATTAACAGCAAAAAGAAGGACAAGGGCGAAAGTCCTTACTCTCAACACAACTTGCAAAGTGACCCCCTCAAATTCCAGTCCAATTATCGACCATACATTCATGTTTTGTTCATCGCCAAGATGGATAATTCGATTGAAATCCTGCCACGGTTGTCATATGAAACAATATCTTGCCTTATCGTTTTTATTTACGCTTCTTCTTAGCTACGGCATCCCGGCTACAGCAAACAACACGGAAAAAGGAAATAACATGCCTAAAACGGAAGCCTTAAAAATAGGCGATCCAGCGCCGACGGTTACTTTACCGGACCAAAACAATAAACCGGTTAGCTTAAGCGATCTATACGGTAAAAAAGTCGTGGTGCTTTTTTTCTATCCCAAAGACAATACGAGTGTTTGCACGGCCGAAGCTTGTTCCTTTCGCGATCAATACAGCGAATTCAAAGACCTCGGAGCCGAAGTAATCGGCATAAGCTCTGATTCCGCCTCTTCTCACAGCCAATTCGCCGGCAAACATCAACTGCCATACAAGCTTTTAAGTGATGAAAAAGGCGCAGCCAGAAAAGCCTTTACCGTTCCCAACACTATGGGCATTATGCCTGGCCGCGTCACTTACGTGATCGATAAGTCCAGCAAAATTCGCTATATCTTCAACTCACAATTGGATGGTCCGAAACATGTAAGCGAAGCGATGAAAATTGTCAAAGAGCTAAATAACAAAACCTAGTTTGGCTGCACACATAGCTTTTCCAATACTTCATACAATCGTCTAACACCTTTGCGGAAGATTGCCACCGGAATCCGTTCGTCTTTTCCATGCATAGTGGCAAGATGCTGCGGATCCACTTCAAAAGGCTCAAAGCCGTAGGAGATGATTCCGATATCGCGAAACCAGTGCGAGTCAGTAAACCATGGCATAACCATCGGCACAACGGGCACGCCAGGCATCTCTTTTCCGGCTACTGAGCTGATTGCTTTAAAGCAATCAGTATTAAAAGGCGAAGCATCGGTATGCACCCAATCCAATACCGAAATATCAATTGAAGGATCTTTGATCGTCTCTTTTATGCTCTTGATGAAGTCATCCTTTTGCACGCCGGGCAACAAACGACAATCCAGCTCCGCTGTCGCTTCCGCCGGGATAACATTGGTTTTGTAGCCCGCCTTCAAAACTGTTGGCGATATAGTATTTCGCAGCATTGAAGACTTCATTTTGTCTTTCAATATTTCGCCGTAAAGCAAAGGATTTTTTACAGCCGAGTCAATATCAGAGAATGCGCTGCGTAAGGCTGGTTCATCTACTGTCGGGCCGATTTTGCTGAAATATTCGCGAACCGCAGGTAGTACCACTGCCGGCGGCGGATTCTCAATAATGCGGGACAGTGATTTCACAAGCTTATTTACGGAAGAATCGCTCATCGGCATTGAAGCATGCCCGGCATCACCTTTACCGGTAAGGTTCAGCCAGAGCACCGATTTCTCGGAAACGGCTACACCCCAATAACGTACTTTTCCTTCGCTCGAAACATCGATAAACGCTCCTTCATTCAGGAGAAACTCGGCATCTTTCACCAAGTCAGGATGATTTTTGACAAACCATTCGGCCCCGAATTTACCGCCAATCTCTTCGTCAGGCGTGCCTAAGAAAATCAAGTCACGTTCAAGAATTTGACCCGATCTTTTCAGAAGAAGCATCGCTTCCAATTGAGCAATAGCAAAGCCTTTCATGTCCAGGGCTCCACGGCCCCAGATCTCACCGCCAATCTCTTCGCCGGCAAAAGGATCATGCTGCCAATCTTCCGCTTTTGCCGGAACAACATCTATATGATTAAGCAGAATCACCGCTTTCTTTTTGCCGTTGCCTTTTAAACGAGCATAGACACAAGCCCGGCCCGGCGCACTTTTCAAGAGACGGGATTCAATACCGTTGTTTTGCAAAATCTTGGACAGAAACTCTGCACCTTTTTCTTCGTTGCCCGGAGGATTGGTCGTATCGATTTTCAAATAAGACTTCAAGTAACCAAGTGATTCATCGCAAGCGCTTTCAATACTGCCACCACGATCAATAACCGCTTCTGCCGAAAGCAGACTTGAAACAAGACATCCGGCCGCAAGGGCAATCGCTGATTTTTTAAGTGTCTTGAGAATATCCATATTAACTCCACACAGGCTTAGCACAAAGTTTACCGAGCAGCTTTACTATGTCAGAATGAGATATACCGAAAAAGGCACTTCGATTAATGAGCATCAAGTCTGACAAGAAGTGGGAAATTATCGAATTTCTCAAAGAACATTCTATTTTCAAATTTGTTGAGGCAAAGATTCTTGCTGAGCTCAGCCCACTTTTAAGCGAAGTCGAATATGGACCCGGACAGATAGTTTTTCACGAGGGCGATGAAGCCGACGCCCTTTATCTAATTAAAAGCGGCGCTGTCGCCGTAATGCAAAATAAAGATCGAGGCAAAGCAACCGCTTACTTGACTGCTGGGGAATGTTTCGGCGAAATGGCTATTATTCAGGAAACAACAAGAAACGCCACTATTCGCGTACCGGAAGAAGCTGTACTCTTACGCCTTCCCAAACAAGCCTTAAACGACCTGACTAAACGCTCTCCGGACATAACCGTGGCTATTGCCGACTTGATTAACAAACGTAGCACCGGCAATATTTCTTTTATCGCACCGGGATTACAAGGTAATTTAGCTTTTTTCGACTTACCCACGGTAGTGCAAACACTCTTAAGCTCAAGAAACCAAGGTCTTTTATCTTTATATCGGCACCCTGGCAAATTAGCCGGTCAAATAACAGTCAATGCAAATACAATCGTTCAAGCCTATTACGGCGAACTTACAGGTAGCGCAGCCATTTTCGAACTTTTATGCCTGACCGAACCATTGGATTTTATTTTTGAACATAATAAGTCCAAAGACAAACTTCCAGCTACGGAACTGTCAGAACGCTCACCACAAATGCTCCTGATGGAGGGAGCAAGAAGGTCAGACGAACTGACAAAATTGATCAGAGTTACATCTTATCCCCATGCGGTATACAAACAGCTGAACGCAATCCCTTCTTTCGATGCACTGGAAAACGAGCACCGAGAAATTTGTCGCCAGATTTGGTCCCTTATCGAAGTCGGCGAAAACATTGGAGAAATCTGCCGGCAACTTCCTTATGATCGCTACAGCATTTTGAACGTGATTGAAGCGATGCTAAAACGATCAATGATTGGTCTTTGCCAAAACGAAACTAATAACAAAATCGCCAAATCAGATATTCAGCCTGAGTTCGGAAAAACCGTCAGTGCCGAAACCGCGGAAAATCCTTTTGAGCTTGTGAGAATAGTCAACGCCGTGAACGGTGTTTGTATAAATCTGGGCCTGATATACGGCAAAGAAAAGATCAGAAGCATTGTACAAACCTGCCTAATTGAAGCTTGCCGTACCTATCCAAGCTTGGCAAGCGCAAAAATTCAGACAGACAGCCCAGCCTTAGATCTCCGCCATGCTAGCGATGATTTTTCCAATTCAAAATCAAGTACTCAAGCCTTGTTGCATCTTAGCAACCTTGTACTGGCAGAAACTTCCAGTATGCAAAAACAAGAGAATTGATATATTCTCCTCTGGTACTTACTAACGTGCTTTAAACAGGAAGGAAAGTCATGAAGCAATTTTCTCTGCTGCAGACTCCGGTAATGGCGTTCTTTTCACGCGAATTCTACAGAGACGTAGCCAAGAACTGGAGTGGTACCGGCTTCGCTACCATGTTCATTGTTCTGCTTGTGCTTTGGAGCGCTATTTCAATCCGCGGCTATTTTGTGATGAACCAGGGATTGGAAAGCAAAGATGTCAACGATTTGATCAATCAGCTACCAACCATGGATCTCCGCGACGGAAAGCTAAGCATCGACAAACCTTCTCCATACACAATTTATGCCAAAAATGCTGATGGCAACCAAACTGCCATACTTACCTTTGATACCACCGGCAATACAAAATCACCGGATGAAATTCAAGGCTGCAAAGCTCTGGCTACCGAAACTGAATTGATCGTAAAAAAAGATGAAAACGACACTACACCGCCGATGGCATGGTCAGGATTACAGAAAGATATTCATGCTACGCCGACCGATGTAAAATCAGCGCTTAAATCTTGCAGCTTGGTTTTCTTAGGATTATTTTGGGCTTTCGGTTTAATCGTGTTTGTCGGTCACATGCTCTTAGCCCTATTTTACGGACTTATCGGCATGGTTATGGATCGCAACAAACTGGGTTATGCCACCTGCTTGAGAATAGCAGCGATCGCCATGATACCATCCATAGTGCTATCCTCAATTTTATCCCTTAGCGGAGCGGCAGTTCCATTCTGGGGTTTAATTACAATCCCGATTAGTTTGGGCTATCTCTATTTCGGCTTAGCGGCAATCGATCCGCCAGTAGTCACGACCGAACCAATCACTTAGTCGTTTTTGCCCGCTCATACATGAGCACAGCGGACAAATAATCATTGTTCCGCCAAAGCGAATAAGCATA
The DNA here is from genome assembly GCA_019750335.1 of Candidatus Obscuribacterales bacterium. Taxonomy (GTDB): domain Bacteria; phylum Cyanobacteriota; class Vampirovibrionia; order Obscuribacterales; family Obscuribacteraceae; genus JAIEPM01. The sequence continues at coordinate 451,251 of JAIEOQ010000002.1, forward strand.
ACCCTCAAGAGCAGGCCGCACAGCCTGCTCTTTTTCCAAAAGCGGCCAGGCTTGTTTGTAGAGTTGAGCGGCTTGCCCGTATTGCTCTTGCATCTGCATGACAAAAGCTCGACAAAGAGCAATCTTCTGCTTGAAGCTCAAGAATTCAGGCGCGGCTTCCCCTTCAGTCAGCTTGGCCGCCTCGGCATAATTTTTTTCGGCCTCAGACCAATTTTTTTCATACCGATAAATATCGCCTAGATTGACTAAACAAAGAGCATGATTAAACTGATTGCCCGATTTTTCCGCCTCATAATAGCGGCACGCCTGAGTGTACGCGCGGCGGGCATCACTATAGCGTCCGCTGATTTTTGTCGCATTACCCAACTTCAAATATAGATCTTCGCTCGGCTTTTTACATATTCCTCTTACTAAAACAGCTTGCTCAAACCAGGAAATGGAATTTGTCACTTCACCCGCAGCAAAAAGTGCCTCGCCAAGCTCTTCGCAAGCCAGAGCATAATTCATGCTATTCATCTGCCCGGAGCGATTAAGCTCATTCACTCTCTGCCATTTTTTAGCCAGTAATGCCTGGTCCGCTTGTTTGCTCACTTCTGTTTGCCAAACAAAATTGGCGGAGGTGAATTCATGCGTTGTATAGAACCAAGCAATTTTGGACCAAATGAAAGCGCCTCCGGCAGCAAACAAAAACAGAGCAAGAATTATATAGAGGAATGTTTTTCTCAAACCGTAATAAAGACGATAAAGCAGTCTTTCCTGCCGGCTGGCAAATTTTGCCGAGACTGAGCCGGGGAGTGCCTCAGCCGAAGTCAGCGTTTCAAGTTCCATAAGAGCTTGAGAAAAATCAGTCATCGTTTGATAGCGTTTTTCCGGATCTTTTTTCAAAGCCTTAAAAACAACGGCATCAAGCGCATCAACAAGATTTTTATCAACACCTTCGATAATCAATGGCAAGGGAGCGCTCGTCCCATGCTTCTTTAACATCTCTTCAGCGCTGCCTTTGCCGTAAGGATGCTGCCCGCTTAAAGTCTCATAAAGCATGCAACCGATTGAATATATATCCGAGTTCTTATCGACTGTCCGACCGGCGCACAGCTCCGGACTGACATAGGCCGGGTCGAGAGTGGTTGTACCGCTGCGCAAAGCGCTTTTAATCGACTCGCCGTCCAATTCACCAAGTCGTCCCATCCCGAAATCCAAAATTTTACTGCCGGAAGCCTGATCAATTGCCGGCAATATTATATTGCTCGGCTTAAGATTCCCGTGATAAATACCCTTGTCGTGAGCATAAGCCAAAGCGTTGCATAGCTCGGCAAACAGCTTTAGGGTTTGCTTAACTGGTAACTTTTTTCTCTCTTTGAGCGTTTGAGCAAGAGTCGGTCCGGACAAATAATCTATGACCAGATAAGGACTTGATTGTTCACCACCGGTAGTACCGAAACCGTATATTTTGGCAATGTTCGGATGCTCCAATGCGCTGGTCGATTGAGCAATGCGCTTAAAATTGAGCAGATTGGTACGATCACTCACCATCCTTGCCGGAAGCACCTTAACAACGACATCACGATCCAGCATTGAATAGCGGGCTTTAAAAACCAAGGACATAGCCCCGCGCCCGATTAATTCTTGAATTTTATATTGAGAATCGAGAAGTACACCGATAAGCCGCTGCGGATCTTCCGGCATTTCATATTGAGAAGCGTGGTTTTCCTTCATGCTCACCTATGAATCTGGCATCTAGCTATATATTACCGCAGTGTAATCAGAAGAGAAGCGGCTGGTTGTTATAACCAGCCGCTTCTCTAATATCTATTTTTAGTATCGTTTAGTTGTCTTCGTCGCAATACTCTTCGTCATCACAAAGTTCTTCTTCTTCGCTAGCATTGCAAGCGGCAACAAAAAACTTGGTAGCGACTTGAGCGGCAACATCTGGCGAAACGCCTACTTCATTAAGTGTTTTCACCCAATGAACAATCTCGTTCAACATACTTCTATCGAGCCCGGATTCTTGCTCGAGGACAGCGTTAGATGGCATCCTATCTTCCTCTTGAACTAAAGTGTTATATACACAATGCTACTGCGCCAGCCGCTCTTATTCCAGAGCCGATGTTTTATTTATCCCTAATTCCAAGCCGCTTCAGGCAAATCGAACTTAATCAAACGCAATCAGACACACTCTCTAAATCACGTAGTAAGCAGGATTCGACAAATACTTAAGTAACACTGCTCGACTTTACTTCTTCAACAAGCTTGTTGGAAAATTCTTGGACAGACTCAATGCTGATCATCTGCACTTTTAATGCTGTTATTTCCTTTTCCAAGAGCTCTATACGCGAATTTAACTCTTTAAGTTGTTTCCGGCTGCCATCCTTACCGGCAATACGATCGGCAAGAGCAATAAACAATGGACGCAATAAAAGACACGGCAATCCAACAATAATTGCCGTAATTACAGCAATAAAACAAAGGATCTCTTGAGCACTCATGTTTAAATTACCAACCTTCCTAAAATCCAATGTTACGCTTAAGCGCCTGTATTCTCTCGCTAATACTGCCTTCACCAATATGGCCGGTAGTTTCATTCTCCAATTTTTCCAGCCTTTTAATTACAGGCAAATCAGCATATTTAACACCGTGGACTTTCATTTCTAAAAGAGCCAAACGTTCTTCGATTGTACCTTCATCAACTACAGCCTGCTTTGCTGGCGGAGTTGGAACTGGCTCTACTTTTGTTTGAACCGGAATATTAGTTGCCGATTGAGCCGTACTATAAGTCGGATACATGACCGTACCGGAAACGAAAACAGCCTTCTTTTCGGCGACTCCGCCTTGCATCGGTTGGCTTTGGGGTTGAGCAATCATTACTTCATTTTTCGGCTCAGTTTTGTTCTTGCCCTCCGGTTCAGAGGCTGCTTTCTCCGACGGTGATTGATCTAAATCTGCCGCTGGCGTTTGTTCCATGGTTCTGCGGCACAGATTTAAGTTATAACGAGCTTGAGCATGCTTCGGCTCAATTGCCAAGGCTTTCTGAAACTGTCCTAAAGCAGCTTCAAAATGGTTTTGTCGATAAGATTGAATGCCCCAATTGTTGTAGCACTCAACAATATTGTGCTTGACCACTGAATTTTTCGGATCAATTGTTTTTGCCGCTTCGTATTCATGTAAGGCTTCTTGATACTGCCGCCGTACCATACACTGATTACCGCGATTCACATGCTCCGCCAGTCCAATATTGTCAGCCGGCTGCGCATAAGATCGACTGCCAAAAACAATCAAGCTTAAAAGTACGAACGAAACAAAAAAATGAGCGGCACTTCTCATGGTCAAGCTATTTCTAAAATCGCGGTATCTTGACAAGATTCTAGCAGCCCTGTCAAGCCCCGACTAGAACTGCTATTACTCGTCGATATAATTTTCCCAATATTCGCTTCTTTCTTGCCAGCTGCAGGGGGCATTGCCGCAAATCAAAGTTACTTTGGAGCCAGCAGCTTGAGTGTGCGAATCTCCGGCACCATCCCAAACAGAATCCATGGTTTCCACATACTTATCAAATTTTTGAACTGCCTTTTTGCATTTCGGACAAACAATCTTTTTTTCCGAAATCAGTCCTTTGATTTTTTCAACAGACACGTTGCGCCTCCATTATTTTCGTCTAGGTCTTTTGCTTCTCTTCTTAACCTTAAAGCTCGTATTTTTGTGTGGTTGTTGCTCAAGAGTCACTTTTGCTGGTACCTTTTCCGCCGGTAAGCGCAACGAACCTAAGCTCTGCAAATGATCGATTAAACTGCCCAGGCTACCTCGCAGCTCCCGCACCGAAGGCGTATGCGCATTAATCATAATCGTTACGGCTAAAGGTTCGCCGGCAGCCGTAGTCAAAACACCGCTTATGGAGCGTACACTATCCATCGCTCCGGTTTTGTAGCGGAAAGAACCAACTTGTGCCGAAGGCGATCCGTCCAGAGGCATAACATTGAGATAAATATGATTCGGACTGGTACGCATCATATATTTGTGAACCAGATTAATCGCATGTGGCGTGAAACAATTTTTTCTGGACAGTCCGCAACCGTCATAGAAAATCGCATCGCCAACCGGGACAGCTAAAGTACTTAACCAGCTGTTTAAACGCCCTAAACCCCGCTCTTCTAAAGTTGCTTTTTCAACACTTTTATTGACCGCCGGTAAATTACCTATGGTCCGCAAAAGTTGTTGCGCATAAAGATTATCGCTCTCTTTAAGACAGTGGCGAACAATCTCACTAAGCGGTGCTGAATTATGTTCAGAAAGGAGTAAAAGCCCTTCATCCCTTGAATCAGAAGCGCCCAGGTGCCCTTTCACTTTTATTTTCATAGACCGAACAATCGCTTTAACAATAGCCAAATTGTACTGTTCAGGATTACCGACAATTTGTCCGCCAACCGGCGCACCGACTGGATGCCAGTATTGCATGGTTTCATTTGCCGGATTAAAACAGATCCAAGAAGGACCGGTCGCTGCGCTTAAAAGAGAACGGATGAAAGCTCCTTGTTCCGGACTGTTTGAGAACGGTAACAAAGGATAACCACGCGCCGGATCACGTCTGGCTAAATTATCATCAACAACCAGATCCGAAGAGCAGGGCATCCAATCCTGTCCCCAATCTTCCAAAAGCCAGGAGGTGACAAAGCGATCGCCACCGCCTAAAACCGGAGCAATTTCAATTTTGCCTTCGATTGTTTTGATCCCTTTAGCATCCAAGATCGATAGTAGTTGGCGCAAATCGCCAGTAGTCAGAGTCGGATCTTGCGCCGGTTCAATAAACAGGCTACCGACAAGCTTATCGCCGCTAATCTTTCCGGACATTTTCAAACGAGTTTTAAAACGATAATCAGCACCAAGCAGATCCATCGCACAAGCAGTAGTAAAAACTTTAGTCGTTGAGGCCGGCACAAAACGACGGCGGCCATTGAAAGTAAAAAGCACTTGTCCGGAAGGAATATGAATGATCTCCAGCCCGATAAGTGAATGCTGAAGTTCAGGACGTTTTAACCAACCATTAGCTAAGTGCTCCAAAGGCTCAAGATAAAGCGGAGCTTCGCTTTGCTGCGAAAGAGCAGTTGCGCAAGGAAAGCCCAGCAAAAAAAGAATCAAAAGGGAGAGAAGGGAATAAAAGCTGTAACGCATTATGCTCAAAAGTCTGTCGTCGAAATTGACGCCGTGGAGATGCCGCGAATTGAATTTGCACGGCTACGCAATTTGGCCGCGTGCGCATTTTTGTTCAATCTTTCCGCGGCTACGGCATAGTTATCCAAAAGTGGGACAAGAGTTGCACTTTGTGGTCCATTTACGCTTTCAGCAATAGTGAGAGCATTTTTCAGCAACGGCTCAGCCTCGGAATAACGTTTCTGTTTTAGATATAAATCAGCCAAAGCTGCTGAGGTCAAACCAACATCGCGATGTTGCCCACCAAAGTTTTGATTCAGCAATGTCAAAGCTTGCTTGTACAAAGTTTCGGCTCGCTCGGCTTGACCGGAAGATTCATATGAATGAGCTAAATTGCTTAAGCGTGAAAAAACTTCCGGACGTTTTAAGTCTAAAGTCTGCCCTGTCACTTCCAGCGACTGCTTGAACAAGGATTGAGCAACACTTTGATGACCTTGAGCCATGTTCAATTTTGCTAAATTCTCATAACTGAAACCTAAAGCCAGATGTCCAGGCGGCAAAGTTTTCTGCCTCAACTCCAGAGCTTGGCGATAAAACTGTTCGGCCAGTTCCGGTTTTGATCTACCTTCATATAAAGCAGCGATGCTGTCAAAAGCTGCCGCCAATTCCAAGCTATCGTCAGCACGCACTTTTTTCATGCTTTCGTCAGCTTGCTTGAGCTTTGCCGATACTTGAGCATACTCACCATGTCCGGCAAAAAATTTAGCAAGCTCGGACATATGTCCATCGAGCTTCTGATTTTGTTTGTTGATATTGCCGACAAAGGCAAGCAGAAGTTTGCTCAAACGTTCTGCTTTAAGCGGTTGATTGTGGGCTAAATAAAAGCGCAAAACTTTAGCGACACAAGCAAGTACTTGTGGATGTTCTCCACCTAATGCTTTTTCTCGCGCACGCAGCTCACGTTCCCAATAGCCTTCAGCTTTAGGAAACTGTCCGCGCACTTCATAAAGTTGAGCAAGATTTTTTAAAGCTGCAGCCAAACGCAAATCTTTTGGATTAAAGCTTTCCGCTTCTTTAAGAGCAGCTAAAAAGTTCTTTTCGGCTTGTCCATAATTATTCTGCCCGAAAGCAACTTCACCGGCATCACGATATGTTTCGTAGGTCCCAGCTAATGCCCCAGGCGAGAAGCTGACACCGAGAAATGAGGCAATAATGATTGCTTGAAAAATAGAGCGCATAAGCTCAGATTCTAACTTATTGACCGCTGTTTATGATTAATAAACCAAGAGCAAGACCGCTTTGTCTTGACAAGCAACTCTAAGCTAATAGCCCTTTCAAATCCAGCTCTTCCAGGCTGCTTAGATGCATATCGGCTAAAGAGTGGTCTTGGTGTTTTGTTTCAGCACAGGGTATAGAAAGACAATGCATGCCAGCAGCTTTAGCTGCTTTTATACCGTTGAGGGTGTCTTCAATGACCAAACAGTCAGCGGGCTGAACTCCAAGCCTTTTAGCTGCTAAAAGAAAAACATCGGGAGCCGGCTTGCCGTTAGGAACTTCATCTCCGGAACTTAAGTGATGGAAATAATTGCGCACCTGCAAAACTTCCATTACAAGCTCAATTGCCGGCATTGTTGCCGATGACGCTACAGCCATTGGCACTTTAAGATTAGTGGCTTCCTGCAATATACGCTTGAGACCTGGGCGAGGCTGGGCATCCGTACGCAGCAAGCGGCAAAGAATCTGCTCTTTATTCTGCACCAACTCTTTCGGTCCTAAAGGCAGGTTATAGCGCTTAATCAAAATATCGGCGATAGCAATATCTTTGCACCCAAGAAATTGCTGATTCTCTTCTTGCTTGTAGCCGATGCCGTAAGCCGAAAAGAATTCCTGGTAAGCCTTTAGATGAAGTGGTTCCGAATCAACGATGACACCATCCATATCAAAAATGAGCGCTTTAATCACGGCAAGATTTCCTGGAAAAACTTTGTTTGTGCCACAATTTTGCCACGATTGACAACTAAATTTGTTTTATCCGAAGCCGACCACTAACGTGTCGGTATACCCGCCAAATTCGGAATAATTTTGTTACCGGTTGCGGGACCGGGGAAACAAGGGAAAGTCGGTCTTTCGACGACCGACTTTTTTCCCTTTTTGTAAGAGAGATTAGATTTTTTGAGCAAACTTTCGTACGTAGAATCCCCATTTCTGTCACAGGAATTCCACAAGTATAATTTAGCGTTAATCCCATAGCCGAAGCTTATTTCGAGCTTTTACTAAGACAAAGGCAAAAAGACCAAACACCGCGCTCGCCGAAGTCTCCCAAGACAAATGAGGCAGGAAACAATGTCTAAAACATCTGCGGAGGCTACCGATCTCCGACTCACGCAGAATCCAGAAAAGAAAGACGTCTCACCAGAGAAAAACGACGAAGAGAGTTCGCTGCAACCCTCCTTTGAGGATTGGCGTAAATTTACCAACTTACCAAGGCTCGAAAGCACAACCGACTTACACGAGCTGAATATCGATAATCCGGCAAGAACTTTTGCCGCAAACGATAATCCATTTACCGCCAACGTTGCTGACAAACCAGCCAAAGTTGGCGATGCCAGAAGCACTGCCACGCAGCTGGATGCCGGCGCTAAACCGGGCAAATTGGAGATTGTCGACAGCTCTCGCACCTTAGGCACAGACTTTACTCCGAAAAGCTCCATTACTCGCGATGCCACCAGCAAAAAGATAAGCGATATTTATTATCCTGACGGCAGCCACCGTCATATAGATCGTGACGCCGAGGGCAAACTTACAGGCGTAGTCACTTCACGGGCTGACGGCTCTGGCACTACCTCCATCTTTAAAAAAGGCGAGCAATGGTTCATAAAAACTCCAGGCATGGAGTTGCCTTATGATGGCGAAATCAAAGACGAAGACAATGGGGATATCTGCTTCCGTAGCGCCGGCGAGCGAAACTGGCGCCGCGAACATCCGGACGGCACAATTGCTACGGATAAGCTCCAGTCAGACGGTTCAATTTTAACCGTCAATGCTCAAAACAAAGTAGAAAGAGTAGTCCGTACCGACGGTACCGTTCTGCAGCAACAAGAAGGCGGCATCAGCGAAACTCGTCCCGGCGAGAAACCGCTCTTCTGGAAGCAAGAAGGTGACAGTTCACGCAGAAACTTTCATATAAATGATGAAGGCGCTACCGTTTTTGAAACGGCAGACGGCACAACTCATACAATTAATCGCCGCGGGCTGGAAGTTTTAGCTTCAAGCGATCGAGCAAAAATCACTCTCGACAGTCTTGACCGTCTTAAAACAAGAGAAAGCAAAGACGGCAAATCTCATATTCAATATGAATATTTCGGCAATACCAAAGAGATTCAAAGTCTTGCTATTACCGACAAAGAAACTAATAAAACCGAGACTTATACCCGTAAATCAGCTGATTCTTTAAGCTGGCAAGTAGGCTCAGGCGGATTCTGGAACGGTCAAGTTCGAGCCAACAATGATGGGTCGCACATGACTCGCGAAGTCAAAGCTGACCGCTGGAATCGTCTTGTTCGACCACAAGCTGATGCCCCTTGGTCCATGCAATCGGCCAAAGGTGAATCCGGCGACACAGTTATCTCCCCTGATGAAATAGCTACCGACAGCAAACCAATCCAATTTACAGTTGCTCAAACTGAACAAGCTTATACGGCGCCAGCTAAATTTGACCTCAAATTAAGCGGCGACGACAAAACAAGCTTGATGTTCGATCCGGTTCTGTCTGAACAAGCAACCAAACGGGATCAGACAGGCAACATAAATTTCATCGACTACGGAAACGGCAAAACACGTCAACTGATTACCGACGCTAAAAATGAAGTCAGCGAAATTCGCACGACCATACCGGGCGAAGGCACTAACGTTTTAGTTAAAAAAGGCGAACAATGGTTCGTCCGTACCAAAGATCAAGATGTGCTTTATCCGGGAAAAATCGAACCGGAAAGAAACGGCGACATCTGTTTCCAAACAACAAGCGATGGTACCTGGCGCCGTGAGCGTCCAGGCGGCAGCATCGTCATGGAAAAAACAAACGAAGTCGGCGCTCGACTTTGTTTTGATTCACAAAATAAAGTTCAACATGTCACTCGCAAAAACGGCTCAACGGTAGAGCAGCTTGACGCCAACACAATAGTTGAAAGCAAGCCGGGACAAAAGCCAATAACCTGGACCAAACAAGCTGCAACTTGGATGCCAGATTCAAAATTGGAAAAGCCGCGCACAGATTTTGCTATCCATCAAAATGGCGACATCTCTTACCTCGCACCTTCCGGTACTAAATATATTGATACAGCCGCCAGCGGACGGATCATTGACGCTCCGGGCAAGCCGACTCGGCATTATGACGATCAACATCGTTTGACCGATTTAAACCCGCAAGGACAAAAACGTCATTACGAATTTTTTGACGGTCCAACAGCCGACGTACGTCAGGTTGTAATTACCAACGAAGAATCCGGTAATGTCAAAACAATGACCCGTTCGGACAAGTCTTCATGGGAATGGGACGTTGTCGATACTAACGGCAAGAAAACAAAATGGCACGGTGAAATTCGTATCGCCTCAGATGGCGTGCACTCTTATCGTGAAGTTAGTCGCGATCGATATGGCAAAATTGTTGCGCACAAAGAAGGGGATCGTTGGACCTCTCACCATGCCGACGATAAAGTCACAAGCGACACCATCGGTCCTGATGGTTCACGCACCTCTTATGACGCTAAAGATCAAGTCGTCAGTTTCAGGCGCCCGGACGGCTTCAGCTTAGATAAGAGTCCCGATGGCAACAGCATAACCATAAACGATCCTAAAGCCGATCAACCGACAGTCTGGACCAGAGATATCGCCAATAATTGGACTACCGCTGGCAACGACAAAGATGTTCGTCGCGATTTATCCATCGACAAACAAGGCAATTTAGCTTTCCTCAGCCAAAACGGCGATAAGCATTTCTTACGTCCGGATTTGAGCCGTCATGTAATTAAAATCGACGGCACCAAGATTGAACTGAATAAGGACATGCAAGTTCTATCGGCTCAACGCGGCGAGAACTTACGTACTTTCCTATACAACAAAGACGGACAGATTCAAACTGTCAAAGACATAAACTTCAACACACGACAAGAAAAGTTTGTTTTTGATAGAAAACCGAAAGGCGAAGAAACAAGAACTCACATTCATGCCTCCGAACATGGTGATTTTAGTTACGCTAATCCGGACGGGACTGCCGTCATCGAGCGTTCTAACCAAGTAAGAGTCGACTTGGATCAGGCTGGCGATATTATCAGAGCCAGCACAGCTAAAGGCAGCCGTCGCTTCCATTATGAAGGTGAGGGCGAGAACAAAAAATTAGCTGTAGTCATTGATACACGTCGCATGGAAAACGGCACTGACCGCACCGATATGTGGACGCGCGTCAGAAGCACCGACGGTACTTTTACAAATGAATTCCGCAGCATAACCAAAGAAGGCAAAGCCAGACCATCACGCTTTAATTTAACGCCAACAGTAGACGGCGAATATGACTATCGTCGATTAACAGACAAACCGGGCGACAAGCCGCATGTATCTCGTTTACGCGGTGAAGGCTTCGAAGACGGCGTACCGGAATCGGTAGAAGACGCCCATCTTGAGCTCGTCTCCAACTTGGAAGGCAAGATGGAGAAAGGACGTATCGAGCGCATGGAAGTAATGATGAAGCAGTTCGAAAAACGGATGAAAGATCAAGTCGAACTGATGGTTGCCGGCGGTATCAATCCGGAAGCAGCAGCGAAAGAAGCTGAAATCAGCATCGCCGAGACATATTATCATTGCAATCGCCTGCTTACAGGCGATCAGAGCAATACCAGAAATTACAATCCGATGTACAACTTTAAGACTCGCGTCGACCTGGCCGAAAACTTGGTTTGTATGGCAGCTCAGCCTCAAAGAACCATCGTTCAAGGCAGCACCGGCACTTGCTGGTGGGAGTCGAGCTGGAACGTCGGTGTATTCCAACGTAACGCCAATCATGGCGCTCGTTTTGTTACCGATATTGCTTTAACCCGCCAATATACAAGCACCGCTCCTACTCTAAATAGCAAAACAGGAAGATGTAAAACTCTAACCGTACCGCCGGAATATGTACAAATTACTCGCGGCAGAGAAAATAGCGGCTACGGTTGGCATCCGGGCATGGTCGGCCAAAACAGCAAACGCAGTCCGGTCGGCATGATTATGGACCAATGCGGACCGCCTTTATACGGCGCGCGCTCTTTTGGTCGCAGTAACGCCGGCTGGCATGATGAAGCAAAAAACATCATTTATATGATGACCGGCAAAAACGAAGTCAACCATGGCTCCGGCCGCGTCGGTGACCGCGAAAGAATTGAATTGCTTGCAACCGGCGGCTGGACTTCATCCGGCGGCGGTCACATGTGGGGCTACTCCATGCGCAAAGACAAGGATGGCAGCTGGCTCGTAATACGTGACGACCAGTACAGCGGTAACGATCGTGTCATTGAAAGAATCCGCAACCTCAATCAATGGGCAGCACCGGCTCGCAGTGCCGTCAGACAAACCTGGAAGCGAAATCTTCCCGAAGAGAAGCGTCTTAAACAGACTAGAGCTTAAATGAAGCGGATAGCCTGACAGGAAAAAAGCTTGTCAGTTATACTCTGGCTTTGCGCTGGAGTGGATATTTGTTGAGAAAGCAGATTAGCGTTGCGCTTTTAGCCGGACTTGTCATGAGCTCCTGCAGTTTTGCTTTTGCCGATGAATCAGACAGCTGGGTTCGCGACGTTGAATTCGGCAAACAAAAAAGCAGCGTAACTACAACAGCCGAAAACGGCGATTATACGACTTATGTGGAAGAGCCGCCCCGCCCTCTGCAAACAAGCAGCCCGCGAGCAGTTGCCCAGAGACTCCCCATAGCGCCGGCTCCAGCCGTTCAAATTTCACCACCTCTAAATAAAGCAGCCGAAATCAAGCCGGCAGCGGTCAAAGCAACTCAAACTGCAGGCGGCACCCCCTTGCTAAAGGGTCAAGTCACTTATGTAGTGCCTAGCGGCACGCCGCTAAAATTAAAGCTGGCTACAGTGCCGATGCCGCAAATGAAAATGGATATGCGCGATGAAGAAGGTCATTTGCGCCCGGCTCAAGTCGGCGAAATAATTACAGCAAAAGTCACCGAAGATATTTATGTCGACGACAATAAAGTAATTCCTGAAGGCACGGTTTTTCAGGGTAGAGTAGCGAGAATAGCTCCACCGCGTCATGTTAGCCGCCCCGGTCATTTAGAGCTCGATTTTGATAAATTCACAACCCCTGACGGCAAAACATTTGCTTTCCGTGCTGAAGCAAATAATTTCAAACCATCCACTTTAAAAACAAAAGCCAAAGGCTTCGGTATTATCGCCGCTCACGCCGCCGGCGGAGCAGCGCTGGGCGCCCTGATCGCTTACCGAGTTTTCGGACCAAGTAATACTGTAGCCATGGAAGGCTACAACATTGCCGGCGGAGCAGCTCTAGGCGCTTTAGGCGGTATCGGTTACGCTTTATGGAAACGCGGACCGGAAGCGGTTCTTGAGCCAGGCGACGAATTCCAGATGTCGATTAATATGGATCTTTTGATTCCTGCTGCAAGCGAACCGAAGCAGAAAAAAAAGCCAGCAAATTTACCCGGTCTCGAAATTGAAGTCCTCAGCAAAAAACTAGCCAAAGATGGCTTTGGCGGTCACATGTTGCGCGTGGAAACTTTCATTACCAATGAGACCAAACGCAAACTACGTTCTATTGATCTTTTTCTGGAAGATGACTTAGGCAACAGACAACCTGTCTCTCCGGATATTGACGAAGAGACTGAAGAACTTTTCTATATTTCACCTATGTCACGCACCCATATCAAATTTGCTTTTCATGTTGAATTTCCGAAGCTAAAAAGCAAGCTATTATGGTTCGATCACGAGACTCAAGAACTGCTTTTCGAACAAAGACTTTAAATGCCAAAAAGCCTCCCTTTTGAGGAGGCCCTTTGACAGGAGGAAGGCGCAAGAAAAGCTTCGCTACACTGTCTGTAGCTGGACGTCGTAGTTCAATCTCACCGAATCGTAGACGACTCGTATCGAGACTGTATGGTCAGTGCTGAAATCCAGACGAACACGTCCAAGACTGCTACCGCCATATTCTTTCCAGTGAGTCGGCACTGACACAATGACCGCATCAGGACCCCACTCTTCAACATATGCCTTAAGGACCTGGCAAAGTTTTTCCTCATCGTTTGGATTTTGAAACATGCTCATTGTCTTCCTGCCTATTGGTTTGGTACGGGTTCAATTCCAAGGTTGATGAACACAGTTTAAGAAATTAAGCAGTTGTCAACAATTGGGGAGTTTCCCACGCCTTGCGTAGGATTCCCACCGCTCATGTCTAAGATTCAGAAACGGCTACAATTCAGGTTTTAAGGTTTTTCGAATCCCGGCTCAAACGCTACATCGCCTTTGCCCAAAGCGGACAGAATAGCCTCTACTTTTCTTTTGGACGGACTATTCGGGAACTTCTTCAAAAAATCGTTATAAGCGGCAACTGCTAGCTCAGGCTTATCGTTTGCTTGATAAAAACAAGCAAGAGTCAACCACGCTGACTCGGTAACCGGATTTAACGCCACAGCACATTTCAATTCAGTGCAGGCTTCGTCTAAGCGCCCTAATTTGGCATAGGCCAAACCTAAAGCATGATGAGCTTGAGGTAGATCCGGCGCCAAGCTTATGCCTTGTTTGAACTTTTCCAGAGCAAGCTCATTTTTATTGGCATGGAGCAACGCCAGACCGTCATTGATTACGCTTGCCGCCCCATATTTTTTTTTGCTTACACTCTTACCATCAATTGTATAGATATGACGACCGAACTTGCCCGAGACTGTTTTCAGAGCAGGCGCAGGCATAGGCGGCGCCTGCTTAGCGCCTTGAGCAGAACACAGCCCGCCAAAACAGCCGCTTAAAGCTGCTCCCAAAAAGCCGGCAGACAAAACTAGCTTAGTTTTTAGAACCAACATTCTCTAAAGTATCAAGACAAGCTACACCAGGCAGCTCGAGACCTTCCATAAATTCCAGTGCCGCACCGCCACCGGTGGAAACATGAGTGAAAGCTTCCGGATCGGCTCCACGAGCTTCAATTGCCGCCACCGAATCACCGCCACCGACTACAGTTTTCACGCCCTTTTTTGTCAAATCAACAAGTAAATCAACAAGAGCGAAAGTTGCTTTTTCAAAACCAGCATATTCAAAAGCACCAAGCGGTCCATTCCACAGAATTGATTTGCAGCTCGAAAGCTCTTTAGCTATACGCTCTATTGTTGCCGGTCCTAAATCAAGACCCATTTGCTCGCTCGGGATAGCGTCAGCTGCATAAATCTTATTCTCGGCACCAGCTTTAAACTCAGAAGCACAAACAACATCTTCCGGAAGAATCAGTTTGATTCCTTTTTCTTTGCAGGATTGCATCAGTTCACGACAAAACTCAAGCTTGTCTTCTTCTACCAAAGACTTACCAACCGGCTTGCCTTGCGCTTTCAAGAAACTGAAAGCCATAGCCCCGCCGATTACCAAAACATCGACTTTATTGATCAAGTTTTGCAGAACACCTATTTTAGTTGAGACTTTAGAGCCGCCAATTACCGTGGCAAAAGGACGTGCCGGAGTATGCAAAACTTCAGTTAGAGTCTTAATCTCTTTATTCAACAAAAATCCGGATAATGCCGGGCTCAAATGTTTGCTTACACCCTCGGTGCTGGCGTGAGCACGATGAGCCGTACCGAAAGCATCATTGACATAAATGTCCGCATTTGCAGCCAGTTCACGGGCAAAGGCCGGATCATTTTTCTCTTCTTCACTATGAAAACGTACATTTTCCAACAAACAAATCTCGCCTGGAGCCAGAGCATCGATAGCGGCTTTAGCTGCCTCACCGATACATTTGTCGACGAACTTCACTTCCTGACCAATCAGTTTTGAGAGGTGCTTAGCGATCGGAGCCAAACTATATTTTTCGGTTGGACCCTTAGGCCGTCCCAGATGCGAAACGAGAACAACTCTTGCTCCAGCTTTGCGCAAATAATCAATTGTTTCCACAGCTGCTCTGATTCTAGAATCATCAGCAATGGAAAGATCTTCATTCTGCGGAACGTTGAAGTCCACACGTACAAGCACTCTTTTACCTTTGAATGTATCGGTCGCAACGTGAGCAATAGTTTTTTTCAACATCGAGAAAACCCTCTGTATTAAGCAGGTGAGTGCGCCCGACAAGTCGGACGCACTCAGTGACAATCAATCTAGCTAAGCAGCATTAAACTTTGGCCAAAGCCATTTTGTTTGCCACCATGGTGCCCAATTCGATCAAGCGGTTGCTATAGCCCCACTCGTTATCGTACCAAGCAAGCACTTTAACCATATTGTCAGCAACAACCATGGTCAAATCGGCATCAACTACCGAAGACAATTTATTGCCGCAGAAATCAATCGAAACCAAAGGCAGTTCGCAATAGCCCATTACACCATTCAAGGCACTACCGGCAGCCTGTTTAAGCGCTTCATTGACGCCTTCTTTCGTAACCGGCTTTTTGGTTGTAACGACCAAATCAACTACCGAAACGTTAGGAGTCGGCACGCGCATAGCAAAGCCGTTCAACTTACCTTTAAGATGCGGCATAACCAAGCCGATTGCTTTGGCTGCACCGGTGCTTGAAGGGATCATCGATTGAGCAGCACCACGTGCTCTGCGCAAATCGCTATGTCCGGTATCCAGCAAACGTTGGTCTAGAGTGTAGCTGTGGATTGTTGTCATCAAACCATGTTCGATGCCAAAAGCTTCGTCAAGCACTTTAGCAACCGGAGCCAAGCAGTTAGTCGTACAGCTGGCATTGGAGATGATGTGATGTTTGTCCGGATCATAAGACTTATCGTTAACACCGATTACAACTGTAAGATCTTCGCCTTTAGCTGGCGCGGAGATCAATACTTTTTTAGCGCCGGCAGTGATATGCCCTTTGGCTTTTTCAGCATCGGTAAAAACGCCGCTGCATTCAAGCACAATTTCAACACCGAGCTTGGACCAAGGACAAGCAGCCGGATCTTTCTCTTTAGAGAAATGATATTTCTTACCGTCAACTACAAGAGCGTCTTCTGTATGCGAAACTGCGCCTGAAAGCTCACCTTGCACTGAATCATATTTGAGTAAATGAGCCGATTGTTCAAGATTTTGCATCGGATCGTTGATCGCAACGACTTCAAAACCTTTAGGCATGCTGGCTAAATAAGCACGAAAAGCATTACGGCCGATCCTGCCAAACCCGTTAATAGCTACTTTGGCCATGTGTCCTCCTCAAGAGTAAAGATTGCTCAATTAAGAGCGTAAAACGCGACGGACTGATTAAGCTGCCAGATGTCGGCGGTATTGCCGGCTTTCGCGTACTTAATAGGATAATGCTCTTGGCCTGATCATCTCTATAACTTTTATTAGTCTTTAAGACCATTGAGCAAAGATCTTCATGATCATGAAAACCTGGGTTAAGACAAGGGAGGGCTGGTTATAATGAGGACGGGTGATAAAGAGGTTTCACAAATGCGCGAAAAGATTGAAGAAGTTCTAGATCGTCTCCGTCCAATGCTTATGGCTGACGGCGGCAATATCGAACTAATTGACTACAAAGATGGCGAAGTATTCGTCACCTTGGTTGGCGCTTGCGGCATGTGCCCCAGCTCAACTATGACCTTGAAAATGGGTGTCGAACGCGCTTTGCGCGAAGCACTGCCCGAAGTCAAGCGCGTCGTTCAAGTTTAAGACAAGCTTGAAATCTAGTCGTTTTTCAAAACGCGCGAAGAGCGCTCTTTGAATTCCGGACTTAAATAACTAGAAACAACCGCCCGATGAGAATCAGCCAAGGAACGAACACTGGCATCACCTTCGGGGGATAAGGCTAATTTGCATTCTTGGATTGACTGCAATGAATTAGCGCCGATTTCAAGAGCTATAGCAGCAATACGCTCTTCCAGTTCAACGCCTGCAAAAAGCTCATTCACAAGACCGATTTCACGAGCCTCGGGAGCAGAAATCAGATTACCGCGAAATATTAGCTCTTTAGCTCTAGCCAATCCCACTAACCGCCCTAAACGATTCAAATTTTCTTTGTCCAAAACAATACCCAGCTTGGCAATTGGCACACCAAAAACTGCATCGTTTGTGGCATAGCGTAAATCGCAAGCAATCGCTAACAAACAGCCGCCACCAATGCAGGGTCCCTCAATAGCAGCAATGGTTGGCAAAGAGAAATCAGCGACAAAATTCAAAGCACGACTGATTCCATGCCAATTTCGCTCTGCCGACTCAAAAGTTTGTAGGTCGACTAACTCGGAGAGATCCGCTCCTGAGGCAAAAATTGCTCCTTTTCCCCGCAGAATCACCAATTTAGCACCAGCATCTTTTAGAAGCTGCAGACGGGCCGGTATCGCTTGCCACATTTCATAGGAAATGGCGTTTTTCAGCTCCGGTCGATTCAATTCAAGATAGCCGATCTCACCGGAAAGCCAAGAAGAGATGGAATCATTTTTTGTCATAGCGCTCACCGTACCGCACCAAGATCAAATTTGATCGTATCGCCTTCTTTGATTCCATGCTTTGCCGCATAACCAGCGTTCACTTCAAGAACCTCCGAAGCTTCAATCTCACCGTTTTCAGGATAAAGTGGACAATCTGCCGCCTTAGCTGCTTTGCAGGGCGGTACATCATGACAGATACGCACGATTTTACCGTTCTTGATGAAAAGCATATCTAACGAAATGAAACAGTTTCGCATCCAAAATCTAACCGGTCGTGCCGGAGTAAAAAGAAAAACCATCCCAGAATCTTCCGGCAATGAAGTTCTGTACATCAGGCCTCTTTCAATTTGTTGCGCACTCTGAGCTACTTCAAGCTTGATTCTTTCTTTGCCAATTTCAGCAGTTGGAAAAAAAGCAGAAGCCGAAAGCGGCAATAAGATAGCGCAGAGAAAGGCCAAGAGAATTGTAGGCAAGAGGAATTCCTTTCAGCTTAGTGCCACAGCTTGTATCCCGGTTTCCATAACCACCACATCCGCGTGAACTGAGTGGTTTTATGTAGAAATTGTACTCTGTCCAAAAGATTCCCGGTTTGTCCGTAAAGAGTCCGACTAGTCACTACACCAAGGGGATTAACCACAGCTGAAATTCCCGTATTGGAAGCCATTACCAGATAGCGAGAATTTTCCACTGCCCGCACTTGAGCCGCAGCTATGAGCTGCTTGGACAAAGTCGTATTGTGAAACCAGGAAAGATCGGCAATATTCACTAAAAGCGAAGCGCCTTCTTGCACTTCGGTAGAAATTAGCTCCGGATACAGAACCTCAAAAGAGACCGAAGCTCCGACATTGCCCCAAACTGATTTAAGTAGCGAAGGTGTCTGCGCTTCCAAAAAATTATCTTTGCTAACCGGAAGCAGATTGAAAATATTTTGCGGGATTGCTTTTTCAATCGCCGAAAAAGGAACCGATTCGACAAGGGGCAAAAGTCGATTCTTCACATAAACAGCATTTTTGGCTTGATCCGGACTAACAAGACGAACCGTATTTACTAAACTGTTTTGAGAGACTTCCAAACTGCCGCTTAAGGCTTCTTTTTTCTCTTGCTGGCAGACTTTAGCCAACCCCTCAGATAACGCTTGGCTTTGAGCATCATCCAAGCGCATTACCGCTTCCGGCAAAATAAGCAGGGCAACACCCAAGTCCGTCCATAGACTGCGGTAACGATTGAGTGTTTCATTACGCTCGAAATCAGGCATTGATTGCGGACGCGGTACAACATTACCCTGGAGAAGAGCAATCGGTACCGGCGGTGCAAAAACAGCTTTATCAGAAGCGATGCTGTAAGGCGGCAGATCAACCACCCGAGCCATTCGCCAAGTACCGAAAGAAAGACAGAAAGCAAAAGCCATGGCAATCAGCACACAGTCAGAAATAGCTCCCATTTTTGCCGATAACGGTTCAAGCCTTGCCGTTAAAGCAGGAACCAAGGCCGGAAAAAGTTCAATCACCAGCGCTGCCAAAGCGGCATTAGCAGCCATAATAATCAGCTCCAAAAGCTGAGAGCCGCCGATGCTGCATATTTGAATTACCGGCAAATTAACACTTTGCGAATAAGCTAGCTGATTGATCGGTAAACCGAAAAAAGGTTCGGAAGTGGCTATTACCCACTGCAAAAAAATCCAAATTAAAGGAACAGTGAGGATAAAGGGATAAAAAGGGCGTTTGTAATAAGGCAATATGCCAGCTCGCATCGGCAAGGCATAAACAAGAAGAGCAAAAACAGCAAAGAGCACCGCTTGATGTAGAGATTCAATAAACCAGAGCAAACCAATTCCGGATAAAGAAACCGCATCCGGTAATTGAACCATCGTCAAGGGATATAGCTCTAAAATCCAACGATGACAAACAAGATGATAGCCAAGTCCATAGATTAGACCCAGCGCACAAGCTTCTAATAAACCGTTTGCACCTAGAGCTAAGATTAACAAGGGTGCCAGACCGACCCAGGCAATCCAAGAAATATTAAAACCAGGGCTGCACAAACCTAAAAGCCCGCCCAAAAGTATGGTTACCGGTAGTTTTTCAAACAAACCGAAACGTTCCAAAAGCGAAGGCAGGCCTCTGTTAACGTTCCTTTGTGCCATATTCGAACCCATAGCTTGCATTAAAAGGTCTCCAGCCGCCTTCAAGTCTATCAGGCGCTTTTACAAGTTCCAATTGCTCTGTTGGAAGGATCTTTCCAAAGATAAGCTATGTGGGATACTCAGCTGATCGCAGATGTCATGCCTTACTTTTTCGGTCACCGGTTAGTTGACTACAAAGCCAGGGCAATAACTGTATATCGGGGGATTTATCGATGAATCACCACGACAAAATAATCGGTTTATCGATTTGGCTCGGAATAAGCAGTGTGCTGCCGGCATTTGCCGACACAGCAATAGACTTTTTGCTGCAAAAGGGTTACGACCAGCTGCGCCGCAAAGAATACACCAACGCTGCCGCTACTTTCAGCCAGGCGGTTCGCAGCAATCCTCAAGATCTTCAAGCCAGACGCTATCTCGCAGCTGCTCTTACCAGAAGCGGTCAATCGAAAGCCGCCGCCCAGCAGCTCCAAATGATCACACAAAGCGATCCCGGCAAAGCTTACGACCAGGCGGCCCTAGGTGAAGCTTATCTGCTTTGGGGCAAAACGAAGCTGGCCGTAACAAGCTATAACGAAGCATTAAAACTAGATCCATCACTCGACTCGGCTCGTCTTGGCTTAGCGCACTCTCTTTTAGCTCTTAACGAAACCACAAAAGCCAAACAAGTCTGCTTGGAGGGCTTAAAAATCACGG
Source organism: Candidatus Obscuribacterales bacterium (assembly GCA_019750335.1). Lineage (GTDB taxonomy): Bacteria > Cyanobacteriota > Vampirovibrionia > Obscuribacterales > Obscuribacteraceae > JAIEPM01. Next base: position 471,840 of record JAIEOQ010000002.1, read on the forward strand.
ACAACACTAACTTACGCTTGCAATTCAAAGATGTCTTGGGTCGTATCAAACAACTCGAGTCTACTCCCAACCCTGAATCCTCCCTCAAACCCGGTTAAAAATATCGGTCATGAATAACAACACGAGAAACATTCACGGCTACATGATCGCTGATGCACCAATTGCCATCTGGTTGATATTCGTTATGCTCACCTTTCCTTTTATCGACATGGCGGCAATTTCAATACGCTACACCTTCATGGTTTCCGCTTCTCGTGATGCCGCCCACGCAGCAGCAAGAGCTAAATCTTTCATGGCAAACATATCAGGCACGGATCTATCGGCAGTTAATATTGCTCGAACTCAAGCCATGACTACTGCTAATGCCTTCAGCGAAATTACTATAACCGACGTCACAACTAGAATTTTAATTACCGATCTGGCCAGCCGCCAGGTCACAGCACAAACTGCCCCACTGGCTCAGCCTGCAGATACAAGCGCTAATCTTTATCAAATCGAGACTGTAGTTACCGGACAGATAAACCCGATTATAAATTGCGACACCGGCGAAGTTCCCGGCATCCCCGGATTATCAGCACCGGTTCCAATTTCAGTTGCCTCTCGCGAAGTTTGCGAGTATCCCCAAGGCTTAAATCAATGAGCCTACCCCCAAGCATGGACCTTAAGGAGCTTAGCCATGACAGCCCTTACCCGAAACAAACAAAGCGGACAAGCGATGCTTGTGCTTGCTGCCATCATCACCTTACTAATCATTTTTGCTGTCGGGCTCTTTTCTTACGAAATCAATCGCCTGGAGATCTGCCGCTCCCAGCTTAGGTCTGCATGCGAAGCCGCAGCCTTGGCAGCAGCAGCGACGCTGGCCAGCCAGGACAATTTGGATCCGACGCAAGGACATACTGAAGCTATACAAACAGCTTTGGATAGCTTTCAACGCAATTCTGTTGCCGGCGTTCCACTAGCTTCAGCCATAATTGCCGGCAATGATCAGGACAGCCCGGGAGCTGAGAATTCTTCTTTATTTATTGAATTTTTGGATCCGAATAACAATAACCAGCCGGTGTCCCTGGGAGATCCATCCGGCAAGCTTGTTCGCGTTACCGGAGCCTTCGGCTTAAAACCATCTTTTGGTAATTTTTTAGGGCTACCGCTGGTTCCGCTACGCACCGACTCAATAGGAGGAGTACCGGATTTAGATGTTGTACTTTGTTTTGATGTTTCCGGCTCCATCGACGATCAAACCCCGGTTACCTTAATCAGACGCCAATGGAACGGGGACGCCGCTACAGGCACAATTCAATACATCGTCCCGCCGACCAGCGCCGGCTGTCCGGCCGGACCGCGAGCCCAAGGACGTCTCTATGACATTTTCGGTCCAGCCCCTACCGGTACAGCGCTGCAAGCTTTAGCTCCACAAAATTTAGGCGAAGTGAGTCGCTCCGAACACCGTTGGAAATTAAACTTCAGCGAAGACGCCTCTGCCAGCCGTGGACTACGCGGCGCAACCAACGCCGGCTCACCACCGGGCAATTATCCGGGCGGACGTTCAACTACAGGCAACAGCCAGACAATAACCGACATTGTGGTTAATATCGATGGGCGCAATGTTTTTGGCGGCATATCTACTGCCGACGGTTACAACTTTCCGGACGTGGCAACTCTTATCGAAGCCGCTCGCGGCAATCTGGAAAACCAAAATGTATTCACTAACAGCAGAGCCAATCGCGGTGTACCAACAACGGTTCTGCCACGTCCGGGTTACCAAGCAAAATATATCGAACTGGCAATGAAAAACTGCCACCCGATTTATGATGCGCAAATCGCTGCCAGCGAATTTTTCACAATCATGAATACAAACACAGTCGGACATTTCGGTATTGTTTGCTTTTCCGATAACGGCGGTACCGGACCCGGTACGACAATCAGCAACTACAATGTTGATTCCAACTATTCTCAAGCCGGACAAGGCAGATTTCCTAACCCGGCAATCATTCTCAATCCGTCCGTTGGTGCCACCAATTACGATACTATCGAAGCGACCCTTCCTACACTCGTAGCTACCGGCGGCACGAATATTGGCGATGTATTGAGCAAAGCTGTCGATCAATTGAGAAACAATTCGCGTAACGGTTCTAAAAAAGCCATTGTTTTATTCACTGATGGCATGCCAACTGTAGGCAATCCCCTGAGCTCGGACCCTTGGACTAACGCTCGTAAAGCAGCTCAAAAAGCCAAACAGTATGGAATTCCGATTTACGCCATCGGCTTAGCGCAAAACCCGGAAATAGTTCCTTTAGAAACCAGCATTCTCAACGATACCAATTCTAATCCGGCCAATGGAGGAGTTTGCGCTATCGCCGGCAACGGTGGTAAATTTTTCTTAGTTACCGACACACGCGATTTACGAAAAACTTTTGAGAACATCGCTCGACAGCTCGTACAACTGGTTCATTCTTAAGCTTGTGAGGTTCGCTCCGTGCTCACTCGGATAAATCGAAAACGATACGGACAAGGACACACAATCCTTGAAGTTTCAATGCTTTCCATACTTTTTGTAGTGATCAGCATATTTTGTCTGGATGTCGGTTTCATTCTTATGGCCTCCCAGGTCAATGAGCGCGCTTGTCGCGATGCCGCTCGCGCTGCAGCTCAAGCTGATAATTATTTGAGCGCCCTGCAATTGGCTCAAGCTGCCGTTGCCGGACACCAGAGCGACGGTTATTTTGTCAGCACGCCAACGGTTGAAGCCGGACAATTTGTTTATCAGGATTTTGGCGGTAACGCGCCTCCCAACGTCAGCCCTTTTGTCAGCGTCACAACCTCGACCAACGTACGCATACCGGCTCCGGTTTTCTTTTTTGGCGAAAGCGTTTTAGACAACGGCTCCATGCGTTTCACCAAGACTTACACTTTTCCGATTGTCAAAATGCAACTATACCTTTAAGCTGGTGCTACACTGGGCGCGTCTTTCTAGATCGGGTTGGATTTAAGTGAATCAGGACTTGCGCATTCTCGGAATCGATCCAGGAACTGCCACTACCGGATATGGAATAATCGACCTTCAGGGTCAAGATTGCTATTCATACGTAGCATCTGGCACTGTCAAAACAAGTAAAGATCTCTGCCAGTCACAAAGGCTTCAGATCATCAGAGCAGATATCCTTTGGCTGATAAAAGAATATAACCCTGATGTATTGGCAATCGAATCAATTTTCTTCTTTAAGAATGCCAAAACTTTAGTGCCTGTCGCTCAAGCCCGCGGAGTAATTATTGAAGCTGCCGGTTCACAGCAAATTCCGGTAGTTGAATACACGCCCATGCAAGTCAAAATGACTGTTGCCGGATACGGCAAAGCCGAAAAGAGCGAGGTTCAATTTATTGTCGCTCGTTTGATGAACCACAAAGAGATTATCAAGCCAGACGACGCCAGCGACGCTGTCGCCATCGCCATTTGTCACGCGCGCTGCCGCCACGCCATGACCGGACAAAAACAAACCACAGCTTAATAACGAATCCAACCGCTGCCGTAATGTGTTGGCGGAAACAAATCAGAATGAGCTATTTCAGCCATAATTTCCAATGATTCCAAAACACGCGGACCAGGGCGATTGAAATATTGATTGCCGTCAGCGACAAAAACTTTATTTTCTTGTACGCAGCGCAGTTCGGCAAACCCTTCATTCTTGGTCAGAAAAGGCATATCTTGCAAAGTTCTTTTTATGTCAAAGCCGCAAGGAGCGACAATAATTAAATCAGGATCGCTGTCTCTTACTTGTTGCCAGGACATATAGGGAGAATGCTTGCCGCTCTCACCAAACAAATTTATAGCACCGGCCATTTCCACAAGTTCCGGCATCCAGTTGCCTCCGGCCATTAGCGGATCGATCCATTCTATCAAAGCAAGACGCGGACGGTAAGCCGCTCTTGTAGACTTTTCCTCAATTGCTTTCATTGACGACCGAAGTTTTTGAATCAAATTTTCGCCACGTTGAACAACACCACAGGCGGTGCTAATTTTCATTATGTCAGTAAAAATATCAGCCAGACAATTAGGCTCCAGGCTAACAATGAGCGGTTGCGAAGCAATCAGTTGGCAGGCGGCTTCTTCAACATCTTTCAAGCTGACAGCGCAAACTTCACACTGCGATTGAGTAACGATATGGCTTGGCGCAAGCCGGCTCACTTGTTCAGCATCAACCCGATAAACGCTCAAAGCATCTTGTAAAATTGCTTTTACTCTTTGGTCTATTTCGTAACTTGTCCCCTCGACATTGAATTTGGGCGCCGTACATATAGGCAAAGATTTAATTGATTCAGGATAATCACATTCATGAGAGCGTCCGACCATTGCTTCTCTTAGATCGAGAGCACAAAGTATTTCAGTCGAACTGGCAATTAGAGAGACTATGCGCAACTCTTTCATCAGCTACCTGCTTGAACTACAATAAGCCTACATGAAACACGAATCCAACCGAAATAATTATACGAGGTTCAAACCCTCGCCGGGAAAGACTTATATTGCCTTTTTCAAACCCTATGAAGTCCTTTGTCAGTTCAGCAAAGAAGCCGGCTCCGAGAAACGCACACTTGCTGAGTTTGATTTTCCGAAAGATGTTTATCCGGTCGGACGCTTGGACTATGACAGCGAAGGCTTGCTTATTCTTAGCGATGACGGACGACTTAATTCAGCACTATTAAATCCTGAGCAAGCGCATTGGCGAACATATCTGGCTCAAGTGGAAAACATTCCAACTATCGAAGCTTTAACCGCTTTAAAAAACGGTGTTTTGATTGAAGGCAAAAAGACTTTACCGGCAAAAGCTGAATTATTGAGCGAAGTACAACCTCTTCCTGAACGTAGCAAGCCGATTCGTTTTCGCCAAAACATACCGACCGCCTGGCTCAAGCTCAGCTTAATTGAAGGACGCAATCGTCAAGTTCGCAAAATGACAGCTCATGTCGGTCATCCAACTTTACGTCTGGTACGCCTCGCCCTCGGAGAAGTTGAACTCTTGTCGCTCAATCTGGCTCCCGGGCAGTGGAAACATCTCTCCCCGGAAGAGATCGAACAACTTTTCAGCTAGCCTTTAAGCAAGCAAGACGATTTCGCCCTGCCTCATTTTTTTATTGCTACCTGTAAGAAAAACCGCTCTTTTTCTTACAGTACGCTCTAACAATCAAAAAAGTTCAATGGAACAGGGCCTGGTTTCAGCCAAATTCAAACCCGAATAATTTCCATAGAACCCTGACCCCCTCATCCTTTCGGATTCCAAGTGTAAGAAAAACCGCGGTTTTTCTTACAGCCAAGGAGATAAAAATTTGCGGGCGCGCCGGGGATTTTTAAGGCAACGATCTATTCGTTGAAAGGTACTAAGCGTGCACAATGAATCATAGAGCTTGCTGTGGGGCGCCTGAGCTCTTTCTTGCCTTCGCCCCAGTAAGTACCTTCCCAGTAGCCTATAGGCTTTCCGGCCGAATCCAGAATGATGCGCACGCAACCTTTACCTAAACCATTGCGGTGAGCTTGCCTGGCTCCAGGCGGCAGCTCCTCCGGCGGGAAATGATAAACAGACGAATCATCGATTACATAAACACTGACATAGCGAATAGACGAGCCGTCAATATTTTCTTGGCAGATCGGACCGGGCGCTTCAGCCACAATCATTACGTGACCGGAGTTACCGTGTCCGCCATGATCGGATAAAGCTTCACCTTTTTCCCAAGCAATTAAATCGCCACGTTTCAAATCTTGGACGGCGCCAACTTTGAGCCAGCCTTTGTCAGGTTTTTCAGTACTTAAACCAGCAAAAAACCGAGCATAGGCTTTTGCTTGGGGGTAACACCTTTGTCCTTGCTCTTCATGAACAGCATGATAATGCTTTGGCGCAACTTCATGTAAAACATAGCTGACAAAACCAGAGCAATCACTACGTACCGCACAACCGCCATTGGCAAAGTAGTGAACCTGATCTTTGGCTGGACGGTGCAAATGCTCATAACGAACATCTTGAGCATTTTGAAAAACCCAATCAGCTCCAGCATAAACTTTGGCGCCGAGACTTTCAGTCTCAAAACAAAAGACCGCTTGGTTAAGCAAAAGAACCAGCAAGCAGGGCAAAAAACACCGGACTAAGCAAGATGCTTTCATGATTTACCTTTTGAGCCATCTCTATTGATATACCAAAGAAAAGGGCTGCCGATTGCTCAGCAGCCCTTTTTCACTTAATCATCTTACGATTGATTTAGAAGTCACCCATGCCGGCGCCTGCTGGCATTGATGGCTTTTTTTCTTCCGGAATATCTACCACCAAGGCTTCGGTGGTGAGGAACATACCAGCAATCGATGAAGCATGCTGAACAGCACAACGCTCAACCTTAGCCGGGTCAATGATGCCGGTCTTAGCCATATCAACATATTCGAAAGTGATAGCGTTGAAGCCCCAACCTTCTTTTTGTTCTTTGACTTTTTCGACAACAACTTCACCGGAAAGACCAGCATTGTCAGCGATTTGACGAACCGGAGCTTCGAACGCCTTGAGGACGATTTCGAAACCGGTACGCTCGTCGCCGCTCAATTCAGCTTTCTTCTTATCCAATACTTTGGAGATATGAAGAAGAGCAGCGCCGCCACCAGGAACGTAGCCTTCTTCAACGGCTGCGCGGGTAGCATTCAAAGCATCTTCGAAACGAAGCTTGCGATCTTTGAGTTCGGTTTCGGTTGCGCCGCCGACTTTAATTACGGCTACGCCACCGGCCAATTTAGCCAAACGCTCTTGCAGTTTTTCTTTGTCGAATTCGGAATCGGATTCTTCAATTTGACGTTTGATAACAGCAATACGTTTTTGTACTTGTTCTTTGGACTCGTTTCCGGCAACAACGGTTGTTTTGTCCTTGTTGACACGAACTTGACGAGCATGACCGAGCATTTCGATAGTTACGCTTTCCAACTTGGTGCCGCGTTCTTCGGAAACAACTTGGCCGCCAGTCAGGATAGCGATATCTTCAAGCATCGCTTTTCTGCGATCGCCGAAGCCAGGAGCTTTGACAGCGCAGCAAGGAAGTACTTTACGTAGATTGTTGACGACCAAGGTAGCCAAAGCTTCACCTTCCAGGTCTTCAGCAATGATCAAAAGCGGACGACCGGAACGGGCAACTTTCTCAAGAACCGGTACCAAATCGGCAAGAAGATTGATTTTCTTGTCGACGCAAAGTACGTAAGGTTCTTCAAGAACAGCTTCCATACGCTCAGGATCGGTAACGAAGTAAGCAGAAATGTAGCCTTTGTCGAACTGCATTCCTTCTACTACTTCGAGCTCGGTGCTCAAAGATTTGGATTCTTCAACAGTGATAACACCGTCTTTGCCAACTTTTTCCATAGCATCGGCGATGATTTGTCCGAAGGACTCTTCATTTCCAGCAGAAATTGTTGCTACTTGAGTGATCGCTGTTTTGCTTTCAACCGGTTTAGCAATACGCTTAATTTCAGCAACTGCAGCTTCACAAGCTTTGTTGATGCCACGACGGAGAACCATCGGGTTAGCACCAGCGGCAACGTTGCGCAAACCTTCTTTGATCATGGCTTGAGCCAAAACAGCGGCAGTGGTTGTTCCATCACCAGCGTTATCATTGGTCTTTACGCAAACTTCACGAACAAGCTGAGCACCGGCATTTTCCAGATGATCTTCAAGTTCAATTTCTTTGGCGATTGTGACACCGTCATTGACGATTTGCGGTGCGCCGAACTTTTTCTCAAGCACGACATTGCGACCAGCCGGTCCCATTGTTAGCTTGACAGTGTTGGCGACGGCATCGACACCACGCTCAAGAGCGCGACGGGCTGTCTCTTCATAAGTAATTTGCTTTGCCATACGTCGGATTTCCTCTCCTATGTAATTGCGTGGGCTTTGCCACGCGATACTTCAGTGAAAACTTTGGACTTAGCCAGTAATTGCAAGAATGTCCCGCTCGGAAAGAATGAGGTATTCAACGCCATCAATCTTTACTTCGGTTCCGGAATATTTAGCAAACAGAACTTTATCGCCAACCTTGAGTTCCATCGGTTGACGGGTTCCTTTGTCATCAAATTTTCCTGGACCGACAGCGAGAACTTCGCCTTGCTGAGGTTTTTCTTTAGCTGTTTCAGGCAATACGATGCCACCAGCAGTCTTTTCTTCAGCATCAAGCTTCTTAACGACTACCCGGTCAGCCAGCGGTTTGAGATTGAGTTTAGTAGCAGATGCAGTAGCCAATGGTCTAACCTCCCTTGTGCGTATCAACCATAAAGCTGGACAAGAGCTATGACTTCCATTTGGTCAGAAACTAACCGCGGGGATAGCCACCCCAGCTCTTTACACTGATGAGTCTATGGCAGGAAACGGCTACCCTGCAGCGTTTCTCTCTTTTTCTTAATCTTTGACCGACACAAAATCCGGCTGATTAAAGAATACTCAGAACAGACCATTCGCCCTCTCCCGAACCGGAAGAGGGCAAACAGTTTTACCGCGTGTGGAAAAATCAGTAAAGAAGGTTCAAGCTCTGTCTACGTTGTCGCCGTTCTTTATGTAAGTATCATCGGCGAAAAGGTTGTCACCGATTGGGCAAAATCGTGGAATTTTTATGACATTTGCTTCTTAATCAGACTTTTTTTTGTTTGCAGTCCAACTTGGGACCGCCCGCATCCAGGGAGCATACTCAGCTGGCACTGCGAGCCTGGAATGCAGCTTGGATTGGCGTTCTTCCAGAATTGAGAGCTTGGCTTGTCGGGCCAGCTCCTCCCAGGAGACTTGATCGGCTCCGCTATTGGTACTGGCCGCTTTTATGCGGTCACGCCCTTCAAATTTAGCGACATCCAAAGCTTGCTCCGCTGCTTTTAAAAGCGATCCCGGATTCTCACCGTTGGCCGGATAAGTTGATAGCCCGACCGAGACTGTAACCATTCCTACACCGGGAACTGTCTCTTTTTTTACTTTTGCCCGCACACGCTCAGCTACATCGAGAGCGCTTTGACGCTGAGTTTCAGGCAAAATGATTACAAATTCTTGGGAGCCATAACGGCAGGGAATGTCGATATCACGCAAACAGTTCTTGATAATTACAGCCACATGTTTTATTGCGGCATCACCTTTTTCCGCTCCGAGGAGCTCATTGACTCGAGAAAGATGATCGATATCAACACGTAACAAAGCAAATTCATGCTTATGGCGTGTCGATCTTTCTAATTCACGCACAACAGTTTCATTAAAATGCCAGTGATTAAAGAGTCCTGTATGAGCGTCTTGCACTGATTGAGAAGCGGCATTCTCGTGCGTAAAAGCGATATTTAGCGCCACCCCTACTTGCTGTGCCAGAGACTCCAAAAGCTCAATTTGTTCCGCATGAAAAGCCCAGGTATCGGCGGAGAAAAGCTGAATCACGCCGACCGGTTTATGCCCGTGCAATATCGGCACGGCCACAGTTGAACCAAATACACCGCCGCCGGTTGAGCGAGGCATTACCAGCTGAATACTGGCCGCATCGGATACATATTCCGCTTTACCAACCGCCAAAGCACGTCCGCCAGCGGATCCTTCAATAGCCAGATCGAAATCGGAAAGACTATTACCGTCCAATCCTTTAAAAGCAGCCAAATTAAAAGCCCCTTTTTCTTTATCAACAATGAGAACAGCGCAATGAGCCGTATTGGCAAGAATAAGCGCTGTATCGGCAGCAATTTGCAGCACCTCTGAAACTTTCAAGGAGCTACCGCTTAAGGACAAACTTGTTTTATAAAGAGTGCCTAGCCGCTCTCTTTCATATTCGCTACGTCCAAAAAGAATAGCGTTAGCGATTGCTTGGGCACATAAAGAAGCTAAATTTTGCAATAGATCAATCTGGTTAAGCAAAGCGGCATCAGGTAAATCAAGCAGCACAGCACCAACCAGCAAATTGGAAGCGATGAGCGGTAAGCCGACCTGTCCTTTACTACCTTCTCTTTTCATAACAGCAGCGCTCAGATCAAGAGCGCGACCGCTATCGGCAACCAGAGCTGGTTTTCTAGTTTGTATAACCTGCTTGAATATAGTTTCGGAAGAAAAATTCAAGATATGCAATTGGTCAAGACTGGCTTCACTATAGCCTTTGGCGCTAACCAACTTCAAAGACAAACTGTCGTTGTCAGAAAGAAAAACAGCAACTTTAGCTCCGCCGGTTAAATCAAAAAGCTGCTGGACGACGATTTCCAGAACATCTTTTAAGCGCAAAGAAGAATTCAAAGACCGTAAAAAGCTCATTAAGCGAGCTGAAGTAGAATCAGTCATGTCTTATTTCCCGGATACCGTCATAAATGGCCAATCCACAAACTGACATTAACTAAACGTTGACCATGGTATAAACTAGACCAACTGCTTTAAAGGAGCCGGCATTGACTGAAAATACTGACTGCCTCTTTTGCAAAATTATTCAACGTCAAATTCCAGCAACGATCGTCAGCGAGAGTGAGGATTATTTGGCTATTCGCGATATCAATCCGCAAGCCTCCACTCACATCCTTATAATGCCGAAAGTCCATGTACAAAATATTGCTTGCTTTGATCAAGCCGATAAGCTTGGCGCTTTATTTATAGCCGCAAAAAAGTTGGCTGAACTGGAAAAGCTGACAAACGGTTTCAGACTTGTAGTTAACAACGGACCGGATGCTGGACAGTCCGTAGATCATTTACATATTCATCTTTTAGGCGGGCGCGCTTTAGGCTGGCCGCCGGGTTAGAGCCAATTTTAAGCATGGTAACGTTCTCTGTTTTGCGCCTCTTGAAAACGGGTAGATAATCTGGTAGCGGAACCGCACTTATCTCCGTAATAAAGCGAGAGGCAGCCATGGCGACCAGTGAAAAGACACAAAATAATCAAGTGTTATGGATGGCGGATTGTTACTTTCTAGCGAAGAAATTTCCCAACCCCCATACTTGGCTAGCCTTGCTTGAATCCGATCAATCAAAGAATCAAGATATCAATCCATTCCATTATTGGCTATGGATGGAAATCTGGAAAGCCGCTCAACCTTGCGAGAACGGCTCTCACTAAGAATAAGCAAAAACAATCTTTTTAGCGTGCCACCAAATGCGGCGGCCATTTTACTGCTGCAATTTCAGTATGGTTACCGCTGGTTACGCTACAGTTTGAGCCGACAATGCAGTTCTTCATCTGCGCATTGGCTTCCACGACCGTATCGGACCAGATAATCGTATCTTCCAAACAAGCGCCTTTTTCAATTCGGCAGTCGTCACCAATGATCACTCGTCCTTTGATAGTGACATCAGGTCCGATCTGACAACGATCGCCAAGGGCTAAGCGTCCTTCAATTTTTGCCGAAGCATTTATTTGGCAGTCCTTACCACGAACGCCCCAGGACTCTTTGTTGCTTGCCATAGATACACGTAAGTGTCCTTCTAAAGCATCAAAATTCGATTGTTTATATTGAGCGATTGTACCGACATCATTCCAGTAAGCTTGGACATCACAAGCTAAAACAGGCAAACCAGCTTGCACCAGCTTGGGAAACAGTTGCTTACCGAAGCCATAGCTACCGCTCGCCGGCATATGATCGAATATTTCCGGCTCAAAAATATAAATTCCGGTAGAAGCAAATCGTGATAAAGCCTCTTCCGGTTGAGGCTTCTCCTGAAATCCAGTAATAAAACCTTTAGCGTCTGTCAAAACCACACCATACTGGCTGACATCGTCCACTTCTTTAATACCGATTGTCGCCAAGGCTTTTTTAGCCTTATGTTCAGCAATTATGCGACCGAGATCGGCATCCGTCAGCAAGTCTCCCATCAAGACGACAAAAGTGTCTTTAGCAAAGAAATCGCGACAGGCTCGCACACCGCCAGCGTCACCGCTTAGCTCCGGTTCATAACGAAATTCAAGATTCATCCCGAAAGCAGAGCCGTCAGCAAAATATTCTTTAATTTGCTCAGGCATATAATGCAAATTGGAAACCACATTAGTAATGCCGTGTTCTTTTAGAAGATTAAAAATATGCTCCATCACCGGCTTATTAGCAATGGGAACCATCGGTTTAGGACGCTGCGAGGTTAAAGGATCGAGACGCGAACCGACGCCGGCGGCAAGAACCATAGCTTTTACATTTTTGGCTGACACTTATTCAAGCCCTCTTGACTAGGGACGCGGATACCGGCTACTGCAATTAGTTTATCAACTTACCGCCGGCCTTCACGATTTATATACGGTCTTTTCAGGCTTGCTATTGACCAGTCTGGATTGCTGAGCTAATTGTGCCTGATCACGCTCAAGGGCTGCTTTGGATCGATTTAAGGCTTGTTCTACTTGTCCCTTTGAGCTACCGCCGAAAGAGCAAAAAGCGCCAACGGATTCTTCCATAGCAATATAGTCATAAATATCCATTTCAAAAGCCGGCGAAAACTGTTGCCACTCACTTAAAGCTAAGTCGGAAAGATATTTGTTACGCGTACGACAATAGGCAGCAAGCTGCTCGACCGCTTTAGTGGACTGCTCTCTAGACAATCCTTTAGCCAAAAGATAATCGAGGGCATGGTTAACGTTGAGCAGATCGGCACAAGCCACTTCTTTCATCCGTTCTTGATCTAGCTCCAATCCGGGCAATACGGCATTGGATAAATCCAAAAGCAACTTTACCGTTTCGACTACATCAAAAAGTCCGGGTACACACTCTTGAAGATCTTGGCTGAAGCCTGTGTTTATCGCTTTCAGCTCAGCAATAAACTCCATCAATCGACCATATATAAGAGCTGGTCTGGCTCGCAAAACTTCTAAAATTTCCGGATTACGTTTCAGGGGAAAGCTCTGACTGCGGACTACCAAATGGCGTGGCAGTCTGACAAAACCAAATTCTTGCGTAGCCCAAATTGAAAGCTCCGAACCAATTTGTGAAAGATGCAAGCCGGTCAAAGTGGCAAAAGAGCTAAATTCAATCAAGAAATCACGATCGGAAACAGCATCCAAACTGTTCTCGATTACATCATTAAAGCCTAGAAAACGCGCCACTAAAGTTCGATCGATTGGTTCTTTAGCTCCGGCAAGAACACAGGCACCCAGAGGTAAAACATTGAGTCTTTCATAAAGATCAAACAAGCGCGCAAAGTCGCGCGAGAATCGTGATTCGTTAGCTAACCACCAGTGCGAAAGCAAAATCGCCTCCGCCGGCTGCATATGGGTATAGCCAGGCATAACAATATCCAAATCACGCTCAGCTAATTCAATTATTTGTCGACGTAAATCAATTATGCCGGCAGCAATTTGCAAAACAGCATCGCGTAAATACAGACGAAGATCCGTGGCTAATTGGTCATTGCGTGATTTAGCCAGACTGGCTATTTGAGCCAATTCACCAAGCGATTCTTTCAATTTACGTTCTAAAGCATCATAAACATCAGCATCGTCTTCTTCAATTAAGGCTTCACCACGAGCCAAGCTCTCGCTCATCGCACCTAAGGCTTGTAAAATTGCCGTCGCCGATTTGCCATCAGCAAGCCCTGTTTCGGACAGCATTTGCACATGGGCGGATGTTGAACGTACGGCATAAGCAAAAAGGATTGCTTCAATATCCGGTTTATCCATAATCCGGCGAAACTGCATCGGGTAAGACACCTTGAGACTCCTGTTGCTGTGGGCTTCTTCATACGCAAAGAACTGGCCTCAAGCCAGTTCTATCGTTGAGCAATATCTCAGGTTGCGCTTAAGCTACTTTCTTTTTTCGCAGCTTATTCAGTTTTTCTACCTGTTTTTTATACCTTGTTTGCTCTTGCCGATAGTGCCTTTGCACTTCTTTTTCTTTTTCTTGCATATGGTCTCTTCTCTAGATTCACGAATCAGATTTGCTAATGCTTACGATGTCTTTTTTGCCAACCTGGTTCCGACTGAACCAAAGCATTTTCTTTGCAAACCGTGATATTACATTAATATAAACCCTTTTTCACTTTAAGACAACAGCCCTGCATTTTAGCCCCTTGAGCTACAAAGGACAAGAGCGCTGACAAGAGACAGTTGTCAGCTGACTAATCGTTTAGTTGGTGCTGGTGTTAGCCGGCAGTATTGAGCACTCCTTCGTCTTGCCCGTCAGCTTTAGCGCTGGCTTGCAAACGAGGAAGCTTAAGACTGAAAAGAAAAACCAAAACCATCACTGAAGCGCCGACATAATAAGGACAAGCTGGTCCTAAATACTCAAAGGCAGCACCACCGGCAATCGGTCCGAAGATTCGACCGAGGGTCGAAAGTGATTGTCCGATACCAAGCACGCCGCCCACACTTGCTGGATTCGCTAAACGTGAAAGCATGCTTTGATTGGAAGGATTAATGATGCTACTTCCGCCGGCAAGCAGGCCCATAGCCAAATAAAGTCCGGGCACATTATGTAAAAGAGCAACACAAAGTAAGCCGGAGACTACAAGAACGGCGCCAATACTAATCAGACGTCGCTCCTCATATTTTTTCGCCAACCGTCCAATTAGACCACCTTGAACCATAACCATCACAAAACCGACATAAGTAAAGAGCCAACTTATGTCAGCAGCTTTGAATCCATACCATTGAGCGGCCAACAAAGCTAAAGTTGCTTCCATATTGGCAAAAGCAAAAGTGGACAGAAAAAAGATCAAAAGAGAAACGCTTAAGGACGGATCCCTCAGATTTTTCAAATAGAAAGTCGGCTTAAGATCAAATCGTTCATGACCGGCATTACTTCTATTTTGCGGCTCAGGTAAAGCAAACAAACAAAGAAGAAAGGCGATAAAACTAAAGGCTGCAGCGCCATAACCAAGAGCGTGAAAACCAAAACTGCTCAAGAATCCACCAATAGCTGGTCCAAGCGTAAAACCAAGACCGAAAGCAGCGCCAACAAGACCCATACCGCGAGCCCGATTTTCCGGTGTAGTCACATCCGAAATATAGGCTTGAGCAACAGCAATATTGGCATTACCGGTACCGGCAACAATTCGTGAAAGGAAGAGCAAAAGTAAAGAGTTGGCACCGCCCCAAATCAGATAACCGATTGTTGAAGCAGCCAAACTAACCAGCAAAATCGGTCGACGCCCGACGCGGTCTGATAAGCGTCCCCAGAATGGCGTCAGAAAGAACTGCATTAAAGAATAGGACATAACCAAAAATCCGACAGTGAAAGCGTCAGCGCCAAAGTCGGTAGCAAACTTAGGTAAAACCGGAATGATGATACCGAAGCCGACCAAGTCAATGAATACGGTGAGAAAAATCAACAATAACGCCATTTTTCCCGACTTATTTTCAGTCATTATGCCTTTATATCCTTCACGCCTATGTGCCTGGAATCGTCTCAAATATAGCGCAGTGAATGCCTTGCTCTCCTTAAGGTTTTTAACGGTCACTGCCGATTTCAATCCTAAGCGGCTTAAAAGCTTGATAAATCAGCTCGAAGCTGGGTAACTATTGTTAAGGAGGCACTTCTTATATAGAAGATTGAGTCTGGATGAAGCTTTGCCTGGTTTGTAACTTTCAGTTTGAAGACGATCGCGATATTTGCCCGAAGGACCTTTCAAAACTGGTCCCTTTAGGCAAAGACCCGCTTATTGGCAAGCTTATTCAAGACAAATACCGAATTGAAGTCTTACTGGCAAAAGGCTCAATGGGAGTAATTTATAAAGCCGTTCAAGAACATATCGGACGAGAAGTAGCGATTAAAGTTATGCACAGCTACCTGGTTTCCGACGAAGAGTCTTTAAAACGCTACTATAAGGAAGCAAAAGCAGCCAGCCGTCTTAATCACCCAAATATCATCACCTTATATGATTTTGGAGTTTTATCCTCCGGTCAACCTTATATAGTCATGGATTTGCTTCAAGGCAAATCTTTATACGAGATTTTGCAGCAGCGCGGTGAGCTCAATCTCAAGCAGACTATTATGGTCTTTCAGCAAGCTTGCCTAGCTTTAGCCGAAGCACATAAAAGAGGGGTTATCCATCGGGACATCAAACCGGAAAACATCGTTATCGATGAGTTAGCTGATGGCCAAAATATTCAAGTCAAAGTAGTTGATTTCGGTATTGCTACCTTTCCCGCCGAACCAAACGATACTCTGGGCAAAATCACAAAAACCGGTACGGTTTGCGGCAGTCCTTTTTATATGAGCCCGGAACAGTGCAGCGCCGGAGCGGTCGATGCCCGAAGCGACCTCTACTCTTTAGGCATCGTCCTGTTTGAATGTTTGACCGGCAAGATCCCTTTTGATTCAAAAGACATATATCAAGTATTGAATATGCAAATGAAAGATCAGCCGCCAAGCCTAAAACAAATGCGTCCGGATCTTACTTTTCCCGATTATATTGAAATGGTTTTAGTCAAAGCTTTAGCGAAAGATCCTTCGGCTCGTTATCAGAATGCCGAGGAATTTTGGTCAGCACTGGCTGGCACTAACGTCGCAAAACCGGTAGCCGCACCGGCGCCGCCGCCAGCACCGCGAGCCGTGCCACCACCACCAGCACCAACCCCGGTGCCGGTAGCGCGCCCGATTCAATCACCATCGACTGCCGCAAACAACCCAGCTGACGACGAAGAGCTAAAAAGAAAAATCAGAGCTAAAACTCTGAATATGCAACAGCCTCCGAAAGTACAAAATTCTCCTAAAAGAATCCGCAGCGTAAGTCTTACGGATCGTTTGCTTGGTTTCGGGCAAATAATCCTTCCACCTTTAATGACTTTGACTGTAACCATACTTCTATTTTGGGTGGTGGCAAACGAATCATTGGTTCACACCGGCATTCCACATAAGACTAAAAATCAGATCGACGTTGAAACATTGCTTGCTCAAAACAAATTTGAACAAGCAAGAAAGATCCTGGAAAAGAAAAAGCACGACAAGACTTTCGCCGTCGACGATCAAGAGAACCTCAACTTAATCTATATAAACTTAGCCCGGAAAGAGGCAAAAGCTAAGCGTTATAAGCAGGCAATTGCTTTACTTGAATTAGGTTCGCCTGAAATGAAAGAACAGGAAGAGATAAAACTCCTATTCAAACGATACAAGAAACAGTTGAGCAAACAGTGATTAGGCTTCAACAAATGCGCCGAAGTTTCTAAATTTGGACTGCCGATTTTTTCTCAAATCTTCAGGAGCTAAAGTTGCCAGCTCTTTGAGATGGCGAACCAATCCGCTTTTAAGACTCGTGGCAGCCAATTCGTAATTTTGATGCGCTCCACCAAGCGGCTCAGGAATGACTTCATCAGCTACGCCTAAGGCCAATATCTCTTTGGCGGTCATCTTCATTGCTTGGCAAGCCTCGGCAACCTTGTCCGCCGAACGCCAAAGGATTGAAGCACATCCTTCCGGAGAAATAACCGAATAAACCGAATGCTCGAGCATCAAAATGCGGTTAGCAACACCGATAGCCAAAGCTCCTCCGGAGCCACCCTCACCGGTGACTACCGCTACCACAGGTACGGTTAAACCGGAAAGTTCCAAAAGATTTACAGCAATCGCTTCGGCTTGATTATGCTCTTCGGCATGCAAACCCGGATAAGCACCAGGAGTATCGATCAAACAAACTACCGGCAGCCTGAATTTTTCCGCATGATGAAACATACGCAAAGCCTTGCGATAACCTTCCGGTTGAGGCATGCCGAAATTGCAATGCTGCTTATCACGCAAGCTACGGCCTTTCTGCGTACCGACTGCAACTATATTTATGCCGTCCAGATGCAGCAAACCGCAAACCATCGCCGGATCATCCGCACCTTTACGATCACCGTGCATCTCTGTCCATGAAGAGTCCCAACGGTCAAAATAATCACGTGTATAAGGACGTTGCGGATGTCTGGCCAAAGCTAAATGATCTATGCCGCGCAAATTGCTATATAAGGAGCGCTTTAGTTGATCATATTGCTTGTTTAGACGTTCCAGATCATTTTCCAAATCACCGCCCGGATTCTCTCCGATCTGAAGCTCCAAAGCCTCGATCTGCTGCGCCAATAGAGCTAGAGGTTGCTCAAATTCCAACGGTACTGGTTTCTTATCAGCCATAATTTTTATTCCTATCCTTAGCGAGAATAGAGAGCCGCTCCCTTTTGCTGAATAACAGAACTTGGTTTTAGAGCTTGCCCGTGAAACTTGATCAATCCGGCCAAAGCTTCTTTTAGTTTATGGCGCTCAATTACCATATCGACCTGACCATGACTCATCAAATATTCAGCTGTTTGAAAATCAGCCGGCAGTTTTTGACGAATCGTTTGCTCGATTACTCGACGTCCGGCAAAGCCGACACGGGCTCCGGGCTCAGCAATGATCATATCGCCGAGCATGGCAAAACTGGCAGTTACACCGCCATAAGTCGGCTCACTCAAAATAGAAATGTACAAAAGTCCGGCATCACTGAATGATTTGAGCGCGGAACTGGTTTTAGCGAGCTGCATCAAACTGAGAATGCCTTCTTGCATCCTGGCACCGCCGGAGCTAGAAATCAGAATAAGAGGCAAACGTTCTTTTTCGGCTTTTTCCACAAGACGAGTGACTTTTTCGCCAACAACGGATCCCATCGACCCGCCGAAATGCCCGAAATCCATAATACCCAAGGCGGCTTTTTGATCTTCTATGTTACCGACACCGGTAATAATCGCCTCTTTTAAGCCGGAGCGACGCTCCGCTTCCAGCAAACGTTTTGGATAAGGCTCCGAATCGACAAATCCCAGCGGATCCGCAGAAGACAATTTGGCTTCAGTCTCAACAAAAGAGCCGGCATCAACAAGTTGTTCGATTCTTTGTTCTGCACCAACACGAAAATGATATTGGCACTTTGGGCAAACATCGAGATTGCTGCGCAAATCTCTGGTATAAAGTAGCTCGCGACACTGGAAGCATTGCGTCCAAAGAGCACAATACTCTTCCGTAGTCAGAGGCTGCTTAACCTCACCCTGCTCGGTCTTTTTCTTTCGATTGGCAAACCACTCTTTGAGATCCATAATTACTCACGGCATCAGCTTCCAAGTGTTAACGCTGTTGATCGGGCCCGACAACAAAGATGGCCCGTAAATAAGCTGGCTTGTGATTATATCATCGTCCATCGGGAAAAGCCCGGCTCCACAATTAAGGCTGTCAGTAAGATGCAAATACAAAGGTTCTTCTTATACGGAAAAGACTTGGTTGAACTGCAAAAATTGGCGCCTTACGACAATGCAATATCTCGAAGCATTTGCTTAGTTGAAGCGGATCTAATAAAGCAGGTGCGTTTAGTCCTTCGTTTAAGAAGGGACAGCTTGGTTAACGTACTTGACGGCGCAGGAAACGAATTTCAATTGCGGATCGAATCAATCGAACCGCGTCAAATAAGAGCTCATATAGATAAATTCATACCTTTTCAGCCGAACCGCCGGATCAAACTCGAAGTCGGGCAATCCGTAATTAAAGGTCAACGCTTCGAGTGGTGCCTGGAAAAGCTGACAGAACTTGGTGTAGATCGAATAGTACCGATTATTTCCAAGCGCTGTGTGATCAAAATAGATGAGAGTCAGGAAAAATCTCAGCGTCGCCAACGCTGGCAAGCAATAATCAAAGAAGCCTCCGAACAATCCGAAAGGACCCAGATTCCCGAACTCGCTTTCCCCGAGACTTTGAGCGATTACATAGCGCGCTCCAAAGACGGTGGCACCCAAAAGTTAGGCATTTTATGCGCGGAAAGAGGTGATCGACAATCAGCTCAAGAGTTGCTTAATGCAGCGATCGGCGCGGCAGATATCGATCGCATAGAAGAAATAGCAATTCTCATAGGTCCCGAAGGTGGCTTCGATGACAACGAATTGATATCAATGATCGAAGCCGGTTGGAAGCCAATTTCATTAGGAACACGAGTTTTACGCAGCGACACGGCCGGTATATCTGCAGTCATACAAATTGCATCAATACTGAATCTGTAAGAGATAGCCGCACCCTTAAGTTTTCAAAATTTGCTTGACAAAATTTTCACCTGAAGGGCTTAATAGTAAACGTCCTTTTTTTCACATCACCCTTTTGGCGCTGCGATCAAAGATGAATGTGGCCGCAAATTTGTCGCGCATTCGAGAGACTTTGGCCGGTGCCGACGTCACGTTAATTGCCGTGTCCAAATATGTCGGGACTGAGGCCATAAGCGAAGCGGTGAAATGTGGTGTCACCGAATTTGGTGAAAGCCGGGTAACCGATGCTTTGCAAAAACAAGAACAGCTCTCCGACGAGATCGCGCAAAAGGCGCACTGGCACTTTATCGGACACCTGCAAACAAACAAAGTCAAGAAGGTCGTAGGACGCTTCACTCTTATACATTCCGTGGATTCCATGAGGTTAGCCGAAGAGCTATCACAAGAAGCAACGAAACGCGGTCTCAGTCAGGCAATTTTGCTGCAAGTCAAAATCGTCGAGGATCCAAACAAGACCGGTTTCACTCCGCAAGAGTTGCAACAACAATTTAGCCGTTTACTGGAAATGCCTGGTATCAAAATTCAGGGTTTGATGACGATCACTCCCTTGACCGACGATCAATCGATCTTGAAAAAGTGCTTTTCCGGATTGGCAGCATTGCGTGAAGAACTAGAGCAGAAGCACGCCTTCAAGCTCAAGCATCTATCAATGGGTATGAGCGATGACTGGATGGAAGCCGTCAAATATGGTGCCACCATGATCAGACTTGGACGAGCAATTTTTGAAAATTAGGAAAATAGGTTTGGATAAGAAGTCAATTATCTGGTATCTTGTATGGTGGCGAGAATGAAAGTGGTGAGTTGTTCTCGACACGGTTATGGAAGAGGTAAGGAAAACCGGCACGGGTAAGGAGGCGCAAGTGAGTTTAGTGCAAAAATTCAAAAGTTTCTGGTTCGGTCCTGCTGACAATTATGATCAGGAAGACTTCGAAGATCTATTCGAAACCAGCGATGATATATATCAGACCAATGGTCAATTAGCTTTGGATAAAGCTCCGGTTGATTCAGCTCGATCAACCAAAATATTGCCTAACATGAGCACCAAAGTCGTTGACCATCCAAATGCTCAACCTTCCAGCGAAGTCATGGTAATTGAGCCGAGAACATACAACGAAGCAATGGAGATCGTGGAGCATCTACGCGGACGTAAGTCTGTTCTGCTCAACCTGCATCTCTTGGACAACGAAACATCACAACGTATCGTTGATTTTCTGTCCGGTGCCACTCACGCTATTGATGGGCATCAACAAAGAATCGGCGACGGTGTGTTTCTCTTTGCACCAGCTACGGTGATGATCAGCGCTGAGTCCAATTCGTCCAAAACCATCAAAGATGTGTTTTGGAACAAGACTCAACTAGGCTAATCAGCAGTTCGATATCCAGAGAGAGAGTGCTTGTATATACAAGCGCTCTCTCTCTTTTAGAATGATTTAGCGAACCACTGATTCGGATTGCAAGCCTCATTATTCACATAAATGCTGAAGTGCAAGTGCGGTCCATTGGCCCGTCCGGTAGAACCAACAGCACCAATCTTTTCACCGGCTTTTATTGCTTGCCCTTCCTTTGCCAAGATCTTGCTCAAATGAATATAAAAGGAAAGCACGCCCTGACCGTGATCAAGACAGATCGTATTACCATGCAATTTCCATCCATTATGAGACAGAAGCACACGTCCATCTTGAGCCGCATAAACCGGCGCACCGCTAAAGCCAGCATAATCGATACCGGAATGAAAATAGTCTTTCAAAAGCTTGCCGTTCACTGACCGCTTTAGCCCGAATCCGGCTGAAACACGCGCCCGACACGGACAAACAAATTTGCCTTGCCATAGCTGTTCGTCGGTTACAGTGCGCTTCGCGGCATCAACGGTTGCTTTTTCTCCTGGCGATCCGTCAAAAGTGTCTTTGCCTTTCGGCAAACGTATGCTTTGAACCGGGTATCCGCCCGATACCACCTTTAGTGCCTGTTCATGCTCCCCGCATTTAATCCGATATTGACCCGGGTCTAAATTGGTCGGCACACAAACTAAGGCTCTATAAACAGAGGATCCAGCCTTCCTCAAAGGAAAAGCTCGATAGTTACCATCACGAAAAGTAACTGGTGGCGGCGGTTCGTTAAAGCCTGAAAGCAAAACTTCAACAACTTGGCCTTGCTTGGCTGCAGCCGGCACTAACTGAAGTTCGGCAGCGCTCACGCTGTGTCCTAAAGCCGAAAGACAGAGAACAAGAAGGAATGGGTTGATTTTCAACACGTAACTGATAGATCCAGTCTAGAGCTATTTTTTCTTTTTACCGCCGCCACTGCCGCTACCACCGCCATCAACCAACTGATTAATCGCGTCCAGCAATTGTTCTACTTTTTCTAGCGGAATAGCCACACCTTTTTTGGTCGGCTTCTCTTCTTGCTCTTTATCGAGATACCATTCACGTATGTGCAAATATTGCTTACCGGCATATTCACCGATATATACGTTTATGGTTTCACCGCGAGACTTTTCATGAATGGAAATTTTCTCTTCCACAAAGATTCCTCCAGATGCCTGCGCTTGGGTCACCGACTATCGACAACTATTACTATTACCATAATATGAGAAATAGTAAAGATCTAGATGAGATACTATACGAGATCTATATATAGAGACCTACACCCCAGGGACCAGAGTTAAACCTACATCAGTCTGATAAATAATTTTCGGCGGCATTTTCATGAATCAGTTTGTCGATCAAGTACGCATCAAAATCTTTTCCGGCAATGGCGGCAACGGCATGGTTGCTTGGCGCCGAGAAAAATATGAGCCTTTAGGCGGACCAGCCGGTGGCACCGGCGGACGTGGCGGTCACGTAATTTTTGAAGCCACAAGTGATATGTCTACACTATTGGACTTTCGCTATCGAACCGAGTTCAAAGCTTTTGACGGCGAAAAGGGCGGTCCAAAAAACCGCCACGGCAAAGACGGAAAAGATCTGATTATTAAAGTACCGGCCGGAACACTGATTCTGGACTCCAAATCAGGACGGCTGATAGCCGATCTAACTTTATCGGGCTCACGAGCTATGGTCGCCGAAGGCGGGCGCGGTGGCCGCGGTAATTTCGATATGGTCACACCAAGCAACAGAGCTCCTCACCATTGCGAACCCGGTGAACTGGGCATTGAAAGAGAGCTGGAGTTGACTCTGAAAATGCTTGCCGACATCGGGCTTATCGGATTGCCTAACGCCGGAAAATCAACCTTGCTTTCGGTTTTGACAAAAGCACGTCCAAAAATTGCCGATTATCCTTTCTCCACCTTAAGCCCAAACCTCGGCGTGATCAAAAATCCCGAGGGGCACGGCTATGTTATCGCCGACATTCCTGGATTGATAAGCGGTGCCTCTCAGGGGGTTGGACTCGGTCATACATTTTTACGCCATGTCGAACGCACCAGAGTATTGGTTCATTTAGCAGACATGACTTCGCCGACTCTGGCCGAAGATCTTTCAGTCATTACTAATGAGCTCTTACTTTACGACAAAAACCTGGCAAAACTGCCTCAGATTGTTTTTCTCAACAAAAGTGATCTGCTTCTTGAAGAAGAAGCCGAGGCCATTGCCGAAGAGATCCGCAAGAACAAAGAAAAAATATTTCCTCAAGCGGAGTCAATTCGGGAGATCATCGCCGGCAGTTGCGCCACCACCGGCGGTATTCAACAATTGAAGAATTTGGTCTTTCAATATGCATCACAGATTCCCGAGCAACAAGAGCTCTTAGTGGAATTGGATGATCAAGCAGCCTACCAGCATCCCGACAATGGCTTTAACGTTAGTCGCCATAAAAATATTTTCTACGTGAGCGGCGAACGTTTAGAACGAATTCTTTCCGTGACCAACCTAAGAAGTCCGGAAGCCCTTCAGCACTTCTATCATATTCTGCGCGCCATGGGAGTAATTGACGCACTTCAACAAGAAGGCGCCGAGCCCGGCAGCGAAGTAATTATCGGCAAAACCAGCTTCAGTTATGGAGAAGAGATGTTTTAACCGTGAGCGTGATCTTTATGATCTTCGTGATCATGATCGTGCTCGGATTCATTGGCAGCCTTTTCTAAAGCATAAACAGCTTTTTTGAGGTTGCTGCGATAGGTGTCCTTAGCCAGTTTTTGTTTGCGCTTAAGAACTTTTTGGGCTCTTTTGAAGCCTTTTTGCTGTGCCATTATTCAATCTCCCGGCCAGGTCAGGGGTTAGCCCTGAATTACAAAGCTAACAATCATACAACGAGGGATCCTCAGCGAGAAAAGGCTGGAGCTGATTTAAGCAAGCCTGGTGGGGTGATCGCCGATTCTTTGGCGGCGCATGAATTTATGCTAATTCGTGAAACATTTTGAATCAGACTTAAACCCAAAGATTGCCCAAATACTTAATCCCTTCGCTAAATCCGGATTTTGCCGACTCTAAAATCTGCAAGCTGACCGGCGGATAAAGAGTAAGCTTGCTCAAATCTGCCAGAGGCAAATAATCAACTCCGGCAAGAACCTCTTCATCACCAACTTGAAGTGTCCCGCCAGTTACGGTTGCAGTCAGATAAACGTTAACAATATGTCTTGAACGATCCGGTGCAATCGCCTCCGAAACGAAAACAATCTTGCCAACTTCCACATCCAAGCCGGTTTCTTCTTGGACTTCACGGATGGCACATTCAAAAAAAGTCTCACCATATTCCAAACGTCCGCCAGGCAAAACCCAATACTGCTTGGGTCCTTTGCGATGTTTCACCAACAAGATATTGTTATCCGCATCAATGACGATAACAGAAACCCTTGTTGTCGGTATGGGCTTTAGCGGTCTTTTTCGCGGTCGGTGTTTGCGCAATTTATGACCTTTTTCCGATTTAAATATGGTCCTCAAACACCTGTAATTCTAAATCCTTAATCAGAAAATTCAATGGGATCTATCCGTAACGAATCGTGGAATCAAACAGCCTATTCTGATAATCTTAGCCAGCAAAGCCGGCTAAGAGCCGCATTCTGGAATAGGCCATGACTGAAATCAAACAACGTTTGCAAGCTATTGAAAAAGAAGCCTTAGACGCCATCAATTCCGGCGACTCAAGCACCGCCCTTGAAGCCGTTCGCTTAAAATACTTCGGTCAAAAAAGTGAACTCAAATCTGTCTTAGCTGAGCTGAAATCACTTAGCCCCGAAGACAAGAAGATAATCGGGCAGCTTGCCAATATAGTCCAGCAGAATTTATCGACTGCTCTGAAAGAGCGGCAAGACACGATTCACAAGCTTGAATTGAATGTGCGCTTAAGTTGCGAAAGCATTGATGTAACTTTACCAGGCAGCGGACGACCACTTGGTCATATTCATCCGCTCACACAAATCAGCCAGGAGATAATCGACGTTTTTCGCGGCATGGGTTTTTCAGTGGTCGACGGACCGGAGATAGAGACCGATTATTACAATTTCGAGGCGTTGAATACGCCGGAGGATCATCCGGCTCGCGATTCGCAAGACACCTTCTATACAAACGCCGGTCCCCATGTTTTGCTGCGTAGTCAAACTTCTACCATGCAAATTCGGGCAATGGAAAAAATGCGTCCGCCGCTACGTATTATCGCTCCCGGACGTGTTTATCGAAATGAAGAGATCAACGCACGCAAATATCCGCTTTTTCACCAAATAGAGGGATTGCTGATCGACCGCAATGTTACTTTCGGCCAATTGCGCGGCACTCTCAGCGAATTTTACAGACTTCTGTTCGGAAAAGAATTGAAAACAAGATTTCGTCCGGACTTTTTCCCTTTCACTGAGCCAAGCGCTGAACTCGATTGTCAATGTCCTTTTTGCTCAGGAAAAGGCTGCCGGACATGCGGTCAAAGAGGTTGGCTTGAAATGCTTGGTTGCGGCATGGTTGATCCCAACGTACTTTCTGCTGTCGGGATCGATCCCAGCATCTGGAGCGGTTTTGCCTTCGGTATGGGTGTCGAACGTGTAGCCATGTTGAAATATGACATCAACGACATACGCCATTTTTATACAAATGATTTGCGCTTTCTCGAACAATTTTAATTGAGGCCCGACTATGAAACTGTCTTTTGAATGGTTAAGCGATTTTGTCGATCTCTCAGGCATTACACCTGAGGAACTGGCAAGCAAGCTGACCATGGGTGCTTTCGAAGTTGAAGAGATTGAACGTCACGGTCCTGACATACAAGGGTCGGTTGTTGTCGGCGAAATTGTGGAGATCAATCCACATCCTGATGCCGACAAAATCAGAGTGACCAAAATAAAACTGGACGAGAATTCAGAGCCCCAAGAGATAGTTTGCGGAGCCTGGAACATAGAGCCCGGACATCGTATTCCTGTGGCTTTGCCCGGAGCCAAAGTAATTAACCGTCATGACGGAACAGCGTTAGCAATCAAACAAAGTAAAATTCGCGGCGTCGTCAGCAACGGTATGCTCTGCTCAGCTCCGGAGCTCGGCATTGCTGGCAATGGCGAAGGCATTTTAATCCTGGACAAAAGCACTAAACTTGGAGCTGACATAAAAGAGCTCTTGAACTTAAAACAAGACGCCATTCTCCATGTGGAGCCCCGTTCAAATCGCGGCGACGCCATGTGTGTGCTCGGTATGGCCCGTGAGGTAGCCGCACTTTTAGGGCGCTCCCTCAAACAGCCGACATACAAAATAGAATCATCTCTTAATGCCGATTTCGGACTATCAGTCACGAGCGAAAGCACCGATGATTGTCCTTTCTTTTCCGGACGTGTTATCTCCGAAGTGAAAGTCGGTCCGTCTCCGGCGCACATTGTTAGACGTCTGGAAGCAGTAGGCATCAGGTCAATCAACAACGTAGTTGATATCACCAATTATGTTTTGCATGAACTGGGGCAGCCGCTCCATGCATACGATTTGGCTAAACTATCCGGACCGAACTTAGTCGTGCGCCGGGGTAAACCAGGAGAAAAGCTGGTTACACTGGACGGCAAAGAGAGAGAAGTTAACCCGGAAGCGCTAATCATTGCTGATAATAATGGTCCGATTGCAATAGCCGGAGTCATGGGCGGCAAACATAGTGAAGTTACTGATGAAACATGCAACATCGTTCTTGAAGCAGCTTCTTTTAGCAGTCGGCGCGTTCGCCGAACAAGCCGTCTTCTTGGTTTAACGAGCGACAGCTCCTTACGTTTTGAGCGTGGAGTCGATACCGCTTCAGTCAGTCAGGCTGCCGATAGAGCGGCCCAGCTTCTAGCCGAATATTGTGCAGCAAAAATCGGTCCTTGCAAAACAGCCGGTTCGGATAAAGCAGCACAGCAAACTGTGAGTTTGCGTATGTCAGAACTCAAACGTTTGACTGAAATTGAGATGATGCCTGATGCCGTAAGCGAGCTTTTAGAGCCACTGGGCTTCAAAAGTCATATGTCAGCGGATGATTGCGACGCCGGCATAGTTAACGTTGCTATCCCAAGCTTTCGGCAAAAAGATGTCAGCCGCGAAATAGATTTGATTGAAGAAGTTTGCCGTCTTTACGGCTATGACAGAATACCGGCCAGTATGCCAAAAAGCACAATGGCTGCACTGCCTGTTGATCTGACCCCAGCAATGATTCGCGAAAGCCTTGCCGCCTGCGGACTGAACGAAATCTGGACCAGCAGTTTAACCGCGCAAAAAGACTTAAGCCCTGCCGGCAGCCCCCCCGCGGAAAACAACGCAGTCGCTGTTCTTAACCCGCTTTCTCCTGATCACCAAGCACTAAGACAAAGCTTATTGCCTGGCTTGCTAAAAGTAGCAGCCTACAACCAAGGACGCGGCAAACAAGAGATCTGGCTTTTCGAAGTGGGTCGCAATTACTTTTTGGAGATTGGCAACAACGGTTCGTCAGACAATCCGAAAGAAACATCGACCAAAGAAGAGCTGTATGCAAGCGGCATTTTAGCCGGCGAACCCCGTTTAACTGATTGGCTTTCGACAAACCAAACCGCCCACGAAGCTGCCGGATTTTATACGGCAAAAGGCATAATCGAAAGCCTTTGCCACAGGCTGAACATTCAACTGGATAGCCTCTCTTTCGAACCGCCAACAGAAGGCAGTGCTAAAGCTTGGTTTCATCCGGGACGTAGCTGTCTGATTACAACAGCGGGTCAAGGCAAAGAGCGGCAGAAACGCATCTTGCTTGGCTGGTTGGGTGAGATTCATCCGTCAGTTACCGATTCTTATGATGTAAAAGGACGCATATACGGATTTGAGCTAAAGGTTGCCGCACTTCAATCAGTGGCAACGGCCAAAACAATGAGTCCTATTTATATGACACCGACAATGCAACGAGACCTGACTGTCGATTTGGACGGCAAAAATAGAAGCAGCGCTGTCGAAGCGGCTATAGCCAGCTTAGGCAAAAAGATTCTCCGCCAAATCGAGTTAGTCTCCGTGTTTTCCAGAGATCAAGACCGGGTCAGCTTATCTTATCGTCTGACCTTCCAGGATCCGCAAGAAACCTTAAAAACTGAACTGGTCGACAATCTTATGGCCGATATTCGTCAAGAGCTCGAGCAGAAACTTGGAGCCAGCTTCCGCAAATAGGCAAAATCGCCAGGTTTAATCTGCGAAAGCAAAATAGTCACGTCTCCGGGTATATTGCTGAGGAATGACTATAGGAATCTCACGCATGTACAGGCTCGTTCGACGCACCAACTTAATTCCTTTTCTAATAATTCTTTGTTTCGGCATTGGTGCCTCGATTTTAGTACCTCAATCCTTTCCGCAAACAATCGGCGACATTCCGATGTTTGCCCTTTTTCCCGGTGAAATTGCCATAGCGCTTATTCTTAGCGTATTGCTTTTTGAGAATGCCTCTCCCGGCGACCTGATAAAAATATCGGGGATCATGGTTGGCATTGCCATGGGAGCAGGAGCAATCAGCAACGTCGTAACCTTATCAACAGTTATGCTGCCTGAGCTAACCTTAAAATTGAACTGGGTACAAATGCTCGCTTTCAATCTGACCGGTTTAGCTGCCGCTCTTGCTTATTACGCTAGCGAATCGGAAGACGCACTGGCTTATCGGCACGTTGAAAAAACAGCTCAGCATGAAGCTCCAGCCCAAGCCCCAAGCAAAAACGTTGAACCGGCAATTGCAATGGAAGAACCGATACCGGGCGCAACTAGCGGCAACCACAAAGAAATTTTGAGCAATCTCAACATCGGACGCTTGAACCAGCTCGAACAATCCATAAGCGGAAACATGGGCAAAGTTTCCTTAGAGTCATTGTTTGCCGAAGAAACTCATGCCGTATCAGCTTTAAGCGACAAGATTAGCTTTGAAGAAGCGATCCCTTTGCCTGAAGCCGCTCCGGTAGCCGAAACTGTTTCCGAGCAAGAAGTAGTAATTACGTCTGAGACCAAGCTGTTCAACAACGATCTTGGCGCCGACTTAGATAATCTTTTTGCCGATATTGCGCCTGCTGAATCCCAAAAAGATTTCAGCCCACCGGCAGGTACATCTACCGACACTCTTTCACTCCCGGTGGAATCTCTGGGCATCAACGATACATCGGTTTTAGCTGATGCCGGGACAATTGCAGCTAAAGCTGTTCAAGAATTCGGACGCCTCTCTTCTTCAGTTTCAGCTAAGCCGGAGCTTAAAACTCCTGGCACCTTAAAAACAATCGGACAAATGCTTCTTGATACCGAAGCAGTAGAAAAGGTCATTCAGCAAGCCGAGAAGAACGAACAAACAAGCAACTGGCAAGTGCTAAATTCTGAAACCGGCGACGAGCTACACTCCTTGATCAAGCAACTGACTGATTTTGAAGGTGTGGAAAGCGCTTTGCTAATCGGCAAAGATGGCATGCTTTTGAGCCATTCCGAATCTCTCGCTTCCGAAAAATATCTGCTTGGTCCCCTGGCCCTGGCTATTCATAGCACAACAAACTTAGGGACAAACAAGCTGCAACTAGGGCAACTACGTCACGCATTTTTACAGTGCGGTGACAAATCAAGCTTAGTTACCGATACAGGAAGATCGATATTAGCCATCTTCGGCACCTGGGAACCTAGCGCTCTGGATAATCTTCTTGATTATGTAACTGATCAAACCAGCGGATATTTTCAAGAGACAGCGATTGCTTCACCGCCGCCAGTGGAAGCCGCTCCAATTGAGCTTAAAACTCTTGAACCGCCAAAAGAAGAAAGCGCAACACCCGTTGAAAAACCAATTGTCGCAGAAGTATCCGAACAAGACGTTAGCAGTCTGTTTGATAATCTTTTAGCTGATGACTCAGCCGAGAAAGAGGCAGCGCCACCGGTTATCCCTCAACCGGTAGCAGAAGAAAAACCAGCTGTAGTTTTGGATGTGAGCGATAACGAAATATCCGGCTTATTCGACAATTTATTAGCCGAAGACTCCAATGAAAAGAGCCCGGAAACCACAGCGGTCGAAATGCCTGAAATCAAGCCGGAGCCGGTCATCGAAAAGCCGACAACATCGACATTACCTAAAGCTCCTTCCGAAATAAAAGAATTCGGTAAGCTCTCTCTAAATACAGCTTACACTCAAGAAACCGGACAAGAACAGGGTTCAATGAAAGCAATCGGTCGCCAACTGATTGATCCTCAAGCCGTTGAAAATATAATTAGAGCCAGCGAAAAAAGAAACAAAATTGGGGGCATGACCACCGCTCGCGTAATCAGTGCCGCACGCGGTGAGGGTATTCAAACTTTACTGAAAAAGATTGATACATGCGAAGGTGTAGACGGTTGCTTAATAGTCGGTCACGACGGCTTAGTAATTGCATCGACTTTAAAAACCGGTGTCGATAAAGAGATCATCGGCGCCATGTGCAATGCGATACATAGCCATTTGGACGTAGCTACGCAAAAAATAGATTACGGCAAACTACATCAAGCCATTTTTAGAAGCAGCGCTCAACTAACAGTGCTTACTTCCGTGGCTGTAGGCATATTGGCTGTTTTCGTCAACGAAACTAAAACGGACAACTTGAATCCACTACTTTCTGCCATTGAAACAACTATTCACGGCTAGAGCTTAAGGCATCAAGCACTATTGGCTGAGTAATAAGTTCAGGCAAAATAATCGGCGCGTTAGCTTTTCCCGCGGGAAATATGACATATAACGGCACTCCTGAGCGCCCAAATTTTTGCAGCAGTTTTGTAATCTCTGGATCTTGTGTGGTCCAATCGGCCTTGAGCGGAACAATTTTCAGCTCTTTGAACCGCTCAATTACAGGCTTTGTATTGATCACCGTTTGTTCATTGGCTTTACAAGTCAGACACCAATCCGCAGTAAAATCAACAAATACTGTTTCGTTTTGAGCGATGTGCTTATCCAATTCGGCAATTGTAAAAGGCTGCCAACTAATGCCTTCCTTAGCAGAAGTAGATTCCGAGACCATAGCCGGCGAACTAAGCGAGAACAAAGCTGGAAAAGGACGCAGAAATAAATAATAAGCGACGCCAATCACAATCAGCGCCAGGACCCAAACAAAACGTTTACGAGCTGGTGAGCTTGTCAGATCGATAAATCCGCCGACAAGCCAACAAGCGAATGACAAGCATAATAAAAAAGTCAACACGGCAAAAGCAGTATCAATACCCACCTGATGCCCAAGCACCCAGAGCAACCAAACAACAGTTGCGCTCAACAGAAAACCCATTGATTCTTTGAATTTTTCCATCCAGACGCCCGGTTTCGGCAGATATTTCATCCAGCTCGGACGAAGAGTCAAAAGAATATAGGGAAACGCCATACCTAGGGCAATAGTAAAAAATATAGTCATAATCAGCCAACCCGGCTGGGCAAAAGCAAAACCGAGGGCCGTACCAAGAAAAGGCGCGGTACACGGTGTGGAAAGAATGGTGGCAAGCACACCTTTAAAAAAGGTTCCTTTCAGCCCTTCTGAGCTGGCAAGCCGATCAATCTGAGCTTGTCCGGTCGTCACTTGAATATAAAAAAGACCGAACATGGAAAGAGCGAAGACAGTGACGACAACACACATGGCAAAAACAAAAATCGGATATTGAAATTGGAATCCCCAACCGATCTTTTGCCCTGCATTTTGTATGGCGATAACTAAACCACCCAAAGCCAGGAAAGAAAGAATGATGCCCAGAGAGAAGGTCAATCCGTGCTGAATGATTCGTCGCGGATCTTCACCTGATTGTTCGATTAGGCTGAAAATTTTGATTGAGATTACCGGTAGCACACAAGGCATTAAATTAAGCAGCAAACCACCAATGAAAGCAAAAAGCAGATAAAGCGGCAAGCCGGTTTTATCCTGCTCGAGTTGTCCTGTGATTTGCAAATTCGTATCAATAATACTTTTCGGAGCATCGCTTTTAATTTCAGTTGCCGGACCGTTGTAATCGGCTTTTTCAAATAATGAAGCTTCCTTGGACGGCACAACCTTACTGGCCAAAACAATCGGCAAAGATATTTCCACTTCCTGAGAGCCAGGGATACAAACATCTTTGCAAGAGAGCCACTTTACCTTAGCTTTGAATTTAAGTGATTTTCCAATCGCTAATTTAGCCGGCGGTGTTATCTCCGAAACCAGGATTGTTCTTCTTTCATAGCCATAAGTGACTATGCCTGCCTCATCAAAACGATGAGGCTTTTCCCATAATAAATCCGCAGCTTTGAAGCCTTCCGGTAGCTGCCATTCAATTTTTGTCGGCATACCGGCATCGCCACTATGCAAATAATAAGTATGCCAACCCGGTTCCATTTCCAGCTCAACGCCTAATTTGAAAGGAACGCCGGCAGTGATTGCTTCCTTGTCCGAAAGAAGAGTAGCTTGGACATGAGCTGTACTGTCAAAAGCATAAGCGGAGAAAGACAAAACGAGCATAAGCAGGAGGCTTACCAATGTACTCCAGCTCAAATACCAGCCTGTCATAGTTCTCATGGAAACCTCCTCTACTTAGGCTCCACCATTTTACAAATTCGTTGCCAGGCTGTCTTCAAGATCCGCAGTTTTCTGGACTTTTAATTAAAGCCGGTGTTACGGCAAGAGCATTACGCCCAGCTATTTGCGAGTATATATGAGCACTTTGACGCAAAGTTCGCTCTAAAGTCGGGTAGCTGACTCGCACTAAACCAAAACGAGCGCGCAAACCTTCCGCCCATTCAAAATTATCAAGCAAAGACCAATGTAAATAGCCTTTGACATTGGCACCATCGGCAATAGCACGATAAAGCGATGATACATGGGATACCAAATAACGGATACGCCCTTGGTCCTCTAAAGACCAATCCCCTTCTACAAGCTCGGCTTCAAAAATATTGGCATGACCGTTTTCAGTAATATAGATGTCTCTTAATTTGCCATTCTGGTCATAACGGTAGGGCCGCAATTCATGTACGAGAAGATTGTAGAGTCCTTGAGGATAGCTCTCCCAGCCTAAACCTGAAGTTTCCAGTTCAGCAGCGTCCACTTTAATGCCAAATAAATCCAGAGGCCAAGCAAACTTAAATTGGCAAAATTGCCTGGTGTAGTAATTTACCCCAATAAAATCCAAAGTACCTTTTAAGCCGGGAATTTCGCCGGTCAAGCTATTCCAACGATAATCAAACATGGCTGGCCAGGGGAAACGCAAAATCCCTGTTTGCAAAGCCGACATAAAACAATGATTGAAAACCGAATCACGCATATATTTCACTAAATGGTCGAAAGGATTCCATTTAGCCCGCGGAGCAAAAGACATCCAGTGATGGGTAATACTGACTTTTGCTTCCGGAATAAGTTTATGTATGACATGGTAAGCCCGCGAATGAGCCAGCAAAAGATTACGGACACATTCAAATCCAGCTAGATAGTTATTGTTATAACCAGGCGGCCAATCCCCGGCCACATAACCTTGATAAACATAAGCTAGGGGTTCATTAATCGTCAGCCAGAAGTCAACATATTCGCCCAGCTCGGAAGCCACAAATTCAGCAAATCGTTCAAACTCCTCAACTGCCAGTTTGTTGTTCCAGCCACCAATCTCAGCAAGCCAGGTAGGCAAAGTAAAATGAAACAAAGTGACAAAAGTTTTGAAACCCTTCTCTTTTAAGAGCTTAAGCATTGCCAGATAAGTCTTCAAAGAAGGATCATTTTTGTCATATACATGTCCCGGAGCCGGACACATAGCCGGCCAATTTAAGCTCAAACGAAAGCTATTCAAATTCAGTTTTTCGCAAAGTTCAATATCGGAACGGTAGCGAACAAAAAATTCACAAGCTTTATCTGCTGTTGATTGATCCAGGATCCGTCCTGTTTGAGTCGTCCAATTTGCCCAATCGGAAAATCTTTTGTTGCTCTCCTCCGGATGCCCTTCAACCTGAAAGTGTGAAGTGGCAACACCCCAAAGAAAACCTTCGGGAAACAACAACATTTCACAAGAATTAGGTTCTGACTCAGGATTCATCGTTTATGGCATCCGCTATAATGGGAGGCTGTTGCCTGTATATTCGGCTGGACTTGCCGTTCAGACCAAGCGACCTGTTGTCATCTTACTACTTAATCAGAGATCATATCAATTCAAAACATGCTTTCTGACGAATCAAAAGCTTATTGCCGGTTGAGCAACCGTCTATGTGTGGTCCTTTTAGTAGCCCTTAACTTGCTCTGTTTTCATCGTACCCTGAACGGCTATTTTTTAGCTGATGATTTCGTTCATGTAAGCTATCTGCACAATGTTTTCCAAGGACACGGCGAACGACTGCTTTTAAATTTCACTGGAAATTGGATGCAAGCAATCGGCACTCAGTTTTACCGTCCGCTTGTTTCTTTGAGCCTCGCTTTTGATTATTTTATCGGCAATGGCAACCCGACAGTTTTTCATATTTCAAACACGATTTATCAAATAGCTTGCTCCCTTCTGCTTTTTCTTGTCCTAAAGCGCCTACTTCTACCTTTTGGCAAATATGCACAAACTCAGGCTTTCTTTGCCGCCGCTTTCTTTGCTGTCTGCCCGCTCCATCCGGAAGTGGTCAGCTGGATCATCGGTCGTGTTGACAGTTTATGTCTTGGCTTCAGCCTTGGCGCATTTTGGCTATATTTACGCTTCCGCCAAGATCAAAAGAAATGGCTTTTGCCCTGTGCTTTAGCATCATTTGCCGCCGCTCTAATGTGCAAAGAAATGGCAGTGACGTTACCACCAGTATTTTTTCTGGCTGAAATTTTGCTGCTTAACGATGACAAAACAATCAAAGCTAAAGTTATTGATTCAATCAAAAATACTTTGCCTTTCTGGCTTTTACTTGCGGCTTATTTCATTTTGCGCCAGTTGACTCTTGGCACCATCTCCGGCGGATACGGCGGCTCAATTGGCGAAGGCATGAGCGATTCATTCTTTAAGCGCTGGTTTGCCGAGCCTTATTTTCTACGGGTACTCCTGCCTTTCAATGCTGAAATCTTCGCGCCGGAAGCCAAACTAAGAAGTTATCTCACAGCGCTTTATTTGGCCTCGGCAGCCCTCTTTCCTTTCAGCTTGCTTTTAAGCGATAAACCCAAACTGCTATTGCGCACATTGCTCTTTGCCTGGGGCTGGTTTGTTTTGTCCATGCTGCCAACTTATCAGGTATGGAATCTTACTGAAAGCCTGCAGTGCAGCCGTTTTATTTATGCCGGCAGCGCTCCGTTATCTATGCTGCTTGCCTTGTTTTTGCTCGTTCCCTTAAATCCGCTGACAAATAAAATTGTGCGAAGACTTATTTCAGCACTTGCCACAGCTCTGGCTATGGCTTTCGTCATCCTTTACGCGCAAATTTGCCTGAAAAACAACACGCCTTGGGCCCATGCCTCAA
Source organism: Candidatus Obscuribacterales bacterium (assembly GCA_019750335.1). Classification (GTDB taxonomy): domain Bacteria; phylum Cyanobacteriota; class Vampirovibrionia; order Obscuribacterales; family Obscuribacteraceae; genus JAIEPM01. The sequence goes on from JAIEOQ010000002.1 coordinate 507,567, forward strand.
GCCAAGTTAGAGACTTTCGTCTGGCTGTAGAACGGGCATTTACCAGCTTAAAGCCCGGTCAAAAGCTGGCAATCATCAATGTTCCTCAAAAAACAGAAGGGGCACATATGATTTACAATGGCGCCATGCTCAGCGTGCTGCTCTCGCCGCCTCTGAGTAAAACAGACATGAACGCCAAAGTCTTAAGTTTCGAACCACCGACTTATGGAGATGGCGAGCTCATTAACAGCTCTAGACTACGCAAGTTGATTCAAGCAAATCAACTTTTTTATCGATGGGACAAACAAACTCATCAACTTGAGCCAGTAAAGCTGCTCAAGTCCGACCTGGAACTTATTTTCAAAAAAGAAGATCTGGCATTTTTCGGCAGCAAAAATTTTGGCAATACAGCCCGCTTGCTTTCACCTAAGCTTACTTTACCAGCAACAGCCTGCGATTTTATTCAATGCCGTTTTCGCTTCTCGTCCCGATCGGCAAAAGCCAACACTAACATTTATCTTTTTTGGCTCGGCGAAAATAATCACTCTTTCTCCTCTTCACGCTGCATGGTATTGCCAGCCATTCTCGACGGCAAAGAACACGATTATTTCTTTCCGGTTTCCGAACGCAAATCCTGGATAGCAGCCGGCATTATTGACCGACTTTGTTTTGAACTACCTTTCCTTTCCGAAGAATCGCCGCGAAGCATGGAGCTGCTCTCAGTTAGCTTGCTTAACGGAAAAAAGCTAATGCCCAAACTTGAACTTAAAGAGAGTCAAGCAACGCTGGGTTCAGACGGCATTTATCAAATAAACGGAAAGACGATTAATTTAGAATGTGACGGTTCCGCCCTAGAAGCTTGCCGCTCCTTAGTTTTGGAAGTGTCAGCGCCAAACTCTTGGTTCGAACATTATAGCGGCAGCTTACGTGATCGCACTCTTTCTGCCCACGCAGCTAAAACATACAAAGCACAAAGCAAAAAAGCACTTTTCAATTTAGACAAAAAAAACTTTCCTTTGCCGGCATTTTATCAATTACGAGCAGCCGCTCTGGATGAACAAGGAAAGGTCACTGGCTGGGTATCAGATCCGATCAATATTCAAGTGAATCCTAACTAGACACGCTTGCCGGACGTCCCCAAACAGATTGCAAGTCAACCATCTGTTTCTGCAAGTCATGTCTTTGTCTTTTATCAGTACAACTGTTCGCTTGCCAATATAGCTGCCACCATTTATGGTGCGCTTTACGTTTGCCGTGAGCCGCTTCTTGTTCGCATATTTCATACAAACGATCGAGCAGCTCGCCAGCAGCCTTCGCTTGCGCTTCCAAATCAGTAAAAATAGAAGGATCGATATTTTGTCTGTCTTGACCAAAACACCAACGTAAATAGGTAAGGACTTCAGGATCAATCTGCTCGAAATCGGCTTTATAAGTCTCAAAACGACGAAGTATTTTTTCCGGATAAAATTCAATCCGCCCGTTCTCAGGCCAAGCGCTACCTGCATCTAGGGGTTCAGAACTGTTTTCGTCATAAACAAGAAAATAACCGGGAAACGAAGTCAGCAATAGACGAAAGAGCTGATTACGAATTTGGGACCAAACTTCTCTGGAAAGAAATGCTGTTTGGCTTTCTTCGATACCCGAGCCAATGGCAAAATCTATGGTTCTAATCGCGTTACAGATACGAAATAAAGCCGGACGCTCGAGTTGCATCTCCAGCCTTCGGAAATATAGGTATGCTTCGTCAAGGGGCATTGCCCGCCTACGCTCGTACCTGGACATCGATTTTCCCCGAAAACAAACGCTGACAATATACCCGGGGTTGTCAAGAAATAATCAATTATCGAACATTTTTTTGCTCTAGTCATAATATGTTATCTTGGACCCGCTAATTGAGGGCAAAACTTGGCAGCAAGAGATACGTTTGCAGAACAAAGCGGGACCGATTTAACCTTAAGGCCAGCTCGCATAGATTTTCTCGGCGCAAAAACAGACATCATCATCGCTGCGCTAATTGCTCTAGTTGTTTGCCTAACCGTCTACAGCCCAACTTTAAGCGTTGGTTTTTTACTTGATGATTTTTTGCATCTGGATTATGTAAGCCGTGCCGCTGCCGGTGACTGGTCGGCTTTTTTAGCCAATTTCACAGGCAACTGGGCTGGCTCCGATATTATGAAGAGCTACCGCCCGCTGGTTTCGTTTACACTTTTTTTGGACTATTTGGTTTGGGGAAACAACGCCTGGGGTTTTCATTTAACCAACATATTATTGACCGCTCTGGCGGCATTTTTTATTGCTTTAATTACCACCGAGTTAAGCGGACTTTCGGGTAATCGCTTAGCTTCAAGCGCCGCGCTTTGGTCAAGCTTACTCTTCTGTCTTTATCCGCTCCATCCGGAAGCTACAGCCTGGGTTATCGGGCGGGTAGATCTGTTATGCACTGTTTTCTATTTGATCTGCGTTTATTATTATTTGCGCTATCGCTTAGTCCGCGAAAAAACATATTTCTATTTTGCGCTGCTCTCTTTCATCGCCGCTATTTTAAGCAAAGAGATGGCCGCTACTATACCTTTGACCATTACCGCCGCCGAATTGCTTTTATATAAAGATGACAGTAAAGAGTCTCGCTCTTTTAGATTTGGTTTGGTTTTTATTTTTTGGCTTTTATTTGCTTTGATTGCCGGTTTACGCATTTTGATTCTCGGCACTTTAGTTGGTGGTTATGAAAGTAGCGGAGCACCATCGCCACTTCTTCTTTTGAAAAATTTTCTGGATAAAAGCAGCTTATTGAAAATATTTTTTCCTTTGCACGAAGAGGTAAAACATTCTTTTCTCAGCAGCAAACTACTTGGTCTGGGATATCTCTTATGCCTAATTATTGGTTTAGCAAGATTGATCACACGCTCCGCTAATTGGCGAGTGATTGTTTTTCTATTACTCTGGATTGGAATTTCAATTTTACCGACATATCAAATTTGGCACATCTATCCGAATCTAGTCGGCAGCCGGCTCTTTTATCTGAGCTCCGCTCCTTTTGTTATTCTTCTTTCTGTTTTAGCTCTCCCGACAATAGACAAATTGCCTAAGCTTTGGGCCCGTATTTCAGCAGGAGCAGGCATTATCGCTTTGAGTCTTATTGTTTTCTCCTGGTCGGCAATCTTAAAAAACAATTTGACACCATGGACAGAGGCAGGCAAACAGATGAGCCAGCTTCGCTCTCAGTTGCAAAAAAGCAGCCAAGATCTAAATGGAAAACTGCTGCTTTTGAATCTACCCACAGACTACGCTGGCGCCGGTATGCTAACCCGCCCTAGCTATTTGAAGCTTCTTAGCAGTCCGCCCCTTTGCCCTGTTGATTTTAGCCAAAGCTTAACTACCATCGAACCTGAAGTTTGTGGCAGTCATGAATTTTTATGGCCGGATTTATTCAAACAAAAATTCAAGACTGCCACAAGCACTCTAATCTGGGAACCACAAAAGGGAGCTTTTATTCCTTTTTCAAAACAAAATGGTGTCCCACGTTATGATTTTTTGTTCTTAAACGAAAAAACAGAAACGCTGAGAATCAGCCCGCAAAATTTTGTTCTGACGAAGGTCGGACAATGGACTCGCGAAGCAGCTCCGGACACAGTACTCGAGCAAGGAAAAGATTTTATTCGGATCAAGCCCGGAAACCAAACTATAAGCCTGGTTCTGCCTGATACACAGATCGATCCCCTTCTTGCTAATTTTGCCAAGCTCAACCTTGAGCTTAAGAATAAAAGAGAAGCTGCCGCTAAAATCAAGTTACTCTGGCAAACAAAAAACAATGCACCAAACTGGCAAGAAGCAACTCTCTCCCCCGACTCTCTAACCTTATGGCTAGGACGTTACCGCACCTGGACTTTAGCTGACTCAATCAAAGCAATTGGTCTTAAGTTCCTGCCCGGCAACTACGAAGTTGAACTTAAATCCTTACAGATTGAAAGCGATAAAGATTGGAAGCCGGAAATAACATTGACCAACTCAAACCAAATAAATTACAGAATCCCACAACAGCTAAGTCCTCGCTTTCTCAAAATGTTTGTCACTACTGCCGGTGGCACATTTGACGCCAACAGCGAAGCAGAAGTGGATAGTGCAACACCAGCCAATAGCGGGTCGCCGGCGACTCTGGAATATGTAACATCCGGCGAAGGGAAGCTAACACTACCCGAACTTATCTTAAAACCCGGGCTGCATCAAATTCGTATACAAGCCCTGTCAGCCCAAAGAATCCCACTTGGATTACCAAGCGAGCCAATCACTGTCTTCGGCGGAGAAAGCAAATGAAGAATCGGTTATTTCAACGAGCTCTGATCGCTACAAGCGCTGTTGCTCTTGTAGCCTGCGCTCTTCTTCTGCTCTGGACCTTAAGGGTCATAGTTATTGATGTCATTTTAGCAATCACTGTTGCCTCTTCAATAACACCTTTAGCCGAAACCCTGGAGAAGAAAGGATTGTCGCGGCTATTCACCGTAATTTGCACTTATTTGCTTGTGATTGCTTTTTATACCGCCGTTGCCTTTGCTATAGCCGGACCATTTAAAGAACAAGCCAGCTTATTTGTCGAACAGATCCCGCACTACACTGCTGAGCTTAGAGACACATATAATCAGCTTCTAATTATGCTCGGCGACAAAGCTTCATTGCTTACAGTACACGCTGACGATTTACGCACTCCGGCATTAAATATGGTCGGACGCACTTTAAATTTCACCGCCGGTCTAATGGGATTCTCCCTAAACACCATTCTCGTCCTTTTTCTAGCAGCTTATTTTGTTGTCCAAGCCGATTACATCTGGACACATCTTTTACTTTGGCTACCCAGCAAAAACAGAAAACGGGCAGCCAACTTAATCAATCCCTTGGCTAGCCGAATGGGTGGCTATATTCGTGGACAAATACTTGTTAGCACAGCAGTCGCCGCTTTCTTTTCAATCGGGCTAACACTAATTGGTGTCAAATACGGACTAGTACTTGGATTGCTTGGCGGATTACTCAATCTTCTGCCTTTTGTCGGTTCAATCATCACCACTATTCTTGCTCTTTTTGTAGCGGCTAACCAATCTTTGCTTACATGCGCTCTAACAGCGCTTCTCTTTGTTGTCGAACAAGCCTGCGAGAGCAACTTTATCGTTCCTTATTTACTGGGCAAACAAGTCGACATGCATCCACTAGTTGTACTTTTAGCCATATTAATCGGTGCGACTTTAGCCGGCGGTATCGGCGCATTAGCAGCAGTACCGATTTGCGCAGCTTTGCTTTATTTAGCCCAGGAGTTTTATTTCAAACCTTTGCAAGAATCCCAAGCAGACCCAACAGCCTGAGCCAAGTTCAGCCCATCTCGTTCAAGTAGCGCCGAAAGCTCTTCGCAAATTTGTTTTACCAAAGTCGGCCCATGATAAACAAGCCCGGTATAAAGTTCGACAAGACTAGCGCCGGAACGAATATAGTCATACGCGTCCTGACCGGACGAAATTCCTCCGACACCGATAATAATTTGCTCCGCGCTTTTCATGCTTTTTATTTTGCGAACAAGCTCTAAATTTGCCGTCTTTAACGGTGGTCCGCTTATACCGCCTATTCCAGCCGGCTCACCGCTCAAGCCAACAAGAGATGTCGTCGTGTTGCCACAAATATATCCTTGAACAAGCTTACTGCCGGCAGCAATCAAATCGGCTAAAAATTGATCGCCACTATCCGGTGATAGTTTCAATAAAATCGGTAGTCCCCGATTATTTGCCCGATTTATCTCTTCAAGCACTGTTTTGATCAAACCAGCTTCACTGATACAACCTTCTTTCGTATTCGGACAACTGACATTTACAGCAACATAGATTGCCGGCAACTCTTTAACACACGTAAAAGAATACAAATAATCTTTTACCGCTTCATCCCCTTTAATTGCCGGATTGTTTGTTTTAGCGATATTAACCGCATAGGGCAAAGAGGCGCTTTTGTTTATCAGTTGTCGTACTACGGTCTCAGCACCCAAACCGTTCAAACCCAAATGATTCCGTAGCGCTCGATCGGCAGATAAACGAAAAAGGCGTGGCTTATCGTTGCCACCATGGGGACGAGCACAAACTGAGCCTATCTCGGCGAAACCAAAACCAAGATGTCCAAGCGCCGAAATCAAATTGCCATTTTTATCAAAACCGGCGGCTATTCCGATTGGATTCGAAAGAGCATGGTCGAACAAATTAACTGCTAAATCTTTTTTTGCATACTTAAAAGGCAACAAAGACAAGAGTGGTGCTGAGGACTGCAAACAACCGGAAACAAAATGATGAACACTCTCTGCATCTTGCTTGAAAAGCAAAGGTCGCAATATGTTTTCATATAAGAAATCGCGTGGCATATGGTTCTCAGTTGCAAACGTAAATCATCATAGCTCGAATTCAATGTCTGTTGTAGACTTCAATTGTCAGCGACCAGAGCAGCAGATGTCAGCAGAATAAGGTGAGCACAATTGCCCAGAGCATATGCACTTTCCTTTAAACCATCAGCGGCGCCCATTCGTGAGCCGGTAACTAAGTTCGGCGGACAACCGACTTGGATTCAACCGCCACAATGGCCAATTAGTTTGCGCACCGGCGAGCAGATGACTTTTATCTGCCAAATAGTGATTTATCCGGAAGTTTTCGGACAATGCGTCGGAAAAATGGCCTATTTATTTATCAGCGAACAAGGCAGTCAGGCTCTACCGACCTGGGACGCGGATGCCGGCGAAAATGCAGTGATCGTCCAACCAGGACATCCGCCAAAAGTCCCGGTTAAACCGTTAGCCAACGGACCATCTCTTTATGAATTTGCCGAAACACTAGAGACGGCGCTACCTCAAGCCAACCCTTGCGAGTATGCCGTAGATTTGATTAGACAATCTGATCCGGATTTTTTAAATGAGAGTCAGCGTTTGATTATGGATGAACCAAACTTTGCTTTATACAGCAAAGCTGTAGAAGGAAATAAAATTGGCGGCACGCCAAGTTTTCTCCAGGAAGACGCCTTGCCTCCAAGCGGTCATTTACTTTTGCAGCTTGATTCAGCTCAAGTACCATTCTCACTGAATTTCGGTGATTGCGGAGTCGGTTATGCCTTTATTTCGCCCGACGGCAGTATGGGCAAATTCCTATTTCAATCCTATTGATACAAGCAGATCGTCGATTAAAGTCAGCTTCAAAAGAGTATGAGGAAACTCTTCCAAAAGTTCGTCAACATGCATCTGTTTTGATCGTTCTTCGACAAATACATGCCCTTCTTGCCAAAGTTCACGGTTAGCCCATTGAGCGTAAGCAATCCAATGTCCATCTTCGCTTTTATGCAAACGTGCCCCTAAGGATCCGTAATCATCAAGCAGGGTTTTGGTCACCGCATGCCAAGCCACCCGGAAATCTTCTTCCCGGCCCGATTTGACTTTCAACTGGTAGACGACACAGAACATCAATGAATATGGATATTCGCTTCTTTGCGATACTGTTCCATTTTGTCCCAATCGCTAACAACATCCGGACGACTTTTACTCAGTTCGTTCCAAGTAATATGCGGTCTGCCGGTATCAATTTCAACCATGCTTATACAATCATCCACCGGGCAAACTCTCGAGCAGAGCGCACAACCGACACAATCTTCTTCGCGAACAACAGGCTGCAGGGCAGTCATAGTTTCACCGTTAAGCTGCAACGACTTCATGTCGATACATTGGTGAGCGGCATCATTACAGGCTATATAGCAAAGATTGCAATGAATGCATTTATCCGGATTAATCCGTGCTGTCGTTTGAAAGCCGAGATCAAAATCACCGAAGTTGGAGATGCGCGGCAAAGATTTACCGATAAAGTCATAGACGGTTAGAAAACCTTTGTCGTCCATCCAATTGGACATCCCTTCAATCATGTCGTCGACAATGCGGAAGCCCCAGTGCATTACTGCCGTGCAAACTTGCACCGAAGTAGCGCCTAAAAGCATAAACTCAACGGCATCGCGCCAAGTCTCAACACCGCCCATTCCGGAAATAGGCAGTCTTGCTTTTTGCACTTCAAGATCGCTGGCTACCGCGCTTAAAAGATGCAGGGCGATTGGTTTTACAGCTTGACCGGCATAACCGCCGTGCCCGCCTTTGCCGCCGACATTAGGCTTGATTTCGAAGCTGTCGAGATCAACACCCATAATACTGTTGACCGTATTGATTAAAGAAAGAGCGGAAGCTCTGCCACGCACAGCTGCTCTTGCTGGTTGAACGATATCGGTGACGTTAGGCGTTAACTTAACGATTACTGGTTTGGTGGCAACTTCCATTACCCATTCGGTAACCATGCAAGTATAGTCAGGCACTTGCCCCATGGCCGCACCCATGCCGCGTTCAGACATACCGTGCGGGCAGCCGAAGTTCAATTCAAAGCCATCAGCACCAGTTTCTTCCACACGTTTGACTACTTCTTGCCACGCTTCTTTTTTGGACTCAACCATCACCGAAACAATAACCGCATTGTTAGGAAAGTTGCGCTTAGTTTCAGCAATCTCGCGCAAGTTAAGTTCAATCGGGCGATCGCTTATCAGCTCAACGTTGTTGAGCCCGATTATTTTGCTGCCTTTGTAATCGATGGTGCCATAACGATTAGAAACATTGAGCACCGGCGCGCCGATTGTTTTCCAAACAGCACCGCCCCAACCTTCGGAGAAGGCTTTCTGCACTTGATAGGCAGAGTTAGCCGGCGGAGCTGACGCCAACCAGAACGGATTAGGCGATTTGATTCCACAAAAATCTATTTCTAAGTTAGCCATTGCCTATCCTTCTTATTTCACTGGTGAAAGAACTGGTTCGATATGCTTTTCGTTAGGGGAGGTCGCACCGACCAGCTGCTTATAAATGGCAGCGGCAGCGATCTTACCGTCTTGTACCGCAGCCACAGTAGAAGCCTCGCCTTTGTTGCGAATGCAATCACCGCCGGCAAATATTTTCGGGTGAGCGCTACGGCAGGTTTCGGAATCGACAAGCACATAACCGTTCTCGCTTTTCACTCCGAATTTGGCTAAAGCATCAACCACATTTTTGTGCTTCTTTTGACCGATCGCTTTGATCACCATGTCGCAAGGCATAACAAATTCCGAACCTTTAACCGGCTCAGGCACTCGGCGCCCGGATTTATCCGGAGCACCAAGATCCATACGAATACATTTCAAGCCTTCGACTTTACCGTTACCGACTACTTCAACCGGTTGAGTCAAGAACATGAAGCTTACACCTTCACCAAGAGCAAATTGATACTCAAAATGATAAGCCGTCATTTCAGCTTCCGAACGTCGGTAGACGATGGTTACTCTTTCCGAGCCAAGACGACGAGCAATAGTTGCGCAATCAATACCGGTATTGCCGGCACCGATAACGCAGACTCGACTGCCAGCCTTGATGTCGGCAAGTTTTTTCACTTTCGTTTCTTCAATGAAATCAAGCCCGTCAAGCACTCCGGGAATATCTTCACCAGGGATGCTCAAGTCCGGTACATTGCCCATGCCCATACCGATGAAAACAGCGTCGTACTGTTCGATCAAATCTTCGAATTTGATATCGACACCAACATTGACTCCGGTTTTCACTTTAACGCCAAGGTCTTCAATCCGTTTGACTTCAGCAAGACTGACCTCTACCGGCTCACGAAAAACAACAATGCCGTAGGTCGATAAACCACCAGCCATTTCTTTTTTCTCGAAGCAGGTTACATCGAAGCCCAATTTAGCTAACTCACCGGCACAAGACAATCCGGCCGGTCCGCTGCCGATTACGGCAACCTTATAACCGTTAGCCTTGCCCGCTTGAAAGAATTTGATATTCTTTTCCGCAGCATAATCCATAGCATAGCGTTGCAAACGCCCAATCATAATCGGCTTATGATCGTGCTTCATCACGCAAGCACCTTCGCAAAGCTCTTCTACAGGACAAACTCGCGAGCAAGTTGCACCAAGCAGATTAGCTTCCAGAATTGTTTTAGCCGAACCTTTAACGTTGCCCGTACTTATTTTTTTGATAAAAGTCGGGATATCGATATGGGTTGGGCATGCCACCATACATGGTGCATCGTGGCAGTAAAGACAGCGATTAGCTTCCAGTACCGCTTCCCTCTCGCTTAAAGGTGGGTGGTACTCCTGAAAACGTTCTTCCAGGTTAAGTTCCCAGGCTTTATATTTAACCGGTTTGTAATGCTCTGCCATAAGAATGCTGACCTTCGCTTTAAAGTTTTACCAATTCTTGATAGGTTTCCGGACGACGATCGCGGAAGAACTGCCAGGTTTGGCGTACTTCATCAATCTGATTGAGATCCAAATCGGAGACAACAAGCTCCTCTTTGTCCCGCGATGCTTGAGCAATTATTTGTCCACGCGGATTGCAGAAATAGCTTGAGCCGTAAAACTCGCCGATACCCCATGGAGCTTCCGTGCCGATGCGGTTGATTGCACCAACGAAATAGCCGTTAGCAGCCGCATGTGCTGGTTGCTCCAGTTTCCACAGATATTCAGATAGTCCGGCTACGGTCGCTGAAGGATTGAAAACAATCTCAGCTCCATTCAGTCCAAGAGCGCGAGCGCCTTCAGGGAAATGACGGTCGTAGCAGATATAGACGCCGACTTTGGCATAACGCGTTTCAAATACCGGATAACCGAGATTACCCGGACGGAAATAGAACTTTTCCCAGAATCCAGGATTTACTTGCGGAATATGGCTCTTACGATATTTGCCTAAATAACTGCCATCGGCATCAATAACTGCAGCAGTGTTATAAAACACGCCAGCTTGTTCTTTTTCGTATAAAGGAACGACAATAACCATTTTGTGCTTTTTAGCTGCTTCTTGCATTACTTTGATCGTCGGACCGTTCGGTACTTCTTCAGCCATTTCATACCAACAAGGTTGCTGTTCGGCACAAAAATATGGTCCGTTGAAAAGTTCCTGAAAACAAAGTACTTGCACACCTTTGTCAGCAGCTTCTTTGACAAGTTTCAAATGCTTGTCGAGCATCGCTTTACTTATTTTTTCAATGGTGGCTTTATCCGAGCCGCCCAAAGGAGCAACCACTTCATTTTTTGCTTGAATCAATCCACAACGAACATTGCGTGGCATTTGTTATTCTCCTTACGCTTTGGCGGTGACAGCACTTACTGATTCCAATGCTTTTTGCATCGTTTTCAAACAACGATCGGCATCTTGCTTGGTGATATTTAGCGGCGGCTTAATTCTGATTGTATTACCCCAGAGCCCGCCCTTACCGATGACTACCTTTTGCTCTTTGCAAAGCTCAACTACTTTGGCGCATTCTTGTGTCAAAGGTTCTTTGGTTTTCGGGTCGGCAAGTTCAATCCCAAGCATCAGACCCTTACCGCGTACGTCACCAATAATCGAGAATGATTTTTGCAGATCTTTCAGACCTTCGATTAAGTGATCACCTACTACTTTTGCGTTATCCATTAACTTCTCTTCGAGTATGGTTTCAATAACAGCAATAGCAGTAGCGCTTGAAACCGGATTACCGCCAAACGTATTGATTACAGCCTTTTGTGCTTTATCGGCAATTTCAGGCGTAACAATGCAAGCGCCAATCGGCAAGCCATTTCCTAAACCTTTAGCCATGGTCATCATATCGGGCTGCACGCCCCAATTGCTGATGCCGAACATATGTTTTCCTGTACGACCAAAACCGGTTTGTACTTCATCGGCGATAAACAGAACGCCGTATTTTTCTAGAATCTTCTTCACAGCTTGGAAATATTCATCCGGTGGCGTAATGGCACCGCCTACACCTTGAATCGGCTCGGCAATCATTACTGCCGGTTGCCCGCTGGTTTGTGTTTGAATGACACGTTCAACGTCTTTAGCGCATTCCAAACTGCAGTTATCCGGAGTTTTCTTGAACGGACAACGATAGCAATAAGCATTTTCAGCAAAAGCAATACCGGAAGCCGGCATGGTGGGCTGACGATAATTGTGATTAGCTGTCAGTGAAGTAGCTAAGTGCGATTGACCGTGATAAGAATGTCGCAAAACAATGACTTCATGGCGTCCGGTAGCAACGCGAGCCATACTGATCGCTGCTTCATTGGCCTCAGTACCGGAATTGGTGATGTAACTTTTGCTCAGATTGCCGGGCGTGATTTTTGCCAGCTGCTCAGCAAGATCAACCATCGGTTGTGTCATGAAGACTGTGGAAGTGTGCTGCAAAGTTTGCAATTGCTCGATTGTTGCTTTTAAGACTTTATCGTTGCAATGACCGACGCTGACAGTGACGATACCGGCGAACATATCCAAATATTCTTCACCTTTTTCGTCGTACAAAAACTGTCCTTTGCCGCGCACAAAGTTAGGCGGTTCAGCATAGAGATGCTTCAGTCCGGGAACCATATATTGATCGCGTTTCTTCTTCAGCTCTTCACGGCTTAAAGGTTTGGCCACGTCTTCCTCCATCTCCCGCACTTTCGGTTGAGAGCCACAACAGTACTACCTTCACCTAAGTTTACAAATAGTACTCACATCGATATATAGCGTCAAGAAAAGCAGATTAATGCTTGCTTAAGAAGACAAGCCTTTCCTTTGCCGCTCCAGCTGCCAAACTGGCTGTGACGCCATATTTGATACCAACGGTAACACCTTTTCCGCAAAATCGGCTTTGCAAGCAATGGGAAGCGACAATATGGATCTAGATGAAGCTTTAGTTAGCCGTCGCACATTCCTTGACACCTAAACAGTCCCATTGATAGGATGTTTCCTCACCACTTCGAGCGCCCGTAGCTCAGTGGTAGAGCACTCGGCTTTTAACCGATTGGTCGTGCGTTCGAATCGCACCGGGCGCAAATTTTACTAAGAGGCTCCGCGCAGTAAACGCGGAGCCTCTTATAGTTTTAAAGTCTTGTTCTTACCAAGGGAAATTGACCCGCATGAAAAGCGGAACACCTTGGCTGCTTAAGCCACCGGTGAAATCCAAAACCCCCACTTGAACACCTCGCTCTTCAACCGAGCTTGGATACAAATAAAGCGAAGCACTAAACTGACTTAAGCGACCGCTATTGGTCAATCCAGCGCCCAGCAAAAAAACGGCTTCCAGACCACGTGGAGATTTGACCGGGCGTTCAAGTTCAAAATACTTTTCAAGCAGTCCGTCCTCTCCATAAGGCGGCGCTTCTTCTTCGTCAATCGGTAAATCATGACTTGCCCAGTTCCAAAGAATTTCGTCCGTTCCGGATTTTTTCAAAGTCACTTTTAGTTGTGGAAACCATTCATCAGCGCTTACTGATTCACGAAAAACAGCCAATCGCCCTCTAGTGAGCAGCGGCCGTTCCATAAGCATTTGTCTGCCCAAAGCGTCGATTTCGTCCATTTGCTCCCCTCCCCAACTGTGAAAAGCATATCACCTGGGTCCAGGCCGTCTCGGCGTTCTTGAGTTAAGATCAGTAAGCAGTTTTACATATGGTCTTCAAGATGTCCGGTTTGTAAAGTGATGCCAGTCAAAAAACACTTTTCTATTCTCATTCAATTAGTTCTTTTGCTATTGCCGATTTGTACTCAGGCAAACGCTGCTTCAGCTCAAGAATTACAAACTAAATCTCTGGTCGTGCTAAACCACCAAACCGGCTGGGCACTGGATGGCATCGGTTATCATCCGGCCGTATATCTTTTGCTTGAGAATATAAGCGGTCACGACTTATCCGGCGAGACAATCAAAATTCAAGGCAAATTTACCGATATCCATACTCTTGAGCCTTCCGTAGCGCGGATGGAAGTGCGCCGCGAACTCAAACCACATCAAGTATTTCCTTTTGCCATAATCGCACCGCAAGCATACGAGTTACCGCGTAGCGTCAATCACTGGCCGGCAGTCGAGTGCAAAATAATGGCTCGGGTCGGCAACGTCGGGGATGAGGGCACTGAATATCTCTTAATTACAAAGATCGATCAAGTTACTCAAACCGAGGACACCGCTTTTCAAAAACTCAACGAAGTGGCAAGCTACAGAAAGCCTTCAAATCGCAACACTTACAAAAATGCTTCGGCAAAACCAGCAAAAGCGCTTGCCGCCACCAGCAATAAACTGCCGGCGCCAAACAAATCGATTAATGATAACGACGATTTATTCAATCAAAAAAGTTTGCCCGGCTTAGGTGACGACTTTTACACTTTCGAGCAATCATTTGGCTTGCCGGCACTTACCGACACTCACAACAAAGAATTGACTTGGGCCAAATATCGCAGTCATGGCACAGAGATCATGGTCGCTTCGCGGGAGAATACCGGCAAAGCCGATATGATTGTCCTACTTGTGCCTAAAAACAAAATCGGCAACGAAAAGGTTTTTGCTGAAAGAGCTAAAGCTTTAGCGGGCAAACTAAAAAGCCAGACATTAGGACTGCCGGTACGCTCGGTAAAATATCTTCCTTCCGGACGACTTGAATTATCCACCATTCCTGCTCCGGGATACAAAATCTATTTTCTCAAGCCGACAACCAAGAACGAACCGGGAGAAAACGTGATTGTAGTGCTTTCCAGACTGCCGAAAGAAGCCGATGCTATAGTCCGCTCCCAGCTCCGGAACAACGAAGTATTAAAAACATTACCTCTCGATCCCCACTAGTAATGCGTATAATCACCCTGGTCAAATGACTGAATATAAGAAAAATAGAATTTTAGAGCGATATACACAGCTGCGGATTGGTATTAGTGATGCTCGTACAAGAACCGGCACTGAAAGAACCAGAGATCAAGGAACTCCCTGTGGTAGCTCCTAACCCCTCTATCGTCGATCAAATTCCTTTGAAGCTAATCATGCTTCTGGCTGCTCCCTATCTTGCCGGCAAAACGGCTGAAGCGGCTTTAAGAAAAGCCCATCAAATTTATAAAGAGCAAAGATTTTGCTCAACTTTGGACATACTTGGCGAAGACGCCACTGTTGATGAAGATTGCCAGCAATCGGTCTACAACTATGTCAGCTTGATTGATCTAGTGGCCAAATCACCTCTGAGCGTGACTCGACCGGAACAGCAAATTACGGTTTCTTTTAAACCTTCCATGTTCAGCACGGCAACGCCAGGCAGTCCGGCAGCGCAAAAACATTTAGATCGAGCTTATGAACGGATTGAAACTATCGTTAACCATGCCCGACAGAAACAGATTCGCGTCACTCTTGAAGCCGAAGATCATAACTGGACCGATTTCCATCTTGATACTTATTTTGCACTGATCAATGCTGGCTACGACAACGTCGGTACCGTGCTCCAATCACGACTCTTCCGCACCAGAAACGACATCAAACGTTTCGACGAGCGTATGCGCGTACGCATGGTGATCGGTATTTATAATGAACCAGCCCAAATTGCCGCCACACAAAAACCGATCATGAAAGAGCTGGCTGTTGAATATGCAAGCGACCTCTGCCAAAGAGGAACTTATGTGGAGCTGGCAAGCCACGACAACGATTGCGTGAAAAATTTCTTGGAAAGAGTAGTAGTACCGCAACGAATTCCTGCCAACAAATTTGAAGTACAACATTTGCTTGGCGTACCGCGCAAAGATTTACAGCAGTCTTTAATTAGCGGACAATATTTTATTGAAATGGCTAAAACGGCCAAAGGCAAAGATTACGAACACTTAGCTGAATTGGCTCGCGCCGGAGCGCTAATGCGTATGTATCTGCCTTATGGTACCGAGCAAGTTGCTGGTCCTTATTGCCGACGTCGCCTCAAAGCCAATCCAAATATGTTCGCTTACGGCATCAAAAATCTGTTGCACATACAATAACTTGCTCTTCAGCTAGTTCGTCTGGTCTGACGCAAAACAAGAGATTTTTTTGCGGCTCGTCGGACAGCAAGATCATTGTCACTAACTAACACCTGCAAAATTTCCGCTTCAAGCCAAGTAATTCTTGCAGCAAAGAGCCTGACATAAGGATCTTTATCATAAGCCAATATACGTAAAGCGGCCAAAGGCAAAAGCGCGTTTTTTAGAAGCGATATTTTCACATTACGCTCTTGATCGGAAGCCATCAAATGCAGTGTAGCCGGTGGCGTATTTGGATTAAAAGCTACGCGCATCCTCACTTGCGCCGAAAGGTCAAAAGCCATTCCGGCAAGCAATGACGAAGAAGTTTGCGGGCAGGAGGCAGCAAAACTGCGCACAAAATTGCTTGAACTGCCGGCAAATTCATCAAGAGTCAATTCTCCGGATAGTGCCGATTGAGCAGGAGCTTGACGCACATAAATTTCCGGATCTTGCCCGAGAATATCAATCGCCGCTTGTGATAGTTGCGGATTGTCAGCCACAGCCTGACGCACTGCACGTTCACTATCATGAGCCAGCATCACTAAAATTTGCGGCATAACATCACTATTGGCAGCAAGAGCTAAACGAACTGCAAGCGTTGAGTCCATAACAAGCGAGAGCGCCGACTCACCGGTTAAGAAGTGAGAGCCGGCCACAGCTTGACGTACAGTTTCTTCTTTATCTTGAGCCAAACTGAAAGCAAGCGCTTGATTGCACGAATCATGAATAGCAACCAAATATCGCACAAAGAGGTCCGTGTCATGAGAGAGCATGGACAACAGCTCTTCAGTAAGAAGCGGATTTCGGGCCACTTCACGACGAACATATACATCTTTATCTTTACCCAGCTCGCGCAATAAAGCCGGCGAGCACGAACTTTTACCAGCAACAAGACAACGAATGGAAGGATGCGAATCAAACGCAAGAAATTTCAGCACCGCCGGCGATGCCGATTCGTTACCGGCAATCGCTTGGCGAACTAAAGGGCTTTCGTCATTAGCCAGATCAATCATCAGCGATTCCGGGCAGCTCAGATTGCGAGCCACATGAAATCTAACCTCCGGTTCCGGGTCTTTAGCCAATAAAGACAAAGTGCTTGGTCCAGCAGAAACATTGGCCGCTACCGCCATACGCAAAGCCGGATCTTTCTTTTGACTCAACCCGTGAAGCAAGTCCGGTGAAACATGAGGATTAGCAGCAGCCGCTCGGCGTACCACCAACTGATCGTCATCAGCTAGACGACAAGCCGCCTCACCTGGACAATTAGGATTTAGAGCGACAAGCTGACGCACTATTACATCTTTATCATTCGCCAAATAAGCCAAGCAATCTGCGGGAGCCAGTGCATGACCGGCGACAAATTGACGCACACTGATGTTTTCACGAAGAGCCAAAAGCCAAAGACCGTCACTGGAAATATCATTTTTTTCGACAACCGCCGGAAAAGGCAGAGACCTTACTGTCCCGACCCGCTCACGAGCAACCTGTCCTTGCGAAAGCCAGGAAAATTCAGCCGCACTACCACTATTAACGGTAGTCCGAAAACGATCCGCAAAATCAAAGATGCCATTCAAATATTGTGGGGATATTTCCATATCCAACCAACCTGCCTATACGCAGCCAATGTCAAGAGCATCATCGGACAGCGCGACACCTTAGTCCAGAAAGAAATTGTTCATCTAAGCTTAGATTGCTTCGGACAAAGTCCAGGCTTGTTCTTCGGCATGATAGCTACTGCGAACCAGCGGCCCGGAAAAAACATTGGTGAAGCCCATTTCCATACCGACTTTATGAAAGTATTCAAATTTTTCCGGCTCAACCCAACGTTCCACAGCTAAATGCTCAAGAGTAGGCTGCATATATTGACCGATAGTCACTAAATCAACTTCAGCCTTACGCAACAAAGAAAGCAAGTCGACAATCTCTTCATCGCTTTCACCCAAACCAACCATAAAGCCTGATTTGGTAACAAAACCGGCCTCTTTAGCTCGCTTAAGCAGCTCCAAGCTTCGCTCAAGCTTTGCTTGCGGTCTGACTCGATAATAAAGACGAGCGATGCTCTCCACATTGTGATTCAAAACATCAGGACCGGCAGCAAGAACCGTATCTAAAGCTTGCCAATTTCCGCAAAAATCCGGAATCAAAACCTCAATTTTGGTTTCCGGTGAGCTTTCACGGATAGCTTGAATAGTGCTTGCCCAAACCGATGCACCACCGTCTTTCAGCTCATCTCGATTGACCGATGTAACCACCACATATTTCAAGTCCATGACTGAAACGGTTTCAGCTACGCGGCGCGGTTCATCCAGATCAAGCTCCGTCGGACGCCCGGTAGCGATATTACAAAAACCGCAACTGCGCGTGCAAACATTGCCCAAAATCATCAGGGTAGCCGTTTGTTTTGACCAACACTCACCGCGATTCGGACAAGCAGCCGATTCACATACCGTATTCAGCTCTTGCTCGGTGATCAGTTTTTTAATTCTTTTATAGCCCTCACCGGTCGGCAGAGATACTTTCAACCAGGGCGGTTTTGGCTTCCGCTCTGGCTTGCTGCTTATTGTGAGAACCGCCGAGATGTCAGCATCGCCTTTATTGTTCATTCAGATTTCCGCTCTACAACAGGATTTCAACCAATTCATTCCAGAAATTTTTTGTTTTCCAGCAAGTAAATATGACACAATGTGTAGCAATTGCTGGCATCGGACAAACTGCTTGAGATTGTAGCAGCAACTATGGTTCCAACAGCAATTTGCTCGATAACCCAGACAGAAAACTGTCAGGTTTTCTTTAGGTAAAAAAACGGGACATTAAAGCCATGCCAAGAACACCCATTGAGGTTCCACACAAGATTGAGTATCTGTCTATCCTTAACGAAAAAGGCGAAGTAGACACAAAGCTTGAACCAAAAATCGAGCCTAAACAGCTCAAAGAGATGTACCGCTGGATGCTGCTGGCACGGCGAGTAGATGAACGTTTATTAAAGTTGCAACGTCAAGGACGAATCGGCACTTTTCCACAAGCCACCGGACACGAAGCGATCAGCTTAGGCTCCATCGTCAACTTAAAGCCTAGTGACTGGCATGTACCCGCTTATCGGGAACTGGCCGGTTTTCTTTATCGCGGCTGGCCTTTGGAAAGCATCCTTATTTATTGGATGGGCTACGAGGAAGGCGCCCAACCTCCGGAAGGCACAAACGATCTGCCAATTGCCGTTCCGGTTTCCAGTCAACTTTTGCATGCCGCCGGTTTGGGCATGGCAAACAATCTTCAAGGCGACAAAAATGTCGTAGTTACTTATTTCGGCGATGGCGGTTCTTCGGAAGGCGATTGCCACGAAGCGATGAACTTTGCCGCTGTTTTTGATGCACCGGTTGTTTTTGTTTGTCTGAACAATCAATTTGCCATCTCGGTACCGATCGCCAAACAAATGAAAAACAAAACCATTGCCCAAAGAGCGATTGCTTACGGCATGGACGGTATACGTGTCGACGGCAATGACGTACTTGCTATGTATGTAGCAACAAAAGAAGCCGTCGAAAAAGCAAGAAGAGGCGAAGGCCCGACTCTGATTGAAGCTTTGACTTACCGCTATACTCCGCACACTACAGCTGACGATCCGTCACGTTATCGCAACGAAGACGTATCTAAAGAATGGGCAGCAAAAGAACCTTTAATCCGCTTCGAAAAATATTTGAAAGCGAAAAAAGTGATGACCGACGCTGAAAAGCAAACAATGGAAGAGGAGATTGAGGCTCGCATCAACGAAGCGATCACCAATGCCGAAGAAGCAACAAAACATCCGCCGCTTTCAGATCCGTTAGTGATGTTTGATTATCTTTATAAAGATATGCCTGATTATCTCAGCCTACAAAGAGATGAGTTGGCTAAGGCGTTGGGAATTTCCGAAGCTGACGATTCAAAAAAAAATGAAGCAAGCACAGCAAAGAGAGGTGGTTAATCATGGCTGAAATGAATATGGCTAAAGCAATCAACCTCGCAATGCATGAGGCTATGGAACGCGACAAACGTGTGCTTGTTATGGGCGAAGACGTCGGTCCGGACGAAGGTGTTTTCCGAATTACCGAAGGGCTCCATGCCAAATTCGGCGACAAACGTGTTATCGATACACCGCTAGCCGAAGCTGGCATTGTTGGTACAGCAATCGGTATGGCCATTTACGGGCTAAGACCGATCGCTGAAATTCAATTCTCCGGATTTGAATATTATGCTTACCACCAAATCGAGATGCACGCCGGTCGCTTCCGCAACCGCACCCGCGGTCGCTTGAGCTGCCCAATGGTTATTCGCTGCCCTTCCGGCGGCGGCATCCGTGCCATCGAACATCACAGCGAAAGCCGCGAAGCAATTTACGCTCACTCACCGGGTCTTAAAGTCGTAATGCCTTCCGGTCCGCGTAACGCTCGTGCTCTTCTGCATGCGGCGATTCAAGATCCGGATCCGGTTATTTATTACGAACCGAAAGCGCTCTATCGTCTTTTCAAAGAAGACGTTCCGGAAACTGTGGAAACTTTGCCGATCGGCAGAGCCCAAGTCGTTCAAGAAGGTAAAGATGTAACTATCGTCGCTTACGGCGCCATGGTTCGCCCAGCTATTGATGCCGCTGAAATCTTGGAAGAAGAAGACGGCATCAGACCGGAAATTATTGACCTTCTCACTATCGCTCCGATGGATACTGAAACAATTGTCAATTCAGTTAAAAAGACCGGCCGCGTGATCATCGTTCATGAAGGTCCGCGTACTTGCGGTATCGGTTCCGAAGTTGTCGCTCGTATCAACGAATTTGCGCTTATGTATTTGGAAGCGCCAATTCGCCGAGTTACCGGCTACGACGTGCCGATCCCTTACTTTGCCCGGGAGAAAGCTTATCTTCCTGACGCTGACAAAGTAGTAAGCGCTGTCCGCGAAGTCTTGTCGTTTAACTAGTCATTGCTCAGAGCAACGCATGAGGTGAAAACATGGTGTTTGAGTTCAAGCTGCCAGACGTGGGTGAAGGAATCCATGAAGCAGAAGTTCTTGCCATTAAAGTCAAAGAAGGTGATTCGGTTAAAGAGTATCAACCGATGTTTGACGTGGAGACGGATAAAGCCGTCGTCGAAATAACCGCACCGGTTACTGGCGTCGTTGACAAAATCAAAGTCAAAGTCGGCGACATGGCAAAAGTCGGCAACGTTATGATTACTTTCAATACTACCGGTGGCGCTAGCGCTCCAGCAGCAGAAAAAGTAGTCGAAAAAGAGACGGCTAAAACAGCTTTGAATTCATCAGCCGCAGCTTCTACAGCGCTCAAAGCGCTAGGACAAAACGTAGCTACAGGTAACGGCAAAGGTGCGGCTACCATCGAAGCCAAAGCGCCAACTTTTGCCGGACCGGTACCGGCAGCTCCAGCAACAAGACGCTTAGCTCGCGAGCTTGGCGTCGACTTGAAACTTGTAAACGGCTCGGGAACTGGCGGTCGCGTCCTTAAAGAAGATATCCGTGCTTATGCCGAAGGCATTCCTGGTGCCGGACGCACCATACAGTCTAGCGGCACCGCGTCGCCATCCGCTCACCGTCATGCACCGGCAGCTCGTACCGGCAGCGGAAGCTCAGCAGAGACGCTGGAACCTTTAAGCCGTGAACCGCTTACTCTATCGCCTTTCGAATTACCTGATTTCAGTAAATACGGTTCAGTAGAAAGAGTGCCTTTACGCTCCTTGCGTCGCAAAATCGCCATGAATATGGCTCAATCTTGGACTCATGTACCTCATGTCGCCCATTTCGATCAGATCGATATTACCGACATCGAGCATTACAGACAGAAACATGAGAAATCGGTGGCTAGCCATGGCGGCAAACTCACTCTGACTGTACTTGCTTTGAAAGCCATTGTTTCCGCTTTGAAAAAATATCCGCAGTTCAATACCAGCCTGGATGAACAAACAAGCGAAATCATCTACAAGCAGTACTACAACATCGGTATTGCTGTGGCTACCGAGCGCGGCTTGATTGTTCCGGTAATTAAAAACGTCGATCAAAAAAGCATTATCGACCTTTCAGTTGAACTTGCCGACCTGGCGCAAAAAACACGCGACGGCAAAATCGAGCTCGACAGATTACAAGGCGGAACTTTCACTATCACCAATATCGGTGCCATTGGCGGCACCGGCATGATGCCGATGGTGAACTATCCGGAAGTGGCTATTTTCGGTATGGCAAAGTCGAGACCGGAGCCCGTAGTGCGCAACGGCGAAATTGTCATACGCAACATACTCAATGTCACCATGTCTTTCGATCATCGTGTGGCTGACGGAGCTGAAGCAGCTTATTTCGTCAGACACGTATCCGAATGTCTTGAGGATCCTTTCAAACTGCTTCTGGAGGCCTAATCATGGTTGTTGGCGAAATGGTGCAAGACATCCAGCTCGTTGTTTTAGGAGCTGGTCCTGGAGGCTACACCGCCGCATTGCGCGCGGCTGAGCTGGGCATCAAAACAATCTTGGTAGATGCCAACCCAAAACCGGGCGGCACCTGTCTCCATGTTGGCTGCATCCCTTCCAAAGCGCTTCTTCACGCCGCCGAGCTGGTAAACGAAACCAAAACCGCCGCTGATTTTGGCTTGCTTTTTGATAAACCAAAATTAGAACTCGACAAATTGCGCGGCTGGAAAGACGGCATTCTTGATCGTCTCGCCTCAGGCATTGCCGGCAAATGCAAAAGCGCCGGCGTCGAAATCATGCACGGAAAAGCGCTTTTCAAAGATTCGCGCAACGTTCGCATCGAATGCGAAGGCGAATCAGCCGTACGGATCAAATTCAAACATTGCATCATTGCCACCGGTTCGCGCCCAATCATGCCGAAGATGTTCGATATCGGCTCACCGAGAGTTCTCGATTCGACCGGCGCCTTAAAAATAGAAGACGTGCCGAAATCACTTTTGGTTATCGGCGGCGGCTATATCGGCTTAGAGATGGGAACCGTTTATGCCGCGCTCGGCAGCGAAGTTACTGTTGTTGAAATGACCGACGGATTGCTACCTGGCGTTGATCGCGATTTGGTACGCCCTCTCCATCAACATTTGGAAAAAACTTTCAAAGCTCTTTATTTGAATACAAAAGTAACCAAAATCGAAGACACCGGCAAAAGCGTCAAAGCTTCATTTGAAGGTAAAGATGTGCCAACGGAAGCAACTTTCGACAAAGTTTTGGTTTGTGTCGGACGACGTCCGAACAGCGACGAACTTGGCTTAGAAACCACTCAAGTAAAGCTGGACGATCACGGCTTTATCGTCATTGACGATCAATGCCGCACCAGCGAAAAGCGCATATTCTCAATCGGTGATGTATCCGGACAACCCATGTTGGCTCACCGCGCGATTGGGCAAGCATATGTAGCCGCCGAAGTAATTGCCGGCAAAAATTCCGTTTTCGACAATCGTGCTATGCCAGCAGTCGTCTTTACTCAGCCGGAAATTGCTTGGGTAGGACTTACGGATAATGAAGCTCGGGCGCAAAATATCGAAGTCGGCACAGCAAAATATCCTTGGTCGGCTAATGGCAGAGCCCATACTTTAGCTGAGCCCTCAGGACAGACCAAGATTATTTACGATCCGAACACAACCCAAGTGCTGGGAGTCGGCATGGTCGGTCCACGTGCTGGTGAACTAATTTCAGAAGCAGCCTTAGCCATTGAAATGGGAGCGATGCTGGAAGATTTAGCCGTGACCATTCACACTCATCCGACCCTTTCCGAAACGCTTATGGAAGCTGCCATATCCGCACTTGCTCGCATCGAGAAGCAATCGGCCAAAGAAAAAGCAACAGTTTCTTAAACAGAAACTATTGCGGCAAGAGATTGATCAAAACTATCTCCGGGCGACAGCAAAAACGTACCCGTGGAGCGTTAATACGTTCCATACCAATACCACGTGATATGAAAAGCTTTTTGTCGCCGCCAAGCTCAAAGAGCCCGCCACCGGCTAAGTTTTTGGGGACTTGAGACTCAGTAAAAATTGGCGGACAAAAAGGTATGCGTACCTGCCCGCCATGAGTGTGCCCGGCCAGCAACAAGTCAGCATCAATATTGCCTAAAGAGAAATCAGGACTGTGCCCAAACACAATATGAAATTGGCTTTGCGGACCAACTTGCAAATGACTGTTAAACGAATCTCTCATCTGTAGCCCAGTAAGCGTAATGCCATCAAGTTTTACAGAATGTGTTTTGCGAATTACTTCCACCGGCAAATCTTTGAAAATCTGTCGCCAGTTTCTAGAATCAACATTTCCACAAACCGCATAGGTTCCCATTGGCGCTTGCATATTCAATTCTTTCAACAGTGAATTAAGTTGCGCTATTTGGTCTTTGGCAGCCGGTTGTATATAATCCCCCAGCCACAAAATCAAATCCGGATTTAAGCTCATTCCTTTTTTCAATACATCTTGTTCGTAATCCCCGATTTCATCTGTTTGCAAATCAGCTAAAACAAGGATTTTGATTGGTTTTTTGATTTTCGACGAGCCGATATTTACGACAGTTGTTTCCAGGTTATATGGCTCAATGAAGTAAGCATCAATAAGCATGGCCGTTACAAATAAGCTGCCAATTATGCACAAGATGGAATAGGGCTTAAAGTGTCTCCAAGCAAATACAGCCGAAGCACTTAAAAAAGCCAAAGCCCAACCGATAATACCGATCCCCAAAAGACGCATATTATCGAAATTATCGCTAGCCAGCCCCGGTATCGTGCCTAAAGCTACACCCCAATAAATAAGCATTGTAAGTACGAAGATCCAGAAATGTTTTCGAAACCTGGACATCAATTCATACGAAATCAAAAAAACGATTGAAAGTGCAGATATATAGACCACAGTCTGCGGAAGCAACTCGATTCTCAAAAAAATACTCCTGGCTAACAGCCATTTACTTCTGAACCAACTCTAATCTTTTTTTTTGCTTTTCTCGTCGCTCTGCCCGCCCATTCACGTTGTCAATCAGACGGCAAAGGTATATGCTAGTCAGGTTTATCATACGCCTAATATGTATCCATAGTTATACAGGCTCCCGGTTTCATAGTGGAGGAAAATAAATGGCAGTCACACAAAGCAGTCCGGTCAAAACTTGTGACCTGCTGATTGGCGGTAAGTGGACCGGCTCTCAAGCCACAGAGTTCACTAAAGTTTGGAATCCTTCAACTGGTGAAATCATTGCCCAGGTGCCGGTCTGTGGAGCCTCAGACGTAGATCTCGCCGTTCAGGCTGCGCAGAAAGCTTTTCCGGCATGGAACGATACCCCGATTGTGGAAAGAACGCGGGTCATGTACCGCTTCAAAGCAATTCTGGAAAAAAATTATGAATCAATCGCCAAATCAATAACCAGAGAACATGGCAAAACTCTTGCCGAAGCAAAAGCTTCTTTAGCGCGTGGCATTGAAGTAGTCGAATTTTCTTTAGGCATCCCCAGCTTGATGATGGGTGAATGCCTGGAGAACATCGCAACCAATGTAGATTGCGAAACTATGCGTCATCCACTTGGTGTTTGTGCCGGCATTACTCCTTTTAACTTCCCGGCCATGGTGCCGCTTTGGATGTATCCTGTCGCTCTCACCTGCGGCAACACTTTTGTTCTTAAGCCTTCGGAAAAAGTACCGCTGACAAGCATGCTGATCGCCGAATATCTGCTTGAAGCAGGTTTGCCAGAAGGTGTGTTCAATATAGTGCACGGCGGCAAAGACGCAGTGGACGCTCTCCTCACCCATCCCTTAGTTAAGGCAATCTCTTTTGTCGGCTCAACCGGTATTGCCAAATATATTTATGAAGTAGGTGCCAAGCATGGCAAGAAAGTGCAGGCAAACGGTGGCGCCAAGAACCATATCATTATCATGCCTGATGCCGACATGCAGCAAACAGTCCAAGCCTTACAAGCTTCGGCTTTCGGCTGCGCCGGTGAGCGCTGCATGGCCGGAAGCCTAGCCATACCGGTTGGTGAAGCAGCCGAAGAGCTCATGCCAAGATTAATCGAAGCAAGCAGCAAAATGAAAGTCGGTCGCACCGATGGCGATACCAATCCTGACATGGGTCCGGTAATCAGCGCCGAACATTTAAAGTACGTCAAATCGATTATTGGCAAAGGCGTAAATGAAGGAGCTGAACTAGCCCTGGACGGAAGAGACATAAAAGTGCAAGATGCTCCGGACGGTTTTTATCTCGGACCGACAATTCTGGATAAAACCAAAACGAGCATGTCCGTAGTTCAAGAAGAGATCTTCGGACCGGTATTAAGCGTACTGCGCGCCAAAACTATCGAAGATGCCCTTGAATTGGGAAACAAATGTCCTTATGGCAACGGTGCCGTAATCTATACTAGTAGCGGTCGTTCGGCTCGCCAATTCAAACGTTATTTTAACGCCGGTATGATTGGCGTGAACGTAGGCGTACCGGCACCGATGGCCTGGTTTCCCTTCACCGGCTGGAACGCCTCCTTCTATGGTGACCAGCACATGCAAGGACGTGAGGGTATCCAATTTTTCACTCAACAAAAAATGACTATGACTCGCTGGTTTGATACTAAACCGCAAACGTCCTACCAAGACCCGATCTGGAAAGGCAAAAACTAGCCAGATCAATAATCAGCAAAACAGTAAGCAGTAATCAAAAAGCCAGTTGTTTGAAACAACTGGCTTTTATTCATATCGTATAAGCAGTCGAGAATATCTGGAACGCTTACTTGCTATTACTTCCAGAACCAACCAGAATCAATTGAGATTCGTTGTAATCTTCTACATCAGTCGAAGCAACAGTTGCTCCTCTGCTCTTGTGCACATAACCAGCAGCGCTATGCATCGGCACATCTTTTCTGTTGCGCTTAGCAGCAGCAACAGTGACATTCGGTCGCACTACGGCTTTGGCTAAACCTAATTTTTCAAATAACCATACTGTGATCCAAGTCACGTCTATTTCGTGAGGAGCCATTCCATGACGAGCAGATTTCGGCATAGCATGATGATTGTTATGCCAGCCCTCACCCAAAGTAAGGATCGCTACCCACCAAACGTTACGGCTGTCTTCTCTAGTATTGAAAGAGCGATAGCCTTGGCTTTGTAAATGGCAGTAAGCATTTACACACTGAGTACTCCAAAAAACAATTGCTGTTGCTAAAACATTAGCAAGAACTACAACCCAGCCAAACATTACAAGCATGACCGCACGTACAGCCAAAGAGATTCCAAAACAAAGAATTGCTTGATCCGGGGTATGTGTGCAACCAAGCCGACGATAAACAGGGTCTTTGATCAAATCAGCACAAACACGCTTAACTTCTTCATTGGTTTGATATTTTTCCATTTCAAACATCCAACCATAAAGAGCGTGCTTAACGCCATCACGCGGGGAATGCGGATCTCCTGGTTGATCAGATTTAAGATGGTGCAGACGATGCACTGCAACCCAGATTACAGGCGATCCCATCAAACAAAGATAGCCGCCAGCAACAACTAAATATTCAAGCCATTTAGGCACTTGCAACGACTTATGCGTCAAAAGTCTGTGATAACCCAACGTAATCCCTAACCCGGCATATACATAGGAAGCAAAAAATGCGACCAGGAAAGTTTGCAGGTCACAGCCTACATGAGCCAAATTTTCCAAAAGAGATTCCCCCGGGTCCAATATAAGCCAGTTATATCATGTAAAGCACCTCTCTTACTCGTCGCCTGCGTGATAGTTCCCCAATAATCACGCCTTGCCAAGAGGGCTTTTTGCAATTCATTGCCAAAAGAGTACTTACAACAAGGTCAATAGCTCGGCTTTTTACACTGACAGCCGGCTCTTCTTTAAGCCCTTTAAGAAATAAATCTTATCCTTTGCCTTCAGCTGCAAAACCCTTTAAGATCTTGCTGAAATGCAGGATTCAATCAGACTTTTCAGCAACTATTTGTCAAAATTCGGACCGCTCTTGCCGGGACGAATCCGACATTTGATTAGTCGTGAAATATCCAGACTCCTGATCGTGTCATTTTTTGCAACACCCATTTGCACAGCTCAAACTGCGGCGCAGCAAGCTGAAACAGAACCGAAGCAGCCGAGAATAGGCTTAGCCTTAGGCGGTGGCGGCACGAGAGGGTGCGCTCATATCGGAGTTTTGAGAGTTCTTGAGCGCGAAAAAATTCCGGTCGCTTGCATATCAGGAACCAGTATCGGGGCTATTGTCGGCGGACTATATGCAGCCGGAGTATGCCCTGACGATATTCAAAAAATGATCTGCTCAAAGAAATTGCTACATGCTTACGATACAGTGCCAATTCCGCTTCGTATTGCTGTAATACCCTTCTTTTATATTTCACATTTATTTGGCGGACGTCCTTATGACGGTCTTTATCGTGGTAATAAATTTGCTAATTACTTAACTAAGTCGGTTCCGGAAGCAGCAAAAAATATCGAAAACAGCGAAATACCATTTAGCGCTGTTGCTTCCAATCTTCTCGACGGCAAAGCCTACGCTATTACAAGCGGAAATATCGGCCGCGCCATTCAAGCAAGTTCGGCTTTGCCAGGCTTACGTAGACCTTTGGAATGGCAAGGAAAGTTATTTATCGACGGAGGCATGATCGTCAATCTGCCCTGCCAACAAACACGCGATCTCGGAGCAGATTATGTCATTGCCGTAAATGTAGATGATGACTTACATACTTTACCGACGGATCATTTCCGTAAAACCGGCAGCGTTACTGCTCGCGCTATAAATATGCATTTATCGGCAATCGACGCCTTCCAACTCGATAAAGCAGACATTGTCATTCATCCTGATGTAACCGGGATTCGCCTGCTTTCAAGAAAAGTTAAAGATGTCGATATAGCAGTAAAGGCCGGCGAATGTGCAGCAGAGAATGCTTTGCCTTCCATACGTCGACTTTTAAGTGAAAGACAACTAAAAGAAGTCCCAGCAAAAGACGGACGATTAAGCCAAGATTCTCTTCTGAAGCATTGCGATTTGCAGACAGAGAGGAAAGAGCTAAATGACTAATTCTAGCCCCAACACCACTCAAGCTGACGACAATTTACAACAAGAAGACGACAGCCAACAACTTGATTGGTACCGCAACGTTTATGCCGGCGATCGGGTTCCGCAGCTAACTTGGAGAGCTGTTTTAATGGGCGGGCTCTTAGGTTCGCTTATGTCAATTTCTAATTTATACACCAGCTTAAAATTAGGCTGGGCATTTGGTGTAGCCATAACGGCATGCATTTTATCTTTTGTAATTTGGAACATAGTTCGGCTCATTTTTCCAAAAGTAACTGCAATGACTATTTTGGAAAATAACTGCATGCAATCGACAGCATCGGCGGCCGGCTATTCGACCGGTGCCACAATCGGCACAGCTTTTGGTGCTTATTTGTTGATCACGGGACAACACATAAGCTGGCAAATTACACTTGCCTGGACTCTAACTACGGCAATGCTTGGCGTATTGGTTGCAGTGCCGATGAAACGCCAAATGATTAATCGAGAGCAGCTGCCTTTCCCTAGCGGTATTGCCGCCGCCGAAACTTTAAAAAGTCTATATGGCGGAACGAAAGAAGCCGTCGGACAAGCTTACGCTTTGGTTTCAGCGCTAGTTGTCGGAGCTGTTATCGGCATTTTAAGCAAAGGTGATTTTTTCTGGCAAAAAGCTTGGGGCTTAAAGCTGCCCGAATCAATTCCTTTCTTATTGCAAAATCGCGGCATACAAATGAGTGCATTGCCTGGTTTTGGTTTTGAACCAAGCGCGCTGCTCATTGGTGCCGGCATGATCGTTGGACTGAGAGTCTCAGTATCAATGTTACTTGGCGCCTTAATTCTATTTTTTGGTTTTGCGCCCTGGGTAGTTAACGAGCACATAATTACCGGTCCGCAAAAGCTTCTGACCTGGTCTTTATGGACTGGTACAGCTTGTATGGTCAGCTCCGGACTGACAGCACTTTTAGTGCAATGGCGAACCATTGCTCGTGCAGTCAACTCATTAAAGAGTGTCGCCAATTCAGACAATGAGCTTTCACGACTCAACAATATCGAAGTACCAACCAAATGGTTTATGTTAGGACTGATTCCGGTCGGTATTGCTTTAACCATTTTGGAATATGTTGCTTTTTCAATTTCTATTCCTTTAGGTATTATTTCAATCGTACTGAGCTTTTTTCTTGCTTTGGTGGCTTGCCGAGCAACAGGAGAGACTGACATTACCCCGATCGGCGCCATGGGTAAAATATCTCAATTAGCTTTTGCCGCTCTGAGCCCAGCCAATATGACCACTAATCTTATGGCTGCCAGTGTCACAGCCAATACAGCGATTGCATCGGCAGATTTGCTAACCGATTTAAAAAGCGGATACCTTTTGGGCGCTAATCCTCGGAAGCAATTCATTGCTCAATTTATCGGAGTTTTCTTCGGTACGGCTTCGATTGTGCCAGCTTGGTTCTTGATGATACCGAACAAAGAAGCGCTGGACGCCTTCCATCCGCCTTCCACTTACTTATATAAAGCTGTCGCTGAGGCTTTATCTCAAGGGATCTGTCATCTGCCGGAAAGCGCGCGGCTAGGAATTTTAGTTGGCGGTATACTTGGTATTGTTTTAGCGCTAACCGATTACTATTTCCCCAAACTGAGGAACTATACTCCGTCAGCAATGGGACTTGGTTTATCCTGGATCTTGCCTTTTCAAAACTGTCTTGGCTTTTTTATCGGTGCCCTAATTGCGGCAATATGGTCAAAATATGCTTCAAAATCCGCTTCCGCTTATATAGTACCGGTCGCTTCCGGAGCGATTGCCGGAGAATCTTTGGCTTGCGCTTTTATTGCAATCACAAACGCGGCATCAGTATTAGCTAAATAATCACCAGGTAAGGCAATGATTGAAACAGCTGAAAAGAAACAAGTTATTAAAGCAATCGGTGATCTCGGGCGAAAAGTGACAGTAGCCGATGTCTCGGCTAAAACCGGTTTACCCGTACTAAAAGTATCTCAAGCCTTAAACCAGGTGGCGTCGGAAACCGGCGGACATTTGCAAGTATCAAGCACCGGCGACATTGCCTATAACTTCCCCCTTGCTTTTACAAACAAATATTTGACCAGCGGCATCAACCGCGTTTTAAGCAAAGTTCTAGAAACAACCGGAAAAGTATTGCTCTATCTGTTTAAGATCTCTTTTGGCATCATGCTAATCCTTTCCTTGGTTATTGTCGTTATCGCCATTTTCGTTTTGATGTTCGCCTTAAAGAGCCAAGGACGGAGCCGCGATAATGATGGACCTGATTTCGATTTTGATTTTAGCTTTTTCGATTATTTGATTCTGCGAGATCTCTTTTATTTCACCGTTCAATCAACAACAACCGCTTCCTACGATTATGATCGACCGACAATCAAACAACAAAAAAAATCAAATTTTCTATTGAACTGTTTTTCCTTTTTGTTCGGTGACGGCAATCCAAATGAAGGATTAGAAGAAAAACGCTGGCAGCTAATTGCTTCGGTAATTAAAAAACATGACAATGTCATGACCGCCGAACAACTCGCTCCCTACACCGGCGTCAATCCAAAAAACGAAGACGGTGCCTTACCGGTGCTTGTTCGTTTTAACGGAACTCCGGAAGTTACTGAAACAGGCAATATTGTTTATCGCTTTCCTGATTTAAGTACAACAGCAGGAACAATACGTACAGCAACTCCACCACCGTTCTTAAGTGAATTTCCCTGGAAATTCACCCAGGTCGGAGCCGGTTCTTTGACACCGGTTTATATTGTTGCCGGGCTTAATTTCTTCGGTAGCTGGTATATCTGGTCAATTTTGCAAAGTCATTATTTTAGCGAAAGCATCGCTTTGCTCTTCAACGTTTTAGTTATCTACGGCTCACTGTTTTTACTCATTCCTTTAGGTCGATTTACTATTTTACAAATGCGCAACAGCCAGATTGAGAAACGGAATAAAGAGAGAGCCAGTTATTCAGAATTACTGATGACGCCAACTGCCGAACTTGAACAGAAACTGTTGGAAGCGCAGAGTTATAAAACTAAGGACAAGCGAATAAAAACAGACGAGATAGTCTACACAACCGAACAGAATTCGCTAGATCAAGAAGATGATCTTAGTTTACGGTTTAAGAAAATGAATAATGACTCAACTTTCGACGCTTCGCCATAACAAATCTATTGGCAATTTTTATCCAAACCGATATTTGTTTTTTGCTGGCTTTTTAAGCCTTGGCGATTCTTTGCGAAAGAACAAAAATAGATTTTGCATCCAATACGGCATTAAATACTCCGAATCTCTTAACTCCTGGCGCTCTCTCCGGTTCAGAAATTGTGTCGCATCTTTGAGAATCTCCGGACGACATTCCGCTTTTCCTTTATGCCATAACGCTCTGATTACTTCTCCGACATCGTCGTCTCTCAACCCCATTTTTCTTGGGCTTGTTCCTTGCAATTTAATCACTTGTTCGCCGCAGCGAAACGAGCTGCTTCTCCCGTTTACCGCATAAACAGTTTCACTTATATTCTCAGCCTCAATTAGCCCTAATTTTTTTGCCACTTCTTCACCGGCAGCTATTATCGTCCGCCCGAAGGCTTTCGCCTTTGCCTCAGCCACTTCTTTTATCGTTGGCTTTTCCGCTCCTTTTCTTATAAACAACCCACGGGCTACTCTCACAATTTCGCCCTTTTTCACCAATCGCCACAATGTTTGATCGATTGCTCCCCTTGAACCGTATCGCAAAAAATCTCTTGTCGAGAATGGTTTATCGTCCTCCAGACAGGCTATATGCCTCTTTATCCAAGCTGCCGCCCACATTTTCCCTCACCCCCTGCTTGTAAGAAAAACCGCTCTTTTTCTTACAAGTACGTTAGCCTAAGGCAAAAAGTTCACTGACAAAATCTCAGCTGGCAAACAACTCTTACTTTCGCTTAGCTAAGCAAAAGCCCCAGCCCACCATCCATCAAGATCCCAAGCGTAAGAAAAAGAGCGGTTTTTCTTACAGGCAAGGAATAAAAAATTTCGGGGCGGAGCGAGGGCTTTTTTAGAGATTCAACTGAATTTTGATTTTAAGAATTCCGATAAGCGCTTGAGCCCATTAGTAAATTTGTCCGGAGTCAGACCAAAGCAAATACGCGCCCAAGGCTGCATACGTCCCCATGCGCCTGGATTTAAAAGTAAGTTTTTTTCTTTAGCAATAGTTTCAGCAGAATCATCTAAACGTGCAAGCAAAAACATACCACCAAATTTAAATTTGGTGAGTAATTTTGCATCAGTCAGATCGTATTTTGAAAGGAGCCCATGCAACTGTTCTCGCTGTTCAGAAAGCAACGAACGAGCAGTAAACAAATAGTTTTCCAACTGTTGAAATTCTTGATTTACATCAATTAGTTGATGTGGAGATTCTGCCAAAAAAGCAGAATAAAGAGTATCCCACGCCCGTAAAGAAGACTGTGGCGGTAACGGAGATTGCTCACGAACAGCTTTCGCCCAGGACAAATCAGGACAAACAAGAAAACCGCAACGCAAGCCACCGGCAGCAAAAGATTTTGAAAGACCGTCAGTATAAAAAACCCACTGCGAATTCAACTTACCATGGCCAAAACTGAGTTCCGCAGGCGTCCACCGCCCAAGTTTTTGATCGCTGAGCAAGAAAAAGATTTCATCTGCAAGTATGTATATTTCTTGTTCGGCGCAAGTATCGATTAAGGCTTTTATTTGCTCAGCTTCAAAATATACGCCGGATGGATTATTTGGCTGTGTCAACCATAAGATATCCACCTTTCTAGACAAAGACTTCAAATCATCTGCCTCAACTTGAAATTGATTTGATTCTTTTGTTTCAATCAATTGGATTTCTGCATCGAAATAGGACAACATAGGAAACAACAATCCGTAACTGGCTTTTGGAATCGCCACAACTGGACTGCGTTCCAAACGTTTTTCGAAAGCAGACATGAGCGCCCCGAGTAGCGGAAACACACCCTGCCCTAGAACAATCCGAGTTTCATCTACTTTAGCCTGGCGTGTTTTTTGCAAATAAGCAGCAACACGATTTACAACTATATTCTCCATTCCTTCTGCGGGTGGTTCAATGAATCCTTTTATTAACCCTTTTACTAAAAGATCAGGGATTACATTTTCAAACTCTCCGTAGTCAAATCGAATCACCGCATCCGCTTCGGGATCTATAAACTTTGGCTCAAAAACCGGATCTGCAGCTATTGCAGAGAAGAATGTCGTTGCTTGCGAACTTCTTAAATCCTTATCCGGCAATATACATTGATTTAAATCACCACCACCAAACGGGAAAGCTAACAATTCATCAAATAGCCATTCATAGTAGAGCTGGGCTAAATAAGAGATTCTTGAATAACTCAATTCGGCACAGACTTCTAATCCTTGACGCCACTGAATTGGCATATTGATTAAGAAACTCAATTCAAAATCAGGACAAACAGTATTTTTGACAAGTCCATAAAGAAAAATCAGATTAGGCGGTAGGCTAGTCTGCCCAATCAAACGCATCAACATATTTGAATGCAAACTCGATCCGATCTCGAAATGCTCCGAATCATCAACAATGTACCAGCGTTCAGGATGCTTTTTTGCTTGCTGAATTAAAGCTTGCAGCAATAGCGGCGACGGGTCTTTCAACTGTCTGGACGCAAGCAAAATAAGCTGCGGCGCGAATACATCATCCAATTCAAATAAATCGGAAAGATCTTCATTTCCTAAAAGCAAAGAAACCTGATGCGCGTTTACCGTTTTTCCGTAAAGAGAATCCAAAGAACCGGAAAGCAAAAGCTTATCTCCGGGTTGCAAAAGCATCGACAAAATCATGGATAACATTTGCCAACGCTCAGGCCCGATAAATAGATCATCAGCTTGAGCTATGCAATAACAATAAACCGCAAGAAATTTGGATAACTTCTCTCGCAGAGACAAATCTCCTCGCTCATGAGGGTAAGGCAAGGATTTACGATTTAAGAGCTCTGTTGTTAAACGTTCTAAAAAACTAACTTGCTCTTCCGAGATTCTTGAAAAATCCAGCTCTTTGCGTAAGTCTTCAAGCTTGAGTTTATGCAAATTTCGAATGAATCCCAGCATTGGCTTTTCGTAACGAGTACTCGCCTGATAAACCAATAAGTCATGAAATATTTTGTGACCGCGCTCTTGCAACTTAACTGCAGTAGAAGCCGGTATCGAATATTTTGAACTGTGCGAACTGAAGAAATGGAATTTGATGTTGTAGGCATTCTCCAAGCTTACAAGCGGTGCTAAATCAGTATCGTCAGCTTGCTGTATTCGACGAACCCACCACAATTCAGGTAAATAACCTCGTCGTTTGAACATTTCTTCGATAGCAGCCGCTCCCGGTCTACCACCCAAGATTAGGGTCACCCGACCTTGGGGCTGCAAACATAGCTGCGCCTCTTCTAGCGCCCGCGCAATAAGCGGTAAGCCAAAACGATCTTCCAATATTCCTTGATTAAAACAGTAGTTACTTAAGTCATAAAGTTCTTGATCGGATAAATGCTCTCGATTTTCATCAAAAGCATTCAAGTTCGGATGTAACACTTGAGGTATACAACCAATTACATGGTCGAACTTCTGCTCCTCGCGAAGCGGCTTACCCAAGAGATCAGAAACATCGGCATGGAACGCTTTTATAAGCGGCATGCCGTGCATTGATAAGCGCAAAGAACCATCTGAGTTAATGCCATTGAGCCATTTATTCAAATTAGCAATAACAACAGCAATTGGATTAATATCCAACCCCAATATTTCTCGGACTTCAGTACGATGCAAAAGCAAGAGACTGATCCAGCCAGAACCGGTTCCTAACTCTACAATCCGCTTACCTCGAAAAATTTCCGGGTCTTTTAGTAAGCCTTCAGCGAAAGCTTGTCCCCAGTCTTCGGGCATAAAAACCGCTGAGTGCAAGACTAGTTTAACCGGCTCAGCAAGTCCCGGAACTTCGGCTAGATGCAGACTGAGGCTGCCATATTCACTAGGTTTCAGCTGTAAATCGCGCGCTAAATCATGAAGCAACGAGCAAGCATCATTTCGAGTACTCTCGTTTTCCAAATATTTGAGCAAAAGTGAAAGTTCGGCAATTGCATTTTTGCCTTTCACATTTTGCAGAAAGGTTTCACTTAGCGGCACTTTTAATGCTGTCATAAAAACAACCCAATCAAGGCTTATTTAGTGTACCTTGATTGGGTTGTTGCGGATCATCGGATAGCAACGACTAACGTCAAGCAATCCTTAGAAGCTGAGAACAGCAATTATTCGTGATGGGATTTTTTGCAGTGCTTGAATCGACCAAACATAGCCATCGGTCCGAAATCGGCTCGCTTGACAAAGTTGCGACGCAATTCCTTACGCTGCTCGTTGGTTAAAACACCAAGCATACCGACTTGCTCATCTAAACGAAGATTGGCCAAATCAGCTTTTAGTCCATTAATCCTGGTTTGAACCGCTTGCACTTTAGTCTTATCAAGATCAGCTTGAGTCAACAAATCTCTTTTAGCCCGTTCTTGAGAAGTCAATTCAGCAAATTTAGATCCTGCCTTATCAAGAAAAGACTCTTTTATTTGGTAAATCTTCTCCAGCTGATCGTCTGACAAAGATGATTCACCGCAAAGTCCGGCAAACATCATTTCTGGCCCGCAATGTCCAACCGGACAATGCCCCATAAACGGCGATCCATGACCGAACATCGGTCTTGCCGCAACCACAGCTGGCATAGATTCAGGTGGCGGCGCCGGCGGCATAAATCCCTCACCACCTTCGGCCAGTAAATCGACAGAACCGGCTAAATCAATATCAGCGCCGGGAAAATCTTGTGCAAAAGCACCGGTAGTAAGCCCGATGGATAAACCAACAAGCGTCAAAAAGCGAATCGCATTTTTCATTTTCTATCTCCTCAGATAAGTTTGAAAAAAATTCCTGGATGATTCTTAAACGACAAAGTGCACAAAAAAGTTCAATCAAAAGCAAGAAATTAAATATTACTTATTGAGCCAGTTCGAGCAGCTTGTCATGGGATGCGAGTGTATGTACAGAAAGCCCGATTTTATTCCGCAAATAATCGAGATTGGCATAATTGGCGTCCAATTTCAAAGCATCTTTGAAATTTTTCGTCGCTAAATCACGTTCTCCTTTGTTGAAAAAACCAACAGCTAATCCGTACAAATCAGCAGGATTGGGAGTTTTGCTATCAGCAATCGCCCTTTTCCATTGGCGCAAAGCTCCTTCCAAATCTCCTCGATCAAAGAGAATGCAAGCAAGCGTATTTACGTATTCCGGTTCATTTGGCTTTAAGCGCAAAGCCGTATTCACTTCAAATAAAGCTTCATCCAACTTGCCTATCCGATATAAAGTCCAGGCAAGACAATTACGCAACTCGGCATCTTTAGGTTCGGCTTGCGAAGCAATACTGTAGGCTGCTACCGCTCTTGAAAGCTGCCCTGAGCGATACAGATCATTACCTAAAGCCAAGCCTTGCGTCCCGGACGCGTTTTTGCGCGAAACAGCACCATCTAGCCTTGACTGACAATAGCGACATTGGGGATCGATGGTTAAAGCTGTGACAAACTCTGAAATAGCGCCATCAGCATCGCCAACTTCATCAAGAAGCAAAACTCCCAAACGCGTATGCCCATCCACAGACTCAGGCTCATCCTTAAGCCCTTGCCTGTACTCTGCAACAGCGGCTTCCGGATTGCCGGCAAATTGATACTGCAAGGCGCGATCGAAATGATAACTGCCTGAAGCAACAGCAAAGGGAAACGAGAGCGCAAATAAGCCAAAGACGGAAAAGAATAGGCTTCCGCATCGGGCTCGTCCAAATAAGTTTGGTTTGTTCAACTTTTCAACCGGCTCAAACAAAGTTTGTTTCAATCAGACAATTTAACCATTGACTGAAATATTCTAGCTACCAAAACATGCCAAGAAGTGTTAATTTGGACATGTACTCCGCTTGATATACATGCCGTAGGTTAACTTCGTATGCCCTTTACTTTTGCACATCCGGCCGCTGTGTTGCCGTTGCGAAAGTTAGCGCCGCGTTTTTTCAGTATGCCAGCTTTAATTGTCGGAAGCATGGTACCGGACTGCGGCTATTATTTGCACAATTGGCTCTGGAGCACCAAGGGACATTCTTTTATCGGCAGCCTCACTTTCGATCTGCCTGCCGGACTGCTAGCCCTTGCCTTATTGTACTTAAACATTCGTCCGCTTTCCTGCCTTTTACCTTCTCCTTACAAAGAAGCGCTTCTATCCGCTTGTCCTAAACTTAGCATTCCCTCTCTTCGCGCATTATTGATAGCCGCGGCATCGATTGTAGTTGGCGCTTGGACTCACATTGTTTGGGATGGATTTACTCACGCCAACGGCTGGTGCGTTCATAAGTTTGCTGCAGTGACACCAACACTGGTTGAAATCGGCTCTTACAAAGTTACGGTTTGGCACCTTTTGCAACACGCAAGCACTGCCTTCGGCTTGGTCGTGTTATTGGTTTGTTTTCACAAATACGCTAAAACACATTTCGCTCAAGAAAAGACTTCAACGATCACAATCGGACAAAGACTATTGCTTGGCGCTTTACTTACCATACCGGCAATCGCAGCTATGTATGCCGAGATTAGTACTTTAAGCACCGGGTTGAGCCTGGAAAGAATGGATGTATTTACTTTCAACTCTACAGTTCGTTATGTCTGTATTCTTCTGCCCTTACTTTCAGTGAGCGGAATTATCGCCGGCATTTATGAATTGCGCAAACAAAAAAAAGAGTCGCTCAAAGATAATGAGAATACAGAACAAAAATCTGATCCTGAGCGACAACCGTCTGATTTAGCCATGGTCACACCAGAATCTTAGAGTATTCTATTTACCGCCAACCATCCAGGCTTTGTACGCATCCAAATATCGTTGAGCATCGGCTTTCCACAATAAATCATTGGGATGTTGGGCACCGGATTTAGTGACTGCTTCAAGAGTTTTTAAAGAATCTTTGAAATACTCTTGATTAGATAAATTCAGTCGTAAGGCATGATCGTTGGTATTTTGTGGATTAAACGAATCGACAAGGAACCAAGCAGCTGTCAGAGCCACGCCTTTATCCGGATCTTTTAGCATATTTCGCAAAACAGGTATACGCGGATCATCCGACGCTCGAATTGCCGAGCCGGCACAAGCTCTAATAATTGCATTGCGGGTAGATTGCGCATCTTTGCCGCTAATCTTATTTTGATCGATAAATTTTTGTTCTTCGCTACGTTGATCGTTTTGTTGGCGAGCAGTCTCTTCAGCCATTCCTTGCAAAAGACTCATTCTCTCTTCTAAAGCAGCTTGTAGATTGTTAGCGCGCTCAGGCAGATCCAGAACTTTGGGAGCCGAATTATACAAATGGGCCAGATAACTGCGTGCCGCTTCTTTAACTTGAACATTAGCCTTGCTTCGACTATCGCTTAAAGCTTTAAGTTCAGCCATAGACAAAGAATATTCCGAAAGCTGCATAAGATTGATAATTTGTTTTTGTCTGCTGATTTCACGGAAATCATCGACTTTAGG
Source organism: Candidatus Obscuribacterales bacterium (assembly GCA_019750335.1). Classification (GTDB taxonomy): domain Bacteria; phylum Cyanobacteriota; class Vampirovibrionia; order Obscuribacterales; family Obscuribacteraceae; genus JAIEPM01. The sequence continues at coordinate 546,941 of JAIEOQ010000002.1, forward strand.
TTCTTTAGCATTCATCATACGGATCTCTTCACGTAAAGCTTCATGCAGAATACGCCCGGCAACTTGTTTAGAGATTTTTGCCGGCTTGGCCTCGAGCATTTCTTGAATGCAGAAAAGAATTTCTTGTCTTGCTTCGTGAGGATGGGAGGTCAGATCATTTGTTTTCCAGGCATCAATCAATCCTGAATAAAGCAGTTCTTTATTGGGACAATTATTTTTAATCAGCTCGCGAATTGTTTTTGCTGCTTCATGTTGCAAGCCTCCACGATCCGCATCGGGTTCGGGCTTAGGGGTTTCACCATTAACGAGCAAAGCATCACGAATACCATTTGTCGCTAAATACAACAGAGCTGCCCTAGCTTTATCAGAGCCCTCGCCTACACCCTGAGCATCTTTGACCAGAGTAGTCCAGTTATTCACTCGCCCTTGTTTATAAGGATCTCTATATTGCGGAGGAGCGGCATCCATATCGGCTTGACGGGCCGAACGAAACCAGCCAAACCAATAAAAATCATTTTTGATTTCGGACAAACGCACGCTTAAGTTACGTTCGGCTTCGTTATATATTTGATCCATGCGTTCCGGCTCTGTATGCGGATATTTTTCTTGCAAATAAGCTTTGAGCGCAGCCGGTGACTGCTTGGTCGTCGATCGCTCAATCATTTGTTGCCAGTAATCAACTTCATACTGAAATATGCGTTCGGCACTTTCCGGACGATCAGGGCGCAAAGAAGCAAAATCCATTTCAGCATAAAGAGAGGACAAAGCCGGGTCTCGCTCATTGGTCATATTTTCTTGGACCAACTTGAGCAACTCCGGATCCCCAAGCTTTTTCAGAGCCAAAAAAGTAGCTTGGCGGACCGCGGCGTTGCTATCACTTTTCATATTTTCTTTTAGCAAATTCACAGTTGCCGGCGTGCGATCCAATTCGGACAATCTTTCTATAGCGGCAATCCGCAAGCTTGGATAAGGAGTGGCTCGATTCAAGTTAGAGCTATCGTTATCAACAAGACTTGTTAGCTCAAGAATGAGAGCTGATTTTTCTCCATCGTTAAATAAATTGCCGGCAGTAATTGTCGGTAAATATTGAAGTAGCTCTTCTTTAACTGAAGCAGCTTCATGACAGCGTTTATGTTCGCCCTTATCGGAGTCGGTGGACGGAAGATGTGGACGATTAAGAATGTCATGCAAGCTCTGAACCAGAGAAGATTTTTGTTCCTCGCTGAGCTCAGGCAAACGACTCGGAATAAGCATTTTTGTTGCCGTAATCGCCTGGCGACCATTATCCATACTCACTAATTCATCAATAAGCAATGCATCAAGCTCTTGTCGTACTTCCGGACTGAGCTGGGTTCCAGTCAGTTCAAGTAAGCGCAATGCTTCCAATTTTTTGATTACAGCTTCTTTTTTCTGTTCCGGCTCTTCCGGCAGTTGCAAGCGCAAGTCTGCTAATGATTTTTCATAAAAATCTTGTGCCAGAGACGCCGGCGGCACAATAAGCTGAGATTCTATTAAACCCAGATCGCCTGATCCGCTTATTCTTTCGGCTAACTGCGGATTTTGAATTACACTCAAAACTTTTCTTGTTTGCAGATAATTTTGCGTCTCCAGCTCAAGCTGTTTTTTCTTTTCTCCTCGGGCTTCCGGCTCCAGTTTTTCCGACTCAGCTTTGACGTTTTCTAAGCGCTTGTGCGCCGCCACTGCTTTGAAAGTCGCCAAGTTAGTCGCCAACATTTTATTGCGTAAAATCGGATCAGACTCCGTTAAAGCTTTTAAGGCAAAAGCAGACATCGCTCTCACTTCAGGAGAAGAATCCGTGGAAGCGACATCGATCAGCGCTTTTTGCAAATGTTCAGGCGAACAACCGTAGGATTGATTAAGGTTTTTCAGACGTTCATCGACTGATAGAGCTTCGTCCTTTTGCTTCAACAAGCCTTCAATACATGAGGTTAATCCAGCAATAGCTTGTATTTTCGTGTCCACTAAAACATTGGCTGCAAGCACTTCTTTACAGCACACAGCATATTCCGAAAGATTCATTTTATTGAAGCCGACTAAAGCTTGAGCAGCAAACAATTTAGTCGCACCATCATTGGAGGCAATACCGCGCTCCAACTGCGAGATAAATTCGCCAGCGCTAACAGCATATTTTTTAGTCACATAGCTACCGGCACCACGACCGCTGCCTTGCCATACTTTAACATCACGTATGCCAAGCGTCTGTTTCGCATCTTCGCTGGAAGAGAGAAAAAGCAAGCTTGTCGCCAGCAATATTTTTTCTTGCTGGTTCTTAGTTTGATCATACTTTTTGATCAAACTATTTATTTGTTCTTGCTTTTCAGCCGGGGTTAATTTTTCCAGATTGCCATGTTGCTGAACCAGATCACCAAGAATCGTTTGTTTGGCAAAATCTTGGCCAGCAAGTTTAGTAACCGATTCTTGCAAGAAACGCGCAGCATCACTCTGGTTGCTATGCAAAGATCTCAATATTTTTCCGGCAGCAACTAAATTAGGTTGTCCTTCTCCGCCTAAAAGCTCACCGGCCGATTTCCAATTTTCACCAAGCAAAGTTGTTGCCATATAACATTCTCCGCCAAGCATCAAAGCCCGACTGGAAGCATCGGCAACCGAAGCTGTTTTAAAAAGACCGGCAGTTAAAGCTGTGGCATCGGCAGGCGCCTTCCAGGAGTGAGCCAACTTTGTCACTCTCTCCAAAGCTTTTGCTTCGGCTGTAATGCTCGCGGCTTCTTTAAGTCCGGCCAGGCGTAAACCACCACTAACACCTTGCTTCGTTAAAAGGTAACCACCATGTAAACCGTCTGCGACAAAAGCAATGTTGCGCGCAAGTAAGATCGAGCGTCCAATCTCGCTTGACTGCCAATACGAGTTATTAAAAACAACACCGCTACCGCCCAGTACCAAACCTTTGGCTCCGTGCATCAACTCTCGCTTCACGACCTGTTGGGCCGCTCTGCGCAAAGCAGCGTTAGCAGCTGCCCCGGCCAAACGCCCACCGACATGAGCGGCTTTAAGCGCAGCACCAATCCCGAAAATAGCGGTTGCCGTAAAAACAAGATCAAGACCAATAAGGCCAAGCATAGCCAAATTTTGTGAGCGCTCCTGTCCGGCCCGCAGAGCTTCAAGCTCGCCAGCCATAACCATATGCATCTTGCCGTCTTTCATTACAACGACCAGATCGGTCGGCCCATAATCACGATAAGGAATGCCGGCCAATTCATCCAACTTTTCCGCATATACATGACCGCCTTTTGCTAAAGCGTCATTAAGCTCTTTCATCTGCTCGGTAGGCAACGTACCGGCTTTAAACTGTTCCTCCAAAGCGCTCCGTTTCTGCGGATCAACGCTTTGACAATCATCACTGCCGATTTTGGTTGAGCCGATATCATAAAAGTTGTACCAATCGCTTTGATAATAGTCCACCCGATTACGTACACGAATTTTTGGCTCACCACCGACGGTGACATTCTCAACTGAATATCTGTGACACTCAAGAGTGTATGGATTATTTTTGTGCTCACCGGCATTTGGCAGATCTTGCCATAACAAAAGACGATCTTGCTGCACTGCAGCCAGCGCCAGCTCTTCCATAGCTCTTCTTGCCGGTTCAGCATTTTCCTGCCGCCAAGCTTCGAGCTTAGCAATGCGCCGGTTATTCTCCCATGAGGGCGATAAGCTATCGGGCAAAGCAAGCTCCATGCCCACTATGCGTCCGTCTTTGTCAAATTTAATTGAACCAGGAAATTTACTAGTTAAAGCCTGGCGATCAAAATTGATTTCATTGCCTGCAGACAATTTTTTAGCCAAAGCCAAAGCTTGCGCTTCAGCTTTTATTTGCGTTGCCAAATCGACAAGAGGCCCAGCACGTAGCATCCACTCTTGCTTATTGTCATTTTCTTTGGGCAACCATTCTTTTCGTCCAAGCTTAACCACAGCTTCCTGCAAAAGTTTCATTTGCGCAGCTTCAATATATTCTTGATGGATTTTTGTCGCATCTTGATTCCAGCGAGCCGATCGCAACAAAGTAGCTAAAGAGCTTATTTCCGGGACTTTGTTAGAATCCAAACCGAAAGAAGGTCTATATTCTCCATTGATTAACCCGGCACGCACACTTGCTTCCACTTCCGGACGGCCGAATTGATTGAGACGCATCGGTACCGGTGATCCAGGTGGAATCGGCAAACCGGAAGCAGCCAATTTAAGAAAATTATCTGCGGCTTGCTGCTCTTGCGAAGCAATTACAGCAGCATAAACAGCTTGTGTTCCCGGGCCGAAAACGCCCTGACCATACTCACGAGCCAAAAGACTTTTAACTAGTACATCCGGAATTTCACCGGCATTTATTTTAGCTTCAAGTGAGGCTTTATCCGCCGGCGAGAATTTACCGGTCTGCATTTGCGCTTCAGCTTCCGCTATAAGTTGCTCTTTCATAGCAGGCAACAAGGTGTCTTTTAGTAATTCGGGGGCAACCAGCGAACTCAGAACAAACAAATTTTCTTGTAAATAAGAGAGCTTCTGATCCCGGATCTTTGCTGGCGCTTCTTGAACAAGCTCCAAAACCGGAGTATGGTCGGCAACATTTTTTGCCGGACTAGTTAAAGCTTTCGACTCTTGCGTTTGAATTTCTGCCGGATCCGCAGCAGCAACTAACATAAACCCGTCAGCGGCAACAGCTCGCTCCGACGCCGACAGCAAAGACTTGATTGCTCCGCTCGCTTCAGACGGATTGGCAAAAATTTGACTAGCGATCACAGTCGAGGCGGAGCTTTCAGTTTCTTTTGCTTCGGCTTCATCAGCTTCAACTGGCGAATAAGCTTTTTTGTCCGGCGGCTCGGCTTTGCGCCCGTCTAAACTCATAACTTTCCTTATTGGTTAGGCAGGCAATTTGCCAGCTACACCGTAGCTACTCAAACAATATGCCCAGGGTCTTGTTACCCTACGCCAAGCAGCCCCCTCTTGACAGCCGCCTTGTTTTTGCCTGCCCGCCCAAAACTGGCTGCCCGTATCTATACGGCAGCTAGATTAACTGGAAAATGAAAGATTAAACCTGAGCCTAAAAATCAGCCGATTTTGGCGCACGCGGAAATGGAATTACATCCCGAATATTGCTCATACCGGTGACAAACTGTACGCAACGCTCAAGACCTAAGCCAAACCCGGCATGGGGCACCGTGCCGTAACGACGCAAGTCCAGGTACCACCAATACTCTTCCGGGTTAAGACCGCTCTCTTTCATGCGCTCTTCCAAAAGTTCTAAATTGTCTTCTCTCTGGCTACCGCCAATAATTTCACCAATTTTAGGCACAAGAACATCCATCGCTCGAACCGTTTTACCATCTGGATTCAATTTCATATAAAAAGCTTTGATCCCGCGCGGATAATCGGTAAGAATTACCGGCTTGCGAAATTTTTTCTCAGTCAAATAGCGCTCATGTTCGGTTTGTAGATCGATTCCCCAACTTACGGGAAAATCAAACTTTTCACCGCTGGCGATCAAAATGTCTACAGCTTCGGTATAAGTCAAACGTTCAAAATCACTTTCAACGATACCTTTCAATGTACCGATAATCGTATTGTCGATTTTTTCATTGAGGAAGGCCATATCATCCGCACAGTTATTCAAAACATCCCGGAAAATCGTTTTCAGGAAAGATTCGGCAAGATCCATGTCGCCTTCCAGATCGCAAAAAGCAACTTCCGGCTCAACCATCCAGAACTCAGCTAAATGCCTGGTCGTATTTGAGTTCTCCGCCCGAAAAGTTGGTCCGAAAGTATAGACATTGCTTAAAGCAGTAGCAAAAGTTTCGGCTTCAAGCTGACCGCTTACGGTTAGATTTGTTGCTTTTCCGAAAAAATCCTGCTCAAAATCAATGCCACCACTTTCCAGCTTTGGCACATTATCCAATTCAAAAGTTGTCACTCGGAACATCTGCCCGGCGCCTTCACAATCGGAAGCGGTAACAATCGGCGTTTGTACATAAATGAAATTTTGACTTTGGAAGAAATTATGAATCGAACGACAAATTTCGTTTCTTATTCTAAAAACCGCACCAAAAGTCATTGTTCGCGGACGAAGATGAGCGATGCTGCGCAAATATTCAAAAGATGTTTCTTTCTTTTGCAAAGGATAAGTAGCCGGATCAGCATAACCTAAGATTTTTATCTCTTCGGCTTTAACTTCAGTCGCCTGGCCTTTAGCCGGTGATGCCACAATCTGTCCAACAATTTCTACGCTAGAACCAATGCCGCACTTAAGAATTTCATCCTCATAATTGGACAAATTCTTTTCCGCAATCACTTGCACTCCTTTCAAGCAGGAGCCGTCATTAAGATCGATGAAAGAGAATCCGGCTTTTGAATCACGTCGCGTACGCACCCAGCCAAAAAGACGCGCCTTTTTTCCGACGCTTTCCGGTAGTAGCGCCTCTTTAACTCGCATACGCACTGTTTGTGATTCCTCTTTTGCCATATCAGTTTGCATTTTTCTACCTAGTGATTGCTCGACTTATTTCTTACGCACAAAAAAGACGCCATCGCGAATGGGCAACAAAACGCGGTCAACTCTTTCATCCTTAGCGATTTTGTCATTCAACTCGGCGATTGCCCTTGAATTGTCGCAATTAGGCTGTACTACTTGACCGCTATAAAGAACGTTATCGATGAGAATCACACCGCCAGAACGCACAAGGGGTAAAACGGCCTCATAATAGTTTCCATAATTCACTTTGTCGGCATCGATAAAAACCAGATCAAAAGCACCTTTCAAGGTTTTGATACTGTCAAGAGCCGGACCAAGCAAAAGCTTGATTTTATTCCCGTGTTCGCTTTTGGCAAAGAAACGCTTGGCAATTTCGGAACTTGCCGGATCCAGATCCAGGGTGATGATCTCTCCGTCAGCCGGCATTCCCTCAGCCATGGACAAAGCCGAATAGCCAGTAAAAGTGCCAATTTCCAAAACTCTTTTTGCGCCGATCGTTTGCACCATAAGTTTAAGGAAACGTCCTTCTAGAGCACCGGTAAGCATAATCGGCAAATCAGTTTCTTGGTGAGTGATCCGCTCAAGTTCATCAAGTAATTTACCGGTTGGTTCAGATTTAGCGACCGAATACGCTTCCAATTCCGGAGACACTAACGTCAGCATGGTTTACCCCCACCTAAACATATTTGGAATCTGATTTATACCAGATCTACCTTGGCTCAGCGCCTGCTTGGCAGCCAGATCGGGCTAACTTTCTACATCTGAATTACCTAATCTGAGAACGGTTTGCGCTCTAGAACCCCGCCAACATGCTAGCCTTTAAGAAAAGGTAACTGAAATGAAGTTGCAAGCAGACCATATCGGCCCTCTGGCCATGTTTAAAATCGGTGTCGGACCTTCAAGTTCTCATACGGTCGGTCCGATGGTTGCCGCCATGGATTTCCGCCAGCGCCTGGAAGAAAGAGTTTCAACCTTAGCTAACTCTGATTCTTTGCGAATTGCTGTCGAACTTTATGGCAGCCTCTCCGCTACCGGGAAAGGCCACGGAACTGACGGCGCGGTTTGTGCCGGACTGATCGGATTGCACCCGCGATTTTCGGACACCCAAGACATTTGGGCAGCAATGCCAAATTTGATTGATTCGCCTGAATTTAAGCTTGGCTCAGCCATACTCAAATTCAATCCGGACGAAGATATCAGTTGGCAAGAATGGCTGATGGATGGAAAGTCACTGCCACATCCAAATACAATCCGTTTTCGTTTATGGCAAAAAGATAAAATCCTGCTGGAACAAATTACCGCTTCGGTTGGCGGCGGATTTATTGAAGCGATTGATCCGTTAACTGGGCAATATCTCACCTCAGCAACTGAAGATAAAACAGTTTCACTGCCATACCCTTTCAATACAGCTGCCGAATTTGTTGCTCAATGCAATCAAAACGACATTACTCCCTGGCAGATAATAATCGCCAACCAGGAGGCTCTCGGCTTAAAAGAAGCCGAGTTACGTCAACAACTCGATGAAATTCTCAACACAATGGAAAGATGCATCGAACAAGGATTAAAAACAGAAGGAATTTTGCCCGGCGGCTTAAACGTCAAACGTCGTGCTAAAAATTTGCACGCTAAAATGCTTAGCGGCCAAACGTCGGACCGAGCAGCCAACGATTTACGGCCGTCGGTTTATGCTATAGCCGTAAACGAAGAAAATGCCGCTGGCGGCAGAGTTGTTACTGCACCGACAAACGGTAGCTCCGGTATCATTCCCTCAGTGTGGCGAACTTTAAGAGAGGATCACAACCTCTCACGCGAAACCCTGCAAAACGGCTTAATAGTAGCCTCGGCCATTGGCGCCTTAGTCAAGACTCATGCCTCTATCAGTGGTGCCGAAGTCGGTTGCCAGGGAGAAGTAGGCACATCCTGTGCCATGGCTGCCGCTGGCGCAACAGCAATGCTCGGCGGCACGATCAATCAGATTGAGCAAGCAGCTGAAATCGGAATCGAACATCACTTAGGAATGACCTGCGACCCAATCAAAGGGCTCGTACAAATTCCTTGCATCGAAAGGAATGCCATGGGTGCCGTTAAAGCACTGAACGCCGTAGCGCTTTCTTTAGCTTCGGACGGTTCACACCTGATCAGCCTCGACCGGGTGCTTGAAGTAATGAAACAAACCGGCTTGGATATGAATCAAAAATACAAAGAAACAGCCACTGGCGGACTTGCCCTTGGCTAAGTTTCAGCTCTAAAATGACCGGGAACAGTGTGTTAGAGAAAAGCAAAGGCAGGACCACCATGAAAAAGATGCTATTACTTCTTTCCTTCTTTATGCCGTTAGCGGCCGGTCCAGCTCTTGCCGCACCGAACTGGGCTCATACTTATGACGCTACCTACTCACTTACTAACGACAATGGCGGCGGTCTCTGGCGCACCGCGTCTGACGGTAGAGGGCATTTATTGATTGAAATGAGACAAGGTAGCCGCAAAGACATATTCATATATGATCGTGCCACCGCAACAGCTTATGTTATCGCTGACGACGGTAAACAAAAGGGAGCAACTCGTTTTGGCTTCGACGAAAACAATAACGATCTATTTCCGGTAACAACAGTAGCTGACGCCAGACAGCGTAACGCTCAAGAGCTTGGACAAAAAACGATTGCTGGACATCCATGTCATGGCTTCCGCTATTCTCCATCCGGCAATAACACTGTAAAAGGTACCGTGGAAGCCTGGATTGGTGATGATACACATTTTTTGGTGCAATCAATAAGCAAAACAGACAATCATGGCGGCGCCACTATGACTCTGCAATATTTCACACCGGAAGCACCGAGCGCCGACAATTTCACTCTGCCAACAGTAACGCAGTAAACAAGAATTCAATCAGTCAACCAATTCACAAAATTAGCCGAGTCACGAACCACTTCCCCGGCAACAGCAGCTGCACCCCATTTCCATGTTGATGGGCTGTCAAAGCGTACCGCCTTTGTTGCAATATGAATGCCTTGGACCGCCAGCTCGTCAAAAGACATTTCCGGCTGATTTTGCCCGTTTAAACGCACCCAAAAGGGAACCGGTTGTCCGTCAATCGGACTGCCTACAGCACCACGTAAGATCCAGTTTCCAGCTGTATCCCGCGCTGGTTGAAAACTTGGGGACAAGGTTAACTGCATATGTGTTTGCGCACCGGTATCGGCTCTTAAAAATCTATTGCCGGCAAAATTCGGAGCAAATAACATCAAGCCAGTTATTTGTTTCGGTACACTGCGATCTAGATCCAAGCCGATGCGTTTGAGCTCTTCAGGGGCCGAGAACGGCACATCCAAATTAATACCTTCAATCCGATTGATTATTAAATTGGCCGGTTCTTCCGCCGTTTGAATAACCACTTTTGGATCTATACGCAAACTAACACCACCCAGATCGCATACAGTCTGCCCTTTACGCTCAAGAGTAATTAAACCTCCTTTTTTAGTTATACGCGTGCCACCTTCAATCATCGCTTTGGAGAATGGATCATTTATAGAAACACCGGTTGAACTCTCCAACAAATGTTTTGCTTCTTGCGGACTACTTAACAGCTCCTTGAATTTATGAAATTCTTGAAGTCCGGCTTTGCAAGCCGCACCATCGACATCGATTTTGATCTCAGGCAAGTTTTTGATAATCTTTGTGAGAAAATAATTCTTACCAAGATTACTGATAGCACCTATATCGAACACACTAACATCGGTCGCTGGAGCTTGCTGTTGCTTATCTTCAGCAAGTTCAAAATCTGTTTTTACTGCAAGCTTATTGTTTGCCAGAGTAAACGATATGGATGTCAAATTGACTTTGGTATCATCCCTGGTGAAAGTTATACCGTGCAAATCACTTATAACTATGGATTCAGGCGACGGGCTCTCTAGCTTAAAACTGATTTCTTTATCAAAAGCAATGCCGTCAATATAACCTTCGGTGAGTTCATTAGGCAAAGGTATTCGGGTTTCCTCATGACGAGTCAATTTAACTTGATTACCATGATTTTCCAAACCGGAAATTCCACGCAAAGCCCTATAAATACCTTCGGACAACTGAGAACGAGAAGACTCGGGAATGTTACTATTTTGAGCCAAAGCCACGGTCAGTAGTTGCTTAAGGTTGACTCCGGTTGATTCTTCAAGCAGACGCGGTAAATTGGAAGTTTGCAGACTGATACCATCTTGATTAATATCAGCTTGAATATTTTCGGGCAGTTGAGCAACACTACGCAAGATTCTTTGCATACCGTCATTTGGAACAGGTGCATATTTTAGCCTGTACCTGGCTTCCACACTTAAATTACTCGCTTCCGCCGCTCGCGCCGGATTAGCTCCTACCATTGCCGATAGACGTTCCAAAACGTCTGCCGTTTTCCCATGATACTTGCCAAATTCCTGCTCTTGAACGACAAGAGCTTCTCGTAAAGCCGCTTCAGCCCATGGTATTTCATCATGCGGGCTGCACTCTTTGGCAAAATCAATTAAACGATCGCCGTATTCAGAGGAGTGCTGCCCAGGAAAGTGCCGCCAACTTTCAATTGCTTTAACTAAGCTTTTATGGGCTTCGACTTTATCTCCACTGCGCAACTGTTCAACGCCAATCTTAAACAAGCAATCACCATAAGAATTGCTATTAACTCCGTCCTGCTTGGATTCAAGTTCGGTCAATTCTTTTTGCAAAGTAACAAGCGGTGATTCAGCAGCCGCTACTGCTTCTGGAGCAAAAGCCAGAATCAAATGATCCTCCGGCAGCCCTGGCGCTTGCATCTGCTTGCGCGCTTGCCAATATTCAGCATTTGACCCTAATAAATCATCAAATATTCCACGCTCATCTTTGTCCGACGTTTTTTTAGCCATTTCAAGCTTAGTGTCGTTTTTTGCTTCAATTACCATCTTTCCAATCCAATCTAACTAACCAAACCGATAAATGGCTATAGCCGGAAATCACCTGTTTTCGGACAGGGAAAGATTAACTTCTGGACTGCAAATGTCGTATTTTCCTCATAGACATTAAAAAGGTCCCGTGGTCTCATTACAGCTATAAGGCTATGGTGCTGCATTTGCATGACGATCGCCGATATTCTATTTAAGTATCAAGAAGCTTTTGCTAACGGACTTGCCACAACTTTCCGGTTGGCATTGATCATTTGGCTAGTTGGCTTGCTTGGCGGCACGTTACTAGGCATTTTAGCGGCTAAATGGAAAGTTTTAGTCGGCATACCGAGCAGGCTGACATCTTTTGTCCTTTCCGGAATGCCGATACTCGTTTTTCTGTTTTGGCTTCATTACCCTCTACAGTCTTTGTTAGGGGTGGTTATCGATCCTTTCATTACCGCCGCGGCAACGCTTAGCATAATCAATGTTTTTGCCGTAGCTGACACCATACGCGAAGTTCTATCCGAATTCCCGCAGCAATACGTAACTGCCGGACAGGTTTGCGGCATGGAACCCTTACAGATCCTTCTCTACATACAATTGCCTATTGTTCTGCGCCAATCAGTTCCTGTTTTATTAATGCTACAAGTGAATATGCTGCAAGCTACGCTGTTTGCCAGCTTGATCTCGGTAAACGAAATATTTCGTGTGGCACAACAAATAAACTCGCAGATATACAAGCCGGTTGAAATTTATACAGCGCTGGGCATTCTATTCCTAGCCATTTGCTTGCCCATGAACGGCTTAGCCTTATGGTTAAAAGCAAAATTTACGCGAAACTTATCGGAGCGCTAACTGATGCTGAAGGGCTCCAATTTAGTCAAATCCTACGGCGATCAAAAAATAATTGATCAAGCTAGCCTTGAGCTAGCACCAGGAGAGATTTCAGTAATCATCGGTCCAAGCGGCTCGGGTAAAACTTCCTTGATCCGCATGCTTTCTCTTTTAGAAAAACCAGACAGCGGACAAATAGCTGTCGATGACTATAATTATTCTTTTCCGCTTTCCAAACAGGATAAGTTTGTACCGCCCTGGCCCAAAGTTACAGTTGTATTTCAGCAGCTTTTTTTATGGCCACATCTGACTCTACTGCAAAACATCACTTTGCCTTTAGCTGTAGGTAAGCAGTCCGTAGCAGACGAAAAAGTCGATGAAATGATTAGCTTGTTTGAAATGGAAAAATTCATTTATCGCTATCCCAACGAAGCCTCCCTTGGACAGAAACAGCGAGCCGCCTTAGTACGCGCTCTACTGCTTGAGCCTAAATATCTCCTGCTTGACGAAATCACATCTTCTTTAGATGTAGAACAAATAGCGATCATTCTTTCTCATTTAAAAGATCTGGCTAAAAGAGGGATTGGTATCCTTACAGTCACCCACCTGCTCCACTTCGCTCAGGAAGCAGCGGATCGAATAATCTTCATGGACGGTGGAAAGATTATCGAATCAGGCGGCAAAGAAGTGCTTAGCTCACCAAAACATGACAGAGTACAAAAGTTTCTATCCGTAATTGAGTCAGCAAGCTAAATATGAAACCCTATTTTTCAATTGAGGAACTCGGCACAACTTGGAAGACCGAGTTTTTTGCCGGACTATCAACTTATTTGAGTCTGGCCTATATTTTTGTTGTTAATCCAGCCATCTTAAGTCAAGCTGGCATTAGTCCTGGTGCTGTTTTATTTGCTACAGCTATCGCTTCCGGGCTATCCACCATTTTCATGGGACTATGGGCAAGACTACCTTTTGCTGTCGCTCCCGGTCTTGAGATGAACGGTTTTTTTGCTTTTGCCGTTGTCGGTCATTTAGGCTTATCCTGGCCACAAGCTTTAGGCACAGTCTTTTGGTCCGGCGTACTCTGCTTACTTTTTACATGGTTGCCCGTTCGCCAAAAAATAATTGATTCCATACCCGATGGTCTTAAAACAAGCATTGCTGTTAGTGTCGGTGTTTTTGTAGCAACCATCGGGCTTTATTTAGCAAAAGTCATTGTTTTCAAAAACGGTTTACCCGATCTGTCGCATTGGCAAATGACACAGCTTGTCTCAAACGAAGCAAGAGTCATGTATACAGGCCTCATTGTTGCGGCATTACTTGGATTGAAAAGATTCAATTTAAGAGGCGGCTTGCTCATAGCAATGATTGCTGCAACCATTTTGTGTCGCCAGCTTGGCATTGTGCCAAAGCTACCGGTCAGTCTTTCAAACGAAATGTTTTCTGCTTTAGGAAAGCTAGATATTTTTGGCGTTCTTGGGAATCCAAAAGCGCTCTCTGCAGTATTGATTTTTTTCATCGTCGATTTTTATGGTGGCATCGGCAAGTTCATCGGTTTAACTGGGGCAACCAATCTGCAAACTCAAGGAAAAGTGCGCAATATCGAAAAAGCATTGTATGTCGACGGTGCCGGTACAATCGGTGGAGCGATCTTAGGAACTTCTAGCCTAATTGCTTTTGTAGAGAGTGCAGTCGGTATTGCTGCCGGCGGGCGTACCGGTATGACAGCCGTGGTTTGCGGTTTATTTATGCTAGCAAGCTTGGCTTTCACTCCTCTGGTCGGCATGGTACCGGTCGAAGCCACATCAGGTATTTTGCTTTATGTCGGTTGGTTATTACTGCCGCGAAAAGAGAGCTCATCCTTAAGTCGATTTGATGTCAGCATCGCTTTAATCATGGCTGCCCTCTCCTTTCTTACCTTCGGGCTTGACAAGGCGATGCTGGTTGGTTTTTGGGCTTACGCGCTCAAACAGTTGATTCAGAACAAAGGTAGAGTCAATCCATATCTTCTAACAGCCGCGCTGTTATTGACATTGACTGCAATTATGCAAAATCAATGGACATGACCATCAAAACAAATCAAGCTATACTTCAACGATGATCTCCGTATCGCAAGACAACTGGAATAAAGTAATAAAAGAGCTTGAAGGCGAACAGCTGAAGCTCATGTCTTACGACAATACTCTTATGTCGCTTATGCCGGCACCAGAGGCAAAACGTATTCTTGATTACGGAGCCGGTCCCGGCATTTTAGCCTCAGCTTTGCAGCGTCTTGATGCGGATGTTCACACTTGGGACATCAATCCGCAAATGAGCATAAAAGCCGGCGAAAGAATCGGGCAAGAACGAGTATTTCAAAACATTAGCGATGTGCTTGAAGATTCATTTGAAATAGTCATTTGTAACCTAGTACTTTGTATTGCTACCGACAAGGTTGTACTTGAAATACTAAAAAATATCAGCAAGATTCTCCGCCCGGGTGGTCGTGCTTATTTCGGTTTTTGCAATCCCAAACTTTTCAATGTCCCTGAATCTCAACTTGACTATCGTTTTCAAACCGAACATTCTTACGAAAACAATCACAGCTACAAAAAGATCAAAAAGGAGGGCGGTTACGAAATTATTGAAATGCACAGACCGCTTAGTTGGTATGAACACCAATATAATTTGGCTGGACTGAAACTAATCGATACCACACTCACCCCTGAATACAGCTACAACGGAGCTCTTCTGAATGATTTCGTCATTTACACGCTTTCCACATAAACAAATGCTGCTTACGCTCTTATCCTGCGTTGCTATCACTTTAAGCGGCTGTTCCAATACGGCAATCAAACAAACTTCTACGGAAGGTTCCGTTTATGATCGTGTAATTAAGCAAGGCTCAATCCGTTGCGGTTATGTAATCTATAACCCAGGCTGTCTCAAAGATCCAAACACCGGCAAACTTTCCGGTATCGGCGTTGAAACTTTGGAACTAGCTGCCAAAAATCTGGGGCTCAAAGTCGAATGGACCGAAGAGGTCGGCTGGGGATCTATGATCGAAGGCTTACAAACAAACCGCTACGACATGGTAGTAACACCGGTTTGGACTAACGCCAATCGGGCACGCCAAATAGATTTCAGCAAGCCTCTTTTCTTTAGCCCGATTTTCGCTTATGCAAAAACTGGGAACAAAGACATTTCAGGCAAAGATATTAAAGCTTTTAATTCGCCCGCTTCAACGATTGCTACCGTAGATGGTGAAACAGCTGAAATAATCGTACGCGAAGATTTCCCTCAAGCTAAAGTTGTTTCTTTACCGCAACTCTCAGATATTTCACAAATGCTGCTTACCGTGTCCTCAGGCAAAGCCGATATTACTTTCGTAGAACCAGCTGTTGCCGCTGCTTTTCTCAAAACAAACCCAGGCGCGATCGAACCTCTTAAAAGCAGCACTCCTGTACGAGTGTTTCCAAACAGCTGGATGTTCCGCCGCGGACAGCTTGAATTCAAAGACATGATTGACACAGCCCTTGAACAGCTAATAAACAGCGGCGCCGTAAACAAAATAATCAGCAAATACGAACCGGCACCGAATACGCTTTATCGGGTTGCTTTGCCTTATCAAAAGCCGAATAACTAAAAGAAATAACTAGCCTCATTTATGGCAAGAGTTTAGGATCTACATCTTTAATATCAAGAATTTTTGGCTTTCCATCCAAACCATAAACCTTGCATTTACCGCCGGTCAAAGGGAAAGCCGCACCGCTTTCAGCCAATCTGACAGAAGCAGCCATACGCTTAATAGGTGTCCCGTCTGCTGCCAAGTCTGCCACTATATTTACCGTTCTTTGAGTCACCGGCAAACCGGCACTGACCGCTTTAGCCATATTCACAGTTTCAGCAGTTACTGGTACGCCGATATTAACAACCCTTTGGAAACGGTCGGCATGAGCGCTCAGCATATCTAACTGCGCTAGCGGCTTACTGGCCGGCAACCCGGTCAACTCAAGCTTAACTAGATCATCCGCTTTATTAGCAAGAACACCCGCCTTGCCGCGTCGAGCCAGATAAACGGCAGCAGCCAAGGCACTTACCCCAGCAATGGTAGAGGCTACCGGATGCTCTTCAATGAAATTTTGGTCTTCTGCTTTCACTGGTTCCAATAAGCCGGCAGATCTAAGATCAACAAGCTCACCGACTACTTTTTGCGAAAGAGTTGAATTTTCACTAACTGCTGTTTTATTTTCACCGGTCTCAACAGGATCTGCTTTGCCAAACTCCGACATAATTTCCTTCCTCATAGCTTTTTAGTCATTACTCGACACAATATAAAGTCGATTAGTGAAGCTTTGATGACGTGTGTGTGAAATTATCGTGAAATGAATAAAGCAGATTCGCGGTATTATATTGTCGTCCGGTACAGGTGGGCTTATTGGAGCTTTAATGAACAACCAAGAGAAATGGGATAAACGTTTTTTGGATCTAGCCAAACTCATCGCTTCTTGGTCTAAAGATCCCAGCACCCAAACAGGCGCAGTTATTGTGGATGAAAAACGCCGGATTGTTTCTGTTGGTTATAACGGGCTGGCACAAGGCGTTGAAGACTTGCCGGAGCGCCTGAATAACCGTGAAATCAAATACAAAATGTTTGTGCATTGCGAAAGAAACGCCATGCTTTTTGCCGGCAGATCTTTGAATAACTGCACTCTTTATACCTGGCCTTTCATGTCATGCGCTGCTTGTGCGGCTATGGTCATCCAAACCGGCATAAAGCGGGCAGTAGCGCCACACAGCGACAATCCACGCTGGCAGGAAGAGTTTGAATTGGCAAAAGCCCAATTCAAAGAAGCCGGTGTTGAACTCTGCTTATTGCATGTCGACAATGGAGAGAAAGCATGAGTTTTTTACTCATCTTCCTAGGATCCGGTTTTGGCGGTGTTTGCCGCTATCTTTTAAGCACGACAGTACAACGGTTTGCTAACGGTTGGATTTTTCCGATTGGCACATTTAGCGTCAATATGCTCGGTTGTTTGCTCATCGGCTTTCTGGCTCAATTATCCGAAGCTCGCGGTTTGTTTCCTGGCGATCAACGCTTGTTTTTATTCGTAGGCATTCTCGGCGGTTTCACTACTTTCTCGAGTTTCGGTTATGAAACGGTACAGTTAATTCGTGACGGTGAATTTTTATACGCCGCTGGTAATGCCGTGTTGCAAGTAGCCCTCGGGCTTATTTGCGTTTGGTTGGGTTATGTTTTAGGACGTTTAGTCTAAAGGAATAAAAATGCTAGCGGAAGAAGGTCATTTACTGCGGATATTTATTGGCGAGACCGATAAGCATGAAGGCAAGCCATTATATGAATGGCTTTTACAAGAAGCGAAAAAGTCCGGATTAGCAGGCGGTACAGTGTTGCGCGGGATAGCTGGTTTTGGTGCCAGCAGTCGCATTCATACAGCAAAGCTATTGGATCTTTC
Source organism: Candidatus Obscuribacterales bacterium (assembly GCA_019750335.1). Classification (GTDB taxonomy): domain Bacteria; phylum Cyanobacteriota; class Vampirovibrionia; order Obscuribacterales; family Obscuribacteraceae; genus JAIEPM01. The sequence continues at coordinate 564,622 of JAIEOQ010000002.1, forward strand.
CACCGATTTACCAATTATCGTTGAAATTATTGATGAACTGACAAAAATTGAAGCTTTCTTGCCGGTAGTAGACAGCGCCATTAAAGACGGTATGGCTACGGTAGAGAAGGTGCACATTCGTCTTTATCGAAGCGGAAAGAACGATTAACGCGAGAGTTGATAGATGCAGCTGACACCCTCCTGCAAATTATCCGACTTCATTTGTCGCTCATCGATAAGCTTATAACCAGCTTTTTCCAATGCTCGGCAAGAAGCACGATTTTCTTTTTGCGGCACTGACACAATCACATCAGTCTCCGGATAAAGGGCGAAAGCCAGCCTGCTCATTTGACTAATCGCTTCGCTACCGATGCCACGACCGGTAAATCCCGATTCACCGATTAAATAGTCTGTGCCGGCAGCTTTCGCGATACCGACTTCTTGATCATAGTCCGGATAATCGCAATGACGATAGCACTGTATGATGCCCAATGGCTTGTTATCAGCTTCTATAACATAAACACGAGTAGCCGCATCGGCAGCCAAACGCGGAAGATATTTTTCTTCCAGCGCTTCGCCTACCGGCGCCGGTCCCCACCAACGCACCACATGCGGTGCGGACAGCCAGCTCGACAAAGATTCGAAATCATTTTGAATAAGCGGACGAAGACTTATTTTCATGTTTTATCCCGGCCAGACAATCGGTTGATCGCCTGGAACGCCATCATCAAAAGTATCTTGAGACAAAGAATTCATTTTAGCTTGAATCACAACATAGTACAGATCTTCTGTTGAGTTATTACGCCAAGTGCGCATACCTTCGGGTTTAACTACAACGACAGTGCCTTCGGCAACATCGAATATCTCACCGTCGATTTGCATTTGTCCTTTTCCACCGGTAAAAATATAGACCTCTTCATTTTCCTTGTGAGCGTGAGAGAAAGGCACTGCACGTCCCGCAGGTAACTTATTTAAAGAGATTTGCATACCGGTCAAATCCAGATAGTCTTTAATGAAAAGCTTACCCCGTCTTTCTTTATCTATAAGTGGGTGCTTAAAAGAATAGCGGTCCAAATCGGAAAATTTCCCGGCGGACAATACTGCATGATTTTTTCCTATAGTTGTCGGCAAAGGCTGTTTTTGTGCTTGTTCTTGTAAATTCATTTGCTGACTCCTTTTCTAGCGGCAAGACCGGCAATATAATCTTGCATCTGTTCGATGACAAATAACATTTTTTCTTTGTCTTGATAGAGCTTGCTTAGCATCACTCCACCTTCTAACGAAGCGATAATAAAAGTAGCGGCCGTGCTTGCTTTAACATCATGACGAACCGTCCCGGAAGCAATTCCCTCTTCAATGATTTTTTCAATCAGCTTTATAAAGCGAGCCATGGCTTTTTGTACACGCTGACAAAGAAGCGGATGAGCATCATCACTCTCGATAGCACTGTTGAGCAAAGGACAGCCCCCTTCGACAAGAGGCTTATCGGCAACCTGCTTAAAATGGCCAAGTACCGCCTGCAATTTTTCAATTGCTCCGCTTACTGAATCAACTCTTTCTTTAAGAGCTTGACCGTTAACGGCAACAGCATAATCAAAGGCTTCCAAGGCCAAGGCATCTTTACTTTCAAAATGATTGTAGATACCGCCTTTTTCCAAGCCGGTCGCCTGCATCACATCAGAAAGCGAAGCCCCGAAATAACCACGGCTGTTGAACAAAGCTGCGGCTTTGCTCAAGATCATTTCACGGGTCAAACTGCCTTTACTCATTGGTTGTCAAATCCATTTCAGACCGATCGGTCTGAAATCATCATAACACAAAATGCTTACCAGTCATCGGCAGATTAACTCCCGGCCAACTCCCAAAAAATTTTGCGAGGGCGCCCAGGAAATTTTTTGGGAGTTGGTGACATTTCTAGGATCGGCCAACACCAAGGCCGTTGACCACGCGATTGAAATAATTGAACCAAGCGGTAATCAGATTTATTTGCAATATTTCTTTGTCGTCAAAACCTGCAGTCCGCAATTTTTCAATATCAGTTTGTTGAATCGACAGCGAATCGCGAGTCAACTTGACCGCATACTCGATCATGATTCGTTCTTTATCAGTAAGATCGGCTGTTTGATAGTTGTTTCTTATTGCTTTCGCCAGCTTATCGTCACCAGTCACTTGCTGCAAAAAATCAGCATGACTGTCAGCGCAATAGGAGCAGTTATTAGTTGCTGAAGCGGCAGTGGCGATAAGCTCGTGATCCCGCCGACTAAGCGGCAAATCATCTGCCAAGACTGAAGCAAAAGCTGAAAAAGTTTGACGCAATACTTCAGGCATTAAACTATGAGCCATGACTACCGAAGGGCGATCGGCACCAGCCGCTATCGATTTCGGATCCGGAATTCTATATTCTGGCGGATAAACTCGACGCTGCTCTTCAATCGCCTCAACCAGCTTATTATCAGCTTCGGCAAGCGGAATTGTTTTGATCCAACAAGTCATAGTTTTACTCCAGATATGATTTGTGGACAAACAGACAATCGGTCCAGCCAGCAAGTTTTTGGTGACGATAGATATGATAAATATTGAAGCAGTAAAAATTGCGCTCAATCAAATAATCATATATTTGTCCGAGTGTCGGTGCATTCTTGTATAGCGGGAGAAAGCATATTTCGATAAAAACAAGTCCAATCTTGTTTTTACCGATCATCTCCGCAGCACCTTTAACTACTTCAAGATCAAAGCCTTGGGTATCTGATTTTAAAAGATCGATTTGATCGATTTTTTGCTGCCGGCAAAAATTATCTACAGTATCGATATTTATCAAACTTTCTTTTGCAATCTCGCCCCAACCAAATTCACCAAGCTCTAGAAAAGAATTCATTCCAGAGCAAGAGGAATTCTCATACAGTTTGGATTGTTTTGATTCAGCTCCAAGACCAAGATTCCATACATGTACGCCATCTCGTTCGTAATTTTGCTTGAGCTTCAAAAAGAGCTCAGGACTAGGCTCAAAGCTATGTATGGTGCTCTTTGGAAAAGCACGTTTAAGACTTTTGATAGTTTGTCCTTCATTAGCACCAACATCAAAAATCATTGGTTGATCATGCTTAAGAAGAAGACGGACATCATTCAAATGCGGTTCGGCTTGGTATCGCCTTATATCTATGCCAAAGGTCTGAGCGACGCGCTTGACGACCGTGTTTAACATCTTGAGCGGTACCCTTTTTGAAGTTAGCCCGAATCTAGTCCAAATATATCATTCGCTGATGCAAAGCTCGTTTGCATCAGCTCCCTATAAATACGCAAAAAAAAAAACGAGGCATTTCTACCTCGCTTTTAGTGGTTCAGTAAACTGAACCCTGATAACTGAATAGCCAATCCCACAATATCCTGTCGAACCTCGACTTACCTGGCTTTTGAGTAGATTTTACCTACCAGATAAGCGTCTATGGCACCGACCTAAGAGATAACGCATGTTGCTTGAAGTTCGTGAAAACTTCGAGCGCGCTAATTGGTGGAAGTCAACCCATTACCGAATGGATTTATCCACTATCTCCCTAGAAAGGAGGTGATCCAGCCGCACCTTCCGGTACGGCTACCTTGTTACGACTTCGTCCCAGTCACCG